>NZ_JBSRXM010000001.1:0-1197500 GCF_054055655.1 Bradyrhizobium sp. USDA 4461
TTCATGGCCCAGGCTCAGCCGAAACCATCGCCCCTCAACGAATTGTGCAGCGCATTGCCGTCGCTGCCAATGCGGTTGCAGGAGGTCGGTCGGTTTGTCGCAGCCAATGACTACGACGCCACCACCCGCTCGATGCGCGAGCTCGCCGCCGTCGCCGGCGCCGATCCAGCCTCCTTTACGCGTCTGGCAAAGGCGCTCGGCTATTCCGGCTGGGATGAATTGCGCGCTGCACTCACCGAAGCGCGACGGCCGGCGCAGGGCTCGCCGTTCTCCGGCCGCGCCAGGAGCCGCCGCGCCGGGCCGAATGCCGATGTCAAACTGGTCCACGACAAGCTGGAAGCCGAAGCGGCGGGGCTTGCGCGCATCTCCGCGAACGCGATCGCCGACGCCGCGCGTGCGCTGCATTCGGCGAACCGGATCTGGATATCAGGCTTTCGCAGCTGCCGCAGCGTCGCGGAACTGCTGACCTATCAGCTTCGCCTGTTCCGTCCCGACGCCGTGCAGCTGGTCGGCGGTTCCGGCCCGTTCGATCTCGACCACGGCGCCTTCCGCACTGAGGACGCCGTGGTGGTGATCGGCTTTGCGCCTTACACTTTAGTCAGCGTCGAGACCGCGCGTGCGGCGCATCAGGCGCGCGCCGCCCTGATCGCGATCGCCGACACGATCACAGCGCCGATGGCCGAAGGCGCCGATCATCTGTTGCTGTTCGAGGCCGCCGCCTCGCCCGGCTTCTTCCCGAGCCTCACCGGCGCGATCGCGGTCGCGCAGTCGCTTGCCGCGGTCGCCTTCACGCTGGGCGGCGCCGCGGCAAAACGCAAGCTGGAAGAGACCGAAGGCCGGCTTGCCAGGATGTCGCAATATATTGCCGAGAAAGGATGAGTATCATGGCAGCCCACAAGAGCCGCGTGATGCACCGCAGCCTGCGCGAGACCCCGCCGAAAGCGATCGGCGGCGACGGCGTCTGGCTGATCGCGGAGGATGGCCACCGCGTCCTGGATTCCTCCGGCGGCGCCGCGGTGTCGTGCCTCGGTCATCAGCATCCGCGCATTCTTGCCGCCATCGCCAAGCAGGCATCGAAGATCGCCTATGCGCACACCGGCTTCTTCTCGTCGGAGCCCGCGGAAGAGCTCGCCGAGCGGCTGGTGGGCCACGAGCCCGGCGGGCTCGGCTATGTCTACTTCGTCAGCGGCGGATCGGAGGCGATCGAGGCCTCGATCAAGCTGGCGCGGCAATATTTCATCGAGCGCGGCGAGCCGAAGCGCGCGCGCTTCATCGCCCGCCGCCAGAGCTATCACGGCAACACGCTCGGCGCGCTGTCGGCCGGCGGCAATGCCTGGCGCCGCGAGCCCTACGCCCCGCTGCTGTCGCCCTCGTTCAGCCATGTCACCCCCGCCTTCGCCTATCAGGAGAAGCGCGACGATGAATCGGAGGCCGCGTTCGTAGGCCGCCTCGCCGCCGAATTAGAGGCTGAATTCCAGCGGCTCGGCCCCGACAATGTCGCAGCCTTCATCGCCGAACCCGTGGTCGGCGCCACCGCGGGCTGCGTGCCGGCGCCGGAGGGTTACTTCAAGGCGGTGCGCGAGATCTGCACTCGCCACGGCGCGCTGCTGATCCTCGACGAGGTGATGTGCGGCATGGGCCGCACCGGCACGCTGCATGCGTGGGAGCAGGAAGGCATCTCGCCGGACATCCAGGCGATTGCCAAGGGACTCGGAGGCGGCTATCAGCCGATCGGCGCGATGCTCGCGAGCGGCACGATCGTCGATACCGTGCGCAACGGCTCCGGCGCGTTCCAGCACGGCCACACCTATCTGGCGCATCCGCTCGCCTGCGCCGCCGCCCTCGAGGTGCAGAAGACGATCGCCGAGGAGAGGCTGCTCGACCAGGTCAAGGAGCGCGGCCGCCAGCTCGAGCAGCGGCTGATCGAGCGCTTCGGCAATCACCGCCATGTCGGCGACATCAGGGGCCGCGGCCTGTTCTGGGGGATCGAGCTGGTCGCCGACCGCGGCACGCGGCAGGCATTCGATCCCAAGCTGAAGCTGCATCAGCGGATCAAGTCCGCGGCGTTTGCCGGCGGCCTCGGCTGCTATCCGTCGGGCGGCACCGCCGACGGTCAGCGCGGCGACCATGTGCTGCTCGCCCCGCCCTATATCGCAACGCCCGGCGACATCGACATGATCGTCGAAAGGCTCGGCGCTGCGGTCGACAGCGCGCTGAAGGATGTTGGTCACGGAGCATGATCCGGAAAAGTGGGCACCGGTTTTCCGAGAAGATCATGCTCAAGCATGAGGGAGGTGTAAAATGTACAGGGGATTGATTACTGCAGCCGTTCTCGTCGCCGGCGTCGCGACCGCGAGCGCGGCGACGCTCGACACCGTCAAGCAGCGCGGCACCCTGGTGTGCGGCGTCTCGACCGGCTTTGCCGGCTTCTCGGCGCCGGACTCGCAGGGCAATTTCAAGGGCCTCGACGTCGACTATTGCCGCGCGCTTGCCGCCGGCGTGCTCGGCGATCCAGCCAAGGTGCGCTACGTCGCGCTGACCGCGCAGAACCGCTTCACCGCGCTGCAATCCGGCGAGATCGACGTGCTCTACCGCAATTCGACGCAGACCTATCTGCGCGGCACCACGCTCGGCCTGCGCCAGGGCCCGGTCAATTTCTACGACGGCCAGGGCTTTGTGGTGAAGAAGGACCTCGGCGTGAAGGAGCTGAAGGACCTCAAGGGCGCCACCGTCTGCGTCGCGCAGGGCACCACGCATGAAGTGACGCTCGGCGATTACGGCCGCGCCAACGGCATCGACTGGAAGCCGCTGGTGTTCGACCGTCCCGATACCATGTACCAGACCTTCTTCGGCGGCCGCTGCGATGCCATGACCCAGGACGCCTCGGCGCTTGCCGGCGCGGTCGCAACCGCGGCACCGAAGGCCGACGACTATGTCGTGCTGCCGCAGACCATCAGCAAGGAGCCGCTCGGCCCGTTCACCCGCAACGGCGACGAGGTCTGGAGCGACATCATCACCTGGCTGCATTACGGGCTGGTCGAAGCCGAAGAGCTCGGCGTGACGCAAGCCAATGTCGACGAGATGACGAAGTCGCAGGTGCCGGCGATCCAGCGCCTGCTCGGCGCATCCGGCGATCTCGGCTCGCGGCTCGGCCTCGACAACAAATGGCTGGTCGCGGCGATCAAGGCCGGCGGCAATTACGGCGAGATCTTCGAGCGCAATGTCGGCAAGGCAAGCCCGCTGAAGCTCGAACGCGGCCTCAACGCCACCTGGAGCAAGGGCGGCCTGATGTACGCGATCCCGTTCAAATGATCCTCTGATAGGCCTTGAACCTATTCCTCCCGTCATTGCGAGCGAAGCGAAGCAATCCATAGCGCCACAAGTACAGCGATGGATTGCTTCGTCGCTATCGCTCCTCGCAATGACGAGTTGATGGATTATAGCCTCCAACCTCAACGACTTGCGGGGAGAGGGAGTAGAAAGAAATCATGCGCATCACCCTCATTCATGCCCTGAAGCATTCGATCGCGCCGATCGAGGCGTCATTCGCAAATCATTGGCCGGAAGCGCGGCTGATGAACCTGCTCGACGACAGTCTGTCGGCCGACCTCGCGCGCGACGGCAAGCTGACCGACCGGATGACCGAGCGCTTCCTTGCCATCGGGCAATATGCAGCCGGCACCGGCGCCGAGGGCATCCTGTTCACCTGCTCGGCGTTCGGCCCGTGCATCGAGGCGGTGGCGCGCGCGCACGCGCCGATGCCGGTGTTGAAGCCGAACGAGGCGATGATCGAACAGGCGGTCGCCAAGGGAAAACGCATCGGCCTGCTCTCGACCTTCCCGCCGACGCTGGTGTCGATGCCGCCGGAATTTCCGTCGTCCGTGACGCTGGTGCCCAAGCTCGCCGACGGCGCGCTGGCCGCACTCGATCGCGGCGATCGCGCCGAGCACGACCGCATCGTGATCGAGGCCAGCCGCGATTTGCGCGACTGCGACCTGATCGCGCTCGCACAATACAGCATGGCCCCAACCGCCGCGCGCGTCGCCGACATCACCGGCCGCGAGGTGCTGACGACGCCCGACAGCGCGGTGTTGAAGTTGAAGGCTTTGCTCGGAATCAAGTAGGCGGCCATCAGCGCATTGTTTCGGCGGTAGTGGCGTCTGGCCCATAGCCGACAAACACGTTGATCGATAGTGTGCCGCGCGGCCTCGGCGAAAGCGCGTGTGACGTCACCGTCTGCCGTCACACAATCCTTCCAAGCTGGGGCGGGCAACGTGCGGCTGAGATGAGGGCAAACCCCCGATGCGAAATATCCGTTTCTTTGCAATTGCAGCCATCGCTGCCTGTCTCGAACCGGCCGTCGCCCAGCAGGCGCCGCCTGCGTCATCGGAGAACGCCGCCTCCGCGCAACTGACGCGCAAGATGAATGCCTATGTCGGGTGAATCAATCGTCTGTCGTCGCGCTCCTACGAATCCCGCGACCGCTACTTTTCCTGGGCCGCCAGGAGCGGTCCCACCGGCAAGGAGCGGATCATCTACGGCACCTACACGATCTACGACACCTCCGACTGCAAGACGAGCGTCGCGGCCGCCAATGCGGCGGACCCGCACGACGCCGGGCTTGAATCGGCTGCGAATGCCTATGTTGCCGCCGTGACCACGCTCGAGCCGCTGTTGAAGGAGGCGGACGACTACTACACCCAGGAGAATTACAAGGACGACAAGATGGCCAAGGGCAAGGCGCTGCATCCGCGCCTGGTCGCGGCATGGGATGCATTCGCCGGCGCCGACAAGGCGCTGCGCGCCGGCGTCGAGGCGATCAATGACAAGCGCTCGGCCGAGCAGCTGGCCGCGATCGAGGCGAGCGAAGGCCGCAAGTCGCATTATTATGTCGAGGCCCTGATGATCCAGGCCAAACGCGTGCTTCGCGCGGAGCAGGCCGACAAGCCCGACCTCGACGCGATCACCCAGGGGCTCAGCGAGTATGAGGCCACGGTGAAGGCCATGGAGGACGCCTCGGGCAAGGACGGCGACGTCAAGCTCGGCTCGATGTTCGTCGGCAGCGCCAAATCATTCCTCACCACGGCCAAGCAGCTGATGCGCCGCATGCGCGACAAGGTGCCCTACAGCTCCGGTGAGAAGATGATGCTGAGCAATGCCGGCGCCGGCTGGATGGTGGAAGGTTCACCGGCGCGGCTGATGCGCGATTACAATCAGCTCGTCGACGGCTACAACCGCGGCGCCCGGATCTGAATGGCCGCCGCTGCGTAGGGTGGATTAGCCGAAGGCGTAATCCACCGCGACGCAACGGCAGTGGCGGATTACGCCTTGCGGCCAATCCGCCCTACGGATTCCCCTCGCCTACGTCCCTGCGTCCTTCACATTCAGATCGACGCCCCGCGGATCCCTGATCGTCGACACCGTGATCAGCGAGATCAGCGCCAGCAGGCCGATATAGACGCCGACCCGCCAGGACTCGCCGTAAGTGCCGATGATCCATTGCGCGATCATCGGTGCGAAGGCGCCGCCGAAGATGGCGCCGAGCGCGTAGCCGATCGAGACGCCGGAATAGCGCACCTTGGCCGGAAACAGCTCGGCATAGAGCGCGGCCTGCGGGCCGTAGGACAGGCCGAGCGCGATGGTGAGGCCGACGGCGCTGATGAAGAACAGCAGCAAATTCTTGCTGTCGATCAAGAACCACATCGGCACCGCCCACAGCACCATCAGGGTGTAGCCGATCTGGAAGCAGCGCACGCGACCTATTCTGTCGCCGAGGATGCCGCCGAGCAGCGTGAAGATGAACCAGCTCACTGCCGCCAGCGTGCCGATCAGCAGCAATTGCTCCGACGGCAGCTTCAGCGTGTTGGCGCCATAGCTGATGATGAACGCGATCAGGATGTAGCCGGCCGCATTGTTGGCCATGAAGATCAAGGCGGTGCGCAGGATCTCCTTGGCATGATTGCGCATCAGTTCGCGCAGCGGCGCGGAGGATTCCTTGTGCCGCCGCTGCATCGCCTGGAACACCGGCGATTCCTCCACGGTGCGGCGGATCACGATGCCGACCACGATCAGGAGGATCGACAGCAGGAACGGAATCCGCCAGCCCCATTCGATCATCGCCTGCTTGCCGAGCATCGCCGTCAGCACCCACAGCACGCCGGTCGCCAGGATCATGCCGAGCGGCGTGCCGATCTGCGGGAACGAGCCGAAGAAGCTGCGCTTGTCGACGGGTGCCGATTCCACCGCCATCAGCGCCGCGCCGCCCCACTCGCCGCCGGCCGAGAAGCCCTGCAGGATGCGCAGAAGAATGAGGAGCGCCGGCGCCCAGGCGCCGATCTGCGCATAGGTCGGCAGCAGGCCAACCAGCGCGGTCGCAGCGCCCATCAACAGCAGCGTGACGACCAGCATGTTCTTGCGCCCGAAGCGGTCGCCGAGATGACCGCAGACGATGGCCCCGAGCGGCCGGAACAGGAAGGAGAGGCCGAGCGTCGCGAACGAGACGATCTGCGCCAGCAGCGGATTGTTGGCGTTCATCGGCGCGAAGAACAGCGCGCCGAACACCAGGCCGGCGGCCTGGGCGTAGACGAAGAAGTCGTACCACTCGATGGTGGTGCCGACGAGCGTTGCGGTGAGGACCTTGCGTTCCTCATCCGACAGTTCAGCGCCGCGCGACCGCGCGGATAGTTCGATGGACATGTGGCCTCCCCAGGTGCGGTTCTTGTCCGTGCGCGTGTTCGAGCGCGATGGCCTGCCCCGGCACGGGTGCTGGTAGCGGGATAGCAGAGCTTCCGGCCGAGCACGAGCAAAATAGTTGCAATCGCAACGGTGTAGCCACGCCGACACGCGGGCCGCCCCCTGCCCGACCGGTTCCATGACCCAGTTACCTCACCCGTCGCCGACGGTCTCCCATCCCAAAACGCCGATTGTGCATTGCAGCAAGAGCATTATGATCCCAGCGCTCCAAGAGGTCGTAAGTGTCTGACATCAATGCCGATGCCTGGGTCTCCTCAGGCCACCGCCCGATGGGCTTTCCGGAATTCGTCGTCGTTATCGCTTCCATCATGGCGCTGAACCCGCTGGCGATGGACATGATGCTGCCGGCGCTGCCGAACATCCGCTCCGCATTCCAGATCGCCGACGCCAACCGCCCGCAGATGGTGCTGTCGATCTTCCTGGTCGGCTTCGGGGTCGGCCAGTTCGTGATGGGCCCGCTGTCGGACCGCTTCGGCCGCCGCCCGGTACTGCTCGGCGGCATGACGGTCTACACCATCGCCGGCCTGCTCGCGATCATGGCGCCCTCGTTCGAGACGCTGCTCTTGGCGCGCGCGCTGCAAGGGCTCGGCACCGCGGCGACGCGCGTGATCGCGACCTCGATCGTGCGCGACTGCTACGCCGGGCGGCGGATGGCGAGCGTGATGTCGCTGGCAATGATGGTGTTCATCGCCGTCCCCGTGATCGCCCCGTCATTCGGCCAGGCGGTGATGCTGCTGACGCACTGGCGCGGCATCTTCGTGCTGTTGATGATCTACGGGGTGATCGCGCTGGCCTGGAGCGCGATGCGGATGCCGGAGACGCTGCCGAAGGAGCTGCGCAAGTCGCTGGCGATCCCGGAGGTGCTGTCCGCATTCCGCCAGACCGTCACCAATCGCCAGACGCTCGGCTATGCGCTCGCCGCCGGCGGCGTGCAGGGCTCGCTGTTTGCCTTCGTGTTCTCGTCGCAGCAGATCTTCACCGAGATCTTCAAGCTCGGGCATTACTTCCCGGTCGCGTTCGCCGCCTGCGCGGTCGGCGTCGCGATCGCCGGCTTCCTCAATTCTCGCATCGTCGGCCGCATCGGCATGCGGGTGATCTCGCACGCCGCGCTGACCGGTTTCGCCGTGGTGGCCGCGGCACTGTTCCTCGCGGTGAAGACCGACACGCTGTCGCTGCCGCTGTTCATGGTGCTGTCGGGGCTGATGATGTTCGCGTTCGGGCTGATGATGGCGAACTTCACGGCGTTGGCGATGGAGCCGCAGGGCAAGATCGCCGGTACCGCGTCGTCGCTCTACGGCACGATCACGACCTTGCTCGGGATCGGCGTCGGCACCACGATCGGCCAGGATTACGACGGCACCCTGCTGCCGTTTGCGACCGGATTCTTCCTGTGTACGCTGGCCGCGCTCGCCCTGGTGCTGGTGACGGAGAAGGGTCGGATGTTCCGGCCGCATCATCATCCGATTTGATCTTGTAGGGTGGGTTAGCCGAAGGCATAACCCACCATCTTCGTCGCGATCAGCGCGGCGGATTGCACTTGCGCTTTCGCTCGCGGAGCTACAGCGAACAAGTCGCTAGTCCGCCCTAAAGTTGCTGATGGGGTCATCCAGAATATTGCCTCCCTCCTCTCACCCTCACTTCCGCCAGAAAACTCTGCACCGCTTCATGATCCTCCGGAGTTTTCGCTGCCCGAGTCAGCACTGGCCCAGCATGATATTCGAGCAGTTGGCTACGATCATTATTGGGTATGTACTTGCGCATGACATCGACCAGACGATGCGTTTGCATGAATGATGCAAAAACCTCGTAGGGCCTGGCCGAAGCGAACGGCATGCCGCCCAGATAATATTCAGCCAGCCGTATCTGATCAGCTTTCTTCCATGACAGGTGTTGGATGACGGTTATCGCTTCGCCAACGCCGGTATCGCTGACGGGATAGTGCCTCATCAGCCAGTCAGCAGCCTCACCGGAACTCTTCGTACGCAAGTCGGCAACGATTGATCGAAGGCGCTCATCCATCTTTCAGCCACCTCGGAACGACCAGACCTGGCCGAAGGTCCGTGTTGTCACGGCATCAAGCAGGACGCATCCCGCATCATTGGACCGACGATGCCTGACAGCGACCCAACACTCAAGCCGTGCTGTGGCCACCATCCTTTTGGGAGGCGGCGTGGCGATCGCGCTTGCGCCTTCGCTCGTTGAGCTACGGCGGATTACGCTTTGCTAACTAATCCGCCCTACAGAGCCCACGCTGTTCCGCACCGTCGCCACCGCACGCCGCGTCGCCGCAAATCCCTCCATGCCGAGTTGCCATTGCAAGCCGACGATCGCGCCCTTGGTCGGCTGCAACAGCGCCAGCGCGCTGAACAATGTCACCGGCAGCCAGATCGCGAGCTGCAGCCAGGCCGGCGGCGCGTAGGTCATCTCCATCCAGAGCAGCGCCGGCACCACGACGTGGCCGACCACGACGATGACGAGATAGGCCGGGAAATCGTCCGCACGCTGCGGGGTGAAGTCCTCGTCGCACACCTCGCAATGGTCCGCCACTTTAAGGAAGCGGCCGAACAGATGGCCGCGCCCGCAGTTCGGGCACTTCATCGAAAATCCGCGCAACATCGCCTTTGGCAGGGAAACCGTCTCGGTCATCGTCGTCGTCCTTGGTCGTTGTCCTTGACCTGATCTGATGATCCATACAATATGTCTCGATTAGCATACAATCAAAGACAACATGCTGGATTGCATGGATTGGATCCCTACAGTTTCGGAATGGCACGGCCCGATGTTCCTGCGCATCGTCGATGCGCTGGCCGCCGATATCGCCAGCGGCCGGCTGGTCCGCGGCCAGCGGCTGCCGACCCATCGCGCGCTGGCGACCGCGCTCGGCATCGACCTCACCACGGTGACGCGCGCCTATGGCGAGGCGCGGCGGCGCGGACTGCTCGACGCACGCGTCGGCCAGGGCACCTTCGTCTCGGAGACCACCGCGCGCGCGGCCTCCGAGTTATCCGCGCCCGTCAACATCGACCTGTCGATGAACCTGCCGCCGCAGCCGGTCGAGGCCAATCTCGACCTGCGCATCGCGCAGGGCCTCGCGACCATCCGCTCAGACGCCGGGTTCTCCGCCTATCTCGGCTACACGCGTCCCGGCGGCACTGCCGACGAGCGCGAGGTCGGCGCCGCGTGGCTACAGCCGCGCGTGCCGAACGCTTCCGCCGACCGCATCGTGATCTATCCGGGCTCGCAGGCGATCATCTTCAACGCGCTGCTGGCGCTGACATCGCCCGGCGATGTGGTGCTGACGGAAGCATTGACGTTTCCCGGCATCAAGGCCGCGGCGGCGCGGCTCGATGTCCGCCTGATCGGCGTGGCGATGGACGCGGAGGGCGCGCGGCCCGACGCGCTGGACGAGGCCTGCCGCAAGCACAGGCCGAAGGCGGTCTATCTGGTGCCGACGCAGCAGAACCCGACCACCGCGACCATGGGCACTGCGCGGCGCAAGGCGATCGCCGACATCATCCGGAAGCGCGGCTCTGTCCTGATCGAGGACGACGTCTACGGCCCGCTCGAACCGCAGATGGCGCCGATCGCGACCCTGATTCCGGAGCACACCTACTACGCCGCGAGCATCGCCAAATGCATCGCGCCGGCCTTGCGCGTCGCCTATCTGCTGGCGCCCGATGCGAGCGCCGAGCAGCGCATGCGCGCCAGCATGCAGGCCACCATGCAAATGCTGCCATCGCTGATGGTGGCGCTGGTGACGCAATGGCTGCGCTCCGGCGTCGCCGCCGACATCATCCGCGCCATCCGCAACGAGGCCGCCGCGCGCCAGCAGCTCGCCGCCCGCTTCCTCAAGGGCGTCAGCTATGCGGCGCGGCCGGCGAGCCATCATCTGTGGATGCCGCTGCCGAAGCATTTCGACGGCACCGATTTGCTGTCGCATCTGATGCGCAATGGCCTTGCCGTCGTCGGCGAAGACGCCTTTGCAGCGGGCGATGCCGCGCCGCGTGGCTTGCGCGTCTCGCTCGGCGCCGCGCGCAACCGCGCCGAGCTGAGCCAGGCGCTGCAGGTGCTGTCGAATGCCGTGCGTATGCCGGCCGGCGCCACGCAGATTGTCTAAAATTCGACCATCGTTCGGGAATAAACTCGCTCGAAAATGATTATGCTGCGCGGGCGCCTGCGCTAGACATGCGGCGTTCAGAACATCAGGCAGGGGCGGGCTTCTCAATGTCATGTGGATATGATCGGGCGATCCACCCTGCCGTGCGGATACTTCGTGGGGTAACGACCGCGATCGCGTGTCTTGCACTTGTCACATCGGGCGACGTACGCGCCACCGACGCCCCTGCCCCGTCGCCGGAGAAGCTCGACCGCATCACCGAATTCTTCAACAATGAAGTCAACAGCGGCAAGCTGCCCGGCGCAGTCATCCTGATCCAGCAGCACGGCAAGCCGGTCTATCTGAAAGCCTTTGGCTATCGCGACGTCACGACCAAATCGCCGATGCGGGCGGACACGATGTTCGCGCTGCATTCGATGACCAAGCCGATCACCAACACCGCCGCGATGATGCTGGTCGACGAAGGCAGACTGTCGCCGCAGGATCCGCTGTCGAAATACATTCCGGCGTTCGCCGACGTGAAGGTCGCGATCGAACCCGACGGCGGCAACGATCCGGACAAGGTGGAGCTGGTGCCGCCGATCCGCCCGGTGACCATCGAAGACATCATGCGGCACACCTCGGGCATCACCTACGAATATATCGGCGCCGACTGGATCCAGAAGATCTACCGCGCGGGACATCTGTTCGACGGCAAGTTCGACAACAAGGAATTCACAGCAAGGCTGGCCAAGCTGCCGCTGTCGCGGCAGCCCGGCACGCTGTGGCGCTACGGTCATTCCACCGACGTGCTCGGCCGGGTGATCGAGATCGTCTCCGGCAAGACGCTCTATCAGTTCGAGAAGGAGCGGATCTTCGATCCCCTTGGGATGACCGACACCCGATACGTGCTCGATGCGGAGACGGAACGGACGCGGCTGGCCGAACCGCTGCCTTCGGACACGATCCTGATCGAAGGCGAGAACGACCGGCGCGGGCATCCGGAATGGGAATCCGGCGGCGGCGGCCTGGTGTCGACCATAACCGACTATGCGCGCTTCGCGCAGATGCTGCTCAACGGCGGCGAGCTCGACGGCAAGCGCTATCTCAGCCCCGCCGCCTTCAAGACCATGACAACGGATCATATCGGGCCGGGCTCGGGCGTCGGCCGCGACTACTGGTATTTTCCAGGCGACGGCTTCGGCTACGGCTACGGCATCGCGGTGCGCACCGATCCCGGCATCGCCAAGCCGCCGCCGCCCGGCTCGATCGGCGAGCTGAAATGGGACAGCGGCAGCGGCACCTATTTCGGCGTCGATCCGAAACTCGACATGATCTACATCATGCTGGAGCAGACCCAGAACGAGCGCCAGCGCATCACGCCGGCATTCCGCAAGCTGGTGTACGACGCGTTCAGCCCGGATTGAGTTCCGTCGCACTTTCGTCATTGCGAGGAGTGAAACGACGAAGCAATCCATCTATCCAGTTGCTTACGGATAGATGGATTGCTTCGTCGCTCGCGCTCCTCGCAATGACGAAACTGGAAGCATCCCGCCTTACGACTTCCGCCGAACCGTTTCCTGCCTGCGCCGTGCGGCATCCACGATCCGGCTCGCGCTGCATTCGTTGCAGGCGAACGCCCACGCATCCGTAAACCCGCTTTCCAGCCGTCGAGCTTTCCTCACGCTATATACTATCGTATACATCGATAGTGACAAGGCAGGCGGGTGAACAATCCGGTCGGGAACCCTGCACAACAACTATCGACCGGAGACGATCGCCTGAACAATTCCTGCCTGGTCCAACTGGGATCATCGAGGAAACGCGATCATGGTAAAGAAGAATGGCGACGCGGGACATCCGCGCGCAACGGGAGACCTGCTCAAGATCCGCCGCGCATCGCTCGCGAGCGCTGCGGCCCTTATCCTTGCACTCGATCCGACCGGCGCAGCCCGCGCCGAAACCGCGCCGGTCGGCGTGCCCGACAAGAGCTTTCCGGAGAGCGTGACGTCGACTTCCGACGGCACGCTTTACGTCGGCAGCTTCAACCATGGCGGCGTGACCAAGATTTCGGGCGGCAAGGCCGAGCAGCTGGTCAATCCGGGCGCTGCCGACAGCCGCTCGACGCTCGGCGTGCTGGCCGACGAGAAGAGCGGCACGCTCTATGTCTGCTCCAACGACATCTCCGGCTTCGGCGTCGCCGGACCGAGCGACACCAAGGGCGCCTGGCTGAAGACCTTCGACCTCAAGAGCGGCGCGCCGAAAGGCAGCTTCGCGCTGAGCGATCCGAAATCGCTGTGCAACGACATCGCGGTCGGCGCCGACGGCACCGCCTATGTCAGCGACTCCTTCACCCCGATCGTCTACAGCCTGAAGCCCGGCGCCACCGCGCTTGCGACCTTTGCCACCGATCCGCAGCTCGCGCCGGCCAAGGACGGCGTCGGGCTCGACGGCATCGCGATCGGCGCCGACGGCAATATCTACGTCACGACCTTCATTCCCGCGAAGCTGTTCAAGGTCGAGGTCAAGGACGGCAAGGCGGGCACGGTGACGGAGCTGAAGCCGTCGCGGCCGCTCGATCATGCCGACGCGCTGCGTGCCCATGGCAGCGGCTTCCTGCTGATCGAGGGCAACGGCAAGCTCGACAAGGTGACCGTGACGGGCAGCGAGGCCGCCATCGACACCATCAAGGATGGTCTCGCCGAGCCGGTCTCGGTGACCGAGGTCGGCGGCACGGGCTGGATCGCCGAGGGCAAGCTGTCCTACATCATCGGCGACAACAAGGGAAAAGACCCCGGTCCGTTCACGCTGACGCCGGTGGCGCTGCCGAAGTAGAGACCGGACCGCTGGCTCCGCTTCACCTCGCCCCGCGTGCGGGGAGCGGCCGTAACGCATCGTCAGATGCGTTACGGGTGAGGGGGAGCCTCGGCGAACTCAGCCTGTCACCGAACTCGCGAGACGCCCCTCACCCCAACCCTCTCCCGTAAGATCGTCGTAAGAACGGGGAGAGGAAGCGCAGGGGCGGTGCGGTCATAGCTCGAACCGCGTCTCGCCGCTCCTCAGATCACATAAAACCCATGCGTGCCGTCGCGACGGAGCTGCTCGACCAGCCCGTACTCCCAATCGAGATAGGCCTGCATCTCCTGCTCGGCGACGCCGGTGCCCTCGTAAGGGCGCCGATAGCGATGCGCGGGATCGGGCCGCGGCACCACGCGCGGCGGTCCGATCCCGAGCCGGCCGTCATAGCCGCCTTCGAGCACGTAGACCTCCCACGCCATCTGCGCGAGCCAGGACGCGGTCATGTCGGCGCGGATGCTTTTGTCGTCGGTCAGCACGATGCGCGCGCCGCGCACGGGAGCTGCCATATCGATCTCCTGCACCAGCTGGCCACCGGCATAATGCCGGAATCCGGCCAGGTGACCGGCGGCATATTCCTCCGCATCGCGCACGTCGAAGCGATACAGCGTGCGCTGCGCGTCGCCTTCCAGCGCGGCGAGTTCGGCCGGACCGATATGGCGGACGCCGGCGCGATAGGCGACGTCGCGCGCCTTGCCGGCGGCGCCCTCGAACGGCCCGATCGCGCCGCGCTTGCCGGCGCCGTGCTCGAGCTGGTGCTTCGCCAGCGTCCAGCCGATCGTGCCGTTGCGCAGCGCCCGCACCTTGTTCGGCAGCCCGGCGTTGATCAGCGATTGCGTGCCGATGATCGAGCGGGTGCGGCCGGCGCAGTTGACGATGATGGTGGTGTCGGGATCGGGTGCCGCGCGCCCTGCGCGCAGCACCAGCTCCGCGCCGGGCACGCTGACCGAGCCCGGAATGTTCATGGTGGCGTATTCGTCGAACCGGCGCACATCGAGGATGGCGATGTTGGCTTTCTCGGAGATCAGCGCGGCGACCTCGTCGGCGCTCAGCGACGGCGTATGCCTGCGTGACTCGACCAGCTCGCCGAACGCCTTGGCATAGGAATTGACGTCCTCGAACACCTCGTAGCCGGCGGCCTTCCAGCCCTGCAAGCCGCCTTCGAGCGCGGCGACATTGCCGTAGCCCAGTGCCTGCAGCTGCTCGGCCGCGGCTGCGACCAGCCCCTCACCATTGTCATAGAGCACGATCGGCACGTCCTTGCGCGGCAAGCGCAGCTCGGCTTCGAGCGCGATCCGGCCGGCGGCCATGTTGGCGGCGAACAGCGGATGGCCGGTGGCGAACTCCGCCTCATGCCTGACGTCGAGCAGCGCGATCTCCCTGCCCAGCAGAAGCATTGCACGGACGGTCTGAGGCGTCACCGAAGAAACTGTCATGAGATGCTGGCCTTGGACGGGACCTTGGGCGGGATATGCGCAGACCTGCTCTAGGGCGAAATCGCGCCTCGTCAATAGGCTTAACCCGCCTGCAACCCCGATCTTCACGAGCCGGGGCCAGGGGAACGAAAATTGATCATCCGCTTTGCTCAACCGGGGCGCGCTTGCTACGTTCCCAATCGGCCCCGTTGGCGCCCGATCAGGCCTTCCAGACAAGAGGAGGCAGCGGGGCTACGCCTGAAGTTCTGGGAGGATGACCATGAGAACCGTCGTAAATGAACCATTGTCGCGTCACGCCCTCGCCTTCGTGCTGGCCGGCGGACGCGGCAGCAGACTTCAGGAGCTCACCGACAGGCGCGCCAAGCCGGCGGTGTATTTCGGAGGCAAGTCGCGCATCATCGATTTCGCGCTTTCCAATGCGGTGAATTCAGGCATCCGCCGCATCGCGGTGGCGACCCAGTACAAGGCGCACAGCCTGATCCGGCATCTGCAAGGCGGCTGGAACTTCTTCCGCCCGGAACGAAACGAGAGCTTCGACATCCTGCCCGCAAGCCAGCGCGTCTCGGAGACGATGTGGTATGTCGGCACGGCCGATGCGGTCTACCAGAACATCGACATCATCGAGGCGCACGGCACCAAGTACATCCTGGTGCTCGCCGGCGACCACGTCTACAAGATGGACTACGAGATCATGCTGAAGCAGCATGTCGAGAGCGGCGCCGACGTCACCGTCGGCTGCCTGGAAATGCCGCGCGCGGAATCCTCCGGCTTCGGCATCATGCATATCGAC
This sequence comes from Bradyrhizobium sp. USDA 4461, assembly GCF_054055655.1. NCBI lineage: Bacteria > Pseudomonadati > Pseudomonadota > Alphaproteobacteria > Hyphomicrobiales > Nitrobacteraceae > Bradyrhizobium > Bradyrhizobium sp. USDA 4461. Next base: position 15,932 of record NZ_JBSRXM010000001.1, read on the forward strand.
GAGAACGGCCTGATCCAGTCCTTCCTGGAGAAGCCGGCCGACCCGCCGCCGATGCCGGGCAAGCCGGACAAGTCGCTCGCCAGCATGGGCATCTATGTCTTCAATTCGGAATTCCTGTTCGACGAATTGCGCCGCGATGCCGCTGACCCGAACTCGGCCCACGACTTCGGCAAGGACATCATTCCCTACATCGTGAAGCACGGCCGCGCGATCGCGCATCAGTACAACGATTCCTGCGTCCGCTCCGGCGACGACCCGCGCGCCTATTGGCGCGATGCCGGCACCGTCGATGCCTATTGGGCCGCCAATATCGATCTCACCGACGTGGTGCCGGAGCTCGATCTCTACGATCGCTCATGGCCGATCTGGACCTATGCCGAGATCACGCCGCCGGCCAAATTCGTCCATGACGAGGATGGCCGGCGCGGGCAGGCGGTGACCTCGCTGGTCTCGGGCGGCTGCATCATCTCCGGCGCGGCGCTGCGCCGCTCGCTGCTGTTCACCGGCGTCCACGTCAACTCCTACGCCAATGTCGAAAACGCGGTGATCATGCCCTATGTCAATGTCGGCCGCGGCGCCCGCCTGAGGAACGTCGTGATCGATCGCGGCGTGCGAATTCCGGAGGGACTCGTGGTCGGCGAGGATCCCGAGTTCGACGGCAAGCGCTTCCGCACCACCGAGCACGGCATCACGCTGATCACCCAGCCGATGATCGACAGGCTCGGGACATGACGCAGCTGCGCGTCCTCGCGGTCGCCTCGGAAGTCTATCCGATCGTCAAGACCGGCGGCCTTGCCGACGTGGTCGGCGCCCTGCCGGCGGCGCTGCAAGGGCATGGCGTCGCGACGCGGACGCTGGTGCCCGGCTATCCGGCCGTGCTCGACGCGGTGGCCTCCGCACAGACGCTGCTGCATTGGCCGGAATTCTACGGCGGGCCGATCCGCGTGCTCGGCGGCAGCCATGGCGGCCTCGACCTGTTCGCGCTCGACGCGCCGCATCTCTATGCCCGCCCCGGCAATCCCTATGTCGGCCCGGACGGACGCGACTGGCCCGACAACGGCATCCGCTTTGCAGCGCTGTCGCGGATGGCGGCCGAAATCGGCCGCGGTGCGATCCCGTCATTCGTCCCCGACATCGTGCACGCGCATGACTGGCAAGCCGGGCTTGCGCCGGCCTATCTGCATTATGGCGGGCCCAAACGGCCGGGCACGGTAATGACCGTGCACAACCTCGCCTATCAGGGACAGTTCTCGCCGGACATGCTCGCCGCCTTCGGCCTGCCGGACCAAGCCTACTCGCTGCACGGCGTAGAATATTACGGCACCATCAGTCTCTTGAAGGCCGGCCTGCAATTCGCCGATCGCATCACCACGGTGTCGCCGACCTATGCGCAGGAGATCCAGAGCGACGAAGGCGGTATGGGACTCGGCGGCCTGCTCCGCGAACGCGCCGACGTGCTGAGCGGCATCCTCAACGGCATCGATATCGACGTCTGGAATCCGGCCACCGATCCCGACATCGCGGCACGCTTCGGCGCCGGGCGGATCGCCGAGCGCGCCGCCAACAAGGCGGCGCTGCAGCGGCGCTTCGGGCTCGATCCGGCGCCGGAGGCAATGCTGCTCGGCGTCATCAGCCGGCTGTCGTGGCAGAAAGGCCTCGACCTCCTGCTCGAGAACATTCCGACCTTGCTCGGCGAAGGCATTCAGCTCGCGCTGCTCGGCAGCGGCGATCGCGATCTGCAGGACCGCTACACCGCACTGGCGCACGACAATCCCGGGCGGATCGCCGTCGTGATCGGCTATGACGAGGCGCTGGCGCATCTGATCCAGGCCGGCTCCGATGCGCTTGCGGTGCCGTCGCGGTTCGAGCCGTGCGGCCTCACCCAGCTCTGCGCGCTGCGCTACGGCGCCGTCCCCGTCGTCGCCAATGTCGGCGGCCTTGCCGACACCGTGCTGGGCTTCGATGAAGCCGCAGTCACAGGCAGTGCCGCAACCGGCGTCAAATTCGCACCCGTCACCTCGGAAGCGCTCGCCCATGGCTTGCGCACGGCGAACCTGCTGTTCAACGACAAGGTGACCTGGCGCCGGCTGCAACAGGCCGGCATGGCCACCGATGTGTCGTGGCGCAATCGCGCCGGCCACTACGCCGCGCTCTATCGCGAGCTCGCCGCCGCGCGCAGGTAACTCAGGCCACGATCAGTTCAGCAGGTCGCAGGACGCAATGCGGTTGATGTCGGCGAGGCGGCGGTCGGAATTTCCCTTGAAATCAAGGCTTGCGACGAGATCGAGCAACCGGCCATAGGCGCGGTCGGCCACCGCCACAGGCAATGGCTCCTCATCGAAGGCCTCGATGTAATTGCCGACCAAGCCGCTCAGCAGCCGGCACATCGCCCGTTGCTCGGGCTGATGCCTGCTCAAGGTCTCGAGTTTGTCCTGGAGGGTTCGGTAGGTTCGCAAGCCGTGCGGCTGTTGCGAAAGCCAACCGTAAAGGTCCGTGTTGTGCAAATCAGGAGCGTGCAGATCAGGAGTGTGCAAATCGGAATTTTGCAGATCAGTCATAGCAGCCTCTTCAGAATGGAGAAGAAGCTACCGGCTTATACAGCCGATCATGGTTCCGTGCCATGACAATTTTTGCATGCAGCCCCCTACGCTGCCGCGCGTGCCATGTCATCGGATTGGCACGCGGCGTTGCTAGGGAATCAGGGTTTGATCAGAGCCGCGCGAGGGCCGGCAGGATCTTGTAGCGCGCGATCTCGTGCGGATAGTCGCCACGATTGGCGAGCAGCACGATGCCGAACCTGCGCGCCGGCACCAGGCCGATATAGGCCGAGGCATTGTTGAGACCGCCGGGCTTGTCGATGACGGTGACGCCATCGAGCCGCACATGCTCCCACGCCATCGCCTGGCCGAACTTCGCATCGACACGAAAACTCTCGCGCATGGTCGCCTGCAATGCCGCACGCAATTCGGGATCGATCGCCGCGCCGTCGAGGCAGGCGCCGAGCAGGATGCCGAGATCGCGCGCCGACGAAAACATCTGGCCGGTACCTGCAAAATCATAATAGCTCTGCTGATTGCCGGGCGGCCCGATCGGCGTACCGTCGTGGGAGTAACCCTGAACCATGCGCTGCATGATCTCCGGCGCGAGCACCGCGCGATTGTCCTCGGCACGCTCGGGAACGAAGGTCGAGGTCATGCCGAGCGGCGTGAGGATGCGGCTTTCGATCAACGTCGCGATCGGTGTGCCATAGCGCCGCTCCAGCACCAATTGCAGCAGCACATAGCCGGCATGGCTGTAGATGCGCTGCTTGCCGGGCGCTACTCCGTCAGGCGGCGTCCAGGCATTGAGCATCGCAATGAACTGATCGCGGCCGAAGGTCTCGTTCGGCCATGGCGGATGATCGGTCGGCAGCAGCAGCCCGGACGTATGATTGACGAGCTCGCCGAGGGTGACGCGGCTGATATAGTCGCCGTGCAACTCGGGCAGATACTTTTCGACGGGATCGTCGAGCCGCAATTCGCCGCGCTCGGCGCCGAGCGCGAGCAGCGTCGCCTCGAACAGCTTGCGCAGCGAAGCGAGGTTGAACAGGGTGTCCGGGGTGACCGGCTGCTTCCGCGCAACGTCAGCAAGGCCGTAGGTGAAGAAGGTCACCTGGCCGCCGGCGTAGACCGCCGCGGCAAGGCCTCCGGGATCGGCGGGCGTCGCGGTCGGCGCGAGTTCCGTCGTGACGATATCCCTGATCTGCGCATCCATGTCGGAATCCGCGCGCGCCGTCGCAAGCGCGCTAACAGCTGCGGCAAGCAGGACGGTGACGATCCGGACGAGAAGCCATTGTCTCATAAAGACTGAAATCGGGACGATGTTGCGATGTGACCCGCGGGCGGGCCTGTTCAGCCATCAAGAGGTGGCGACATCGCGATCCTAGCGACGGAACCGGTCGGTCCGCATTCACGATTGCGCGCATTCCAGCGTGATCCGCCCCGGCCGGGGAACGGGCGGCCCGATCGCGGTTCCGGCGGTCACTGCCGGACGTCGCGATCGCGACCGCCCTCCCACTCCAGCCACGGCGCGGGAACTGCAATGACATCAAAAAATGCGGGGCGTTTGAAAATGCCGGGGGTAAGCTTCGACGGATGGGCAAGACCAACGCTTGCCGGGCCGACCGTCGACGTGTCTGACTTCGTCACATTCAGCTCCCAACCGGGGACCGTTTCCTACTAGCAACAATTCGTCAATCAAGGGTTGCATAGCCGCATCGGATTCGAGTGACAAGACATTGCGGTCTGCGACGAATTGTCCTGTTCCAGATGCCGGATGCGCGCGATGCCACGATTAAGCATGGATTAACCATCGACCGCTCGAGTGACGCGACTATGCCGCGCGCGAGCGGATGATCCGACCCGGCAACGACGCCAGCAGCAGCACGAAGCAGACGCAGAGCAGCACGACGTCCTTGAACAGGAACTCGCCGGCCAGGTTCCAGGCCATCGGATCGGTCGACAGGCTCCATGTGACCACGCCCGGCGTGGTGAAGAAGAACGACCACGTCACCGCGAAGGTGATCACGCCCATCAGCGCGCCGATCGCGGACAGCATCGGGTTGAATGCGCCGGCGGCAAGCAGCACGGCGATGCCGAACTCGGTGACACCGAGCACATAGGCCTCGCCGCGGAGGCCGAACACCGACAGCCACGAGACGAACGGGCTGTTGCTGATGAATTGCGCGATGCCTTGCGCCGATTGCAGCGTGAACTTCTGCATGCCGAACGACACGAAGATCACCACCATGACCCAGCGCAGGATCGCGAGCAGACGAAAAGACCCCTCGCCTCGTTCGGCGATGTTGAACGACAGATTCATCCGGATGTTTCTTCCCTGGGTTGCCATCATCGGCCGCTATTGCGGCGTTCGTGGCAGGACTACGCAGCGCGCCGCGCGTGTGTTACGCGCAGGACGCGGCCACGGCCTTCACAAGGATGTGCGGGCGAGGTGATGGGTCACGCCGCAGTGAACAGCTCGCCGACCTTCTCATAGGCCTCGCCCTTGAACCGCATCAGCTGAAACTGCTTGATCGGCACATAGTCGCTCGGCGTGGTGTTGAGGGTGATGCCGGGAATGAGAAGCGGCGCGGCGTAGTTCTTCAGGCTGGTCGCCTGATGCAGGATATTGGCGCGTGTCAGCTGGTCGCCGCATTGCCTGATGACGTGGGCGGCGGTTGCCGCGGCGGTGTAGCCGATGGCGTAGAGATCGTCCGCGCGATCGGCGTTCGGCGCGTAGCCATCGAGGAACGCCATGTATTGCTTCATGTCCGGCGTGTCGGCCCAGAGTGGATTGCCGGGATCCATCCGCGTCGCGAAGGCGAGAACGCCCTGCGCAGTCTCGAAGCCGGCAGGCTTGAGCGTCGCCCGCACCGAGCCGTTGCCGGCGCCGAGGAACACCTGCGGCCGCCACTCGAGCGCAGCCATCTTGCGCAGCGCCTGGCTCGCCATCTTGGGAATGGTGACGAGGAACACCACGTCGGCGCCGGACAGCTTCATCTGGACGATCTGAGAATCGATGGTGGGATCGCCGACCGCATAGTTCAGCTCGGACACGATCTGCGCGGTCTTGGCGCCGAGGCCGGACTTCAGGCCTGCCAGCGTCGCCTTGCCGGCGTCATCGTTCTGGTACAGCAGGCCGATCTTCGCGTCGGGCGTGGAGCCGGCAATGTAGCGGCCGACGACCCCGCCTTCGATCTCGTAGGTCGATCCGCTGACCATGGTCCATGGATTGGCCACCGGGTCCGCCAGCTTGCTGGCGGCGGCCGCAAGGAACAGCTGCGGCACCTTGCGCGCATTCATGTATTTCTGCACCGCGATGTTGCCCGGCGTTCCCATCGCGCCCGCGATGAACAGCACCTCGTCGCCCTCGACCAGGCGCCGCGCCGCTTCGACCGATTTCGGCGGGCTGTAGGCGTCGTCATAGTTGATGAACCTGATCTTGCGGCCATTGATGCCGCCGCTCTCGTTCAGCATCCGGAAATAGGCATCCATCGCATTGGCAAGCACGCCGAACGACGACACCGGGCCGCTGAGCGGCCCGAACTGCCCGATGCGGATTTCCGCATCGCTGGCGCCGGGATCGTATGAGGCGCCGGCAAATGCCTTGCCGCCAAGGGACGCCGCGAGCCCAGCCGCCATCGTCCCGAGCAGCGTCCTACGGCTGATCGTCTCCATGGTTTCCTCCGCTTGATCTGGGCGCCTTATGCAGCGCCTCTGTCGAATGCCGCATGATATTGCGCGGCGATCTCGTCGATGATGTCGGCGGCGCCTGTCACCGCGTGCACGCCGGAGACCGAATGACCGGCGCTCCAGACCTCGATCCAGCGCCGCGGCCCGTCCGCGTCATTCTTGCCGCCGAACTTTTCGCGCGCGCGCGCTTCCGAAACGGACTCGTCGAGATTTGCGGGATCGAGACCCGCGGCGACGATCGAGGGCCGCAGCATGCTGGCATCGAGCCCGGTGAAGGCTTTTGTCAGCATGACGTCATCGAGCGTGCTGTCGACCAGCATATTCCGATAGGCATCGCTCGCCATGCTCTCGCGCGCCGCAATGAAGCGCGTTCCCATATAGGCGAGATCGCAGCCGAGCAGCCGCGCCGCGGCGAGCGCGGTGCCGTCGGTCACCCCGCCCGCGAGCACGACCGGACCGTCGAACATGGCGCGCACCGCGCGCACGAAGGCGAATGGATTGGCCCAGCCGGTCTGCCCGCCGGCCCCCGCAGTCAGCAGGATCAAGCCATCGGCGCCCGCCTCGATCGCCTTCTCGGCATGACGTAGCGAGGCAATGTCCGCGAAGACGAGACAGCCGACATCATGCAATGGCTGAACGGCTGCCGCCGGCGAACCGACGCTGGTGATGACCATCTCGACCTTGTGCCGCACAAGGCAGGCGAGGTCGTCCTTGAAGCGCGGCTGGCGGATGATGAGGTTCGGACAATGCGGCGCCGCGGGGCGGCCAAGCTCGGCGACGTTGCGCGCGATCCGGGTGAGCCAGGCGTCGAGTTCCTCGACCGAGCGGGCATTCGCAGTTGGAAACGCGCCGACCGCGCCGGAGCGGCAGACCGCCGTCACGAGATCGACGCCGGACACGCGCAGCATCGGCGCTGCGATCAGCGGCAGGCGAAGCCGCTGCGCGATCGCGGCGGGAAACGCACTCCGGCGGGCAGCGACCTGCATGATCAGCGCCCTTTCCAGACCGGCTTGCGCTTCTCGGCGAACGCCTTCAGGCCTTCGGCGCGGTCCTCGGAGTTCAACGCGCGTTCCGCGATCGGCATCTGTGCGGCCCAGCCCCCTTCGTCGGTCCAGTTCGCGGCCTGGAAGATGATCTCCTTCGAGGCGGCGAGCGCCGTCGGGCCGTTGACGAGGAGCTCATTGGCAAAGTCGACCGCGGCTTCGAGTGCTTGCCCGGGCTCGACGAGCCGGTTCACGAGGCCCAGGCGCTCGAAATACTCCGCGCCCTTGAACTGCCCGGTCAGCGCCAGCTCCATCGCGACGTGATAGGGGATCCGCTTCGGCAACCGGAACAGGCCGCCGCCGATCGCAACGACATTGTGCCGGACTTCCGGCAGGCCCATCTTGGCGTCGCGCGCCGCAACGATCAGATCGCAGGACAGGCAAAGCTCGAGCCCGCCGCCGACGGCATAGCCCTCGACGGCCGCGATCAGGGGCTTGCGCGGCGGCCGGCGAAACAATCCGAAGCCGCCACGTTCGGTCACGCCGCGCTCGCCGCGCGCAACCGCCTTGAGGTCGGCACCGGCCGAAAAATTGCCGCCCGCACCGGTGATGACGCCTGCGAACAGCGCGTCCTCCGCGTCGAGCAGATCCATCGCATCGGAGATACCGCGCGCAAGCGCGGCGTTGCAGGCGTTGCGCGCCTCGGGACGGTTCAGGGTCACGACCAGGATGTGGCCGCGCCGCTCGGTCAGAACGACCTGTTCATTCTCGGTCCTCATCGCTACGCCTCACAATGCGAAGGTAAAACCGCCATTGACCGGATAGGTCTGGCCGGTGATCCACGCGCTGGCATCGGAGGCCAGGAACAGCACCATGTTGGCGACGTCGGACGGCAGGCCCGGGCGGCGGATGACGTATCGCTCCATCATCTTCTTCTGCATCTCGGGATTGGCCTTCAGCCGCGCCTCGATCGCCGGCGTCAGGGTGGCGGCAATCGCGACGCAGTTCGCCGTGATGTTGTGGCGGCCGAGCGAGCGCGCGACCGCGCGCGTGAAGCCGGCGGCGCCCGCCTTGGCACCGGAATAGACCTCGAGGCCCGCCTCGCCGGCACGGCCGGCATCCGAGATGATGGTGACGATGCGGCCGCCCTTGCCCTCGATCATCTGCGGCACGCAGGCCGAGGCGCAGTTGATGACGCCGTAGAGATTGACGCCGATGAAGCTGTTCCAGACTTCGGGGCCGGTCTCCCAGAACGGCTTGCGCGCATCCGGATCGGGGGTCGCGCCGGCATTGCCGGCATTGTTGACGAGCACGTCGATCGGGCCGAACGCCTGCTCGGCCTTGCCGACCATCGCCTTGACCGATGTGAGATCGGTGACGTCGGCCTGCACCGCGACTGCCTTGCCGCCGCCGGCGTTGATTTCGCGCGCGACCTGCTCGGCGCGATCGAGGAAGTAGTCGTTGACGACAATGCCGGCGGCGTTGTGCGCGGCGAAATGCAGCGCGATCTGGCGCCCGACGCCCTGGCCCGCACCGGTGACCAGCGTCACCTTGCCGTTCAGATCAAGGATATCACTCATACGTTTCTCTCCCGTCCCTTCCAGTAGGGCTCGCGCAGTTCGCGCTTGAGCAGCTTGCCCATGGTGTTGCGTGGCAATTCATCGACGATCGACAGCGTCTTCGGCCGCTTGTACGAGGCGAGATGGTCGCGGCAGAAGTCGAGGATCGCGGTCTCGTCAGCGGTATGGCCCGGCTTCAGCTCGCAGAATGCCTTGACCTGCTCGCCGAACTCGTCGTCGGGAATGCCGATCACCGCGACGTCCTGCACGTCCGGATGCCGGAGGATCGCGGCCTCGATCTCGGCCGGGTAGATGTTGACGCCGCCGGCGATGATCATGTCCTTGGCGCGATCGGTGATGAACAGATAGCCGTCGTCGTCGAGCATCCCGACATCACCGACGCGGAAGTAGCCGTCGTGGTCACGCGTGTCCGTCCCGAGCGGCTTGCCGTTCAGATAGGAGCGGATCGTCACGGGCGTCCTGATCCAGATCTCGCCGGACTGGTTGCGCGGCAGCTCGCGCCCCTCGACATCGCGGATCGAGATATCGACGTGCTTGTGCGGGCGGCCGCTGGATCCGGGCTTGCGCTCCTGCATCTCGGGCGGCAGGAAGCTGATCATGCCGACCTCGGTGGCGCCGTAGCCTTCACCAAGGACATCGCTGCCGAAATACCGGATGATCCAGCGCTTCAGCTCATAGGGCACCGGTGCAGCACCAATCGACAGCGCGCGGATCGACGAGACGTCGTAGGCGTCGAGCACCTCCTTGGGCAGCGCCGCGAGGCGCTTATACATGGTCGGAACGCCGGTCCAGTTGGTGACGCGATGGGCCGCGATCAGGCGAAGCGCGCCTTCGGGATCGAAGCGGCGCATCAGGATCGTCGGATTGCCGAGCTGGATCGCGCCCCAGACCTGGGACGGGCCGGCGCCGTGATGCAGCGGCAGTGTCAACAGCGAGACGCCGCCGGCCTGGCCGCGCCGGGTCGATGCGACGTCGGAGAGATATTCGCTGGTGCGTTGATCCATCTGCACGCCCGGCTGCACCACCGAGACCACGCCCTTGGGCAGGCCCGTGGTGCCCGACGTATAAAGGATCAGCGGCGGCCGGCTGGTTGAATGCAGCGGCGGATCGGCAGGCGTGTCGAGCAGCTCGGAGAAGGCGACGAAGCCGGGCGACGCCGTGCCGATCGAGACCGCGAGCTTGATCGGCAAGCCTTCGAATGCAGGGCGCAGCGCCGCGGGATCCTCGTCGTCGCAGACGACGATTTGGGCGCCGCTGTTGGACAGCACATACTGCGTCTCCGACGGCGTCAGCCGCCAGTTCAGACCGAGCAGCGAGCAGCGCAGCTTGCCGATCGCCTCGCTCAGAACCGGCCATTCGATCCGGATCTGGGTCCGCAGCACCACGATGTCGCCGGCGACCACGCCCCGGGCCGCCAGGCCATGTGCAACACGATTCGCCGCATCGTTGAGCTCCGACCACGTCATCCGGCGGTCGCCCTCGATGAAGGCGGCATCGTCGGGACGATTGGCGGCCCAGTATTCGACGCTGTTCGGCAGGATGCTCATTTCGCCAACCTTCCTTCGACCGCCGCGATGAACCGCGCGCTCATTGTCTCGAGATCGACGCCCTCCGGATCGACCAGCCACTGCGCAATCGATCCGCGCAGCGTGGCGAGGATCAGTGCGCTCTCGGTCTCCAGATCGAGGTCGGCGCGCAGCCGGCCTGCCGCGATCCCCGCACTGAGGCCGGCTGCAATTTCGCCGCGCGTTTCGCGATTGAGCCTGGCAACCGTAGCCGTGATCTGCGGCACCGTGAGCGCAGCCGCCAGCACGACGTGAAAGGCGCGCCCCATCACGGGATTCCGCGCCGGCAACAGGAAGTAATATTTGAACGACGCGATCAGGCCGTCGTAGCCGGTCAATTCCGGCGCGGCGGCGCGGCGCGTCGTGATGAACGACTCGATCACGTAGGTGGCGAGCGCCGACAACAGATCGGCCTTGGTCTTGAAATAGTGTGACGGCAGCCCGCGGCTATAGCCGGCGCGCTCACCGGCCTCGGCGAGCGTGATCGCGTCGAGCCCGTTCTCGGCGACGATCAGTGCGGCGGCTTCAAGGATCCGCCGCTCCGCTTCGTCGCGGCGCTCGACCTGCGTGCGCCGTGACGCCGGTGCGTCATCTCGCGGCTCCTGCGCGCGTCGAACTGCTCGTGCCATTCAGCTTCGCTCCCTTTGCCGCACGGCGACTTCTTGCTTGCATTCAAGCTAGAATGATGTTTGTTGGTCAGTCAACAAATATCTTGGAGGAAATGCATGCAACCGAGCAAGCTATTGAAACCAGGCCTGTATTCCGCGGAGCTACGCGAATGCGGCGGCGCGACAGCCCGCCTGAAGGGCGGCCGCTGCCGCTGCGGATACGTATTCTTCCCGATGCAGACCTATGGCTGCGAGCGCTGCGGCAGCCATGGCGATGCGCTGACGCCCTGCGAATTGTCGACCAACGGAGTGTTGCTTGCGGAAGCGACCGTTCACCTGCACGCCGACAAGAACCGCCCGGCCCCCTTCACCATCGTCAAGGTCGCGCTCGACGACGGGCCCGTGATCCGCACCCTGCTGGCCGACGACAGCGCACCGGTTGCGCAAGGTCAGCGCGTGACCGGCAGGCTCGTTCCGACCACGCAGAGCGAGAGCGGCGAGACCGTGCTCGATCTCCGCTTCAGCGCCGCATCCTGATTTGGAGGATCACCATGGCACGATCACTCAATCATTTGCGCCCGGTCTACGTCGTCGGCATCGGCTGGCACCGCTATCAGAACCCGAGCGAGACGCCCTATGTGGAGCTCGGCCTCACCGCGATCCGCGCCGCACTCGATGATGCGCGGATCGAATGGCCCGCGGTGGAATCGAGCTATGTCGCGACCGCGCTGCTCGGCATGGCGTCGGGACGGCCGATGCTGCGCCATCTCGGCGCGACCGGCGCGCCGCTGATGCATGTCGAGAACGCGTCGGCGTCCGGCTCGACCGCGTTCCGCCATGCCTGCATCGAGGTCGCAAGCGGCATCTCCGACGTTGCGCTGGCGGTCGGTGTCGACAAGCGCAATCCGGTGCGGCGCTCGGACACCGGCATCGGTCACCTCGCCGAGGACGCGATCGTCCCGTTCACGCACTTCGCGCTGCTGACCAATGAATATGCGGTCCGGCACAATGCGTCGGCCGAGGACATCGCGCTGGTCGCGGTGAAGAACCACCGCAACGGGGCGAAGAATCGCAACGCGCAGCGGCAGCAGGAGCGCACGCTCGATGAAGTGCTCGGCGGCAAGAAGGTCTCGGGATCGCTGACGGCTCTGCAATGCACGCCGATCGGTGAAGGCGCCGCCGCCGTGATCGTCGCATCCGAGGACGGCATTCGCAGGCTCGGCATCGACGCCGGCCGCGCCATTCGCACCACGGCGTCGGTCGGCCGCAGCGAGCGGGTCTATCCGCCCGGCGCAGGTTTCGACGCGGCGCTCACCAAGGAGACCGCCGACCTCGCTCTGGCGCAGGCCAGGCTGACGCCGAAGGATCTCGACGTCATCGAGCTGCACGACGCCTTCACGGTCGAGGAGTTGCACTACATCGAGAGCATCGGCCTCTGCCCCGAAGGGCATGGCGTTCGCATGCTGAAGGAGGGCGCGCTGGATATCGGCGGGCAATGCGCGATCAATCCCTCCGGCGGCCTGATTGCGATGGGACACCCGATCGGCCCGACCGGGATCGGCCAGATCGGCGAGATCGTGATGCAGCTCCGCGGCGAAGCCGGCCCACGACAGCATGGCGGCGCGCGGACCGGGCTTGCGCATATGGTCGGTGTCGGCGCTGTCTGTTACGTGCACATCCTGGAGAAGTGATGCTCCGCCGTGATGGCCCTACGCACGCTGGCGCAGCGGGCGGGCGGAATCCTTTGCCGGCACCGGCATGGTGAAACCGTACAGGAACAGGTCCACCACCATGTCGGCGAACTCGGTCGGATCGATTCCGCCTTTCGGATCGTACCAGGTGTGGCTGAAGTTCAGGATGCCGAACAGCATCATGCTGTAGATCTTCTTGGTCCGCTTGACGATCTTGCCTTCCTTGTCGAGCCTGACCAGAAGATCGGCGATGGTGTCGACCAGCTGACGCTCCAGCGCCTTGATCGCATCCTGCTCGGTCTCGCCGAGGAACGAGAGGTCGTTGAGGATCACGCGCTGCTCGTCGCTGGAGCGCGCATTGAGCGCGACGATGGCCTGGATCGCGGCGCGGAACTGCTCCAGCGTCGTCGCCTTGCCGGCCATCGCGGCATCGACGTCGGCGATCATCTCGCGGATATGCGCATCGAGGATCGCGAACAGGATCGCTTCCTTCGAGTCGAAATAGTGATACAGCGCGCCGCGCGACAGCTTGCAGGCATCGGCAAGGTCGGCGATCGAGGCGCGCATATAGCCCTGCCGCGCGAACAGGCCGCAGGCGGTGGTGAGAATGCCCTGCTGGATCTCGTCGTAGTTTTCCGAGCGCGTCCGCGCCATACCCGTCTCTTTCGTGCACCATCGGCGTCGCCGGAATCGGGCGGCACCCGTCTCTCTATACTACCGCCACCGCGCGCCCTCCTCCCCTTTGCGGGCACCATCCACCAGAACTCGTCGATCAAGCGGCGCCGGTCCATTGACCTGCGTCAAAAAATAATTTGAACGACCGGTCGGATTATATTAGAGTGCCTGCCGTCAAGCAAGCGGATTGCGCACGCCGGGACCAACCCGGCGGCATCGAGGGAGGCTGCGCGTGGATGCTCACAAGGTCGATGCTGTCGTGATCGGAGCCGGTGCCGGCGGGCTGTGCGCGGCGGCGCGCCTCGCCCATGGCGGGCTGCATACGCTGGTTGTCGACGACAAGGACCGGCTCGGCGGCCGCGCCTCGACCGAGGAGATCGACGGCTTCAAGGTCAATATCGGCGCGATCGCGATCGAGTTCGGCGGCGTGTTCGAGGAGACCTTCCACACCGTCGGCGCACCGCTCGACATTCGCGCGCCGGAGCCCGCGAGCTCGTTCTTCATCGACGGCAAGGTGATCGACGTCGGCCGCGGCGGCTGGTCGCTGCTGCTCGGGCAGCTCACAAAACAGGCCTCGCGGATCCTGGAGAAATTCGCCGATGCGCGCTCCGGCAATCTGCCCGACGGGCGGCAATCGACCGAGGATTGGCTGAAGGGCTACACCAGCAACGCTACGGTGCATGCGCTGTTCCGCAACCTCTGCGCGGCGATCTTCGCCTGCAACGCCGCCGAGCTGCCGGCTCGCGCCTTCCTCACCTATTTCACCAGCAAGGGCGCCTTCAAGAAGTTCGGCTTCTGCCCGCAGGGCACGATCGGCGTCTGGAACAGCCTCGGCAGCGCCGTCCGGCGCAACGGCGACATCTGGCTCGGTACGCCGGCGACGGCGATCCACACGTCCAATGGCCGCGTCGAGGGCGTCACTGTTCTTCGGAACGGCGAGCACATGCGGATCGACACCGATCTCGTCATCAGCAATGCGGGGCCGAAGGCCACCGTCGCGCTCGCCGGCAGTGAGGCTTTTCCGGCGGACTATATCGTCAAGGTGAAGAGCGATCTTCGCCCGGCCGCCAATATCGTCATCAATATCGCGAGCCGCGAGCCGCTGATCAACCACCCCGGCATCGTCACCTTCGGCAAGACCCGCCGGCTGTGCAATATGGCCAACCTCTCCGCCACCTGTCCGGAACTCGCGCCGCCCGGCTGGCATCTCTATGTCGCCTACGCGGTGCCGGTGCCCGCGCTCGGCGATTTCGATGGCGATGCCGAGGTTGCGCTGGCGCTCGATGATCTGCGCGAGCAGTTCGCCAATTTCGACCAGGCAAAAATCCTGTCGATCCGGGTGATGCGCGACGACTGGCCGGCGCAACGCAGCTGCGCCGGTTACGACCTGCCGCGCGAGACCGGCATCGCGGGCCTGTGGTGCGTCGGCGACGCGGTGAAGCAATACGGCAATGGCGGCACGCAAGCTTGCGCCGAGACCGCCAAGATCGTCACCGATGCGATCCTCGCTGCGCGGCCGCGCCGCGCGGCGGGCCGGGGCTGAGCAGGATGCCGACCACGATCCCGCATCCGACGCCGCAGGCCGCGCCGGCGCAGGATGCCCTGCTCGAATTCCGCAACGTCCGGATCGTCTACGACAACGCGATCGAAGCGATCCGCGACGTCTCAATCGCGGTGGGCGAAGGCAGCATCGTCGCCCTGCTCGGCTCCAACGGCGCCGGCAAGTCGACGCTGCTGAAGGCGATGTCCGGCATCCTCTATACCGAGGAAGGCGTGATCGAGAACGGCAGCATCCGCTTCCGCAATGACGAGGTGCATCGCCTCGCCCCGGACGAGCTGGTGCGCCGCGGCATCGTGCAGGTGCCGGAGGGCCGCCGCGTGTTCGCGGCGCTGACCATCGACGAGAATTTGCAAATGGGCGGCTACACCAGGACCGGCGCCGAGGCGCGCGAGCGACGCGACAAGGTGTTCGCGCTGTTTCCGCGGCTGCATGAACGGCGCGACCAGATCGCCGGCTACATGTCCGGCGGCGAGCAACAGATGCTCGCGATCGGCCGCGCGCTGATGACCGATCCCGTGTTGCTGGCGCTCGACGAGCCGTCGCTCGGCCTCGCGCCGCTGATCATCGACCGGATCTATGAGGTGATCGTGCGCCTGCGCGACGAGCTGAAGATGACGGTGCTGCTGGTCGAGCAGAACGCACAGCGCGCGCTCGACATCGCCGACTACGGCTACATCCTGGAGACCGGGCGCGTCGTGCTCGACGGCACGGCCAAGAAGCTCGCCGCCAACGAGGACGTCCAGGAATTCTACCTCGGCGTCTCCTCCGGCGGCCGCAAGAGCCTGCGCGACGTCAAGCACTACAAGCGTCGCAAGCGGTGGCTGTCGTGACCGCGTTGCTCACGGTCGACAAGCTTTCAAAACGCTTCGGCGGCCTGCAGGCGGTCGCCGACGTCAGCCTTGAGGTCGCGCCGGGCGAGATCTGCAGCGTGATCGGCCCCAACGGCGCCGGCAAGACCACGCTGTTCAACATGATCTCGGGCGTGCTGCGGCCGAGCGGCGGTCGCATCAGCTTCGACGGCATCGACCTTGCGACCATCTCGCCGTGGAAGTTCGCCGCCGTCGGCATCGGCCGCACTTTCCAGAACCTGGCGCTGTTCAAGCACGGCACCGTGGTCGAGAACATCCTGACCGGCCGCCACACCCATCTGCGCTCGACCGTGCTCGACGCCGTGGTCTTCTTCGGCCGCACCCGGAACGAGGAGATCGCGGCGCGGCAGCGCGTCGAGCACATCGTCGAATTCCTCGAGATCGAGCATATCAGGGACGCCGTGGTCGGCACGCTGTCCTACGGCCAGCAGAAGCGGGTCGAGCTCGGCCGCGCGCTGGCGTGCGAGCCGAAGCTGCTGCTGCTCGACGAGATGGTGTCCGGGATGAACCAGGAGGAGACCGAGGACATCGCCCGCTTCGTGCTCGATATCCGCGACGAGCTCGGCGTCACCGTCGTGATGATCGAGCACGAGATGCGGATCGTGATGGACATTTCCGACCGCATTCATGTGCTGAATTTCGGCCGCAAGATCGCCGAAGGCACGCCCGACGAGATCAGGCGCGATCCGGCGGTGGCGGAGGCCTATCTTGGCGGCCAGCGCGCCGAGGCCATGGCAAAGGCAGGCGCGTGATGTCGACGCTGGACAGTCTCCGCACCGCTCATCCGCCGCTGCAGGCGAGCACGTTGCGCAACCCGGCGGCGACAAGCGCCGATGCGCTTCAGGCCGCACTTGCGGATGCCGCCATCACCATCCCGCAATTGCTGCGGCAGCGCGCCGCGATGCATGGCGATGCGCTGGCGCTGCGCGAGAAGGATTACGGCATCTGGAACCCGTATTCCTGGCGGCACTATTACGAGACTGCGCGTGCGGTCGCGTTCGGCCTGCTCTCGCTCGGCATCAAGCCGGGCGACCGCGTCGCCATCGCCGGCGAGAACACGCCGGAATGGTTTTACGCCGATCTCGGCGCCCAGATGATCGGCGCGGTCGCGGTCGGCATCTATCCGACCAATCCCTGGGTCGAGCTGCAATACATCGTCAAGCATTCCGGCGCACGCGTCGTCGTCACCGGCGATCAGGAGCAGACCGACAAGGTGCTGGATGCGATGGCCAACAATGGCGGCCTGCCGGACCTCGAGGCCATCGTCTGCATCGACATGAAGGGGCTGCGGCACTATCGGCAGTCCGAGCTGATGGCGTTCGATGCATTGTGCGCGCGCGGCAAGGCCTATGCCGAGGCGAACCCGGAGGCCAACGCGACCCTCGACCGGCTGATCAGCCAGGGCGCGCCCGACGATGTCTGCATCCTGGTCTACACCTCGGGCACGACGGGCCCGCCGAAGGGCGCGATGCTGACCCACCGCAATCTGGTCTACGCGGCCTACGCCTACGCCAAAACTGTGGGGATCGCCGACAAGCCGTTCGAGGCGGTGAGCTATCTGCCGCTGTGCCACGTCGCCGAGCGCTGCTACGGCACGGTGACGCATCTGGTGCTCGGCGGCACCGTCTCGTTCGCCGAGTCGATCGACACGGTCGCGATCAACATCCGCGAGATCGCGCCGACTTTCTTTGTCGGCGTGCCGCGCATCTACGAGAAGCTGCAGCAGGGCTTTCTGTTCCGGCTCGGCGAGAGCGGCCGGCTGCGGCAGGGCTTCACCAGGGCCTGCCTCGGCTGGGGCCGCGTGCTGTCCGACCGCCGCCAGGCCGGCAAGGAGAACCTGCTCGATCGCCTGGCCTATGGCCTGCTCTATGTGCTCATGTTCCGCAATTTGCAGCGCCATCTCGGCTTCGCGCATAGCCGGCACCGGCTCTGCGCCGGCGCCTCGATCTCGCCGGAGACGCTGCGCTTCTTCGACATCATCGGCCGGCCGGTGTCGCAGGGCTATGGCCTCACCGAGAGCGGCGGCGTCGCCTTCATCCAAACCGAGAGCCATCACCGGATCGGCGGCTGCGGCGTGCCGCTGCCGCAGACCGAATGGAAGCTCGATCCCGACGGCGAGATCCTGCTGCGCAACCCCGGCGTCTTCAAGGGCTACTTCCTCGACGAGAAGGCCTCCACCGCGTCGCTGGAACAAGGCGGCTGGCTGCGCACCGGCGACATTGTCGAGATAACAGACAATGGCGAGATCGCCGTGGTCGACCGCAAGAAGGCGATCATCATCACTGCCGGCGGCAAGAACATCGCGCCATCCGAGATCGAGAATGCGCTGAAGGATTCCGAATTCATCAAGGAGGCGATCGTGGTCGGCGAGGCCAGGAAGTATCTCGGCGCCATCATCCAGGTCGATTACGACACTGTCGGCCGCTGGGCCCGCGACCGGGCGCTGGCCTACACCAACTACAAGTCGCTGTCGCAGCTCGCTGAAGTGCACGAGCTGGTCGAACGCGTCGTCAACGAAACCAACAAGCGCTTTGCCCGGGTCGAGAACATCAGGCGCTTCGCCATCCTCGAAAAGGAGCTCGACCATGACGATGGCGAGCTGACCGCGACGCAGAAGGTGCGCCGCGCCATGATCGAGAAGAAGTTCGCGCGCGAGCTCGCGATCATCTACCGGGCGGAGGGCTGAATGCAGTACCTTATCCAGCTCCTGATCTCGGGGCTCGCGATCGGTGCGATCTACGGCCTGATCGCGATGGGCTTTGCGGTGATCTACAAGTCGACCGGGCTGGTCAATTTCGCGCAGGGCGAGATGACCATGATCACGGCCTATATCGCCTGGACCATCTCGACCACGGTCAGCGGCAATGTGGTCGTGGTCGCGATCGGCGCGATCCTCGCCGCGGTCGTGCTCGGGCTCGTCATCGAGCGGCTGGTGATGCGGCCGATGCTGGGCGAGCCGGTGTTCGCGACCGTGATGGTGACGATCGGGCTCGCGGTGATCCTGCGCTCGGCCATCAATTTCATCTGGGACGCCTATCCGCACGGCCTCGAGCTCGGAATGGGCCGCGGCATCGTGCATCTCGGCGGCATCGGCGTGCGCACCGGGCAGATTGCCGTGATCGCGACGCTGCTTTTGCTGCTCGCCGCGATCTGGGCCTTCTTCCGTTACAGCAAGGTCGGCGTCGCGATGCGCGCGGTCGCGGCCGATGACCGCACCGCGCTGTTGATGGGTATCAGCGCCACGAAGGTCCATGCGCTGGCCTGGGCCGCCTCCTCGGTGATCGCCGGCATCGGCGGGGTGTTCTTCGCGTTGTCCTACGACCTGTCGCCGGCGATGTTCCAGCTCGGGCTGAAGGCGTTTCCGGCCACGATCCTGGGCGGGCTCGACGCAGTGCTCGGCTCCGGCCTCGGCGGCCTCCTGATCGGCATCACCGAGAACCTGGCGGGCGGCTATCTCGGCTCCGGCATGAAGGAGGTCGCGGGCTTTGCCATGATCATCGTGGTGCTGATGGTGCGCCCGTTCGGCATCTTCGGCGAACGCGACATCGAGAGGGTGTGATGCGCACGGGCGATTACAAGCAGAGCTATGGCGAGCTGGTCGCGCTGATCGATTCCCCGCCGGTGTGGCTGTGGTCGGCGGTGCTGCTGCTGGCGCTGATCGCAGCGCCGTTTGTGTTGAACTCCTACGCGCTGTCGTTCGTGATGATCATCCTGATCACGGTGACCGGCGCGCTCGGGCTCAACATCCTGACCGGTTATACCGGCCTGATCTCGCTCGGCCATGTCGGGTTCCTCGTCACCGGCGCCTATGCCTATGCGGTGCTGGTATCGAAATATCACCTGCCGCCGCCGGTCGGCTTCCTCGGCGCCGGCGCGGTGCCGGCGCTGGCGAGCCTGATCGTCGGCGCGCCGTCGCTACGGCTGAAGGGGCTCTATCTCGCGATCACCACGCTCGCCTTCTCCTTCATCATCAACACCGTGATCCTGGAGATGCGCTGGCTCACCAACGGCGCGCGCGGCATCCAGGTGCCGCGCCCCGACATCTTCGGCATCAGCTTCGAGAGCGATGCCGCGTTCACCTATCTCTGCCTCGCGATCGCGGCGCTGACGCTGTTCGCCACGCTCAACATCCGCCGCAGCCGGGTCGGCCGCGCCTTCGTCGCGATCAGGGACAACGACACCGCGGCCCGCGTCATGGGCATCAACCTGCACGCCTACAAGCTGCTCGCCTTCGTCACCTCGGCCTTCATCACCGGCATCGCCGGCGCGCTCTACGGCATCTATCTCTCCTTCGTCAGCGTCGAGGGCTTTCCGTTCCTGCTCTCGATCGAGGCGCTGGCGATCCTGATCGTCGGCGGCCTCGGCTCGGCGCTCGGCGCCGTGCTCGGCACCATCCTGATCGTGCTGCTTCCGGAGGCGACACGGCTCGTCTTCAGCCTGTTCAGCGCGCAGATGGACGCTGTCTTCACGACCGGGGCGCAGGAGCTGAAGAGCATGCTCTATGGCCTCGTCATCATCCTGTTCCTGCGCTTCCAGCCGAGGGGGCTGGTCGGCGCCTGGCACGACATCAAGCGGACCTGGGTGCACTGGCCGCTGCGCTACTAACAAAGAAGAAAACACCATGAGGAGGAGACAATGATCAAATATCTGGCAGCGACCGCGCTGCTGCTCACCACTGCCTGTCTTACCATCGGTCCGGCGGCGGCCGCCGATCCCGGAATCACCGACAGCGAGATCCTGATCGGCGACGTCGAGCCGCTGACCGGCCCGCCGGCGCTGCTTGGCGTCGCCGCCTCGATCGGCCACAAGATCGCGATCGCGGAAGCCAACGCCGCCGGCGGCATCAACGGCCGCAAGATCAAATATGTGCTGGAAGATGACGGCTACGTCACCGCGCGCACCATCCAGGGCGTCAAGAAGGTGATCGACGTCGACAAGGTGTTTGCGATGCTCGGCATCTCCGGCTCGGGGCAATCGATCGCCGTCATGCCGGTGCTGGAGAAATCCGGCATCCCGACCGTGATCGACGTCGCGCCGGTGAAATTCCTGTGGGAGCCGCCGCGCAAGAACGTGTTCGTGGTCGGGCAGTCCTACGAGGAAGGCATCATCCACCTCGTCAACTTCCTCGCCGACAAGAACCCCGGCAAGAAATGGGGTTTGATCACGCAGGACGACGATTACGGCATCACGGTGCGCGACGGATTCGATTCCGTGGTCAAGGCCAAGAAGCTCAACGTGGTCTACAGCGGCAACTACAAGAAGGGCCAGCAGGACTTCTCGTCCGACATGCTGCAGCTGAAGGAGTCCGGCGCCGAGGTGTTCCTCGCCGGCGGTATCATCGCCGAGAACATCGCGATGATGAAGGAGCTCGAGAAGCTCAGCATCAAGCCGGTGACCGGCATCTTCTGGCCCGGACGCATCGAGCCGGTGCTGAAGCTGATGGGCCCGGCCGGCGACGGCATCTATGCGGTCGACTATGTCGAGCCGTTCGCAGGCTCCGCCGGCAAGGCGTTCCTGGAGAAAGCCAAGCCGCTGGTCTCGGAGGCCGAGTTCAAGGGCATCAACCGCTACACCATGACCGGCTACGCCGCGGCGAAAGTGTTGATCGCGGCGATCGAACGTTGCGGCAAGCAACCGACCTGGGCCTGCACCATCTCAGAACTGGAGAAGACCAAGAACATCGAGACCGGCGTGATGGCACCGATCAGCTTCGGCCCCGGCGTCCGCTTCTCGAACCAGAAGCTGCAGATCATGCAGGCCGACGCGGCGACGCTCAGCTTCAAGCCGGTGCAGTGAACAGCTCCCGCAAACCTACCTCACCGCTCCCGGTGGTGTACCCACCTCACCCGGATCGCATCTCACGATGCGATCCGGCCTCTCGCCGCAAGCGGGGCGAGGTAAAGCCCCCTCACATCCGCTTGGCAACCTCTTCCAGCATCACCTCGGTGGCGCCGCCGCCGATCGTCAGCACGCGGGCGTCGCGCACCATGCGCTCGATCGCGGTGCCGCGCATGAATCCTGAGCCGCCGTGCAGCTGCAGGCAGCCATGCACGACCTCGTGCAGCACCTCCGGCGACAGCGCCTTGACCATCGACACTTCGCGGAGACATTCCTTCCCCGCGGCGGCGAGCTCGGCGGCCTGATAGGCCAATGCGCGCGCGGCGGCCGCCTTCGCGGCGAGCTGGGCGAGCTTCAGCCGCACGCCCTGCTGGTTCCAGAGCGGGCCGCCGAACGCCTGCCGCGTCTTGACGTAGTTCGTCGTCAGCTCGATCGCTTTGGCGGATTCGCCGGCGCAGATCCCGCCGATGCAGATGCGCTCGTTCTGGAAGGTCTCCATGATGCCATAGAAGCCCTTGTTCTCCTCGCCGAGCAGGTTTTCCGCCGGCACGCGCACATCGTGGAAGCCGAGCTCGGCGGTGTCCGAGCAGAGCCAGCCGTGCTTGTCGAGCTTGGTTGCCGTGATGCCCGGCAAATTGCGCTCGACGATGAACAGCGAGATGCCGCGGCTGCCCTTGGCGTGCGGGTCGGTACGCGCGGCAACGATCAGGAGATCGCCATAGACCGCGTTGGTGATGAACATTTTTGCGCCGTTGATCACCCAATGATCGCCGTCGCGCCGCGCCCGCGTCTTCAGCCCTGCGACGTCGGAGCCGGCGTCGGGCTCGGTCACCGCGATCGAGCAGACCGTCTCGCCGCGGATAATCGCCGGCAGATATTTCTGCTTCTGTTCGGGCGTGCCGCGCAAGGAGATGTGCACTGCCGACATGTCGGTATGCACGAGGACCGACGAGGTGAAGCCGCCGAAGCTCGAGCGGCCGAGCTCTTCGGCGAACACCATCGAGGCCAGCGGCCCCATGTCGGTGCCGCCATATTCGGCTGCATGGCGCATGCCGAGGAAACCGAGCGCGCCCATGCGGCGATAGATCTCGCGCGGGATCTTGCCGTCGCGCTCCCAGTCGTCGGCATGCGGCACCACTTCCTTCTCGACGAAGCGGCGGACCTGCTCGCGCAGCATGCGCAGCTCTTCGGGCAGGTTGGGCTGCTCCGGGAAATGGAATTCGATCTCTGAGAGCTGGCGCGGATCCGAGGTCATGACGTTCATTGTGGCGCCCTCTGATGGCCGATGTGAAGATGCTTGCGCAGAAAATTCGCGAGAGATGCGATCGCCTCCCCAGCCTGCGGAATTTCCGGGAACATCTGGAACACATGGATCATGCCGTCCCAGACCTGTAGCTCGACGTCGACGCCGGCGGCTTTCGCCTTTGCCGCCAATTCCATCGAGTCATCGCGCACGGTTTCGCGGTCGCCGACCTGCACCAGCAGCGGCGGCAGCCCAGCGAGATCGGCATAGAGCGGCGAGGCCAGCGGATCACGGGCATCGGCATCCCTGCCGAGATAATTCTTCGCCAGCGCCAGGATCATCGCGCGCTGGTGGATCGGATCG
Source organism: Bradyrhizobium sp. USDA 4461 (assembly GCF_054055655.1). NCBI lineage: Bacteria > Pseudomonadati > Pseudomonadota > Alphaproteobacteria > Hyphomicrobiales > Nitrobacteraceae > Bradyrhizobium > Bradyrhizobium sp. USDA 4461. The sequence goes on from NZ_JBSRXM010000001.1 coordinate 39,138, forward strand.
GCCCTGGCCCGGCTCTGGTAGCTCGCGCCGCCAGCAGTAAGGTCGGTCCACGGTGACATCAGCGCGCCGGCGACGGGGAGCGGCAGGCCGCGATCGCGCGCCGCCAACATCGCGCTGAGCACGAGATTGCCGCCGGCAGAGTCGCCGGCGAAGGCGATATCCGCCGGACGCAGTCCCTGGTCGCGCAGATATTGATAGGCAATCAGCGCATCGTCCGGCGCCGCCGGAAAGCGGTGCTCCGGCGCCAGCCGATAATTGATCGAAAGCACGCGGCAGCCGGATGCATCGGCAATCCGCGCAGCCAGATCACGGTGCGAGGCGACCGAGCCGATGCGAAAGCCGCCGCCGTGGAAATAGAGGATCGCTTTTTCGCGCGGCGCATCCGATGGCACGAGCCATTCTCCGTCGACGCCGTCGGAGACCGGCCGGCACGTCACCGGCACCGTGCAGCCAGGAAAAGCATTGTCCCAATCGCTGCGCATCTGCGCCGCCGATGTCTCGCGGGTCCAACCGCGATAGATCGCCCGCAGGCGCGCGATGGCACGATCGACCGGCGTGAGGGCGATATCGTCGCTCGCGTCCGCCATCTCAGCCGCCGATGCCCATGCCGCCGGACACGCCGAGCGTCTCACCGGTGATATAGGCCGCCTGATCGGAGGCGAGGAACAGCGCGGCCGCCGCGACCTCCTCCGGTTCGCCGAGCCGGCCAAGCAGCGTCGCGCCGGTCATCGCCTGCAATATCCTGTCGCCGCCCTTCGCGACCGCCTGCTCCAGCATCGGGGTGCGGATCGGTCCCGGCGCGATCGCGTTCGCGGTGATGCAAAAGCGCGCGTTCTCCCGCGCGATGCTCCGGGTAAAGGAGATCACGCCGCCCTTGGCCGCGGAATAGACCGCCCCGCCTTTGGAGCCGAGGCGTGCCGCCTCCGAGGTGATGTTGATGATGCGGCCGAAGCGGGCCGCTTGCATCGCCGGCAGCGCGGCGTGGGTGCAGGCCAGCACCGAGGTGAGATTGACGGCGATCAGCCGGGTCCAATCCTCCGCCGTCGTCTCGGTGAAGAAGGCGTGCTGATCGACACCGGCATTGTTGACGACAATGTCGAACGGACCATCTTGCACCATCACGGACTGCACCGCGGTGGCATCGCTGACGTCGAGCCCGGCGACGACAGCGCCGGTCTCGCGCGCAAGCTCGGACGCCGCGGCGACATCGAGATCGGCGATCACGACCCTGGCGCCGGCCCCGGCAAAGCTGCGCACGATCGCGGCGCCAATGCCGCGCGCACCGCCGGAGACGAAGGCACGGCGGCCATCGAGGCGCCCGAATGGCAGGGTCGCCATTTCAGCGCCCCGTGAAGACCGGCTTGCGCCGCTCGATCACGGCGGCGAGCCCTTCGCGCGCGTCGGCCATCCCCGAGAGCTCGGCGACGGTGCGCGCCTCTTCCGACAGGCATTGCTCGATGCTGGTGCCGGTGCCGGCCCAGACCAGCCGCTTGGTCGCCGCCAGCGCCTTCGGCGCGCCGGCCGCGAGCTCGCACGCCAATGCCAGCGACGCATCGGCGAGCTCGGCATCGGGCACGACCTTGGTGACGATGCCCATCTGCAACGCTTCCGCCGCCGGGATCACCGGATTGGTCAGCAGGATCGACATCGCCCGCCGCAAGCCGACCAGCCGCGACAGCGTGACGGAGACGCCGGCATCCGGCGCCATCGCCACGCGGGTCGCACCAGCGAGGAATTTTGCCGACTCGGCTGCGATCACGATGTCGGCGGCGCAGACCAGGCCGAAGCCGCCGCCGCCCGCCGCAAAGCCCTGCACCGAAGCGATGACCGGCGCCTCCAGCCGCAGCAAGCCGGTCACCGCATTCTGCAGATAGGCGGTGGCCTGGCGGATATAGTCCGGCAGCTTCTCGCCCTTGGAAGCAAAGGCACGGACATCGCCCCCGGCGCAGAAGTTGGCGCCCTCGCCGCTCAGCAGCACCACCCGCAGATCCGGATGGCCGTGGCAGACCATGATGGCGTCGCAGAGTGCGCTGAGCAATTCAGCGCTCATGCCGTTGGCCGCATCGGGACGGTTGAGCCGCAATCGCGCGATGCCGTCGGTGATGTCGAGCAGGACGGGGCCCTTGTCGATCATGGCGAGACCTTCCCTAAACCAGGAATGACAGCGTGTAGATCGCCTTGTCGTTGTTGACGAGGACGACCTTCTTGCTGGCCATCCGCAATTCGCCATCGACATGACGCAGCCGGTATTCATTGCGCGCCGCCCACAGCGTGTCGTCGCGCAGGCTCGACTCGAAAATGAGACTGTTGCTGGCGACCGCGATGTCGCCGTCGTCAGGCTGCTCGTCCATCAGTTCGATGTTGGAGATCAGCCGGCGCAAATTCGATTGCGGCGTCTGGGTGAAGTGCTTGCCGGTCATCAGCTGGCGGACGCGCAGCGCGATCCGCGAGCGGTTGTCGTAGATGATCGACATCTGCCGCTCCGGGTCGATGTCGGCGCCGTTGGCCGGCACCCAATAGACGCCGTCATCGGTCCAGAGCCTTTCCCAGGCCTCGTATTGATGCTCGTCCTGCAACCGCGCCTCGCGGAAGAGGAAGGCGGTGATGGCGCTCATCAACGTGGCGCTGCTCTCGCGCGACAGCATCAGTTGGGCTCCATCAGCTTGCGATAGTGTGTCCAGATGCCGCGCGACGGCACCTCGTCGGTGACGTGGCCGACGGTGAAGCCGTGCTCGTCCTGCCGTTCCCGCTTCTCGCCGCGGCCGAGGAAGATCCATTCCGGATTGCGCGCCAGCACGCCGCGATGGCAGCGCTCGTACATCTCGGAATCATCCGCGAGCAGGAAGCCGGCCGGGCCGACCGAGCCCATGGTCTGCTGGCGCAGCCTTCGGTTCAGATCCGGCGCGCCCTTGAACTGCAGCGCGGTGACATGCTGCACGCTGTCGTCGACGCCAAGCGGCTGGATCACGAACATCTGGATCTCGGCGATAAACAGGTTCGGGAAGATCATCACATGCGGCGTGCCGTCGATCATGATCTGGCGCGCCGCGCTGTCGCCGTAAGCCGCCTTCATCCGCGCGGTGTAGTCAGGTAGCCGCTCCTCGCTGGTGCCGAACCAGCTCATCGGGGCATCGCGCTTGCGGAACTCGGGCCGCAGGTCGATCTCGGTATGGCCGTTGCCGTAATCGCGGGTCAGTGCGGTCGAGGCGCCGCCGTAGAGCTTGCCGATCATGCTGTCAGCGACGCCGAAAATCGAGGTGTGCACGAAGGCCGGGTGATAGCCATCGCACTCGTTCTCCAGGATGAACTTCCAGTTCGCCTTGACGCGATGCTTGAGGAAGCCCGCCGTGATCTCGACCTCGCCCTCCGGCGAAGTCCGCACCAGGCGATCGATGGTCTCGGCGGCGCCGCCGAGATGCTCCTTCAGGGTCGGCCCCTCGGCCGCGAACGAGCCGAACACGAAGCCACGATAGGACTCGACGCGAGTCACCCGCCCAAGCGCAAGCTGCGCCTTGTCCTGGCCCTCGTAGCCGTCCGGGAAGGCGTAGCCGACCAGGCGGCCGTCATTGGCGAACGTCCAGGAGTGGAACGGACAGGTGAACGAGCGCGCATTGCCGCGCTCAAACGAGCAGACCTGGTTGCCGCGATGCGAGCAGCGATTGAGCAGCAGATTGACCTTGCCCTGCTCGTCGCGGGTCATGATCACGGATTGTGGGCCGATCGACTTGACGACGTAGTCGTTGGCATCAGGGACTTCGCTCTCGTGCCCGACATAGACCCAGGTCCGGTACCAGATGTTCTTCAGCTCGGCCTCGAAGATCTCGGGATCGGTATAGAGCGAGCCGTGCACCCGGTCGGGCCGGATCAGCCGTTCCCATGGCGAGACGCCGGTCATCATGTTCATCGCTCCGTCTCCCTCGCCAGCCGCTTGCCGCGGTGCCTTATCGGTCACTAATAATAGTCCGAACGGTCGTTCGACTAATAGCACGGACGCCATGGGCCGGCAAGCGGCTTTACGAACGGCGCACAACCGCCGGTCCAGCGCGGAGGGACAATCCCCCTGGCCGGTCGCCGCGATCTGCGCCGTCCACGGAGGCGTCGTCGCGCTCGCCGGCTGCGAGATCGATTTCGGTATGATCGCAAGATCACAAATGGCAACGGGCGTGCGATCACGGTCGCGGTGTCAGCGATCGGACCGTGGCTGTCATCGATCGAGGGAACCTGATGGCGCGTCGTGATGGTGATGCGTGAGCGACGCCGCCAGAGTTGAAGCCGCGGCGGCGTGATCGCGGCTGAGTTGCAACCGTGCGCATCGCCGGTTCCATCGCCTGTTGAATCCCGGCAACACCGGCGAACAAAATGAACAAACGTTCAGCTTGGTTCGATCGCGACCACGACTGTGCCGCATCCCGGCCCAATGCTGACTACCGGTGGCGCAACAAGAACACTTGGGGAAAACCTACATGCAGCAGGCACCGTTGGCCGCGCGGAACGCGGACTCATCCGGCTATGTCCTTTACTTTCAGCTTGCCAGCAATGGCACGCGACGCGCGTGCAGCCTGACGATCCAGGCCGAGAGCGCCAACGAGGCGGCGCGAATCTTTCGCGAGAACTGGGGCGAGATCGAATCGATGGCCCGCGACGGCGTCAGCACGGGAATGGTCGGCAAGGCGCCTGTCAGCCTGACATTGTCGTAAGGCGCATCGCGCCACACGGGCTACACTACGCTCGAGGCGTGACAGGACGACGACTGTCGTCTCTCGCCACAATCGCGCGACCAATTGACGCGCTGACGCGACAACCAAGTCATCGCGACAACCAAGTCATGAGGTGCAGGGCTCGCGCACGCGCGAGTCTTGCGGCGTCTTAGAACGATTCAAATCCACCGCGGTTAGAGGGATTCAAGTCTGCTCCGGTTCTTTTCGCGCGCGCCGACTGCTAGAGGCGCGGCGTGAATGAGTTCGCGTGAATCGGAAGTCCAAGAGTGCCTGTGAATGCTGATCGCCGGGTTGTCGGCGACCGTCGAAATGCCGCCGACAAGGGCCGCACCCACGTGCTGATCGGTGCAGCATTCCTGCTCGCCGACGTCTCCTCCGCGGCGACCCCGGCAGGCGCCCAATCGAGCGTGCCGTTGCCGCCGGTCACGGTGGAGCAGCCGACCCAGAAGCGCAAGCCGGCAGCCAGTTCGGCGCGGTCGGCGCAGCGAACGCAGGCGGCCGCCGCGGCACGGCAGCGCGCCCGCAACGCCCAACCAACAGCACCGACCCCCTCGCAGCGCGCGGCGGCAGCCGCCGCGGTGCTGAATGAAGCCAAGCTGCACTACCGCGCGATGCCGAGTTCGACCACGCTGCGCAGCGGCGCCTCGCCGCTCGACACCGCGCAAACCGTCAACGTCGTGCCCGAGCAGGTGTTGAAGGATCAGCTGCCGCGCAATCTCGATGATGCGCTGGCCAATGTCAGCGGCGTCACCCAGGGCAACACGCTGGCCGGCACCCAGGACGCCGTGATGCGGCGCGGCTTCGGCGACAACCGCGACGGCTCGATCATGCGCAACGGCATGCCGTTGGTGCAGGGCCGCAGCCTCAATGCGGCGGTCGAAAGCGTCGAGGTCTTGAAGGGTCCAGCGTCGCTGCTCTACGGCATCATGGATCCCGGCGGCATCGTCAACACGATCAGCAAGCGCCCCGAACTCTACCAGCACGGCTCGGTGACGCTGCTCGGCTCGACCTACGCCAACAACAAAAACGGCGCCGACGGCACGGTCGACATCACCGGCCCGATCGGCGATGGCGGCCTCGCCTATCGCTTCATCGGCTATGGCGTCAGCGAGGACTATTGGCGCAATTTCGGACGGCATCGCGAGATGCTGGTGGCGCCGTCGCTGGCCTGGTATGGCGACAACACCACCGTGCAGCTCAACTATGAGCACCGCGAATTCATCACGCCGTTCGACCGCGGCACCGCGTTCGTCAACAATGCACCGCTTGCGATTCCCGCGACGCGCCGGCTCGACGAGCCCTTCAACAACATGTGGGGAACCTCCGACCTGATGCAGGCCTCGGTCGAGCACCGCCTGAACCAGGACTGGAAGCTGTTCGCGGCCTACAGCTACAACTCCGAGAGCTTCAGCGCCAACCAGCTCCGCATCACCGGCATCAACGCCAGGACCGGCGTCGAGACCCGCAGCAATGACGGCACGCAGGGCTCGCTGAGCAATGCCAGCTACGGCACCTCCTATCTGCAGGGCAATGTCTGGCTCGGCGGCTTCCGCCACGAGGTGCTGTTCGGCGGCGACGGCCAATACCGCACGATCTATCGCGACAATCTGATCCGACAGGCGACGCCGAGCTTCAACTTCTACAACCCGGTCTACGGCCTGATCTCGCCGGGCACCACGGTCTCCGCCAGCGACAGCGCCCAGACCGACAAGCTCGGCCAGTGGTCGCTGTTCTTCCAGGACACGCTGCATCTGACCGAACGCTTCGCGCTGGTCGGCGGCGTGCGCTACATGGACTACGACCAGATCGCCGGCAGGGGCCGGCCCTTCATCACCAACACCAACGTGTCGGCGGACAAGGTGCTGCCGCTCGGCGGCGCGATCCTCAAGCTCACCGACGAGGTCTCGCTATATGCGAGCTTCACGCAGTCGCTGAAGCCGACCTCGACCATCGCGCCGCTCACCGGCGGTGTCGTGATCGGCTCCAACATCGCGCCCGAACAGGGCACCCAGTGGGAGACCGGCGTCAAGTTCGACGTCAACAAGCGGATCTCCGGCACGCTTGCGCTCTACGACATCGACAAGAAGAACGTGCTGGTCTCGCAGCTCAACGCCTCGACCGGCATCGTCGAGTACCGCACCGCCGGCAAGGTTCGCTCGCGCGGCGTCGAGCTCGACGTCACCGGCAGGCTGACCGATAGCTGGAGCATGATCGGCAGCTACGCGTACACCGATGCACGCGTCACCGACGATCCGACGCTCGCCGGCAACGCCTTGCAGAACGTCGCGCTCAACACCGCCTCGCTCTATCTGGTCTACGATTTCGGCACCACCCTGCCCGGCCGGCTGCGTCTCGGCGGCGGTGCGCGCTATGTCGGCGACCGGCCCGGCGATGCCGCGAACAGCTTCGTGCTGCCGGCCTACACCGTCGCGGATGCGTTTGCGACCTACGAGACCAAGGTCCAGAGCTTCCCGGTGATGTACCAGTTCAATGTCAAGAACCTGTTCGACACCGTCTACTATCCTTCTGCCGTCAGCAATCTGGCCGTGGCGATGGGCGACGCGCGGCGCTTCTCGCTCTCGGCGACGGTGAAATTCTAGCATGCGCGCAGGTCGGATAGCGATCGGACTGCTCGCCATCCTGGCCACGACCGCGCTCGCCACCAGCGTCCGCGCCGACGAGCTCACGCTTTATTCGACCCGGGAAGCCCATCTGGTCGCGCCTGTCATCGCGGCCTTCACGGCCGCGCGCGGCACCAAGGTCAAGACCGTCTTCATCGAAGACAGCCTGGTCAACCGCCTGACTTCGGAAGGCGACAATTCGCCGGCGGATGTGCTGCTTAGCATCGGTCTCGACAAGACGACGCAACTGGCGACGCGCGGGCTGACGCAGGCGCTTGCATCGCCTACGCTTGATCGGGCGGTGCCGGCGAACCTGCGCGGCAAGGACGGCGAATGGATTGCGCTCGCCATCCGTCCGCGCGTGGTGTTCGCGCGCAAGGACGATCCCCTCGCCGCCTTCACCTATGAGGACCTCGCCGATGCCAAATGGCGCGGCAAATTGTGCATGCGGCCGGCCGCGCACCAGAACAATGTCGCGCTGGTCGCAGCCTATCTTGCGCATCACGGGACGGACGCAACGGAGACCTGGCTCGCCGGGCTGAAGGCCAATCTCGCGCGCAAACCGGCCGGCAAGGACAACGACGTGGTCCGCGATATCGCCGAAGGTCGCTGCGCCATCGGCGTCGGCAACACGGTCGCGCTGGCCCAGCTGCGCGACGGCCGGGAAGGCAATGAGTGGCGCGTGTGGGCGGACGCCGTGAGGGCGGTGCCGACCGCATTCACGGACGGCGGCAGCCACGTCAACCTGACCGGCGCAGCGATCGCCCGGCATGCACCGCATCCGGCCGCCGCGCGCGCCTTCCTCGAATTCCTCGTCACGGCCGAAGCACAGGCGATCTTTGCCGCTGCCGAGCTGGAATATCCCGTCCTTGCGACCGCAAAGCTGCCGCCCATCGTCGAGGGGATCGGATCGTTCCCTGCCGATGCACTGCCTGTCGACGAGATCGCCGCGCATCAAGCGGCCGCGATCGCCCTGATCCGAAAGGTCGGATTCGATGAGTGACCTCCGACGCCCGATCAAGGCCGCGCTGTTGCAGGTCCATTCCGTCGTTGGCCTCGTGCTGGCCCTGCTCTGGGCCGTGGTCGGGCTCACCGGCGCGACCATGGCCTTTGAGGATGAGATCGAGGCCAGCCTGAACAGCCACATGATGCATGTCGACGCCAGCGCCGCCCGGCGGCTGACGCCGGACGAACTGGTCGCGCGGCTTCAGGCGGCCGGCGACTTCGGCAAGGTCTCGGCCGTCACCATGTCCAGCGATCCGTCGGCCGCGGCGCGTATCCGCTTTGCCCGCAGCGATGGCGGCGCGCGGCCGTCTTCGGTCTATGTCGATCCCTACAACGGACATGTGCTCGGTTCGCCGCGGGCTGAGGACTTCTTCGCCACCGTCCGCAAGCTGCATCGCTGGCTGCTGCTGCCGGGCGACGGCAATGGCGTTGGCCGCAAGATCACCGGGTCGGCCGCAATCTGCCTGATCGTGATGCTGATATCCGGCCTCGTGCTGCGCTGGCCGCATCGCGCGCGCAGCGTGAAGATGTGGCTGAAGCCCAATGTCGGCCTGCGCGGGCGTGGCCTGCACCGCTCGCTGCATGCCGTGATCGGCACCTGGGCGCTGCCGGTCTATCTGGTGATGACGCTGACTGGGCTGTGGTATTCGTTCGAATGGTACAAGGCCGGCGCCAACTGGCTGTTCGCGCGGCCTCAGGCCACGGCCGCAGCGGTGCAACCCAAATCACCACGCGGCACGGTCGCTGCAGAGGGCAAGGCTGAAGCCGGGGCGCACGCGAAGGCCGAGGCAAAACCGCTGGTGTTCGATCACGTCTGGTCAGCGTTCCTGCAGCAGGAGAACAACGATTACGGACGCGCATTGCTGACCCTGCCGGCCGGCGCAGGCACGGCGGTGCGCGTGCGGTCATGGCCACGGGATTCATCGCTCGAGAGCGTGCGCGACGAATTCCGCATCGATGCGGTCACCGGGCGCGTCATCTCCTCGGATCGCTACGCCGACAAGACCTTCGGCGAGCGCGTGCTGGCAGGCGTGCTCGACATCCACCGCGGCGCCATCCTGGGCTGGCCGGGCAAGCTCGCCTTCATGCTGGCGGCCGCGATGATGCCGCTGTTCGCCGTGACTGGCCTGCTGCTCTATCTGTCGCGCCGCAGGCACCGCCGCCTCGCGCATCAGCCGGTCGGCCACCTCGTTGCGGGGGAATGAACTTCTCCGACTTGCCGACCTAGACCGTCATCCTGAGGTGCGAGCCTTGCGGCGCGATTGCGCCGCTGGGCGAGCCTCGAAGGATGCGCGGCCGGTGGCCGTCGATCCTTCGAGACGCGCTACGCGCTCCTCAGGATAACGGACTTGATAGCTTTCGCAGGGACGACAGCGGTGAATGCTGCCGCGGATCGCGACTAAGCGGCTCTGCAAAACGTTGCGGGGCGATCTCGACCAGTGGTCGAAATCGCCCCGTCAAGTCGGCGGACAGGTGGCTGCTCGCAAGCCAGCCTGTCCAGCCGAGGATCGGAATGATCCGTTCGGTTAGCCGAACTGGTTCATCGTGTTGTGGGCACCGCCCGCCTTGAGGGCGGCTTCACCGGCGAAGTATTCCTTGTGATCGTCGCCGATGTCGGATCCCGCCATGTTCTGATGCTTGACGCAGGCGATGCCCTGACGGATCTCCGCGCGCTGCACGTTCTTGACGTATCCGAGCATGCCCTGCTCGCCGAAATATTCCCGCGCGAGATTGTCGGTCGACAGCGCAGCCGTGTGATAGGTCGGCAGCGTGATCAGATGGTGGAAGATGCCGGCGCGCTTGGCCGAGTCCGCCTGGAAGGTGCGGATCCGCTCGTCGGCTTCCTTCGCCAGCGGCGTGTCGTCGTACTCCGCCTTCATCAGCTCGGCGCGGTTGTACTTGCTGACATCCTGACCCGCTTCCTTCATCGCGTCGTAGACCTGCCAACGGAAGTTGAGGGTCCAGTTGAAGGACGGCGAGTTGTTGTAGGCGAGCTTGGCGTTCGGAATGACCTTGCGGATGCGATCGACCATCGAGGCGATCTGCTCGATATGCGGCTTCTCGGTCTCGATCCACAACAGGTCGGCGCCGTTCTGCAGCGAGGTGATGCAGTCGAGCACGCAGCGGTCCGCACCGGTGCCGGGACGGAATTGGTAGAGATTGCTGGGCAGCCGCTTCGGACGCATCATCTTGCCGTTCTGGTTGATGATGACGTCGCCGTTGCGTGCATTGGCCGCCGTCACTTCCTCGCAATCGAGGAAGCTGTTGTACTGGTCGCCGATGTCGCCGGGCTTGTGGCTGACGGCGATCTGCTGCGTGAGACCTGCGCCGAGCGAGTCGGTGCGGGTGACGATGATGCCGTCCTCGACGCCGAGCTCGAGGAACGCATGGCGGCAGGCGCGGATCTTCGCGATGAACACCTCATGCGGCACAGTGACCTTGCCGTCCTGGTGGCCGCACTGCTTCTCGTCGGAGACCTGGTTCTCGATCTGCAGGGCGCAGGCGCCCGCCTCGATCATCTTCTTGGCGAGCAGATAGGTCGCTTCCGCGTTGCCGAAGCCGGCGTCGATGTCGGCGATCACGGGCACGACGTGGGTCTGGAAGTTGTCGATCTTCTCGATCAGCGCCTTTTCCTTGGCCTTGTCGCCTTCCTTGCGCGCCGCATCGAGCGCGCGGAAGATGTCGTTGAGCTCACGCGAATCCGCCTGACGCAGGAAGGTGTAGAGCTCTTCGATCAGGGCCGGCACCGAGGTCTTCTCGTGCATCGACTGATCCGGCAGCGGGCCGAACTCGGAGCGCAGCGCCGCGATCATCCAGCCCGACAGATACAGGTAGCGGCGGTCGGTATTGCCGAAGTGCTTCTTGACCGAGATCAGCTTCTGCTGGGCGATGAAGCCGTGCCAGCAGCCGAGCGACTGGGTGTACTTGGTGCTGTCGGCGTCGTAGGCGGCCATGTCGGCGCGCATCAGCGCAGCCGTGTAGCGGGCGATATCCAGACCAGTCTTGAAGCGGTTCTGCAGGCGCATGCGCGCCACGGCTTCGGCGGTGACGCCGTTCCAGGTATCCTTGGTCTTGAGGAGCGCCTCGGCCGCCTCGATCTCGCTCTGATACGAAGCCGGTCCCTGGATGGCCCGGTCGCTGATCCCGCGCGGTTGGAAGTTCATGTCCGTGATCCCTTCGGTGACGAAATAACTGCACCGTTTGTGACCCGCGGCGCCGTCGGGAGCTAGACCTGGCGCGGAAAACTTGTCATAACTTACAAGAAACCGTTGTATTGTTGTAAGAATTTTACATGGATTAGGCGATGGTCACCTCAACCGCCCGTTCGGTTTTCATGGGCCCGCGGCTGCGCCGGCTACGGCGCGACCTCGGGCTGACCCAGGCGGATATGGCCGCCGATCTCGAAATCTCCGCCCCCTATGTCGCGCTGCTGGAACGCAACCAGCGTCCGGTGACGGCGGACATGCTGCTGCGCCTCGCCCGCACCTACAAGATCGATCTGGCCGATCTCGCCGGCGACGGCGGTGCCGATCACACCGCGCGGATGCAGTCGGTCCTGAAGGAACCGATGTTTGCCGACATCGATATCCCCGCGCTCGAGGTCAGCGACCTCGCGGTGAGCTATCCCGGAATGACCGAGGCGTTCCTGCGCCTCTACACCGCCTATCGCGAAGAGCAGCTGGCGCTGGCGGAGCGGCGCGCGCCCGACCTGGCAGGTGCGGCCTTGCTGCCGGGCGAGAATTTCGATGCCAACGATCCCGTTGCGGAAGTCCGGCGCTTCCTCGCCGCGCGCCGCAACAATTTCGCCAATCTCGACGATGCCGCCGAGCGTCTCGTCCATGAACCGGCCGGACCAGCCGGGTTCATCGAGCGGCTTCGCGAGCGTCACAAGCTCCAGGTCCGCTACCTGCCGCCGAACGTCATGCTCGGTTCGGTCAGGCGGCTCGACCTGCATCGCCGGCAATTGCTGCTCGAGGACTCGCTCGATACCGCAGGCCTCAATTTCCAACTCGCCAAGCAACTCGCTTATCTGGAACTCGAAGGCGAGATCAGCGCGGCGGTGGAAGACGGCAAGTTCAGCAGCAAGAGCGCCGAATTGCTGGCGCGCCGCGCACTCGCAGCCTACGCTGCGGCCGCGCTCATCATGCCCTACTCGGTGTTTGCGAAAGCGGTCGAGACGCGGCGCTACGATCTGGAGGCGCTGGCGCGTCAATTCGGCACCAGCTTCGAGCAGACCGCGCACCGCGTCACCACCTTGCAGCGGCCGGGTCTCGAGAAGGTGCCGTTCTTCCTGATCCGCGTCGATCCCGCCGGCAACGTCTCCAAGCTGCTCGATGGCGCCGGATTTCCGTTCGCGAAGCACGGCGGCGCCTGCCCGCTGTGGTCGGTCCACGATATCTTCAAGACGCCGCGCCAGATCGTCACGCAATGGCTGGAATTGCCGGACGGTCAGCGATTCTTCTCGATCGCCCGCACCGTGACCGCCGGCGGCGGCGCGTTCGGCGCCATCCGGGTCGAGCGTGCGATCGCGATCGGCTGCGCCGCCGAGCATGCGAGCCAGTTGATCTACACCCGCGATGGACGGGGACCGAACGCGGACGAGCCGACCCCGATCGGCGTCGCCTGCCGGGTCTGCCATCGCCCGCGATGCGCGGCGCGGTCGGCGCCCCCGATCGGGCGCGAGATTCTGCCCGACGATTTCAGAACCTCGAGCGTGCCGTTCGGCTTCTCGGCGGATTGACTCCGCACGGCTTGTTTTGTGGCGATCCCGACAAATAAAACGGGCTGCGGTGCCACACCGCAGCCCGAACGCAATATGGTCGCGACTAAAGCTTCAACACTTACTGACAGGGATAGCGCCGGCCGTCCTTTGCCTGGAAGGTATTCGATCCGGCGTCGTACGAGCGATAGCGCTGCGCGCAAGACGCCGCGTGCTGCTGGGCCGCAGCAGCTTCCTGCTGCGCGGCGGCATTGGCTGCACCGGCCGCGATGACGCCGCCGATGAGGCCACCGACCAGTCCGCCGACGGCCGCACCACCGCCATTGTCGTAGCAATTCCCGTAACGGCACCAGACCTGCTCGGCCGCTGGCGGCACCGCGGCCGCAACACCGGCGCCGTGCTGCAGCGGAGCCGAGATCGCGGAGGCGGACAACATCATAACGCCGGTGGTGGCCGTCAAAGCGACTTTCAGAAAGCGAGCCCTACGCATCATATCTCCTGCTTCATTGCTGTGGGCGCAGGCCGGCACCGGCGTCCCAATTCCCTCAACATGGATGGTTCGTCCGGTGCGGGACCGGACGACACCCTTGCACGCGCGGCCGGTTACGATTCGCGCGTCAGCCTAGCTTCACGGATGGGCGGAGTTCACTGGCCGGCTGCGTTCACGACGCGGCAGAGATTATCGCCGACGCCTGGAGCTAGCTGTCCCGGCGGCAAGATGAAGCTCGCATCGACGCGGCTGCCTTTGCCGTCCTTGCGGACGACGACTTGCAAGGTTTGGGGCCGGCCGGATCCGGTGGTCTCCTGCTGGGTGGTCACCGTGCCGAGCTTCTTGTCGACGTTCACACCGACAAAGCCCTCCGCCAGAACGGCGCGCGACACCTTGTCGAGGGCGACACCGGGATTGACCGACGGGAAGGTCATCCAGGTCTTGTGCGTCATGCCCGATACCATCGGAACGCCGGTGCTCTGGACGTGATCTGCGCAGCTATCGGCCAGCGCAGGTATGGACGAAACAACCGTAAGCGCGAATACGCAAGTAATCCTTGTAAGCATGCTTTCATAACCCGTTTGAGTTGGTCGGGACGATGTAGGCCAAATGGGCTACGAGTCCATGGATGCCATCGCATTCCGGATGGGCGCGTTCGGATTTCGGCTAGTGATCACTCACACGTCACGCTCGCTGGAGCTTCAGAACATCAGCACCGCAGCGAAGGCGCGGCGGGCGATGGTCGGTGCGGCATCGCCGTCAATCGAGGCGAGGAATTGGATCAAATCTTACCTTTCGCGGCTCGATGTTCGCGTGCTGGATATTCCGTTCGGCAATTGGATATTGAGGGAGAAGAAAAAGAGAACGCGAGCTGTATTCCCCAAGGCTGTGCTATTGTGATCGTGCGGGTTGTGCGTGTGGCAGGCGTCCTGAATGATGGACCGCGGTCCGGATGGATCGGGTCATGTCGCGCACAGCAACTGGTTGGGATTAATGGTCGAAGACGTACTCGCTGCACCCCCCACACGATCGGGGTCTTCGTTTGAAGATCTCCTCGAAATGCTCAGACCGCACGGGATCAGTGCCCACTCCTCGCCGCAGTCTGACGAATCGTTTCGCTGGCATGCCGATATCGCAATTGGAGCGGAAATCGACGTCGTGCGGGCGGACCTTTCCGCAGGCTGGGATTGGCGCTACTCCTACGAGGACTCCGCCGGAGAGCTCGCAATAGGCCTGTTGAATGTCGGCAAGGCCGAGACGCTGATTGCAGGAAAGAGCATCGAGCGAACCCCGTCCGAGATCGCCATCGTCCCCCTCCCGACGATGCAGGCGCAGCGCGTCGAAGTAGTCGACCGAAGATACTCAAGCGTCACGCTGACGCTGCATACGGGCATCGTCACAAAGGTGCTGTCTGCGACTTTCGGGAGCGCAGCGCTCGAAGATCTCAATTTGACGCCGATCGTCGACGTGTCCACCGGAGCCGGGCAAACGCTTCTTCAACTGGTTCGCACGAGCGCGACCGGTTTGTACGACGGAACCCTGGCGCGCTCCCCGAAGGCCAGCGCGCTGCTGTCCGAGGCTGCGATACAGCTGATCCTCGAGAATGTTCCCCACCGGCTGACCGACCGCCTGAACCGCCACCCGCTGGACACGCCGCCGCGCTACATCCGGCAGGCGGTCGAATATATGCGCGCCAATCCTCATCTGCCGCTGACGGTATCTGACATTGCCGCGACGGTCGGCGTCAGCAGCCGGCTGCTGCAACTGGGTTTCCGCAAGATCCACGACACGACGCCGGTCGCCTACCTGCGGCAAATTCGCCTCGAGGCAATCCACGATGAGCTGTCGCGACCGGAGAACATGCTTCCGGTCAGCGAAGTCGCCCTGAAGTGGGGCTTTACCCATATGGGCCGTTTCGCAGCGGTGTACCGCTCGGCTTTCGGCCTATATCCGTCCGATACCGTCCGGCGCGTGCGAGGGTTCAGCAGCTAGCGCATGATGAGATTAGGTTGAGCTGCAACGGCATCGAAAGTTCACCTCTCCCTTGGGAAAGGTCGATTTGCGCAGCAAATCGGGTGAGGGTTATGGTCTATCGAGGGAGCAAGAGCCCTCACCCGGAGCCGTTGAGCGGGCAGGCCGATCAGCAAATCGCCATCCCCGACGCCTTGTCGAACAAATGCGTTCGCTCGAGATCGAGCGCGACGTCGATCGCATGATCCGGCGCGGCGGCGACGCCGACCGGCATTTGCGCCGTGAACGCGAACGCGCCGACCGTCCCGATCACCAGCGTGTGCGGCCCGAGCGGCTCCACGTCCTTCACAAGGATGCGGATGGACGAGCCCGCCGGGGCGCCTTCGCGCAACACATGATCGGGCCGCACGCCGAGCACCACCGGCTTGCCGACGCTGCCGGCATAGGCCGCCTCACGCGACTTCGGAAATCGCAACGCCGTACCCGACGGCTCGGTGAAGGTGAGCGCGCCGTCGCGGGCGACAATCTCGCCATGAATGAAGTTCATGCTGGGCGCGCCCATGAAGCCCGCGACAAAGAGATTGCTCGGCTTCTCGTAGATCGTGATCGGATCGGCCGCCTGCTCGATCCGGCCCTTGTTCATCACCACGACGCGGTCCGCCATCGTCATGGCTTCGACTTGGTCGTGCGTGACATAGACGATGGTCTTGGCGAGGCGGCGGTGCAGCGCCTTGATCTCGGTCCGCATCTCGATGCGCAGCTTGGCGTCGAGATTGGACAAAGGCTCGTCGAACAGGAAGACATCCGGGCTGCGTACGATGGCGCGGCCGATCGCCACGCGCTGGCGCTGGCCGCCGGACAACTGCTTGGGCCTGCGCTGCAGATATTGCTCGAGGTCAAGCACGCGCGCCACGTCGTTGACGGCCTTCTCGATGCTGACGCGCGATTCACCGCGCACCTTCATGCCGTAGCCGATGTTCTCGCCGACCGTCATATGCGGATAGAGCGCGTAGTTCTGGAACACCATCGCGCAATTGCGCAAGCCCGGCCGCAGCTGCGTCACATCGCGGTTGCCGATGCGGATGGTGCCGCCGGTGACGGCCTCCAGTCCCGCGATCATGCGCAATGTCGTGGTCTTGCCGCAGCCGGACGGACCGACCAGCACGACAAACTCCTCGTCGGCCACGTTGAGGTCGAGCCCTTCGATGATCTTGTAGGGCCCGTATGCCTTGCTGACGTTCTCGATCTCGACGTGCGCCATGGAATCCTTTTCCGTCCCTTCGTCGACGGCAGATAAAGTCCCGGATGACACTTGCGCATCATCCGGGATGTCTCGGTTGAAAGCTAGTTCTTGGGCGGCAGGCCCATCGCCGCGCGATAGGCCGCGAGCTGCTTGGCCCGGCCGAACTCGTCGGTCAGCCGGTTCCACTCCTTGGCCATCGCGTCGAGCGCCGCCTGCGGCGTGGTCTGGCCGGCCAGCGCCTTGCCGAGCTCGATCTCCACCACCTCGGTGTAGGAGAAGTAGCCGGGCAGACGCATGTCGAGCGCGACGTTCTTGGCGTTGATGGAGTCCGATTGCGCGCCGAGATATTCCTTGGCCTCTTCCGGCGTGAAGATCTTGCTCCACAGTTGCAGATTGGCGGTGTGCGATTTGCGATAGGGATTGACGCCGCTGCCGCCGGTGATCGCCGCCTGCCCCGACACGTCGGGACTGGTCAGCGTCTTGACGAAGTCCCACGCCGCCTGCTGGTTCTTGCCGGCCTTCGGCACCGCGATCTGCCAGCCACCGAATGCCATGAACGGGCCCGGCAGCACGCTCGGGAACTTGTCCCACTTTTTGGTCTTCGCGTTCCAGATCTCGTCCGAACCGGGCAGCATCGCCGAGCCGACCTTGCCCGATATCTTCGACTGCTTCGGGTCGGCGGCGATGACGCCGGTGTCACCCCAGCCGATCGATTCCGCCACCTGGCCGCCGGCGACCGCGGCGTTGACCTCGCCGAACGAGAAGTTCAGCGCGTTCGGCGGCCCGAGCTTCGACGCGCGGATATATTCCTCGAGGCCCTTCACCCAGCCCGGGTTGTTGATCTGCGCGTCCATCGTCTCGGGGTCGAAGAACATCGCACCCGGATAGTTCGGATTGTTGGTGTAGGCCGCGGCGTGGCTGAAGAAGAACCAGAACTGCTGACCGCCGCGACGGAAGGCTTCCGCCGTGCCCCAGAGGCCCTTGTCGGGCCGCTGGAAGAACTCCGCGATATCGAGATACTGCTTCCAGGTCTTCGGCGGCGCGAGGTCGTAGCCGTACTTGGCCTTGAACGCGTCCTTCTCCTTGGGATCGCTGAACAGGTCGGTGCGGTAGGTATAGGTGTGGACGTCGCCGTCCATCGATTGCGAGTAGATCTTGCCTTCCCACACCATCAGGCGTTCGCGATAGGCCGGCTCGATGTCGTCCCAGTCCTTGCCGGACTGCATCTCCTTCGGCATCTCGCTGAGATAGGGCACGAAGTCCGGCAGCCAGGCCGGCGCGAAGCTGACGAGGTCGAACGTCGCGTCCGATGCGGTCAGCGAGGTCGCGATCTTCGGATAGAGCTCGGACCAGGGAAACTCGACCACATTGACCTTGCCGCAGGTCTTCTTGGCCCATTCGTCGGCGCCGAGCTTGAGCGCGGACGCGATATACGGTCCGGTCTGCGACGCTACCGTCAGGGTGACGCCGGTGTAATCCGGGCTACACGCCGCACTGGCCTGGCTCGCAGCGCCCGCGATCGCGAGCGAGGTGGTCAACATCAGGAACGTCCGTCGTAACATCGTCTAGTCCTCCCTACATACGCTTTTGCTATTTGATGGCCCCGAGCAGCAGGCCCGACCGCATCATGCGGCTGAGCAGGCCCGCCATGATCATCATGGGGACGATGGCGACGAGCGCCGCCGCCGAGATCGCCCACCATTCGTCGCCGCGCTGGCTGTTCTGTCCCGCCACCAGGATCGGCAGCGTCTGCCATCTGGAATTGGTCAGGAACAGCGCGAACAGAAACTCGTTCCAGACGAAGGCCAGCGTGATCATGAACGTCGCCAGCAGGCCGTTCATCGACATCGGCACCACGATGCCGATGAAGATGCGCCAGCTCGGCACGTTGTCGACCATCGCGGCCTCCTCGACCTCGATCGGGATTGCCTCGAAGAAGTCGCGCATCAGCCAGACCACGATCGGCAGCGAGAACGCGACGTAGCACAGCGTCAAGCCGACGAAGCTGTCGATCAGCTGAAAGCCGAGCCGGCCGATCTCGCTGTAGAGCAGATAGAGCGCGAACGCGGTGACGATCGGCGGAAACATGCGCTGGCTGACGAACCAGAACAGGATGTCCTCATTGCCGAGGATCGGCCCGGGCAGCGGCAGGCGATTGGCGATCACAGCCGCGATCAGCGCGATCGGAAAGGCGAGCAGCAGCGCCTGCGGCCGGGTCAACCCCAACGTCGCGTTGAACAGCAGATAGCCGCCGAGCGCGAGCAGGAAGAACACCAGGCCCGCACCAAGCCGGACCTTGAACTCGAACCGCACCAGTGCATAGGCCGCCATCGCGCCGATCGCGGTGGCGATCGCCGCCGCCGACAGGCCGACAATAGTCGAGTTCAGGAAGGTCCGGAAGAACTCGCCGCGGATCCCCTGGTAGAGATCGATGAAGGGCTGCAAGGTTGGCGTGAAGTCGACGAACGGAATGTAAGTCGGCCCGCCGACGACGCCCGGCGGCGTCTTGAACGCGGTCACCACCACCCAATACAGCGGAAACACCGTGATCAGGCACCAGAGGAGAACACCGACCGCGACCAGGCGGCGGCTCCATGGCGACAATCCGGTCAGGCCCTGTCCGCTCATCGGCGCTTCTCCAGATGCGGCCGCAGCAGCGCCAGATAGGTGACGCCGATGATTGTGATCGCGATCAGGAACAGGAAGCTGAGAGCCGACGTGTAGCCGAGATTGAACTTCTTGAAGCCTTCCTGATAGGCGAACAAGGTCAGCGTCTCGGTGTCGACGCCCGGTCCGCCGCCGGTCATCACGAACACCGTGTCCATGATCTTGTAGCTCTCGATCAGGCGGATGAAGACGACTGCGGCCGAGATCGGCAGCATCATCGGAAAGGTGATGCCCCAGAACTGCTGCCAGGCGCTGGCATTCTCGAGCTCGGCGGCCTCATAGACATCTTCGGGAAGGGTTTGCAGGCCGGCCAGCATCATCAGGATGATGAATGGGGTCCACTGCCAGACCTCGACCGCGATGATGCAGGCGAGCGCCCAATGGCCGTTGGTGAGGAACGGCAGATTGGCCAGCCCGAACTTCGACAGGAACTGGTTGAGCGGCCCCATCGTCGGGTTGAAGATCATGCGCGCCACCAGGGCGACCGCGACCGGGGCCAGCAACATCGGCAGCAGCAGGGCGACGCGAAACAGCCGCTCGCCCGGCACCCGCGCGTTCAGCGCCAGCGCGACGCCGAACCCGATCGCATATTGCAGCCCGACCGCGATGAAGGCGATCAGCGTTGTGGTGAACAGCGCACTCCAGAACCGCGGCTCCTGCAACAGCGTGGCATAATTGCCGAGCCAGACGACGCGCGGCGGGATCGGCGGAATCAGGCGATAGCTGAGGAAGCTCGTGGTCAGCGAATAGATCAGCGGAAAGATCGAGATCGCCAGCACGACGAGCACCGCCGGCCAGATGAAGACATGCTTGATCGGATCGTTCCGCATCATCGCGCGATCATCCCTTCAGCAGCGCGTCGATCTCCGCGCGCTGCGGCATCGCGGGCGCGGTGCCAGGTCGGGTCACCGAGATTCCGGCCGTGGCCGAACCGAACCGCGCCGCCTCCAGCGGATCGGCGCCGGCTGCAAGCGCTGCGGCAAAGCCGCCGACGAATGCATCGCCCGCGCCGGCGGTCTCCACCACCTTGCCGGCCGCGAACGGCGGCACGTGCAGCGAGCGATCCCGCGCATGAAACAACGCGCCGCGCTCGCCGAGCGTGATCAAAGCGGTGCCGGCGCCTTTCGCCAGCAGGGCATCGCCGGCGCGACGGGCACCGGCGAGATCGCCCACCGCGATCCCGGTCAGCGCTTCGGCCTCGGTCTCGTTGGGGACGACGTAGTCGCAGAGCGCAAACAAGCCGGTGTCGAACTTGATTGCCGGTGCCGGATTGAACACCGTGATGCTGCCGGCGGCGCGCGCGATCTCGAGCCCGCGCCACGCCGCATCGACCGGCTGCTCGAGCTGGGTCACGAACACCCTGGAGTCGCGAATCGCATCCGCTGCGGCGTCGATATCGGCCGGGCTGATCCCCCCCGCGGCGCCCGGCACCACGATGATCGCGTTGTCGCCGCGCGTCTCGTGGACATAGATGAACGCCGCGCCGGTCGGCGCCTCCGCCGTCCTGGCCACGCGCGGCCGGATGCCCTCGGTCTCCCAGGTCTTGATCGCAAGCTCGCCGAAGGCATCGCTGCCGATCCGCGAGATGAAACTCACGCTGGCGCCGGCGCGCGCGGCCGCGACGGCCTGGTTGGAGCCCTTGCCGCCGGGCCCCATCGCGAATCCAGATCCGGCGATGGTCTCGCCGATCGCCGGCATGTTGCCGGCGCGGAACGCCAGATCGACGACGAACACGCCGAGGACGGCGACGCCATTCCTGCTCATGTCGTCACTCCACGTCCGGCGCGATGACGCCCTTGCTGAACAGGAAGCAGCCGTAGAAGCGCCGCTCGCCGGTCGCGATCACGCAATAGGCCGTCTTGGCCTTCTCGTAGAACGCATGGCGCTCGACGCCGACCAGCGGCCAGGACCGTCCCTCGGCGCGATCGATCGCGGCCTGCACCTCGTGCTGCACGGGCGGGACCTCTTGCGGCTGGCCGACGATCTCCATGCGGATCGCGGCATCGTCGACGAAGGTGTCGAGCGGCATCACCGAGAGCACGGCCTCGACCGCCCTGGCGGCACTCACATTGTCGATGCGCAGCAGCTCGCCGAACACGGTCTGCCGAGCAATCGAGTCGGCCGGAAAATTCGTGTCGCACACCACCAGGCGATCGCCGTGCCCCATCGCTCGCAGGGCATAGAGCACGTCGGCATTGAGCAGCGGATTGATGCCCTTGAGCATGTTGCGTCCTCCCTTGTCTTCAAAAATCACCGGACTCTGCCGGTTCGGATCTCTACCGGTATCACCGCTAAGTGACTTTTTTAGTCCCCATACGGAATCCAGATGTTCTTCACCTGCACCGCATGGCGGAGCAGGATCGGGCCCTCGCTCGCTGCCTTGTCGTACCAGTCGAGCGCGAGACCATGGTCGACCAGCGTGCGCTTGAGATTGCCGATCGACAGCCGCTCCGCTGCCGTCGAAGCCTCCTGCGATCCGAACGCCCAGAGCGCGTCGACATCGTCATGCTCGGCAAGCACCTTGACCAGTTCGTTGCGGTCACCCGTGACGATGTTGACCACACCGCCCGGCACATCAGATGTCTCGAGCACCTGATAGAAGTCGGTCGCGGCAAGCGGATGCCGCTCGCTCGGCACCGCGACGACCCGGTTGCCCATCGCAACCAGCGGCGCGACCAGGCTGACGAAGGCGAGCAGCGGTGCCTCGTCGGGACAGGCGACGCCGACCACCCCAATCGGCTCGTGCATCGCGAGCGCCAAGCCGCGCAGCGGCGGCGCGTGGATCGATCCTTCGAACTTGTCGGCCCAGGCGCCATAGCTGAACAGCCGCTCGATGCTGGCATCGACTTCCGTGCGCGCCTTTGCACCCGACACGCCGGTCATGTCGGCGATACGCCGGGCGAACTCGTCGCCGCGCGCGGAGAGATTTTCGGCAAGATAATAGAGGATCTGGGCGCGATTATGCGCCGTCGCCCGCGCCCACGACTCGGCGGAACGGGCCGCGGCCACCGCGTTGCGGATGTCCTTGCGATTGCCCTCGCCCGCCTCGCCGAGCCGCCGGCCCTTCGGCGAGAGCACCGCGCGCGAATAATTGCCGTCCGGACGCACCTGCTTGCCGCCGACAAATAGCTTTGCGGTTCGATCGATCGGCGGCACATCGAAGCCGCTGCGGACACCTTCCGCCGCAGGCAGAGGCGATGCCTTGGCCCGCGCCTTGCGCCCGCTCCAGGCCTTCGGCTTGAGGTATTCAACCATGCCTTCGCGGCCGCCCTCGCGCCCGAAGCCGGACTCGCGATAGCCGCCGAAGCCGACGCTGGCATCGAACAGGTTGGTGGCGTTGACCCAGACCACACCGGCCAGGAGTTTCGGCGCGATGTCGAGCGCAAGCCCGATCGTCTCGCTCCACACGCTGGCAGCAAGGCCGTAGCGCGTGTTGTTGGCAAGCATGACAGCTTCGTCGGGCGTGCGGAACGTCATCGCCACCAGCACGGGGCCGAAAATCTCCTCGGTCGCAACCGTCGAGGACGGATGCACGTTCCAGAGCAAAGTCGGCGGATAGAAGCATCCTTCCGCCGGGATCGCGCCGGGCGCCTGGTATTTCTCCGCACCCTCCTTCACCCCGGTCTCGACCAGCGCCGTGATCCGCTCGAGTTGCACGGGGGCGACCACCGCGCCCATGTCGATCGCCTTGTCGAGCGGCATGCCGACGCGCAGCGTCTCCATGCGGCGGATCAGCCGCCGGCGGAAGGTTTCCGCAATGCCTTCCTGCAACAGCAGCCGAGAGCCGGCGCAGCAGACCTGGCCCTGGTTGAACCAGATCGCATCGACCACGCCTTCTACCGCGCCATCGATATCGGCATCATCGAACACGATGAACGGCGATTTGCCGCCGAGCTCCAGCGTCAGCGATTTTCCGGTGCCCGCCGTCGCCTGGCGGATCAGCCGACCGACCTCGGTCGAGCCGGTGAAGGCGATCTTGTCGACACCGGGACTTTCGACCAGCAACGCACCAGTCGCGCCATCGCCGGTCACGACATTCAGCACGCCCGGCGGCAGGCCGGCCTCGGCGGAGAGTTCGGCGAACAGCAGCGCGGTGAGCGTGGTGAACTCGGCCGGCTTCAGCACCACCGTGTTGCCTGCGGCGAGCGCGGGCGCGATCTTCCAGGCCAGCATCAGCAGCGGAAAATTCCACGGGATGATCTGCCCGATCACGCCAATCGGCACCTGATCGGCGAATTCGCGGTCCTGCAACTGCGCCCAGCCGGCGTGATAATAGAAATGGCGCGCGGCGAGCGGCACGTCGAGATCGCGGGTTTCCCGGATCGGCTTGCCGTTGTCGATCGCCTCCAGCACGGCGAACAGCCGGGCGTGACGCTGCAGCATGCGCGCCAGTGCATAGAGATGACGCGCGCGGCCGTGACCGCCAAGCTTGGCCCACGCGGTCTGCGCGGTACGCGCGGCGCTGACCGCGGCCTCGACATCGGCGGCAGCGCCCTGCGCGATGCGCGCCAGCGTCTTGCCGGTGGCGGGCTCGCTCGTCGTGAGGTGCTTGCCGGCATGCGGCGCGACAAACTTACCGGAGATGAAATGCCCGAACGTGGCGCCGTGCCGCGCCAGCCAGGCGCGTGCCTCGCCGTCCGCCTCGGGCGCGGGGCCATACTCCATGGTCTCGAAATAGTTTGCGACGCTCATCTCATCCCACGGGGTGGCGGTTGAAAGCCGAGTAGTGGCCGGTCACGTGATGCTCGAGCTGCCGCTCGATGTCGGCAAGCAGGCTGGAGGCGCCGATGCGGAACAGGTCCGGCTCGAGCCAGTCGCGTCCCAGCTCCTCCTTCATCAGGAACTGGTAGTTGAGCACGTCCTTTGCCGTCGAAATGCCACCGGCCGGCTTGAAGCCGATCTTATAGCCGGTGCGCTCCTGATAGACGCGGATCATCCGCAACATCGCCAGCGTCACCGGCAATGTCGCATTGACGCCTTCCTTGCCGGTCGAGGTCTTGATGAAGTCGGCTCCGGCCATCATGCAGACCATCGACGCCTTGGCGACATTGCGCAACGTCTTGAGATCGCCGGTGGCCAGGATCGTCTTGAGATGCGCATTGCCGCAGGCGGCGCGGAAATCCCGCACCTCGGCGTAAAGCGCCCGCCAATCGCCAGTCAGCACGTGCTCACGCGTGATGACGATGTCGATCTCCTGCGCGCCATCGCGGACCGAGGCCTCGATCTCCTTCAGCTTCAGATCGTGCGGCACGAGACCCGCGGGAAATCCGGTCGAGACCGCAGCGACCGGAATGCCGGACCCATCGAGCGCCTCGACCGCCGTCGCGACGAACCGATGGTAGACGCAGACCGCGCCGGTATGCAGGTCACGGCCGGCAAAGCCGAGCTTCTCGATGACATCGCCGCGCACCGGCGCCTTGGCCTTGGCGCAGAGGCGCTTCACCCGCTCGGTCGTATCGTCGCCATTGAGCGTCGTCAGGTCGATGCAGGTGACCGCCTTGAGCAGCCACGCGGCCTGTGCGTCCTTCTTGACGGTCCGCCGGCCGGGCAGGCTGGCGACGCGCCGCTCGGCGGCCGACAGATTGATCCTGATGTCGTCGACCCAATCCATCTCGAGCGCGCGGCCGCTGTTGCGCGGGATCGGATGCGGATGCTCGCCGCCCGGAGCAGGCGTCTGCACGGCCAATGGGGACGGATTCTGGATGAAGACGCTCTGCGTCATGGGAGGCGCCGTGCGTGCTAGCGAATCGACGAGATCGCCAGATAGACTGAATGTGCAGATCGCAACATGTGATCCTCCCCTCACCTCGTCGCTGGGTTTGCCGACTGCCGAGGAACGGGATCGTTCTGGCATCGGTTCAGCCCATCGAACTGGATGTTATTTTTGTAACAAACCGACGTTGATAAACTCACAACATTGTAAGATCATTGTCAATCGGATAAGCAAGCTCGGCGATCAAAATGGCTGAAACCCCCAACGCACGACCAAGCGAGACCCGCGTCCAGCGCCTGCAGAGGCTGCGCCGCGCCGTTGAATCGAGTGGCGCGCTGCATCTGAAGGACGCCGCCGAGCTCCTCAGGGTTTCCGAAATGACGGTGCGGCGTGACCTTGCCGGTCCGGAGGCCGCGCTCGCCTTGCTCGGCGGCTATGTCGTCAACGCAGCATCGCCGACCGGCATCAAATACGCGTTCGAGCAGGAGATCGACCAGCACACCCAGGACAAGCGCCTTGCCTGCCGGGCCGCCGCCGCCTCGATCAGGGAAGGCGATACGATCTTCATCGACTGCGGCACCACGATGCAGTCGCTGGCAGACTGCCTGCCCGAGGACCTGCCACTCTCGGTGATCTGCTATTCGATGAACGTGGCCTCGATCGTCACGCGGCGGCCGGCCACGCAGGTGATGCTGATGGGCGGGCTGTACCATCCGTCGTCGCAGTCCTTTGCGTCTGACGACGGGCTGTCCTATCTGCGGCGGCTCGGGATCAACAAGGCCTTCATCTCCGCCGGTGGCGTGCACTGGACCCGCGGCGCGAGCTGCTCGAATTTTCACGAGGTCGCGGTCAAGCAGGCCGTCATCGAGACCGCGATGGAGAGCATCCTGGTGATCGACGCCAGCAAGCTCGGCAGCCTCAAATCGGCATTCTTCTCCGACATCGCCGCGTTCTCGCGGATCATCGTCGGCGGCGCGGCCTCATCCGACATGCGCAAGCATTTCCGCAGCCTTCCGGTCGAATACGTGACCAGCAAGCTAGCGTGATTCGCTCGGTGTCATTCCGGGGCTCGCGAAGCGAGAACCCGGAATCTCGATCCACGATCTCTCGATTCCCCGATGCGCGATTGCGCATCTGCGGTTCGCGACTTCGTCGCGCCCCCGGAATGACAGAATAGGCTGCCAGAGACACAACACCGGAACCTTTTCCTTTCCGATTGAATCGGAACGGTTGTCCGCGCGAAAACGCTCTGACCCGGGCGGGGGCTGGCTCGCCCGGGTCAGCTTCGTCCATGATGCACGCCGTTGCGACACCGCGCATCGCTGGCCAAAGATCAGTTGCAGGCCGGCTTCGCCTTGTTGCAGACATCGGTCAGTTCCGGCGGCGGCTCCTTCTTGAACACCGTCTTGTAGGATTCCAGCACGTTGGACTGCGTCACAGGCAGCGACTGCACGCCGACCCAGGCCGGCGTTTCCTTGCCCAGCAGCGCGTTCATCATCGCCATCGCCTCCGCGACGCCCTGATCGTAGGGACGCTGCGAGCCGGTCGCCTTCAGCGGTCCGCCTTTCGCAATCTCGATCGCCGATTGCAGGCCGAGATCGACGGTCGTGACCGGAATATCGATGCCCTGCGCGCGCATCGAGCTCAACGTATCCAGCGCCGGCTGGTCCCAGACCGCGAACACGCCCTTCACGTCGGGATTGCCGGTGAGGAAGTCGCCCGCGATCTGCGACACTTTCGGCGGGTCGGTGAAGTCGACTTGCTTCATCTTGATGTCCGGCCGGTTCTTCTGCATCCACTCGCGAACGCCCTTGGTGCGCTCGTTGGTGCTGAAATAGTCGACGCCGAAATTGACGAGACCGATGGTTGCGCCCTGCGCCATGCAGGACGCCAGGATCTGCGCCGCGATCTGCCCGTTACCCAGATTGTCCGCCGAAATCATCGAGGCATATTCCTCGGGATGCTTGAGGCCGGTCGGAATGCTGTCCATCAGCACCAGCTTGATACCGGCCTTGGCGACCTTCTTGTAGGTCGGCGCGGTCGCGGTGAAATCGACCGGGATCGAGATGATGCCGTCCGGATGCTGCTGGATGGTGTTCTCGATATCGGCGATCTGCTTGTCGACCTGATATTCGGCCGACGCGACACCGGTCACCGTCACGCCGTACTTCTTCAACGTGTCGGTGATGCCCTGAATCTGCAGTTGCGCCCAGTCGAGGTTGACGGTCTGCATCGAGATGCCGACCTTGAAGTTCTTCTCCTTGATCTTGGCGGCTTCGGCATCCGACAGCGCCAGCACTTCGGGCGAAGCGGCCTTCTCGCCGTGCGGCCCCTGGCCGACGATCGACTTTGGTCCAAGCGTCGCAAGATCGACGCCCTTGACGCAGCTTGCCGGCACTTCGGCACGGGCCGAGGGCGCGATCGAAATGGCCGTCGCCGCGATCAGCGCGGTCAGCGGCAGCGTTTGTCGCAAGATTGGCTTCATTGTTTTCCTCCCTTTGTGGTCGCCGATTGACCGGAGGCCGGCGACCTTGCCCCTACTGCCGCAACGCAGTGGCCTCGCGACGCAATGCGCTGCATCTCCTCCTGACTACCGCTTCGTGAACGCGACCGCGGCCACGATGATCGCTCCCTTGATGACGAGTTGCAGCGGCGAGCTGACGCCGAGCAGCACGAGCCCGTTATTGAGCGTGCCGATGATCAGGCTGCCGAACAGCGTCCCCAGGATGTAGCCGCGGCCGCCGAACAGGCTGCAACCGCCGAGGATCACGGCGGCGATGACGTCGAGCTCCATGCCCTGCACGACGTCGGGCCGCGCGGCATGCGAGCGCGCGGACAGCACCAGCGCCGCAAGTCCGGCCAGCGTGCCGGTCAGCACGAAGGCTGCAGTCGTTACCCATTTGGTATTGATGCCGGAATAGAGCGCTGCGGTCGGATTGCCGCCGACCGCATAGATGCGGCGGCCGAACACGTTGTAGTGCAGCAGCAGGATGCCGACGATCATCGCCACCAGTGTCCAGGCGATCGGCACCGGAATGCCGAGAAATGATCCTTCGCCGAAGATCGCAAAGTAGGTCTCGTTGGTGATGATGACGGGCTTGGTGTTGGTCACCATCATCGCCAGCCCCCGCGCCATGCTGAGCGAGCCGAGCGTGACCAGGAAGGACGGGATCGAAAGCTGCGTGGTCAGGATGCCGTTGAGCAGCCCGACCAACGCGCCGGTGCCGAGGCCTGCGACGGCGCCGACTATCCAGCTGTTGTTGATCTGGCTCATCGCCAGCGCGGCAGCCATGCCCGACAGCGCCAATGTCGATGCGACCGAAAGATCGATCTGGCGCGCGATGATCACGAAGGTCATGCCGACCGCGATGATCGACACCAGCGTCGTCTGGCGGCCGATGTTGAGGAAATTGTCGACCGACAGGAACCAGGGCGAGGACAGGCTGAACACCACCAAGAGCACCACGAAGGCGATGTACAGCATGTAGGGCCGCTCGCCCCGCAGCAGGTTCTGCAGCAGCTTGCGGCGTCGATCGGATCGGGTCGACGCGGCGACGACGTTGGGTGCGATCAGTTCAGTCATTCGGGCAGCTCTTGCAATACGGCTTGTCCGGAAGCCTGGTACATCTGCAGCAGATGATGCAGCTCTTCGGCATCATCGATCTCGCCGCGCTGAAGCGTGCGCGCGACGCGTCCATCGACGATCACGGAGATGCGGTCGCACAGCTCGATCAGCTCGACGAGATCCGACGAGACCACCAGCACGCCACTGCCGTCGCGCGCGGCATTGCGGATCACGCCATAGATCTCCTCGCGCGCGCCGACGTCGACGCCGACCGTCGGTTCGTCGAGCAGCAGCACGCGCGGCCGCGGATCATTCCATTTTCCGAACACGACCTTCTGCTGGTTGCCGCCGGACAAGGTCCTGACCAGGCTGGAGGCGCCCTGCGCCTTCACCGAAAGCCTGGCGACCGCCGTTTCCGCGCGCCTTGTCGCGGCGCGCTGCTGCATGAAGCCCCAGCGCGAGAAGTGCGGAATCCGCGGCAGCGTGATGTTGCGTTCGATCGAATGGTCCAGCACCAGGCCCTGCACGTGACGATCCTCCGGCACCAGCGCGACGCCGTGATCAATCGCATCGGCCGCTCCCTTCGGCAGCCACGGCCGGCCCTCGATCTCGAGGGTGCCGTGCTCGACCGGCCGGAGTCCGAAGATGGTCTCCAGAATCTCGGTACGTCCGCTGCCGATCAATCCGGCGAGGCCGTGGATCTCACCCTTCATCACGGACATGTCGACGGCCGATAGCCGGTCATTGGAAACGCCCGAGAGCGACAGAACCGGCGACGGATCGAACGCACGTGCGGCAGCGGGCGCGGCGCGCGTCGTGGCCGGCGCCGATCGATCGGTGCCGATGATGGCGTTGACCAGCCGCTTCATGTCGGTCTCGGCGGTGACGAAGGTGCCGGCATTGGCGCCGTCGCGCAGCACCGTGACGCGCTGCGAGATCTCGAACACCTCGTTGAGGCGATGCGTCACGTAGATCACGCCGATGCCGCGGCGTGTCGCCTTGCCGATCGCGTCGAACAGGATGCGGACTTCATCCGACGTCAGCGAGGATGTCGGCTCGTCGAGGATCAACAGCCGCACCTCGCCCATCAACGCCTTGGCGATCTCGGTCATCTGGCGGTAGGCGAACGGCAGCGAGCCGACCGCAGCTTTGGTGTCGAGGGGAATGCCGAGCTCGCTCAGGAACGCTTCTGCCCTGGCCATCAATTCGCGCTTCCGGACAAAGCCGAACCGCGCGCGCGGCTCGCGGCCAAGCAACAGATTGTCGGCGACGCTGAGCGATTCAACGAGGCTGAGATCCTGATAGACGACGGCGATCCCCGCCTCGCGCGAGCGTGCCGGGCTGTCGAACGCGACCGGCTTGCCGGCGATCTCGATCGTGCCGCTGTCGGCCGCATGAACCCCGCTGAGGATCTTGATCAGCGTGGATTTTCCGGCCCCGTTCTCGCCCAGCAGCGCGTGTACCTCGCCGGGACGGACCTCGAGGTTGACGTCGCGCAATGCGCGCACGCCGCCGAAGCGCTTGTTGATGCCACCGACCAACAGAAGCGCCGTCGACGGCCGAGGCTCTGCCGCGATCGAACCGGACAATTCCAAAATTTCCTCCCGTCACCCGCGCCAGGCGCTGGTACGATGATGACATGTTGTTATTTTTGCAACTTATTGTGTTATAATTCTATCACATCAGGCGCCCTGTCAATGGGAGATCGCGGCGACGGGGCTCGAATTGGGGTGGCCGCGGTCCGGTCCTCCACCCGGCCCCCGCCGCCGGCCGCCGGACGATTGTGCTACGCTTCGATCGCTCGTCTCATCAGAGCCAATGCCGGGTGAACCACGATGAAACTGAGTGCTGCGATTGCCGTCGCGCTGATTGGGTCTTGCCTGCCTGCAACAGCCCAGCAAGGCGGAGCCGCCCTCTACGCGCAGCGCTGTGCGCAGTGTCACGACGGCGGCAATGCAAATGTTCGCGCGCCGAGCCGTGCCGCCCTGCAATCGAAGTCGTTCGACGAAGTTCTGGGTGCGATCACCACCGGCCCGATGGCGTCTTTCGCGCAAGGGTTGAGCAATGACGAGCGGGCAGCGATCGCCTCGCTCGTCACCGGAAAAGCGGCGTCGCAAGCGGCAAGCGAAAATGCGGGCCAATGCGCACAAAGCGAGACCGGCTTTCCGCAAGCAATCGATGGCCCGCGATGGAATGGCTGGGGCGTGGATCTCAACAACAGCCGGTTTCAGCCGGCGGCCATGGCCGGCCTCGCACAGGACCAGGTCTCACGACTGCGTCTGAAATGGGCCTTCGGATTCCCGAATACATCCGTCGCCTTTGCTCAGCCGACGGTCATCGGCGGGTTGCTGTTCGTCGGCGGCGGCGACCGCAAGGTCCACGCCCTCGACGCCAGGACCGGATGCACCCGCTGGCTGTTTCCGACCGATGCGCCGGTGCGGGCGGCGATCAGTTTCGCGACGCTGGATAACGGGCAGCCTGTGATCTTCTTTGGCGATGTGCTCGCCAACGTCTACGCCGTGAATGCAACCACCGGGACGCTGATTTGGAAAAGCCGTGTCGACGATCACATGGCCGCCCGGATTACCGGCGCACCGGTCTTCCATTCCGGCGCGGTCTATGTCGGCGTTTCATCGATCGAGGAGGCCACGGGATCGCGGCCCACCTACCAATGCTGCACGTTTCGCGGCAGCGTCGTTGCGCTGAAGGCCGACAGCGGCGCGCAGATCTGGAAGACCTATACGATCGCCGAGGCGCCGCATCCGACGCGGACGAACGCCATCGGGACCCAGCTGTTCGGGCCGGCCGGCGCCTCGGTCTGGTCCGCACCGACGATCGACGTTGCGCGCCGGGCGCTCTATGTCGCGACCTCGAACAGCTATGCCGATCCGGCAACCGACACCAGCGACGCCATCCTCGCGCTCGATCTCGCGACCGGGCGCATGCTGTGGCATCAGCAGGCGACGCCGAAGGACAGCTTCGTGGTGGCGTGCTTCGGCACCGACCAGAGCAACTGTCCGCAAGACCGCGGCCCGGATCATGACTTCGGACAATCGCCGATCCTGGTGAGCTTGCGCAGCGGACAACGCGTGCTGGTGATCGGGCAGAAATCCGGCGTGGTCCATGCGCTGGATCCCGACCATGAGGGCAAGATCCTGTGGCAGACGCGGATTGGCCAGGGTGGCCCATTGGGCGGGACCGAGTGGGGCTCCGCCGCCGACCAGGATCGCATCTACGTCGCCAATTCCGACGTCCGGTTCCTGAGGGACGGCTCGCGGCGTCTCAATTCGAGCGAAGGCGGCGGCCTGTTCGGCCTCGATCTCGCGACCGGGAAAATCGCAATGCAGGTGCCGCCGGTTGCCTGCGGCGATCGCCCGCAGTGCAGTCCGGCGCTGTCCGCAGCGGTCACCTTGATTCCCGGTGTCGTGTTCTCGGGCGGCGTCAGCGGCTTCCTGCGCGCCTATGCGGCCGATGACGCAAGGCTGCTCTGGGAGATCGACACGGCGCGCGACTACACCACTGTGAATGGCGTCGCCGCCCGCGGCGGTGCGATGGACGGACCCGGCCCGGTCGTCGTCGATGGCATGCTGTACGTCAATTCCGGCTACGCGCAATGGAGCGGCCTGCCCGGCAACGTCCTGCTGGCCTTCGAGGTCGGCACCCCCTGACAAACGCGTGTCGGGATTGGCGATGGCACGTTGAGCACTACTCGCCGCGGGCTATTCGTGCTTTGATGTCGCCAAGATCGGCCAACGGGTCCGAAGGGAGGTCATCCCGGTTCCGGGCGGCGCACGACCGCGGCGACTCATCGTGCGACTCGCCGATATCAGAGACATCGTCGCGCAATCGACGGACATGGCAGCCGCGCCACAAATCGATGCGCATCTCGTTGCGCACAAAAAACACAGAAACTATAAGTGTTTGAATGAATGGTCGGAGTGGCAGGATTCGAACCTGCGACCCCTGCGTCCCGAACGTAATCAGCGGTCGAAAAAATCAACAAAAACAATGAAGGTCGATCCTGATTGACCACCTTTATCGCTGTTTGTTCACGGGGTTTCGGTGGTCAATCGGTGGTTGGCGTCAGATCTTAAACCAGCGAAACCGACGGTGTGCATAACGATCCGTCGGAGGTTCGAGTCGCTAGAGCGCTACCGCCTTTCCCCACACCAACCGAACCTGCCGTACATCATCCGATCGTGTGCGTGAGGCCATTCGTAACTTCGTAACGCGCGAGCGAATTCGAGATCCCCAGCATGGTCGGTTTTCTTCTATTCACTTGCCTAGTCGCTTATCGCCTTTTCAATCTCGACAGCCACTTGCCTAAAGTGAGCCGCCAGGCGTTCGTATAGCTCGCGCTTTTTATCGTCCGTAGCGCTCATAGCGATCTGGTGCGCCAGATCGGCTTCAGCGCGAAGCTTCTTCACGCTCGATACCATGTCTTCCATGGCGTTTTCCTGCACGCTAGGAGCGACCAGTTCGCCTTGATAAGAAACGGCCTCTCCTTTGGCTGGCTTCAGGACATGAGGAGGAAGAAGGCCGCGCTCACGGCGAGCCCCATCAGCCCGAAGCTGAGCACCACGTATTCAACAACCTCAATCTGATCGAACATACGCTTTAGTCTGCGCCGCTTGGCAGGCGACCGCATTTAAGTATGCACGTCAGCGTTGTTGCTGTAACGGGTAACTAGTTCGCTTAAAATCGACTACTGCGATTCACATAGTGAAATGACCGCGGCGCTCGCCAAATGCCCCAATGTGCAGGTTGCATGTGTCAATTGGGGTATCCAGTGAATTACGCTGAACTGCCTATGCAGGCCAGGTTCCTCGTTCGAATTGGAACCACCGGCTGGATGGTTTATGACCGAGAACGGAAGGGCCCCGCTCTTCTCAAGAACGGCGATATCGCCGAGAAACTTACCAAGGAGCAGGCCGAACTCATTAAAGGGCGCCTCGTTCTCCAGCAGCACCGGCACGAGGGAAAATGAAGCAGACTTCGCGTCGCCCGGCCACCTCGCCCTCTACCACGGCGAGCGCTTCCTGCACTGGATCAGGCTCGCGTCCGGCGATGGCGCGGAGCTTCGAGGAGCGAATTGGTTTCGGTCTCGCTGAAGAACTTGGCCCCCTATGCGATGATCGCTACAGGTTTCGTGATGGTGCTGGCCGGCCTGATTGCCCGATCGCGGCAGAAGCGATTTGAGGCAGAGCTGGAGAAGACGGAGCCGAGACCACCGCGACAGAAGCCACTAAAGAAGGTGGCACCCGTTCCGCGTTCATCGAACGCGAAGACAATCGACGCCGATTAGGGCGCCGGGCAAGTCTTAGAGGATCAGGGCTGAAGACAGGCCGTAGTACGGCCGTCGCAGACATGCCGACGGATTCTCGACCTATCCCAGGTCCGTGAGATCGATGCACAAAAACGGCGCGCTGGCAGTATTCTAGAACGACGTTCTCCGACTTCAAGATTATGTGCTGACTCGCATAGGATTCCTTGCCTGCTCCGCCAGATCCTTTGCAGGATCGCAGCGTCCTCCGGCTGGCCAGACCCCTGCGTCAGGGTATCGAATGGAACAGCACGGGGCAGTCCGAGTTCATCCGCATGAAAGGCCAGGAGCCCTCCCGTGCCCGTCACAATGGCATGCGCCAAAGATCTCGAACTCATCGCTCTGCGCGAGCTGCGCAGTCTCCCGGGCGGAGAGCATGTCTGCCACGTCGAAATCATCCCCTCCGGGACTGATTGGACTTTGGTGCCCGTCATGCGTGATGGCGCCGATCAAGCGCAGGTCCTCATCTCGGCAAAGACCACCGAACTGAGGCTGAAGCAGCGGTACTCGGTCCGATTCGATTGGTGAGCGGCAGGATTTCGTTGCAGCGTCTCCCGCGGAGCACCGGCTGGCTCGAGTACCACGAGAGCGGAACGTTCGCGGGGAGCCCCTACTGCAAGGTGAGGCCTCGAGGACCCGACGCGGGGCCTCGCTAGCGGTGTCCGGACCATGGAACGGTCCAGCCCGCAGAATAATAGGGCGTTCGCGTACTGCCCCTCGTGCCTTTGGGTTGATTTTCGAGTGTCCCAGTTCGGTTAAGCGAACGGACACCGAAGCTTGGCCGGTGTATAGCATCACCGAGCGGCATATTCATTATAGTCGGCATGGCGCACGGTCGGGGCGATGCGGAGCGCTAGGCGCTGAGCTGAACTCGGCGATCGGTTCTTAGCGAAATCGCCGGGGCGTCGCCATCGCGCCGAAACGAAGAGATCGGAGCGCGCGGACAGCAGGTTACGTCTATTTGCTGGGCTGATCTCGACGGGTCGCATTTCGCTTTACTAAGCGATCATCAAGGAACTGGTCGATGGCCACATAGCGATCTTGGAGCTTTGCCGCAGGCTCGGTGTGTTTCAACGGCGCTGCAGCTTACTCCGAGCCGCACACTCGCGGATCACCCCGTCACCCAGGTGGTCCTGAGCGGCGCTTCCGCCGCCTCCTCGCCCCGAGAGGCCCGACACGGTCGATGCCACCTGGCGGTCGCTGCAAAAGTCGATGCGAGTGACATGTTGGAGGGAGCCGCCGCGCATTTACCTCCGCGGGATGTCTTCTCGATCTTGAACGACGGCTCGGCGCTTTCGACGGTGTTGCACGATGAGTTTTGGCTTGCCGGGTGCGGCTATCGGCGAGAGGCGAGACTCGGTCCTTGTGTCCGCGCTTGATCGGGGAGACTGCTCTGCAGCGCCGCTCGCCTTTCCGCGACCGCATGATCGAATAGCTCAAGGACGAGGCCAAACACCACCATGTCCTCCTGTTCGATGGCTCCTTCGTCGTGGCACTTGAGGGTTTCGCCGATGATCGCGTCGACCTCCCGTTGCGATGCCAGCAGATCCTGCTCACACCCAGCATTGCGAACCTCCGATACCGCGGCGAGAATGCGGCTGCGATGGCTGGTGTTAACCACCCGTTCGTCCCGGTTCAGATAGCGCCGGAGCCAAGCGGCGGCTGAACCGATCCCGGAGAGAAAAAGTAGGGCGAACCAGAAGTAGTCGCTGTACTTGTCCAGAAACGTCCGCTCGGTCCCGTTGATGACTGCTGCGGCGCCCCGGTGTACGGAAGGCTCGGCCTCCTTATCCGTCTCTGGTTTCGTGATGTGCGCCGCGCCGGCCACACGTTGCGTGATCGTATCGCGCACCGCGAAAAGCTGTCGATAGAAGGTCGCTGCCTTGGCTTCCGACAGTTCTTTTCTGGCCAGGATGAGATGGTTGACGCTGATGGTGTCGATCTTGTCCTCGGGCCAGGCCGGGTTACCGTTGAAGGCGCTGCCGGGGATTTCCTCGGCCTCGTAGCGTGGATGCCGCAGGGCGATCGCCTCAGATGCTTGGATCGGAAGAAACTTCGGCGCCCCGCGCGATCGGGACGTCGCGGCGATGGCCGCAGCCGTGATCTTGCTATCGAGAGGCCCGACGGCGAGATACGCGTCTAGAGTGTTGTCCTGCGCAAGCTTTTCGATCTCTTCGGTTCCGAATTGGGCCGTGGCAACCTTGTCGGGCTGCACGCCTGAACCTTCCAGGATTGTCCGCAGGAGCGCGACGTTGGCGCCGGTCTGTCCGATGATGCCGACCTTGTGTCCCGCGAGATCGGCGATCTCACCGATCTTTGCAGCGCCCTTCTTCTTGGAGTTCTTGCCCGCGCGTGCGGACGGCGACCATATGACGATGTAGTTCTTACGCAGGACGGCCACCGTCTGCGCATCAGACGGCATGGCGAGGTCGCCGCGACCGATTGCCAGGTCGGTTTTGCCGGCCCCCAGGAATGTAAGGGATTCGGCCGCTCCGGCGGTAGTGATTGGGGACAATCTAACCGTCCTGCTTTCCTCTTCGAAGGCCTCCGCCATCGCTTGGACCACCTGATGGTCGTCGCTCCCTGAGGGGCCGACGGCGATCCGGAGGGTCTCCGGCTGCAGGACGTAGAATAGGGCGGCCGCGGCGGCGCCAAAAATGATGAATCCCAAAGCCAGCAGGATCAGGAGCCTTCGTTGCCGTCGATCGGAGGCACTCCTGACTGCGTCGGACGGTGGCATCAGCGGACTCCCTAAGCAAGTCCCTGCTGGGAACTTGGGACGAACCGTCGCCGAACCCGAATGTTCCGTCAGACGCATGCGGACGAACCGGAACCTTGCCATCATTGGAGGGTTCTCGACCCTGCCGCATATGGCGGCGAGGAGAGAGAAAGATGAACAAGCTTCTACTGACAGCTGCGATGGTGGCGATGATTTCAACGGGCGCGATGGCGCAGTCCACCGTCACCACCACCACCGGCACCGGACATACTGCCGCCGTGCAGATCGAGCCGGAATACCGCACGAAGATCCGGTCTTACGTCACCGAACACAAGGTCCGTCCCGTGGAGACCCGCGAGAAGATCGTTGTCGGTCAGCCGGTGCCGCGCGAAGTCGAGCTCGAGGCGGTCCCTGCCGAGTGGGGTCCCTCGCTCACCAAGTACCGCTATGTCTACTCGGGCGAGCGCGTGATGCTGGTCGATCCGTCGACCCGAGAGGTCGTCCAGGAGATCGACTAGTCCCTCCGACTAGTCACTCCAGTGGCGGGTCGCTGAACGAAGCGGCCCGCCGCTCCAATCCAGCCTCCGCCGATACCTGATTTCTTATCTGCGAGCGGCCGTCCATGCCGATCATTTCATCTTCGTCCGCGGATGCTGCTAAGCCATGGCCGCAATGCCTGCAGCATCGGGCGTCGAGATTGAAGCTCCAGAGCGGCCCGCCCGCATCCGAAGCGTTCGGCAAAGCTGCAGAAAGGCACCTCCGATCGGCGTCTCGCCTTCGAGCGGACCGAGCCATTTGCTGGTGGATGGGGTGACAGAATGCTGGCCGTGATCCTGCAAAGGATAGGCCGCGCCTTCCATAGCGCGGCCTCGCTGCGTGCGGATCGATAGCTCTCACCAGTGCCGGTAATGCCCATGCCAGTGGTGCCGAATGACCGGATAAGAGCCGCGGTAATAGGCGTAGGCCGGGCGGACGACGCGACGATAGCGATAACCGTAGGAAGCGGGCGCCGTGTAGTAGGTCGTGGTGTAGCCGCCGCCCCAGCGATACGGCTCATCGTACCCGTAGTCGTAGGCGTACGGGCCGCCATAATAGCCGGCGCCGTAGTAGCCGGGGCCGCTGTAGTAACCGTAACCCGGTCCCCAGCCGTAAGCCGAAGAGGCGAGCCCGCCGATCACGGCACCGGCAACCAGGCCACCGGCGATCCCTGATCCCCATCCGCCTCGCCAGTGAGCTTCGGCAGGAGCCGTCGTGGCTACAGAGGCCAGACCGAGGGTGCCGACCATCAATGCCGATATTGCAAGCTTCTTCATCAAGGATATCCTTTCATGTTGCTCGAGCGCCCCGCCAACAACGGGAAAAAACGGCAATGGTTTCGCTCGGCGCCGACGCAGCTTAACTCGAGAACATCGAGCTTCCGCCACAACAGGAAGTTCAACGTTGCGTTCAGTGCTGCGCCGCGGAAGCGCTCCATGGCCATTGCCTGACGTGGCCGCGTTAACTTTGTTGAGTTCGGCGAGAATCGTCTTACACAGTCGGACTTCTGCGGGCGCCCGAAAAGAACCAGGTGGGACGCGAGGCCCTCAACGGCGTTCCGACAGGAGGCGATAGGCAGGGGAGGTGCGGTGAACTTCCAAGTCACTGTGCTCGAGATCCTGGTTAGTATCCCGAGGGGGTTCGCCGTCATGGCCGACCTCAAGCGCGATATGGCGATTCTGGCGACGAGGGGGCGACTGGGCCAAGCGGACTAAGCGCCTCGCCGCTCGCGTGCCCGACCTCGACATCCTGTCGCAAGGAATGGTCGAGCGTCTCAAAGGCGGATGGCACGGCACTGAGAAGGGTCGTGCCGTGCTCGAATTCATAAAGGCGGGACCGCCGAGATGCGGACGGAGAGCGCCCGCAGCGGAGCCGTCGGCTTTAGCCCCGACCTCTCCGCTTCTTGCCGCCAAGCGCTCTGGTCGAAGCCTGCGCCTGCAGCGTTGCCGTGCGGCGCGAGAGGGCCAGTGCCAAAGCGTGTTGGATACGTATTCTCCGAATCATTGGGGTGATCGGCAAAATAGGAAACTTTCCTGACGTCTTGCGTTTCGAGAGATTGGATTGGTCGCCGGGAGCCTGAAGATGGTCGACGATGTCATCTCAAAGAATGCCGCCGAGACCGCCTGGACAGTTTACCGGGCGCGCCACCCTGACGTTGACCCGCGGGACAGCCGGCGCTGCCTTCTCGAACACTACCTGCAAAGGAGAGGGGAAGAGCGAGAGAGCGATACCGAAGAACTCACCGGCTTCGGGATTGCCTACCTACAGCGTCTCCCCCGAGACAAATGAAGACGAGCATGAAAGTGCTCGTCACATGCGTAGCTCGGGGGAGCACAAGGCCGTTTTGGACGCTGCTCGCGATCGCCTTTCTCATCTCCGCAGTCGTCGTGACCGGCCTGCGGGTCATCTTTGGTGAGTGATCGATGCGGATCGCCCAGCTTGCTCCCTTGGCCGAGAGCGTTCCTCCAAGGCTGTATGGTGGCACGGAGCGGGTGATCGCCTGGCTCGTGGATCAGCTGGTCGAACTCGGGCACGACGTCACCCTGTTCGCGAGTGGAGATTCGAGGACGACGGGGAAGCTCCATACTGTCTGGCCGCGCGCGTTGCGGTTGGGGCGGAAGGGCGTCGATCCAAATGCCGCCTGCGCTCTGCTGATTGAGGCCATCGCCGAGCGCGCAGGCGAATTCGATGTGATCCACTCGCATGTCGACTGGTTACCTCTGCCAGTCCTAGCTCGCTCGGGTGTGCCGTTTCTGACGACCATGCATGGCCGGCTTGACCTACCCGGCTTATCCGGCGTGATCGGCGCGTTTCCGCAGGCCCCATTCGTGTCGATTTCGGACAACCAGCGCCGGCCCCTCCCGGAGGCGAACTGGGTGGCGACGATTCCGCACGGACTCCCCAAGGATCTGTTTTGGCCCGCCTACGGATCGGGTTCGTACCTAGCTTTTCTCGGGCGACTCACTGCGGAGAAGGGCCCGGAGGATGCAATACGCATTGCCCGTGCCGTCCAGATGCCGCTGCGGATTGCCGCCAAGATTCCCCGTGCGGAGACGGTCTACTTCAAAAAGAAGCTCGAGCATGAGATCGACGGCGAGAATATCATGCTGGTCGGCGAGGTAGACGAAGTCCGCAAGCAACCGTTCCTCGCGGGTGCCGCCGCCTTGCTGTTCCCAATCAAGTGGCCTGAGCCATTCGGCTTGGTCATGATCGAGGCAATGGCGTGTGGGACGCCTGTGATCGCCTATCGCTCTGGATCGGTGCCGGAAGTAGTTGAGGACGGAGTCACCGGCTTTATTGTGGACAGCGAGGAGCAGGCGATCGAAGCCATCAAGGAAGCCGTGCGGCTAGACAGAAGAACGGTTCGCGCCCGCTTCGAGGATCGTTTCGTCGCCAGTCGTATGGCAAGGGAATACGAAAGCCGGTATCGCGAGCTGGTCGCTCGCAGATGACGCCGCTCGAAGAACTCGATGCTGATGCTCTCGCGTTGGAGCCCCCGACGGTCAGTCCGACGCTGTGGCAGAAAGGAAATGGCCAGCGCCTACTAACGCATTTGGAGTTCTGGCCTGGGCTGAACGGGCAAAGACCGCGCATTAACCAACAGAACCCTCGTCCCATTCCTCAGCATCGATCTCATGCAATTGCCGAAATTTCCCGATTCGGAACCGAACGCCACGCCGAGGGTTGATCGGCTTCCACATTAGGGAGGTTCAGATGAACAAGCGTTTATTCTTGGGCACGACCGCTGCGGTCGCGATCGCGACTTCGGCGTTTGCGCAGTCTTCTCCAAACACGTCAAGCTCCAGTCCGTCCACGACGCAGCGTCAACAGGATACGTCGACCACGTCGCCCTCGACATCGACCACGTCACCTGGCTCGTCATCCGGATCCGCACAGACGAATCCTTCGTCGAATTCCGGCCAGACGCAGGTTCCGTCGACGAACGGTCAGACCGCGGCGGGCCAGTCGTCCAATCCCGGAAGCGGCACGAACACGACGCAAGCGCCTGCTTCGAACAATTCGGCCAACCAGGCTCAGACCAATCCCTCCAACCAGGGCACAACACCCTCGAACCAGGCGCAGACCAATCCGCCATCAAGCACGAACAATCAGACGCAGAGCGCCAATCCGCCCACGTCGAACACCAACCAGGCGCAGTCGCCGACGGGTAGCGGATCGACAAACGCCGCGCAGCAGCCAAACAATCAGCAAAACACTGCTGA
The DNA here is from genome assembly GCF_054055655.1 of Bradyrhizobium sp. USDA 4461. Lineage (NCBI taxonomy): Bacteria > Pseudomonadati > Pseudomonadota > Alphaproteobacteria > Hyphomicrobiales > Nitrobacteraceae > Bradyrhizobium > Bradyrhizobium sp. USDA 4461. The sequence goes on from NZ_JBSRXM010000001.1 coordinate 80,152, forward strand.
CCGTTCCTCGAACACCAACGTGAATGCCGCGGCGAACATCAACGACCAGCAGCGGACGCGCATCAGCACGTCGATCTCGCACCTGAACGTGCAGCCGCTCACCAGCGTGAACTTCTCGCTGTCGGTGGGCACCGTCGTGCCGCGGGACGTCCACCTGCAGCCACTGCCCGCCGACGTCGTCGAGATCGTGCCCCAGTATCGAGGCTATGACTTCGTCCTGGTGAAAGACGAGATCGTGATCGTGGAGCCGTCCACCTACAAGATCGTGACGGTCCTGCCTTACTCCGGCCGCTCGACCGCGTCGGCGCCGGCGCGCACCGAGCAGCGTAGGGTAACGTTCAGCGACCGCGATCGCGAGGTCGTCCGCAAGCACGCCAAGGCGCGCCCGGTCGAACGCGAGAGTCGCACGACCGGCAGTACCGTCCGGACCGAGATGCGGACCGGCGAGCGCGTGCCGGAGGACGTTGAGATTGAGACCTTCCCGGACGAGGTCTATCGGGATGCTCCGAGCCTTCGCGAGTACCGGTACATCAACCGGGACAGCCGTACCTACATCGTCGAGCCCCACGAACGTCGCATCATCGAAGAGATCGACTGACTCGCGCAAAGGAGAACATGATGAAGACCGTCCTTCTAGTCTAGGAGCGCTCGGGGCCACGCTGTCGGCCTCTGCGGGTGCCGCCCAGTCGCGCCCGCGGCCATCGCGACGACCGAGGTTGGTGGCGCCAAGCAGATCCGTCTCTTCTGTGACGAGTATGGCCGTTGCTGCCGGACGCCGACCCGCGGCCCCCGCTACGTCCACCGCCGCTACGGCAGGGACGACGAGTATGTGGTTCGCCGAAGTCACGGCCACTATGGCCGGCCCCGGCTGCTACGTCCGCGGCTATGGCTACTACGGTGGTCCCCCGAGCATCGGCTTCAGCTTCGGCACCCGAAGCTGGTGAACTTGAGAAGGGGCCGCTCTCCGAGCGGCCCCTTCGATTCTATTCTGCTTTCGCGGAGCACTCGCCTCGCCTGCCCTCGGAAGTTCAGATCCGGCACATCCGCCATAAGCCCACGGTTGTTGGCTGTGTTGGGATTTTTCTTGACCTCCCGGTGCACACCCGTGCGTACGCCACTCTCTAAGCGCTGTGAAACTTGAACTCTCGCTCCAATCCGTCATGGGCAAGTTTGAGCCAGCTACAGACAAACAACGGCCATTCCAGCAAACTATTGGAAGCGTCGGCGCCTGTGTTCGGAGCGGCGTTTGGATCGCCTGCCTCGTGGGCCAATTGACGAACGCAACCGGAGCGGCGACCTGCTACTTGCAGCCGCGGCAAATCGTGAGCTTGCCCTTTAGTTTGTCATCTTCCCTGGGATCGACCGATTGCTGCCCAGAGACACGATCCGCTTCTTGACCGCGCTTGGACTGCTTTGCCGCGCGCGACCTGACGGGTCGCGTCGTCCGGCTTGACGCGTCATTGTCGTCGACGGTGCCGACGCTAAAGCCATCGTAATCGGTGGCCGGCTTGGCCAATGGCGGCAGCCTGCCGATCGCCGGTGCTGGCGAAACATCGTCGGGCGCCGACGGCGTGTCCTTGACAGTGGCAGATGGTGGGGCGGATGCCAGTGGCGGCACATCTTTAGCGGCTCGGGCTGGAACCGAGCCCTTGGCGGTCTCCGCCGGCGGCGGAACGTCATCCATCGCCGGTGACGACCCAACATTGCTCTTTGCTGATGACGTCGGATGTTTGCCCGCCACCCGCGGCGGCGACACGCTCGGTGCCGCCATCGGCGGCCAAACGCTGTTGGTGGGGGCGGCGGCCGGAGGTGCCGTCCCCTGTTCACTTAACGGCGGCGGCGGAGCAAGCGAAAGTGGCGGGGCCAGCGACGTCTGACATCTCGCGCCGTCGTGGAACAAAACACCAGCGGCCAACAAGCCAAGGGCAAACAGCGCAGCGTTTTTCATTTGGCGTTTCGCAAATCGCTTTGACTGAAAGGAATGGATCGCGTGACTTGGCCACGTTTCGGCAAAAATATCCATGCCTGAGATGGCGGTCAAAATTGACGGAAATGGGGAGTCAACGGCGGAAACGAGCGCACTTCGGTCCGCTTGTGGTCTTTCGGCAACCCTCCTTATCAGCCCCTTGAATGGATTCGTCGCGAGTCCTTAGGAACGCGCATCGTCTGCGACCGTTGCTCCGCAAGCTCAGCTCAGAAAATGGAGTAAGCAATGGGACTCTTCACCAAAGACATCAAAACGCTGAATGACCTTTTCGTGCATACCCTGCGTGACATCTATTATGCGGAGCAGCAGATCATGAAAAACCTCCCAGACATGATCGAGAAGGCAAGCGACCGAGCTCTGAAGAAGGGATTTGAAACTCATCTCGCCGAGACGAAGAACCAGATCATGCGACTGGAACGAGTCTTCAAGATGCACGGCGTCGAGGCCAAAGGCGTGAACTGCCCTGCGATCGATGGCATTCTGGAAGAAGCCAGTGACGTAGCCGGCGATGTCGACGACAAGACGGTGCTGGATGCGGCACTTATCGCCGCAGCCCAGGCCGTCGAGCATTACGAGATCACCCGCTACGGATCGCTGATTGCGTGGGCCAAGAGGCTGGGCCGTAATGACTGCGCTGCCGTTCTGCAGGAAACCCTCGACGAGGAAAAAGCAACGGACAAGAAGCTGAACGATATGGCCGTGAGCGGCGTCAATCAACGCGCCGCCTAATTCATCACAGCCGCACAATCGGCTATCCATGATGACAGCCGGCCAACGGTACGGCCTGCATGTCGTGCGCAATCATTCGGAGCTTAGCGGGAATGAGCGTTAAGGACACTTTCGTAGGAACTGCCAAGCAATTCGTCGCCGAGATCGTAGGTGACGGAAGGCTTGCGAATGAGGGCTCGCGTCAAGCGGTCGGGAGGCGGCCGGAAACGGTCGACTTTGCAGACGATGTGGCAGGGGAAAGGCCGATGCTGCAACCCGATGAGCTGCCTGGTCCACCGGAGGTGCTACATCCGGATGAAAACCGGTTGACTGCTTTGCTCGGCCACGCCGCGCTGGCTGTTTGGGCGGACCTTCCGCGGGACGCGCAGGAACGCCTGTTCGCAGCAGCGGCAGCCGACGAAGAAATGGCAAACGCCCTTGCCTTGTTTCTGCATGATCGGCATCCGAGGACGGCGCACCCGCCCAGGCCGACACGGCTAGCGTAGGCCGGAACACGCCGCCGATGAGACACAGATGTCAGTCAAACCCGAAAAGCCGAAAATGACATCGCCGAAACCTTCGAAGGCGGAGCGCGGCAAGCGACGCGTTATCGTGGAGCACACTGGCAAGGCCGAAATGCAAGACCACGATCTTGTCCATGCCGATGGTGGGACGGTCGGGCTCGGCGAAGGCGATGATCTCAACCTCGACGACTAGCCAATGACGCGAAGGATGACCGAATGACCAACCGTTTTGAAGGCAAAGTCGTGATCGTGACGGGCGCGGCGTCCGGCATCGGGGCAGCAACCGCGCGCCGCTTTGCGTCCGAAGGAGCGAGCATCGTGCTTGTTGACCGCGAGGAGATGAAACTCGCGAACGTCACGAAAGAACTTGGGTTCGGCCGCGCCCTTGCTCACACGGCAGACGTCTCTGACCCAGACGCCGTGGATGAGATGGTGGCGACCACGATCAAGTACTTCGGCCGGCTCGACGTCCTCGTGAACAACGCGGGCGTTCACGAAGGCGGAGACCCCAAGACCATTACGAACAATCAGTGGCGCAAGGTCATGGCCACCGACGTGGACGGTGTGTTTTTCGGCTGCCGCGCTGCGCTGCCCCATTTGGAGAAAACCATGGGTTCGATAGTGAACACCGCCTCAGTGTCGGGGACCGGTGGTGACTGGGGCATGAGCCCGTATAACGCGGCGAAGGGCGCTGTGGTCAATCTTACGCGCGCTCTCGCCATGGATCTGGGTAAGAGAGGCGTGCGCGTCAATGCGGTTTGTCCATCCCTGACGCGGACCGGAATGACCGCCGACATGATGGACGACAAGGAACTGCTGGCGAGGTTCGCCGAGCGAATCCCGCTCGGCCGCGTCTGCGAACCAGAGGAGATCGCCTCCGTGATCGCTTTCCTCGCAAGCGACGATGCGAGCTTCATGACCGGCGCCAACGTGGCCGTCGATGGCGGCGTATCTGCCTCGAACGGCCAACCGCCGCAGCAGTAGCCGGTGTTGAGCACGACCCGCCCCCTGCCGGCTCCTCGAAGCCAAACGGCTGGGCCCGACGTCCTTCTAGGAACAATCCTCGTGTCGCCCCCGTTTTCTGGGAATGAACAAGCTCCTTTCACTGCCCGCTTGGGCCGACGACGAACGTGTGCATGCCATCGTCGAGACTCCGCGCGGGAGTACCTGCAAAATCGATTTCGACCCAGAGCTCGGCTTCTTCACCCTTTCCAAGCCTTTGATGTCCGGACTCAGCTATCCATACGATTGGGGCTTTATCCCGTCCACGAGAGCCCCAGACGGCGATCCGCTCGATGTTCTGATCGTCCATGACGCACAGACTTACCCCGGCGTAGTCCTCAAATGCAGGCCGGTCGGCATCCTCGAGGTCGAGCAGAAGGCCCACGGTAAGAAGGAGCGTAACGACCGCATCTTCGCCGTGCCGGACCGCTCTCCGGCCGAAACAGAGCTCATGGATATCCGTCATCTCCCCTCTCGCGCATGCGATGAACTCGAACAGTTTTTTCGGGCCACGAACGCTCTGGAGAACAAGCAGCTGAAATTCCTAGGCTGGCGGGGGCCGAGACGTGCCGTCAAGACCATCAAGCGGCTGTCAAGGTAGCGCGCGAGCTCCGCAGTCTCCCAGGCGGAGAGCATGTCTGCCACGTCGAAATCAACCCCTCCGCTACTGATTAGACCTTAGTGGCCGTGGTGCGTGACGGTGCTGACTCTGAGCAGGTGCTCGTATCGGCCGAACTGCGGCTGAAGCAGCGGTACTCGGTCCGATTCGATTGGTGAGCGACACGATTTCATTGCAGCGTCTCCCGCCGAGCAACGGCTGGTTCGAGTACCACGAGAGCGGAACCTTCGTGAGGATGCTCAAGCCAGGCAGATCTCCTGGCCTGACAAGAAACGGCCCCAGCGAGGGGCCGACGTTGCAACGCCGCAAATTGCCACTGTTCCCGAACGAGAACGGCCCCAGCGAGGGCACTAGCTGGGGCCGTGAGGTGACGCCTGAGGGGTGGCCAGCGTCACCAGATGGAGAGACAGATCACGCTGACGACAAGCGCGACCGACGCACCAGCCGCCAGTCCAATGACGCTGCACTCCACACCGTCGATGTGATCGAATTTGAACATGCAGGCCAGTCTGAGGTTGGATGGTGGTTCGCGCATTTGCTTTTGAATGGCAGCAAGACGACTTGTTGCTCTGTGTAATCGCGGGGATTTCCCGGCCGGCCCAGACTGCCCGCATGTCACCATTTGAAACGATGCAACTTGCCGAAGCCCACGAAGCAATGGCCGGATGGTCGGACCGGTCGAGCCGGACGCGCCTCCATGAGGCTGCCGATAACTGGAGGAAGGGTTACTTGTCAGATCGAGGCTCTTGAACGATCTTCCGTCTACCGAATGATCCGCCGTGCTTCGCATCCGCACTCCGAGCCGGTTCTTTGAGCGGAGCGCGCGGCGAAGCAAGGCGTTGGCGCTTAGCAGCCATGAAGCTACTAACAGAGTATATTGAGCACGCTTTGCAATTTGAGCGCCTCGCCGCCGGCGAGAGTGATCTCAGGCTGAAAGCGCAATTCATGCAGCAGGCGAAGGACTATCGGAAGTTGGCGGCCGATCGGGCCAAGCGCTACGGGCTTCCGCCACCGAGCCCTCCGTCTGAGGCTGAATAAGTCTTGTTGCATCCTTTCCGGCGTTACAGAACCGTCTCGATCAGACCCAACGTCCTCGCCTCCTGCGCCTCCAAATACCAGTTTGACGGCGCCTTCTGCATGACCTCATCGATGGTTACGTTCGATCCCAGGATTAGATTTTGAAAGCCCTCGTTCTGTATGGCGATCGAGCATTCGATTTCGTTGAGCGTCGCTCTCACAACCGCAATGCATGCCGTTAAAGGGCCATCGATCACCAAGCTCTTCGAAAGCTTGCGTTCATGGATCATCAGTCGCGTGCCGCGCGCGACGTATCTGTTCGGCCGCGCAAAGAAGCTCATGAACGTAACGCCCGCCGAATAAATCACAGCCTTACCGAGGAATACAAAGCGACGTTGCGGCTCCGTTTCGCTCGCGAACCGCACGTCCTCCCCCATCATTCGGGCGACCTCGGGGTCCCCACCCAAGGTCGACAGCTCGATCACGACAAGGTCTTTGTCGGCCGCGTTGTCGAACTGCCGCCGAAAAGCGGTGTACATATCATAGTCAACAACGCCAGAGAGGCTGATGGCCGGCGACTTGAAGGCAGTGGCCGGTAGCGTTGCGAGTTGCATCTAACAATCCTTTCGTGGCTTTGATCTCTGACTACATGCAGATGCCCTATCGGTTCCCGATCGGCCTGCGCACCGGGCAGACGCGTTTCCAGGAATCTGCAAAGAGGGCTTAAGAGCCTGAAGCGTCCGGCTGGTCGCGCCGATTGTTAGGGACGCCGTCCTGGCGGACCGCCCCGCTAACCGTCTCTTCGTATGCGTTCAGGTCGCCCCCCAAAAAAGACCCCAGCATCCGGATCATGCTGGGGCCAAGCGCTGACCACTGCCACCGAGAAGCAGCGGCTGTCGTTTAGGGCTAAAAAACTACGAAATGAAAATCGCCTGCCCTGAGGGATGATCATCGCCGCGCCCGGCAGCTTCGCAAATAACCCGTGTGAATCTGCCTCCAGATTCCAAATCAGCTCGTGAAGGAGCAGGAATTCTGTTCCTCGCGCGGAACCATATCGCCTGCCCCGGCATATATCGTCGTTTTTTACCCCTGCGGCAGAGGACCGTAGGCAAGTCCATGACCAAGTCGGTTTTGGACAATCAACGCGTCGAGGAGTTGCTGCGTGCGATGCGCGAGTTCACGCAAGAGGAGCTTACGCAAGGCCTGTTGCTTCTCGGCGGCTGCTGGACACCGGAAATGATGCGAGCGCTGGAATTGCTCGCCGCCGAGCGCAGTCCTGGACAGTGGTGCCAATGTCCAAAAACCACCTGAGCACAAAGGACACGTCTGCCTGATTTGCGGTGAGGTTGTGCTTACAGTTCCATCGCGTGGATTCAGTTCGTAGCCCGCGCGATATCTGACCTTACCTGCCCCAATGGGCATAGTTTAAGGATCACGGCCGACGGCAAGGTCGGAGTGCCCGCCAGCTAACCTCCTCGTCCGGCGCAAACCCTGCAATTTCGGCCGTAGGGGAATTTCAGCGTCCCCAATTTATCGGACGCAGTCGTTTGAAGCCGGGGTTATTCGAGCGGCAGAGAAAGCGTCGGCAGCGACCTTTTGCCCTGCTCGCAACCGGCCCTTCGGCAGCAGAGTCGGCGAGACATCCGCAGCGGTCCGGCTCATGAAATGAGCCAGATTGACGTCTGATGATCACTCGACATAACCAACGACCGCAAATGCGGCCCCTGCCGCGATGACAATACTGAGCACTCAAGATCGGTGGCTGACCGACAATCAACGAGGCAGAGCGTACCGAACGGTGAATGATGGACCGTCCCCGGCTGGGGCTTCATAGATCACCATGTGAGTTGGTCCCATAAGCTCCCGCAGTGCGTTGCACGCCATAGCATGCTCGTTTTGATCGGGGCTCACTATCCTATGCAGCTCGCCTGCATTGATTTCGATGTGCGGACGTCCCTGTCTGGCCGCCCGAGCGATTTGAGCCACCGCTTCCTCGCGGAATTCTTCGGTCGTGGGCAAAGTACGCCCTCATTCAAATTGATTGACAAGAGAAAAAGATCAGAACTTTCGATTGCCAACCTTAGCATGTCCCCTGGCGCCCTCTCAACCTCGTTGGAGATTGCCCGTTCATCAGTGACACTTTCGCCCTTTGAGGGGAATTGATGATCGTCTGTTTCTCATGCCGCGGATGCGGCGCAGCCTGATCAGAAGCCTAGCGTCATTCCCAAAGTCGCACCTGGCATTTTCGCGGGTGAGGACTGCTGCTTACGCGGACTGGAAATCCACCGAAGCGCACAATGAAGTGAAAGCTAACCGTCCCCCACTCCGACCCTGAGAAAGCTGGCCGCAGGATCATGGTGCACACGGGAGCGCCGGAGCCGATCCAGGGTGGCCGGATCTAGATCGAGAAGATCAACTATCCGATGATCTACCAGGAGAAGGCTCCGCCGGCCGAATATTGGGCTGGGCTACAGCATCGATCGGCTAGCGCTGGTTCGAAAACGACGAAAGCAGGACATTCGTTAGGGTGAAGCAATCGGGGAAAGACCTGCTCGCATGACATGGTCTCGGGAGTTCACCGGCGGATCGAGCTGCCCGAAAAGTCGCTAGTGCCATTTTTTTCCCGGAAGTCGCCGGGGGCAAGGAACTATTGAGAGGGCTGAGCGTCCAGTTATCGCTTCCTGCCACTCAATCGCCCCCCCACCGGCTGGAAGAAAACCCGGGCCTTCTCGGGTTGGCGGCCCCCTGGTTGGGGCCGTTTCATTTTTGGCGAACCGCTTGTTCGCCCAAGCTGACAGCTCCTCTGCCCTCTTTGGGAGTACTCCCTGTAACGCGCCTGAAGTTGCAACCTTTGACGCGCTAGCTCGTACTATTAGCCGTCAGGATTTTGCAGTCACCTTCCTGGGGCTAGAGGCAACGCCGTCTGCGTGTATTTTAAGCGGACGGCGTTGTGCCTCGCGGACGACAACGCCAGCCATATGTGATGGTCGATGTTCGTGAGCTGTCTGGGCGCACGCCCTGGTCTCCTTGACCGGGGCCCTGCTCTATGAGGTAAAGCTCAACGAGCAGCTGAGCTACCCAACGGCGCTCGAACGCGCCCACGCAAGCGCCGAACAGCGCAAGGCCTTCCGGATCATGGCGGAGCCGTAAGTCCCTCAGGGAGCAACGCTGAAAAATGGGCCATTTGGTTGGAACGATGCATAGCCGGGAAAATTAGGAAATCGTTTGAAGGCATACACGGTCCTGCCCCGACCGCCCTCACTGTCAGTCCCAGCGCTCTTTCCCCGGGGCGCGGGGAACTTATGCCGGAAAGGAAGCTTGCCATTTCGATCTTAACGAAGTGATCGCGAGGAAGGTCTATGGTGCGCTTATTGCTCAGTGTCAGCTTGATTTTGATTGGTTTGACCGCAGCTAGGGACGCCAGCGCGTGCGGCGTTGGTTGTCATACGTCGGTGTTTGGCGCCTGCGTGCGTGATGGCTGGCAAGAAGCTCGACCAGTTCGTAACGAGTGTCCTGCTACTTCCCGACCCACGCCGCCCTGCGGCCAGTACTATCGATGGGCGCGGCACTCGGTTGCTTGCATTCCGCGCTAGGACCGATCGACATTCGGGATTCCCAAGTGGTTTGATCGCTGATTCATAGAGTTCCGTGATTCGACACGGAACGGATGATGGCAGCGAAGCGATATGAGCTGGCGGAGGCCCAGTGGGCGAGGATATCGGCACTGCTGCCGGGGAAGGCTGGCGACCCCGGACGTACGGCTGCGGATAATCGTTTGTTCGTCAACGGATGCTTGTGGGTTTTACGATCGGGCGCACATTGGAGCGACCTGCCGGAGCGGTACGGCAAGTGGAAAACGGTGCATCAGCGCTTCAGCCGCTGGTGCCATGCTGGCGTCTGAGAGCGCGTGTTCGCTGCTCGGAGCTCGAAGGCTATTTTGACCTGCCCGTAGCCGACGAGGCCGCGCGCATTCCACCATATCGAAAAGACCGGTGCTACTGGCATTATTTACGAAGTCAGCTGGAATCTGTCCGAAGGTGATGTGCTCACACTGGACAGCATGAACGAGATCAAGCTGGTCAACGAGGGGCTGTCGAAGGAGAATACCGTTGCGGCGCGAGCAGCGGCATCGCGAAAGATGCCGAAATTCTAGCGCGGAGTGTCTTAATGCCAGTTTTCGGCGTTCTTCTTAACCCGCTAAGGACGTGAACGATCCGTTGGACATAGCGACTTCGGCCACGACATCCTTGGCCAAAAATTTTCTCTCGAATCGCTTCGGGCTTGACGAAAGCGTTGGACAGGAGGCCTTCCAAACCCACATGACCTAGCGACTTCACTCGCATTGGCTTCGGCGCAATCATGCCGGAATGGCGGCAAAGCATCATCCTATGCCCCTGTCCGGCGGAGACCGGAAAGCGCTGACCAAGCAGCTGACGCGCGCTCGGGCTGTGACGACGATCCTGGCTCAGCGATCGGCCGAGAAGCGTTCAGCTGGCGTGGCATTGATCCGCGAAGCTGACGACCTGCTCTGTCAGAGTTGGAAAGAGAGGATGTGGTGGGACGGTGGTCCTACCATCGCCATTGATCGATCAGCCATCAACGCCGGCGACCCGTGGCTCGAGATCACATGCTCCCGCTGCAAGACGCGGCGCGCGGTCGCGCCTCGCCGCCCTATCCCATGTTGCAACCACGTTGGTTCATGACGTTGCCCGACGCTCCGTTGCGTCAAATGCGCCGGTGCCAACAAGGTCGGCAGCCGAGTTCCTGCAGTTGTGGCAACGCTGCCCGATCGGAGACGGGTCACGAACGACTTGAGGCGCCGGCCCTCCAGGGATCCGCATCGCGATAGCTGGAACGGTTTTATGGCGATGTCCAGGTCGGCTGGATCAGGCAACGCGCAGGCGTAGGTCGTCGCGTTCGAGACCCAGGTACTGTGCCGATCGGCGTGTTAGAAGTTGCCGGGTTTCGCGCGATCACCACCGCGCCTGCATCAGCTCGATTGCATGATGAGACCGCCGTTTGTCCGCAGCGAAGATATCACCGCGACTTGGCCGGCTCAGCGTGCTGTGGATACGTAGCGCCAAAACGGCCCGTCCATTTGGGACGAGCCGCTTCTGATCAAATGGCACTAGTGCATGTGAACTAACCAGTATCCAGCACCGCCAACAACAATGAGCGTGGGAATCCCCCACAATAAGATTACGGGCATTCCTATGCCTCCACTATGGGTGATCCAGGTTTACTGCTCAGTGCAGACCTTGGTGGTCTTCACCGCGGACTCAGCTTCCGTCTTCGTCTTGTAAACGCCATCGCCCACTACAGTCGTGGTTGTGGTCGTCGGCTTGGTGTCGACGACCGTGCACTTCTTGGTGCTGGCATCGCGCACGATGTAGAACTCAGCTGCGCTGGCTGCCTGCGTAGCAAATGCGAAAGCTGCGAGGGCACCGCATACAACGAGTTTCTTCATTTCAGTTCTCCTCCAATGGACGTCAAAGTAGTCATTGCGAAACAGCGACCTGGGCCCAAGGTTCCAGATTTTCCCGATAATGGTAAATGAAGTCGGGCGCTCGCTGGACGGCTGGCGGGACGTGCCCGCGGACGACGAAGCTTGGCTGCTGCGGCAAGCGCATCATCATTTTAACGAGAACGCCCGCTCGGCGGCACTAGCGGCGGCCGCCGGCGTCATCGTCTTGAATGATTAGTTGGAATAACCCACAATCTACCCACAAAAAGAAGCGACCCCAGCGCGGGGAGCGCCAGGGCCGTTGAAAGCTCCCGGTCGGGGGGGGCGATCTTCGCGGGAGCATAAGTATGACTCCCGGCATTGCCACTTGTTCCTGATGACGTTCAGCCCACCCTGAGGTTTTCAGCTGATGTCTTGCCGCGGTTTTCCCGCTCTTCGTAGCTGACCTTTGCTCCCTCGTTGAGAGTGCTCAGTCCCGCCTTCTCGACCGCTGAAATGTGTACGAACACGTCCTTGCCGCCGCTGTCGGGCTGGATAAATCCAAATCCTTTGACTGGATTGAACCATTTCACGGTACCTGTCGCCACGTCGCTCTCTCCCTTTAAAATGGTGAATGGTGGTAGAGCCTAAGTCGACAGCGCGGCCATCTGCAAGAAAAACCGGCCGAGCGTGACCCCGGCCGGCTATCGACCTCTGGCAGGCCCTTCAATTTAGGCAGCGCCACCCGGGAACAAGTGGCAATGCTGAGAGTCATCTGGCGCTTGGGAATTTTCAGGGCCCAGGTTTTGGAGTGAACGCCGCCGGGCATGTATTTCTGAGACCGGCGGCGTTTTTTCCTGTTGCCGAAAAACGATGTTGCTTCCTTGCAATTCACTTCCGGCCGAGATGAGGCCGATAGCAAATCAGCAAGCAGATCGGCGCAGGCTCCTCGAAGGGACGGGACTGATCTGGGGAATAGTTGAGTACAGTCTCGTTTCGGAGGAGCTGGCGCTTAGGCCCTGGCGTCGGCTCCTCTCTTAGAGGCTGTGTGAGTGAGGCAACAGCCATTTCGCTGTAAGCCTGCTAGGTAACGGAGACTGGGAATTTCAGGGCCCCAGTGGGGGGAATGACGGGCGCGGCCGGGACAAACCATTTCGGGCCCTGCGGCGTACTTTTTTGGATCAGCATGTTCCAAAGAGGCCCGACTTCGGGCTAGGGCCATGACAAGACCCTGCTCGACTCCGAGGCCCCAACCGTGCGTCTCGGAACTAGCGGCGCGATCCCGGGTTGAGGCAAATTGATTGATTAGGAGAAACCTATGCTCAGGATCGCTGCGGCGCTATCTCTATCGCTGCTCATTTCACCAGCACTTGCTGACGACAAAGGGGTCGATTCCACTGCCCTGCAGGAATGCAAGCCTATCGGACAATCTGCCAAGGGTGAGCTCATTTACGGCATGGACTGCGCCGCGCTCAAGCCGGAGAACAAGGTCGAGGTGCTACCGAACATGCCCCCCACCAATATGAAGGACACTGTGATCCCAAAGGCTGGCGGGGCGCAAAATCCTGAAAACACGCCGACCACTGGCGAAGTGAAATAAGCGACGCCGATGCGCCACGTCGAAGGCGGCTGGAAGATTATGCAGTGGAGCCTTGAGGAGGAATAGAAACTCCTCGAACTCCCGCAGGCAGGGTAAAACCATGCGCGAGATCGCACACAGCCTTGGGCGTACCGAAGCATCCTTGCAGACACCGCAAGCTCACCGCACCACGTCGGATACAGGAACTCCAGCCTTCAAAATCCTCTCTCAGGCCCTTGAAGAAGGGATCCCGAGCCTTCCCCTCGTCTGCTTGGGCCCGATACTCGATCTGCGCCATTAGCCAGGGGGCTCGACGCAACGCCTCGTGTGCGATGCGCCCGGTGAAGGGTTGCGTCTTGCGGATCAGCGACTTGAGAAGCCCGCCAAGGTCAAGGTCTCCCGCTGCGCGCACGTCACTTTCACCCAATCCCGATTACGTCCGGCTGGGTGTCGGCTATCATCCAAGAACCAATTAGCTGCACTAACCTTCAGCTCACCTACCAGAGGATCATTATGCGATTTACATTTCTAGCTCTGGCGCTAACGACTATCGCACCCTCCGGGGCAATGGCGACCACATGCTCTGCGGCCGTGCAGAAATGCATTTCAGCCGCTGGCGGCAAAAACATTGAGGCGGGCTGCAAACAAGCCGGTGAGACCTGCATGAAGACAGGAACGTTTGTCGGTCCTGTGACTGGTAAAGTTTGGAACAACCTACTGAAGAAGTGAGCAGTTCCTTTGGGTAGGAGAACCTCCGGCTCACCCGGCCTTGCGCTTCTTGGCCGGGGCCTTCTTGGCCGCCTTAGCGGGCTTCTGAGCGGCCTTGGCTGGCGTTCTCGCTCCGTTGTCGATGCTCTTCTTGAGCGCATCCATGGCGTCTACAACGTTGCTGGGAGCCTGCCTCTTAGCAGCCCTCACCGGCAAGCCCTTCTGCTTCGCATTGAGCAGCTCCGTCAGCGCAGCCTCATAATGATCCTCGAACTTGTCGGGCTCGAAGTGGCCTGACTTCTGCTCGACGATGTGCTTCGCCAGATCGAGCATATCCTTGGTGATCTTCACGTCTTGAACGTCGTCGAAATACTCGGCCGAGTCGCGAACCTCGTAGGGATAGCGCAGCAGCATGCCCATGAGCCCCTTGTCGCGAGCTTCAAGGGCGATGACGTGCTCCCGGTTCGTCAGGACGACGCGCGCTCACCAAATTGTTGGGTTGGACGCCGAAGGTCCCGCTGCGCGAGGGCTTGCAGTCGCTGCATGCCTGGCTCGACGGCCGGTTCGGGCCATCCGTCGTACACAAGGGAGCCTCGGCATGACCCGCGTTGCTCTGATCAATCCGAATTGGAATTTCGACGATGGTCGGTATGCCGGGCAGCGCTTGCACGTAGGGGCCGCGTGGCACATGGACCGTTGCACGTGCGGCCGCGAACGCCGCAGGCGCACGATGTGCCGGCAACCAGCCGCAATAATCCATGCCCGCCGCCTCGATCACACGCAATGCGGCCTCCGAGTAGCGCACGCCGTGAATTTCGCCGCGCAATCCCAGCTGTGACGCAGGGGAGATGAGGAATTCGTCGGTTGCGCGCTCTCCATCGCCCCAAATTTCCGATCCAGACCACGTCGTTCCGTCGCGGGATGCGCGGCATCGGCCGATAGAGACTGGTTACCGGCACGCGGGAGCTTCATGGCCTTCCCCAACGCCTTCGCCGCATTTAACGACCTCCTTCTGAAATGCCGTGTCCTGCGCGAGCGCCTGATGCGAGGTCGCATAGGGCTCCCTCTACCGAGAGCATTGCCGGTTTTTCCCAATCCAGGGAACGAACTTATACCTGCGACGTTCACGGCTTGAAACAAACGTGGAATGGCTGGGATGGGCGCTGGTGATCAGTTTGCATGCATGTCGGTGGTGGCTTTTTTCTCTCTAGCCCTGATCGTAACCTCCGGCCTATTTGTGCAATCGAGAGCCGCAAAGAGCCTCACGTTGCCGGCTGCCCAACACGTCCGGGCGCCGCTCTAGCGCGAGTCTTCCATTATGTCTGCTGTCACAAACTATGCGTGCCACATGGTAACCTTCGAAACGACATTCTTCGCTTAGGCTCGGACGCAAACGTTAGCTCCGGCGCAGCCGAGGAACTGCACCGGAGCCATTGGGGAAGTTGATTGTGTGCCAAGCACAGGCCATCAACCGCGGCACGGGCCGACAGTTCCCAGCTGAGTTGCATATTATTCCCGAAAGCCAGCAACAGCCTTGAATCCGAAGTGTTGGCGCACGGGGAAAGGTTGCGAGTGAGGAGTGATGACATGAAACTGATTGGCAGAACGACCGTCGGCGCGATTCTTGGGGCGGCTTCCTGGTTGCCTCCGCGATGAGCGCATCTGCTGTGATCGTATGCTCTGGGCAAGTGTGCTGGCACACCCACTAGGTTGGGATTATCCGAGGGGCTCTCGCGTCGTTGTCCACGAGGACAAGCTGCGGTGGAGACCGCACGGACGGTTCACTTTCCGCGAGCACGAGGGTCGCGGCTATTGGCGCGGGCGACAGGTAGATCGCTTTGTAGTCAGTTTACCGGTTAGACGAAGAGGCCGCCAAGCGGTGGCCTCTTTTCGGCGAGAAAGACGCCAGGAACGATTGCCGCTTTTTCCCGTTAGTCGGCGCCGGTGCCGATATGCGGTCCGGAATTATGGACGGTTTGATGCCTCTGTTTCGATACTTGCTGTTTACAAGCGCGATGCTGCTCGGTTTGCTGTTTGTCGCGGATTGGTACTTTCCGGCACCACCAGCTGCCGTTGCCCTCAACGACATCGACCGCGCAACGATCCGCATTCACTCGCGGCACAAATGGCCGGAGGCGATACGGATGGATACAAGCGCACCGCTCGTCTCCGCCTCACCCGCGCCCTCGGCTCCCGTCACTGCCCAAGCTCCCGCACCGCGGCCCGCGGCTGTCGCAGAAGCCGACCCGCCTAAGGCACCTGAGCAAATCGCGCGACATGCAAGGCCGACCCGGCACGCGCAGCGCGACAGAAGCCCACGGTTTGCCCAGCGCGGTCAGCGCGTTGCGAGCTACCGCGATTCGGATGGGCTAGGGGAATGGCAAGGCTGGTCATTGCCCCGGTGGTGAGCCGTCCGGAGCCTTTCAAATCAAAGCTGCTGGAAGGTGCATTCGTCGCTTCCATTGCCCCGAGAATGCAACCCGTATTCCAATGAAGGACTGGCCCTCCCATTGACGCGGCCAGCTCAATTCGCGGCAGGGTCAGCTAAGTTCCATTTCGACGGCGATCCGCACCAGGTCGGAATGGCTCTTCGCGCCGAGCTTCTGCTTGAGCAGAGATGTGGTGTTGGCAACGGTCTTATAGGAGATGCCCAGCTCCGATGCGACGTCGACGATCTTGTCGCCACGACCAAGCAACCGAAGGATTTCCAGTTCTCGCGCCGACATCTGCGAGGCCGGGTTTGCCTTGATCGCGGCACCGCCGAAAGCAATCGCCTCGGCGAGATGTGGCGAAACGAACCGCTCCCCGGCCGCGACCTTGCGCACCGCCTTCACGAACAGGCGAGGATCGTCGCTCTTCGACAGATAGCCTTGCGCACCCATCTCCACAGCCCGCACGACGAATGCGGGATCGTCATTCATGCTGAACATGATGACGAGGGCGTCCGGATCTTCCTTGCGAATCTTACGGAGCAGCTCGAACCCGGAAACGTCGGGGAGCTTAATATCGATAACGGTCACATCTGGCCGCTTCTGCAGGAAAGCTCGATGACCGGCTTTAGCGTCCGCGGCCTCGTCGATCTTCACCGTCTTGTCTGAGGCGAACAGGGATCGGCAGCCCGACACCACCACGGGATGGTCGTCGACGATCAATATCCTCGTGGCTGATTTGGCCGTATCGTGCACGCTTCCTCCTCAGCCAAAATAGAACTTCGCGCGGAAATTAAAAGAGAAGAATCGCCGAACGGAGCCCGCAGTGCCAAGAATTTTGAACCGACTGTGGAACCGCCGCTCGCTTCGCGCACGGCTGTTGTTGCCCATGGCCGCAATGGTTGTCGGCGCACTGCTCCTCGGCGGCCTTGCACTGCAGACCTTCTCGCCTGAGCAGTTCGAGGATGAGAATGCCCAAGGCGCCCGCTCTGCACAGCGCGTAGCCGAGGCGCTGAATGCTGCGCTTGCGGCCGCGGACAATCCGCAACAGACGCTCAATGCGTTCGCAACCTCCCTCCGCGCGCCTGCCGCGATAGCGTTCGTGCCGTCGGGTGCCGACTGGCAGGGCGCGGCCTCGGACACTTACCGTGGCAGCGTTCCCGCCTGGTTTACCGCCCTGCTGCAGATTCCCGAGCTCGGCTCAAGCCATCCGGTCGCAATCCGAACGGCGCATGTCGGTGATATCGTCTTTAGACCGGACCTGTCGGCCGAGATCCTGGAAAAATGGGTGGGCTTCCTGGCCATAGCCGGCTCGAGCGCAGCGTTGATGCTACTCGCCGGGCTCAGCGCCTATTTCACGACAGGCTCGGCGCTTCGTCCCCTGGAGCAGCTCGGTGCAGGACTGACCCGGATGCGCAACGGCGTTTACGATGCCGCGATCCCGCTGGCGGGCCCACCCGAGATCCGCAAGAGTTGCGCGGAGGCAAACGAGCTCGCCGCGACGCTGAAGCGCCTCAGCCGCGACAACCGAGATCTGCTGCGCAAACTGGTCGCAGTCCAGGACGACGAGCGCCGCGAACTGGCACGGGAGCTGCATGACGAGCTGGGCCCGCTTCTGTTCGCGATCCGCGCCAACGCGACGGCGCTGTCCGACCCAGAGGCCGAAGGTCCTCCCGAGCCAGGTTCGCCAGCGCACGGCATTCTCGCCGCGACGGAGGCCCTGCAGCAGGCGAACCGGCGTGTGCTGGAGGGCCTGAGCCCGGTCTACATTGCGGAACTGGGATTGGCTGCCAGCGTGCAAGCACTGCTGCGCAATGCGCAATCCCAGGCCCCCAATCTCCAAGTGACATCCCGGATCGATCATCGCTTGAATGACCTCGACGGCCTGCTCGCGCAAACTACCTATCGCGTGATCCAGGAGGGTGTGACAAACGTGCTCCGGCATGCCAACGCGACAGAAATGGACGTCACGGCGACGGTCAACGAAGATCAGATCGAGATAGAGATCTCCGACGACGGCATTGGCCTGCCACAAGACCTGACGTTCGGCAGAGGCCTGACCGGTATGCACGAACGCGCGCGTGCGCTCGATGGAGACCTGCAGCTATGCCGCGAGCAAGGCAAGACCATCGTCCGCTGCGGGCTTCCGCTCGACCATCATGACGCACAGTGACCGAGTATTCTTAACGCGCGTTCCCGGTTGGGCCTCCGCGACCAGACCCGAACTCCTTGAGCACGGTCGCGACCGGTGTGAAACCGTAACGTGACGACAAATACGAACACATATTCGCGACAGGGCTCGCAGACGAACTGAGTGTCGAGGCCAACCTTCATCAGGCCGGTGCATTTCGGACATGTCATGCCGGCGCGATGCAGCATCGAAAACATTGTTCCTCAAGATTGCGAGTGGGCTCGCGATCGATCCGCCACTGGCTCGATCTGAGCATGTCGTCGACCAATAGCCAACTCGACGGACGCATCCAGGGCGGACGCCGACCGCTCAATAGAACTGTGAGTGAGCCTCGCTGCATCCGATGTCTTTGATCGCTCTTTCATGGGTGTAACGTTCAGCTCGAGAGGAAGCCGCTGAAAAACTCGCGAATGCCGGGAACGCATTCCGCAGATCAGCCAATCACCTCTCTGGATCAACCGGCGCCGGCGCCTCAGCCGCCGGCACCTTCACCAAGCTCAAAGCCATAAAGCCAACTCCTAGCTTGCGCACTGTCACGACCGCCAGAACTCCGGCAACGCTCTCGTGCGCAGAAGTGACCCGTCCATTCAGGACGAGCCGCCTCTAATCGGATAGGGGAATTGGGCCCCCTGTTTCAGCCTTAAAAGAAACCGCTGCCTGCTGCCGCCGCCGACGTTGTTCGAGTGGGGCGCCAGCACATCAAGGCCGGCAAGCTCTCAATGCGCAGACAGAAAACGAACGTGCTCTTTGTCATTCCGCTTTTGCCCGCATTGGAGCGGAGTTTGATCAACACGCGATGACGGATCAGCTCAGTTTCTGACCATGAGTTTCGATAAGCCATTTATCCGTCAATTTCGCCGAATACGCCCCGGAACCGCCCCCGAGACGAAGAAAAAGGATGTCGTTTGGTTCGCCCTCGCTGATGATCGGCCGCTGACGGCCTTCGCCGGCATCTGGACCGAGTTTAATGGCGATCGTTGGACCAAGTCGAAGCCGATACCAGCCCACCTCGTCTACGGATTTCTCACCACCGCGCCGAATGCGATGGTCGAGTTCATCCACCTATGTCTATGCCCGTGATCTTGACGACCGACGAGGAGCGCAATGTCTGGATGCGCGTTCCGTAGGATGAGGCGAAGGGATTCAGCGTCCATTGCCCAACGATATGCTGAAGATCTTCGCCCGCGGCCAAGCGAAGCAAAACATCCCGGGCCCCTAATGAGGGCACGGCCACGGGGGTACCCCTCCCTAGGTAAGAAACGTTTGCACGCTAACGCAGTTCTCTACTCGTCAGGATTTTGCACTTTAATCCTGGGGCTAGAGCCAACACTGCCCGTGTGTATTTTAAGCGGGCAGCGTTGTGCCCTGGTCGTGATCACCTGAAGACCGATCGAGACCCTCTAGGGAGGCGAAGGGCCTCCGCAATCGCGACCGAATCGGATGTGGCCATATTGTATTGTTGTCCACAGTGGGTATCGCGCAACACCGCGGGGGGTTGGAATCGCTGTAACTTTCGCAGTGTTCTCCCACTTGAACCCGTTAGGGGTTCGAATGCCTTTTCTGTGGGGGCGGCCGATGCTGATCGAGCATTTGCGAGACGATTGTAACGTATCGCGACTTCATTTCAAAAACCAATGGCTCGGTTGGCGTGGACCTATTTCGAGCTGAGAAGATCGCCACTGTTCCGGACCGATCGCATCATGACTGCCGCTTTTGCAGCGCTAGGCTCACCCTTGTCCGAACAATCATGGAATCCGAGAGCGGAGTTGTCATTCATACGTTTGAATGCGAGCGGTGTGGAGACCGTACTTGGACCGACTAAAGGTCAGCAGGAAGCCACCGGCTCCGGAGATCAATCGCGCTCCCTTCAGGACAGCACCGATCCTCATAAAAAAACACCAGCGCCCCTACCGGGCGCTGGTGCTGTAGTTCCGCAAGCGTTGTAGCATGCCGCCGCGTGTACAGACTTTCCACAAATTTCCCCTCCCAGAACAATGCACAATTGGTTTATCTGGAACTCGCCAAACCGGCGCGAGCTAAGGTCAACGTCAACGTGACGTCGGTCACATCGTGCATCAAGGCTTGGACATAAGGTCTCCCATCGCCGGAATGATCCGGTCAGCAGGGAGCGATCAGATGAACAGGTATATTGCTGCGGTTGGTGCCACTATCGCACTTTTCTCGGGATCGTCGGCTTTCGCAGGCGGTCACGGCGGAGGCATGAGCACCCATTCTTTCGCTGCGCCACAAGTGGCTGTTGTCCGCGACCACCGCGGCTCTACGCAAGGCGAAGGCGGAGTGTCCGTCACCAACGCGTCGCGCGCTGACAACGGCCGACACTGCGGAGTGAGCTACGCGTGCGGAGCCAGCAATTATCCCGAAACAGGCACGCGGGATCATCGCACAGGTCATTGATGTTGGCGCTCAGTACAAGGCGCGTTTTGCGCCGAAAACTACGCCGTCGGGCGTGATGTCGTGCGCGGCGGCGCTCTCGCCAATCCGGTACCTCGGACCTATCTTGCGGTGCTGCCGATCACGCGAAAATAGATCCGACCGGAGGCGGCCGCAGGTTTGCTGCGAAGATGCAGGCGTTTCATGCCGAGCGCGATCCGCTTAAGCGGGGCGGCTGCGTTTCGGCGAAGCGCAATTGAAACAATCGGCGCAATCCGCTGGTAATATTTAACTACTAACCTCTCCGCATTCGATTTGGGGAGAATTTCAGGTGGTTGCTCTTTCGAAGCCCGTAACGGATCTCCGGGCCACGCACCGGCCGATGTCGAGCCTTGCGGTGGTCACTCTATTCAGCCTTTTCGGTTTGGTGCTGTCGATCGCCCTTGCGCGATACGGGATCGACGTCGGCGCCGGCCTGTAACGAACATTGCATGGCGCTATGCTGGCACGGCCTTACGGTCCGAACGAATGTCTCATCTGAGCCGCCATACGCTGGACGGCGTCGGTGTACTGACCGTGGTTGAAATGCTGGTCGGCGACGTAAAGTGCCAAAAGGATGCCGAAAGCGAGCAACAAGCCCTTCATCAAATCACGCTCCTTTAAGGTCTGGGCGGCTCCGGATGTCGTGACGATTCTAGCTGGCGCTTCGGTCCGCGTCGGCTCCGGCAATCGGCTTGCCTCCACCGTTCTGTTGTCGCGTACCATCCAACCCGCCAGTCGAACGTAACCGCGCCTCAACAAGGGCACGAGCCGTTCCCGTGGCGGGTCTTGATCCATCGATAACCAGGATCGCAGCGCGGCTTTAAAGAGTTTTTTATGGATGTATCCGGAGAACTCCGGGGTCGAATGGAAAGCAGCCCCCGCCAGCAGCTTGGGGAGAGTGGAAGCGCCACCAATCGAGCCGCCCTTACGCTAAAACGCGATAAAGAAAAAACCCAGGAGCAATAGGGTGAGCAAAACAGACACTCCAGCCGCGATTTTTAGCGCGTTGCTGGGCTCCGCGGATCGTTTCATATCGTAGACCGTAGTCTGGGACCGCGCAGCCATTCGGTCATGCTTGCACCAGCCTCAGCTTGCCGCGCCAGCTTCAACAGCGCTTCCTTCTCGATCCCTGGGGCCAGCATTGCGGCTTGGTCGCGTAGTTCCTTGGCTCGCTCGAAAAGGCGCTCTTCAAGTGAGTTGGTTTGCTTGACGCGACGGCGTACCTGACCCATGCATTCCCCTCCCAGCTAGGTTCCTGCGGAACGGAAATGTAAGTTTCATGTAAGCTATAGGTTCCCCAAATCTTCGAGCTAGAACTTCAATAGGTCCGCTCTGAGGTGGCCAACCGCTCGGGCGTTTGATGCGAGGAGAACCTTCCCGAAGCTTTATGCGTGACCGTCAGCGAGCTGCCTGGCCCGCTCACCGCGGCGAACGTTTGTGGGACTATCAATTTGATAGGAATCAAACGTCGGATCAGGTTCACCGCCGCCTCATGGCGCGGCTACGGTCTCGCCTCCTCATCTCCGTTCATCGGCGCCGGCCATCCCTTTTCGCAGACGACCGGATGCGAGCTTGGAAGCGGGGCTCAATCGCGCTCCTCCCTCGTCCTCCTGCCATGGAGGGCTGTTGAGCGGAAATCACCAAGCGGAAAAGCGGCCGGGAAAATTCGTCGGTGACTTCCATTTCCCAATCGCGGCCCGGCTTAAGTTTGCCGTCAACGTCTTGCAGCATCCGACCCGCCATGAACGTTGCCTCGTTCCAAGCAGCAAGTCGGTCTGCCAGCTCTTCCCCTCATGGTCGCGCGTGATCGTTTCGTGTCGAACGTGAAAGAAGTATTTCCTGGGGCGCGGTCTGGTCTCGCCCTACCAACATCATCAACAAGAACCAGAGCATCGGGGGCGGCAGACCAGGCTCTCGATATCAGAAAGCCGAGCCAGGCCGCGATCCGCTACGAACAGCAATTGACTAGGAAGCTGCATGAATCGGCGATCAGCCGCAAAAGACATCCCGTCGGACTTGCAGAGCGGTTGGCGAACAAGGTCACGCGGCCCTAGGACAGCGTAGTGGTCATGGCCCCCGCCGCGTGTTAATCTTGGTCATCGCCATTGTATGTCGAGGGCTTTGCACCATGATTAGCAAGGCCGACGCGATTATTATTGGTTCTGGCGCATTGGGCGCGGCGACTGCCTACTACCTAAGCAAACGCAAAGGTCTCAGCGTCGCTCTGATCGATAAGCATGAGATCGGATCGCGAACGTCACCCCGCGCGGCAGGCATGGTGAGCTGCGTTCGCAAAGGCGACTTAATGATCGGCCTCATCAAGGACGCGTGTCGGAAGATCGAAACGTTCACGGAAGAAACCGGGCAGCCTCTAGATTGGGTGCACTCGGGCAGCCTCAGAATCGCACGTCGCCCGCAAGACGCGCAGGTTATCAAGGGCGACCTTGAGCGAGGTCGCCGCATGGGCCTTGATGTCGAGTTGGTCTCTCCAGAGGAGGCCAATCGGCTCAATCCATTCTTGAAGCCGACAGGCGTTGAAGCGGCGATGAGGATAGGTGACGACAGATACTTCGACCCGGCGCAGGTTGCCATTGGCTTCGCCAAGGCCGCCGCGGCCCGCGGCGCAATCTTGCTACCAAAGACCGACGTACGTGCCGTGAACATCGTCGGCGGCGCGGTGATCCGCGTGACCACGCCGAACGGCGTCATTGAAAGCCCTGTCGTTGTCGATGCGGCCGGCGCATGGACGCGGCAGGTCGCGGAGGCAAGCGGTCTTCGCGTCCCGCTGGTGCCGACACGGCAGCAATTGATCGTCACCGAGCCCCTGGGTGGCGCGCGTGGAAGATGCAATGTCCAACTCTCGGCCGCCGTTCTTCGCGAGCTGTCTGCGCGCGCCGGCGACGCCAGCGGCGGCATGGCAGCCTGATAGAACGCGAGCTCGGCACATCCGATGTTATGGAAACCGAATAAGAGCTACACGGAAAGCTGGTTCTCTGTCCCCTCCCGCGCGGCGGGATGTTTGCCTGTCTTTTCAGCACATTGGATTTGGAACCCGCTGCGTTGATCCAACTTATTGCACACCAACGCAACGAGGCAAGACGATGGAAATCGAAGCCGGTTACGATATAGCCTTCAACTGCCTTCAAGACGTGCCCATGGTCCTCATGCTTACCGTTCATCCGTCGCGGCACGCCGACTTGTTGACCAAACATAAAGTCAGCTTTTCTCCCGATGTCGCGCATCGCGATTATCGCGATTCGTTCGGCAATATATGCACGCGCTTGACCGCGCCGGCCGGCCTGATTGAGATACACAATCGCTTCATCATTTCGGATAGCGGCCGACCTGATGAAATCGCCCCTGATGCCCGGCAGGTCGAGATTGATCAAGTGTGCCGGACGACGCGTTAATCTACCTGCTCGGTAGCCGCTACTGCGATATGCAAAAGCTCAGCGATTTTGCTTGGTCTAGGTTCGGCACCATCATCGGCGGCTGGCAACGAGTACAGGCCGTCTGCGACTATGTCCATAACCGACTCGAGTTCGGCTATCACCATGCGCGATGCGATCGAACAGCCGCCGAGGGACATGACGAACAACGAGGCGTATGCCGGGATTTTGCTCATCTAGCCATCACACTTTGTCGATGCCTGAACATTCCCGCTCGTTATTGCACAGGTTATCTCGGCGACATTGGTGTGCCAAAAGATCCTGCCCCAATGGACTTCAGTGCTTGGTTTGAAGCCTATCTTGACGGCCGATGGTACACCTTCGATGCTCGACACAATCATCCGCGCATCGGTCGTATTGTGATTGCGCGAGGCCGCGATGCTGCGGACGTTGCTATATCGACGGCCTTTGGACCCGCGCAACTGTCGAGCTTTGTCGTCATCACCGAAGAACGCTCCACGCCAAACGAGCAGCAGACGTGCAATCATGCTCCCCCTGAACGCGAGGCAGCGTTTGCCTGATCGGGATATTCGTGCGCGTGACATTACAGCGCCTGCTCAGCTTTACCGGCTAGGTGATCGCAGAACGCTCGCCGCTGCGCTTCACATTGAGCTCCAAGGATCCGTGAGCGCACTTCGAGGAGCAGGTCGTCGCCGACATACGATCAAAGCGGAAAACTAATCCGGCATACCACACCCTCGGGACGCCAATCAAAAGTCACGGCTCCCTTTCGCTCGACAGCCATTACCTGAATGATTTTGCTGCCAAAGCCTGTATGGCTCGGCGCCTCCACTTTCGGACCATTGCTCTCAGCCCAGACAAGCTGCAACTTCCGGTCGGAATCGTACCACGTCACGTCAAGACAGCCGTGGCTTGTGGATAGGGCACCGTATTTAGAAGCGTTCGTCACCAATTCATGGACGACAATGGCAATCGCTTGCGCCAGGTCCGGTTCAAGCAATACTTGAGGTCCGTTCGTGCGAACGCGATCATTCACGCCAAATGAATAGGGGGCCATCTCCTGTTTGAGGATCAGCGTCAGTTCCGCTCCGGTCCAGCGACTCGCTGCAAAAAGCGAATGAACGTTCGCGAGAGCCTGGATGCGTCCCTGCACCGACTGTTTTAGTTCATCGACAGAATCGGCCCGCGACAGATTGACCATAGCGCTCACATTGGCGAGCACATTCTTGCTTCGGTGCTCGGCCTCCCGAGCAAGTACGGAAATTCGCTCCTGTATTCGTTTCTGCTCGGTAATATCGCGAGCGATCTTAGAAGCGCCAATGATAACGCCCGATTTGTTCTTGATTGGAGAAATGGTCAAGGAGACCACAATCTGAGTACCGTCTTTACGCTGACGAATTGTCTCGAAATGTTCGATGCGTTCTCCGCGCCGTACCTTCGATAGTATTTCCCGTTCCTCAGCATGGCGGGTTTCGGGAATGACGATTGTAATGGGCTGTCCGATTGCCTCCGCCGCCATGTAACCGAACACGCGTTCGGCACCCTCATTCCAGCTCGAGATGATGCCATCCAAAGTTTTGCTTACGATGATGTCGTCGCTTGAGTGGACTATCGAGGCAAGTAATCTCAGCTGCTCTTCGCTATCACGAAGCGCGCTTTCGATCTCTCTGCGCTCGGTAATATCCGTGTTCGTTCCGTACCAACGAACTATCTGGCCCGCAGCATCACGAAACGGGAGCGCTTGCACAAGAAACCATCGATAGGTGCCATCCCTACCCCGCAATGGAAATGTGTCTTCCCACGGCGTTCCGGTTGCGAATGACGCTTTCATCTTCGCGACGACGCGATCCACATGGTCGGGGTGATGAACCTTCTGCCAACCCGAGCCTCGCATCTGTTCGAAATCAGTGCCCGTGTACTCGTACCAGCGACGATTGTACCAATACCTGTCGCCGGAGGCGTCTGCGATCCACGCAAGTTGTGGGATGGCGTCAACCAACGCGGCAAGCGCGACCCGACTAGGCTCATCCAAACGATCGTCCAACATCCGCCCTCGCTCGCGCCATCGCCTCTCTCTACGACGGCTGCAGTTAAAGACGAGAGATGGCTGCGTTCGGACATTTTACCTCAAAAGAGGCCGCTTTTGAATACTTGCAGCTCCTTATGCCTGAGGGTCTGAGTGCGACTGGCTGAACATTGACGACAAATGCCGCGAGGCGGCGGACGGCAGGGACAGCGCCTGGCGGGCTATCAGCATAAGTTATTACCGATTCGGGACTTTCTGGCGAGATAACGGCTGGAATGGCGGCATTGCCAAACCTGGCCAAGAGTTGGTTCTCGATCGGTGAGGACGAATACCTGATCCGAATGGATGCGGTCGTTGTTCCGGAGCGATCCGGCTTTGGACGTAATTCGAAACCCTGAACGCGCATCGCGCGATACGGCTGGGAGCCCATGAGGACGTGGCGCTCGTCGTCACCTACATCCAGATGCCGGGCCTTATGACGGCTTGGAGTCTGGTCCTGGTCGTGAGCGATCGATAGCCGACCGTCGCAATCATCCGCAACATTAGGGTTAGCGTCGGTCGCCGGTGGTTGACGCAAGACGCGAGATTCTGCCCGAGCCCGATTCAAAAGAGGTGATGCCACATTTTTGTTCTTGGTGTCCTGAACAACATAGAATGCTTCAGTAGCAAATCACGGCGCAGCGAACGCAGTAATGACTGGAGCGGCAATGGCTTCTTCAACTTCATTGGGTCGTCTTCCAAAGCATGAGGCCGTTAAGCCTCTTTGAACTCACAGCCAAAATTGCCACTTGTTCCCGATTTGATTGGAACCGCGCGTCGCTCACCGGGTTCATTCGGGGACAACCAATGGAGCTGAAGAGATGGATGGCCGCAAGGAAGCACGAATATTCGGTCTGGCTATCACGGCGGTTTATATGTGCTTGACGCTCGCGGCCATCGGGACTGCATAGAGGTCATCAAATGTCTTCGCAGATCACCACGGCTTCATTTGCTCTATTGTTTGTCGCAACGCTCTTCCTGAGTAGTCAGAGGTTCATAGACAGTCGCGCACCCAAACTCAATCTAGCGGTACCCTCGCGCTCGTTGCAGTGAGGCTGTGGGTAGACAATCAGGAATTCCAACAACGCTATGATTTTGAGGGCGCGTCTGCCGCGATCTCCGGCGTAATTAAACATTAAGGCATTCGCGATTCCGTCCGCACGTCATGGGCTCGGCCGGCCTTCAATCGGTGAATAGCCTCCTTTACGGAGTCGGCTCTTAATTGAGCTGCGGCTCACGCGACGCCGCCTTATTGCTCCCCTCGGAAAGATATCTGTTATCCACTTATTTACATCGGGCGGTCAGCCATCAAGCAAGTCCAACTAGTCAGCGACGTTTCTTCATCGCATTTTCTAGCCCCTGGCGGAGGGACTCTGGGGTGTAAGGCTTCACGATTAATAGCGCGCCCAGTCGTGCGGCTTCAGCTTTTACTCCGCTGTCACCTGTCGCGAGAACCAAGCGTAGATCGGGCCGACGCGCCTGGACGTCCCTTGCGAGCTGCAGCCCCGAGACTCCAGGAAGGCCGACGTCCGTGAGCAAAATGTCCACAGGTTGCGCATCAAGGATCTTCAGGGCCTCCTGTGCCGTGCTGGCCTCTTCTACCTCGCATCCGATGTCGCTCAGCATCTCCTTCGTCGTTAGGCGGATGAGCGGGTCGTCCTCGACGAGCAACACGGTCGCATCCTTAATAGTCTTTGCATTGGCCGAGTGCTGTGACCCTTGAGCCACGCGCCTTAGAGCTTGATTCGCCAATACGTGTCTGATTTTCCGCGCGAGTGCCTCGCGCGTGTAGGGCTTGGCCAGGAGCTCCACCCCGGGATCGAGCCGTCCGCCGTGCACGATTGCGTTCTGCGTGTAGCCGGATGTGAATAGTACGGCGACATTGGGCAATCGATCCTTGGCCTTTCGCGCTAAGTCTGGGCTACGCACGCTGCCGGGCATCATGACGTCGGTGAATACCAAGTCTATCGGAATGCCGCTATCGATGACGACGAGTGCGCTTGCCGCATCTCGCGCCTTAACCACGCGGTAGCCGAGCTCGGTGAGCATCGAGACCGCAACCTCGCGCACCTCATCGTCATCTTCAACCACGAGGACGGTTTCCTCTCCGCCTCGAACCTCACCGGCCGGAGCCCCGATTACAGTGTCTTCGCTCGCTACCGCTCGCGGGAAGTATAGTTTGACCGTAGTCCCGGCACCGACCTCGCTGTAGATTTTGACGTGTCCGCCGGACTGCTTGACGAAGCCGTAGACCATAGCGAGGCCGAGGCCCGTGCCCTTGTCCTCCGTCTTGGTTGTGAAGAATGGTTCATAGACACGTTCCAGAATATCCGGCGGAATGCCGACGCCAGTATCGGTTACCGCGATCATCACGTATTGCCCCGCGGACAATTCGTCATGCTGGCGGACATATTCGTCGTCGAGGAAGGCATTGCTTGCCTCGATCGTAAGCCGCCCTTCGCCATTCATGGCGTCGCGAGCGTTGATCGCGAGGTTCAAGACCGCATTTTCCAGTTGATCTGGATCGACGAGGCTATTCCACAGTCCACCCGCGACCACCGTCTCGACTTCGATTTCCCCACCGATGGCGCGACGAAGCATCTCGTCCATGTTCTTGATGAGACGGCCGGCGTTCACGACTCTCGGCTCCAGTGGCTGTCGCCTCGCGAAAGCTAGCAATTGAGAGGCCAGTTTCGAACCACGGGCGACACCCGCGAGGGCGCTTTGGACCCGCATCTCAGCCCTAGCATTGCCGGCGATATCCTTGCTCAGCAGTTGCAGGTTTCCACTGATGACTTGAAGCAAATTATTAAAGTCGTGTGCAACGCCGCCGGTGAGTTGCCCGATCGCCTCCAGCTTCTGCGAACGGATCATGCTCGCTTGCGCGGCCCGCAGCGTCGCTTCCGCCTCGCGGCGTTCGGTGACGTCTCGTGTAACCTTGGCAAAGCCAAGGAGCTCGCCCGTGTCGTCCCGGATGGCGTCGATCACGACGTGCGCCCAGAACACAGTGCCATCCTTTCGGACTCGTTGACCTTCGTGTTCCCAGCGCCCGTTTCGGGTTGCTGTCTCCAGGCCTATACCCGGAAGCCCAGCAACACGGTCGGCTTCCGTGTAGAAGTGGGAAAAGTGCCGACCAATGATCTCTTCCGGGGCATAGCCTTTGATGTGCTGCGCACCCGCGTTCCAGCTCGCCACGTGGCCGCCGGCATCCAGCATGAAGATGGCGTAGTCGGTGACGCTTTGAACAAGCAATCTGAACTGTTCTTCGCTTTCGCGCAGTTTCGTCTCGGCAGCCCTTCGTTCGGTCAAGTCGCGGGTGATCTTGGCGAAGCCGACAAGGTCCCCCTCAGGCGAGCGGATCGCGTCGATGACAACATGAGCCCAGAACTGCGTTCCGTCCTTCCGGACGCGCCAGCCTTCGCGCTCGAAGCGGCCAGTGCTCTCGGCCTCCGCCAGCGCCAGAGCTGGGACGTTCTGCGCTCGCTCAGCGTCGGTGTAAAAGGTCGAGAAATGACGGCCGATGATCTCATCCGCCTCATAGCCCTTGAAGCGCCTCGCGCCGGGGTTCCAACTGGTCACGCGACCGTCGCGATCCAACATGTAGATCGCATAATCAGTGATCGCTTCCACCAGGAGCCGGTAGCGGTCGTCGCTGGTCTGTGCGGCTTCGAAGCGGTTTGAGGTGTCCATGCCTATCCTATCCCTGACCCCGCGGGTTAGGACGTAACCTACAGAAACACCGCCCGACCAATTCGGTTCCGTAGAACACCGGTGCGGTGCTGAAAAGAGGCAAGCTGTTGCGCAAGCCGAAAGCGCTTTCCACGCCGATCAATACCGATATGCGGCTGAACATGGCTCAACGGCGCCGATACGGTGACCGGCGGCGGCAGCGTCCTCTTCTTGATGAGCAGCGGGGCCGACCAGATCACCGGCGGGGTTGACTATGCCTGGGGTGGCGGTGGCGCGGATAACTTCAATATTAGCAATGCTAGTCAATAGATTATTTCATCAATGATCTAACCAAGGCGCGAACGACGTCGTCAACTTCGCGTATATCACCGAATTCGTTCGCCGAAGTCCAGGCAGCTGAGTTCGATAAGCCAACTCCACGATCATCGCCGATGCCGCTGGCAGCGCCGTCTAGGTTATTGGGATCGCACCAGGACAGCACGCGAGCATATTCGCGTTCCGGCAGTGTAAGAAACAAAGATGGGGTTCGCGAATGAGATGTTATGGAAGAAGTCGGCCGTTGGCCGAGGAAGGGGCCTTGGCACGGCAACAAGCGCAAGGCCGCGGTTGGACAAGACAAGCGTCCCCCGACTTAGCCAAATGCTGTCGGGCCTTCGACCCTGCCGAGGCGCCCTAGCGGGCAACTATGCCTTCGAGTGGGAGCGCGATTTGGCAAAGCAGCCCCGCCGGCTCAAATCTAACGCTCACATCTCCGCCAAGGTCATGGGCCAGCGTGCGCTCAAGTAACGTAGAGCCAAAGCCGCGGCGCGTCGGCAAAGAGACCGGCGGTCCGTGACGTTCACGCCAGATCATGCGGAGCTCGGACCGCGCACCATCGTCCCTGTGCCAGTCAAGTTGCACGCGCCCCTCATTCCTGGAGAGAGCTCCATATTTCATCGCATTCGTGCAAAGCTCGTGCAATGCCATCGCAATCGAGACGGCTTGTTTTGGCGTGAGCAGAATCGCTGGCCCAGTGAGCGATATCCGATCTGCATTTACTCCTCTAACATCGAGCGTCACATCGGCCAGATCCTTGAGCGAAGCGCTCTCCCAGTTTGTTCTTGTCAGCAGATCGTGAGCATGGCCAAGCGCAATCAGGCGCCCCTCAAACGCGTGCCTAGCTCCGACCGGATCGGCATTGTTCCTGAATGTCTGACGCGCGACGGCCTGAACGATTGAGAGCGTGTTCTTAACGCGGTGATTGAGTTCGTCCACCAGCAGTTCGCGGGCTCTCTCGGCTTCATCGCGTGCTGTAACGTCGACATTCGCTCCAATCAGGCCAACAAATTCGCCTGAAGCCGAAAGCCGCGGATGAGCGCTGGTATCCAGCACACGGTAACGGCCATCTGCAGCGAGGTAACGGGCTTTCAGCTCGAAGCCACTCCGTTCCTTCAGAGCGGATGAGACCCTGCTCAACACGCTAGCACGGTCCTCAGGATGCAATGTATTGCTCCAATCAAACCGTTAGACTTCTTGCTCCGAAACGCCCCAGAATTCGCGCAGCATCCGATTGAGATGGACGCATCTCCCATCCGAATCGCTCATCCAGATCATCACGGGCGCGCCTTCAACCATGAGTCGGAAGCGCTCCTCAGACGTACGAAGCTCGATCTCAGCTTGCTTGGCCACTGTAATGTCATGCGCCACACCGATGAAGCCCACGTGCTGTCCGCGTTCATCGAAGCGGGCCTGAGACACAGCCTTGATCCATCTCCAATCTCTATCCGCACGCAGGATTCGCGTCTCGATTGCGAATAGGTTGTCGGGCGAGTCAGAATTCAGCGGCACAAGGCTTCGCAGCTGCTCTGCCTCCAGGATGCTCGCAGCATCGTCCGGGTGCACCCGGGCGCGCCAATCAAATTTCAGAGCCTCCTCATAGTCCAGTTCAAAGAATTCCGCATATGCCTGGTTTACGAAGGAGCGTGTGCCGTCAAGCTTGGTGACCCACATTGGGATCGGCGCGCTGTTCGCAATGGTTCGAAAACGCTCCTCGCTTTCACGCAGAGCTTGTTCGGCGAATTTGCCATCCGTCACGTCGAAATGGGCGCCGATCAAGCGAATCGGCCTACCGTTGGTATCACGGTCGATCTGAGCCGCGACCCGAACCCAGCGCGTCTGACCATCGCTCGGCCGAATGATGCGATACTCAGCCGAGTAGTCGAGAGTGGCCCCGGCTAAGGCATCGAGAAACTGTCTTTCTGCGCGCATTCGATCATCCGGATGGATGCGTGCCACCCAATCCTCATGAGTTTCGTTGGCCGCCGTTGGCGGCAGACCATGAATCTTCAAATACTCGGGTGACCTGCGATTACGGAAGCCGTCCCTCAAGTCGACCTCAACTCCGCCAACGCCAGCGATCCGATGGATCAGCGCTAGCTCCGCGTCGCGCGCTTGCAATCGATTGATTAACTGATGTACGTCCGACCCAGCTTGTTGTGTCAAAGCACTCAATTATGAATCTCTTGTAAGGTGATTTCAAAACTTGGCTTAACGCTCATCTATATCGCGAAGTTCCCTAGAATCCAGTCCACGGCGCAGGCAAACCATTCTTCCGCCCCGAGCGAGGTCGGAGGTACGTTAAGCTTCGACGATAGTCATCGTTCTAAACGATGATTTTGTTTGCGACTGCTGACCCTATCCGCAGTCCGCGGCACCCAGTTCATCTTGCAATGTGGGAGACGTACCGAATAACCCTACTAGTAGATTCTAGCCCCCGCGGTAGACAGTCCAACGATCAGGAGTCGTTGAGGTACGAGGGGCTTCTCTGAAACGCGCGTGATCATCTCAATGTTGCTGCTGCCCCTATCTTCTGGATAGGGCCAACTCTCCGGGCTTGGTTACGATCGGCCCACCGAATGGCGCTCGAAAACAAATGCTCGCCAACAAGTTTCGGGCCAGGCCATCGCCTCACGCCGCTGTCATAAGCGCTTCAGATATCGATCAATTTCGCTAGAGCAGCTTGTCCTGCAAATGAGCGCGGGGACAAAATCCTGCTACGATGAAAAAAATCCCTGAATGAGAGTGGGACCGGTCCGCCACCGAGAGTGCCAGAGGATTTGACCACCCCCCTCCCCTCACAATGGCGATACATGCGAATGACGGATCAAGACAGACCAGCTGGGCGTCAGGAAATGTCTGCCGCAAGCCCAACAAGTGACATGCCAACGTCGACTTGAGCCAGATAAGTTCGCAACTGCACCTCCACGACGGCGCGCGGCGATTTTCCACCAGAAACGAATACGTGCCCCGGCCGTCAACTTCGCTTGATGGCAAAGAAACCAGTTGCGGAGGCCCGAAATGGGGACAAACTCGTGCACTTAAACCCGAAAGGTTTAGGCATGGCTCAAGCTCAGTCGCTCGCTTCAGACCCGGCATTGCGCAACCTCCATGCAATGCTTCCCGACCTGGCAGACTTATACAAGGATGTACATTCGCATCCGGAACTGTCGATGCAGGAGACGCGCACGGCGGGTCTGGCGGCCGATCGGCTTCGCGCTGCTGGCTACGAGGTGACGACAGCGATCGGAAAAACCGGCGTCGTCGGCCTGCTTAGGAATGGTGATGGCCCAACGGTCATGCTGCGGGCCGACATGGACGCCCTGCCCGTCCAGGAAGCAACCGGTCTTCCTTATGCCAGCAAAGCCACGACGACGGACAAAGAGGGCAAGACGGTTCCTGTCTCACATATGTGCGGCCACGACATGCACGTCACCTGGCTCGCAGGCGCCGCCAAGCTGATGGCGGAAGCTAAGGCTTCTTGGCGTGGCACGCTTATGGCCGTCTTTCAGCCGGCTGAGGAAACGGGCGAGGGTGCACAGGCCATGATCGACGCCGGTCTGTTCAAGCGCTTTCCGAAACCGGACGTGATCCTGGGCCAGCATGTGATGGTGGGTCCGTCTGGCACAGTGGCCGGTCGTGCCGGCGCGATCACGTCGGCGGCGGATAGCCTGCAGATCCGTCTGTTCGGCCGGGGAGCCCACGGCTCCATGCCCCAAGCCAGCATCGACCCCGTCGTCATGGCCGCGTCGACCGTTCTGAGGCTCCAAACCATCGTCTCGCGCGAAGTAGCCGCCGCCGAGGCCGCCGTGTTGACCGTTGGCGTCCTGCAGGCAGGCACTAAGGAGAACGTCATCCCGGACGAGGCCATCATCAAGCTCAATGTCCGGACCTTCGACGTTGGCGTGCGGGCACGGGTGCTGGCTGCGATCGAGCGGATTGCCAATGCCGAAGCGGCCGCTTCGGGGGCGCCGCGGCCGCCGGAGATCACGACGATCGATCAATACCCTCTGAACGTGAACCATCAAAGAGCTACTGACCGGGTGGTTGATGCATTCCGGGGACATTTCGGCGCCGATCGTGTCCGGGCGACGGGGCCGGCTCCGGCGAGCGAGGACTTCGGATCGTTTGGGTCCCAATGGCACGTGCCTTCGGTTTTATGGTTTGTCGGCGGCACCGATCCACAGATCTACGAGAAAGCCAAGGAAGCGAACAAGCTCAACGAGCTTCCAGTGAACCACAGCCCGAAGTTCGCGCCCGTTCTCCACCCGACGCTACAAACCGGCGTCGAAGCGCTCGTCGTCGCGGCCCGTGCCTGGTTGTCAGCCTAGGCGTTCTGGCCGGTCGAAGCATGTTTGTTCTCTCATGAGGCGAGGAAAGCTAGCGCCGTGGACAAGCTTCCTATCGTGCTTGATCTGACCGGGACTTTTGTCTTCGCGCTTAGCGGCGCACTGGCGGGGACCAAGCGGTCTGGACTTATTTGGCGTCATGGTCTTGTCCTTCGCGGCGGGAAATTCCGGTGGCATCACCCGCGACCTTCTGATTGGCGCAGTGCCTCCCGGAGCCGTCGGCGACTGGCGCTATCTCGGCGTCTCGCTGGTCGCGGGCCTCGTTACCTTTTACTTTTCGCCCCTGATTGTGCGGATGTCGAATTCAGTGCTGGTGTTTGACGCGGCGGGACTGGCGCTATTTGCCGTCGCAGGCGCGTCTAAAGCGCTGTCGTTTGGTCTCAATCCAGTAATGGCGACCGTTCTTGGCATGGTCACCGGAATCGGCGGCGGTATGGTCCGCGATGTGCTGCTCGCCGAGATTCCGACCGTCCTGCGCGCAGATTTTTATGCGGTTGCGGCACTGGCGGCGGCAGCTATCGTTGTCGTCGGCCATGTATTTGAATTTCCGGTCGCTCCAGTGACCGTGGCGGCGTTGATTTCATGCTTCATGCTTCGCGTAATGGCGATTAAGCGCGGTTGGCGGCTTCCGGTTGCGAAACTGGCGCAACGATCGGACCCTGGCATCCAAAAGGATGACTAAACGTTTGCATGACAATGCCAGGAGCCACTTGGTGCGATTGCGTTGCGGAATCTGCGGACCGAGCTGAAATTTGTTGTCGAAGAAGTGCGAGGCGCCCCAGTCCCCGTGGAGGCAGACTTCTAAGACATTCACCCAGGTCGGCTTTTTGTTTTTATTTCCGAACTTTTTGCGTGTGAATCATGGAGACCGGTCGACGAGAAAAAACTCGTAGACTTTTGACCCACCCCCCCTGTTAAGGAGGGCACAACCGCTTCCGCGATAACAGCCTAACGCCTCAGCCTTATGGCCACCGTCGCGTCCGCATCTTTCACCAGCGGCGAAGCTCTCGAATGTTCGGTGGTGAAGGTTTGTTGCGGAGGACATAGGCGAGCAATCCCAGCGCTCTCGCGCCGAGATGCTTCCCATGTCCTCAGCGATCATGCTCGGCGGAGCCAGGCCCGTCGCTATCGGACCCCGTGCATGCGATGGTGCCACACAGGTCGCGTCTACTTGCGGCGATCTCACCGGCAGCCGCCCTCACGCTCGAGGCCGGGCTTGCTTTGGCTGCATCCCACGGTAGGCGATCAATATGCGCCGCCGCCGTTAACCGACCAGCGCATACGAACTCAAAGAACGAATTAAGCGCGCGGCGAAGGTAACAGGCCGGCGACCCTAGCTCTCATGCTGGCGCGGTGCTCGTCGCTAAACTCGACGATCGGCTCTGCCGCAAGAAGCCGGTGTAGCGTTCGGGTTTGTTTGTACAGGGGGAAGGTCACGTTGATAGCAATCTTCTTCAGCACGAAGGGAACGGGCCACCATGCGCAATCGTACGGTTCGCCATGTTCATCGTTACCGCAGAGGCCGCTGCTCCAGCTATCGACTGCAATTTCGACCGCCCATGACGGCACGTCCCTAAGGGCCAGAAGATAATGCTTCCCGGCTATTTCGGCCTCTACAGCCGTGAGCCGTGCATTGCGAAATTGCCCCATGAGCAGCACTGTGATCTTGGCCAGCGTAGCCCGCTCCGAATCTTCATGCCGAGCCGGCGTCTGCTGAAGGAGGGCGTTCACGTCGGAGACATAACGCTCAATCACCTCTCTCTGATCTCGGGTCAAGACCAAGTTGACGGGGAGCGTCGGCAGGGTCCTGTATTTCCCGTCCACCAACGATCGTTGACACTCGTCTTTCATCGATCGCACGCGCAAGTCGACCCATTCCGGCCAAGACGGCATCTGGTCCAGTTTGCGAACGTTGGGAAGCGAGATAGGAAGGACGGGCATAGATGCGCTCCGCGGCTGCAATGATCCAATTTCGCCAAGTGGCACTCCAGTCGCACTTCGTAGCGCCGGCGCCGACTTTGGCTATCCAGTAGTTCGTGAATTTTTCGGCTTCAGCCAGCGCACGCTCGTGGCTGAGACCACGGTCTAAGGCGAATTGCATTTCATGTGGCGTCGGCCGCCACCCGGCTGGCAGGCGGCAGCCACGTCCTTGATCCTGCCTCCGAATGGGAAGCGTTCCCGTCTTGGCCCGCTCAAGAGCCGCAACAAATGGCACTGCGCCATCAATCGAGCCTCCGCGTTCGAAGTAGCGCAAAGACGTCACTGAGAACGATGTCCGCGACGCCCTAGCTGGATTTGACGAGCTATGGAATGAGCTGTTCCCGGCAGAGCAGGCTCGCATCGTTGAGCTGCTCGTTGAGCGCGCCGATCTCGGAGCGGACAGGCTGGACATCACGCTTAGGGTTGACGGCCTCACTTCACTAACAGCCCAACTCACTACAAATTCAAACTTGCCACAGGCCGCCGAGTGACCCGCCCAGCTCCCATTACCATCGGCCCACCCGGGCGCCCCAAATTGAGCCGTGATGGACGCTCGATTGTTGTGAGTATCCCAATTGCATTACGCCGTCAGGGAGGTCGAAAGCGCGTGGTCACCCCGGCCGACTCATCGCCCTGGTCCCCTGCTCCCACGGGCATCGACAACACCATGATCAAGGCGCTCGTTCGCGCTCATAGATGGCGGGGCATGCTTGAGTCGAACCTATTTACTTCAGTCCGCGAATTGGCAAAGGCCGAGAAGATCAACGAATCCTACCTCTGCCAGGTACTCCGCCTGACGCTGCTCTCGCCAACGCTCACGGAAGCAATTCTCAACGGCCAACAACCCGTCGGGCTTGATCTGGCAAAATTGCTCAAGTCGCTTCCAGTCGAGTGGGACCGGCAAGAAGCTCTCTTGCAGCAGATGGCCCGCACGTGACTAGCTGAACGCAAGCCATTCCATGCCGCACGGCGATTTACAGCGATTGCAGTGCGCCGGCTGCCCGAAAGTACTCGTCAATTGCCAGTCTTGAGCCTCATTGCTCCACTGGATCGTTGCGTGACAAACAATGTCATCTGAGCCACAACGATCGCACACCGGTGTGTATCTTTGAGCCGGATCCGCGCGCTGGCCGGGCGTTTCGGCGAGCAGATGGAAAGGATTGATCAGCAGTGTCCGCCGCATGTGGCCGGTCCCGCCCTGTGAGCCTGTGACTAATTTACATTCGTTAGCTTTCTTCGAAAGCCCGAACCTCGTTGTGCGACGCAATTGTGCACCGTTCACGACGATCGCTCTCTGACCGACGTACCGTCACAGCTTAGGAAGATGAGCGCGATCCTTTCGGCGGATCTGCCGCCGGCCCGGTGTATTTCGTAAAAGGAACTATCGAGCTCGAGGCTTGTTTTGCTTTTATGAGCGAGCCGCTGCCAGTCCTCGTGGAGAAGTCGATTCAGATCGCCTGGGACTTCCTCGAGCGCTCCGGCGAAATCACAGACGCAGCCGACGCGGGCCGCTTCCTTCTCAGAAATATCGACGACATGGCGCGGGCTGGTGAGCATCGGCCGCTGATGCTTGCGAACAACGCCATTGACGCTTACCGGCGCTACAAGCGTCTGCTCGCGGCATGATCAACCCCAATTGTCCGATCTGCGGCGGTCTGGGCTGGGTCTGCGAAAACCATCCACTCCTAGCCTGGACGAAAGACCCGAGGGGTTGCCAGTGTGGCGCAGGCATGAGATGCGCGTGCAACAGCTCCGATGACATTGATCAGGGCGTGGCGGAGCCAGATGTGAGCGGGGTTCTCTCGGAGACCCCACCCAGGAAGAACTAGCGTGCTTCTTGCGACGGTGAGGCCTGGTTGATCGGCCGGAGTCAGGTGCCCTCGCGCTGCGCTTTACTCGCGATCAGGCCCTTGGGTTTCTCCAGCTGTGACGCCTTTGCGAGCGATCGAAGCTGGCTGACCTTCCAAATCGGACCGAGGCTGACGCGAACGGCGTTTGGACTTGAGATTTGCCTTTTACCCGCGCTTTTGCCGATAGGTCCGGTCGCTTCCATACTGCTTTTGCAGTGCCCGCACCTGCTCAAGGAAGCGGCGGCAGGTTTCCTACTTAGGAACGGAGCGCCCGAGCCCGGGTTATTCGGAAATGGACGGCCTTACAAAGAAAGATCAGTTTGAGCGTTCAAAGATCAACGTGCATGCGCCTGATCAAATGAAATGCTGGGCTCATGCGCTCGCTGTCTCAAAGGAAGAGCTTCGTAAGGCGGTCGATAAAGTCGGGAATTCTGCTGCGGCCGTCCGCAAGGAGCTGGAGGCGAGCTATGACGAGAGAGCAAGAAGTCAGCGCTGAATGTGCACGCGAAGCACGAAGACAGGCCGCTCTCCTTCCGCCTGGTCCGATCAGAGATGCACTGCTGGAGAAGGCTCACCAGTACGAATTGGCCTCAAAGACTGACTTGCATCACGATGCCGAAGAACCGACCCTGGGATCCCGCTGAAGACGGCGCTTTGCAAAAGCTCATCTCTGAAGGCCGTTATGCCGCCGAGGTTGCCGTTGAGATGAACCGAAGCGAAGCCGCGGTGCGGCTCCGAGCTAAGGTTCTTGGGCTAAGGTTTGCACCGCGCCGCGGGGCCGTAGGCCGAGATAACGCGTGCGGTATCTTTAAACCAGCGGAACTTTAAGGCGCTCATGAAGTTCCATCTGCCGGAACCCGATTTCGGACTGTGCGGGAGGTCTGGTGAGCAACTTGGATTCAACGCGGCAAGGCATTCTGAAAACACAACAAACGCTGAAGATGGCACGCTCCGCGCACGCTTATGTTCGCGGAAGCACAGTCAAGTTCTACGAGTGGCTAGACGCTCAACGACGAGGCACTTTGCCGGAGGGGCCGCCGGTCTGGATCTGCGGCGATTGCCACGCAGGCAATTTGGGGCCTCTGGCGGACGCCGATGGCAAGATACGAGTACAGATCCGTGATCTTGACCAGACCGTAATCGGCAATCCGTCTCACGACCTGATCCGCCTGGCATTGTCGCTCACGACAGCCTCGCGGGGCTCCAACCTACCCGGCGTCACCGCGGCTAAGATGATGGAAGCAATGATCGCAGGCTATCAGGAGGCGCTTCGTTCAGAAGACGATTTGCGCGACATGCCGAAAACAATCCGCCTGGTGGTGCGGCAGTCAGCACGGCGCACCTGGAAGCATCTCGCTGAAGAGCGGATCCGAAATACAAAACCCACGATCCCGCTAAGCAAAAAGTTTCTTGCGATATCGGACTTGGAACGCCGTCGAATCAAGAAGTTGTTTGCAACCAACCCCCTTCAGCATCTGATCACAACGCTCAAATCGCGCAAGGATGATTGCCGACTCAAAGTCGCCGATGCTGCTTACTGGGTAAAGGGCTGCAGCTCGCTTGGGCTTTTGCGCTACGCCGTTTTGGTCAAAGTCGGATCAGGCCGGTCGGCCGAATACGCGTTGATGGATATCAAGGAAGCAGTGACGGCATCGGCTCCGCGGTACAAGAAGACTCGCATGCCCAAGTCGAATAGCGACCGCGTCGTCGAGGGAGCTAAAAATCTTTCGCCAAACCTGGGAGAACGGATGGTGGCCGGCAGTATCGGCAACCGCTCGGTATTCATTCGGGAGCTGCTGCCGCAAGATTTGAAATTCGATTTCGATTCTATGGCTCAAGACGAAGCTGAGGATGTTGCTAAGTATCTAGCGACGGTCGTGGGCAAGGCACATGGGCGCCAGATGGACGGTGCAGAGCGAAAGCGATGGCTTCGAACGCTCGCCGGATCCAAGAGCAAGTCGCTGGACGCGCCAAGTTGGCTCTGGAGCAGCGTCGTTTCCTTGGTTGCGTCTCACGAAGCAGCTTATCTTGAACACTGTCGTCGATTTGCTTTGGCGGCCTAGAGGCGAGTGCTCACACCGTCGTGGGGCGGATTTGGCCCCTGAGTGAAGGCCGCATTCACAATTTGAATCGATACGACCGCGTTCGCCCATCGAATGTTATGGAATACGCCGACTGATAAGCTTTGCGACCAAACCTTATCGGTCACATCTTGGCTCCCCACTAACATTGGTCGAGTCCGCTGAACCGTCCAGTGGCATGCTGTGCCAACAAAAAGGATCCCTGTTGGGTTTATGGTGCGCTCGGAGGGCGTTCGCATTTGCCTCGATTTCAGTCGCTTATCCCAGCCAAAGGTTCCGATCAGCTTCAAGGGCATTTCCGCTCCGTTGCCGACCCGCGGCCTTGCGTCTCAAGGCGGATCGACCCCGTGGCGCGAAATGCGCCGCTGGGAGCATGACTCCCAACGGCGTTTTCCGAGAGCAGCAAGCACCGAGGCCGCATAACTCACGGATGCAGCGTCACTGGCTTAGCCGGGCGGAAGGTAACCGCCCGGCTTTAGGTCCTTCACCATCGCAAGGTTTTTGTCGATAGCCGCAAGCAGCTTGTCGAACGCATTTCCAGGAACACTGACCGGGCTCGACGGCTTACCTCCCGAAACTGCTCCCAGCTCGTCGGCTGACAGTTCACGCATGCTCGTCATCTCCATCTGCTTTCCTCCTGTTGCCGGCGGCTGCATCGCCACCTGGTGCAGGATGAATACGAGCTCCGAGCGACGGGCGCTGTGACGCGCGTCACACACCTAAATTCGACGCGGTCCGCTGGCGCTCAATTTGAGCGGCACGGCTAATGAACGATGATCGAGCCTTGCTTGCCACAACTCAAGCAGGTGTGCGGCGGCTCGAGATCAGACAGACGCATCCCGTCAGGCCATCTCGCCGCGTCCAGATCGACGTTGTGAGGGCACTGATAGGTTTTTGCAGAAAACAGCGATGTGGGTTGCGCGCGTTGTATCGGCGAAGACGGTGATTTCAACGCCAGTCGCCGCCCTCTCCTGCGCGGGGTTACCGAGACATTTTGACCGCTGACTGATCGTTGTCCGGTAACCGGAGGCTGAAGCACTGCCCCACCAGACTAGCATCAGAAACGACCTCGCCGAGGTGTAGCTAACACGACCAGACGCAAACTGACGGCGTCAAAAGGAAGGAGCTGTCCGATCGGTCCGATCAAAGCTCCCTTTGGTGCACCAGACCTCGCCTTCTTGTGCCACTTCTAAGCTAGCCTGCGGCAACGAAGAACGGTGACCTTAGTCACGGTGACAAAGGATCTCAGCTGCCATGCTCGCAACTCGATGAACGCGGTGTTCATCACAGCAAGGAAGAACGAATATGATCGACGAGTTGAATGACGCCGAGCTCGATCTCGCGAGCGGCAGCCTGCAGGACGGCTACCAGTTCTGCCCGAACGGACCAGCTGGAACCGGTGTCTATCCATCATATGTAAACTGCGATGGGCTGACAAATCGGCAAGTTTACGGCGCCTTCTTCGACGGCTTCAACAAGACATCGGGCCAGCCGCCTGTTTGAATCATGCGCGCGCCTTTGCTGGCGCCTTGGCGTGCGCCGTCGAGAATCGGCCTAATGACCTCGCAGTCGCCGGTGAGCGTCCTAGCATTTTTGTCGTCGCCAGCAACCTCGGATCGGTGAACCGCGAGCGGTAGCCCGGACGGAATAGAGAATCCCGCTGGCCAAAACCAGCGGGCTTCCCCACTACCATGGCCTCGGCAAGACGCGTCCGCTGCGTCGCGAGATCCACCATTTTGACACCCCGTTTCGCTACCGGAGGGCGGTCCCGCTCGAAACGTCGGGCTTCGATAGTCCGCAAAGAACCGCCACTCGTACGAAATCCGTCGCCACTAAATCCGGTCGGCGAGCCTACCAAATCCTCTGGTAGTCAGGACAGCTTCGTAAGGTCGGGGGCCTGCGTTCGACAAAGGCCACGAAGGCCTCGCGCGCTTCAGGTTTCGTCAACCGCTCGTGGAAGAGCCGCCCTTCCTCGACCGCCCGATCCATGATTCCGTTCCTGGTCGCGCATCAAACCCTTGGTCACGCTGAGCGCGCGGCCGGCCGCCAGTACGACCGCGGCATTCATCGCCCGCTTTCACAGTTCGGCTTGCGGCACCACCGCAATTGCCAGTCCGCTGGCGACGGCAGCGGCAAAATCAAAGCAACGATGTCACTCTTGGGTCCGATTTTTTGAATGGCTCTCAGGACTGTGAGCTATTGCTCTGCCTGATGCGCCAGTAGCTCGGCAATCCGATCATCAGCGCGACGAAGCCTCCGACAAAGTTCGCGGCTGATATTCTGCATCACGAGGACATAGGCGTGGATGTCTGCCTTGCAATACATATAAAGGTTTCGAGCCGTTAGCTCATACAGGACAGTCGCGCTTTGCGCTGCAACGGAAGCCGAACGATTCTGCATTTCGATGAGCGTCATCTCGCCAAAAAAATCACCAGGCCCAAGACTTGCCATCCGGATTGAGCGTCCCAAATGCCCAAGCCTCCGCACGACGAGCTCGCCGGAGTGAACGATAAACATTGAACGCCCCGGCTCTCCTTCCGCTACGATCGTGGCGCCGATGTCGAAGCCGCGGTCGACGAGCATTGAAATCAACAGATCGAGGCTTGTATCTGACAGCCCTCCGAAGAAAGGCGTGGCGAGCAGGAAAGCTTTCAATTCGGGAGAGCTGACAGCCATCGCGCTACTATACTGCCACTCGCGGCGGCAGCAAGCCCGGCGGTCCCAGTGAGTACAGCGTCCGCTCGTTCACATGAACCGGCGCCCCTCGTCTAGCCGGCGTGATCACGCCGAGGAGCTTCGTTGCGCCGGTTCATGCCCGACTTCAGAGCCGGCATCGTACAAGTGCCGGCTCTGACGCGCACCTGCCGGTTGATCACGCCGGAAACGGTCCGAACGGACCACCCGTGGGGAAGGTAGGTCCGGTGCTCGTCGGAAGCCATGGACCACGCCCGATCGTCGGAGAAACATAAATGACCCCACCATGACCGTCGGAAACCGGGATTCCGAAGCAACCGCCGGTCACGGATTCAAATTCCTCGTCCGACAGCGGACGGACCGTCTGACGCTCATTCTGGTATGCACTCATCAAAGTCTCCATCTGTCTAACGTGAACGGATGATCGCTGTCATCCGGGTGCAGCTTGCCGCGGCAACGCGCAGTGCGCTGTGATCTTGATCACGCAGCTCATACAGGCGATGCAGACTCACGCTTTTCACGGGATCGTCGTTGTTCTTGCCGATTGAGGCACAGCATAACGTCGCAGATCGACATGTCGCAGTGCCACTAAAAGTAATGCGAGGTTCTCGTTTCCGAGACCTCGCATCCCTTGATCCTTTTCGGTAGCCCAGGGCAAAAACCGGGTCGGAGCTAGCTCCGAATGGGTCCTCCCGGCGAGGTGGGAATGTGAAGTTGGCTCAAAAGCCAATTTATGAAATCGGAAACAGCCGAACCGCCGGCTCCGCCATTACTGCGGCTTCCACCGCAGGCGGAATCGAGTTCGTCAGCCGTCAACTCGCGAATTTTCTGCATGGTACTCTCCTCTCATCTGTTGGGCTTGTGCCGCTTGAGATCATGCTTGCCGCTAAAGCGAAACCCAAGATGCGGACTCCGCGCTGAGTCTCGCTTTGGTCGGAGGGCATGCTCAAAACAGCTGGCTGATGCAGTACCCGATCCCGCCGAGGAGACCGCCGCCAATGGCACCGGGTACGGCGCCGATGCCGCCAACTGCTGCGCCACCCATGCCGCCCGTCACTCCTCCCCCCAACAGCGACTTGGCGAAATCTCCCCAGCTCCATTTGCCGCCGGCCACCGCGTCGAGTTCGTCGATGGAAAGCTCGCGAGTCGCTGCATCGTCGTGGATGCTACGTGTCATCTCAGTCCTCCTTGCTGTGTTCATGGTGCGGGACCAACCCGCAACCAAAGTGCAACATGTCTCAGCTGCTCGGAGGTCTCCGTGAGGATTGTCACTGAGCTGC
This sequence comes from Bradyrhizobium sp. USDA 4461, assembly GCF_054055655.1. Classification (NCBI taxonomy): domain Bacteria; kingdom Pseudomonadati; phylum Pseudomonadota; class Alphaproteobacteria; order Hyphomicrobiales; family Nitrobacteraceae; genus Bradyrhizobium; species Bradyrhizobium sp. USDA 4461. The sequence continues at coordinate 124,506 of NZ_JBSRXM010000001.1, forward strand.
ACATGCCGCGATCAAGCTGGCGGATCCGAGCCGCGTGGATTCCAAGGGCGAGGGCGAATGTCGCCATTCGTCGAAACCCAGCCCGTCATCGCGCACAATCGCACTCAGTGATGCAAATCACGCTCTATCTAATTGGCAGGTCTATTGTGCCGCGCGGAGTTCAGGAAAGAACGATCCGCCCCGAAGACATGGCAGAGAACACGAAGGAGCGTGCGCAATGTGGGACCAGGGACCCGCCGGCAGATCCCGCATTTGGCGTCGGCAAACGCGTGACGCGTTACAGGCGATCGCGGATAGAGTTCAGGATGCCAGTCGTTGTATCGATGACCCTCAACGCCTCCTGTGCCTTGCCGAACCCCACCGGATTTTTGTTGCATTGCTCGGACAACTGAACCAGCCGCTTTCTCTCGCCAGTCAGAATGACATTGGTCTTATCGACCGCAAACTTGACGACACCTCGCAACGGACTGTCGTCACCGACGTCAGTCAAATCCTTCTCCATCGTGATCAGATACTCGTAACTGGCGAGTTCGTCGGAGATCTGCAGAAGCTCGCGGATCGTGGAGTTGACACAGACGATGTCCCCGTTCGGCACGTCCGAGCGCTTGACGGTCTCGACGAGATCACTCATCAGATTCGCAAACAACGGCTTCAAGCTTTCCGCCTGCTTGCGATCGCTCTCGGAAAGGACCCCGGCCCGTGACACAGGGGACCATAGCAGACCCAGCGCTACACTCGTCACGAGCACGGCCTGATGCGCGTGCACTGCAAACAACCGCGTTGCCCTGCCGCTCAGAGTGCGCATTCGAACCTCGGCACCGATTTCACGCCGGCCGTTGTTGTGACCCCGTCTGATCTATGCGAAAATGCCGGCATATTCATTCAATCAATTCAGTCCTTTGCGTGCGGATATGTCCACCTCGGAAACGCTCGGACGACCTGAGAATAGGAGTGCGACCTCCGAGCCGCAACGGGCATTTCGGGCGACCGCACTCGACCGCGCGGCCTCTCCCGAGCAGCTTGATCAGCTCGTCGTCATCACCAGGCCTGCGGACTGGATTATCACGGTCGTTTTCCTCGTTGCGGTGGTGGCCGCGGTCGTGTGGGGCATTTTCGGGCGCGTGCCCACCCGCGTCTCCGGCGAGGGAATCCTGATCAGCAATGGTGGCAAGGTGGTTGACGCGGTCTCGGCCGCTGCCGGCCGGCTACAGTCCGTTGCCGTCACGGTCGGCGACCACGTCGACCTTGGTCAGCCGATCGCTCAGATCGTTCAGACTGACGTTGAGCAGAAGCACAAGGCGGCGGTCGAAGTATTCCGGGAGCGCCAGCGCGAAGATACCGACCTCAAGTCGAAGGTCGCAGCCGAGCTCACCGCCAAGAGCCAGAATTTCGAGAAACTCGAAGCCGCGCTCGAGCAAGTCATCAAGGCGACCGGCCAGCGCGTCGATTATCTGTCGGTCGACGTCAAGAACCTCGAAGGGCTGCTCGCGAAGGGCTACGCGACGCGACGCAGTCTGGAGGACCGGCGGCAGGAACTGAGCGATGCGCAGCAACGCCGCCTCGACGCGCAGAATGAGATTCTCAAGCTCAGGGCGCAGAAGACGGACCTGGAGACACAGCGCGAACGCGACATTCAGCAATCCGAATTCACCCTGAGCGAAGCGCGCCGGCAGGTGAATGCAGCCGCGGAGCAGTTGAGCCAGAATACGCAGGTCCTCAGTCCGATGGAAGGCCGTGTCCTCGAAGTGAAGATCTCTCCCGGCTCGGTGCTCACGGTCGGGATGCCGGTGGTCCAGATCGAAAGCGAGGGCCGCAAGCTGCAGGCCGTCGTCTATATCCCAGCTGAACATGGCAAGCAGATCAAGCCGGGGATGGTGGTCCATCTCGAGCCGAGCACCGTCAAGCGCGAAGAGTTCGGCATGATGCTGGGTACGGTGTTGAGCGTCTCTGACTTCCCGATGACGCCTCAAGGCATCAGCGCAGCATTGCACAATGAAAGCCTGGTATCCCGCTTCTCTCACAATAGCGCGCCATACGCCGCTGAGGTAACTCTTCAGGAAGATGAGTCCACCGCGACAGGTTATCGCTGGGCTGTGGGCAAGGGACCCTCCACTCATTTGACGAGCGGGACGCTGGCGCGCGCCGAAATCACAACTCGGCAACAGCGGCCGCTCGATCTGGTGATCCCCTTGATCAGGCACCTCACGGGAATAGATGGATAAGCGCTCTCCTGCGTCAGCAAACGCGCGGCACGGTCGCCTGTCAGGACTGCTGCGCAAGAAGGTGAAGCGGACCCCCGTCGTCCTGCAGATGGAGGCGGTCGAATGCGGCCCTGCGGCGCTCGCAATCATTCTCGCCTATCACGGCGCCTGGATTCCTCTGGAGCAGCTCCGCATTGCATGCGGCGTATCGCGCGACGGCAGCAAGGCCAGCAATATTGTCAGGGCGGCGCGGCGCTATGGCCTCGTTGCAAGAGGATACAGTGTCGAGCCATCCGCGCTGGTCCAGCTCCCGACGCCCTGTATCATCCACTGGAACTTCAATCATTTTGTGGTGCTGGAGGGTATCAAGGGCAGGCACGCCTATATCAATGATCCTGCGAGCGGCCGCAGACGCATCAGCATGGCCGAGCTCGATCTTGCCTTCACCGGGGTGGTGTTGGTCTTCGAGCGCGGCGACGAGTTTAAAACGGTCGGCAGCAAGCCCAATGGGATGGGGCTGCTGCTGCGAGAGTTGCGCCACTCAAGGGCAGCGGTTGTCCTGCTGGTGATCGTAAGTATCGTGCTTGTCATTCCCAACATCCTTGCCGCGGGCTTTTCCAAGATTTTTGTCGACAACGTCCTGATTCAGCACAGCGGTAGCTGGCTCATACCACTCCTGATCGGAATGGCGTTGACGGCAGCTTGTCGCGGGGTGATGGTCGCGGTTCGTCAGTCGGTGCTGTTACGGCTGCAGGCCAAGCTCTCTATTGTCATGACCAGCCGCTTCCTCTGGCGTGTGATGGCGCTGCCGTTGGAATTCTTTACCCAGCGTCATGCCGGGGACGTCGCAAGCCGCGTCGCGTCAAACGAGCAAATCGCGCGTCTCTTGTCCGGCGGCATTGCGATGAACGCACTCAGCCTGACGTCGGTGTTTCTGTTTGCCGGCGCGATGGCGGTCTATGACGTCAGCCTGACGGTGCTGTGCATCGCGATCGCTTTCCTGAATCTTCTTCTGCTTCGCCTGATCGGGGCTCGACGGCAGGAGCTCAGCTACCGGCTCGCGGTTGAACGGGGCAAGCTCCTGGGTGCCACGGTAGGCCTGGTGCGCACCATCGAAACCATCAAGGCAAGCGGCCTGGAGGATGATGCGTTTGGCAAATGGGCGGGCCTCCAGGCCAACAATCTGAACGCCGAACAGAAGCTCGGTGCATCAGCCGTCATCCTCGACATGATGCCGACGCTGCTCTCCGGGTTGATGATCGCAGCGATCCTGGGGCTCGGTGGTTTGAGAGTGATCGAAGGCTCGCTGACCCTTGGCAGCCTGGTCGCATTCCAATCCCTGGCCGCGAACTTCTCAGAACCATTCGAGAACCTCGTCAATTATTTCGGCGGCCTGCAGACGATAAAGGGAGCGCTCGAACGGCTCGAGGATATTCGCAACTACCCACTCCGGCGCAAGCCGCTCGGCAACATCGTCGATAACATTCCACCAAAGCTTGCTGGCAGGGTCGAGCTTCGCAACATCAGCTTCGGCTATTCGGTTCTGGAACCGCCGCTGCTGGCCGACCTGTCGCTGGCGATCTCCGCGGGATCGCGCGTGGCACTTGTCGGCGTCTCCGGTAGCGGAAAATCGACGCTCGGCAAATTGATCTGCGGACTGTATGAGCCGTGGGCGGGAGAAGTTCTCTTCGATCAATGGAAGCTGACGGACATTCCACCCCAGGAATTCGCAAATTCCGTCTCCTATGTAGATCAGGACATTTTTCTGTTCGAGGGGACCGCGCGCGACAATCTGACCCTTTGGGATTTGACGGTGGATGAGCGCGACTTGATCGCCGCCGCGCGGGATGCACTGATCCATCACGACCTGGCAACGCGTCCCGGAAACTACGACTGCCACATCAATGAGGGCGGAGGCAACTTCAGCGGAGGGCAACGCCAACGTATCGAAATCGCCCGCGCGCTGGTTTGCAATCCGTCGATCCTCGTCCTGGACGAAGCAATGGCGGCCCTCGATCCGATCACTGAAAAAGTCATCGATGACAACCTGCGGCGCCGCGGTTGCACCTGTATCATTATCGCGCACCGCCTGAGCACAGTGCGCGATTGCGACGAAATCATCGTGCTGGAGCATGGCCGGATCGTGGAGCGCGGCACCCACGAACAGCTTGTCGCGCTCCAGGGCGCCTACGCGAGGCTCGTGACAAGCGAATGAGTAACCCCGTTACCAAAGATGAGCTTGTGAACGTGAGGCCAATTGCCGTCTCCGCCGCTCGCCGCACGGCGATCGACCCGCGGCATCCCGTTCTCCTCAACGAACGCGATCACGCGCTGGAGGTGAGTGCCGGTCATATAGATATCTTCGCGGTGGAGACGGATGGCGTCCGACATCATCTGCTGAGGTGCGAAATTGGTGAAGTGATACTGGACCTGCACACGGCTTGTGAACGGTCAGCGATGCGGCTGCAGATCGTCGCAGTCGGGAGCCCTGACGCGGAAATCACCACAGTCCCGCGAAACGAGATCGCCAGGGATCGCATCTCCGGCTGGATCGCCCGACTGTCCTCGATCGCGGCCGGCTCGGCCCGATCGGACGACGCTTCCGAACTGATCGGTGGCGAAACGAGAGAACTGCGTCCGGGCGAACGTTGCCGCGGCCCGAAGCGAAGCATCGTGTGGGCCCGCATCGATGCAGGAAGCGCGAAGATACTGGGTCTCGACCCCGAGCTCGAGGCCGGAGGTCCCTTCATTCCGCTCACAGCGGAGACCTCGCTGGAAGCCGGCGAGAGCGGCGCCAGGATCATAGCAGAGCCGACCGCACCTGAACTACCCCTGGTCTGGCCGGCCCTCGACCGCTTCCATGTCGTGATTGTCGCCAGTCTAGAGCGGAGGCTTCGAGATGAAAGGTCGTCCGAGCGTCACCAATTGGCCCGGCGAGCCGAACTGACCCGTGCGCGGACGCTGGATGCGCTCGAGCGCCTGTCCGAAGTTGTCACGGCCCCAACCGGTCGTGCGCAGGTCGAGCTGGATTCCGGCGACCCCCTGCTCGACAGTTGCCGCCTCGTCGCCGACGCATCGGGAAGCTCCATCGCTCATGCAAGCCGAACGCATCCCGCAGGCCAGAGTATCAGCGACATTCTGCAAATCGCGCGGGCATCGCGGTTACGAATTCGTCGCGTCCAGTTGCGCGATCGCTGGTGGAGGTCCGATGCCGGCCCCCTGCTGGGGTGGCATGGGCCCGAACGCGACCCGGTCGCCCTGATCCGTGACCGGCGCGGCGGGTACACCATGATCGATCCGAAACAAGGATGGCGGCGACCGGTCAATGGCTCGGCCGCAAACGCTCTCGCACCGGAAGCGATCAGCTTCTACAAAGTCCTGCCCGCGCACCCGCTTCGCTATGGTGATCTGCTGTCATTCGCAAGCGGGGGCCTCTCCGCCAGCATGGTTCGCATGGTCCTCGCGATCATCGCCATCGGGCTGCTGTCGCTGATACCGCCGCTGGTAACAAATCTGCTGGTCAATTCCGTGATCCCACGCACGGAGATCGACCAGCTCGTCGTTTGCGCGGCGGCGCTCTCTGTCACCGCGATCGCGATGGCGGGACTGCAAGGCATGCAGGGACTGGTCACCCTCCGGCTCGAAGGTCTGCTCGACTACAGGCTCCAGGCCGCCCTCATCGATCGCCTGCTCAGGTTACCGGCGTCGCTGTTTCGCGACTACACGACCGGAGATTTGGTCGACCGTTCGATGGGCATTGAAGCGACGCGCCAGATCGTGACCGGACGAACCTTTGCGAGGCTTTACATCGGCCCTGTTCGGCATTTTCAGTATTGGGCTCATGCTCTACTATGACCTCCGCCTCGGCAGCATCGCGCTCCTGCTGATTGCGCTCCGGGCGGCCGCAATCGTCGCAACCAGCGCCGTGCGAATCTACTACGAAAGCAAGCACTTCAATCTGCAAGGCAAGGTCAGCGGCTTTGTGCTGCAACTGATTGCCGGCGTCAGCAAGCTTCGCGTGGCGAACGCCGCAAGCCGCGCACTGGCGCGATGGTCGGGACAATTCGCTGTTCAGAAGCGCTACTTCATCGCCTCGCAGCGAGTGGCTAACGTTCTGGTTGTCTTCGAGACGGCCTTTCCTCTTCTGGCCACATTGATCATTTTTGCGATCGCCTGGCGCACCAACAGTCAGCTCCTGGCCAATCTCGGCGCCTTTCTAGGTTTCCTCACCACCTTCGGCCAGACCACGGCAGCGATCGGTAACTTTGCCTCGAGCATGAGCGAATCGCTAGTGGTCATCCCCCATCTCGCCAGGATGAAGCCGATTCTCTCCGCTGCCGCCGAAATCGCGGAAGATCGACGGCCGGCGGGCGAGCTGTCGGGCGAGATCGAGTTCTCCGGCGTCACCTTCCGTTATATCGAGGGCGGACCCACGGTTCTTGATGACATCACCTTGCGCGTTCCGAGGGGGGAGTATGTGGCGATTGTCGGTCCTTCAGGGAGCGGAAAATCATCGCTGTTACGATTGCTGCTGGACTTCGAGCGACCGGAAGCCGGGACGATCTTCTATGATGGCAAAGCGCTGAACACGATCGCGATCAATGATGTGCGACGCCAGCTTGGGGTTGTGCTGCAAGACACGAAGCTGGCGACAGGCAGTCTGTACGAAAATATTTGCGGCGGCGTCGACCTGACGCTGGACAAGGCTTGGGAGGCAGCGCGGCTGGCGGCGCTCGACGCCGATATTCGGCAGATGCCGATGGGTATGCACACGCTCGTTGCCGAAGGCATCAATACGCTCTCGGGTGGACAGCGCCAGAGGCTGCTCATTGCCCGCGCGCTGGCTCGTTCGCCACGCATCCTGCTTTTTGACGAGGCAACAAGCGCACTCGACAATCAGACGCAAGCGATCGTCGGCGCGTCGCTGGAGCGGCTCAACGTCACGCGGATTGTCATTGCACATCGCCTGAGCACCATCCGCCACGCGGATCGAATCGTGATGCTGGTCGGTGGCAAGATCGTGCAGTCGGGAAGCTACGACGAGCTGACGAGCGGAGCTGGCCTATTCGCGGAGTTCGCGCGGAGACAGCTTGTCGCCTAGCGGCCGGCCGATCCATCTGAACCCGGCTTGCGAGCCTACTGTCGCCTATCCGAAGACATTGGCTGGCATTTATTGCGGACCGCGAACCAGGAGGAATACGGGAAAGCGTGATGCACAGCAGCTTACTGCGCAATCGGTGCGCAGCAAGCTTTACCTCAGCATGCCGCCTTGTCCATCGGCGATTGCGTGACAACGCGGATTCCAGCGAGGATCAGAAGGGCCAAATTGATTTGACGATGCCTTCCACCGCACCGATGACCTGCTTGATTCCGCGAACGAGGCCGTGACCACCGTTACCCGTACCGGTACCGTTGCCATCCCCATCCGCACCGCCGACAACGCGATCGAGGGCTTCCATCGACATTTCATGGTCGAACTTGTTCATAGCCATTTTCCTGTTTTCGGGAGGGGCCATCCCCTCAAGCCGTGATCACTCGATACAAGGTCACCAGGCTAGTCGCTGTGATCCGCGTCACGCTTTGGAAGCGCGCGGCTGGCGCTCGCATTTGGCGCGATTGCAATCTCTTATCCCAACGATGAAGAACCAGAGGTGCTCGTTCTTCAATATCCTGGTAACGGACGAACAACTCCAGCGACCGCCCCTGCTTGCTGGAATATTTTTCTTGTTCAGCTCCCACGTGATCAACGTTTCAGATTTGATCTCCAAAAACCGTTGAAACATCCACCTCACGATGGCGACTTGCTCAGGTGGTCCTGGTCGCACCCGGATGTGGTCCGTAATAAGATACTTTAGATCACCTTTCTTGAGTACGCCTTTCGACCGCTGATTTTCGTCGACCAGTTCGCGCGCCAGCCCATAACTTGGGAGGCCTCCAGGCATGTAACCGAGGCGCGCAAACCGACACTGCCCGGCAAAAATCTCTGCTGAGAGTTCGCGGCTATACTCAGCCGCCATCACCCTCTTGATGTTTTTTACGATACTGGAGAGCATGCTGCCGTCGTTGTCGAACTGCTCGGCACAGTATGCGACACTAATGCCAGCCTGCCTGCAAACGAACTCGTAGTGTGCGCTTTCATCGGTATCTTGAAATCGCCCCCATCGACTCACGTCGTAGACTAAGATGTGGCCGAAATCCGCCGTCCCAGACTGCACGTCTTCTATCAGCTTGATGAGACCAGACCTGTTCTTCAACCGGAGACCGCTCTCGCCTTCATCACGATAGGTCTGGACTATCATCAAGTTGTGGGCGTGCGCATATGTGGCGATTACGGCAGCCTGGTTCTGGATCGAGTATTGCTGCCGTTCGGTGGACATGCGAACGTACCGAGCCGCGCGCAGCGCTCTGTTGCGCTCCGCTAAACTCGTGCCCTTGCGTACGACAAGGGAGTTGGCCATGGCCCGGTATCCGGATTGGGGCCCCAAAAGTATAGCGCCGAACGGCCGAGCGAGAAAGTGACGGTGCGAAGCCTCGGTCGACAAATTGCTCGACGACAAAGTCGGAAAGCCTCATCTTTGAAGCGATGTGCAATCTCTACAGCATCACCACTAACCAGGCTGCGATTCTGAACCTGTTTCGGGTCGTCAACCAATATGTCGGCAACCTAGCTCCCATGCCGGGAGTGTTTCCCGACTATCCTGCTCCCGTCATTCGCAATGCCGGTGACGAGCGCGAGATGGCCATAATGCGCTGGGGCATGCCGCCTCCGCCGCGCACCGGCGGACCGCCGGTTACGAACATCCGCAACACGTCGTCACCTCATTGGCGGTTCTGGCTCAAGCCCGAGAACCGATGCCTCGTGCCGTTCAACAGCTTCGCCGAGTACGCGCCGGAGCCAAACCCGGAGACCAAGAAAAAGGACGTGGTGTGGTTCGCGCTCAGCGATGACCGGCCGTTGACTGCTTTCGCGGGCATCTGGACCGAGTTCAAGGGCGACCGAGGTACCAAGTCAAAGCCGATCTCCGGGCCGCATCTCGTCTATGGCTTCCTCACCACCACGCCGAACGCAATCGTCGAACCCATTCATCCTAAGGCTATGCCCGTGATCTTGACGACCGACGAGGAGCGCGATGTCTGGATGCGCGCGCCGTGGGATGAAGCGAAGGCGCTTCAGCGTCCATTGGCCGACGACGCACTGAAGATTGTGATGCGCCGACCTGACAAAGAAGATCGTTTGTCGGCTGTTTAGGGTCTCAAAGCGGGTCGGTGCCTGAGGCGATCGACGGTGGACTTTCCGGGGTCGCCGTGCATACGATTAAGGAAGCTGTGACGGCGCTCCGGGCCGTCGATGCTCTCGGTCGTCGACTAGTCCCCGCCGGCGGACGCATCACTTGGAGCCCGACCCGAACTTGTGTCGGCCTGAATTCGTATGGAGCGCATGAGTATCTTCGGTAGACAGCAAGGAACTCTAGGACGCGGACTCATTACGACGTAGCCATAGCCTGATTGACGCGAGCTGAACGAAGGCAAGGTAGTTCGCGGCCAGCCTGTCGTAGCGCGTCGCCACGCGACGACATTGTTTGATCCTGTTGAAGAACCGCTCGACCTGGTTGCGAGCACGATAAAGATAGGGCCTGAAGCAGATCGGATCGATGCGATTGCTTTTCGGCTGGATGTTGGCCCACGCGCCCTTCTTCATGGCAAGTTCCCTGATCCAGTCCGCGTCATAGCCACGGTCGGCAAGCAGCATTGACCCGGATTTCAGACGAGACAGCAGTTTTCCGGCAAGTTGAACGTCATGGGCTTCACCCGGGCTCAGCGCCAGCCTTACCGGCAGACCATTGCCATCGACCACCGCATGGATTTTGCTCGTCAACCCGCCGCGAGACCTTCCCATCGATTTGGCGCTGGTTCGCTGTGATGCAGGCTCCATGCTGATGCACGCGGACAATGGAGGTGTCGATCATCTGAAGAGCGGCATCATGAGCAGTGGCAAGCGCTTCTATGATGCGGCCCCAAACACCGGCCCGCCGCCACCTGACGAAGCGATTATAGCAAGTGGTGTATGGGCCAAACGCCGTCGGCAGATCACGCCAAGGTGCTCCTGATCGGAGGATCCAGAAGATGCCATTCAGGACCCGTCTGTCGTTCACCCGACGAACGCCACGCGGCTTGTTCGGTAGCATCGGCTTGATGGCGGTCCATTCATGGTCCGCGAGTTCGTAGCGCATGATTCGAGCTCCAGTTCAGGAGTTTGAATCACGGTAGTCGAGCCAAACGCAACGATCCTGGCAGCTCCTGATACGGCGCTTATGGACACGAACTGACGTGCGGTTTGTCACTTTCGTTTCGCCATTGGCTTTGCGAGCTCACGAGCGCTGTCAATGACGAGCTGTACAACCGGGCTGACGGTGCGATCTTTGATAGTGAGCATGCCGTTCGGTCGACGGTCCGCCGGCAGTTCAATGGCCAAGACCTTGAGCGCCGCCTCCCTGGCGAGAAATTTCAGCGTGGAAGCCGGGAACACCGTGATGAACCGCCCCGTCTCCAGCAAGCTGACCCGCATATGGGGGGCATCGGTGACCACCGTCGCCTGGGGATACGCGAGCCCTCGGGCAAGAAAGGCTTGCGAGATGATGGAGCCGATCACGCTCTCCCGCGGCGGAAGCACCCAACGTTCCCCCGCCAGATCGGAGAGCTGGATATTGCGCCGACGCGTCCATGGATTGTTCGCGCCCGCCGCGATGACGTAGCGATCTTCAAAAAGAAACTCGAAATGCAGCCGCTCGTCGGCAATCGGGCCGCGACTGCGCACGAACGACAGATCGACTTTGCGTTCGCTCAGGTCGCGATGCAGCGCCTCGATGTAGCCGGTCACGAGCTGAAATCTGATCCGCGGATGACGCCGCGAGAGCCGGTCTATGAGCGCGGAAACGAAGCTCGCCGCCAGATCAGCCGTGCTTCCAATCCGCACCTCTCCCGCGGTGGGGTCGGCCAGAAATTCGATGCTCTTCACGCCCCGCCGTAGCTCGTCGAATGCGGCGGTACCGCAATTGATCAGGGCGCGGCCGCACGCGGTCGGCTCGATTCCGCGCCGGTGGCGGTCCAGCAGGCGGACGCCAAACGCCCGCTCGAGTTCCGCGATTGATCTCGAAATGTTGGGCTGGGTGGTATTGAGCATGAGGGCCGCCTTGCCCATGCTGCCAGCCTCCACCACCGCCATCAGCACGTGCAGATTCTGCAGCTTCATCCGCTTTCCGATGCGATCGCTCATCTGCATGAGAGTGCCCATATCCGTTTTGAAATGATCTCATCAGACAATAGCCTTATGCGCTTATGACAGCATCAACTATCCTCCGCCGTGAAGAGAGCCCGCTTGGGTATAGGTTCGACGGAGCAAAGCCTGTGACTCCCTCCCGACGTCAATTTTTACGCTTCGCAGCGGGGGCACCGCCGCTGCTGTCGGGCCTGGCTTACGCCGACATCTATCCCTCTCGACCGGTCCGGATCATGGTCGGCTTCGCCGCCGGCGGCCCAAACGACATTCTCGCGCGTCTGGTCGCAGATTGGTGGTCGGAGCGGCTCGGCCAGCAATTCATCGTCGAGAACCGGCCCGGGGCGGGAAGCAATCTCGCGACTGACGCGGTCGTGCGCGCGCCTCCCGACGGCTACATGCTCCTGCTGGCTGGCTCTTCCAACGCGATCAATGCTACGCTTTATGAAAATCTCGATTTCAACTTCCTGCGGGATATAGCGCCGGTCGCAGGGCTGATCCGTGGCGCGCTGGTGATGGTGATCCACCCATCGGTTCCTGCCCATACGATTCCCGAGTTCATCGCCTATGCCAAAGCCAATCCCGGAAAACTCGCCTACGGTTCGGGCGGCGGCGTGGGCGGGATCACCCACATCGCCGCGGAATTGTTCAAGCAGGCCGCCGGGGGGCTGGATCTTCAGCATGTGCCCTATCGCGGCGTGGCGCCCGCCATCACGGATCTGCTCGGCGGGCAGGTGCAGGTCGTCTTTGCCAATGTGGCGGCCTCGATCGGTTACATTGAGAGCGGCAAGCTGCGCGCGCTTGGGCTGACGACGGCGATGCGATCCGAGGCATTACCGGATGTGCCTTCTATCGGCGAATTCGTGCCCGGCTACGAGGCGAGCTCGGTGTTCGGCATCGGCGCGCCGAAAGGCACCCCTGGCGTGATCGTCGACAGGCTCAACAGGGAGGCCAACGCCGCACTGGCCGATGCGGGGTTCAGGATGCGCCTGCGCGGCCTCGACGCGACAGCACTGGGCGGCTCGCCCGCCGATTTCGGCAAGCTGATGGCCGATGAAACCGAGAAGTGGGCCGAAGTGATCAGCCTTGCGAAGATACGACCGGAGTAGCACGGCGAAGTCCTACATGCAGGGGACATTCAGCAAGATTTGCGCGAAGGATGGCGGCGCGTTCGATTGCTATCTGGTCGCGCCCGAGACTGAAAAGTCGGTCGCTGCAATTGTGCTTGCCTCCGCTATTCACGGTGTTGATACCGACATGATAGCCATCGCCGACGAACTGGCGGCATACGGCGTCATCGTCGCGGTGCCGGATCTGTTCTGGCGTTCGATTGCCGGCCCGCTGCCTCGGAACGACCCGCGTGCGGCCCAGCGCGCGCAGCCGCGCCTCGAGCAAATCAAGGCCGGCGAAGACGATATGATCGACACCTTGAGACACCTCGGCACGATCCCGCAATTCAACGGCCAGGCGGCGGTCATGGGATTTTGCTACGGCGGCCCCTATGCGATTCTCGGGCCGAAGCGACTTGGTTATGCCGTCGGTATCTGCTGCCACGGGTCGGAGATGCTGGACTGTCTTCACGAGCTTGCCGGGGTCCGCGAGCAAGTCTGTTTCATGTGGGGCGACGAGGACAATCGCGCGCCGGCCGAAGTGCTGCAGGCGTATCATGACGTGGCGGCGCGCATGGACAATGTCGAAGTCCACATCTTGCCCCGGATCCCCCACGGATACATGATGCGGACAAGCCCGTCCTTTGACCGGGTAGCATATGATTTTTCAATGAGGCGCGCCTGTGAGATTCTTCGATGTCTCCAGTCGCCGTCCGAGGCTCGTAACTTTTGATTGCCCCGGCTATCCTGTTCATCGTCGGAACCCGACTTGCCATTCACGGGAAACAGCATGGCGCGTCTCGTTGCCTTATTGGTTGCTTTCTGTTGTTGTTTTCCGTCCGGACCTGTGTTTGCGGACGACGCATCGAAGCAACTGGTCGGGAGCTGGAAGTTGACCTCTTGGACCATTCAAACTGTCGGCGGCGACGCCACCGAACCGTTTGGTCCTAACCCGAAAGGCAGGGCGCTCTTCACGCCGGACGGACTTGCGGCCTTCATTATTGTCGGAGCAAACCGCAAGCCTGCAACAAACAACGAAGAGGCAGCGGCGCTCCTCAAGTCATTGCTTGTCTACTCCGGTAAATTCACCATCCACGGAGACAAGTTCACGACCAAGGTCGACATATCGGGCAACGAGCTCCTCACCGGGCTGGATCAGGTGAGATTTTTCAAGTTGGAGGGTGACCGGTTGAGCCTCCGAACGGCTGAACAAGTCAGCTCAGTTGGGATCTATCAGGGTAAGAAAGTCGTCGGCACTTTGACCTGGGAACGCGAACACTGACGGCTTTGGAGCATTTGGCGAAATGCTTGCCCATTCAAGGAGCCACCAACACGGAAATGTCGCCTGTGGGTCACGAGCACCCTTCGGAAGAGAAGATGGGGTTTCCGGTCTACCCCGGCAAGCTGACCTGCATCCCAGCTTCCGCATCGGCCGGAACGGGCCAAAGTGCGAAGAACTCAGGTCGTCGGGCATATTTGGTCCGCTCCACCGCGATGAATGGACCTCGAGAGACGCGGCGCAACTTCGCAGATGGGTCCAGGAGCGGGACATCAACCAGTCCTCAATTTCGGCCAAATGCGGCGGAAATGACCAGAATGTGGAAACCAGTCCCTCACAAGCCTAGATTCCTGCAATCTGGCGACTTGAAAGGCGGAGGAGACATGAGGAAGCACCGTGGAGTTCTTGGAGCGTGCATGGTCGCGGCTTTCGGGCTGTCCTTGCATGCAAATATCGCCACCGGTCAGCAGCAATCGATGAAGGAAGGCCTCGTCGGAACTTGGATCGTGGCGTCCTGGGAGCAGAAGAAAAACGATGGCACCACCTTACGGCAGTTCGGAGAGAACCCAGCGGGTATGGCCATTTTTGATGCGGGTGGGCGCTACATCATCACGGTCATGCGCCCAGACCGCGCCAAATACAAAAGCAATACGCTATGGCACGGTACTCCGGAAGAAAATGAAACAACAGCTAATGGAACCCAGACCTACTTCGGGACGTACACCGTGAATGAGGCAGACCCTAGCATCGCAATCCATATTGAAGGTAGCTCCTTTCCCAACTGGAACGGCTCAGATCAGAAGCGCTTCGTTACGATAACTGGGGATCAACTCACACTGACTGTTCGCCCTCCGAGCGGAGAGAATGTCGAAGTGACCTGGAAGCGCGCAAAGTGAACCACTTTACAAGTCTCAACAAAGCCGCGACTCGATCAGATTAAAGCGGCCGGCGTGGAGAACCGCGATGGTACGGAAGCCACTCTCGGTCAGGAGCCGATCATATTCCCTTTCGGTCCGTTCCCGTCCACCTGGACCGCGCAGCATGTTTAAATCGCTCATCGCACAAGACCTGCCCACGTCATCGGTCCCGGGCAATTCCGGCATCGCACGTTCGACCAATAGCAGTCTGCCTTTTTGCGGAAGCGCTCGGCGGCAGTTTCCCAAAATAATGCGGCTGCGCTCATCATCCCAATCGTGAATAATGCTTTTCAAGATGATCGCATCGGCCACTGCGGGCACCGCGTGAAAGAAATCGCCTGCGACAAAGGTAAGGCGATCGGAGAGTCCCAGGCTGCCGAAGTGCTGGTTAGCGGCGTTAGCGCACCTCGGCAAATCGAAAACCGTTCCTTTGATATTCGAATATTCTTTCGCCACGGCGCCGATGAGCTCCCCAGAGCCGCCTCCGACATCCATCAAGTGGGAGATCGTTCCAAAGTCGTAGGCCTGCATTAGATCGTGCGTGACCAGCCGTGTCAGGTCTGTCATCGCATCATTGAATATCCGCACATGCTCTGGCGTGCGCGCCATCAGATCGAAATTGTCGTCAACGTTCTGAAGTTGGGAAGCCGTCTTGCCCGACATGATCGAATCCAGAAGACCATCCCACCTCCTGGTCAGCATGGAGCCTTCAAAAATGACCCAGTTCTTGAATGATGGTCCCGCAGCACCGTCGAGTCCCGCCCCCAACTCGGTTAGCAAGTAGCGGCCTTCACCGACGCGAGTGCAGATGCCGACGGTCGAGAGAGCGACGAGCAAGCGGGCAAGTGCGTCCCGATCCGTGTGGGTTCGGCGCGCAAGTTCGTCGACCGTTCGCGGTCCGTCGCGTAGCAACTCGGCGAGCCCCAGCCGGGCAGCGACATAGATCACTGCCGTCACGCGGTGCGATTGAACAAGATCCAACAACTTTTCGCGGGGATTGGTGGTCATGTGCCGCTCTAGCCTTCGATCGGGAATCCTGACGCCTTGACGATCGGTCTCCAGCGTTCGAACTCGGCGCGCTGGATATGTTTAAGTTTGTCCGATGTCGTTCCTGTCGGCTCGCACCCCATGGCA
Organism: Bradyrhizobium sp. USDA 4461; assembly: GCF_054055655.1. NCBI lineage: Bacteria > Pseudomonadati > Pseudomonadota > Alphaproteobacteria > Hyphomicrobiales > Nitrobacteraceae > Bradyrhizobium > Bradyrhizobium sp. USDA 4461. Next base: position 140,420 of record NZ_JBSRXM010000001.1, read on the forward strand.
CGAATCTTTGCGCGCATTTCGGGATCGCTCCCGATTGCAATGATCTCCTTTCCCAGGCGCTCAACGAACTGACGCGAGGAATGGGCAGGCGCATAGAATGCGAACCACCCGGCTGCGTCGATATCGATCCCGCTCTCCTTCAGAGTTGCGGTCTGGGGCAGGAAGGAAGATCGCGCAGCGGCTGCGGTGGCGATGATGCGTATGCCACCGGCCCCATGTTGCTCCAGGAGTTCGGAAAGAAACGCCATATACAGCGGGACCCGGCCGGCCAGCACATCCGGGAGGGCAGCAGGCGTACCCTTGTAGGGCGTGTGGCGCAGGTTCAGGCCTGTGATCCGGCCAAACTCGCCGCAGATGAAATGAGGTGCTGTACCTGCTCCCGGCGAGCCGTACACGGCCTGTTCGGGATTGGCCTTCACCCAGTCGATGAGTTCGTGCACCGAATGGATGGGCAGCTTCCCGCTGACCGCCAGAGCGAGATCGACCGTCATCACCTGCGAAAGTGGCACAAAGTCGCGCTCTGCATCATATCCCAGGCTCCTGAACAGATGCGGCTGAAGTGTGAATTGCGAAGCGGAAGCAAACAGCACTGCCTCCTCTCCCGGTGCGGCATTCTTGACCGCCTGAGCGCCGATGCGCCCGCCAGCGCCAGCAAGGTTCTCTACAATCGCCACCTTGCCGAGCCTGGTATGAAGCTGCTCGGCAAACAGCCGGGCCATCGAATCTCCCGACCCACCAGGCGCGAATGGAAACACAATCTTCAGCGGCTGGTCGGCAGCAATAACGGGTAGCGGAAGAGCCAGAGTCGAAAACCCGGCCAGTATGGCGCGACGCGAGTAAAGCTGCATGGCGTTCTCCATGTGCTCGGGACAGCAATACGATGGTCCGGCCGGCTTTCCATCTCGCTATTCTGGAGCAACATCGCTATAACCCGAAATTGCATTTTTCTATCGGGCTATAACGTGAGGTGAATACCCATGCAGTGGCACGACCGCATCGGCCGACGCCTACGCCTCAAGGATCTGCATACGCTGCAGACCGTCGCAGAGGTCGGCAGCATGGCCAAGGCGTCTCGCCGTCTCGGGTTGTCGCAGCCGGCGATCTCCAAAGCCATCACCGATATGGAGCATGCCGTCGGAGCTACGCTGCTGGATCGCACTTCGCGCGGAGTTGAACTCACTGAGTGCGGTCGCCTTCTTGTCGATCGCGCGCGCGTCGTTTTCGACGAAATAAAGCTAGGTGTTACCGACATTGCGCAAAGGTCAGATCCGGCGCAAGGGCTCGTTGCGATCGGTACAACCGAGCCGGTCACCGCTATCGTTACAGAAATCATCGAACATCTCGTCCGCAAATATCCAGGCATCAGGTATCATGTGACGATAGGTGACCGGGATGCGCTGGAGCATGCTCTGCGCCAGAGAATGCTTGATCTGGCCATCACGCGCTGGTCGCCGTTGCCGGTCGCCGATGATTTGTCCGCGGAGGTGCTGTTTAGATCCTCCCTTGCGGTGATGGCGGAGCGACAGCATCCGCTCCTGCGATCGAGGAAGAAGTTGAAGCTCGCAGAACTTATGCAGGAGCAATGGACGCTCTCGCCGCCCGATAGTTTTTTGGGGCGTACCGGCGTCGAGCTATTTCGGCGACATAACCTGCCGCTTCCACCAACGACCGTCACCACGATTTCAATCTACATGCGGTTGAATCTGTTGGCGAGCAGCCGGTTTATAACCCTATTGCCCATGCAGATACTCAGAATGCGATCGAGCAGTGCATGGCTCCGCGCGCTGAACGTCGATCTTGGCGATACGTCCGCCCCGATAGCCTTAATCACCTTGAAGGGACGGCGGGCCGGAGGCGGAGTCAAATTATTCCAAGAGGCCAGCCGGGAGGTCTGTCAGGCGCTGGTTGGAGTGAACTGATCGCTCAGAGCGGACTCTTCATAAGCGGAACTGACGAGTTTATGAGTACGCGCCTTAGTCTCCATCCATGAGGACAACGCGAATACGAAGGACTGGCTCATTCTTCTGGAAGCCGCCACCATCGTCGGGCACGAACGCGAAAAGCTGCGTGTTGCCCTCACTACGCAGGACCGCCAGCTGGTGAAGAAGCGAAAGCTTTTTCGTAAGCCGGAATACTTCCTCGTTCTGGACGGCTATGACCCGCGGATCCACGCGCTCTATTTCTGCCCCCAGCTCTACAAGCATGAGGATGGCAGTCTCGTCCCATTGACCGGACCTGAGATCGGCCAATTGATGGCGAAGGCGCTGGAGGGCGGAGCCATTGAAAAGGCGCCGTGGTACGCCCCCAACGACTGCCTGCCAGCCGATCCCGTGATTAAGGCTTCGTCCAAGATGGAATTCGACAGCCTTGTAGTCGAGCCACCGGGCACGAGGGCAGATAAGATGCTGCGCGCTGTCGGGTCTCCCGACAAAACCTGACGCCCCTTTCGGCTCTTGCCGTCGTAACACTGTTCAGCCTCTTCGGCTTGGTGCTGTCGATCGCACTTGCGCGATACGGGATCGACATCGCCCCGGACATGTAGTTCGCAATCTTGTCTGCATAAGCCTATTCCAGCAGCGGGACGATTGCCCGTACGTTCCCGGTACTGGCGCCGCCGGTCGATTGCTAAGTCCGGCGCATGCCCACGTCTTACAGCCACAGAAGCGTTACGTTCAGCGTGACGAGCCGATACGACGATCAATTTGAGATAGTCATTCAGCTCGACGATGAGATGGTACACAGCACCGTGCGCACGAGGTTGCCTGAGCTGGCAAAGCGGCGCGCTGAAGCGTTCATCAACCGCAAACTAGGCGAGGATGGGAGCGCGCGGATCGATCGACCGCGTGTGTTTTGCACAAATTGCGCTTCCTCCGAGAATGTTACCCGGCTAACATATGATAATCGACCTCTTGTCGGGGGTGTGCCATGGCCGAAACGTTGGTCCGTGTAGGCATCGTCCTGTTGGGTCTTCTCCCTATCGCCATTACTGCGATTGCGCTGGCCCTTTAAGGCTGGCAGCCTCTCCCTTGCGAGTCGGCTGGCGTTGAGCCAGCCGCATAGAGGGCCCCGGCAACCGCCTCCTTGGCCCCCAAAGATTGCCGGGGCTCTCGCCAATCCCGCAGATGATGAACGATGAAGTACATTGGCGACCGGCTCTACTCCGACCCTGAGAAAGCCGCGCGAAGACTCATGGAGCACGCGCGAACATTCGAGCCAATCCAGGATGGCAGGATCTACATCGAGAAGATCAACTATCCGGTGCTTGATGAGGACAAGGCGACGCCGGCCGAATACTGGGCGGGGCTGCAATACGCAAAAAGATCAGGGCTGGCTAGAGTACCACGAGAGCGGCACGTTCGTGAGGATGCTGCAGGCTGGGAAAGACCTGTTCACCTGAAAAGAAGCGGCCTCAGCGAGGTTGTACAAGCTGAGGCCCAGTTATCCCTATGATGAATCGGGACGTGACCCGATGAAACAATCGTAAGCATCCCGATTAGAATTGCCACTTTTTCCCGAGTCCATTTGAGGGACCGTAGAACTACCGGACTAAGTAGTTGTGGCACAAACTGCACTTTTCCCGCGAGGATATCTCTGCATAGCATGGAAACCCTTCGAGGCCGGGGCTTCCAATGACATATGGTCTTCTGGATTCTTCTTCGACTAGTGGCCCAGATCAGCGCAGCTCGCGCGCTTCGACAATCGGCGGCCGTCGCGCAGCAGATGCAATGTCCGAAACACCTGGACTGCATTACGACGCTGCGATCATTTTCTTCGGCTTGCTTCCAGTCCTCATAACAGCCGCCACTTTGCTTTTCTGAACCTGGCCCGGTTAACGCGGACGGGCCGGTAGAAGGCCTCAGCAACCTGCCTTCCCTATAAGGCCCCCATAGGTTGCTGGGGCCGCTCTCATAAAAAGCACCAGCGCCCCTACCGGCGCTGGTGCTGCAGTTGCGCTAGCGTGTAGCATCGCTGCGTGCAGCGAGCCTCCGCAAATTGGGCTGCGGAGGACAATGCGCCATTGGTCTATACGGAACTCGCCAAACGAGCCCCGGATACTTATCTTCCGGGCATGCCGATCACCCGGAAGCCGCTCGAAATCCCGCCTGAGGTCGCCCGGAAGTTCGCCGAGAAAATGCGGCTGTTCCACGCTGAGAACAGCCCCTCAAGCGAGACGAGATTGCCGGGGATACCGCGCATCTGCTTCTTCAGCACATGCCGAAGGGTGCCAAGTTGCGGCTTACCGATGTCCTCGAGCTGTTCAGGCTGATGCGATGACCGGGCCAGCTTGCATCCTCTGCGACAACACCGGATGGGTCTGTGAGAACCATCCGGATCAGCCGTGGACCGGCAATCACGCATGCTGGTGCGGCGGCGCGGGAGCGCCGTACCCGCAGTGCAACAAGCCGGACAATGGCGATATCCCGCAGCTGTCGCGCGGCATTCGCAGCATGTTCGAAAAGCGCAATCGCGAAAGAAGGTGATATAGCCCTCACGCGGCCCCCCCAAGAATGAAAAAGGCCTCAGCGAAAAGCTGAGGCCATTTGACGATCCAGCCGCCCGCAACGCGGATCGCGGACGGCAATCTAGTCTGTTCCGATCGAGCTAACCGCGCAAGTACTAGACTGGGCGCGTATCCGAAGCTGACGTTGAAGCCGACCTAGCTGCATGTCAGCTCCGGACCAACGGGCGACGTTGTGGTTTGGCTTTGGGTATTGGAATCTGGAGCCCAGCCGCCTAGCCAAACGCACTTCGAGCGTTGGTCAGCGGCGGTTGAAATTTGTTGACTATAAGTCAGACTAGCGGGGTTCCGCAGCATTTCAAGGAGCCACCAGTGATTGACCAAAGAACTGCACCTTATGGTGCGTTTTTCCTGCGCCTGACGCTCGCGAGTCTTTTCATTGTCCACCTCTACGGAAAAACCGTCCTCAAGCCGATTAGCCTGTGGTGGAATGGGCTTTTGAAGGCGGGGTATCCCGAATGGGTGCTCGTCTACGCCCTGAGCGCCGAATTTGGAGCGGCAATTCTCTTGATGCTTGGCATATACACACGTTGGGTGAGCCTCTACACGCTTCCAATGATGATCGGTGCGACCCTGTTTTGGACGGCCAGAAAGGGGTTCTACTTCACGGATGCTGGCTGGGAACTACCCTTTGTCTGGGCCATCATGCTGGCCATCCAAGCGCTGCTTGGCGATGGAGCGTTCGCACTAAAAGCTTCGCCGAAGCTTCCTTGGGAGAACCGGCTCGTCAGCACTCCATCCTAGAGAAGAGAGCGGAATTGCAATCGTCTGCATTAAGCTGAGCTCATGCGTTAGCTGAATACTCTTCTTCTCAGCGACTTCAACCCTGCTTCAGGGCTGGTCCGGTCTACGCCGGATACCAGGCCCTGCGGTCGCTCGCGTGGAGGTCAGTAGCGGGCCAAAACCGGAAAAAAGCGCAACGGGTGATCAGGTCGATTGCTCCTTCGAAGGTTCAACACCATGCGAATTATCAAGGACCAGTTTCCAGGTGCCGTCCGATTGCTTCCTAACGATGTCGGTGTAGGTGCCAGACCAAATCTTCGTATCGCCGGTCGGCATCTGAGCCTTAGAGGTCCACTCGCCGATAACAAGGGCCAGATCATTTCCGGCTTCGAGAACTTTGCGAAATCGGTCTTGCAGCAAAGGTTTTGCGGTATACTTCACGCAATTCGGCAGCGCCGCGAGCAACGCGCCCCGAAGCTGACACAAAACATCCACTGTCCTCGTAACAGGCAACTGTGGCTTCGATGTCGCCAGCATTGAAGGCTCTCATATAGATGGGGTGAATGTCGGCAGCATTGTACGCCTTGTCCATTTGGTGCCTCCGGGGAAAGCGTAAGTCGTTCCGCATCGTGGCGAACTTACCACGATAGGCGTATCTTTAGGGTCAAACTGCGACATCAGGGCCTCGGGACCGGGCGTCTGCTGTACTGTCGGACCCGAACGTCTTGGCGATGGCACCGGAGGTCAGCAACGGGCCACCACAGGAAGACGCCGCCTACTGAGGCGGCCGCCTTATGGCCGGAAGTGTCCCGCAACCTCAAGCAAAGCCACCAAGTTCCTATAAACGCCTTGGGCGCACGCTCGGAAATGATTCCGTCAGAGAGGCGCCGCCATGGCCGATAATTATACCCTCCCATTGTTCGATGACATGCCGGACAACCAGCAGGCACCTCAGCCTGAGGGTCCCCTTATGTTCGATGAAATTCCGGATTGGCCCGGCAGGGAGTGGGACAATCAATTCCCTCGGGTCGATGCCGCGCCGGTTCAGGCTTCAGGTGAAGACCAGTGGCCCGGTGAGGAGTGGGATCGGCAGTTTCCGCGGGCAGACCAGCAATCACCGCGCCCCAAGGCTGAAAGCAAGTTGAAGACATTCGGTCGTGAGGCGGCGCATGGTGTCTTGCCCGCGGCCGGTGGTGTTGCCGGGGCCGGAGCCGGCGTTGCATTAGGTACGGCGGCAGCGCCATTCCTTGGCCCCTTTGCACCGGCCGGACCCATCGTCGGCGGACTGATCGGCATGATCGGCGGCTCCACGGCGACCGATAAGGCGCAGTCGGTGGCCCTTGACGCCATGGGTTTCAACGACGACGCGCAGCGTGCCGCCAACATCCAGGCAAACCCGAAAACGGCGTTTGTGGGCGGCATTGCTCCTGCCATCGCAACGATGTCTCCAGCAGCCGGCGCCCGTGTCGGAGAACGCGTTCTCGACGGCGCGCTCATGGGCGGTTTCGAAGCCGGGCAGGAACTCTACAACGAAAGCTCGGTGGACCCGACGAAGCTGGCAGTCGCAGGCGCGGCCGGCGCAGCGTTTCCGCGCTTCAACCGCGTTGGTGAAGCCCTGTCCGGCGCTGGCGCTCGCGCAGTTGGCCGCGTTGCCGGCCGTCCCAATGTCGACCTAAATCCTGCGGCCCAGCCGGCACAGGAGGAGGCGCAGGTATCGCAACAGCCCATCGTGGAAGGCGAAGCTGCGACCGTCCAGCCAGCGCCTCCCGAGACTGGCGAGACGGTCGGCAATCCTCAGTCGAGCCCGGAGCGCCCCGATCGGGTCTACGGGAAAGCGACTGCCCCAACTGAGCAGGGCGACATGCTGACCACAGGGGATGTGGACCCGGCGACAGCGGCGACGTTGCTGGATCAACTCCAGCGCGCCAAGCGCCAGAGCCAGTGCAAGAGCCTGACCAGCCGCAAGTGGTTAGTCCCCCACAACAGGTTGAGGGTGTGCGGCTGCCGCCATTCGATGAGATGCCAGGCAAGCATGGGCCCACTCCGCCCGCCTCGATGTCGGCTCGCGCGAACGATGGTGAAAAAATTCAAGGCGAAGTAGGCGCCGAAGGACCACCTGGTGACAATCACACTCAGACCGACCTGTCGGAGACAGTGCGCGACTCCAACTCGACTACCGTGCGCGGTCTCATGGACAAACTCCTGAAGGACGAAGGCGGTTGGATCGACCACGGCAAGATTGTCGACGACCTCAAATCCAAGCTCAAGGGATCGGCCTTTCTCCATTCATTCCTCGAACCGGGGCGCAAGCCGACCAAGAGCTATATCGCCCGCGGCGCGCACGATGACAATCGCAGCCCCCAGGAAGAATATGCACGCTCGCTCTCGGACGAGCTCTACAAGGTGCGCAAAGCGAAAGAGCAGCATGTCATTGACCTGCAAAAGTGGGCTGCATCACTCCCGAAGGAGCTGAACAACCCAAAGACGCTTGAGCGAATGTATTTCGCGCGTGAGGCCGGCAAGATCGGTCAGCTCGATCCGCATGAACAGGCGCTCTACAATCAACACCTGAAGCCGCTCTTCGATGAAAATGACCGACTTTTCGATCAGGTTTCGGAGCTTGATCCCGACATGCTTGGTCCCAAAATTCAGGATCACATCTACCGCATTACAAAAGGCGACTCGCCGGAACGAAACATCCTGAACCCGGGCGAGAGCGCCGATCCGATCGAGGGTACGTATGCGCTGGCCACGCGTCCCCGCGGCACGATGCTGGATCGCAAGTTCGTCGCGTTGGAGAGCCCGGAAGGTCGTCGTTACGTCATCTCGCTAAACCATGACGGCTTCACGTTGTGGAACAACGGCCGGCCGATGAAGGTGGTCGACCCCGGCTTCGAATACAAGAATGGCGAGCAGTACCAGCTGGGTCACCGCGACTTCACGATGAAGGAAGCGACGACCCCGGAGATCGAAGAGCACGCGCGCGTGGCCGGCGGTGGCAAGCCCGAATATTACCACAACGCCGCCCTCTCCGCCTCTGCGGCCAATCTCGACCTTGGCGAAATTGCGCGGCATCTGCAGTTCTTGCAGGATCTTAAATCAAACCCCGAATTCCTGAAGCACGCCAAAAAGCCCGGCGAGAAAGCGCCGGACAACTACGTCGAGACGCGGCTGCAGAACTTCAAGGGCTGGAAGATGGACCCGCAGCTCGCGTATGTCATGGATGACTTCGCTCGGCCCGGCATCAACGAACCTGCAATCAACCGACTGCGCAAGCTGAGCCAGGCAGTAACCAAAACGATCTTCTGGATGCCGACGGCGCACATCCGCAATGTGGGAGAACATTGGTTTGTCGAGCGCGGCTTCCGATGGCTCCCCGGCACGGGCGGTTATAAAAGTCTCGCCTTAGATGGCCTGAAGGCAATCAAGTCTGTCATGACGCAGGGCGAACTGCAGAAGCAACTCCGAGAGAGCGGAGCCGGGACGATTTACGGCGGTGTCATCTCGCGCCATGCTCTCGACAATCTTGCAAGGGGATTTGGAGAGGCCGTCGAAAAGAACCCATCAAAGTGGGACCCTATCGCGCGCCAGTTTGGCGTAGTCCAATTGACCTTGTGAAAGCTGTTTACAAGGCTTCAAGCCACGCCATGTGGGCCGCTAATGACATGTTCCTGACCCACTCCGTGCTAGAGCACATGCGCGACGGAATGTCGATAGGACGCCATCGCGAAAGCGGAGCAGCACATTCCGAACTATCGCATCCCAACGACAATCATGGGCAGCAAGCAAGGAGCGCGAATCTTCTCTCAGATTTTGGCCGAGCCTACCTTCATGGTGCTCGGACGGTACCACTACGGCGTCTTCAACTCCTATGCGAACATCGCCAAGGACCTCGTTCGCGGATCCCGCGGCAACAAGCTGGACGCAATCGGCAACCTGTTCGCCATGGGGCTGCTCTCGTTTGCCGTCTATCCAATGCTGGACAAGGCCGCGCGGTGGATCACCGGCAACGACCACGCAGGCGGGGCCTCTCGCGATCCCCTACCATCTTTACGAAGCGGCCCGTGGCAAGGAAAACCTCACCACAGCAGCGCGCGATACATTCACCCTGTCTCCGGCCCTGTCGACCGCCATGCAGCAGCTCTCGGGCGTTGACTGGCGCGGGAAGCAAATCATCGAACCGGGTGATGTTGCCAAGGCCACGCATGGCGATTGGCGTGGCGCAGCTCGAGCTGTTGCGCAGGAGGCCGATTTCCTGGGGCGCGGCCTGGTCTCGCCCTACTCCACCCTTACCAACACAATCAACAAGAACCAGAGCATCGGCGGCGGCCTGCGGGACCAGGCTCTCGATGTCAGAAACCCGAGTCAGGGCGCGATCCGCTACGAACAGCAATTGCCTAGGAGGCTGCAAGAATCGGCGAAGACCCGCCAAAGACATCCTGTCGGGCTTGCTGAGCGTTTGGCGAACAGGGTCACTCAGCCCTAGGACATCGCTTGCAACGCCGGGATCAAGAAGGCTGCTCGCGCCGCCATGATCCATGAACGAAGCGTCAGTCCTTAAGCCCTTCCCTACCCCTAGCCATGGAATTCCCGATCAGGCAAACAGAGCTGATGTTACGTCCGCTTAGCCCTAAATAGCGGCGCAAGAGCAGATATCCCGGAACCGTCGCTAAGGGCCATAACCGGAATCACCCTACGACCGTCGGGCGGATAGAGAGGCGGACCGCCGTCATGGCGTCTGATCAACTTTTGCACAATCCTTTCGGCGTCCACTCGTGATGCAAAGTAGTTGGCGGCTTGTTAGCGTCATGAAGGATCAGCACGAGCGCGCGTCGCACCTCGGTCCCCGTTGCGGTGAGATGCATGGGCGGTCCACCCGGGATGATGACTGGAGGACCGCCAACTCGACCAATCTGCGTGCCGGCCGGAGTTTCGAGACACGTTTCTCCAGCGACCGTATACCAAGCTTCCGGGCCAGAATGCGTATGCGCCGGAGCCGTCATGCCTGGCGTGAATATCGCTTCCATGTATTGGGCCGCGTAAGTGCCTGGTGAGATGGGTAGCGGCCCGATTGTCGTCACGTGCTCCCCGCCACTCGCTTGCCAGGTAGCATCCCCTATAGTGAGTAGCCACGTCTTCCCGAGTGCATCCACAACGCTGCTCCGATTCGTTTTTGCGGCTTCCGCCGCTGCGCGTGTTGGAAAGGCATCTAGATGCCAAAATGTTTCCGTTCCAGTCAGCTCACCCACCGTATCATTCGCGAGTATCCAGCACCCCACTTCCTGCGTCCGTTCGGTATACGGGCGACACACCCCGCCAGGAATGGTCACCAGTTGACCGAGAGCTGGCTGACAGCAAACAAGAAGAAGTCCAAATGGCGCGAAGCACGCAACTTTACGCATGAGGCCCTCCTGATATTTGGAGCGCATGTCATAGCACGACTTCATCGCCCTTGAACTTCCGCAACGGGTCAAAGGCTGTTCCCGGCAGCCAGTATGCCCTTAGTCGGATCCCCCCTCGGGGGCGGACATCGCCGCGCTCTGGGCTGAGGTCAGCCTCGGGCGAACAGCAGATCTTTCTCAAGATCATCTGTATCGCGGGTCCTTGTGGTTGCTACTCTCCGAAAATGTGGACATTTCCCGCTCGCTGCCCCAAATCTTATTGCCCGCCCTTTTCGGATGCTCCTGGAAGTATTGGTTACGTTCAGCGAAATACCTGTCGATTGCTCGCTTAGCCTCGTCAACAGATGGATAGTCGCTGTTGTGAAGAATTGCTCGTGCCATTCCGCTGAACACTGCCTCGATGACGTTTAAGAATTGCGCGCCTGCGGGCAATGGCGCGGTCTCTACCCGGGTGGCGCCAGTGACCTCTGCCATCACGTTGTTTGATGCGATCCGACGCGCGAGTTGTTTGGACATGTGCCGCGAAGCCGCGTCCCAAGACAGATAGAGTCGCGACAGGTGGCGATTGCAAGCTAGCAATTGATCCAGCAGCTTGATTATCTCCGCGGTGTTCTTCCTCTCTGAATAGAAGTGTGTCACTTGGTTTGTCGAAAGCTCTAGGGCTGCGGTGATTATCAACGTTCCCTTGGATTTCTGCCATTGAGGTACCGAAACATTCACGCCTGGAGCAACAAGGCTCCGCCCGCCGCGCTTTAGAACTGCGACTGGTCCGAACTCGTCGACCGAGAAGAAGCCCTCATCGGCCCGTAAGTCCCGCAGAATAGATTGCACGTTGTCTAGTTTTTTTCGGTACTCAGGGTCTTTACTTGTTAGGACCTGCTTTGCCTTTAGCCATCGATAACCAGCAGCACGGATGATGGAATTGATGTTCCGCCTGCTCAGGAGCACCCCGGCTGTCTTTAGTGCTTGCTGCAGATCATCGCGCTTCCACGTCGACCGATTGAAGCCGAAATCGGACGGCGGAGAATGAAGGACTTTGAATACTGCGTCTCTTGCAGCGACAACCTCGGCTTCTGACTTAACGCGCAGTTTCGGACCTCGCCGTCGCGGCAGCAAATCACTTGTGAGCCCGCTAGCAGCATAGCGGTTGTAGTACTTTCGAAAGGTTTGCGAACCAGTGCCATGATGCGCGTAGAAGTCTCGCACCTTGGTGAATGCCGTGGAGTTTCCAGATTTAACAGCCTCGTACTCCCTGATCAGGAGGCGCCATTGGCGGAGATAGCTTCTCTGAATTGTTCCATCGGATTTCATGACGCGCCACCCGGCGGAGACGTTCGCTAAGGGCTCAAAAGCCGCCCATTGCGGTCCGCTTTACTTTGGTCGTTTACCCCGCGAGAGCCGGATTGCAGTCTTCCAAGCAAGGAGCTGCTACGGGGCGCGCGTGGGAAATCTGGACGTCCATATCTAGAGGCGGCCAACGAGAATGACGGAAATTTGTGCGCGAGTGCTGTGAATTGCTTCACAGCGCTATCTCAGATCAGGCCTAGGATGACGGCGCGCAACGAAGCGCAATTCTGAATAGGAAATTGGTCATGGCGATCTTGCACACCATGCCGTCTTCTGTTCGCAGTTATGACGGCCTGATTGTTTTTGGCTACGCAGCGTTTTCAGTATTGATGCTCGCCACAATCTATCTTGCATCGGGCGGGCCAAGCTTCACCAATGCCGATCTGGCGACTATGACGATGATGCCGTAATGCGTTTGGCATCGTGGACGTTCTTCAGCGCGCTTGTTTTGGCCGTAGCCGTGTGGGCTCTACTCGGCCCGCCGGAGGCGGACGCGACAAGCGCGCTTCCTGCGATCTCAAGATTGCACTGAGCTGAATGAAAGACGCCGTCAAATGAGGCGGCCTCAGTGATAGCGTTTGCGTAGATGCCGGATTTGCTTCCGATACTCCTCGACGGCCTCCCGCACTAGCTGGCGCAGTCGTCTCGATTTGACTTCGTCAAGATCGCGTTCAATTGCCGTTAGCAAGGCTTCGGCTTCTGCGAGTGTCTTCACGGCTTGCGATTCGCTTTTAAGAAGCCGCGCGACCTTAGGCGGCCTCCGCGTTTGAGTGGCCCCAGCAACATGGGGGCCTTGTAGGGGAAGGCTCGTTGCTGGGGCCAGCTACCGGCCCGTTTGGTGCGTGCGGGCCAGGTTCTCAAACAAGCAACGCCAGAGCGGCAATTGCGATAGGGCAAACGCCCAGCGCGACGATGCCTACTCGGACGAATATTTCGGCCATGGCACATCCCCGATAGTCACTGCGCTTATGATAAGTTAATCGCGGAACTTTTCCGTGGAAAGTGCAGTTTGTGCCATCAGCGCCTTAGGTCGCAAAGAGGGCAATGAGGGCCAGCACAGCAAACGTAATTGAGGCGAATGCGGCAATCGTGATGGCGCGGTCCCGGGTCATGCCCGGCATGTTTCGGAACATTGCCGATGCGCCCGTTGATCTGGGCCAATTGCGTGCGCTGATTGATAAGAACGGATAGCGACCTATGGAATTTGATATGCCCAGAACCGTGAATAGGGTCTCTGGTAGTCCTACTGAGAACACCGGCTAACCCTTGGTTGCCGCAGGGTTAAGTCCAAACTAGGCCACTCGAAATTTCAAAGCAGGCCACTGGGGATGGAAACAGGCCAGCACCGCCCCGTGCATGGGGACAAACCATGACGCCAGTACGTATCAAGAACGGCAAGTAGGTCCGCTCTGGGTCCACGCTGACTCTCACGGCCCGTTCGCCGCCACCTTGCGGCTTCGTTTACAAATTCGGTTTCGGGGCCCTAGATATTTTTGGGACACGTTAAGCGGCGCGCGACGGGGCTGCCGTGGACATGGGGGACCTAGGGGGTCCATCGAGCGCCAACGCGTGAAGCCTGGCGCGGCGTGGGGCCGTCGTTTAAATCTCGAAGCGCAGGAGAAAAAATTTTGGATCTTGCACGCGCTCGCGTGCGTCAGCCGGCGTAGTAGCGATGCCCGCTGAGCGCGTTCAGCACCGCGCGTTGTGCCTCCTCGGCAGCTTGCAATTCCCGGAGGATGCTAAGAGCTCTTTCCTCACAAGTGCTCGACGTGGTCATACGCGCGTCACGAACCCGACGTGCTCCGAAACGCACGGGCGAGCTTGTCTCGTATGACAACGAACCAAGCCCATAGCTTCGCAAACCAGTGAAGCTTCAGCAGCTTTGGCTTCACCACCGCGAACAGTCGTTCCACAATGAGTAGACTGGCGGCATACGCTGCGATGATCATCGCTGTGCCGCTGATCCAGTGGCCTTCACCCGCCACCGCTAGAGCGATGAGCTTCAAAGGCTCAACCAGACAGACCGGTACGGCTAACAGCGTGAGTGATTGGTAGGGACCCAGTTTCTCTATGGCTTGCCGCAAGCTAGTCACTCCCAACATACGCATCTCCCCCACATACGCATCCGTCCGCTGAAATTTTTTGCCGCCGGGCGCGCCACAGATCCGCCGACCTACGTTTATTTTCCGACTCGAGTATGCCTGCAACCCGGGGGGCCCGTCGCGGCCAAGAGCTGACATGGCCAACAACGGGACCAGCGCGGCCAGTTGACCAAGTGCGGTGCGCGCTTTTGAGGCTGCAACTGTGCTGCTGTGCTTTCGTTCCTGGCCGACCGGACCAACGCTTGTCCGGCTCGCAGGTGCCGGGCGGGTGCGGGAACCCGCCGCCAGCGCGCGCGTTTACGCACCCCATGACCACCATCGACATCATTCGCACTCGCGACGGGACCTATGCCGTCCCCCTCAACGACGACGTCGTCGCAGTCGGACTAACCAAAGCCGCCGCGTGGCGCGCGGCGGAGCAGATGGTGATGTCCGACACCGCCGAGGACGCGCTTCTATCACCCCCTCCCGCGTCCCCAGCACCGGCTAGGCCGGTCAGCGAACTCATGGACTACACAGCAACGCCGCCCGCTTGAAATCAACTGCGGGCGGCGTCGGTCCAGCCCCGGGAGGGTAGCGGCAAAATCCTGGCTCGGATGAGCGAGCAACTTACGGGCCAAGCTAGTCTCGGAAAGACTGGTGTCATTGGGCCCATGGCTGCAAAGCCGCTCGGGCCACCATGGGCATCAAGCGCCACGGTCCTATTTGCAAAACTCCTAAGTTTCGCAAGAAATAGCTGAACAAGCAAAATCGGCGGCTCATACTTTGGGAAAGTTACTTGCGAAATCGGAGACGAAAATGGCGACCCTCGGTTACGCTCGCGTCTCGACCAAGGACCCGCACCTGACCGGTCAGCTGGAGGCCCTCAAGGCCGCCGGTGCCGATACCATCTATCGCGAGAAGACCAGCTGGCGCCCGCGCCGATCGCCCCCAACCGGCGAAGCTTATGGCCGCTATGAAGGCCGGCGACGTGGTCCTGGTCACCAAGCTGGACCGGCTCGGCCGCTCGACCCGCGAACTGCTCGACCTGATCGAGTGTATCGGCAAGGCCGGCGCGGTCTTCCGCAGTCTCGGAGATCCGCTGTTCGAGACCTCATCAGCGCAAGGCCAGCTGCCCGCGACCAAGCTGGCTGCTATCGCGCAATTCGAGCGCGCACTGATCGCCGAGCGCACTGGTGAAGGCCGCAAACGCGCCATGGCAAACAAGGTCAAGTTTGGCCGCAAGCGAAAACTGTCCGATTGCCAGCGCGAGGAAGCGGTGAAGCGTCGGGCTGCCGGTGAGAGCCTGGCGTCGATCGCAAAGTCCTATGCGGTCGATGTCAGCATGATCTCGCGCTTGGCGCCGGGATACCGCGCCCCTTTCGAGGCCGCCGCCGCAGACGCCTGAAGTAGACCAGCCATCCATCGCGAGGGGGATTCCTGGCAATCGCGTCCTGGCGCTCGCGGCCCTCGAGGGCGCAGCGCATGTGGGGGTCTCTTCGCCCTCCCCAGCCAGGACAAACAAGGGCGGACGCGCGTCACGTTGACATAAGAAAACATGTGCCGAAGGCGAGCAAGCCAAAGGATGCCACGACTACGGCGTCGTACACGGCACATGCAATGTCGATTTCGCGCTCGTTCATCTGGCAATCCTCGCGTCGGATTGTTTGCCCCAACTTGATACACCCAGCTTGGGCTCATCCCCCAGCGGCTAAGGGTGGTACCGTAGTCACACGGGACTCAACCTCCGCGCCTCAGATTTGAGGGCCGCCCGCCCTCGGCGCGACCACTGCCAGCGGCCCTCGTAAAGGTAAGCGCTACCTGTTCGAGTTGGGTCCGAGGACGATGCGGGGGACGGGCCGCGGGCTCCACCGTTCGCGATTTGAGACCGGCCAAGAGGAATAGAATGGGCTTTGGCAGCAGGATGAACGAGGCCAAGGTGCGGATCGAGGCTGCGGCAGGGTACGATGAGCCCTGGTGCACGCAGCTTGAGCCCGAGCTGAAAAACGTAGAGTCCATTTCGACCCACGCCATCATGGATCTGCTCCAGGTCAATGCAACGACTGCCCGAGGACGCCGCGTTGCCGCCGTCATGCGCACCTTGGGCTAGGTGCCGATCCGAAGCCGCCGCCTGATCGGAGACACGCGCACGCGCGGATGGGCCAAGCCCCTAAGGTCCAGTTCGGCGCACTGAAGCAAAGCACCCCGTGCGGGTTACCGGCCGAGACGCGTGCCGGAAGAAGCTAGGCGGTGCGCCCCGGCGCCTTGCCTCGAGCGGGTTGCGGGGCCTGCGCAAGAAGCGTGCATCCCCGTGCGTGCCACATCCCAGGCCTATAGATGCACACGTGGCACGCATGCACGCGTGCCCGTGCGTGCCTCGTCCGGGCCTTGGCCTCAGCTTCGGCTCGGCTCTGCATAGAACTTCACGTGAGGATCGCAGCTACAGCCCTTCCCGTCTTAAATCCGACAACCCTCATCGTGGTAAAATACCATGTGTGAGAACACGCCGGGCTTCCCGATGACCTAGGGCCCAACTTCCGGCAAATAGCGGACTTAGTCATTGAAGAACCGGTTTTGCCTCGCGATTGCCGCCTTGCGACGCCGCTGACTGCGCGCCGGTCAAAACGAGCCTGGAGTTTGGGCGAGACGGCCTGCCATAGCTCTCGACACGAATCCTGCCGGCTTTAAGGGCATCGCGCATGGCCTGTTCGAGATCTGGTTTTTTGACCCGAATCTCCTTGGCTTCCTGCTCGCCGGCGAACGCGGTCGGCGCGTAATTCCTGGCGCTGGCCTTGTCACTGACGTTACGCCCCTCGGCCTCGAACCGGCGTAGCAGTGCCGCAAACACGTATTCCGCTTTGGCCATGCGGGCGGCCTTATCAAGACTGGAAACACCAGCTTCTTGGAAGAAACAAGCCTTTTTGGTAGCGCAATACTATGCCTTCGCCGAGCGGCGCATATTGGTTCTTCTTGTATTCAAGCTGGCGAAGATCATTGTCGGGCTGCTCTCCATCGTCCGCGTTGACGCTCTTGAGATACTGCCGGAAACGGAAAGCGCCGTGCCATGCTGTCGAACCAGACAGGCCCGATCCGGAGTTGATGCCTTGCGGGCTCGGATGGCCCAGCACCGTTACGCTACCTGTTCCAACGAGACTGTCTGTTAGCCGACCGAACCCGGAGCCAGTTTCGAAAGACCCTCCCTTCTTACAAGAGTGGTCAACCTAGACCTATCGGGCTCTATAAGGAGTGGCAGACGATCGACGTATTCCATCTGCGCATCGTCGAACAGTCCGTTTGGGAGCCGGCGCACGCTTAGACTAGAAGACTGAAAGGGGCAGTCGCTTGCGCACAATGTCATCGTCCACCCGAAAGGCCTTGGGAAGGCTCCGCGGTCGAGATCAAGGGAGATGGCCGCACCGGTTGGCGAAGGACTCTTTCCGGAGGCCCCTATTACAGTTGGGCATACGCGGCAGCGGGGGGAAGGACTCGAACCTCCACCCCAAGTTTATGACGCCGGAGCCCGGCCCAACAGTGACTATCGAAATTGGCCCTGTCGCACGAAGCGAAATTGTCGCCCTCGTGGCACCATCGTGCGGGCGCTTTACAACTTTCGTAACTAGTAGGACGCTTGCTAGTCACCGTCGGCGAACCAACTCCTCCGGATCGACCCTTAGAGCCTTGGCTATCCGCTCAATCACCAAGAGCGATGGATTTCTTTTGCCGCTTTCGACCCCGCTCAAATACGTCTGATGGACCTCGGACAAGCTCGCGAGCTCTTCTTGGCTGAGCTTTCTTGCCCGACGTAATTCTTGAACGTTGAGACCGACTCGATCCTGCAAGCGCATGCAGGACAGCAAGAGAATCTGTGCTGTCTAGCCCATAGACTATGAGTCATAAAATGGATATCCTTCCCTCCTTCCATGAAATTGGGCGACCTATGTCCGCAAGTCCGGTTGAGCTGAGCCTCAGTCCCTTCGTCAAATGTGGGCGAGAAATCTCGAACGTCGGCTATCTCGACGTGTCGACCGGGAGAGTTGTGGCTTCACTGGAGATCCCTCTCGGGCTGATCGAACACGCGGTCCTCGCTAACGTGTCCGTGGAAATAGCTTTGGCAGGCGACGGTAGAATTGCGTCCTCCGTCGCTGGAGAGGCAACCGCTTGCACGTCAGTCGTCAAGACGGTTTCCATTGACCACCTAATCCAGGAGTTCCTGGCTGGCGACAACCTGCGTCTGGAAGAAACGACACAAGCGGAGCTGAGAACGCTCCTGAATAGGCTTCAAGATTCAGCTCGTGCGGTGCAACGCGCGATCGCGTCGTTCGAACGTTGAGCAAATGAGGCGTGAGAGCGCCCAGCGAGGCTCCGCTATTGTGTTCGGCCGAAGGCTCTTTGGCGATCACCGGCCGATGCCGATTTTCCGCTAGTGTGACGTTAGCCAGAGCGCTGGCCTTTCGCGACACAAATCGGCGCGCGAAGCATCTTCATGCCGGACTGCTAAGCGCCGACAGGCGCCGACTCGCCAACCGTCTGGCGACAGTGTCGCGGTGAGGCCCTTCCTGGTCCCTCCCATATAGCATGATGCTGCAGCGCATGCCCATGAGATGAGGCATCAGGACAATGATGATGTGGAACTAACGGCGCGCCGCCGTGTCCTCGCCGGCGAGCCCAACGCCTGACGGCGTCGTGATGGAGATAGCGAACATTGATATCGTGACTCTGGTGTCGCCAGCCAAAGAGCGACACATGCCTGCGAAACATGCTCATGTTCCGACGCTCCACTTCGGCACACCTTCATTCGACGCTCACAGTAAAGATGTCGAACACTGCTGACTGCACTAATAGCCCTTCGTTCAACAGCCCAAGCTTCCGTCCAAATTCACCATCGACTGCTAGGTGGTCCCCTCGTGGCGCGTGGCCACACGCTCGCGGCCGCGGACGCAATCACCAAGACGCGTCTTGGCCTTGGCCTGGCTCTGGCGACATCGCGGACCGTAACAGCGCTAGCTCTTGGATGTGCAGACAACCACTTAGCCGCCTTTTGGCGATAGTACTTTTATCTTGCGCTCTCCTATTCTTCACGTTCACCCCGCTCACGCTTCCTCTCTATGCCGCGACGAGGCAATTGCATCGACGTCACGCAACATCGCCGACCGCGCGAATCCCGGTGCGCCGTGCGGGTTTGCACGCTCTTCAACGGCACAATTTCGCCGCCGCAACGGTGCGTCGGCGCACCTGGAAGCCGACGAAATGCCACCTGCGGACGTCGAAAATCGAACCAGATCCGACGTGAAATTCCGTCCGTTGAACTCGAAGTACCGCGCAAAAATCCGTCGAATCGATCGCATTTTTGCTCGCGACGAAGCCCTCTTTTCCGATAGCAAAATGCGCTTCAGCCTCCTGCCAAAGCAGCGCAAGCACGCAAGAAAGCCCCGCCTCCGAGGAGGCGGGGCCGATGGTTGCGGCCGATCAGTCGCCGCTGCGGCGCGACCAGATCAGGCTGAATCCGTCCTCGCTCGCCTTCGACCTTCACCAGCGAGGCGTAGATCGGGGCCGGGAAGCTCGGATCGTCGAGCTTGACCGAGAGATATTCGCGATCGCTGTCGCGGACGGTCTTCTTCCAGGCGGCGCCGAACTCGGTCGAACCTGCGAAGATCCGGTAGTCGGGAGCCTTGTCGTTGTCCTTTTCGGATGCGACGAGCTTGGCCTTGATGTTGAGCGTCAGCGTCTTGATCGAGCCGGTGTAGCCGTTGTCGGAAGCGGTGAAAGTGCCGATGGTCGCCATGATTATCTCCGTCTGTTTGCTCGGGCCGCGTCCATCGCAGCCTCGATGGCGATCCCTTGCCCGGGGAGCGATCGGCCCGCAGCCTTTAGGCCCGCAGCGCCAGCGGAGGACGGCGAAAGCCTGCTTTTTTGTCTTTCCGCGAGGAATGCCGCCACTTCGCGGCAGGGGAAAAAAGCAGGCGTGAGCTGTTGCGGGAAGGCGATCGAGGCGCTTGCCGTCCCCCGGGCCTGATCAGCCCAATCGTGACTGCGTTGGACCCGAGCCCCATGACGGAAACTGAAGGAGATTTCCGTGGCGACGGCCGGCTACACCGCTTTGGTAACGGCTACACCGGCTCGATCAAGGCGATATCCGCACATCAATGCCAGTGAAGACTCAGCCGGATTAGCGCATGGGAACCCGCCAGATGTTCGCATGGAAAACCGGTCACACCGCCAGAGCTATTGTCCGCCCTAATGCGCTCTCGACAGGCACGGTGAAGGCACGATCTGAGTTTTCCGGCACCGGTCTGCGCCTCGCTGGTGAAGGTCGACGGGTACGCGGTACAGCCACTTGGCTGCAGTAATCTACGTCGATCTGCTGAATCGTGCCGTCGATCGGAAGGAGGGCTTGCGTGGAAATTGCCGCTTTGCACCGGTGAACCGGCCGCGCGCCGTCAGGTGCGCGGCCGAAAATTTTGATCACGCCGGGGCCGCCCACGCGGCCCCGGCGAGGGTTTCACTCAGCTGCTTGCGGATGCGGTTCAGAGCCCTCCACCTTGCTTTGCACGTCGGCTTGCCCCTGCGGCACGGCCGTTCGCAGCAGCGACGGCAGCCAGTCAGTTGCGGCCAGCAGCTGCTCGGCGGACTGCGCCATGTCGGCCTTTTTCATGTCCGAGAGGCGCTCCGCCGCCTCCCCGCCGACGCCTTCGCGGACAGCTTCCAGGATGTTCGCCTTGGTGACGCGGCCAAGATAACTGCGCACCGTCGGGTGCCAGTAGGCGGTCATGTCGAGGGCCACGGCCTCGGCCAGACGGCGGCCCGCCGCCAGCGCACGCGGCCTCCGGTCGAACGGCAATTTGACCGCATTGACCGTGAGCGCGACGCAATACGCGAACAGCGCCATGCGGCTGTCGTGGTCGAGCTCGGCCACGAACTCCCACAGTCCGGCGACGTCCTTGGGCATCTGCCGTGCCCAATTGGCATGGCGATCCGACCACAGCTTGCCGGCGGGTGTGTCCTCGATCCCGTCCGCATGAGCGGCCAGATCGGTCTTCACCGGCTGGATGCCGGCCACATGCGCGGCCGCGCCGACATAGAAGATTTGGGCGGCAAGTGCATGGGTGACCGCCACGATGGCGACGTCAGGCTGCTCGCTCAAATTGAGGCGCAGCCCCAAGGTTCGGTGCGCGGTCAGGTCGCGAATGAGAGCGTCGGACAGCTTCTGATCCTCGTCGTCCTCGTCGCTCGCGCCCTCGTCGTCTTCGTCATCCGGCGCGCCCTCCTCGCCTCCTCCGTCCTCTTCATCCCGCGCCTCGGCGCCACTCTCGGGGTCGGTTTCGGCCCCGGGCTTTTCGTCCTCCGGGCGAATAAAACCCCGCTCGACCCGCACCGTGCCGTCGTGATTGAGGACCACAAAGGCGCCGCCGCGCGCGACGTCGGCGGCATCGTAGGCCTGTTGTTTCGCCTCCAGCCGCACGATCTCGGACTCCAGTTCACCGAACCGTGCGTCCACGTCGTCCGGCAGTTCCTCGGCCGTCTGATGCTGCTCGGTCAGCCGGTCGAACTCGTTCTGGACTGCCAGAAGAGCGGCCTGATCCTCCGCCGACAGCTCGACCGGATGCGGGTAGACCCGGCGCATGCCGTGGGCATGCGGGAAGTCGAGATGGGCTTCTGTCCATCGCCATCCCTCGGCTGCCCGCAGGCTATCCGCCTCGCGGCCGAGCCTTGCGGTCACCAGCAAATCGAGCAGCGAGACGTCCTCCAGATAGCCGCCACGATCCTCGGTAAAGAGGTCGCGCAACACCGTGCCGCCCGCCTCCATATAAGCCTCGAGCCCGACGAAACGCGCCCGCCGATCCGTGGCCGCGACATGGGTTTCGGTGAGCAGACGCCGGATGGTGGCAGCATCGGGGTCGAAGGGCAGGCGCTCATGGACGGCCTCCTGCCGGGCATGATCATCCGTGATGGCAAACGCCATCAGCTGCTCAAGGGTCAGATCGCCGTCGCGATAGAGCTGCACCAATTTGGGCGACACCGCGCCGAGCCGCAGGCGTTGCCGCACCACATGCGCGGTGACGCCGAAGCGGGCCGCGATCTCCTCCGCACCGAGCCCGCGCTCGTCCGCGAGCTTCCTGAACGCCTCGAACTCGTCGGCCGGATGCATCCTCTCCCGGGTGACGTTTTCGTCCAGGCTGATTTCGTGGGGGTCGTTCGCGGTATCGATGACGCAGCGGATCGGCTCGTTCTTCTTGATCTCCTTGCGCTTGACCCGCAGCAGCTGGGCCAGCCGCCTGCCCTCCCCGATGGTCACGCAGAAGAACCCAGTGGCTGCCCCCTCGTCATCGACCTCCGGCTCGACGACCAGATTCTGCAGGATGCCTTTGGCGGCGATGCTCGCCGCCAAAGCCTCGATCGCCGCCTCGCTGTGCGGCGTCTTGCGCGCATTCTTCGGAGACTTCTTGAGCTTGCCGAGCGGAATGCGAACCTCAGTTCCATCAGGTATTCCAATTGATTTGGCCGACATGATCATTCTTCCTTTTGCTTACATGGGTGCAAGGCGCACCACGCGCCTGCGCCCCTGCCCGTCGGCGAGACCGGGGGTAGCAAGTGCCAGGGCGACCCGGGCGGAGGGGTATCACCCGCCCGAAGGGCCGCTTCGCGAGAAGCGGGTCTGCACAAGCGCATGCCACGTCGTCCAAGGTCGGCAGAATGAAAACAGCGCGGAAGACCGGGGAGACCGCTCGGGTCGGCGCCGGCATAAGCCGGCGCTTCACCCTGGCGCGCGCGAGGGGCAGCGCCCCATAGCCTCGACGATGAGAGCGCTGCGCAACCCGAAAGAAGTGAAATCAAGCCAGGAGTGATAAGATCAAAGGGCAGCCGACGACAGGGCAGTGATAGCGACGCGGGCATGCAATGCCCGCGGGCACCGAGGCGACTGCGGTCGCGAGACCGGTCAACAAGGCACCCGAGCGCGGGACAGCGATAGCGACGCCGGCATGCAATGACGGCGGGGCCCGCGGGCGAGTGCCTCCGGCGAGCGACACATTATATATCTATACGTGATACATCTATAGTTGCGCGAGGGATCGCAGCCGGGATGGCCGAGACGCTACGCGGCTCGGTGCACAAGAGCCCGCTGCGGTCATTGCCGCACGCGCCCAAGCGGAAAACCACGAAGATGTAATTCAGAGAATCTGGGCTCCGCCGGGCGCTATTGTCTGCGCATGATAGATTAAAAATCCGGAATCCACGGAGATCACCTCTTCAACTCTTCTTACCCGCCTGGCGTCGTCCCTTCGCAAATGTCGGGCCTTCAGCCGGCTCCCCACTGAGAGAGAACAGTTCGCCGCGGCCGGGCATGGAACTCTGCAGTTTGAGCTCCGCCGTTGAGAATCCCGTTGTGGTAGGAAGGGAACGAATTGCGGACACAACGATTCGTCGTATCGGGAGCCATTTCGATGCTGACGACGAGTGAACGAAGGCCGCCGATACGTACGCTGCGCGGATGGGCCATCAACGTGCTCCAGGAAGCGGGTGCTATCCGAGAGTGTGAGGAGCACGGTTGGATGAAGGACCGCGCCGACCCGCATGCGCGAGAGCGGGCCCTCGATATCGCACGTCGAGACCCGCCAACAGCCCTCTCCTCTGATGCGGCGGACGCCGCGGTTCGCGACGTGCTGGACGGGATCGGTGATACCTGCCCGGAATGCCCTTCTGGCGAGGAGGACCGGCGCTAAGCAACCACGCCGACCCGTCTCGTGCTCAGCGGCCTAGCCGTTTCTCCACGCGCTTGCGCGCGTTGCCGACCTTCTTGACGGCCTTTTTCACCGCCAGCGCCGACTTTCCAGTCTTCTTCGCCTCGTACCGCACTTCATAGTCCTGCCCGCCGGCCACCCGCGCTCGGTCCTGCTTTCGTCCGCGCGCTGTCTTGCTCTTCTTCGCTACTGCCATGGCTGTCTCCTGTCGTACATCGACGCAACGCGACAGGGATTCCGAGGTTCCGGAACGATTCGAACTGTGCCAATTTGAATCGGCTGTAGCGTGGAGTTCTTCAGTGGCGTTTCAGCGTAAAAAGCCGGCGGCTATCGGCGCCAAGGCGCCGCTGCCCGGCTTCATCGAACCGGCCCTGGCCACCTTGATCGAGAAGGTGCCGTCCGGAGAGCGCTGGATTCACGAAATCAAGTTCGATGGTTACCGTGTTCAGGTCCATGTGGGCAACGAAACGGCGAAGATCTTTACCCGGCGCGGCCACGATTGGACGCATCGCTTCAAGAAGGTCGCTCACGACGCCTGGCGCATCAAGGCGAACTCGGCGGTGGTCGACGGCGAGATCGTGGTACCGGCTGCCGACGGCACGACCGACTTCTCGGTCCTGCAGAACGAGCTCAAGGGCAAATCGAAGACCATCGTGCTCGTAGCATTCGATCTGCTCTATCTGAACGGCCGCGACATCCGGAAGCTACCGCTTTTTCAGCGAAAGGCCGAACTCAAGAAGATTGTAGGCGGCACCGACATCCAATTCAGCGAAAGCTTCGAGATAGAGGGGCGCGAGATGTTTGTACATGCCTGCAAGCTCGGCCTCGAAGGCGTCGTCTCGAAGGTCCGAGACAGCGCCTACCCGAAGGGACGCACAAATGACTGGGTCAAAAAAACCTGCGTGCAGCGTGAGACGCTGACCATTGCCGGCTTCGCACTCGATGGGACGAAGTGGGACGGGCTTTATGTCGGCCGGCGCAAGGGCGACGATCTGGTCTATGCCGGGAAGGTGGACCATGGGTTCAACAAGGCGTCAGCTACCGACCTTCAGAAGCGTCTGATGCCGCTGATCCGCGAGACGCAGCCTTATGCAAAGCGGATTGCCCACAAAGGAATCTGGGTCGAGCCCAAGCTGCTGGCCGAGATAGAGTACCGCGCGAAATCGGCGGAGGGGAAAGTCCGCCACCCCTTCTTCAGGGGGCTCCGGGAGGATCTGTAATGGACGCCTTTGACCGCTTCTGGCCGTGGGTGGAGAAGCCGCTTGATAGTCCTCTGACGATCCCCGCGGAGCTCCATCGAGCGTTGATGGAGCTGTCGCCGGAGGACAGGCGGGACCGCGCAAAGGTCAATCAGGCCGCAGCACGGGCGGTTTCCCACCGATAGTTTACAAGCGATCGCTGAATCCGAGCACCCCGGGCGATGCCAATCTCAGTGATCTAGCTTGAATTGGCCAGTATCCGAACTCTTGACGCGGCATATGATCCAGTCATCACGGCAAAGGCACTTGCCGCGCCCACCGGTGGCTGAGAGACCGATCGCGCTGCCGCCTTGAGCCACCAATGTCTCATGAGTCCGAACGTTTCATCCTCCCCGCCGCCATGTTGCCGGAGGACGTCAGATCGTCGAAAGGCAGAAAAATGGTGATCCGCAAGCGCGGTGCAAATACCGAGGAAGCTCTGAAGCTCCTGGCTCTCTTCGAAGCAACGCAGAATATCTTCGAGGATGATCTTGAGCGCATCTTGCGGGAAGACAGCAACGGTTAAGCTGAAGATCTGGCAGTTTGGATTGGCGATTTCCGATCTGGGCGGCCAATCAGGCCTAGTCTCGAGATGCTCGCTTCGAGATTCAACCTCGTGCCCGTCGTAATGCGGCTTCCAAGCGGGCCTTCTCCCTTTCCCAACGCGCTTCCTCGTCCCTCGCACTTTCCTCAAGAACCTCGAACTGTCGTTGGATGTCAGCGGCCTTTCCTTCGTGCTTGCGACGGGCCGCGTCGAAGACACCTTGCGCCCTGTCGACGGCGTGCTGCCGTCGCTCGCGCTCCTTCTGCCGGTCGGCCTCTTCCTTGGCACGTTCGCGCTCCCGCCGCTGCTGCTCCTTCTCGAAAGCAAGTGCAGCCTTCCGATCGGCCGCATCGTCCTGGGTCCGCCTAGAAGGCTTCCGCGGTTGACGGCGGCCCGTCTTCTTTAAACTGCCGCTGGCAAGGTCAGTAGGTAACTCGGCATGCTCCCTGAATGGCCCGTTGGAACCGACGGGTCTCTTCAGAACGACGCCCGGCGCAGCCATGGCAGCCTCGATGACGTCCGGATCGCCGCTTTCCTTCGCCGCGCCCTGATGGAAGAGATTGCTGTCGGCGCCCCAGGCTTCGAGGGCCGCTTTCATGGAGGGAGCGGCGATCGCCAGATCGAAGAAGCCGAGAGAGGTCTGGTAGGTTTTCAGTTTTCTGGCCATCGGTCTGATCCGCCCTCGCCCGGTCAATCCTCGAGGTCTCGCAAGCCACGATGCTTTCGGAACACGACGCTGCCCCGAAACGTTCCCTAATCCTTGAAGGACGTCCATGCATTTCGCAACCTGCTCTTAAGGATTGGCCTCGAATGAGCCGGACGTCGACCCTGCCCAAGCGCCTGCAGCCGATGCTCGCCACGCTCACCGACGCGCCGTTCGATGACCCCGGCTGGGTATTCGAGGACAAGTACGACGGCTTCCGGATGATCGCGGAAATCCGGAAAGGCAAGGTTGCGCTCTACAGCCGCAACGGCAAGATCATCAGCCGCAGCTATATTGAGGTCGCCAAAGCGCTGGAGGGCGTGAAGGGCGACGCCGTCATCGATGGCGAGCTTGTCGCGCTCGGTAAGGACGGCGTTTCGCATTTCCAGCTGCTTCAAAACGCGCTGCGGCATGAGGCGAAGTTGCTGTACTGCGCCTTCGATCTCATGTTTGAGAACGGAGCGGACTTGCGCAACCACCCGCTCCTCGAGCGCAAGAAGCGGTTGAAGGCAATTCTGCCGCGCAACAAGCTGATCGCCTTTAGCGCTCACCGTAAAGGCAACGGCACAAAATTCTTCGCCGAGGCCGACCGGAAGGGCCTTGAAGGCATCATGGCAAAGCGCGCCAACAGCGGGTATGCGTCCGGCAGCCGGACCCCCGATTGGCTGAAGATCAAGACGGCAAAGCGGCAGGAAGTGGTGATCGCCGGCTTCACGGCGCCCAGGCGCACCAGGCCGTTCTTCGGCGCCCTGGTCCTTGCCGTGCGGGAAGGCGACGCATGGCGCTACATCGGACATGTCGGCACTGGCTTCAGCCACAAGGTCCTGGAAGACCTCCATGCCAGGCTCGTGAAACTGACGGCCCCGAAGTCACCCTTTCCTGCCAAAGTGAAGGACGAGGCCGCCACGACATGGGTCAGGCCTTCGCTGGTCGCCGAGGTCAAATTCGCGGAGTGGACCAGCAAAGGCGAGCTCCGCCAGCCCGTCTATCTCGGGCTCAGGTCCGACAAGCGGGCGAAGGATGTCGTGCGCGAGCGAGAACGTTCACGTAAATAGCGATCCCTTCGGTCCGAACCGGCAAACGGAACGCATTTGCGCATTTGCCCATTATGTACGAGGGTGGATTTCGGCCGGCGCCTGGATGAGGAATCCTGCTCCGACGCAGCAAAGATGAATCATGACCGAAGCAGCGTCCGACGAAGGTCTGCGAGCCGGTGGGATAACGTCCCTGATCGCTCCAGCTCGCGAGCAACAAAGCGAACTCCATGCCGCGCGGCATCGTCGCCGCGACAACGCCCCCTCCAGCCCGACGGATCAATGGACCACCTCCTGGAATTCCCTGCTCTACAAGGATCAGTCGTCACTGTTGCGATCGACGCCAAGCATCGGTTCAGCAAGACTCCCTGCCTCTCCATCGTTCTGAAGACGGGAAAAGGCGTCGAAGGCGACGCCCACTACGGCCAGTTAGTCCGGCATCGATATCTGGCGCGCCAAAACCCCCGGGCACCAAACCTGCGGCAGGTTCACCTCATCCCGAGCGAACTGTACAAGGCACTGCGAAACTCGGGCTTTGACGTTGGCCCCGGGGATCTCGGCGAGAACATCACGACGACCGGGCTCGATCTCGAGAGGTTGCCTCTCAATACACAATTCCGCATCGGCGCCTCGGTGAACATTCGGCTCACTGGCCTCCGCACGCCCTGCATTCTCATCGATCGCTTCAAGTCCGGATTGAAAAGCCGATTACTAGCCGAAACGCCGAATCCGCCATTCCGGGCTGGCGTCATGGCGGTTGTGTCCGAAGGCGGCGAAATATCACCAGGCGATCCCATCCGTGCCGTCCTTCCGGATTGCCCTCATCGGCTTCTTCCTCCGCTGTGAACTCCCTTCGCCGCTGCGTGTTCAGCCGCCTCCAAGATCGTGGATTTCCGGTCGCAAGCCCTCGGGTGTGATTTCGAGCGTCGCAAGCGTGATCGGAAGGTTGAATCGCCGCGGTCCTGCGCTACCGGGATTGAGGTAGAGAACGCCGCCGACCGTCTCGATCTTCGGTACGTGGGAATGCCCGGAGACGATCACATCAATCGCCGCGCCGGGATCGGCCTGCAGCGTCTTCAGGTCGTGCAGGAGATAGATCGCCTTCCCCGCCAGACGGACGAGCTTCGTGTCGGGATATTCGCGGGCCCATGCGCCGCTGTCCACGTTTCCACGGATGGCGGTGACGGGCGCAATCCGGCGAAGCGCGTCGACGATCTCGGGCCGGCCTATATCACCAGCATGAACGATGTTGTCGACCCCCGTTAGGCGTCGCTCCGCCTCGGGCCTCAACAGGCCGTGCGTGTCCGAAATGATTCCAATCCTGAAGCTCATTACCCAGCGCTCTCACCCACGATCGCCAAAAGTCGATCGAGAAGCTCGACCTGCCCGGAAAGTATTTTCGTGCGTGCAGACTCGATATCGAACCATTCCGCACGGTCGACTTCGGGAAAGCTCTGCCGCCGTCCGCTTCGGGGCGGCCATTCGATATCGAAGGTATTGCTGGTGAGCTCCGCCGCGTCAAAATGGCACTCTCCGGCGAATGCCATGACGCGCTTCCCGCCTTGCTGTCGGACCTCCCCTAGTTCTTGCAGCCGACCAACCGAGGCAGTGTGGCCGAGTTCCTCGGCAAACTCGCGTCGCGCGACCTGCTCTGGATCGTCCAGTGCATCGATTTCGCCCTTTGGGATAGACCAGGCGCCCCTATCCTTGTTGCGCCAGAACGGACCGCCAGGATGTACGAGCAGCACTTCGAGCCCGCGACCTCCTTCACGGTAAGCCAGAATGCCCGCGCTCACTGTCGATCTCGTCGAATTTCTGCGGGGAGCCATCGGTGCTCAAAACTCCGTCTCGGGGTAGGCCTGGAATCAAGACGAACGACATGGGTCGGTTCCGATAGCGTCTCGTTCTCTTTCCTCTGCTGATGACCGACCCTCAAGTGCGATCCTCAGATTGGAGCCAAACCCGCACGGGGCTCCGACAAGAACAAAAAATCAGGACAAACGTTAGATCGATATGTCGGATGCTTTCCACTATTTTAGGGCCCACGCCATCCGAGCCCTCTGCAAGGCACGGGCGATGCCGCTCGGAAGAATGAAGCATCTCCAGGCCGTGGTAGGCAGAGTATACCACCTCCTGATGAAGGAGGCCGCGTTCGGCCCGAACCTGCATCACATGGACGATTTCCGAGCGGCACAGAAGCTTGAGAAATCGCTGGGCTCAGGTTCGGTACCGAACAATGCGTTTCGTCCGCTCGACCACACGGAGCGGACTGAGGGCGACGGGAGGCCGCTGAGTGGCCGTCGCTGAGGCCCAGCAAGTAGCAAAACTCCTGCGCGAGTACGCGCAACGCACCGCCATGCGGGGCGGCAATCCCTACCGTGCCAAGGCCTATGCCCGCGCCGCCGACAATGTCGCAGCGCTCGCAATCCCACTCGAAACGTTGATCGAGGAGGACCGGCTCACCGAAATTCCGGGCGTTGGCGAAGCCATTGCCGACATCATTTCCAAGCTTCATCGGACGGGCAGCCATCCAAGCCTGGAGAAGCTGCGCAAGGAGATCCCCGCCGGCGTACTCGAGATGCTGACGGTGCCCGGGCTGAGGCCGGAGAAGGTACTGCGGCTTCACAAGGACCTTGGAATCGCCTCGTTGGCGGAGCTTGAAGCCGCCGCCAGGGACGATCGAAGCCGTAAGGCCAAAGGACTTGGCGCGTCGCTTCAGACCAAGATCCTGCAGAATCTTCCGATCGCAAAGAGCGGCGAAGGCCGATTGCATCTGCATCGCGCCGCGGCCCTGATCGAACATGCGCAGGCATCCCTTGCAAAGTTGCGCCCCGACCTAAAGCACATCGCCGTCGCCGGCGACTTCCGGCGCGGCTGCGAACTGGTGGCCGAACTCGTCCTTGTCGCAGAAACTGCCAAAGACGAAGACGCCCCCACGGCTCTGAATTCTTCGGGACTGAAGGTCCACCTCACCGACCGAAAACATTTTGGAGCCACGCTGCTGCAAGCGACCGGATCGGCCGAACACCTCGAACAGCTTCGCACGCTCGCCCAGCGCAAGGGCATGACGCTGCAAACAGACGGCCTCCGGAAGGGCCGGCGCATAATGGCGGCGAAGGAAGCGGACATCTACGACGCGCTCGGCCTGCCGTTCATCGAGCCCGAACTGCGCGAAGGGCGCGGCGAGATCGAACGGGCGCTAAGGGGCAAACTGCCCGAGCTCGTCACCGACGGCGATCTTCACGGAATTCTGCACTGTCATACCGACGCGTCCGATGGCACAGAGACACTCGAGACGATGGCGAACGCCACGCGAAAGCGCGGTTATCAATATTTCGGAGTGGCGGACCATTCCAAGTCCGCACACTACGCCGGGGGGCTCTCGGTCGAGCAGATCGAGGAGCAGCACCGCGAGGCCGACCGGCTCAACAGGAAGTTCGGAAAGGAATTCCGGATCCTGAAGGGGATCGAATCCGACATCCTGGCCGACGGCTCCCTGGACTATCCCGACGATGTCCTCGATCGGTTCGATTTCGTGGTCGCCAGCATCCACGGCCGCTTCAAGCTGGATCGGAAAGCGCAAACCGACCGGCTTCTGCGAGCCATTTCCAATCGTTATACGAGGATCATCGGACATATGACGGGACGCCAGCTCCAGCGCCGCCCCGGATACGACATCGACATCGAAAAGGTGTTGCGCGCCTGCGCCAGGAATGACGTTGCCGTCGAGATCAACGCCCATCCCTGGAGGCTGGATCTTGACTGGCGATGGCACCAGGCGGCTTTAGACTTCGGCTGCATGATGAGTATCAATCCGGATGCTCATTCGATCCGCGAACTCGACCACATGCACTGGGGCGTCGAGATGGCGCGCAAGGGCGGTGTATCGCCGAATCGGGTTTTGAACGCGATGTCGTTGCCGGACATCCTCCGCTACCTAAAACACAGGGGACGCGCAGGCGCACCGGCCGCGTAGTCCTGCCGAGAGCGATAAATAACCACCAATGGTTTATTCAGAACCTATCGTCCGTGATTAACTCTCGGTCGTATTTTGACACCAGAATGTTGCATCCACACTTCGGAGAAAAATCCGGATGCTTCACGATATGCTCAAGCCGACTTCCGCTGCGGCTTGGCCGCCGGCTTCTTCGCCGAAGCCTCTTTCGCCGGCTTCTTGCCTGCGATCGGCATCAGCATTTCCTTCTGCCCAGTGGCGGCCTTACGCGGCTTTTTGCCTGATTTCTTGGGTGCCTCTGTCGCGGCTCCCTCTCTTCCAATGCTCTTGCGTAGCGCGTCCATCAGGTCCACCACGTTCTCGCCGCGAGGACGCGCCTTTGCTGTGATGGGTTTACCCGCTCGCTTCTGGTTGATGAGATCGATGAGGGCGGTTTCATACTGGTCTTGGAACTTGTCCGGCTCGAAGTGACCCGACTTTTGATTGACGATGTGCTTGGCTAGTTCGAGCATGTCCTTGGTGACTTTGACATCCTGGATGTCGTCGAAATACTCATCGGCGGAACGGACTTCGTACGGATAGCGCAACAGCGTCCCCATCAACCCCTTGTCCAGCGGCTCCAGCGCGATGATGTGCTCCCGATTGGTCAGCACCACGCGACCAATCGCGACCTTGTTCATCTCGCGGATGGTTTCCCGAATGACAGCAAAGGCATCGTGCCCGACTTTTCCGTCCGGACGCAGGTAGTAGGGGCGAATGAGATATCGCGGATCGATCTCGCTGCGGTCGACGAACTCGTCGATTTCGATGGTTCGCGTCGATTCCAGCGCGACGTTCTCGAGCTCCTCCTTGGTCACCTCGACGAAGCTGTCGTCGTCCACCTTGTAGCCCTTGACAATGTCCTCGTTGTCGACCTCCTCGCCGGTGTCGGCATCGACCTTGGCATATTTGATCCGGTGGCCGGTCTTTCGGTTCAACTGGTTGAAGGAGACCTTCTCGGATTCCGACGTGGCCGGATAGAGCGCGACCGGACAGGTGACGAGGGAAAGACGCAGGAAGCCTTTCCAGTTAGCGCGGGGGGCCATGCCGAGGGAACTCCGATACTGATAACGGATTCAAGACGAACGACCCGGCTTGGTTCCGACATCGCGACCCGTCCTACGGGAGGAATTTTCTAAGCGGCTGGCTGGTCGGACTCGACATTTGTTCTTGTTATGTTCTAATTCGGACATGACCGACCGACCCGCGAGCTGGCGCATGCCGACCCCGAAACAGATGGAAAAACTGGCCGCTGAAGCCGACCGTAGACGAGCGCCGCCCGCTGCGGGTCCGGATGCGCCCCTCCCGGCCGAATATTGGGAATCGGTCCTCAAAGATCCTCGCGCCGGCGCCCAAGCCCAACAGCGACGCCTCTCGGAAATCAAGGCCCACGTGCTGCGCGTCTCCTGCCGCCGCTGCGAGCGGACCGTGGAAATCCAGAGCGCCGATGCAGTCCGGTTGTATGGCCGCAACGCAGCCTGGAAGGACGTCGCGCAGCGGCTGCTCGACAACACCTGCCAGCAGCGCACCGGCAGGCATGAAGAAGACGGGTGCTGGCCGGCGTTCGAGACGCCGTAGCCAGCATCAGGTCGCCGATCGGATCTCTTTGCGCCGGTGTCCGGATGACCCCGAAATATCACCCTACGCCCTTGTCGGGCAGCGGCCGCAAGGCGCTGAAAAAGGAGCTTGGTAAGGCGCGCGCAATGGCCAACATCCTGGCCACCCGATCGGCAGAAATGCGGGCAAAGGGGGAAGCACTCATCCAGCAGGCGGACAAGCTGCTGTGCGAGAGCTGGAACGAACGCATGTGGTCCGACGGAGAGCCGATCGATCCCTCCCCGACGATCGACCAGGCCTTAAATGGAGGCTTCACCTGGCTCGAAATCAGATGCGAAGCTTGCAAGACGCCAAGTGACGTTGACCTCACGGCGATGAAGAATCCGCGGGCCACCTTCGTACATGATCTCGCCAGCCGGCTGCGCTGCCGAAAATGCAGCACGGCCGGCCGGCGTCCCTCTGCGACTCTGTTACAATTGGCGGGGCAGCCGCGCCACTCTCGGACCGAAGCCTGACCGATGTGCAATCTCTACTCGATCACGAACAATCAAGCCGCCATCGCCGCGCTGTTCCGCGTCGTGAACCGGTACATTGGCAATCTGGCGCCGATGCCAGGGGTCTTTCCCGATTATAAGGCGCCGATCGTGCGCAATGGGGCCGAGGGCCGCGAACTCGCGACGGCACGGTGGGGCATGCCGTCTTCGCAGCACGCCATGATGGAAGCAACCAAAAAGCGCGCGGCAAAGCTCGAGGCGAAAGGCAAGGCGGTCGATTTCAAGCAATTGCTGCGGATGGAGCCGGACAGCGGTACGACCAATATCCGCAACGTAAAGAGCAAGCATTGGACGAAATGGCTCGGCCCCGAAAACCGCTGCGTGGTGCCGTTCAACTCCTTCAGCGAGTTCAATAAGGCTGAGGGCGGCGATATCTGGTTCGCGCTCGACGAGAGCCGTCCCCTCGCCTGCTTCGCCGGCATCTGGACCAGCTGGACGTCCGTCCGGAAAGTCAAGGAAGGTGAGACGACCAATGACCTCTACGCGTTCCTGACGACGGAGCCCAATGCAGAGGTCGGTGCCATTCATCCGAAGGCGATGCCGGTGATCCTCACATCGCCGGTGGAGGTAGACGTCTGGATGACGGCACCTCCGGACGAGGCACTGAAATTGCAGCGGCCGCTTGCCGACGGAACACTTCGGGTCGTCGCCCGCGGCGTCAAGGAAGATACAGCCGGGCTCGGGACGTGACCATCGAGATCGATGACGACCAGGCGGTTGCGCCGGTCAGGCAGCGCAAGATC
Organism: Bradyrhizobium sp. USDA 4461; assembly: GCF_054055655.1. Classification (NCBI taxonomy): domain Bacteria; kingdom Pseudomonadati; phylum Pseudomonadota; class Alphaproteobacteria; order Hyphomicrobiales; family Nitrobacteraceae; genus Bradyrhizobium; species Bradyrhizobium sp. USDA 4461. The sequence goes on from NZ_JBSRXM010000001.1 coordinate 174,596, forward strand.
ATCCACATCGACATGGACGCATTCTATGCGTCCGTCGAGCAGCGGGACAATCCAGACCTGCGTGGCAAGCCGGTTGCCGTCGGAGGATCCCGCGAACGCGGCGTCGTGGCGGCAGCCAGCTATGAGGCCAGAAAGTTCGGAGTTCGTTCGGCCATGCCGTCCGTCACGGCAAAACGACAATGTCCCGATCTGATCTTCGTCAAGCCGCGCTTCGAGATCTACAAGGCCATCTCGCAGCAGATCCGCGACATCTTCGCAGAACACACACCGATTATCGAGCCCCTGTCGCTCGACGAGGCCTATCTCGACGTGACCGACAACCTGCAACGCATCCCATGGGCGCGCGACGTCGCGCTCGCTATCCGGGCCAAGATCAAGGCCGAGACAGGTCTCAACGCTTCGGCCGGCATCTCATACAACAAGTTTCTGGCAAAACTCGCATCGGATCACCGCAAGCCGAATGGCCAGTACGTCATCACGCCTGAAATGGGCCCGGCATTTGTGGAAACCCTGACCGTCGGCAAATTCCACGGCATTGGTCCTGCGACCGGCGCCAGGATGAATGCCCTGGGTCTCTACACGGGGCTCGATATGCGCAATCAGTCGCTCGCATTCATGCAAGCCAATTTCGGCAAGGCCGGCGCGTACTACTATTGGATCTCAAGGGGCGTCGATCATCGTGAGGTCCGCGCCGATCGAATCCGGAAGTCGGTCGGCGCAGAGACCACCTTCACAAGCGATTTGACGGAATTCCAGACCTTGGCAGCCGAACTGCAGCCACTCATCGACAAGGTCTGGCGGCACTGTGAAGACAAGGCAGCGCGTGGCCGAACGGTGACCCTCAAGGTCAAATTCAACGATTTCGAAATCATCACGCGCAGCAGGTCGGTACCTGCTGCGGTTTCAAGCCGCGCAGAACTCGAGCGACTGTCGATCGCGCTCCTTCAAAACGAGATGCCCTTTTCCAGGTCAGTCCGGCTGCTGGGGGTTTCGCTTTCGTCCCTACAGAACGACGATGCGGCGCCGCAACTTGACCTGCCGATCTGAAGGTCGCGGCTACGTAAGGACACCGCCAAATCCGGACGATACGGCCAATCGCCATGCCGCGGAAATCCGAATTGCCCAAGCAGCACTATCGCATGATTGCAACAGGTTCGGCAGGGGCACCGAGGATCGGCCGGTCGGCAACATCTGCCATCGGGGCAGCGGTACGCATGAAGAAGACGGTGCTGGCCACGTTTTGATTGATGCATTGAGGGCCTCGACCAGACGTCATTTGTCCGTTCGACGAGCCCTGTACCGAAAGCCACTTTCACGCCAGGCCGGCGCGACGAGCGCGCCAAGCACTCATCTCGCCGCGCGTCTTTCACGAGCGCATCATACGCTCGAGACCGGAGCAGCCTTCATCGCCGGCTCCGAGTCCGCATCGGCCTTGAAGCCCTTCGCGGACAAATCCCGACCGAGCGTCTCAGGAAGCAGAAGAGAGGCCAGAACGAAGGTAGCCGCGGCGGGAAGAGCCACGGCGACCATGCCGTTCAGCAGGCTTCCGCCGAAATGAGCGGCCGCAAGGGGCACGATAACCGGCGCGATGCTGCCAAGGCCACGACCGCCCATATAGAATGTGGACACCGCCGTCGCGCGCAGATTGACCGGATAGAGTTCCGAGATCCAGACGCCCGTCACGCCGAGCGCAACGTTGCCAATCCCGAAACCGATATAGAGCCAGAACATCGGCCACTCGGTCTTCGAGCCGGCATAGAGCTGACCTCCCCATACCGCCATGCCAACCAAGGATCCGATCCAGAACAACGCCGGCACGAGAGCACCGAACCGGCGGCCAGCCCTGTCGTTGAAAAAGCCGTTGGCGAGATAGCAGATGCCGCTGACCACGGAAAGAAGAACGGCCGTGGTGCGAACCACGTCGCCCGGCGTGTGCATGTCCCGGAGCAACAGCGTCGGAATGAAGGAGACGACGCTGTAGTAGCAAAGCATGTAGCTCATCAGCCACACGCAGGCAGTGACGGTCTGGCGCGCCAGCCCGTTGCGAAACAGATCCGCCAGGGGAAGCGTGCGGGCCGCCTCTGCAACCTGACCGGCCTTGCGTTGCGCCTCGTACTCCAGCCAGATTTTCGATTCAGGCATGAAGAAGCGGATGAAGATGATCAGCAGGATCGGCATTCCACCGCTCAGCAGGCCGATGCGCCAGCTCCACTCGTCGCTGAACGTCGCGATAAGCCAGATTCCGACGATCGACGCCGTGGACGATGCGATCACGGCGCAGCCCTGAAGCGCAGCCGCGCCCAGGCCGCGGCTGCCTTTTTTCCAGGCCTCGTTGAAAAGCACCATGCCAACGCCGTACTCGCCGCCAAGACCGATTCCGGTGATGAACCGCAGCACCGCAAGCGACCAGTAATTCCATGCGAACGCGGAAATAATCGCCGCGACCGAGAACAGCGCGATCGTGAGCTGAAGCGAGGTCTTTCGGCCAAGGCGATCACCGATGACGCCGAACAGGGCCCCGCCGATCGCCGACCCGAAGAGCGTCAGGGCTTGCAGGGAGCCGATCTCGGTCAACGATAGCGACATTGACCGCTGGATCGCTGGCAGCAGAAACGGAAAGATCAGGACATCGTAGAAGTCGAGAATGTATCCCAGCATCGCCGAGATCATGATCGAATAACGTTGCCTGGCCGTGTAATCTTCCGCGCCTGAGACGGTCTTAGACATGCAATGCGTTCCCCGTTGAAAGAGCTGAACAGTGGATGATCGTCGCCGAAGCGCTTTCCGCGTCATTGGGAGCCGCAATTGCGACTCCGGGTCCCGGTTCGATGCCGAGGCCTAGCGGCCGGGCGCCCTCAACTCCGGGTAGGCAAACTCGCCCTTGTCGAGGATGTGAATATCGTCGAGCCAGAGACTGCAGCCGCGAAGCGGGATATCGAGATGACACGGCGTGTCGTTCGTGCCGCCAAGCTCGGTATTCGGTCCCGTCGAGAACAGAACGTTTCCATAAAAGGAAAGCGCGCTCATGATGTGCTCCGACGCGAGTTGCTGAGATGCAGCTATATGGTGCCAGTCGGCGCGCTCATTCGATCCCCACCCGATATGCGAGATTGCCCAACCTCGCGGATCGCCGAAACTGTCGATATAGCTCCTGATGAGCGTCGCGTCGGTGCCTTCGCCCTTGAGGTCGACGATGTAGCCGTCCTTGATGGTGAGCGTGACCGGAGACTGGATGTAGCGCTTGAATGCGCAGAGAATGTCGCCCGGCATCAGGACGACAGTGCCGTTGACGTCCCCATCCGTGGCCTGCGTGAAAGCAAATCCTGACGGGAAATGATCCCAGCGGCCCGGTTCATCGGTGTATCCGTACTCGGAAATGACCGGATATTGCTTTAGGCCGTAGGTCACATCCGTTCCGCCCGGCGACGTGATGCGCATGGTTCTGGCTGACTGCAGGAGCGTTCGTGAGAGCTCGGTCCGCCGGCGGAGATCCTCAGTCGGGAACATCTTCTTGAGAATGTGGAACGGCTCCATGACGCGCAGAATGCGCGTGCCTGCCTCCTGAATTTCGAGTTGCTCGCGCGAGAACAGCAGGCCCAGAAGATCAATCACCATGTCCACGCGCTTGAGCGTGTCGATCGCCGGCTGGTTGCCGCTCAGCGCGTGTCTGCCCTGCTGGCCCGCAACCTTGCTCTGGCCGTACTTTGGAACATTGAGGTGGAAAGTTGTCGCGCCAAGGCTCCGCGCGGCCAGCATGAACGTCTGGGCATACTCCGACTGATCCTCGCCGCCGCTCAGGACAGCCACGACCTCGCCTTCGCTCACCTTGCAGAGTGCAAGTTCGGCCTTGAACAGTTCGAGCATATCAACATCGATGCGTTGCCGGGTCATCTTCAGTCATCTCCTTTGCCGGGCATGTAATCGCAGCGCTCCGACCGGTCTTTCGAGCGGTCAGGCGAGGACGTCACTGACGATCGAAAGGAAGCCTTCCGTGTCGTCGATGTGCATTTGGTGACCTGCGCTCTCCAGTCGCTTGATCTCGATGGACGGCAATAATCGTTGAATCTCTCTCTCATCTTCGGGACGGATGACGTCGCCTTTGCCTGCAACGAGCAGCCAGGTGCGGACGCTGAGGTTGGCGAGATCGTTGTGAATGTCATCGTGATGAAAGCCCTTGTGACTTTCGATCAGGGCGCGCTCGTCGCAGGTGTGCATCCACTCGGCCCGGGCACGGATGTGCTTTTCGGGCCAGCGCGGCGCGGAGGGGCTTCGCAGCGCCGCGTCCGCTTCTCCAAGCCTTGCGCTATGAAGCAGCTTCAGAAGAGGCCCGATCGGACTTGGATAGGCGCGGCGTCCGGGGCCGGAGACCGGAGGATCGACCAGGATCAACTGTCTCATGGACGATGGCCGCCAGCGCGCGGCACGAATTCCGATCCGGGCGCCCATGGAGTGGCCGAGCAGGGTATACGCGCCTATTTCCAGCGCCTCGGCGAATGCGACCAGATCCGAGGCGCAGGCATCCAGCGAATAATTGAGATGCGGCCCGCTTTCGGAAAGGCCGCGTCCCCGGACGTCGAGTACATAGACGTCATGTCCGATGCACAGACGTTCCGCGATGAACGCCCATTGTGCCGCGGCCGTCGAGATGCCCGGGAGGATGATGATGGCAGGACCGGCTCCGCCGAAGCGCAGGTAATGCTGGCGGACGCCATTTGCGCGCACGTGAGCGCCGTAGAGCAGACCGGAGACCTGGGCGACACTCATGTCGGGCGATCCTGCGTACGATCGGCTGGCAGCGCATGAAGCCGCTCGGTGACTTCCGAGGTGGGCATCACATCTGCGTACTTGCTGGCTATATCGAACAGGTTGACGGCGTGCGAAGTCGGCGAACGATCGTAGACAGCATCGCTCGGCACGATCGATTTGAAATTCAGCGCGCATGCATCGACGACCGATGCCCGGACGCAGCCGCTTGTCGTGCAGCCGGTCACCACCAGTGAATCGATCCCGGCCCCGACGAGATATGTCGTGAGCGGGGTGCCGAAGAATGCGCTTGCCTGCGTCTTTGGCAGCAGCAGTTCTCCCGGCTCTGGAGCCACCTCACGAACAAAGTCGTAGCCCTCGGGCGGAATCTGCATGATGGCTGGAATTTTTGCCGCGAATGCCCCCTCGTCATGGCTGACCTTGCAGGCGACATGCGGAAATATCACCGGCCATCTTCTGCCGCGAAACAACCGCATCAGATCGGCAATCTGCGCCATGGCCTGCCAACCAGCCTCACCGCAGCTGGTTGGATATTGCTTGATCGCCTCGCGGATCGGCATCGGCCGGTCACCGACCGAGCGGTACTGCACGTCAATCACCAGCAGCGCGGGCCGTTTGCCGAATCCAGCCGCGCCACCCAATCCTGCGATCGCGTAGGTCTCGCGCTCTTCGAGCGGTATCACCCTGTCCCAGGGCTGCTCTTTGCCGATCATCCTTGTGCACCCTTGCTCGTGGGGAGAGATGTCAATGAAGAGGAATGGCGGTCGCGTCGTACTGGTAGATCCAGTCGTAACGAGCGGCGGTCGCTTCCGGCGCCCACTGCGTCCTGATGTAGTCTCCGGCCGTTTCGGCCCTGGAGAGTGCCGGGTTGTGGAAGATCGGCAGCATCCCAGCCGCGGAGTTCACAACCTTGGTTGTGCGATCCAGGCGCAGGCTTTGATATGTCTGGAAAGCTCTCGCAGGATCGCTTGGGTGCTGCTCGAGGCACCGGGCGAGAACGGAGGCGTCCTCCAACGCCATGTTCACTCCCTGACCGAGATATGGCAGCATGGAGTGGCACGCATCTCCAAGAAGCGTGACCCGTCCTTGCGACCAACCAGCCAGCGTGGGCCGCACGAACAGGCCCCACTTGTGGAGGCTTTCGACGTTGCTGACGAGCGCGATGATGTCGGGATGCCAGCCCACGAAGTCCTTCAGGCACTCCTCGACAGACCCCTTCTCCGACCAGGATTCCAGGAGCCAGTCGTTGCGATCGACCTGCCCCGAGAACGTCATCAATTCCGTGTTCTGCCAGCGGACCGGATATGCCGTGACATGTGCGTTCGGCCCAATCCATGTCGACACCACGGGCTCGCGCTGATGCGGCTCGAGCCGGTCGACCGGCACCAGACCACGCCAGGCGATTGCGTTGGTGTACTGGCTTTCGATCTGGCCGATCAGCCCGGTTCGGACCTTCGAATGCGAACCGTCGGCGCCGATCAGCGCCCGACCTTCGACCTCGCGGCCGTCCGCGAGCCGAAGCCGAATCCCGTCCCGGCTCTGGCTGAATCCGACAACATGGGCGTTCAGATGGATGGCGTCCGGCTTCAATCGCCGTACACCGTCGACAAGGATCTTCAACAGGTGCGCGCGCAGCAGAAGGTAGGGTTGGTTACGGGCTGCGTCGGTGGACCGGTCATACAGCGACCACGTTTCACCGGTGTTCCAGAGCCGGATGGAACGTCGCTCGGCCGCGATGCAATTCTGTTCGACTTGTTCGGCGAGGCCGAGATCGCGAAGTACGCGCACGCCGTTCATCGAGACCCAAAGGCCGGCGCCGACTTCACGCAGCTCGGACGCCTGCTCGAAAACGTCGCAATCGATCCCGCGTCGAAGCAGCGATAACGCCATCGCCAAGCCGCCGATGCCCGCGCCCGCAATCAAGACGCTCGTTCTTTTGACCTGATCAATACTCATGGTACCTCCAGAAAGTAGCTGCGCCGTCTCGCGACGGTTTCAAGCGGCATCCCGCCGGACCGCAAGGCTCTTCACGGCTTCGAAAATCTTGGTGTAACCGGTGCAGCGGCAAAGATTGCCGTCGAGATAGTGCCGGATTTCCGCGTCTGTCGGGTGCGGCGTGGTCTTCAAGAGCGCCGTGACCGCCATGATGAACCCGGGCGTGCAGAAGCCACACTGCAGGCCGCCATGATGCACGAACGCCTTCTGGATCGGGGATAGCCCGTCCGGCGGCGTGACACCCTCGATTGTCGTGACGTCGCGCCGGTCCACATCGACTGCGAGCGTGGTGCAGCTCGAGATCGGCTCGCCATCGAGAAGGACCGTGCAAGCGCCGCATACTTCCATGTCGCAGGAACGTTTCGTTCCCTTCAGGTCCAAACGATCCCGGATGAGGTCGATCAGGAGCATATGGGCCGGGACGTCGACGGCGATCGTCTTGCCGTTCAACGCGAAGCAGATCGCCAATACTTGTGTCATTTCGGCCAGCTCCCGCCGGCGATGACAGCCTCATCGGCGTTACGCAGCAGAAGCACGCCTGCAAGGTGACGCTTGTAATCGGCTCCCCCATGCCGATCGGCGTTGACTTCAAGCTGATCCAAGGCTGCGGGAAGAGCAGTCTCAATCGCCTGGCGAGCCTCTGTGACCCCTACGTTTCGGAGGGCATCCTCGACGACCAGCAAAGGCTGTGGCCGCGAACCAAGCGCGCCGACCCGCACACGGGCGCTCGTGATTGTGCCGCCGGCGTTCAGTGACCAGGCCATCGCGACGTTAACGGAGGGCCTCTCACCATGCTTGAACCGGCGATAGGTTACGGGTCCCGCGGGCCGCGGGAACACGATCACTCTCAGCAGCTCGTCAGGCTCGCGCACCGTTTCCATTTCGCTTCGGATGAAATCATCAGCGTGAACTTCACGCGTCCCCCGGGATCCCTCGAGCACCAGCCGTGCGTTGAGAGCGGCGAGCATCGTCGGCGGATCGGCGTGAGGCTCTCCGAAGCAGAGGTTGCCGCCGATTGTTCCAACGTTCCGGACCCTGATGTTTGCGACCTCGGCGCAGAGCGACGCAAGCGCCGGCACGTGTTCGCGGATAACGGGATCGCCGCTGATCTTCCTGTGCGTGCAACGCGCGCCGATCTCGATCTCGTTCATGCCGTTGACGGCGATGCAATCGAGCCCGGGGATACCCTTGATGTCGATGAGGCGGTCTATACGGATGACGCGCATTTTCAGCGCGAGCAGCAATTCGGTCCCGCCGGCGTAGAACATGCCGTCGCCGGAATCGCCGACGGCACGCACGGCATCGGCAATCGTGGAAGGCCGCTCGAATTGGAAGGGTGACGGCAGCATGATCAGGCCGCGCCCAGCATTTCTTTGAGTCGCTTCTCGAACTCTTCGAAGTTCTGATCGACCCGGCGTTTGATGATGCCGAACCCCATGCTCGCGAGCCGGCCCTGCACGTCGACTTTCGCGTCCACGGCAAATGTGGATCCAGAACCGGCCTGCGTGACGGTTACGTCGAGGACAACGGCCAGCCGCGTTCCTGTGATCTTGTCGCGGCCCGTAGCGCGGGTGCGCACGTGAGACGGCTCGGTGATCGATTCAACGATGATGTCGGCCGGCACTTCGAGCTTGAAAGGACCGATCTTCTGCTTGACGGTTGCTTTGTAGGTTGCAAGCCGCTGGATTTCCTCGACGCTTTCGCACCCGGGAATGCAGCTCGATATGCGTGGAACGTCGAGCAGCGTGCTCCAAAGCTGCGCCGGGGTCGCCGGCACCGCCATTGACATGTTGAATTCCATGTTCAGTTCCTCTTCCGGAGTGCGCGCCACACATTTTCGGGTGTCATCGGCAGATTGGTTATTCGGACGCCGTAGGCGGCGAACAGCGCGTTGGCGATCGCCGGTGCGACCGGCAGGATCGCTCCCTCGCCCATTCCTTTGGCGCCGCCAGGCCCGGGGCCGTCGCCGTTTTCGACAAGTATCGTGTCGAACGAGGGCGGCACGTCGGTGATCCGCGGTATCGAATAATCGATCGGAGTCGCGTTGACGGGTTGCCCGTCCTCGAACTCGAGCGCCTCGTGAAGCGCGTGACCGAGCCCCATGACAGCAGCGCCCTCATCCTGACCTTCCGCGGCGAGGCGATTGATCACACGGCCGACGTCGGCGGCGCTGGCGTACCGAGGCACACGGATCTCGCCGGTTTCCTCATCGACCACGATCTCTGCGAGACCTGCGGCTGTCTCCCAGAACAGAGGTGACTCCGCCAGGGAGCCTTTCTTCGAGCGCGGCGTGATGGCGCCGCGGCCGACGACTTCTCCCGAATCGACACCCAGGCTGCGGTGAAATATCTGATGGAAAGTGAGAACGTCTGGACCGGTCGAGACGCCTCCCTCGACGAGTGACAGGCCGGCGCGGGGAAGCTCCCAGACCTCTGCAACCATGTCGAGGATCTGATCGGCTGCGTCGAGAGCGGCGCTCTCGACAGAGAGGCCGACGACGACGGTCGAGCGGCTCGCGCCGGTACCCCAGTCGTAAGGGGCGACCGCTGTATCCGAGCGCAGGACGGTGACCGCAGACATCTTCTGCTTCAATGTCTGCGCCGCGATTTGGGCCATCGTCGCGTGCGCACCCTGACCAACCTCGATGCTGGAGACCGAAACGAGAATCGACCCATCGATCTTGAGACGCACGATCGCGTTGCTGATCGGCGTATTCGCCGGATCGGTTGCGGCAAGCGCCAATCCTTGCGCCTTGCGGTTGGAGGGTTGCGCGTCCGGCGCGAACGACCGCCTCACCCGGCCGATCAACTCGCTCATGTCCATGTCGAGCGCGCGCAGGTCGGGGCGGATGCGCTCGCCACGGGAGGCCAGGTTCAGCATGCGGAACTCGGTCGGGTCCATGCCGATTGCCGCAGCCACATTGTCCATGTGCGATTCCTTGGCCCAAACCGCCTGTGGGCCACCGATTGAGCGGAACGCCGCGCCAGGGACGGTGTTCGTGTAAACCGCACATGCTTCGAGCCGCATGTTCGGCACCACGTATGGGCCCATGATGCGGTTCGCCGATTTCGTGGCGACTGCTGAGCCCGTATCTGAATACGCTCCGCCGTCGAGCAGAAGCCTGGCGCTCTTCGCGAGGATCCGTCCATTGGCATCGACCGCGGTGCGAATCGTGATGTCAGCGCCGAGCCTTCGGCAGGTGAGCATCGATTCAGCCATGGATTGAGCCACCCGAACCGGGCGGCGCACCTTCCAGGACGCGGCGGCGACCAATGGTTCGATCTTGACGGATGCCTTGCCGCCGAATCCCCCGCCAACGAACGGGACGATCACGCGGACCTTGGCCAGCGCCAGGCCGAACAGCCTGGAGAGCACCTTCTGAACCGCGGTCGGCGTCTGCGCACCTGCCCAGACCGTCAGGGAGTCTCCCTGGAAGTCGGCGATGACAGCATGCGGCTCCATCGCGAAATGCGAGATTGCCGGAAACGTGAAGTGGTCCTCGTGAACGTGCGCCGCGGCCGTCTCCGCAGCTTCAACATCTCCGACGTTGTTCCTGTAAATATGAAAGATGTTGCTGCCCGGTGTCGGCCTGGCGCCGCCCTTGAAGTAGAAGTCTTCGAGGTTTTCGTGATGCTCATGGATGAGCGGCGCATCCGCCATCATCGCTTCACGGATGGTCGTTGCGTGCGGGAGTTCGTCGTACGCGATGTCGACAAGCTCCGCGGCGGCTTCGGCGATCTCGATGGTCTCAGCGACCACCACGGCGACCGGCTCGCCCACATACCGGACTCGGTCGATTGCCAGGATCGGCCGGTCCTTGAGCACGACACCCCAGCAACCGAACGAGACGACATCCGCTCCGATGAGCACGTCGACGACCCCTGGTACGGACCTGGCGACGCTCGCGTCAATCGACGAGATGCGCGCGTGAGGAGCCGGCGAACGAACCACAAAGCCGTGCAGCATCCCCGGGATCGCGAGGTCGGTAACGTATTCTGCCCGCCCCGTAACCTTCTCGATGAGGTCGGGTCGTACGGCACTCATACTGTCAGTCACCGACATGCTCGGATCCGGGGTGCGAGGTCACAGCCGATGGTCAGGAAGCCTGCGCGGCTCCTCCCAGGGGGCGATCCCCAACCTCTACCCCAATTATCACTCGTATGCAAGCGCTACACTCGTATACGAGTGACAGCCCTATCCGCCGGACGGATAGGGCTCGCGGTCAGACGGCATGGATTCTTGGGGGCAACGAATGTACACAAATGATCAACCAGGAACTTCCGAGGCCGAGCCATCCAGCTTTGTTCAGCCGAGCCACGGGCAAGTGCCGCAAGAGGACGAAAATCGTGCAACCGAAAACCAGGACGGCTCCGACGGAGAAGCCGAAAGAGACCGCACAATCTTACAGGTTGGACGATGCACCAGGATTCCTGTTGCGCGTCGCGCTCCGTACCCACACATCGATCTTTGTCGCGAAAATGATCGAAGAACTGACCCCACCCCAATTCTCGACGCTGGCGAAACTGAGGGAAGTCGGATCATGTTCTCAAAATCACCTAGGGCGACTGATCCACTATGATTCAGCAACGATCACTGGCGTCATCAATCGCCTCAAATCGCGCGGGCTGATCAAGAGCTCCAAGGATCCTCTGGATCCACGACGACGGCAGATCGAACTAACGGATAAAGGGAGGCGGACGGCGGACGCTGCGATCGAGACCATTGCTGAGATTTCCGGCGAGACATTTGCCCCGTTGACGAGGGAAGAATTTCGGACCCTGACCGAGATCTTGAAGAAAATCATACGCCGCTGAGCCCCACGGCGCTGAGCCGGCCGACAAGCTGATCCCGTAAACGCTTCAGCCGCCGCCAAGCAAAAAAATGGCCCGGCACGAGCCGGGCCAAGTCCAGGGAGGAAGCGAAGGATGTAGATCCTTCGCAAACGCCGACGCGGATCTCGATCGAAGACAGCCCAACGAACGATCTCAGCGACAGAACTATCCGGTATGCCGCCCGGCATTTTGTGCTGAAGAAGACGGAATTGCCCCAGTTTCCGGCATTTTCGCGTGACAAGGCCGGGATGAGCCAGATCGGCGCGCGGCATGCTGCATGGACGGAAGGCCAGTTGGGTCGTAGCCGATGACGGCACGATCATAACAATTGATGGAGCCCATTACCGGCCATCCTTCGAATGCTAGCTTCATCGCACGATCGATCGACGCCGATCCCTGAGCGGCTACCCCGCGCGCCTGCGCAGGGCCCGGACGATTTTTGTCCTGAAGCGCGCGAGATCAAACAGCAATCTGGGTGCTCTCCTGACCGCAATCGCTCTACCTACGATCGCGAGCCGCAGAACGCGGACCAATCTAGCCAGGCCCAATTCCATGAATGCCTGCCGGACATGTGGCTGGTCGGCGATCGAAAGCATATTGTCCGCTACAACGATGGACGATCTGAGCTCGGGTTTCTTCTGCAGAACAAAGTCACGGCATGCTACCGCGAACTCCAGCTCCTGAGCGCTCAAGGATATGCAGAAGACAGTTCGATTATCCTCCACCATATTCAACTGCCCCCGAACGATCGCACGGCGCGGCCTTCTGTCTTTCGACGTCACGGCCTGCGCGGGCCTGGCTCTCGCCTTCCAATCGGCAACACGCCCGTGCCAGCTTTCTGCGAAATGGTAGCATCGGGGGTCGCGGCATTTTCCGGCGAATACCCCTGCGGACAACCGTGAAAGCGCGATCGGTGGACCCAATTCGCGCGGGAACGCGGCATTTTCTACCGTCGGGGCGGGGGTTGCGGTCTGGCGCCGTGAGACGTGTCTTGTCGCAGCAGCTCCCTGCGTTGAGCCTTCCGGTTGTTTTCCCCATCGCGGAGCCAGTCGATGAGCGGCCGTGACAGTCACCATCCGGGAAGGAACGAGGCTAACCCGCAGGATCAGATTCTTGCATCCTCGCGTTACTTTTCGGTGACGAGCATTTCCCGGAGCGCTATCGTCGCCCGGACTCCAGGCGCGCCCCTTATCTCCGCCTCCTGAATTGCGGGAGCCGTAGCCAGTAGCGAGCGAATTCGATGAGCATGTTGTCCACGTCCGAAATGGATCCTGGTTTTGCCAGAATGAATTTGCCCGAGCTTCGGATCAACTACGATCCGATTGATCCGGATCAGTTCGATCGGCCGATCACCTCATTCTGCATCGAAACCGGTGAAGACAATGACGAGCTTCCGCTCCACTCACACAAGAAAGGGCAACTCGTTGTCGCTTCACATGGATCGGTGATGTGTCGTGCCCCCGGCGGACTATGGATCGTTCCGCCGCAGGGTGCCGTGTGGATACCGGCAGGCGTCATGCATAGCAATTGCGTCTCGGACAATGGAAAGGTCTACGTCGTCTTCATCGATCCGCAGGCGAGTACGCTTCCGAGCACGTGCTGCACATTCACGATATCATCGCTCGTCCGTGAACTGATCCATCGGCTCTCCGTTTTTCCTCCCCTGTATCCAGTCGAGGGGCCGACCAGCCGGCTCGGACGCGTGCTGCTCGACGAATTGGTGCAGATGTCCACCGAACAGATGTACTTGCCCATCTCCACCGACAGCCGGCTTCAGCATCTCGCGGCATCGCTGCTCAATGACCCCGGCGATCGCAGCACGATCGACGAATTGGCGACCAGATATGCGATGAGTGTCCGGACCTTCGCTCGCCTGGTCTTGAAGGAAACCGGGATGACGTTTGGACGCTGGCGACAGCGCCTTCACATCCTCGTCGCGCTGCAGAGGCTGTCTGCGGGATATTCCGTTCAGGCCGTCTCGCTCGATCTGGGCTATGAAACCCCCAGCGCCTTCATAACCATGTTCAAGAAGGCGATGGGCAAGAGTCCGCGCCGCTTCCTTGCCGAGCGATCCAGCTTCGTCGGCCGTGAGCCCTCGGCTTGAAGACTCTCGCCCGGCAGCCCTGGCTCCCAACATCGCAAGCTGGGGCCGCAGCTCGCGGCGTCTCCTATCGCGTGTTGAAAGGTACGAGAGGGTATTGGAGCGAAGCTTCGGCGACCGACTGCGGCGCCACCACGCGAGGCTTCCCGTTCTGCCCTTGAAGGATGGTCACGTCGCTGCCCATATTCTGGCCATTGGCGTCGAACTTGATCTTGCCGCTGGACATCAGGATAGGCGTCATGTCCGTTGCTTTTAGAGCGGCGTGGATCGCAGCGGATTCGGAAGAACCGGCGCGGCTTACGGCGTCCGCAACAATCTGAACAGCTTCGAAGGCACAGCCTGAATTCCCGTCGACCCAGTCATTTGGATAATCGGACGCAAATCTCTTCAAGATCGCCGCGGCGTCAGGCGCCTTCGGATTGTACCACAGGGTCGAGAGTATCGCGCCGTCGCCGTACTTGCCCAACGCGTCATAATACGCTTTGTCCTGCGCGCCATTCGAGTTGGGGGAGAAGATCATTTTGGGATTCCACCCCTGCTTGGTGCATTCCCGAATGATCATGATGGCGTCGTTGACGCGGGTCACGGAGACCAACGCGTCCGCGCCTGACGCTTTGGCTTTTGCAACCTCGACCGAGAGATCCTTGGCTCTTTCATCGTATGGAATATACTCGGCAATCCTGAGGGGCACTTCGACCTCCTTCCAGGCCTGATCGATGCTCGCCGCGGTCGACTGTCCCATCGTATTGTTGAGGTGCATGACGGCGGCGCTTGTTGGAGCGTCCTTGATCGAGGACAGGATGGACTTCAGCTCCATGAGCGACTTCCTGACGATGGTCAGCGACGTCGGGTAGTACCTGAACACCTCGGTGAATCCTTGAGAGGTCACCTGGGTCGCGCTCGCGATGTGAACGACCATAGGCACTTTTGCGGCCTCGGCGGCCTGAAGCGCGGAGATGGTTGCTCCGGAATCCCACGCGCCGATAAGTACCGTGCACCCCTGCCTGATCAGGTTCTCGGCGGCAATCCGTCCGTTTTCCGGCCGGCTTTGCGTGTCCGCATGGATGATTTCCAGCTCTATACCGAACTTCTCCTTTGCGAACTTCGCACCGACATCGATGCCGCGTACGCAAGCCTGCCCCGGAAACGCCAGGACGCCACTGCTCGGATTGATTGCGCCGACGCGGACCTTGGCCGGGCTGGCCGCTCTTGACTGCCACGATGCGAGTCCGACTGCGGCGCCAATTCCGCTACCGATCAAGGACCGACGGGTCAAACCGCTTTCGACATGCTTTCTCATGTAGTTTCCCCTTTGGTTGGCTGCAGGAATATCGATGCGGTCTGACCGCCGCGCGCGACGAACAATGAGGCGCTATCGCGCCAGGACAAGCACTCGCGCTCGGCGCTTCACGAGATGCGCCGACTGCGTAGTTTGGCTCAGGGTTTGACTTCCGCCTTGACGAGGTTGTCTTCGCTCTCGTCATAAAGCGTATCGATCAACGACCGATACCTCTGCATGATCTGCTTCCGACGCTTCTTTCGAGTCGGCGTCATCATGCCGTTCTCGGGAGAAAGCTCTTCCGGCAATATCCGGAACGCCTTGATCTGCTCGGCCCTGGCAAGCCTGCCATTCGCCTTGCCGATCTCTGCTTCGATCATCCGCACCACGATTTCGGAGCTTGCCAGTTCCGAGTACCGCTCGATTCGAAGACCGTGCGATCTGGCCCAATCCATCGTCGCGGTCGCGTTCACCTCGATCAGCGCCGTGAGGTACTTCTTTCCTTCTCCAAGCACAGCCGCCTCAGAGACAAACGGGCTGCGCCTGAGCTCGTTTTCGATCTGCGTCGGGCTGATGGATTTTCCATTGGAAGTGTTGATGATCTCCTTTTTTCGATCGACCAGCCTGAAGAGGCCCGTCGAATCGACATCCACGATGTCTCCGGTGTAGAGCCAGCCATCGCGCAGAGCGGATTTGGTCTCTTCCGGCTTATTCCAGTAACCGACAAAAAGTCCGGGTCCCCTGACAATCATTTCCCCGTCTTCGAGAACAGCGGTCTCCCAAGCCGGATCCCGCAGGGGTACGCCCACGGTGCCAGCTTCCGGCCATTCCGCCATCTGCACCAGATTGGCGCCGACCAGTTCCGTCTGTCCGTAACATTCCTTCAGCTGCAATCCCCATAGCTGCCACAGCGACATCAGCTCGGGAGGCATCGCCGCGGACGAGGTGTATGCGACCGTGAGTTCCTCGAACCCGACCTCACAAAGCAGCGGACGGAAGACCTGTTGCTGGCACACGGCAAAGAGGCCGGAAATGAACGGGTCCGGCACGCCTCCGGCCTGACGATCATCAAGGGCCTTGCGGGCGATAGTCATCGCGAGCTGATAGTCCTGCTTCTGCTTCTCGGACCCGGCGTGAACCTTGCTGAGGATCTGGGTGGCATACCGCTGGAAGAACCGCGGCGGAGCCATGAAGTAGGTCGGCTTCACTTCCTTGACGGTTTGAGCGAACTCTGCGCAGTTCTCGCCGAAATACGGCACCAGGCGGATGAGCAGAGGCAGTGTCGTTGCCTGTGCGCGTGCCACCGTGTGTGACATCGGCAGGTGCACGACGACACGGTGGACATCGGAGCGCAACTTCGACGTGAACAGGGTTACGCTGTGCGCACCAGCAAGCAGCGACAGATGGGTCAGCATCGCTCCCTTCGGAAATCCCGTCGTGCCGGACGTGTATCCGATGCTGGTCAGGTCGCTCGCCTTTGCTTTTGCGACCTGCTCCTTAAGAAAGATGTCGGCGTCAATCGATGTTTCGCTCCAGAAGTCATGAAGAGAGACGACGTTCGCCGGCCCGCCTGTCTTCTTCCACGCGGGATCGAGCACGATGATTCTTTTCAACTGGTCAGCATGGCCCGATGCAAGGACGGTACCGAGCTGATGTTCACTGCCAACGAACATGAACGACGTTCCGGAGTCGCCCAGATAATAGCCGACCTCCTCCGCCGATGAGGTGAAGTAGACGCCGACCATGATGCCGCCGGCACAAATGATCGCCATGTCCGCAAGAAGCCATTCCTGGGACACATCCCCCATGATCGCCGCGCGATCGCCGCGTTCGAATCCAGCCTTTTGCAGAGTCGCCGCCAACTTGGCCACCTCGTCCGAATACTGCTTCCAGGTCGTGGCAATCCACTCACCGCGACGTTTTTGCTTGAACGCGATCTCGTCAGAAAGCTCCACCCTCCGCCGGCTCAGGAGCTGCGGAATGGTCACGTCGGCGAGTTGGGCGCCTGACGCAAAACCCTCGGCGCTCACCTCAACGCTCCGCGAAGCGCTTGCGCTTTTCAGCGAAGGCGGCCACGGCATCGCGCCGGTCGGGCGCGGCAAAGGTGATCGTCTCGAGGGCGGTCGAGGTGTCAAGGAGCAGATGCGCGTACTGCTTGATGATCTTGTTCACGCAATACTTGGTCCAGATGATAGATTCTCTTGGGCCGCTCGCGAGCATCTCTGCGTACTCGATTGCAGCATCCTTGACGTCCCTGTTCGAAATCACCTCGTTGATCATGCCGATGGACGCGGCCTTTTCCGCGGAGATGAAGTCACCGGTCATCAGGTAGTGCTTCGCCCGGACGGGTCCCATCAGCAGTGGCCACATCACCGCGCCGCCATCGCCCGCGACCACGCCTGCGGTAACATGCGTATCGGCAAACCTCGCGGCCGGACTGGCGAATATGACATCGCAGAACAAGGCGAGAGTTGCCCCGAGACCGACCGCGACGCCGTTGACCGCGGCGATGATCGGCGCCTCGACCTCCAGCATGTTCCGGATCAGATGGCGTCCGCCCCGGGTCGGCGACGGGATCGGACTCTTGTCGAGCGTTTTCTGATCGCCGCCCGAACAGAACCCCCGCCCCGCCCCCGTCAGAACGATCGCGCGGACCGCCTTGTCCTCGTCCAGCTCGACGAAGACCCGTTCGAGCTCGCTGTGCATATCCCAATTGATCGCATTGAGGATCTCCGGCCGGTTCATCGTGACGATGGCCACACCGCTCGGCCGCTTCTCGACGATCAGATATTTGTAGTTCTGCTTCGACATGGCTATCTTCCATTTGTTCCGGTTGGCTTACTTCTGCGGTCGCATGGCGCGGATCTGTCCGAGAATATCTTCCGTAGGCCGGACGACATTGTTCCTATCGTTGAAGTGGGGGATCACATAGCGGCCGCACATGTCGATCGCTTGCATGATCTTCTCGTGATCGACGGAGTCGAGATGGAGAAGCACCTCGTCGACGCCCATCGCCTGAAACTTCTCGATCTGACGAATGACGGTGTCCGGGCTTCCGCAGACCGTTGTCGCGGAGTGGTTGAGCAAGTAGTCCCAGTCCTTTCCCGCGCGCTCCATGGCTGGCACGCTCTCGCTCATATACGCATAGTCGTCGGCGAGCTTTGCGAGACGGGGATAGGCGTCAGTCGAAATCCTCGCATAGTGCATGAGGGGCTCGGCGTAATCGTCCTTCGCTTTCTGATCGGTTGACCCGATGCCGAAGAAAAGCGGAATGCCGATGCGCGGCCGATCGAGCGGACCTTGCTCGTCACGCTTCCAGCCGCGACGGTAAGTGTTTAGAAGCTTTTCCTGGACCTCCCATCCCTGGTAGATGCAGTTACTCATGACGGCGAGGCCTTCGGATCCGGCCCAGCTGTGGCTCCGCTCGCTGGTCGCAGCGATGCCGATCACCGGATGCGGCTTCTGTATCGGCTTGGGCACCAGCATCCGCGGCGGGATCTGATAGTACTTGCCTTCGAAGGTGAAGATATCTTCGCGCATCGATTTCTTCAGGAGCGCGATGCCTTCCTCCATCTGAGCGAGAGTTTCGCTCGGATCAACGTTGAAGGCGCGCATGGCGATGGTCGTGTTGGCCCGGCCGGCGTAGAATTCCATGCGGCCATGCGACAGGATGTCGGTTACTGCCAATCGCTCCGCCGATCGCAAGGCATGATTGATCTTCTGGGGCATCAGCGTCACCGCTGACCTCAGCTTCACGCGCGACGTAACGGCTGCAAGGTACCCGTAGACGACCTCCGGCGCGGAGCTCGAGATGCCGCCGAGCGCAACGTGCTGCTCGGAAAGCGCGACGCAGTCGAATCCGACCTTTTCGGCCAGACGCACCTCGTCCACGAGTTCATGGAGCCGGCGGGCATAGCTCTGCCCGACCTGGGTTTCTTGCTCCGACCAAAACCCGAACGTAAGTGCCATCTTCTGGATCCTCATGGAGTGTCAAGATGGCGAAGCATTTCATGGGCGCGGCAACATTTTTGTTCGAATGCGCCACGCAGTTAGATGACTTTCCAAATTTTGTGCTGTGAGCAGTCAACGCCTGCCCTTTCGCAGCCAACGCCGCTGAACGTGGCGCGACAATCATTCTCGGCGTCCATCTGAGGAGGAGCACGAGAGATTCAGACGGCGTTGCTTTGGCTTCCAAACGAGACGGCCAGAAGATCTGTTATCGCCGCGAGACATCGCTCGCCGATCCCCGCCGTCGAGCCGAACGGGTTGCCGATGATGCCGTTGGCCGTGACGGACTTGATCCCGTTTCTCCACATTGCCTGAAGCTGCTCCTCGGATAGCGCACCGAGATGCCCGACCTCGAACCGATCGAGCCTGACGCTGTCGGGGCGGAGCAACATCATGAGCGAGGTCTCCGCGATATCGGCATGTCCTCCAACAGCATTCGGGTCACCACCCGCTTGCTCGACGGCGCTTCGCCATCTCTCGATCCAGGCAACGGCATCGCAGTACGCGTCGATCTCGACGTCTACCGGAACGGCGCTCCTCAGCCGGGGAAGCATCTCCTGGAGCGCGGGAAAATTCCCGATATGGCCTGAGAACAGCAGAATGCGCCTGAAGCCGTGCCTCGCGAGACTTGTGCAATAATCCAGGCAGATCGATTCGAACGTCTCCGGACGAATGGAGATCGTCCCCGGGAAGACCAGATGATGGGCTGAACAGCCGACCTTGATGGTGGGAGCGATCAGGGTACGTCCCAGCTGCCGCGCCAGGCTTGCCGCGATGGCGTCTGCATGATCCGCATCCATGCAGAGCGGAAGGTGCGGTCCATGTTGCTCCACAGCTCCGCAGGGTATCAGGACGGTCGATGCCCCCGCAGCAAGGGCAGCCGATACCTGTTCGAAGCTCAGCAGTTCAAGACGGAGCTCATCAGGCAATGCCGGTGCGGTCATTCACGCTTTCCTTGGCTGTTTCGACAGGAAGCGCGAACGCGCCTGTGCCGAACTATCGTCTACCAGATAGGCCGCAAGATCCTCGATCGTCACCGCCTCGAGCGCAGCATCGTCCATTTGGCCCGTCAGGTTCAGCGAACGCTTGATCGCCGTAAACAGCTTGCGCTCCTTTCCACGAAGATGCCTGCATACCTCCCCGGCTCTCACCATCACTTCCGCGGTGCTTGCGATCTCGTTGATCGCCCCAATTTGGAGTGCCTTTTTGGCGTCGGTCAAGTCGCCCCAGTAGAGCAATGCCTGCGCCTCACGAAGCCCAAGCTTCTGCACTGCCTTCCGGATTCCCTTGGCTGCAGGCAACAGGCCGTGGTTGATTTCCGGGAACCCGACTTTGCATTCATGGTTCGCTACGACGTAGTCGGCGTGAAGAAGGAACTCCAAGGCCCCGCCAACGGCGTATCCACGCACGGCACACACGAAGGGCGCGGGGTATCTCTCCATCTCGCAAAGAAGCGCGTGGAAGCTCCTCATCCGAGGCCGCGATATTTCGATGCCGGCGACCTCCTTTATGTCTCCGCCCGCGCTGAAGAAGCGCTCGCCCTGGCCGGTCAGGACAATGCCCGGCGGCGACGCCTCGCGAGACAATGCGCGAAACGTGTCCAGCAGGCGGCTAACAAGCGCGTTGTTCAGTGCGTTTGCCGGCGGCCTGTTCATGGTCATGGTGACCACATCGCGGTCGCGTTCGATCAGAATGGCGTCATCGGCTTCCATGGAAATAGCCTAGGCGAGGCCTTGTGGAATTGGTTGCGGGACACCCCTTCCCCGACGCCGCTGCTCGACACAAATGGTCGCGCCCGGGCTATTTCGCGGCATCTTCTGCCGCGACCGTTCGGCCGCCTTTTCGGATGACGGGCTGGTCGCGCCACAGGACCGTTACAGTCCAAGATAAGCGCGCTGAATCTCGGGATTGTTCAGCAACTCGTCGCTGGATCCGTGGAGCACGATTGAGCCGTTCTCCAGAACGTAGCCGCGACTGGCCAACGCAAGCGATTTCGCCACATTCTGCTCTACCAGCAGGACCGTGGCTCCCTGCTCGTGCAGGGACTTCACCACACCAAACATGACGTCCGTCAGCGCGGGCGACAGCCCGATGGAAGGCTCGTCAAACATGACGACCTCGGGCTTTGACATGATTGCACGGCCGATAGCCAGCATCTGCTGCTCGCCGCCCGATAGCGTACCGGCCAATTGCCCCCGGCGCTCACGAAGCTTTTCAAACAATTGATAAACGAAGTCGAGCGTTTCGGACTGCCCGCCCTTCGCGCGCTTCAGCGCCCCTCCGAGGAGCAGGTTTTCTTCCACAGAAAGACTTCCGAAAATCTGCCGACCTTCCGCGACCTGGGCAATGCCGCGCTCGCAGATCTCCCATGGCGACATGCCGGTGATATCAACACCGTTCATCTTCATGACACCGCTCGAGGATCGAACGATGCCCGAGATTGATCTGATGAGTGAGGTCTTCCCTGCGCCGTTCGCGCCAACGACGCAGATCAATTCGCCTTTGTGGATCTGCAGGGAGACGCCGTTCAAAGCGCAGGATCCATCGTACGCCACACAAAGTCCATCGATCGACAGAAGCGCACCACTAAGCATGGAAGCCTGGCCCCAGGTAGCTATCGAGGACTTTCGGATCTGCAACCACCTCTTTGGGAGGTCCCTCTGCGATCTTGGCGCCGTGATGCAACACCACCACATGCGAGGCAACTTCCATCACGATGCGCATGACGTGCTCGACAAGGAGGATCGTCAATCCACCTTCGGCAAGCTTCTGCAGTACGCCTACGATACCCGCAGCTTCAGTCGGTCTCAGACCCGCCATAACCTCGTCCAGCAACAGCAATTTGGGCCGGGTCGACAGCGCCTTGGCCGTTTCCAGCATTTTCCGGTCCGGCAGCGTTAATTGATCCGTCCTTACATGGGCCTTGGCGGCCAGACCAACGCTTTCAAGTGACTCGTACGCCTTCGATCTGGCCTCGCTTACGTTTCTGGTCCAGCTGAAGGCTCCGATCATGGCATTCTCAAGCACCGACATGTCACGCATTGGCCGCACGATCTGAAATGTTCGCGCGATACCCATCCTGCAAACAGTCTCGGGTGGCGAATTGTCGATCTGGCGGCCTTCGAACAGCACCCGGCCGCCGGTCGGCTTCAGGGCACCAGCGACCAGGTTGAAGCATGTCGTCTTTCCCGCTCCATTCGGTCCGATCAGCGCTGTGATCCGCCCCGCTCGAAGTGAGAAGCTTACATCCTTCACCGCGACCAGGCCTCCGAACGATCGGGACAGGTTCTCGACCTCAAGCAGGGCTGTCATTCTTCGACCTTTCGGGACTGCCACAGCCATGCCGTGGGTGGCGCCTGGATAGCTTTGCAAAAGCGCGCAATCGCCGGCCAGATGCCGTCTGGCAGGAACCAGACGACCGAGATCAGGACAACACCGTAGGTAATATTGTTCAGTCCCGGGATCCGGAGACTGTCGCCGAGCGCGCTCATCAAGTGATTGAGCGGAATCGCGGCGAGCGACCCGACCAGCGGACCGAACGTGGTCCCCAGCCCCCCGACTACGGGCCCTATCAGGACGTCTACCGATAGCCCCATCCCCATGATTGAGTCCGGGAATATCGACCCTTGCACGAGCGCCAGAACGCCGCCGCCGGCGGCGGCCGTTGCAGCCGATAGCGAGATCACGAGAATCTTGTGCTGGAACGTCCGGACGCCGAGCGCGCGTGCGGCCGATTCGTCGTCGCGCATCGCCCGCCATACGTATCCGAGGTAGGATCGTGAAATGAATTCGGTTCCGATTATTCCCAACGCCGCCAGTGCAAGCGCGACGAAGTAGTAGAAGCGGGCATCGCCGCGAAGCATGGAGATCTCAATCCCGCCTGTTGGCGCAGGAAAGAACAATCCTTGCATTGCGCCCACGAACTCCCAGCCACTGAACATGATCCTGGCGAACTCGGCGGCGGCAATCGTGAGCAGCGCGAAATAGATACCGCGAACCTCGAACCGAAAGCTCAACCAGGCGATCGACGCGCCAACGGATCCGGCGAGGATCATTCCGGTCAAGAGCCCGAACCAAGGCGAAATGCCGTACTTTACGTAGAGGACACCGACGGAATAGGCTCCCAGCCCGACAAAAAGGGCGTGACCGATCGATAGCTGCCCGCCGATCCCAAGCATCAGGTTCCAGGACTGTCCGAGGAAGGTGAACAACAATACGATCGTCATCAGCGAGATGACGTATGGGTTTGCCAGCATCCCGATTAATCCCAGGACAGCGAAGACCGCTATCCCGGCAAGCCACCGTGTCCGTTCCAGCCCACGGTCAAATTTCTTTTGCACCAAAAAACCCCCTCGGACGGAAAACCAGGATGATGATCAGCAGCGCGTAAGGAAGCGCCGTCTTCATCGAAGGCGTGAACATCAACGCCGCGATTGCCTCGGCGACGCCGATCACCAGACCTCCGAGGAGTGCTCCGCCAAAGCTGCCGAGCCCGCCCACGATGACCGTCACGAAAGCAAGGAGAGTGAAATCGACGGCGAGATATGGTTGAGCGTCGAACAGGGGAGATATCAGGGCGCCGGCGACCCCTGCGCAAGCTGCCCCGATGCCAAAGGTAACCGCATAGACTCGTGGAATGTTCAGTCCAACGATGAGGCCGCCCAGACGATTGTCCGCCGCCGCCCGCAGCGAGCGGCCGAACGGGGAGAACTTCAGATACGCTCCAAGCAGAGCTATAAGCAGCCCGGCGGTCGCTGCCGCCTGCACTCTCGCCAGGTCGAGCGTCACAGGGCCGAGAGACACGGTCTGAAACGACAGCTGCGAGGCAGTTGGACGCGGATCCGGCCCGAACGCGACCAACAGGGTTCCGCTAAAGAGCAACGACAGGCCGATGAAAACAATGAATTGATAGTGATGCGGCCGGTTTACGAACCGACTTACAATCAGCGCTTCCAACAGATATCCGAAGACGAACATCACGACCGCAGCGATAGCTGCCGCCACGATGATTGGCACGTTCCACAGGCGAACCGTCCAGTAGCCGATGTAGACACCGAACACGACCATCTCGCCGTGAGCAAAATTTACGACGCGCATGACGCCGAATATAATGGTAAGGCCCAATGCGACGAGGCCGTAAACGAGACCGAGCAGAATGCCGCTCGCAAGAACATTGAGCCAGAGCGAGAGCATCAGCAACCACTGACTGGCGCGAGCGAATGCCGGGTATTGGACACCGCAACACTCAGACGGACTGCTAGCCGCGGCTGGCCGCGCTCGGACGGGATCGAGACCACCCCGGCGCAAAATTCCGACCTGATCTGGTCAGCGAACATGTTCCCCCGCATTGGTATTTCTCCTGCGTTTGCGACAGATATCCTCTTGGCCCCGGACCCTATGACCTGAGCCTTTGCTTCGCATTCGCGGTCGGCGTCCGGGCGCTATTCTCACTGAGTGCGACACTCATTCGGCAGCCCATGCGCCGGACCCTCTAATGCTTCGGTACGGTGAATTCACCGTTTACGTAGACAAGCGGCTCGCGATCGAGGTTGGTCGTCTGGGCAACAACTTCGCCGACGAAGATCGTATGGCTGCCGGCATCGTACGAACCGGAGACGCGACAGTCGAAGCTGCAAATTGCCTCGATGAGGCTCGGCGCACCTGTCGTGAGCTGACGCCACAAACCGTCAGCAAAGCGTATGTCGCCCTTGCTTCCGTCCTGCCCGGCAAACTTCTTTGCGAGTTCAGCGTGATCAGCCGTGAGAATGTTCCAGCAAAATGATCCGCTCTGCTTTATTGTGTCGTGGCCCCCGGCGGTCTTGTTGACGCAAACGAGCACGCTCGATGGTTCGGTTGACAATGAGCACCCGGCCGTCAACGTCAAACCGTGTCTGCCCGGTCGCACACCCGTCGTCACGATAGATACCGCACCGGGCACGTGGCGCATTGCGCTCCGGAATTCCGCGCTGCTGAACACCGGGGATGGTTGGTTTGGCATCGGTGACACTCGGAAGTTCATGGTGATGGATTCCCGCAAATACTCGAACCGAGTTGCCCGGAGCCGGCTAGCCGCCCTGCTTCTTCGACGCTTGAAAGAGCTGGATCGTGTTGTTTTGCGGATCCTTCAAGCAAGCCACACGACCATGCGCCCCCATGTCCCGCACTTCGCTGAAAATCTCGGCTCCCAGGGCGCGAGCCCGATCGAGTGTAAGCTCCAGATCATCCACTTCAAATACGACGACCGCGTTCCGAGCCCCTTCGGAGGCCGACTCTCCGGGGCCTGCGATGCAGAAGGCGGCCTTCTCTCCGGCGAATTGAATCCATTTGGCGCCGTCGGCAAAGCGGATCGTCAGTCCAAGCGCTTCATAGAAGCGGGCTAACGCTTCAGGTTCCTGCGCGGTAAGATAGATGTGCTTGAGCTTCATCGCTTGCTTTCAATTCCGAGCGCACCATCAATCCGTGACCTCCGGCCACGCTTGTATGATGATACTTGCGCCGCCCGGTCGGCATTAATGTTCGAAGATTTCACCGCGCGCATCGCCCATCAGCATAATATGCTGCAGACTATCCAGGCCGGCTTGTTTAATTTCCAGCGCATGCGACGACGAGAGACGATTCATGGCGTCATTCGCAACCCTGCCGTTTTTTCGGCAGAGCGTTCGAGCGCGTAGCATCGCTTGCGCCGATTGCGATTTGCCTGACGCTGATCCGTTGAATACGTGTGAACCCGCCGCCGCTGAGCGCTTGCGCAGCTCGCGAGTTATCCGATAACCGATTTTTCCTTTATTGGACCCTGCCGGCGCATTCGCGCATATGCGAACAAGCTTTCTCGTATCGTGGAACTGCGCTACGCGTTGATGTGGCGCTGACTGAAAGCCAGATGCAGGCGAGAAATTGGTCAACCTTGATCGCCCGCAGCCCGTTGCATATGGGGGCGGTCGCCCTTTTTCCGCCTTGGGTTGCCGACATCTCCTTACGGTAGAATGCGAAGATCGCGATCCCTATTGTCAGGCGAACTCCAGGATCAGCGCGTCGACCGCGAGCGTGGCGCCGGCGGCGGCGTGGATCTTCTTGACCGTGCCATCGCGCTCGGCGCGCAGCACGTTCTGCATCTTCATGGCTTCCACCACCGCGAGCGTCTCGCCGGCCTTGACCTCCTGCCCCTCGGTCACCGCGATCGACACCACAAGACCGGGCATCGGGCACAGCAACTTCTTGCCAGTGTCGGCGGCCGAGACCACCGGCATCAGCCGCGCCGAGGTCGCTTCGGTCTCGGTGAAGACATAGACCGGCACCTCAAAACCCTGATGCGCGAGACGGAAGCCGTTGTTGACGGCCCGCACCTGGACGGCGACGAAATTGCCGTCGATGGCACCTTGCCAGACCGGCTCGCCCGGCGCCCAGCTGGACACCAGATTGTGCGGATTGCCCGGCAACCCGTCGGTGCCGATGAAGCGCACCGCGATGGCGTCGTCCTCGCGCGCGACATCGAGCGCGATCTCGGCTCGGTCGAGCCATACCGCGCGGCGGCGCTCGCGCTGCACCACGCGGCCGCCCATCTGGCCGGAAATCTGCCGCTTGCGCTCGCCCAGCACGTGATCGATCGCAGCGCCGACCGCCGCAAGCCGCCGCGCGATCTCGCCCTCGGGGGCACGCGCGGAAAATCCCTTCGGGAATTCTTCCGCGATGAAGCCGGTCGAGAGCCGGCCCTCGCGCCAGCGCGGATGGTTCATCAAGGCCGACAGGAACGGAATGTTGTGCCTGATGCCGTCGACATAGAAGGCGTCGAGCGCGGTCGCCTGCGCCTCGATTGCGGCGGCGCGCGACGGGGCATGGGTGACGAGCTTGGCGATCATCGGATCGTAATGGATCGATATTTCGCCGCCCTCCTGCACGCCGGTGTCGTTGCGGATCGTGATGCCGTCATGGCTGGCCTCGGCCGGCGGACGGTACTTCACCAGCCGGCCGATCGAGGGCAGGAAGTTGCGGAACGGATCCTCGGCATAGACGCGGGACTCGACCGCCCAGCCGGTCAGCGTGACGTCCTTCTGCGCGATCGCGAGCCTTTCGCCGGCCGCGACGCGGATCATCTGCTCGACGAGGTCGATGCCGGTGATCAGCTCGGTGACGGGATGCTCGACCTGCAGGCGGGTGTTCATCTCCAGGAAGTAGAAGCTCTTGTCCTGGCCGGCGACGAATTCCACTGTGCCGGCCGAATCGTAGTTCACGGCCTTGGCCAGCGCGACCGCCTGCTCGCCCATTTTGCGGCGGGTCTGCTCGTCGAGCAGCGGCGACGGTGCTTCCTCGATGACCTTCTGGTTGCGGCGCTGGATCGAGCACTCGCGCTCGCCGAGATAGATCACGTTGCCGTGCTTGTCGCCGAGCACCTGGATCTCGATGTGCCGGGGATCGACGATGAATTTCTCGATGAAGACGCGGTCGTCACCGAACGACGACTTCGCCTCGGCCTTGGCGAGGTTGAAGCCTTCGGCCACCTCCGCCTTCGAATGCGCGATGCGCATGCCCTTGCCGCCGCCGCCGGCGGAGGCCTTGATCATCACGGGATAGCCGATCTCGTCGGCGATCTGGACGGCGTGCTTGTCGTCCTCGATGACGCCGAGATGGCCCGGCACGGTCGAGACTTTCGCCTTCGCAGCGGCCTTCTTGGATTCGATCTTGTCGCCCATCGCGGCGATGGCGCCGGGGTTCGGGCCGATGAAGACGATGCCGGCCGCCTCCAGCGCGCGCGGAAACGCCTCGCGTTCGGACAGGAAGCCGTAGCCGGGATGAACCGCCTGCGCGCCGGTCTTGCGGCAGGCCTCGACGATCTTGTCGATCAGAAGATAGCTCTCGGCCGCGGCCGGCGGGCCGATCAACACGGCCTCATCGGCCATCTCGACATGCAGCGCATCGCGGTCGGCCTCGGAGTAGACGGCGACCGTCTCAATTCCCATACGGCGCGCAGTCTTGATGACCCGGCAGGCGATCTCGCCGCGGTTGGCGATCAGGATTTTCTTGAACATGATCACAGAGGCAGGTTGTCGTGTTTCTTCGCGGGGATCTCGACCTTCTTATCGCTGAGCATCGCCAGCGCCCGCGCGATCCGCTTTCTTGTTGAATGCGGCATGATGACGTCGTCGATGTAGCCGCGCTCGGCGGCGATGAAGGGTGACAGGAAGCGGTCTTCGTATTCCTTGGTTCGCGCGGCGATCTTGTCGGGGTCGCCGATGTCGGAGCGGAAGATGATCTCGACCGCGCCCTTGGCGCCCATCACCGCGATCTGGGCGGTCGGCCAGGCGTAGTTCATGTCGGCGCCGATCTCCTTCGAGGCCATCACGTCGAAGGCGCCGCCATAGGCCTTGCGGGTGATGATGGTGACGAGCGGCACCGTGCACTGCGAATAGGCGAACAGCAGCTTGGCGCCGTGCTTGATCAGGCCGCCATATTCCTGCGCGGTGCCCGGCAGGAACCCCGGCACATCGACGAAGGTGACTATCGGGATGTTGAAGGCATCGCAGAACCGCACGAAGCGCGCGGCCTTGCGGGAGGCATCGCTGTCGAGCACACCAGCCAGCACCATCGGCTGGTTGGCGACGAAGCCGACGGTGCGGCCGGCGATGCGGCCGAAGCCGGTGACGATGTTCTTGGCAAAAGTCTCCGAGATCTCGAAGAAGTCGCCCTCGTCGACGACCTTGAGGATCAGCTCCTTCATGTCGTAGGGCTTGTTCGGATTGTCGGGGATCAGCGTGTCCAGGGACATGTCGACCCGGCCGATATCGTCGAAGCTCGGCCATTCCGGCACGCCGTCGGTGTTGTTGCTGGGAAGGAAGTCGATCAGCCGGCGCATCTGCAACAGTGCGTCGACGTCGTTCTCGAACGCGCCGTCGGCGATCGAGGAGCGCGTCGCGTGCACTGACGCGCCGCCGAGCTCCTCGGCCGTCACCACCTCGTTGGTGACGGTCTTCACCACGTCGGGGCCGGTGACGAACATGTAAGAGGTGTTCTTCACCATGAAGATGAAGTCCGTCATCGCCGGCGAATAGACGTCGCCGCCGGCGCAGGGGCCCATGATGACCGAGATCTGCGGGATCACGCCCGAGGCCTGCACGTTGCGGCGGAACACGTAGGAGTAACCCGCGAGCGCCGCGACGCCCTCCTGGATGCGCGCGCCGCCGGCGTCATAAAGGCCGACGATCGGCGCCCTCGCCTTCATCGCCATGTCCTGAAGCTTCGTGATCTTCAGCGCGTGCGTTTCGGAGAGCGAGCCGCCGAACACGGTGAAGTCCTTGGCGAACACGAAGGTCTTGCGGCCGTTGACGGTGCCCCAGCCGGTGACGACGCCGTCGCCGGGGATCTTGCTCTTCTCCATGCCGAACTCGATCGAGCGGTGCTCGACGAACATGTCGAATTCCTCGAACGAGCCCTTGTCCAGCAACAGCTCGATCCGCTCGCGGGCCGTCAGCTTGCCGCGGGCGTGCTGCGCCTCGATTCGCTTTTCGCCGCCGCCCAATTTGGCGCCGGCGCGACGTTCTTCAAGAGCTTCAATTGTGGAGATCACACAACACCCCGGTGGGTCCGCGAGCAGGTCTTACCCCGCCATACACAAGCGATCCGAGGCCTGAGAAGGCTTGAAGACGCACATTTGCACATGTTACAGATATGAAAACAGCAAATTGCGAAGTTGCAAATGGCAGGAAAGCTTTATATCGGCCGCAGGTTCCGCGAGGTAAGGGAGAGCAAAATGCTCACCCAGGCGGCATTCGCGGAGCGGCTGGGAATCTCGCTCAGTTACCTGAACCAGATCGAGAACAATCAGCGGCCGGTCTCGGCCTCCGTGCTGGTGCTGCTTGCCGAAAAATTTCAGGTCGACCTGAGCTCTTTGTCGCTCAACGACAGCGACAAAGTCATTTCGATGCTGGCCGAGTCATTGGCTGATCCGATCTTCGCCTCCTACGCGCCCAGCATACAAGAGTTGAAGCTGGTGGTTCAGAACGCTCCCGGTTTTGCTCAAGCGCTCCTGAACGCGCATCAGGCATATCGGCGCAACAGCGAGCAGCTCGCCAGCCTGGATAGCCAGATCGCCAACCTGGCGGGAGAACCGACAGCTTATGAGGAAGTTCGCGATTTTTTTCACCTGGTCGACAATTACGTCGATGAGTTGGATACCGCTGCCGAGGCTCTTGCCGACCGGCTGAATATTCCCGACAGCAACCCGACGACCGCGTTGATCAGCTACCTGGAAGCGAAACATGGCGTACGGATTCGCCAGAGCGGCCCGAACGAGACTTCATTGCGGCAATTCGATCGCGCATCGCGCACGCTGTTTCTGAGCCAATATCTGCCGACACCAACCCGGACCTTCCAGATCGCCCTGCAAATCGCGGCTCTCGAACAAGAAGACCGGATTGGTCAGATTGCAGATAAAGCGACATTTCGATCAGTCGATGCCCGAAACGTGTGCGCCGCCGGATTGCGAAACTATTTTGCGGGCGCCCTCGTTCTACCGTACCAACGATTCCTGCAATCCGCTCGAGAGCTGCGGCACGATCTCGAATTGCTCGCGACCAGGTTCGGCGCAAGCCTGGAGCAGGTTGCTCATCGCCTGTCGACGCTTCAACGGCAGGGCTCGAAGGGGGTGCCCGTTTTCTTCGCCCGATTGGACCGCGCCGGGAACATCACCAAACGCCACAGCGCGGCAAAACTGCAATTTGCACGCTACGGAGCCGCCTGCCCGCTCTGGAATGCGCACCAGGCATTCGAGGCCCCAAGCCAAATCATTCGGCAACTCGCCGAGACACCGGACGGCATTCGATTTCTTTGCATCGCAACCGAACTTTCGAAAGGCCGGGGCGGCTTCGGCTCTCCTCGCCCGCGCTATGCCATCGCGCTGGGATGCGAAGTCTCCTATGCAAAAGATTTCGTATATGCAGACGGGCTTGAGCTCACAAGCAAAGGCACTTTCGATCCGATCGGAATTTCTTGTCGAATCTGCGAACGGACCAACTGTCCTCAACGCGCGATCCCGCCGCTCAAGAGCAGATTGAGAATAGACCGCGATCGCAGGGACATACTGCCCTACCAATTACCCGGCTAGATTCGTCGACGACAAAGCCGGGCCCTCCAATGATCGCGGGCTGGGCTGGACCGGTTCAGTTCCCGCGACCGGATCAGTGCACAGATTGCAATCGCGTTGCTCATCACGACGGCAGCCGCCACCTGCGCGCGGGCCACATGTTCGGGCGGCAAGATCAGATTGACCGTTTTTCGATACAAGTCGTCATTTTATCGAAATCTACACGCCCGGGCGAGAGATAGCATTTGTTTCATCGAGATGTCACCTCGCGGAATAACGCGAGGGGCCGGGCCTCGATGGGACGACGAATGCTTGCCCATGGGAGAATGAAATGACGACGACGGCTTTGGACAGGATCGACATAAAGATCTTGAATGAACTGCAGCAGAACGCAAGTTTGACCAACGTTGAACTCGCTTCCCGCGTCAATCTCTCACCGTCTCCGTGTCTCGCTCGAGTTCGAACGCTCGAAAAACTCGGGGTCATTGACCGGCGAATTGCGGTGCTGGATCCCGCAGTTCTCGGCATCGGCGTTACAGCATTCATACAAGTAAAGCTTGAAAGGCAGGCCCAGCCATCACTCGAGAGCTTTACGCGTTCAATCGATCGCCTTGGCGAGGTGATGGAATGTTATCTCATGACCGGCGACAACGATTATCTTCTTCGTGTTATGGTGTCTGATATCGAGGCTCTCGAGGATCTCATCGTAAACAAGCTCTCCCGCATAACCGGCGTTTCGAGCATTCGCTCGAACCTGGCCCTGAAGCGGATTTCCCACAAGACGGTGCTCCCTATCGACACGAACCGGCCAGTTCAGGTCAAGCCGTGCAGCTCTTCCAGGCGCCTCGACAGGCCCGCCAAACAGCATTACGACGCCTCGCCCCAGGCGAGGATCGATGGCGGCATGAATCTCGAGACTTCGCGGATTTCGCGGGGTGACGGGCAGTACCCCTCAAGCCTTCCTTAGGCAAAGCCGCGCAGGAGAACAGTCTCGACCTTACGCTCGTTGTTCGTGCTTTTTTGCCCAATGCACAAACATCGAATGCCGTTCGGCGTTCGATCGCGCACGCTTAACGCGACGGTCAAAAGCTGGCCGCTGGAGAAAGGCTCCCGCGCGAGGTGCGGGAGCCCAAGATCCCGGGCTAGTCGCCGGGATTCCAGATCAGGAAAAAGCCGTTGTCGTCGCCCAAGCCGACGGCTCGGCCAAGGTTGGCGTAGAGCTTGCGAGACCCGAGTTCAGGTGCCGCAAGTGACAGGCTGACGTAGTCCTTGCCGCTGCTTTCGCCACGCCGAATCCAGCCGGCTCCGATCTCAACGCCCTGGGCGAGGATGCGGAAGTCCGGCTGAGCCTCGGTCGACTTGGCGCTGTTGGGAACGATGTCGATGTGGGCTCGGATGGACAAGGTCTTGAGCTCGCCCCTAAAGCCGCCGTTGTCGTTACGGGTGACGAATCCGATCGCAGTCATGGTCTGTCTCCTTCGCTGCCGCAGAGCCGATCCCTGCGATGGCGAGACCGTCATGGCGGCCGGAACGCCGCCGAACCCCTGGGGCGAAGCGTCAGCGGCGCACCCGAGCTCGCGCCTTTTTTGCAGCGAAGCGGCCGCGAGGAGCCGGCTTGCCGGCGGGGAAAAAAGAAGCATGCGAGGGTTTCGGACGGCGGGACGGTTGCCATAGGTCGTACAGCCATGAGCAGGGAAATCGTCCCCGAAGCAGCGGCAAGACAGACATCGAGCGCACCGGGATCCCGAACCGAAGAGCACCCATGGGGCCGTCAGGCCGAGCCCCACCTGTCGAATCTACCAGTAGCGACAAAACATCCAACCCGATAGAATCTAGCAAGCCGTGTCGAGCAAGCGCCGCATATTGTTGAACCGGATAGACCTATCGTGTGAATCGCTGCGCATAGCCAGGTCAGCGGCCAACTTCGTCGAGCCAGTTTCGCCCGCACCGTTGACGGTAGCAAAGATTGACCAATTGAAATTTAGCCGAAACGAACAACGTGAAAATGAGGCCCTTCGCAAAAGTGATCGATATCCGCACCTAAGCTAACGCTGGCGCTTCCGTCCCAGGCATTCTTCCTGCCCGCTCATGTCGGCCCAAACTGCGGCTCGTCGCAATTGAGTTGCCGTCCACGGGTTGATTGTATGTGCCGATGGGCTCTGACAATCCCGAGACGTCCAGCACCACGGGGCGGCTGATCAAAAGCGGCAACGCTGATCAGGGCCGCACCTTTGATCAATGCAGGATAACATGTCCGGCTCCCGTCACCCCCGAGACAAACACACGCTCTAAACAATCAGAGAAACAAGAATGTCACTCGCCTAAGGCCCGATCATCGTCAATGCGTTCGCGATTTCGCGATGCCGCTGACATGATCGACACAAAGCACCGCGAAGCTGTTGGTCTGCATGATCCGCTTCGGCTTTCTGTAGCAGCGGCCGTGGCATTTCCCGATGGTTCGATGACCGCCTCCGGGTTGCGCAGAGAGAGTTCTCGCGGAAGGCTCGTCATCGAGCGCATTGCAGGCAAGGATTACACGACACTCTTTCATATAGAGAGAATGAGGGAATTATGCCGCGTCCAAGCAAAGGAGCCCGGCTCTACAGACGCAAAGCACGGTATCGCGGAGGCGACCTCGTCGCCCAGTCCGTTTGGATTATCAAAGACGGCGACCGGCATATCGCCACAGGATGCATTGCGAGCGCGTCTGAAACAAAGCCTCCGCAGAAAGCAGAGCAAGCGCTAGCAGACTACATCGCGCAAAAATACCAACCGGAGCGCAGCCGACGAGATATCGACGACATCGATTGCGCCGACGTGCTGTCGATCTATCTGACCGATATCGGCGAGCCCGGTGATCAGTTTGAAATCGAAGCGAGGATCGACCGGCTTAATGACTTCTGGGGCGGCAAGAAGCTGGCGGCAGTCAACGCGCAAACCTGTGCCGGTTACGTCAAACATCGCGGCAGCCGGGGCGGCGCGCGTCGTGACCTCGAGACTTTTCGTGCCGCGATCAACCATCATGCAAAGGAGGGATTTCACCGCGGCACGGTTCGCGTATCCCTCCCGGCAAAAGGTGAGGCACGCGACCGATGGCTGACACGCAGCGAGGCGGCGGCCCTGATTTGGCAATGTTGGCGCTATCGCGAAAAGCAGACCGTCCATGCCGGCAGCTCAAGGGGCAACCCGGTCCGGACAGACCGCCGGCCGCTGCGACACGTGGCCAGATTTATCCTGATCGGCCTCTACACCGGCACCAGGGCCGGGGCAATCGCGGCGGCATCGCCTTACCCCGAGCTTGGACACTCGTACGTCGATCTCGAGCGTGGTATCTTCTACCGAAGGCCGATCGGGAAGCGAGCTACCAAGAAGCGTCAGACGCCAGCCCCGCTCCCACCCCGGCTATTGGCTCATTTGCGTCGTTGGCAAGACCGGAAGCTGATCAACACCTGCTTCGTCGAGTTCAATGGCAAGCCGGTCGCTTCCGTGAAGAAAGGCTTCAAATCTGCCGTGGATCTGGCCAGGTTACCCGGGAAAGTCACTCCGCACACGTTGCGCCACACGGCAGCAACCTGGTTGATGCAGCGCGGCGTGCCGATTTGGGAGGCAGCCGGGTTCCTCGGCATGTCGGCGGAGGTCCTGCAGGAAACCTATGGCCATCACCATCCCGATCATTTGCACGGGGCGGCGGCAGCCATTGGCCTGAAAGCGCGGTATGTTTCGGTGGTCAAATCGGTGGTTGACTTGGGAACAGCCACCGATGAGAAGAAAAAACCTAAGGAAATCTGGTCGGAGTGGCAGGATTCGAACCTGCGACCCCTGCGTCCCGAACGCAGTGCTCTACCGGGCTGAGCCACACTCCGACTGAGAGCCGGGCTTATAGCGTCGGGTTTCAGGGACTGCAAGGGACCACAAGGCGCCCAATTGAGGAATCTAGTCACAGTGGATACAGGCCTGAAAACGCACGTTCTGCCCGCCGGCGCCGCCGCCACGGCGACCGCCGCCGGGGTGTTGGCCGAAGGCGGCCTGGTGGCGTTTCCGACCGAGACGGTTTATGGCCTCGGTGCCGATGCCGGCAACGCCGCCGCGATCGCCCGGCTCTACCAGGCCAAGGGCCGGCCGGCCTTCAATCCGCTGATTGCCCATGTCGCCGATCTCGGCGCCGCGCGCCGGATCGCCCTGTTCGACGGCCAGGCGCTGCGGCTGGCGGACGCGTTCTGGCCGGGCCCGCTGACCCTGGTGCTGCCGAAGGCGCTGTCCTGCCCGGTCGCGGAACTCGCGACTGCGGGGCTCGATACGGTCGCCATCCGCATTCCGGCCCACAAGGTGGCGCGCGACATCATCAAGGCCTTCGGCGGTGCCGTGGTAGCGCCGTCGGCCAATCTGTCCGGCCATGTCTCGCCGACCACCGCCGAGCACGTGAACGGCGATCTCGACGGCCGGATCGATTTGATCGTCGACGGCGGCCCGGTCGAGGTCGGCGTCGAATCCACCATCATCGGCTGCTTCTCCGATCCGGTGCTGCTGCGGCCGGGCGGGCTGACGCGCGCCGAGATCGAGCGCGTGCTCGGCCATCCCTTGCAGTCGCCGCCGCAGGACGCCGAGAGCGACGCCCAGCCGGTCGCCCCCGGCATGCTCGCCTCGCATTATGCGCCGCGCACCCCGGTTCGGCTCAATGCCAGTGACGTCCATGTTGGCGAAGCCTTGCTGACGTTCGGGCCGACCAAGGTGGCGCGGCGCGAATGCGCCCTGGTGGAGGTGAACCTGTCCGAGCGCGGCGATCTCGCCGAGGCCGCCGCAAATCTGTTCGGCTACCTTCGCACGCTCGACAAGAGAAATGCGGATGCTATTGCAGTGACGCCCATTCCCGAGGACGGGCTGGGCGAAGCCATCAATGACCGGCTGCGCCGCGCAGCGGTTGGGCGGTAAATCCCGACCCACGTGAAAGACCAAGAAAAAATGAACATCGTCCAGTCCGCGGTGCCGCCGCTTCCGCCCGAATTACTTGAGAAATTCCGCGCCATCGTCGGGGCGAAATATGCGGTGACCGACGCCGCCGACATCGAGCCCTACGTCACCGAGGAGCGCGACCTGTTCCACGGCCGCTCACAGCTGGTGCTGCGCCCGGGTTCGACCGCCGAAGTCGCCGCGATCTGCAAGCTCGCGAGCGAGCACAGGATCGCGCTGGTGCCGCAGGGCGGCAACACCGGCCTGGTCGGCGGCCAGACGCCGCACAATGGCGAGGTCGTGGTGTCGCTGCGGCGCCTCGACAAGATCCGCGACATCGACGTCGAATCCAACACCATGACCTGCGAGGCCGGCGTTGTGCTGCAGATCGTGCAGCAGAAGGCCGCCGAGGTCGATCGGCTGTTTCCGCTGTCGCTCGGCGCCGAAGGCAGCTGCACCATCGGCGGCAACCTCTCGACCAATGCCGGCGGCACCGGCGCGCTCGCCTATGGCGTGGCGCGCGAAATGGCGCTCGGCCTCGAAGTCGTGCTGGCCGACGGCCGCGTGCTGAACGCGCTGTCCAAGCTGAAGAAGGACAACACCGGCTACGATCTGCGCAACCTGTTCATCGGCGCCGAGGGCACGCTCGGCATCATCACCGCGGCGACCTTGAAGCTGTTTCCACGGCCGCGCGCGGTCGAGACCGCCTATGTCGGCCTGACCTCGCCGGCGGCCGCCCTCAAATTGCTGTCGATCTCGCGCAATCAGGCGGCGGGCGCTCTGACGAGCTTCGAGCTGCTCGCCGACATCGCGGTCGACTTCTCGATCCGCCATGGCATCGATATCCGCGATCCCTTGACCAGCAAGCACCCCTGGTACGTGCTGATGGAATTGTCGTCGTCGCGCGACGACGCGCGCGACACGCTGGAGGCGATCCTCGCCCAGGGCATGGAGGACGGCATCGTCGATGACGCCGTGATCGCGGCCAATCTGAGCCAGCGCCAGGCGTTCTGGAAGCTGCGCGACGAGATGTCGGCGGCGCAGAAGCCGGAGGGCGGCTCGATCAAGCACGACATCTCGGTGCCGGTCGCGGCCGTGCCCGACTTCATCGAGGAAGCCAATGCGGCGGTGATGAAGCTGATCCCCGGCGCGCGGCCGGTGCCGTTCGGCCATCTCGGCGACGGCAACATCCACTACAATGTCAGCCAGCCGGTCGGCGCCAACGCGGCCGACTTCCTGGCGCGCTGGCACGACGTCAATGCCGTCGTGTTCGAGATCGTGCTGCGGATGGGCGGCTCGATCTCGGCCGAGCACGGCATCGGCGTGCTCAAGCGCGACGAACTGCCCGACGTCAAGGACAACGTCGCGATCGAGCTGATGCGCTCCATCAAGGCGATGCTCGATCCGCTCGGTATCATGAATCCGGGCAAGGTGCTGTGAGCGTGCAGGCGACAATGCCCTCCCGCGCGCTCGCCATTGCTGAGATCACCGATGCCGACGTCGCCGACGTGGTCGCGCTGTGGCAGGCCTGCGGCCTGACGCGGCCCTGGAACGATCCCGCGTCCGACATCGCGCTGGCGCGACGCGGACCGAATTCGGCCGTGCTGGTCGGCCGCGACGCCGGCGCGATCGTGGCGACCGCGATGGTCGGTCATGACGGCCACCGCGGCTGGGTCTATTACGTCGCGGTCGCCCCCGGCCGCCAGGGCAAGGGCCTGGGCCGCACCATGATGGAAGCGGTCGAGAATTGGCTGCGCGCAGCCGGCGTGCCGAAGCTGCAACTGCTGGTGCGGCGGGAGAACGCCAAGGCGAGCGCATTCTACCAAACGCTCGGCTATGAGGAATCGACCTCGGTGATGCTGGCCAAATGGCTCGACGGCCGCGAAGCCACGCCGTGACAGGGTTGAGGATTTCCGCATGAGCATCGCCGACCGCGTCCGCATCAAGGACGTCGAGCTGCTGTCGAAGCGCCGCTACGAGCTGAAGAGCGCGACATTCGACTACCGCCGCAGCAATGGCGAATGGCAGACCCAGGTGCGCGAGGTCTATGACCGCGGCAACGGCGCGACGCTGTTGCCGTATAATCTAAAGACCCGCAGCGTCGTGCTGGTGCGCCAATTCCGCTACCCCGCGTTCGCCAACGGCTATGATGATCTCCTGATCGAGGCCGCGGCCGGCATGCTCGACGACGCCGCGCCGGAGGCGCGCATCCGCGCCGAGGCGGAGGAAGAGATCGGCTACCGGCTCGCCCACGTACGCAAGGTATTCGAAGCCTTCATGACGCCGGGCGCGGTGACCGAGAAGCTGCATTTCTTCGTCGCCGAATACGATGCCGCGATGCGCGTCGGCGATGGCGGCGGGCTCGCCGACGAGGGCGAGGACATCGAGGTGCTGGAGCTTTCGATCGACGACGCGCTCGCCATGATCAGCGACGGCCGCATCGTCGACGCCAAGACCATCATGCTGCTGCAATACGCCGCGCTGCATCTGTTCAGGTAGGTGCCGCCGCGGTCAGTCGCGGGGGGCGCCGCCAAAATATCGAGGAACAACCCCATGCAAAGGAGCCGGCGGCGGCCGGCGCTCGACTTGACACGTCGAGCAACTCACGGATACATTTCCAATATCCAGAAATCATGCAGCTGCGCGCCGGCCCCTGAGGGCACGTGGCATTGCGACGGGCGCGCCAACGTTCACAGCACTGCGCGCAGCCCCGGAATGCGCCGAGCCAGCAATCCGACCACCAGAAAGCTGGCGACCACGCCGACGAGGCTTGCCAACAGGAATTTCCATTGCGGGGCAACGGTCCAATCGTGCATCGCGCGGGTCACCGCGATGAGCACAGGGGCGTGCAGAACGTAAACGCCGAAGGCATTCCGGCTGAGGAATTTCGTCACCGGACCCTGCCAGTCGAACAGGTCACGATACAGCACCACCAACCCCAGGCTGAGCGAGACGCACGTTGCCGAGCGCCAAAAGTCCATACCCGCCGCCTGCCAATGCCAACCGCCGCCGTAGTCGGCCAGCCGACCCTCGAGGGCTCCCCCGAAGACGACGATGGCTGCCCACAGCGCGATGCTCCCCAGCAGCCCGCCGACCAGCCAGCGCCGTCCCGCGCCGCTCGACATCCGTCGCAGCCAATCGCCTCGCCACGCCGCGACCCCGGCGGCGAACATGAAGGGGTACTGCGGCGCGTCGTGAATGGCGATGTTGAGGATGCTGCGGCCTTCCGGCGCCAGCAGCCCCACTGCGAACGTCACGGCGCTCATCGCCAGGACAAAACCAAGCACCGAGGCCAGGCTCGGTAGCGAACGGGCGGCGGGTTGGCCGATCGGTCGGAACCTACACAGCAGGGCAAAGCAGCCGGAAAACAGCAGCAGCACCAGGCAGAACCAGAGCGGGCCGGAGCCGTCGAGAAGTTCTCCGTTGGAGAGGTGATGCAGCCAGTCCTCCGTGAAACTCCGGCGCGGCTGCGACCACCATGATCCCGCGACGTAATACTCTGTCAGCGGTCCAATCAGCCCGATGTACAGGAGAAGGGGGATGCCGAGACGATACAGCCGTTCCTGCATGAAGCCGCCGACGCCGCGGCGGGCGACCATACCGGCGGCAAAGTATCCAGCGATGCCGAACAGCAGCCCCATGGAGACTGCGTGCTGGAACGTCTGGTAGGCCGCAAACGCCACCTCGGTGACCAGGCCCAGCGGCGGATGCTCGCGGTAGTACCAGCTCCCAAACGGCGAGTAGGTGACGGCGGCGTGCATGACCACAACCATGCTGATCGCCGACCAACGCAGATTGTCGATATAAAGAAGCCGGCGGGTCGTCGGCGAAGCGGGTTGCATCATGGGCATCTCCCTGGGCTGGATGCGAACATGATGGCCAAGGCCGGGCCGGTCGCGCCGAAAGTCGCGCTCAGGATCGCCGAAACCCGCAAAATCTGGCCGTTTCCGACAATCGGTGCGTCAGACCAGTTCCGCCAGGGTTCGTTTGCGGAATTCGCTTGGCGTTTCTCCGGTCTGCACCTTGAACGCTCGATTGAACGGGCCGATCGACTCGAAGCCGGCATCCAGCGCAATCGTCAAGATCGGGACGCGCACCTGACCGGGATCGGCCAGCGCCGCGCGCGCCTCCGCCAGCCGGAAGGAGTTGATGAAGCGGGCAAAGTTGCCGTACCCGAGCCGCTGATTGATGAGCTGGCGCAATCGGTATTCCGGCGTGGCCAGCCGTTTGGCCAGGCTCGCAATGGTCATGCCGCCGTCGCGGTAGGCCCGCTCCACTTCCATCGTCGCCAGCAAACGCTGATACAGCGCGGCTTCCGGCTCCGTCATGCCGAGCGTCGACGGGACCGGCTCCGATGCCGCTGGCGCAGCGGCGACCGCGGAGATCGGGCTTGCCCTACGCAAGCGAAGCAAGGCGGCAGCCAGCGCGATGCCCAGCACACCGGGAAGCGCAGGCGTCATCCCGACATTGCTCGCCCCAATCAGCGTGCAGACCACGATCGTGAGGCCCAAACCCCACGCGAACACGATCCGATCCCGGCGGCGTATTTCGATCAGGTCGTTGGCTCGGCCCAGCAGAGCGCGAGCGATCGCGATCACCACCAGCATCAGAGCGGAGACATGGGTCGCGAGCCAGGCCCATGACGAGTCGGCGACCACGGCCCAGATGACAAGCAAGGCCATCAAACCCAGGAGCGTCCAACCAATCAACGGCGGCCTGGCCGTGTCGTCGAACACCTCCTCGCTCCAGAGAACAAAGACAGCGGCCGCCATATTGCTCGCCACCCGCAGGAAGAGGATCCACACGGCGTGGCTGTCGTGAAATTGCGGAGCCGTCTCGATGAGAAACGCAATTCCGCACAAGTTGAGAACAAGGGTTATGCGGCCGAGCCGCGTCTTGCGCAACTGCAGGAGGGCGTCGAGCGCGAGAAGCACCAGCAAGGCCAGGGCCCCACCGCGAAGACCGATATCCAGGAGCATCTTCATCACCAAACCGGACACGACCTCGACTCAAACGCCCCGAGATCGGCGAACTACCGCATCGTGATCGCAAGTCCGCTCAGATCGGCGTTGGCCATCAGCCCGACCTGGTGGCCGGTCAGCTCGAGCACCGCGCCCTTCTGATTGGTGAGCACGATCGCGCGGGCGCCGCGGCCGACTGCAAGTCCCGCACCCGCTGCGCCGTAGACGCCGGCAACGTCCGACGGACGATTGATGTTGCTGACGCGGCCGCGCAGCACGGTCTTGGAGCCGCCGAACACCAGGCCGTAATCGAGGCCGCCGGTGGACAACCGATAGGAGCGGCCGCGGAAGGTCAAAACGCCGCTGCCGCCGGAGCCGCCGATGATCCATCCGGCCTTGTAGATCGTGAGCGTCACGAAGCCGCTGTCGGCGCGCGCCGCCGAAGAGAAAGCAAGTCCGGTGAACGCCATCAGTGCAACCAGCACGGCGCGAAGCGTGGACGAAGGTTTCATGTGCGGTCTCCCCAAAATTTGCTCACAGCGATTTACTCACATCGATCGGCTCGCGTCGCGACACGGGCACGAATCGCACCGGGCCGACTGTAGCAAGCGCACGATCCGGCGCAATTTGGCACAGCACCGGCGTTGAACCTGTTCCCGGGGTTGCAACACTCACTGCATGTCCGGGGCGATCGGCCCCTGAGCTCCAGGATTGCCCCTGCGGAGCATTCACATATCCAAAGCGGAGATTTCCCATGCGTCGTCTTGCGATTGCCTGCGCCGCCATTGCCGCCACCGTGTCCGTGCTTGCCGCGGCCAGCCCCGCCAGCGCCAACCCGTATCATCTGATCCGCTGGCAGGACACCGGCTTCTGCCAGATCTGGGACCAGAGCATCCCGACCACGCCGTGGCCCGCGAACTTCGCCATTGTCAGCGATGAGCTGCCGACCTTCGACGCCGCATTCAGCTACAAGACCGGCCTCCTGAACAACGGCACCTGCTCGTTCTGAGCGATCGCCGATCACGCGCGAGGGCGGACACGCGGCAATAACGCGTCGTCGGCCCTTGTGCTGTCAGGCCTTGTATTGCCGGACTTGACGCGATCGCGCGTCAATGATGCTTGACGCATCAGTGATGCTAGACGCATCAGTGATGCTTGATCAGGGCGTCGCGCGCGGCGGCGAGTTCGAGGAACGCCGCGCCGTTGCCGCCGCCGTCGGGATGCACCGTCTTGGCGGCGCGCTTGAACGCCTGCTGGATTTCGGTCGCCGCGAGATGGCGGCCGAACGGCAGGCCAAGCAATTGCCGGTAGCGCTCGTCCTCCGTCAGCACCTTCGGCGTCAAGCCGCGCCGGCCGAACCGCGGCGCGGACAGCGTGTGCAGCGCGTCGGCAACGATGCCGAGACGACGCAGCGCCATCGATCTGGTCCGGCGGTCAGCCGATTTCAGCGCCGCCTGGCGCAGGATCGGCAGCACCTGTGCGGCCGCTTGCCGCAGCGTCTCGTCGATCTCGGTGGTGGCGATCTCGGCGACCATTTTGGCGATCTCGCGATAATCGGGATCCGGCGCCGCGCAGAAGCGCGCGATCGCAACTTTCCATTGTCTGATATGCGGGTCCATGATCGGTCCGTGCTGTCATCCGAATCCGGATAACAGCAACGCGCAAACGCGGCTTGGCGTTTCGCTTGGCGCAGTTTTGAATAGTGTTGTCGACAACATCACAAATCAGAAACGAGGAAACACCATGGCTCTTCTCGACAATCACATCGCCGTCATCACCGGTGCGGGCTCCGGCATCGGGCGCGCGATCGCCGTCGGCTACGGCCGCGAGGGCGCGCGCGTGGTGCTGCTCGACATGAACGGCGATGCGGCGGGGGAAGCGGCCAAGGAGATCAGGAGCGCCGGCGGCAAGGCGGACAGCTTTCCGCTCGACGTGACCGATCGCGACGCCTGCATCGCAATGGCCAAGCAGGTCGCCGACAAGGTCGGGCCGGTCTCGATCCTGGTCAACAATGCCGGCATCGCGCGCCGCAACGGCATGCTGGGCGCCGAGGAAGCCGTGATCAAGGATTGGGAAGATATCATCTCGATCAAC
The DNA here is from genome assembly GCF_054055655.1 of Bradyrhizobium sp. USDA 4461. Lineage (NCBI taxonomy): Bacteria > Pseudomonadati > Pseudomonadota > Alphaproteobacteria > Hyphomicrobiales > Nitrobacteraceae > Bradyrhizobium > Bradyrhizobium sp. USDA 4461. The sequence continues at coordinate 217,650 of NZ_JBSRXM010000001.1, forward strand.
CTCACCGGCGTCTTCAACGTAACCCACTCCTTTCTCGCGGCCCTGCGCCAGAACAAGGGACGCATCGTCAATATCGGCTCGATCCAGTCTTTCGTGCATCTGCGCACGCCGAGCTCGCCGGCCTATACCGCCTCCAAGCACGGCGTGCTCGGCTTCACCAAGGCGCTGGCGGCCGAGCTCGGCAAGGACGGCGTGCGCGTCAATGCGATCGGCCCCGGCTTCATCGAGACGCCGTTGAACGAGAAGGTGCGCGCGACTAATCCGGACCTCGTGAAAGCCTTCATGGATCACACCCCGCTCGGCCGTCCCGGCAAGCCGGAGGACATTGTCGGCCCCGCGATCTTCCTCGCCTCGGACCTGTCGGCCTACGTCTCGGGATCGATCGTGATGGTGGACGGCGGCTACCGGACATTGTGACCGATGGAACCGCAATCGTGGCGATTTCTGGGTATTTTGCTTACAACGCAGGGAGTTAGCGGCGCGTTAAGGTCTTGTTAACCAAACCGGCACACCGTGGATCTACGGGGTAGTTGGTTTTCTCGATGTCTCCGCCTCATCGATGAGGCGGGCGTTGATCGGGAGGAGTTCATGTCTTACGCGTCCACCGTACCGTCGCCGGAAGCACTGCTGCCGTCGCTGGCTCCAAATGAAATCGTCCCATTGCTGATCGGCGCGACGGTCGATGAAGTCGAGCGGGAACTTGTGCTGCAAACGCTCGCGCGCTGCGACGGCAACCGCACTCGCGCCGCACGCGTGCTCGGCCTGTCGGTCCGCACCTTGCGGAACAAGATTCGCGAATACTCGGCCGACGGCATCGAGGTGCCGTTGAGCGAGCACGCCGCGGCGTAAAGCCGTGATGAGATTAGGTTGGTGTGAAGGGGCAGCGGAGGTTCACCTCTCCTTTGGGAGAGGTGAACCGCGGTCCGCGGCCAAACCGCTTCAACTTCATTTCATCGAGCTCTGGCGGCCAGTCCTAGATCGGCAGGTCGATCGCAAGACGCCGCCAGCGCGACAGCAGGGCGCCGTCCTCGTCGGCGAGGCAGCGTGCGAGACGCACGTCGGTCGTCGCGGTCTGTTGCATCGTCCGGGCGACCAGCCCGGTCGCATAGTCCCAATAGTCGCGGCGTCCAAACGGATCGTCATCGACGAGGGACTTTGCCAGGATCTCGACATAGATCGCGGCGACGGCATTTTGCCAGAGCTGATCGGCGCGCGCCTCTGCTTGGGGCGCACCGGTCCGCGGCTGCCACATCAGCCAGTAATTTTCTTCGCCTCCTGCCCGATCAGATGACGGCAGGCACGGATCAAGACTTGATGGATCAGGACTCGAGGGATTAAGACTTGGCGAGCGGCACACCAGCGGCCGCATCGTGCGCGCGTCGCAGAACACGGCATAGCCGAGCTTGTCGTACCAACGGACGCGGAGCAATTTGCGGATCTCGGCCTGCTGATCCGCCACGAGCTGCCGCCTGCCCGTTCGTTCGAGATCGGCGATGATCGCGACGAGACGATTGCGATCGAAAGGCTCGACCTCGAGCACCACGCCGATGTTGCGCGGAAACAGCTCATCGAGCGTGGCGACCATCTCGCGATAGAACGCGCGCGCCAGGCCGCCGCCGCGCCACGCTCTGTCGATGCCGACATGGTTGCAATAGATCAGGTCGCTGCCGTGATCATAGGTGAAGAAGCCGAGTCCGATCGCACGCCCGCCGGCACGCAGGATGAAGCAGCGCGAGTCGAGCCGATAGGAGATCTGCTGGCCGCCGACGCTGAAATGCCTGGGCTCGCCGACGTCGTCCGACAACAGCCAGCGCACGACGTCATCGGAGCTGTCGCGCTCGCTCGCGGGAAACAACTGCTCATAGAGCTCGAGCACGCCGGTGCTGCGAAAGCTCGCTTCGTCGAGCACATCGTGCCGCGTCACGACGATGTCGAGCGCTTGCGGTCCGTCGCCGTAGCTGCCGTTCAGAACCCGCAATGCGTCCTCCGCTGTCATAATGCCCATGGAATTATGACTGTTGATCGCTCGCGTCGGTGCCTGCAGGCAGAATTGAAGCCGTCCTCTAACCTCTGTTACAAGCGGCTTCACATCGCGACGGAGCATATCAGTGGCTGACGAGACAACTTCCCGCCAGGGGGCACGAGGGGCGCAGGGGCCGCAGGGCCGTCAGGGCGAGCCGGGAAAGCCCGGACCGCAAGGGCATCCGGGACGGCCGGGGCCGGAAGGTCCGCGCGGCAAGCCGGGTCCGCAGGGCAAGGCGGGCGTGGCCGGAAAGCCAGGTCCGCAGGGCAAGCCGGGTGCGCAAGGCAAGCCGGGCGTGCAGGGTCCGCGCGGTGAAGCTGGTCCACAGGGGCCGCAGGGTCCGGCCGGCCCGCGCGGTGAGGCCGGCCCGCCCGGACAATTGCCGTCGATCGAGCAGGTGATGCCGTGGCTGCACATGATCTTCGATGCCTGGGAAGACTACAAGCGCACCAAGGAGCGTGAAGCCGCCGAGCTCGCCGAGCGCGATGCCGCCGAGCGCGCGGCGGCGGAAGCGATCGCGCTTGACGTCGACGCGGTCGATTTCGCGGATGATGACGACGAAGACGACGACCACAAGAAAAAGAAGAAACATCGCAAGAAGGACAGGAAGTAATCCTTCTTGTCATTGCGCGACACGGCGAGCGAGATTCGTGTCGCGCGCGATGCTCACCGCTCGGTCCCCGAATTGGCCGGAGGATCGGACAGCTTGGCGAGCTGCATGAGTTGAAAGACCCAGCGCATCGCGTAGAACCAGGCAACGCCAGCGAACGCTCCGCACGCCGACAGGATGATGACGTTGGCGAAGTCGATCATGCCGCTCGACCACAGCATGCCGCAGGTCCAGAGCACGGCGAACGCCATCGAACAGAATGTGAGCAGGGCGGCAGGCTTCATGGCGTTGTTCCGGGTTCGGGGTGAACGGCCATGATGCCCCGGCAGCGCGGCGCCTACCGTGACCTGAGTCACGGAAAGCCGCAGGCCTCAGCCGAACCGCAGGCGCGAACGCTCCCTCGCCTTCTCCGCCTCGATCTCGCGGTCGCGCGCCGGCGCGGTGGTCTGCAACGAGATCAGCAGCTTGCGCGCGGCGTCCGAGACCTCGGTCACGGCAAGGTTGAAGGCCGCCTCATTGGACTGCGACGGCTTGTTGAAGCCACTCAGTTTGCGCACGAATTGCAGCGCCGAGGCGTGGATCTCGTCCTCGGTGGCGGGCGGCTCGAAGTTGAACAGCGTCTTGATATTGCGGCACATGTCGGTCTCCCTCGCCCGCAGCAGCGGGCGTCTGTCTCGATATCCGAGCATGATCTTCTCGGAAAACCGGCCTCCACTTTTCCGGATCATGCTCAAGGACGATCGGCTGCTGCAAAATACGACATCGTGGTCTATTCTGGCAGCCTCATCGTTCACGACGGAAGCGAGGTTCCGGATGAGCCACGTGATCTACAAGGTGGTCCAGCACGATGGCGGCTGGGCCTATACCGTCAACGGGGTGTTCTCGGAACCGTTTCCAACCCATGCCGCGGCGCTCGCTGCCGCCCGGCGCGCCGCCAACGAGCAGCGCGTTCCCGGGCGCACCGAGGCGATCCAGTACGAGACGTCGGACGGCAAATGGCTGACCGAAACCGCCTCCGGCAACGACCGCCCGGAAACCGAAGTCGAGGACGGGCGCTAGCTCATCCACGCGCGCTCAGAACGGAACCTGCACGCCGAGCCGATCGAAGAACGCCCGCCCGCGATCGGTGATCCGCAGCGCCCGCGGAATCCGATGCGGCGCAACGCCGCGGATCTCGACCAGCCGCGCCAGCACGGCATTGGCAAACGGACCGGCGAGATGCGGCACGCGCTCGGTCCAGTCGTTGCAGAGCCGCAGATGCGGCTGCCGCGCCGGATCGAAATCGATCGCTTCGGCCCGGCACCAGGCCAGCCCCTGTTCGGTGACGCGGCCATCGCGGCCGTCGACGATGACGAGGCGGCGGCGGATCAGCGCATTCGACAGCAGCACGCCGAGCTGACCCGCGAGGTGATGATAGCAGGTGCGCGATTGCCTGAGCTGCTCGGCCGGCATCGCACGCTTGCGTCCAGGCGTGGCCTTGGCCGCGAGGTCGACCAGGTTCTCGATCAGCGCCGCGACGTCGTCATCCCTGATCCGGTAATATCTGAACCTGCCCTGGGCCCACACCGACAGCACCCGCGCGTCGACCAGCTTTTGCAGATGCGCGCTGGCGCCTTGCGGCGAAATGCCGGCGACCGCGGCAAGCTCGCCGGCGGGCAGCGCCTTGCCGTCCGCCAGCGCGCTGACCATGGCCTCGCGCACCGGATCGCCCAATGCCTCGGCGATCCGCGAAAATCCGGTCTGCACGGATTGGGATGATCCCACCGCATCGTCCTCCATATCACGCCGAAACCCTCCTACGCGCATTCGCAGCATCGCGAAACTCATTTCAGATTTTCCTGAAACGTTGCGGCCGCCTTCTCCGGTCAAATCGGCGGCAGTCGACGACACACAAGGGAACAATCATGACAGCAGGCAACAAAGACGCGGAACGCATCTACAGGCTTTGGGATGAAGCGCTCGGCAACAAGGACCTCGAGGCGGCGCTGGCGCTCTATGCGCCCGATGCCTCCATCGAGAGCCCGCTGGTCCAGCATCTGATGCACACCAGGGACGGCATCGTCCAGGGCCGCGAGGCGCTGCGCGAGTTCATCACGCGCGTGTTCCGCACCAACCCACCGCAGCGGCGACGCTTCAAGCAGGGCTTCTTCAGCGATGGCAAAATTCTCACCTGGGAATATCCGCGCCAGTCTCCGGACAGCGACCAGATGGATCTGGTCGAGGTCATGGAGATCGAGGGCGGCCTGATCCAGCGCCACCGGGTCTATTGGGGTTGGTATGCGCTCAAGATCCTGAAGGCAGGCTAGCCGGACACATCTTCGCCAGCCGCGCCGACGTCCTCTCTGACAACGCTTTCCCTCATGCTAGGCCTGCGTCGAAGCGGCTGGACAAACGCGCCGCGGGTGGGAAGAAGCATGATGTTCCGTTGGTGCGCGGCGCTGGTTGCCGCTGTTGTCTCGATGTCGGTTCCGGCCATGGCTGCAGATTATCCCGCGCCGCAGGATGGCGAGTGGATCGCGAAGGACTTCAAGTTTCACAGCGGCGAGGTGATGCCGGAACTGCGGCTGCACTACACCACGGTCGGCGCGCCGACCGGGCAGCCGGTGCTGGTGCTGCACGGCTCCGGCGGCTCGGCCGCCAGCATGCTGACGCCGAGCTTTGCCGGCCAGTTGTTCGGCCCGGGCCAGCCGCTCGACGCCGCGAAATACTACATCATCATCCCCGACGGCATCGGGCACGGCAAATCGTCGAAGCCGTCGGATGCGATGCGGACCAGCTTTCCGGAATACGACTACAACGACATGGTCGACGCGCAGTACCGGCTCGTCACCGAAGGGCTCGGCGTCAAGCATCTGCGGCTCGTGATCGGCAATTCAATGGGCGGCATGCATAGCTGGATCTGGGGCGTGCGATATCCGCAGATGATGGACGTGCTGGTGCCGATGGCCTCGCAACCGACGGCGATGGCGGCGCGCAACTGGATCCTGCGCCGGACCATGCTCGACACGATCCGCAACGATCCCGACTACAACAACGGCAACTACACCAGCCCGCCACGGATGATGAAATATGCCATCGCGGCCTATCGCTTCGCCAGCGCCGGCGGCACGCTCGGCTACCAGACGCTGGCGCCGTCGGCACAGCAAGCCGACAAGATGGTCGATGACCAGCCGGCACTGCCGGTCACCGCAGACGCCAACGACTACATCTACCAATGGGAGGCGTCGTACGATTACGATCCGTCCGCCGGACTGGAGAAGATCGAGGCCACGCTGCTTGCGATCAATGCGGCCGACGACGAGCGCAATCCGCCGGAGACCGGCGTCACCGAAGCCGCCGTGAAGCGGATCAAGAACGGCAATATCTATCTGATTCCGGCGAGCACCGAGACGCGCGGTCATCTGACGACCGGCGACGCCAGGTTCTATGCCAGGCAATTGCAGGAATTGCTGCAGACCGCGCCGCAACGGACGATGTAGCGAGCGGGATCAGGGGATGTCCGCAACTCGCTTTCGCAAGGTCGCGCTAAGCCTGCCCGAGGTCGTCGAAGGCGCGCATCACGGCACCGCCGACTTCCGCGTCGGCAAGCGTATCTTCGCGACGCTCGGCTACCCCGACAAGGATTGGGGCATGGTCAAGCTGACGCCGGAGCAGCAGGCTGTCGTGGTCGAGGCCGAGCCGGAGATCTTCCGGCCGGTGCCGGGCGGGTGGGGCAAGAGCGGCAGCACCAATGTCCGTCTCGCCAAAGCCGATCAGGTCACGCTGCGCAGCGCGCTCACAATGGCGTGGGACAATATCGCGGCGAAGCCTGCGAAGAAGATCCGCGCGAAGAAACCATCCTGATCGCCGCGATCCCGCACTGCATCACGACGCACAACGCCGTTCCGCCGATTCTTTGAGCATGCATCCCGCGCGCGGTTCGTGCCTAATCGCGCAAACATCGGATTCGCGCGCGGCAGGTTGCGCGGATCACGCATAAGTTTTCGCCGGAGGAAGGCAATGCGAAGGCTCGCGCATGTCGCAGGGCTTGCGTCGCTCGTCATGTTGGCGGGCGCGGCCCTGGCGTTCGACAACGGCCAATACGACAACGTGCCGCCCGAGATCCGCGCCTGGTTCAAGAGCGTGATGGCGCCGAACGGCGTGCCGTGCTGCGACATTTCCGACGGCCATCGCACCAGCTACGATGTACGGGGTGGCGCCTATTGGGTGCCGATCGAAGGCGAATGGATGATGGTGCCGGAACGCGCGATCATCCGCGATCGCGGCAATCCGGTCGGCGAGGCCGTGGTGTGGTACGTGCACCATCGCGGCAACGTCATCATCAGCTGCTTCGTCCCCGCCGACGCCGTCTGAACGGCGCGCGTCGCCCGCGCGAAGCCGCACGCCGTGATCGCGCCAATTTGAGACAATTACTCTCTGTTAACCTTACTTCTTAACCAATAATTAAGGATGAGTTTGCGGGCGCAACGCGGCCCGGCCTAGCGTCCGCACAATGCTCCGTAACCGCGAGTTGGTGCGTGCCATGCCCCTTCCAACAATGGCCTATCGAACATATGGGGCGCTGACGGCGTCCCTCGGCGTTGCAGCGCTGCTGCTTGCTTGCTCCACCGAGACCTATGCGAGATCCGGCACGGCGCCGCGCGGCACATTCTCCGCGCATCATCCCGCCTTTCGTCATCATCTGCGGGTGCCCGGCATCGTGTTGCCGGGAACGGGCGGATATTACGATGATGCGTTGGCCGCCGCCCCCCTCGCCTCCGAGGTACCGGCGCCGGCCTCGAACGACGTCCGTTACACCTACACCCAGGACGTGCCCTGGGACTGGGCGCATCGCTATCCGCCCGCCGTGGTGCCGTCGGATCGCCCGTATGTGTCGAGCTGTCCCACCGAGAGCGTCACGGTGCCCGGACGCGGCGGCGACCGCACCATCAACATCACGCGGTGCTACTGACCGCCCACGCCATCGGATCAGGAAAAACAAAAGAGGCCGCCCGCAAGGACGGCCCCTTGTATTTTAGCGGCACGCTCCGAGCGTCAAGCCGCTCAGTGGTCCTCGCCTTGCAGATGTCCGACGTGCTTCTGGGTGTAGAGTTCGAGACCGATGCGCTTGATCAGGTCGAGCTGGGTCTCGAGGAAGTCGATGTGGTGTTCCTCGTCCTTCATCAGCTCTTCGAACAGGTCGCGGCTGACATAGTCCTTGACGCCGTGGCAGTAGGTTGCCGCCTCCTGGTAGAGCGTGCGGGCGCCGATCTCAGCGGCGAGGTCAGCCTCAATGATCTCCTTGACGTCCTGGCCGATCTTGAGGGGATCGAGCACCTGCAGGTTCGGGAAGCCGTCGAGGAACAGGATGCGATCGACGAATTTGTCGGCGTGCTCCATCTCCTCGATGGATTCCTTGCGCCAGACCTTGGCCATCTCCAGGAGGCCCCAATTGTTGAGCATCCGGTAATGCAGCCAGTACTGATTGATGGCGGTCAGTTCGCTGCGCAGCCCCTTGTTCAGATAATCGATGACCTTCGGGTCGCCTTGCATGATCCACTCCACCTGTCGCGGCCACCGTTGGCCGGTCCGAATTTAGAACGCTTCTAAATCAGATTACCGGCAAGGGCAACCCTTCGCGGAAGCAGCGCGTGGATAACCGGATTCGGGGGATTTGGCGTCGTCAGCAGGCCGCGAGCGCGAACTCGGTGGCGGGCTCGGCGTCTTCGTTGGCGGCGTGCGGATGGCCGCTGTGGGGGCAGCCGGAGCAGCAGGCCTTGGCGCAGGGACCGAGCGCCTCGTCGATGATCGCCTTGATGGTGCGTGCGCAACGGCCGCATTCGGCACTGCAGCCGAGGCAGCCATACACCTGCTTGGCATTTCGGGTCACGGCCCCGCCGCCATTGACGGCATTGCGGACATCTTGGTCGCTGAGGACGTTACAGGAACAGACAATCATCAGAGGAGGCGGGTCCAACGGGTGATGCTCGCCAATATGGATATTGTCGGCCCCCGCGGGATGCAAAAGGAAAAAGCGGTTCTTGTAGCAATTCCAAACTGATGCGGGATTCATATTGGAATGAATCTAAATCGACCGGCCGGACTTCCGGGAGTATCGGACCCGCCAGGCGGGTCCTGCCGGGCCGATCCCCAGCCCGACCGCCACAAGCAGCTGTGCGTTGCAAGATACTGCAAAAGCTGCAAGCATTTGGACGCGAATACGGCAGCGTCGTTCATTGATCATTCAAGCGGAATATGGAACCCTTCAGGCGAGACAGATCGCCAACGCACGCTGTCCCTGCTCCCGTGAGAAAGGTGAGGTCATGAAGAAGACATTGCTGGCGCTTTGCGCCGCCGCCACGCTGGCGGTTTCCGCTGTGGCGGTGCCCGCCCCCGCCCAGGCACAACGCGGTGTCGCCGCTGGCGTCGCTGCGGGATTGATCGGTGGCGCCCTCGTCGGTGGCGCAATCGCTTCGCAGAATGGATATTACGGTCCGGGATATGGCTACTACGCGCCCGGTCCGGCCTATGTCGCCGAGCCCGGTTATGGTCCCGACTGTTTCTGGCAGCGCCAGCGCTTCTGGGACGGCTACACCTGGCGCGTGCGCCGCGTCCGCGTCTGCGATTGATCGGCGTTCATCTCGATTAAATCGAACCAAACGTCCCGGAAAACCGACTGTTCTCCGGGACGTCGGCTGTAGATGGCCAGAAAAAACCGCTTTTCTGCGCGATGAGCCTGCGGACGTTTACTTTCGGTTGACTGTTCTGCGCTGTTTAGCAAGACAGCAGTTCGAGATCAGCGTGCGAGTCACCTAAACCCGGCGTCGAACCACGACGCCACCACCTTCCAGGAGAGCCAAAGACATGAAGAAGACTTTAGCTGCCCTTGTCGCCGTTACCACGATTGCCGGTTCGCTGGCGGTTGCTCCGGCTGCCAAGGCTGGTGACGGCGGCGCCGTCGCGGCCGGCGTTGCCGGCGGCCTGATCGGCGGCGCCCTGCTCGGCGGCGCGATCGCCGGCGCTCGCCCGGCTCCGGTCTATGTTGCACCGGCCCCGACCTACGTCGAAGAAGCTCCGTGCCGCTGGGTGCGTGAGCGCTTCTGGGACGGCTACGGCTGGCGCTTCCGTCGCATCCAGGTTTGCGACTAATCGACCGACACGGTTTCAGCATCACACTCGAAAACCCGGCCTTGCGGCCGGGTTTTTGTTTGCGTCACTGTGCAGGCCTCGGGGTTAGCGCTGCCCGTGCATCGCACGCAGCACCGCCTCGCTCGGCCAGCAATCGACCTTCAGCCCGGCCTGCTTCTGATAGGCGCCGAGCGCCGCGCGGGTCTGCATCCCGGCCTTGCCGTCGAGCTTGTCCTTGTAGAGCCCGATCTTCGTCAGCTGCTGCTGCATCGCCTCGACATCGGCGGAGCGCAGCTGCTTCGACGCCGCCCATGGCGTCGCGAACGGCTGCGGGCTCGTCATGCGGTCGGCGAGATGGCCGACGAACAGCACGTAGAGATCGGAGAAATTGTATTCCTTGATCACGAAGTAGTTCGGCGTGGTCAGGAAGGCCGGACCGTAAATGCCCTCCGGCTGCAGCAGCGAGGCCGATTGCGCTTGCTCGGTCGCATTGAGCTTTTGCCCGCGCACCGGCACGAAGCCCGCCCGCAGCCACTGGCTGATCGGTTTTGTCACTTCGGGCACGCCGATCGTGCAATCGGCATTGGCGGGTGCCGTGACCTCGTAGGCCCAGCGCACGCCGGGCTGCCAGCCCTTGTTGACGAGCTGCTGCGCGGCCGAGGCAAGCGCGTCCGGCACCGAATGCCAGATGTCGACCTTGCCGTCACCGTCGAGGTCGACGCCGTGCTTGTAATATTCCGACGGCAGGAACTGGGTGTAGCCGGTCGCCCCCGCCCAGGACGAACGCAGCTCCTTGCGCGTCACCACGCCCTCGCCGAGGATCTTCAGCGCGAGGATGAATTCGGTGCGGTACTGATCCTTGCGGCGGCCGACATAGGCCTGCGTCGCCACCACGCGCAGCGTGTCGTAGGGCAGCGAATAGCGGCCGTAATCGGTCTCGCGGCCCCAGATCGCCAGCACGATGGTGGGGGGAACGCCGAACCGCTTCTCGATCGCGTCTAGCGAGGAACGATACTTCTGCAGCAGCCGCTGCCCCTCGGCGGCGAGCCGCGCGATCGAGGCTTCCTTGATGTAATCGGCCGGCACCTGCACGAACTCGGCCTGCGCCGGCGCGCCGGTCTTGGGACGTCCGGGCAGGATCAGGTCGGGCAGCTTGTAGTCGGGCTCAAGCCCGCTCGTCTCGCGGTCAAACGTCTCGCGCGACACGCCTGCCGCCTTGGCCTCCGGCCACAGCGAGGCGATGAACTGGGTGAACGCAGCGTCGGCGGCGTGGGCCGGCCGCTGCAGCGGTGCACACAGCAGCGCCAATGCGACAATGGTGGCGGGCCATTTCATGATCGATGTCACCTTGCGGAAACAGGCATTGCAACGTGGAATCAGCAATGTCAGAATTCAATTCTGGGTGGTAAGTTTTGCCATGCGCATATTTTTGTCATTTCCCTCCGAATTGGAATCGCAGGCGGACAGCATCGCCCAGTCCCTGCGCAATTGCGACCATGACGTTTTCTTTTCGCACGACGATCTTCCGCCGGGCGACAGCTTCGATGCGCGCGTCGAAAAAGCCATCGAAAGCAGCGATTTTATGGTGTTCCTGATCAGCCCGGCATCGGTGACCAGGGGACGCTACACCTTGAGCGAGCTCGCCTTTGCCAAAACCAAGTGGCCGAACCCGAGCAATCGCGTGCTGCCGGTGATGATGGCGCCGACCCCGCTCGACCAGGTCCCGACCTATCTCAAGGCGGTCACGATCCTCGAGCCGCAGGGCAGCGCGGCGGCCGAAACGCGGGCCGCGGTGGATCGGATGCTGGCAGCCGAAAGCGCGCTGTCGCGTGGCCGATCCAGTCTGCCGTTCATTGCATTGGCGCTGGCTTCCGCCATCGCCTGCACCCTCGCCGTGAAATATGCCACCGGATTGCTGCGATTTTCGTTCGTCGATTCCGGGCCCTACGGCGGAATAACGATCCTGCCCGGCGTCATATTCGGCGTCGTGGTCGCGACCTGCAATTTCATCTTCGGCATCAAGGACCGGTTCCAGCTGGCACTCGTGATTGCGATGACCGCCGCGGCGTGGATCTCGGCCTTCGATGCCAGCAGTGTCACGCTTCAGACACTCGGCCAGTATTCGAGAGTTGCCACCACCACCGCCGCCGCTGCCGACACCACCGGTGCTGCCGACACCACTGCCGCTGCCGACACGAGCGCCGCTGCCGACAGCAATACAACGACCACGTCCGCCGCCGAGGTCAGAGATACGCTCAGCAATAATCCTTTCATGGGCTACGTCATCGGTGGCGTCGGCGGAGCGGTTGGCGGTGCGATCACAATTCTTGGCATCATCCTGACAAATCCCGGCTTCCGGCGGCTCAACAGTATTGTCATGACCTGGATCGCAGCCGTCGCTGCAGGGATCGTCTACGGCACGGTCGTCAAGCTTCCGGATTTGCTCGGCTGGCTGGTGCTGTTCGGCGTCTGGCAACCTGTGTTCGTCCTTGCCATGGCACGCGGATTCCCGCGTGGCGCCGCGCAGATTCCGGAATGGCTCGGCAAGATCACCGCGGCCGCTTCGCTCGGCACACGCACTGCGCGGTGACGCAGCGCGAGCAATCCCTCGAGCGCGATGAAATCGGGTTGAGCTGCAACCGCATCGAAAGTTCACCTCTTCCCTGGGAGAGGTGAACCGAGACCGCCGAGCCGATTCGGTCAAAACTCATCCCGCGCTAGTGCCCGGCCTGCTGCTTGGCGCCCTCGATCGAATCGTTCGAGAGCTTGTCGACGATGGCGATGCCGATGGCGGACAGGATGAAGACGCAGTGGATGATGGTCTGCCACATCACGCCGGTCTCGGTGTAGTTGCCCTTGCCGGACGACAGCGCGCCGGCCTCGATGAAGGTGCGCAGCAGATGGATCGAGGAGATGCCGATGATCGCCATCGCCAGCTTGATCTTCAGCACGCTGGCGTTGACGTGGCTGAGCCATTCCGGCTCGTCCGGATGTCCCTGCAGATTGAGCCGCGACACGAAGGTCTCGTAGCCGCCGACGATCACCATCACCAGCAGGTTCGAGATCATCACGACGTCGATCAGGCCGAGCACCGCCAGCATGATCTGCTGCTCGCTGAAATCAAAGGCATGGGCGAACAGGTGCCACAGCTCCTTCAGGAACAGCACGACATAGACGCCCTGGGCGATGATCAGGCCGACATAGAGCGGCAATTGCAGCCAGCGCGATCCGAAGATCAGCATGGGAACGGGACGCAGCGACCGGCCCTTCGCGGGGGCGCGCGCCTCGGAAATAGCGGACATATTGGAGTGCTCGCAGGATTCGATTTGCGGAAGCGCTCTATCTACGCATTCCCACGCGCTTGAAAAGCGACAACTGGCCGCAGATTGCGCCGCGATCCCGTCACGATCCTGCAAATGAAGCGGCGTTCGAACGCGGCGCGATGGGCCGCGTCCGGGCGCGCAATCAAATCACCGCGTCAGCTTCTTGTACTTCACGCGGTGCGGGATGATGCTGTCCTGGCCGAGCCGGCGCATCTTGTCCTTTTCGTAATCCTGGAAGTTGCCCTCGAACCATTCGACATGGCTGTCGCCTTCGAAGGCCAGGATGTGGGTCGCGATGCGGTCGAGGAACCAGCGATCGTGGCTGATGATGACGGCGCAGCCGGCGAAATCCTCCAGCGCCTCTTCCAGCGCGCGCAGCGTGTCGACGTCGAGGTCGTTGGTCGGTTCGTCGAGCAGCAGCACGTTGGCGCCGGACTTCAGCATCTTGGCGAGATGCACGCGGTTGCGCTCACCGCCCGACAACGCACCGACCTTCTTCTGCTGGTCGGCGCCCTTGAAGTTGAACGACGAGCAATAGCCGCGCGAATTGACTTCCTTCTTGCCGAGCAGGATCAACTCGTTGCCGCCGGATATCTCCTCCCACACCGTCTTCTTGCCGTCGAGCGCGTCGCGCGACTGGTCGACGTAGCCGAGATGCACGGTCTCGCCGACCGTGATGGTGCCCTTGTCGGGCGTCTCCTGCTTGGTGATCATCTTGAACAGCGTGGTCTTGCCGGCGCCGTTGGCACCGATCACGCCGACGATGCCGCCGGGCGGCAGCTTGAAGCTGAGGTCGTCGATCAAAAGCCGATCGCCAAAGCCCTTGCTGAGGCCCTCGAAGTCGACCACGTTGGCGCCGAGCCGCTCGGCGACCGGGATGATGATCTGCGCGGTCTGGGTCTGCTTCTCGCTCGCCTGCTTGAGCAGTTCCTCATAGCGCTGGTAGCGCGCCTTCGACTTGGCCTGGCGCGCCTTCGGTGAGGACGCCACCCATTCCTGCTCACGCGCCAGCGTCTTCTGGTGCGCGGCCTCCTCGCGGCCCTCCTGCTCGAGCCGCTTCTGCTTCTGCACCAGCCACGACGAGTAGTTGCCCTCGTAGGGAATGCCGCGGCCGCGATCGAGCTCGAGGATCCAGCCGGTGACGTTGTCGAGGAAGTAGCGATCGTGGGTCACGATCAGGATCGCGCCGGGATAGTTGCGCAGATGGCCTTCCAGCCACGACACCGACTCGGCGTCGAGATGGTTGGTCGGTTCGTCCAGCAGCAGCAATTCCGGCTGGTCGAGAAGCAGGCGGCACAGCGCGACGCGGCGGCGCTCACCGCCCGACAGCTTGGTGACATCTGCATCGTCCGGCGGGCAGCGCAGCGCGTCCATCGCCTGGTCGACCTTGCTGTCGAGATCCCACAGGCCCTGCGCCTCGATCTCGTCCTGCAACTTGGTCATCTCATCGGCCGTCTCGTCCGAATAGTTGACCGCGAGCTCGTTGTAGCGGTCGAGGATCGCCTTCTGCTTGGCGACGCCCTGCATGACGTTTTCGCGGACCGAGAGGCTCGGATCGAGCTGCGGCTCCTGCTCGAGGTAGCCGACGCGGGCACCCTCGGCGACCCAGGCCTCGCCGCTATACTCCTTGTCGAGGCCCGCCATGATCTTGAGCAGGGTCGACTTGCCCGAGCCGTTGACGCCGAGCACGCCGATCTTAGCGTCCGGGTAGAAGCTCAGATGGATGTTATCGAGCACCTTGCGGGTCGGGTACGCCTTGGTCAGACCCTGCATGAAATAGATGAACTGGCGAGCCATCCGCTGTCCCTGGAATTGATCCGAATTGGAGGAAATTTTGCTGCCGCCGATGTAACGGCCGGCCCCTGAAAGCGCAACCGCAGGGCGGGCGTTTTCCATCCGTTCACCACGTTCGATCCATTCATCACGGGTGACTACGGGTTCGCCGCGATGTGTGCGCCGAATCACGACAATTGAAACCATCTTTTAATAAATCAGGCCAAAACTCGTTCTCAACGCCGAAAAACGGCGATTTTCGCGGCAGAACCGCGACCAAAACAGTTGAGGCCGCACCATGGCTACCATCATTTCAGCCCCCCTTTCGCGTCCGGCGATCAAAGGCGAGGCGACGCTGTTCGCCGAATTCCGCACCTTCTGGCGGGCCTTCGTCGCCAAGGCTTTCAATCCCTACCGTCCGGAACTGCACTATATGCGCGGCCCGGGTCCGGCCTGCCGCGCCAAGCAGATGGCGCTGTCGCCGGCGGTCCGGTCGATGCTCGCCGATATCCGCACCGCCAAGGCACAGCAGCCGTCCCGGCCGGCGTGACAATCGCCCCGATGTGAAAGCGCGGCCGCTTGCGCGCCTGCCGATTGCGCGCGACCATGACGGGTATCCCGACGGTCGATTTCCCGCCGTCGCCCTCACCCTGAATGGACCTTTCCGATGACGCGGCTCCGCTGTGCAATCCTCGACGACTATTTCGACATCGCGCTTTCGCTGGCCGACTGGCCGGCGATCAAGGACCGCGTCGAGGTGACCGTGTTCGACAAGCCGTTCGCGAGCGAGGCTGAGGCGGCGGCGAAGTTGAAGGATTTCGAGATCATCTGCGCGATGCGCGAGCGTACGGCGTTCCCGAAGAGCCTGTTCGATGCACTGCCTCAGCTGAAGCTCCTGATCACCTCGGGCATGCGCAACGCCGCGATCGACATGGAGGCCGCCAAGGCTAACCAGGTGGTGCTGTGCGGCACCCAATATGGCCGCGATCCGACCGCGCCGCTGACCATGGGCCTGATCCTGGAATTGACCCGCGGCATCGGCCGCGAGAATGCGCGCATGCACGCCGGCGAAGCCTGGCAGAGCTTTGCCGGCACCGAGATCGAGGGCAAGACGCTCGGCATCGTCGGCCTCGGCAAGCTCGGCAGCAAGGTCGCCGGCATGGCCAAGGTGTTCGGCATGAACGTGATCGCCTGGAGCCCCAACCTTACACCGGAAAAGTGCAGGGAGGCCGGCGTCGGCTGCGCCGGCAAGGATGAGCTGTTCGCGACATCGGACATCATCACCATCCATGTCGTGCTGAGCCCGCGTTCGCGCGGACTGGTCGGCGCCGCCGATCTCGCCCGCATGAAGCCGTCGGCCTATCTGGTCAACACCGCGCGCGGGCCGATCGTCGACGAGGACGCCCTGCTCACGGCGCTGCGCGAGAAGAAGATCGCCGGCGCCGGCATCGACGTGTTTGCGGTCGAGCCGCTGCCGTCGGATCATCCGCTGCGCAAGCTCGACAATGTCGTGATCACGCCGCATCTCGGCTACGCGACGCGCGAGAGCCTGCAAGCGCACTATCAGCAGATGGTCGCGTGCATCGATGCCTTCACCAAAGGCGGCGAGCCGCCGCGGCGGCTCGTCTGACGCATTTTTGGTGGAGCATGATCGCTTCGGAAAACCGCTTCACAGTTTTCCCGATCATGCTCTAGCCGAGCCAACGGAACGCGCGTTCGAGCTCCGCGCGCGCGTTCCGATCATACCAGCGCCCGTGGGCGAGGATGATCCGCTCCGGATTCCATTCGATCATGCAGGCGACGGCGGCCTTCAGCGCGACGCGGTCGCGCGCAAACGTCAACCGCATGTCGCGTGGCGTGCTGCCGTCCGGATCGCGCACGCCGCCGATCCGGATCAGCAACCGCATCAATGGCGAACGAATGCGGTCGGCCTCGAAATTCTCGATCAAATCGGTTAGCAGCAATGTCCGTGACTTCAGATGGAAGAACACGGTTTCCGTCATGTAGCTCCCGGCCACCGGAAGCGTCGCGATCCATTCATCCCACGGGTATCCCGACCGTGCTTCGAGCGACTCGCCATCAAAAGCAAGCCGGCCGCCGGCCTGCTGCGCAATTCCCGGCGCGAGGAAGACGCGCGCGTCGGGATAGGCCGCATGCCAGTCCGGGATCCACCAATAATGCAGGCGGTTCGGCCCGATGATCCAGCTCGGCACGCCGAGGCGCGCGATCTCGGTCTTGAGTTCGTCCGCCAATGGGGTCGGCGAGTGAATGAAGAGCCGTGCGCCTGGCAGCCGCAGGATTGTTGCACGCGTCGGAAACGGCATCCTGAGCCCGCGCGGACCGAACCGGATCACCGGGCCGTCGACGATCCATACGTCGTCAGCGACCGGCTTCGGCGTGTTCAACGGCGGATAGGTCAGGCGGGATTCATGCATCGCATTGCCTCATGGCGGCAACGTCGAAACAGACCGGCTTGTTGCAACAAAAAAGGCGCGCTGTTCGCGCGCCTTTTCCGAAGAGTCGCCGGTTGGCCTAGCGCACCGTGACCGGCGCGGGCAGCGGCTGCACCGAGGTCGGCTGCGCGCCGGGCAGCGGCGCGGCCTGAGCCGGCGCCATCGGATTCGGCGGCGGCGCCGCGGAAGCGGTCGTCGTTCCCGGCGGCGGGCCGCCCGGCAGCACGACCACGCGGGTGCCGACCTTGGCGCGTTCGAACAGGTCCGAGACGTCCTCGTTCAGCATGCCGATGCAGCCGGACGAGACGAACTTGCCGATGGTCGACGGCTGGTTGGTGCCGTGGATGCGATACACGGTCGAGCCGAGATACATCGCGCGGGCACCGAGCGGGTTGCCGGGACCGCCCGCCATGAAGCGCGGCAGATAGGGCTGGCGCTCGATCATTTCCGTCGGCGGATGCCAATCCGGCCACTCGGCCTTGCGGGTGATCTTCTGCACGCCGGTCCAGGTGAAGCCATCGCGGCCGACGCGGACGCCGTAACGGATCGCCCGGCCATTGCCGAGAACGTAATAGAGGTAGGTGTTCGGCGTATCGACGACGATGGTACCGGCCGGCTCCTTGGTCGCGAATGCCACTTCCTGGCGACGCAGGTTCGGCGCCAGCTGCGCCGGACCATCTTCCGGCTGCTCGTCCGGCGGCAGCGCTGCGATCTGCACCGGCTTGCCATTGGCGTCGACCGGCGCCTGCTGCTGCGGCACGGCTCCGGTCACGCCCTCCGGCGGACGCATGCCGCCGCGGTCGTCGCCATAGGACACGCCGGCAGCGGGGACGCCATTGTCACGATAGGCCTGCTGCGGACCACCCGGCGCGCGATCGCCATAGATCACCGGCGGCGGTCCCATCGGCCGGCCATAGCGCGGATCGTCCGGCGACATCACCGGGCCGGTCGGCGCACGTTCGGAGTAGACCGGCGGCGCATTCATCGGCCGGCCGTAACGCGGGTCGTCCGGCGACATCACCGGACCGGGCGGCGGCAGCGCGGCGGAATTGCGCGGCGCGTCGTCATCGTCGATCGCATCGAAATCCGGCATGCTGCCCTGCGGATAGGGCTGCGGCGCGGCCGAATAGACCTGTCCCTGGGGAGCCGGATAACTCTGCTGCGCATGCGCGAGCGAGGTTCCTGCCGCACCGAGAGCCGCGGCAGCGCAAATCGTCAGAATGCGGTTGATCATCATTGCTCTGTTATAGTCCCCAAGCCACACCGGACCGTTAACGGCCCAATGCAGGAAGATAGCGGCGCATTCAAGACAAATCCGCGAAACCCGGGCGATTTCGGGCATTTGTGATGTGGGCCAACGCTGCTGCAAAGATGTCTCACGGCACGGCAAACGCTGTCGACGTGGCCAAAGTCATCAATCGTCCGCATTTTGTAACAAACAGTCGCCGGGCGTTGCGATATCCTCGAATCGGCCTGATTCGCGCTCGCGATGCCGGCTTTCTCGTGTGGTCACCGCGTTCCCTTGATATCTGCACCCTCCCGTAGAAGGGGGAACCCGCGCCCATGCTCCCCGGCCTTCGTTTCCTGTTCGCTGCGACCGTGCTGGCGATCTCGCTTCTGGTGTTTGGGCTCGGGGCGGCCGCGCTGTTCCGCGCGGCGCATGAGGAATTCGCCAGCATTCCGGCCCGCCGCGCGCCGGCGGAGCCGCAATTCGCGCAGCCATCCGAGGCACCGCCGGTGCTCGCGATGGTGCGGGTCGATCCGCCCGCTGCGGATAAGGCGGTGACCAATACTTCGGCACCTTCGATCGCGCCCGAGCCCGCCGCGGCCGAGCCGGCAACTCCCGCCGAGGCCGCGCCTCCAGCCCAAGCGGAGCAGGTCGCCGCCGTGAAGGCGGACGATCCGGTGCCATCCGCCCC
Organism: Bradyrhizobium sp. USDA 4461; assembly: GCF_054055655.1. Taxonomy (NCBI): domain Bacteria; kingdom Pseudomonadati; phylum Pseudomonadota; class Alphaproteobacteria; order Hyphomicrobiales; family Nitrobacteraceae; genus Bradyrhizobium; species Bradyrhizobium sp. USDA 4461. Next base: position 236,858 of record NZ_JBSRXM010000001.1, read on the forward strand.
GCCGAAGCCGGAGGCCCAGGCCCAAACCCAAGCTGCGGAGACCTCCGCGCCAACTCAATCCGCCGACACGACGGCGCAAACCCCGACCCCAGATCCCGCGCCGGCATCGGAGCCGACGCCCGCTGCCGCCGAAGCGACACAAGCGTCCACCGAGCCCAAGGTCGTTGCCGTCGCTGATCCCACCACGACCCGCGAGCCCGCGCCTGCCGCACCGGCACCGGCAATGGTCGCGGCGGAGCCCGCCCCGCCGCCGTCACCGGAAGCGATCGCGGCAGCAACAAGGATCGCGACACTAGGCGGACCTGAAGTCGTGATCGAAACCCCGACGGCGCCGAAGGCCGCCGGGACGAAGAAGCAGGAGCGCAGTGCGAGCAAGCCGGCACACCGCAAGGAGCGACGGCGGATTGTCCGCGCGCGTCCGGTTCGGCAGGTCATGCAGCAGCAGATCGATCCGTTCGGCCAGACCACCCTGGTGCCGGTCACGCGGCGCTAAGGCATGATCCGGAAAAGTGCGAAGCGGTTCTCCGAAAAAATCATGCCCAAACAAGGAGCCGAAGCGCGATGACGATTCAACTTCATCTCATCGCGCTGTAAAGGATATCTATCAAGCCGGACCGGTCGCGATCGGCGGGCCGCCGGCCTGGCCCCATTCCGACCACGAGCCGTCATAGAGCGCGCTGTCGGTGACGCCGAGCCGGTACAGCGCGAGCGTCAGCACGCCGGCCGAGACGCCGGAGCCGCAGCTTGTCACGATGGGCGCATCGAGCTTGACGCCGGCGCCACTGAACGACTGGCGCAACTCGTCGAGCGGCTTCATCTCGCCGGTCGCGGCATCGAACAATTGGTTGTAGGGCACGTTGCGCGCGCCCGGGATGTGGCCGGCACGGATGCCCGGCCGCGGCTCCGGCGCGCGGCCCTCGAAGCGCTCGGCGGCGCGCGCATCGACCACCTGCTCGGCACGGCTTTCGACATTGGCGATCATCTGCTCGATGCTGCGCACGCGCTTCGGATCGTAGCTCGCCTTGAACGTTGCGGGCTTCGGCTTCACTTCACCGCTTTCGACCGCCCTGCCCTCGGCGCGCCACTTCTTCAAGCCGCCGTTGAGGATCCGCACGTTGCGATGGCCGTAGGACAGGAACATCCACCAGGCGCGAGGTGCTGCGACCCAGCCGCCGGCATCGTAGATCACGACGGTGTCGGCATTGCCGATGCCGAGCCCGCCGATGTCGCGGCCGAACTGCTCGGCGCTCGGAAACATGTGCGGCTGCGGATTGGCATGATCCGACACCGCGTCGACATCGAAGAACACCGCGCCGGGCAGATGCGCGGCGAGATAATCATCCTTCGGCAGCGGCAGCACGCCGGGCAGCTTGAAGGTGGCGTCGAGCACCTTGACATTGGCATCGCCGAGATGCGCGGCCAGCCATTCGGTCGAAACGAGCGGATCGTCGGTTGCGGTCATTCCATATTTCCTTCGTCATTCCGGGGTGATGCGCAGCATCGAACCCGGAATCTCGCAATGCAGTCTCTGGATTCCGGGTTCGCGCTGCGCGCGCCCCGGAATGACGATCGAAGACAGCGCAGCGCCCTCAGCCCCTCTTCTTCGGCTCCCAGGCCTCGATCGGGCCGCCGGCCTCGCGCCAGGCGGCGAAGCCGCCGCCCATATGCGCGACCGGCTTGAGGCCCATGTCCTTTGCGGTCTTGGCGGCGAGCGCCGAGCGCAGGCCGCCGGCGCAGTGGAAGATGAACTTCTTGTCTTCCTGGAAGATCGGCTTGGCGTAGGGGCTGTTCGGATCGATCCAGAACTCCAGCATGCCGCGGGTGCAGGAGAACGCGCCGGGAATCTTGCCGTCGCGCTCGATCTCGCGGGGATCGCGGATGTCGACGATCACGACGTCGTTCTTGCCGATCATCGTGATCGCGTCAGTCGCGCTGATGGTCTCGATCTCGGCATTGGCCTCGTCGATCATCACCTTGATCCCGCGGTGGATGGTCTGGGGCATGCAGCTCTCCCTTCTTTGTCTTTCGCCACCGTCATTCCGGACAGACGCGAAGCGGCCGATCCGGAATCTCGAGATTCCCCGATGCGCAATTGCGCATCTGAGGTTCGATGCTTCGCGTCGCCCCGGCGCCGTCTAGCGAACCAGCTCCCGCATCGCGTTCTCCAGGCCCTCGATCGTGATCGGATACATGCGCTCGGAGAACAGGCGGCGGATGATGGTGGTCGATTCCGAATAGTCCCAGTGCTTCTGCGCCACCGGATTGAGCCACACCGCGTGCGGATAGGTGCGGATGATGCGGTCGAGCCAGACCGAGCCGGCCTCTTCGTTGACATGCTCGACCGAGCCGCCGGGCACCATGATCTCGTAGGGCGACATCGAGGCGTCGCCGACGAACACCACCTTGTAGTCGTGCGGGTACTTGTGCAGCACGTCCCAGGTCGGCGTGCGATCGGTGAAGCGCCGCTTGTTCTGCTTCCAGACGCCCTCATAGAGGCAGTTGTGGAAGTAGAAATATTCCATGTGCTTGAATTCGCTCTTGGCGGCCGAGAACAGCTCCTCGACCTGCTCGATATGCGAATCCATCGAGCCGCCGATATCGAAGAACACCAGCACCTTGACCGCGTTGCGCCGCTCGGGCCGCATGTGCACGTCGAGATAGCCGTGGTTGGCGGTCTCCTTGATCGTGGTGTCGAGGTCGAGTTCGTCCGGCGCGCCGGTGCGCGCGAACTTGCGCAGCCGCCGCAGCGCCACCTTGATGTTGCGGATGCCGAGTTCGACATTGCCGTCGAGGTCCTTGAACTCGCGCTTGTCCCACACCTTCACGGCGCGGTTGTTGCGGTTCTTCTCTTGCCCGATCCGCACGCCCTCGGGGTTGTAGCCATGGGCGCCGAACGGCGAGGTGCCGGCGGTGCCGATCCATTTGCTGCCGCCCTGGTGACGGCCCTTCTGTTCCTCGAGGCGCTTCTTCAAGGTCTCCATGAGCTTGTCCCAGCCCATGGCCTCGATCTGCTTCTTCTCTTCCTCGGTGAGATATTTCTCGGCGAGTTTCTTCAGCCACTCCTCGGGAATCTCCGCCTTGCCCATGGCGTCGAGCAGGCTCTCGAGTCCCTTGAACACGGTGCCGAACACGCGGTCGAACTTGTCGAGATTGCGCTCGTCCTTCACCAGGGCGGCGCGCGACAAATAGTAGAAGTTCTCGACGGTCTGTTCGGCGAGATCGGCGTCAAGCGCTTCCATCAAGGTCAGATATTCCCGTAGCGTCACGGGGACCTGGGCGTCGCGCAGCGATGTGAAGAACTGCAGGAACATACCCATCTAGATCGCCCGCGGCGCCGGTGGCGTCAAGGGCCCCCGGCCGTGCTTGATCCCGAGATCAGCCATCCACTTTCACCCGGTTGCCTCTGCCGGCGTCAGCCGCCGTGGCGGCGGACGTACGGTCGCGCGGCATCGGCAATCATTCCGCTGCACGGAAAGATGACGCCTGACATTCCATGCGAAAGCCCGGATCCGACACCGCTGCGCTGCGGAATCCACGCTAGACCGCCCGGCTTTTTCAACTAGAATTGTACCGGACAAGACATTGGACAGGACATGCGACCGCCGTGAGAGCGGTCGTTTCGTGTGGGGGCGCGGGCCGCCGCCGAAAGAAGCAAGGCAAAGAGATCGATGAAATTCACGGGTACCAAGGACTACGTCGCCACCGATGACCTCAAGGTCGCCGTCAATGCCGCCATCGTGCTGGAGCGCCCGCTGCTGGTGAAGGGCGAGCCCGGCACCGGCAAGACCGTGCTGGCCGAGGAAGTCGCCAAGGCGATCGACGCGCCACTTCTGACCTGGCACATCAAGTCGACCACCAAGGCGCAGCAGGGCCTCTACGAATACGACGCCGTGTCGCGGCTGCGCGACAGCCAGCTCGGCGACGCGCGCGTGTCCGACATCAAGAACTACATCAAGCGCGGCAAGCTGTGGGAGGCCTTCACCCACGAGAAACGCCCGGTGTTGCTGATCGACGAGATCGACAAGGCCGACATCGAATTCCCCAACGACCTCCTGCTCGAACTCGACCGCATGGAGTTCCACGTCTACGAGACCGGCGAGACCATCAAGGCGAAGCTGCGCCCGATCGTGATGATCACGTCGAACAACGAGAAGGAGCTGCCGGACGCCTTCCTGCGCCGCTGCTTCTTCCACTACATCAAGTTCCCCGATGCCGACACCATGGGCAAGATCGTCGACGTGCACTTCCCCGGCATCAAGAAGCGGCTGGTGGAAGAGGCGCTGCGGATCTTCTTCGAGGTCCGGGAGGTGCCGGGGCTGAAGAAGAAGCCCTCGACCTCCGAGCTGCTCGACTGGCTCAAGCTGCTCTTGAACGAGGACATCACGCCCGAGATGCTCAGGGAGCGCGATCCGCGCAAGCTGATCCCGCCGCTGCACGGCGCGCTGCTGAAGAACGAGCAGGACGTGCATCTGTTCGAGCGGCTGGCCTTCCTCAGCCGCCGCGAAGTCTAGTTTCGAGATCGGCAGACGCCGGGGCGATGGCTCCGGCGTTTTGCTTCCAGCGCCCAACGAACAAGCCAACCAACAAGAAGACCAGGGAAGATGAACGTCCAAAGCCAGATCCGCGCCGCCGAGCCGGTCACCACAGAGCATTTCGATGTCCTGATTGCAGGGGCCGGCATCTCCGGCGTCGGCGCTGCCTACCACCTCACCACGCAAACCCCGGGCACCAGCTTCGTGGTGTTGGAGACGCAGAAGACCTTCGGCGGCACCTGGTCGACCCACCGCTATCCCGGCATCCGCTCCGACAGCGACCTGCACACCTTCGGCTATCGCTTCAAGCCGTGGACCAGCGCGCCGATCGCCAGCGCTGAAGAGATCCTGAAATACATGGGCGAGGTGATCGACGAGAACGATCTCGGCCGCCACATCCGCTATCGCCACACCATCACCGCGGCGAGATGGTCGAACGAGACCAATCTCTGGACCATCGACGCGACACGGATCGACACCGGCGAGCAGCTGCGCTTCACCACCAACTTCTTCTGGATGTGCCAGGGCTACTATCGCCACGACGCCGGCTATACGCCCGAATGGACCGACATGGCGAAGTTCAAGGGCACGGTCGTGCATCCGCAGACCTGGCCCGACGACCTCGACTATAAGGGCAAGCGCGTGGTCGTGATCGGCTCCGGCGCCACGGCTGCGACCCTGATCCCGGCGATGGCCAAGGACGCCGGCCATGTCACCATGCTGCAACGCTCGCCGACCTATTTCCGCACCGGCCGCAACGCGATCGAGATCGCCGAGGAATTGCGCAGGCTGCAGGTCGACGAGCACTGGATCCACGAGATCACCCGCCGCAAGATCCTGTTCGAGCAGGATGCGTTCACCAAGCGGACCTTTGCCGACCCCGAGGGCGCCAAGAAGGACCTGCTGGCCGCGGTCGAAGCCGTGCTCGGCAAGGACTACGACATCGCTACCCATTTCACGCCGAGCTACCGGCCGTGGCGGCAGCGCATCGCGTTCGTTCCGGATGCCGACCTGTTCCAGGCCATCAAGGGCGGCAAGGCCTCCGTCGTCACCGACGAGATCGACCGCTTCACCGAGACGGGCATCCTGCTCAAGTCCGGCAAGCAGCTCGAGGCCGACATCATCATCACCGCGACCGGCTTCCATCTCTCCGCCAATGGCGGCATCGACTTCGAGATCGACGGCAAGCCGCTCGACTTCAAGGACACCGTGACCTATCGCGGCATGATGTTCACCGGCGTGCCGAACCTCGTCTGGGTGTTCGGCTATTTCCGCGCCAGCTGGACCCTGCGGGTCGATCTGGTCGCCGACTTCGTCTGCCGCATGCTCAAGCACATGAAGGCGACCGGCGCCAAGAAAGTGACGCCCGAGCTGCGTCCCGAAGACCACAACATGCCGCTGCTGCCGTGGATCGATCCGGAGAACTTCAACCCCGGCTACATGATGCGCGGCATGCACCTGTTGCCGAAGCGCGGCGACAAGCCGGAGTGGCAGCACAACCAGGACTACTGGGCCGAGAAGGACGAATTCCCCGCGATCGACCTTGCGGACAAGGCGTTCGTCTACGGCTGAGCTGCCTTTGCTGGTCCCGTCATCCTGAGGCGCTCGCGCAGCGAGCCTCGAAGGATGCACGGCCCCAGTCGGGCCGTCGATGCTTCGAGACGGCCGCTTCGCGGCCTCCTCAGCATGACGGTGATAGAGAAAAGCGCACTGATCGAAAACGCGCGCTCACCTCTTCCCTCACGCATACTCCGGCAGTTTCGCGGCCGCCTCGGGCGTCTTGCCGCGGATCATGTCGGAGGCCTTGTCGGCGATCATCAGGGTCGAGGCGTTGAGGTTGGCGGAGATCATCCGCGGCATGATCGAGGCGTCGATCACGCGCAGGCCCTCCATGCCATGGACCCGAAGCTGGTCGTCGACCACGGCCCACGATGCATCGGCGGGGCCCATCCGGCAGGTGCAGCCGGGATGGAAGGTGGTGGTGCCGCGCTGGGTCGCGGCCGCGAGCAGCTCGTCGTCGCTTTGCACCTTCGGGCCCGGAAAATCCTCATAGGCGTAATACGGTGAGAGCGGCTCGGAGGCGAGCAGCCGGCGCGCCAGCTTCATGCCGGCGACCACGACGCGGCGGTCGATCTCCTCGGCGAGATAGTTGGTCTGGATGATCGGCGGCGCGAACGGATCGGCGGAGCGGATGCGGACATAGCCGCGGCTCTCCGGTCGCTGCTGCCATGATGCGACCGTCATGCCGGGCTCGTCCTCGAGCTGGCCCTGCACGCCTTCCTTGTAGCTTGCCGGCGTGAAGGTGAGCTGCAGATCGGAGCTCTCGGTGGTCTCGCCGGAATGCCAGAAGCAGTAGACCATGGTCGGCGACAGCGACAGCAGGCCGCGCCGCGTCGTCGCCCATTTGATCGCCTCGCCCCACAGGCTGAAGCCGCGGCGAAGCTCGTTGATGGTCCTGATATTCTTGACCCGCGCCACCGAGCGCGGCGCGTAGTGATCCTGCAAGCCTTCGCCGACACCCGGCAGCGCGTGGCGCACCTCGATGCCGTGCGACTTCAGGAGGTCGGGCGAGCCGACGCCGGAGAGCTGCAGCAACTGCGGCGAGTTATAGGCTCCGCCGGAGAGAATGACCTCCTTGGTGGCGCGGATCTCCAGGGGATCGCCGTGCTTGCCGCCGCGGTTGTAGCGCACGCCGACCGCGCGCTTGCCTTCGAAGATAATGCCGGTGACATGGGCATGGGTGCGCACGTCGACATTCGGACGGCGACGTGCCGGATGCAGGAACGCGGTCGCGGCGCTGACCCTGCGGCCGTTCAGGATGGTGCGCTGGCAGTACGACACGCCCTCCTGGATCTGGCCGTTGTAATCGGGATTGCGCGGAATGCCGAGCGACACCGCGCCTGCCATGAAAGCCTCGCAGAGCGGATCCTGCCAGTCCATCGTAGTGACGGTGAGGTTGCCATCCCGACCACGGTAGGTGTCGTCGCCCTCGCCGATCCGCTTCTCCATCCGCCGAAAATACGGCAGCACGTCGGGATAGCCCCAGCCGCGATTACCGAGCTGCGCCCAGGTGTCGAAATCCTGGCGCTGGCCGCGGTTGTAGATGTGGCCGTTGATCGAGGACGAACCGCCGAGCGTCTTGCCGCGCGGCGCATAGATGCTGCGGCCGCCGGTGTAGGGACCCACCTCCTGCTGGTACGCCCAGTTCACGCTCTTCATGTGGAAGGTCTTGATGAAGCCGGCCGGCAGATGGATATAGGGATGCCAGTCGCTCGGCCCCGCCTCGAGCACGCACACCCTGGTGCCCGCGTCTTCACTCAACCGGTTGGTCAGCACGCTCCCGGCGGAGCCTGCGCCGATGATCACATAATCGAACGTTTCCATCGTCTCTTTTCTGGCGCCGACCAAACCGTCAGCGCGGCTTTTCGTTGAGTTGATAGTTGAGATGCGCCTTCACCGTCGGCCATTCGCTGGCGATGATGCTGTAAACCACGGTGTCGCGCAACGTGCCGTTGGGCGCGATCTGATGGCTGCGCAGGATGCCGTCCTGTTTTGCACCCAGACGCTCGATGGCGCGCCGGCTCTGGTGATTGAAGAAGTGCGTGCGGAACTCGACCGCGATGCAATCGAGCGTCTCGAAGGCGTGCGTCAGCAGCAGCAATTTGCACTGCGTATTGAGCGCGCTGCGCTGCACACGCTTGGCGTACCAGGTCGAGCCGATCTCGACGCGGCGGTTCGGCGTATCGACGTTCATGTAGGTGGTCATGCCGGCGATCCGGCCCTCGGCGTCGAACACCGTGAACGGCAGCATCGTGCCTGCGGCTTGCAAGCCGAGCCGGCGGTCGATCTCCCTGCCCATGGTCTCCGCCTTCGGAATCGCGGTGTACCAGATCTTCGAGAGATCGCCGTCCTTCGCGGCCTCGACCAGGCCGCCGGCGTGATCATGCGACAGCGGTTCGAGCCGCGCATGCGCGCCGCGAAGGGTGACCGGTTCAAGCCAGGGCATTCGAATATCCTCTACGTGGAAGCGGCCTCACTCTAATCGTCATTGCGAGCGAAGCGAAGCAATCCATCTATCCACACACGGGGATAGATGGATTGCTTCGTCGCTTCGCTCCTCGCAATGACGGTGGGTGCGGTCATTTATTCAGAAAATTCAGCGGCAATCCGGGCCGCGACCAGTCCATCGCGATCAGTTCGCCCTTGCCGGACAGCGTGATGTAGGCGGTCTTCAGGTCGGGGCCGCCGAAGGCGATGTTGGTGGTGACGCGATCGCCGGTCGGCACCTGCTCGACCACCGTGCCGTCGGGCGCGATCACCGAGATGCAGCCCGAGATCAGGGTCGCGACGCAGACATTGCCGTTGGCTTCGACCGCGAGCGAGTCGAACATCTGGTAGCCGCCGAGGCCGGCGATCGGTTTTCCCCGCTCGCCGCGATAGATCACGTCGCGCGGCTTGATGGTGCCGGGCTCGGACACCTCATAGGCCCACAGCCGCGCCGTCGGCGTCTCCGCGATGTAGACGGTCTTCTCGTCCGGCGAGAGGCCGATGCCGTTGGCCGGCAGGATGCCGTGCACAGCCTCGACGATCTCGTTCATGCCGGGCTTCAGGTAATAGAACGCGCCGACATCCATGTCGCGGGCGCGGCGCTTGCCGAGATCGGAGAACCACAGGCCGCCCTGCCTGTCGAACACCAGGTCGTTCGGCCCGCGCAGCTCATGCTCGCCGCATTTGGTGACGACAGTCTCAACCTTGCCGGATTGCAGATCGACGCGCTGGATCGAGCCGCCGAGATAATCCTCCGGCTGCGGTCCCGGCATGATCATGTTCCTGGTCGGGATCCAGGAGAAGCCGCCATTGTTGCAGATGTAGATCTGGCCGTCGGGGCCGAGCGCGGCGCCGTTCGGACCGCCCGGCACCTTGGCGACGATCTCCTTGCGCCCGTCGGGATAGACCCGGGTCAGCCGCTGGCCGCGGATTTCAACCAGCACGACCGAGCCGTCGGGCATCACGACGGGACCTTCGGGAAACTCCAGATCGGTGGCGAGAACTCGGATATTGGCCATGGCATCCTCCCGGCTCTTTGGCTGCCGGCGGTCTCCGAACGGCCCCGCACGCGCAACGTTGTTGTTTCAACCCGTTATGGCAAACGGGGTATGGCTTGCCAAGCAACCGGGGGTGCAAGGCTGCCCGGCGTTGAGGTGGGATGGCCGCAAATTGCGATATCGTTCTGGCGATGCCCCGATGCCGCCACACCCACTGCTGTCGCGGCCTGCGCCGGGCAGACGATGCGGATGAAGATATGGAACATCGGTGTCATCACCCGGCTTGATGTTTAGACCGGAGACATGGCTGACGCCTGTTCCGACACATCACTGACAGGTCTGCCATTGGTCAAGTCGATTGATGCGACCTGCCAGCTGGCGAAGAAGATTCCGTAGTTGCCGTCGCGGTTGAGCGGTCTGATCGCAAGAGGCTCGCCGCAGAAGGCTTGCGGGACTTTCCACATCTGCCCCCGGAAGGCGACGTAGCTCCGTGTCGAGGAGACGATGCGAACGATCTCTCCGGTATCGTATTCGACCTTCGGAACACGGTTCGGCATGGCGCGAGAACTCGGCCGGTAGCGGTCGGCTGGGACAGCCATGCCGAGCGCCTCGTGAGGCCGCTCCAAATTGTAGAGTGTGCGCCAGCTATCCAGGGCACGCTGGACTTCCGGCAAAGTGCGGAACGAGCGCAGGGCAAACACTTCCGCTTTCAAACTGCGATGGAAGCGCTCGTTCTTGCCGCGGCCCTGCGGGTGACACGGCCTGGCATGCACCACATGGATGCCGAGCTTGAGCAGCCAGACCTTCAGCGCGGTCCAGCGAGCGCCGGACGTATCGCCCCAGGGCGAGCCGTTGTCGATGTAAAAGGCGTCCGGTAGGCCATAGCGGCGAAAGGTATCGGTCAGATGCTTCTGCACGTTGGGGCGCTGCTCATTGGCACATGCCTTCAGGCACAGAGCATAGCGCGAGTGATCGTCCACCATGGTCAGCGGATGGCACCGCGTCCCGTTGCCGAGAGGCATGTGGCCCTTGAAGTCCATCTGCCACAGCTGATTGGGAGCCTCCTTCTCAAAGCGATGGCCTGGCGGACCGGGCGGTGCCTTCTCACTCGGCTTGATCCGCTCATGTCGGCACAGGATCCGATGCACCGTAGAGGCCACTGGCACAGCTTGCCCGTCCCGCTTCAGGCAATGGGCGATCTTGCGCGCTCCCCAGGCCGGATGCTTGTCGCGGACCGCCACCACCTGCGCCTCCAGCGCGATCGCACTGCGCTTGGGCATCGTCTTCGGTCGACGGGACTGATTGGCCAGTTCCCGATCGCCGGCATGCCACCGCCTCAGCCACTTGTAGCCGACATCAGGACTGATCCCAAAGCGCCGGCACAGCTCTCGCCGGTTCGCGCCTTCCTGCAGAGCAAGCCGCACAAACTCTCGTCGCTGATCCATCACTGACACCTCGCTCCACGGCATGGACGGCTCCCGAATCGACCAATCCAGCCAATTTTGACGTGTCAGCTATGTCTCCGAACACCTGTCAGTGATCTGTCCGGTCTAAACACTTGACCGGGTGATCCAGTATTCCAGAGACGGCTGTGCTTGAGCCGAGAAGCCGCGGCGTACTGGATCGCCCGGTCCCGTCTACGCCAAGGCTTCGACGAGGCAAGCAGTCCGTGGCGCGCCGAAGCTTTAGCGGAGGCGGCGAGCGGGGCGATGACAGTAGTGGTGGGGGTATCGTTCGGCGTTCTCGCGACATGATTTGTCCGAGCTTTGCTCTTTCTTTCCACCCTCTCTCGTTCAGAGGGCGCAGGGAAAGCCGGGTGCCGATCGCACCCATGGGCCCCGAGCGATGGGTAGAAAGCTCGGGGGTAGGACCACAGGTGTAACCGGAGCAATCCGGCTTTCCCTGCGCGATGGGTTACGGCTTATACGTGCTCGCCCCGGCGAGACTTGGCTTTGTTGTCACCGTCTTCGCAACGCGCATTGCGCAATCGGAAGAGACACCTACCGCTAGGGCGTCAGGCCTGCACGATTTCGCCGTCCGCTTCATGCGCATTCGTCGACTGCGCAATCGGCGTCCACCGCATCTCACGCCGCGTTCGTGACGATCGCGAAGCGCCCCTCGATCGGGTGAGACGGGCGGAATTGAACATCTGATTTGCCCGACGACGGAAGCGCTATTTTGCCCGTCGGGGTGATTTGTCGCAGTCTTTCCCTGCCGTCATTCCGGGGCGTGCGAAGCACGAACCGGGAATCCATTGATCCACAACACCTGCGGCCCGATGGATTCCGGGCTCGCGCTGACGCCCGCCCCGGAATGACGCGGAGAGGATGGCGCACGAGCCCTCAGGTGCGCGATCGTGCACCGGGGGATGACAGAGAGCAAGCAGCGCTAGCTCAGCGAGCCCGCATGCACCCACCAGCCCGGATGCTCGGCGCGGAGCTTCTCGCCGGCGGCCTGCGCGTCTGCATCGCTGGCGAACACGGCAAAGCAGGTCGCGCCTGAGCCCGACATCCGCACCAGGCGGACGCCCGTGGTCGCACGCAGCGCGGACAAGACGTCGCTGATGACGGGCTCGATGCGCGCGGCGGGGCCTTCGAGATCGTTGGTGCCGCGCGACAGTGCCGCAATCCAGTCGTCGACCGCGCGGCCGGCCGCCGGCCAGTCCGGCGCCTGCATCACGACATCGGTGGCGCCGATCAGGAGCTCGCCATGGCGCAGGCCGAGCGCGTTGAAGACATCCTTGGTCGCAACCGGCACGCGCGGATTGACCAGCACGGCGGGCATTGTCGGCAGATCGAGCGGCAGCAGGCCTTCGCCGACGCCGGTCATGTCGCAGGCGCGCGAGGCGACGCACACGGGCACGTCGGCGCCGGTCGCCAGCGCGACCTCCATGATCCTGCTGTCGTCGAGCGCAAGCTCGTTGAGCCGTGCCAAAAGCCGCAGCGCGGCCGCGGCATCCGCCGAGCCGCCGCCGATGCCGGCCGCAACCGGCAGCACCTTCTCCAGGGTGAAGTGGCCGACCTCGAGATCGACGACGCGCTCGCCGAGCAGCCGCGCCGCCTTGAGCACCAGATTGTCCGAGGTATCGCCGCAGGCATCGGCCAGCGGCCCCGACATCGACAGCGACAATTCGGGCCCCGGCTCCAGCGTCAGACGATCGGCGCAATCGGCAAACGCGACGACGCTCTCCAGGTCGTGAAACCCGTCGACGCGCCGTCCGACAACCCTGAGCGTCAGGTTGACCTTGGCACGCCCTTCTTCAATCAGCGCCGGCACGGCGAGTAACCCCTAAAAAACAATGATCGTGAGCGATTAGCGTAAATCGCCGCACGATCCTATCCCTTTGTTTGGATGGAAATTCCGGGAGTATGCCGGATCAAGCGCCGCATCCGCCGCCGTCGTCCCTGCCTCGTGCGCAATTGCGCACGGGAGCAGGGACCGATACTCCGCGGCGGATGTTGCGATCGGGATTCGTCGTTCGGGTAGCTTGCAACAATAATCATCGATGGTTATGGGTCCCTGCTTTCGCAGGGACGACACCGAATTTGCCGCAAGCGCCGGGTCTAGCCGCCCTTTCCGTCGTCGTCCTTCTTCTTGTCGGCCGCGGCGGCGTTCGAGGTATCATCCGGCAAGCCGTTGTCGATCTTGGCCTGGATCTTCGGCAGCTCTTCCGGCTCGGGCTTGAGGTCGCGGGCGTGCGCCCACTGGAACTTGGCTTCCAGCGTGCGGCCGACGCGCCAATAGGCATCGCCGAGATGGTCGTTGATGGTCGGATCTTCCGGCTTCAGGTCGATCGCGCGCTCGAGGTTCTTCACCGCCTCGTCGTAATTGCCGATCCGGTAATAGGCCCAGCCGAGGGAGTCGACGATGTAACCGTCGTCAGGGCGCTGATCGACGGCACGCTTGATCATCTTCATGCCTTCGTCGAGGTTGATGCCCTGGTCGATCCAGGAATAGCCGAGATAGTTCAGCACATGCGGCTGCTCGGGCTGCAGCTCGAGCGCCTTGCGCATGTCGGCTTCGGCCTTGTTCCACTGCTTGGAGCGCTCCTCGCAGATGCCGCGGTAGTAATAGGTGACCCAGGCATTCTTGTCGCCGTTGCCGGCCGGCAGCGCATCGATCGCCTGCGAATAGGTGGTGGCGCAGTCGGCGAACTTCTTGCGGCCGCGCTCGATATTGCCGAGCGCCAGGATCGCCTCGACGTCCTTCGGCTGATCCGCGGTGACTTCCTTCAGGATCTTGATCGCCTCGTCGCTGCGGTCGGCGGCGTCGAGATTGGTCGCGAGCTGGATCTGCGCGTTGCGCTTCAGCGGCGAGGACGCCGGCATCCGCTCATAGACCTTGATCGCCATCTGCGGCTTCTTCACCGACTCGTAGAGATCGGCGAGCGAGAGCAGCGCCAGCGGATGGTTCGGCTGCAGATAGAGCGCGAGTTGCAGATAGACCAGCGCGAGGTCCTCGCCGCCGCGGCGAGTCAGCGTCGCGCCGATGCCGTACAGCGCCTCGGCGGCGCCGGCCTGCGGGCTGTCGACCAGCGGCGGCAGCTTCTTGCCGGCCTTGGTCTCCTTGATGCCCTCAAGCACCAGCGGATGGCGCGGCAGCTTCTTGTCGAACGCCTCGTACATCGCGGTCGCGGCGGCGGCATCCTTGTTGCGCGAGGTCCAGCGCGCATATTCGTCGACCGTGCGTAGCATCGAATCGTCGAGCTTGTAGACCTTCTCGAAGCGGGCGCCGGCGTCCTTCTCCTTGCCGGACAGTTCGTAGATCATGCCGGCATGCAGATCCTTGAAGATCGGATACCATTCCGGCCCGGTCAGCTTGTCGATCGAGGCGACCGCGCCCTTGCTGTCGCCGGCGCCATAGGCCGCCCAGGCCGACAGCAGCGTCGCCACCAGGTCGGTGATCGGACCGCGCACCGACTGGTTGATGTTGGACTGCGCGGCGGCGTATTTCTTCAGCTTGAGGTCGCGCACGCCGACCACGAGGCGGGCGACGCGGTTGGACTTGTCCTGGGTCAGGATGCGGTCGGCGAGCTTGACCGCCTCCTCGATGTCGCCGTCGGCGAGCGAGGAGATGAAGGCGCGGTCGAGCAGCTCGGAATTCTTCGGGTCGGTCCGCAGCGCCGAGCGGTAGAATGCCGCGGCCGAGGACGCATCGCGCTCGACGCTGGCGTGGCGGGCGGCCAGATAGCTGCCGGCTGTTGTCAGCGACTTCAGGTCGGTCTTGGAGGGGAATTGCGCGGTATTGTCGGTCGGATGGTCCGGCGTTTGCGCTGCGAGCTGCGCAGGCACGGCAAGCGCCGCGGCAGCGAGAACGGCAATCGTCAGGCGGTGGAATCGGGTGGACAGCATCACGGTCGCCTTGCTCCAGGGGTTTACGCCAAGATGGATTTTACGGCCAAGATCTTGCGATCAGTCTCAAAATGCGAACCCAAGCGGCGGCATCACGGCGGGGGCGACAATGCCGCTTTTGGCGTTTATCCGCAAGGATCGCCCCAAGGAAAGCTCAACGGGCGCCCATGACGAATCATTTGGCAGATTAGGCCTTTAGACCCGCCGATCCGGCCAGCCCCCGCAAGACGCTCCCACTATGGCGGTATCGTGACCGGGCCGCGCATATTCGCGTGCAGAAGCAAAAAGCAGCGGATACGGCGCCCACCGGCCGGTGTTCCGCCGCTCCTATTGTACCGAACGGTGCAATCCGGCCGCTCGACCCGAGAGCGGGCCGTGCCGCGGTTGCGGCGGCCCATGCTGTGGTCTCACGCAAATGTGGTCGGCCGCCTTCGCCCACCCCTCACCTTACATCTTACATCGCCTCGTAGTTCGGGCCGCCGCCGCCCTCCGGAGGAACCCAGGTGATGTTGCCGTTGGGATCCTTCACGTCGCAGGTTTTGCAGTGGACGCAATTCTGGGCGTTGATCTGGAAGCGCGGACCTGAGGATTCCTCGACCCATTCGTAGACGCCGGCCGGGCAATAGCGGTTGGAGGGACCGGCGAACACGTCGTGCTCCGAGGTCTTCTGCAGGTTCATGTCGGCAACCTTGAGATGGACCGGCTGGTCCTCCTCATGGTTGGTGTTGGACAGGAACACCGACGACAGCTTGTCGAACGTGATTTTGCCGTCCGGCTTCGGATAGGCAATCGGCTGGTGCTGCTTCGACGGATCGAGCGTCTTGCGGTCCGGCTTGGCGTGCGACTGGGTGCCGAACAGCGAGAAGCCGAGCGTGTTGCACCACATGTCGAAGCCGGACAGCGCCATGCCGAGCAGATTGCCGAACTTCGACAGCAGCGGCTTGGCGTTGCGGACCTTGAACAGGTCCGTGCCGATCGAAGACGAACGCCAGGCGTTCTCGTATTCGACGACTTCGTCATTGGCACGGCCGGCGCCGAGCGCGGCGGCGACATGCTCGGCGGCGAGCATGCCGGAGCCCATCGCATTGTGGACGCCCTTGATGCGCGGCACGTTGACGAAGCCCGCGGCGCAGCCGATCAGCGCGCCGCCCGGGAAGGTCAGCCGCGGCACCGACTGGTAGCCGCCCTCGGTGATGGCGCGCGCGCCGTAGGCGAGCCGCTTGCCGCCCTCGAACAGCTCGCGGATATCGGGATGGGTCTTCATCCGCTGGAATTCGTCGAACGGCGACAGATAGGGATCGTTGTAGTTCAGATGGACGACGAAGCCGACCGCGACGCGGTTGTCGTCGTAATGATAGAGGAACGAGCCGCCGCCGGTCTTGTCGTTCAGCGGCCAGCCGAGCGTGTGCTGCACCCGGCCCTTCTTGTGCTTCGCCGGATCGATCTGCCAGACCTCCTTGAGGCCGATGCCGAATTTCGGCGGCTCGGAGTTGGCGTCGAGCTTGAACTTGGCGATCAGCTGCTTGGACAGCGAGCCGCGCGCGCCCTCGGCGAACAGCGTGTACTTGCCGAGCAGCTCCATGCCGCGGGTGTAGGAATCCTTGTGGCTGCCGTCCTTGGCGATGCCCATGTCGCCGGTCGCAATCCCGCGCACCGCGCCCTTGTCGTCATAAAGCACTTCGGCCGCCGCAAAGCCAGGATAGATCTCGACGCCGAGCGCTTCCGCCTTCGGCGCCAGCCAGCGGCAGACATTGCCGAGCGAGCCGATGTAGTTGTGATGATTGTGCATCAACGGCGGCATGATGAAGTTCGGGATGCGGAACCAGCCTTGCGACGTCGCCCAGTAGAAGCGGTCGCTCGTGACCTGCGTCTTCAGCGGACAATCGGCATCCTCGCGCCAGTCCGGCACCAGCTTGTCGAGCCCGGACGGATCGATCACCGCACCGGAGAGGATGTGCGCGCCGACTTCGGAGCCCTTCTCCACCACGACAACCGAGAGCTCCGGATTGAGCTGCTTGAGCCGGATCGCGGCCGACAGGCCCGACGGGCCGGCGCCGACGATGACGACGTCGAATTCCATAGACTCACGCGGAGGCAGGCCTTCGGCATTTAGGTCTTCAGCACTCATGATCTTTGATCTCAGCCCAATGAGAACGCTTCTAAGCTTTTCAGGGTCGTTGTTTCCGATTTTTCGGGGAAGGACAACCATGGAATTGCGCTTGGCAAGGTTTCGCGCGGCTCCGAGGACGCAGGGGCATGGACTTTTCCGAAATCGAGCCTCCACTTTTCCCGTCCATGCTCTAAATTGTCCCCATCATGATGCCCGAGCCCTCCCCTACACTGCAGCAATTGCTGGCCTTTTACCTCGAGGCCGGGGTCGATTGCGCGCTCGGCGATGCGCCGATCAACCGGCTGGAGGAGGTCGAGCCAGTTCCCGCGCCCGCCGCGCCGCGGCCGGTGGCGCTCAACCCGCTGCGTCCGCCGCCGATGCCTTCCGTTCCGCGCAGCGAAATCACCGTGGCGCCGGAGGCTGCGGTCGCCTCGGCGCGCGAGGCCGCACGCTCCGCGCCGACGCTCGAAGCTTTGCGCACGCTGATGGAGACGTTCGACGGCTGCGCGCTGAAGCACACCGCGACCAGGCTGGTGTTCGCCGATGGCAATCCGCAAGCGCGGGTGATGTTCGTCGGCGAGGCGCCGGGACGCGACGAAGACATCGAGGGGCTGCCGTTCGTCGGCCGCTCCGGCAAGCTGCTCGACCGCATGATCGCCGCGATCGGGCTCGATCGCAGCAAGGCCTACATCGCCAACGTGATCCCGTGGCGGCCGCCGGGCAACCGGACGCCGACGCCGCAGGAAACGCAGGTGTGCCTGCCCTTCATCCAGCGCCATATCGAGCTGGTCAATCCCGACGTGCTGGTGACGCTCGGCAATCCCTCGACGCAGGCGCTGCTCGGCACCCGCGAAGGCATCATGCGCACCCGCGGCAAATGGATCGATTACGACACCGGCACCCGCACGATCCGCGCCGTCGCGACCTTCCATCCAGCCTATCTGTTGCGCTCGCCGTCATACAAGCGGCTGTCGTGGCAGGATCTGCGCGCGATCGCGAAGGCGTTGCAACAGGCGACGGCGTAGCTTGTAGCTTCGTAGCCCGGATGGAGCGCAGCGCAATCCGGGTCTGACAGCGCAGGTTGAGGAAGTGGCCCCGGACTTCGCTTCGCTTCATCCGGGCTACGGCTTCACATCAACCTCACCCCTTCGGCCGCACGATCGCCCAGCCGATCCGCAGCACCGGCTGCCGGCCATTGACCAGGCGGTCGAACGCGCGCGGCACTTCCGGCACGAGGCCGGGGAAGCGCTGTGCGAGTTCGGGCGGCGGCGTGCCGGCGGTGTCCTGCGCGCGCCAGACCACGACGCCGCCGGTCTCGTTGAACTTCGCGATCGACAGCCAGGGCGTCCGCTGCGGCGCGGCGTCGAGCAAGAGATGCGGACGGCGGCCGTTCATCGCGATCAGGCTGGCGATCTCGGGATCGCCGGCGACCGCGCGCAGGCGCTGGTTGGTGCGGCGCTCATAGCTGTCGTCGAAGAAGCGGCCGATCGCGGCTGCCGGCAGCGAGGTCGGCGCCTCCGTGGTGCTGATCCACGGCAGGAACAACGCCGCCGCCAGCGCGGCGGCGGCGGGCGCCGCGACCGCGAAGGCCCACACCGAACGCAACAGCCGCTGCCGCCTGAGCGGGATCAGGTCACCGGTCGCGACGACGGCGGCGAGCCCCGCCATCAACAGCGCGACGCCAGCGCCGCCGAAGGTGCGGTCGAGATCGAACAGGCCGGAGACGAAGCTGCTCAAAATCGCCGGCGCGAACGCGAAGAAATAGACGAATTGCTGCGCCAGCGGACTGACCCGCGGACGGTAGATGATCGGCGCATCCTCGTTGGCGCGGGCGAACCAGCGCGAATTGAGGATCGCCAGCACCGCGATCGCGGCCGTCGCCACGATCAGCCCGCCGAGCACGACGCCCCAGCGCAGCGCGCGCTCCCTGAGATCGGCGATCCCGGGCAAGGCCGGCAGCGCGAGCGCATCGGCGCGGACCAGCCAGATCAGATAGGGCAGCGCCAGCACGATGACGACCAAGAGCGCATAGAGCGGATCGACCGCGCGCAGCGTGCGCCGCCCGCGCTCGGTCGCCAGCGCAAAGCCGACCACGAGCAGGATCATGCCGATCGCCGCCGGCGTCGTCAGCAGCAGCAGGCCGCAATCGATCGACCAGGCGAACCAGGCGCTGCGCCGGTTCTGCCCGATCAACTGCCAGGAATGCAGCAGCAGCAGCGCCCACAGCGGACGCGCCAGGATCAGCGGGCCGAACTCGACGCTCGGCGAGGAGAACACCACCACCGTCATCGACAGCAAGACCGCCAGCACGCCCTGCGGGCCGCCGACGATGGCGCGCGCCAGCCTATAAAAGGCGATGAAGGTGGCGATCTCGCAGACTTGCGCCAACAGATAGACGCCGAACACGTGATTGCCGGCGGCACGGAAGGCGATGTCGGCAAGCCAGAATGCCAGCGGCGGCCCCATGTCGGTGCCGACCTGATACTCGCGGCCGAAGGCCAGGATAGTGGCGAGATTGCCGGGCGGGCTGCCGTAGAAGATCAGCGGCAGCAGCAGCCAGATCGCGGCCTGCACCAGCACCACGACCCACACCACGAGGCGCGGCCGGGCGCGGATCAGTTCGACAACCAGGGAGGTAAACCGCATGAAACGCCTGAAATGCCCCTGCCACCATGTCAGCGGCGTCATCTGATCCGGAGGGTTTTGATAAACGGCGACGGCGGTGGAGGCAACCGGCGCCGTATGAGTCGGCGGTGCAAAGCCACACAGAGCCGTCATGCCCCGCGAGTGGGCATCCAGTACGCCGCGACCTCTCGATCGAAAACGACTGCCTCTGGAATACTGGATCCCCGCATACGCGGGGATGACCAGCGGAGATGATCGGCGCCGTCGCCCTTTACGCCGCTTCGGATGAAACGGCTTCGCTCTCGGCATCGACCGTGAACAGGTCGGGCTCGCCCGGCACCGGAAGATGCTTCAGCCGCGCCGCGACGACGGGGGCGAAGAAGCTGCGGTGATGGCTGCTCGGCCCGAGCCGGTCCAGCGCCTCGAGGTGCTCGGGGACCGCATAGCCCTTGTGCTGCTCGAAGCCGTAACCGGGACAATCCAGCGCCAGCGCGCACATCAGGCGGTCGCGCGTCACCTTGGCGATGATCGAGGCGGCCGCGATCGAGGCCACAATGCCGTCGCCGCCGATCACAGCGTCGCAGTCGCAGGGCGTGGCGAGCTTGTCGCGGCCGTCGACGAAGACGTGCTTCGGCATTTCCGGCAGCGCGTGCACCGCGCGCGCCAGCGCCCACAGCGAAGCGCGCAGGATGTTGTCGCGGTCGATTCGCGCCGGCGAGGCCACTGCGACCGAGAACGCAGCGGTGGCGCAGATCTCCTCGAACAGCTCCTCGCGGCGCTCCGCGGTCAGCCGCTTGGAATCGTCGAGACCCTTTGGAACGCGGGCGGGATCGAGCACGACGGCGGCGGCCACCACGGGCCCTGCCAGCGGGCCGCGCCCGGCCTCGTCGCAGCCGGCGACCGGCCAGACGCCGCTCTTGATCAGCGCGCGCTCGCGCCGGAAGGTCGGCCGGGTCACCGCGACGACGCGCTTGGCCGGCCCGGCCGATTTGGCCGGCGCCTTCTTCGACGAGGTCTTTGATGCGCTTTTGGATTTATCCCGAATCATGCGTGGGATCGTGATCAAGCAAGCCCCGCGGCGCAACCGGGAACCGGCCGCCCGTCCCCGCTATTCAAGTCGGCCGTTGCTAGTCCGGAATTGACACCAGCCCGTCATCGCGAACCTCGAAGCCCGGCGCGCGCACCACTTCCCAGGCGTGGCCGTCGGGATCGCCGAAATAACCGCAATAACCGCCATAGCTGGTCGGCTGCGCCGGCTTCAGCAATGTGGCGCCTTTCGACAGCGCGAACGCCATCACCCGATCGACCTCGGCATCGTCGTTGCAGTTCCAGGCGATCGCGACGCCGCGGAAGGCGACCGGCCGCGGCTGATCGGGGAGTGCGGCGTCGGCGGCGAGCAGATGCCACGGGAACAGCCCGAGCACGCTGCCGCCGGTCTCGAAGAAGGCCACCTCCTCGCCGGTCGCGCGCATCTTCCTCGTGAATCCGAGGGACTCGTAAAAGACGATGCTGGCGCGCATGTCGCTGACGCCGAGCGTGAGGACGGTGAAGCGCGCGGTCGGGGCGTTAGTCATCGTTGCACTCACTGTTATCTTCGTAGCCCGGATACAGCGAAGCGCAATCCGGGAAAACTCGCCACCGATATAAGAACCCGGATTTCGCTGCGCTGCATCCGGGCTACGGCGGCCCGCCTAGAACAAACTGAGCTGCTGCCCGTTGCGCTTCGGCTTGGCGAAGTGATCGGTTGTCAGCTTGGTGCGCCGCTTGTTGAGGCCGAGCTTTTCGCAGGCGATCTCGAAGCGGCGGCCGATCATCCAGGCCATCGGGCCAGTGCCCTTCATCCGCGTGCCCCATTGCGAGTCGTAGTCGCGGCCGCCGCGCATGTCGCGGATCAGCGTGAAAACGTGGCGGTAGCGGTCGGGATAGTTGGCCATCAGCCATTCGCGGAAGAGATCGCGGACCTCGAGCGGCAGCCGCAGCAGCACGTAGCTTGCTTCCTTGGCGCCGGCATGGACGGCGGCGTCGAGGATGCGCTCGATCTCGGAGTCGTTCAGCGCCGGGATCACGGGCGCGACCATCACCGTGGTCGGGATGCCGGCCTCCGTCAGCCGCTTGATCGCCTCGAGCCGCTTCGGCGGGGTCGAGGCACGCGGCTCCATGGTGCGGGCAAGCTTCGGGTCGAGCGTCGTCACCGACAGCGCCACCTTGGCGAGATTGCGCTTGGCCATCCGCGCCAGGATATCGATGTCGCGGGTCACCAGCGCCGACTTGGTGACGATGCCGACCGGATGCCCGGCGCGCTCCAGCACCTCGAGGATGCCGCGCATGATTTTCCGCTCGCGCTCGATCGGCTGATAGGGATCGGTGTTGGTGCCGATCGCGATCATCCGCGCCTCATAGTCGGGCGCCGCCAGCTCCTTCTCGAGCAGCGCGGGCGCGTCCGGCTTGGCAAACAGCTTCGACTCGAAGTCGAGCCCCGGCGACAGGCCGAGATAGGCGTGGGTCGGCCGCGCGAAGCAGTAGACGCAGCCGTGCTCGCAGCCACGATAGGGATTGATCGAGCGGTCGAAGCCGATATCGGGCGAGTCGTTGCGGGTGATCACCTTGCGCGAGCTGTCGAGCGCCACGCTGGTGGTAAATGGTGGCAGGTCGTCGAGGCTCTGCCAGCCGTCGTCGAACGCAACCCTCGCCTCGGCCTCGTAACGTCCGCTGGCGTTGGACTGCGCGCCGCGGCCGCGCCGCCGCTCGCGCTCGATTGCGACCGCAAGCTCGGGAAAAGGCGCAGGGACAGGTGAAGGTGCACCCGCCGGGTTATCGGAGGGCGCCGTTACCGGCGGGTGCTTGAGGGCATGAGAGGATGCTCGGCTCATGCTGTGAAGCTAGCACAGCGTGAGAACAAATCAAGAACATGAATCGAGAAATTCCACAGAACCTTGCTGCAAAATTCTGCAAGCGAACAGGCTGCTTTGAATATGACAAGGTGATAACACGGCCGGAGTTTCTTGAACCGTTTGAGCCACCGAAGCCTCAAATCATGCTGAGCGTGATCATTCCAACCGACGGCATCGAGCGCACCGCGGTCGCCACATTGGCGGCGCTGGTGCCGGGCGCGGCCGCCGGCGTCGTCCGCGAGGTGCTGCTGGTCGACCGCACCAATAGCGACGTGATGGAGCGCGTCGCCGACGTGGCCGGCTGCGGCTTCCTGCGGTTCGAGGGCACGCGCGCCGCGGCGCTGGCCGCCGGTGCGAAGCAGGCCCGCTCGCCCTGGCTGATGTTCCTGCATCCGGGCGCGGTGCTCGATGCCGGCTGGATCGAGGAGACCACCCAGTTCATCCAGATGGTGGCGGCCAGCGGCAAGGACCGCGCCGGCATCTTCCGCTACGCCCGCGCGCCCTACACCGACCCCGGCCTGCGCGACGGCCTCAAATTCGTCGCCCGCATGATCACCGGGCCCTCGGCCGAACAGGGCCTCCTGATCGCGCGCGAGCATTATGAACGGATCGGCGGCTACCGGCCCGATGCCCGCCGCTCCGAGGCGCGGCTGCTGCGCCGGCTCGGCCGTTCCTCCCGCACCATGCTGCGCAGCCGGATCATGGTGGCGTAGCGCCTCGCGGACGGCTCTTGCGATTTATTTGATTGCGTCAAATAATCTGTTTGATGAAATCAAATTCCCAGGACGGCTCCCTTGCGAGCCAGGTCGCCGCGGTGCGCGGCTTCAGCCGGTTCTATACCCGCAAGCTCGGCATCATCGAGCCCAAGCTGCTGCATTCCCCGTTCACGCTGCAGGAAGCCCGCATCATCTACGAGCTCGCGCATCGCCCCGACTGCATCGCGACCGATCTGGTGCGCGATCTCGACCTCGATCCCGGCTTCGTCAGCCGCATGCTGGCGGCGCTGCAACGCCGTCAGATCTTGACACGCAAACCGTCGAGGGCCGACCGGCGGGTCAATCAGGTGGCGCTCACCGCCAAGGGCCGCACCGCTGCCGCGGACCTCGACCGCCGCTCGCGCAGCGAGGTCGGCGCTCTGTTGAAGCGGATCGACGGCAAGCGCCGCGCCGCCGTGGTGCGCGCGATGGGCACGATCGAGCGCGCGATGGAGCCGCCGGCGAACAAGCCGGCCGGCTTCCTGCTGCGCAGCCATCGCGTCGGCGACATCGGCTGGGTCATTTCGCGGCAGGGACGCGCCTATGCAGACGAATATGGCTGGGACATCAGCTACGAGGCACTGGTGGCCGAGATCTGCGCGCAATTCATCCGGTCGTTCGATCCGGCCCGCGAGCATTGCTGGATCGCCGAGGTCGATGGCGAGCCGGCCGGCTCGATCTTCCTGGTCAATGGCGGCGACCGGGTCGCCAAGCTGCGGCTGTTGCTGGTCGAGGAGGAGGCGCGCGGACTTGGCGTCGGTCGCGCGCTGGTCGAGCAATGCATCCGCGCCGCCCGCGAGATGGGTTACAAGAAGATGACGCTATGGACCCAGAGCATTCTGGTCGCCGCGCGCGGCATCTACGCCCGCGCCGGATTCCACAAGGTGAGGGAAGAGAAGCACCACAGCTTTGGTGTCGATCTGCTCGGCGAGACCTGGGAGCTGGAGCTGTAGGCTCGCCTCATGCCCTGCCGTCATTCCGGGGCATCGCGCAGCGATGAGCCCGGAATCCATCGGCCACGTAACGCTGCGGCGCAATGGATTCCGGGCTCGTGCTTCGCACGCCCCGGAATGACGTGGATAGAGCCGATACTACGCGCTCGCGCCCTTCGCCTTCGGGCGGCGCAGATGCTCATCGAGCCGCGGCATGATCTCGACGAAATTGCAGGGCCGCGTGCGGTAGTCGAGCTGCGCGGCCAGGATGCCGTCCCAGCCGTCGCGGCAGGCGCCCGGTGAACCCGGCAGGCAGAAGATGAAGGTCGCGCCGGCAACGCCCGCGGTGGCGCGGCTCTGAATCGTCGATGCGCCGATCTTGGCGTGGCTCAGCATGTGGAAGGCGATCGAGAAGCCGTCCATCCGCTTCTCGAACAGCGGCTCGACCGCCTCCGGCGTCACGTCGCGGCCGGTGAAGCCGGTGCCGCCCGTCGTAATGACGGCATCGACGCCCGGGTCCGCGATCCAGCGCCGGATCACCGCACGGATCGCCTCGACGTCGTCGGTGACGATCTCGCGCGCGGCGAGCGCGTGGCCGGCCGCAGTGAGCCGGTCGGCCAGCGTGGTGCCCGACTTGTCATCCGCCAGCGAGCGGGTGTCGGAGATCGTCAGCACCGCGATGTTGAGCGGGATGAAGGTTTTGGATTCGTCGATGGAGGACATGACTCTAATCTTCTCGTCATGCCCGGGCTTGTCCCGGGCATCCACGTCTTCACACTCTATCAGAAGTAAGACGTGGATGGCCGGGACAAGCCCGGCCATGACGGTCAATACTTCGGGCGCCCCAACGACTACACTCCACCGCCGAACGTGTTGCAGGCCAGCACGGTACCCTGCTGGTAGCCGGTCATGAACCACTGCTTGCGCTGCGCGGCGGAGCCGTGGGTGAAGGAATCCGGCACCACCCTGCCCGTCGCCTGCCGCTGCAGCGTATCGTCGCCGATCGCGTTCGCCGTGGTCAGCGCGGCGTCGATGTCGCCGGCCTCGAGGAAGCCCGGCCGCTTCTTCTCCTCGCGGTTGACCCAGACGCCGGAGAGACAATCGGCCTGCAGCTCGACCTTGACCTGCAACGCGTTGGCTTCGGCCTTGCTGCCGGCCTGCTGCTGCAGCCGGTTCACGCGCGGGATGATGCCGAGCAGGTTCTGGATGTGATGGCCGGCCTCATGCGCGATGATATAGGCCGCGGTGAATTTGCAGGCGTTGCCGGAGCAGCCGCGGAAGCGGGTCTCGACCTCGCGGAAGAAGCCGGTGTCGAGGAAGATGGTCTTGTCCGGCGGGCAGTAGAACGGCCCCATCGCCGACTGCGCCATGCCGCAGCGGCCGCCATTGGTGGCGTTGCGGAACAGCACGATCTTCGGACCGGTGTAGCTCTGGCCCGAAGCCTGGAAGATCTCGCTCCAGCGATCGTCGATCTCACCCAGGATGCCTGATATCATGCTGCCCATCTCGTCGGTCGGGGCGCCACGCTTGACCTGGCCGCCCGACGCCTGCCGGTCGGTCTGATAGGTCGGCGCCTGGCCGCCGCCGGTGAGAATCTCGGCGCCGCCGATCAGGATGCGCGGATCGATGCCGAAGGCGTAGCCAAGCAGGCCGAGCACAATGACAGTGCCGATGCCGAGGCCGCCTCCGCCGCCCATCGGAATGCCGAATCCGCCGCCACCTCCGCCTCCGCCGCTGTCGTCGCGACGGTCTTCGATGTCGTCGCTGCGGCGGAAATCATCATAGCGCATGGCGGTTTCCCTTCATTCCAGTCGGCGACCCAACGTGGGACACACCAACTTAAAATTTCCATTCTGTTAATCAATATCCTGCCCGGCAATAATTGCCTAGTCCGGAAGACGCGCATCGCTCGCGGCGCAACCGGCTGCGAATGAGGCCGAATCTACCGGCTGAATCGTGCCGGTTTGATGATCGGCAAAACTTTTCGCCGAATGCGCTGATGTTGCAGCACAACGCCGACGGCCATGCGCCACGCCATTCAAAAGATGCTGCAATCTTTTGCATGAAGATTTCCAATTAAGTCGATTTTTACTTTGCCGGGTCAATGTGACGCCAGTCGGTTGTTTAGTCCCGCGTCGCCGACAGCGTCGCCTGAGTCAGAGTTCTTGAGTCATGGTAGTGTCGCGTCGCGGGGCGTCTGCAAGGGCGCCCCGCACTAAATTTGAGAGTGCCCCGTCGAGCCACATCGTCATTGGCGATTGCGTGGCCGAGTTGTCGAAGCTTCAGGCCGGCTCGGTCGACCTGGTGTTCGCGGATCCTCCCTACAATCTGCAGCTCAAGGGCGATCTCAAGCGTCCCGACGAATCGCATGTCGATGCCGTCAACGACGATTGGGACAAGTTCTCCTCGTTCGCTGCCTATGACGATTTCACCCGCGCCTGGCTTTTGGCCTGCCGCCGCGTGATGAAGCCGTCGGCGACGCTGTGGGTGATCGGCTCCTATCACAATATCTTCCGCGTCGGCGCGATCATGCAGGACCTCGGCTTCTGGCTCCTGAACGACATCGTATGGCGCAAGTCCAATCCGATGCCGAATTTCCGCGGCCGCCGCTTCACCAACGCGCACGAGACCATGATCTGGGCCGCGCGCGACGAGAAGGCCAAGGGTTACACCTTCAATTATGAAGCGCTGAAGGCCTCCAATGAGGACGTCCAGGCGCGCTCCGACTGGCTGATCCCGCTGTGCACCGGCGAGGAGCGCCTGAAGGGCGATGACGGCAAGAAAGTGCATCCGACCCAGAAGCCCGAGCAGCTGCTCGCCCGCGTGCTACTGTCGTCGTCGAAGGTGGGCGATCTCGTGATCGATCCGTTCAACGGCACCGGCACCACCGGCGCCGTCGCCAAGCGTCTCGGCCGCAATTATATCGGCTTCGAGCGCGACCGGACCTATGCCGCCGCCGCCGAAGCCCGCATCGCCGCGATAGAGCCGCTGCCGGAGGCAACGCTGGCGCCGTTCATGACCGCGCGCGAGGCGCCGCGCGTCGCCTTCTCCGAGCTGATCGAGCGCGGCATGATCGTACCCGGTGCCAGACTGGTCGACGCCAAGAAACGCCACGGCGCCCTGGTGCGCGCCGACGGCGCCATCATGCTCGGCGACAAGGTCGGCTCGATCCACCGCATCGGCGCGGTGGCCCAAGGCTCCGGCGCCTGCAACGGCTGGACCTTCTGGCACGTCGAGACCAAGAACGGCCTCAAGCTGATCGACGAGCTGCGCGCCGAGATCCGCTCCGAGATGGCGGTGGGCTGAGATCTCTCCGTCATTGCGACCGCAGGATAGATCTAGCGGCGAACAGAAGGCGGAAGCGAGACCTGTCCGACGCTTCCGCCTCTCTCCCTGTCATTCCGGGGCGCGCGCAGCGCGAGCCCGGAATCCATTGCGCCGCAAGCTCCGCGGCCTAATGGATTCCGGGCTCGCCGCTTCGCGGCGCCCCGGAATGACAGATAGAGAGATGACGCCCCCTCTTGAACGCGGCCCGCTGACCAGCGCGCCACGCGACCCTGATTCACAAACTCGTCGCTTGCGCATCGCAGCGAAGTTTGCGCATGAGGGGCCGTGCGGCCTTCCCCCCGCCGCGTCCCGAACCCGCCGGTCACAAGAATCAAGGGAGTCCCTTCATGATCAAATTCTATTTCAACGGCGCGCCGAACCCGACCAAGGTCGCCTTGTTCCTGGAAGAATCCGGCCTGCCGTTCGAGGCGATCCCGGTCGACACCCGCAAGGGCGAGCAGTTCGCGCCGGAATTCCTCAAGGTCAACCCGAACGGCAAGGTGCCGGCGATCGACGATGACGGCGTGCAGGTGTTCGACAGCAACGCCATCCTGCTCTACCTCGCCGAGGAGCACGGCAAGTTCCTGCCCGCCAACACCCCGGCCAACCGCGCCGCGACGCTGTCCTGGCTGATGTTCATCGCGACCGGGCTCGGCCCGTATTCGGGCCAGGCCGTGCATTTCAAGCATTTCGCGCCGAAGGACCTCGACTACGCCAACAACCGCTACCAGTACGAGGCGCATCGTCACTACAAGATCCTCGACGATCACCTGGCCAAATCGCGCTACATGGTCGGCGACAGCTACACCATCGTCGACATGGCGTTCTGGGGCTGGGCGCGGATGGCGACCTTCATCCTCGGCGAGGAAGGCTACGCCAAATACCCGAACGTCAAGCGGCTGGTCGACGAGATCTCGGCGCGGCCGGCGGCGGCGCGTGCGCTCGCGCTGAAGGACAAGCACACCTTCAAGGCCGAGATGGATGACGCGGCGCGCGACATCATGTTCGGTCACCTCAAGAACAAGGTGGCCTGACGCAAGTCGTCATTCCGGGGCACGCGCAACGCGCGTGAACCCGGAATCTTGACGAGAGTTCTTGTTATGGCGGCCAGTACGGCCTGCGCTTGTCGTCACTGCGACGATGGCAGATATCGGCACGGCAGACGCCGATATCCTGCAGTTCGCGCTCGCTCATGGTGGCGAGTTGCCGCTATGCGCGCCGGTCCTCGCGCCATTGCCCGAACCAGATCAGCGCCGCCGCGAGCGCGGCCATTGGTGTTTCAACCCGCGGCGCGAACCTCAGCGGCAGGAAACGGACCGAGGGCCTTCTCGGTCAGCACCGAGTCGCAATATTCCCTCACCTCCTTGATTCTGCCGCCGTCGAAGCGGAACACCAGGCAATAATCGTTGTCGTAGCGCTGACCTTCCTTGGTGAGGTTGTTGCCCTTGGCCTCGACCACGACGATGTCGCCGTCGGCGATGATGCGATGCGCGACGGTGCGGCCGCGCTCGACCAGCCTGGAGCGGACATGGCCGTGCAGATCGGTCATGATCGATGGCTTGCCGGTGAAAGTGCGCGACCAGGAATATTGCCCGGTCACGGTCCATGTCGCGTCGTCGGCAAGCGTTGCCATGAACAGCGATTTCTCGCGCACCGCGGGATCGGGGCTGCCCGCGATCACGAACATCTCCTGCACCAGTTTCTTGTTGTCGGCTGCGCTCATGGCGCGTCTCCTTTAGCGATGGGTTGGCTTTGACGTGCAGCGTTCCGCACGCGAAGCAGTGTCCGCTTCGCGTGAGATCGCCTTGCCTTCCAATCCTGCGGTGCAGCCAGCCATTCTTCCAATCGATAGGTGATATGATATATATTCACCTGATGAATTTGAATTCGCTTGACCTCAATCTGCTGGTCGCGCTCGACGCGCTGCTGCGCGACGGCAGCGTCAGCCGCGCCGCGCTGCGGCTCAATCTGTCGCAGCCGGCGACCAGCCATGCGCTGCAGCGGCTGCGCGACCTGATCGGCGATCCCTTGCTGGTGCGCAACGGCGCGCGGATGGAGCTGACGCCGCGGGCGCAGGCGCTGCGCTCGCCGCTGGCACAGGCGCTCGATCAGGTGCGCACGCTGTTCGTGGCGGACGATTTCGACGCCACCCGCAGCGAGCGGCATTTCCGCCTGATGATGCCCGACCTCGCGGTCGAGCTGTTGATGCCGCCGCTGATGGAGAAGGTGACGCGGCTCGCGCCTCACGTCACCATCGACGTGGTGCCGTGGCGGAGCTCCACGATCTTCACGCCGGACTTCGCCCGCACCATCGATCTCGTGATCTCGATCGGCAACTCCTTCAAGGGCTTTCACCGCCAGCGGCTCTACACCGACATCGATGCGCTCGCGGTGCGGCGCGGCCACCCCGCCGGGGCGAAGCTGCGGAAGCGCGAAGCATTCCTCGCCGCGCGCCATGTCGCCGTGATCATCCGCGGCCACAACGAGGATCTGATCGACACCTGGCTGCGCGCCAAGGGCATCGAACGGCGGATCGCGCTGGTGGTGCCGGGCTATATCGAGGCGCTGCACGTCACCGCGCGCACCGACCTCGTCGCCTTCGTGCCGCGCCGGCTGATCGCGGCGCTGGCGAAGCAATTGTCGCTGATGATCGTGACCCCGCCGCTCGATCCCGGGATCGACGAGCAGCACATGTTCTATCCGACCCGGGCGCAGATGGATCCGGGCTCGATCTGGCTGCGCAGGCTGATGCTGGAGACGGGACGGGAGCTCGAGACGCAGAGGACGTGACGGCGTGCTCTCTCTCCACACGTCGTCCCGGCGAAAGCCGGTGACCATAACCACAGTTGTGAATTGGAGATGAAGGGCCATGGCCCCAGCGTCGCGCCACAATTGAGATTTGTGGTTATGGGTCGCGGCCTTCGCCGGGACGACACCGATTTTTTTGCGACACCGAGTTTTTGGCGCTTACGCCTTCACCTCGGCCAGCACCTTCTTCACCGCAGGCCGCTGTTCCATCGCCGCGCGATGCGCCTTCACCTTGGGCAGGGTCGCGACGTCGACGCCGTCGCCGTCGAGCCAGAGCGTCAGCGTGTAGAGATAGGCGTCGCCGATCGTGTAGTTCTCGCCCATCACCCACGGTCCCCTGAGCATGTCGCGCTCGATCAGGTCGAAGCAGGCGCCCATGGTCTTCGGGACCATCGACTTCATGTCGGCGAATGACGTCTCCTGGGTCGCCCAGCGCGCGCCGCGCATCTTGTGGGCGTGGCAGACATGCACCGTCGAGCAGAGATAGGAATTGAAGGCCTGCAGCCTGGCGAACTCGAAGGCGTCGTCGAGCGGCGCGAGCTTCGCCTGCGGATGGGTCTGCGCGATGTAGGCCAGCATCGCCGGGGTTTCGGTCAGCACGCCGCGGTCGGTCACCAGCGACGGCACGCGGCCCTTCGGATTGATCTTGAGATATTCCGGGCTGTTCTGCTGGTTGACCTTGAAATCGAGCCGCTCGACCGTGTAGGGCGCACCGGCCTCAGCCAGCGCGATGTGGGAGGCGAGCGCACAGGTGCCGGGGGCGGTATAGAGCTTGAACATGTCGATGTCCTCTGCGGGCCTTGTCGGTCCGTTGCGACCCGGCCCTCGCTTTTTATGAGATGCAGCGGACGTTAGCGGCAGCCCCCCTCGCCGTCCACCCCGCACCGTGCCGCGGACCGGACCTTGCCCGCGGCACCGCCGCCATGCGATGACCATGGCCAATCGAGAGGGGCTTTTCATGACGGTGCTCATTGCAGGTGGCGGAATTGGCGGGCTGACGCTGGCACTCAGCCTGCACCAGATCGGCGTGCCCTGCCGCGTGTTCGAAAGCGTGCCGGAGCTACGGCCGCTCGGGGTCGGCATCAACGTGCTGCCGCATGCGGTGCGCGAATTGATCGAACTCGGCCTGCACGACGTGCTCGACGCATCCGCCGTGCGGACCCGCGAGCTCGCCTATTTCTCCAAGCACGGCAAGCCGATCTGGAGCGAGCCGCGCGGGCTCGAAGCCGGCTACAAATGGCCGCAATTCTCGATCCATCGCGGCCGGCTGCAACAGCTGCTGCTCGATGCCGCGACCGAACGGCTGGGTGCTGCGAACATCCTGACCAGCCACCACCTCACCGGCTGGACCGAGACCGCGGACGGCGTCCGCGCCGAGTTCATCGACAAGGCGACCGGCAGGCCCGCCGGCAGCTATGACGGCGCGGTGCTGGTCGCGGCCGACGGCATCCATTCGGCGGTGCGCGAAAAACTCTATCCGCAGGAGGGGCCGCCGCTCTGGAACGGCCGCATCCTGTGGCGCGGCATCACGCGGGCGAACTCCTTCCTGACCGGCCGCACGATGATCATGGCCGGCCACGAGGTCCTGAAATTCGTCTGCTATCCGATCTCGAAAGAGGCCGGCCCGGACGGCAAGTTCGACATCAACTGGGTCGCCGAGCGGCACATGCCGCCGACCTATCAATGGCGCCGCGAGGACTATAACCGCACCGCCCGGCTCGACGAGTTCCTGCCGTGGTTCGAGAGCTGGAATTTCGACTGGCTCGACGTGCCCGGCCTGATCCGGAACTGTCCGCATGCCTATGAATATCCGCTGGTCGATCGCGACCCGATCCCGCAATGGACCTTCGGCCGCGTCACGCTGATCGGCGATGCCGCGCACCCGATGTACCCGATCGGTTCCAACGGCGCCTCGCAGGCCATCCTGGATGCGCGCACGCTGACGCGCGAGATCTTGGCGCATGGCCCGACGCAGGCGGCGCTGTCCGCCTATGAGGCCGAGCGGCGGCCGGCGACCACCGATCTCGTGATGCTGAACCGCCGCAACGGCCCGGAACAGGTGATGCAACTGGTCGAGGAGCGCGCGCCCGACGGCTTCGGCGTCGTCACCGAGGTGCTGTCGCAGCAGGAGCTGGAAGACATCGCCGCCAACTACAAGCGCGTCGCCGGCTTCCAGGTCGAGGGCCTGAACGCCAAGCCGCCGATCGTGCAGCGGGCGGGCTGACGCAACTCTCTACCCGTCATCCTGAGGAGCGCGTAGCGCGTCTCGAAGGATGCAAGGCCACCAGTGGGGCCGTCGACCCTTCGAGACGGCCGCGTTGCGGCCTCCTCAGGATGACGGGTTAGGTTGGGCGCAAGAGGCATCAGCGCAGCGCCCGCGACGCGTCAACCAGGCGGATGCAGCTGCTCGCCGTCGCGAGCGGCGTGCCATCTTCAGCCGTCAGCCGGCCCTCGACAAACGCGATGGTCTTGCCGAGCTGCGTCACGGTCGCCTCGCCGGTGATCGGCCCGGGCTTCGCGGGCGCGAGAAAGTTCACGGTCATCGTGATCGTCGTGGTGAACAGCCGGCCCTCGGTCATCACGAACACCGCCGGGCCCATCGTGTCGTCGAGCATCGAAGACAGCATGCCGCCCTGGATGAAGCCGGCCGGATTGCAAAAATCCGGCTTGCCATCGAACACGATCCTGATCCAACCCTGCTGCGGACGCACATCGACCACGCGCCAGCCGAGCAGCCTGGCGACGGGTGGCATCGGGATGCGGTCGAGGGCGGTTGCGATCATGGGAGCCTCTGTTGTTCCGGAGGTCGTAGCCGAGCGCTGCTGCCAGCATGGTGTCAGCAGGTCGTCATCTCCTAGAGATTGAGCCCGTGGGCGACCACCTTGCGCATCAAATTCGGAAACGCCTCGCCATCGAGCGTCGCCACCGGCACCCAGCGCATGCCGTCCGGCGCGCGGGTCCGCGGCGCAACGCTGGCGGCATAGACGACGAGCTCGAGCGGGAAATGCGTGAACACGTGGGTCACGACGCCCGCCTTGCGGTGCCAGCGGGTGACGCCCTTGAGTTCCGGCGCCTGCGCCAGCGCGGCGGCATCCTCCTGCCCGGCAAGCCACTCCGATCCCGGCACCTCGGTCATGCCGCCGAGCAGCCCCTTGTCCGGGCGCGAGCGCACCAGGAGCTCGCGCCCGCGCGTCACCACGAAGGCGGCGCCGCGGCGCAAGGTGCCGCTCTTCTTCGGTGCCTTGCGCGGGAACGTCTCCTGATCGCCGCGGACGCGCGCCGCGCAATCGTCATTCAGCGGACACAATGCACAGGCCGGCTTCTTCGGCGTGCAGATGGTGGCCCCGAGGTCCATCAGCGCCTGCGCGCTGTCGCCGGCGCGAGAGGTCTCGTCGCCGGCGCGGGACGGACCGAGCAAGGTCGCCGCCATCTCCTTGATCAGCGGCTTGGCCTGCGGCAGCGCCTCTTCGATGGCGTAGAGCCGGCTGACCACGCGCTCGATATTGCCGTCGACCGGCATGGTGCGGCGGTCGAAAGCGATCGCCGCGATCGCGGCCGCCGTATAAGGCCCGATGCCGGGCAGCCCGCGCAGGCCGTCCTCGGTGTCCGGAAAGGCCGCGCCGTGCTCGCTCAGCACCGCGACCGCGCAGGCGTGCAAATTGCGCGCCCGCGAATAATAGCCGAGCCCGGCCCACATCCTGAGCACGTCGTCGAGCGAGGCGCGGCCGAGCGCGGTCACATCGGGCCAGCGCGACACGAATTTCTCGAAATAAGGCCCGACCGCCCGCACCGTGGTCTGCTGCAGCATGATCTCCGACAGCCACACGCGGTAGGGATCGGCGAGCTCCCCCGCCGCCGCGCGCCACGGCAGCTGCCGGCGGTGCCGGTCATACCAGGCCAGCAGCCGCGCCGGGCGGTCGGTTTCCTGGTCGGTCGATTTGGTTTTGGCGGCCGCGCGCGAGCTCATGGACGTATCTTAAGGCAAATCCCGGCACGTCATGCCTGGGCTTGACCCGGGCATCCACGTCTTTCTTTGTCCAGACCGAAGCGCGGCCACAATGATGAACGAGGTTTCAGCCGCGTCGCCACCGCTGCTATAACCCCTCTTATGTCCAAACCCGGCCCGATCAGCGCAAAACCCCTGTCGATCCTGCTCAGCGACGTCTTCAAGGACGCCTATGCCAAGCAGGGCTTTGCCGCGCGCGAACTGGTGACGCGCTGGGCCGAGATCGCGGGCGACCGGATCGCGCCCTATTGCGAGCCGATGAAGATCCAGTGGCCGCGGCCGGTGGAGGGGCAGCCGCAGGAGCCGGCCACCCTGGTGCTGCGGGTCGAGGGGCCGATGGCGCTGGAGATCCAGCATTCCTCCGACGTCATCCTGGAGCGGGTGAACCGCTTCTTCGGCTGGCACGCGGTCGGCCGCCTGACGATCCGCCAGGCCCCGCTGTCGCGCCGCAGCCGGCCGTCGCGGCCGCGCCCGCCCGACGCCAAAATCGTCGCCCGGGAGGCGACAAACCTGGAAGCCGTCGAGGACGCCGATCTGCGCGCGGCGCTGGCCCGGCTGGGTGCCACGATCAAGCGAAATTGACGCTTTTCGTAGGGGCGGCCGCGAGACCGCGGCATTGCCACAATGGTGGTTTCAAGCTAGCGAAGGCTTCTTTTTTCGGGACCCTTCATTCCGGCGTGCATGCGCCAATCCGGGAGCTGACCTTGATCATCACGCGCCGCGCTTTCACCACCGCTCTCTCGCTGACCGGGCTTGCCGCCCTCGCCGGGCTGTCGCCGCTGCGCCTGATCTCTGAGGCGTTCGCGCAGACCGCAGCCGAGGTCGCCAAGCCGCAGTCGCTGCCGGACATGGGCCTCGGCCCGCAGGACGCCAAGGTGACCATCGTCGAATACGCCTCGATGACCTGCCCGCACTGCGCCAATTTCAACGAGACCGTGTTCCCGAAGATCAAGTCGACCTACATCGACAGCGGCAAGGTCCGTTACGTGTTCCGCGAATTCCCGCTCGACATCAAGGCCGCCGCCGGCTCGATGCTGGCGCGCTGCATCGCCAAGGACGACGCGCCGAAATTCTTCGCCGTGATCGACCTCCTGTTCCGCCAGCAGAACGACTGGGTGGTCAAGAACACCACCGAGACGCTGACGCGGATCGGCAAGCAGGCCGGCCTCAGCCAGCAGCAGGTCGAGGACTGCCTGAAGGATCAGAAGCTGCTCGACAAGATCGCCGCCGACCAGAAGTACGCCAACGACGTGCTGAAGGTGAACTCGACGCCGACCTTCTTCGTCAATGGCGAGATGCTGAAGGGCGAGACCTCGTTCGAGGAGTTCAGCAAGCACATCGATCCGCTGCTGAAGAGCTGATCGCGCATCTTCGATGCCCGACGACGTCGTGCCCGCTTCCGAGTCGGGCACGATAATTGTGGATGACTTGCGGTCACGGCATGCGGCCGTCGCATGATTTGGTTGTTGAAAACCTGATTCGCGTGCTGCGAATCTCCGGGGACATGCAGAGGCCACAAAACCCCTGCAAATCCCTTGTAAATCCCTTGGGAAAAGCTTGGTCAAGCGGTTGCCCTGACGCACAGGCATCGCCATTGTCGCCGCTCATGAGAGCTGCACGCAGCTATTCAACCCAGACACCGACATTGCCATCCATGGTATTGTCACGGCAGGGAGATTCGCGCCCGGCCAAACGAGATTTGTGTACATGAAGCTCACGCGCCTCCGCCTGCACGGTTTCAAGTCTTTCGTTGAACCCACCGATTTCATGATCGAGCCGGGCCTGACCGGCGTCGTCGGACCGAACGGCTGCGGCAAATCCAATCTCGTCGAAGCGCTGCGCTGGGCGATGGGCGAGACCTCGCACAAATCGCTGCGCGCCGCCGACATGGATGCGGTGATCTTCGCCGGATCCGGCAATCGCCCGGCGCGCAATCACGCCGAAGTCGTGATGACGATCGACAATTCCGATCGATCGGCGCCGGCCGCTGTCAACGACAGCCAGCTCTTGGAAATCTCCCGCCGCATCGAGCGCGAGGCCGGCTCGGTCTACCGCATCAATGGCCGCGATGTGCGCGCCCGCGACGTGCAGATCCTGTTCGCCGACGCCGCCACCGGCGCGCGTTCGCCGGCGCTGGTTCACCAGGGCAAGATCGGCGAGATCATCCAGGCCAAGCCGGAGCAGCGCCGCCGCGTGCTGGAAGACGCCGCCGGCGTCGCCGGCCTGCATGCCCGCCGCCATGAGGCGGAACTGCGGCTGAAGGCGGCCGAAACCAACCTCACCCGCGTCGAAGACGTGATCGGTCAGCTCACCGGCCAGATGGAAGGCCTGAAGAAGCAGGCGCGCCAGGCGATCCGCTACCGCGAGGTCGCGGCCAAGGTACGCAAGTCCGAGGCCATGCTGTTCCATCTGCGCTGGATCGAGGCCAATGCCGACGTCAACGACGCCGCGCACACCCACGATCTCGCCGTGCGCGAGATGGCGGAACGCACCCAGCATCAGGCGGAAGCCGCGCGCATCCAGGCGATCCGCGCCACCGAACTGCCCGCGCTGCGCGACGCCGAGGCGCGCGCCGCCGCCGGCCTGCAGCGTCTGACCAATGCGCGCGAGATGCTCGACCGCGAGGAGCAGCGCGCCAAGGAGCGCGTCGGCGAGCTCGATCGCCGCCTGACCCAGTTCGCCCAGGACATCGCGCGCGAGCAGCAGCAGACCTCGGACGCCGACATCGCGCTGCAGCGGCTCGACACCGAAGACGCCGAGCTGAAGGAAGAGATCAAGTCGCGGGTCGAGAAGCGGTCCGGCGTCGACGAGCGCGTCGCCGAGGCCGAGGAGATCCTGGCCGCGACCGAGCGCCAGTTCTCCGAGCTGACCACGCAGCTCGCCGACCTCACCGCCAAACGCAATCAGCTCGAAGCCGGCGTCCGCACCCATCGCGACCGCCTGGCCCGGCTCGACCAGGAGATCGCCAACGTCCAGGCCGAGGAATCCAAGCTCGCGCAGGAGACCGGCAATCTCGGCGACATCGATGCGCTCGCCGCCGCCATGGACATGGCACAGCAGACGCTGGCCGAATCCGAGGCCGCGGTGCAGGAGAGCGAGGCGCATCACGCCGCCGCGCGGCAGACGCTGGAATCCTCCCGCAATCCGCTGGTCGAGGCCGAGAAGCGCGTGCAGCGGCTCGAGACCGAAGCCCGCACCATCTCCAAGCTGGTCACCAGCGAGACCAAGAATCTGTGGCCGCCGATCATCGACGGCATCACGGTCGCGAAGGGCTATGAAAAGGCGATCGGCGCCGTGCTCGGCGACGACCTCGATGCGCCCGTGGATTCCTCCGCGCCGATGCGCTGGACCAATGTCGGCGAAACCGCAGGCGATCCGGCGCTGCCCGACGGTGTCGAGCGGCTGGCGGATCACGTCCAGGCGCCGCCGGAGCTGGCGCGCCGCCTGGCCCAGATCGGCGTGGTGGCCAAGGAACGCGGCGCAGACCTGGTGTCGCAGCTGAAGACCGGCCAGCGGCTGGTGTCGCTCGAAGGCGATGTCTGGCGCTGGGACGGCTTTGTCGCCGACGCGCATGCTCCGACCGGCGCCGCGCGCCGGCTCGCCGAGCGCGCCCGCCTGGTCGATATCGAGCATGAGCTGGAACAGGCCCGCATCGATGCCGCCGCCAAGCGCCAGGCGCTGGAGACGGCCGAAGAAGCACTGCGCTCGGCGTCCGCCGCCGAGGGTGCCGCGCGCGAAGCCGTGCGCGCCGCCCGCCGCGAGGCCGACGCCGCGCGCGAGCGCCATGCCGCGACCGAGCGCGAGATCAACCGCCACTCGGCGCGCAAATCGGCATTGACCGAGGCGCACAGCCGTGTCGCCGCCGATCGCGCCGAGGCCGAAGCCGCGCATGAGAGCGCGGTCGCTGCGCTGTCCGAACTGCCGCCGGGCGTGGAGACCGAAGCCCAGCTCGCCGCGGTTCGCTCCGAGATCGACAACCAGCGCCGTGCCGCGGCGCAGGTCCGCGCCGAGGCGCAGGCGCTCGCCCGCGAGGCCGAGCTTGCCGACCGCCGCGTGCAGGCGATCGTTGCCGAGCGCAATGAGTGGCAGAACCGCAAGACCAGCGCCGCCTCACAGGTCGAGACCGTCGAGGCGCGCATCGCCGAGGTGTCGGCCGAGCGCGAGGAACTGGCCAATGCGCCGGAGGTGTTCGCCGAGAAGCGCAGCGCGCTGATCTCGGAGATCGAGCACGCCGAAGGCGATCGCCGCATCGCCGCCGACGCGCTGGCGACCGCGGAAGCCGCGATGGCGGAAACCGATCGCGTCGCCAAGGCCACGCTCGAAGCGCTGTCCTCGTCCCGTGAAGCCACCGCACGTGCCGAAGAGCGGATGGAAGGCACCCGCCGCCGCCTCGCCGATATCGAGCGCGAGATCCACGACATGCTCGAGGTCGAGCCCAGCGCCGTCGTCGCCATGGCCGAGATCGAGCCCGGCGCGGAGCTGCCGCCGGTCGCGCAGGTCGAGGAAGAGCTTGAAAAGCTGCGCCGCGACCGCGAGCGGCTCGGCGCCGTCAATTTGCGCGCCGAGGAAGAGCTCAAGGAAGTCGAGACCCAGCACACCGCGCTGACCACCGAACGCGACGACCTCGTCGAGGCGATCAAGCGGCTGCGCCAGGGCATCCAGAGCCTCAACCGCGAAGCGCGCGAGCGCCTGCTGACCTCGTTCGAGACCGTCAACAACCACTTCAAGCGGCTGTTCACCGAGCTGTTCGGCGGCGGCGAAGCCGCGCTGCACCTGATCGAGAGCGACGATCCGCTCGAGGCCGGCCTCGAGATCATCGCCAAGCCGCCAGGCAAGAAGCCGCAGACGCTGTCGCTGCTGTCGGGCGGCGAGCAGGCGCTGACCGCGCTCTCGCTGATCTTCGCGGTGTTCCTCACCAACCCGTCGCCGATCTGCGTGCTGGACGAAGTCGACGCGCCGCTCGACGACCACAACGTCGAACGGTTCTGCACCCTGCTGCACGAAATGACCGGCTCGACCGACACCCGCTTCATCATCATCACGCACAATCCGATCACGATGGCGCGGATGAACCGGCTGTTCGGTGTCACCATGGCCGAGCGCGGCGTGTCGCAGCTGGTCTCGGTCGACCTGCAGGGCGCCGTCGATATCCTCGACCAGAACGTGGCGTAAAGTTGGATTCCGTCATTCCGGAATGGTCCGAAGGACCATATCCGGAATCTCGAGATTCCGGGTTCGATGCTGCGCATCGCCCCGGAATGACGTGCAGATGACGGCGAGCCATGACCTCACCTGACCTGCCTGCTGAACTGAAGGCGGCCCTCAACACGCGCCTCGAAGGCCAGCCGCGCAGCGACGCCGCCGGCCGCGCCGCGGTGATCTCGCAGACCTACCGCGACGGCGGCGGCTCCTCGACGATCAGGACCGAGACCGATGCGCTGGCTTACGCGCTGGCGCGGATGCCGGCGACCTATGCCGCCGTGGTGGCGAGCCTCAATGCGCTGACCGAGATCAGGCCGGATTTTTCGCCCGCAAGTCTGCTTGATGTCGGCGCCGGCCCGGGGACCGCGACATGGGCGGCTGCGGAGGCGTTCCCATCGTTGCAGGACTTCACCCTTCTCGATGCCAATGGCGCGCTGCGGAGGCTGGCCGAGGGGCTGTTTGACGGCAGCATTCGTCTGCACGACATCAACTACCAACTCGGCCAGGCTGGCGCCCTGCTCGACAAGGCCGAGCCCGCCGATCTCGTCGTTGCCAGCTACATGATCGGCGAACTCGGCGACGCCGAGCGCGCGGCGCTGGCCGATGCGCTGTGGTCAAAAACCCGCGACACGCTGCTGGTCGTCGAACCCGGCACGCCCGCGGGCTATGCGCGGATTATCGCGCTGCGCGCACGATTGATCGCCGCCGGCGCGCATGTCACAGCCCCCTGCCCGCATGACGGCGGCTGTCCGCTGGTTGCGCCGGACTGGTGCCATTTCTCGCAGCGCCTGCAACGCTCGCGCGCGCATAGGCAGGTCAAGGGCGCCGACGCCCCGTTCGAGGACGAACGCTTCGCCTATGTCGCGCTGAGCCGCGCGCGCGTTGAGAACAGGCCGTCGCGCGTCCTGGCGCAGCCGGATGTCGGCAAGGTCGAGATTGCGGCCAAGCTCTGCACGCCCGAGGGCGTCGTCGTCACCAGGGTGCCGCGCCGCGCCAAGGCCGATTACGCCCGTGGCCGCAGATGGCGCTGGGGCGATGCGGTCGAGACACCCCTTGCGGGTCGTCCCGGCGAAGGCCGGAATCCATAGCCACCGATCTCGAGTGTGAAGCAAAGCCGACGCCGCTTGTGCCCTTTCCACAGGCCGCGGCGTATGGCCTCCTGGCCTTCGCCGGGACGACGTATTGAACCCGTTCGCGTCCATCACCGACCAACGCTTTGCCCACCTTTTCGCGGCGGGCTGCCCTGCGCCCCGATCCTGGGCTACGGTGCCGCCGTCTCGTCCATCAGGAGTTGCCCTGTCATGTCGACCAGCTGGATCGTTATCGGCGTCATCGTCCTTCTCGTGCTGTTTGCGTTCGGCGCCTACAACCGCCTCGTCGCGCTCGGTCAGCGGGTCAGCCAGGCCTTTGCCGACATCGACGTGCAGCTCAAGCAGCGCCACGATTTGATCCCGAACCTGGTCGAGACCGTGAAGGGCTATGCCGCGCACGAGCGCGGTACGCTCGACGACGTCATCAAGGCGCGCAATTCGGCGATCTCGGCGCAGGGTCCGGCCCAGGTCTCGGCGGCCGAGAACCAGCTCTCCGGCGCGCTCGGCCGGCTGATCGCGCTGTCGGAGGCCTATCCGGACCTCAAGGCCAACGCCAATTTCCAGCAGCTTGCCTCCGAGCTGTCCGATCTCGAGAACAAGATCGCTGCCAGCCGCCGCTTCTTCAACAACGCGGTCCAGGAATACAACACGGGCATCCAGCAGATGCCGGCTGCGCTGTTCGCCGGCATGTTCGGTTTCACCCGCAAGGATTTCTTCGACCTCGGCGCCAGCCGCACGGAGGTCGAGGCGGCACCGAGCGTGAAGTTCTGAGGCGCGACGCGCGCCGGCGAGAGGCTGCTCCGTCATGGCCGCCTATGGTCTCTACACGCATATCGCATCGAACAAGTTTCGTTCGATGTTGCTGCTCGCCGGCCTGTTCCTGCTGATCTACGTGCTGGTCTATGCCGGCGCGCTGGTTGCGGAGGTGGTGATCGATAGCGGCCGCACGGTCGACTACTACCTGGCGCGAGCCTCGCGCGACCTGATGTCGGCGTTCCCGTGGGCGACGATCGCGGCGGCGGCCTGGATCGTGATCGCCTATTTCTTCCACCAGAAGATGATCGACGCCGTCACCGGCGGCGAGAGCGTGACACGGCAGCAGCAGCCGCGGCTCTACAATCTCTTGGAAAATCTCTGCATCTCACGCGGCATCCCGATGCCGAAGTTGAAGGTGATGGACAGCCCGGCGCTGAATGCGTTCGCGACCGGGCTGAACCCGCGGCAATACGCCATCACGGTCACCACCGGGCTGTTGAAGGCACTGAACGATCAGGAGATCGAGGCCGTGCTCGGCCACGAGCTCACCCATATCAAGAACGGCGACGTGCAGCTGATGGTGATCGCGGTGATCATCGCCGGCGTAGTCGGCTTCTTCGGCGAGCTGTTCTTCCGCCTGTTCACAAACCTGTCGTGGAACTCGAGCGGCGGCGGAGGCGGCTGGTCGTCCTCGTCATCCTCCCGATCGTCATCATCCTCGGATCGCGACAGCAAGGGCTCGGGCGGCGGCGCGATCGTCGTGATCATCATCGCGGTCGCGTTGATCGTGCTGGCCTGGCTGCTGTCGCAGGTGGTCAAGCTCGCGCTGTCGCGGTCGCGCGAATTCCTCGCCGATGCCGGCTCGGTGGAGCTGACCAAGAACCCCGATGCGATGATCTCCGCGCTGCGCAAGATCGAGAACCGTGGCGAGCTACCGGACGCCACCTCGGCCGTGATGGAACTTTGCGTCGACAACCCGCGCGAGGGCTTTGCCGACCTGTTCGCCACCCATCCCTCGGTGAAGTCCCGGGTCGATGCCCTGGTCAAATATGCCGGCGGCCACGATCCCGGACCGCTGGCGCTGCCGGATGAGACGTCGGACGCGACGCAGGCACAGGACCAACCGTCCGCACCGGGCGGCCAGCCTCCGCCGGTGACCCATGGCCCGTGGGGCGACGTGCCGCCCGCGCAACCGAACGCCCCGCCGCCGCTGCCGGGCACAGGCCCCGCGCAGGGACCATTCGAGCCGCTTCAGGGACCGCTTCAAGGACCTTGGGGCCAGCATCGCTGATTGCACGCTAGGCACCTCAGTCCATTAAGGAAATCCCCACCAAACCGATTGCGGACACCTTCAGGAATTGAATTCTCCCTCGTTTCTGCCATGTTCGCGCCCAAAGCAGTGTGGGGACTTGCCGATCGCCATCGCGGTCGGGAGCGCGCTTTCAAGGGATTTCCATGGCAAAGCCGGTTGTGATCGTGGTGGGCGCTGACAAGGGCGGGGTCGGCAAGACCACCGTCTCGCGGACGCTCCTGGACTATTTCAGTGCCAACAATGTGCAGACCCGGGCGTTCGACACCGAATCGCCGCGCGGCACGCTGAAGCGCTTCCACCCCGACATCACCGAGATCGTCGACATGACGACGACCGCGGACCAGATGAAGATCTTCGATACGCTGAACTCGGGGCCCGCGGTCACCGTGATCGACGTCCGCGCCGGCCTGCTGTCGCCCGCGCTGGCCTCGCTGC
This sequence comes from Bradyrhizobium sp. USDA 4461, assembly GCF_054055655.1. NCBI lineage: Bacteria > Pseudomonadati > Pseudomonadota > Alphaproteobacteria > Hyphomicrobiales > Nitrobacteraceae > Bradyrhizobium > Bradyrhizobium sp. USDA 4461. The sequence continues at coordinate 280,036 of NZ_JBSRXM010000001.1, forward strand.
GCGACATCGGCTTCCTCGACGCGGCACGCTCCGGCCAGATCACCTTCGCCGTGTTCCATATCCTCGGCCCGTCGATCGCCTCGCTGGACGAGATCGCCGAGACCGCCGGCTTCATGGGCGGCGCGAAGTATTTCCTGGTGAAGAACTTCATCAACGACACCCAGTTCTTCCAGTGGGACCAGGCGACCTACAATTCCTACTTCCACCGCATCAAGGATGCGACCGACCTCACGATCCCCAAGCTCAACGAAATGGCTTACGAGCAGGTCGAGGTCTCCTCGGTCCCGTTCCTGAAATTCGTCGCCAACAAGGGCATCAACGACGACGCCGCCAACTACTCCTTCGTGCTGCGCGGCTATGTCCGGCACTGGCTCGCCAATGTCTGGAGCGAGTACGACCGGATCAAGCTGACCGACCTGGTCGGCGCCAAGTCGGCCAAGGGCGAAAAATAGTCGCTGCCAGGGCAGCGAAAAGTCGCGCCCGGGGGCAACGAAAAAGTCGTGCCCGGCAGCGAAAAATCGCGCCTCGGGGACAGCGATGGGGCTGGATTAGACGAAAATTTGGCCTGATATAGCGGGCGATGTCATCCACGCCCGTTTACATCATCTGCTCGCCCCGCCCGCAGGTCGGCAAGACGCTGATCGCGCGGCTGCTCGGCGAATTCCTGCTGCTCAAGAACGGCGATGTGGTCTGCTACGACATCAACCTGAAGGAGCCGTCGCTGCTCGACTATCTGCCGCGGGTCACCGAAACTGCGGATGTGATCGACACCTACGGCAAGATGCAGCTGATGGACCGCGTCATCGTCAATGACGGTGTCGCCAAGGTGATCGACCTCGGCTACCACGCCTTCGACGAATTCTTCAAAATGTGCGACCAGATCGGGCTGATGAAGGAGGCGCTGCGCCGCCACGTCGCGCCGGTCATCCTGTACGTCGCCGACACTGACCGTGCCTCGGTGCGCGGCTACCAGACGCTGGCCGGCATGATCCCGCCGAACGGGCTCGTCGTCATCGACAATGAATTCGTGGTGCGCGGCGAGCTGCCGCCGGTCATGACCGCGAGCCGGGTGCTGCGCTTCCGCGCGCTGCCGGTGTTCCTGAAGACCTATATCGACCGGCTGAATTTCTCCTTCACCGGCTATCTGCGCCAGGAGAAGGATTCCTCGACCGAGCTGCATCAGTGGATCCGGAAGAATTACACCACGTTCCGCGATCTCGAATTGAGCGTGCTGTTGCAGCGGGGCTAGCCGTCGTCCCGGCGCAGGCCGGGACGCATAACCACCGCTATGCATTTGGCGAACGCTGGGGCCACAGCGTCGATCCACAATCACCATTCGTGGTTATGGATCCCCTGAGTTCACAGGGACGACGAGTGGAGGGAGCGGCGCTCAATGCCCCTCGAACGCCATCAACGTGCGCACGGGAACGTCCATCGCACGCAGCTTGGCGGCGCCGCCGAGATCGGGCAGGTCGATGATGAAGCAGGCGGCGACCACATTGGCGCCGATCTGGCGCAGCAGCTTCACCGCGCCCTCCGCGGTGCCGCCGGTCGCGATCAAATCGTCGACCAGGATCACGCGCTCGCCGGGCTGCACGGCGTCGGCGTGCATCTCCATCTCGTCGATGCCGTATTCCAGCGAATAGGCGATCCGCACCGTGGTATGCGGCAGCTTGCCCTTCTTGCGGATCGGCACGAAGCCGGCGGAGAGCTGATGCGCCACCGCACCGCCGAGGATGAAGCCGCGGGCCTCGATGCCCGCGACCTTGTCGACCTTCGCGCCCGCCCAGGGGTGCACCAGCTCATCGACCGCCCGGCGGAAGGCGCGGGCATCCGCGAGCAGGGTCGTGATGTCGCGAAACAGGATGCCTTTCTTCGGGTAGTCCGGGATGGTGCGAACGGTCGCCTTGATGTCGTGGTCGAAGGTCATTGGTCTCGCAATCCTCAATTGGCCGGCGGATTAAGCCGGAATGCATTCTCGACAATGCGCAGGCCGACCTCGTTGCCGAGCGACATCAGCGATTCCGGATGGAATTGCACGCCGCCGACCGGCAGGGTCTTGTGCTCGATCACCATCGCGACGCCGTCTTCGGTGGTCGCGGTCACCGTCAGCACCTCGGGCACGCTGTCGCGCTCGACATAGAGCGAATGGTAGCGGCCGATCACGATCTCATTGGGCAGATTGTGCATCAGCCGGCCGCCGCGCACCTGGACGCGCGAGGGCCGACCATGCGCGGGCTGACCGAGCTGGCCGAGCTCACCGCCGAAATACTCGCCGATCGCCTGCACGCCGAGGCAGACGCCGAAGATCGGCAGATTCTTTTCCAGCGCGGTGTCGATGGTTTTGGCGATGCCGAAATCCTCGGGGCGGCCCGGTCCGGGCGACAGTACCAAAAGGTCCCAGCCCTTCTTCCTGAGCATGTCCTGGGCATGGATGTGCCGGACCACCGTGACGTTGGCGCCGACCTGACGGAAGTAATCCGCCAGCATGTGCACGAAACTGTCGTCGTGATCGATCAGGAGCACGTTCTTCCCCGAGCCGGTGGCGTCGGGCGCGAAATCCGACAGCGGCTTCGGCGGATCGCCGCGCAGCGCCTGGAACAGCGCCGCCGCCTTGACCTGGCACTCGCGGTCCTCGGCCGCCGGATCGGAATCGAACAGGCAGGTGGCGCCGACCCGCACCTCGGCGAGGCCATCCTTCATGCGGATGGTGCGGATGGTCAGCCCGGTGTTGATGCTGCCGTCGAAATTGACGCAGCCGATCGCGCCGGCGTACCAGCGCCGCGGCGACCGCTCATGATCCTCGACGAACTGCATCGCCCACAGCTTCGGCGCGCCGGTCACCGTCACCGCCCAGGCATGGGTCAGGAAGGCGTCGAGCGAATCGAAGCCCGGCCGCAGCATGCCCTCGACGTGATCGACGGTGTGGAACAGCTTTGAGTAGGTCTCGATCTGCCGCCGCGCCAGCACCTTGATGGTGCCGGGCACGCAGACCCGCGCCTTGTCGTTGCGATCGACGTCGGTGCACATGTTGAGCTCGAACTCGTCCTTCTCCGAGTTCAGGAGCTTGCGGATCTGCTCGGCATCGCCGATCGAATCCGAGCCGCGCGCGATGGTGCCCGAGATCGGGCAGGTCTCGACCCGGCGGCCGTCGGAGCGCACGAACATCTCGGGCGATGCCGAGACCAGGAATTCGCCGTCGCCGAGATTCATCAGCGCGCCATAGGGCGACGGATTGATGCGGCAGAGCCGCTGGAACACTTCCGCCGGCGAGCGTTCGCAGGGCTCGGCGAACAGCTGCCCGGGCACCGCCTCGAACAGGTCGCCGCGGGCGAACGCCGCGCGCGCGACTTCGACCGTCGCCTGGTATTCGCCGGGGGCGTGATCGGCAAAGCCCTGCCGCCCGGTCTTGGCGTAGAGGCTCGGCGCGGTCTCGTGCGACTGGCCGGCGGTGGATTTGCCCTTCCACGCGAACTCGTAACTGAGCGCCACGCCACGGCCGGTGGCGCGGTCGTAGGCCAACAGCCGGTCCGGCACGTAGAGCACGATGTCGCGCTGGTCGGCCTCGCGGGCGCGCTTCTGCACGAGGTCCTCGATCTGGAATACGAGGTCGTAGGCGAAGGCACCGAACAGGCCGAGCAGCGGATCGGCATTGGAGGTGAATGCCGCCACCATGTCGCGCACCAGCGACATCACGCTGGCGCGGCGGGTGCGCTGGTCTTCCTCGACCGGAGCTTCGCCACGGATGATGTGACCGGAGAGCTTCGTCGCGCTGCGCTCCGAAATCACGACACAGGGCTCGCGCAGCACGTCGCCGAGGAAGGCGATCAGCACCTCGCCGCGCGGGTTGAGCGCCTGCAACGAGAAACCGGTGCCGGAGGTTTCCAGCACCAGCGGCGGATCGGCAAAGCCGAGGTCAAAGCTCTCGTAGCGGCCCGGCACCGTGGTGCCCGAGGACAGCACCACGCCGCGGCGGCGGTCGAGCAGCGCGATCAAGTCGTCGAGGCGGTTGGCGCCGCCGGTGAACTGCTCAACCACCCGCACGACCGCCAGGCCGCCGCTGGTCAGGTATTCGCTTCGAGCCGGCAGGGAGAAGACTGTCCTGTTCATGTGATCCTCTTACGAGACTTGGGAAGAGAGCGCCACACAGGACAAACGAAGGGGACCGTCGCACTGCGATGGCGACCTTCGACGTTTTTGAGAAAATGAAAACGCACCGGCCACCTATGAGAAGGTGGGCCACCAACGACGGGATGGACTGGCGACGGTGCTCATGGCCGTTACACACCACCCGGCGCGGGCCGTGTCAAGGGATGGCCCGGCAGCCCTGCCCCAAGGCGGGACGCCCCCTTGGCGGCATCTTGGGGCTTTGAGCGGACGGGAATCCGCGTAGGATTTGCGGAAATAGCGGCCGGTCGGCCCGCCCAAAAAACAGACAGATGGTGGAGACGCAGATGGCGATTTTGGGTCTCGGATATGCCGGCTTCGGCTCCGACGCGCTGGACGATTGGCGGCAGTTCGGCACCGGCCTGGTCGGGCTACAGGCCATCGAGCGCGGCAACTCGCTGCTCGCCTTCCGGATGGACGACCGCAAGCAACGCATCGTGATCGACCGCGCCCAGGGCGAAGGCACGCGGTTCTTCGGCTGGGAGGTGGCGGACGCCGCCGACCTCGACGCGCTGGCGGCGCGGCTGGAGCGCGCCGGTATTGCCGTGACCTCAGAGCCGCAGGCGCTGGCAGATAGCCGGCGGGTGCGCGGGCTGATCTCGTTCCGCGATCCGGCCGGCAACCGCCTCGAGGCGTTTCATGGCGCCGAGATCGACGACACGCCGTTCAAGCCGGGGCGCTCGATCTCCGGCTTCCGCACCGGCGCACTCGGCCTCGGCCACGCGGTGCTGACGGTCGAGACTCTCGCCCCGGTCATGAGCTTCTATGTCGACGTGCTCGGCTTCGGCCTCAGCGACTACATCGAAAAGCCGTTCCGCGCCTATTTCTTCCACGTCAATGCGCGGCACCACTCGCTGGCGCTGATCGAGACCGGCACCAACGGCATGCATCATCTGATGGTGGAATTGTTTTCGCTCGACGATGTCGGCCAAGCCTACGACATCGCGCAGCAGGACGACCGGGTCAACGTCACGCTCGGCCGCCACACCAACGATTTGATGACGTCGTTCTATGCCAAGTCACCGTCGGCCTTCATGGTCGAATGCGGCTGGGGCGGCCGCGAGATCGACCCCAAGACCTGGACGCCGTTCGAGATGCATGAGGGTCCGAGCCTGTGGGGCCACGAACGGGTCTGGCTGTCGCCGGAGGACCGCGCCGTCGCCCGCGAGATGCGGATGCGCGCCGCCGCCGAGGGCAAGCGCGCGCCGGTGCAGGTGCTGGAAGGCAATTTCAGGCTGATGTCGGGAACGTGCCCGTGGTGGGACGGGGTGCGCGATACGAATTGAGAGCGCGTAAGCCCGGATGGAGCGCAGCGCAATCCGGGACCGCCCTCTCCGCGGAGAAACCCATCCCGGATTACGCTTCGCTCCATCCGGGCTACAGGTTATCCCAAATGCTTCCTGAAGAACTCCGTCGCCCGGTCCCAGGCGAGTTCCGCACACTGCCGGTCGTGCACCGACAGGCGTTGCTCGTTGCCGAAGCCGTGGTCGGCGTCATAGCGGAACAGTTCCAGCGATTTGCCGGCGGCCTTCATCGCTTTCTCGAAGCCATCGACCAGCGCCGGCGTGCACCAATCGTCCTTGGTGGCAAAATGGCCCTGCAGCGGGATCCTGACATCCGCCGGCTTGGCGGCCTGCTCCGGCGGAATGCCGTAGAACACCACACCGGCCGTCAATTCCGGGATCTTGGTGGCGCCGATGATGGTCACCGCGCCACCGAGGCAGAAGCCGGTCAGGCCGACCTTGGCACCGTTCTTGGCGAGATATTGCGCGGCACCGCGCACCGTCTGCGTGGTGGCGTCCATGAAGTCCAGCGAGTTCATCTCTTTGCCGGCTGCGTCGGTGTCGTGATACGGCACCACCTTGCCCTTGTAGAGATCGGGTGCCAGCGCATCGAAACCGGCCCGCGCGAAGCGGTCGCACATGCCCTTGATCTGGTCCTGGAGGCCCCACCATTCCTGGATCACGACCACGCCCGGCGCATTGCCGCGCGCCGCGTTGGCGAGATAGCCCGAAGCTTCCTTGCCGTCCGGACGCTTGAAGCTGATGCTGGTACCCATGAGTTCCTCCGCAGATGTTAGCCGGCTGATTGGCCGGCATCTTGTCCGTACTCGGTGACGGACGCAAATCGATTTGCCGTCATTGCGAGCGCAGCGAAGCAATCCAGGTCCCCGCAAGCGGATGGGTGATTGCTTCGCTTCGCTCGCAATGACGTGAGCCAAACAAAAAAGCCCCCGAAGGGGCTTTTTCAAATTCACGACAACAGGTCAGATCAGTGCGCGTCGGCCCAGACCTTGCGCTTGGTGAAGTACATCAGGATCGCGAAGATCACTAGGAAGAAGAACACCTGCATGCCGATCCGCTTGCGCTCCTCCATGTGCGGCTCGGCGGCCCACATCAGGAAGGTGGTGACGTCATGCGCATATTGCTTGACCGTCGCCGGCGAGCCGTCGTCGAAGGTCACCTGGCCGTCGGACAGCGGCTTCGGCATCTTGATGGCGTGGCCGGGGAAGTACTTGTTGTAGTACGAGCCTTCCGGAATCGTCACGCCGGCCGGGACCTTCTCCTCGAAGCCCTGCAGGATGGCATCGACGTAGTCGGGTCCCTGCTCCTGGTACTGGGTGAAGAAGTCGATCACGAACTGCGGGAAGCCGCGCTCGTAGGAACGTGCTTTCGCGATCAGCGAGAGATCGGGCGGCGCCGCGCCGCCATTGGCCGCCCGCGCAGCCTGCTCGTTCGGGAACGGCTGCGGGAAGTAATCCGCCGTGCGGCCCGGACGCTCGAACATCTCGCCCTGGTCGTTCGGGCCGTCCTTGATCTTGTACTCCGACGCGAACGCAGCCGCCTGCGCCGGCGAATAGCCGGGGCCGCCGGGATCGGCGAGGTTGCGGAACGCGACATAGGACAGCGCGTGGCAAGCCGAGCAGACTTCCTTGTAGACCTTCAGGCCGCGCTGCAACGAGCCGCGGTCATACTTGCCGAAAGGGCCGGAGAACGACCACTTCTGGGCGGGCGGCTTGTCTCCGCCCTCGGCCCTTGCACTCTGGATGCTGCCGGCGAAGACGAGCCCGCCTGCAACCATGATGGCGATCATGGTCGAGACCATCGGCTGCGGGCGGCCCTTGCTCTTGGCCAGCACGTCCTCGGCGATCGAGTTCGGCACCGGACGCGGCGTCTCGATGCGGGCGAGCAGCGGCAGCACGATCAGGAAGTAGGCAAAGTAGCAGACCGTCAGGATGCGGCCGGCGATCACATAGATGCCTTCCGGCGGCTGCGAGCCGAGATAGCCGAGCAGGATGCAGACCGCCACGAAGATCCAGAAGAACTGCTTGGCCAGCGGACGATATTTCGACGACCGGGTCCGTGCGCTGTCGAGCCAGGGCAGGAAGCACAGGATGATGATCGCCGAGAACATCGCCACGACGCCCGCGAGCTTGTTCGGGATCGAACGCAGGATCGCGTAGAACGGCAGGTAGTACCATTCGGGCACGATGTGCGCCGGGGTCACGCCGGGGTTCGCCGGGATGTAGTTGTCGGCGTCGCCGAGATAGTTCGGCATGTAGAAGATGAACCAGGCGAAGAAAATCAGGAAGCACGACACACCGAACGCGTCCTTGATGGTCGCGTAGGGCGTGAACGGAACGGTGTCCTTCTCGGTCTTGGCCTCGACGCCGGCCGGGTTGTTCTGACCCGCGACGTGCAGCGCCCAGACGTGCAGCACGACCACGCCGGCGATCACGAACGGCAGCAGGTAATGCAGCGAGAAGAAGCGGTTCAGCGTCGGGTTACCGACCGAATAGCCGCCCCACAGCAGGGTCACGATGCTCTCGCCGAAATACGGCACGGCCGAGAACAGATTGGTGATGACGGTGGCGCCCCAGAAGCTCATCTGGCCCCACGGCAGCACATAGCCCATGAAGCCGGTCGCCATCATCAGGAGGTAGATGATGACGCCGAGGATCCACAGCACCTCGCGCGGCTCCTTGTACGACCCGTAATAGAGACCGCGGAACATGTGGATGTAGACGGCGAAGAAGAACATCGACGCGCCGCAGGCATGCATGTTGCGCAGCAGCCAGCCGTAGTTGACGTCGCGGACGATCAGCTCGACCGATTTGAAGGCGAAATCGGCATGCGGCGTGTAGTGCATCGCCAGGATCACGCCGGTCAGGATCTGCAGCGCCAGCATCATCGAAAGGATGGCGCCGAAGGTCCACCAGTAGTTCAGGTTGCGCGGCGTCGGATAGGCCACGAAGGAGGAGTGGATCAGGCCGAAGATCGGAAGGCGCCGTTCGATCCACTTCAAGGCGGGGTTGCTCGGTTGGAAATCAGATGGTCCGCTCATTGATGCGATCCTGAAGAAGAAAAACGACGCGATGGGTCCAAGGGGAAGCCGAAGTCCCGGCGGGTCCGGGACTTAGCCGATCTGGATTTTGGTGTCGGAAAGGAAGGCGTAAGGCGGCACCGCCAGGTTGGCGGGCGCCGGCCCCTGGCGGATACGACCGGAGGAGTCGTACTGGGAGCCGTGGCAGGGGCAGAAGAAGCCGTCGTAATTGCCCTCATGGGCGATCGGGATACAGCCGAGATGGGTGCAGATGCCGATCACCACCAACCACTGGTCGTGGCCGGCCTTGACGCGGGCCGAGTCGGGCTGCGGATCGGGCAGGCTGGAGAGCGCCACGCTCTGGGCCTCCTCGATCTGCTTCTTGGTGCGGTGGCTGATGTAGATCGGCTTGCCGCGCCAGAACACCTTGATGTCCTGGCCCTCGGCGATCGGCGTCAGATCGACCTCGATCGGCGCGCCGGCCGCGATCGTCGCGGCATCCGGGTTCATCTGGGCAACCAGCGGCCACACGGTGGCGGCTGCGCCGACGACGGCGGCAGCTCCGGTTGCAACAAAGAGAAAATCACGGCGTGTCGGATGGTCCGCCGAAGACGCTGTCGTCACGATTCCTAGCCCTTTCTTTTCTGCAGCCGGTGGAACCGCCCCAGAGACGCCGGGAAGCGCCCCAAGAAAGGCTGCCGGCGCCCGCGGCCCCCGCGGCGGCAGAAAACCGCTATTCCCCACCCCAAAATGGCGGAACAGCAGTCCAGAATCGTTCTATTGGCACCCTTGCCGGACGAGCGCAAGCCCGCTATCGGCTCGCACACGTGCAATGCACGAAATCCGCGCCGAGCGATGTTTTATTGAGACAATTTCATCCGGATTTCACAGGTCGTCCGCACCATGCAGATCGCGCTGTTCCAGCCCGACATCCCCCAGAATACCGGGACGATTCTGCGCCTGTGCGCCTGTCTGGACGTGTCGGCCCATATCATCGAACCGGCGGGTTTCGACACCTCCGACCGGAATTTCCGCCGGGCGGGTATGGACTATCTGGACCATGTGCGGTTGAAGCGTCACGACTCATGGTCGAAATTCGAGGAGTGGCGGGCCGCGGCCGGATGCCGGCTGGTGCTGTTCACGACCAAGGCAGCGAAATCCTATCTTGATTTCGCCTATGCGCCCTCCGATGTCCTGCTGTTCGGGCGCGAAACGGCGGGGGTGACCGACGCGGTGGTGGCGGCCGCCGATGCACGGCTGGTGATTCCGATCAGGCCGACCATGCGTTCGCTCAATGTGGCGGTCACGGCGGCCATGGCCGTCGGTGAGGCGCTGCGGCAAACCGGTTCAAGACTTGCCGGCTCAGGAAGCGCCGGTTCGGTAACTTAAGGGATTTTTGGTGAGCTACGCGGTCAAGGAGATCTTTCTCACCCTGCAGGGCGAAGGCGCCCATGCGGGCCGCGCATCCGTGTTCTGCCGCTTTGCCGGCTGCAACCTGTGGAGCGGCCGCGAACAGGACCGCGCCGGCGCAGTCTGCCGGTTCTGCGACACCGATTTCGTCGGCACCGACGGCACGCTCGGCGGCCGCTACGCGACCGCCGCAGAGCTCGCCGGCACCATTGCCGCACAATGGACCGGCGGCGAGGCCGACCGCTACGTGGTGCTGACCGGCGGCGAGCCGCTGCTGCAGGTCGATACCGCCCTGATCGAGGCCCTGCACGGCCACGGCTTTGCGATCGCGATCGAGACCAACGGCACCATCGCCCCGCCCGGTGGGCTCGACTGGATCTGCGTCAGCCCCAAGGCCGCCTCCGAGCTCGTGGTACGCAGGGGACACGAGCTCAAGCTGGTCTATCCGCAGCCGGAGAACGCACCGGAGGATTTCGCGGGGCTTTCCTTCGAGCGCTTCTCGCTGCAGCCGATGGACGGCCCCGACGTGATTGAGAACACCGAGCGGGCGATTGCATACTGCCTGAAGCACCCGCAATGGCGCCTCAGCGTGCAGACGCACAAGACGCTCGGCATTCGATGAACCCGACCTTAGCTGAACTGGATTGTTGAACGAGATGTGGGAATTGACGAAAGCGTTTCGGTTCGAGGCTGCGCATGCGCTGTCCGGAACGACCTTTGGCACCGCCAGCGAGGAGATTCACGGTCACTCTTTCCGCGCTGAAGTCACGGTGCGCGGCACGCCCGACCCGAAAACAGGAATGGTGATTGATCTCGGCCTGCTCGATCGCGCCATGGCCGAGGTGCAGAAGACGCTCGACCACAAGTTCCTCAACAAGATCGAGGCGATCGGTGTCCCGACGCTGGAGAATCTCTCGCGTTTCATCTGGGAGCGCTTGCAGCACGCCGGAAAGCTGACCCGCGTCAGCGTTCATCGCGACAGCTGCAACGAGAGCTGCACTTACTTCGGCCCGCAAGGTTAGTCATGCTGCCAACAGACCCCGCCATCATCGAGGACCGCAAGGCGCGCGCGCGCGGCTGGTTCGAGGCGCTGCGCAACGAGATCTGTGCGGCCTTCGAGAAGCTCGAGGACGACGCCCCCTCCACGCTCTATGCCGGCGATGCCGGCCGGTTCGCGCGCACCCCCTGGGACCGCACCGACCACACCGGCAAGCCCGGTGGCGGCGGCGTGATGTCGATCATGAAGGGCCGGCTGTTCGAGAAGGTCGGCGTGCACTGCTCGACCGTGCATGGCGAATTCGCCCCCGAATTCCGCGCGCAGATTCCGGGCGCCGCCGACGATCCCAGGTTTTGGGCCTCGGGCATTTCGCTGATCGCGCATTTGCGCAATCCGAACGTGCCCGCCGTACACATGAATACCCGCTTCGTGGTCACCACCAAGGCATGGTTCGGCGGCGGCGCCGATCTGACGCCGGTGCTGAACCGGCGCCGCACCCAGGAGGACCCCGATACGCTCGCCTTCCACGCCGCGATGAAGGAGGCGTGCAGCGGGCCGAACGGCGTCGCCGACTACGACAAGTACAAGAAGTGGTGCGACGAGTACTTCTATCTGCCACACCGCAAGGAAGCCCGCGGCATCGGCGGCATCTTCTATGACTGGCACGACAGCGGCGACTGGGAGGCCGATCTTGCCTTCACCCAGGACGTCGGGCGCAGCTTCCTGAAAATCTATCCCGAGCTGGTGCGGCGCAATTTCGCGGCGGCCTGGAGCGCGGAGGACCGTGACGAGCAGCTGGTCCGCCGCGGGCGCTATGTCGAATTCAACCTGCTCTATGATCGCGGCACCATCTTCGGCCTGAAGACCGGCGGCAATGTGGATTCGATCCTGTCGTCGCTGCCGCCGGAGGTGAAATGGCCGTAATGAAGCTGCCGCGCGCGATGCTGATCGACATGGATGACACCATCCTGTCGGCCTATGGACGCCCCGAGATCGCCTGGAACACGATCACCGCCGAATTCGCGGCCGAGCTCGCGCCGCTGCCACCGGACCAGGTCGCAACTGCGCGCTGCTGGCGTCTGCACGGCAGTTCTGGTCGACGGCCGAGCCGATCTGGCGGATCAAGCTCGGCGAGGCGCGGCGGCTCACCGTGAGGGGCGGCTTCGCCCAGCTTGCGGCAGCCGGCCACCGCGCGCTGCCGGACGAACTCGCAGACCGCATCGCCGATCGTTTCACCGCCTATCGCGAGGAGGAGATGTTCGTCTTCCCCGGCGCGCATGACGCGATCGATGCGTTCAAGGCGCTCGGCATCAAACTCGCGCTGGTGACCAACGGCGCCGCCGACATGCAGCGCGCCAAGGTCGAGCGCTTCGCGCTCGGCCATCGCTTCGATCACATCCAGATCGAGGGCGAGCACGGCTTCGGGAAGCCGGAGGAGCGCGCCTATCTGCACGCGATGCAGGCACTCGGCGTCACCGCATCCGATACCTGGATGATCGGCGACAATCTCGAATGGGAAGTCGTGGCGCCGCAGCGGCTCGGCATCTACGCGATCTGGATAGATGTGCACGGTGCCGGGCTGCCGCCGGGATCGACCATCAAGCCGGACCGCATCATCCGCTCATTGAGCGAGCTGGTTCCTGCTGCGCGCAAATAGCCGCAACGGCCGTTTTCACGCCAAATCCATTGCATCAAGCGCCGGCCGTGATTTGACTGTCATCACCGGTCGCTAGCCTGCCGCCCGCGTCATCCAGCGCGGAGGGAAAATCATGGAACTGAAACCAGGCGATGTTGTCATGCTGAAGTCCGGCGGCCATCCGATCACGGTCGTCGAAGTCGAGGAAGACAAGGTCGAGTGCCTGTGGATGGGCACGGACGGCGACCTGTTTCGCGAGACCTTGCCGCTCGTCGCGCTCGAATCGACCGAGATCGATCCGGAAGATGACGAGGAAGACGACGACGAAGAAGAGGATGACGAGGAAGAGGACGACGACGACGAAGAGGACGACGACGATCACGGCGGCCGCAAGAAGCGCAAGGCCGCTTGACGAGGCTGCGTCAGACTTCTCAGGCGATGCTGTCCGGCGAAGCGCCGGCAGCATCGTCTCCGCTTCGCCTCAGAGCGCGCGCAACGCGCTCGCAATCATCACCGCACCGCCCGTGATGACGGCGGCATCGAGGATCGCGGTGTGGACATGCACCGGCATCCGCTCGACAAAGGCCTTGGCGAGGAACGCGCCGGGAATGGCGACGAGGCCGATCAGCAGCGCAAGCGCCAGCACCTGCGCGGTGATGACGCCGGTCAAACCGAACACCGAGATCTTGACCGCGGCACTGGTCAGCGAAATCACCGCGTCGGTTGCGACCACGGCCGCGCCTTCGAGCCCCGCCGCCATCAACAGCGACAGCAGGATCACGCCCGAGCCCGCGGTGCCGCCGACCACGACGCCATAGCCGACCGCGCCGGCCGCTAGTCCCCGCTCGCCGATCCTGACGCTGTGCGTGCGCAGCAGCCGCCGCAGCGGCACGCTCAGGATCAGCATGCTTCCGATCACGAGGGAGGCGCCGGGCGCTGGTCAGCCGCGTATAGCCGTAGGCGCCGAGCGCCGTGGAGAGCAGCGCAGCCGCGATCACGATGATCGCCTTGCGGCGGTCGGCAAACCTGACGAAGGCGACGAAGCGGCTGGAATTGGTGAAGATCGACGAGATCGCGATGATCGGCACCACCGGCTCGGCGCCGACCATCGGCACCAGCACCAGCGGCATCAAGGCGCCGGTGCCATAGCCGGCAAGACCGCCGATCACGGAAGCAAACAGCGCAACGGCTGCGACGAGCAGGATTTGAAGGAGCGAGATGTCTGCGAAGCCGGAGAGGAAATTCAAAGCCGATGATCGCGGGTGAAACGGGATACGGTCTGGTCGGCGATGCCAGACAACACCTGCGGATCGAGCGGAAAATCCGCGGCGAGCCAAGCATCCTCGGCCAAGGTCAGGACATGCCCCAATGCCGGTCCCTCGGCAATCCCGCGCGCGATGAAATCCGACGCTCTCAAGGGAAAGTGAGGCGCGCGCCAGCGTTGCGGCAGCGTGGCGAGCGCGCGCCACTGCTCGACGTCGCGGCCCGTGCCGGTGCGGGCCCAGGCCAGCAGCAGCCGGTCGCGATAGGGCCCCTCGTCGAGCCGGTAGAGCCTGCGCCTGGCATGGGCCTCGTCCATGCCGGGCAGGCGCCACCAGCGGTGGCCCATCGAATCGAGCGCCTTGGCTTCGGCGTTGGAGAGCCGCAGCCGGCTTGCGATGCGCCGTGCGTCCTCGGTCACCGCGACCGTCAGCGCGGCAAGCCGGCGCATCGCGCTCGGCGCAAGCGCCATCAGCTGCTCGATCTCGATCATCGCCGCGAACGGACCGGTATAGGCGACGCCGCCGAACAGCGGCAGCAACAAGCCGCCATCGTCCATCGCGACCACCGCGCCGGCGGCGCCGGGCCCAACCACGAGCTTGAGCATCTCCATGCGGATGCGCTCGGCCGACAGACCGGTCAAGCCGGCGCGCCCGCTGATGCAGGCGAGATAGCCGGGGCGATCGACCTCGCCGGCGGCATAGGCAGCATGGAAGCGGAAGAAGCGCAGGATGCGCAAATAATCCTCGGCAATCCGCTGCGCGGGATCGCCGATGAAGCGCACGCGCTTCGCCTCGATGTCGGCGAGGCCGCCGACATGATCGTGCACGACACCCGAGGCGTCGACCGACAGACCGTTGATGGTGAAGTCACGTCGCTCGGCGTCGCGCACCCAATCACGCCCGAATGCCACCTTGGCCTTGCGGCCATAGGTCTCGGTGTCCTCGCGCAGCGTCGTCACCTCGAAAGGCTGGCCGTCGACGACCAGCGTCACCGTGCCGTGCTCGATGCCGGTCGGCACGCTCTTGATGCTCGCCCGCTTGGCGCGGCGGACCACCTCCTCCGGCAGCGCCGTAGTGGCGATGTCGATATCGGCGAGCGGAATCCGCATCAGCGCATTGCGCACGGCGCCGCCGATCACCCGCGCCTCCTCGCCGTCGGCATTGAGCAGGCCGAGCACGCGTGCCGCCGGCCCCGAAGCGAGCCATGGCGCGTCGGACAGCAGGCGCACCTCGCTCATCGCTCAACTCCGGGCACCAGCCTGCCATTCTCGAGATGGGCGGGAACGTAGGTCGAGTTCGGCGGCGCGCCGGTCAGTTCGGCCAGCAGCACGAAGCTCACGATCACCATCACCAGCGCCGCCAGCGTCAGCTTCGCGATCATGTGGAGCGGCCAGGACGCCGGCAGCGTCACGCCGGACCGCGTCGCGACCAGGAAGATGGCATAGACCGCGAAAGGGATCAGAAAGATTCCGATCTCGGTCAACACCGTGCGGATCATGACAGATAGATCCGCTCATACAGCACACGCAGGATGCCCGCGGTCGCGCCCCAGATGTAGCGCTCGGCGAACGGCATCGCATAATAGGACCGGTCCATGCCGCGGAATTCCTTGGTGTGGATCTGATGATTTTCGGGATTCATCAGGAAGGCGAGCGGTACTTCGAAGGCATCGACGACCTCCGCCTCGTTGATCCTGAGCGTGAAGCCGGGCTGCACCTTGGCAACCGTCGGCAGGATGCGGAAGCCGAACGCGGTGCCATAGAGGTCGAGATAGCCGACCGGGTCGATGAATTCCCGCTTCAGCCCGACTTCTTCGCAGGCCTCGCGCAGCGCGGCATCGAGCGGCGAGGCATCGGTGGCGTCGATCTTGCCGCCGGGAAACGAGATCTGGCCGGCATGGCTCGACAGGTGCGGCGAGCGCTGCGTCAACAGCACGGTCGGCTCGGGATGATCGACCACCGGGATCAGCACCGCGGCCGGCCGCACCGGCTGCTCCTGGGCGACGATCTCCAGCATGCGGTCGTTGCCGGAATCTCCGGTGCGCGGAATGATATGCGGATCGACCAGCCCCGGCGGCACTTCGAAATTGAGCCGCGTGCGGGCTCGCGCGAAGAATTCCGTCGAGCTGATCGTCGCCGGCTTCACCTTCAGCAACGGCTCGTTCAAAGTGCGCCCCTCACCTGACTGGCATCGGCCATCGAGAAAAACTCGCCGCCGGACTCGATGCCGAACATCTCCTGACCATCGACCATCCGCTCCTCGCCCATGTCAACCAGATCGTAGTAGAGCGCGCGGGTCACCTTCGCCCACAGGTCGGCGCGGACATGCAGATAGGGCGTCAAGCCGCCATCCTCGGCGGCTTCGAATCTGAGGCCGTGGCCCTTCTCGCAATCGACCCAGTCGTCGACATTGGTGCGGAACCTGAGCAACCGGCCGCGCGCGTCCTGCTCGGTCTGCATTTCCACGGCAAGGAACGGCGCATCGTCGACGCGGATGCCGACTTTCTCCACCGGTGTCACGAGAAAGTGCTTGCCGTCCTCGCGCTTCAGGATTGTGGAAAATAGCCGCACCAGCGCGGGGCGGCCGATCGGCGTTCCCATGTAGAACCAGGTGCCGTCGGGCGCGATTCGCATGTCGAGATCGCCACAGAACGGCGGATTCCACAAATGGACCGGCGGCAGGCCCTTGCGTCCGGCAGGCCCCGATGCCGCAGCTTGATTGGCAGCGGCGGTGAGCCCGTCGAGGCCTCTGCTTCCGAGCCCCGTAATTTCACTGCCGGAATCGCTCTGCCCTTGCTTCGCCATTGTTTGCCCTGAAGTTTCCGACCTTCAATCTGGCACGTTTGGTGCACATATCCTGAGATGTGGTCGGGATGTCATTCTCGCCACATCGTGATGCCGTTCATACCCTGAAATACCGATAAGGTGGGGATAGTTTAATTCAACGAATACATGGCCTTCGCGCAGGTTTAGCATGAGGGTCATGAGATGACGACGCAGGAATCGCGCGCAATCGTCGAGAAGGAGCGGATCGAATGGCCGGTGCAGACAGCGTCGAGAAACTGGAGGATGTGATCGTCCGTTCGGCCGAGCAGGTCGCGGGCCAGATCAAGGCCGCCAAGGAAGCGGTGTCCACGGTCATTTTCGGTCAGGACCAGGTGATCGAAAACACCCTTGTGACGATCCTGTCCGGCGGCCATGCGCTCTTGATCGGCGTCCCCGGTCTCGCCAAGACCAAGCTGGTCGAGACGCTCGGCGTCACGCTCGGGCTCGATGCCAAGCGCATCCAGTTCACGCCCGATTTGATGCCCTCGGACATCCTCGGCGCTGAAGTGCTCGACGAGAGTTCGGCGGGCAAGCGTTCGTTCCGCTTCATCGCAGGTCCGGTGTTCGCGCAGTTGCTGATGGCCGACGAGATCAACCGCGCCAGCCCGCGCACCCAGTCGGCGCTGCTGCAAGCCATGCAGGAGCAGCACATCACCATTGCCGGCGCACGGCACGATCTGCCGAAGCCGTTCCACGTGCTCGCGACCCAGAATCCCCTCGAGCAGGAAGGCACCTATCCGCTGCCCGAGGCGCAGCTCGACCGCTTCCTGATGGAAATCGACGTCGACTATCCCGATCGCGACGCCGAGCGGCGCATCCTGTTCGAAACCACCGGCGCCGAAGAGGCGCATGCCAAGCCGTCGATGGACGCCGAGACGCTGCTGTCGGCGCAACGCCTGGTGCGGCGCCTGCCGGTCGGCGATTCCGTGGTCGAAGCGATCCTGACGCTGGTGCGCGCCGCGCGCCCCGGCACCGAGGGCGGCGAAGCCGGCAAGCTGATCGCCTGGGGACCCGGTCCCCGCGCCAGCCAGGCCTTGATGCTGGCGGTGCGCGCCCGCGCGTTGCTCGACGGCCGCCTCGCGCCATCGATCGACGACGTGCTCGATCTCGCCGAGCCCGTGCTCAAGCACCGCATGGCGCTAACCTTCTCGGCGCGCGCCGAGGGCCGCACCATTCCGGACGTGATCAAGCAATTGAAGACGCGGATCGGTTGATGGCGGCAGAGAACAGGCACCAGAACGAGGAGATCTTGGCGGTTCGACGTGCCGATGGCGAAAGCCGAACGCTCGCCGCATCGTTGCCGCGCCTGGTGCTTGAGGCTCGCCGTGTCGCCGCCAACGTCATCCATGGCCTGCACGGCCGCCGCCGCGCCGGCGCGGGCGAGAACTTCTGGCAATATCGCCGCTTCGTCTCCGGCGAACCGGCGCAGCGCGTCGACTGGCGCCGCTCGGCGCGCGACGACCATCTCTACGTCCGCGAACAGGAATGGGAGGCCGCGCACACCGTGTGGATCTGGCCCGACCGCTCGCCGTCGATGGCCTTTGCCTCGCGCGAGGCGCGCGACAGCAAGCTCGAGCGTGGGCTGATCGTGGCGTTCGCGCTTGCCGAGCTGCTGGTTGCCGGCGGCGAACGCGTCGGCATTCCCGGCCTGCTGAACCCGACCGCGAGCCTCAACGTGATCGACAAGATGGCGGAAGCGATGTTGCACGACGACAAGACGCGCGCGAGCCTGCCGCCGTCCTTCGTGCCATCGTCGCTGGCCGAAGTCGTCGTGCTGTCGGATTTCTGGTCGCCGATCGCGGAGATCACGACGATGCTGGCCGGGCTTTCCTCCTCGGGCGCGCACGGCACCATGATCCAGGTCGTCGATCCGGCCGAAGAGAGCTTCCCTTATTCGGGCCGCGTCGAGTTCGTCGAGCCGGAGGTCGGCAGCGCCATCACTGCGGGCCGCGCCGAGAGCTGGGCGAGCGACTATTTCGCCCGCGTCGCGCTGCATCGCGACCAGATTCGCGCCGAGACCAACCGGCTCGACTGGCTGTTCTCGACCCACACCACAAGCCGCTCCGCGGCCGAGCTGCTGCTGTTCCTGCATGCCGGCATGATGGTGAGCAAGGGCGGCGGCCGCTCAACCGTCAAGGCGGGGCGCAGCGCATGATCGCAGGCCTCCCCCTCTCATTCGCCGAACCGCTGCTGCTGCTGGGGCTGGTCAGCCTGCCGGTGCTGTGGTGGCTGCTCCGCGTGATGCCGCCGCGGCCGCGGCGGGTCGAATTCCCGCCGACGCGGCTGCTGTTCGACATCGCGCCGAGGGAAGAGACGCCGTCGCGCACGCCGTGGTGGCTCACCCTGTTGCGGCTCGCCGCCGCCGCGCTCGTCATCTTCGCTGCCGCCGGGCCGATCTGGAATCCGCAGACCGGCGTTGCCGCCGGCAAGCAGCCGCTGGTGATCCTGCTCGACGACGGCTGGAGCGCCGCTTCGAGCTGGGATGCGCGGATCAAGGCAGCGGACGAACTGATCACCAATGCCGACAGCGACCGCCGCGGCGTCGCGCTGGTGCCGCTGTCGGAGCCTGCGCGCGACATCACGCTGATGCCGGCCGGCGCCGCGCGCGTCGCGCTGCGCCAGCTCGCGCCGAAACCCTACTCGGTCGATCGCGTTGAAACCCTCGCCACGCTCGGGCGTTTCCTCAAATCGACCGGCGACTGCGACATCGTCTGGCTGTCCGACGGCGTCGACACCGGCCGCGGCAGCGAGTTCACCGAAGGTCTCGGCAAGGTGATCGAGAGCCGCAATCTGACGATCTATGCCGGCGGCGCGCAATCCGCGCAGGGGCTGGTCGCCGCCGAGAACGCCGCCGCCAAGATGACGGTGAAGGTGCTGCGCACCGAGAACGGCATCGCGGCCGGGACGGTGCGCGCGGTCGACGCCAAGGGCTCGCCGATTGGCGAGGCCCGCTACAGTTTCGGCCCGCAGGATCGCGAGACCGAAGCCGCGTTCGATCTTCCGGTCGAACTGCGCAACGATATCTCGCGGCTCGAAATCTCCGGCGAGCACTCCGCCGGCGCCGTGCAGCTGCTCGACCGGCGCTGGCGCCGCCGCGCCATCGGCGTGGTCTCGGGCGCGAGCAACGACACCGCGCAGCCGCTGCTGGCCTCGACGTTCTATCTCTCCCGCGCGCTGTCGCCGTTCGCCGACATCCGGCTCGGCGATCGCGGCGCGCCGCAGCAGGTGATCGGGCAGTTCCTCGATCAGCGGCTGCCGATGATCGTGATGGCCGATGTCGGCACGCTGTCGCCGGAGATCCGCGACCGGCTCAATGCCTGGATCGAGCAAGGCGGCGTGCTGGTGCGGTTCGCAGGTCCGCGCCTCGCCCAGGCCGACGACGACCTCGTTCCGGTCAAGCTGCGCCGCGGCGGCCGCACGCTCGGCGGCAGCCTGACCTGGGAGAAGCCGCAACACATGGCCTCATTCGCCGCCGACGGCCCGTTCGCGGGCCTCACCGTGCCGAAGGACATCACCGTGAGCCGCCAGGTGCTGGCCGAGCCCGACGCCGTGCTTGCGACCAAGAGCTGGGCCTCCCTCGAAGACGGCACACCTCTCGTCACCGGCGAGCATCGCGGCAAGGGCGTGGTCAGCCTGTTCCACGTCGGCGCCGACATGCGCTGGTCGGATCTGCCGATGTCCGGCACCTTCGTCGAGATGCTGCGCCGGCTGATCGACATGTCCGGCTACACCTCGAAGCCGGGCCCGGGCGTCGCCAGCGATCCCACCGCCGAGATGGTTGCGCCGCTGCGCACGCTCGACGGCTTCGGCGTTTTCGGCCCGCCGCCCTCGACCGCCAAGCCGATGCCGGCGGATTATCGCGACCGCGGCACCGCCGATCATCCGCCCGGCTTCTACGGCAGCGCCGAGAGCCCGATCGCGGTCAATACGTTGGCCTCGGCCGACCGCATCGCGCCGCTCGACACCTCCGGCCTGCGCGCCAAGCATGCGACCTACACCAACGCCGAGCCGCGCGACCTGCGCGGCATCATGCTGTCGACCGCGCTCGCGCTGTTCCTGCTCGATGCGATCGTGGTGGCGATGCTCGGCGGCGGCCTCGCCGCGCTGATCCGGCGTCGCGCCGCACCGGCGGTGCTCGCCCTGATGTTCGCCTCGGCGTTCACGCTGGTGGCGATCGCACCGTCCCCGACGCGGGCCGAGACCAGCGACGAGTTCGCGATCAAGGCGGTGACGCAGACCCGGCTGGCCTATGTGGTGACCGGCAATGCCGACGTCGATTCCATCGTCAAGGCCGGGATGTCCGGTCTGACGCTGTTCCTCGGACAGCGCACCGCGCTGGAAGCCGGCGACCCGGTCGGCATCGATCCGGCGCGCGACG
The DNA here is from genome assembly GCF_054055655.1 of Bradyrhizobium sp. USDA 4461. Classification (NCBI taxonomy): domain Bacteria; kingdom Pseudomonadati; phylum Pseudomonadota; class Alphaproteobacteria; order Hyphomicrobiales; family Nitrobacteraceae; genus Bradyrhizobium; species Bradyrhizobium sp. USDA 4461. The sequence goes on from NZ_JBSRXM010000001.1 coordinate 301,034, forward strand.
AGCTGGCGTTCTTCCCGTTGATCTACTGGCCGATCGTGCCCGGCGCGCCGAAGCCGCCGCAGGACGCCATCAACAAGATCGACGCCTACATGAAGCAGGGCGGCACGGTCATCTTCGACACCCGCGACGCCGTCGAGGCGCCGCCGGGCGACAACGGTTCGTCGCAGACCCCGGGGATGCAGACGCTGCGCGAGTTGCTCTCGACCCTCGACGTGCCCGAGCTCGAGCCGGTGCCGCGCGAGCACGTGCTCACCAAGACGTTCTATCTGCTGCGCGACTTCCCCGGCCGCTTCAACTCGGGCCAGACCTGGGTCGAGGCGCTGCCGCGCGAGGACGATGACGAAGCCGCGCAGCGCCCCGCGCGCGGCGGCGACGGCGTCTCGCCGATCATCATCACGTCGAACGACCTTGCCGGCGCCTGGGCGATCCGGCCCGACGGGCAGCCGATGCTGCCGCTGACGCCGGGCGAGCCGCGCCAGCGCGAATTCGCCTTCCGCGCCGGTGTCAACATCGTGATGTACACGCTGACCGGCAACTACAAGGCCGACCAGGTGCACGCGCCTGCCCTGATCGAGCGGCTGGGACAATAGAGATGCGAGTGACCCAGCTGCCAACGCCGTCATTCCGGGATGGTCCGAAGGACCAGACCCGGAATCTCGAGATTCCGGGTTCGATGCTTTCGCATCGCCCCGGAATGACGGAGTAACACCATGAACTACGGTATCGCGTTCACACCGCTGGTTCCTTCGATCGTGCTGTGGCTCGGGCTCGGCGCGATCGTCGTCATCGCGGCACTGCTGCTGGTGTCGCGCGCCCGAGGCGCCGCGGTGCGTGTCGCCGCGCTCGCGCTGATCCTGCTGGCGCTGGCCAATCCCTCCTTCACCCGCGAGGACCGCGAGCCGCTGTCCTCGGTCGCCGCGGTCGTGGTCGACAAGAGCCCGAGCCAGAATTTCGGCATGCGCAACCAGGAGACCGAGAAAGCCAAGCAGGCGCTGGTCGACAGCCTGAAGCAGATCAAGGGCCTCGAGGTCCGCGTCGTCGAGGCCGGCCAGGCCGACGGCGAAACCGACGGCACCAAGCTGTTCGGTGCGCTGACCTCGGCGCTGTCGGATGTTCCGGTCGAGCGTGTCGCCGGCGCGTTCATGATCACGGACGGCCGCGTGCACGACATTCCGGCCAACGCTCAGGCGCTCGGCTTCCAGGCGCCGGTGCATGCGTTGATCACCGGCCGCAAGGACGAACGCGACCGCCGCATCGCGATCACGGCGGCGCCGCGCTTCGGCATCGTCGGCCAGACCCAGACCATCACTTTCCGGCTCGACGACCAGGGCGTCACCGGCGAGCGTGCCAAGGTCACGATCCGCCGCGACGGCGAGGTGATCAACGAGCGCACGATGACCTCGGGCCAGACCTCGAGTGTCGATATCGACATCAAGCATGCCGGTCCCAACATCGTCGAGATCGAGGCCTCGCCGCTCGAAAACGAGCTGACGCCAGTCAACAACCGCGCCGTGGTCGCGATCGACGGCGTCCGCGACAAGCTGCGCGTGCTGCTGGTGTCCGGCGAGCCGCATGCCGGCGAGCGCACCTGGCGCAATTTGTTGAAGTCCGACCCCAGCGTCGATCTCGTGCACTTCACCATCCTGCGTCCGCCGGAGAAGCAGGACGGCACGCCGATCAACGAGCTGTCGCTGATCGCGTTTCCGACCCGCGAGCTGTTCCAGCAGAAGATCAACGAATTCCAGCTGATCATCTTCGATCGCTATGCCCGCCAGGGCGTGCTGCCGATCGCCTATTTCGACAACATCGCGCGCTATGTCCGTTCCGGCGGCGCAGTGCTGGTTTCCGCAGGCCCGGACTACGCCTCGACCACCAGCATCTGGCGCACGCCGCTGGATTCGGTGCTGCCGGCCGAGCCGGTCGGCGTCACCGAGAAGCCGTTCTATGCGCACCTCAGCGATGCCGGGAAACGCCATCCGGTGACGCGTGGGCTGGAAGGCTCGAATGCCGAGCCGCCGCATTGGAGCCGGTTCTTCCGCACCGTCGACACCCGCAACGCGATCAACCCGCCGGTCATGACCGGCGCCGACGGCAAGCCGCTGTTGCTGCTGTCACGGTTCGGCGAAGGCCGCGTCGCGCTCTTGCTGTCCGACCAGATTTGGCTGTGGGCACGCGGCTATGAGGGCGGCGGCCCGCATCTCGATCTGTTGCGGCGGGTGTCGCACTGGCTGATGAAGCAGCCCGACCTCGACGAAGAGGCGCTGCGCATGCAGGTGCAGGGCAAGGATTTGATGGTGGTGCGCCAGACCATGGCCGACACCGTCGCGCCGGTCACCGTGACGTCGCCGAGCGGCGCCACGCATGAACTGACCTTGACCGCCGGCGATCCCGGTGAGTGGCGCGCCACGCTGCCCGCGAGCGAGCTCGGCCTCTGGCAGGCCACCGACGGCACGCTGAAAGCGCTGATCAATGTCGGTCCGACCAACCCCAAGGAATTCTCGGAAGTCACCTCGACCACCGAGACGCTGAAACCGCTGGCGCAGGCAACCGGCGGCGACGCACGGCGCATTGTCGACGGATCGAACCTCGATATGCCGCGCGTCGTGCCGGTGCGCGCCTCCACGATCTTCCGCGGCGACGGCTGGCTCGGCGTCAAGATGCGCGACGCCAGCGTGGTCAAGGGCGTCGGCGTGCTGCCGATGTTCGCGGGCCTGGTCGGCCTGCTGCTGCTGCTCGGCGCATTCGCAGCGACCTGGCTGCGCGAGGGACGCTGAGCCCGATAGTGCGCAATGTCCAATCGCCCCCGTTGCTTCAATCACACACCAGCAACGGATCGACACAGTGTGTCTGAACCACCGTTGACATCGCGGCCACCCTCCGATGTTATAATATAACATCGGGCGGCCAGGGAACGAGCGCCGTCCCGATCGGGTGGGCTCAATCGGCATGAACTGGTTCCGGAGACACATCAAGACGGGCTCGCGGCTGGCGCTGTTCGCGCTCGCCGTCCAGTTCGTGCTGTCGTTCGGACATTTCCATCCGATCCCGGCCGCGCAAGCCGCGCCCGCGGTTCGGAGCGGCGGCCTGTCGCTGCTCGATCTCGCCTATATCGGGACCTCGGCAACGCCTGATCTCGCGGTCCAGGTGACCGGCACGCAGCCGCCCTCCGAACAGGACCGTGACCGGCATCCGCCCGACAATTGCGCGATCTGCGCCGTGATGTCGCTCGCGAGCAGCATGCTGTTCACGGCGCCGCCGGTGCTGTTGCTGCCGGAAGCCGTCGAACTCCTGTTCCGCACCACCAATGCCGAATTCACCCATCTGAAGTCGGCGCCTGCGGCGTTCCGTTCCCGCGCACCTCCTCTGTCCTGACCTCGACTGATTGCTGCACGCCCTGAGCGGACGCCGCGTCACGATGACGGCCGGTTCCAACAGGGCAAATCGGAATCGATCCGTCATTTCGACGGCGCTGGACCAGGACAATGACACTTCAGACGAAACGAGCACTCCACATCGGAGGCGCGAGCTGGCTGCTGCTCGGCGCAATGCATGGCGCCGCACTGGCCGACGACCCGCCGGCGGCGCAACTGCCTGACATCACCGTGACGGCGCCGAGCCCGATCCAGCGCCACCGCACCGTGCCGACACGCACGCCGACCCGCGCAGTCCGCGCCGCGCCGAGCCGCATCCGCGAACGCGCTGCCGCCGCGCAACCGGCGCCTGTCGCAACGGCACCGGCGCCGCAGCAGGGTGTGCTGCCCGTCGTCACCGACCAGTTCGCGACCGTCACCGTGGTCCCGAACGAGGAGCTGCGGCGCTCCGGCGGCGCCACGCTCGGCGATCTCCTGTTCTCGAAGCCCGGCATCACCGGTTCGAGCTTTGCGCCCGGCGCATCGAGCCGGCCGATCATCCGCGGCCTCGACGTCAACCGTGTCGGCATCGTCGAGAATGGTCTCGGCGGCGGCGGCGTTTCGGATCTCGGCGAAGATCATTTCGTCCCGATCGATCCGCTCTCGACCAACCAGATCGAGGTGGTGCGGGGACCTGCTGCGCTGCGCTACGGCTCGACCTCGATCGGCGGCGTGGTCAGCGCCACCAACAACCGGATTCCCGACGCGATGCCGACCTGCGCGGCGACGCCGTTCCAGACTTATGGACTGCCGGTGAAGGCGCCGCTGGCCGATGCCGGGGGCCCCGGCTGCCTCAATGTCGAGACCCGCACGTCGTTCAGCTCGGTCAATCGCGGCGTGGAAGGCGGCATGCTGCTGGATGCCGGCGGCAACAATGTCGCGGTGCATGCCGACGTCTATGGCCGCACCACCAGCGACTACAGCATTCCGAGCTATCCGTATCTGTTCGACCAGACCCGGCCGGTGGGCGGTCGCCAGCCGAATTCGGCGACGCAGTCGGACGGCGCCTCGGTCGGCGCGTCCTATTTCTTCCAGGGCGGCTATATCGGCGCGGCGATCACCCAGAACGACTCGCTCTACCACATCCCCGGCATCGACGGCGCCGATCACCAGACAAGGATCGACGCGCACCAGACCAAGATCGCCGTCAAGGGCGAGTACCGGCCCGATGCGGCTGCGATCGACGCCGTGCGGTTCTGGGTCGGCGCCACCGACTATCGTCACAACGAGCTCGGGCTTGCCGATCCGGCCGACCTGACCAGCGACGGCGTGCGCCAGACCTTCACCAACAAGGAGCAGGAAGCCCGCGTCGAGGTGCAGATGATGCCGTTCAACGCACGCTTCGCCACGGTGACGACAGCGGTCGGTTTGCAGGCCGGACATCAGGAGCTGACCGCGCCGAGCCCGGACGATCCGGGCGCGCTGTTCAACGGCCTCTGGAGCCCGAACAACAACAACCGCGTTGCCGGTTACGTGTTCAACGAGTTCAAGTTCACGGATACGACAAAAGCGCAGATCGCGGGCCGCATCGAGCATGTCGAGCTGCACGGATCGACGCCGGATTTCCCCGCGGACTTCCTGCCCGACGGCGCGCCGCAGAGTTCGGTGTCACGCAATCCGTCCTACACGCCGGTCAGCGGCAGCGTCGGGTTGATCCAGAACCTGCCCGGCGATCTCGTCGGCAGCATCACCGCGCAATATGTCGAGCGTGCGCCGAAGCCCGCCGAGTTGTTCTCGCGCGGCGCGCATGATGCGACCGCGACCTTCGACATCGGCAATCCGAACCTGACCATCGAGACCGCGAAATCGGTCGAGATCGGCCTGCGCAAGGCGACCGGACCATTTCGTTTCGAGGCCACCGCCTACTACACCCGCTTCAGCAATTTCATCTATCGCCGCCTGACCGGCGTGATGTGCGGCGGGGATTTCGATTCCTGCGGCAATGGCGATCCCGACAACGAGGCGCGCCAGGCGGTCTATTCGCAGCGTGACGCGACCTTCCGCGGCGCCGAATTCCAGAGCCAGCTCGACATCGGCCCACTCAACGGCGGCATCTGGGGCATCGAGAACCAGTTCGACGTGGTGCGCGCCACCTTCACCGACGGCAGCAACGTGCCGCGGATTCCACCGGTACGGCTCGGCGGCGGCGTCTACTGGCGCGACAGCAACTGGTTCACCCGCGTCAACCTGGTGCACGCCTTCGCGCAGAACGACATCGCTGTCATCGGCGAGACCCCGACCGCAGGCTACAACCTCTTGAACGCGGAGGTGACCTACGACACCAAGCTGACTTCGTCTTGGATCGGCGCGCGCGAGATGACGCTCGGGCTGGTCGGCAACAACCTGCTCAACCAGAACATCCGCAACTCGGTGTCCTACACCAAGGACGAGGTGCTGATGCCGGGCCTCGGCGTGCGGGCTTTTGCGAACTTGAAGTTCTGAGACAAGCGAATCCCTCTGCCGTCAGCGGCAGAGGGATCACGGTCGTGTAGCCCGGATGGAACGAAGCGCAATCCGGGAAGGCTGCACACGCGGTAGGACTGTTCCCGGATTTCGCGGAGCCTGTCATCGAGCGCGCATTCGCGCGACCCGTTGGCTTCATCCGGGCTACAGGCCCTCGGCGATACAGGCCTCAGTGCCCGACGACGACTTCGCTGATCTGGATCACCGGCTGCAGATCAGTGTAATTCGGAATGTCGCCCATGATCTCCTGGGCGTGCTTGCCCATGGCGGCCCCGAAGGCCTCAACCGAGTCGCAGAAGATGTGGCACATCCCGACATAGGTTGCGGGTTGCCCCGGCGCGCCACCGGCGAGACCCTTGTCGACGGTGTAGTATTTGCAGGCGTCGCCGAGCCGCGCCTTCACCAGGGGCATGTGCTTGTCGCGATAATAGTCGTGATCAAAGCGTGCGCCTGGATTGTTCGGATACATCACACTGACCTTGATCATGGCGCGCACTCTCCCTGTTGATATGACATGCGCCGGTCTTGTCCCGGCGCTTGCCTCAACTGTGCTTCAGTTTCCGAGAGCGTGCAACCGTTCCCGCGACATCAGCGGGAACATCAGATCGCCTTGCTCCAGTCCGGCTGGATCGGGCCCGACACGCCCTCGAACGCGCCGTCGACCAGTTCCATGACAAGCAGACGACTGTAGTCGACCGGGCCCGGCATCGTCATCCGCCCCTTCGGCACCGGCTTGAAGCCGACCCGCGCGTAATACGGCTCGTCGCCGACCAGCACGATCAGCCGGTGGCCCTTGGCACGGGCATCATTGATCGCACGCTCGAGCAGCGCACGGCCGACGCCGCGGCTGCGGAACGGCGGCTCCACCGTCAACGGCCCGAGCATCAGCGCCGGCGTATCGCCGATCGTGACCGGCAGCTGACGCACCGAGCCGACCAGCAGCGTGCCGATCCGCGCCGTGAACGAGACATCGAGCAGATGATCGACATGCTCGCGCAGCCGGTAGGCGCTGAGCACGAAGCGGCCGGGCCCGAAGGTGCGCTCATGCAGGCGCTCGATCGCCTGGGCGTCTTTCGGGGTCTCGGGCAGGATGGTCAGGGACAGTTCGGTCATTGTGGGGCGCGGGATAGCATCTGGCGCGAGCGCGGTCCATCACCGCCACGTCGCCGTCGGCGACATCACCGCCATGTCGCCGGCGGCGGCCTGCCCTCAAGCACCTCCGCGATCCGCAGCCGCGTCCCGGGGGTGGTCTCCTCAGGCAGATCGGCCGGATCGAAGAAGCCGCAGGCCACGATCTCGCGATTCGGCTCCGGCAGCCGGTCCTGGCGGTAGTTCCTGACCACATAGACCGCGACGTGATCGCGCGGCGAGACGTGGCTGTTGTGGAAGATGCCGTGCAGCACCGGCTCGCCAGTGAGCTCGATCCGCCCCTCCTCCTCCAGCTCACGCCGCAGCGATTCGATAAAGCTCTCGCCGACCTCGACCCCGCCGCCGGGCAGATACCAGCCGTGGACGTAGCTGTGCTTGACCAGGAATACCTTGTTGTCGGCATCAAGCACCACGGCACGGACGCCGAGCGTCATGCTGCGGACCAACCGCCAGTAGAAATGAAACACCCACCTGATCTGCGGCTCGTAGCGCTTGCGTAAATCCAGCAGGATCGTCACTGAACCCTCGACATCATGGCGTTTGATCCGTGCTTTGATCCTTGCATTGATCCTTGACTTGATCCTTGCGCGGCCGCGCAGCTCTTGCCAATACAGGGTACGACGTTCGGGATAGCACGACATGACCGGCTGCCGGCCACTTTTCGAGGACAATCCGAAGGAAATTGCCTGATGGCGGCGTTCCGTCTCGCGCATCTGTCGGACCCGCATCTGCCGCCGCTGCCGGCAGCGCGGCTGCGCGATCTCGCCGGCAAGCGCGCCTTCGGCTATTTGAACTGGACGCGCAATCGTCACAAATACCACCGCCGCGACGTGCTCGACGCACTGGTGTCGGACATGCAGGCGCAGCAGCCGGACCATGTCGCCGTGACCGGCGACCTCGTCAACCTGGCGCTCGATGCCGAGTTCAATCCGGCGCGGCAATGGCTGGAGGGCGTCGGTGGCGCCGCGGATGTCACCGTGGTCCCCGGCAATCACGACGCCTATGTGCGCGCGACGCGGCATCGCTTTATCAGTCACTTCGGCGACTATCTGCGCGGCGATGCCGATGGCGCCACGACGCATTTTCCGTTCGTGCGACGCCGCGGCCCGGTGGCGCTGATCGGCGTCTCCTCGGCGGTGCCGACACCGCCGCTGATGGCGACCGGCTGGCTCGGCCATGCCCAGCTCACAGCGCTCGATGCGATCCTCGCGCAGCTGTCGCGAGAGGATGCCTTCCGCGTCCTGCTGGTACATCACCCGCTGCACTCCGACGGCCGCGCCAAGCGGCTGACCGATTCGCATCAGCTCTTGGCGCTGCTCAAGCGGCACGGCGTCGAGCTGGTGCTGCACGGCCACGACCACGTCCATTCGACGATGTGGTTCGACGGCCCGGAGCGGAAGATCCCGGCGATCGGCGTGCCGTCGGCATCGGCGCTGGCGCGCAAGCACTATCCGGCGGCGGCCTACAATTTGTTCGCGATCGAGCGCGACGGCAATGGCTGGCGCTGCGAGCAGACCGTACGCGGACTCGGCAATCACGACGGCATTCGCGAGATCAAGCAGATACGCTTGTCCTAATCCCCGCCACCGCCGCCGCAACCACCGCCGCAGCCGCCTCCGCTATCGCCGCCGCCGCCACCACCGTCGCCGCCTCCATCACCGCCGTGGCCACCGCCTTCGCCGCCGCCACTGCCGTCGCTGCCGGCATCGCCAAAGCCAGCAGACGATCCATCGATCGATGAGTCCGAGAAATCGCCGCCGCAGTAGGGTGTGTCGGCGCCGATGCCGCTGCGGCGCAGCGCCTCGCAATCGGTGTGATAGACGAAGCCGCCCGGAATGTTCAGCTTGGCATCGAGCGCGAACAGCAGCGGCAGTCGCGTCGGCCGGACCGGATCGATGTTCTCGTATTTGCAGCAATACCACCAGACCCGCCGCAGCCCCTCATTGCTCCTACGCCGCTCCTTCACCAGCACAACGGCCGGCGTGTGATGCAGGAAGGTGCCGAAGGCGCGGCGGCAGAACGCGTCGTATTCGCGGGTGTAGAGAATGAATTCGTGCCAGAGCTCGTCGGCCGCCTGCGACGGCATCGAGACATAGCGCTTGCCGCTCATCAGATGCGCGAGGAAGAACTGGCGCAGGCCGCGCGACACCAGCGCGCTGTCCTTGCGGGAGAAGCCGGGGTGATGCTTCTCCAGCCGGGCCAACAGGCCCGCCGGCCATTTGAAGGTGCGGATGTATTCGGCGCGGCGCAACGTCTGCCACTTGCCGAACAGCACGGCGCTGCCGACCACCGCGGCCGCGGCCAGCATGCCGAAAAATGCCGAGGCGGGTGTTATGACCACGATGCCCCAGCCCCTTCCATTATTTGAGCATGATCTCCGCGCAAACGCGTTCCGCGTTTGTCGCGAGGGAAAACCGCTTCGCGCTTTTCCGGATCATGCTTCAGTAGTTCTGCAAGCTCGCCAGCAGCGCGAGACCGAACAGCGCGAGCGCGCCCAGGACGAAGCCGAGCACGAACGTGCCAATCCCGCCGCGACGCTTCGGCGGCGCCACCGGCATGGGCGGCGGCGCCGGCGGCTCGGCGAGCGGCAGCGGCGTTGCCACCATCGCATGCTCGCGCTCGATCATGCGGCGCGCGACATAGTCGGTGACCGCATCGACGATCGCAGCCACGTCGTGCGATTCGGCGAGCACGATGCGGCCAAAACGGGTGTCCTGCACGAAGCGGTAGATTCGCTTGTCGCGCCCCATCAGCACATGGGCGACGACGTCGATCCACAGCCGCGGCGTCTCGCCCTGGCTGATGCCGCGGTCGAACAGATCGACCTTCTCCGGCACCTGCGCGAACAGCGGATCGAGCGCATCGTTGAGGATCTCGAGCCGCGCCACCTCGGCATCGCGCAATTCGACGACGACGCCGGTGCGGTCGGCCGCCTCGATCCGCGCCCGCCGCAACGCCTCTCGCAGCGTCGGCCGCATCTCGCGCGCCTCGCTACCGGTGTTCTGCGGATCGGACATGCCTTGCGGCCTCGTGCTGACGGGGTTTCCCAAATCATTAACCTATCAGCAACCATGACGTCCGCAAAGGACGTTGGTTCCCAAGCACTTAGGCGGCGACTTATCCCCAGATCAAAAGCCCCTGGCAGTGTTCCAAAAACGGTCGACCCCACCCGGATGAACCGGATGGGGCCGCCGTCCTTGGACGTTTTCTTAGCTCTGGTGATTTTGGCCGTTACGCCGAAACCCGCGACGGCTCCTCGACGATGGAGAAGCGCACGCCGGCCTTGTGGCGGCTCTCTTCCGAAACTTCCTTCCAGCACTCTTCGGCTTCCTTGCGGGTCTTGAACGGACCGCGGACCTGAGCCGAGCCTTCGACGAGCTTGTGGAAGTTCATCGAGCCGAACTCGCCGCCGATCACCCAGAAATTGCTGCCCTTGCTCATCATCAGTCTCCTTCAAAAGTAAGGCTGCCTTGGCCCAGCCGCCTGAATTCTGATCCCCGCAGTATGCTCGCCATCGACATTCTTGACAGAGCATCGCGAAGTGCGTGTCGGGAGATAAACGCCAAAAGGCGAAGTTCGTATAGATGCCTTGTTTTTTATTGGTGATGTCATGTAACATCTGAACTTGTAATAAATGTCGATTTGTAAATGTTGTCACAACATAGGTCAGGAAGGCTGCCATGCCGGGCGAGTCCGGGAAGAAGCTGTTCGTCGGCCCGCGGTTCCGACGGATTCGCCAGCAATTGGGACTGTCGCAGACCCAGATCGCCGAGGGGCTCGGCATCTCGCCGTCCTACGTCAACCTGATCGAGCGCAACCAGCGCCCGGTAACGGCGCAGATCCTGTTGCGGCTGGCCGAGACCTACGACCTCGACCTGCGCGATCTTGCCACCGCCGACGAGGACCGCTTCTTCGCTGAGCTCAACGAGATCTTCTCCGATCCGCTGTTTCGCCAGATCGACCTGCCGAAGCAGGAGCTGCGCGACCTCGCCGAGCTCTGCCCCGGCGTGACGCACGCGTTGCAGCGGCTCTATGCCGCCTACACCGAGGCGCGCCGCGGCGAGACGCTGGTGGCGGCACAGATGGCCGACCGCGAGGGCTCGCAGTTCGACGCCAACCCGATCGAGCGGGTACGCGATTTGATCGAGGCCAACCGCAATTATTTTCCGGAGCTCGAGACCGCGGCGGAAACTCTGCGCGACGAGCTCAACGTGCCGACCGAAGGCCTGTTCACCGCCCTTGCCACGCGGCTGCGGGAAAAGCATTCGATCGTCTGCCGCGTGATGCCGGTCGACGTGATGCGCGAGACGCTGCGCCGTTTCGATCGGCATCGCCGGCAACTCTTGATCTCCGAGCTCGTCGACAGTTCCGGCCGCAGTTTCCAGCTTGCGCTGCAGATCGGCTTTGTCGAATGCGGCGCCGCGATCGACGCCATCGTCGGCCGCGCCGGCCCGCTCGACGACACCGCGCGCCGGCTCTACCGCATCACGCTCGCCAACTACTTCGCGGCGGCCGCGATGATGCCCTACCAGGCATTTCATTCCGCCGCCGAGGCACTGAGCTACGACGTCCATGTGCTGGCGCAGCGCTTCAATGCCGGCTTCGAGCAGGTCTGCCACCGCCTCACCACGCTGCAGCGGCCGAACGCGCGCGGCGTGCCGTTCTTCCTGCTGCGCGTCGACAATGCCGGCAACGTGTCGAAGCGGTTTTCCTCCGGCACCTTCCCGTTCTCCAAATTCGGCGGCACCTGCCCGCTCTGGAACGTGCATTCCACCTTCGACATGCCGGACCGCCTGCTCAGCCAGGTGATCGAACTGCCCGACGGCACACGCTATTTCTCGATCGCGCAGATGGTGCGCCGGCCGGTGGCGCCCTATCCGCAGCCGCAGCCGCGCTTTGCGATCGGGCTCGGCTGCGAGATCCGCCATGCGGCGAAGCTCGTCTATGCGACCGGCATGGACCTGGAAAAGATCGAGGGCACGCCGATCGGCGTCAACTGCCGGCTCTGTGAGCGTGAGAATTGCAGCCAGCGCGCCGAGCCGCCGATCACCCGCACCCTGATCCTCGACGAGACCACGCGGCGGGTGTCGTCGTTCGCGTTCTCGAATGCGCGGGAATTGTAGGCTCGTTTTCTTATCCCCCCTGGAGAGCAGGGTGTCTCAATCCACTGCGGCAAAGGCCTTGCACCAGCCGTCCTTGCTGATGACGCCTTCGACCACCTTGCAGCCATCAGGCGCGACGAACAGCGTGCACAGGCCGCAGGAGTAGATGCCGTTCGGCGTGTCCTGATACTCGGCCTGCGGTTTTGTCATCTTGTCGGAGGCGGAGGCAGTTCGCAGCAGAAGCGTCGCGGGAAATCCCGCGATTGCGGCGCCGATGAAAGTGCGGCGCGAGTGGACGGATTGTTGTTTGGCCATAGTGCTCACCCCGCGCGTCGTCCCTGCGAAAGCAGGGACCCATAACCACAGCGTTTCATTGTAAACGAGATCGTAGCCCCAGCGTCGCGCAACAACGCGCATTTGGGGTAATGGGTCTCCTGGCCTTCGCCAGGACGACAGCAGGGATGGTTCTCGGTTCAAGATCCTGCACACCACGGTGTCATCACCGCGAAAGCTGGTGACCCGCACCGTTCTCTCGTCATTCCGGGTCGCGCCTCTTGGCGCGAGCCCGGAATCCATTGAGCCACATCACTTGTCGCGAAATGGATTCCGTCTTGAGCGCGGCCCGGCGCCGGCGACAGGATCAGCAGGCCGAACGAGAGCACGAGCGTGCCCCGCAGGATGAGCATGGTTCTGGACAAGGGTTGACCGCGGACCGCAGGCTGACAACGACAGCGGGAATACTGACCGTTGCAGCAACTAGTCGGTCATTGTTGCAGGCATGTGACGCGCGCCGAGAATGCTGGCGGCACGGTGCGCGCGGGAGACGGTGCCGCTGATCTGCGACCGGTCGTCTTCCTGGAAGCGGACGTCATGGGCGGCGAGGAAGGATTTGGCGTGCGCGGCATCGACCGCCAGCACTTACCAGCAACGTCTATTCATACACCGCACTCCTTACTTCATTTCACGGAACGCGACAGATTTTTCCGGCGCAGGTCTCGTCATCGACCACGCGCGTTGCTCGCGGCCAGGATCTGTCGGCGGACCTGGCTTGCCGTACGAGGCGGCGGACGTCATGCAACGGCACAACCGGCCGGGGCTATGCGAGCCGGCACGCGCGCACGACATCCGCCTGAGCTACCGCCCATCCGTTGACGGCGCCCCGGATCAGTGGCGCGCAACGGCCCCCGTCTCCGCGCGGCACGCTGGACAGCGCCGCCGCGCGAGAGTGACAGCAGTCGTCAGATCACTTGCGGTTCTGATCGTCCGCCGTGTCAGCTGCCGGGCGGCGAGTAGACGCCCTTGAGCTTGCTTGCATGCTGACGCACCACCTTGATCTCATCCTGGGTGAAGAGCCGCACCAGCCGTACATTCTGCATCGCGCCGGCCGCCACGACCACGCCGCTGATCGCGGGTGCGAAGCTTGGATCCGGCACGTCGAAGATCACCATCACGCCGGGACCGTCGGCCGCCGTGCTGTACATCGAAATCAATTTGCCGCCGGCCGTCTCGATCAGCTTCTTCGCGGCCTCGTACCGGTTGGTCCCCGGGTTTTCCATGATGTTGTTGAGAGAACGCGGGGTGTATTCACCAGAGAAGCAGAAATGCATGGCAATTGCTCCATTTGGCTGGAATGGAAATGGCACTGACCCAGGCGCGGCCCAGGCAGAAGATTATTCGTACTGAAAATGAGACCATAAGGCCTGCCGATGGCCATTGACGCTGCCGCGCATTCTCCGGAATTCGGCGTGACCGGTGGCAGCTCGGCGGGCAATCTACATCAAACACCGTGCAAATGAAATCGCATTCCTGCGCGACGGACCATGCATGCCCGACGCGGCCCGGAGGGGCAGCGCGCCTGACCTGAGGCAGGGCCTCGGCGTCTTGCAAACAACGGCAATCTGCCGCAGTCTCGCGCGCCTCCCGTTGATAACAAGAGAAACAACACTCATGAAGCATCGTGCGCTCGGCCGTTCCGGCCTCACCGTCCCTCCCTTGTGCTTCGGCTGCAACGTGTTCGGCTGGACGGTGGACGAGGCCTCGTCGTTCCGGCTGCTCGACACCGTGCTGGATCAGGGGCTGACATTCCTGGATACGGCGAACGTGTATTCGCGCTGGGTGCCGGGCCACAGCGGCGGCGAGTCCGAGACCATCATCGGCAAATGGATGAAGACGCGCGGCAACCGCGACCGCGTCATCCTCGCCACCAAGGTCGGCATGGACATGGGCGGCGGCAATGTCGGGCTGAAGCCGGACTATATCGCGCGTGCGGTCGAGGACTCGCTGCGTCGGTTGCAGACCGATTTCATCGACCTCTACCAGTCGCATAAGGACGATGAGACGACGCCGCAGGAAGAGACGCTCGCGGCCTACGATAAACTGATCAAGGCCGGCAAGGTCAGGGCGATCGGCGCCTCGAACTTCTCGCCGGCGCGGCTTAAGGCGGCCCTCGATATCTCCAAGGCGAACGGACTGCCCCGCTACGAGAGCATGCAGCCCGAATACAGCCTGGCGGAACGGTCGAGCTACGAAGGCGCGCTGCAACAGGTTTGCGAAGACAACGACGTCGGCGTGATCACGTTCTTCTCGCTGGCCGCCGGATTCCTCACCGGCAAATATCGCTCGGAGGCCGACTTCACCAAGAGCCCGCGCGGCGCACGCAGCATTCCAAAATACATGAACCCGCGCGGCATGCGCATCCTGGCCGGCCTCGATGAGGTCGCCGCGGAAACCCGCGCCGAGCCTGCCGCGGTCGCGCTCGCCTGGCTGATGGCAAAACCCTCGATCACCGCGCCGATTGCCAGCGCGACCAGGCCCGAGCAGGTCGCAACGCTGGTCGCAGCGACCAGGCTCGAGTTGAGCAAGGTCCAGGTCGAACGGCTGGACGCTGCGAGCGCATAGCGCGTTTCGCGCGGATCGACTGCGGCTTTTGGCCTCCAATGCGCGGCCTCGATACCGCCTTACCATTCCGGACAGCTTGGGCCGTCTGCTCCGTTCCGATGTGATCGGAACGGAAGACGGCTCCAGGCGCAGGGGGAGACGCTGGTGAACATCCTCGGGATCAACTCGGTGTATCACGAGTCCGCCGCCGCGCTGCTGGTTGACGGCAGGCTCGTCGTGGCTGTCGAGGAAGAGCGGTTCAACCGCATCAAGCACGGCAAGCCGGCCGAGTTCGACAACCCGCATCAACTCCCCGAACGCGCGATCCGGTTCTGCCTGAACCACGCCGGACTCACCACGCGCGATATCGATCACGTCGCCTACTCGTTCGATCCCGCTCAGCGTCGCAAGCGATATCACGCCGAATGGTGGGATCCGCGACTGGAGGAGACCTTTCGGCTCCGGCTCGGTCAGGTGCCGGGCGCCATCGACGACCTGCTTGGACGCTCGCTGCGGCAGCGACTGCATTTCGTGCCCCATCACATGGCGCACGCTGCATCCGCCTACTTCCCGTCGGGCTTCGACCGCGCGGCGATCCTGACCATCGACGGAATCGGCGAGACCGCCGGCACCTCGCTGGCGAAGGCCACCGGCAGTCGCATCCAGACTGTCGAGACCTTCGAATATCCGCACTCGATCGGCTTCATCTGGGAGGTGTTCAGCGGCTATCTCGGCTTCTCGCATTACGACGCGTCGAAAGTCATGGGCCTGGCGGCCTACGGCGATCCGGAGGTCTATCGTCGGCAGTTCCAGTCGATCATGCGTTCCGACGAGGTGAATTACGGTGTGTCGCCGGCCTATCTCGGCAACAGCCCGGAGCGCTACGCGCGAATGGAAGCCGTGTTCGGCCCGGCGCGCTATGAAGACGGCGAAATCCTGCCGCGGCACGCCGACATGGCGGCGGCGTTGCAGGAGGCGACGGATGCCGCGGTCATCGCCGCCGTCCGGCGTCTCAAGCGCAGGGTGCCATCGGAGAATCTGTGCCTTGCCGGGGGCGTCGCGCTCAATTGCGTGACCAACGATCGGGTCAGGCGTTCCGGCGAATTCAAGAATGTGTTCATCCCGTCCGCGCCGCATGACGCGGGCACGGCGATCGGCGCTGCCTTTGCCGTGCATTGCGCGAAGCACAAGCGTCCACCCGAGCGCGGCAACGATACGCCGTATCTCGGCCCCGCATTCAAGCAGCGCGAGATTCTGGCAGCGGTCAAGTCGGCCGGGCTCAAGGCAACGCGCAGCAAATCTCCGGCGCGGGATGCCGCCGAGATGATCGCCGGCGGCAAGATCGTCGCCTGGTTCCAGGGCCGCATGGAGTTCGGACCACGCGCGCTGGGCAACCGCTCCCTGCTCGCCGACCCCAGGCGGCCGGACATGCGCGACATCCTCAATCAGAAGGTCAAGCACCGGGAGGATTTCCGGCCGTTCGCGCCGAGCGTGCTGGCCGAGCACGCCGAGGAATGGTTCGAGATCGGCGCGCCGACGGCCAGTCATGCATTCATGCTGTTTGCATGTCCCGTCAAGTCGGATCGGCGCGATCTGATCCCGGCGGTCGTGCATCGCGACGGCAGCGCCCGGGTCCAGATCGTCAGCCGCAGATCAAATCCGCGCTTTCACGAACTGATCTCCTGCTTCCATGCCAAGACCGGTGTGCCGCTTGTCGTCAACACGTCCTTCAATGACAGCGAGCCGATCGTCTGCACCCCCATGGATGCGATCGTCACGTTCCGCAAGTCCGGCATCGACGCGCTGGTCATGGACGACGTGGTGCTGACGGCAAAAGCGTGACCTCGCCCGCATCTGCGGCGCCGGGAGCTTAACCCCAAGGTCCGCGTGGGCTTGATGAGCCCTGTGATCCGCTCCACGGGCTGCGCGGCGGAGTGCCGGCCGGACGCGGCGCGGTCTGGGTGCCGAGCTCGGCGGCGAGTTGCTGGAGCGCGGCGATGCGGTTCGCGGTCGAGGGATGGGTGGCGAACAGATTGTCGACGCCGTGGCCCGACAGCGGGTTGATGATGAACATGTGCGCGGTGGCCGGATTGCGCTCGGCCTCCATGTTCGGCACCCGATGCGAAGCGTTCTCGATCTTGGCGAGCGCGGACGCCAGCCACATCGGCTGGCCGACGATGCGCGCGCCGTAATTGTCGGCGGCATATTCGCGGGTGCGGCTGATCGCCATCTGCACCAGCATGGCGCCAAGCGGCGCCAGGATCATCATCGCGATCGAGCCGATGATGCCGGGGCCGTTGTTGTTGCGGTTGCCGCCGAAGAACATGCCGAACTGCGCCAGCATCGAGATCGCACCGGCGATCGTCGCCGTGATCGTCATGGTCAGCGTGTCGTGGTGCTTGATATGCGCGAGCTCGTGCGCGATCACGCCGGCGAGCTCCTCGCGGCTGAGCTGCTGCATCAATCCTGACGTGACGGCAACCGCCGCATTCTCCGGATTGCGGCCGGTCGCGAACGCATTGGGCTGCGCCTCATCCATCACGAACACGCGCGGCATCGGCAGGCCGGCGCGCTGCGCGAGCTCAGCGACAAGGTTATAGAGCTCAGGCGCCGAGCGCGCATCGACCTGATGGGCACCGTACATCGACAGCACCATGCGATCGGAATTCCAGTAAGCGAACAGATTTGTCGCAGCCGCGACGATCAGCGCGATCACGGCGCCGGTGCCACCGCCGATCAGATAGCCGACCCCCATGAACAGGGCGGTGAGGCCGGCAAGCAGGAGCGCGGTACGAAAATAGTTCATCGTGGTTCCCTGACGGCAGGCGGAATGCTGCCACAATCGACGTCGTTGAGGTAGGGATTTTGCCGCTGACGTCGCAAGGGGAAACGCGTGCGTCGCAGCGACGCGGCGCGGATTAACGATTGGTCATCCTACAGGTAGTCGACTGTAGCCCGGATGGAGCGTAGCGAAATCCGGGGTAATCCCACCGCGGAGTAGATCCCGGATTGCGCTTCGCTTCATCCGGGCTACGGCATCGTGCCTACTCCGCCGGCTCCTGCTGCGGGAGCGCGGTTTCCTCCTCGCGCAGCGCAAACCGCAGCATGCGCGCGAGCTGGGCGCGGCTGTAGGGCTTGGCCAGGAACAGGATGCCCTGCTCCAGCTTACCGTCCTGGTCGATGGCGTCATCGGTGTAGCCCGACGTGAACAGCACGCGCAGGCCGGGGCGGCGCTTCTGCGCCTCGATGGCGAGATCGCGCCCGTTCATCGCGCCGGGCATGATGACGTCGGTGAACAACAGATCGATCGGCGCGCCGCTGTCGAGCACGGCGAGCGCTTCAGAGCCGTTGTTGGCCGACAGCGCCGAATAGCCGAGGCTCTCGATCTGCGTCAGCACGTAGGAGCGCACCAGTCTGTCATCCTCGACGACAAGGACGATCTCCTGCGCGCCGCGCACGTCCGGCTGCCGCCGCTCGGGCACCGCGGCCGGCGAGACCGCCGCTGCGCGCGGCAGATAGAGCATCACCCTGGTGCCGCGACCGACCTCGCTGTCGAGCGTGATGTGGCCGTTGGACTGCTTGACGAAGCCGTAGACCATGCTGAGCCCGAGACCGGTGCCCTTGCCGACATCCTTGGTGGTGAAGAACGGCTCGAACACCTTTGCCAGATCGGCCTCCGCGATGCCCTGGCCGTTGTCGATCAGCGCGATTGCGACATAGTCGCCGGCGGCGAGCCCGTCATGGCCGTGCACGTCCGAAGGCTTCAACTCGGCGATGCGGGTCTCGATCCGGAGCCGGCCGCCCTTCGGCATCGCATCGCGGGCGTTCAGCGCCAAATTGATGATCGCGGTGACGAGCTGGTTGGAATCGACCAGCGCGCGCGGCAGATTGGGCACAGGGTGGAAATCGATGTCGACATGGTCGCCGATGGTCGGGCGCAGCAGCTCGATGGTGTCGACCATCAGCGCGTTGACATCGACGTCGCTCGGTTGCAGCGGCTGCTTGCGGGCGAACGCCAGCAGATGCCGCGTCAGCGAGGCGCCGCGATCGGCGGCGTCGCGGATCAAGCCGGTGATCTCGGTCAGCTGCCGGTTGTGGGTCACCGCATCGGACAGGATGTCGATGGTGCCGGTGATGACCGTGAGGATGTTGTTGAAGTCGTGCGCGATGCCGCCGGTGAGCTGGCCGACCGCTTCCATTTTCTGCGCCTGGCGGATCTTGCTCTCATTGGCCTCGGCCTCGCGGAACCGCTCGAGCAGGAATTCCGAACGCTGGCGCTGCCGTCCTTCCTCGGCGAGCGCGACATGCGCCTCGCGCAGCTGCGCCTCGCTCGGGATCGCCAGGATCTTCGGGATCAGCGGCCACAGCAGCACCGCGGTGAAGATCGAGGCGACCGCGGTCAGCGCCTTGAGCAGCCCCTCGAGGCCGTAGATCGGCACCCACAGCGTGTAGATCGAGAACACGTGGGTGAGGCCGCAGGCGAGGATGAAGGTGGCGAACGGCCAGGCCATCCAGCCGAACTGGAAATCGCGCCGCTTGGAAACCAGGATCGCCAGCGCAAACGGGATCGAGAAATAGGAAGCGGCAATCAGTGCGTCTGAAATCACATGGAGCCAGATCAGTTCCGGCTCCCACAACAGGCAGATGCCGTGTGGCGAAAATGTCGACGAATCCAACAGACGCTCGAGAAAACTCCACATGGGTCCCTCCGGGCGTGATCGATCCGCCGACACCCCTGCCCGCGAATCACTTGGCCGATCATAGCGGCGGCCAATCAACCTGCCGAAGCCCAATTGGTCTAACAGGCCCTCCCCCGTTGTTGCCCGGTATCGCCCTGGTGTATGCAGTTTGGGCCATTTCCCTTCCCCAGCCGGTGACATCGATGCCAGCATCTCCCCTCCGCGCCCCGATCATGTTTGCAGCGATCGCAGGCGCGCTGGCGCTCTCCCAGCTGGCCTTGGCACAGCAGCCGCTGCCCAATCCCGCAGGCGCCGCCCCGGTTCGGGCGCGCCCGGCCGCGGTGGCTTCGCCGCGGGCCGCGTCCTGCCACAACGGACAGAGCTTTGATCGCTTCCTTGCCGAGCTGAAGCAGAAGGCGGTCGCCGCCGGCGTGTCGCAGCGTACGATCGCGGAGGCCGCGCCCTACCTCGTCTACGACCAGGGTATCGTCAACCGCGACCGCGGCCAGCGCGTGTTCGGGCAGATCTTCACCCAGTTCGCCGGCCGCATGGCCGCGAACTACCGCATGCAGCAGGGCCAGCAATACATCCGAACCTACGCGGCCGCCTTCGCGCGCGCCGAGAAGGAGTACGGCGTGCCGCCGGCGGTGATCGCCGCGTTCTGGGGACTGGAGAGCGATTTCGGCGCCCAGATGGGCAATCTGCCGACGCTGAAATCGCTGGTGTCGCTGGCCTATGACTGCCGCCGCTCGGAGATGTTCCAGGGCGAGACCATCGCGGCGCTGAAGATCATCGAGCGCGGCGATCTCTCGCCCGACGAGATGATCGGCTCCTGGGCCGGCGAGCTCGGCCAGACGCAATTCCTGCCGACGCATTATTTCAACTATGCCGTCGACTATGACGGCGACGGCCATCGCAATTTGTTGCAGAGCGGGCCCGACGTGATCGGCTCGACCGCGAACTACATCGCCAACGGATTGAAGTGGCGGCGCGGCGAGCCGTGGCTGCAGGAGGTGCGCGTGCCGCAGGCCGCGAATTTCGCGAACTTCCCCTGGGACCAGGCCGACCTCACCATCAAGCTGCCGCGCTCGAAATGGGTCGCGCTCGGCGTCACCTTGAGCGACGGCAAGCCGCTCGCCAATGACGAGTTGCCGGCCTCGCTGCTGCTGCCGATGGGCCGGATGGGCCCCGCGTTCCTCGCCTACCCGAACTTCGCCGCCTACACCGAATGGAATAACTCGCTGATCTATTCGACCACCGCCGGCTATCTCGCCGGCCGCATCGCCGGCGCGCCGCCAATGCAGCGGCCGCACGCCCCGGTCGCGCAATTGCCGTTTGGCGAGATCAAGGAGCTGCAAGGGTTGTTGGCGCGCGCCGGCTATGACGTCGGCAAGATCGACGGCGTGCTCGGCCAGGCGAGCCGCAGCGCGGTGAAAGCGATGCAAATGAAATACGGCCTGCCCGCGGACTCCTGGCCGACCGCGGAGCTCTTGGCGCGGATGCGCGGCGGCGGCCGCACGCAGCCGGCCGCGGATGCGACGGTGCCGACGCGGTAGGTTCACTGCCTGTGGCCCGGACGGAGCGAAAGCGAAATCCGGGAGGACAACCAACGCGACTCCCGGATTGCGGTGCGCTCCATCCGGGCTACGCAGACTCTTGATCCGTCACCCTGAGGACCGCGAAGCGCGTCTCGAAGGGTCGACGGCCACCAGCTGGGCCGTGCATCCGTCGAGACGCGCTTCGCGATCCTCAGGATGACGGGACTGAGAGGGCGCGCCGCCGCAGGAAATATTTGACCAACTGTTACAGCCTCCTGCAGTTGTATTTTTCCCTTTGCCGCCCCATCTGCAGCATCGCCATTCGGTCACATCCGGATTTTCATCAGACCCAGGGAGCATCACATGTCCTTTTATGACGCCGTCGTCCCCGCCTATTTGCAGATCCTCAACAGCCTCACCGGCGAGCTGACCAAGGCGGAGGCGCATTGCGAGGCCAGGAAGATCGCGCCCGAGGTGCTGCTGGGATCGCGGCTCTATCCGGACATGCTGCCGCTGACCAAGCAGATCCAGCTGGTCTGCGACCATGCCTCCAGGGGTTGCGCGCGGCTGACCCACAGCACGGTGCCGTCGACGCCCGACACCGAGACGACCTTCGGCGACCTCAAGCAGCGGCTCGCCAACACGATCACCTATGTGAAGTCGTTCAAGCCCGAGCAGTTCGAAGGCGGCGAAGCCAAGGACGTCACCTTTCCGATCGGCGCTGAACGCACCATGACCTTGAAGGGCCAGCAATTCCTCAACGCCTTCTCGTTCCCGAACTTCTACTTCCACGCCGTCACCGCGCACGGCATCCTGCGCCACAACGGCGTCGAGATCGGCAAGCGCGACTTCCTTGGCGTGAGCTGACGCGCGCTTAGCGCGTCATTCCGGGGCGATGCGCAGCATCGAACCCGGAATCCAGAGGTTATGCGGCTCGAGATTCCGGGTTCTCGCTTCGCGAGCCCCGGAATGACGAGTGGCAACTCATATTCCCCGCCGCGGGATTTCCTGCTTCGGCGCCACACTTCGCCTCGCATACCCTGCCGTGCTACTGCTCCCTGACAACAACAAGACGTCAGGGAGCACGCCATGTCGACCACAACCCACGCACCGAAAGCCGTCGATCCCTCAGCCTCGCTGCACGCGGAAGCGCTGGGGCTCGCGAAAAATCACGGCCGCCTCGCCGGCCGGCGCATCATCGTGGTCGGTGCCGGACAGCGCACGACCGTCGACGCCGAACCGCCGATCGGCAACGGGCGTGCAATGAGCGTCCTGTTCGCGCGCGAGGGCGCGTCGGTTGCCTGCCTCGACGTCAACAAGGAGGCTGCCGACAACACCGTCGCGCAGATCACCAGGGAGGGCGGCAAGGCCTTCACCGATGTCGTCGATGTCTCCGATGTCGCGGCGATCGCGCCCGCTGTCGAACGCTGCGCGCAGAAGCTCGGCGGGCTCGACGGGTTGGTGCTCAATGTCGGCATCTCCTCCGGCCTGTCGCTGCCCAAGATGACGGCAGAAGCCTGGGACCGCGACTATGCCGTCAACGTCCGCAGCCACATGCTGTTCGCGCAAAAGGCACTGGAAGTGATGGCGCCGGGCGGCGCGATTATCCTGATCTCCTCGATGGCGAGCCAGCGCGCCGGCGGCCGCAACCCGGCCTATGAATCCTCCAAGGCGGCGCAGATCGCGCTCGGCCGGGCGATCGCACGGGCCGGCGAGGACAAGGGCATTCGCTGCAACGTGATCGCGCCCGGCTTCATGGATACGCCGATGGGCCGCGACGCCAGCCGCCGGCGGTCGGACCGTGCCGTGACAGTGCCATTCGGCCGCCAGGGCACTGGATGGGAGGTCGCCTATACTGCGCTGTTCCTGATTTCGAATGAATCTTCCTACGTGAACGCGCATACCCTGTTCCTCGACGCCGGTCACATGGGCGGAATCGTGCGTGGTTAGCCCGCACGGCACGCATGGCCCAGCCATTGCGCTTCTCGCCGCAATGCACAAGTCTGCTCCATCCGTCACTTCCTGGAACATTTCCTCATGAGCCAATCGACCAAACTTCTCGAGCCGTTCAAGCTTGGCCCCGTAACCTTGTCGAACCGCCTGGTGATGGCGCCCTTGACGCGCAACCGCGCGCCGGCACCGAGCTTCGCGCCGGGTCCGCTCGCGGTGGAGTATTACGGCCAGCGCGCCTCCGCCGGCCTGCTGATCACCGAAGCGAGCCAGGTCTCGCAGCAGGGCCAGGGCTATCAGGACACGCCCGGCATCTATTCGAAGGAGCAGGTCGAGGGTTGGCGCAAGGTCACCGATCGCGTGCACGAGCGTGGCGGCCACATCTACATCCAGCTCTGGCATGTCGGCCGCATCTCGCATGTCGCGCTGCAGCCGAACGGCGGCGCACCGGTGGCGCCGAGCGCGATCCGCGCCAAGACCAAGACCTTCGTCAACGGCACCTTCGCCGACGTCTCCGAGCCGCGCGCGCTCGAGCTGTCGGAAATCCCCGGCATCATTGACGATTTCAAGCGTGCCACGGCGAACGCGATCGCCGCCGGCTTCGACGGCGTCGAGATCCATGGCGCCAACGGTTATCTGCTCGACCAGTTCGCCAAGGACGGCACCAACAAGCGCACCGATGCCTATGGCGGTTCGATCGAGAACCGCGCCAGGCTGATGCTGGAAGTGTCCAGGGCGGTTGTCGGCGAAGCCGGCGCCGACCGCACCGGCATCCGCATCTCGCCGGTGACGCCGGCCAACGACGTCTCCGACAGCAACCCGCAGCCGCTGTTCGATCACATCGTCGACCAGCTCAACGCGCTGAAGCTGACCTATATCCATGTCATCGAAGGCGCCACCGGCGGCCCGCGCGACAACGCCCCGTTCGACTACGCCTCGCTGCGCAAGCGCTTCAAGCAGGCCTATATCGCCAACAACGGCTACGACTTCGCGCTGGCCGAGAAGGTGCTGGAGGCCGGTGCGGCCGACCTGATCGCATTCGGCAAGCCGTTCATCTCCAACCCCGACCTGGTCGAGCGGCTGAAGGCCGGCGCCCCGCTCAACGAGTGGGACAAGGCGACCTTCTACGGCGGCGGCGCCAAGGGCTACACGGATTACCCGACGCTGAAGGCGACGGAGGCTGCGGAGTAAACAAGTCCACTCTCTCCATATCGTCATTCCGGGCTGCGCCGCCAGGCGCAGACCCGGAATCCATTGATCCGCATGACTCGCGTCAAGATGGATTCCGGGTTCGCGCTTTGCGCGCCCCGGAATGACGAAAGAGGGTGTAGGCATGGCGAACGAAAAAGGGCGGGACCGCTCCCGGCCTTTTTGCGTTGCGCGCCCTCGGATTTCTAAGCATCGACGGCCTCGTCGCGCGGTAAGCGCTGGCCATGATCTCCGGCGCCGCATAGCATGGTGCGTCTCGATAGCATGACACGGTCACATGCGGGAATGAACAAGGACGCCGCCGAGGATATCGTTCGACGCGCCACCGCTGCATTCAATAGCGGCCGGCACGACGAGGCGATCGCGCTGTGCGAGGGCGGCCTTGCGCGGCAGCCCGGCGAGCCGATGCTGAGCCATCTGCTGGCCGCCGTGCTGTTCACCAAAGGCGAGCTCGCACCGGCGCGCAGGCATGTCGCGGCGAGCCTGGCAACGCGGCCCGACAATGCCGCGGCGCAGCTGCTCGCCGCCCGCCTCGCCCGCAGCGACGGCGAATTCGATGCCGCCCTGGCCCATCTCGACCGCGCCATCGCGCTCAAGCCGCAGCGCGATGCGTTCGTCGAGAAGGCGCGCACGCTGGAGCTTGCCGGCCGCAAGGCGCAGGCGCGCGAGGCCTGGGCGGCGATCGTCAAGGCCATCCCCGAGCATCAGGAAGCCAATGCGCGGCTCGGCCGGCTGGCCTGGGAGGATGGTGACCTGCCGGCGGCGGTGAGCCTGCTCGAGCGAGCGACCACAGGCGCGGCGCCGGCCTCGGTGTGGTTCGATCTCGGTGTGGCCAGGCAGGATTTGCGCGACCATGACGGCGCTGCACAGGCCTATCGCAGGGCGATCGAGATCAGGCCGGACTACGCCGAAGCGGCACTCAATCTCGGGATCGCATTGCAGGAGGGCGGCGAGCCCGACGCCGCGATGCAGGCCTTCGCGCGCGCCTATGGCTTGCGTCCGCAGCTGTTCGGATCGATCGCGATGGCACTGACCTCGGCCCCGCACGGCCGGCTGTGGCTCGACGAGCGCGCGCTGCGTGCGGCGCTAAGTAACTAAAGCATGATCCGGAAAAGTGTGAAGCGGTTTTCCGAAAAGATCATGCTCAACAAAGGGCTAAAGCGCGATGACGATTCAACTAAATCTCATCGCGCTTTAGTTTCCCGCGCTTGGCGCGGAAATGCTTGCGGTAGACATTGGGTGCGGCCAGCACCTCGCCGAGAACCTTCGAATAGGCTTCGCGATGCGCGTCGTCGAACGGCTCGAACAGGAGTTCGGGGGCCTGACGCGGCACCGCGAAGCATTGCACGACCGGCGTGCCCTTCGGCAGCACACCGGAAAAATCGGGCTCACTCCACACCGCCGGGAAATTGATCCCGCCGTCGTGAAACCGGTCGGCGTCGACCAGCCCCGAGATCACGCGGAACGGCAGGTCGTCGCGATTGATCGGATGGGTCGCGAACAGCGACCAGCCCGGCTCGAGCTCGATGGTCCAGAAGCTGTTGAACTTCAGCGCGGCCTGCCCGTTGGCAAACGGCGCGACGGCAAACTGCGCGACGGGATGGAAGCTGAGCGGCGCACGCGGATGGCCCGGTGTTGCGGGCTCGGGAATGTCCCAGTCCCATGCGAACGTGCCGCACTCGACCCTGACATCGCAGGGCAGCGGGATCATCACGCCATGGGCCATCGCATCAACGAAGGGCGGACATTGCTTGACCGTGCGGATCTCGCGGTCGTGGATCTCCGAATGCGCCTTCGCCGGCATCGCGCGCAGCCAGTCCGGCAATGCAGTGCGGGCCGGGTAAGGCCGTGGCAGGTGATCGGCAAGCCGCGGATCGCAGCGAAAAATCATGCGCATGGCGAAACTCCCGGGATCATGATGCGGCGACGGGAGACGCATGATGATCTCATCGCGTCATTTGAGCACAATCGAGAGCCGGCCTCCACTCTCCTTGCCTCGGATGCCGGACAGCAAAAAAGGCCGGGATTGCTCCCGGCCTTTCGCAGTCTTCGGATGGCGTGGGCTGGTACGCCTTGCCGACTTACTTCGCTTCGGCGCGCTTGGGCGGCGAGGCCGGCCACGACTTGATCAGCGTGTCGTAGTCGACCGTCTCACCCTTCGGCTTTTCGTTGGCAAGCTTGCGCTGCGGCGCGATGTTGCCGTCCTTTGCCGACTTGGCGAACCAGTACTCGGCTGTTTCCTTCTTGTTCAGCTTCGGTCCGCAGGCACCCTGCACACCGGACTTCTCAAGACGTTCCATCACCGAATCCTGGGCCGCGGCGAGCGCGTCCATCGCAGCCTGCGGTGTCTTCGCACCGGACGACGCATCGCCGATGTTCTGCCACCACAGCTGCGCCAGCTTCGGATAGTCGGGCACGTTGTTGCCGGTCGGGGTCCACTGCACGCGCGCGGGCGAGCGGTAGAACTCGATCAGGCCGCCGAGCTTCGGCGCACGCTCGGTGAACGACTTGTCCCAGATGTCGGATTCACGGATGAAGGTGAGACCGACATGGCTCTTCTTCAGGCTCGTCGTCTTGGAGACGATGAACTGCAGATAGAGCCAGGCCGCCTTGCGGCGGTCGACCGGGGTCGACTTCAGGAGCGTGGCCGAACCAACGTCCTGGTAGCCGAGCTTCATGCCTTCCTTCCAGTACGAGCCGTGCGGCGACGGGGCCATACGCCACTTCGGCGTACCGTCCGCGTTCATCACGGGCAGGCCGGGCTTCACCATGTCGGCGGTGAAGGCGGTGTACCAGAAGATCTGCTGGGCGATGTTGCCCTGCGAGGGCACCGGGCCCGACTCGGAGAAGGTCATGCCCTGCGCCTGCGGCGGAGCATACTTCTTCATCCAGTCGAGATACTTGACGATCGAATAGACCGACGCCGGGCCGTTGACGTCGCCGCCACGCTCGACCGACGAGCCGACCGGACGGCAGCCTTCCATGCGGATGCCCCATTCGTCGACCGGCAGGCCGTTCGGAAGACCCTTGTCGCCGTTGCCGGCCATCGACAGCCAGGCGTCGGTGAAACGCCAGCCGAGCGAGGGATCCTTCTTGCCGTAGTCCATGTGGCCATAGACGCGGACGCCGTTGATTTCCTTGACGTCGTTGGTGAAGAACTCGGCGATGTCCTCATAGGCCGACCAGTTCACGGGAACGCCGAGATCGTAGCCGTACTTGGCCTTGAACTTGGCCTTGTAGTCCGGGTTGGTGAACCAGTCGTAGCGGAACCAATAGAGGTTCGCGAACTGCTGGTCGGGCAGCTGGTAGAGGTGACCATTCGGTGCCGTGGTGAACGACTTGCCGATGAAGTCGTCGACGTCGAGCATCGGATCGGTGACGTCCTTGGCTTCGCCCTTCATCCATTCGGTCAGGTCGACGGCCTGGCCATAGCGGAAGTGGGTGCCGATGAAGTCGGAGTCGTTGATCCAGCCGTCATAGACGTTCTTGCCGGACTGCATCTGGGTCTGGATCTTCTCGACGACGTCACCTTCCTGGATGATGTCGTGCTTGACCTTGATGCCGGTGATCTCCTCGAACGCCTTGGCGAGCGTGCGGGATTCGTACTCGTGGGTGGTCAGGGTTTCGGAGACGACGTTGATCTCCATGCCCTTGAAGGGGGCAGCGGCCTTGATGAACCACTGCATCTCCTTCATCTGGTCGTCCTTGGAGAGGGTCGACGGCTGAAATTCGCTGTCGATCCACTTCTTGGCGGCCGCCTCGTCGGCGCGGGCCGGCGCGACAAGAGTGACCGATGCTGCGACGAGCGCGACCGCGCTGGTCATCGTCAAAAGCTTTTCTTTAGTCATTCGTAAATGTCGCATTAGATTCCTCCGGTTGCAGCGACTAAATCCAGGCCCGGGTAGACCCCGGATCTGCTCTTTTTCGCGTTCTTCAGACGGTGCGAAAGATCACCACGGCTGAAAGAAGCGAAATTACCGTTCCGAGCCACAGGCTCGAAATCTCGACGCCCTCGCCAATCGGCAGGCTGAAAATCGGATCGGTGCCGACCAGGCCGATCCACACCAGGTGGATGACGGCGGCGAGCACCAGCGAGACGAACAGGCGATCGCCACGCGTGGTCGGAATCCGCAGCACGCCGACCCGCTCCGCCTCGGGATAGGCGATCGCAAGCCAGGTCATCATTCCGAGCGTGCAGGCAAGCAGCACGAAGAAGATAGCGGTGGGCCAGGTCCATGCCATCCATGCGATGCTGTCCATGATCTTACTCCTTGCGCATGATCCGGTCCGAAAACCGGCTTCCACTTTTCGGGATCATGCGCCCTCCTAGACCCGGCCGAGCGCGAAGCCGCGCGCGATGTAGTTGCGGACGAACCAGATCACGAGTGCGCCTGGGATGATGGTGAGCACGCCGGCCGCGGCAAGCAGGCCCCAGTCCATGCCGGCGGCCGACACCGTCCGCGTCATGACAGCGGAGATCGGCTTGGCGGCAACCGACGTCAGCGTGCGCGCCAGCAGCAGCTCGACCCAGGAGAACATGAAGCAGAAGAACGCGGCGACGCCGATGCCGCTCGCGATCAGCGGCACCAGGATCTTGACGAAGAAGCGCGGAAACGAATAGCCGTCGAGGAAGGCGGTCTCGTCGATCTCGCGCGGCACGCCGGAGACGAAGCCTTCGAGGATCCACACCGCCAGCGGCACGTTGAAGATGCAGTGCGCCAGCGCCACCGCCCACGGCGTATCGAACAGGCCGATCGCCGAATAGAGGTTGAAGAACGGCAGCGCATAGACCGCCGCCGGCGCCATGCGGTTGGACAGCAGCCAGAAGAACAGGTGCTTGTCGCCGAGGAAGCGGTAGCGCGAGAATGCATAGGCCGCCGGCAACGCCACCGCGATCGAGATCACGGTGTTGATGACGACATATTCCAGCGAATTGATGTAGCCGGAATACCAGCTCTCGTCGGTGAAGATTCGCTTGTAGTGCTGCAGCGTCGGCGCATGCGGCCACAGCGTCATCGACGAGATGATCTCGGCGTTGGTCTTGAAGCTCATGTTGACGAGCCAGTAGATCGGCAACAGCAGGAAGATCAGGAACAGCGCCATGATCAGGCGGCGGCCGGGGATCGAATGCATCACGCCGCTCCTCCCTTGACCGGTCGCTCGGCGCCGGCATTGGTCATCACGGTGTAGAACACCCAGCACACGATCAGGATGATCAGATTGTAGACCAGCGACAGCGCAGCCGCCTTGCCGAGGTCGAACTGGCCGAGCGCGATCTTGACGAGTTCGATCGAGATGAAGGTCGTCGAGTTGCCGGGACCGCCGCCGGTGACCACGAACGGCTCGGTGTAGATCATGAAACTATCCATGAAGCGCAGCAGCACCGCGATCAAGAGCACGCGGTTCATCTTGGGCAGCTGGATCGCCTTGAACACCGCCCAGCGCGACGCGCCGTCGATCTGCGCCGCCTGGTAATAGGCGTCGGGGATCGACTTCAGGCCCGCGTAGCAGAGCAGCGCGACAAGGCTGGTCCAGTGCCAGACGTCCATCACGATGACCGTGACCCAGGCATCGACCTCATTGGAGACGTAGTTGTAGTTGAACCCGAGATGGTTCAGCACATAGCCGAGCAGGCCGATATCGGGCCGGCCGAAGATCTGCCAGATGGTGCCGACCACGTTCCACGGAATCAGAAGCGGCAGCGCGAGGATGACGAGGCAGGCTGCGACGCTCCAGCCCTCGCGCGGCATCGACAGCGCGACGACGATGCCGAGCGGCACCTCGATCGCGAGGATCACGGCGGAGAAGAACAGGTTGCGGCCGAGCGAAGCCAGGAAGCGACCGCCGAGATCGGTCGAGGGATCGAGCAGCTCCTTGAACCAGCCGACGCCGTTCCAGAAGAACTGGTTGTTGCCGAAGGTATCCTGCATCGAATAGTTCACGACCGTCATCAGCGGCAGCACCGCCGAGAACGCGACCACCAGGAACACCGGCAGCACCAGGAACCAGGCTTTTTGGTTGATGGTCTTGTCCATCAGGCGACCCCTTCCACCAAATGGCTGTCGGCATAGACGTGGACGTAAGCGGGATTGAAGATCAGGCCGGCGGTATCTCCGGAGACCGAGAAGCCCGGCGGCACGCGCGCCGCGAGTTTGGTGTTGCCGACGCGGACACGGGCAAACTGGATCCGGCCGAGATCGTCGATCCGCTCGATCTTCGCCGACAGCAGCCCCGATGCGGGCGCTGCGACATCGACGAATTCCGGCCGCACGCCGATCTCGATCTTCGCAGCCTTCGGCAGCACACCATAGTTGCGATGCAGGCCGATGACATGGCCGTCGATCCGCGCCTCGTGGCCCGAGACCTCGGCGGGTACGATGTTCATGCCGGGCGAGCCGATGAAGTACCCGACGAAAGTGTGCTCCGGCTTGTCGAACAATTCGGCCGGCGTACCGCTCTGCACCACGCGGCCGTCATGCATGACGACCACGGTATCGGCGAAGGTCAGCGCTTCGGTCTGGTCGTGGGTGACGTAGATCATCGTGAGGTCGAGCTCGCGATGCAGCGCCTTCAGTTTCGAGCGCAGCTGCCATTTCAGCTCGGGATCGATCACCGTCAGCGGCTCGTCGAACAAGACGGCGGCGACGTCGGAACGCACCAGGCCGCGGCCGAGCGAGATCTTCTGCTTGGCGTCGGCGGTGAGCCGCGTCGCCTTGCGGTTCAGATAGGGCGTGAGATCGAGCAGGTCGGCGATCTGCTTGACCCGCGCATCGACCTCGGCCCTGGCAACGCCGCGGTTCTTCAGCGGGAAGGCCAGGTTCTCGCCCACCGTCATGGTGTCGTAGATGACCGGGAACTGGAACACCTGCGCGATATTGCGCTTCTGCGTCGACAGCGGCGTGATGTCACGGCCGTCGAACAGGATCTTGCCGCGCGACGGCGTCACGATGCCGGAAATCAGATTGAGCAGCGTGGTCTTGCCGCAGCCGGACGGCCCGAGCAGCGCGTAGGCGCCGCCCTGCCGCCAGGTCATGGTGACCGGCTTCAACGCGAAGGATTCCAGCGGCGCGTCATTGCCGTTGTAGGACTGCGCGAGATCGACGAGGTCAATGCGGGCCATGAAGCATCTCCCTCACTTCGAGAAATTGGTTGCGGGTGAAGCGACGAGGCGATCGGCCGCGTCGAACACGAAGATGTCGTCGGGATCGAGCGCGGCGTCGAGCACCTGCCCGGGTTCATATTCATGCACGCCGTGCAGCACCGCGACCCAGTTCGAGCCATGGACATGGACGTGTACGAAGCTCTCCGAGCCGGTGATCTCGGTCACCGTCACGGTGGCAGCGAATTTATGGCGGCCGGCCGCGGCGCTGCCGACCTCGAGCTGGTGCGCGCGGAAACCGGTCCGGTAGGTGCCGTCAGGCAGACCGGCATAGAGCCCGGTCGCGGGCGCCTGCTCGCCGCCGGCATAGATCACGAGGTCACCCCTCTTCTCGATGCCGATGACATTGAGCGGCGGATCGGAGAACACCTGCGCGACGCGCAGCGTGTCGGGATGGCGGTAGACCTTCGGCGTCGCGCCGGTCTGCAGCGCCTGGCCTTCCCACATGCAGACCGTGTCGCCGCCGAGCAGCAGCGCTTCCGACGGTTCGGTGGTGGCATAGACGAAGATCGCGCCCGACGCCTCGAAGATCCGCGGCAGCTCGGCGCGCAGCTCCTCGCGCAGCTTGTAATCGAGATTGGCGAGCGGCTCGTCGAGCAGCACGAGGTCGGCGCCCTTGACCAGCGCGCGCGCGATCGCGGTACGCTGCTGCTGGCCGCCGGAGAGTTGCAGCGGCGTGCGCTTCAGGAACGGCTCGAGCCGCAGCAGGGCGGCCGCTTCCGCAACCCGCCTCTCGATCTCGACCTTCGGCTTGCCCTGTACGCGCAACGGCGAAGCGATGTTCTCATAGACCGTCAGCGAGGGATAGTTGATGAACTGCTGATAGACCATCGCGACCGAGCGCTGCCGCACGTCGGCGCCGGTGACATCCTTGCCGTCGACCAGCACGCGGCCGGAGGCCGGCTTGTCGAGGCCGGCGAGCAGCCGCATGATCGAGGTCTTGCCCGACAGCGTCGGCCCGAGCAGCACACTGAGCGTGCCACGCTCCAGCGTCAGCGACACATCGCGGATGGTCGGAACGCCATCCACGGTTCGCGTGACGTTCTGCAGTGCAACGCTCATACCCGTCCTCCCGCTTCGCGGAGGGGACGTTCACCGGACACGCGGTTGGCGGCCATCCACTCGTCGAGCGCGGCGATTTCACCCGCCGTCATCCGCAAGCCCAGCTTGGATCGTCGCCAGACGACATCTTCCGCAGTCCGAGCCCATTCGTTCGCCATCAGGTACCGGACTTCACCCTCCGTCAAGGTGGCGCCGAAGGATCGGCCGAGATCTTCGGCCGATGCTGCGTTGCCCAACACCTTGCTGGCACGCGTGCCGTAGGCATGCGCGAGACGATTGGCGTGCGGCTGCGCGAGGAACGGATAGGTGCGAACCAGTTCGGCGCTCAGCGCGGCGACCGCCGACACGTCCATGTCGCCGCCGGGCAGCGGCGCCTTGCCGGTCCATCCCTCCTGCGCCTTTGTGCCGCGGAGATAGGGCGACAGCCGCTGCAGCGCCTCTTCGGAGAGGCGGCGATAGGTCGTGATCTTGCCGCCATAGATCGAGAGCAGCGGCGCGCCACCGGGCGTATCGAGCTCGAACACATAGTCGCGGGTTGCGGCCTTGGCCTCGCTCGCGCCATCGTCATAGAGCGGACGCACGCCGGAGTAGTTCCAGACCACGTCCTCGGGCTTCACCGGCTTGGCGAGATACTCGCTGGCGGAGGCGCAGAGGTACTCGATCTCCTCCTGCGTCGCCTTCACCTTGGCCGGATCGCCGTCATAGTCGCGATCGGTGGTGCCGATCAGCGAGAAATCGTTCTGATAGGGGATCACGAAGATGATGCGGCCGTCGGCGTTCTGGAAGATGTAGGCGCGGTCGTGATCGTAGAGCTTGGGCACCACGATGTGCGATCCCTGCACCAGCCGCACCTTGGCGCGCGCATTGACGCCGACGCCTGACGCCAGCACCTGTTCGACCCAGGGACCGCCGGCATTGACCAGCACGCGGGCCTTGATCGTCTCGCGCGAACCGTTGGTCGTATCCTCGACCGTGACGTGCCAGATGCCGTCGACCTGCCTGATTTCGACCGCGCGGGTGCGGGTGCGGATCTCGGCGCCGCGATCGGCGGCATCGCGCGCGGTCAGCGCCACCAGTCGCGCGTCGTCGACGAAGCAGTCGGAATATTCGAAACCCTTGGTGTAGCGGCCCGGGATCAGCGGCTTGCCGACCACGTCGCGCGCAAGGTCCACCGAGCGCGTCGCCGGCAGCAGATGCCGGCCGCCGATATGATCGTAGAGAAACAGGCCGAGCCGCAGCAGCCAGGCCGGACGCAGGCCGGCGTGGTGCGGCAAGACGAAACGCAGCGGACGAATGATGTGGGGCGCGATCTGCCAGAGGATCTCGCGCTCGATCAGCGCCTCGCGCACCAAACGAAACTCGTAATATTCGAGATAGCGCAGACCGCCATGCACGAGCTTGGTCGACCAGGACGAAGTCCCGCTGGCCAAGTCATTCATTTCACAAAGGAAAACGGAGTTACCCCGGCCCGCCGCATCGCGCGCGATGCCGCAGCCATTAACGCCGCCTCCGATGATGGCGAGGTCGTAAATTCGATCCAAAGAACGCTTCCCCCGGCAACCGTTTTCGCTTTGACGGTTTTACTTTCGAATTGAAGTAGATCACAACCAAAAACGAAAGCAAAGCGAAAATGGGGAACTTGAGCTGGGGATTTTTTAGGCGGGGTGATCATCGTGGGGCAGGGTCCAGAGTCTCTCGCCGTCATGCGCCAAGACTTACCTGACCCATCACCCTGAAGAGCCGCGCAGCGGCGTCTCGAAGGGTGCACGGCCCCGCTGGTGCCGTCGACCCTTCGAGACGCGCTATGGCTCCTCAGGGTGACGGGTCTGATGGCAAAAACTTCGATCAGAGAGTTTGGAGCTACGCGCTGCGCAGCGTCGCCGGTGCCGCGTCTGCGTTGTCGTCGATATCGACGGCCGGCTTGTCCATCGCGACGACCACCTCGATACCGCGGCTGTGACAGATGTTGGCGAGGCCTGCGGGGAGCGGCGAATCGGTGACGAAGGTCTGGATCTGGCTCATATGCGCGATGCGCACCGGCGCGCTGCGGCGGAGCTTGGTCGCATCCGACACCAGCATGACGTTGCGCGCATTGGCGATGATCGCCTGCGCGACCTGCACCTCGCGATAGTCGAAGTCGAGCAGCGCGCCCTCCTCGTCGATCGCCGATGCGCCGATGATGGCGTAGTCGACCTTGAACTGGCCGATCAGCTGCGTCGCGGTGGAGCCGACCACGGCACCGTCGGCGCGGCGCACCGTGCCGCCGGCCACCACCACCTCGATACGCGGATGGCGATAGAGCAGCATCGCGACATTGAGGTTGTTGGTGATGACGAGCAGGTCCTCATGCGAGGTCAGCGCGCTGGCGACCTCTTCCGTCGTGGTGCCGATATTGATGAACAGCGAGCAGCCGTTCGGAATCCGCGCCGCCGCGGCGGCGCCGATCGCCTTCTTCTCCTCGGCGGCGACGAAGCGGCGCGCCTCATAGGCGAGGTTCTCGACACCGGAGGCGATGATCGCGCCGCCATGGATTCGGGTCAGCGACCGCTCGTCGCAGAGATCGTTGAGGTCCTTGCGGATGGTCTGAGCCGACACCTCGAATCGCTTGGCGAGGTCTTCGACCATGACCCGGCCAAAAGCACGCGCGATGTTGAGGATTTCAGTCTGGCGGTGGGAGAGTCCGGCCACGGCGGCCCCCTTGAAACGGCGACTCGCCCATGGTGCGACCGTTCGGCGCGGAGGTCAACGTGCGGGGAACGGCGCGCCCGCGTCAGGGTCATTGCTCCGCAGCGTAACGGCTACGACGCCAGTTGCAACGTGTCGCCGGCGAGGAGCCGGCGCGCCGCGCGCTCGGCCTCACGCGCGTTACGGAAGATATGGCCCTCAAGCCGGGAAAAAAGTTGCGATGCAGCAAAGAACTGATAGCCGCGTTTATCGCGCACCACGATACCCGCGGTCTTCGAACTCACTTCGATCACGTAACTGTCGGACATTGTTAGCCTCGGTTCTTATTCCGGGCCGATAACCGAGGCGATACGGATTTGTTCCTGGTCGCTGCTGCGGCAACATGCGCTGCGGCGTAATAGTTCTGAGGCGATCCAATCCTGCCTTCAGTTTTGATTTGGCCGGTCGCAGGGATGATTCGGCACCCCCTAGACCGCGTCATGTGGCGATCGTCGCGCCATCGCGCTGGATCGGCTGCGGATGGCCCTGGTCGTCGATCGAGACGTAGGTGAAATTGCCGTCGGTGACGAGGATCGATTGCTGCTCGCGGCGGCGCAGCACCCAGGCTTCGAGATGCACCGTGATCGAGGTGCGGCCGACGCGCACCAGATTGGCGTGCACCGAGACGAGGTCGCCGACATAGACCGCCTTGCGAAAATTCATCGCCTCGATCGCGACCGTCACGGTGCGGGACTTCGCCACCTTGCCCGCGAACACGCCGCCGCCGAGGTCCATCTGGCTGAGCAGCCAGCCGCCGAAGATATCGCCGTTGGCGTTGGTGTCGGCCGGCATCGCCAGCGTGCGGATGCAGAGATCGCCCTGCGGCTCGTTGCCGCTGATCGGCGGCGCGTGAACGTGAGTGTCGGTTGCTTGCGAGTCGGTCACTTGAAAGCCTCCCAGCCGGGATCCGGGGCAAACCGTCCGCCGAACTTGCGCATCAGCGCCTGCATCGTCGACACGATATTATCGACGCCACGGGTCCGCGCATAGTTGAGCGGACCGCCGCGGAACGGGGCATAGCCGGTGCCGAAGATCATCGCGCCATCGACCATGTCGGCATTGTCGACGATGCCTTCGCGCAAGGCGGCGACACAGACGTTCGAGATCGGCAGCACCAGGCGGTCGATCATCTCGTCGCTGACCTTCGGACCGGTCTCCGGCAGCGGCGCCTTCTCCGCCTTGCCGTCCTTCCAGCTGTAAAAGCCCTTGCCGGTCTTGCGGCCGAGCTCGCCCTTGGCGACTTTTTCGCGCAACCATGCAGGCGTCGGCGGCAAGGCGTCGCCGAACTTCGAGCGCAGCATGTCGCCGACGTCGAGGCAGATGTCGAGGCCGACCTGGTCGGCGAGCTCGATCGGCCCCATCGGCATGCCGAACTCGATCGCCGCCGCGTCGATCAGGCGCTGGTCGGTCTTCTCGTCCAGCATCATCATCGCTTCCAGCATGTAGGGCGTCAGCGCGCGGTTGACGAGGAAGCCCGGCGAGCTCTTCACCGGCAGCGGCAGGCGATCGATGGCGCCGACAAAGGCCAGCGCCTCCTTCAGCATCGCGGAATCGGTGCCGTCATGGCTGACCACCTCGACGAGTTGCAGCCGCGACACCGGATTGAAGAAATGCAGGCCGAGCAGCCGCTCC
The DNA here is from genome assembly GCF_054055655.1 of Bradyrhizobium sp. USDA 4461. Taxonomy (NCBI): domain Bacteria; kingdom Pseudomonadati; phylum Pseudomonadota; class Alphaproteobacteria; order Hyphomicrobiales; family Nitrobacteraceae; genus Bradyrhizobium; species Bradyrhizobium sp. USDA 4461. The sequence continues at coordinate 337,988 of NZ_JBSRXM010000001.1, forward strand.
GGCCGAGCCAGCGTGGTGCGCAGATCCTGCAGCGGGATGCTCGAGGTGTTGGTGGCGAGGATCGCGCCCGGCTTCATCTTCGGCTCGAGGCCAGCATAGACCTTCTGCTTCAGCTCGAGCTTTTCCGGCACCGCCTCGATGATCACGTCCGCATTGCGGACGCCTTCGCCGTCCATGTCTGGGATCAGCCGGTCCAGCGCGTCCCGCTGGTCGATCTTCTTGCGCATGATCTTGCCGAACAGCTCCGACGCCCGCTTCATCGCGCCCGCGATCGGCTCGGCCTTCATGTCGGCGAGCGTGACGCGCATATCCTGGTTGGCGCACCAGGCCGCGATGTCGCCGCCCATCGCGCCGGCGCCGATGACGTGGACGTGCGCAACCTTGTTGCCGGAGCCTGCCACCTTCTTCATCTGCTCACGCAGGAAGAACACGCGGATCAAATTCTGCGCGGTCGGCGTCACCATCAGATTGGCGAACGACGCCTTCTCCGCATTCAGCATCGCCGAGCGGTTGCCGGCGTGCTTCTCCCAGAGATCGATCAGCGCGTAGGGCGCCGGATAATGCTGGCGCGGCGCCGCCTTCCCGGCCTCGCTGCGCATCCGCGACGCCAGCAGGCCCCTGGCCGGCCCCGAATTGAGCAGCGAGTTGAGCACACCGGGCTTGGCGCGCTTGAGCCGGCCGAACACCGCATCCTTCACCGCGTTGCGGACGTGGCGTTCCTGCGTCACGGCATCGACCAGGCCGAGCGCCTTGGCGCGGCGCGCGTCAATGGTTCTGCCGGTCAGCATCAGGGTCATCGCCTGCATCGGATTGACCAGCTCGGTGAAGCGCACCGTGCCGCCGAGGCCGGGATGCAGGCCCAGCATCACCTCGGGGAAGCCGAACCGGGCATCGTCGATCGCGATCCGCATCTGGCAGGCCAGCGCGACCTCGAGGCCGCCGCCGAGGCAGAAGCCGTGAATGATCGCGACCGAGGGCACGCGCAACGCCTCGAGCCGATCGATCACCGCGTGCGCGCGTCCGATCGCGGTCTCGACTGTGCTGGGATCGCTGGCGCCGCGAAACTCATTGACGTCGGCGCCGGCGATGAAGCCGCTCTTTTTCGCCGAGCGCACCACGAGGCCGGTCGGCCGCTGGCTCTCCAGCGCCGTGACGATGGCGTCGAGCTCCTCGAGCAGATCGGCCGACAGCGTGTTGGCGCTGGCGCCGGCGCGATCGAACAGCAGCCAGGCGATGCCGTCCGCGTCCCGCGTCAGCTTGAAATTCCTGTACGGGCTGTCGGCGGCCGGCGGCGGCCCGAGTTCGAGCACGCGGTCGGCGAGAAGGTCCATGATCCGTGAATCCATGATCACACCGTCTCTATCAACATCGCGCCGCCCTGCCCGCCACCGATGCATTCGGTGGCGACGCCGCGCCTGGTGCCGAGCCGCTTCATCGCATTGACCAGGTGCAGCACGATGCGGTTGCCGCTGGTGCCGACGGGATGGCCGAGGCTGATCGCGCCGCCGTCGACGTTCAACTTGGCGCGGTCGATCTCGCCGGCCGCACCATCGAGCCCGAGGATCTCGCGGCAGAACTTTTCGTCGTTCCAGGCTGCAAGACAGCCGAGCACCTGCGTTGCAAACGCCTCGTTCAATTCCCAGGTCTCGACATCCTGCAAGGTCATGCTGTTGCGCTTGAGCAGCGCGCTGGCCGACAGCACCGGACCAAGCCCCATGATCGAGGGATCGAGCGCCGACCATTGGCTGTCGAGGATGACGGCCTTCGGCGTCAGCCCGTGCTTTGCCACCGCGGTCTCCGACGCCAGGATCACCCAGGAGGCGCCATCGGTGATCTGCGAGGAATTGCCGGCGGTGACCTGACCCCACGGACGCTCGAACACCGGCTTCAGCTTGGCCAGCGTCTCCGGTGTCGAGTCCGGGCGGACGCCGTCGTCAAAATCGTAGAACTTGCCGTCGCGCGCAAACGCGGTCTCGACCTCGCCCTTGAGAAAGCCCTGCTTCTGCGCGTTGGCCAGCCGCTGGTGGCTCTCGGCGGCGTAGGCATCGGACTGCGCGCGGGTGATGCCGAAAAGGTGGCCGACCTTCTCGGCGGTCTGTCCCATGTTGAGCTCGGTGATCGGGTCGGTCAGCCCACGCTCGAGGCCGATGATCGGCTTGAAATAGCTCGGCTTCACCTTCAGCGCCGCGGCGATCTTGGCGCCCAACCCCTTGGCGCCGGCGAAGCCGGCAAACCAGCGCACGCCGGAATTCGGCCAGACCAGTGGCGCGTGGCTCAAGGCTTCGGCGCCGCCGGCCAGGATCAGGTCGGAGATGCCCTCGCGGATGTAGCGGTAGCCGGTGTCGATCGACTGCATGCCGGAGCCGCAGTTGATCTGCACCGTGAAGGCGACCATCTGCTCGCCCATGCCGAGCCTGAGTGCTGCGACCCGCGCCGGGTTCATCTCGTCGGCAATGACGTTGACGCAGCCGAGGATGACCTGGTCGAAGGCGGCGGGTGCGAACGGCTGCCGGGCCAGCAGCGGCCGGCCGCATTGCACGGCGAGATCGACCGGGGTGAACGGGCCGGGACCGGAGCGCGCCTTCAGGAACGGCGTCCGGCTGCCGTCGACGATAAAGACTGGTCGCGCCATCAGCTCGCCGCCCTCTGCTCACCAAGCTCCTGGAAGAACTGATGCACGTCGGCGGATTTCTTGTAAATCGGGGACAACGCCTCGGCCGCAAAATCATCGACCTCGATGACTTTTGTGACGGCTTCGTGCGCGGCCGCGAGCTTCTCGCCGTCGGCCTCGGTGATGACGCCTTTCTTCACCGCCTCCTTCCAGTCATGCAGCCGCGCCGCGCGCAGCTGCTTGGCGGCGTCCTCGGCCTCGGTGACGAGCCGGAAGGCCTTCTCCAGCCGCGCGATGCCGCCGTCATCCTCGACAAAGGCGAGGTCCGGCGTCAGGCGGTCGCGTGCCGCTGACGGCGACAGCACGAGCTGCGCGCAGAGATGCACGACGCGGTCCGACGGTCCGGTGACGCGGGCGCCGAACGGCTGGATCAGGAATTTCAGCAGCCATGCCACCGGGCGGTTCGGCAGATTCGCGAGGATTTCCGCAAAGCGGTTCTCGATGGTCTTGAAGCCCGATGCCATGCACCAATCGAGCGCGGGCAGATCCTCCGTCTGCCGGCCCTCGTCCTGCCAGCGCTTCAGCGCGGCGGAGAGCAGATAGAGTTCGGAGAGAATGTCGCCGAAGCGCGCGGAGAGCATTTCCTTGCGCTTCAGCGCGCCGCCGAGGGTGAGCAGCGCCATATCGGCGCACAGCGCGAACGCCGACGAATAGCGCGACAGCTGGCGATAGAATTCCGTCGCATCGCCGGCATCCGGCGCCGGTGCGAACAAACCGCCGGTCCAGCTGCGGCCCCAGGCGCGGAACATGGTCGCAAAGCTGTGGCCGACATGCTTCCAGAACGCGGTGTCGAACGCCGCGAGGCCCTTGTCGCGGTCGGGCTCGCCAAGCGCGTTCATCTCCTGCAACAGATAGGGATGCGCGCGGATCGCGCCCTGCCCGAACACGATCAGATTGCGGGTCAGGATGTTGGCGCCCTCGACCGTGATGCCGACCGGCACCGAGCGGTAGAGACCGCCGAGATAGTTCTGCGGCCCGTCGATCACGGCCTTGCCGCCATGGATATCCATGGCGTCGTCGATCGCGATCCGCATCCGCTCGGTGGCGTGGAGCTTCATGATCCCGGAGATGACGGCGGGATGATGTCCCTCGTTCAGCGCTGCACAGGTGAGCCGCCGCGCGGCGTCAAGCAGATAGGCGGTGCCGGCGATCCGCGCCAGCGGCTCCTCGATGCCCTCGAACTTGGAAATGGAAATGCCGAACTGCTCGCGGATGCGGGCATAGGCGCCGGTGGTGCGCGCGGCATAGGCGGCACCCGCAGCCGACAGCGACGGCAGCGAGATGCCGCGGCCGGCGGCAAGCGCCGTCATCAGCATCTTCCAGCCCTGCCCCAAGCGTGCCTCACCGCCGATGATGTAGTCGAGCGGGATGAAGACGTCCTTGCCCCAATTCGGGCCGTTCTGGAACACCTGCATCGCCGGCAGGTGGCGGTGGCCGATCGAGACGCCGGGCAGATGGGTCGGAATCAGCGCGACCGTGATGCCGAGTTCGTCCTGATTGCCGACGAGGTGATCGGGATCATAGGCCTTGAAGGCAAGGCCGAGCAGCGTCGCGACCGGACCGAGCGTGATATAGCGCTTGTGCCAATTCAGCTTGAGCCCAATCACCTCGCGGCCTTCGAAATTGCCCTTGCAGATGATGCCGCTGTCGATCATCGAGGCGGCGTCGGAGCCGGCCTCCGGGCTGGTCAGGCCGAAGCAGGGAATGTCGTGGCCGGCGGCGAGCCGCGGCAGCCATTTGTCTTGCTGCTCTTTGGTGCCGAAACGCATCAACAGTTCGCCCGGCCCAAGCGAGTTCGGCACCATCACGGTGACGGCCGCGGTCAGCGAGCGCGACGAGATCTTGCGCACCACTTCGGAATGCGCGTAGGGCGAGAAGCCGAGCCCGCCGAATTCCTTGGGGATGATCATGCCGAAGAATTTCTTGGCCTTGATGAAGGCCCAGACCTCGGGCGGCAGATCGCGCCATTCCCAGTTGATCTTCCACTCGTCGAGCATGGTGCAGAGCTCGTCGACCGGACCGTGCAGGAAGGCCGTCTCCTCGTCGGTCAGTTTGGCCGGCGCGAACGCCAGCAATTTCGACCAGTCGGGATTGCCGGTGAAAAGATCGGCGTCCCACCAGACGTCGCCGGCTTCCAGCGCCTCGCGCTCGGTGTCCGACATGGTCGGCAGCACGCCGCGCGCCCAGGAGAAGATCGGTTTTGTAATATAGTCGCGGCGGAAGCTCATGGAGGGTCCTCATGAAACGGCGGCGCGGATTGAGTGATCCTATCGGAAAGTGCCGTTCACCGGTGAACACTTCGCTGTTCAAATAAAGCGAAATTGACGCGGCCAAGCCGCCGTTTGTTAACGGCAGGCCGCGCGTTCAGTTCCGAAAGCTGAGCTGCGACAATCAGGTAGCGGGGGATGGCGCGGACGCCATCCCCACGCAGGACGAGCTAGGCCGGCCCGGCGCCCTGGGTCGCGGTATAGACGGCGTAGAGCGACTGGCTTGCGGCCATGAACAGGCGGTTGCGCTTGGGGCCGCCGAAGGTGATGTTGCCGCAGACCTCGGGCAGCCGGATGCGACCGAGCAGCTTGCCGTCCGGCGACCAGCACGTCACGCCGTTGTAGCCGACCGCGCGGCCGGCATTGCTCGAGCACCAGACATTGCCGTTGACATCGCAGCGGATGCCGTCAGGCCCGCACTTCACGCCGTCGATCGTGAAATCGCTGAACCGCTTGCCGTTAACAGGCTTGTTGTCGGCGCCGACATCGAACACGAAGACGTCGCCCTTGCCGCCCGCGCCGGTATCGCCCGGGCCCTTGCCGGTCGAGACCACGTAGAGCTTCTTGTAATCAGGCGAGAAGCAGATGCCGTTCGGATCCGGCACCTGGTCCTCGCTGACCACGAGATCGATCCGGCCGGAGGGATCGATCCGATAGCAATTGGTCGGCAGCTCGCGCTTGACCGGCACGAAGCCCGCCGGCTGGCCGATCCGCGGATTGAGCTTGCCGGCGGAATTGCCCGGGCCGCCCGCCGCATCCGGCTCGCCCTCATAGAGCTGGCCGCCATAGGGCGGATCGGTGAACCAGTAGCTGCCGTCGGGATGCGCGACGATATCGTTCGGCGAGTTCAGCCGCTTGCCTTGATAGTTGTCGGCAAGCACCGTCGCGGTGCCGTCATTCTCGTAGCGCGTGACGCGGCGGGTGAGATGTTCGCAGGACAGCTGGCGGCCCTGGAAGTCGAACGAATTGCCGTTCGAGTAGTTCGACGGCATCCGGAACACACTGACATGGCCGTCGTCCTCCGACCAGCGCATCTGCCGGTTGTTGGGGATGTCGCTCCAGAGCAGATAGCGGCCCTGCGAGCTCCATGCCGGCCCTTCGGCCCACAACAGGCCGGTGTGGAGACGCTTGATCGACGTGTTGGGCTGGGCCAGATCGTTGAAGGACGGATCGACCGCGATGATGTCGGGGTCCCAGAAATAGGTGGTCGGCGCACCACGCGGGCTGAAGTCGCGCGGCGGGCTGGTGATGGTCGTCGGTGGCCCGACCGGCGCGGGCGCATTCTGGGCCAGCGCACTGCCGACGCCGGCTGCGGCAGCGGCCGCTCCGGCCGCCAGCCCCTGGACAAGTGTTCGTCGTGAAACGTTCGGATCGCGCCGGTCTTCGTTTTGACCGCTCTGCTCGTGGCGTGTCATCGCATCCTCCCACTCTGTTGGCCGGCCGTTGATCCGGCCTGGCGCGCGGGAGGTTAGACTGCTCGCCCCGAGGTTGCGAGTGACGGTTTTTCATCACCACGGGCGGAAATTTCACATTGTTGTGGTTTCTGGTTCCGTCATTGCGAGCGAAGCGAAGCAATCCATCTATCCCATGCGCTGAACGATGGATTGCTTCGCTTCGCTCGCAATGACGGACAAGCTCAATCCGGCCGGACCATCTCGAACATGTTTTCCGGCTTGATCTCGAAGTAGTCTCCTCTCCGCCCGGCGCGGACGATCGGGTGCGCGAGGCCGGTCTGGTAGACGCCGTCCTTGATGAAGGCCTTGTCGATGTGGACCGCGACCACCTCGCCGAGGGTCAGCCAGGCCTCCGCCTTCTTGCCGTCGGCGCCTTGCAGCTGGACGATCTGGCTCACCTTGCATTCGAACGACACCGGGCTTTCGGCGACGCGCGGCACGTTGACGAGCTTGCCGGGTACCTGCGTCAGGCCGGCGAGCTTGAACTCGTCGACATCACGCGCGACATGCGCAGCGGTCGCGTTCATGTGCCTGGCCAGATCCATCGTCGCCAAATTCCAGACGAACTCGCCGGTGTCCTGGATGTTGGCGACGGAGTCCTTCCAGTTGGTGGAGGAGAAGCCGATGATCGGCGGCACGTAGCAGAACGCGTTGAAGAAGCTGTAGGGCGCGAGATTGACGTTGCCGGCCTTGTCGCGCGACGAGATCCAGCCGATCGGCCGCGGCGCGACGATGGCGTTGAACGGATCGTGCTTCAGGCCATGGCCGTTCTTCGGCTCGTAGAAATGCAGGTCTTTCGCGGTCACCGGTGGCTCTTTCCTATTATCAGTCGCTCGTCATTCCGGGGCGCGCGCAGCGCGAGCCCGGAATCCATAACCACGATCGTGAGTATGGATTCCGGGCCTGCGCCTGCGGCGCATCCCGGAATGACGAATGAGATAATTGACGTAAGAGTCAACTGACGAAAATGTCAGCCCTGACGCTCAATGGGTGCGGGCGCGCGGCGACAGGCCGGCGATCACGAAATCGATCATCTGGTCGATGGTCGGCCCCGGCTTGGTGGCGCATTGGGCGATCATCTGCGGGTGGAAGAACCGCATCATCGCCGTGCAAGCGCACAGCGCGGCGACCTCCAGATCTCGGACCTCGAATTCGCCCGAGGCCGCGCCCTGCGCGATCACCTCGCCGATTATCTGGCCGATCAGCTGCATGTGGGCGACGCAGACGTCCCAATCCTCCTGCATCGCGATCTCGACCATCTCGTGCAGCTTGGAATCGGCGACATAGCGCTCGGTGTTCATCCGATTGATGGTCGTCATCATCTGGCGCAGGCGCGCCGCCGCCGGCCCTTCCGACCGGGCGATGCGCTGCGCCTCGACCTCGACCCCGCCCATCAGGCTGCGTGCCACGCCCTCGTGGATCGACTTCTTCGAATCGAAGAAGCGATACACGTTGGCGGGGCTCATCCGCAGCTCTTTGGCGATGTCGGCGACCGTGGTCTTCTGGTAGCCGATCTGCCGGAACAAGCGCTCCGCCACCACGAGAATCCGTTCGCGGGTGTCGGTTTCGCTATGTTCCTGGATCAGTGTCATGTTGGTCTGCTCAATCTTCAATTATTCAGCGGCTTCAGCAAGCGGAAATGCGCGTTGCGCATCGCCGGCATGCTGCGGCGCAGTATTGATTTGCTCGGGGCCGCTCTCCTCGAGGGTCTTGCGGAACCAGAGGGCGTAAAGGCCCGGCAGATACAGCAAGGTCAGGAAAGTCGCAACAAACAAACCGCCCATGATGGTGATCGCCATCGGGCCCCAGAACGCCGAGCGCGACAGCGGGATCATGGCGAGGATCGCCGCGAGCGCGGTCAGCACCACCGGCCGGGCGCGCCGGACGGTGGCCTCGACGATCGCCTCGCGCCGGGTCAGGCCGGACGCCACGTCGCTCTCGATCTGATCGACCAGGATCACGGTGTTACGCATGATCATGCCGGCGAGCGCGATCAGGCCGAGCAGCGCCACGAAGCCGAACGGCTGATTGGCGACGTTCAAGCCCAGCGAGGCACCGACGATGCCGAGCGGCGCGGTCAGGAAGACCAGCGTCAGGCGCGAGAAGCTCTGCAACTGAATCATCAGGAGCGTCAGCATCACCATCACCATCACCGGGAAGAGGATGAAGATCGACGCATTGCCCTTGGCGGATTCCTCGAACGCCCCGCCCGGCTCGATCCGGTAGGCCGGCTCGAGATGAGCCTGGATATCCTTGAGCTTCGGCGAGATCTGGTTGGTGACGTCGGGCGCCTGCACGCCGTCGACGACGTCAGAGCGCACGGTGATCGCCATGTCGCGGTTGCGCCGCCACAGGATCGGCTCCTCATGCGCATATTCGATTTTTGCAATTTGCTGTAGCGGGACCGCGACGCCGTTGCGTGACGTGATGGTGAGATCTCCGACGCGGCCGAGATCGAGCCGCTCGGACGGCACCGCGCGGGCGACCACGCCGACCTTCTCGATGCCGTCGCGGATCGTGGTGACCGGCGTACCGGAGATCAGCATGGCGAGCGCCTGCGAGACGTCCTGCGGGGTCAGGCCGAGCGCGCGCGCCCGATCCTGGTCGACGGCGAGCTTGAGGTAAGGCGACTGCTCGTTCCAGTCGAGCTGGACGTCCTTGACGTTCTTGTTCTGGCGCATGACATCGCGGACCTGGTAGGCAATGTCGCGCACCTTGTTGGCATCGGGCCCGATCACGCGGAACTGGACCGGGAAGCCGACCGGCGGACCGAAGTTGAAGCGGTCGACCCGGACCCGGGCCTCGTTCAGCGCGCCGTCGGCGGCGGCCTGCTCGATCTTCGCCTTGACGCGCTCGCGAGCCTCGACGTTCTTGGCGAGGATCACGATCTCGGCGAAAGCCTCGTTCGGCAGCTGCGGATTGAGGCCGAGCCAGAAGCGCGGCGAACCCTGGCCGACATAGGCCGTATAGGTCTGGATGTCCTGGTCGTCCTTCAGGAGCCCTTCGGCCTTCTTCACCGCCTTTTCGGTGACGTTGAAGGCAGTGCCTTCCGGCAGGCGCAGTTGCAGGAACAGCTCGGGCCGCTCCGACAGCGGGAAGAACTGCTGCTGGACGTGGCCGAAGCCCACGATGGCGGCGACGAACACGCCGACGGTCGCGACCACCACCTTGATGCGGTGATCGACGCACCACTGCACGACGCTGCGCAAGGCCCGATACATCCGCGTCTCGTAGATCGCATGCGGATCGTGGTTCTGGTGCACCTTGATGTTGGGCAGCAGCTTGACGCCGATATAGGGCGTGAAGATCACCGCGACGAACCAGGAGGCGACCAGCGCGATCGCCACGATCCAGAAGATGCCGCCGGCATATTCGCCGACTGCCGAATTGGCAAAGCCGATGGGGAGGAAGCCAGCGGCCGTGACCAGCGTCCCCGTGAGCATCGGAAACGCAGTCGATTCCCAGGCAAAGGACGCCGCCTTCATGCGGTCCCAGCCCTGTTCCATTTTCACCACCATCATCTCGACCGCGATGATGGCGTCGTCGACCAGCAGGCCGAGCGCAATGATCAGCGCGCCGAGCGTGATGCGGTGCAGATCGAGCGACATCGCGTTCATCACGATGAAGACGATGCCGAGCACCAGCGGCACCGACAGCGCCACCACGATGCCGGTGCGCCAGCCGAGCGCGACAAAAGAGACGAACAGCACGATCGCGAGCGCCTCGACGAAGGAGTGCACGAACTCGCCGACGGCGTGCTCGACCACCTTGGGCTGATCGGCGATCTGCTCGACGTCGATGCCCTGCGGCACCGCCTTCATGAACTCGGCGGTGGCCTGCTGGACCTCCTTGCCGAGCTCGAGGATGTTGGCGCCCTTGGCGGTGACGACACCGATGCCGAGTGCGGGCTTGCCTTCCTGGCGCACCACGAAGCTCGGCGGATCGACATAGCCGTGGGAGACGGTTGCGATATCCCCGAGCCGGAACACGCGGCCATTGCTCTCGACCGGCGTCTCGGAAACGGCCTTGACGCCGTCAAGCGCGCCGGTGACGCGCAGCGGCACGCGCTGCGACGACGTCTCGACGGTGCCGGCGGGCGTGACGTTGTTCTGCTTGGCGAGCGAATCGAACAGCGCCTGCGGCGTGATGCCGAGCGTCGCCAGCTTGGCATGCGAGAACTCGACGAAGATGCGCTCGTCCTGGGTGCCGTAGAGGTCGATCTTGGTCACCCCCGGCACCTTCAGCAGGCGCTGGCGGAAACCTTCCGCGACCTTCTTGAGCTGCGCATAATTGGCGCCATCGCCGGTCATCATATAGAGGATCGAATCGACATCGGAGAATTCGTCGTTGACCACGGGGCCGAGGATGCCGGAAGGCAGCTCGCCCTGCACGTCGACCAGCTTCTTGCGCAACAAATAGAAGAGGTAGGGCACGTCCTTCGGCGAGGTCGAATCCTTGAAGGAGACCTGCATCGCCGTGAAGCCGGGCTTGGAATAGGTCTGCACCTTGTCGAAGAACGGCAGTTCCTGCAGCTTCTTCTCGATCGGATCGGCGACCTGCATCTGCATTTCCTGTGAGGTCGCGCCCGGCCACATCACCGAGACGTTCACCACCTTGACGGTGAAGAACGGATCCTCGGCGCGGCCGAGCTTCTCGTAGGAGAAGAAGCCGGCGACGCCGAGGATGATCATCAGGAACAGCACCAGCGTCGGATGGCTGACCGCCCAGGCCGAAAGGTTGAAGCGCTTCATGTCAGACTCCAATTCCCCAAACCGTTACCGCCACGGCCATCATTGCGAGGAGCGTTAGCGACGAAGCAATCCACACTTGTCTTGCTGCGAGATGGATTGCTTCGCTTCGCTCGCAATGACGGAACATTAATCAGAACGACAGCGACGAGACGACCCGTACCTTCTGGCTCGGATCGAGTTTCTGCACACCGAGGGCGACCACCTTGGCGCCGTCGTCGACGCCGGCGGAGATCACGACATTGTTGCTCTCATAGGCCTTCACCTTGACCGGCTTCAGCGCGATGTCGCCCTTGTCGTCGACGATGTAGAGCGAGGGATCGCCGCCCTGGCTGTACAGCGCCGACAACGGCAACTTGGCGACGCGCTCGCTCGCCTTGTCGGCCAGGGTCAGGGTTGCGGTCATGCCGAGCGAGACGGCCTCGTCGGCGTCAGGCAGCGAGAACTTTGCGAGATAGGTGCGGGTGGCGGGATCGGCCTGCGGCGCGACCTCGCGCAGTTTCGCGTCGTAGCTCTTCTTCGCGTCCGACCACAGCGTCACCGTGGCAACGCCCGACCTGGCACGAGCAAGAAGCGTCTCTGGGATCGCGACGACAGCTTCCTTCTCGCCAAGTCGGGCGACACGGATCGAAGCCTGGCCCGCGGCAACCACCTGGCCGGGCTCGATCATGGTCGCTGTGACGACACCCCGGGTGTCGGCCACGAGCGTTGCGTAAGAGAGAGAGTTCTTGGTCAGTTCGACCGAGCGCTCGGCGCGGTTCAGCCGCGCCCGGGCCTCGTCGCCGGCGGCCTTGGCGGAATCGAGCGCCGCATCGGTGGTCCAGCCCTTGGCCTTCAGGTCCTTGGCGCGCTGCTCGGCGGCCGCGGCCTGCGCCAGCACGCCGGTGGCGGCGCTGAACTCGGCCTCCGCCTGCTCGGCCTGCAGCTTCAAATCGACCTCGTCGAGGGTGGCCAAGGGCTGGTCGACGTCGACTGTCTGTCCGACCTCGACCAGCCGCTTGGCCACCTTGCCGGCAACCCGAAAGCCCATATCGGCCTCGATACGGGGCTTGATGGTGCCGACAAAGCTGCGTTCAGGGGTTTCAGCTTCGTAATGGACGGTCGCCACCAGAACGGGGCGTCCGGGATCGGCGGTTTCGGCCGCCTTTTCATTGCAGCCGGTCAGCGCGAACAACGCGAAAGCCAGCGACGCTCCGGTTAAGAGCCTGTAGTAGCTCGATAAAACGGAACGAACCAACATCTGAAATCTCCATCGGCTGACGACTGATGAAGACTATCTATTTATCACTGATGAATGTCAATATTCGTCAGTGATAACCAATTCGTGAGGTCGGCCATGGTGGCCTTCGGATTGGCAGGGATTTGTGGGGACGTAGCCCGGATGGAGCGAAGCGCAATCCGGGTACCGTTGTCACGTCGGCGACCTCCCGGATTTTCGCTTCGCTTCATCCGGGCTACGCACTGTGCATGGGGTTGTTTTCGACTTTTTGTTCGAGCCGGCGACGAGGGTGCCGGTCGCGGATTCGGGTCGCTACTTCGCCCCCGCGAATTCGGTCTTGGTCTCGTGGCTGCCCAGGAACACCAGCAGTCCCGCCGCGAGCGGCAGCAGCGCCAGCACCAGTAGCCCGGTCGACGTGCTGCCGGTTGTCTCCTTCACCCAGCCGATCAGATAGGGCCCGAGGAAACCGGCGAGGTTGCCGATCGAGTTGATCAGCGCGATCGCGCCGGCGGCCGCGGTGCCGGACAGCCAGGCGGTCGGCAGCGTCCAGAACACCGCAAAGGTGCAGAACACGCCGATCGCGGCGACCGTCAGCACGAGCATGGTCGTGGTCGGATCGGTGATGTAGCTGGAGACGGCGAGCGCCAGCGCGGTCAGCAACAGCGGCGCGCCGACATGGAATACACGCTCGCGCGTGGCGTCCGACCGCCGCGCCCACAGGATCATCGCGACGGTGCCGACCGCATAGGGGATCGCGGTGACGAAACCGGTCTGCGCGTTGGTCAGGCCGAACGCCTTGACGATCTGCGGCAGCCAGAACTGCATGCCGTAGAGCGAGGCGACGAAGCCGAAATAGATCGCGCTCAGTGCCAGCACCTTCGGCGAAGACAGCGCCTCGAACAGCGTGAAGTGCTTGGCGGCCTGCTTGGCCGCCACCTCGGCATCGAGCTTCGCCTTCAGCCACGCCTTCTGCTCGGTCGAGAGCCAGTCGGCCCGCTCCGGCCGGTCGGTGAGATAGAACCAGGTGACGATGCCGAGCAGCACCGAGGGCACGCCCTCGATGATGAACAGCCATTGCCAGCCCTTCAGGCCCATGACGCCGTCGAGCCCGAGCAGAAGCCCGGAGATCGGCGCGCCGATCGCGGTCGAGACCGGGACGGCGATCGCGAAGGCGGCAAGGAAGCGCGCGCGATATTCGGCCGGATACCAGTAGGTGAGATAGAGAATGATGCCGGGGAAGAAACCGGCCTCGGCGACGCCGAGGAAGAAGCGCAGCGCGTAGAAGCTGTGCTCGTCATAGACCGCCGCCATCAAGGCCGAGAGGATGCCCCAGCTGACCATGATGCGGGCGATCCATTTGCTGGCGCCGAACCGCTCCAGCGCCAGATTGCTCGGCACCTCGAAGATGAAATAGCCGATGAAGAAGATCCCGGCACCGAACGAGAACACCAGCGGCGAGAACTTCAGCTCCGCGTTCATGGTGAGGGCGGCGAAGCTGAGATTGACGCGGTCGAGATAGGAGAAGAAGTAGGCCAGGATCAGGAACGGGATCAGCCGCCAGGAGATCGCGCGGATGGTGGACGTTTCGATCTCGCTGCGGGCGCCGCTGCTGGGCGCGATCGTCGCGGTCTGGCTCATCTGTATCCCCCCGAAATATTGCTTGCCTTGACGATTATTGGGTGGCCCGGCATTCGGCAATGGCAAAAACTCATAGCACACAGCACAAACGGGAACCCGAGCCGGTTTCCACGGTGTCATTGCGAGGAGCGATAGCGACGAAGCAATCCATCTGTTCGCCTTGCGGCGCCATGGATTGCTTCGCTTCGCTCGCAATGACGGCTAGACCGCCGTCTAATCCGCGAGCTGGAAACGTTCAAAGCGGTCGAGCTCCTCCTCGATGCGGCGCTTAAGCTCCTTGCGCGTCGCCTGTTTCTTGCCGTTGCCGACCCAGCTCCATTTCTGCATCAGCAGCTTCTTGTTCTGCCGGTCGGTCTTGAGGTCGAGCGCGGCGACGATGTCGTCGCCGACCAGCACCGGTAGTGCGAAATAGCCGAACAGGCGCTTCTCCTTCGGCACATAGGCCTCGAAGCGGTGGCCATAGCCGAAGAACAGCTCCGTGCGCTTGCGTTGAATGATCAGCGGATCGAACGGCGAGAGGATGTGCACCAGGGACGGATTCCCCTCGCCGGTCGCGTCCAGCACCTCGGGGCGCGCCCAATGCTCCTGCTTGCCGGCGCCGTCGAGCGCGATCTGGACCAGTTCCTTGCGGCGCACCCGCGCCTCGATCAGGCTGCGCACCGCCTTCTTGCTCGGCGCGTCCAGATGGCAGACCGAATCCAGGCTGACGATGCCCTGCGAGCGCAGCGCGCGGTCGAGCAGATAGGCCGTCCGGGCCGAGGCCGGCGCCGGCTTCGGCGGCTTGACCCAGCCGAAATGCCTGCCCATCAGCTCGTAGGTCTTGAGCATGCCGTTGCGCTCGCTGATCGTGACCACGCCACCATAGAAGGCGAGCTGCAACGCCCGCTTGGAGGGTTTGCGGCTCTGCCAGAGATGCTCCTTCTCGGTCAGCACATCGTCGTCGATGTCGCGGATGGTCAGCGGTCCCTCGCGCAGCAGCCGCATGATCTTGCGGGTGTCCGCCGGGGTGACCGACGAGAACCATTTATGGCCGTCGCGCTTGTGCGCCCTCATCGCCGGCAGGAAGATATTGATGTCCTTGGACGGCACGTAGGACAACGCGTGCGTCCAGTATTCGAACACGCTCTTGTCCTGGCTCTGCGCCTGCTTGAGGTCGGCGCGGCGATAGTCCGGGATCCGGGTGAACAGGATGTGGTGATGGCAGCGCTCGATCACGTTGATGGTGTCGATCTGCACATAGCCGAGATGGTCGACGGCGGCCGCCACCGCCGACGCGCCTTCCCCGAACGGCGTCTGCGTATCCAACCGCTGCGCACGCAGCCAGATGTGGCGGGCGGCAGCATTGTTCAGGGATAAGGGTTCGGCGGCGCGGGGCATTGCCCCGGCAATGTAGTGAGATTCGCGGCGCTGTGGAGAGCCGCGCGAGGGAAATCAGCCGCGCGCCAGGACCGGCTAATCCGATCCGACGACCCGCTGCAGCCAGGGCACGTCCCGCATCGCCGCTGCGAGCGCTGCGCCCTCCTCGTCGAAGACCCGGGACGCATGACCGCCGACCGGAAACCAGCCGCTGCCGTCTTCGACGTCCCGCCGGTATTCCTCGAAGCCGATGGTCCGGTCCGGGCGAACGAAGATATCGACGCAGCGCGCGGCATCCTCGTCATTGATCGAGCGAAGCACGCGATTGACGTGGGCCATGTTGCTCGCCCTCTCCGTTGCCGTCTGCCTGCACAGGGTCCAGAAAATCGCACTGTGATGTACATCACATACGGGACTTTGAACCAGTCCTAGGTTCCCGGCATCAAAACGACAGCAAGCCAAAACCGGCTGGCCGCGTATCTAAGGACGAAAACGATGACCCGCTCCTTTTCCCTGTCTCTTTTGACAATCGGCGCTGCGCTGTCGATGACGGCGGGCGTTGCACTGGCCGGCAGCGATACCGTCCCGGCCGCCCAGATCCTCAACGCGCTGAAGCCGAAGTCGGCCACCCGCAGCCTCTCCGGCGCGCCGGCCGACCCGGCCGCGACGGCCAGGGAGACGAGCTTCCTCAACACCGTTCGCAACCGGCAGACCCGCTCGCTGTCACTGGGCGAGCGCCAGGAGATCGCCGACATCGCCGCCAGCAAGCCGAAGATCGATCTGGAGATTCACTTCGACTACAACTCGGCCGCCATTGCCAAGGGCTCGACCGAGGCGGTGCAGGAGCTCGGCAAGGCGCTGTCGGATGCCAGCATGAAGGGCTCGACCTTCGTCGTCGCCGGCCATACCGATGCGATCGGCGGCGAGGCCTATAACCAGGACCTGTCGGAGCGCCGCGCCGACACCATCAAGAAATATCTGGTCGAGCATTACGGCCTGAACGGCTCGGACCTCGTGACCGTCGGCTACGGCAAGACCCGGCCGAAGGACCCGAACGCGCCGATGGACCCGACCAATCGCCGCGTGCAGGTCGTCAACATGGATACCAAGACGGCGCAGCAGTAATCGCCCGCACACGATCCGCCGCTTCCCGGCAGGCGGTTCGATTGATCCCACGAGCTTCAAATCCAGTTCTGGAACAGCATCAGCCGATTGAAGGTCGCCATCGAGGTCCCGATGCCGGCGGCGGTGACCGGCAGCATCGCGACGAATCCTGCGCATGCGACCGCCACGAAAGCCCACAACAGCCAGCGCGGCGCGCCCTTGCTGGTCAGGGCGTGGACCAGCACGAAGCTCGCGGTGGTCGCCGCCGGCAGATAGTAATAGATGAAGCCGAGCGTGCGCGGCAGCAGTGCCCAGGCGAGATACGGGCCGAGGTAGAACGCCAGCACGAGAAACGCAGTGCGGCCGCGCCCGACGATCCAGTCGCGCAGCGCGACGATCAGCGCGATCAATGCCGGCCACAGCACCAGCGGGTTGCCGAGACACACGATCGCGGCGAAAGCGTCGTCACCAACCTTCTCGAACAGAAACCAGACCGGGCGCGCCAGCAACGGCCAGGACGGCCACGAGCTCATATAGGTGTGGCCGGCGATCGCGGTCGTGGTGTTGTCGGCAAAGATGCGGCGCTGCGCTTCGACGAGGCCGGACCATGAGAGACCGTAGAGCGGCACGAACGTCGCCAGATAGACCGCTGACGGAAGCAGCACAAAACAGACGATGAAATGCGGAAGCCTGAAGTCCGGCCACAGCTCCGGCCGGTACCAATCCTCCGCGCTGGCGTCGGCAAAGCGCGTACGCCAGCCCTGCATCAGGCGGATCACCGCGACGATGGCGATGCAGGTCGCGAGCACGAACAGGCCGCTCCATTTGCAGGCGCTCGCAAGTCCCGCGGCCAGTCCCGCCAGCGCGAACGCGGTGTGCGGCCGTTGCTGTCTGAAACCATGGATGAAGGCGGCGACCGCGAACAGGCAGAAGGCAAGCGCGAAAATATCCAGCATCGCGATCCGCGACTGCACGAACAGCATCTGGTTGAAGAAGGCGATCAGTACGGTGGCGACCGCGCGCTCCTGCGATGCGAACAGCGCGAACGCGCCGAGATATATCGCGACCAGCGCCAGCGCCCCGAACAACGCACCCGGATAACGCCATCCAAGCGGCCCATCGCCAAACGCCTTGATCGAGAGCGCGATGATCTCCTTGGCAAGCGGCGGATGCATCGGGTTGAGGATCGGCCCCTCGGTCACCGGCAACAGCATCTGCCGCGCCGCCGGCACGTAATGCACCTCGTCGAAATAGAGCTTGTCGGGCGTCGTGATCCCGAGCAGCAGCACGACATGGGCAACGACGAAGATGACGGCCGCAACGATCGCCGTACGCGCGGCCGGGCGGCGGTCAACAGCAGACGATTTGCTTGCGGTACTCAATGGGCGTGCACGATGAGAACGAGTGTGAGCGAAGTGTGAGCTACGCGCGTTCGCGACGCGTGTGACTCTGTGACGTGTGTGATCGGAACTCACGTTCACGTCCGCACCGTTGAACGTAGTCGAATCGACGGACACTAACCATCCAATCACCTCGGCGAAGCTTGTGACAAATATACAATATCAGATGCGCACACGATCCGGTACGATGACGCGGTTAAGTTGATCGGTATCGCAATGAATTCGCCTCGCCGCTTTTTCTTCCTGCCAGCACTCGGCCTTGCCGTCGCCCTGACGGCCCATCCCGCTCGGGCGCAAAGTCGCGTCGGCGAAGCGGCGATGGTGAAGAACGAGGTCCTCCGTGTTGCGGCCGCGACGACGCCGATCAGTGTCGGCGACGCGCTGCTGCGCGATGAGACGGTGCGCACCGGTCTCGAGAGCGCGGCGCGACTGGTGATGGCCGACAGCACCAACCTCTCGCTCGGGCCGAACGCCTCGCTCAAGCTCGATCGCACCGTGTTCGACGACGAGCATCACTATCGCGATGTGGCGATCCGCCTGACCTCGGGCGCGTTCCGCTTCGTCACCGGCCATTCGGAAAAGGCCGCCTACAAGATCACGACGCCGCTTGCGACCATCGGCGTTCGCGGCACGGTGCTCGATATCCTGTCACAGCGGCGGCAAGACCATTGTGGTGTTGCAGGAAGGCGGATCGACGGTGTGCACGTCGAACCGGCAGTGCATCGACCTGACCCAGCCCGGCGACACCGCGATCATCACCTCGAGCGGCGGCCGCACCACGATCCAGAAGACCAACAACCCGCCCTGGACCTTTGCCGCGACCTGCAGCCAGTCGGCAGGGCTCTGCACCGTCACCCAGTATGCGGACGCGACGCCGGTGACGCCGCCGGTCAATGACGATCCCACCGGCATGCTGTGCGGACGGTGAGCATGGCGCGCCGCATCCATCATGTGGTCCTGTCGGCGGCGCTGACGATCGCGCTGGCGGTCGCGATGCTGCATGCACTGGCCGCACCGGCCCAGGCGCAGACTCCAACGTCGAATTGTACGTCTGTTCCCTCGACCGACACGTTCGTGCCGTCGCCGAACTGCAGCACGTCGACCCCCACGCCGACGCCCACTCCCACATCGACGCCGACACCGACACCGACCCCCACGCCGACACCGACGCCGAGCCCTTCCCCGACGCCAACTCCAACGCCCACACCGACGCCGACGCCGATCACCGGCGCGCCGTCGAGCGGCAGTTCGATCAACAGCCTCGCCGACCAGCGCTTCAACCAGATGATCACCAACCGCGTGCTCGGATCGGTGCTGCTCGGCGTCAACGAGCAGGTCAATTGCGACGATTGCATCAGCGCGTTCGGCTCGGCCGGTTCGTTCTCGGCCGGCATCCATGGGCGCAAGACCATCACGCCGAATCTGTCGCTGCTCGCCGGCATCGCCTACACGCAGTATGGCGAGGGCGGCTACAACGTCACCAGCGCGCCGATCGGCGCGTTCGCGCTGCGTTACGACTTCGTCGACTGGGGCTCCTCGCGACCGTTCTTCGACATCGGCACCATCCTCTCGCCGTCCGAGAAGGTGCGCTACACCCGCAACTACGCCACGAGCCTCGGCCCGGTGTCGGTCACCGGCCAGACCTCGAGCGAGAATTACGGCGTCTACGGCCGCGCGGGCTGGATCAACCGGCTGTCGGCACGCGACGAGGTCGCGGCCTCGGTCGAGGTCTGGCAGCTCTGGCAACGGGTCAAGGGCTACAGCGATCCCGCGGTTGCCTTCAATCCGTTCGACGCCACCATCGCCGACGGCACCGATCGCACCAGCCTGGTCAAGATCGGCGGCCAGTGGACGCATCTGTTCGGATCGAACATCGAAACCAACATCAATGGCGGCTGGGTGCAGTCGTTCGCTACCCATTCCGGCATCGTCGCCACCGTCACCGGCGACGGCACCATCGTGCCGACGATCGGCAACCAGGGCTGGTTCGAATATGGCGGCCGCGTCGGCTTCCGCATCACCAAGGGCTGGGTCGCCGACATCTTCCTCAACGGCACCGCCGGACCGCAGCCGGTCGGCAACACGGTCCATGGCGGCGTCGGGCTGCGGATCAGCTATTAGCTAGCTGATGGTCGTCGCCGGCATCGCGCCGACGTGCGGGTCCTGCCAGCAATCTGCTGGCAGCTGCCGCGTCACAACGCGTCGGCCGGCGACGATACCGATCTACGTTCAATCGTTGTCCCAATAGCCGTCCGAGTAGCCTTCCCGGTAGCCGGATCTATATCCGTGGTCATATCCGCCCGGATATTCGTCGCCATAGTCGTATACATGACGGTGGTAGTGGACGACCGGGGCAGGCGAATAATAGTCCCGCTCGTAGACATGGGCTGGAGCCGCCCGGGCAGTCATGGTGGAACCTAACAGGGCGCCGACGGCGAGACCGCCAACGATGCCGACAGCCACGGCATCGCCGCGCCGGCCACGCGCCGCAGCTTCCGTCGGCGCAAGACCGCCAATGACGATCACGGCGACGGCCGATAGAACAGCTACTCGTTTCATTCAAGCATATCCTTATATTGAGTTCAGTCGCCGCGCTGGTCGACGGTAGCGATCGCCGATCGGGCTTACCGCAGGATGACGTCGCGGCGGGACCTGCGTTCTACGTGCGCCGCCGCGCCCGCTGGGTCGTCGCGCCGAAGCGCCTGCGCCGAACGCTCGGACGCGACGAACAACACCTCCCAGTTCCTAGAACGTGACGAGGTCCTTGATCTCGGTCCTGACAAATCGCGGCACGACGCGTCTTGCCACGAAGTCGTTCCAATCCTTGAACTTCGACTTCGACCTCGCCTCCGTGATTGCGGTAACGCCGCGGACGCTGAGGTGCGGAATCTTCACCAGCTCGCTGACAGGAGCGGTGTTGAGATTGATCCGTTCGACGCGACTGGCAGCCTCTCGTGCCGCAGGCGCCCTGTGGCTCGAACCGGTCTTTGATGGAGATGTCTGCGCGAACGCGGTGGCACCGATCACGGCGCAAACGCCGAGGCTGATGCAAACCAATCTAACAAGCATGGACTGCTATCCTTCGTGATGAGACGCCCTTGACCCGGCTGCCGATAAAGCGGCGACCGATTACCGCAAGATTACGATCGCGATCGTCGTCGCGACATTCGGCGATCAATTCGGTCAGCGCATCAAGCCGAACCGGTTTTGCGAGTCCACGCTTCCGTCGGCGGAGATACGTGTCCTGCCCGGATCAACATCACCGGCGAGGCTTGAGGATGTGCTGTCCGGCTCGCGAAGTGGCGCGACCAGGAATGCAACGAGGTTTCGTTTGACGCCGGCAATTCCGAACAAGCTCGATCGAACGGAAAATTCGCGCCGGACATAGCTTCCGGCATGGGCTGCCATTCGCTCGGTCCATTCAATGCAGTCGACTTGGTCATCGAAGCAAAGCGCTGCCCAGCCACGCTCCGGCATCACCTGGCGAGGCAATGCCAGTGAATATTGGTACGCGAAGGGATCGCCATAGTGCGGGTGATCGGGGCTATAGAACGCCACCGCAAGCCCGAGGCTATCGTTGCCTCCGACGATCGACAGAGGGGTTCCGATCTGCTCGTGCCACAGGCGGGTGAGTTCGTCCGCCGCCTGGTGGTAAAAGCTTCGTCCCTCCTCATATCCGTGGCTGTTGCGGTAGAGCGCATGAAGCGGGGCCGCGATCACGGCAGCACCGATCGCTATTCCTGCAACAAGCAGCGCTGCATTGACCGTGTAGAAGCGCTCGATCCGGTAGCTTGTGCTGCAAACGACGGGCACAGCCAGCAGAAACAATCCTTGCAGCGCCCACAGCGACGGAAGGTCGGTGCAGAGGAAAATGGATGTGACGACGGGAAGAGCGATCGTGCCGATCGCGATGTGGCAGATCAGTTTCAGATCGGGCTCCGAGGCCGCGATGTCGCGAGCAAGGCGCCTTGCTCGATACCCGGCGATCAGCATCCATGTCGCGACGGACAGACTGGCCGCTGCGGCAAGCCCTAACAGGAAATTGGCGGCGTCTTGCAGAGACGAAAGGAAATCGGCCCGCACATGGGTCGCTGCATAGTAGACAGGTTCCGCGCCCGTCTCGGCCAGCCATTGCAGATGCGGGCATAGCGCAAGCAGCCCGGCCGCGATCGATATCCAGGGCGAGCTGGAGGTAAAATAGGCGCGCCGCGCGGGATGAAGGATCGCCGCCAACGCAAAGCTCGCCACCAGAAAGATCGAATAGTATTTGCCCAGCATTGCGAGAGACGCGGTCAATCCGGCAGTCATCGCCCAGAGCGGCGCCCTGGTTTCAAAGGCGCGGAGGAAACAGTAGGTCGCAAGCGGCCAGACAGCGAGCAACACGGCATTGGCGTTGAAGCGCTGGGCATGAAACTGGTAGGCCGGAGTCAGCATCAGCAGCAGCAACACGATCAGACGCTTGTGTCCGCTCGCAAACCGTCTGGCAATGACGTCGACGAACCACAGTGCCAGTGCTGCATTGGTCATCGCCATCAGCTGCAACGACCAGTCGGTGGGCGGAAAGACCGAGGTCCACGCGCCGGTCATCCAGCCCATCAGCGGCGGGTGCTTGGGATAACCCCACGCGAAATGCCGTCCGTACGTCCAGGTCTCCAGCACGTCCGGATGCAGGCCGGCGCCGTGATAGGCCACTGACAGATACAGCGTCCAGATGCCTGCGAAGCAGACGAGCAGCAATGGGATTGACCATCCGGTCTCTATCCCATCCAGCCATCGATTGAGCGGACGGCGCCAGGACGCAGGGCAGCGATCTGACCGCTTGGCCATCGCCGAGAACGCAAAATCGACCGCCATGATGTTCAGAAGCCTGACTGCCGGAGGCGGCGATCGCGACGTGCAATGCGAATTGCGTTGAGCGGCCGAGAAGCACATGTTCGCCACCCGATCCGATGACATCCCTCGCGGCCGCAGCGGTCGGTTCTCCCGGCGATCCCGTCGATCTCCCGCACCCGATCGAACATGATCCGAGATCCTCGTCTTGGTGTTGCTGACGCCGTGTCGGCGCCTTCCACCGACATGCTCTTCACAGCGAGCATTACGATAGCCTGACGTGGCGCGGCTCATGCCTGCGATGACTTGTCCGCGCGCATGCCGGCGGCCGTCATTCGCTCGTAAGGTTGATCGATATCTCTTCCGCACAGGTCCCATGGAGGAGATGCGCCTGCACAAGCGCTATCATGATGGTCGTGACGCTGACTGGTTTGGCAGCGCCGGCCTCCGGAGCCGACGCTGGTTACGCGACAGCAGTCGCAAGGATCATTGGCGGCCTGCCGCCGGCGCGAGCGGGCTGATGGAGCCGGCTCAAAAAATCGATCCACATCAACATGTTGAGGTAGGAAATCGGACTTTTCAAGCCGGCCGTAATGTTATTGTAATCTGTCCGTAATGGGTGGCGCCGTATTTCATGCTTGGGAGAATACGGTGCGGGTTCTGGTCGTGGAGGATGACCCTCAGCTTGGGCCATGGCTGCGGGATACTCTGGCTGCGGCCTTCGGTTCGTCTGACATGGTCGCCACACTCGAGGAGGGGCGAGCCGCGGTCGCTGTGCGAAACTTCGACCTCGTGGTGATCGACCGCGGACTGCCGGACGGCGACGGTCTCGCATTGCTGCGCGACCTCAAGCAACAGAAACCCAGCCCTGCGACGATCGTGCTGACGGCGCTCGATGATCCGATCGATATTGCGCGTGCCCTCGACGAAGGGGCGGACGACTATGTAGCCAAACCTTTTGAACCGATCGAGCTGGTTGCGCGAGCAAGGGCCGTGCTCCGACGTCTCTTCCTGGACCGCGGGGCGATCGTTCGCATCGGCAATCTGAGCTACGACGTGCTCAATCGCGAGGTCTGCGTCGATCACACGCCAATTGTCGTTCCACGACGCGAATTGGCGATCCTGGAAGCAATGGTGCGGCGAATAGGCCGCGTGGTCCTGCGCGAGACTCTTGAAGTCGCCGCTTACAGTTTTGACGATGAGATACAATCAAACGCGATCGAGGCACACGTTTCGCGGCTGCGCCGACGTCTTCGTGCGGCCAACTGCAAGGTCGTCATCAAACCGGTACGTGGCCTCGGATATCTCTTGAGTGGTGAATGATGATGTTGAAGTGGCAAACGCTCAAGCGCAGCCATCGCTCGATTGCGGTGCTGTCCGCGACGCTGATCGGCGCGGTGACGACCATCATGCTGCTCTGCGCAGCCGCCTTGCTCATCCGATTCGGCGGTGACGATGACGGCACATGGGCGGCCGCCGACGTCGCCGACGCGTTGAAGGAGGCCGTCACCCGCAACGAAGCCGGACAGCTCGCGCTCAAGCCGACATCGAGGCTGGACGAGATCACCCGCAATTTCCCGACATTCTGGTATGTCGTGTCCGACAAGAGTGGAGAGGTCAGCTACGGCCCTGTACCAAAGTGGCGTCCACAGAAGACCCAGACATCCCGTGACGGGACGAGTTTCCTCGCCTACGCGTTTGACGGCGAAACCACCAATCTGAAGAAGATGGCCGCCGTCAGAAACACACCTGTGGGAGAGGTCTGGATTGAAACCGGTGGTGTGGCCTATACCGCCAGCCAATTGACGACCGGCATGCTCACCGATGCGACGATCGTTGCGCTTCCCATCATCCTTGTTCTGGCAGCAACGGCGATTACCGCGATGGTTTTCGTACCGACGCTTATCGCGCGTCCCGTCCGGGCCGTCGCGGCGGCCGCCGAGACGATCGATGGTGTTTCAGATGGCCGCCGACTGCCCGAGGCAGATGCGCCAACCGAACTCTTGCCTCTCGTGGCGGCGTTCAACCGCGCGCTGTCGCGAATAGACGTCGCTTCAAGGGCGCAACGAAACTTCCTGTCAAATGCGGCGCACGAGCTTCGTACGCCATTGACCAATGCGCGCACCATCATCGAGCAGGTTGAGGACCCCGTGTTGCGCACCAGGCTGATCGCCGAGAACCAGAAGCTGTCATCGATTGTCACCATGCTGCTCCAGCTGGCACGCATCTCGGCGGAGCCCGCCGAACTGGTCGAACTGGACCTTGCGGCGCTCGCCCGCCGAGTTGCGGCCGAGCACGTGCCGATGGCGTTGAAGAATGGCAGCGACGTCGAATTCATCGAGCCTTCGCACCCGGTCTGGGTTCGTGGCTCGGAAGCTGCGATCGCGGTCGCGCTTTCGAATCTGATCCGAAACGCCGTGACTCATGGCGAGGCGGGCGGCTCTGTCCTCATCAAGGTCGGCGCACCCGCGCGATTGAGCGTGATCGACTTCGGATCGGGTCTCCAACCGGGGCAGCCCGAACGTCTGCTTGAGCCCTTCACACGCGGCAGCACACGCATGGAAGGAACAGGGTTAGGGCTTTCGATTGTTTCCCAGGTGATGACCACCCACAACGGCAGCGTTTCCCTGTCCGACACGCCTGGAGGCGGCGCCACGGTCGAACTGAACTTTCCGTTCTGTCGGCAATCCGACACGCCTCTCGGGATACGAGCCGCCCAGGCATGACCGGCGCATGGCCGAACGACATCACCGCCGCCTGAAGTCTCGCAATCCGCCGCGAAGCGGATTGCGACCTGTCGCTCACCTTGGAATGCCTCGAATGCGCAGCGGCTCAGGCGGTCGCCGCACTCTGCGCCTTGGTTGCGGCTTCGACGTCCATCCACATCACTTCCCAGATGTGCCCGTCGGGATCCTCGAAGCTGCGGCCATACATGAAGCCGTAATCCTGCTTCGGCGACGGATCGGCGCTGCCGCCGGCGCCCTTCGCCCTGGTCACGTAGCCGTCGACGGCGTCGCGGTTCTCGGCCGAGAGGCAGATCAGCACTTCGCTGGTGGTTTTGGCATCGGCGATGGTCTTCGGCGTGAACTGCCGGAATTTGTCGTGGGTCAGCAGCATCACGAAAATCGTCTCGGAGATCACCATGCAGGAGGCGGTGTCGTCGGAGAACTGCGGATTCTTGCTGGCGCCGATCGCCTCGTAGAACGCGGTGGCGCGGGCCAGATTGCTGACCGGCAGGTTGACGAAGATCATTGTGGGATTGGCCATAAGGGGCACTCCAGTTGGCGGGGTTGTGCCCCGAGGACGAACCGCATAGCCGGATTCCGACATCCACTGTAAGAAATTTTAGCCCGTCATTCCGGGGCGATGCGGAGCATCGACCCTCAGGCGCGCAATTGCGCACCGGGGAATCTCGAGGTTCCGGATTCGTGCTCCGCACGCCCCGGAACGACGGTGTGTTATCAGGTCACGATCGGCGTCGGCATGGTCAGGAACGCCCAGGTGACGTGCCAGAACAGCTCGCGATTGATGGCAAGCGCCACCGAATGTGCCGTGCCGGGCAGAATGATGAACTGCCGGTCGCCGTTCGGCAGCTGGTTGAAGAACTCCTCGAGATCGGGCACCGCCGCGATCCCGTCATATTCGCCGCGGACCAGCAGCACCGGCGCCAGCACCTTGTCCGGGTGCACCACCGGCAAATTGGCCGTCATGTCGAGATAGGTGCCGGTCGGGATCTGGTCGCCGAACTGCATCTCGACATCGGCCAGCGCTTCCATCACGGCGGGGTCCGACGTGCCGGGTCTGTCGCGGGTCGCGATCGAGCGGATCATGTCGCGGTCGCGCTTGCGCATATTGTGGCTGCGGTAATAGGCCAGCTGCTCGGCCCGCTTGGCCAAAGTCGGCGAGCCCTCGCCCTTGTACGTGAAGGCGGCGAACACCAGCCGGTCGATCCGCTCGGGCGCGGCCATCGCGAACGCGCCGGCCCGCAGCGCACCGGAGGACTCGCCGACGAAGTGATATCGCCGCTCGCCGGTCTCGCGGGCGATCACCTCGACCGCCGCTTTCAGATCCTCGACGCCGCTCGCGATATCTGCATTGCCCGAGGTGCGGCCGGACTTGCCATAGTTCTCGTGATCCATGGTCCAGCAATCGAAGCCGTAGCGCGCAAAAACGTTGAGCAGCGAATACTCGCCCTTGCCGGGCACGGTGAGGTCGAATGCCCTCGATGTCACCGACGAGCCGTGGACGAAGAACACCACGGGCCGCGCCGGCTCGCCCGGCTTCGGCGCGCCGATCCGCTTGCGGAACATCCACAGCGGGATGTCGCCCTTCTTCGCCCAATATTCATTGCTCCATATTTCGCCCTCGGTGGGAACTGCGACTGCCGCCTGCGCCGCGCCGAATGCACCGCCGGCCGCTGCAAGGCCGATTCCCTTGATGATGCTGCGCCTCGAATGACCTGACGACATCATGTTCGCCTCCCTTCCGGATTTCTTCTTATCGATCCGGTACGAGCGAGCATAGCAGCGTACGCGTGCCACAGCGAGCGCACGCGCGATGCCGGCATCTCACCATGACAAATACGATGCACGATTTTGTGAACGCGGCTTGCGGCAATCGGCGCGGACGACGGACGAACTTGGTCCTAGTCTCCGCAGCGATCCGACCGGAAATATCCGGCGAGACGCGGGAGCGAAGAATGAGCAGCAATCTCACCGACGAAGAACTTGCCGCCTTGATGCCCTCCGAACTGTGCCAGTACCAGACCCCGATCCCGACCCAGATCGTCTCCAGCGACGAGTTCTATCCCGATCCGCAGAACGAACGGCAGCGCGAGGTCGAGGCGCGGCTGCTCGCGATGGCCGACGATCTCGGTGGCAAGCAGGGCCTCGATCGCCGGAAATTCTTCCAGACCGCGGCCGGCATGGCCGCCTCCTTCGTCGCGATGAACCAGGTCTATGGCGAGTTGTTCGATGTGACGGCGGCCGAGGCCGCGACGCCTTCGATGGCGCAGGAGCGCGCCAACACCCTGAAAGACCAGTTCATCATGGACATGCACACGCATTTCCTGCGCGACGACACCCGCATCATGGGTTTTGTGGAAATGCGCAAGGCGGTCGGCAAGGCCGGCTGGAACAAGGAGCTCAACGATCACGAGCAGACCATCGAGGATCTCAAGTTCAACAACTACAAGAAGGAGATGTTTCTCGATTCCGACACCAAGATCGCGCTGATCTCCTCGGCGCCGTCGGATATCGAACAGGACTGGTTCCTGACCAACGAGCAGATGGCCGCCGCGCGCAAGCAGATCAACAACGAGGCCGGCTCGCGGCGGGTTTTCTGCCACGCCATCTTCACGCCCGGGCAGCCCGGCTGGCTCGACAAGCTGGACGCCGCGCTGGCGCTCGGCCCGGAGTCCTGCAAGGGCTACACGATCGGCGACAACACGCACAAGGAGATCAGCCGCTATCCCTGGCGGCTGGACGACGAGAAGGTCACCTACAAGGGCTATGAGAAGATGGTGAAGGCGGGCATCAAGAATGTCTGCGTCCACAAGGGCCTGTTCCCGCCCGGGATCGAGAAGCAGTATCCGAACCTGCGCGGTTTCGCCGACGTCGCCGATGTCGGCCAGGCGGCCAAGGACTGGCCGCAGCTCAACTTCATCATCTATCACTCGGCCTATCGCCATGTCGGCGGCGATCCGAGGGTTGCGCTCGCCGAGTTCGAACGCACCGGCCGGATCGCCTGGACGAGCGACCTCGCCGATATCCCGGCGCAGTACGGCGTCAACAATGTCTATGGCGATGTCGGGCAGTTGTTCGCGACCACGCTGGTCGCCGAGCCCAATGTCTGCGCCGCGCTGATGGGCACGCTGATCAAGGGCCTGGGCGTCGATCACGTCTGCTGGGGCACCGATGCGCTGTGGACCGGCGCGCCGCAATGGCAGATCGAGGGCCTGCGGCGGCTGGAGATTCCTGAGATGATGCAGAAGAAGTTCGGCTACGCGCCGCTCGGGCCCGCCGACGGGCCGGTGAAGACCGCGATCTTCGGCGACAACAACGCCCGGCTCTACAACGTCCAGCCGAAGCGCGCGATGCTCGACATCAAGGGTGATCGCTTCGCGATGATGAAGGCGCAGTATGAGAAGGCTGGCCCGGAGCCGTCGAACAGGCGCTACGGCTATGTGGTGCCGAACGGTGTGATCGATCACACGGTGTTTGCGTAGTCCTCAGCCGTCATTCCCCGGTGCGCAATTGCGCACCTGAGGGCGACGCGCAGCGTCGAGCCCGGAATCCATTTCGCAGCAACGATCGCGGTCGAATGGATTCCGGGCTCTCGCTTCGCGAGCCCCGGAATGACGAAAATAGTCAGGGCTCCGCTCGCGCTACTTCCCCGTAAACTTCGGCTTCCGCTTCTCGGCGAACGCCTTGACGCCTTCCTTGAGGTCGTCGCTGTCTCGCACTTCGTCGAGCAGCCGCCGCACGTCGGCGACTGTCTCCAGCGGCCCCTTCGGCATGGCCTCACGGGCGAGCTTCTTCAGCGCGCGCACCACCAGCGGCGCGTTGCCGGCAATCTTGGCGGCCATCTGCTGCGCCATCGCGACGTGTTGCCCCTTCGGCGCGACCTTGTTGACGAAACCGATCTGGAAGGCGCGTTCCGCCGACATCTCCTCGCCGACCAGCAGAAATTCCATGGCGATCTTGTGCGGCATCCGTGCCATCACCGACGAGACGCCGCCGGCCGTCGTACCGATTTTGCCCTCGGGATAGATGAAGCGCGTCGTTTCCGACGCCACGCACAAATCGGCCATCTGGACCAGCACGAAGGCGCCACCGACCACCCAGCCCGACGTCGCCGCAATGACCGGCTTGTCGAGCTCGACGCCGAGGCCAGGGACCGCGTGCCACATATTGACGGGAAGGTCGGCGACATCGGCACCGACGGAGAAATACTTCTCCTCCGCGGAAGCCAACACCGCGACGCGATCGTCGCTGTCCCGAAACCCTAGCCAGGCGTCGCGCAACTCCGTGCACAACGCGTTGTTCAGCGCGTTGTGTTTCTCGCTGCGTGCCATCGTGATGGTGGCGACGCGGTCGGCGCTCTCGTATCGAACGAGCGTCATGCTGGCCTCCCTGTTCGTTATTGTTGTCCGTCGCGGCGATGCCGCGCGGCTATTTCTTCTCGTCGGGATGCCGGTGCACCGGATCGACCCACAGCACGTTCTCAGGCTTCTCGACCGGCTCGATGTCGAGATTGATCGCGACCGCCTCGCCGTCGGAGCGCACCAGCACGCATTCCAGCACCTCGTCCGGGCTGGCGTTGATCTCCTGGTGCGGCACGTAGGGCGGCACGAAGATGAAATCGCCCGGACCGGCCTCGGCGGTGAATTGCAGCTTCTCGCCCCAGCGCATCCGCGCCTTGCCCTTCACCACATAAATGATGCTTTCGAGATGGCCGTGGTGATGTGCGCCGGTCTTGGCGTCCGGCTTGATGCTGACGGTGCCCGCCCACAGTTTCTGCGCGCCGACGCGGGCGAAATTGATCGCGGCCTTGCGGTCCATGCCGGCGGTCGACGGCACGTTCGGATCGAGCTGGTTGCCGGGAATCACGCGGACGCCGTCGTGCTTCCAACGCTCGTCGTCATGATGGTGATGACCGTGGTCATGGTGATGACCGTGGTCATGGGAATGGGTGTGATCGTGGGAACCGCTCATCATTCTTGCTTTCGTTGGTCAAGTATTGTGGCCGGAACGCTACCGAAAACCACGCGGAGAGGCGAGCGCAAAATCGGAACAATGACAAATCGGAACATCGCCATGTCGCAGCGCGTTAGGTCGGCGTATTCCAAAGGAGTCATTTCATGCGTAGCACGACTTACAAGATCAGGGGTACCGCCAACGAGGCGGTCGGCAGGTTCAAGCGGCGTCTTGGCAAGCTCACCGGCTCCCCGGCGATGCAGGGCAGAGGCGTGATCCTGGAAGCCAAGGGCAAGGGACAGAAGGCGCTCGGCGGCATCAAGACCGTCGTCCGACATGCCGTCAACAAGGTGACCGCAGCGGCTCACTGGACCCGCTGAAGGATGATGAGATGGGCCGACCATCGGGCCGGCCGTCCGAGCGTTGACGACGCCGGTCAGCCGCGCGGGCGCGGATGTGTCAGCACATCCGGATGTGCAAGCACATCCGGATTCACCACATTGGTCGGCGTACCGGCCGCATAGGCGACGATCTGATCGAAGATATCGGTGAACTGGATCTCGTATTCGTCGCGCGAGACGTAGCCGAGATGCGGCGTGCAGACCACATTGTCCATGTTGAGCAGAGGGTCGGCCGTGTCGCGCAGCGGCTCCTTCTCGTAGACGTCGATCGCGGCCATGCCGGGGCGGCCGGCGCGTAGCGCGTCGACCAGCGCGCCCGGCTCGATCAGCGGCGCTCGGCTGGTGTTGACGAGCAGCGCGGTGTCTTTCATCCGCGCGAGGTCTTCCGCCTTGACGATGCCGCGCGTCGCGTCGACCAGCCGCATATGCAGCGACAGCACGTCGCAGCGGGCGAAGAAATCGGCCTTGCTGGCCGCCGTCTCGTAGCCGTCGGCGCGCGCCTTGGCCAGCGCGCCCGCGCGCGCCCAGACCAGCACGTTCATGCCGAACGCCTTGCCATAACCGGCGACCACGGCGCCGATACGTCCGTAGCCATAGATGCCGAGCGTCTTGCCGCGCAGCGTATGACCGACGCCGATCTGCCACTTGCCGGCCTTCAGCGCCGCCATCTGCTGCGGGATCGCCCGCATCGCCGCGAGGATCAGACCCCAGGTGAACTCGGCGGTGGCGTAGGACGGGGTATCGGCATGCTGGCTCGACGACACGATGATGCCGAGCCGGGTGCAGGTGTCGATGTCGATATGCGGATAGACGCTGCGCTGGCTGATCAGCTTCAGCTTCGGCAGCCGTTCGAGCAGCGGCGTGCGGATCTGGGTCCGTTCGCGGATCAGCACCAGCGCGTCGGTATCGGAGAGCCGCTCGGCAAGCGCGTCGACGTCCTGGACATGATCGTTCCAGATCGTGACGTCGTGGCCATCGAGCTTGCGGAAGCAATCGAGGGTGCGCAGCGTGTCGAAATAATCGTCGAGGATCGAGATCTTCATCGCTGCGCCCCTCTTGTCGTGGGCCGGGTAATTGGCGGCCGGTGGCTTACTTCACACCGAGCAGTTCGACGTCGAACATCAGCGTGGCATTCGGCGGGATCACGCCGCCGGCGCCGCGCGCGCCGTAACCGAGGTTCGGCGGGATGATCAGCGTCCGCTTGCCGCCGACCTTCATGGTGGCGACGCCCTCGTCCCAGCCCTTGATGACGTGGCCCTGGCCGATCGGAAACTCGAACGGCTCGTTGCGGTCGACGGACGAGTCGAATTTCTTTCCCTTCTGGCCGTTCTCGTAGAGCCAGCCGGTGTAGTGCATGACGCAGGTCTGGCCGGGCTTCGGCGAAGCGCCGGTGCCGACCTTGCTATCGATGATCTGAAGGCCTGAAGCTGTGGTCATGGGCTTTCCTGCGGTTTGAGCCGTTGCCGTTCCGGCGGCAACGGACGTGGAGACTGCCGCCGCAAGGCCGGCGAACGCAGCCTTGATGATCGTGCGTCGTGAAGATTGCATCCCGGACGTCCTTCCTTGATTGATATCGATCCGATCAGTAGCCGAGCGCGCAGCCGTCCTTGCGCGGATCGGAGCCGCCGGTCAGCGTGCCCTTATCCCAGTCGATCCAGATGCCCTGGCCGCCGCCGAGCGGGGCGACCACGCTGGTGGTCTTGTGGCCGATCTTCTTCAGGCCTTCGACGATCTCCGCCGGCACCGAATCCTCGAGCTGGTAGACGCCCTCGTAATGCAGGCCGCGCGGCATGTCGATCGCCTCCTGCACGTCGCAGCCATAGTCGAGCATGTTGGTCAGTACATGGGTCTGGCCCACCGGCTGATACTGTCCGCCCATCACACCGAACGACATCACGGAGCGACCGTTCTTCGTCGCCAGCGCCGGGATGATGGTGTGCAGCGGACGCTTGCCCGGCGCGATGCAGTTCGGATGGCCGGGCTGGATGCGGAAGCCGCCGGCGCGGTTCTGCAGCAGGACGCCGGTCTTGTTGGAGACGATCGCCGAGCCGAACGAATGCGCGATCGAGTTGATGAAGGAGCAGACGTTGCGATCCTTGTCGACCACCGTGATGTAGACCGTCGACGGGTTCATCGGCGGCGCCACGTTCGGCAGGTCGAGCAGGCCGTCCATCCGGATGTTCTTGATGTGCTCGTCGGCGAATTCGCGGGCGAGGATGCCGGCGACATCGACATGCACCTGCTGGGGATCGCCGATATGCTGCTCCCGCATCATGTAGGCGATGCGCGCAGCCTCGGCTTCGAGGTGGAAACGCTCGACGCTGAGCGGCTTGTATTTGGTCAGGTCGAAGCGCGACAGGATGTTGAGCATCACCAGCATGGTGATGCCGGGGCCGTTCGGCGGGCACTGCCAGACGTCATGGCCCTTGTACAGGGTGCCGATCGGCGCGGTGGTCTCGGTCGAATGCGCCGCGAAGTCTTCCAGCGTGTGCAGGCCGCCGATGCCGCGCAGCGTGTCGACCATGTCGGCGGCGATCTCGCCGCTATAGAAAGCGTCGCGGCCCTTTTGCGCGATCGCGCGCAAGGTCTTGCCGAGCTCGGGCTGGCGGATCACGTCGCCGGCAACCGCAGGCTTGCCATGCGGCAGCAGATAGCGCTCGGTATTGGTGCCGTTCTTCAGCTTCTCGTAGCCGTTCTTCCAGTCGAAGGCGATGCGCGGCGCGACGACATAGCCCTCTTCGGCGGCCTTGATCGCGGGCTGCAGCAGCCGGTCGAAGCCGAATTTGCCGTGATCCCGCAGGATCACGTCCCAGGCATCGATCGCGCCGGGAATGCTGACGGCATGCGCGGAGGTCAGCGGCACCGAATGGATCTTGCGTTCGAGATACCACTCGACATTGGCCGCCATCGGCGCCCGGCCGCTGCCGTTATAGGCCGTGATCTTGCCCTCGCCCTTCGGCTGGATCAGGGCAAAGCAGTCGCCGCCGATGCCGGTCGATTGCGGCTCGATGACGCCGAGCAGCGCGCAGGCCGCGACCGCAGCGTCGGCCGCCGTGCCGCCCTCGCGCATCACCTCGATGGCCACCAGCGCTGCCTCGGGATGCGAGGTCGCCACCATCGCGTTCTGGGCATGGACCGTGGAACGGCCGGCGAAATGGAAATTCCTCATAACGGAGTGCTCGCTTGATCGTACGGGTCTGATGTTGCCGCGACGGATGATGGCAAGGGATGCCAAAGGATGCAGAGTACATGGCACATTCATCCCCGGCAGGGCAATGCCTGGCATGCCAGAGGAATTATCCCGATTATGCATGGCTTTGCGGGGTTTCGCCGGTTTGAGCGGCCTGATAAACCCCGGGGCCATGCCCCTCAAGGTCGCCGCCTTCTACCAATTCGCCGCGCTGCCGGATTTCCGCGCACTGCGCGAGCCGCTGCGCGCGCTCTGCGCCGGGCTCGATCTCAAAGGCAGCGTGCTGCTGGCGCATGAGGGCATCAACGGCACCGTTGCAGGCAGCTGCGACGGCATCGATGCCTTCGTCGCGGAGCTCGGACACGGGCCGCTGTTCGGCGGACGTCTCGACAATCTCGAGCTGAAATTCTCCGAAGCCGCCAAGATGCCGTTTCAACGGCTGAAGGTGCGGCTGAAGAAGGAGATCGTGACGCTCGGCGACAGCACGGTCGATCCGACCCGGCAGGTCGGCACCTATGTCGACGCCAGCGATTGGAACGCACTCATCACCTCGCCTGACGTCATGGTGCTCGACACCCGCAACGCATTCGAGGTCGCGATGGGCACCTTCGAGGGCGCGGTGGATCCCAAGATCGCGAGCTTTGGACAATTCAAGGACTTTGCCGCGCAACAACTCGATCCGGCGAAGCACCGCAGGATTGCGATGTTCTGCACCGGCGGCATCCGTTGCGAGAAGGCCAGCGCCTATCTGCTGGCGCAAGGCTTCACCGAGGTCTATCACCTCAAGGGCGGCATCCTCAGATATCTCGAGGACATTCCGCAGCAGGACAGCCGCTGGCGCGGCGGCTGCTTTGTGTTCGACGAGCGTGTCGCGCTCGGCCACGGCCTGCACCAACATGGATGCGGGGACGCCGTCCATGAGTGACGCGGCAGGACTGAGCGAACGGATCGACGCGCTGGAGGTCCGCCTGACCTACCAGGACGAAACCATCGAGACGCTGAACCAGACCATCACCGCGCAATGGAAGCAGATCGACGCGCTGACCCGCCAACTCGCCGAGTTGCGCGACCGGCTGCAGGACGCCGAACGTCAAGCGCCGGGGCCCGCCAACGAGCGCCCACCGCACTATTGATCGGAACCGCGGGATTGCCGCGGCACCGGACTACATGTTGCTCACCTGACGCATCGGCTTCGCGCCGCTGAAGAACAGGCTGGACAAACGCTGCACCATCGCCGTCGCACGGCTGCCTTCGAGGCCCGGGCGAACACACAGCAGGCGCTTCTGCACCGGCAGTTCCGGAAGATAATAGTCCTTCGCCGAAATCAACGAAGACGGGATCATCCGCTCGGGGCATGCCGTCAGGCCGTACCCGGCCCGTGCGGCCTCCAGTCGCAGCTGGTGGTTCGGGCTCCTGAACACGATCTTGTACGAGATGTTGTGCTTGGTGAGCGTCCGGATCATCCAGTCGTCGCCCGGCCACGCCAGGATCGGGATCGGGGCGCCCGGCCGCAGCACAAAATCGCGTGATCGTACCCAGACCGAACGTTCGTCGGCCTCGGCGGCGATGGTCACCTCGTCTTCGTTCTCGAGCGAAGGGTTGCTGTAGACGAAGGCGATATCGATGTACCCGTCGATCAATCCCCTGATGACGATCGGCGACATGTCGGCGTGAACCAGCATATCGGCGAGGGCATCGGCCGGATGGAGCTTGAGGAATTCGTCGGCGAGCATCGTGCTCATTCCCAACCGCAATGGCTGGGGTCCTTCATGACTGCCACCGAGTCGAAGCAGTTGATCGTTGGCTTCGAGGATTCGCCTGGCCTGCTGCACGGCAACCTTGCCGAGTTCAGTAGTCGTGGTGCCGTTCGCTGTTCTAACGAACAGCGCGCCGCCAACCAGGCTTTGCAATCGCTTGACCTGTGAACTGATCGCCGGCTGACTGAGGCCGAGACGTTCACCGGCTTTCGACAGACTTCCCGTCTCTGCAATTGCAACGACGGTGCGAACAATCTCAGTCGGAATATTCAAATGCTGACGTGGTCTGTGCATCGCGAGCCCTCCAATCTCAGCACGGGACGCAGTTACGATCTCCATAGTATGTGATTCAGCTATACTAACATTTGGTTGCACTTTCGTTTAGCCTCAATTTGTCGCGACGCCGCAGCAACTGCGGCTTATATGTATCGTTACGTGCATTGCCACGTAATGCTACGGTATCGGACAGCTGCTTCTGCACACATGCGCAGCACACCGACACCGGCGACCCCCGGATTTCTGCGGATATGGCATCAAACATTTTGATTGCCCCATAACGTGCGGCGCACCCGATAACTTCCGACGCGGTCATTGATCTGAATTGACGTCACTGATTCGCGAAAGCGTTTTCATAGTTTTCCTTAATCAAAGCCTCGCAACGTGACGCCGTAGCTTGCGTGTCGAGGTGTGCAATGACCAGGTTTTTTCGCTGTCGAAGCGGCGCTTCTGCTGTCGAATTTGCGCTGATGCTGCCGCTGTTTCTCGCCTTCATTTTCGGCATCATCGTATTCGGCTCATATCTCGCCATGGTGCATGGCGTTCAGCAACTCGCCGCCGAGGCGGCGCGATCGTCGATCGCTGGCATGACGGATACCGAACGCAACAGCCTCGCGACCAACTACGTCACCGCCAACGCCGCGACCTATCCGCTGCTCGTTGCCAGCAATCTCACGGTCAATGCGGCGCCGTCCCCATCGAATGCCAACGTCTACGTCGTGACGGTCAACTACAACGCGGCCGGCAACTTCATCTACAAGCTGCCGTTCGTCCCGGCGCCGGCGAGCACGATCGTGCGCTCGGCGGCCATCCAATACGGGGGGTTCTAGGATGACGGGCATCTTCATGCTGATGCGGCGCTTCGGCGCCGACGAACGCGGCAACTTCGCGATGATCTCGGCCGGCCTGATGACGCTCGTGATCGGGTGCGCCGGGCTTGCAATCGACCTTGGCACGATCTTCGCCGACCGGCGCAAGACCCAGAGCACCGCGGACCTGGCCGCGATCGTCGCCGCCGCCAATCTGAGCAACCCGGTCAACGCCGCCACCGCGACGGTGACGCAGAACAACTATCCGGCCAGCGCGCTGGTCAAGGTCGAGACAGGGACCTACACCGCAAACAGCGCCATCGCGCCGCAGTCCCGCTTCGTGACCCCGGCGGTCGGCACCGCCAATGCCGCGCGCGTCACGCTGACGACCCAGACGCCGCTCTATTTCGCGCGCTATTTGACCGGCGCCAGCAGCTTCAACATCACGACCACCGCCACCGCGACATCGACCGAAATGGCCTCGTTCGCGATCGGCTCACGGCTGCTCTCGGTCAATGGCGGCGTGCTCAACGCGCTGCTCGGCTCGATGCTCGGCACCACGCTGTCGCTCTCGGTGATGGACTACAATTCGCTGATCAGCGCCAAGATCGACGCCCTGGATTTCCTGTCGGCGCTGGCAACCCGGGTCAACCTGACCGGCGTCACATACAGCGACCTGCTGAGCAGCAACATCAAGGTCGGCGACATCATTGCGGCCGCGCTGTCGACGCAGCAGATCACCAATGGCGCGAACGCCGCGACGACCGCGCTGTCGACGATCTCCCAGGCCGTCACCGGCTCTTCAACCAAGATTTCGCCGGGCACCCTGATCGATCTCGGCCCGTTCGCCAACCTCACGGTGGGGCAAAAACCCAAGGTCGGCGCCAGCGTTTCGGTATTCGATCTCGTCAACACGGTGGCTCAGATCGCCAATGGCAACAATCAGATTGCAACCTCGGTCAATCTCGGCCTGCCCGGCATCGCCAATGTGTCCGTGATCGCAACGATCGGCGAACGCCCGGTCGGTTCGAGCTGGATCGCGATGGGCACCCAGGGCGTGAGCGTGCACACCGCGCAGACCAGGGTCCTGGCGACCATCAATGTGCTCGGTTCCGGCAGCATCGCGTCGATCAATCTGCCGGTCTATGTCGAGGTCGCCTCCGGAACCGCGACGCTCAACGCGGTGTCCTGCGGCCATCCGAACATCAACACCTCGCAGGTGACGATCGGCGTGACGCCTGGAATCGTGGATGCCTGGATCGGCAACGTCACGACGGCCGACATGACCAATTTCACGACCAAGCCCAATCCACCTCCGGCACTGCTGGCCACTGTGCTGGGGATCCAGATCACGGGCCTGGCTCATGCCGGCATGGGCAACACCTCGCCGACCAACGTCAATTTTAGCTACAGCGACATCCAGTCCGGGACCAAGAAGACGGTGACGACGACCAACTTCCTGACGTCGCTGACCAGCACCCTGCTCGGCAACCTCTCGCTCACCATCGCAGGCATTCCGCTCCCGGGATTGGGCGCGCTGGTGATGAGCATCCTGAGCGCCGTGACGAGCCCGATCGATCAAGTGCTGGCGACGCTGCTCTCGACGCTCGGCATCGGGCTCGGCCAGGTCGACGTCTGGGTGCTGGGCATCCGCTGCGACGGCGCCGTGTTGGTCAATTAGGGGCGCGACCGCAACGGAGCATCATGTCGGGGTAGGGAGACGGCCGTGAGTACAACAATAAGAAGATACAAGACCGACAGCCAGCGGACGCCCCTGATGAAGCGCGGAACGATCCTGTTCCGCAACACCAGCGTCGGATGCCTGGTGCTGAACATCTCGACCGGAGGCGCCGGGCTTGCGGTGGAAAGCGACGAGGCGATCCCGTTCGCGTTCGATCTCGAGATCGAGAGTGAGCCGATCCGGCGGCATTGCATTCTGGTCTGGCGCCTCGAACGCCGGCTCGGCGTGACCTTCGAATTCGACCGGATGCAGCGCCCGGAAAGCGGCCCGGTTTAGCCTGGTCCAACGACGTGCGGGCGGCTTCGCTCATCGAAGCCGCCCGCAAACATATATGGCGTGCAGCGTCAGCCACAGGATAACAGCAATTGCTGCCGCCACGATCGCGCTCCACGCCAGGGGCGCGGTGCGCTTCGAGCCGCCGCTGCGCGGCCAATGGTTCCTCGCATGGCTGAACTCATCTTGCATCGTGGTTAGCAAGCGCTGGGATATACCAGCTAATTGTCCCGGTTGCCGTCGTGCTTCGACGGCGCGGGCTGCGTCACGCTGACCGGATCGGAAGCCGGGAAGGTATCCTCCAGTCCCTCCTTGAGCCGCGAGCGCGCCTTTCGGTCGGCAGCCTGCGCCTCGTGCGGCTTCTCGGCATGCTTGTCATGCGGGGCAGGATCGAATTTCTCGGTCATCTCGTCCCTCCATTCGGGGAGACAACGGCCGGTACAGAGGCGGGTTCCAGAACCGCCTTGGCCCATTGCGCCGCAGCGTGTATCAGGGGCGCAAATTTGACCGTGCTCAGGAACTAGCCACGTGCCCCAGGATTCCACCAAGAAGCCGTTCATCGAGGTCCTGTCGGGCCACCGCCTGGCCGTGCCACCGCTCTGGATGATGCGGCAGGCCGGCCGCTACCTGCCGGAATATCGCGAGCTGCGCGCCAAGGCCGGCGGCTTCCTCGATCTCTGCTTCACGCCCGAGTTCGCCACCGAGGTGACGCTGCAGCCGATCCGCAGGTTCAATTTCGATGCCGCGATCATCTTCTCCGACATCCTGGTGATCCCCTATGCGCTCGGCCGTTCGGTGCGCTTCGAGGCCGGTGAAGGGCCGCGGCTCGATCCGCTGGCAACGCCGGGCGAGATCGCGACACTGGCCACGCAGGCCAATTTCGACCAGCTCGAGCCGGTGTTCGAGGCGCTGCGCCGGGTGCGGCGCGAGCTTGCGCCCGAGATCGCCCTGATCGGCTTCTGCGGCGCGCCTTGGACGGTCGCGACCTACATGGTGGCCGGACAGGGCACGCCGGACCAGGCCCCGGCACGGATGCTCGCCTATCGCCATCCGGACGCCTTCGCCGGGATCATCGACGTCCTGGTCGAGAACTCGATCCACTATCTGGTCGGCCAGTTGAAGGCCGGCGCCGACTGCCTGCAGATCTTCGACACCTGGGCCGGCGTGCTGCCGCCGCGCGAATTCGCCCGCTGGTCGATCGAGCCGACGAAACGCATCGTTGCCGGCGTGCGCAAGCAGGTCCCCGGCGCCAGGATCATCGGCTTCCCGCGCGGTGCCGCGGGCATGCTGCCGGCCTATGTCGAAGAGACCGGCGTCGATGCCGTCTCGATCGATTGGGCGGCCGAGCCGTCGATGATCCGCGAGCGCGTGCAGGGCCGCGTCGCGGTGCAGGGCAATCTCGATCCGCTGGCCCTGATCGCCGGCGGCACAGCGCTCGACCGCGCGGTGGACGACGTGCTGGAGAATTTCGGCAAGGGCCGGCTGATCTTCAATCTCGGCCACGGCATCCTCCCCGAGACGCCGATCGCCCATGTCGAGCAGATGGCCGCGCGGGTGCGGGCGTATAAGGGGTAGAGCCCTGTAGCCCGGATGGAGCGTAGCGCAATCCGGGTTTCTCCCCTCAGTCGATGGTCTGGCCCCGGATTTCGCTTCGCTTCATCCGGGCTACGCCAGTTCATTGCGGGCTACGCCCCACTCCATCACCGT
The DNA here is from genome assembly GCF_054055655.1 of Bradyrhizobium sp. USDA 4461. NCBI lineage: Bacteria > Pseudomonadati > Pseudomonadota > Alphaproteobacteria > Hyphomicrobiales > Nitrobacteraceae > Bradyrhizobium > Bradyrhizobium sp. USDA 4461. The sequence continues at coordinate 378,526 of NZ_JBSRXM010000001.1, forward strand.
CACCCTGAGGAGACCGCGCAGCGGTCGTCTCGAAGGGTCCACGGCCCGGACCTCTCCGAGCCGTCAGCGCGGGGCCGTGCATCCTTCGAGACGCGCGCGAGAGCGCGCTCCTCAGGATGACGGAACTGAGTATTCCTACCGCGCATCCTCCAAAATCATGTCCGACGCCTTCTCCGCGATCATGATCGTCGGCGCGTTGGTATTGCCCGACATCAGGTCCGGCATCACGGAGGCATCGACCACGCGCAGACCGTCGATGCCGCGCACCTTGAGCCGCTGGTCGACCACCGCGAGCGGATCGTTGCCCATCCGGCAGGTCGAGGTCGGATGATAGACCGTGCTGCCGGTGCGGCGGCAGAACTCCAGCAGATCGTCGTCGCTGACCACCTTGGCGCCGGGATCGACTTCGCCGACCGCGTATGATTTCAGCGCCGGTGCGGCCAGGATCTTGCGCAGGATGCGGATGCCGTCGATGAAGGCGCGGCGGTCGGTCTCGGTCGCGAGATAATTGATGCGGATTTCCGGCGGCACGCTGGGGTCGGCGCTCCTGATCTTCAGCGAGCCGCGGCTCTCCGGACGCAGCTGGCAGACCGAGGCCGTAAAGCCCGAGAACGGATGCAAATTCTCGCCCATCTTGTCGGTCGAGAACGGCAGGAAGTGGATCTGGATGTCGGGCGAGGCCAGCCGCGGGCTGGTCTTGAAGAACGCGCCGGAGGTGCCGGCGGCAATCGTCAGCGGCCCCTTGCGCAGTGCCGCGTAGCGCAGGCCCGCCATGACGCGGCGCACCGGATGATTGACGATGTCGTTCAGCGTGACGCTCTGCGCGCAGCGCGTGACGATGCGCACCTGCATGTGATCCTGCAGATCGTTGCCGACGCCGGGCGCGTCGAGCAGAATCTCGATACCATGCTGCTTCAACAGATCGGCCGGGCCGATGCCGGAGAGTTGCAGCAATTGCGGCGAGTTGTACGCGCCGCTCGACACCAGCACCTCCTTGCGCGCCTTCGCTGTGCGCAACTGCCCGCCCTGCTTGTAGGCGACGCCGTTCGCGCGCTTGCCGTCGAACAGGATGCGCTGCGCCAGCGCCGAGGTCTCGACATGCAGATTGCCGCGGGTCAGCGCCGGCCGCAGATAGGACCGCGCCGTCGAGGCGCGCCGGCCGCGCCGCGTCGTGGTCTGGAAGAAGCCCGCGCCCTCCTGGGTCGCGCCGTTGAAATCCGGGTTGGTTGGAATGCCGATCTCGGCCGCGGCGTGCACGAAGGCTTCCGACAGCGGGTCGTGATGCCGCCAGTCCGACACCGGCAGCGGACCGCCGGTGCCGTGATATTTGTCGCCGCCGCGCTGCTGATCCTCGGCCTTTTTGAAATAGGGCAGCACGTCGTCATAGCCCCAGCCGGCATTGCCGCGCTGGCGCCAGCGGTCGTAGTCCTCGTGCTGGCCGCGCACATAGAGCAGGCCGTTGATCGAGCTCGAGCCGCCGAGCACCTTGCCACGCGGCTGGAACACCTGTCGGCCGTTCAGGCCGGGCTCCGGCTCGGTCTGGTACATCCAGTTGACGGATTTTTCCTTGAACAACTTGCCGTAGCCGAGCGGCACATGGATCCAGATGTTGCTGTCCTTCGGCCCGGCCTCGAGCAGCAGCACCGAGTGCTTGCCGTCGGCGCTCAGGCGGTTGGCGAGCACGCAACCGGCCGAGCCGGCACCGACGATGACGTAATCATACTCGGCCGCATCACTATTGTTGTTCACTGGTTTCCCCCGGAATTTCTTTGTTCCGGTGGTACAGACAAAGCACCGTCTTGAAAAGGCTAGGGCTCTGCGCTGAGGTTCTGGAGCAGTTGCCTGACAAGCATATTGAGCTTGTCGGCGTTCCCGGCGGCGCCGAACACATAACGATCGGGCCGCACAATGACGGCCGACGCGTCGTGTTGCTGCATCCACCCCGCGAACAGTCCGTCGCGCTCGACCACCGTCAGGATACCGTCAGTATCGCTGCTTTCGCCTGACGCAGCGATGACAACGCGCTGGCCGGCGAAACGCTGCCAGGCGGCACGAGACTCCTCCGACAGCCAAGCCATCGGCTCGGCGCTCGCCGTCGCAATCGCAAATTCCGGTTGCAGCAGATCGTCGAGCCGGCAGGTCCGCCCGTCCGGCGCGCACACATGCGGCTGCACGAACAGCCGCCCGGCAAGCACGGCATCGCGCGCGATCAGGCCGGTAACGAGATCGGGAATGAATTTCTGCCGGATGGTTTCGGCCGTGCCTGCCTTCAGCTCGGCGCGCAGCCGCAGGTCGCGTTCGGCCGCAGCCACCGGATCGAGCTCGCCGATGATCTTGCCGAACTCCTTGGCGCTGGCGACGACGGTGCGGACATGCGGCTTGCGCTCGATCTCGTAGCTGTCGAGCAGCGTCTCGTCAGCGTCACCGCGCAGCACCAGCCGCAGCTTCCAGGAGAGGTTCACGGCGTCGCGGATGCCGGCGCACAGCCCCTGCCCGAGGAACGGCGGCGTCTGGTGCACGGCGTCGCCCATCAGCAGCACGCGGCGATCGCGCCAGCGCTGCCCGAGAAGGGCGTGGAAACGATAGACCGCCGAGCGCCAGATCGTCAGGTCGGAGATGTCGGTGAAGCCCTTGAGCAGTTGCACCACATTGTCGGGCGCGCCGAACGCCTCGGGATCCTCGCCGGGCAGCAGCTTGATCTCCCAGCGCCGCAGATTGCGCGGCCCGGGAACGAAGGTGCCGGGGCGCTGTGGCCAGCAATATTGAAAGCTCTTGGCCGGCCGCTTGGCGGGATCGCTGGTCAGCGTGTCGACCACCATCCACCATTCATCGAAGGCGAGATCGTCGAGGCCGACGCCGAGCTGCTTGCGCACAAAGCTGTTGGCGCCATCGCAGCCGACCAGATAGCGCGCGCGGATCGAAAACTCCTCGCCGGATTCGCGCCGCGCGGTCAGCGTCACCGCGTCGTCGTCCTGCCGCAATGCCACGCCGGCGGCTGCAAGAACAACGTCGGCATGCGGAAAGCCGGCGAGCTTGTCGCGCAGCGCCTGCTCGAGGTCCGGCTGCACGAAGGTGACGTTCGGAATCCAGCCGAGCGGGAACGGCGGCGGCATCGGGTCGAAGATCTTGATGATCTCGCCGTCGACGCCGAGATAGTGCGAGCCGTTATGCGGAGCGATCGCCTGCTCCATGAACTCGCCGAGCCCGATCGCCTGCAGCACGCGCAGCGCCTCATGGTCGAGCGTGATCGCACGCGGCTTGTCGTAGATCTCGGCGACGCGCTCGACGACGGCGACGCTCAGGCCCGCTTTCGCGAGCAGATTGGCGAAGATGGCACCGACCGGCCCGAGGCCGACGATCGCCACATCATGGCTGGAGTTCGCGGCCGACAGTGACATGCTACTTCGCGAGGTAGCTCTCGAGCGTCACCGGCTTCGGCTTGATCTGCGGCTCGCGGATCGCGACACCTTCGAACGGCGTCGCTTCCTCGAACCAGGCCTGCCGCGCCGGCAGGCCCCATGGAAACGAGATCGTGTGGTCGGACGGATCCCAGCCGATCGGCTCGTTCTCGATGTCCATGATCTGGTAGTGCGTGTTGAACAGCTCGACGCGGTGTCCGTCGGGATCGCGCATGTAGACATACATCGCGTGCCCCGGCCCGTGCCGCCCCGGGCCGCGCTCGACGGCGGCGCCATAGCCGAGCTCACCGGCGATATCGCAGGCGTTCAGCAGATGATGAACCTCGGGCGCGAGGAACGCGAAATGATGCAGCCGCGGTCCGGCGCCGTTGAAGAACACGATGTCGTGCGGATTGCCCTTGCGTTGCAGGAACACGCCGCGCAGATCGAACGTGGCGGCGGGCGCGATGTACTCGCTGAGCCGAAAGCCGGCCGCGGTGTAGAACTCGCAGGCCTTGCGGACCTCCGGGGTCAGCACCTGGTAATGATCGAGGCGCAGCGCGGAGCCGCCGGCATGGCGGGTGAATCGGGTGATCATGCGCGGCTCGACCGGCATGGTGGCGCAGAACTCCAGCGGCGTGCCGGCCGGATCGGTCGCATGCAAGGTGCGGCCCTGATGCGGCACCTCGGCCCAGCCGGCCCGGCATCCGTTGGCTTCGAAGAAGGCCTTGAGCCGGTCTAGATCGTCATCCCTGAACACCCGCAAGCCCAGCCGCGCGCAGACGGCGTCCGCGCCCTTGCGCAACACGAGGCTGTGATGACAGGCCTCCTCGACGCCGCGGAAATACAGCGCATCGCCCTCCTCTACGGTCAGGATCAGCCCGATCACCTTCTCGTAGAACTGCCGGCTTGCCGCGAGGTCACGCACGGTCAGGACGACATGGCTGGCCCGCGTGATCCGGAACCCGGGATCGTGGTTCGTGGTCGGGAGGCTCATGCGCACCTTCTGGTTCTTGTCGCTCGCGGGAACTCAAGTCATTGCGAAAAACCGGCGGAGGATCAAGCCGCGTGGCGCTAGGCAGTCTCTGCGGGTCCCCGACGTCCCGTCACGCATTTGTATCGATTTGTTAGCAATGCCCGCCAGTGGAACCGGAACCAGCGCCCGCCGTGGCAGGGTCCGTCCCAATAGTTCATAGTTTGTCAAAGGTTTGCAGAGAATTCTTCGCTGCTACGCCCTGGCCAACCGCGCAGCCAAACCAGTGAGATGCGTACCTATCTCAGATCATATTTCGCGGCCCTGTTCGCGGGTGACCTCGCGGCCTTCGGCGCACCACCGACGGATGAAGCGCTTGCCGGCCATATCCGCGCCGAGCAGGTGTCGCTCGTGCTCGGCTATTCCTTCGGCATCATGCTGGCCAATGCCTGCAACGCACTGGTGCTCGCAGCCGCGCTCTGGCAATCGCCGGACTGGCTCTTTGCGCTGGTATGGGCGGCCGCGGTGAGCAGCGCCGCGCTGTTCTTCGGGCTGCAGGCTCGCGCATCGCGCCACCTCGCCAAGCCGCAATTCGTGTCGCGCCGAACCATGTATCGCCTGGTGCGCAATGCGCTGGCGCTCGGCGCGGCCTGGGGCATCGTCCCGGTCGCCTTCTTCGCCGGTGCGTCGAGCGGCGGGCAATTGGTGATCACGTGTCTTTGCGCCGGAATGCTCGCCGGCGGCGCCTTCGCCTTCTCGACTATCCCGATCGCCGCGATCGCGTTCACCGCGCCGATCTTCGTCGGCATCGCGATCTGCCTCGGCCGGGACGGCGACTTCATCTATCTCCTGATGGCGGTGCTGGTCTTGGTCTACGGCTCCGTGCTGCTGCGCGGCGTGTTCGTCAATGCCTTCGAGTTCAGGCGGCGGATCATCGCCCAGCACGAGGCCGAGCGGACGGTGCGGCAGGATCCGCTGACGCATCTGCCGAACCGCGTCGCCTTCAACGAGGCGCTCAACGGCGCGCTGAGCCGGCTCGAGCGCTCGGGCGAGGAGTTCGCCGTGCTGCTGCTCGATCTCGATCGCTTCAAGGAGATCAACGACAGGTTCGGGCGGCCGGCCGGCGACGAATTCCTGGTGCAGGTCGCGGCGCGGTTGCAGCGCTGCACGCGCGCCGCCGAACATGTCGCGCGGATCGGCGGCGACGAGTTCGCGCTGATCATGTCCAATCTGACCCGGCCCGAGGACGCGCTGGCGATCGCCGACCGGTTCGTCGCGGCCTTCGCCGATCCGTTCCCGATCGACGGTTTCGAGATCACCAGCGCGATCAGCATCGGCATCGTGCTCGCGCCACGCGACGGCAACACCTCCCACGACCTGCTCAAGCATGTCGACATCGCGCTCTACCGGGCCAAGAAATCCGGCCCCGGCACGATCTGCTTCTTCGAGGCGAGTGACGACCGGTCGGCCCGCGACCGCCGCGCCTTGCAGCGGGATCTGGAACAGGCGATCGAGGCGGACCAGCTGTTCCTGGTCTACCAGCCGTTCCTCGACATCCGCAAAGGCCGCGTCACCGGCTTCGAGGCGCTGCTGCGCTGGCAGCATCCGGCGCGCGGCCTGATCCCGCCGAGCGTGTTCATCCCGATCGCCGAGGAGAGCGGGTTGATCCACCAGCTCGGCGAGTGGGTGATCCGCCGCGCCTGCGCAATGCTCTCGCGCTGGCCCGACGACATCAGGATCGCGGTGAATTTCTCGGCGGTCCAGTTCCAGAACGTCGGCATCCTGCAGACCATCGTCGAGGCGTTGGCCGAAGCCAACGTCGCGCCAAACCGGCTCGAGATCGAAATCACCGAATCGATGCTGATCTCGAAATACGGATCGGCGCCCGCAATCCTGAACGGGCTGCTCGAGCTTGGCCTGACGGTCGCGCTCGACGATTTCGGCACCGGCTTCTCGTCGCTGACCTATCTGCGCAAGCTGCCGTTCAGCCGCATCAAGATCGATCAGTCCTTCATTCGGGATATGCTGACCCAGCCGGATTGCGCCGCGATCGTCAAATCGGTGATCGGCCTCGCGCAGGACCTGAAGATCGGCGTCGTCGCCGAAGGCGTCGAGACCGCAGACCAGCTCGAATATCTGCGCCAGACCAGCTGCGACGAAGTGCAGGGCTATCTGATCGGCCGGCCGATGTCGGCCGGCGAGATCACTGCCCTGCTCGATCACGACCCGCGGCACTCGGTGCACGCGGCGTAGCCTGGCGAACGGCTCCAGCCGTCATTGCGAGCCACCCGGTCGGCGCAAAGCGCCGCCGGATGACGGGCTCCGCGAAGCAATCCATCGGCCCGCAAACGCGGTTAGATGGATTGCGTCGTCGCTATCGCTCCTCGCAATGACGGCGGAGGGTAGAATCGTGACGCGGTCGCATCAGAGCGGATCGGCGCGATGCAACGTGTCCACCGTGATGGTGCCGCGGGCCCGCGACACGCAGGCGCAGATCTTGCGGCTCTCCTGCTTCTGGTGGTCGCTGAAGAACACGTCGCGATGGTCGATCTCGCCGTCGACATCGACCACGTCGAGCGCACAGACCCCGCATTCGCCGCGCCGGCAGTCGCTCATCACCTCATGGCCGGCTTCGTTCAGCACGTCCAGCATCGAGCGGTCGCGCGGGATCACGAACTCGGTGCCTTCATCGCGGAGTCGCACGCGGAACGCTTCGGTCGGCAACAGCCCGCTCGATCCGAAGGTCTCGTAACGCAGATCGGTCATCGGACGGCCGGACGCTTCCCAGGCCCGCCGCGCCGCATCGAGCATCCGCATCGGCCCACAGAACAACGTCATCGTATCCTGCGGCAGACCTGCGAAGACGCTGTCGAGGTCGAGCCGCCGGCCCTCGTCGCCGGCATGAACGATGAGGCGGTCGCCGAGCAGACGTTCGAGCGCACCGAGATAGGCCGCATCGCCGCGCGTCCGCGCGGCATAATGCAGCGTGACGCCGACATCGCGGCGCGCCAGCGCCTGCGCCGCGCCGACGATCGGCGTGATGCCGACGCCGCCTGCGATCAGGCAGAATTGCCGCCGCGTCCAGTCGAGCTGCACCAGCGAGGCGGGCTGCGTGATGTTGAGCCGCGCGCCGGGCGCGAGCGACCACATGTAGCGCGAGCCGCCGCGGGAATCCGGGGCGTGCCGCACTGCGATCCGGAACCCCTGCGGATCGACCTCACCGACCAGCGAATAGGATCTTGTCTGCGGCTGGCCGTCGATGGTGACGCCGACGTCGATATGGCTGCCGACCGGATAGGGCGCGGCGGTGAAATCGTCGGGCCGCAGCAGGAATTCGCGGATGCCGGGCGTGAGGTCGCGCACGCCAAGCAGCGTGGCTGATGTCCAGGTTTCGATGAATCGCATGGCGCGCTCCGTTCAGCCGGCCGAGATCAGCGCCAGTGCCGGCAGCAGATCGAGATGGGTGCGGTTGCGCAGCGCCAGCCGCAGATTGCGCGCCGCGAGCCTTGCATGCTCGCGCATAACGGCCTCGGCACGCGCGCCCTCGCGGTTCTCGATGGCGTCGACCACGACGCGATGATGATCCTGCCCGATCAGCAGGATCTGACGCGCCTCGGGCAAGACCGATTGCGCCATCACGAAGCCGCTCGGCGAGGCGAATGGCAGCGCCGAGGCGCGGTCGATCTGCCGGATCAGCGGCGGGCTGCGCGACAGCTCGGCCAGCAGCACGTGGAAGCGGGCGTTGAGCGCGACATAGGACGAAAACGCCTCGATCGAGATCGGCTCCTGCCGGACCAGGCCGTCGATCTCGTTGAGGCACTGCTTCAGCGGCTCGAGATCGCGCGACGAGACGCCGCGCTCGGCGGCAAAGCGCGCGGCCAATCCCTCCAGCGTGCCGCGCAGCTCGATCGAATCGAGGATGTCGCGCTCGGAAAATGCCTTGACCATGAAGCCGCCGGACGGGATCACCTCCAGCAGGCCTTCCTCTTCCAGCCGGACCAACGCCATCCGCACCGGCGTGCGCGACACCCCGGTGACCTCGACCGCCTGCAATTCCGAGATGCGCTCGCCCGGCCGCAAGCCGCCGGAAACGATCAGCTCGCGCAGCGCGAGTTGCGCCCGCACGGTCTGCGACACTGAACGCTCGGCTTCGCGCTCCGCCATGCCGTCTACTCCGCCGCTTGCAGCTGCTGCGACGGGTTTTCCTTCGCCACCATACGGTCGATGACGCGTCGTGCCCACATCGCGCCGGCATCGATGTTGAGATTGTAGAACACGCGGTCCGGATTCTCGTCCATCGCGCGCTGCTGCGCTTCCAGGATGATCTCGTCCTCGTGGAAGATGCCGGCGACGCCGTCGCGGATTTCCGAGGTCAGCCGCTGCTCGGTGATGCGGTGGTTGCGGACGAAGGCCCAGAAGTAATGGCAGGTCTTCTCGGTTTCCGGCGTGATGGTGTTGAGCACATAGCCGTTGACGCCCTGCGAGCGATCGCCTTCCGGCGCGCCCGTTCCGGCCGGCGCGACGCCGACGTCGATGTTGACGGTGCACGGCGCCTCGAAGCGGATGATCTGCCAGCGATCGACCGGGCCCGGCTTCTGCAATTGCTTGGCCCAGAACGGCGGCGGCTCGATGCCCTGCATCCAGCGCGTCACGGTGACGGTCTTCTCGCCATGGGTGACGTCGAACGGCGCTTCGGCGACCGCGTCATTGCCGATGCTCGAGCCGTGCACGAAGGTCTCGTGGGTCAGGTCCATCAGATTGTCGACGACGAGGCGATAGTCGCATTTGACGTGGATGGTCTTGCCGTCGCCGGCCCAGGCCGGATCGTGGTTCCAGTGCATGTCAGGCACCAGCGCCGGATCGGCGAGCGCGGGATCGCCCATCCAGAGCCAGATGAAGCGGTGACGCTCGACGACGGGATAGGCGCGCACGCAGGCCGACGGATTGATCGTCTCCTGCGACGGCATGAAGGTGCAGCGGCCCTGCCCATTGTATTTCAGGCCGTGATAGCCGCAGACCACGGTGTCGCCGTCGAGCCGGCCCTTAGAGAGCGGCACCAGGCGATGCCAGCAGGCGTCCTCGAGCGCCACCACCTCGCCGTCGCCCTTACGATACATCACGACATGCTTGCCGCAGATCGTCCGCGGCAGCAGCGCATGCTTGATCTCGGCATCCCAGCCGGCCGCGTACCAGGCGTTCATCGGAAAGGGCTTTGGCACGAGATCCTCCCTAGTTGCATTCTGATTGTATACATTAATACTCCATTTTCGGCAATTTCCCAAGGAAATTCTCGCTCATTCGTGCCGTCAACGCCATATCAGTATACATTAACTGTCAAGAGAGGTCTGCGTCCGAATAAAATCGATTTTCGATTGACGGCAACAAGGTCGTCCGCCAGTCTGCGCGGCCATGAACATCGCCTTGAGTTTTCGCGAGGGCCTGGCTGGCGACGGGCCGCGCAGCCTGACATCGGCGGTTCAGGAGCGGCTGCGCGCCGACATCCTGTCGACCCGGCTGCTTCCGGGCCAGAAGCTGCACATCGCAGGTCTCGCCAAGCAGTTCTCGGTCAGCCTCGCCGCCGTCCGCGAGGCGCTGTCGCGCCTGGTGGCCGACGGCCTGGTGCAGGCTTCCGACCAGCGCGGCTTTCGCGTCTGCCCGGTCTCGCTCGCCGATCTCGCCGATGTCACGCAGACCCGGATCGACATCGAGGGCCTTGCGTTGCGGCGCTCGATCGAACGCGGCGACGAGGCCTGGCTGTCGTCGGTCGCGGCGGCCTGGGAATCGCTGAAGGCCGTGCCGCATCGCTATCCCGATGACCCCACCGTGCATTACGAGGAATGGGTGGTCCGCCACCGCGTCTTCCATCGTGCGCTGGTCAATGCCTGCGGATCGCAATGGCTGCTCGGCTTCCGCGACGTGCTGCATGAGCAGAGCGAGCGCTACCGGCGGCTTTCGATCCGCCGCGAGGTCGGCAGGGCGCGCGACGTCCAGGCCGAGCACGCCGCGATTGTGGACGCGGTTTTCGCGCGCGATGCGGATGCGGCAGTTCGCGCATTGTCAAAGCATTTCGGCACCACCAGGGAATTCGTCGAGCTCGCGGCTCCGCGCATCGCGGAGGTCAACGGCACGCCCTGATCCACGGCGCGCAAGGCGCCGCAAATAACAACAATCGATATCCGGGAGAAACAGAACCATGAGCATCACGCGCCGCCGCGCGCTGGCAACCCTGATCGCCACCACCCTGCTGGCCGGCCCAGCGGTCGCCGCCGACACGATCCGCGTCGGCCTGCCGACCAAGACCTATTGGCCGACGACGATCGCCGAGACCGCGGTGCGGCAGAAGCTGTTCGAGAAGGAAGGCATCAAGGCGGAGCTGACGGTCTATCGCAGCGGCGCCGAGACCTTCGAGGGCATGGCGGCCGGAGCCGCCGACATCATCCTCGATCCGCCGTCGCTGGTATCGGCCGGCCGCAAGAAGGGCGTGATGTCGCGGATCGTCGCCAATGCTGCGATGGGCAATTTCGGCTGGCAGCTGATGGTGCCGGCCAAGTCCACGCTCGAGGTCAAGGATCTCAACGGCAAGAAAGTCGGGATCACCGCGGCGGGCTCCGGCTCCGACCTGCTCGCGCTCTGGACCATCCAGGACAGGAAGATCGACTTCACCCGCGTGCCGGTCGGCGGCGGCGGCCTGGTGCCGAACCTGCTTGCCGGCAATGTCGATGCCGCCGTGGTCTATTCGCCGCTCAGCTTCCAGGTCGCCAAGTCGGGCGAAGCCAAGACCATCCTCGACTATGCGACCGCGGCACCGCCGAACCTCACCGCGGGCTGGATCGTGCTCGACAAGTTCGCCGAGACCAAGCCCGAGGTGGTGCAGAAGGCCGTCAATGCGCTCTATGGCGCCGTGCAGTTCATGCGCGCCAACCGCGACGTCACCGTGAAGCTGATCGCCGACCTCTATGAGATGCCGCCCGAGATCGCCGCGATGGAATATGACAACACCATCATGAAGCTCGAGACCGATGGCGACATGGGCGCGGCCAACGTGCCGGCGGCGGTGCAGCTGTCGCTCGATCTCGCCAAGCTCGGCGGATTGAAGGACATCGTTCCGGTCGAGGACGTGATCTCGACCAAATTCAAGCCGGTTCCGACCAAGCCATAAGATGCAGGCCACCCTCACCATCAAGCTCGCGCGGGTCGCGATCGTGATCGCGATCTTCGCGCTGTGGGAAATGCTGTCGCGGACCGGCTTCGTCAATCCCCGCCTGCTGCCGTCGGCATCGGATACGCTCGCCACCCTCGGCGACCTCTTGCAACGGTCGAGCGTCCGGACCGACCTCATGGTGACCGCGACCGAGGTGCTGGCTGCCTTCGCGCTCGCGGTGCCGATGGGCACGCTGATCGGATTCCTGATCGCGGAGAACCGCTATTTTGCCGATGTCGCCAAGCCGCTGCTTTTCTTCGCCTTCAGCATCCCGAAATCGATCTTCCTGCCGCTGTTCATCCTGGTGTTCGGCGTCGGCTTCGCCCAGAAGGTCGGCTTCGGCTTCTTCTCGACCATCTTCATCGTGATCATGTCGACCACGACGGCTGTCGAGTCGGTCAAGGTCGAGCATCTGACGGTGGCCCGCTCCTACGGCGCCACGCGCGCGCAAACCGCGTTCCGCGTCTATCTGCCGAGCATGCTGCCGGTGCTGCTGGAAGCGCTGCGGATTTCGATGATCTTCAACCTCACCGGCGTGATCCTCGCCGAGATGTACGCCTCGCGGGACGGCATCGGCCACCAGATCGCGACCTGGGGCGAGAACTTCCAGATGAAGCAGCTGCTCGCCGGCGTCGTGATGGTCGCCGCGATCGCCATGACCTTCAATGAACTGATCAGATGGGTGGAAACACGATGCAGCCATTGGCGAACGTGACACCGTTGAAGCCTGCGCCGCGCGCCGGCGCGATCGAGGTGCGGAATGTCGGGCAGGTGTTCCGGACCAAGTCGCAGGACGTCGTCGCACTGGAGAATGTCTCGCTCGACATCAAGCCGGGACGCTTCGTCGTGCTGGTCGGCCCGAGCGGCTGCGGCAAGTCCACGCTCCTGATGATGATGGCCGGGCTGCGCGCGCAGACCTCGGGCACCATCACCATCAACGGCGCGCCGATCCCGCAGCCGGACCCGAACCGCGTCGGCGTCGTATTCCAGGAAGCGAGCCTGTTTCCGTGGCTGACCGCGGAAGACAATGTCGAGTTTCCGCTGGCGCTGCGCGGCGTCGCCAAGGCGGAGCGCCGGGCCAAGGCGCAGGATGCGCTCAAGCTGGTCGGCCTCGAGGGCTTCGGCAAGCGCCACCCGCACGAATTGTCCGGCGGCATGAAGCAGCGCGTCTCGATCGCGCGCGGCCTGGTGCAGGATCCGCCGGTGCTGCTGATGGACGAGCCGTTCGCCGCGCTCGACGAGCAGACCCGCATGACGATGGGCGACGAGCTGCTGCGGATCTGGGCCGCCACCGGCAAGACCATCGTGTTCGTCACCCACAGCCTGACGGAAGCGGTCTATCTCGCCGACGAGGTGATCGTGATGTCGCCGCGGCCGGGCCGCATCGTCGATCAATTGCAAGTCAATCTGCCGCGGCCGCGGACCTACGAGATGCTGAGCGGCGATGCTTTCGGCGCGCTGCGCGACCGCATCTGGCGGCACATCCGCAAATCGGCGTGAGACGGCGATGAGCGCGAAAACCCTTCGTCATCTGATCGTCGCAGGCCTGCTCGTGCTGTGGGAGCTATTGCCGCGCACCGGCCTGATCCCCGAGTTGTTCCTGCCGTCGCTGTCCTCCACCCTGCTCGCCGGCTGGAACGAGGCGGCCGAATATGGCCATGCGCTGGCGGTGACGCTCTACGAGGTCGCGGTCTCGATGGCGTTCGCCTGCGGCGGCGGCATCCTGCTCGGCGCCGTCGTCGGCAGCCTGCCGCGGCCGCGACTGCTGATCATGCCGATGGTCTCGAGCCTCTATGCGGTGCCGCTCGTGATCCTTTATCCGGTGTTCACCGTGTGGCTCGGCATCGGCTCCGAATCCAAGATCGCCTTCGCGTCGATCTACGGTTTCCTGCCGACCATGCTGGCGACCGCGGCCGGGATCCAGACCATCGACCCGCAATTGCTGCTCGCCGCGCGCAGCATGGGCGCGACGCTGAGCCAGCGGCTGGTCCGCGTCATCATTCCCGCCGCGATCCCGACCGTGCTGTCGGGCCTGCGGATCGGCGGCGCGCTGGTCATCGTCGGCGTCGTGGTTTCGGAGATGCTGATCTCCTCCGCCGGCATCGGCTATCTGATCTCGCGCTACCGCACCATCCTCGACAGCCCGCACGTGTTCGCCGGCGTGCTGCTGGTGCTGTTCATGGCGATCGCCTTCAATAGCGCGATCCGCTGGGTCGAGCGCAAGGCCGCGATCTGGCAGACCGGCACGCGCGCCGGCCAGAGCGCCGCCGACGAGGTCGGCTCCGGCGCGATGCAGCCGGCGACGTGAGGGGATCGCTGAAATGTTCGACCTCACGCTGACATTCGACAATGGCCCCGAGCCCGACGTGACGCCGCGCGTGCTCGATATCCTGGCCGAGCGCGGCATCAAGGCGACATTCTTCGTGATCGGCGAGAAGCTCGGCGATCCCGCGCGCCGCCGCCTCGCCGCCCGCGCACGCGACGACGGCCACTGGATCGGCAATCACACCTTTACGCACAGCACGCCGCTCGGCCTGCAAGCCGGCGCGGACACGGCGCAGCGCGAGATCGGCCGGACCCAAGCCGCGATCGGCGACCTCACGCATCCCAACCGCTGGTTCCGGCCGTTCGGCGGCGGCGGCAATCTCGACGAGCGGCTGCTGAAACCCTCCGTGGTCGACTATCTCGCGCACCACAAGCACAGCTGCGTGCTCTGGAACGCGATCCCGAGCGACTGGGACGATCCCGACGGCTGGACCGAGCGCGCGCTCGCGCAATGCCGGACGCAGCCATGGACGCTGCTGGTGCTGCACGATTTGCCGACCGGCGCGATGACGCGTCTCGAAGGATTCCTCGACCGCGCCGCGGCGAACGGCGCCCGCTTCCGCCAGGATTTTCCGCCGCAATGCGTCCCGATCCGCAACGGCGAGATCGCGCTGCCCATCGAAGCCTATGTTTCCTCCATCGAACAGAGTGAGAGACCATGAAGATCGCAAGTTTCAAGGCGGCCGGTGCCGCAAGCTACGGCATCGTGACCGATGCGGGGGTGATCGACGCCGGCAGGCGGCTGAAGCCGTATCCGACGCTGAAGGCGCTGCTGACGACGGGGTCGCTGGATGAGCTGAAGACATTGCGGGGCGAGCGCGCCGATCACGCGCTCACAGACGTCGAGCTGCTGCCGACCGTGCCTGATCCGGACAAGATCTTCTGCATCGGCGTCAACTATGCGACGCATCTCGCCGAGAGCGGTCATCCGACGCCGCCGCATCCGATGATCTTCACCCGCTTCGCCAACAGCCAGGTCGGCGCCGGCCAGCCGATGATCCGGCCGCTGGAATCGGAGCGCTTCGACTATGAGGGCGAAATGGCCGTGATCATCGGCAAGGCCGGCCGCCGCATCCCGCGCGAGGCGGCGCTCGCTCATGTCGCCGGCTATGCCTGCTACAATGACGGCAGCATCCGCGACTGGCAGCGCCACACCTCGCAATTCGCGCCGGGCAAGAACTTCGTCGGCACCGGCGGTTTCGGACCGTGGATGGTGACATCGGACGAGCTGACCGACATCGGCCAGCAGCACATCGCGACCCGCCTCAACGGCGTCGAGGTGCAGGCCGCGCCGATCTCGGACCTGGTGTTCGATGTCGCCACCCTGATCGCCTATTGCTCGACCTTCACTGAGCTCGTGCCGGGCGACGTCATCGTCACCGGCACCACCGGCGGCGTCGGCGCCTATCGCACGCCGCCGCTGTGGATGAAGGACGGCGACGTCGTCGAGGTCGAGATTTCCGGCATCGGCGTGCTGCGCAATCCGGTGAAGGACGAAACCGCGGCAAGCGCGACGCGCGCGGCCTGATCGGGCCGCGGCAACGACAAGAAGGAGGACATCATGAACCTGCCCACGCATCTGCTGCCGACCACCGTCGTCGGCAGCTACCCGCAGCCGGAATGGCTGGTCGATCGCGCCATGCTGTCGAAATCGGTGCCGCGCACCCGCATGCACGCGATGTGGCGGCTGCCGGCCGAGCATCTCGAGGAAGCCCAGGACGACGCGACCATCGTCGCGATCCGCGACATGGAGCGCGCCGGCATCGATATCGTCACCGACGGCGAGATCCGCCGCGAGAGCTACTCCAACCGGTTCTCCACGGCGCTCGAGGGTGTCGATGCCGACAATCCCGCTGTCATCACCGCACGCACCGGCAACACGCAGACGCCGGTGCCGCGCGTGGTCGGCCCGGTGAAGCGCAGGGGACCGGTGGAGCTGCACGACATGCAGTTCCTGCGCAGGAACACCGACCGTGCCGCGAAGATCACCCTGCCCGGCCCGTTCACGATGAGCCAGCAGGCCAAGAACGAGTTCTACAAGGACGACGAGGAGCTCGCGATGGCCTTCGCCGAGGCCGTCAATGCCGAGGCGCGCGACCTCGAGAAGGCCGGTGCCGACGTCATCCAGCTCGACGAACCCTGGGTGCGCAACAATCCGGAACTCGCGAAGCGCTATGCGGTGAAGGCGATCAACCGCGCACTGGAGGGCATCACCATCCCGACCGTGGTGCATCTCTGCTTCGGCTATGCCGCCGTGGTACCGGGCTCGACCAAGCCGGCCGGCTATTCCTTCCTCGCGGAGCTCGACGACACCATCGCCGACCAGATCTCGATCGAGGCGGCACAGCCGAAACTCGATCTCGGCGTGCTCAGGGATCTATCATCGAAGACGATCATGCTCGGCGTACTCGACCTCGGCAATCCCGAGATCGAACCCGCGACGGTGGTCGCCGACCGGATTCGCAACGGCCTGAAGCATGTGCCGGCCAAGCGGCTGGTGGTCGCGCCGGACTGCGGCATGAAGTACATGCCGCGGCAGGTCGCGTTCGGAAAACTCAAGGCGATGTGTGACGCCGCTAGGATTGTCAGGAAAGAGATCGGCTAAAGCATGAGCCGGAAAAATGCGGGGCAGCATCAACGCGCTGTCATCGCCCGGCTCGCCGCCTCCGCTTGAGCTTCGGCGCGCCTGAAAGCGAGAGCCTCGTCGAAGCCTTGGCGGAGACGGGACCGGGCGATCCAGTATTCCAGAGGCGCCAGCGCTTGAATCGAGAGGCCGCGGCGTACTGGATCACCCGCTTTCGCGGGTGATGACAATCGAGCGTGTGGCAACGGCGACGCTACTCGCGGCTTATGAGTTCGACGCAGAGCGCGTCGAGGCCGACTTGACGTCCTTAATGCTGATCACGACGGCGATGCGCTTGATCGTGCCGTTGCGGTAGGCCTGCAGGAAGCGGTCGTAGTGCTTGACCGAGATGCAGCCATTGGAGTCGCCGTTCGGTCCAAGCATGTAGCTGTGGACCAGCAGGCCGACACGACCGAACGTGTCGCTGCCGTCGACCGGAGTCATGCGCAGCGCCGGCACGCCGTGGAACAGCTTTTCGCGCGGCTTCATCTCGTAGATGCCGGGCGGCGTCGCACCGGCGTTGCGGGCATTCACATGCGCGGGATCGTCGAGCAGGTTGCCGAGGCCCGAATGCGCCTCGAATTTGGTGCCGTCAGGCATGTACACGATGCGGCCGGTGATGTCGTACACCGCCGTGGTGCTGTCATAGCCGAGCGCGCCGAGGTCGGGGCTCGGTCCGGACAGCAGGCCGTCGTTCGGATCGATCGAGGCAAGCTGGATCTTGCCCGGCATCATGTCGGCGATCTTCTGCAGGAAGGTCCGGTTGTCGCCCTGCGGCGCCTGCGGAGGTGGCGGCGGCTGATCGTTCCGCGCCAGCAGATTGGCTTCGGCCGGCCGCGAGCGCGGCATCGGCACCGCAGAGGTGGATGGGGTCGTCGTTGTGGCCGCAACCGACGCTGTCGCCGGCTGGCTGACCGGCAGCTCGGTCTGGGTGTCGCGCAGCTGGCCGGCCAGCGCGTCCTCGATCTGACCGAACTCGGAATTGAAATCGCCGCGGCTCGAACGGAATCCGCGGCGGAGGGGGTAATACAGCGAAGCCGTGTTGATCGTGGAGCGCGAGCCGAAGCGATCGTCGAAGTTCAGCGATGCGGCGGTGTTGGCGAACGCGGGTCCGTGCAGCCATGCGGTCGGGTCGATGCCGACCACCCAGGCGGCAAGGCCAGACGACAGGACGAGCGCCGTCACGGCGAACGCCGTGCTGCCCACCAGAGACATGCCGCGGCTCGACTGACGCGCGGCAGCTTTCGTCGTACGTTGACCCATCATCCCCAAGTACGGTGCTCTGGAGCCTGTTACCCGGCCCACATGGGATTCACCGATCACTCATCATATCAGGGAATTAGAGTAAGGCATAATCGAGACGAAGCCGGCAACGACAGGATTTTTAAACGTTTTTCGGATGGAAAGTGCCGGGAATCAGCCTTCGCCAGGCCAAAGCAGCCGAAAATGTCCCGATTCGGGACAATTTCGGCGACTCAGGCGATCTTTTCCTCGCGTAGCGTGAGCACCGGCACCGGCTTCCCGATGGCGTAACCCTGGACGTAGTCGACGCCGATCTGGCGCAGCTCGTCCAGGATGGCGAGGCTCTCGACGAACTCCGCGACCACCTGCTTCTGCATGATCTTGGCGGTCTTCGTGATCATCTCGACCATCGCGCGATCGACCTTGCTGTTCAGGATCTCCTTCACGAACGAGCCGTCGATCTTGATGACGTCGACCGGCAGATGCTTGAGATAGGCGATCGAGGACATGCCGGTGCCGAAATCGTCGAGCGAGAAGCTGCAACCGATCTCGCGCAGCCGCGCGATGAAGGTCTGGGCCTCGTCGAGATTGGAGATCGCGCTGGTCTCGGTGATCTCGAAACACACCACCGCCGGCGAGACATCAAGCTCGGCAAACAGGGCGGCGACGAAATCGACGAAGTCGCTGTCGCCGATGGTGGCGCCGGACAGATTGATCGCATAGCTCGCGATCTTGCGCGGGTCGCGCTTGCGCTCGGCGATGATCTCGAAGGCGCGGCGAACCACCCAGCGATCGATCAGCGGCATCAGGCCATAGCGTTCGGCCGCCGGCAGGAAGCTGCCGGGCGGCACCAGGGCGCCGCTCTCGTCGCGCAGCCGCAGCAACAGCTCGCGCCGGTCGTTGCCCTTCAGCGTGCCGTTCACCGGGCGGATCTCCTGCTCGTAGAGGCAGAAGCGCCCCTCGTCCAATCCCTTGCGGATGCGATTGACCCAGCTCATCTCGGCGACCCGCACCGCCATGCCGGTATCGGACGGACGGTGCTCCTGGACGCGATTGCGGCCCTTGTCCTTGGCGAGGAAGCAGGCGACGTCGGCGAGCCGCAGCGCATCCTGCACTCCGGCGCTGTCGGCAAGCCCGACCAGGCCGATGCTGGCGCTGATCCGGAAGCTCGAGCCCTCATGGACGAAGTTCGACTGCTCGACCACGGCCCTGATCCGCTCCGCGACGTCGGCCGCGACGTCATGCGTGGCCGAGCCGTCGTCGCGCAGCAGGATGCCGAATTCGTCGCCGCCAAGCCGCGCCACCAGCCCGCTGTCGCCAACCTCCGCAGTCAGCAGCCGCGCCACCTGCTTCAACAGGCGGTCGCCCGCCATGTGGCCGCAGGTGTCGTTGACGATCTTGAACTGATCGAGATCGATCAGCATCAGGTCGGCGCCATCAGACGGCGCACCCGACATCGCCTTGTGCAGCTCGAACTCGAACTGGCGCCGGTTCGCAAGCCCGGTCAGCGCGTCATGCGAGGCGGCCCAGGCCAATTCCTCGACCAGCCGCCGCTCGGCGGTCATGTCGTGAATGATCATGACACGGCCGGCCGGTTCGCCGGCATGCACGATCGGGGTCTCGACCACCGATACCGGCACGCTGGAATGATCCGGCCGCACCAGGAGCCGCTGCTGCGGCCGGCTCTCGCCGTCGGCCTCGCCGCTCTGGAACGATCCCCGCACCGGCTGCTCGGCGATGTTGAACAGCGATGACAGCTGCCAGCCGGTGACGTCCCGCTCCAACGCGACCAGCCGCTGCGCGGCGGCGTTCATGTAGCCGACGCGATCGTCCTGCGTGGTGACGATGACCGCATCGCCGATCGAGGCCAGCGTGAGCTGGGCGCGCTCCTTCTCGACGGCAAGCGCGGTCTCGGCAAGCCAGCGCCGCCACAGCATCCGCCTGGTGTGGAACAGCACGATGCCGGCCAGGCAGGCCGCGATCACGAGATTGACCAGCAGCAGCAGCGCGGAGACCTGGCGCGACGCCTTGCCCAGATGATCGGAGAAATCGACCGCCAGCGTGCTCAGCGCCGCATCGACCACACCGATCCGCTCGACCCAGTGCCTGATGGTCGCGGCCGACGGATCATGCAGCGCGACATCGTTCGCGGCCTCGTTCCTGATGTCGATCAGCTGATCGAGCAACGCATCGGAATTGCGCCAGGCCGTGACCGCGCCGGCGACGTGATGCATCGTGCGGAAATATTTGAACAGCCAGATCAGGCCGCCAATGTCGTCATCATGATTGCCCGCCGCGGCGAAGCCGGCGCGGGCCACGGCGTCATTGTTGCCCGGCGATTCCAGCGCGCGCCGCGCCGTGCGATCGGCCAGCGGTACCGCGATCGCGGCATCGAACTTCCGCAGATAGAGCGGTGCGCCGGTCGAGACATAGATCTGAAGATCGCGAATGGCGTCCTTCTGCCCCTTCGACCACAGGCTTTCGCCCGCCACATAGGCCCGCACCGCGGACATCACCTGCAGGCTCCCGGCCGACAGGCCGGCCAGCAGCAGCACGATCGCCAGCAGCGGCCCCACCACCCGCCACAGTGACCAGCTTCGAAACGAAAAGAACATGCCCAATGCGCCCGACTCTGAAATTGCCGGGTCAGCCTAGGAATCGTGACTTAACCTCACGTTGCAAAACGCGATGAGTTTGAACCGACTTGGTTGTAACACAATCGCTTCAAACTTTACGCAATCCGGCGATCCGGTCGATGATTCTCAGGGACGCAATGTCGGCTGTGTGTTCGGCGCCGGCGCCTGCTCCATCTCGGCCTCTTCGGGCAGCTTGTCGGCATGGACCGCCAGCGGCTTGCCGATCCAGAGCGGATCGTGGCGATGATCGCGGCGCGGATTGGTGGTGTTGGGGTGGACCAGGATGCTCAGGCTGCCATGGTTGAGCATCAGCCACGGCACCAGGGTCGGAAACAGCTCGGCCGCGAACGCCACCTGGTACATCGCCTGGTCGTGCGGGCCGACCTTGACGTCATGCCAGCGCCCGAGCGTGACCAGGAAGCGCTCGCCCAGCCAGTTACGCAGCCGTTCCGCTTCGCCGCGGCTGGTGGCCGGATCGTAATAGACATGGGCGTGGTAGCTCGCGATCTCACCGATCGTGCGTGGCGCGTCCGTCATCTCATCTCTCCTTCGGCTGCCGGTCACGTCCGCCGCAGCACACTGAATTGGAACGACTGCGTCGCGCCCCACGGCGTGACGTGTCGGTGCGCCTCATGCGCGACCAGTTCGAACCCCGGACCGACGGTGCGGCCGAGCGCTGTCGGATCATAGCGCTGCACCGGCAGGCCGCTGCATTTTTCCGGACCGTCCAGCGCAAAGGTGCCGATCACGGCGTGGCCGCCGGCCGTGACGCCACGATGCAGTCTCTCCAGATAGGCCGCGCGCTCCGTTTCCTCGACCAGAAAATGAAACGCCGCACGATCGTGCCAGATGTCGAACGCCTGCGGCGGTTGCCAGACCGTCGCATCGCCGGCGATCCAGCGCACCGCGTCGCCTGCCGCGCCGATCCGTTCCCGGGCGCTCGCCAGCGCCGCTTCCGAGAGATCGAGCACCGTCAGATCGTGGAAGCCGCGCACAAGCAGCGCATCGACGAGGCGCGAGGCCCCGCCTCCGACATCGATGATCGACCCGTCGCGGCGGGGCGCGACCGATTCGATCAGGCGCAGCGATGGCTGCGGATCGGCCTGCGACCAGCTCACCTGCTGCTCACCCTTGGTCAGGTAGACGGTCTGCCAATGCGATTGGCGGTCAGAAGCAGTCATTGGCGATCGGTCCCGAAGGCGGTGACAAAACCTGCATTGCACACGATTAACCATGAGCTAGGCATGGCGGTTTCCCACGTCAACCGGCAGCGCGGGCGCGGTCCCGTCACCGCAAATGCCGCATTTGCTTCGTCGCATTTTCCATCTAACCTGACGGACAAGGTTGAGATCGGGGCGCCCGGGATGGCCAATTTCGGCTGGACACGCGTCAACAAGCCTGTACAAGCGGAGGATGCCGCCAGCGACCTGCGCGGCCTGACCGATCCATCGGCGTTTCTCGCCGCGCTCGACAAGGTGGTGCCGCGCTATCTCGATCTTTCCGACAACGGCGTGCTGGTCTATCCGGCCTGCAAGCGCAAGCCCGGCGACCTGCTCGGCGACAGCAGGGCGATCTGGGAGCACACCCGGCTCGAAGCGATGCGTTACGTACCGATGGTGCCGCGGCAGGACAACTCGCTACTGATCGATCCGGCCCGTCAACCCGAGATGATCGACGCGTTCCTGCGCCAGCGCGCGCACGACAAGACCGTCGTCGATTTCACCGGCACCACGATCGAGGACTACGGGATTGCGATCTACGCGGCACTGAACTGGCTGAACCATTGCGGCACCATCGTGGGGGCCGATCCGCAAAAATTTTCCGGCACGCTGCGCAGCTTCCGCAAGGTCATGGTCGTTGCCCGGCAGTGGTGGGCGCTCGACGGCGCGGCGGAACGTTGCCGGCAGATGCTGGAGGCGCCTGAGCGGCCGCCGCTGGTGTTCTTCCTGCTGTGGGCCGAATGCACCAATCTTGCCCGCGAGATCGCGATCGCGGCGGCAGGTAGCGCAGCAACGGAAGACAGCATCGCGCGGATGCGCGCGGCCGACGATCCGGAAGAGCTGACGTAGCGCGCGGAACGGACGCGCTGGCCGCAGGCTAAGGTGAGCGCTCCTAAATCCTGTCCGCGTTCGAGACTTAAAAAAGCGGACTCGCGGTCCGACCATAGGAATGTCGCCTTCCCTAAGCAGACATCGATGCATGGTCGTTCGGCACGAAACCGCGTACGTTCGGCGGCAGGAAGGGGGGGAGCCATGATAAGTCCTTCAAAGTCCGATACCGGCGCCGGGAAAGCACTCTCACGACGCCCAGTCCTGACTGGACTGGCGGCAACTTGCGTTGTGGCATCGGCGAATTGGAGTTGGGCTGCCGAAATCGGTGGTGATCCGTCCTTTTCCGCTGATGGCCCGGACGCCGAACTTTACGGGGCGACCGAGAACTACCCGGTCAAGGACCGGTGGCGGATCTACCAGCCCGGCAATCCGGCGCCAAAATATCGCGTCGGCGCATTCAGTCATTACGACGAGATATTCCCGACGCGTCAAGTCGATCGCGCGGCCACGGCCTGGCCCTTCAAGCGAACGCCTGCGGATGTCAGCTACCAGTACAAGGGGAATCGCACTTCGCTTGTGGATTATCTGGCGCGCAATCCGGTGACGGGCCTGTTGATCGCCAAAGACGATCGGATTCTGGTCGAGCACTATCAGTACGGCCGCACCGATCGAGACCGCCTGATATCGCAGTCGATGGCAAAATCCATCACCGGCATGCTGATAGGGATCGCGACCGCGGAAGGCGCGATCAAGTCGATCGACGATGCTGCCGAGACCTATGTTCCCGGCTTGAAAGGCACGGAATACGGTGCAACGCCGATCCGCGCGCTGCTGCACATGTCGTCCGGCGTGAAGTTCGGTGAAGAGAACGACGAAGCGAAAGGCAGCGGAGACGACCTCGATCGCCTGTGGGACGACATGGTGCGCAAGCACTGGACCCAAAAAGGCACCGTTGCCAGCATTGCACAATTCAATCAACGGATCGCGCCGCCGGGGACGCGATTCCATTACTCCAGCATCGAGACGGATGTGCTTGGTCTCGTGCTGCGTTACGCAACCGGTCAATCAATGTGCGGCTATCTCCAGGAAAAAGTCTGGCAGCCGATTGGCACTGAAGCTGACGCCAAATGGCTGATTGATGCGGAAGGCTATGAGGTAGCGCACGGGTTCTTCAACGCGGTATTGCGCGACTACGCGCGGCTCGCCCGTCTGCTGGCCCACGACGGAGCGTGGGAGAGCAAACAGATCATACCTACACAGTGGATGATTGATGCGACCACGGTGCGCGCCTCCGAGCCGTATCTGGCAAAGGCCGAAGGAGGGTTCGGGTACGGCTATCAGGTCTACCTGTTCCCCGGCAGCAGACGACAATTCGCGCTCCTGGGGCACCTCGGGCAGCGCATCCTCGTTGATCCGCCCTCCAAGCTGGTCATGGTGCAGACCGCCGTCGATGAAAAGTCCCCCGAAATCTGGCGTCTGTGGTCTGCCGTGGTCGCGCAGTTCGGGTGACTTGCAGTTCGGCGGCGTGCGATGTGGCCGGCAGGCTGCGGGCTAACAAGCGCCCATGACTCTGCCATTGTCTCGTTGATGTCCGGTTGTGGCCCTTTGCGGACATTCACCCAGGCGTCGGTGACGTCTGCTTTGGAGGAAAACTCGGACATCGCTATTCCCGCACGCGCGCACGAGATTTGTGAGCACTCGCCCTAGGCAACGGAGTCCGCGTCGGACACCAGCAGCTCCTTGGACTTGCGCGCGATCAGGCGCGCCAGTTCGTTCTGCTTGTAGGTCTCGACGAACTTGATGGCGAAGCCGTTCGGCAGATGCCGGACCACGCGTCCGACGCAGGCGCCGATCGCAAGCGGCATGCCGACCGGCGGCTGTACCTCGGAGGATACCGCCGCGCCCGACAGCGACATGTCGATGATGAAGCAGCTCTGCATGGTGCCATCCGCCAAGGTCAGCATGGCGTGCGGGGCGGCCGGAACGAAACGCGGATTGTTGCGCGCCTCGCGGACGCTCGGATCCTTCTGCTTCTTCTCGATCCAGGTCAGCTTGTCGGCGAACTTCTCCCGCATCGCATGCGTCATCTCGAGCTCGAGCAGGAAGCTGCCGCTCATCGTGTCGGTGATGCAGCCCTCGAACTTGCCGAACTCCTCGAAGTAAGAGGTCAGCCGGTCGCCGATCTTGCCGACCACGGGCACGTCCACGATCATGCGGAACGGCGAGACGCGCGTGGTGCGGCAGGCGAAGGTGCGCAATTTGCCCTGCGCATCGTACCAGTTCGGCAGCGTATAGCTGCCGTTGACCGTGATTCGAACACCGCGTTGCTTGAGAAACTTTTCGACGGACACGACTGGACCTCGCCCGAGGCGATCTGAGTGCACGGAGGTCGGGGTTGACCGGCGTCCCTGCCGGTCCGGAGGTGGGACATCCGCTACCGACGCGATGGCAGCGGGAAGGCTGTGGCACGCGCCCCCGCGCGCCGCGGGGTGATCCCTGCGCGCAGGTGCGTATATTCGTACCGTCGAAAAGCTAGGAAAACGTTAAGCCGGCACGCAACGCGGGTGGCGCACTCTATGGCGCAACCCTTTCTCGACAGTTTATTTTGCGAACCGTACAACTACCGGAAGAATTGCCGCACGCCGGTGCAATCGCGCCGTGCCCTAAACCGCCTGCTCCGGCGCGGGACCGGGTGCTAGCCTTGACTGAAATCGGACCGGATCCTCCATGCCAAACACCTCAGATCGATCGCTTGCCGACGGCAAGATCCTGCAAAGCGTGGTCGACGGCGTCGGCGTCATCACCTTCAACAATCCGGACAAGCGCAATGCGATGTCGCTGGAGATGTGGGAGGGGCTCGGCGAGGCGCTGATCGCCTTGCGCGATGATCCGGCCGTCCGCGTCGTGATCCTGGTCGGCGCCGGCGACAAGGCGTTCGTATCGGGCGCCGATATCAGTCAGTTCGAGAAGACCAGGCACAATGCCGCGGCTTCCGAGGACTATTCACGGCGCAGCGCCGCCCAGCGCGCCTTGCTCGCCGACTATCCGAAGCCGACGATCGCCTGCATCCGCGGCTTCTGCCTCGGCGGCGGCATGCAGGTCGCGATGCTGACCGATATCCGCATCTCCGGCTCAAGCGGCCAGTTCGGCATTCCCGCCGCCAAGCTCGGCATCGCCTACGGCTATGACGGGCTGCGCCATCTGGTGTCGCTGGTCGGGCCGTCCTGGGCGCGGCTGATCATGTATACCGGCATGCGGATCGACTCCGCGGAAGCGCTGCGGATCGGCCTCGTCGACCGCGTGCTGCCTGATGCCGAGCTGTGGGATGCGACCATGGAGATCGCGCGGACCATTTCCGGCAACGCCCCGCTGGCGATCAAGGCCGCCAAGATCACCATCGCGCAGGTGCTGAAGGATCCCGCCGACCGCGACATGGCCGCGATCAGGCAGATCGGCATCGACTGCATGGACAGTGCCGACTTCCGCGAAGGCCGCAACGCCTTCATGGAAAAGCGCAAGCCGAAGTTCGAGGGCCGGTAACGGTGCCCTCTTCCGCTCGTCCTTCCGGGGCTCGCGAAGCGAGAGCCCGGAATCCATTCCACCACAATTGATGCAGCGCGATGGATTTCGGGCTCGTGCTTCGCACGCCCCGGAATGACGAAGGGAGACGATGCTCAACCTGATCGAACGCCGGCAACCGGCTACCGGCGGCTCCTTTGCATGGGGTTGTTCCTCGATATTTTGGCAGCGCCCTACTTCTTGTCGGTGACCGGCACCGTGTAGTTGAGGATCAACCGGCCGCCGTCCGGATAGATGGTTTGTCCCGTGATGTACGAGGCATCATCGCTGGCGAGGAAGGCCACGACGGAGGCGACCTCGCTCGGCTCGCCGCAGCGGCCGGCAGGCGTCCGCGACAGCACGCTGCGCCGCGCGTCCTCCGACGAGAAGATCGCCGTTGCCACCATCTCGGTCAGGATCGTGCCGGGCCCGACCGCCACGACGCGGATGCCGTGCGGCGCCAGCGCCACCGCGGCGACCGACGTGAGCTGCTTCATCGCGCCCTTGGACATCGCATAGGTCGCGAGCGAGGGGATCGCGAGCAGCGCGTTGACCGAGGACATGTTGACCACGACGCCGCCACCGCCCTGCGCGATCATCTGGCGCGCCGCGGCCTGGACGCCGAAGAACGCGCCCTTGAGGTTGATCCCCATCACATCGTCGAACTCGGCCTCGCTGATGTCGAGGAAGTCGCGGTTGCGCGCGACGCCGGCATTGTTGACCATGACGTCGAGCCGGCCGAACTCCTTCACCGCGTGGGCGACGATGCGATCGACATCGGCGCGCTTGCTGACATCGGCCTCGACGGCCCGCAGCCGGTCCTCATGTCCGAGTTCCTGGGCGGCGTGGACCAGCCCGGCAGCATCGACATCGGAGATGACGACCCTGGCACCATCGGACAGGAAACGCGCCGCGCAGGCCTTGCCGATGCCGCGCGATGCACCGGTGATGGCGACGACCTTGCCGGAATTTTTCATGGGCGTGTCTCCAGGATTTCGGTTTGCGCGTTCGGTCAGAGCCGCGCGACGCGAGATGCGGTCCGAGCAATAGCCTATTCCGCAGCGTCAGGGAACGCGACGGATTCACCGTGACAAGCGGCGACCAGGGCCGTCATATCACGATTGCATTCGGCAACAATTGCCTGCTTGCGCCACGCCAAACCGGGTGTCAAAAACGACTCCGCCGTCTTCGTCAAGCGGCTGCACGAGCGAAACAGGCAGCCGTCTTGCACGCCTGCTCCCGACCGACATCGCCTGCTACGGTCGGTCCAGGATCGGCTCAAACAGCCGCTTCGATACCCATCTTACTCCGGGAGACCACCATGTCGATCACCGACCGCCGATCGTTGCTGCAGGCTGCGGCCACCATCCCCTTCGTCGCATCGGCGGCAACCGCGGCAGTCGCGCAGACGCCGGCCGCGCCGACCAAGTCCGAGCCCAAGCCCGCGCAGGACGTGACGCGCAAGCTCGCGCATTATCTCGTCGCGGCAAAGTACGACGACTTGCCGGCCAATGTCCGCAAGGAAGGCGTCCGCACGCTGCTGAACTGGGTCGGCGTCGCGATCGGCGGCTCGCATCATCAGACCGTCGACATCGCGGTCTCCGCACTGGCGCCGTTCTCGGGCCCGGCGCAGGCCTCGCTGTTCGGGCGGCGCGAGCGTTTCGACATCATGAACGCCGCCTTTCTCAACGGCGTGTCGAGCCACATCTTCGACTACGACGACACTCATTTGAAGACCATCATCCATCCGGCCGGGCCGGTGGCGTCGGCCATCCTCGCGCTGTCGGAGATGCAGCATGTGTCGGGCAAGGACTTCCTCAACGCGCTGGTGCTGGGGGTCGAGACCGAATGCCGGATTGGCAACGCCGTCTATCCCAACCATTACGACGTCGGCTGGCACATCACCGGCACCGCGGGCGTGTTCGGCTCGGCGGCTGCGGTCGGCAAGCTGCTGAACCTCAACGAGCAGCAGATGGTGTGGGCGCTCGGCCTTGCCGCGTCGCAGCCGGTGGGCCTGCGCGAATCCTTCGGCTCGATGAACAAGAGCTTCAATCCGGGCCGCGCCGCATCGAACGGCATCTTCGCCGCGATGCTGGCCGAGAAGAATTTCACCTCCTCAGACAGCATGATCGAAGCCAAGCGCGGCTGGGCCAACACCATCAGCACCAAGCAGGACTACAACGAGATCCTCGGCGATCTCGGCAAGCGCTATGAAGCCGCGCTCAACACCTACAAGCCGTTTGCTTGCGGCATCGTGATGCATCCGGCGATCGACGCCGCGATCCAGCTGCGCAACGAGAGCAAACTGACGGCCGACCAGATCGAGCGCATCGATCTCAAGGTACATCCGCTGGTGCTCGAATTGACCGGCAAGAAGACGCCGCGCGAAGGTCTCGAAGGCAAGTTCAGCATCTATCACGCGGTTGCCGTCGCGCTGGTCGAGGGCGCCGGCGGCGAGAAGCAGTTCAGCGACCGCGCGGTGACCGATCCGACCGTCGTCGCGCTGCGGTCGAAGGTGATGCCGGTGATCACGCCGGGCATCGATCCGGCGCAGGTCGACATGACCATCGTGCTCAAGGACGGGCGCACGCTGCACCGCTATATCGAACATGCCATCGGCAGCGTCGAGGTTCCGATGACCGACAAGCAGCTCGAGACCAAATTCGCCGACCTCGCCGATGGCATCATTCCGGCGGCAGCGGCCCGACGCGTCATGGACGCGTGCTGGAATGTCGAGAACCTGCCCGACGCGGCCGAGATCGCCAGGCTGTCGGTCTCGACCTGAAGTCCCGCGCAATGCCGTCCGGCGATCACGCCGTTGCCTTGCGTGATCCCGGATTGACGCGCGAGAGAATCCGGTCAGCTTCGGTGCGCCAGTCGGCACTGCGGGCGAAGTCCGGCGTTCCCTTGATGCCGAACACGCCGTCGTCGGCGAGGTCGGCGACCCAGGCTTGCCGCTCGGCGGTGCCAGATGCCGACCACGGCGTGAGTTGGGCCTCGCGCACGGTCTCCGCCACCTCGCGGACCTCCTCGGCGCGGCGGCGGCCGTGCTCGATCACCCGCTGGAAGAAATAGGCGCCCTGCTTCTCCCAGTCGATGCCCGGAAAGGTCTCCTTGAGCGAGGCGAGCACCGCATCCTCGACGCCATAGGCACGCGCGGTGGTGAAGCACTCGATCACCATCGCCTCCAGCCCCTTGATCATGATGCTGCGACACATCTTCACGGCCGAGGACACGCCGAGCTCGTCACTGGCGACCTTCGCCGCGAAGCCGAGCGCGATCAGCAGCGGCGCGAGCTCCCGCGCACCCTGGCCGCCGAGCAGCAGCGGCACCTTGATCCGGTACGGCGGCAGCGAGGTCATCACCGCGCCCTCGACATAGCGGCCACCGGCGCCATCGATCTGGGCCGCCGCGCGCTGCTTGGCACCGGGCGAGGCCGAGTTGAAATCGACAAACCAGGCGCCCTTCCGAATCGCCGGCGCGCAGGCCTCCGCCACCGGCACCGCCTGGCTCGCCGTCACCGCCGAGATGATGAAATCGGCCCGCGCCGCGAGATCGGCATGGGATTGCGCAAGCGCGACGCCGATCTCCGCCGCATCAGCGCGCAGCGGCGCGCCTTGCCCGCGGTCGAGCTTGATGTCGTAGGCAGAGACCTTGACGCCTTGCCGGCGCAGGTCTTCGGCCAGGATGCGGCCGACCTCGCCATAGCCGAGCATGCCGATCTGCCATTGCCTCGGATCGCCGGAGATTGTCATCAGTTCAAGTCCCGTGTTGTGTCGTCGAACAGCTCGTCGACCGCGACGCGCCGGGGGATCAGTGCCTGCTGGGCGCAATAGTCGATCATCAATGCGAGCGGCTTGCGGTTCGCCTCGACGCCGAACGGCACCATGTCCGGGGCACCGGGCAGACCGGCCTCGGCCTTGGCGCGCTTGAAGAGATCGTAGAGGCTGCGCACCACATCGGGCCGCGAGGTCGCAAGCCGCCCGGTCACCACGACCAGATGATTGACCGGCACGACGCCATGCCGTGCATACCACCGCGCCGCCGCTGCGGCCGGATCGGCGAACAATGGCTTGAGCGCCGGGTCGCTCGAGGTCTCGCCCAGCACGGCGTCGAGTTCGCCGTCCTTCAACATCTGGAGGATGGCTTTGCCCTGCGGCGCGCGTTCGGTGCTGTCGACATATTCGGCGACGTGCGGGTCCTCGAACGTGACCCAGTTGATGCGGTCGAGATTGACGCCATGGTCGTTGGCGAGGATGCCGCGCATCCATGCGCCGGTCGTGGTCGTGAACGAGCGGATGCCGACCCGCTTGCCTTCGAGATCGGCAGGCGTGAGCGCGCCGCGGTCGGCGCGGCAAAGTGCATGGCCGTGCTGGAAGCGGCCGACCATCGCCGCCGGCAGCAGCACCAGCGGCTTGCCGTGGGCGCGCGCCATCAGATAGGTCACGATCGCCATCTCGCAGACGTCGAACGCCTGCTCGCGCACCATCGGCTTGAATGCGGCATTGGTCGGCGTGAACTCGATGAAATCGAGGTCGAACAGCTCCGAGCGCAGCTCACCATTCTTCACCGCCTGGATGTGCGGGTGATTGCCGAGCACGGTACGCAGCCGAAGTTTCTCCATGAAGACGAACTCCGCAGGGTCAGGTCAGCGCTCGTCCTGGATTCGCGCTGGCGGCCTTGCGCGGCGCGGGCGCGGCTTGATCGAGCGGCGCGGCCTGCAGTGCGGCGACGGTGGCGCGCACCAGCTGCTCGATGGCATGGCCGGCATCGGTGCCGTCGGCGCTGCCGCGCGACAGCCGCGAGACGCGCTCCGGCGTCACCAGCGTGTAATAGAGCGCGCCGAGCAGGAAGTGGCCACGCCAGACCAGGTCGGTGCGCGGAATATGCGGCAGACTGTCATGGATCGCGTCGATGAATTCATGGCTGGTGTCGTCGAAGGTCTGCGCGATGATCTTGCGCACCACCTCGTTGCCTTCGGCCGACATGATGGCGCGCAGCCGCGTGAACCGCGTGCCGCCGCCGGCGAGATCGCTGCCCGAGGTGAAGGCCGGCAGCACATAGGCGCGTACGATCGCCTCGAGCCGGTCCTGCACATCGCGCACCCGCCGCGCCGCCGCCAGCAGCTCGGAGCGCCGCCGGTTCATCGGGCCGCAATGCCGCCGATAGATTTCCAGCAGCAGGCCGTCCTTGGTCTTGAAGTGATAGGTGACGCTGCCGGGATTGGCGCCGGCCGCCTGCGCGATGTCGCGCACCGAGACGGCGTTGAAGCCGTAGGTCGAGAACAGCTCCTCCGCCGCGGCGAGGATCGCCTCGCGCATGTTCGGCTTGCGGGTGCTGGCGGCGGCCTTCACGTCGGCCTTCTTATCGGGTTTGGCAGGCTTGCGGACCATATTTGTACTATCGTCCAAATCATCAGGTCACGTCAACAAGGTGGCCCGCACCCGCTTCCGTCAGGACAGTTTGACGTCAGGCTCGGCACGCCCGCGCGCCGCGGCCTCGAGCAAGAAGGTTTGGCCGTGTCCCGGATCGGACGCGCGCTGCGCCTCGTCCATATCCTGCCAGGCCGAGGTCACCAGCAGGCGTGAAAAATCGCGGCCGACAAAGCAAGGGCAGCTCGACTGCTTCGCCGGCACTTTCAGCGAACGCAAATGGCGGCCGCTCGGATCGTAGATATCGACGCAGCCGCCGCCCCAGCGTGCGTTCCAGATCAGCCCGTCGGCATCGACGACCGCGCCGTCGAGCCCGCCGACACCGCGATGCCTGATCAATTCGGTTGGCTCGCCCGTCGGCAGCCCGGTTGACGGATCGAGCGGCACGCGGTGCAGCACGTTGGTCGCGGTGTCGGCGAAATAGCCGATATCGCCCGCGGGCGAGAAGCAGATCGCATTCGGGATCGTGATCCCGGGATAAAGCCGCGTGATGCGGCCGCGATGCAGCGCGTAGATCGCGCCGGCACCCGGCTCGGCCTGACGCCCCATGGTGCCGAGCCAGAACGTGCCGGACGGATGCACGCGGGCATCGTTGGAGCGCGTCAGCGGATTGTCGGCCTCCAGCGCGGCGAACAGTTCGAGGCGGCCATCGGCGACCTGCCGGACATAAAGCCCATCTTCGGTCAGCATCAGCTGTCGTTCGCCGTCGATCCGCGCCAATGCGCTCGCCATGTTCGGCAGCGCGTGAATGACGGTGACGCCGTCGGCAAAACGATGCTCGAACAGGCGCCGCTCGCGGATGTCAAACCACCACGCCGTGTCGGTTGACGCATCATAGGTCGGGCCTTCACCGAGATGACAGCGCTCGGCCGACAGCACGGATGTAGGCACGTCTTCGATCAACGGTTCGGCGGCACGATCGGTCATGGCGTCACTCACACGGTTGCAAAGCGATAGACGATGCTGCGCCGATAGATTTGCCCGGAATCGAGCCGCGCCGACGGAAAGTCGGGCCGGTTCGGCGTGTCCGGCCAGGCATGCGGTTCGAGACACAGCGCATCGGATTGCCGGTACAGCCGGTCACCCTTGCCGGCGGTCGAGCCGTCGAGGAAGTTGCCGGAATAGAACTGCAATCCCGGCTGATCGGTGAACAGCTCCATCACACGGCCGCTGCGCGGCGCCTCGAGGCGCGCGGCCAGCCGCAGGCCGGTGCCTGACGCCAGGCAGAAATTGTGGTCATAGCCGCGCCCGAGCCGCAGCTGCTCGTCATTCATCCTGATCCGGGCGCCGATTGCCGTGGCCTTACGGAAATCGAACGGCGTGCCGTCGACCGAGCGCGGCGGCTCCGGTAGCGGGATCGCGGTGGCATCGACCGCGAGGAAATGGTCTGAGGGGATGGTCAGCCGATGATCGAGGATCTGCGCGCCCGAGCGCGCGCCCTCGAGATTGAAGAAGCTGTGATTGGTGAGGTTGACGCAAGTCGGCCGGTCGGTCGTCGCCTCGTAGGTGACCGAAAGCTCCATCGGAGCGCGCACGCGATAGGTCACCCGCGTCGACAGGTTGCCCGGATAGCCCTCCTCGCCATCCGGGCTCTCGCGCTCCAGCACCAATGTCGGGCCCGGTTCATCGGAGAGCTCGACGATCCGCCAGAGCTTGCGATCAAAGCCCTGCGCCCCGCCATGCAGCGCGTTGGGGCCGTTGTTGGCCTCGAGGTTCACCGCCTCCCCATCGAGCACGAAGCGGCCGCCGGCGATCCGGTTGGCATAGCGCCCGATGGTCGCGCCGAAGAATTTGCGCTGCGCGAGATAGCCGTCGAATTCGTCGTGGCCGAGCACGATGTCGTCGCAACGCCCGTCGCGATCGGGCATAAGCAGCGCTTGCAGCGTGGCGCCGAAGGTGAGGATGGCGGCCTCGAAGCCGTGTTCGCCGCGCAGCGTCACGCGCTCGACCAACGTGCCGTCGTGCAGTTTGCCGAAGGGCGCGCGCGCAATGTTGGCTGATGTCATGTTCAGTCCTCGAACGCCTCGACGAAGCGCCGTCGCCCCAGCATGAAGCTATCGGCGACCAGCTGCAAGGGCGCGAGATCGACGTCGGATTTTCCGTCCGACGTCAGCGCGACGAAACGGCGGTACAGCGCGGGATATTCCTCACCCGTGGCATCGACCACCAGCCGGTCGCCGTCGCGCAGCTGCCGTCCGCCTTTCGACAACGTCACCGGCCCGGCCTCGGTCTCGCACACGATATCCCAGCTCGGCACGCCGGTCTGGCGGAAATCGAACTGGGCGTGGATCGGCAAACCGTTCTGATCGGAGAGTTCAAGTTCCGCTGCAATCGGCGCCTCCCGATTGGCGGGAAAATCCAGCACCGCGCTCCTGACAAAGACCTGATGCGGCACGATCTCGGTCAGGATCGACAGCGCGTTGATGCCGGGATCGAACACGCCGAAGCCGCCCGCTTCGAAGATCCAGGCCTGGCCGGGGTGCCAGACGCGGACATCTTCCTTCCAGACCACGCTCACCTTGCTGATCGCGCGGCCGGCGAGCAATTGCCGCGCCGGCCCGACCGCGGGCGCGTAGCGCGAATGCCATGTCGCAAACAACGTCCTGTTCGCTTCATGCGCAGCCGCGATCAATGGCGCGAGTTCGCCGACCGTCGCGCCCGGCGGCTTCTCCAGCAGCACATGCTTGCCCGCGGCAAGCGCGGTAGTGGCCTGCGCATGACGCACCTGTGGCGGCGTGCACAGCGCGACCGCATCGATCTCGGGCCCGTCGCGCAACAACTCCTGCAGATCGCGGAAATGCGGCAGGCCCGGCGGGGTCTTGACCGGATCGACCACCGCGACCAATGCGGCACCTGATGTCTTCGCGATCGCAGGCAGGTGCTGACGGCCGGCGATCTCGCCGAAACCCACGATGGCAATGCGAAGCAGGTCACTCATGGCCGTCCTCGCATTGCTGCCCACCTGTTCGGCCGACACTGCCAGGCAAGAATCACAAGCCAGCGCCGAATATCAACTGCATGATCTGACTTTGGTTGCAAGCGCGCAAGCCCGGCGCTTCGCTCAAGCACCGGCAATGCTCTCAAACCGGCTGCGATGTCGTGCTATGCTCGACACACCAAACTTTGATTCAAAGACGCAGGACGCAAATCCCGGCCATGGCGAGCGGCAAGGCAGAGACGGAGGACACGGCAACCGGGCGGCGCGGCCGGCCGCGCTCCGCCGCCACCACGGCCGCGATCCTGCAAAGCGCCTATACGCTGATGGCGACCACCGGCCTTGCCGCCACTACCATCGACGCGATCGCCAAACACTCCAACGTCTCGAAGATGACGATCTACAAATGGTGGCCGTCGCGCGAAGCCTTGCTGATCGATGCCTTCCTCGACCAGGCCTCGCGCGCCGTGCCGCTGCCTGCAACGGGTAACCCGGTGGCCCGGATCCGCCGCCATGTCGCAAGCTATGTCGAGGCATTGCAGGGCGAGTTCGGACGGGTGCAGCTTGCGGTGATCTCGGAATGCATTTCCAAGACCGGCACCGCAGAATTGTTTTACGGGCGCTATCTCGCCCTGCGCCGCAGCAAGATGCTCGAGATCATTAGCGCCGGCCAGAACGACGGCAGCATCGGCGCACCTGGCGTGCCCGGCGACATCTTTGACGCGATCTATGGCAGCCTCTTCTATCGCTATGTCTTCGGCATCAAGCCGCTCTCGTCGGCTTATGCCCGCAACCTCGTCAACCTGGTGCTGCGTCCGCGCACGGACGCTTGAACACTCAGGCGGAGCGCTGACGACGGAACCAGGCCCAGGTCTCGCGCGTCACGGCGCGGTAATTTCTCCCGCGATGGACGATGTGGCCATCGACGATGGCATTCAGCTTTGGCAGCGCATGAAACGGCACCGTCGGATAGGCGTGATGCTCGACATGGTACGGCATGTTCCAGGCGAACCATTTCATGATCCGGCCGGTCATCGTGGTGCGCGTGTTCTCGAACGCGCTGCGCGTCCGCTCGCAGCCGGTATGCTCGGCATAGAGATAGGGGCGCAGGATGAGCTGCCCGGCCAGCAGCGGCACGAGCCACACCCAAAGCAGGATCGCGCTGTGCAGCGCGAGCGATGCCGCGAGCAGCAGCAGATAGCCGGCGAGATAGAGTCTTGCTTCCCTCACGATCGCGGCGCGCTTGTGCTGCGGAATCCACGGTACGATCACCTCTCCGGTGAGCGCGTGCCGAAACATCAGGCGGATGCGGACCAGCACCTGCAGCAGTCCCGAATAGGCGATCGCGAGCTGGGTGTCGGACGCAGGCTTCGGACCGACGATCAGCTCCGGGTCCTTCTCCGGATCCTGGGTGTAGCGGTGATGGTCCCAGTGGAACAGGCAGTAATACTGGTAGGGCAATCCGATCATGAAGGCCGAAAGATTGCCGACGACAAGGTTGAGCGCCGGACTGCGGAACGCGGTCTTGTGCGCGGTCTCATGCACCACCATGAACAGGAACGCGACGAAGTAACCCTGGATGGCAATCAGCGGCAGCGCCCATCCGAGTCCATAGCGCGATGCGACCAGCCAGATCAGCGTGCCGACGCTCAGGATCATCCCGTAATGGCTTGCTGCGCGCACCGCGCCGGCCAGGTTCGACTTGGTCGACAGGTCGCGCAACGTCAGCGGGCTGAGCGGCTTCAGGCGGGGTCCGGCATCACTGGTCTCTGCGGTGCTCATGGTGATCTCACATCTCAGCGTTGCAGCAGCGCCGAGATCTCGGCGTTGATGAAGGCGCGGTCTTCGGCGTTGTTGATCGGATTGCCGGCGCGGTGGCCGTGGATCGAGGGGATCGCGTGCAGCGCCGCGGAGCGCGCATTGACCAGTCGGCCGAGCTCAGCCTCGTTGTCGCGCGGGTCGAAATAGCGGTCAGTCCGCCCCGGCATCAGCAGCACATGCGCCTTGATCGCGGCGAGCGCGCGGTCGAAGTCGCCGCCGAATTCATCGCAGCGGCTGATGTCGCCGGCCTGCCAGATCGCGACCTGCGCCAGCAGATCATTGGCATCGCGCCGCGCGAACGCGCCATCCCATGATCCTGCGAGGTAGTCTTCCAATGAGTTGAAGCCGGCCGCACGCCAGAGTTCCTCGCGATAGAATTCATGCGACATCGCCCACCCCGCATAGACGCGTCCCATCGCGCGAAGGCCCGCGGTCGGCTTGCCGACGAAGCGGCCGTCCCGGTAGGCGGGATCGGCGGTCAAAGCGGCCTTCACGGCTTCGAGGAACACATAGTTGTACGGCGAGCACCTTGCGCTGCCGCAGACCACGGCTGCACGTTCCACCATGTCGGGATAGCGCGCGGCCCAGTGATAGGCCTGCATGCCGCCCATCGACCAGCCGTAGACCAGCGCGAGCTTGCTCACGCCAAATCGCTCGATCAGCAGCCGCCGCTGGATCGCAATGGCATCGTGATAGGTGAAAGCCGGAAACGGCGCGCCGCCGAGCACTTCGGCCGAATTCGAGGGCGAGGATGACAGGCCGTTGCCGAACAGGTTCGCGATGACGATGAAGTAGCGCGCGGGATCGAGCGCCCCACCCGGCTGCACCAGCCATTCGATGTCATGATGCTGCGCGGAGAACGATGTCGGATACAGGATGACGTTGTCTTTGGCCGCGTTCAGCGTCCCATAGGTCTTGTAGGCGAGCGCAAGTTGCGGAAACACGCCGCCGCCCTGCAAGGTCACTGAACCTGCCTCGAACACCTCATAGTCGCGTGGCGTGGTCATGCAGATTCGACCTCGGTCAGCTCGGCGCGACGCTGCGCCCTCAATAACTGTACTACAAGTACATTAATTGACTGCCGCTGGCAAGGCGTCATCCTGAGGTGCGAGCTATGCGATCCGACCGCTTCGCATAGCGAAGCCTCGAAGGATGGGCCGCGAACGCCTATGGCGCGCATCCAAATGCGGCAAAGGTGGAATGACACCGGGCCGATCCATTCAAAATCGGTATGGATCAATACCCGTTTCGGCTTGGACCCATTGTCGTCACCTCTCTAGGACAGACCCCGAGGAAATTTCCAAGGAGGCGCGAATGAGCGCAATTGTGTCCGCCACCGACGTGCGGCGATCCCGCGTCCGGTTGTTGATCGTGACGATGCTGTTTCTCGTCACCACCGTGAACTATGCCGACCGCGCCACGCTCTCGATCGCCGGCCCCGCCCTCTCCAAGGAACTGCATCTCGATCCCGTCGCGATGGGCTACGTGTTCTCGGCGTTCGGCTGGTCCTATGTGATCGCCCAGGTGCCGTGCGGCTGGCTGCTCGACCGCTTCGGCTCCAAATGGGTCTATGCCATCGGCATCATCGTCTGGTCGATCTTCACCGCGATGCAGGGCCTGGTCGGGTTCCTCTCCGCCGGCGCGGCCGTGGTGCTGCTGTTCGGTCTGCGCTTCCTGGTCGGCATCGCCGAGGCGCCGTCGTTTCCGGCCAATGCCCGCATCGTCGCCTCCTGGTTCCCCGGCAATGAGCGCGGCACCGCATCGGCCTTCTTCAATTCCGGGCAGTATTTCGCCACCGTGATCTTCGCGCCGCTGATGGGCTGGATCGCGCACACATATGGCTGGAGCCACGTCTTCTACGTGATGGGTGGGCTCGGCATCGTCATGGGAATCGTCTGGATCAAGACGATCTACGAGCCGAAGGACCATCCCGGGATCAACGAGGCCGAATTCGACTACATCAAAGCGGGTGGCGCGCTGGTCGACATGGATGCGGCGAAGGCCGGCAAGACGCAGGACTCCGGCCCGAGCTGGGACCACATCCGCCAACTGCTCGCCAACCGCATGATGCTCGGCGTCTATATCGGCCAGTACTGCATCAACACCCTGACCTACTTCTTCCTGACCTGGTTCCCGGTCTATCTGGTGAAGGAGCGCGGGCTCTCGATCCTGCAGGCCGGTTTCGTCGCGACATTGCCGGCGCTGTGCGGCTTCGTCGGCGGCGTGCTCGGCGGCGTGATCTCGGACTGCCTGCTGCGCCGCACCGGCTCGCTGACCATGGCGCGCAAGATCCCGATCGTCGGCGGCATGTTGCTGTCGATGGCGATCATCGCCTGCAACTACGTCGACAGCCAGGCGCTGGTGGTCGGCTTCATGGCGCTCGCCTTCTTCGGCAAGGGCATCGGCGCGCTCGGCTGGGCCGTGGTCTCCGACACCTCGCCGAAGGAAGCCGGCGGCGTCTCCGGCGGCTTGTTCAACACCTTCGGCAATCTGTCCTCGATCACCACGCCGATCATCATCGGCTACATCCTCGCCGCCACCGGCTCGTTCAACGGCGCGCTGGTGTTCGTCGGCGCCAACGCGCTGGTCGCGGCGATCGCCTACCTGTTCATCGTCGGCGAGATCAAGCGGGTGCAGCTGAAGGCGGCCTGAGCAAGGCCGCCCATGTCTATCGCCCCGTCATTGCGAGGAGCGACAGCGACGAAGCAATCCATGCTTCGGCATATGCCGCGCGATGGATTGCTTCGCTTCGCTCACAATGACGGGGATGGAGTTCGGCACAAACCCAAAACGGCGGCTTCGGCCGCCGTCTTTGTCTTCTTGGCCAGTGGGAGGCATCGATGCTAGAACGGACAAATCCTAAGGCGATCCATTCCAGGCTAGCATCGATGTTCGACCTGAACCAGCTCCGCTGTTTCGTCACGGTGGCCGAGGAGTTGCACTTCGGCCGCGCCGCCACGCGGCTCAACATGACGCAGCCGCCGCTGAGCCGGCAGATCCAGGTGCTGGAACACATCATCGACGCGCCGCTCCTGGAGCGCACCAGCCGCTCGGTGCGGCTGACGCCGGCAGGCCGCAGCTTCCTGCCGGAGGCGCGGCGGATCCTCAAGCTCGCCGAGTCGGCCTCGCAGGTCGCCCGCCGCATCGCGCTCGGCAAGACCGGCTCGCTCAAGATCGGCTTCACGGCGGCGGCCGCCTACGGCTTCCTGCCCGATTTGATCGCAGCCGCCCGCTCCCGCCTGCCCGAGGTGGATTTCTCGCTGAAGGAGATGGTCTCCGGCGAACAGTTCGAGGCGCTCACGACAGGCCAGATCGATGTCGGCCTGCTGCGTCCGCCGATCGCACGGCCGGAATTCGCCAGCCGCCGCGTCGTGGCCGAGCCGCTGCTCGCCGCGATCCCGAAGAAGCATCCGCTGGCCGCAGCCGAGGCCGTCAGCATCAAGGATTTCGACGACCAGCCCTTCGTGATGTATTCGCCCTACGAGGCGCGCTACTTCCACGATCTCCTGGTGTCGATGTTCACGCGCGCCGACGTGCTGCCGCGCTATGTGCAGCATCTCAGCCAGATCCACTCGATCCTCGCCATGGTGCGCGCCGGGCTCGGCATCGCGATCGTGCCGGAGGCCGCCGCCAGCCTAAAGATATCTGATGTTCGATTGAAGCCGCTGAAGCTGCGCACGCCGGTCCCGGTCGAGTTGTTCATGGTGTGGCGGCGCGATCACGAGAACCAGCTGCTGCCGTCCCTGATCGAGATCGCAACCGAAATCGCAGCGCCGCAGCTGCGCGGAGATTGATGCAGAGTTGGCATCGCTCGATACCGCGTTTGGCTTGGACGCGCATCGAACCATTCCCTAGAAACCCGGCCATGGACGCGCGCTGCTCGCGCATCCTTCCCAACATCATTCAAGGAGTGGCGCCATGAGCAAGATGACCCCGCAGGAGATGGCCGCGAGAATCGGCAGCGGCCTCCTGTCTTTCCCCGTGACCCCGTTCAAGCCTGACACTTCGTTCGACGAGGCGACCTACCGCGCCAACATGGATTGGCTGTGCGGCTATGACGTCGCCGGCCTGTTCGCCGCCGGCGGCACCGGCGAATTCTTCTCGCTGACCCCGGCTGAAGTGCCAGAGGTCGTGAAGATCGCCGTCGACGAGACCAAGGGCCGTGTTCCCGTGCTGGCCGGCACGGGCTACGGCACCGCGATCGCGCGCGAGATCGCTGTTGGCGCGGAACAGGCCGGCGCCGACGGCCTCTTGCTGCTGCCACCCTATCTCACCCATGCCGAGCAGGACGGCCTCGCCGCGCATGTCGAGGCTATCTGTTCATCAGTCAAGATCGGCGTCATCGTCTACAATCGCGACAATGCGATCCTGCAGCCGGATACGCTGGCCCGCCTCTGCGAGCGCTGCCCGAACCTCGTCGGCTACAAGGACGGCATCGGCGACATCGAGCTGATGACCCGGGTCTACACCAGGCTCGGCGACCGCCTGACCTATATCGGCGGCCTGCCGACCGCGGAAACCTTCGCGCTGCCCTATCTCGACATGGGCGTGACCACCTATTCGTCGGCGGTGTTCAACTTCGTGCCGGAATTCGCCACCAAGTTCTACGCCGCGGTGCGCCGGCGCGATCATCAGACCGTCCATGCAGGACTGAAGGATTTCATCCTGCCGCTGATCGCGATACGCAACCGCAAGAAGGGCTATGCGGTGTCGATCATCAAGGCCGGCATGAAGGTGATCGGCCGCGATTCCGGCCCGGTGCGCCCGCCGCTCACCGATCTCACCGCGCAGGAGATCGCCGAGCTCGCGGCGCTGGTGGCGAAGCTGCCGCAGGCCGCGACCCGGCAGGCGGCGGAATAAGCCGAACGGCAAGGCACGAAGGGAGGAGCAGATGATTCAAGACGCGATCCGCACCGGCTTTGCCGGCGCCCCCGTGATCACGGCGATGGAGGTGATCCCGGTCGCCGGCCGCGACGGCATGCTCCTCAATCTGAGCGGCGCACACGCACCGTTCTTCACCCGCAACCTCGTCATCCTCACCGACAACTCCGGCCATACCGGCGTCGGCGAGGTGCCGGGCGGCGAGAAGATCAAGAAAACCCTGGAGGACGCGCGCGACCTCGTGGTCGGCCAGACCATCGGAGCGTGCAACAACATCCTGGCCTCGATGCGCCGGGCCTTCGCCGATCGCGACGCCGGCGGCCGCGGCAAGCAGACCTTCGACCTGCGCGTCACCATCCACGCGGTCACCGCGGTGGAATCAGCGCTGCTCGATCTGCTCGGCCAGCATCTCAACCTCCCGGTCGCAGCGCTGCTCGGCGAAGGCCAGCAGCGCAATGAAGTCGAGACGCTCGGCTATCTCTTCTTCGTCGGCGATCGCAAGAAGACCAGCCTTCCTTACGTCGAGGGCGAGACCGGCAAGCCCGACTGGTTCAATCTGCGCCATCAGGTGGCGATGACGCCGGACGCGATCGTGCGCCTCGCCGAAGCCACGCAGGCGCATTACGGCTTCGCCGATTTCAAGCTGAAGGGCGGCGTACTCGCGGGCGAAGCCGAGATCGAAGCCGTCGCCGCGATTGCCAAGCGTTTCCCCAAGGCGCGCGTCACGCTCGACCCGAACGGCGCCTGGTCGCTCGACGAGGCGATCCGACTGTGCGGCAACATGCATGGCGTGCTCGCTTATGCCGAGGATCCCTGCGGCGCCGAAGCCGGATTCTCCGGCCGCGAGATCATGGCCGAGTTCCGCCGCGCCACGGGGCTGCCGACCGCGACCAACATGATCGCGACCGACTGGCGCCAGCTCTCTCACGCGCTGCGGCTCGGGGCGGTCGACATTCCGCTCGCCGATCCGCATTTCTGGACCATGCAGGGCTCGGTGCGGGTGGCGCAGACCTGCCGCGAC
Organism: Bradyrhizobium sp. USDA 4461; assembly: GCF_054055655.1. Classification (NCBI taxonomy): domain Bacteria; kingdom Pseudomonadati; phylum Pseudomonadota; class Alphaproteobacteria; order Hyphomicrobiales; family Nitrobacteraceae; genus Bradyrhizobium; species Bradyrhizobium sp. USDA 4461. The sequence goes on from NZ_JBSRXM010000001.1 coordinate 420,623, forward strand.
AACGGCCTGACCTGGGGCTCGCACTCCAACAATCATTTCGATATTTCGCTGGCGATGTTCACCCATGTCGGTGCCGCCGCGCCGGGCAAGGTGACCGCGATCGATACCCACTGGATCTGGCAGGACGGCCAGGCGTTGACGCGGGAGCCGCTAGAGATCAAGGGCGGCAAGATCGCGATCCCGGACCGGCCGGGCCTCGGCATCGAGCTCGATCGCGGTGCCATTGAGGCGGCGAACGCGCTATACAAGCAGCATGGTCTCGGCGCCCGCGACGACGCGCTGGCCATGCAGTTCCTGATCCCGGGCTGGACCTTCGACGACAAGCGTCCCTGCCTCGTGCGCTAACAAGAAAGTTGGAGAGAAACATGACCGCTCACCAGAAGAACTTCATCGCCGGCGAATGGGTCGACGGAACCAGCATTACGCGGGACATCAATCCCTCCAACACCAAGGACGTGGTCGGCGAATACGCCAGAGCCGACAGGGCGCAGACCGAAAAGGCGATCGCCGCGGCGAAGGCCGCCTTCCCGGCCTGGGCGCGCTCGACCCCGCAGGAGCGCTTTGACGCGCTGACCAGGATCTCGGTCGAAATCCTCGCCCGCAAGGAAGAGCTCGGCCGCCTGCTGGCGCGCGAGGAAGGCAAGACGCTCCCCGAGGGCATCGGCGAGGTGGCGCGCGCCGGACAGATCTTTGCGTTCTTCGCCGGCGAGGCGCTCCGGCTGATGGGCGAGAAGGGCGCGTCGGTGCGTCCCGGTCTCGATGTCGAGATCACCCGCGAGCCGGTCGGCGTCGTCGGCATGATCACGCCGTGGAATTTTCCGATCGCGATCCCGGCCTGGAAGATCGCGCCGGCGCTGTGCTACGGCAACACGGTCGTGTTCAAGCCGGCCGAGCTGGTGCCGGGCTCCGCGCACGCGCTGTCCGAGATCATCGCCCGCTCCGGCATTCCCGCCGGCGTGTTCAACCTCGTGATCGGCTCGGGCTCCGTGGTCGGCCAGACCCTGCTGGACCATCCCGATGTCGCCGCGATCTCCTTCACCGGCTCGGTGCAGACCGGCCGCAAGATCGCGCAGGCCTGCGTGCTCTCCAACCCGATGAAGAAGTTCCAGCTCGAGATGGGAGGCAAGAATCCGCTGGTCGTGCTCGACGACGCCGACGTCAAGGTCGCGGTCGAAGTCGCCGTCAACGGCGCCTATTTCTCGAGCGGCCAGCGCTGCACGGCGTCCTCGCGCCTGATCGTCACCGCAGGCATTCATGACCGCTTCGTCGATGCGATGACCGAGCGCATGAAGGGGCTTTCGGTGGATGACGCGCTGAAGAGCGGCGTGCATGTCGGCCCGGTGGTCGACCAGAGCCAGCTCGATCAGGATCTGCGCTACATCAAGATCGGCCAGGACGAAGGCGCCCGCCTGCATTGGGGCGGCGAGTTGCTGAACCGCGAGACGCCCGGCTTCTATCTGCAACCCGCATTGTTCACCGGGGCGACCAACCAGATGCGGATCGCCCGCGAGGAGATCTTCGGCCCTGTCGCCTGCGTGATCCGCGCCAAGGATTATGAGGAGGCGCTGGCGATCTCCAACGACACCGAGTTCGGCCTTGCGTCTGGCATCTGCACTACAAACCTGAAATACGCCTCGCATTACAAGCGCAACAGCGAGGCCGGCATGGTGATGGTCAATTTGCCGACCGCCGGCGTCGACTATCACGTGCCGTTCGGCGGCCGCAAAGGCTCGAGCTACGGCGCGCGCGAACAGGGCTCCTATGCCCGCGAGTTCTACACCACGGTGAAGACGGCCTACACCTATCCGGGTTGAGATCGCAGGATGGGTAGAGCGCAGCGAAACCCATCGACTTTCTGCAAGGCGCAATGATGGGTTTCGCTACGCTCTACCCATCGTACAAAGTTTACAAAATAGCGGGAGCCCCCATGGACCAGTCGATCGGCGCGCAGGAGCAGCCCCGCTACATCAAGCTCAACGAACGCGACAATGTCGCGATCGTCGTGAATGATTTCGGCCTGCCCGCAGGCTCCCGCTTCGCCTCGGGCCTGACCTTGCGCGCCTTCGTGCCGCAGGGCCACAAGACCGCGCTGCAAGACATCGCCGAGGGCGCGCCGATCATCCGCTACGGCGAGGTGATCGGCCATGCGATCTCGCCGATCCTGGCCGGCGAATGGGTCGACGAAGCGCGCATCCGCATGCCGGACGCGCCGCCGCTCGATCAGCTCGAGATCGCAACCGCGGTGCCGCCGGCGCTGCCGCCGCTCGAAGGCTTTACCTTCGAGGGCTTTCGCAATCCCGACGGCTCGGTCGGCACCAAGAACATCCTCGGCATCTCCTCCTCGGTACAATGCGTCAAGGGCACGATGGAATATGCGGTGAAGCGCATCCGCGCCGAGCTGCTGCCGAAATATCCCAATGTCGACGACGTCGTGCCGCTGACCCATGCCTATGGCTGCGGCGTCGCGATCACAGCACCCGATGCCGTGGTGCCGATCCGCACCTTGCAGAACCTCGCGCTCAATCCGAATTTCGGCGGCGAGATCCTGGTCATCGGCCTCGGCTGCGAGAAGCTCGCGCCGGAACGGCTGGTGCCGGAGGGCGTCGGCGATGCCATCGTGCGGATGCAGGACGAAGCCTTCGACGGCTTCGGCGCCATCGTCGAGGCGATCATGACCCAGGCCGAGGCGCGGCTGAAGGTGCTCAACGCCCGCACCCGCGAGACCTGCCCGGCCGCCGATCTCGTGATCGGCCTGCAATGCGGCGGCAGCGATGCGTTCTCCGGCGTCACTGCCAACCCTGCGGTCGGCTTCGCGGCGGACCTGCTGGTGCGCGCCGGCGCGACCGTGATGTTCTCGGAAGTCACCGAGGTGCGCGACGCGATCCAGCTGCTGACGCGCCGCGCCGTCAACGAGGATGTCGGCCGCGCGCTGATCCGCGAGATGGCATGGTACGACGCCTATCTCGCCCGCGGCGGCGCCGACCGCAGCGCCAACACCACGCCGGGCAACAAGAAGGGCGGGCTTGCCAACATCGTCGAGAAATCCCTGGGCTCGATCGTCAAGTCGGGCTCCGGCCCGATCGCGGGCGTGCTGTCGCCCGGCGAAAAGGCGCGGCAGAAGGGCATGCTGTTTGCGGCGACGCCTGCCAGCGACTTCATCTGCGGCACCTTGCAGCTCGCCTCCGGCATGACCTTGCAGGTGTTCACCACCGGCCGCGGCACGCCCTATGGCCTCGCCGCCGCCCCAGTCATCAAGGTCGCGACCCGCAGCGAGCTGGCGCGGCGCTGGAAGGACCTGATCGATTTCGACGCCGGCTGCATCGCGACCGGCGAGAAGACCATCGAGGAAACCGGCTGGGACCTGTTCCGCCTGATCCTCGACGTCGCGAGCGGACGGACCAAGCCGTGGTCGGACAGGTGGGGCATCCACAACGATCTGACGCTGTTCAATCCCGCACCGGTGACCTGAGGCACGCTCGGAAGGCGAATTAACCGTCCGTTAGCCACGCCTCCAGAGGCCGGGGAACGCCACAATTCGATTCAAATTGTCTGGGCATGGAGGCAACCATGAGCCGGACAATTGACCATCTCAAGGATGAAGCCGACCGAGCCGAGCGTCTGGCGCGCACGGCTATGGATCCGCTGACCGTTGAGCGATTGCGCGCATTCGCTGCGGAATGCCGCAGCCGCATCGCCAGCGAACGCCGGGAGGATCGAACGACCGTGCTGTCCGCGAGCTAGACCTCTCACCAGGACAGGAAAAAATCCGCCGCGACGAGGTCGACGGCGGATTTTCATCTTCGTTCCGAATCGGTCCGATCGTCGTCAGTCGTCGTCGTGATGAATGACGGTCTTGCTGCGGTTACCGAACTCGTCCTGCTTCTTGATGACGGTGGTGCGGTCACTGCGCGGCTCGCGCTCCTTGATCACGGTGGTGCGGTCACGATCGCGGTCCCGATACTCGGGCGCCTGGCCGACGGTCACGCCGGCGCCGACGGGACCTGCACGAACACCGATTTCATCGGCGAGCGCGGGCCATGCGATGGCGGTCACCATGGCCGCGGCGAACAGATATTTCCTCATGATGTCTCTCCTCCTCCAGTTGCGACGAGAGACGAACGCCGGGTGCGACATAGTGTTCCTACGTCGGTGCTGCCGCAGATGCTCACGTCGGTGCGGATTTTGGCGCAGGGAACTCTGCTGAACAGGCGTTCACCTGTGTGGCGAAATGCTCATAGTTCCCCACGTTGAATTGACGGATTTGCTGTCCCACGTCGTTATCAACAGGAGGACATTCCATGAAGCAATCGCAGCAATTCCTCAACAATGCGGAGAACTGCGCGCAGCTTGCCGAGCGCGCCGCCGACGATCCGACCTACAACCGCTTCAAGCGCATGGAGGCGGCCTGGCGGGCGCTCGCCAAGGAGCAGGATTGGCTCGACGGCGAGACCTCGCCGTCGGAAACCGCAGCGTGAATGAAGGCCCGTGGCGGCAGACACCGCCGCGGGCCTCTGCTATTCGGCGCTGCGCTGCCGCTGCCAGCGCAACAGATAGGCCTGCAGCCGCCAGATCATCGCCGACAGCACGACGCCGACCAGCATCAGCACCACCACCGCGACCATCATCCCCGAGGCTTCGCCGCGCGCCTCGGACTCGATGATCAGCCGGCCGATACCGCGCTCGGCGCCGATGAACTCGCCGACGATCACGCCGATCAGCGCAAACGAGATCGCCGGCGTCAGCGAGGCGAACACCCAGGCCATGGTCGAGGGGATCACCACGGTGCGGGTGATTTGCCACTCGCTGGCGCCGAGCAGCCGCGCGGCATTTGTAAAACCCTCGTCGATCGAGCGCGCGCCCTCGAAGGTGTTGAAGAACACCAGGAACACGACGACGATCCAGGAGGTCACGATCTTCGACATGTCGCCGATCCCGAACGCCAGCACGATGATCGGCGCCAGCGCGATCCGCGGGATCGAATTCACCGCGGTGATGAAGGGCTGAAAGATCGCGCTGAGCCGGTCGGATCGCCCGAGGATCAGCCCGGCAACGAAGCCGGAGACCACGCCGGTGACGAAGCCGAAGAAGGTGTTCTTCAGGGTGATCGCCGTCGCCGCCCAGAGATTGTTCTCGTTGCGCGCCAGGCATTTTGCGAAATCGCCATTGAACCAGCCGTTGAAGACGCCGAGCTTCGAGGTCAGGCAACTCTGGATCAGGAAATTCTCGTAGATCATCGACGGCTTCGAGATGAAATACGGATCGAGCAGATCCGGCACCAGCCACGGCAATTTGCCGCGCAGGTCGTAACCCCATTGCCAGACCGACAGCACAATGGCGCAGATCAGGACCTGCCAGCCGATGGTGCCGAGCGTGCCGTACCGTTTCATGCGCTACGGCCCTTGACGAATTCCTCGCCGAGCGAGTGCCAGATGTGCTGGAACAGCTCGGCATAATGCGGTGTCTCGCGCACCTTCACCGCATCGCGCGGACGCGGGAAATCGACCTCGAACATGTCCTTGATGCGACCCGGCCGCGCCGAGAACAGGATGATGCGGTCGGCCAGGGTCAGCGCCTCGCCGAGATCGTGGGTCACGAACAGCACGGTCTGCTGCTCGCGCTCCCAGATCCGCAGCAGCACCTCGTGCATGTCGATCTTGGTGTGGGTGTCGAGCGCGCCGAACGGCTCGTCCATCAGCAGGATTTGCGGCTCGACGATCAGGGTCCGCATCAGCGCCGCGCGCTGCCGCATGCCGCCCGACAGCGCCGACGGATAGGCGTTCTCGAATCCCTTCAAGCCGGCCTGCGCGACGCATTCGGCGATGCGCTCTTTCCGTTCGTGCGCCGGCACGCCGGACAACTCCAAGCCGTAGCCGATATTGTCGCCGACGGTCCGCCACGGAAACAACGTGTCACGCTGGAAGACATAGCCGACATCCGGCGTCGCCCTGCCGGGGACGACGCGCTTGCCGTCGATCAGGATTTCGCCGCCGCTCGGGCGGATCAGCGAGGCGATCATGTTGAGCACGGTGCTCTTGCCCGAGCCCGACGGCCCGAGCAGCGCGACGAACTCGCCGCGGCGCACGCCGAACGTCACGTCGCGCACCGCCTCGATGGTGGTCTTGGCAAGCTGGAACGACTTGCTCAGCCCCTGGACCTCGACGCGGCGCTCGGCCGCGGCGCGCGGCGACACGGGTGCGCTCGTCTCGAGCGCGCTCAACCCGGATAGGCCTTTCGTGCCGCTTCGATCAGGTTGGAGTTGACCACGTCGGCGATCTTGAGCGGCTTGATGCCGGTCATCTCGCGGAACCAGACCTTCTCGCCGCGCGCGAAGCTCGCCGCGTCGACAATGCCCTCATAGTCCGCGACTTTCTGGATCGCCGTGATCTCCAGCAGATTGGCGTCGCGCGAGGTGCTGCCGACATAGGGCTCGATCGCCTCATAGACCTCCGCCGGCTTGTGCGCCTTGATCCATTGCGAGGCGCGCCACAGCGCGGTGACATAGGCCTGCATCTTGGCCGGGTCCTTGTCGATGGTGGCCTGCAGGGTGAAATGGGCCGTCACCGGCACCTTGCCGCCGATATGCTTATTCCAGATCGCCTCGTCGGTGCCGTCGAACAGCAGTTCGCCCCAGCCCTGCTGCTGCGCCTCGTTCAGCAGCGACAGCGAAGAGACCAGGATGTCGACCTGCTTCGACTTCAGCGACCCCAGCATGGTGTCGACATTGCCGGTGCCGATCCAGGTCACCTTGTCGTCGAGCCCCATGGTTTCCATGTAGTAGGACGCCCAGACATGGTTGGTGCCGCCGAGCGAGGACACCGAGACGATCGGCTTGCGGCCGTCGGGCCGCTTCCATTGCGCGAACGCTTCCAGCGTGTTGATGCCCTGGTCCTTCAGGTCCTTGCGCAGGATGAACATCACCGAGTTCGACCGTGTGTCGACCGGCAGCAGCACGCGTGCGGCGCGGCCGTGATTGGTCAGCTGCATCGGATGGGTGACGTCGCCGATGCCGATGTCGCCCTGCGACGAGGCGATGATCTCGCGGGTCTTCACGCCGCTGCCGCCCTGCACCAGCTTGCAGTCGAGCCCGGCCTCCTTGAAGAAGCCGATGCGGTCGGCCACGAACTGCGTCTGATAGACCGGCACCGCGACCGGATAGATCGCCCGTCCCGCGGCCGCCTGTGCCCATGCCCGCCCCGTCGCCAGCGCCGCGCCACCCGCGGCGATCACCGTCAGGGCCGATCGCCGCGAAATGTTGGGCATGGCGACATCTGCCATCAGGCGTGCTCCCTGGCCGAGATCTTGTCGAGCGCGCTGAGCACCGCATCGCCCATCTGGACGGTCGACAGCTTCTTCGCGCCAGCCTCAGCAATGTCGGCGGTCCGCGCGCCGGAAGCAAGCGCGGTCTGCACCGCCTGCTCCAGCAGGTCGGCATCCTCGGGCCGGTTCAAGGTCAACCGCAGCAGCATCGCGACGCTGAGGATCGAGCCGAGCGGATTGGCGATGCCCTTGCCCGCGATATCGGGCGCGCTGCCATGCACCGGCTCGTACAGTGCCTTGCGCCGGCCGAAGCGATCGACCGGGCCGAGCGAGGCCGACGGCAGCATGCCGAGCGAGCCCGAGGCCATCGCCGCGCAATCCGACAGGATGTCACCGAAGATGTTGCCGGTCACCATCACGTCGAACTGGCGCGGCTCGCGCACAATCTGCATCGCGGCATTGTCGACATAGAGGTGGGTGAGCTCGACGTCGGAGAACTCCTCCTTGTGCAGCCTGATCACCTCTTCGCGCCACACCACGCTGGTCTCCAGCACATTGGCCTTGTCGACCGAGCAGACCTTGTTGCGCCGGGTCCGCGCCAGCTCGAACGCCGAGCGCGCCACGCGGCGGACCTGGTTGGTGGTGTATTGCTCGGTGTTGAAGCCGCGGCGCTGGCCGTCGGGCAAGGTCTCGATGCCGCGCGGCTCGCCGAAATAGATGCCGCTGGTCAATTCGCGGATGATGACGAAGTCGACGCCGTCGAGCACTTCGGCTTTCAGCGGCGCCGATGCCGACAGCGCCGGGCTCGCCATGATCGGCCTTAAGTTAGCGTAGAGATCGTATTTGCTGCGCAGGCCTAGAAGGCTGCCGGCCTTGCGTGCCGCCGCCGGCACCTCGGTCGTTTCCGGCCCGCCGGTCGCGCCCCACAGGATGGCGTCGGCCTCGTCCATCGCTTCTGCCGTATCCTCGGGGAGCACCTTGCCGGTCGCCAGATACGGGATCAGGCCGTATTGCGCCTCGCGCAAGGTCATCGGCACGTTACGCTTCGCCGCGAACCAGTCGAGCACACGGCGCGACTGCGCGGTGACCTCGGGGCCGATGCCCTCGCCGCCGACCACGGCGACCTTGACCATGTTGGATTGCGTGCTCATGCGGATATCCCCGAAGCAGGTGTCCTTGTCGCAGGTGTCTTGGTCGAATGAATCCAGGGCCGCGCGGTGCGGTCGGAAGCCTGGAAGGCGTGGATCTCGTCGTCGCGCTGCAATGTCAGCGCCACCTCGTCGAGCCCCTTCAACAGTCCCTCGCGCCGCCGCGGGTCGATCTCGAACGAATACCGCGCACCCGAGGGCGAGACGATGGTTTGCGCCTCGAGGTCGATCGAGACCTTGCCCGCGCCCTGCGTCGCCTCGATATCGGCGGCGAGCTGATCGACCACCGCCTTGTCGAGGACAACAGGCAAAATTCCGTTCTGGAAGCAGTTGGCGAAGAAGATGTCGCCGAAGCCGGAGCCGATGATGGCGCGGATGCCGCGCTCCTGCAGCGACCACACCGCGCCCTCGCGCGACGAGCCGCAGCCGAAATTCGGTCCGGTCACCAGGATCTCCGCCTCCCGGTACGGCTCGCGGTTCAGGATGAACTCCGGATTCTCCGAGCCGTCGGGCAGATAGCGCAGCGAGCCGAATGCCCATTTGCCGAGCGTGCCGCGGATTCCATTTCCGACCAAACGCTCGATGCGGATGATCACGTCGGTATCGATATTGCTGCGCATGATCGGCGCAGCCGTTGCGGTGAGCTTGTCGAACGGCTTTGGCATCTTAGCGCCCCATCATCCTGACATCGGCGATCGCGCCGGCAATCGCAGATGCCGCCGCACTCGCGGGGCTTGCCAGATGCGTCCGTGCCCGCGGCCCCTGCCGGCCGACGAAATTGCGGTTCGAGGTCGAGACCGAGCGCTGCCCGGGCGCCACCACCTCGCCGTTGGCGGCAAGACACATCGAGCAACCCGGCTCGCGCCACTCGAAGCCGGCATCGATGAAGATCTTGTCGAGCCCTTCGGCGACCGCCTCGCGCTTGACGTTCTCCGAGCCCGGCACCACCCAGGCACGGACGCCGGCCGCGACCTTGCGGCCGCGCGCAACCTCGGCCGCGGCGCGCAGATCGCTCAAGCGGCTGTTGGTGCAGGAGCCGATGAACACCCAGTCGACCGGTGTGCCGGCAATCGGTGCGCCGCCTTGCAGGCCCATATACTCGAGCGCGGTCTCGATCGCGGCGCGCTGTGCGGGATCGTCGACCGCCTTCGGATCGGGAATGATGCCGTCGACGCCGACGACGTGCTCGGGGCTGATGCCCCAGGTCACCTGCGGGATGATCTTTTCGACATCGATCACGACCTCGCGGTCGAACACCGCGTCGGGATCACTCGGCAGTTCGCGCCACGCTTTGACCGCGAGATCCCACATCTCGCCTTGCGGCGCATAGGGACGGCCGCGCAGGAATTCGAACGTTGTCTCGTCCGGCGCAACCATGCCGATCTTGGCGCCGAGCTCTATCGAGAGGTTGCAGATCGTCAACCTTCCCTCGATCGGCAGCGCGCGGATCGCACTCCCGGCATATTCGACTGCATACCCGGTGCCGCCGGCAGCGCCAATCTGGCCGATCAGCGCCAGGATCATGTCCTTGGCGGTGACACCGAGCGGCAATTTGCCCTCGAAGCGCGCGCGCAGCGTCTTCGGACGCTTCTGGATCAGCGCCTGTGTCGCCAGCACATGCGTGAGCTCGCTCGATCCGATGCCGAAGGCAAGCGCGCCCAAGCCGCCATGGGTACAGGTGTGGCTATCGCCGCAGACGATCGTCGCGCCCGGCAGGCTGAGGCCGAGTTCGGGCCCGATGACGTGAACGATGCCCTGACCGGGCTGATCGACATCGAACAGTTTGATCCCGCTCGCCGCGGTCTCGACCCGCAGCGCGGCCAGCAACTCCATGCCGATCTTGCTGGTCCCGGCGCGGCCGGGCGCCGTCGACAGCGCGTGATCCGGCGTCGCGAATGTCAGTTCGGGATTGTGAACCTTGAGGCCACGGCTCTTGAGATCGAGCAGGCCGCGCGAGCCGCCGAGATCGTGCAGCAGATGGCGGTCGATATGAAGGAGGTCCGTGTCGTCGCTCAAACGAGCAATGACATGCTGGTCCCAGATCTTCTCGAGCAAACTTCGGCCGGGCATCCGCCTTCCCCTGCTCTCTGCGTTTCCATGCGTCTTGATCTTGTTGGCGTCAATCTGTGCCAAAGTTGTCGTCAAGTGAAGCAGTTTCGGCCTAACATCACATATGTGATGGAGGTGCGGTATGACCCGCCGCGGAGACAGCCATGCCGAACGCGAATAAGACGGCGATTGTCAAATCGGCCATGCGGGTGTTTGCAGTTCTGGAGTTCTTTCGGGAAACCAAGCGGGCAGCGTCCGTGACCGAAATTGCTTCCGCGCTCAAGATGCCGCAATCGAGCACGTCGATGCTGCTCCGCAGTCTCGTTGAATTGAACTATCTCGAATACGAACGAAAGACCCGTCGCTTCATCCCGAGCTACCGGGTCAATCTGCTGGGCGACTGGATCCGTCGTTCTCCGTTCCGCGACAAAAAGCTCACCGACCTGATGGAGGAGCTCTGGACCGCAACGGGCGGCGAAACCGTCATGCTCGGGCAACAGGCCGGCGCCGCGGGGATGCAATATCTCCACGTTGTCCCCGGCGGCTCCCAGCTTCAGTACACGGCACATGCCGGTCAAATACGACCGATGGTCCGGACCGCGCTCGGACACGTGCTGCTGAGCCAAATGCCGAACACCACAATCCGCGGCATCATCCGGCGCAACAACGCCGAGGAGCCCAATCAGCCGGCGCGGGTTCGCGAAGCGGCCTTTCTCGAAGAGATCGAGCGCATTCGCCGCCGCGGCTTTTCCGAGACAGGCGGCCGCACGACGCCGGGCGCAAGCACGATCGGCATGCTTGTTCCGCTGCCGAAGCGACGCGCTCCGCTGGCGATCGGCATCGGCGGTCCGATCGAACGGATCGCGGCAAAGCGCGCGCACATCATCGAAGTCATGCAGAGCCGGCTGAAGGAATTGACAGACGCAGCTCCGTAGCCCGGATGAAGCGAAGCGAAATCCGGGGTCAATCCCTCCGCAGAAAGATTGGCCCCGGATTGCGCGTCGCTCCATCCGGGCTACGAAGTTTGTGAAGGGGTTGGAGTTCTCCTTCCCACGCTACGACGCCAGTGCTTCCTCCGGCATCACGGCCGCGAGATGCTGGCTCTCGGCGACGGCGCGGTTGGTGATGCGGCCGCGATGGACGTTGAGGCCGGCACGTAGATGCGGATCCTCGACCAGCGCGCGCAGCCCCTTCGACGCCAGCGCCAGGCCGAACGGCAGGGTGGCGTGGTTGAGCGCGTGGCTCGAGGTGACGGGTACCGCGCCCGGCATGTTGGCGACGCAATAATGCACGATGTCGTCGACCAGATAGGTCGGCGCCTGGTGCGTGGTTGCCTTCGAGGTCTCGAAGCAGCCGCCCTGGTCGATCGCGACATCGACCAGCACCGCCCGGCGCTTCATGCCGGCAAGCTGTGCGCGCGACACCAGTTTCGGCGCGGCGGCGCCGGGCACCAGCACCGCGCCGATCACGACGTCGGCGGCGACGATCTCCTGCTCGATCGCCTCCAGCGTCGCGTAGCGGGTGCGGACGCGGCCGATGAAGAGATCATCGAGCGCGCGCAACCGCGGCAGTGAGCGGTCGAGGATGGTGACATCGCTGCCGAGGCCTGCGGCCATCCGCGCCGCATGGGTGCCGACCACGCCGCCGCCGATGATCGCAACCCGCGCGGGCGGCACGCCGGGCACGCCGCCGAGCAGCTTGCCCATGCCGTCGGCGGACTTGCGCAGCGCGGCGCCCGCGGCCTCGATCGCCAGCCGGCCGGCGACTTCGCTCATCGGCGCGAGCAGCGGCAATCCGCCATGCGCGTCGGTCACGGTCTCATAGGCGACCGCGGTGCAGCCGGAGGCGATCAGCCCCGCGGTCTGCGGCACGTCGGGCGCGAGATGCAGATAGGTGAACAGGATCTGGCCCTCACGTAGCCTGATCCATTCCGACGGCTGCGGCTCCTTTACCTTGACGATCATCTCGGCGACCGAGAACACCTCTTCGGCGGTGTCGGCAATCCGCGCGCCGGCCTGGGTATAGGCGTCGTCGCCGGCGCCGATGCCGGCGCCGGCACCACGCTGCACCACGACCTCGTGGCCGTGCGCCACATATTCCCGCACCGAGGCGGGCGTCAGCCCGACCCGATATTCCTCGACCTTGATTTCCTTGGGCACGCCGACGCGCATGGTCCGCTCCTTGAAAGATTGGTTTTCTTGAAAGATTGGTTTTCGTTAGGCTTGAGGCTATGCCCCGGCGCACGGCGTTTCTCAGCGATTTCCGGCTTGCTCACAGCCAAATACGCTCATATCCTCCACTTTCAGGTCAGCTCTTGAAGGAAAACTGCGTGGACGGTCTCGATCGTATCGACCTCAGAATCCTCGCCGAGCTGGTCACTGACGCCCGTGCCAGCCAGATCGAGCTCGCCGAGAAGGTTGGGCTGTCGCCGACCGCCTGCGCGCGGCGCATCCGCCATCTCGAGGAGATCGGCGTGATCCGCGGCTACCGCGTCGACCTCGAACCGTCAGCGCTCGGCCTCGTGACAACCGTCGTCGTCACCATCACCTTGGAGAAGCAGAGCGAGGATTATCTCGCAGCGTTCGAGGCCGCGATCGCGCGTTGTCCCGATGTGGTGTCCTGTCATCTGATGTCGGGCAGCGACGATTATCATCTGCAGGTCATCGCCCGCGACATCGCCGACTTCGAGCGCATCCACAAGCAGCATCTGTCGCGAATGCCGGGTGTCGCCCGCATCCATTCCAGCTTCGCGATGCGCGAGGTGGTTCGCCGGACCATTCCGGAAACCGCGCTGCGCTAAGCGCTCAAGACGGCTCGCGGCTCGCGCGCGGCCACATCCGCGCCAGCGTCTCATCCTTCTTGACAAGGACATGCCAGAGCGTCGCGGCGATATGCAGCGCGACCACGGCATAGACGAACCACGCAAGCAGGCCGTGCGCCAGCTCGCCCGCCTCCGCAACCGCCTTGTTGTCGGCAAACAGGCGCGGCCAGCTGAAGGTCCAGAAATAGCGCAGCGAATAGCCGCCGGCCGACGAGAACATGTATCCGGTCACCGGCATCACGAACAGGATGGCGTAGAGCGCCCAGTGATTGAGCCGTGCCGCGAGCCTGACCAGCGGTGAGAACGAGCCCGGCTCCGGCGGCGCCGTGGTCGCGGCCCGCACCATCAGCCGCAGGATCGCCAGGAAGAACAGGGTGACGCCGAGCGACTTGTGCACATCGAGCAGCTCGCGCCGCGGCGACGTGCCGGCCGGCTGCAGCCCGCAATAGAGCCCGATCAGCATCGCCGCAATGAACAGCACTGCGGTTACCCAGTGAATTTTCCGCAGCAGCGGATCGTAGCTGGCCGTGGCTTCCGAGATCACGAGGCGCCTTCGCTTGAAGCCAGCCCGGGGGGGTCGGCCCGAAAAAGGAAGCCGTTCAATAGAGGATCGGAGCGAGCCTGCCTACCGGCGCCGGCGTCATATTCGATCACGATCGCGAAGGCGGGAGGACCCCGACTCTCTCCCCTCGTCATTCCGGGGCGCGCGAAGCGCGAGCCCGGAATCCATTCAACCGCAACACGGCGGCCCGATGGATTCCGGGCCTGCGCCTTCGGCGCATCCCGGAATGACGAAAGAGGTTGCCGCGCGCCAAGCGCTCACTGTCACAAACGCCGAGCCACGCACTGTCACAAAGCCTTCGGGCCACGCCGCACTGTCACAATCGGAGCCTGCGCCACACGCATTTTTTAGTCGTGATTCGCCGCCTTCTATGACAGAATTGCTACAGTTCGATATCAATTCGGTTACACGCGGAGCGGTGAATGAGCATGGAGTGGCGGGCGCGGCCGGTTTCGCTGGCTTGGTCAAATCCAGTGGTCCGGTGGTGGGGCTTCCTGAGCCTCGTCAGCGCCGTCAACATCACGGTCTGGTTCGCGCTGTACCGCCAGTTCCATGAGCAGGCCAATGGCAGCTTCAGCAACACCTCCGGCATCGGCCTGATGATGCTGCTGTGCGCGGCCTATGTGTTCGGCTGCGCCTTCCGTTCGGTGCTGCCGCGCGCCGACGTGCAGCGCATCTGCCTATTCGACCACTGGCTGTCGAGCGTCATGGTCGGCCGCAGCGTCGCCACCGTCGCAGAGGTCTGCTTCGCCGCGCAATGGGCGATCATCCTGCATCAGCTCGGCACCATGACCGGCGCCGAGACCACCGTGACCATCGCCTGGATCATCGTGCCGCTGATCGTGATCGCGGAATGCTTCTCCTGGTATGCGGTGCTGACCACGCACTATCTCTGCAACGCGATCGAGAACTCGATCTGGGCCGTGGTGTTCTTCCTGGTCGGGATTGCGCTGTGCCGGCTGCTGCCGGAGTTTCAGGGTCCGGTGCGCTGGGCCTTCATCGTCGCGATCGTCGGCATCGCCGGCTTCCTCGCCTTCCTGATGACCGTCGACGTTCCGATGTACCTGAACCGCTGGCGCGCCAACCGCGCCGCCGGCGGCAGGCTGCTGCATCCGCTCGACGGCCTGCGCGACGTCAGCCGGCGCTGGGTCGTGACCCACGACATCGCCGAGTGGCGCGAGGAGATCGCCTGGATGTCGCTGTATTTCAGCATGGCGGTGTGGTCGAGCCTCGCGCTCTGCGTCGGCTATTCGCTCGAGGACCAATTGCCGCGCTACCGCACCGAGCCCGCGATCGTGAGCACAACGCCGGCGACCGTCAGCACGGCGCCGGCAGCACAGCACACCGCAACGATCGACGCGGCGGCACCATCGCAGAATTGATCGACGGCTCCTCCCTCATCCGGCGAGACTGCGATATCTTGCACCATCGTCATTGCGAGGAGCGATAGCGACGAAGCAATCCATTTCGCCGCTTGCGGAGCGATGGATTGCTTCGCTTCGCTCGCAATGACGGATTGAGCAGCAGACATCGCTTGCGTCGCGCCTGGGGCTGTCGGCCATCCGGCTTGTGGTGCTCAGTGCTTTCGGGGTAAAGGCTTGATCATCCCCGCGCATCCGTCACCGCATCCCATGTCCCGCATCACCATCATCGAGACCGGGCTCGTCAGCCCGCAATTCCGCGAGCGCCACGGCAGCTATCCGCAGATGTTTCAGCGGATGGTGGCATCGGCCGATCCGTCTGTGACCTGCGACGTCGTGAGCCTCGCCACGGGCGAGGCGCTGCCGGATCCGTCCAATCTGGATGCGATCCTGATCACGGGATCGGCGGCCGGCGTCTATGACGCCGTCGCCTGGATCGCGCCGCTCGAAGCCTTCGTA
This sequence comes from Bradyrhizobium sp. USDA 4461, assembly GCF_054055655.1. Classification (NCBI taxonomy): domain Bacteria; kingdom Pseudomonadati; phylum Pseudomonadota; class Alphaproteobacteria; order Hyphomicrobiales; family Nitrobacteraceae; genus Bradyrhizobium; species Bradyrhizobium sp. USDA 4461. The sequence continues at coordinate 436,340 of NZ_JBSRXM010000001.1, forward strand.
CGCGCAGCTCACGACAAGCGCATTCCGATGGTCGGCGTCTGCTTCGGTCATCAGCTGATCGCGCAGGCGCTCGGCGGCACCGTGCGCAAGTCGGAGAAGGGCTGGGGCATCGGCCGCCACGTCTATCGGATCGCGCCGGACAACGGGCTGCTCGACGGCGAGATGCTCGCGGTGGCCGCCTCGCATCAGGACCAGGTGATCACCCCGCCCGCCTCCGCGCGCACCATCATGGCGTCGGACTTCACGCCGCATGCCGGGCTGCTCTACGCCAACGCCACCACGCTGTCGGTGCAGCCGCATCCGGAATTCACCGCCGATTACGCCGGTGCGCTGTGCGAGCTGCGCCGCGGCCTCGCGCCGGATGCCGTGGTCGACACCGCCAAGGCATCGCTCACCGCCCCGCTCGACCACGCCGCGCTCGGCGGCGTGGTCACGCGCTTCCTTACAAAACCTCGCAGCTAGGCCTTGCGCCACTGCGCGGCAGCATCGCGGGCGAAATCGCGATAGGCACGCGGCGCGCGGCCGAGCAGCCGCGTCAGACGCGCCACCTCATCGGCCGTCGCGACCGCGCCGTCGCTCTGGTAACGGCCGAACATCAGGCGCAAATCGAGCGCGAGCCATGCCGGCATCGCGGCCTTGAGACGCTGCTCCATGACCGCAAGATCGTCGCCGCCATAATTGACCGCCCGGCCAAGCTCATCACGCCAGATCGCAGCCGCGCCCTCGCCGGTGATCACATCGGGGCCGACCAGGTCATAGATCTCGCGGCCAAGCGGTGCGGATGCGCGCTCGCGACGCACCAGCTCGATCGCGGCGGCCTCGGCGATGTCGCGGATGTCGACCATCGAGATGCCCTTCGCGCCGATCGGCACGCCATAGGCACCGAAATTGAGCAGCGGCTCCTTCAGCCGGAGATCGTTCTGGATGAAATAGGACGGACGCAGGATGGTCGCGGGAAGATCGAGCGCCTCGATCATCCGTTCGACCGTATGCTTGCCGACGAAATGCGGTACGTCGGCATAGGTCTCGCCCTTGAACACCGAGAGATAGACGATGCCCTTGACGCCGGCCTCGCGCGCAGCCGTCAGCGTCAGCATCGCCTGGGTCAGTTCGTCGGCCACGTTCGGCACCAGCAGGAACAGCGTGCTGACGCCGTCGAGCGCTGCGCGGACCGAATCCACATCAGCCAGATCGCCGCGAACCGCCGTCACATGCTGCGGGAACTGCGCCTTGCCGGGCGAGCGCGTCAGCGCGCGAACCTCGACGCCGTGACCGGCGAGATGGTTGAGAACCCGGGGTGCCGATGGTGCCTGTGCTGCCTGTCACCAGAATAGCCATGTCGAATACTCCTTCTTTCGGGCAGACCGTCTGCCGTTGCGAAGAAGCTAGCCGTTCCAATTTTCTCTTGAAGATGCCAATATTTGGACAGGTCGTCTCAAATATGGAACGGTCAAGATGGACCTTCAGGCGCTCGTCGATTTCAACCTGGTTGCCGCGCATGGCGGCTTCGGCCGTGCCAGCCGCATCTCCGGCCGGGCCAAGGCCACGCTGTCCCGCCGCGTCGCCGAGCTCGAACAGTCCCTCGGCGTCCGCCTGATCGAGCGGGGTTCGCAAAGTCTCCGATTGACCGACGAGGGCCGCGCGCTGCACGAGCGCACCAGCGGTCCGCTGTCCGACATCGCCGAAGCCGGCGAAGCCGTGGTGCTCGGCGCATCGACGCCGCGCGGCCGGTTGCGGGTCAGCGCGCCGGTGTTGCTCGCGCATGTCGCGTTCGGCCGGATCGCTGCGCGCTTTGCGCACGCCTATCCCGATGTCCAGCTCGAGATCGTCGCCGAGGACCGCTTGGTCGATCCGGTCGAGGACGGCTATGACCTGGTCATCCGCATCAACCCGTCGCCGGACGAGCGCCTGGTCGGCCGCCGCGTCCTCAACGATGAACTGCTGGTGGTGGCGCATCCCGATCGACCACGGCCGACGACCTCCGCGCGCGATTCAGATGGCATGGCCGTCGATGCCGTTCTGATGTCGCAGACGCCAGCGGATACGGTCTGGCGCATCCGCAATGAACGCGACGAGATCACGCTCAGGCCGCGGACGGTGTTGCGTCTCTCATCGATGCTGATGATGCGCGATGCCGTGCTGGCAGGCGCCGGCGCGGCGCTGCTGCCCAAGCTGCTGGTCGACGACGACATTGCCGCGGGCCGGCTTGCCTATTGGGGAACGGATGCCAGGCCTCCGGTCGAGATCTGGGCGCTGCAGAGCTCGCGACGGCTGGTCGGCGCAAAGGTTCGCGCGTTTCTCGACGTCGTCGAGAAAGCGTTCCCGAACCGCGTCTTCGTTCCGCCGGCCTGAGCGGACGATACGTTTCAGGTCATGCTGCCCGGCATGAAGCAGCGCACGCGCGGGTGGCCGTCGATATAGTGCTTCCACACCATGGTTCGCCCGATCTTGTTCGGCTCGGTGATCAAGGCCTCGTCAGGCACCACAACCCATTCACTGTCGATCAGCACGCGGTAATGACCGTGATCCGACTCCCAATCGGGATCCGCGACCACATATCCGTCGGCATCCGAGCAGCACTGCCCGTAGCCGCTGTGCAGGCTTTCAAACCAGGGTTTCAATGGTGAGTTGGCGTAGCGGCCGTCGTCGCGCGCCAGGGTCGGCGATGTCAGCAATAGCGCTCCAAGCAGCAGTGCCGCACGTGTGATGACGTGCATGTCGTCTCGTCTCCGCAGATTTTGATCCAGCTGCGGGCGCGCGTCACACATCCTTCGCCCACGACATCATCGCCGCGGACGGGGACACGGGCAGGCGCGCCCCAGCACCTGCCATCGAACGATGCAAGAGCAGGGCCAGACCGGATACCGGAAGACTACAGTCGACGAAAGTATAGGGCGTGCGGCACGATCAACGGCTCACTGCCGCAACCTCCGGAACGAGCGGCGGCGCACTGCGCGACGCCGCCTGCAACGCGCATTCGACGAACCGGCGCGGCAGCAGCGAGGCGTTCGAGCGCAGCGCCACCAGCATGCGGCTTTCGGCATCCGGCGTCTCCAGCGGCTTCGCCACCACGTTCATCACGCCGGCCTGCTGGTAGCATGAGGGCAGGATCGAGAGCCCGATCCCTGCTGCAACGAGACTGAGCACGGTGCGCAGCTCATGCGCCTCCTGCACCACCCGCGGCGCGAAGCCCGCGCGCCGGCACAGCATCGCGGCCTGGTCGCCGACGCCGCAGCCGCTCTCGGCCATGCCGACGAATTCATGCTCGGCCAGGTCGGCCATCTCGAGTGCGCCTTTCGCACCGGCGAGCGGATGATCGAGCGGCAGAAACACCATCAGCCGGTCGCGCCAAACCACATGGACCTGCAAATCCGCCGCCGGCCTGAAATCGAGCGGCGGCCGCATGATCGCGACATCGAGCTCGGCGTCGGCGAGCGCGCGCAGCTGCGTCGCCGTCGACATGTGCCGGAGCTCGATCTTGACCCGCGGATAGCTGGCACGGAAGCTGCGGAACAGCTCGGCGAACATGTCGAGCATCGGCACTGATCCGGTGAAGCCGACGCGGATCATGCCGGCCTCGCCGCGAGCCGCGCGGCGCACCGTCTCCGAGGCCAGGTCGAGTTCGCTGACGGCGCGCCGCGCATGTTCCAGCAGCAACTGCCCCGCCTGGGTCAGTTCCACCGCGCGCCGGGTCCGCGCCAACAGGCGGGTGCCGAGCTCCTGCTCCATCGCCTTGATCTGCGTGCTCAGCGGCGGCTGGCTGACATGCAGGCGTCTGGCGGCGCGGCTGAAGCTGAGCTCTTCGGCCACCGCGATGAAGTAACGAAGCTGCCTGTAATCCATGGCTTATTCCGATTCCCTATAAGTGAGGGGGCAAAGCGGTATTTGACCTCAAGGGGTCGTTTCCCGATCTTCGCGCGAAATCACCTGCGGTCCAAGGGACAAGAAGGGAGAAGCGCGAGAAATGCGTCAGGATCAGGCAATATCGCGCAGCGCTCGCAGCGGGTCAGCCATGCATTATCGCGGCGGGCGATAGACCATGGCCGCTCGGTTTCGCGTTCTGGTCACCGGCGACAACCTCGCCCCCGCCGCCGTCAAGATCCTCACCGAGATCGGCGCGGAGATCGTGCTGATGCGCGATGCGGTCACGCCCGAGCGCCTCACGCACGAGATGGCGACGGTGCCGACGCAGGCGATCCTGATGCGCGGCAACCCGGTATTCTCCGCCGCCGTCATCGCCGGCAATCCGCATCTGCGCGTGATCGCCAAGCACGGCGCCGGCGTCGACAGCGTCGACATCGATGCGGCAACGGCGAGGCGCGTGCTGGTGATGGTGGCGGGCGATGCCAACGCGCCCGCAGTTGCCGAGCATACCATCGCGCTGATCCTCGCGCTCGGGCGCGACGTCGTCAGCCTGAACGCGCGCACCCATGCCGGCGCCTGGGACCGCGCCACCTATCGCGGCCGTGAAATCCGCGGCCGCACGCTTGGCCTGGTCGGCTTCGGCCGCATCGCCCGGCATGTCGCGCGCGCGGCGGCCGCACTCGGCATGAGCGTCGTCGCGCTCGGCCGCAGCAAGGGCCGCGTCGATCCGGCGCTGGCGCGCGAGGCCGCCGATCTCGCCGAGCTGCTCGCAGTCTCCGACATCGTCAGCCTGCACGCGCCGTTGACCGATGCGACGCGCGGCATGATCGATGCGGCGCGGCTCGCGGCCATGAAGCCCGGCGCCATCCTGATCAACACGGCGCGCGGTGCGCTGGTCGACGAGGACGCGCTCCGCGCGGCGCTCGCAAGCGGCCATCTCGCCGGCGCCGGCCTCGACACGCTGGCGGAAGAGCCGCCGGCCAAGGACCGGCCGATCCTGCAGGCGCCGAACCTGATCGTGACGCCGCATATCGCCGCGCAAACCGGCGCATCGATTACGCGGACCGGCGTCGAGGCCGCGCGCAACATCGCAGCCGTGCTGACCGGCGGCGAAATCGATCGCGGCAATGTGGTGAACCCGGCGGCGCTGGACCCGCCTTAGCTCTTTCCAGCAACGGCCCGACACAAGAGGCCGGCATCATCACGAGGAAACGAACATGAATCTGGGGTGGCTGTCGAAACTGTCCGCCGTCGAACGCAAGACATTCTTCGCCGCCTTCGGCGGGCTCGCACTCGACTCGATGGACACCACGATCTACGCGCTGGTCACGCCGGCGCTGATCGCAACCCTGAGCCTGTCGCGGCCCGACGCCGGCATCCTCGCGTCGAGCTCGCTGATCGGCACCGCGATCGGCGGCTGGATCGCCGGCATTGCCGCCGACCGGTTCGGCCGGGTCCGCGTCCTGCAATTCACCATCCTGCTGGTTGCGGTCTCGACCTTTGCCGCCGCATTCGCCGACGGCTTCTGGTACCTGCTGGTCGCACGCGCCATCCAGGGCATGGGCTATGGCGGCGAGGCCGCGGTCGGCGCGGTGCTGGTCGCCGAAGTGGTTTCGGCCGGCATGCGCGGCCGCGTTGCGGCTGCGATCCAGAGCGGATACGCCGTCGGCAACGCGCTGTCGGTGGCGGCATTTCCGGTCATCTTCGGCTGGCTGTCGCAAGACATCGCCTGGCGCGTGTTCTTCGCGATCGGAATCCTGCCCGCTTTGCTGGTGTTCTTCGTTCGCCGCTTCGTGCCGGAATCCGCGATCTTCGCCGAAGAGAAGGCACAACGCACCGCGTCGGCGTCGCACGGCTTCTGGACCATCTTCACCGGCGAGCATCTGTTCAAGACGCTGGTCGCGACGTTCTTCACCACAGGCACGCTCGGCGCGGCCTATGTGATGATCACCTGGCTGCCGACCTATCTGCAGACCGGCTTGCACCTGCCCGTCACGCACACCGCCGGCTATCTCGCGGTCAACATCTTCGGATCGTTCGTCGGACCGATCGCATTCGGCCTGATTGCCGACCGGATCGGCCGCCGCAAGGGTTTCATGCTGTTCCTGGTCTGCCAGGCGCTGAACGTCGCCGCCTACACCCAGGCGCCGATCGGCCAAGGCATCACCATCATCCTCGGCTTCTTCCTCGGCGCGTTGCAGGCGGGCCTCGCCTCCGGCCTGATGCCGACCTTTGCCGAGCTGTTCCCGACCAACATCCGCGCCAATGGCGCCGGCTTTGCGCTCAGCGCCGGACGCGGCCTCGGCTCGATCGTGCCGGCGACCGTCGGCATCCTCTCGGCGCGGATGCATCTCGGCGATGCCATGGCGATCTGCGCGATCTGCGGCTACGCCGCCGCCTTCTGCGCGGCGTTGCTGCTGCCCGAGCAGCAGGGCATCGACCTCAGAACGATGGCGGCAGGCGCAGCTCCGGATGGCGCCGAACGGCCGTCTGCCGGGCGCGGGGCCATGCCCCCCAACACCATCCGAAATGGCGTCGCGACCCAATGAACGCCATCACAATGAACGGGAGATTGCAATGAACGGCGCGTCCGTCAGCGAGCTCGAACGACAAACCATCCGCCGCGTCTATTGGCGGCTGATCCCGATCCTGTTCGCGATGATGTTCTTCAACTATCTCGATCGCATCAATCTCGGCTATGCCGGGCTGACCATGAACAAGGATCTCGGCCTCAGCCCGGCGATCTTCGGCTTCGCGGCCAGCATCTTCTTCCTCGGCTACATGGTGCTCGAGGTGCCGAGCAATCTGATGCTGCACTGGCTCGGGGCGCGAATCTGGCTGGCGCGCATCCTGATCACCTGGGGGCTCGTCGCCACGCTGACCGCCTTCGTCTGGAATCCGCTCAGCCTCTACGTGATGCGCTTCGGCCTCGGCGTCGCCGAAGCCGGCTTCATGCCGGGCGTCGTGCTGTACCTCACCTACTGGTTCCCGGCGCGCTATCGCGCCCGCGCGGTGGCCGGCTACATCATCGCCGGCTCGTTCTCGGCGGTGTTGGGCGGGCCGATCTCGACCAGCATCATGACCTTCCTCGACGGCGCGGCCGGCCTGCATGGCTGGCAATGGATGTTCATCGCCGAGGGCGTGCCGACCATTCTGCTCGGCCTGTTCACGCTCTATTATCTGACCGACCGTCCCGCCAAGGCAAGCTGGCTGAGCAAGGAGCAGGCGGCCTGGCTGGAGGGCGAGCTCGCCGCCGAACGGGCCGAGATCGAACGACAGGGGCAGCACAGGGTGATCGAATGCGTGCTCGATATCCGGGTCTGGCTGTTGGCGGCGCTGTTCGGCTGCGCGCTGGTCGGCATCTACGGCCTGTTGCTGTGGCTGCCGCAGATCATCAAGGGCATGGGCGATCTCAGCAACATCCATGTCGGCTTCCTCTCGGCGGTCCCGCCGCTGCTCGGCGTCGTCGGCACCATCGTGGTCAGCCGCAGCTCGGACAAGACCGGCGACCGCAAGTTTCATCTGGCCGCCGTCTATCTGCTCGCCGCGGTCGCGATGCTCGGCAGCGCTTATGTCGCAAGTCCGGTGCTGGCCTTCGTGTTCCTCTGCATCGTCGGCTTCAGCCTGAATGCCGGCAATCCGCTGTTCTGGAGCATCAATGCCTCGCTGTTGACCGGCGCGGCGGGCGCCGCCGCGATCGCCATGGTCAACACGCTGGCGCAGTTCGGCGGGCTGATCGGACCGTGGTGCATCGGCCTGATCAAGGACTCCACCGGAAGCTTCTCCTGGGCGCTGGTCGGCATCGCCGGCTTCCTGCTCATCGCCTCCGCCATCGCCGCCACCATGCGCGTCAAACCGCGCGAGACGGAATTGACGGACGCGATCCCGTCATCCGTTGACACACTGACCACCTCGTAAGGAAGCAACCATGATCATCGACTGTCACGGCCACTACACCACCGAGCCGGCCAAGCTGCAGATCTTCCGCGACAAGCAGCTCGCCGGCCTCGCCGACAAATCGCGCCGTCCGCTCACCACCAATCTCGGCATCACCGACGACGAGATCCGCAGTAGCGTCGAGGGCGCACAGCTCCGTTTGCAGAAGGAGCGCGGCACCGACGTCACCATCTTCTCGCCGCGCGCCGCCGGCATGGCGCATCATGTCGGCAAGGAAGCCACCAGCCGCGAATGGACCACGATCTGCAACGACCTCGTGCACCGGGTCTGCACCCTGTTTCCGCAGAACTTCGTCCCGGTCTGCCAGCTGCCGCAGAGCCCGGGCGTCACGCCTGCGAACTGCATCGAGGAGCTGGAGCGCTGCGTGACCCAGCTCGGCTTCGTCGGCTGCAACCTCAATCCGGATCCCGCCGGCGGCTATTGGTGCGACCCACCGTTGACCGACGAATGGTGGTATCCACTGTACGAGAAGATGGTCGAGCTCGACGTGCCGGCGATGGTCCATGTTTCCTCGTCCTGCAATCCCTGCTTCCACGGCACCGGCGCGCATTACCTCAACGGCGACACCACCGCCTTCATGCAGTTCCTGACCTCGGACCTGTTCAAGCGCTTCCCGACCCTGCGGTTCATCATCCCGCATGGCGGCGGCGCGGTGCCCTATCACTGGGGCCGCTACCGCGGCCTCGCGCAGGACATGAAGCTGCCGCCGCTGTCGGAGCATCTGTTGAAGAACGTGTTCTTCGACACCTGCGTCTATCATCTGCCCGGCATCGAACTGTTGACCCGGGTGATCCCGGTCGAGAACATCCTGTTTGCCTCGGAAATGGTCGGCGCGGTGCGCGGCATCGATCCCGAGACCGGGCATCATTTCGACGACACCCGCCGCTACATCGATGCATTGCCGTTGAGCGCGGCAGACAAGGCCAAGATCTTTGAAGGCAACGCCCGCCGCGTCTATCCTCGCCTCAACGCCCATCTCGACCGCCGTGCGCACTGAACGGCCGCGGCACACTTTCCTCTAACCCCTCATCCTGAGGAGCCCGCAGGGCGTCTCGAAGGATGCAGGCCACCGACGGGGCCTCATGGTTCGAGACGCGCGTTCCGCGCTCCTCACCATGAGGGTCTAACCAAGCAGCAAGACCGAGAACCGACTTCAAGCAATCAATCTCCCGGAGAAAACCGATGGCCATAGGATTTGCAATTCACAAGGCGAAGCGGAAAGTCTCGCCCGACCTGGTCGCGCGCTACCGCCGGCTTCCGGTCGCCAATATCAGCGATTCGATGTCGCGGATCGCGGGCACCAACCGGCTGCGGCCGATGCACAAGGGCGGCTGGCTCGGCGGCCCGGCGCTGACCGTGAAGACCCGGCCCGGCGACAATCTGATGGTGCACAAGGCGATCGACCTGGCGCAACCGGGCGACGTGATCGTGGTCGATGCCGGCGGCGTGCTGGTCAACGCCATCATCGGCGAGATCATGTCGACGCTGGCCGAGAAGAAGGGCGTCGCGGGTTTCGTGATCGACGGCTCGATCCGCGATGCCGGCGCGATCCGTACCGGCTCGTTCCCGGTGTTCGCCGCCGGCGTCGCCCATCGCGGCCCCTACAAGGACGGCCCGGGCGAGATCAATTGCGCGATCTCGATCGACGGCATGATCGTCGAGCCCGGCGACCTGATCGTGGCCGACGACGACGGCGTGCTCTGCGTGCCCTATGACGACGTCGAGGCGATCTGCAAGCTGACCGAGGCCAAGAAGGCGACTGAGGAGAAGGCGATCCAGCAGATTCTCGCAGGCACCAGCGACCGCCGCTGGGTCGACGAGGCCCTGCAGCGGCTCGGCTGCGAGTTCAAGGACTGACATGATACCGCTGCCCAAGAGGTGGGAATGCCTACCTCTTGGGCAGCAACCGGCGAAACGTCACTGGAATCCCCTGATCAGCGGCCCATGACGCCTCACGGCGCCGAGCATCGGGAATTTTTCCCGATCGAACCGGGAAAGAATCCCGCCCGCTCGGGACTGATCTTGTTTGCCAAAGCCACAGCGCTCCCGCAGTCTGAAAGCCAAGGGTCGCAAAGGTTCGTCGGGGATAAAAGCGAACCGCGACCATGGGGTGGGCGTCATGGCTGGTACGGTGTTGCGTACGGCAACACGATTTTTATCCGAGTCGGCCGCCGCGCGCGGCGCTGCGGCCATACTCACCGCCATCGGGGCCGTAGCGCCGCTGACGATCGCGCATGCCCAGGCCCCCGCCCCTGCCGAGCTGCCGCCGGTCAACGTCATTGCCCCCTCGCCCCTGTCCGGCACGCGCAGCATCAAGCCCGCCTCCCGGCCGGCGGCGCGCCCCACACGGACCGCGCGGACGCGCGCCGCGCCGGTTCAAACCGCAGCCGCACCGGAAGGCGGGGCCGGGGTCCCCGGCCCCTCCGACCGCGACTCCAGCCTGATCGATCGCGACAAGGTTCCGTCCAACACCGAGGTGCTGACCTCGGCGGACTTCAGTCGCAACTATTCGACCAACTTCCTGGATTCGGTGAACCGCAAGCTGCCCGGCGTCACGCTCACCGACCAGACCGGCAATCCGTTCCAGCGCAATCTCGACTACCGCGGCTTCGTCGCCTCGCCGGTGCAGGGAACGCCCCAGGGCATTGCGGTCTATCAGAACGGCGTCCGCATCAACGAATCCTGGGGCGACGTGGTCAACTGGGACTTCATCCCGGAGAAGGCCATCGACAGCGTCGCATTGTTTCCCAACAACCCGGTGTTCGGCCTCAACGCGATCGGCGGCGCGCTCAGCATCCAGATGAAGAACGGCTTCACCTATCAGGGTGCAGAAGCCGAGGCGTTCGGCGGCTCCTACGGCCGCGTGCAGGGTAGCGTGCAGGCCGGCGGCCAGAAGGACAACGTCTCGGCCTACGCCGCGTTCGAATCCGCCTATGACCGCGGCTGGCGCGACCATGCCAACTCCTCGCACGTCAATCGGATGTATGTCGACATCGGCGCTCGCAACGACCAGACCGAATTCCACGTCAACTTCAGCGGCGCCGACAACCTGCTCGGCAATGTCGTGGCAACGCCGATTCAGATGCTCAACCAGCGCTGGTCGAGCGTCTACACCTGGCCGCAATCGACGTTGCTGCAGCTCGCCTTCGTCAACGCGACGCTGAGCCATAATTTCTCGGACACCTGGTCGTTCCAGGGCAACGCCTATTTCCGCGGCTTCCGGCAGTCGCATATCGACGGCAACGGCACCAATGTGCAATCGTGCGAAGGGGGGGCCAGCCTGTGCATCGGCGACGGCCTTCCGATTTTTGGCTCCGCGGGAGGCCCGTCCGTTCCGAACACGCTGGGCGACGCTTTCCTCGGTGAACTCGACCGCAACCGGGCTGCCACCAACAGCTTCGGCGGCACAGCGCAGCTCACCAACTCCGACAGGCTGTTCGGACACGACAACCACGTCGTGATGGGCGTTAGCGTCGACCACGGCAACACAAAATTCACGGCGGCCAGCGAACTCGCAACGATCGATCCCAGCAACCTGTTCGTGACCGGCACCGGCGTCTTCATCAACCAGCCCGACGCCGGCCTGAGCCCGGTCGATCTGCGCGCCACCAACACCTATGCCGGCGTCTATCTCACCGACACTTTCGACGTGACGAACAAATTCTCGGTCACTGCGGGTGGGCGGTTCAACTTTGCTCAGATCGATTTGCAGGACCAGACCGGGACCAATCCGCTGCTCACCAGCAGCAACAGCTTTCAGCGATTCAATCCGGTGATCGGCGGCACCTACAAGATCACGCCGAACCTCACCGCCTATGCCGGCTATTCGGAAGCCAACCGCGCGCCGACACCGCTGGAGCTCGGCTGCTCCGATCCCAACCACCCCTGCATGATCGACAGCTTCCTGGTATCCGACCCGCCGCTCAAGCAGGTGGTCGCGCACACCGTCGAGGCCGGCCTGCGCGGCAGCTGGGGCCGCGATGCCAGGACCGGCATGCTGAGCTGGGGACTGGGTGTCTTCCGGACTCTGTCGGACGACGACATCATCGAAGTGGCAAGCCCGCTCGGCGTCAACAATTTCGGCTTCTTCCAGAATGCCGGGCAGACCTTGCGGCGAGGCATCGAGGCCAAGCTCGACTATCGCATCGATCGCTGGAACGCCTACGCCAACTACACCTATGTCGACGCGACCTACCGAAGCGCGATCACGCTGTCCTCGCCGAACAATCCGAACGCCCTGACCAACGACGCCGGCGCGGAATTTGTCAACGTCAATCCGGGTGACCACATCCCGGGCATTCCAGCACACCGCTTCAAGGCCGGCGTCGACTACAACGTGACCGATGCATGGAAGCTCGGCGCCGACGTCAACGTCGTCGGCAGCCAGTGGATCATCCATGATGACACCAACCAGAGTCCGAAGGTGCCGGCCTACTCGGTCGTCAATCTGCACACCTCGTATCAGATCACGCCGAACATCGAGGTGTTCGGCCTGATCAACAACGTGTTCAACCAGCACTATTATCTGAGCGGCGCGTTCTATCAGACCGGCGGCTTTGCCAGTGCCGGCTCGGCTCCGAACCTGATGGCGCAACTGAGCGATCCCCGCACCTTCGTACCCGGCATGCCGCTCGCGGCTTACGCCGGCATCAGGGCGAAGTTCTGAGGCCGGCGAGCGGGAATTTTTCCCGATCGCGAAGCTGGAAATCTTCCCGACAGCTGCTGAAAACAATCCCGGACGCTCGGGACAAATCTTGTTTGCCAAGCCTGTGCCGCTCCCGCAGTCTTCAGATGCAGGGTTCGACGGGGACAACTGCGAACCGAAGGTTTAGGGGCGGAGCGTCATGGCTGGTACGTTGTTGCGTACGGCAACACGATATTTGTTGTCTTCATCTCATACCGGCGGAACGGCAGCCGTGCTGGCCGTCCTTGCAGTCGCGCCGCCAACGATCCTGCACGCCCAAACGGCGGCCGCGCCGGCCGCAACCGAGCTGCCGCCCGTCACCGTGATCGCCACCTCGCCGTTGTCAGGCACCCGCAGCATCAAGCCCGCGTCTCGGCCGGTGGCGCGGACATCGCGAACCGCGCGAATCCGCGCCGCGCCGGCGCAGACCGCGGCGGCGCCGGAAGGCAGCACCGGAATGCCCGGCCCCTCCGACCGCGACTCCAGCCTGCTCGACCGCGACAAGATCCCGTCCAACACCGAAGTGCTGACCTCGGCGGATTTCAGCCGCAACTATTCGACCAACTTTTTGGACTCGGTGAACCGCAAGCTGCCCGGCGTCACGCTCACCGATCAGACCGGCAATCCGTTTCAGCGCAGTCTCGACTATCGCGGCTTCACCGCCTCGCCGGTGCAGGGCACGCCGCAGGGCATCGCGGTCTATCAGAACGGTGTGCGCATCAACGAGTCCTGGGGCGACGTGGTCAACTGGGACTTCATCCCGGAGAAGGCCATCGACCAGGTTTCGCTGGTTCCCAACAACCCGGTGTTCGGCCTCAACGCAATCGGCGGCGCGCTCAGCATTCAGATGAAGAACGGCTTTACCTATCAAGGTATCGAGGCTGAAACGTTCGGCGGCTCCTACGGCCGCGTGCAGGGCAGCGTGCAGGCCGGCGGCCAGAAGGACAACATCTCGGCCTATGCAGCATTCGAATCCGCCTATGACCGCGGCTGGCGCGACTATGCCAATTCCTCGCACGTCAACCGCATGTATGTCGACATCGGCGCGCGTAACGACCAGACCGAATTCCACATCAACTTCACCGGCGCCGACAATCTGCTCGGCAATGTCGCGGCGACGCCGGTCGAGATGCTCAACCAGCGCTGGTCGAGCGTCTACACCTGGCCGCAATCGACACTGCTGCAGCTCGCCTTCGTCAACGCGACGCTGAACCATACGATTTCGGACACCTGGTCGTTCCAGGGCAACGCCTATTTCCGCGGCTTCTGGCAGTCCCATGTCGACGGCAACGGCACCGACGTCGAAGGATGCAACAGGGGGCGCAACCTGTGCATCGACGGCAACAACGACAATGACCCGATCTACGGTCCGGTCGGCGGTCCGCCGGTCCCCAATACGCTCGGCACCGTCTTCCTTGGCGAGCTCGACCGCAACCGGGTCGACACCAAGAGCTTCGGCGGCACGGCGCAGCTCACCAACACCGACCAGCTGTTCGGCCACGACAACCACGTGGTGATGGGCGTCAGCGTCGACCACGGCTTCACCAAGTTCAATGCCAGCAGCGAATTGGGCACGGTCGACCAGAACCTGTTCGTGACCGGCACCGGCATCTTCATCAACCAGCCCGACGCCGGCCTCAGCCCGGTCGACCTGCACGCCAGCAACACCTATGCCGGCGTCTATCTCACCAACACCTTCGACGTGACCGACAAATTCTCGATCACCGCCGGCGGACGGTTCAACTTCGCCCAGATCGATCTGCAGGACCAGACCGGGACCAACGACCTGCTCAACAGCAGCAACCACTTCCAGCGCTTCAACCCGGTGATCGGCGGCACCTACAAAATCACGCCGAACCTCACCGCCTATGCCGGCTATTCGGAAGCCAACCGCGCACCGACGCCGCTCGAGCTCGGCTGCTCCGATCCCAACCATCCCTGCATGATCGACAGCTTCCTGGTGGCCGATCCGCCGCTCAAGCAGGTGGTGTCGCATACCGTCGAGGCCGGCCTGCGCGGCAGCTGGGGCCGCGACGCCAGAACCGGCATGCTGAGCTGGGGGCTGGGCGCGTTCCGCACCTTGTCCGACGACGACATCATCCAGGTGGCGAGCCCGCTTGGCGTCAACAATTTCGGCTTCTTCCAGAATGCCGGGCAGACCTTGCGGCAGGGCATCGAGGCCAAGCTCGACTACCGCGTCAATCGCTGGAACGCCTACGCCAGCTACACCTATGTCAACGCGACCTATCAAAGCGCGATCACGCTGTTCTCGCCGAACAATCCGAACGCGGTAACCGATCCGAACAATTCGGATGTCTCCTATGTCAACGTCAAGCCGGGCGACCAGATCCCGGGCATTCCCGCGCACCGCGTCAAGGCCGGTGTCGACTACAACGTCACCGATGCGTGGAAGGTCGGCGCCGACGTCAACGTCGTCGGCAGCCAGTGGATCATCCATGACGACACCAACCAGAGCCCGAAGATCCCGGCCTATTCCGTCGTCAATCTGCACACCTCGTATCAGATCACCCCGAACATCGAGGTGTTCGGTCTGATCAACAACGTTTTCAACCAGCGTTATTATCTGAGCGGCGCGTTCTACGAGACCGGCGGCTTCGCCAGCACGACGCGCGGCGTCACCAACCTGATGGCCCAGCTCAGCGATCCCCGCACGTTCGTGCCCGGCATGCCGCTCGCCGCCTATGCCGGCATCAGGGCGAAGTTCTAGGCTTGAAGCTAGCGGCCGCCGAACAGGACCGACTGGCCGGGCAACAATTGCGAATGAATGTCGCTGTCCATCCGCTCCGCCCCCTGCTGGGTGAAGCTGGCCCCAAGCGACAGGGTGACATTCGAGGTCGGGCGGAACTCGACACCCGCCCGCGCCGAATAGCCGGCGTTGACGCCGGGATTGCCGCTGAACGGCGCCGCCGGTCCGCCGGCGCCGGGCGGATTGTATTTCAGGCTGTCGAAGCCGGCGAAGAAGGTCACGGGCGTGTTGCCGACACCCTTGAAATTGTAGCCGACCTGCGCGCCCTGATAGTCCAGCGAACCGAACGCCGCCGATTGGCCGAGCGCGCTCCAGCCGGCACGACCGCCTTCGCTGCCGACGAACCAGCCGTCCGGCCGCCCGTTCAGATACGCGGCGCCGCCCTGCGCGCTGGTCGCGTCAAAACCCGGAAAATTGCCGTAGGTGTCCGCCTTCTGGCCGTCCGCCAGGCTGCCGCCGAAGCCGAACAGCGAGCCCGGCGTCCAGTAGCGCACCGGGCCGGCCTGCGCATGGGCCTGCTGGCCGCCGAGGCACAGCACCAATAGTGGAATTGCGAGGCCAAGTTTGCTTACGAAAGCGGACATCAGCTTACCGTCATGTGGTTGTCGATCATACCCTTCTGAGGTCGAGAATGCCAGCGCACGACCTCCAGCAGGACGCAACAGACTAGTGCTGGCGCCCCTCGCCATGGAGCGATCGCTCGCGGAAACATTGCTGTCGGGGACCGGCGTCCCGTGCCGGCCGCGATGTGGCAAAATCGTCCGATCGCCTGGAAATTGATCACCTCGCCCAGCAATGCGGATTGACAGCCCAGCACGTTTTCGAAACTGTGCGACACCGCGTCGCAGCTGCCATCCGTAGGTCTTGTGACCTCCCGACGCGGGAATGGCGTCGACATGAAGTGGTTTCGTTCGAACATCAGGCATGGGGCTCGGCTCGCGCTGCTGGCGCTGTCGATCCAGTTCGTGCTGTCGTTCGGGCATTTCCACGCCATTGCAGCGGCGCTGGCGCCGACGTCGTTCGCGGCGCATGTCGAGCGCGCCTCGCGCAACGCACCAGCTTCGAATCCGGATTCCGACCAGGCCGCGGATCTTTGCGCGATCTGCGCCGTCGTGGCGATGGTCAATTCGGCCGTACCGGCACCGGCATTGCCGCCGCTGCAACTGCCGAATGCTGCCGGTCTGCTCTGTTGGCAGATCGACAATTATGCGGCCCCGGTCGAGATCGGCCGGCACCACTATCAGCCGCGCGCGCCTCCGGTCGCCTGAATTCCCCGCACGACTGAACGTCGAACGCGGCCATGGATCGGCTGGCGTTTGATCAATCGGAATTGGGCCGTCGTAAAGCGACGGCGGGCTCGACCGCGTCCTGTTCGGACGGATCGGATCGCGGCCTCATGAGATCGGGAACCAATATGTCAGGCACTATCCGACGACACGCGGCCGCCGGTGCGGCTTCGCTGATCGCCTGCGGGATCAATGGCACCGCATTCGCGCAGACGACGGCGCCGACCACCACCCTGCCCGACATCACGGTGACGGCGCCGCAGCACCACAACGCGCCATCAGGGCCAAAAAAGCCGAACACCCGCGTAGCTGCCGGCGGCGGCCACCGCGCGCGACGAGCCGGCACGGTCTCGGCGACGCCGGAATCTCCAGAGCAGACCCAGGCGCAGGCCATCGCAGGCCAGAACGAACGGCTCGACCAGGCGCGCGCCGCGCTGCTCGCGCCGACCGGCGCCGGCAGCTATCAGATGAGCCAGCAGTTCCTTCAGTCACTGCCGCAGGGCACCAACACCACGCTCGACAAGGCGCTGCTGCAGGCGCCGGGCGTATCGCAGGATTCGGCCGCCAGCGGCGAACTGCATGTCCGCAACGAGCACGCCAACCATGCAATACCGCATCAACGGAATCATGCTGCCGGACGGCGTCGGCGCCTTCGGCCAGATCATCGACACCGGGATCGTCGGCAGCATGGCGCTCATCACCGGCGCGCTGCCCGCGCAATACGGCCTGCGCACCGCCGGCGTGCTCGACATCCAGACCAAGACCGACGCCTTCAACAATTCCGGCAGCGTGAGCGTCTATGGCGGCAGCCACGGCAATTTCACCACCAGCGTCGACTATGGCGGCACGGTCGGACAGACGCAGTACTACGTCTCCGGCCGCTATTTCGGCAGCGACGTCGGCATCGAGAACCCGACGCCGGCCTACAGCGCCATCCACGACCGCACCGATCAGGAGAAAGGCTTTGCCTATGTCTCGACCGCGATCGACTCGACCAGCCGGCTGACCTATATCGGCGGCGTCTCCAACGGCAACTATCAGATCCCCAACAATCCCGGGCAGCCGCCGGCCTTCACCGCCTACGGCGTCTCCAACTTCGATTCCGCACTGCTCAACGAGCGGCAGCGGGAGTTCAACCAGTTCAACGTCGTGGCCTATCAAAAATCCGGCGACGGCTTCGACTACCAGGTCGCCTATTTCAACCGCTACAGCCAGCTGCACTTCATGCCCGACCCGGTCGGCGACCTCGTCTTCAACGGCGTCGCCTCCGACGTCTATCGCCAGAGCTTCGTCAACGGCATCCAGGAGGACACGTCCTACCGGCTCGGCTTCGCGCACACGCTGAAATTCGGCATGTCGTTCAGCGCCGAACGCACGCTGGTCAACAACGGCTCGACCGTGCTGCCGCTCGACGATTCCGGCAATCCGATCGATGCGCCGCTCTCGGTGTTCGATTCCAGCGCCAAGACCGGATACCTGTTCTCCACCTACATCGCCGACGAGTGGAAGATCACCAACCAGCTGACGCTCAACGCGGGCCTGCGCTTCGACCAGATGTGGCAATATGTCGATGCCAACCAGCTGAGCCCCAGGATCAGCCTGACCTGGAAGCCTTTCGATGGCACAACCTTCCATGCCGGCTATGCGCGCAACTTCACGCCGCCCGAGCAGGTGCTGGCGGCGCCGACCAACCTCGCGCTGGTGCAGAACACCACGGCGCAACCGGGCGTCACCGCCAATGATCCGGTGCTACCGGAGCGCTCGCACGTGTTCGACATCGGCGTCACGCAAAAAGTTGCTGCGATCCCCGGCCTCGAGGTCGGCATGGACGCCTATTACAAGATCGCGACCGACCTGCTCGACGACGGTCAGTTCGGCCAGGCCTATGTCCTGACCGCCTTCAACTATGCCAAGGGCACCAATGAAGGCGTCGAGCTGAAAGCGCGCTACGACCACGACAATCTGCATCTCTACGGCAATGTCGCAATCGCACGGCAAGTCGCCACCCAGGTCGTGTCGAACCAATATCTGTTCGATCCGGACGAGCTCGCCTATATCGCCAACAATTACGTCAACACCGACCACGCCCAGACGCTGACCGCATCGGTCGGCGGCTGGTATCAATGGCACGACACCAAGTTCAGCGCCTCGATGATCTACGGCTCGGGCCTGCGCGACGGCTTCGCCAACACCGGCACGGTGCCGGCCTATACGCAGGTCAATCTCGGCGTCTCGCACGACTTCACCATCGTCGCGCCGAACAAGCCGACCACGCTGCGCTTCGACGTCGTCAATCTGTTCGACACCGTCTACCAGATCCGCGACGGCTCCGGCATCGGCGTGTTCGCCCCGCAATACGGCCCGCGCCGCGGCTTCTACGCCGGCATCACGCAGAAGTTCTAGCCTTACTGCGTCATAATCCTGCCTCCGCCGTCATTGCGAGGAGCTCGCGACAAAATTGCAAAGCAATTTTGCGCTGAAGCGACGAAGCAATCCATCCAACCGCGTTTGCGGGCCGATGGATTGCTTCGCGGAGCCTGTCATCGGGCGCGCATTCGCGCGACCCGTTGGCTCGCAATGACGGCCAGATTCGTTCACGGCCTCTCGGGATCGGCCGAAACAGCGCTTGTGACGCAGTAGGACTAGTAAGGCCTGCTGTCTGGATGCGGAGCATTGAGAGTATTGCTCCGAGAGCAATATTTACCATTGTACCGAGCCTTGCACCGCACCATATCTAGCTCATCGAACGCATTGCACCGGGCCAAATATCAAGCCGAGCCCGGTGCAAGACGAATGGAGACAACTGAAATGGAGTTCAATTACCTCGATACGTTCCTGGCATTCCTCGGAATGACCATCGGACTGGTCTCGGTGGCACCCCGCCTGTTCTTTCAGCCCAAGGTCGAGCGCAAGCGCGCAACGAGGACAATCCCGACCCGCCGCTAACAGCGAGCGATGATGCGCCGCGGCTCCTGCGCCGGCATCATGCAGAGGTTCTGGGGCGTGTACTCATAAATCCGTTTCCCGCGTGCGCGGGGGGATCGCGAGGTCCGGATCAAAAGCCGACAGCGCCAGGCTCGGGGGCGCGGGTCCGCTTTGCCCATAGAAAGCTGACATCCCGGTTTGAGTACGCGCCCTCGCTTGCAGCGAGCAGTTTCTCTTTCAGCAGCGCGGTGAGCCAATCGGCAAACACTTGCGGCCGCCGCGACAAATGCTGGCAGTGCGGACAGAGCTGCCGAGAAGCATCCTGCGGCCATCCTTCGAGACGCCCGCCTCTGGCGGGCTCCTCACAGGGTGACGGAATTGGCTTGCTCAGCGTCATCACCCGCGCATGCGGGTGATCCAGTATTCCAGAGACGGCTGTGCTTGAGCCGATAAGTCGCGGCGTACTGGGTCGCCCGGTCGAGCCGGGCGACGACAACAGTGGATGAGGACAAAGCTTCACATCCTCTCAGGACGACGGCTTGTTTTGCTGCACAATAGTAGACCCTCATGGTGAGGAGCGCCGCTTGCGGCGCGTCTCGAACCACGAGGCCAAGTTACCTCCGCAGCCGCCGAAGGGTCATATGCGATTGCCCTAGTTGTGGATGCGCGGCCGGCCAGACCATCCCGGTCAACGGCGGCTACACCACGAAGTGACGTCGCCGTTCCCGGCATGCACGCGCCATTCATTGCAGGGGGATCAGACCACCGGCGGCATTTGACCGCCGGTTTGGCCGGCGATATCTTTCGCCGGCTGGGCCCTTCGCAGTGACGATCTGTTCGAGGCGCACATGGAATGGTCGACCAGGCCGGTCCGTCCGGATCAGCCCTTCGGCAGCTGGGCAGACGACCTCGCGGCCGCCTTCGTGCGACTGGAGCCGCGCAGGATTGCCGAAGAATCCTTTGCGGGCGCGATCTGCAAGGTCGATGCCGCGCCGCTGCAGATATCGCGGGTCACGGCGAGCGGACACATCGTGCACCGGCTCGCCTCGCATATCGCTGCGAGCAGCGACGACGTCTGCTTCGTCAACCTCCAGCTCGAAGGCCTGGGGCGCACCTCGCAGCGCGGCCATGAGCAGATCTCTGCCCCCGGCGATCTTGCGGTTGCCGATACGACGCAGCCGTTCGAGATCGCGCACCGGTATCACTTCGAGCTGTTCTGCTTTGCGGTGCCGCGGCGCCTGTTGCCGGAGGCGCTGTTCGATCGCCCCCGGCTCGGCCTGTCCGCGACCGAAACCGGCCGCGCGCTGTCGCGGACGCTGGCGAGCTATGCCGAGCTCTGCCTGAGCGGCCGCCAACCCGCGACAACCTCGGCGATGCTCGGCACGCACATCGCCGAGCTGATCGCGCACGCCCCCGATATCCTCGCCGATCTATCGGCCGAGCGCGTGCATGTGCCGGTGCTGCTGTCTGTCATGCTCGACCATATCGCCCGCCACAGCGACGACCCCGAGCTCGGCGCACTCGCGCTGGCGAGAAAATTCCGCTGCTCCGAGCGCTACGTGCATCGCCTGTTTGCAGCCACCGGCCGCTCCGTCGGCGAACACGTCAACGAGCAGCGGATCGCCGCCTGCACGCGTGCCCTGCTCGACCGCAGCTCTGCCCGCAAGACCATTGCCGAGATCGCCTTTGCCGCAGGCTTCCGCGACATCTCGCATTTCAACCGGCTGTTCAAGCGCTGCAACGGCCTCGCGCCGCGCGAATTCCGCCGCGCCGCCGCGCACTGAAGCGCGACGAACGTACTCGATGCATCGCCGCGCGCATCCGAAATTTTGATGCGAATCTCGCGACCTGGAAGGCTCGTAGGTTCACTCCCTACAGCACCAAGCCTATTTCCGCGAAGACCACTCGCGGCCGCCGTCCGAGCCATTCAGCATCGTGCTGTTGAAACGGACGAGCGCGGCGGTCGCAATGGCCTCCTTGATTTGGTCATCGGTCGCACCAGCGGCTTTTGCCGCTTTGGTGTGACCGTTGACGCAATATTCACACGGAATCTGTGCCGCCACAGCGAGGCCAATGAGGTGCTTGGTTTTCCCATCCAAGGCACCGGTTGGATTCATCACGGCCTGCTGTTCGTCCCAGTGCGCCTTGAATGCCTGGTCAGGAAGTGTCTGCTTCATCCATTCGGGCGCCTCCTGAGCACTGGCACCCGGTGCCGCCAAAGCCAACGACAGCGCCAAACCTGCGCTCGCAAATAGAGCTCTCATGGCCAATCTCCCTAAAATAAAGCTGCGTCAGACCAGAAAAAGCGAGGCCTGCTGAAAGGCTGCCGATGCCTGCCGACGGCATGCGCGCTACCGGTTCGTCCAAACGGGGCTTCGGCACTCTCGTCTCGGTAGCTCGCCGCAAAATTACGCGACATCCCTGGCTATGGAAAGACGTCTGTTCCGACAGGCACCAACCGATCCGTGTTGCCGCGCAGCAGCTCTGCCACATCACTCCGGTTCACTCCGCGCCAAGAAATCTGGCGCTGCGGTCCAAGATTTCCCGACCTCACCACGATAGCCATTGCCCAAGTTGCCGACACGGAGGGCATTGGCATGGCGATCGATTTCACGCTCACGGCGCAGCAGCGCGAGCTGCAACTCACCTCCCGCAAATTCGCCCGGGAGGTGCTGGCCGAGGCCAGGTCGGCCGAGTTGCTGGCAACGCCGGAGCAGCGGTTTCTCGCGACCAAACCGACCTACGAGGCGATGGTGGCGGCCGGCTATTTGCGCAAGTGCATTCCGGCGCCGGCCGGCGGCGACAATGCCGGCATGATTGACATGGCGATCCTCGCCGAAGAATTCTACAGCGTGAACCCGAGCGTGACGCTCACCATGCTCGGCAGCGTGCTCGGCCTGCTGCCGCTGCTGCTCGGCGGCACGCCGGAGCAATCCCAGCGGCTGCTGGCCCCGTTCCTGAAGACCAGCGGCGCGCCGCTGGCCGCATTCTGCTCCAGCGAGCCCGGCGGCAGCGCCAACGCCGCCTCGCCGCCGCCCGGCGAGGGCGTCCGCACCACGGCGCGGCGCGAGGGCGCCAACTGGCTGATCAACGGCCGCAAGAAATGGGTGTCCTCGGCCACCGGCTGGAATCGCGAGGGCGCCGATCTCTTGACCATCGTGTGCCGGACCGATCCGGCAGCCGCGCCGGACGCCGCGATCTCGATCATTGCCGTGCAGGGACCGGTGAGCGGGCTGGTGTTCGAACGCGCGATCGACAGTATCGGGCATCGGGCGCATCTGGTCCCGCAGTTCGGGCTCAACAATGTCACGACGCCGCAGCACAATCTGCTCGGCCAGCAGGGTGCAGGTCTCGCGCTGACCGCAGCCGCGTTCACCGGCACCGCGGCGCTGGTCGGGATCTTCGGCGTCGCGCTGATGCGCGCGGCCTTTTCGTTTGCACTTGATTTTGCCCGCAGCGAAAAGCGCGGCGGCGTTCACCCAATCATCGAGCATCAGGCGGTCGGATACGCGCTCGCCGATGCCAAGACCACGATCGAGGCGGCGCGCACGCTCAGCTGGCGCGCCTGCCACGCCCTCGACACCCAGTCGCCGGCCGCCGAGGAGCTTTCGGTGCAGGCCAAGATCTTCGGCTCGGAGGCTGCCGTGCGGGTCATCACCGATCTGATGCGGGTGGTCGGCATCGACAGCTACGACCACGAAGCGCCGTTCGGCCGGCTGCTCCAGGACGCACTCGCGCTGCCGATCTTCGACGGCGGCAATCTCGGCATCCGGCGCCGGCAACTGCACACGATGTTGAGAAGCAACGACTACAACCCGCTCGCGGCGAGCGGCGCGGCGTAGCCCGGATTTTAAGAGGAGTGCGATCATGAGCACGGAGCGCAAAGTCGCGGTCATCACCGGTGCATCGCAGGGGATCGGCGCCGGCCTCGTTCAAGCCTTCAGGGATCGAGGCTGCCGGGTCGTCGCGACATCGCGCTCGATCAAGCCGGGCGCCGACGCGGATCTCGTTGCGGTGCCAGGCGACGTCGGCGCGCCCCAGACGGCGGAGCAGGTGTTCAAGGCGGCGCTGGATCGTTTCGGCCGCGTCGACACGCTGGTCAACAACGCCGGCATCTTCATGGCCAAGCCGTTCACGGCCTACTCGCAGGACGACTATGCGAGCTACATCTCGACCAACGTGACCGGCTTCTTCCACATGACCCAGCGTGCGCTGGAACTGATGAGCAAGCAGGGCCACGGCCACGTCGTCACGATCACGACAAGCCTGGTCGACCAGCCGATGAGCAGCGTGCCGGCCGCCCTCGCCTCGCTCACCAAGGGCGGGCTGAACGCCGCGACCCGCGCGCTCGCCATCGAATATGCAAGCAGCGGCATTCGCGTCAACGCGGTGTCGCCCGGGATCATCAAGACCCCGATGCACCCGAGCGAGGCGCATCCGGCGCTGGCCGCGCTGCACCCGGTCGGCCGGATGGGCGAGATATCCGACGTCGTCGACGCGGTGCTTTATCTCGACGGCGCGGGGTTCGTCACCGGCGAAGTGCTGCACGTCGACGGCGGTCAGGCGGCCGGCCACCACATGCCGTAGCGGCGGCGATGTCGGCGCGACGTCTCGGCACCAGCCTGACTTCGATTGGAACGGTACGCGACATCACCTGTTTATGGTTCATGCCCCGGTACTATTTCGATTTTCGAGACGATGAGGCAGCTTCCCTGGACCAGGAAGGGATAGACCTGCGCAACGTCATGGAGGCGCAGGAAGAGGCAGCGCTTGCCCTCGCCGATTTCGCAAGAGACACGCTGGCCGCTGTTGGCGCCAAATCGGACCGCGAACTTTCAGTGAGCGTCAGAGACGAGCGTGGCACGATCTTCCGGGCGAAATGCGTCTTCGGGTACGATCGGTTCAGAAACTAACCGACGAAGAACCCTCGCGCTGTGTTCACTATTGGACATACCTTTCCATGGTGACCCGCCATAATGGTTCCATCACCGCACAACCCTGGCTTCTATCGGTGATGAGAACGCCGGTTGCGCTCCCGCCCACTCCACAGGGAGTCCAAAACATGAAACGACGGCGGTTTACGCAGACAGAATCCCTTCAGCAACGGCTCGCCGCGTTCGCCGAAGCGGCGCGCGCGGAAGCGGCGAAGCTCTCTCCCGGCGCAGAACGTGACGCGCTTCTGAAGAAGGCGCGGCGGGCCGATACGGCCTCGCATCTGGACGACTGGGCCGCGTCGAAAGGACTGCAAGCGCCCAAGTAGGCAAGCGCTGAAGTAGGCAAGCGCGAAGTAAGGCGCGCCCTCCTGGCGCTAGCCAGGCCCGAAGATAATGTAGAGCAGCGTCACGCCCACCACGGCCGTCCAACCGATCGACGCCGCAACGGCCCATACCTGCACCGGCATCGGACAGCCCTTCGCAATCAATGATGCAGCACGAAGAGGCCGCTGGCGCTGGTCAGCGACCTCTTGAACCTGGTCTCAAATGAACGTCTCTGCGATAAAAATAGTCATCTCAGGTCCGCCATGATTAGACCGGGAATTTGCCAGGCTGTGAAGCACGAACGGGCCCACCGATCGACGAAACTCTGGTGACGTTGCGAGTACGACACATATACCGCACGATCCCATTTATTCGTTTTTTCCGAATTTGTCTTGACAAGCCACCCAACTCAGATGTTCAATAGGCGCATCTCACCCGATCGAGGGGCGCTGCGCATCGTCAGGAGTGTTGCGGTGAGATGCGGTGGACGCTGCTTGCGCACTGACGACGTGCACGATGCGGCGGACGGCGAAGTCGTGCAGACCTGACGCCCTAGCGGCAGGTGTCTCCCGCGAGATGCGACAGCGTTTCGCGGCGACGGTGACAAACAAGCCCAGTCTCACCGGGGCGAGCACGTATAAGCCGTAAAACCATCGCGCAGGGAAAGCCGGGTTGTTTCCGGTTACACCTGTGGTCCTACCTCCCGCGTTTTTTATTACGCGGGACCCATGGGTGCGATCGGCACCCGGCTTTCCCTGCGCCCTCTGATTTCAGGGCGGCGAAACGACGATCAAAGCTCGGGCAATCATGTCGCGAGAATGCGAAGCTGCGTCCTTATCCTCAACTGTCGTCGCCCGGCTCGCCGCCTCCGCTAAAGCTTCGGCGCGCCACGGACTGCTTGCCTCGTCGAAGCCTTGGCGTAGACGGGACCGGGCGATCCAGTACGCCGCGGCCCATCGGCTCAACAACAACTGCCCCTGGAATACTGGATCACCCGCTTTCGCGGGTGATGACACCGAACAAGACCGAACACGCCACCGCGACATTGCGCCGCGAACCGCGCTGCGGCGCAACAATCAAAATGAGACTGCCCGTTAAGCCACATGGCAGCGACGACATCCGCGCCGCGCCCGCCTTCGGCTAGCTTTGCGGGCAACAACCGGACGCCGATCGGCCTTCGTACCCCAAATGCAAGGCCAGGTGGATTCCGGCGACAACACAGAGGGAGGAAGCGATGTTGAAGGGCAGTTTGGGACTGATTGCGTTGAGCAGCCTGTTGCTTTCGGGCACGGCGTTCGCCCAGGAGAAGATCAAGGTCGGCGTCACCGCCACGCTCGAGGGCACCTATACGGTGCTCGGCGAGGACGGCATGCGCGGCTTCCAGACCGCGCTCAACGTGCTCGGCAAGAAGATCGGAGACAAGGAGCTCGACTTCGTCGTCGCCTCGACCGACGCGACGCCGGACTCCGCGGTGCGCGCGGTGCGCAAGCTGATCGAGCAGGACAAGGTGCAGATTCTGCTCTCGCCGCTGTCCGGCGACGAAGGCATCGCGGTGAAGAATTTTGCAAAAACCCACCCCGAACTGACCTTCGTCAACGCCGCCTCCGGCGCGCAGGAGACGACCTATGTCGATCCGGCGCCGAACTTCTTCCGCTACAACATGGACGGCGCGCAATGGCAGGTCGGCCTCGGCAAATACGCCTATGAGACCAAGGGCTATCGCAAGATCGCGACCGTCGGCGAGGACTACTCCTTCATCTACACCCAGGTGTTCGGCCTGGTGCTGGAGTTCTGCGCCGCCGGCGGCCAGGTCACCAACCGGCAATGGGTGCCGCTCGGCACCAAGGATTTTGCTTCCGTCATCGCGGCGCTGCCCGACGATGTCGATGCGATCTATCTCGGCCTCGGCGGCGCCGACGCCGTCAACTTCCTCAACCAGTATCAGCAGGCCGGCGGCAAGGCGCATCTGATGGGCGGCTCGATCATGATCGACCAGACCATCCTGTCGTCAAAGGGCAGCGCCAAGAACGCGCTGATCGGCACCATCGCAGCCAGCGGCCAGGCCGATACCTGGGAGGATCCGAACTGGCAGAAATTCGTGAAGGCCTACCAGGACTCGTTCCCGGAGAGCAAACGCTTCCCGAGCCCGTCGCTCCTCGCCACCAACTATTACGGCTCGACCATGGCGCTGATCCTGGCGCTGCGACAGGTCAATGGCGATCTCTCCAACAACCAGGCCAAGCTGAAGGACGCGCTGGCCAAGATCGAGATCGATGCGCCGAACGGCAAGATCAAGCTCGATGCCAACCGCCAGGCGATCGGCACCAATTTCGTCACCGAGGTGGTCGATGACGGCAAGGGCGCGCTGTTCTCCAAGGTCGTGAAGGTGATCCCGAACGTCAACCAGACGCTGGGCTACGATCCGGCCGTGTTCGCCAAGATCGGCCTGCCGAGCCGCACGGTTCCGGAGTGCAAGAAGTACTGACGTATTTGTTGCAAGTGCGAGCAAGCCAGCCGTGACCGGGGCGCGCGGTTGCATCGAGAGCCCTGCTCGCCCTTGCTTTCCGCGGGCGGATGATGAACGCTTGTCGAAAAGACAAGAACATCCCGCGGGAGTGGAGGCATGAGCAGGGCGCTTGCCGTCTTCCACGGCCGGTTCGGTCGCGCGACGGTCTATCAGTTGAACCGTCCCTTCAACGTGCATGCGCACCGCGAAGGGCATTTGATCTTTCATGTCGGCGGCACGCCGGCGCAGATCGACGTCGCCGAGCAGCGCCTGCTGCTCAAGGACGACACCGTGGTCGCGGTCAACCCGTGGGAACCGCACAATTTCCTGCCGACCGACATGGACCATGGCGCGATCTTCTTCGTGCTCTATGTCAATGCCGAATGGTTCGCGCCGCAGGGGGCGAATGCGCAGGCCATGCGGTTCGGCCGCACCTTCTTTCCGCGCACCGAGGCGCTCGACCGGCTGATCCGCCGCACCGCAGCGCTGGTGTGCGGCGCGCCATCGCTGCGCAGCCTGGATTGCGAGCTCAGGCAGCTGATCGATTCCTGCTACGAGGAAAGCTGGCAGGCGACCGAGGGCGCGCCCGCCGCCGCCGCGGTGACCGACTTCCGGGTCCGCAAATCGATCAAGCTGATGTCGGAAAGCCCGGGCGCCGAGATCGAGCTCGACGCGATCGCGCGCGAGGCGGGGCTGTCGCGGCCGCATTTCTATCGGCTGTTCCGGACGCAGACCGGCGTCACCCCTCACCTCTACATGAACACGCTGATCATGGAGCAGGCGCTGGATGCGCTGGTCGCGACCGAGGCGCCGATCGCCGACATCGGCTTCGATCTCGGCTTCTCCTCGCAGAGCGGCTTCACCCGCTTCTTCGCCGCCAATGTCGGCATGGCCCCGACCGACTATCGCCGCGCCGCCAAGGTGTTGCGGCCATGAAAGGAGTTCCCGCCAGACGATAAAAGATACTCTCGATCAAATCCGGCGCCTTCGCCCTCGATAGGATATCGGACACGCGGCCCGGCAGACGGTCGCGACCAGTTGAGGGAACGCGACGGAGATGGCCAGGTTCATCGAACGCCATCCGGCCTGGGCGCTGATCGTGATCATCGCGGTCGCGGTGCTCGCGTGGCTGGTGTTCGCGATCTGGCCGCCGGGGCTGGAAGCCGCGATCGGCCGCAAGCGCGTGTTCCTCAATGCCGTGCTGAACGGCATCACGCTCGGCGGGCTGTATTTCCTGGTCGCAAGCGGCTTCACGCTGATCTTCGGCCTGATGCGCAACGTCAACCTCGCGCACGGCTCGCTCTACCTGTTCGGCGGCTATATCGGCTATGCGGTCAGCACCTGGACCGGCTCCTGGATCCTCTCCTTCATCGTCGCCTTCATCGCGGTGGCGCTGGTCGGCGTGATCCTGCAGCTCGTCGTGTTCCGCCGCATGGAGGGACAGGACCTCCGGCAGACCATGGTGACGATCGGGCTCTCGATCGTGTTCGCCGACCTGATGCTGTGGGTGTTCGGCGGCGACTTCTACCAGGTCCAGACCCCGAGCTGGCTGATCGGCCCGGTACAACTGCCGCTGCTCACCGCGATCAAATCATCCGGCGAGCCGGTCTATCTGCAATACCCGCTGGTGCGGCTGGTGATCTTCCTGGCCTCCGTCGCGATCGGGATCGCGATGTGGCTGGCGCTGAATCGGACGCGGATCGGCATGATCGTGCGCGCCGGGGTCGACGACCGCGACATCCTGGCCGCGACCGGGGTGCGGATCCAGCTGGTGTTCGTGCTGGTGTTCGCGCTCGGCGCGGGGCTTGCCGGCATCGCCGGCGTGGTCGGCGGCACCTTCCAGTCGTTGTCGCCTGGCGAGGACACCCGCTTCCTGCTCGCCTCGCTCGTGGTCGTGATCGTCGGCGGCATGGGCTCGATCCCGGGCGCCGCGCTCGGCGCCGTCATCATCGGCCTCGCCGAGCAGCTCGGCTCGGTCTACATCCCGACCTACGCCATCGTCGTCACCTTCCTGATCATGGTGCTGGTGCTGGCGCTGCGGCCGCAGGGCCTGCTGGCGAGGCGATGAGATGTCGTTGCTGCAGAGCACCCAGTTCCGCCCCGATCCGTCCACCAGCACGGCCCGCCGCGCGCTGATCCGCGCCTGGCCGGAATTCCAGAACCCTGCGGCCTGGCTGGTGGCGCTGATCCTCGTGATCATGCCGCTGGTCGCCAACGGCTTCTTCCTGATCGAGATCTTCGCCACCACGCTGATCCTCGGCATCATCGCGCTCAGCCTGATGTTCCTCGCCGGCTATGGCGGCATGGTCAGCCTGATGCAGCTCACCATCGCGGGCTTCGCCGGCTACATGGTCGCGGTGTTCGGCATCAGCGGCAACGCCAATATCAGCCTCGGCTGGCCGTGGTGGCTGGCAACGCCGATGGCGCTGGCGCTGGCGACGCTGTTCGGCACGCTCGGCGGCGCGCTCGCGGTGCGCACCGAGGGCATCTACACCATCATGATCACGCTCGCGATCGGCGCGGCGTTCTACTACTTCACCAACCAGAACTGGGCGATCTTCAACGGCCACACCGGCATCAACACGGTCGCGACGCCGCATTTCTGGGGCGTCGACTGGCGCAGCGACATCGCCTTCTACTATGTGACGCTCGGCGTCGCTGCGATCTGCTATTTCGCGGTCCAGTATGTCTCGCGCGCGCCGTTCGGCCTCGCGCTGCAGGGCGTGCGCGACAATTCCCGCCGCATGGCTGCGCTCGGCTTCAATCCCAATGCGCACCGCATCGCGGCCTACGCCTTCGCCGCCTTCATCGCCGCGCTCGGCGGCGTGCTGCAGGTCTGGAACTACCGGCAGATCTCGCCTGGCTCGGTCAGCGTCGGCGCCTGCATCGATGTGCTGATCATCGCCGTGGTCGGCGGCATCACGCGGCCGATCGGCCCGTTCATCGGCGCGCTGATCTTCGTCCTGCTGCGCACCTTCGCGCTCGACGTGCTGATCAAGTTCGGCCTCGACGGCAACCGCTTCCGGCTGCTGATCGGACTCGGCTTCCTCGCCATCGTGTTCTGGTCGTCCGACGGCGTGATCGGGCTGTGGGAACGCTGGCGGCGGCGCCACGCATCCGCGACGCAACGTTCGGGCGGAGGCCGCCATGGATAGTGTCGCGCAGCGGCTGTCCGTGGTCGGCGCCGGTGCCGCGCTGGAACTGCGCGGCGTGACCCGGCTGTTCGGCGCGCTGGCGGCGTTGACCGACGTCACCATCACCGTGCGCCCCGGCGAACGCCGCGCGGTGCTCGGCTCGAACGGCGCCGGCAAGACCACACTGTTCAACTGCATCACCGGCGACTTCCCGCCCTCCTCCGGCACCATCCGCTTCTTCGGCGAGGACATCACCCAGTTCCCGCCCTATGAGCGCATCCGCCGCGGCTTGCGCCGCACCTACCAGATCTCGGCGCTGTTCCCCGGCCTCACCGTGCAGGACAACGTCTACCTCGCCTGCCGCGGCGTCTCGCGCGGCCGCTTCTCGTTGCTGCGCCCGGGACAGAACGACGCGCTGATGCACGCGACCGAAACGCTGGTGCAGGCCGTGCATCTCGCCGGCGTGAAGGACCAGCGCGTCGCCGAACTCGCGCACGGCCAGCAGCGCCAGCTCGAGATCGCGCTGGCGCTGGCCGGCGCGCCGCGCTTCATCCTGTTCGACGAGCCGGCGGCCGGGCTGTCGCCGACCGAGCGGCGCGAGCTGATCGAGATCCTGACCTCGCTGCCGGCGCATATCGGCTACATCATCATCGAGCACGACATGGACGTCGCGCTGCGCGTCGTCGAGAGCGTGACGATGATGCACAATGGCCGCATCTTCAAGGAAGGCCTGCCGCGCGAGATCGAATCCGATCCCGAGGTGCAGGAGCTTTATCTCGGAGGCGGCCATGAATGACCGCCGCGCCGCGCCGGCGCTCGAGGTCAAGGGCCTCGACGTCTATTACGGCCATTCCCACGCGCTGCAGGGCGTCGATCTCACGCTGGACTCCGGCGTGTTCTCGGTGGTCGGCCGCAACGGCATGGGCAAGACCACGCTGTGCAAGGCGATCATGGGGCTGGTCCGCGCCAGCGGCGGCTCGATCCGGATCCGCGGCGAGGAGGTCACGCGGCTGAATCCGGCGCGGATCGCCCGGCTCGGCGTCGGCTACGTGCCGCAAGGCCGCCGCCTGTGGCGATCGCTGACGGTCGACGAACATCTTGCGCTGGCCGGCGGCCTGCGCCGGGGTGCCTGGACCATCGAGCGCATCTACGACACCTTTCCGCGCCTCGCCGAGCGCAAGACCAACGGCGGCAACCAGCTCTCCGGCGGCGAGCAGCAGATGCTGGCGATCTCCCGCGCATTGCTGACCAATCCGCAGCTCCTGATCATGGACGAGCCGACCGAGGGTCTTGCGCCCGTGATCGTCGCCCAGGTCGAGGAGATGCTGCTGCGCCTCGGCGACGAAGGCGACATCTCCGTTCTGGTCATCGAGCAGAACATCGGCGTCGCGACGGCGGTGTCGCGCAACGTCGCCATCATGGTCAATGGCCGCATCAATCGCATCATCGACTCCGCGCGTCTTGCGACCGACCGCGAGTTGCAGCAGCGGTTGCTCGGCGTCGGCACCCATGGCTCGGATGAGACCGATGCCGACGCGACGCCGGCGAAAGCCGAAGCCGCCGGTGCGTCGCCGCAGCCGGAACGCAAGGGGCCGGTCCGAGTCTACGTCTCCAATCCCGTGCTGCCGACGCGCTGGTCGCAGCCGGTGCCGATCGCCCGCATCGAGGCCGCCGCGCGGACGCAGTCCGCCGGAGTGACACGGCTTGAAGAGGCCACCCGCACGCGGCGCGAACCCGCAACGTCGAAAGCATCGGGGCCGCCCGTCGTGCTGGTCGTCGGCACGCTCGACACCAAGAGTGCGGAGCTGCGCTTCATCCGCGACATCATTGCCGGCAGCGGTCTGCGCACCCGGCTGGTCGACGTCTCGACCAGCGGCAAGGCGGCGAGTTGCGACGTCACCGCGCAGGAGATCGCGCTGAACCATGGCCGCGGTGGCGCTGGTGTGTTCGGCTCCGATCGCGGCGCTTCGGTCACGGCGATGTCGGACGCGTTCGAGCGCTGGCTACGGCGCCAGGGCAATATCGCCGGCATCATCTCCGCCGGCGGCTCCGGCGGCGCGTCGCTGGTCGCGCCGGGCATGCGCGCGCTTCCGGTCGGCGTGCCAAAACTCATCATCTCCTCGGTCGCATCAGGCGACGTCGGCCCCTATGTCGGCCCTGCCGACATCACCATGATGTATTCGGTGACCGACGTGCAGGGCCTCAACTCGATCTCGCGCACGGTGCTCGGTAACGGCGCCCATGCGCTGGTCGGCATGGTCAGGGCGCGGCTCGACGAACAGACGAGCAAGCAACGTGACACAGGCACGCAGCTTCCCTCCATCGGCATCACCATGTTCGGCGTCACCACGCCGGCGGTGCAGAAGATCGCGGCCGAGCTGCGCGAGGATTTCGAGTGCCTCGTGTTCCACGCCACCGGTGTCGGCGGCCGCTCGATGGAGAAGCTGGTCGAGTCCGGCCAGCTCGCCGGCGTCATCGATCTCACCACGACCGAGGTCTGCGACCTGCTGATGGGCGGCGTGTTCCCCGCGACCGAGGATCGTTTCGGCGCCATCATCCGCAGCCGCGTTCCCTATGTCGGCTCGGTCGGCGCGCTGGACATGGTCAACTTCGGCGCGCCCGAGACGATCCCGGAGCGCTACCGGCAGCGCAAATTCCATGTCCACAATCCGCAGGTCACGTTGATGCGGACCACGCCGGAAGAGAACGAGCGCATCGGCCGCTGGATCGGCGAGCGGCTCAACCAGATGGACGGACCGGTGCGCTTCTTCCTGGCCGAGGGCGGCGTCTCGGCGCTCGATGCGCCGGGCCAGCCGTTCTGGGACCCGGACGCGGACGCTGCGCTGTTCCGCGCGCTGGAGCGCACCGTGCGCCAGACCGGCAACCGGCAGATCATCCGCGTCAAGCGCAACATCAACGATCCCGAGTTCACCGCCGCCGTCGTCAGCGCATTTCGTCCGCTGCTCGGACGCGCCGGTGGTCGGCGGAGAGTGGCGAGGTGACCCATGGCCAGGTTTGAACGCGCGGCGCTGTTGAAGAAGTTTCACGCCATGATCGCACGCGGCGAGCCGATCGTCGGCGGTGGCGCCGGCACCGGACTGTCGGCGAAATGCGAGGAGGCCGGCGGCGTCGACCTGATCGTGATCTACAATTCCGGCCGTTACCGCATGGCCGGCCGCGGTTCGCTCGCCGGCCTCATGCCCTATGGCGATGCCAACGCCATCGTCGTCGAAATGGCCGGCGAGGTCTTGCCGGTCGTGACCAACACGCCGGTGCTCGCCGGCGTCAACGGCACCGACCCGTTCCGCGACATGGATGTGTTCCTCGACCAGCTCAAGGCGCTCGGCTTCGCCGGCGTGCAGAACTTCCCGACCGTCGGCCTGATCGACGGCACCTTCCGCGCCAACCTTGAAGAAACCGGCATGTCCTACGCGCTCGAGATCGACATGATCGCGAAGGCGCATGACAAGAACATGCTGACCACGCCCTATGTGTTCAGCGAGCAGGAGGCGACCGCGATGGCGATCGCCGGCGCCGACATCATCGTCTGCCACATGGGCCTGACCACCGGCGGCACGATCGGCGCGCAGACCGCCTTGAAGCTCGAGGACTGCCCTGCCCGCATCGAGGCCTGGGCCGAGGCCGCGCTCAGCGTCAACTCCAAGATCATCGTGCTCGCGCATGGCGGTCCGATCGCGGACCCGGCGGATGCCGATTTCATCATAAAGCAAACCCGCAACTGCCACGGCTTCTACGGAGCCTCCTCGATGGAGCGCCTCCCGGTGGAACGGGCGCTGACGGAACAGGTTCGCAAATTCAAGGCGATCGGCGCGCGCTAGAGCCGCCGTGACCAAGGGAGGAAGAGATGTCGGGGATGCTGGTCGGTGAATTGATCCTCTGGCTCATCGTCGCAATCGTCGCGATCGTCATCATCGTCTATGTCGTGAACTGGCTGTACCATCGCTCGTCGAAGGAGGTCTCCTTCGTCCGCACCGGTTTCATGGGCGAGCGCGTGGTGATCAATGGCGGCGCCTTCGTGCTGCCGTTCATCCACGACTACACGCCTGTCAACATGAACGTGCTGCCGATGGGGATCGTGCGCTCGCGGCAGGACGCGGTGATCACCCGCGACCGCATGCGCGTCGACATCGAGGCCGACTTCTACGTCCGGGTCCAGCCGACCCGCGAGGCGGTCTCGATCGCCGCCGCTACGCTCGGCCGCCGCACCATGGAGCCCGGGCAGCTCCACACCCTGCTCTCCGGCAAGTTCATCTCCGCGATCCGCTCGGTCGCCTCGGAAATGACGATGGAGCAGATGCACGAGCAGCGTGGCGACTATGTCGCGCGGGTCAAGGCCAATGCCGCGGAGGCGCTGGCGCAGAACGGCCTTGAGCTGGAGTCGGTCGCGATCACCGATCTCGACCAGACCGACCTCGAATATTTCAATCCCTCGAACCGGTTCGACGCCGAAGGCTTGACCCGCCTGATGGAGGACATCGAGGCCAAGCGCAAGCTGCGCAACGATATCGAGCAGGACTCGATGATCAAGATCCGCTCCCGCAATCTGGAAGCCGAGCGGCAGGCGCTGGAGATCGAGCGCGAGAGCGAGACCGCCCGCCTCGAGCAGGAGCGCGACATCGAGATGCGCCGCGCCCTGCAGCGCACCGAGGTCGCCCGCGAGCGCGCGCTGCGCGAGACCGAGTCGGAGCAGGCCCAGATCGCCGCCCGCGAAGCCATCGAGAAGGCGCGCATCGCCAATGAGCAGGCGATCACCGAAGCCCGGATCGCCTCGGAGCGCGAGACCAGGCACAAGGAGATCGAACGGACCCGCGCGGTCGAGGAAAAGGAGCTGCTGGCCCGCGAGGAAATCGAGAAGGTCCGGATCGCCAACCAGCGTTCGGTCGACACCACGCGCATCGCGTCCGAGCGCGAAGTCCGCCAGCGCGAGATCGAGCGGATGCGCACGGTCGAGGAGGCCGAGATCGCCGCCCGCGAAGCGATCGAGAAGGCGCGCATCCAGCAGGATCGCGTCGTCACCGACGCCCGCATCGCCAATGAGGAAGAGACCCGCCGCCGCGAGATCGAGCGCAGCCGAGCCGTCGACGAGGCCGAGATCGCCGCCCGCGAGGCCACCGAGAAGGCGCGCATCGCCCAGACCATGACGGTCAATGTCGAGCGCATCTCCTCGGATGAGCGCACGCGCGCACTGGAAATCCAGCAGGTGCGCACCATCCAGGAAGCCGAGATCGAGGCGCAGAAGGCGGTTGAGGCCGCCCGCATTGCCCGCGAGAAGACACTGGCGGCCGAGCGCATCGCCGCCGACCACACCACCCGCAAGCTCGAGATCGAGCGCAACCAGGCCGTCGAGATCGCCGGCATCAGCGCCCGCGAGGCCACCGAGGCGTCGCGGATCGCCCAGGAAGAGCACGTCCGCGCGCTCGAAATCGCGCGCACCCGCGCGATCGAGGAAGCCGACATCGCCTCGCGCGAAGCGATCGAGGCCGCGCGGATCTCGCAGGAGAAGTCGGTCGCCGCGCAGCGCATCCGCGCCGAGCGCGAGACCCGCGGGCTCGAGATCGAACGCACCGAAGCGATCGAGGCCGCCGAGCTGAAGCGCCGCGACGCGATCGAGCGGCAGCGCATCGATGTCGAGCTGGCGCTGGAAAGCGAGCGGATCGCCTCCTCGCGTACCCGCGAAGTGCTCAACATCGACCAGAAGAAGACGATCGAGCTCGCCGACGAGGAGCGCGTCATCGCGCTCGCCGCCAAGCGCTCGGAGCGGATCGATGCCGACCGGCAGGTGCGGCAGGCCGAGATTGTGGCGCGCAAGGAGGTCGACACGACAGACGTCTCGCGCGAGCAGGCGCTCGAGGCAGCCCGGATCGCGCGGCGCCGCGCGATCGAGCAGCTCGAAGTCGCCCGCAACCAGTCGCTGCAGGAGGCCGAGATCGCCGCGCGCGAGGAGGTCGAACGCGCCCGGATCGCATCGGACCGGGGTCTGGACGAGGCCCGCATCGGCCGAGAACGCGAGCTGCGCA
This sequence comes from Bradyrhizobium sp. USDA 4461, assembly GCF_054055655.1. Taxonomy (NCBI): domain Bacteria; kingdom Pseudomonadati; phylum Pseudomonadota; class Alphaproteobacteria; order Hyphomicrobiales; family Nitrobacteraceae; genus Bradyrhizobium; species Bradyrhizobium sp. USDA 4461. Next base: position 472,759 of record NZ_JBSRXM010000001.1, read on the forward strand.
AGCTCGAGGTCAACCGCGAGAAGGACGTCGAGACCGCGCTGATGGAGAAAGCCATCGCGCTGCATCAGAAGTCGCTGGAGGAATCCGCGGCGCGCGCTGCGGCAGAGGACGCACGGATCCGCGCCACCGAAGCGGCCGAGCGCGTCGTCACCGCGCGCGAAAGCGAGATCGCCAAGCGGCGCAAGACGGTCGAGGTGCTGCTGGCCGAGAAGCAGGCCGAGGAGACCAGGATCGCTGCCGAAGCCGAACGCGTCCGCGCCGCGGTCGAGGCCGAGGCGCAGCGATTGCTCAACGAGGCCGAGAATGTCTTGACCGACCAGGCGCGCTACTCGCTGTTCCGCCGCAAGCTGCTCGACCGCATCGAGGGCATCGTGCGCGAGAGCGTCAAGCCGATGGAGAAGATCGAGGGCATCCGCATCCTCCAGGTCGACGGCCTCAACGGCAACGGACATGGCAACGGCACCTCGCGCAGCGCCACCGACGAGGTGATCGATTCGGCACTGCGCTACCGCGTGCAGGCGCCACTGATCGACTCGATCCTGTCGGACATCGGCGTCGAGGGCGGCAGCCTCGCCAAAATGCCCGGCCTGATCCGCGAGGCCCGCGACATGCAGGGTATCAAGGACTCCGCACGCAAGGGCGGCGGCGATCCCAAGCCGGCAGCAACCGAGGGCGGCGGCGAGCCGGCGCGCCCTGAGCGCACGCCGCGCAAGAAGGACTGAGCTGACACCATGGCACGGGTTTACGTCTCGACCGTCGTCAATGCCCGCAATGACCGGGTCTGGGCTCGCGTGCGCGATTTCAACGGGCTGCCGAACTGGCATCCCGCGATCGCGGAAAGCCGGATCGAGGGCGGCGAGCCCTCCGACAAGATCGGCTGCGTCAGGGACTTTCGCCTCCGCAACGGTGACCGGATCCGGGAGAAGCTGCTCGGCCTCTCCGACTACGACATGTTCTGCACCTATTCGATCCTGGAATCGCCGATGGGCGTCGAGAACTACGTCGCAACCTTGCGGCTGACGCCGGTCACCGATGGCGACCAGACGTTCATGGAGTGGACCGCCGAGTTCGACTGCGCGCCGGAGCGCGAGACCGAGCTCGTCAACAATATCGGCGGCGGCGTGTTCCAGAGCGGCTTCGACGCGCTGAAGCGGGCATTCGGGGGTTGAAGACGTGATCGCAACGGCTACGAGCGATGCGCTTTCCACCCCCTCGCCCCGCTTGCGGGGTCGAGACGAGCGAAGCTCGCTCTTAGAGGGTTGGGGTGAGGGGGAGTCTCCGCGGAGACGGTCGCAGTTGGACTCGTGGAGAGTCCTCCTCACCCGGAATCTGCGCGTCGCGCAGATTCCGGCCTCGCCCCGCTTGCGCGGCGAGGTAAAACGCGACGAGCTGCGCGTTAGAACTATATCTCTCGGGGAGTAGCCGTGCCGCATATCGTCAAAAGCACGATCCTGAATGCACCGACCGATGCGGTGTGGGCCGTGCTGCGCGATTTCAATGGCCATGACCGCTGGCACCCGGCGGTCGCGAGCAGCGGCATCGAGCGCGCGCAGCCCTCCGACAAGATCGGCTGCGTCAGGCGCTTCAAGCTGAAGGACGGCGCCGAGCTGCGCGAGCAGCTGCTGGCGCTGTCCGACTTGGAACAGAGCTTCAGCTACTGCCTGCTCGATACGCCGATCCCGATGTTCAACTACGTGGCGCATGTCCGCCTGCTCCCGGTCACAGACGGCGACCGCACCTTCTGGCACTGGGAATCGCGCTTCACGACGCGCACCGAGGACAGGGATCGCATCACGCAGATGGTCTCAGAAGATATCTACCAAGCCGGCTTCGAGGCCATCCGCCGGCATCTGACGGAGGCCGCGTAAGCGGGGACAAACATCATGCCAGTCACGGTGAAGACTTTCACCAGCACCCACGACGCCGCAGCAGCACTGTCGTCGGATCGCAGCGCCCGCTATCTCGGCGGCGGCACGCTGGTGATGCGGGCGCTGAACGAGGGCGACATCTCGATCTCGACCGTGGTGCGCGCCAGCGACCAGGCGATGACGCGGATCGACGCCACGGGCTCGCGCATCACACTTGGCGCCGGCGTCACCTTTGCCCGCATCCTGGCCGAACGCGATCTCGCCTTCCTGCACGGCCCTGCCCGCTCGATCGGCGGGCCGGCGGTACGCAACATGGGCACGGTCGGCGGCAATCTGTTCGCGCCGGTGCCGTACGGCGACTTCACGGTCGCGATGCTCGCGCTCGACGCCATGGTGTCGGTGCAGGGCGGGCTCGGCGGCCGCGAGATCCCGATCGACGAATTCCTGCAATCGCGCGACCGGCAGACCGGCGTGCTGGTGCTGGCGATCTCCTTCGCCAGGCCTGGCAGCGCCGATGCGTTCCGCTACCGCAAGATCGCGCGCATCAAGCCCAAGGGCGGCGCGGTGATCACACTGGCGGCGCATCTGCCCCTCAACGGCGGCCGGATCGTCGGCGCCCGCGTCGCGCTCGGATCGATGGCGCCGACGCCGCTCCGCGCCCGCGCCGCTGAACGCGCGCTGGAAGGACGGTCGCTCGACGCCTCGACGATCGGTGCAGCGGCAACAGCAGCCGTCGAGGGAACATCGCCCGGCGACAATGCGCTCGCCAGCGCCTGGTATCGCCGCGAGATCGTCGGCGTGCATCTCCGCCGCCTGTTGTCCGGTCAGGAATAGCTCATGGCCAAGACCCCGCTCCAATTTCGCCACAACGGCCGTGACGTCGCGATCTTCGTCGACGGCGGCACCAACCTGCTGGTCGCGCTGCGCGAGCTGATCGGCGACATGACGCCGAAATTCGGCTGCGGCCAGGGCGGCTGCGGCACCTGCAGCGTCTTGATCGACGGCGAACTGCACCTCTCCTGCCTGACGCTGGCGGAGGCGGTCGCCGGCCGCTCGGTCGAGACGCTCGACGGCATCAAGGACGGCCCCAATCTGCACCCGTTGCAGCGCGCCTTCGCCGACAATTTCGCCGCGCAGTGCGGCTATTGCACGCCGGGCATGCTGATGGCCGCGAAAGCGCTGCTCGACCGCAATCCGCAGCCGAGCCGCGCCGAAGTGGTCGAGGCGATCTCGGGCAATATCTGCCGCTGCACCGGCTATGAGCCGATCATCAACGCCGTGCTGGCTGCCGCGTCCGGCGGCCGGGCTCGCGCGTAAGGGAACAGTGCCATGCTGGAATTGCGCAAGGACATCTTCGCCGACGAACGCGACGACAACCTGAAGGAAATCGGCAAGGGCACGCAGCGCCAGGACATGCTCGGCCATGTCACCGGCACCTCGCCCTATTTCGACGACCACAAGCTGCAAGGCATGCTGCATCTGAAGGTGGTTCGCAGTGCGCATCCGCACGCAAGGCTGCGCCGGATCGACACCTCCGAGGCCGAACGGTCGCAGGGCGTGCGGCGCGTGATCCGTGCCTCCGATGTGCCGCGCAATCTGAACACGCTGCTCTCGCTGATCAATTTCGGCAAGGATGACGAGCCGTCGCTGGCGGCCGACAAGGTGCGTTACAAGGGCGAGCCGATCGTCGCCATCGTCGCCGACAGCCCGCGCGAGGCCTATGAGGCCATCGCCAAGGTCAAGATCGACTATGAACCGCTGCCGGCGGTGTTCGACGTCGAGGACGCGCTGAAACCGGGCGCACCCGTCGTCAACGAGGTCTATCCGAAGAACACCTTCACCTATCACGAAACCTATGATCGCCAGCAACTGCGATTCGGCGATGCGGATCGCGCGCTGGCTACCGCCGACCACGTGCTGGAGCAGCGCTACCAGATGTCGCCGATCGAGCACGCGCCGACCGAAACCAACGGCTCGATCGCGGCGCCCGACACCAACGGCCGCTACATCGTCTACACTTCGACGCAAGCGCTGTTCTTCTCGGTCGACACCTGCGCAAAGATCCTCGACGTGCCGTCCAACACCTTCCACTTCATCGGCGGCACGGTCGGCGGCGGGTTCGGCGGCAAGGTCGATACGTTGACCGAGCCGCTCTGCATCCTCGGCGCGATGCTGACCGGGCGCCCGGTGCGCTACGTGTTCGGGCGCGAGGAGGAGATGCAGTACGGCCCGCCGCGCGGCGCGGAGCGCATCTACATCAAGGACGGCGTGATGCGCGACGGCCGGGTCGTCGCCCGCAAGGTGCGCGCCTATTTCGACAGCGGCGCCTATACAAGGCTGTCGAGCTATGCCGCGGTGAAATGCGCCGCGCATCTGCCCGGCCCCTACACGATCCCGAACGTGCATGGCGACGTCTATTGCGTCTTCACCAACCGCACGCCCGCGACCGCGATGCGCGGCTTCGGCGTCACGGCGATGGACTTCGCGATCGAATGCCAGATGGACAAGCTCGCGCATCTCGTCGGCATGGACCCGATGGAGTTCCGGATCCTCAACGCCTATCGCGACGGCGACATGAAGGCGCACCGCCGCGAGGCCAAGAACACGGCGCTGATCGAGTGCGTGCAGGTCGCGGCCGAGAAGGCGAAATGGCCGCTCCGCGAGGAGTTCAAGCGGATGTCGTCGCGCAGGGATGGAGGCGGCGCGCGCGCCGCCGTGACGCCGACCCCGCGCGAGATGCATGCGCCAGCGCCCGCGGCGTCGCAGCAGCGCACGACATATGATCGCGCGCCGGCCGCCACCCGCGAGCCGCCGCCTCCGCCGGCACCGCCCTCGCCGCCGCGGCCGAGCGCGCCGTCGCATGGCGCCACCCGCTTCTCTTCCGTCTTCGGCACCAGGAGGCGCTGACCATGACAAGGCATCGCGGACGCGGCATCGCGTCGGTCAATTATCCCATCGGCATGAATCTCGGCGGCGATCCGAGCCAGGCGCTGGTGCATTCCAACCCCAGCGGCAAGTTCACCGTGGCGCTGTCGTCGATCGACCTCGGCCAGGGCATGAAGTCGGTGACGCGGCAGATCTGCGCCGAAACGCTCGGCGTGCCGGTCGAGGACGTCTATGTCGACACGGCGGATTCCGATACCGGGCCGCACTGCATGGGCTCGTTCGCCTCGCGCGGCACGCACCGGGTCGGCAACGCGGTGATGGCGGCGGCGCGGGAGGCGCGCGGCGTGATGATGGAGGCGGCCGCCGAGGAGCTCGAGGTCAACGCTGCCGATCTCGAGACCGACGGCCGCGGCAACATCCATGTCAAGGGTGCACCGCATCGTTCGATCTCGACCAAGGATGTCGCGATCGCCGCCCAGTTCAAGCAGGGCAAGACCATCTCGGGCCGCGGCATTTTCCTGGTGCCGCTGTCCGATGTCGATCCCGAAACCGGCGAGATGTCGCCGGCGACCTGCTACGCGCATGCCTGCCTGGTCGCGGAGGTCGAAGTCGATGACGAGACCGGCGAGGTCGACATGGTCAGGATGGACTCCGCCTACGAGCTCGGCCGCGCGCTCAATCCGCGGCTGGTCGAGCAACAGCTGGTCGGCGGCGCCTGGATGGGGGTCAGCCACGCGCTCTACGAGACGCCGGAGCCTTATTATCCGGAGCCGGTGCACGGGCCGCGTGATTTCGTCGAATACCTGATGCCGGGACCGGGCGACATCTGCCCGCACGACATCGCGGTGCTGGAACGCCCGGCGCCCGACGGCCCGTTCGGCGCCAAGGGACCCGGCGAGATGTGCGCCAATCCGGTGCTGCCGGCTGTCGCCAACGCGATCTTCAACGCGGTGGGCGTCCGGATCGACGATCTGCCGATCACGCCGGAAAAGGTATTGCGCGCGATCCGCGCGCAGGGCGGCGCGCGGCCGCAGCCGCGGCGCTGAGGTTTTCCATGCCGGTCCGCAGCAACATCGTCGGCATCGACAGCCCCGAGGCGCTGGAGAAGGCGCTGCGGGCGGCCTATTACCTTGCCGACGATGGCATCGCGACCGCGTCCTATCTCTCGCTCGCGCTCGGCAAACCGCTGCTGCTCGAGGGCGCGCCGGGGGTCGGCAAGACCGAGGCGGCAAAGGCGATCGCCGCCGTGCTCGGCCGCCGGCTGATCCGGCTGCAATGCTACGAGGGCATCGACGCGGCCGCTGCGCTCTACGAGTGGAACTATCCGCGCCAGATGCTGGCGATTAGACAGGCCGGCGAAGAGAGCATCGACATCTACGGCGAGTCGTTCCTGATCGAGCGGCCGATGCTGGCGGCACTTCGCGCGCCCGACGCGACGGTGCTCTTGATCGATGAGATCGATCGCGCCGACCAGGAGTTCGAGGCCTTCCTGCTCGAATTCCTCTCCGACTTCCAGATCTCGATCCCGGAGCGCGGCACGATCCGCGCCGCCGAGCATCCGGTCGTCGTGCTGACCTCGAACCGGACCCGCGATTTGCACGAAGCGCTGCGGCGGCGCTGCGTCTATCACTGGATCGACTATCCGAATGCCGAGCGCGAGGCGCGGATCGTGATGATGCGCGCCTCCAGCGTCGCGGAAGCCACCGCTCGCGCCGTGGTCGCCGCCGTCGGCCGGCTGCGCCGCGAGCCGCTGAGCAAGGCGCCTGGCATTGCCGAAGCGGTCGACTGGGCGGAGGCCGCGACCCTGCTCAACAAGGGCGGCGCGCGCTGGCCCGATGCGTTCAAGCGCTCGATCGGCGTCGCGCTGAAGGACGAGGAGGATCTGCATTTCATCTCGCCGCGGCTCGATGCGATCATCGCGGAGGCCGCCGCGTGAGCGACGATCTTAAGCTGCCGCGCGCCGCGCGGATCTTCGTCTCCTTTGTCGCGCTGCTGCGCGCCAATAGCTTCTCGGTCGCGCCGGAGCAGACCGCGAGCTTCCTCGCCGCTATCGAGCTGCTCGGGCCGCGCAGTCTGGAGCATATCCGCCGGGCCGGGCTCGCGACATTGGCGCCACCGCCGGAGCGCCGCGCGACGTTTGACCGGCTGTTCGACATCCATTTCCGCGGCGCTGAGGCGATCGAGCAGACCGAAGGCGAGGACGAGGAGACCGTCCGCCTGCAAGAGGAAGGACGCGGCGAGGACGAGCCACCGCTTGCCGATGAGGCCAACGAATCCGGTCTCGCCGCGGCGCGCGCCGAGGCGCTGGTCGAGCGCCGTTTTGCGCAGAGTGCAACCAGCGATCCGCTCCGCCAATTGTCGCGCGAGGCCGCTCGCCGGTTGCCGCGACGGCGCGGCCACCGCCGCCGCCGGGCGCGCTCCGGCCCGTTCGCCGATCTGCGCCGCACGCTGCGTGACAGCGTGCGCAATGACGGCGAGGTGCTGCGGCTCGGCCGGATGCGCCGCCGCCGGCGCCCGCGCAAGATCCTGTTCCTGATCGACGTCTCCGGCTCGATGAAGGCGCGCACCGAGGAGAACATGCGGCTCGCGCACGCGCTGGTGCAGGCGGCCGGCAATGTCGAGGTGTTCACCTTCGGCACCAGGCTGACGCGAGTGACGCCGGCGCTGCGGCTGAAGCGGCGCGAGCAGGCGCTGAATGCGGCATCCTTCCTGGTCAGCGACTGGGACGGCGGCACCCGGATTGGCGACGCTTTGCAGGCCTTCCTCGCGGTGCCGCGATTCGGCGGCTATGCCCGCGGCGCCGCGGTCATGATCGTCTCCGATGGCCTCGAACGCGGCGATCCCGCCGCGCTGCGCGATGCCGTCGCAAAACTGTCGCGCCGGGCCTGGCGGGTGAGCTGGCTGACGCCGCTCGCCGTTGCGGCCGGCTTCAAGCCGCAAACCGAGGCGCTGATCGCGATCCAGCGCTTCGTCGATGATCTCGTCGACGGCGGATCGAGCGCGGCGGTGGTCGCGCACCTGCTGTCGCTTGCAACAAGGAGAGCTGCGTGACCGGCATTGTCGACGGACATCATCACATCTGGCGGCAGGCCGATCTCGCCTGGCTGTCCGGCCCGATGCAGCCGCGCATCTTCGGCCCCTACGAGCCGATCCGCCGCGACTATCCGATTCAGGAATATCTCGACGACCTCAAGGACACCGGCGTCACCCGCTCGGTCTATGTCCAGACCAACTGGCCGAACGGCCGCTTCGAGGACGAGGCCGCCTGGGTGCAGCAGACCGCCGACCGGCACGGCTGGCCGCATGCCCTCGTCGCCTATGCCGACTTCTCCGTCGACGACGTCCGCCCGCAGCTCGATCGCCTGCAGCGCTATCCGCTGGTGCGCGGCGTGCGCATGCAGCTGCACTGGCACGACAACCCGCTGTATCGCTTCGCGGCGCGTCCCGATCTCTGCACCGATCCGGTGATCCGGCGCAATATCGGCTACCTCGCCGATTATGGCTGGAGTTTCGACCTGCAGGTGTTCGCGCCGCAGATGGCCGACGCGGCAGGCCTCGCCGAGGCCTGCCCTAACGTGACCTTCATCCTGCAGCATGCCGGCATGCTGGAGGATCTGTCGCCGCAGGGCCGCGCCGCCTGGCGCCCCGGCATGGCACGGCTCGCGCAATGTCCCAACGTGGTATCGAAACTGTCCGGGCTCGGCACCTTCATCCATCGCAACGATCCCGCGCATATCGCCGGTGTCGTGATGGACACGGTCGCGATCTTCGGCGCGGAGCGCTGCCTGTTCGGCTCGAATTTTCCGATCGAGAAGCTGTGGACCAGCTACCGCGATCTCATCGATGCTTTCAAGGCGGCCACTGAGCGGCTCAGCGCGGAACAACGCGAGGCGATCTTCAGCACCACGGCGGCGCGGGTCTATCGGTTGGGGCCGTAGACGCGACGCAGACACGAACACAACAACGAATACGAATCGGGAGGGAGAGAGATGCCGTTGGAGATCAAGATCCTGGACTATGGCGATATCGAGCTGGAATCGAGCTTCCTCGTGCTCGGGCACAATTGCGGCCGCACCCGCCGCGTGCTGACGCTCGGCTTCTTGATCCTCGGCGGCCCCTACCCTGTGCTGGTCGATACCGGCTATCGCTCCAACCAGATCATGGAGACGCTCGGCATGCGCGGCCTCCAGTTCCACGAGAACATGATCGAGAACCAGCTCGCCCGCCACGGCGTGCGGATGGGCGATGTCCGCTTCGTCTGCCACACCCATCTGCACATCGACCATGCCGGCAAGGACGATCTGTTCCCGATGAACACGACCGTCGTCCTCAACCGCAAGGAGCTGGAATATTCGGTCTCCGGCCTGATGCATCCGCAATATCCCGCGCCCGACATCAAGCATTTGATCGACCGGCTGCACACCAAGAGCGCGCTGCGCTTCCTCGACCTCGAGATCACGGGACCAGTCGAGCTGATGCCGGGCGTCTATTGCGACGCCGCCAATGCCCATACCGAAGGCTCGATGAACATCCACGTCCACACCGCCGACGGGATCGCGACGATCTGCGGCGACGTGATCTACGATTTCAACGACCAGATCGTAAATCCCTTCAACGAAATCCACGACGCCGAGCCGCGCACGACGGGCAATCACGGCACCAGCAAGCGTGCCGAGAAGGCCGCGATCAAGAAGCTGCTGAGTAGCTCGCGTTATCTGCTGCCGGTGCATGATCGCCCGGCCAAGATCGAAGGCGGCGCAGTGGTCGGCCGCCTGCACGACCAGGTGCCCGGGCCTGTCGTGCAGAGCCTGCCGCAGCGCAACTGGTTCCCGGCGTAGAGGATCGAGGCGATGACGCATGTCACGCTGCGCAGCGAATTCGAAGACCTGATCGATCCCTATGCGCCGGTCGGCCAGGTCGGCACCGGCTTCGATTTCACGGAAGGACCGATCTGGCATCCGGTCGATCACTTCCTGCTGTTCTCCGACATGCCGGGCGACGTGCGCCGGCGCTGGGATGCGCGGCGCGGCGTCGTCGAGGTCAAGCGTCCGTCGAACAAATGCAACGGCATGACCTATGACGCCGACCTCAATTTGATCGTCTGCGAGCATGCGACATCGTCGCTGATCCGCGAGCGTCCCGACGGGCGACGCGAGGTGGTGGCTTCGCATTACGAGAATCAGGAGCTCAACAGCCCGAACGACGTCTGCGTCCATTCCTCGGGCGCGATCTATTTCTCCGATCCCTGGTATGGCCGGATGCCGGTCTATGGCGTCGAGCGGCCGCGCCAGCTCGGCTTCCAGGGCGTCTATCGCGTCCCGCCCGGCGGCGGCGCACCGAAACTGCTGGTCGACCGCTACCTGTTCGAGCAGCCGAACGGGCTGTGCTTCTCGCCCGACGAGCGCATCCTCTATGTCAACGACACCGTACAGGCGCTGATCCGCGCCTTCGACGTCGGCGCCGACGGTACGCTCGGCAATCCGCGCGTGTTCGCCTCCGGCATCCGCTCCGAGCTCGAGCCCGGGGTGCCCGACGGCATGAAGTGCGACCAGCGCGGCAATGTCTGGGTCACCGCACCCGGCGGCGTCTGGGTCTATTCGCCTGATGGCCATCTGCTCGGCAAGGTCCGCCTCCCAGAGCTCGTCACCAACCTCGCCTGGGGCGGCGCCGATTTCCGCACGCTCTACCTCACCGCGACCCATTCGGTCTACGCGATCCCGACCAAGGTCGGGCCGCGCCACGAACCCTATATGAACGGCAAGCGCGGCAGCGCGAGTGCCGCATCGTCCTCCGCGTCCGCGCCCAACCTTGCCGCCGGCGAGATGCAGATCGATCCGCAGCGTTGCGCGATGATCATCCAGGACATGCAGAACGACGTCATCATGGACGGCGGCGCGTTCGCGGAGTCCGGCGCGCCGGCACATGCCCGCCAGCAGCATGTCGTCGAGAATGTCCGCCGTGTCGCCGAGGCCGCCCGCGCACGCGGCGTCGCTATCATTCATGTCTGGTTCGTCGTCGAGCCGGGGGCGCCCGGCGTCACCTTGAACGCACCGCTGTTCGAGGGGCTGGTCGACAGCAAGGCGATGGTGCGCGGCAGCTGGGGCGCGGCGCCGGTCTCCGGGCTCGAGCCGCGCCCGGGCGATTTCGTGGTCGAGAAGATGCGGATGAGCGCCTGGGAAGGCACAAGGCTCGAGACCATCCTGAAGGCGACCGGCCGCGACATGATCATCAACACCGGAGCCTGGACCAACATGTCGGTCGAGCACACCGCGCGCACCGGCGCCGACAAGGGCTATTTCATGATCGTGCCGGAGGATTGCTGCTCGACCATGAATGCCGACTGGCACAACGCCGCGATCAATTTCGCGCTGCAGAACGTCTCGGTCGTGACCAACGCCGACACCGTCATCAAGGCACTCGGCTGAGGGAGGCGCGGTGCCGAAGCTGCTGCATCTTGCCTGCTCTCCCCGCGCCGATTCGGAATCGGCGGCCGGCGCACGGATCTTTCTCGATCGCTTCCGCGAGGCGCGGCCGGACTGGGAGATCGACGCGATGAACCTGTGGCGCGAGCCGCTGCCGGAATTCGAAGGGTATCTGCTTGAGGCGAAGTACGCCCGGATCGGCGGCAAGAGCTTCACCAATTCGCAGCATGACGCCTTCGCCGTCGCCGAGCGCCTCGCGCTGCGGCTCTCGCTGGCCGACCGCGTGCTGATATCGACGCCGATGTGGAATTTTTCGATTCCCTACAGGCTGAAGCAGTGGCTCGACGTCATCATCCAGCCCGGCCTGACCTTCCGGTTCGATCCGGCGCAGGGCTACCTGCCGCTACTCAAGGACCGTCCGACGGTCGTGATCCTGGCGAGCGGCAGCGACTTCGTCACCGGAATGAACCGCGGCCGCATCGACATGGCGACGCCGTACTTGCGCGAGGTGCTGCGCTTCATCGGCATCAACGATGTGCGCTTCGTGCCGATCGGGCCGACCACCGGGCCCACTGATCCGATCCGCAGTGCGCGCGAAATCGCGCACCGAAGGCTCGCGGAGCTGGCGGAGCGATTTTGACTGCTCCGCATCGTCGTCGCGGCGAAAGCCGTGACCCATAACCACCGCATCTGCTTGAAGGGATTGGAGCCCCAGCGTCGCGCGGCATTTGAGATTTGGGGTAATGGGTCCTGGTTTTCGCCAGGACGACGCTGAGCGTGTTGCGCGACCGGTGAGCATGCATCGGCATTCGCGCGGTACGTTCTGCCCGAGGACACGCCAACGCGGCGTCGGCGGCCACGGGCACCCATCATGTGACGGACCGCGACCAGGCGGAGAACGCGTCGATGCTGGACTGCTCGGGATGGTTGGGGACGTGAACGACGTAGAAGCCATAGCCCTGCAACGGCAGATCGTGCGCCTTGACGAAAACGCCGTTCTTGAGCTCGCGACCGACGACAACGTCACTGAAGATCGCAATGCCCTCGCCCGCGGCCACCGCATCGATGGCATGCAGCTCTTCCTTGAAGCTCAAGTCCCATGCCTTGTTGGTCTCGGGAATGCCCGGATCGATCGAGCGCGCGGCTGCAAGCCAGCGCGACCAGGTCGGCGCATCGCGGTCGCGATTCATCCAGTCGAAGTGGATCAACGGATAGTGCAACAGATCGGCGGCGCGCTCGATCCGGCGCCCTCCCCTCGCCAGCAATTCGGGACTGCAGACCGGAAAGAACGTGTCGCGAAGGATCTCCTTGCCGCTCAGGTCAAGCGGCATGCGCCGCGCGTAACGAATGGCGATGTCGGCTTCTCCGGCCCGTAAATCCAGCACCGCATCGGTGCCGATGATCTCCAATGGAATCTTCGGATGGGCCTCGCGCCACTTCGGCAGTCGCGGCACCAGCCATCGGCTGGCAAAGGCATTCGGACTTGTCACGCGCAAGCGCCGGTGACTGACGCGCGGAGACGCCGACGCGATCGCGCTGGCGAACATGTCGAAGCCGCTCCTGATCACCGGAAACAGCCGCTCGCCGGCACTGGTCAGTTCGAGGGGACGCGGACGGCGGCGAAACAGCGGCTGACCGCAAATCTCCTCGAGGATCCGGATCTGATGGCTGATCGCGGTTGGCGTCACACCGAGTTCATCGGCGGCGTCACGAAAGCTCATATGCCTTGCGGCAGCCTCGAAGGCGCGAAGTGATCCCAATGGCGGAAGCTTTCGCATGGCGCAAACGTAGATGAATTCAGTTCATCTGGCGACTGAGAATTTCGATTTTGCCGGCAATGACCGACCGTGAGACGCTTACACCGGTCCACCTTGCGGGCAGATCGAGGAGGTTGCTATGGACGCAGCTAGGTTTACCGAACGATCCGACGCCGAATTGGCCTTGCAAGCGTCCGACATCCCCGTTCTGAGGCGAGCGGTGCGCGGCGAAGTGATCGTTCCGGGCGATGTGGCCTATCACCAGGCGCGAAAGGTCTGGAACGGCATGATCGACCGGCGTCCGGCCGCGGTCATCTATTGCGCCGGCGCCGACGATGTCGTTGCGGCGGTCAATTTCGCGCGGTCGCGATCGGTCCCGGTTGCCGTCCGTGCCGGCGGCCACAATATCGGCGGCGCCTCGGTTTGCGACCATGGCCTCGTGATCGATCTCTCGCGCATGAAGCAGATCACGGTGGATCCGGTCAGGCGGATCGCACGCGCAGAGGCTGGGCTCAATCTCGGCGAATTTGACACGGCCACCCAGACGCACGGCCTTGCGACCACGATGGGCGTCAACGCCGATACCGGTATTGCCGGACTGACGCTCGGCGGCGGCTTCGGCAAGCTCGGCCGCAAGCACGGCCTCGCCTGCGACAACCTCGTTTCAGCCGAACTCGTCACGGCGGATGGCCGACTGTTGCGGGCAAGCGCCACCGAGCATCCGGATTTGTTCTGGGCCATCCGCGGCGGCGGCGGCAATTTCGGAATCGTCACGACCTTTGAGTACCGACTCTTTCCGGTCGGCCCAATGTTGCTGGCCGGCTCGGTGGTGTATCCATACGATCGGGCGCGCGAGGCGATGCGCTTCTACCACGGCTTCGCGAAGAGCGCTCCGGATGCGTTGAGCCTGGATGCCGGGCTTGCGACCACCCCAACGGGTGAGCGGGTTTTCAGCGTTTCGGCCTGCTATATCGGCTCCATCGAGGAAGGCGAGCGGGTCGTCAAGCCGCTCCGCACATACGGCGCGCCGATCCAGGATCAGATCACACAGCGCTCCTATCTCGACATCCAGTCCGCCGGAGATGCGATTTTTCCGCGCGGCCGCCGCTACTACTGGAAGGCACAGTTCCTGCGCGAGCTTTCCGACGCGGCGATCGATACCTTGCTCGCGGCGTATGCGACCGCCCCTCCGGATTCGTTGCTCGTGTTGCAGCAGGTCGGCGGCGCGATCGCACGCGTACCGGTCGACGCCACGCCCTATGCAAACCGTGACGCGTTGTACGATTGCTTCCCCATTTCCATCTGGGATGATCCGGCGGAAGATGCGACGCGCATTCGCTGGGCCCGGGACTTGTGGGACGCCATGCGAGGTTTTTCGACCGGTGGCGTCTATGCCAACAATCTCGGCGATGAAGGAACCGAGCGCATCGAAGCGGCTTTCGGCGCGAACTATGCGCGGCTGCTTTCGCTCAAGACCAAATACGATCCGACCAATTTCTTCCGCTCGAACCAGAACATCAAGCCGCAGACATAGTGCGCGGTCAGGGACGCACCGAATGGTTCCTCTGCGCTATCCCTACGCGTCTGGCGCGGGAAAGACGAGCCTGCATAACAGCCCCGGCGCGTTGTCGCGCAGTTCGATCCGTGCGCCGTGCAGGCTCGCGACCGCCGCGACCAGGCTGAGGCCGAGGCCGTTGCCCGGCGTGTAGCGGCTCTGCTCGAGCCGATAGAAGCGCTTGAAAACGTGGTCGTGCTCCCCGGCCGGAATACCGGGGCCGTCATCGGCGATCGAAATCAATGGCCCGCTTTCGTCATTCTCGCAGGTCACAATCACCCGTCCGCCCGGGCGGCCGTGCTTGATGGCGTTGTCCACGAGATTGGCGATCGCATCGAACAACAGGTCGCGGTCGCCGGTGACCAGCACGGCCGGATCGCCGGCGAGATCGAGATGGGTGGTGACCTCCTCGGCCGCGGCATCGTAGAGCTCGACCACCTCGCCCGCGATCTCGACCAGATTGACGGTGCGGAACGCGCCTTTGCGGGCGCGCGTCTCGATCTCGGAGATCCGCGTGATCGACGCGAACATCCCGAGCACCGCATCGAGATCCGCAATGGTGTCGCCGATCAGCGCCGTATCGGCCTCCTGGTTGCGCGGGGCGTGATAGGCCTTCTCCAGCCGGCCGCGCATCCGGGTCAACGGCGTGCGCAGGTCGTGGGCGATGTTCTCGCCGACCTGCTTGACGTCGCCCATCAGCCTCTGGATGCGATCCAGCATCAGATTGAGATTCTCGGCGACGCGATCCCATTCGTCGTGACTGCCGCGGAGCGGGATGCGCTGGTCAAGACCGGAGAGCATGATGGCGCGGCTGGTCGCATTGATCTGCTCGATCCGGCCGACCGTTCGCCGCGTGACCCCGATGCTGGCGGCGGCCGCAAGGCCGATGATCAGCAGCACGACGGCGATGCCGGCCGCCCTGATCTGCGTCATGAAGCCGTCGAGATCGCTGATGTCGCGGCCGACCAGCAGCCGATCGCCGTTTGACAAGGTCTCGGTCACGCCGCGCACCAGCGCGGCTCCCGAAGAGAGCGCCGGCAGCGAGGCGCGAAATTCGGCCCATCCTTGCCCGACGCTGACCGTCGGCCATTGTCTGAGATTACCGGCAAGGACCACGGAGCCGGGACCGGCCAGCAGATAGACATGGTCGACAAAGGTCTTGTCCGCGATGCGCTGCGCGATCAACGCGGTCAGGCCATCGCGGCCGGACCGCGCATAGGCCTCATCGAGGCTCGCCTGCTCGGTCATGATGGCTCGGTCGGACCGGTCGCGCACATAGGACACCGTCGACCAGTAGACGTAGGCGAAGATCGCGGACACGATCAGGCCGAAGACGCCGATGGCGATCAAGGCCAGGCGGAATGTCGATGACCCGAGGGTCTTAGCCAGGAGCACGGAGGCAGTATCCGATGCCGCGGATGGTGTGGATCAGCGGATAGGCTTGCTGGTCGTCGACCTTGCGGCGCACCCGCCCGACATAGACGTCGATGATGTTGGTCGAGGGATCGAAGTGCAGATCCCAGACGTGCTGCAACAGCATGGCGCGCGACACCACGCGGCCCTCGTTGCGCGCGAGATATTCGAGCAGCTGGAATTCCTTCGGCAGCAGCGGAATCTTGCGGCCGCGGCGGCTCGCCGTCCGCGCGATCAGATCGACCGCGAGATCGCCGACCCGCAGGATGGTCTCCTTGGCGACGGTCTCGCTGCGGCGGCCCAGCGCCTCCAGCCGCGCCAGCAATTCGACAAACGAGAACGGCTTGACCAGATAGTCGTCGCCGCCGGCGCGCAAGCCGCGCACGCGGTCGTCGACCTCGCCGAGCGCGCTGATGATCAGGAACGGCACCGCGATGCCGTCGTCGCGCATCTGGCGCATCACCGCGATGCCGTCAATATCGGGAAGCATGCGATCGATCGTGATCACCGCATAGTCGCGCGCCGCGCCCTGGCTCAGCGCCTCGCGGCCGTTCGCAGCCAGGTCCACCTCGTAGCCGCTGGTGGTAAGCTCCTCGACGAGTTGGCCTGCGGTTTCCGGATCGTCCTCGACGACGAGAATGCGGCGGTGAGCACCGGTCATTATGCAAAACTCTCCGAGGTGCAAAACTCTCCGAGTTGTCTTGAACCCTGTCGAGTTCGCAAACTCTCCGAGCGCCCGTGCCCCGCGACAGCCGCCGCCAGACTATCCCATTCCGGGGCTGGATGGAACGCCCGGCGACGACCGCGACAACGGTGCGGTTGGTTGGGCGATCACCAATAGTCCCCGCACACATTGACCCATTGCAGCCCGTAAGCCGTCCATACCCTGCGGTAACAGCCATCGTAGTAATCGGCATAGACATAAGGCCCGCCGAAGAATGCGAAGCGATGGGAGCGGTGATGGCGGAAGAAGCCGCCGTGATGGAAGAAGCGTGCGCCGTGGAATCCGGCGCCGGCAAAGCGCGGGCCGAACGCGGGAGCACCGGTGAGGCGCGCGCCGCCGAAATGCCCGCCGGCAAAATGGCCGCCGCCGCCCATCGCCGCGAACGCCATTCCGCCACCACGCATGCCACCGAAGCCGCCGCCATGCATTCCGCCACCCATGGCGCCTGCAAAGCCACCGCCATGGCCGCCGCCGAAACCACCACCGCCATGTCCGCCGCCCCCACCACCGCCGCCTCTGGCAAGGGCTGCGGGTGCAAGCGCAACGCTGACCGCGAGCGTCGCCGCCGTGAGACATTTGAGAAGCCTGTTGGTCATCGAGACATCCTCCGTGATTGGGACCGCGGCGAACTCTCATCGCCGCAAGCAGAGGATGCTCAGAAGACGCAAGCGTGAGGCCGACTTCAACTGACAAATGCGCCAGATTCTGACAGCGGATTTAGGATCGGCGCAAAGCCTGCTGCTTGCGGCGGCCACGCGCGTCCAGTTCAAACCCCCACGCGATCTTCGCATCAGTCCGGCGCACTCGTCTTCAGGCTGCGCGTGGCGCAGGCGCAGCCCTTGATTTTGCGCGATCTCCGTGATAGCCAAGCGGCATGATCACCGTCGTGCGCACCGCGAACCGTAAAAACATGACCCACTCTTGCTGGGCCGTGGAAGGAGTCGTGCGCTAGGAATTCGACGACGCGATCTTTCACCAGGCCCCGCCGGCATCGGACGGGGCCTTTTGTTTGGCCACACTCCTGCCGGCATACCAGCAGGAGCATGCGATGCCACCGCAACAGACGAACTTCACATCCGAATCCGGTCGCGATGCCGCCGGGCTCAGCCGCGCCATCGCCTTGGCGAAAGACGCCACGGGCGATGCTGTGGCCGAGCCATGCCCGGATGTCTCCATCGCAGCGCGGAGAGACGCTGTCTCGGAAAAGCAAGCGGTCGGACCACCGGTTGCAGCGACGCAGAGCGCCCCGGGGTTACTTCGGCGGTGCTGGCGTGCGGTCCGCACCTGGCGGCAACGCAAGAGACTGCGCGTGGGCTTGCGCGACCTGAGCGACAGGGAGCTGATGGATATCGGCCTGACGCCCGGCGAGATCGACTGCATCGCGGCCCACCGAGCTCTCGAACGGCTCAGGGATCGTACCGCGCACCTATGGCTCTCGCGTGGCTTGATGTAACTGATGGCAGGCCACCATGGCAGACGACCGGGGCGGATCCGCGAAGCGTCATCCGCCCTGTTCTGCAATCGCCGCGAGATGGCCGATGGCACCACCGCGGCTCAGGTCGGCTTGCCGCGCCCGCTCTTCTCGGCCGCGCGACGCAGCGCGTCGGCGAGCGCGCCGCCACCGGCCTGCTCCTGCGGGCGGCGCGGCGCGGACGATGTCATCTTGGCCGAGCCGCGCGACAAATCGCGCGACGGTCCCGCATTGTCCTTCTTCGGCCCGATCTCGTCGTCAAGCCGGAGCGTCAATGCGATGCGCTTGCGCGCGACCTCGACGTCCAAAACCTTGACCTTGACGATGTCGCCAGGCTTCACCACCTCGCGCGGGTCCTTAATGAAATTGCGCGACATCGCCGAGATGTGCACCAGCCCGTCCTGGTGCACGCCGATATCGACGAAGGCGCCGAACGCCGCGACGTTGGTCACGGTGCCCTCGAGGATCATGCCCTTCTTGAGGTCCTTGACCTCCTCGACGCCGTCCTTGAACACCGCCGCCTTGAACGCCGGACGCGGGTCGCGGCCGGGCTTTTCCAATTCGCGCAGAATGTCGGTGACGGTCGGCAGACCGAAGGTGTCGTCGACGAAGGATTGCGG
The DNA here is from genome assembly GCF_054055655.1 of Bradyrhizobium sp. USDA 4461. Taxonomy (NCBI): domain Bacteria; kingdom Pseudomonadati; phylum Pseudomonadota; class Alphaproteobacteria; order Hyphomicrobiales; family Nitrobacteraceae; genus Bradyrhizobium; species Bradyrhizobium sp. USDA 4461. The sequence goes on from NZ_JBSRXM010000001.1 coordinate 491,475, forward strand.
CTTCAGCCCACGCACCACGTCGGCATTGCCGATCAGCGCCTTGATGTCGCTCTTGGTCGCCTCGAGGATGCGGCGCACCACCGGATAGGCTTCCGGATGCACGCCGGACGAATCGAGCGGGTCTTCGCCATTGCTGATGCGCAGGAAGCCGGCGCACTGCTCGAACGCCTTCGGCCCGAGCCGCGGCACGTCCTTCAGCGCCTTGCGCGACTTGAACGGACCGTTGGCGTCGCGATGCTGCACGATGCTCTGCGCCAGTCCCGCGCCGATGCCCGACACCCGCGAGAGCAGCGGCACCGAAGCGGTATTGGCATCGACGCCGACCGCGTTCACGCAATCTTCCACCACCGCATCGAGCGAGCGCGCCAGCTTGGCCTCGCCGAGATCGTGCTGGTACTGGCCGACGCCGATCGCCTTCGGATCGATCTTGACCAGCTCGGCGAGCGGATCCTGCAGGCGCCGCGCGATCGAGACCGCGCCGCGAATGGTGACGTCGAGGTCGGGCAATTCGTTCGAGGCGAAGGCGGAGGCCGAATAGACCGACGCGCCGGCCTCTGAGACCACGATCTTGGTCATCTTGCGCTCGGGCAGCCGCTTCACGAGTTCGGCGGCGAGCTTGTCGGTCTCGCGCGAGGCGGTGCCGTTGCCGATCGCGATCAGCTCGACGCCATGCTCGATCGCGAGCTTGCCGAGAATGGCGAGCGCCTCGTCCCAGCGCCGCTGCGGCTCGTGCGGGAAGATCGCGGTGTGCGCCACCACCTTGCCGGTCGCATCGATCACCGCGACCTTGACGCCGGTACGATAGCCGGGATCGAGCCCCATGGTGGCGCGCGGACCGGCCGGAGCCGCGAGCAAGAGATCGCGCAGGTTGGAGGCGAACACGCGCACCGCCTCGGTCTCGGCCGCGGTCCACAGCCGCAGCCGCAGATCGATATTGAGATGGATCTGGATCTTGGTGCGCCAGGCCCAGCGCACCGTCTCGGTCAGCCATTTGTCGCCCTTGCGGCCCTGGTTGGAGATCGCAAAGCGGTTCATGATCCGGAGCTCGTAGCGGCCGGGCACGCCGGCCACGGGCTCTTGCGCTTCCGGCTTGATCGCGAGGTCGAGGATCTCCTCCTTCTCGCCGCGGAACAGCGCCAGGATGCGGTGCGACGGCAGCTTCGGCAGCGGCTCGGAGAAATCGAAATAGTCCTTGAACTTCTCGCCTTCGGTCTTCTTGCCGGTGCGGACGGTCGAGGCCATGATGCCGTTCGACCACATCTCCTCGCGCAGCGCGCCGATCAGGTCGGCATCCTCGGCGAAGCGCTCGACCAGGATGGCGCGGGCACCGTCCAGCGCAGCGGCGACGTCGGCGACCTGCTTCTCGGCGTTGACGAAGGGCGCGGCGGCCTCGTTCGGATCGTTTTGCGGCTGCGTCAGCAGCTGATCGGCGAGCGGCTCGAGCCCGGCCTCCTTGGCGATCTCGGCCTTGGTGCGACGCTTCGGCTTGTACGGCAGATAAATGTCTTCCAGACGGCCTTTGCTGTCGGCGGCCATGATCTGGGCTTCGAGCGCGGCATCGAGCTTACCCTGCTCGCGAATCGAATTGAGCACCGCAGTGCGGCGCTCCTCGAGCTCGCGCAGATAGGTCAGCCGCTCTTCCAGCGTGCGCAGCTGCGCGTCATCGAGCGCGCCGGTGAGCTCCTTGCGGTAGCGCGCGATGAACGGCACCGTGGCGCCGCCGTCGAGCAGCGTCACCGCCGCCTCGACCTGCTCGTCGCGAACCCCAAGCTCCTGCGCAATCTGATGATGAATCTTTGCCACGCTCGTCTCTCTGAATCGTCGCGCCGCACATGGCGCGGACGCCGCTTATGAACCATCCCGGATTGATTCATCAAGGCGCGCTGTGGATCAAATGAGGCGCGGCCGGCAATCTATTTCAGGGATGCCGGCCGGCCGCGGCTTGACAAATAGATGCGCGCCGCATTGCCGCCGAAAATCGCAGCCTTCGCGTCACTTGACAAATCAGCCAGCAGGCTCTCTGCGGCCGCGAACCATTGCGCATAGCCGCCGGCGAGATTGACCACGGGCCAGTCGCTGCCCCACAGCATCCGCTGCGGCCCGAAGCAGGCCAGCGCATGATCGACCGCCTCGCGCAAATCCCTGACCTGCCAGTTCGGCGCCGCCTCGGTTGCCAGCCCCGACAGCTTGCAGACCACGTTGGATCGGGTTGCAAGCTTTGCGATGTCGTCTTTCCAGGGCGCGATGTCGCCGGTGGCAAGCTGCGGCTTGCCGAAATGATCGAGCACGAATTGCAGATCCGGATGCCGATCGACCAGCTGGATCAGCCGCGGAAAATGGCGCGGCAGCACCAGCGCGTCGAACACCAGGTCATGCCGCGCCATGGCCTCGAGCGGCGCGGCGAGCTCCGGCCGCAACAGCCAGTCGTCATCGGCGATGTCCTGCACCATCGGCCGCAGGCCGACGAGCAGCTCGCGCCCGGCGACGGCGTCGACGCGTGCCGCGGCATCGGGCGCGTCGAAGTCGATCCAGCCCACCACGCCGCGCACCTGCTCGGCGCCCTTGGCGACGTCGAGCATGAACGCCGTCTCGGCTTCGGTCGGCGCGGCCTGCACCAGGATGGTGCCGTCGATCCCGGCGGCGGCAAGATGCGGCGCGAGATCGGCAAGGCCGAAGTCGCGGTAAATCGGACCGCGCTCGGGCGTCAACCAGCCGTAATCCGCGCGTGCCAAGGTCCAGACATGCTGATGGGCGTCGATCCGCATCATGCCGGCACCGGCGCATGCTGGTCGAGCAGCCCCTCGGCTTTCAAATCGCTCCACAATGCCGCGGGCACCGGTGACGACAAGGCGGCGACGTTGCGCTCCACCTCCTGCGGGGTCTGCGCGCCGAGCACGAGGCTTGCGACCGCCGGATGGCCCAGCGCGAAATGCAGCGCGGCGGTCGGCAGCGCCACACCATGGGCGCGGCAGACGCGCTCGATCGCGGCGACCTTCTGCATCACGTCCGGCGGCGCGTCCTTGTAGTTATATTTGGCGCCGGCCACCGCGCCGGTCGCCAGGATGCCGGAATTGAACACGCCGCCCAGCATCATGCCGATGCCCTGCTGCTCCGCCAGCGGCAGGAATTCCGCCAGCGCCGGCTGCTCCAGCAATGAGTAGCGGCCGGCAAGCAGCATGGTGTCGAATGTTCCGGCCTTGGCGAAGCGCACGCACATGTCGGCCTCGTTGACGCCGATCCCGATGCCCTTGACCACGCGCTCGGCGCGAAGCTTGTCGAGCGCGACATAGGCGCCCTCCATGGCTTCGCGAAACCGCGCCTCGATCGCGTCGGCGCCGTGGGTCCAGACGTCGACGTCGTGGATCAGGAGCAGGTCGATGCGATCGGTGCCGAGCCGTAGCAGCGACTGCTCCACCGAGCGCATGGTGCCGTTATAGGAATAATCGACCACCGCGCGATGCGGCGCGCCGCCGACGAAATTCGAACCGTCGCCGCGGCCGTGGAACGGGTCCATCCAGCGCCCGACCTTGGTGCAGACGACGATATCGTCGCGCGCGATGCGGCGCAGCGCGGTGCCGCTGCGGTGCTCGGCGAGGCCGTGGCCATACAGCGGCGAGGAATCCAGCAGATTGACCCCAAGCGCAAACGCCCGCTCCGCTGCCGCGATCGCCGCATTGTCGTCGAGCCGCGCGAAGAGATCGCCGAGCGGCGCGGTGCCGAAACCGAGGATGGAAACATCGAGCCCGGTGCGCCCGAGCCTGCGGCGTGGCAGTGCCGGTGCTGGATTTGAAGATTGGTATTGGTTGACCATGGTGGCTCCCTGCAGTCTTCTTGCTTGCAGAGAGACTAGCCTCGCCGGCACGCCACACACAAGCCGCAGCGCGTGGCGCCTCCCATGAGCGACGCTCGTGATCAGGTCAGGGGCCGAAGGTTCCGCAACGGCCGAAAGTCCGGCGGCACTGCGCCTTACGCGTCGGAAAGAACCTGCTCGGCGACGTTGTCGACCACGACAGGACTCTCGAAATAGCTGACCGTCGGATCGGCGCCGTACCTCTCGCGGGCGCGGGCGCGCCATGCATCGGTGTACAGCGCTTCCGCCTCCTGCCTCGAGTTCCAGAAGTAGATCCCGCCGGCGGTCATGCCGTCCTCGGACAGCAGATAGGTCTTGCGAAACAACCCCTGTACGCCGCGATAGATCGGCGCGGTGCTCAGGAAGATGCTGCGCGCTTCCTCGCGCGTGATCGGCTTGGGCAATCTGAAGGTCGTGACGGCGGTGATCATTCGAAGCTCCCTGGGGCATCATCCTTGACATTCTTGTCAATCTTGACGATTATGTCAAGAATGATCAGTGGAGCGAACAGACATGGTCGGCGTACGTCACTTTAACGAGGACGAGGTGGTCGCGACCGCGCTCGACGTGTTCTGGCGCAAGGGCCTGCACGACGCGACCATGCAGGATCTCGCCGCCGCCACCGGGGTGCAGCGCGGCAGCCTCTACAACGCCTATGGCGACAAGGAAGCGATCTTCCTGCGCGCCTTCGATCGCTATGCCGGGCAGTTCCTGGACGCGGCCGGCAACGCGCTGGCGCAGGGCGATGCGGCGACCGGGCTCAAGGCCTTGTTCGACATGATCATCGTCAACATGACCGACGGCTCGCCGCCGCGCGGCTGCCTGACCACGCGCACCGCGCTCGATGCGGCGATCTCAAGCGCAGATGTGCGCCAGCGCGTGCAGGGCGTGCTCACACAGCTCGAACAGTTGATCGGCAAGGCGATCGGCCGGGCGCCGGACAAGCGGAGTGCGGCCGACGCCAATCGGCTGGCGCGGGTGATCGTGACGTTCACGCGCGGATTGGCAGTGATGGAGCGCGCCGGCTACAGCCGCAAGCAATTGCGGGATCTGGCCGCGACGTTCATCGAGGCGGTGACCAGCCCTCGCTGAGCCAGCGTTCAACCCCGCGGCTTGCGCGACCACGCGCCGACGAAGGTCGGCAACGCAAACACGCCATCCATGGCAACCACTTCGCTGCGCAGGCGTTCGGCAAAACTGTCCAGCGCCAGCTCGGCTTCGGTGGCGACGCCGAGCTTGACGATGTGCGGCAGGTTGCTGCGCAGGCCGCTCGCCATGTAGTCGTAGCCGTCGAAATCCGCCCCGCCTCCGGCCGGCGCGAACAGGCTCATGCGCGGCGCGGGAAGTCCTGCCGCCACCAGGGCACGGTGCAACGACAATCCCATCCGGTTGTTCAATCCGGCCCGGGTGAACATCTCCTTCACAGTGGCCCAGGACTGCGACAACAGCGGTGACGGCGGGCTGGCGATCGGCCCCTCGCCCCAATCGAGGTCCTGGAACGCCACGATGCCGCCGGGCTTGACGTGCCCGAGCAGTTGCCGAAGCAGCGCCGCGGGATCCTTCACATAGATCAGCACCAGTCGGCCGACCACCGCATCGAAATCGCGCTCCAATTCGATCGTGCTGATGTCGCCGATCCGAAACGAGACCTGGCTCAGGCCGAACGCGCGCGCCGCGCTCGCGGCCTCCGCGACGATGGCGGGATTGCTGTCGACGCCGACGACCGCCCCACTCTTCCCGACCAGACCTGCGGCGATGAAGGAGACGTTGCCGGCTCCGCTGCCGACATCGAGCACCTTCATGCCGTGCGTGATCCCGGCCTCCCTCAGGAGCTGCCATGTCGACGCATCGTAGAGCTGCGACTGTCGCTTGAGCCGGTCGGTCTCCGCGGTCGAGCGTCCCATCACGTAGTTCGGATCGTAGCCGGACGTCTCTTGCATGGCGTACCCGCCTTCGGTTGTGATTGTCACGTGCAGGATCGCGCCCCCTGCTCACTGCGACGACAGGCTCGACAAGAAGCCTTGCAGATCCGCCGCAAAGCGCTGCTCGAACGCGATGGCGCGATGGGGTGAATGGCCGCAACCCGCATAGCGAACGATGTCGGCACGCGGATTGGCGTGCGCGAGCCGAGCATCATGGTCCGGCAGAAAGGCCGCCCCACATCCGGGATCGGCCTGAACAATCCTCACCGGGCACAGGAATTCCCGCTCGGTCGGAATCGCCGCAAGGACGGAGCCCGCGACGTTGCCGTCGGCCCAGCACCGCCCGTCCTGCCGCTGCAGCGCCGACGCATGGCTCAACAAATGACGGGAGCTGAAATGATCGCGGCCGATCCCGCCCATCGGTGTCGGCGAGTCGGCAAGGAACGCCAGGTATGTGCCGAGCGGTGCGCGTGCCTGCTGCCACGCGGCCTGACGCGCGCTGACGATCGAGAACAGCTTCGGGAAGGCGGACTTCTCCCACTCGCCGGGTTGCCCGAGATACCACGGCGGATCCTCGAGGAAGACGGCGCGGACATTGGCATCGCCGCGCTGCGCCAGCACGCCGGCAACGCAGCCGCCGAGCGAGTGCCCGACGATCACCGCCGGGCGCCCGATCGCGGCCAACGCGGTCCGCGCATCCGACAAATAGTCGGCGAGCGCGTAGCTTGCAGCCCTGTCCGAGTGGCCATGGCCCCGGAAATCCAGCGTCCAGACCCGATATCGATCGCTGAGCCGGCCACCGATCTCCTGCCACGTATCCCGGCTCAACGACAGGCCGTGCAGGAACAGGATCGGCTCACCGTCCACGGGACCGCCAACCGAAGCAGCAAGCCTGAGGCCGGCATTGTCGAGCGTGATGTCGGTCACCAGAAATCTCCATTGCGAAATTCAATCAGCATCAATTCGGCCCGCCCGGGTCCGGCCGATCTCAGCGCGCGATCTGCCGGAACTTGTCGGACAAGCCGTCGAGATAACCGACCCAGGTCGAATTGATCGGCTGGTTCTCGATCAGCGCGTGGAAGCGGATCATCATGCAGATCAGGAACAGCGGCTGGATGAATGCCGCCCGCACCGTCACCGCCAGCAGGGCCGCGATGAACACGGTGACCAGGGCGCCATATTCCCTGATCGCCTCCGGCAGCCAGACCGTCAGCACGCCGGCCGGGACCAGCAGCAGCATGCAAAGCAGGATGCTCAGGATCCGCTCGACGATGACCATCCAGACCGAGGTCGTCAGGATCGGCTTGGCGTTCTGACAATAATAGACCAGGCCATCCTGGATGTTGCGCCTGGGATCGTCGCCGCCGCGCGCCAGATCGTAGGACAGCACCACCTTGTCCAGATAGCGCGTCGCGGCCGACAGGATGGTGTTGAGCAGACCGACGATCGCCTTCATGCCGGGCGCCGGCAGCCATTCGCCGAGCGTATCGAGCGCATTGTGAAACGCGCGGAGCACGGCGCGGATCAGCGCGTTGAGCCCGAACAGAACCGCGACCTCGCCGAAGCGGTCCATCACGATCCGCCGGCCATAGGCGAACTGCCCTTCGCTGCCGTTGCCGACACGGCCATGCGTGATCAGCTCGGTCAGCACGGCGACGTGGCCGCAGGCGATCATGTGCAGCGTGTAGCGCAGGACGGCACCCCAGATCCATCCGCCGAGCAGCAGGATGCCGAGCAGCCAGCAATAGCCGAACACGCTCGCAACGTGGGTGCCGAGCCATACCGCGCCGCCGACCGCGACGATGGCCCAGACCGCGCACGCCGCGGCAAAACCCAGCAACACGCCCCATCGCGCCAGCGCATAAGGCAGAGTCTCGAGCAGCAGCTTCAGCGCGGTGCCAAGACCGTGATCGCGCACCAGCAGCGGATAGGAATGGGAAGGGCCTTGAGGAGATCCCTGGGAAGATGCCTGGTATTGCCCCGCGGCGCGCCATTCGCCAGAACGACCGCCGCCATTGCTGAGACTCATGTCAGACACGTGTTGCTCTCTTCCGTTGCCGTCGAACGACGTCAGGCGTTGGCAGTCGTTGGGGAAATCAATCGGTGGTGGACCCGCCTGGCGTCACAGCGCCAACACCTCCGGGGCTGGCAGAGGGTTGGTCCGTTGGCGCTGTGAGCCGGCACGGCCGCGACATCGATCAGGGAGGTGAGCCGATGTCGCGGCCAGCGATCATTGGCCGGCAGCCGGCAGCTCGGCGTAGTTGCCGTCCTTGTCGCGGCGGTACACGACGTAGTCGATCAGCGTGATGTCACCCTTCGGCGTGTAGCTGATGTTGCCGAGCACGGTGTCCCAGCTTCCGGCCTTGATGGCGGCAGCGACCTTCTTGGCATCCGTGGTCTGGGCGCGGGTGGCGGCCTGGCTCCAGATCTGGAACGCGGCATAGCTGTAGAGCGTGTAGCCGTCGGGATCGATGCCCTTGTCCTTGAACTTCTTCAGGGTCGCAGCCGCGGTCACCTTCTTGCGCGGATCCGGCGAGAAGGTGAACAACGAGCCCTCGGCAAGCGGCCCCGCGATCGCGGCGAACTGCTTGTCGACCAGGGCGTCGCCGCCCATCAGCACCGCATTGACGCCCTGCTCGCGCATCTGGCGCAGGATCAGCGCGGCCTCGGCATAGTAGCCGCCGACATAGACGAAATCGATCGATTCCTTCTTGAAGCGGGACACCAGCGCGGCGAAATCCTTGTCGCCCTTGGTGTAGGCCTCATAGAGCTTTTCCTTCACGCCCGCCGCGTTGATGGCGTTCTTGGTCTCGTCGGCCAGGCCTTTGCCGTAGGTCGTCTTGTCGTGGATGATCGCGACGTTCTTGGTCTTGTAGTTCTTGATGATATAGGCGGCCGCGACCATGCCCTGCTGGTCGTCCCGGCCGCAGACGCGGAACGTGTTCCAGAGCCCGCGCTCGGTGAACAGCGGGTTGGTCGAGCCGGGCGTGATCTCGAGCACGTTGCCCTCGGCATACGCGTCCGAGGCGGGGATCGAGGTCGACGAGCAGAAGTGCCCGACGACGAACGGAATCTTCGCGCCTGCCATCTTCTCGGCAACCGACACCGCCTGCTTCGGATCGCAGGCATCGTCGCCGACTTCCAGCTTCAGCTTCTTGCCGAGCACGCCGCCCGCCGCATTGATGTCGGCAATAGCGAGGTCGGCGCCGTTCTTGAACTGCTGGCCGAAGCTCGCCTCCGAGCCGGTCATCGGTCCGACCACGGCGACACTGATATCCTGTGCCATGGCCGCGCCCGACAAGGCCAGGCTCACGCCGAGCGCAAGACAATATTCTCGAAGTACAAACGTCATCACATTCTCCTCGATGGTCTCAAGTCGCCTCAATGCATCGCAATCGACTCAGGTCGCCGGCTGCGACGATCACCGGGGGCTGCCTTTTATGCGCGCGATGGCAAGCAGGCTCGGACTGGGGCGACGGGGGATTGGACATATGCGACATCGGGCAACAATGTGAAACACGTTGCCGTGCATTGGCGCCTGGAATCATCCTGCGTGCGCGACCGCACAGAGCTGATGGTCGTTCGATCATGGCCGCACCAGCGGCTCGGGCTCTGCCGGCTTGACGCCGGCGCCGACCGGTGCCGCCGCCTCGACCGCGCCCTTCAGCTCGATCTCATAGGAGCCGCCGACCTTGATCGCGCCCCATTGCGTCGAGACCGCGAGGTTGATCCTCTGTCGCGTCGGCAAATCGGCATCGGTGTGGCGGTGAGCAACGGCGCTGGTTCGAGAGCACATAGGCAATCGATCGCTCACTGAACGAGGGGTAAGCGACCTGCATCGCCGCGATCATCCGAGAACAGCAGGGGCGTCGACCGCATATCCGCGCCGAGATACGCCGCGCCGGCCATCTGATAGTTGGCCGGCATCAAAGCGAGATGCTGGACGGCAGCATGGACGTCGCGCACGCAGCGTTCGAGCCCGCAGCTCACGTCCACCGATGCCGAGCCGCCGGCACCGAACATCAGCTCGGTCGCCTGCTTGGCCGTATTCGCTGCATGGGTCGATGCCAGCCACAGCGTGGCGCGCTCGGCAGTGCTGAGCGGCTTGCCGGCACTGACGGCCTGCCACGCCTCGGCCAGCGTGCCGTAGAGGAAAGCCCGTCCCGAGCCCAGCAAGGCCTCGGCCCGTCCGAGGTCGGCCTGGACCAGCGCGTCCTCGCCGAGCAGCTTGCGCGTGCGCGATGCGATCTTTCGCCCGACAAGCTCGACCAGGATGTCGATCGCGTGGCGGGCGATGCCGAGCGGCACGGCCGCGAGCGCCGCCCCGAACAATGCGATGGTCGGAAGCGCGTAGAGCGGCCCCTGCTCGACCGGCGGTTCGCGAAACGAGAGCGACCGTGCGGACGGCACGAAGGCATCCGCGATCGCATAGTCATGACTGCCCGTGCCGCGCAGCCCGATGCTGTTCCAGGTGTCGATGATCTCGAATTGCGCGGTCGGAAACAGCATGAAGCGCATCACCGGGGTGCCGTCGGGATGCAAGCGCGGTTGATCCCCGTCGAAGATCCGGCAGTTGCCGATCATCCAGCCGGAGTGCTGACAGCCGCTTCCAAGCGGCCAGCGGCCTGAAACGCGATAACCGCCATCGACGACGGTCGCCGTGCCAAACGGCCGCAAGGCGCCCGCGGTTCGGACCAGCGGATCGCTGCCATAGATATCGCGCGCGGCGTCCTTTGCGAGATAGCCGCCGAACACCGCCATAGATGCCGCCGATGGCCATGCACCAGCCCGCGGCACCGTCGGCGCGCGCGATCTCCTCGACCACCCGAACGAGGGTCATCGGGTCGGCCTCCTCGCCGCCGATGGCGCGTGGAATCCAGAGCCGGAACAGCCCGGCCTGCGCTATCGCCTCAACAAGCGGAACAGGCAGCCGCCGCGACCGCTCACTCTCCTGCGCCGATGCCAGAACCAGCGGTGCGAGCGCCGCGGCAGCATCGACGAACGGTGACGTGATGGTGTCAGTCATTGCTGGCCTCGCGGATTGCTATCGGTGAACCGCCCCGCGCTTAGGCGCGGCAATGATGCGCGGCTCGGACGGATGCGACGGGGAATGGGACGCATGCGACATCACGCGACCACTGCATTGCCTGCGCGCGCTAATTCGGATTCGGAACGAAGATGACAATCTTCAGGTCTCGCGACGGCCTGAAGTTCGAATGGCGGACCTCGAAGCGGGTCGGCCCGGTCTTCTTGACGCCATCGGCACAGAAGCTGACTAAATTATTCGGCTCACCCTTGTCGATGGTGAGATGGAAGTCGCCGATCGGTGCCGCCCAGTTGGCACCGGTCGAGAGCACATAGGCGATCGACCGCTCGCTGAACGGCGGATAGGGCGCCCGCCTCGTCACACGCGCCCGCTCGATGGTGCGGATCAGGTCATCGTCGATGCAGTATGAAGCAAGCAACGCCGGCGCTTCCGGATTGCCGCGCCAGTTGTCGGCGCCGATGATGGTCTGCACGGAGCCACCGACGCTCGGACGGTAGGTTTGCTCGAAGGTGATCTCCCGGCCCGCGGGGAAAGTCTGAGTCCAGGTATAGGCCGAGCGCAACGTCCAGGTCGGCACCAGATGATCCTGCATCGGGCCGCCCGATCCGTAGGTTTCGATGGCACCGACACCGAGCTTGACCAGTTCCGGCCAATTCGATTTCGGCAGTTTGTCGAGCAGTTGGCCCGCGGGACCCCTGATCGGCATTAACGGAATCCCGAGCTTCCGCAGCAGCGCCGTCTGGTCGACGTCGTTCGCCAGCGCGGTCTGCTCGAGATGCGGCGCGGCCGGCTTGCCGTCGACAGTGACGCGGAAATCAAAGATGTTCTCGGGATCGTCGGTCGGGAGCCCGATATTCTCATCGGCTTCCTTGCTGACAATATCGGGCATCGGGAACGCGATCATGATGGTCTTGTCGGCGGTCGAGGTATTGAAGAAGCGGTAGACGATCCGGATCTGCTTTTCGGAGATGAACAGATCCTCCGAGCGCATCACGATATCGGGGTCCTGCTTGAAGCGCAGGCCGCCGGTTTCCAGCGCGGCGGACGTGTCGTTCGCCCGCACACACCAGGGCATCAGCCCGGCAAGCAGGACCAGAAAAGCCCGTTTGGCGATCGGAGGCATGGTGACAAATCCTCTTCCTGTCGCGAAGACGAAAGCTGCCTTTTATGGACTCAGCGGATATGCCGCACGGACGAATGCGACACTGATTTGGACATATGCGACATCGATTGCTGATGTGAATCGAATTCGTCGCGTGGCTGCCCGGCGACAAAGTTGTATGCCGACGGGCTGCCCGCTAATGATCGCTCGCGTTGGACGCTATTGTATCGTCGACGACCTTCATCACGATGGAGAAGCGGCATGCGCGGAACATATCGGCGGACACCCCGATTGTTGCTGTTGATCGGAGCTGCGCTGATCGCGACGGCTGCTGCGACAGCCGCGCCCGAAAGCGCGATCCGCTGGGATGCGAAGAACGCCTATCTCAAATGCGACGGCGCGATCGACGGCAGCATCGCCTGGCCTGCCGAACCGGAGGCCGCGTGCGCCGCCATGTTGATGTGCGCGAATGAGCGGACGCTGTCCGCGGAGCGTCACGGGCGGCTGATCGAATGGATCCGGCGGGTGCCTGGTTGCGGCGAGCCGTAGGCCACACACCGCGCGACCTCGGCCAAGAGGCGCGACGCCCGGTCAGGGACGCCGCGGCACCGCGCGGATATCCGATGGCGTCGCGCCGTAGTGCCGGCGGAAGGTGCGGTTGAAGTAGGAGAGATCGCCGAACCCGACTTCGAACGCAATCGTGCCGATGGTGCTGCGGCTGTGGCGCGGATCGGTCAGCAAATGATGCGCGCGCGCCAGCCGCTGGCCGAGCACGAATTCCGAGAATGTCGAGCCTGCGTTTTCGAACAGCCGCTGGATATGGCGCGGCGTCAGCTTCAGCCGCGCCGCCACCGCCGGCAGCGTGAGGTCGCCATAGCCGAGATTGGCATTGATGTCGGCCTTGACCGCGGCCAGCCGCGCGGCCGCCAGCCCGCCATCTTCCGCGCCCCCCGCCGCATCGCGATTGGCGCCGATGATCAACGCACCGAGATCGGTCAGATGCTTGACGACCGCATGCCGCAGTTCGGGCGTCGACAACTGGTAGCTGTCGTCGAGCTCCCTGATGTAGAGCGCAAGCAGCCGCATCGCTTCGATGTTCGCCGGCAGCGGGCGGATCAGCATGTCTTCGGGGTCGCGAACCAGCGAGGCAAGCACCTTGCGCGGCAGCCGGAGGCCGACGAAGCGGCTCGGTGCCACCGGGACCACCATGTTGCCGGCTTCCGCGCTCGACTGCAGCACGGCCTGACCCGGGCTGAGCTCGATGTCGCGGCCCCGCTGGGACGCGCGCACGTTGCCGCTTGTGATGATCGTCAGCACGAGGTCGTCATTGCCGTCGAGCAATTCGCGCGGTCGCGCAATCCTGAGATTGCTGCACGCCCAGGATCCGACGCCGAGCCCCGGCAACTCGCGCACATTCGCTTCGGCATGGAACGCGCCGTCATCGAGCGGCTCCGGATCGAGCTTCACGATCATCCGCCCGATCTGCTCACGGAAGATCGGCAAGCGGTCGCGCACGCCGAAATGCGCGGTCGAGAACCGGAACCCCGTCATATCGCCCGACTGCATTGTCATCGGCTCGCCCTCATGGCGGCGGAAGTCGCCGGTCATATAAGGCCGATTTGTGGCAGTACACGCCGATCATGGCGACCATGCAGCGCGGCCGTAGACGTGAACCTTTTCCGGGTTTCGCCGATAGCTCATCGGACAACTGTCAAGCGTGCGCATAAGCGTCTCAAATACGCGGCCTGGTGCAGCGAGCGACATCGCGTCGATCTTGATGTGGGTTTGTCGCGCCCGGATTCGTGATCGGGACTAAAATTGTCCTCGCTCCGATAAGCCCGAAGAGGCTCTCCACACTGCAGCACGAGGATAATTATAATTGACTGACCGGACGGTCAATAGTAATCCGGTCGCAGGTCATGCGACCTTCGCTCATAGAAGGCGCAACGGGAGGCCATCATGGTCAGCGAGCTGGTGTTGACCGATATCCGCGACCAACACGCTCAACTCGAACGCGAGCGCGACCTGCAAGGACGTGCGGGCCGCCCGGTTGACGACACCGAAGGCGTTCCTGCCGTTCTTGAAAGGCGCGCACCTGGTTTCACCGGAAGAGTCTAGATTGAACGTTCCGCCGGCAAGGCAAGACGCAACATTGATCATGAGTCAGAGGGGTCCAGTTCGATGACACAGCCTCAATCCAGCGACGCGGACAGCGTCATGAAGCTCGACAGCTTCGTTCGCGGAAAGTGGTCCGGCGCAGGCGAACCCGCCGCCGAGATTCACAGTGCCGTGACCGGCGACGTGGTGGCGCTCGCGACGCGGAGCGATCTCGACATGCGCGAGATCCTGGCCTATGGCCGCACGGTCGGCGGCAAGAATCTCCGGAAACTGTCGTTCCACCAGCGTGCCGGCCTGCTGAAGGCGCTGGCCGACACGCTGAGCCAGCACAAGGACCGGCTCTACAAACTGTCGCTGCATGCGGGCGCGACCCGCACCGACGCGATGATCGACGTCGATGGCGGCATCGGCACCTTGTTCGCCTATGCCAGCAAGGGACGCCGCGAGCTGCCGAACAGCAAATTCCTGCTCGACGGCAATGTCGAGGGGCTCTCCAAGGGCGGCGCGTTCGCCGGCCAGCATATCGTGACGCCATTGCACGGCGTTGCCGTTCATATCAACGCGTTCAACTTCCCGTGCTGGGGCATGCTGGAGAAGCTGGCGCCCGCGCTGCTCGCCGGCGTTCCCGTCGTCACCAAGCCGGCGACAGTCACTTCCTATGTCGCCTACGAGCTGGTGCGGATGATCACCGAATCCGGCGTGCTGCCGGAAGGCGTGCTGCAATTCATCGTCGGATCGACCGGCGATCTGTTCGACCACCTCACCTGCCAGGACGTGGTGTCGTTCACGGGCTCGGCCGACACGTCACAGAGGCTGCAACGCCATCCGGTGATCGCGCGCGAAGCTGTCCGGTTCATCGCCGAGCGGGATTCGCTCAATGCAGCGATCCTCGCGCCGGACGCAGTGCCGGGAAGTCCGGAGTTCGACCTCTTCATCAAGCAAGTGGCGAAGGAGATGACGGTCAAGGCCGGGCAGAAATGCACCGCGATCCGCCGCGCGCTGGCGCCGGCAGCGCAGCTCGATGCCGTCATCACCGCGTTGCGCGAGCGCCTCGCAAAGGTCACGATCGGCAATCCCGCAAACGACAAGGTCAGGATGGGGCCGCTGGTCGGTCTCGCCCAGCGCAGCGATGTGCTTGCCCATGTGGCCCGGCTGCGCGCCGAGGCTGAACTGGTGGCCGGCGATCCCGATAATTTCCCGCTGGTCGACGCCGACGCGACGCGCGGCGCCTTCGTTCCGCCGCTGCTGCTGCACTGCGCGAAGCCGCTCGCTGCGACCGCGGTGCACGAGATCGAGGCGTTCGGGCCGGTTAGCACCGTGATGGGCTATGACGATCTCGACCAGGCCGTCGCGCTGACCAATCGCGGCGGCGGCAGCCTGGTCGCGTCGGTCTACACGCACGACATCCCGACCGCGACCGAGCTTGCGTTCGGCATCGGCAGTTTCCACGGCCGCGTCGCGATCATCGACCGCGATTGCGCGAGCGAGCACACCGGACACGGCTCACCGATGCCGCAGATGGTTCACGGCGGCCCGGGCCGCGCCGGCGGCGGCGAGGAGCTCGGCGGCATCCGCAGCCTGCAGCACTACATGCAGCGCACCGCATTACAGGGCTCGCCTCGCATGCTGAGCGGCGCCACCGGCCGCTGGTTCAAGGGCAGTCCGGTGCTCGAAGGCGACCTGCACCCGTTCCGCTATCACTACGATGATCTCGAGATCGGCCGCACGCTGGTCTCGAAAGCGCGGCAGATCACGCTCGACGACATCGAACACTTCGCGCATTTCACCGGCGACACCTTCTACGCCCATATGGACGAGGAGGCGACCAAGGGGCACCCGTTCTTCCCTGGCCGGGTCGCGCATGGCTATCTGCTGCTGTCGTTTGCCGCCGGCCTGTTCGTCGATCCCGACTACGGCCCGGTGCTGGCGAATTACGGTCTCGATACGCTGCGCTTCGTGAAACCGGTCCAGCCGGGAGAATCAATCCAGGTCCGGCTGACCGCAAAGGAGAAGACGCCGCGCAACAAGCAGTATGGCGAGGTGCGCTGGGACGTCGAGATCACCACCGGCACCGGCGAGACCGCGGCGACCTACGAACTGCTGACGATGAACGCGATGCGCGCTTAAATCTTCAGCGAAACTCGACCTGCCGGCTGCGGCCGGCCGGTTTCGCTTTGCCGCGCGGCCGGGTCGCGGCCGCCTCCTCCGTACCAGCCAGCACCAGCTGCGCGACGAAGTCGGCATATTCCGCGCGGGTCATCGGCCCGCCCTCGCGAAACCACATGTAATGCCAGTTCAGCATGCCGAAGACGCTCATCGTCAGCGGCTTGAGGACGCGCTTCTGCTTCGCCGCCGGCACTGCCGCGGCGAGCGCATCCGACATGATCCCGACCAGGATCCGCTCGCTCGCAAGCAGCGGCTGCTGCTTCTCCGTCGGCAGCAGCCGGAGGCTTGCGATCTGTACCTGATGCTCGGCGTCGGCATGCCGGTAGAGCTCGAGCAGGGTCGCAACGATCGCCCTGAAACGCTCGATCGGATCGCCGGCCGACGCACTCGCCTTGCGAACCGCCGCCACCAGCTTTTCGAGATGCGAGGACAGAAGATCGAACAGGATCGCTTCCTTATCGGGATAATAGTGATACAGCAGCGCCTTCGAGACCCCGCAGGCATCGGCGATGGTGTTCATCGAGGTGCCGACATATCCCGAGGCGGCGAACAGCTCGGCTGCGCGATGCAGCATCGAGAGGCGCTTGTCGTCATAGTCCTTGGCGCGCGATCGGGCCATGTCGTTCCGTTCCACCAGCCGGCCGTGAAAGTTGGGAGCCACGGTCCAGCTTGCACCGGGCCGCATTCGAACCATCATTTATTGACCATCCGGTCGGACAATTCCATGGCTGAGTTGGAATAGCGTCTCTGTCTCGCGGTCCCAAATTCCTGTTTGACGCGCTTTCGTTACGCGAACCGGTACTCACTTCGCTTGAAAACGCTCCAGACGAGCGAAGGCCCCCAATGCAAAACGCATTGAGGGCCTGGCCGCGTCCCCCCGCCTCACACGGCTCTAACTGCTGAAGCCCGCCGGAATGAACGCCGGCAGCTTCTCCTCGATGAAGTGCTTGACCTCCGGCGAGTTGAAGACCTGGATGAAGGCCTTCAGGCGCGGATCGTCCTTCTTGTCCGGTCGCGCGGTGAAGCGCAGCACGAGGCCCTCGTCCACCGTACGGTCGATCACCAGCGCCGACTTCGGATCGCCGCCGGCCGGGATCAGATAGGTGATGTTGACCAGCGCCAGCGTGACGTCGTCGAGCGACCGGTAGGTCTGCGCCGGATCGAGCTCGACGATCTTCAGGTTCTTCGGGTTGTCGATGATGTCGAACCGGCTGACAGAAAAGCCCTTGCCCGGCGCCAGCTTGATCAGCCCGGCACGTTCGAGCAGGATCAGGCCGCGCGCGCCGTTGAGCGGCTCGTTCGGGATCGCGACGCTGTCGCCGGACTTGATCTCGTCGAGCGATTTGATCTTCTTCGAGAACAGTCCGACCGGCGCGATCACGCCGACCTTGTCGACCTGGATCAAATTGAAGCCGCGCTGCTTGTTCTGGATCGCGAGATACGTCGCGTGCTGGAACAGGTTGGCGTCGACATCGCCGCTGTTCACCACCTCGTTCAGCGCGACCCAGTCCGACAGCTCGACGATCTTGACGTCCTGGCCCTTGTCCTTGGCGAGCTTGGCGGCAAACGCCGCCAGCTGACCGACCGGCCCCGCGCTGGTCGCGATCTTGAGCGGTTCGTCGGCAACAGCTGCCGCAGTCATGGCAAGCAGCACGCCGGCCGCCTGCGCCAGGCGCAACAATGTCTTCATGGTCTCGGTTTCAACTCCGTTGTCAGGGATCGATCAGGCCGCCTTGCGGCTGCTGCCGCCGGCCTCGGCCTGGGCCAATGCCTGGGTGAGGTCGGCGAGGATGTCGTCGGGGTGCTCGATGCCGACCGACAGCCGGATGTAGCCGGGCGTCACGCCGGCCGCGAGCTGCTCCTCCGCGCTGAGCTGCTGATGGGTGGTCGACGCCGGGTGGATCGCCAGCGACCGCGCATCGCCGATATTGGCGACGTGATAGAACAGTTTCAGCGCATCGATGAAGCGACGGCCGGCCTCGACGCCGCCCTTCAGCTCGAACCCGACCAGCGCACCATAGCCGCCGTTGAGATAGAGATCGGCGCGGCGCCGGTTCTCCCCGCTTTGCAGGCCGGGGAAGATCACATGCGAGACGGAGGGATGCCGTGCCAGGAAGTTCGCGACCTTGATCGCGTTCTCATTGTGCTGGCGCAGTCGCAGCGGCAGCGTCTCCAGCCCCTGGATGAACTGGAATGCATTCTGGGGCGCGATCGCGGCACCGAGATCGCGCAGCAGTTTGACGCGCGCGCGGAGAATATAGGCGATCGGACCGAGCGGCTTGGCGGCTTCGGTCCAGATCGCGCCGTGATAGGCATCGTCCGGCTGCGTCAGCAGCGGGAAGCGCTCCGCATGCGCCGCCCAATCGAAATTGCCGCCGTCGATGATCGCGCCGCCGATCGAGGTGCCATGGCCGCCGATATATTTCGTGGTGGAATAGACCACGATCGCCGCTCCATGATCGAACGGGCGCGCGATCAGCGGCACGGCCGTATTGTCGAGAATGAGCGGCACGCCGAGCGAACGCCCGATATCCGCAACCTCCCGGATCGGAAATACGTTGAGCTTGGGGTTCGGCAGGGTCTCGGCAAAGTAGGCCCGGGTCTTCGCATCGGTGGCGCGGCGGAAATTCTCCGGATCGGCCGGATCGACGAAGCGAACCTCGATGCCGAACTGCTTCAGCGTCTGCGACAGCAGCGTCCAGGTGCCGCCATAGAGATCGGTCGACGAGACGATGTTGTCGCCGGCCTGGGCGATGTTGAAGATCGCGTAAGCCGTCGCTGACTGGCCTGACGCCACGGCGAGCGCGGCCACGCCGCCCTCCAGCGCCGCCAGCCGTTCCTCGAACGCGTCGGCCGTCGGGTTCTTGATCCGGGTGTAAATCTGCCCGAGCGCCTCCAGCGCGAACAGCCGCGATGCGTGATCGGTGCTCTCGAATTGATAGGATGTCGTCTGATAGATCGGAACCGCCACCGCGCCCGTCGCCGGGTCCGACCGGTACGAACCGCCGTGCAGGGCGAGCGTCTCGACATTCTTGGTTTCGATCGGCATTTCCAAATCTCCCGAAATCCATGGACCCAGCATCAAAGGCAGCGGATGATGCGCAGCGACGCCGCGGCTGTCGAGACGTCGGCGAAAATAGCGATGCGCGTGCTGGCCGCACGTCGGATGGCGTCGCGAATTTTTCAGCTCGAGCCCCCGCCGCGTTGCATTTGTTTCGCTGCGCCCACGCGTTCAGCAGATCACCGGCACATTGATCTTCCCGTCGATCGCGTTGGCAAATCAGCGCGCCATGCCGGACGTGCCGGTCACCCTGAACGATGCAACGACGTCGAGCGGACCAATCCCTGCTGCGCCGGACCAGGGACGGAGCACGATTTTGATCCTGCTTCGCCGAATAGAAAATAAAGCCACGCTGGTGACGTGATAAATCACCTCTCTGTCCTCAATTGCCGGAAACTGCGCGATGACCAGACCGAAAGAGCTTCGCTTCAACGCGTTCAACATGATGGCGCCGAGCCACAACTGGGCGGGCCTGTGGTCGCATCCGCGCGACACCTCGCTCGACTACAACACACTGGACTATTGGGTGGACTACGCCCGGACGGCTGAACGCGGCCTGCTCGACGGCATCTTCCTGGCCGACGTGTTCGGCATCTACGACGTCTACGGCAACAGCCCCGAAACCGCTCTGCGCCACGCCGTTCAACTACCGAACGCCGAGCCGACCTTGCTTGTCTCCGCCATGGCACACGCGACAAAGCATCTCGGCTTCGGCATCACGTCCAATCTCACCTACGAGCATCCCTACCAGCTCGCCCGCCGCTTCTCGACGCTCGATCACCTCTCGCGCGGCCGGATCGGCTGGAACATCGTCACCGGCTATCTCGACAGCGGTGCCCGCGGCATGGGCCTTGCGGCCAATCGCGTGCATGACGAGCGTTACGAGGCGGCCGAAGAATTTCTCACGGCGAGCTACAAGCTGTGGGAAGGCAGCTGGGAGGACGGCGCCGTCCGCCGCGACCGCGCGGCGCGGATCTTCACCGATCCGGCAAAGATCCATCCGGTGCGGCACCAGGGGCGTCACTATCAGATCGACGGCATCCACCTCGCCGAACCGTCGCCACAGCGCACGCCGCTGCTGTATCAGGCCGGAACCTCAAAGCGCGGGCGCGCCTTCGCGGCCCGGCATGCGGAGGCGATCTTCCTCAACGGCCAGACCAAGCCGATCCTGGCCCGCGCCGCGCGCGAGATCAGGGAGGCCGCCGGGGAGTTCGGACGCGATCCCTATGACATCCGCCTGTTCGCTGGCGCGACCGTGATCGTCGCACCGACGCGCGCCGAGGCCAACGATCTGCTCGCGGACTACGCCGAGCATGTCGATCAGGCCGGCCAGCTCGCCTTGCTCTCGGGATGGACCGGCATCGATTTCTCGAAATATCGCCCGGACCAGGCCGTGCAATATGTCGAGAGCAACGCGATCCATTCGATGGTCGAGAATTTCACGGTGCGCAGCGACCAGCCGGTCAAGGTCGGCGATCTCGCAACGCTGAGCCGGGTCGGCGCGCGCTCACCGTTCGTGGTCGGCTCGCCGCAGGACGTGGCGGACGAGTTGATCGCCTGGGTCGATGAAACCGATGTCGACGGCTTCAACCTGTTCCGCCTGGTCGCGCCGGAATCGCTGACATCATTCGTCGATCTGGTGGTGCCGGAACTGCAATCGCGCGGGGTCTACAAGACGGCCTATCGCGAAGGCACGCTGCGCGAGAAGCTGTTTCCCGGACGCGGGCCCTACCTTGACGCCACGCATCCCGGCGCCGGCTTCCGTCGCTCGCCCTCGGCCACGCGCGCTGACGCCGCCGAATAGAGTGACTTGCGAACCTCTCGGTGACCGGCAATCAAACGCCCGTCACCAGGTTGCGATATAGGTGCCCTTGAAGCGCGTCTCGAGGAATGCCTTCACCTCGTCGGAATGATAGGCGTCGGTCAGCTGCTTGACCCAGGGCTTGTCCTTGTCCTCTTCACGCACGGCGAGGATGTTGACCCAGGGGCCATCCGCCGCCTCACGCGCAATCGCGTCGGTGGCGGGATTGAGCCCGGCCTGAACCGCATAGTTGTTGTTGATCGAGACCAGGTCGACGTCCTGCAACGCGCGCGGCAGCTGCGCGGCATCCAATTCGACGAAGCGCAGTTGCTTCGGATTGTCGGTGATATCGGCAATGGTCGAGGCGACGTTGTTCGGCTCCTTCAGCTTGATCACGCCGTGCAGCGCCAGGATCATCAAGCCGCGCGCGCCGTTGGACGGATCGTTGGCGATCGCCACCCGGGCGCCATCCGGCAGATCGGAAAGCTTCTTGTACTTCAGGGAGTAGACGCCCTGCGGGGAGGCGATGGTGTTGGCGACCTTGACGATCTTCCAGCCGGTCTTGGAGAGCTGGTTCTTCAGATAGGGCTCATGCTGGAATGAATTGGCCTCGAGGTCCCCGAGCGCGAGCGCCTGGTTCGGGATCACATAGTCGGTGAATTCGACCGCCTTGATGTCGAGCCCGCGGCTGGCGGCCACCTTCTTCACGACATCCAGGATTTCCGCGTGGGGCCCGGCCGTGACGCCGACCCGGATGGTGTCGGCCCTGGCCGCGCCGGTCAACAGCGCTGCAACGGCGAGCGCGGTCATCAGGATACGCATCAGTCTGTCCTCGATAGCTGAATCGGCGATTACCAGCTCGGCAACACCGCGCCCTTGAACTTGGTCAGGACGAACTCCTTGATCTCCGGCGTGTGATAGCTATCGACCAGGATCTTGACCCACGGCTTGTCCTTGTCGGCGGAGCGGACCGCGATCAGATTGACATAGGGTCCCTTCGGGTCCTCGCGCAGGATCGGATCCTTGACCGGATCGAGGCCGGCCTGTGTCGCATAGTTGGTGTTGATGACGGCCGCATCGACGTCGTCGAGCGCGCGCGGCGCCTGGGCGGCGTCGACCTCGATGAATTTCAGCTTCTTGGGATTGTCGATGATGTCGATGACGGTCGGCTTGAACCCGACATCGCTCTTCAGCTTGATCGCACCCTTGTCGCGCAGCAGCAGCAGCGCGCGGCCGCCATTGGTGGGATCGTTCGGAATCGAGACCTTGGCTCCCTCAGGCAGGTCGGCCCAGCTCTTGTGCTTGCGTGAATAGATGCCGATCGGAAAATTGACCGTCAGCCCGACCTGCTCGATCTTGTAGCCGCGATCGGCTTTCTGGTTGTCGAGATAAGGCTGGTTCTGAAACGAATTGGCCTGGATGTCGCCGGCGTCGAGCGCGGCGTTGGGCACGACATAGTCGGAGAACTCGATGAGCTGGAGATCGAGCCCGCTCTTGGCCGCAATCGGCTTCACGGCCTCGAGGATCTGCGCATGCGGCCCCGGCGTCACGCCGATCTTGATCGTTTCAGCCGCAGCCGCGGTCGACCAGACCGCAATCGCGCTCGTGAGCGCGACAAAGGATCGAAACAACATCTTGGTCTCCATGGAACAGGAATGGCTTTGGGATCAGCGATTGCGCAGCCGGCGGTTGACGCGGCGCGCCAGATAGTCCCCGGCGGTCTGCACGGTCTGCACCAGCGCGATCAGGACGACGACGACCGCCAGCATCATCTCAGGCATGAAGCGCTGATAGCCGTAGCGAATGCCGAGGTCGCCAAGACCGCCGCCGCCGACCGCCCCGACCATCGCGGAGTAGCCGAGCAGGCTGACGACGGCGAGCGTCAGGGCCAGCACCAGGCCCGGCAACGCCTCCGGAATCAGGACCTTGAACACGATCTGCAATGGGCTTGCACCAAATGAAGATGCCGTCTCGATCAGGCCGGCGTCGACCTCGCGGATCGCCGCCTCGACCAGGCGGGCGATGAACGGCGTCGCCGCGATGGTGAGCGGCACGATCGCCGCACCCGAGCCGATCGAAGTGCCGGCGATCAGGCGCGTGAACGGAATGATCGCGACCACCAGGATGATGAACGGGGTCGAGCGCGTAGCATTGACGATCACGCCGAGAATGCCGTTGGCGGGCGGCGCCGCGAACAACTCGCCCTTCCTGCTGGTGGCGAGGAAGATCCCGAGCGGCAGGCCCAATATGGTCGCGACCAGGGCCGCGACCGAGACCATGAACAGGCTCTCGCCAGTGGCCTGAACGATCAGGTTGAAGAGTTCACGCGACATAGCCGAGACGCTCCACCAGAAGGTCATGCTGAGACAGATAGGCCAGGGCCTGCTTCGCGGCGGCTTCACCGCCGGGAATGCCCAGGATCAGCGAGCCGACGTGCTGGCCGCCGATCTCGTCGATCCTGGCCGACAGCAGTGCCACGTCATGAGCCAGCTCGCGCGACAGACGCGCCACCACCGTGTCGCCGGCCTCACTGCCGCGCACCTGTACGCGCAGAACCGCCTTGCCGCCGACAATCGGCTGTGGCGATAGCCGGCTCGTCAGCGAGACCGGAACGCTGTCTCCGATCGCCTCGGACAGGAACGCCTGCGTCACCGGATGCCGGGGATGCGTGAAGATGTCGGCGACATGGCCGCGTTCGACGACATGGCCGCCGTCGATCACCGCGACCTCCTTGGCGAGCTGGCGGACAACCGACATCTCGTGAGTGATCAGCACGATCGTGACACCGAGCTCGCGATTGATATTGGCAAGCAGATCCAGGATCGCGCGCGTCGTCTGCGGGTCGAGCGCCGAGGTTGCCTCGTCGGACAGCAGCACCTTCGGCCGCGTCGCCAGTGCGCGCGCGATCCCGATGCGCTGCTTCTGGCCGCCGGACAGTTCGGAGGGATAGCGGTCGGATTTGTCGGCGATGCCGACGAGCGCGAGCAGTTCTTCCACGCGAACCGCGATGTCGGCCCTGGACCAGCCGGCGATCTCGAGCGGCAGCGCGATATTATCCGCCGCCGTCCGCGACGACAGCAGGTTGAAATGCTGGAAGATCATGCCGATCGAGCGCTGCGCCAGGCGCAGCTCGCGGCCGGCCAGCGCGGAGATCTCGCTGCCATCGACGACGACGCGGCCGGTCGACGGCTTCTCGAGCCCGTTGATGAGGCGAACCAGGCTCGACTTGCCGGCACCGGAACGACCGATCACGCCGGTGATCGAGCCGCGCGCGATCGCGAAATCGATCGCCTGCAACGCATGCACGCTCGGCTTGTCGCGATAGGCCGGATAGACTTTCGATACGCCCTCGAAGCGGATCATCGCATCGTCCGCGCCCGATGCCGGCGATATCGACGGCAGCGGCGCAACGGGCTGCGCCGTCGTCAGGGATTGATGTACATTCATTCAATCGGTCCAATTGGCAGATGGCTTCGATCGCCGGGCCAGCCCGGACTCAATGACCAAAGAGCAGATAGCTGCGGTCGATGCCGCGGAGATCGCGCGTCTCGTCGGTCCAGCCGACCGCGCGGCGGTAACTGCCCAATGCGGCGGTCTGCCGTAGCGCGACTACGTCGGTCGGGCAAGGGGTATCCGCATAGGGCGAGACGTAAAGTGCGTCCTCGGGACAATAGAGTTCGCAGAGAAAGCAGGTCTGGCAATCGCCCTGGCGGGCGATGACCGGAATTCCATCCGTCTTATCGAACACATTGGTCGGGCAGACATTCACGCAGATGTCACACGACGTGCAGCGTTCGGCGTCGATCACCTCGATCATTCCGCAGCCTCGGCGTAAGTGGCGTCGGCATGCGGCCGGACCGCGGTCCAGACCTGATCCAGGCCGCCACTCGTCACATAATGGCGTTGCCGATCGTCCTGATCGGGATAATCGTCGCGGCGATGCATGCCGCGGCTTTCGGTACGCGCCAGCGCGCTGCGATACATCCAGCGCGACGTCGCCAGCATGGCCGCGCTCTCGCGGGCGCGCAGCAGATCATCCTTGCTCGCGGCGTCGGCCGCCGACGCATCGGCCCACGCCGCATCGAGCCGCGCCAGCGCGCCCTCGAGCCGCGACGCGTGCCGGAAGTAGTTCAGCTCATACGGATAGACCTCATCCTGAACTGCCCGCGCCAGTGCGGCCGGCTCAAACGGGCGGCGCGATCGGCTTCGGAACGCAACTGTTCCCGCGGAGGCCAGGCGGCGCTGCCGCGCCGGGCCAAGCTGCCGGGCGTAGCCGGCAGCGCCCCAGCCGGCCCAGGTCCCCGACGACATCGCCCAGGCGGCGTTGTGGCTGCCGCCGCCGGTGAAGCCGCCGCAGACCAATTCGCGCGTCGCCGCATCGCCGGCGGCATAGAGCCCCGGCACGCTGGTGGCGCAGCTGTC
Source organism: Bradyrhizobium sp. USDA 4461 (assembly GCF_054055655.1). Classification (NCBI taxonomy): domain Bacteria; kingdom Pseudomonadati; phylum Pseudomonadota; class Alphaproteobacteria; order Hyphomicrobiales; family Nitrobacteraceae; genus Bradyrhizobium; species Bradyrhizobium sp. USDA 4461. Next base: position 516,964 of record NZ_JBSRXM010000001.1, read on the forward strand.
GTCGACAATGCGAAGGCCGCCGGTGCCGCGCACGGTGCCTTCGAGCCGCAACGTCACCGGAAACCGCTCGCTGAACGGATCGATGCCGGTGCGATCGAACGGCAGGAAGAAATTCGGCTGCGATGCGCGCATGTCGCGCTGCACCTCGTCATCGGCCTTGTCGAGGCGGGCGTAGACCGGCCCTTGCAGCAATGCGCGCGCGATCGCCGATCGGCCGCCCTTGGATGCCGCGCCGGGAACCACGCTGCCGTCCTCGTAGCTGAAGGTCGCCCAGCCATAGAACAGCGTCTTAGTCACCGAGCCGAACGCCGGCGAAATCGCATAAGGATTAGAGAACTCCATGCTGCTGAATTCGGCACCGACCTCCGCGGCCATCAGATAGCCGTCGCCGGTCAGCACGTTCGAGCCCAGCGTCTTGCTCAGGAACGCGCACCCACCGGTCGCGATCACGACAGCCTTGGCGCGCACGATCCAGCGGTCGTGCTTCTGCCGGCGCACGCCGCTGGCGCCGGCAACCGCGCCGTCATCGTCGACTAGCAACTCGAGCGCGGGGCTGTGATCCAGGATGGTGACGCCGGCCTGCTTGGTACGTTTGCGCATCAGGCGCATGTATTCCGGTCCTTGCAGCGAATTGCGTTGCGACTTGCCGCTGTCATCGACCGGATAAGGGTAGCCCCACGCTGCCAAACGATTGCTGGCCTCATAGGTCTGGTCGAGCACGCGCGCCATCCAGCCGCGGTCTTGCAGATACGCGCCCATCTTCTCGCGGTTGGCCATGGCGGCTTCACGCAACGCCGGATCGGGATCGACATACCAGACACCCGTGCCGGCGGCCGCGGTCGCGCCCGACGTGCCGCAAAACCCCTTGTCGGCGAGCACAACGCGGGCGCCGCGCTCTGCAGCGCTCACCGCAGCCCAGGCGCCCGCCGGTCCGCCGCCGATCACCAGGACATCGGCGTCGAATTCAACCGAGCCGTCCGTTCCGGCCCGCCGTTCGGCGCGTCGATCGTTGGTTGTCATCGTCCAGCTTCTCCACGCGACACCAATCGCTTGCAGATGCGCCGCAGCAACATGCTTACGCGCGCGTGCGCCCCTGGCAATTTCAGATATTTGAACGGACTTGGACGAAGCTTCCCCTGCCGCCGCTCAGCGAAGAATAATCATGCACCGGCGCGGCGGACGTTTCGTCCAATGCCAGAGAGGAAAACGAGTTTTGTCCGCAAACCACGCGGCGGAGGCGGATATTTCTTTTTGCATGCACGCGCCAGCCGTTCGTTCCCTTGTCGCGCGACAGGCGATATGTCGGAAAACATCTCATTTCACTGCGTGGCAGCCATGTCCGATCGTCAGCTTCATCTCAACGTCAATCTGCTGCACTCCGGCGTCTACGCGTCGGCCTGGCGGCTGCCGGAAAGCGATCCGCGCGCCTGCTTCGACGTCGGTCATTACGTGCGCGTCGCAGAGATCGCCGAGCGCGGCAAGCTCGACGCGATCTTCCTGGCCGACACGCCGGCGATCACCGACCGCATCGACTATCGATCCTTCATGTCGATGGAGCCGACCATCGTGCTGGCAACGGTCGCCGCGGCGACCAGCCATATCGGGCTGATCGCGACCGCCTCGACCACCTATAACGAGCCCTACAACATCGCGCGCCGCTTCGCGACGCTGGACCTCGCAAGCGGCGGCCGCGCCGGCTGGAACGCGGTGACCACCGCCGACGCGGCGGCCGGCCGCAATTTCGGCCTCAACAACGTGCTCGAGCACAAGGCCCGCTACGAGCGCGCCAAGGAGTTCGCCGAAGTGGTCCATGCGCTGTGGGACAGCTGGGAGGACGACGCCTTTGTCGGCGACAAGACCGCCGCCCGGTTTGTCGATACGTCGAAGGTGCATCCGATCGCGCATCGCGGCGCCCATTACGCCGTGGCCGGCCCGCTCAATGTGCCGCGTTCGCCGCAGGGCCGTCCGGTGACCGTGCAGGCCGGCGGCTCGAGCGACGGTCGCGAGCAGGCCGAAGCCGTGTTCACGCTGGCGCAGACGATCGACGAAGGCGTCGCCTATGCGCGTGATCTGCGTGCCCGCGCCGCAGCTTACGGCCGCACCGGCGACTCCATCATCATCCTGCCGGGACTTGCCACCGTGATCGGCAGCACCGAAGCCGAAGCGAAGCGGCGGCAGGATGAGCTGTGGGAGCTGGTTCCGATCGAATACAGTGTCGCGCGTCTCGCCGGCACATTGCAGGTCGATCCGGACATCCTCGATCTCGACAAGCCGCTGCCCGATCCGCTGCCGCTGCCCGCGAACGCCAACCACACCATGTTCCAGGGTACCGTGAACATCGCGCGGCGCGGCAACCTCACGGTCCGCCAGCTGCTGCGCGCACTCGGCGGCGGGGTCGGACACCGCATCATCGTCGGCACGCCCGAACAGATCGCCGATGATATCGAATCCTGGTTCAGGGCGGGCGCGGCGGACGGCTTCAATCTGATGCCGGACGTGCTGCCGACCGGGCTCGAGGTCTTCGTCGACAGCGTGGTGCCGATCCTGCGGCGGCGCGGCCTGTTCCGAACCGATTATGCAGGCGCCACCCTGCGCGAGCATTTCGGCTTGCCGCGGCCGGTCAGCCGCTTTGCGCGGCGGATCGGGACTGTGGCCACCGCGTGACGCAGCTAGCGCGATCCGGCCAGCAGCGGCGGAGTGTCGGTCGCGGCAGCAGATGACGCAGCGCGAACGCGCGGGATGATCTCCTTCGCAAAGCGCTCCATCTCGGCCTCGAAAGGCTGGAATTGGAGCATGAACAGCTCGATCCCGGCGGCATGGAACGCCCCGATCCGGGCCGCCACCTCGTCATAGCTGCCGACCAGCCCCGCCGCGGTGCCGCCATTGCTGCCGACCCGTTCCGATTTCTGCATGGTTTGCATCATCACGACCTTCGGATCGGTGTTCTGACGCTGGATCGCCTTCACCGGCGCGTCCTGCCGCGACAGCTCGAGCAGCCGCTGATAGGCAGCCTGCGCCTCGGCCTGCGTCTGGCGTGCGACGACGAACGCGGACAGCCCGAAACGGAGCGGCGCTGACGTCCGTGGCCGCGCCGCAACGTCAGCAATCAGGCCAGCCACATCCTCGAGCGGTTGCCCATTGATGAACCAGACGTCGCCATGGTCGGCGACCAACGCGCGCGCCGGCTCCGACTCGCCGCCGACATAGATCAACGGCCGCGGCCGATAGCGGCTCGTCGGCCGCAAAAGATAGTCACGGACGTCGAAATGCTCGCCCTTGTAGGTCAGCCTTTCGCCCTGCATCAGGCGCGAGACGATCGTGATCCACTCCCGTCCATAGGCGTAACGGGCATCATGCTCGGCAAAGCCGATGCCGGCCTTGTCGAGCTCGGGCCGGTTCCAGGCATTGACCAGGTTGATCGCAAAGCGTCCGCGGCTGATGTTCTCGATCCCGAGCGCAAGCTTGGCGAGCACCACCGGGTGATAGAGATAGGGCTTGATCGCCGCAATGATCTCGATCCGGCTCGTCAATGCGGCGACGGCCGCTGCGGCGCTCCAGGCCTCGAGCTGATCGAGATCCTCCTGATGCGGATTGATCGTGTGCTGCGCGATCAGCGTGGAATCATAGCCCAGCGCCTCAGCCGCAAGCACGAGATCGCGATTGCGCTCCCATGATGCGTCATACGGCTCCTCCGGATCCTGATAGGCACCGCGCGAACCATGAACCAGCGCCCAGATGCCAAAGCGAAGCGGTCGTGCCGACATGCCGTCTCTCCGATATCTCCAGTTACACCGCCGTGTTTTCGAAGAAGCACGCCGGCAGATCAAGCAGCGGCGCATCAAAAGATTTTCCTTGCCGCGCCGCGCGCACCGGGAAACGAGAAAACTCCGAAGGCAACGACAATTGGAAAACGGCTCTATTTCTGTCCGCGAAAAATCGTGGGACAGTTTGCGCCGCATGAACGGCGCTCTCTTTCGAATGACGGCAAACCGTCGAGCGGGAGAACGATGAGCCGCGCCGCGCGCGATCGATGATGTTCGCGCGTGTTGAACGAGGACGGAACAGACTTGAGCAACCTCGAACAGGCCGCACCATCGATCGCGTTCGATTCCGCACAGCGCAGCGATCGCACCGCGCCGAAGGCGCGATTCGAGATCGGTCGGCGCGGCCTGCTGCTGCTGTCGTGGCTTGCTCCGCTCGTGCTTCTCATCGTCTGGGAATCGCTGGCGCACGCCGGCTGGCTCTCGCCGCAGGTGCTGCCGGCCCCGAGCAAGGTGGTCCGGACGGCATTCAAGCTCGCGACATCGGGGAGCCTGCTGAACGATCTCGGCGTCAGCCTGCTGCGGGCGGCGTCCGGGCTTGCGATCGGCGGCAGCATCGGGTTTGCGCTCGGCATCCTGGTTGGCTTCTCGCGGATCGCGGAGGCTGCGATCGATCGCAGCATTCAGATGATCCGCGCGATCCCGTTCCTCGCCGCTCTGCCGCTGGTGATCGTCTGGCTCGGCGTCGGCGAAGCGCAGAAGATCTTTCTGGTCGCGCTCGGCGTCGCCTTCCCGATCTACATCAACACCACACTTGGAATCCGGCAGGTCGACCCAAAACTGGTCGAGCTCGGCCGCGTCCAGGGCCTCGGCACATTTGAGCTGATCCGGCGCGTCGTCCTGCCCGGTGCCCTGCCCTCGATCCTGACCGGCGTCCGCTATGCGCTGGCGACCGCATGGCTGGCCCTGGTGGTCGCGGAGACCATCGGCGCCCAATCCGGCATCGGCTTCCTCGCGATGGATGCGCGCGAATTCCTGCGCACCGACGTGATCGTGCTGACGATCGTGATCTACGCGTTGATCGGCGTTGCCGCCGACGGCATCGCGCGCGCCCTCGAGCGACGGCTGCTGGCCTGGCATCCGAACTATGGGGGCACGCGATGACCGTGCACGCCGTGCCCGCATTGAGTGCGGCTGCACCGGCCGTCGTGGTGACGGGCCTGCAGCGCGCCTACGGCAACCGCGTCGTGATCGAGAACCTCAATCTGCGCATCGAGCGCGGCGAGTTCGTCGTCCTGCTCGGCGAAAGCGGTTGCGGCAAGACCACGCTGCTGCGGGCGCTGGCCGGCCTCGATCCGATCGACGGCGGGCGCATCACGGCGCCGCGGCGGCCGGCCGTCGTGTTCCAGGAGCACCGGCTGCTGCCGTGGGACAGCCTGTGGCGCAACGTCTCGCTCGGCCTCAACGCCACCGACGCCCGGCAGCGTGCCGCGAGCGCGCTCACCGAGGTCGGGCTCGGCGACCGGCTCGATGACTGGCCGCGCAATCTCTCCGGCGGGCAGGCGCAGCGCGTGGCGCTGGCACGCGCGCTGGTACAGGAGCCCGAGCTGCTCCTGCTCGACGAGCCCTTTGCCGCGCTCGACGCGCTGACCCGGATTCGCATGCACGACCTGGTGCGTGAGTTGGTCGACGCGCATCGGCCCGGCGTTCTCCTGGTCACCCACGACGTCGACGAGGCAATCGCGCTTGCCGACCGCATCCTGGTGATGCGCGCAGGCCGCATCGCGTTCGAGCACCGCATGAAACGCAACGGCGCAGCGCCGATCGCACGCAGCGACCTGCTCGCAGAGCTCGGCGTCGGCGCCGCTCACCCCATCCCTGCTTGAGGACCATCCGATGTCTCCCTCCCATCTCACCAAGCCCACCCGTCGCAGCTTCCTCGGCGGCGCGGCCTTCGGCATCGGCGCGCTCGCCGGTTTCGACTTCTGCGAGCCCGCGCAGGCGGCGAGCGGCCGCGTCACCGACACGGTTCGGCTGACCTGGGGCCTGAGCGGGCTCAATCTGATCGCCAAGGAACGCGGCGAGTTCGAGAAGCTGCTGGCCAAGGACGGCATCAAGGTCGAGTGGCTGGGACCGTTCCCGAATCATGCCCCGACGCTGCAGGCCGTGACCGGCGGCAGCGCCGATTTCAGCTTCGGCGGCAGCACGACGCCGGCGCTCGCCGCAATCATTGCCGGCTCGCCGCTGGTGTTCACCCAGTTCGTGGTCTACGAGCCGCGTACCACCGCGATCATCGCGCGGGATGACTCCGGCATCACCAAGGTCGACGACCTGGTCGGCAAGTCGGTGGCGGTGAACCGCTCCGGTCTCGGCGAGTTCCTGCTGGTCGCAGCGCTCGAGAAGCACAACGTCGACCGCTCCAATGTGAAATTCGTCTATCTCAATCCGCCGGACGCCGCGCCGGCGCTCGCCTCCGGCAAGGTCGACGCCTGGTCGATGTGGAGCCCCGGCGTCGACATCGCCCGGCTCGAATACAAGGCGCACGATATCTTCCTGGAAGGCCGCGATCTCGAGTTCCAGATCGACTACACGTCCTATCTGACCACAAGGAAATTCGCGACCGAGAATCCCGCGCTGGTCCGCGCCGTCAATGATGCCTTCCGCGCCGAAGGCAAATGGATCTCCGAGAACAGCAGGGACGCCGAATACATCGCGCAGAAGGCCGGCAAGTACAGCGACCAGGTCCGCGACCAGTTCATCGCGCTGAACCGGCAGTATCGCTACTTCGCCGCCAATGACGAGGGCTTCCTTGCCGAGCTGCAACGCGCCGCCGACTGGCTGGTCGCACGCAAGGTGCTCCCGGAGCCGATCAAGGTCACCGACCACCTGGCCCAGGTCTGATCAACAACCGTCAATTCAATCACCGCCATTCGGAACACATCCATGAACAAGCCCGTCACCGCCACCTCGCTGGAGGCCTCCGACCGCCTCGGCAATCATGCGCTCGACATCGACGCGTTGCTCGGCCATATCGCGGAAGGAGCCAGCGAGCGCGAACGCGAGCGCGTGCTGCCGTTTGCGGAGATCGATCTCATTCGCAAGGCCCGGCTTGGCGCATTGCGGCTTCCGCTCGAGGCCGGCGGCGCCGGCCTGTCGATCCGCGCCCTGTTCGAGATCGTCATCCGCCTCGGCGAAGCCGACGCCAATGTCGCGCATATCCTGCGCAACCATTTCAGCGTCGTCGAGCGGCTGGTGCGCCGGCCGAAGGACGAGCAGCACAGACAGTGGCAGAAGGCGGTCGCCGAAGGCGCGATCATTGGCCTTGCGGCGACCGAGCTCGACACGCCGAAGGTCGGCAATGTCACGCCGAACACGACACTCACCGCGGACGGCGACGATTACCTGCTCAACGGCTCCAAATATTACAGCACCGGGACGCTGTATTCGGACTACGTGCTGGTCCGCACCGCCGATGCATCCGCGACCAACGCGGCCGTGCTGATTCCGGTCAAGCGCGACGGCATCGAGCTGGTCGACGACTGGGACGGCCTCGGGCAGCGGCTGACGGCGACCGGCACCACGCATTTCCGCAATGTGCGCGTCAAGCGGCAGGAAGTCGTGTTCGATGCGCCGGATGTCGGTTACGGCATTCCCTACTCCAACACGTTTGCCCAGCTGTTCCTGACCGCGATCAATGCCGGCATCGCGCGCGCCGTGCTGCGGGATGCCACCGACCTGGTGCGAACCCGCAAGCGGACGTTCTACTACGCGCCGAGCGAGGTTCCGGCGGACGATCCACTGCTGCAACAGACCGTCGGCCAGATCGCAAGCGGCGCATTCGCGGCCGAGACGGTCGTGCTCGCAGCCGCCGAAGCGCTCGATGCCGCCACCGACGCTTTCGATGCGGGCGATGCGAACGCCGTCGACGCGGCGCACAAGGCCGCGCTGCTGTCGGCCAAGGCCAAGATCGTCGCGGACGAATTCGCGATCCGAAGCGGCAGCCTGCTGTTCGACGTCGGCGGCGCATCCGCCACCAAGAAGGCGACCAATTTCGACCGCCACTGGCGCAACGCGCGCACGCTGGCGTCGCACAATCCGAACACCTTCAAGACACGCTCGATCGGACAATACGAGATCAGCGGCACGCCGCTGCCCGCCAAGGGCTTCTTCTAGCGGAGCCCGATCCGGCGCGGCAAGACAAGGGAGTCACTCGATGAGCAGGCCGGATATCCATCTCGTCGACGCCGACCACGAGATCGAGCGTCAATTCCGCCTTGTCATGCGCCGGCTCCCCGGCGGCGTCTGCATCATCACCGCCGGACAGGGCGAGGACATCACCGGCATGACGGTGACCTCGCTGACCTCGCTCAGCGCCAGCCCGCCCCGGCTCCTGGTCAGCATCAACCGGCAGGCATCCTCGTTCGCACCGATTGCCCGCCATCGGCTGTTTGGCGTCAACATCCTCGGCTCGGACCAGCAGGCCCTGGCCGAGCGCTTCAGCAACAGCCAGCTGAGAGGCCGAGAGCGCTTCGACGGCACCGACTGGACGCATGGAGCTTCCGGCGTGCCGCTGCTGCGGCAGTCGCTTGCCGTCGTCGAATGCCAGGTCGAGGAGATCATCGAGCGGCATTCCCACGGCATCATCGTCGGCCGCCTCTCCAGCATGGAACTGTCGCATCGGCTATCCGGCCTCACCTACTGGAACGGACAGTATGTTCAGATCGATCACGAAGCCGATCTCGACCTGTTGGCCGAAGTCAGCATTCCCCTGGCGCATGTCCGTTAGGACACGGAAGGTCCAGCATGAAGCGCGAAACGCCACCGCCGTCTTCTCCATCGTCAGCCGGCAGGGTCGGCAGAGCGCCGGGCCGCTGGCAGCTCGACCGGATCGTGGCCGAGTTGCGCACGTCGCGCGAGGAGACCCACAGTATCCGGCGCGACGGCGAGCCTCGCCGTGCGCCCTCGCGCGATGCGCTGGAGGCGATCCTCGACGGCCTCACCGAGGCGCTGTTTCCGCGCCACTACGGCCAATCGGATCTCGACGGCGAGAACATCGACTATTTCGTCGGCAACACGCTGACCACGGCGCTGGATTCGCTCAGCGCGCAGATTCATCGCGGCGCATTGTTCGTCGGCGATGAGCTTGAGCCGGGCTTTGTGCATGAGGAGGCGATCGAGCTGACGCGCGGCTTCGCCGCCCAGCTGCCGCTGGTCCGCGGGCTTCTGATCAACGATCTGCGGGCGGCGTTCGTCGGCGACCCGGCGGCGCGGAATTTTCCCGAGATCCTGATCGGCTATCCCGGAATGACCGCCATCATCCACCATCGCCTTGCCCACCTGCTCTACCAGATCGGCGCGCGGCTGGTGGCGCGGTTGATGTCGGAGATCGCCCACACCAGGACCGGCATCGATATTCATCCCGGCGCCCGGATCGGCTCCGGCTTCTTCATCGATCACGGCACCGGCGTCGTGATCGGCGAGACCGCCATCATCGGCAACAACGTCCGGGTCTATCAGGCGGTCACACTCGGCGCGCGCCACTTCCCGACCGACGACGCGGGCCATGTGATCAAGGGCGACGCCCGTCACCCGATCGTCGAGGACGACGTCGTGATCTATGCCGGCGCAACCATTCTTGGCCGGATCACGATCGGCCGCGGCTCGACCATCGGCGGCAACGTCTGGCTGACCAAGGACGTGCCGCCGAACAGCATCGTGACGCAGGCCGCCGCACGAAACAGCCCGAGCGGACCCTGGAACGGCGATCTCACGCCGCAACCGGCGCCTTCCATCGCATCAAGCGGCGCTCAAATGCCTCCAGGATCGCGTTGAACGCCAGCCCGATGACGGTGATCCCGATGATGCCGAAATACATCTGCGGGATCAGGAAGCTGTACTGACTGTTGATGATGAGATAGCCGAGACCGGCCTTGGCGCCGACCATCTCGGATGCGACCAGCACCAGCATCGCCGAAGCGCTGGCGAGACGTATGCCGACAAAGATCGTTGGCAGCGCCGCCGGAAAGATCACCTTGCGGAACAGCTGCTGCGGCGTCGCACCCATCGTCCGCGCCGATTTGATCAAGAGCGGATCGACCTGTTTCACCGCGGCGATGGTGTTGAGCAGCAGCGGCCAGGCACAGCTATAGACCACCATCGTGATCTTCGAGAGCTCGCCGATTCCAAGCAGCAGGATGAACACCGGTAGCAGCGCGAGCGGCGCGGTATTCCGACAGATCTCGATGAACTGGTTCAGGAGGTCGCCGAGCCTTGTGTACCAGCCGACGGCCAGCCCCAGCGGGACGAACAACCCGACCGATACCAGAAACCCACTGAGGGCGCGGAGCAGGCTCGCGGAGGCATCATCATAGAGCTCACCGCTTTGCGCGAGCTGCCAGCCTGCGGCGATGACATCGGAGAATGGCGGCAGAAACACCGCGTCGATCAAGCCAAGCCGCGGAGCCGCTTCCCAGATGGCCAACAGTGCGATCAGCAACAGGGAGCGGCGCCGCAAAGCAGCCAGGCCGCGGATCGCGACGCGCGCGCTCAACCACGGTAACGGCCGACGCTCCGCTCCCGTGAGCGCCTCTCGCCGCCCATGCGCGAGCTCCAGCAATGGCAGCATTTCAAGGCTGGACATGAGCAAGCTCCTTCACGTCGCGGTCGACACGGCCCGCGCTCCCCGCCGATTGTCCCTGCTGCGCCTTCTGCACTTCCTCGCGGAGCAGGCTCCAGATCTCATGACGCACACGGCCGAATTCCGGCAGCGAACGCACGTCCTCAGCCTCGCTGCGCAACGGCTCCGGGATATCGACGATCTGCTTGATCCGCCCCGGACGCGACGTCATGACCGCGACGCGCTGGCCGAGCACGACCGCCTCGTCGATGCCATGGGTGATGAAGATGATCGTCTTGCCGGTGGCACGCCAGATCCGCAACAACTCGCCCTGCAACGTTTCGCGGGTCTGGGCGTCGAGCGCGGCGAACGGCTCGTCCATCAGCAGCACTTCCGGATCATAGGCAAGGCTCCGCGCGATCGCGACGCGCTGCTTCATGCCGCCGGAAAGCTCGTGCGGATAACGGTCGGCAAAACCGGACAGGCCGACCAAGTCGAGAAAGTGCCGCGCGATATCTCCGCGCTGTTTCGACTTGAGTCCGGCGATATCAAGCCCGAACTCGACATTCTGCGCGGCCGTGCGCCAGGGAAACAGCGCGTATTGCTGGAATACGACGCCGCGGTCGCGTCCCGGCCCGACGATCGGCCGCCCATCGAGCAGGATGCGTCCGCTGGTCGGCGTTGCAAGCCCGCCCAAAAGATCAAGCAAGGTCGATTTGCCGCAACCGCTTGGACCGACCAGGGCAAGGAATTCGCCTGCGTGCACATCGAACGTGATGTCCTCGAGCGCGGTGAAGCGGCCCGCCGGGCGGCCACCTTCGCCTCGCGTGACGAACTCCTTGCGGACCTTGTCAAAGCTGATCTTGACCGAAGTCATCGCGCCTCCGCCGTCTTTCCGGGGCGGAAATAGTTGAACTCGTTGGTATAGGCGTCCGAGGCTTTGATCTGGCCCGGCTTGAGCAACCCATCCTTGACCAGCCAGTCGATCCAGACCTGGAGCTCGGCATCCGAGATCACGCCGCCCTTGGACGCAACGCCGGTGCTCTTCCAGTATTTGATCGAGGAGGCATCCTCGTTGCGCTTGCGCTCGGCGATGATCCGGTCGAACCGGGCCCGCACCTCGTCCGGCGGTGTCGTTTGCGCCCACTGGATGGCGCGCGAGATACCCTCCACCAGCTTGCGAGCGGTGTTCGGATTGTCCTTGATGAACTTCTCCCGCAGCACATAGGCTCCGCCGGTGAATTGACCAAACAGGTCGGTATCGTTGAACAGCGAGCGGATGCCGCCGCGTTCCAGCGCCTTGTCACGCAACACGCCGCTCAGCGCGCTCACCTCGACCTGCCCCTGGCGCAGCGCCTGCTCGCCGGTGACGGGCGGGACCGCCACCAATGTCACCTGCTTGGCCTCGCCGGCGCTGAGGCCGTTTCGCGCCAGATACTCGCGCAGCACGAACTCCAGATGGGCGCCCAACGTATTGACCGCGACCTTCTTGCCGATCAGGTCGCGAGCCGCCTTGATCGGACGGTCGTCCTTCACGAAGTAGCCGTAATAGGTGTTGGCGTCGGAGCCGTAATAGCCGACCACCGCCTTGATCGGTGCTTTCGCTGCGATCAACTTGATGATGGCGCCATAGAAAGCACCGCCGATGTCGATGTCGCCGGTGACGACGGTCTGGATGTCCTGGGGTCCGCTGATGGTGTTGCCGACCCATTTCAGCTTGAGCGGTGCCAGATAGCCGAGATCCTCGGCAAGCTCGGTGAATGTCACCTGCCCGGCCCAACCCTGATAGCGGATCTCGGTCTTCTCAAGCGGCAGCTCGGCGAAGGCCGGAGCGGTCAGACCGAATGCAAGAGCGCCGGCCAGCAGCAGTCGCGCAGCGCGGCGCGCGGCCGCTCGCCGCGCGCGAAGGATTCGAATGATGGCGTTCATCGTGTTGCTCCGATCGTCAGGCCGCCTGCGCGGCCTGCGGCTTCGGCGATTTGATGCGCGTCACACTATGGCGGCCGTCGACGCTGACCGGTACCTCGCCATCGATGGTCGCGCGCCGCACCACGCGATGCTGATCGCCGTAGTCGTTGACGGCGTAATGCTGAGTCGCGCGATTGTCCCAGATCGCAACGTCTCCGGCCCGCCAGCTCCAGCGCACGGTGTTTTCCGGGGACGTGATGTGGGACTGGAACAGGTCGAACAGCTTCTGGCCGTCATATTTCGGCAGACCGACGAAGCGCTGCACGAAATTTCCCAGCACGAGCGTACGCTCGCCGGTCTCGGGATGCACCCGCACGACCGGATGCTCGGTCTCATAGATCGTTCCGGTGAACACCTCGTCGAAATGCTTTCTGTCGGCGTCGGTGGCGCGCGACTTCACGGCGTAGTCATAGGCATTGCTGTGAACCGCCCAGAGTTCGTCGGCGAGCTTGCGCAGCGGTGCAGGCAGGTCGAGATAGGCGGCCGCCGTGTTCGACCAGACCGTGTCGCCACCATAGGGCGGGATCACCACGCCGCGCAGCACGGAGATCTTCGGATAGGCATCGACGAATGTGACGTCGGTGTGCCACTGATCCGCGCGGCCACCGCCCCGCCCCGAGTCGAGCTCGAGGATCGACGACGTGCCCTTGCTGGCGCCGATGGTCGGATGCGGCACCAATTTGCCGAGCCGGACCGCAAAACGCTCCTGTTCGGCATCGTCGAGATGCCCCTGATCGTGAAAGAAGATGACCTTGTGCTCGAGCAGCACCTGGTTGATCGCACGGACGACGGGGTCAGGAAGATCGCCCGACAGCTTCACATTCCTGATCTCGGCACCAAGCCGGGCGGCGCGCTTGACGATATCGGCGCGTGGAATGACGTTGTCGATGGTGGTCGTGCTGCTCATGGTTTTTGCTCTCGTCGCCGCGATCCCGAGGACAAGGCTCCGCCATACGCCGGTCGCGGAAGCGACGGCGGAGATGAATGATGTACCGTAAGCGTCGCTATTCCGCCGCGACCGGCCGCGGCGGCCGCCAGACGGCCGGCGCATAGAGCTCGGCGGCAAAGTCTTCCGCAATTTCCCCGTTGATGCGGGCTTCGTGAGATGCAAGGTCGGCCAGAAACAGATCGCGGCTGATCCTGGCCGTGATTCCCGGAATGTCCCGCTTGAAGCTTGGAACGTCGCCGATCGGCAGGCCGAAGCTGACAAACGCCGCCGGGTTGAAGACGTGGATGTCCTTCAGATAGGGCGCGCGGCCCGGCACCTTCTCCAGATATTCGTGCCCGGCGCCGAGATAAGGATAGGCTGCAAGCGTATCGTCGGTCTCGCCATCCTGCGGCGCGAGGCGATCCCGCCACAGCAGGATTTCATCGGCGAAGTCGCGCAACTCGAGCTGCGCGCCGAGATCGACCGAATAGCCTGTCCCCGCAATCGCGAAATCGAACGCGAACTCGCCGTGCGGGGTCGTCACGGCCGGCCGCACACCCTTCAACCGCGCCGAGAGCAGGGGCGCGCCGAGATGCAGGTGGAAGTTGGGGAATGCCACCGCGCGCGAGATCGCGTCCGGCGGCGGGGTCGAGCCGGCCTGCCGGAACCGGATCGCCTGACGCCAGCGCACTGCGTCGGGCAGACTGGCATAGTTGTCGTAAGCACCGGGATAGCCACGGATCCGGATGACCGGCAGCGAGGCCAGCACCTCGCGGCGGGCAAACAGACGAACCTCCCGTGCTCCGGCCTCAAGCGCCACAGCTGCTGCATCGAAGGCCGACGCCGCACTCCCGATCACCGCAACGGCAAGGCCGCGCAGCGTCCTGAAATCGATCTTCTCCGACGTGTGCGCATGGAAACGCTTCGGCAGCGCCTGCAGCACATCAGGAACGTAAGCGCCGCCGCTGCCGGCGAAGCCGGTTGCAAGCACGAGCTTGCGTGTGGTTTCGACGACCGCGGCGCCGTTGCGCTCCAGGTGCAGCCGCAAATGATCGGTCGCGGGCTCGATGCGGAGCAGTCGCGTGCCGTACCGAATGGTGACGCCGGTCGCCCGACGATACCAGTCGAGATAGGCCGTCCAGTCGAGCCGTGGAATCCGATCGAGCGCATCGAAGGCGGCGGCGCCATGACGCGCCTCATACCACGCCTGGAAGCCAAGACCGGGCAGACCGAGCTCCGGACCCGGAAGCGTCTTTGGCGTGCGAAGCTTGTGCATGCGCGCGCTCGTCAACCACACGCCGGCCTTGCCGGCATCGGCCGCGGCATCGATGACGGAGACCTTGCCGATCCCTGCCCGCCGAAGCGCGAATGCGAAGGTCGAGCCGGACTGACCGCCGCCGACCACAACGACGTTATGATCCAGTCCGTCGCGATCGGGGACCCAGTTCTGCGGGTCGGGCCCGATCAGCCGCAGGGCTTCACGGGCGACGCTGTCAGGATCGGATTGCGGCATGCAGGGACAACCTCGCTTTGACACCGCAAATCGTAAAAGCGATCGACGTTCAGTCAATGAAACGAAACCAGCTTTGTTTTCCACGCCGGGCAATGTTCGCGTCGTTGGAGATGCAGGCAACGAAATATTTGAAGTGATCATCGCTCGCCCGTGCATCCCACGTGCATTGCAGCAGCCGAAATCGAAGCGGCCTGCCGGCAACTCCGCTTGAATCCTCGGCTTGCGCGATCAAGTCGACCGCAGTCGTCTCCGATCGGCGACGAACTCGTCACGTTCATGCTCGCCCGCCACGAAACAACGCAAATTCATTTCACCGTTGCCGACATAAGGTTCGATGCAACGCATCGCGCCGGACGTGGCGCCGCGAAACGATGGGTCCCTCGTCATGCCTCGAACCGGTGGCGACATCAGCCTTGACCACGACACGCCGGAGCTCGCCCGCTCCTATGACGAGGCGGGGCTTGTTCAATTCCGCCACGGCAAGTTCCTGATCGGACCGCTCGCCATCAAGTCGGGCGAGCGCGTGCTCGACATCGGGACAGGAACGGGCCGGCTTGCGGAGTTCGTGGCCGGACTGGTCGGCCCGAACGGCCACGTGATCGGAATCGATCCGCTCGCCGGACGGATCGAAATCGCGCGCCTTCGGCAGGGGAATAACCTCCAGTTCGCGACCGGGCGGGCCGAGGACCTCTCAGGCTTCGACGACGGGCAGTTCGACGCGGTCTACCTCAACAGCGTCTTCCACTGGATTTCCGACAAGGACCGCGCCCTGCGCGAGATCCGGCGGGTGCTCAAGCCCGGGGGCCGCCTTGGATTGAATGTGCAGGATCCGTCCCACCCGCACCAGTCGCGTCTGCTGCTCCGTCGTGCCATCGTCGAAGCCGGTCTTGCCGGCGATCGCCGCGATTCCAACCCGGTGCTCGGGTCGACGGACGAGGAGCTCAAATCGTCGTTCGCCGCACACGGCTTTATCGGGTACCGCAGCGAGCTGCGGGCGCTGGTCGACATCCACGACGATGCCGCATCGCTGCTGCAATGGTCCGAAGCGAGCGCGTTCGGCAACTTCCTCGAATCGTTCACGCCGCACGAGCGTGAGCAGGTTCGTCGCGCCTTTGCGCGCCTCGTCGAGGAGAAGCGCACGCCGGAGGGCCTGAGGCTGGAGCGCTATTTGCGCTTCGCGTTCGCGCACAAGGCGCCGCCCCAGTAACAACGAGCACAACTCGCGAGCCTCGACATGAACAAACGGCAGCTTTCCCTCAATCTCTTCATCTATCCCGGCGGCCATCACGAGGCGGCATGGCGCTACAAGGGGTCTGCCGCGGATCGAATCCTCGATGTCACCTACTACCAGGAGCTGGCGCAGCGCGCCGAGGCCCAGAAATTCGACGCGATCTTCTTCGCCGACGGACCGGCGCTCGCCGACAATGTCCGCTATGCGCAGCGCTTCCGCTTCGAGCCGATCACCTGGCTGGCCGCGATCGCGGTCGCGACCAAGCGCATCGGCCTGATCGCGACGGCATCGACGACCTACACCGAGCCGTACAACCTTGCGCGCCTGTTCGCGTCGCTCGATCATCTCAGCGGCGGCCGCGCCGGCTGGAACATCGTCACCACAAGCACCGCCCAGGCGGCGCAGAACTTCGGCCTGCCCGAGCATCCGCCGCACCACGAACGCTACGAGCGGGCGCGGGAATATCTCGATGTCATCACCCGGCTGTGGGACAGCTGGGAAGACGACGCCGTGGTGAACGATCCCGCGTCGGGCGTATTCGCCGACACCGGCAAGATTCACGCGATCGATCACATCGGAAAGCATTTCCGGGTGCGCGGTCCGCTCAACATCTCACGGACGCCGCAAGGACGGCCGGTCTATGTCCAGGCCGGCTCGTCCGATGATGGACGCGCCTTTGCCGCGCGCTTTGCCGAAGCGATCTTCACCGCGCATCAGACGCTGGCCAGCGCCCAGGAATTCTATGCCGACATCAAGCGACAGGCCCGCGCCTTCGACCGCAACCCCGATCAGGTCAAGATCCTGCCCGGCATCAGCCCGTTCATCGCCAGCAACCAGGTCGAAGCCGACCGGCTGCAGGACGAGTTCAACGAGCTGATCCAGCCGGAATATTCCCTGACCCAGCTGCGCCAGATGATCGGGCTCGACCTCTCCGGCTTCGATCTCGACGGCCCCTTCCCGCGCCACCTGATCGACACCGGCAGCGCCCGCGGGGTGGCGAGCCGCTTCAAGCTCGTGGTCGACATCGTCGATCGCGAGAAGCCGACCATCCGTCAACTGGTGCAGCGGCTGGCGGGCGCGCGCGGTCACTGGGTGATCGCGGGTCCGCCGGAGAAGATCGCCGACAACATCCAGGCCTGGTTCGAGAACGGCGCGGCCGACGGCTTCAACGTGATGCCGCCCTGGCTGCCCGGCGGCTTCGATCTGTTCGCCGAGCAGGTGGTGCCGATCCTGCGCAAGCGCGGCCTGTTCCGCGACGAGTACACCGGCACGACGCTGCGCGACCATTACGGCCTGAACCGGCCGGAAAGCCTGTTCTCCGGATCGATCAAGGCGATCGCCTGACGCGTCCGCGAGTCCAGTGACATTTGCCCAGAAACCAAGGATTTGACGATTCCAATGACCACCGCGCGTATCCGCTTCCTGTCGGCCCTCGCCACCTTCGTCGTGCTGTCCGGCGCAGCCTTGGACGCTGAGACATCAGCCCGGCCAGACTTGAAGGTCGGCTTTGTGCCAGGCCCTTACATCGACGAGTTCAAGGTCGGCGTCGCGCCGGAGCTGGAGAAGAAGGGCTACCATATCCGCTATGTCGAGTTCTCGACCGGGTTGGAGGCGAACAATGCCGTGTTCAAGGGCGAGATCGACGCCAATGTCATGCAGCACACGATCTTCCTGAACTCGTACAACGAGCGGCAGCAGACCGACCTGGTCGGCATCGTTCACGTTCCGACGCCGCCGATGGGGCTCTACTCGAAGAAGCACGCGGTGGGTTCGCCGATCAAGCCGGGCTCGACCGTGGCCGTGCCCAACGATCCCGTCAACCTGCAGCGCGCGCTCTGGATCCTGCGCGATCTCGGCCTCGTCGAGATCCGCGACTCCAAACCGGTCGATGTCAGCGAACTCGACGTCATCAAGAATCCCGGCGGCATCAAGATCGTGCCGCTGGAAGCGGCACAGGCGCCACGCGCGCTCGACGACGTCGATTTCGCCGCCATCCAGGGCAACTTCGCGATCTACAGCGGCTTGAAGCTGACCAATGCCTTCGCGCTGGAGAAGATGACGACGCCCTATATCAACGTGGTCGCGGTGAAGAAGGCCAATGCGGATTCTGCGTGGGCGCAGGATATCGTCGCCGGCTACAAATCGCAGACCTTCAAGACCGCGATCCTGTCGGATCGATTCTATGACGGGTTTACCTTGCCCGATTACCTGAAATGAGCGTCCGAAAGTTGCGGCGGCTTGCGAGCAGCCGCTGCCCCGCCGCTTCCGCGGAGGTCAGTCGAACTCGACCGGCTCGGCGCCGGGATAGGAATGGGCGACGAACTCGCAGAACGCGCGCGCCGCCGGAGACAGCTTCGCCTCGTTCTTCCAGGCCAACCCGACATCCATGGTGTGGACATCGTCGTCGAGGGTCTTGAGATCGATGCGATGTCCCTCCAGCGACCAGGGACGGTAGACCATGTCAGAAAGGATGGTGATCCCCATGCCGGTCGCGACCATGCTGCGCACCGCTTCGACCGACAGGGTGCGGAAGATGACGTTCGGCACATGCGCCGTATGTTGCCAATAACGCATCGCCGAACGCTCGGCTTCATCGACGGTCAGCATCAGATAGGGCTCGCTCGACAGGTCGGTCAGCTTGACGCTGTCCTTGCGCAGCAGCGGATGATTGACGCATGTCCACAGCCGGCGCGGCGAGCGCAGCAGCAGCCGCGAGCGGATCGAGTTGCGGTCGTGCAGGTTCGCGATCAGCATGATCGCCGCATCGACGCTGCCGCTGATCAGGCTCTGCTCGATCGCGTCGCGTTGAAACTCGTGCAGCCGGACCGTGATGCCCGGAAAGGACCGCCAGAACCGCGACAGCAGCGGCGGCAGGAAATATCCGGCGACGGTGTAACTCACGGCGACGTCGACGGTGCCGTCAACCTGTGTTCCCCAGCGATGCGGTCCCCGGATCGCGTCTGACACGCTCGCCTCGATGGCGCGGGCGCGCTGCAGGAATTCGTGGCCGTCAAAGGTCAGCGTCACGCCATTGGAATGGCGGTCGAACAGCTTGCGGCCGAGCTCGGCCTCGAGGGCCTTGATCGATGAGGTGACCGCCGACTGCGTCACGCTCAACGCGGCCGCGGCCGCCGAAACGCGTCCGCTCTCCGCCGTCGCGATAAAATGCCGAACCTGACGGAACGTCAGAGACATAAAATTTTCCGATATCAGCGAACGATATTTCGAATTTTACAATCCCGCGACGGAACGGAAAAATCAATCCGTTGGGTGCGGGCGAAAAGGCGTTGCGATGATGGCGGACGGTTTGGAATTGGTCGCGCGCGGTGTCAGCGTCCAATTCGAAGGCCTGAAAGCGCTGTCCGACGTGACATTGGCCATCCCGCGCGGGCGCATCACCGGACTGATCGGCCCCAATGGCGCCGGCAAAACCACCCTTATTAATGTGTTGACCGGCTTCCAGCCGGTCGGCGCCGGCACCGTGGAGCTCGAGGGCGAGACGCTCAACGGCATTGCGGCGCACAAATTGCGGCGCAAAGGCGTGGCGCGGACGTTCCAGTCGGGTCGACTTTTCCGCGATCTGCCGGTCATGGACAACCTGGAAGTGACCGGCGTCGGTCTCGGCCAGGGCCGGCCCGACGCGATCAGCGAAGCCGAGCGGGTCATGGCCTGGCTCGGCATCTCGCATCTCGCCAACACCATTGCGGGCGCGCTGCCCTATACGGACGAGCGCCGTGTTGCGATCGGCCGCGCCATCATGTGCACGCCGCGATATCTGTTGCTCGACGAACCGGCGGCGGGAATGTCGGAACTCGAGAGCCACGAGCTCGCCGCCATCATCCGGCGGATCGCAAGCGAGCTCAATGTCGGCGTGCTGCTGATCGAGCACAATATCGGCCTGGTGCTCGAGCTGTGCGAGCGCATCTTCGTGCTCGACTCCGGCGAGGTCATCGAAGTCGGCCCGCCCGCACAGATCCGCGACAGCGACGCGGTGCGGCATGCCTATATGGGCACGCAGCGCGACGAGTTGATTGCGCAGGTGACCGCCGACGTGGCTGTCGCATCATGACCGCACTCGCCGTCAATGACATCACGGTCAGCTATGGGCGCCTCACGGCGCTCCGCGGCGTGACATTGACGGTCGACGAGGGCGAGATCCTGTTCGTGACCGGCCCGAACGGCGCCGGCAAGTCGACGCTGCTCAACGCCATCGCGGGCGTCGTACCGCCCGGTTCCGGCTCGATCAAGATCGATGGCACGGAGATCACGGGTGCCGCACCCGAGGACATTGCCCGGCGTGGATTTTCGCTGGTGCCGGAGGGACGCAACGTCTTCGGCGCGCTGACGATCGAGGAAAATCTGAAGGTCGGCACCGGCATGCGGGCCGACCGCAAGACAATCGCAGGCGACCTTGATCAGGTCTACCAGGAATTCCCGATGCTGGCGGAGCGCCGCCACACCCCGGCGGGCATGCTCTCCGGCGGCCAGCAGCAGATGCTGGTGATCGGCCGCGCGCTGATGGCCGCGCCGCGCATCATGGCGATCGACGAACCATCGTTGGGCCTCGCGCCGAAGATCATCGACCAGGTCTACGAGATCCTGCTGCGGTTGCGGGCCCATCGCAGGCTCACGCTGCTGATCGTCGAACAGAGCTCGACACGCGCCATGATGACGGGCGGGCGGATGGTCCTGATCCGCGGCGGACGCATCGTGCTGGAGGGCCCCGCGGCCGAGATGGTCAGGGACGATCGCCTGAAGCAGACCTATTTCGGCTTCGGAGATCACTGAGATGCGCGAGCTGCTCCAGATCATCTTCGACGCGCTGAGCCTCGGCAGCCTCTATGCCCTCGGCGCGCTCGGCATCGCGCTGATCTTCGGCGTGATGCGGCTCGTGAATTTTGCCCACGGCGATTTCATCGCCTTTTGCGTCTTCGCGATGCTGTGGCCGTCGATCGACGCGGCGGCGATCGTGTTTGCCGGCCAGCTGCCGTTCTACGTGTTAATCCCGCTTCTGCTCTTGATCGGCGCCGCGCTGTCGATCCTGTCGGAGATCGTCGTATTCCGCCGCTTCCGCAACGCCAATCCGGCGACGATGATGATCGCATCCTTCGCGCTCGGTTTCGTCATCCGCCATCTGCTGCTGATGCTGTTTTCCAGCCGGCCGAAGTCGATCACGCTGTGGCCGAGCCTCGGCCTCCCGGTCGAGTTCCTCGGCGCCCACATCCCGATGCTCCAGGTCGTGACCATCATCATCACGCTGGCCGTGCTGGTGATCCTCGTGCTGTTCCTCAAGCGCACGCGCTACGGGCTCGAGATGCGCGCAGCCGCCGACAATTTCACCATGGCGCGCATGCTCGGGGTTCGCGCCAACGGCGTGATCCTGCTGGCTTTCGCCATCAGCGGCATGCTGGCGGCGGCGATCGGCCTGATCCTGGCGACCAATTCCGGCACCGCTGACATCGGCATGGGCGCCAATGTGATGCTGATCGCGTTCATCGCGACCGTGATCGGCGGCCTCGGCAGCATTCCCGGCGCCGTTGCCGCCGGCTTCCTGATCGGTGCGGCCAGCGTCGTGTTCCAGGCGACCCTGCCGCATGACGCCCGGGTGTTCCGCGACGCCTTCGTCTACGGCGCCGTCATCGTCGTCCTTCTGGTGCGGCCGCAGGGCCTGTTCGCACCGAAATCCGCCAAGCAGAGGGTCTGATCGATGTCGCAGCGGCCGTCCGTCATCCGGCAAACGATCATCACGCCGATCGTGCTGATCGTGGCGCTGCTCATCATGGCCGCCCTGTCCTATCAATTCGGCAGCCGGGCCTTCAACCGCACCGTGGTCGAGATGTTCATCAACATCATGGTGGTGGTCGGGCTCTACGTCTTCGTCGGGAATTCCGGCCTGCTGTCGTTCGGCCATATCAGCTTCATGTGCCTCGGCGCCTATATGACCGCCTGGCTCACCATTCCGCCGGTCATGAAGTCGATCACGCTCAAGGGCCTGCCGGGATGGCTGCTCCACACCCAACTGCCGATGTGGGTGGCAACGCCAATCTCGGGCCTGTTTGCGGCATTGTTCGCGCTGATCGTCGGGCGCGTCATCATGCGCCTGTCGGGTATTGCCGCCTCGATCGCGACCTTCGGCCTGCTCGGCGTCATCAACAATGTCTATTCGAACTGGGACTCGGTGACGGGCGGGCAAGGTTCGATCGTCGGCATTCCGCCCACCATGAACGTCTGGACCGGTTGGATCGGCGGCGCGGTGGCGATCGCGATCGCCTATCTCTATTCGATCTCGCGCTCGGGCCTCGCACTGCGCGCCACCCGCGATGAAGCGGTCGCAGCCAGTGCCTCCGGCATCGATATCGTCCGCGAGCGGCTGATCGCCTTCGTCGTCAGCGCCTTCATCATCGGGCTCGCCGGCGCGCTCTACGCGCATTTCCTGAGCATCGTCAATCCCGGCGCGTTCTATCTGCGGACCACCTTCATCACGCTGTCGATGCTGGTGGTCGGTGGCATGTACAGCCTCAGCGGAGCCGTGTCGGGCGTGGTCGCGATATCGGTGCTGATCGAGCTGTTCCGCGATCTCGAGAAGGGCGTCAGCCTCGGCGGGCACACCATCGGCCTGCCGAACGGCGTCCAGGAGATCGCGATCGGCATCATCACCATCGCGATCCTGATGTACCTCCCGATGGGATTGACCCGCAACCGGGAGTTCTCCTGGCGTCGATGGCCGCTGCAGCGGCGCCTGACACGGCCGGTCCAGACCGCACTGAAGGAACTGCACTGACGCTTGTTTGTACAATTGGAGGAGTGGGTTATGCGCGTTACGACATTACTCAGCATCTTGGCCGGAGCAGCCACGCTCTGGTTCACGCCGGCACGGGCAGCCGACGAGATCGTGGTCGGATTTGCCACCGCGGCATCCGGCTTCATGCAGGCCTACGACAAGCCGGCGCAGGACGCGGCGCTGATCCGGATCGATGAGATCAACAAGGCCGGCGGCCTGCTCGGCAAGAAGATCAAGCCGGTGTTTGCCGACACCAAGACCGACCAGGCCGAAGGCGCCAAGGCCGGTCTTGCGGTGCTCGACCAGGGCGCCGACCTCGTGATCGTCTCCTGCGACTATGATTTCGGCGCGCCCGCGGCGCTACAGGCGCAAGCCGCCGGCAAGGTGTCCTTCTTCCTCTGTGCCGAATCGATCAAGGCCGGAATCCCCGGCGTCGGCCCGTTCTCGTTCTCGGCCTCGGTGCTGGCGCCGGTGCAGGGCGCGACGATGTCGGAATGGGCCTACACCAAGAAGAACGCGCGCAGCTTCTACCGGCTGCTCGACAGCTGGACGGTCTACAACAAGGGCATTTGCGACGGCTTCGACTGGATGCTGCCGCGCCTGAAGGAGGCCAAGCTGGTCGGCAGCGACACCTTCAAGAACGACGATGCCTCGATCGCTTCGCAGATCACGCGGATCAAGAGCCTGCCGGCAGAACCTGACGCCATCATGCTGTGCACGATGATGCCGGGCGCCGTCTCCGCCATCAAGCAGATCCGCGCCGCCGGCATCAAGTCGATGATCCTCAACGGCTCGGGCGTCGACGGCAGCTACTGGATGAACGCCGTTCCGGACCTCTCGAACTTCTATGTGCCGGTGCAGGGCTCGGTCTATGGCGACGATCCCAACCCGAAGGTCAACGAGTTCAACAAGAAGTACAAGGAGGTCACCGGCGGCGACCCGTCCAGCCAGTACGTCTATCCGGGCTACGTCCTGATCGACGTCTGGGCCAAGGCGGTCGAACGCGCCAAGTCGACCGATGCGGTGGCGGTCGTGGCCGAGCTCGAGAAGATGAACAACGAGGCCACACTGTTCGGGCCGCGCACCTTCACCAAGGACATCCACCACCAGAACCAGGGCCGTTACCTGATCGTCGACACCGAGGCCGGCAAGCCGAAGGTGATCGACCAGTGGACGATCTCGGAGAAGATTCCACTGGATTATCTGGTGTCGAAATAAGCCGGCAACGCGCCGCACCGCGGCCGCACCTGCTGCGGACCGGGGCGGCGCAGCCTTCGTACTTTTGCAATGCTGCTGGAAGGAACCAAGGAGATGGTCGTGATCAACTGCGACATGGGCGAGGCCTACGGCCTCTACAAGATGGGCGACGACAAGGCATTGATGCCCCATATCGACGTCGCGAACGTCGCTTGCGGCTTTCATGCCTCCGACTTCAATCACATGCGCAAGACGGTGCAACTCGCCAGGCAGTTCGGCGTCAAGGTCGGCGCGCACCCCTCGCTGCCGGATCTGCAGGGCTTTGGCCGCCGCGAGATGAAGATCGACCGCGAGGAGCTGGCCAACTGCCTGCTCTACCAGATCGGCGCGCTCAAGGCGTTCCTCGATGCCGAAGGCATGCCGCTCAATCACATCAAGCCGCACGGTGCGCTCTACGGCATGGCCTCGCGCAACGAGGAGATCGCCGACGCCATCGCGGACGCCGCCGACGTCTACAAGGTTCCGCTGCTCGGCATGAAGGGAACGCTGCACCAGCAGGTCTACGAGCGGCGCGGCCACGCTTTCGTCGCCGAATATTACGCCGACCTCGACTACAATGGCGACGGCAGCCTGATCATCACCCGCGAGCACGAGGCCAAGGATCCGGCCGACGCTGCCACAAGGTGCGCAAGAGCGGTCAATGAGGGCAAGACGCGCACGGTGGCGGGAAACGATATCGTGGTCGGCGCCGATTCGATCTGCATCCACTCCGACACGCCGAATGCGGTCGCCATCGCCGAGGCCGTCCGCGAAGCGGTCCGCCCCTATCTCACCGCCCGCTGAACGGTCGCGGCAACGAAGCAAAGATTCTCAAAGAGGAAACCATGGCCACCCAGCAGATCTTCTCGCCGCTCCCGGGCATCTTTTATCGCAAGCCCGCGCCCGACAAGCCGGTCTACAAGAGCGACGGCGACGTCGTCGCCGAGAGCGACACGATCGGGCTCATCGAGGTGATGAAATCGTTCAATGAGGTGAAGGCCGGCGTCACCGGCAAGATCATTGGATTCCTGGTCGAGAACGAGGACGCCGTGATGGCCGGCCAGCCGATCGCCGAAGTCGACGTCTGACAAGCCATGGCGATCAAGAAGCTCCTCATAGCCAATCGCGGCGAGATCGCGGTGCGCATCATCCGCGCGGCGCGCGATCTCGGCATTGCGACCGTTCAGGTCTACAGCAAGGCCGACAAGGACTCGCTCGCGGTCCGGCTCGCCGATGAGGCGATCGATATCGGTCCGCCGCAGGCGTCGAAATCCTATCTCAACCAGGCGACCATCCTGGCGGCGGCGCAGAGCACCGGCGCCGATGCCATCCATCCCGGCTACGGCTTCCTGGCCGAGAATGCCGAGTTCGCGGCCGCGGTCGAAGCAGCCGGACTGGTCTTCGTCGGCCCGACCGCGCAATCGATCCGGCTGATGGGCGACAAGGTCGCGGCACGCGAGGCTGCGGCCTCGGCGGGCGTGCCGACCGTTCCCGGCAGCCAGGGGCGGCTGGAGTCGGCGGACGCAGCCTTCGCGCTGGTCGAGACAACCGGTTTCCCCGTGATGATCAAGGCCGCCGCCGGCGGTGGCGGACGCGGCATTCGCATCGCACGATCCGCGGAAGAATTCCATCATCTGATGCCGCAGGCGCAGGCCGAGGCGCTTGCGGCCTTCGGCGATGGTGGGCTCTACGTCGAAAAGCTGATCGAAGGCGCGCGGCATATCGAAGTGCAGGTCCTCGGCGACGGCCACGACGTGATCCATTGCTTCGAGCGGGAATGCTCGTTGCAGCGCCGCCGCCAGAAGGTCTGGGAAGAAGCCCCCTCGCCGTCACTGACCCAGGCCGTGCGCGAAAAGCTCTGCACCTCCGCGGTGGCACTGGCCAAGGCGGTGAACTACCGCGGCGCCGGGACGCTCGAATATCTCTACGACGATAGAACCGGCGAGTTCTACTTCCTCGAGATGAACACCCGCATCCAGGTCGAGCATCCCGTCACCGAAATGATCACCGGCATCGACCTCGTGCGCGAGATGATCCGGATCGCCGGCGGCGAGCCGTTGCGCATCCGCCAGGAGGAGGTGCGCGTCAGCGGCCATTCGATCGAGGTCCGCATCAATGCCGAGGACCCGGCCAGGAATTTCCTGCCCAATCCGGGAACGGTGAGCGGGCTCGGCGTACCCGGCGGCGACGGTGTGCGCTTCGACAGCATGCTCTATCAGGGCTACACGGTGCCGCCGTTCTACGACAGCCTGCTCGGCAAGCTGATCGTGCACGACAAGGACCGGCCGAGCGCCATCGCCAAGCTCGAGCGCGCGCTCGCCGAGCTCAATGTCGACGGCATCTTCACGACCAAGCCGCTGCACCAGGCGCTGGCGCGCGACGCCGACGTCAAGGCCGGACGCTTCCATACCGCATGGCTCGAGCCGTGGCTGGAGTCCCACGCCGCGGCCCTTGCCACCACCTCACCGCCATCGGCTGCAAAGGCCGCGTCATGATCATGAGACGATCCGCCCCGTCAGCAACAGGAGGCCGCTAGTCATGCAAACCCGATTTTCCTTCGGCGGCGACGAGCACATCTTCGCCGAGGTCGGCGAGGCAATGTCGCTCGAGGCCTTTTTCAAGAGCCTCTTCATCACCAATGCGGTACGCGACGCCAGGATCAAGGGCGTCACCGAGATCTGTCCGGCCAACGCCTCCTATCAGGTCAAGTTCGATCCCGACCAGATCAAGCCCGACGATCTGCTCACCGAGCTGAAGCGGCTGGATTCCGCATCCGAGAAGTCGGAGCCGGTGATCAAGACGCGGATCATCGAGATCCCCGTGCTCTACAACGATCCCTGGACCCACGAGACACTGATGCGCTTCCGCGAGCGGCATCAGAATCCTGAAGGCACCGACCTCGAATACGCCGCCCGCATCAACGGCCTCGACAGCGTCGACGCCTTCATCAAGGCGCATTCCAGTGCGCCCTGGTTCGTCTCGATGGTCGGCTTCGTCGCCGGACTGCCCTTCCTCTACCAGATGGTCGAGCGAAAGCGGCAGCTGCAGGCGCCGAAATATCTGCGCCCGCGCACCGACACGCCGAAACTCACCGTCGGGCATGGCGGATGCTTCAGCTGCATCTACTCGGTGCGTGGGGCCGGCGGCTATCAGATGTTCGGCATCACGCCGATGCCGATCTATGATCCCAACCAGAGCATCAGCTATCTGCGCGACTTCATGTGCCTGTTCAAGCCGGGCGACATCGTGAAGTGGAAGCCCATCGACCGGGCGGCCTATGACGCCGCGGTCGCCGATGTCGACGCCGGGCGTTTTGCTCCAATCATCCGTGATGTCTCGTTCTCGCTGACCGAGTTCAACCGCGACATCGATGGCTATAACAGCAAGCTCGATGGAGTTCTCCATGGCCGTTAAGGTTTTGAAGCCGGGTCTTGCGACCACCGTGCAGGACCTCGGACGTCCCGGCTATTATCACATCGGCATCCCGCTCTCCGGCGGCATGGACCGTCACGCACTGGTCGCCGCCAACCTCCTGGTCGGCAACGAGGCGGGCGCGGCCGTGCTTGAAGCCGTGTTCATGGGACCCGAGCTCGAGTTCACCGAGGACGCGATCGTCGCAATCACCGGCGCGGAGCTGCCGCCGAAGCTCGACGGCGAGCCGCGCGAGACCTGGACCAGCTTCAAGGTGAAACGCGGCCAGATCCTTTCCTTCGACTTCCTCAAGCAGGGCGCGCGCGGCTACATCGCCGTCGCCGGCGGCATCGATGTGCCCGTGGTGCTCGGCTCGCGCTCGACCTATGCGCTCGGCGCGCTCGGCGGCTTCAAGGGCCGCAAGCTCGAGGCCGGCGACGAACTGCCGGTCGGCAAGGCCGCCGTGACCGTCAAGGACGGCCGCGCCGTTGCCAGGGAATTGCGCGGGCAACCGGCGGGTATGCCGACGGAACTGCGCGCAATGCCCGGCCTCTATTGGCACCGCATCACCGAGGCGGCCGGCACGGGGTTCTTCTCCGACACCTGGAAGGTCGCGCCGGAAGCGGACCGGATCGGCTACCGCTTCAAGGGCGGCAAGCCGCTCGAATTCGTGCCGCGCGAACCGCCGTTCGGCGCCGGCTCCGATCCGTCCAACATCACCGACGCCTGCTATCCCTACGGCTCGATCCAGGTTCCCGGCGGCACCGAGCCGATCGTGCTGCATCGTGACGCCGTCTCCGGCGGCGGCTACTTCATGGTCGGCACCGTGATCGCCGCCGATATGGATCTGATCGGCCAGCTGCAACCCAACACGCCGGTGAAGTTCGTCAAGGTCGACATGAACGAGGCGCTCGCGGCCCGCAAAAGCCGCTCGGAGTTGCTCGGCAGGCTGCACAGCGCACTGGCATAATTGCCAGTCACCTGCCCTGTTCGCCAAGTCCGCGGTCATCGATTGGTGACCGCGCATGATCATGTCCTGCGCTTCGGCCGTCGGTTGCGGCCTCTCATGTCTGAAATCGGCATCACGGCGACGTCCCGGCCTGTCGGCACGAGAGTTGCAATGAATACCGCCGGGCTGAGGGGCGCCGCTCATGGGTTAGGCAACATCGGAGCAACCGCGATGTCCGTTTCTCTGAAACAAATCCGCTACTTTGTCGCCGCCGCCGAGACCGGTCGGATCAGCCAGGCGGCGATCGACCTCAATGTTTCGCAATCCGCGGTCACTGCGGCCATTCAGCAGCTCGAAGCAACCGTCTGCGCGCGCCTGCTGGAACGCACGCCGAACGGTGTGACCGTCACCATGGAGGGCAGCCGGTTCCTGTCCCAGGGCCGTCAAATCCTCGCCACTGTCGCGGAAGCGGTGCGCAGCACGCAGATGGCCGCCGGGCCCTTGTTCGGGACGATCCGCATCGGCGTCACCTATACCGTGTCGGGCTACTTCCTGCCGCGCCATCAGATGCGCTTCCAGGCGAGCTTCCCCGGCATCACGATCGAGCTGTTCGAGGCACCGCGCGACGTGCTCGAACGCGCGCTGGTCGACGGCGCGCTCGATCTCGCGGTGATGCTGGTTTCCAATTTGCGCGACAACGCCAAACTCACCAGCGAGACGTTGCTGCGATCGCCGCGCCGGCTGTGGCTGGCGCCGGAGCATCCGCTGACCCGCGCCGAGCGGGTTCATCTCGCCGAGATCGCGACCTATCCCTACGTCATGCTCACCGTCGACGAGGCCAAGCACACCTCGATGCGCTACTGGAGCAACGCCTCGCTCGAGCCGAAGACGATCTTCCGCACGTCCTCGGTCGAAGCCGTGCGCTCGATGGTCGCAGGCGGCATGGGGATCGCCATCCTCTCCGACCTGATCTACCGGCCCTGGTCGCTGGAAGGGCAGCGGATCGAGACCCGCGTCGTCGAGGACGAGGTGCCCAGCATGGACATCGGCCTGGCCTGGCGTCGCGACACCAAGCCGTCGGACGCCGCGACGGCATTCCGCGATTTCATGCGCTTTGCGGTTGCCGGCGTGGGGCCGGGCCGACCGCCAGTCAGCATGGACCACCGGCACCAGGCCCAGGAGGCGATCGAAATCTAGAATATCTGTTTCCGTTTTATTCGACTTGACGCCGTCCGGCAGTCCTCGCCAAACTTTGAGCAGGGGACGCGATGACCGGAGGCACAGCCGGCGGCGGGGAGTGAGACATGCAAGTCACCTACACGACCAACGACATCCCGTTGCAGAGCCGCCGCCAGTACTGGCAGGAGGTGGTCTCCCGAACCTATTACTCGCTCGACCTGCGCTTCCCGAGCACGCGCGACTTCAATGCGCGCCTCGGTGCCTGGTCGATGGGTCCCCTCTCGGTCTCGCGCAACATTGCAAACGGCCTGCTTTACAAGCGGCATGAGCGGCATCTGCTGAGCGAGCGGGAGGAATCCTTCCTGATCACGGTGCCGGAGCTTGCCGAAATCCGCTTCGAGCAGGACGGCAAGGTGGTGCACTGCCGGCCCGGCGCGTTCCTGATCGAGCGCAGCCATCTGCCCTACGAGTTCAGCCATCAGGATCCGACGGCGCTGTGGTGTTTGAAGATCCCGAGCGCGGTGCTGCGCGGGCGCATCACCCGCCCCGAGCGACTCGCGACGCTGCAGTTCGACGCCAGCCGCAGCGTCGGCGCGCTGTTCGTCGACACGCTGCGGCTCTCCGCCGAGCGGATCGAGGAAATGGACGAGACGGCGCGCGCGATGGTGGGCAAGCACCTGATCGAGCTGCTTGCGATGGCCATCGAATCCGACGACCGCGTGCTGACCGGCCATTCGTCCTCGGTGCGCAACGGCCATCTGCTGCGCTGCGAGCAGTTCATTCGCACCCGCCTCGACGACATGCGGCTGACGCCGCAGATGATCGCCGATGGCTGCGGCATTTCGCTGCGCTATCTGCACCAGATCTTCGAAGGCGAAGGCCTGACCGTCTGCGCCTATATCCGCAACCAGCGACTGTCGATGTGCGACGCCCTGCTGCGCGATGCAAGCTGCCGCAAGAGCATTTCGGAGATCGCCTATCAATGGGGCTTTGCCGACCAGGCGCAGTTCAGCCGCAATTATCGCGGCCGGTTCGGCTGCACCCCCAGTGAGGCGCGTGCCACCTCGCGCGCCGCCAACGCCTGACGGCGGCATCAGCCGCCTGATCGTTTCCTAGGCATCCCGCCGCCGGTCCGGGCACGTGTGCCCCCCTGCGGCTGCGCTCTCTCGCACAAATCTTCCTGCGCTCAGCGTCAAGAAGGCAAGCCGCCGCTCTGCCTAAGATCGGCGAAACGCTTGTTCGAAAGGAAGACGCATGGTGCAGGACCTTCGTGTGGCTGTCGATGTCGGGGGCACGTTCACCGACATCTGCATTATGGACGAGACCACCGGTCTCATCCGCATCGAAAAGACCTCCTCCACGCGCGATCCGATCGACGGGATCATGGGCGGCGTGTCCAAGGCCGGTATCGACCTGTCCAGGGTGGCGCTGTTCTCGCACGGCACGACGGTTGCCACCAACGCGCTGATCACGCGCCGCCTGCCGCGCACCGCCGTCGTCACTACCAAGGGGTTCCGCGACGTCATCGAGATCCGCCGCGCCAACAAGGAAGACCTCTGGGACACCTACAAGGACGTGGTCCGGCCCTATGTGCCGCGGCGCGACCGCCTGACCGTCCCCGAGCGCGTGGATGCTGCAGGCACCGTGATCGAGCCGCTCGACCTCGACGCCGCGCGCAACGTCGCGCGCATCCTCAAGCGTCGCGGCGTCGCCGCCGTCGCCGTCTGTTTCATGAACGCCTATCTCAACGGCGCCAATGAGCGCGCCATGCGCGACATCCTGCTGGCGGAGATGCCTGATATTCCGGTCTCGATCTCCTCGCAGGTGCTTCCCGAGATCTTCGAGCATGAGCGGTTCTCGACCACGGTCGCCAATGCGGTGGTGAGCCCGGTCGTCGTCAACTACACGAGCCGGCTCGGCGAACGCTTGGCGCAGGAAGGCTACAGCCGCGATCTGCTGCTGCTGCACACCGGCGGCGGCGTGATGACGCCGGCGAGCGTGAAGGATTTCGCGGCGCGCCTGGCTGGCTCCGGCATCGCCGCCGGCGCCATCGCCAGCCGCTATATCGCCGGCCTCTGCGGCTTCCCCAACTCGATCGGCCTCGACATGGGCGGCACCTCCACCGACGTGTCGCTGGCCTATGAGGGGCAGTCGCGCATCACCAAGGATTGGCACATCGAATTCGGCTATCCGATCCGCTTTGCCTCGATCGAAGTGCTCACCATCGGCGCCGGCGGCGGCTCGCTGGCGTGGACGGACCCGGCCGGCTCGCTGCGCAACGGACCGCAATCGGCCGGCGCGCACCCGGGACCGGCCTGCTATGGCAACGGCAATACGCAGCCGACCAACACCGACGCCAATGTGACGCTGGGCCGGCTCGGCACCGACCTCGCCGGCGGCAAGGTCAAGCTCGACCCCGCATTGGCTGAGCAGGCGGTCGAAGACGGCGTTGCAAAGCCGTTCGGCCTCGGCCTGCACGAAGCCGCCGACGCGATCGTCAAGGTCGCCAATGCCAACATGTCGGACGCGGTGCGGCTGATCTCGATCAGCCGCGGCTACGATCCGCGCGACTTTGCCCTGGTCGCATTCGGGGGCGCCGGCGCCCTGCATGGCGTCGACGTCGCGCGCGATCTTTCGATTCCTGTTGTGATCGTGCCGCCCAATCCCGGCGTGACCTCCGCGCTCGGCTGCCTGCTCGTCGACGTGCAGCACGATTTCTCGCAGAGCTGCATGGTCGATGCGGCCGACGCCGACGCCGCCGAGATCGAGGCGCAATTCGCGGAGCTCGAGAAGGCGGCGCTGGCACGGCTGACCCATGAGGGCGTCGCGCAGCAGGACATCGTGTTGCAGCGCTCGATCGACATGATGTATCGCGGCCAGTGGCGTTCGCTCGCGGTGAGCGCGCCGCGTCCGATCGCAGCGATTTCCGACCTGGTGCAGAGTTTCCACGCCGAACACCAGCGCGAATACAATTTCCGCCGCGACAGCGCGCCGGTCTCCTTCTTCCGTCTCAATCTGAAGGCCGTGGGCGTGGTTCCCAAGGCCGAGTTCGCCATTCACACGCCGACTGGCGCTAGCCCCGGGCCGGTCAGCCGCCGCAGGGTCTGGTTCGAGGGCAGCGGGCTCGATACGCCCGTCTATCAGCGCGACGACCTGCCCTGCGGCTTCTCCTTTCAAGGCCCCGCGATCATCGAGCAGGTCGATGCGACCACCGTCGTGCCGCCCGGCGCCAGCGCCGAGGTCGACAAATATCTCAACATCATCATCCGCGTGAAGGAGTGAGCCATGACCGGAGCTCTCCCGCTCGACCCCGTGACCTTCGAGGTTCTGAAGAACTCCTTCATCACCAGCGTCGACCAGATGGGCGAGCAGGTGTTGCGAACCTGCTACTCCTTCGTGATTTACAATCGCGATTTCTCAAGCGCGCTGCATGACGCCAATGGCGAATGCGCCGCGCAAGGCAACCAGGACATCGCGGTTCACGTCGGCACGCTGCATTTCACCTGCAAGGACGTCATGCGCCATTTCGAAGGCGACATGCATGAGGGCGACGTCTTCGCCATCAACGATCCTTATGCCGGCGGCACCCATTTCTCCGACGTGCGGCTGATCCGTCCGATCTTCGCCGACGGCAAGATCATCGCCTTCAGCCAGTCCAACGGACACTGGTCTGATGTCGGCGGCAGCGTGCCGGGATCGTTCGACGTCGCCGCCCGCGAGATGTTCCGCGAGGGCCTGCGCATCACGCCGGTCCGCCTGTTCGACAAGAATGGCTTGCGCAAGGACGTCGCGCATCTGATCGCGTCCAACACGCGCGACCCGGCCTCGATCATCGGCGACATCCAGGCCCAGGCCGAAGCCACCGCGGTGTGCGAACGCGAGATCCTGCGCCTGGTCGGCAAATACGGCCGCGATACGGTCGAGACCGGGCTTGCCGCCGTGCAGGATTACGTCGAGCGCTCGGCACGCCAGCGCATCGCAGCGCTCCCCGACGGCGAATGGGAGACAGTCGACTTCATCGACCGCGATCCGGCCGGCGGCGAAGGCATGATCCCGATCCGCATCAAGCTGACGATCAAGGGCGACCGCGCGATCTACGACTTCACCGGCAGCCACCCGACGATCGGCTCGATCTACAACTCGGCGTTCGGCGCGACCTTCTCCGCCGTTGCCGCCGGCATGAAGACCTTCTTCCCGGATCTGCCGCTCAATTCGGGCTTCTATCGCTGCTTCGAGATCATCGCCCCCGAAGGCTCGATCGTCGACGCCAAATGGCCGATTGCGGTCACCGGCTTCCTGATGCCGTTCGAAAAGATCATGAACTCGATCTACGAGATGTGGTCGAAGCTGATGCCGGAGCGCGCGCTCGCCTGCGCCTTCAATCTCGAATATCTGCTGACCGGCGGCCTCGACGCCCGCAGTTCCGACAAGCCGATCTTCATGTTCTACGACTGGCTGCCCGGCGGCTGGGGCGGACGCAACGGCAAGGACGGCAGCAACGTCACGACTGCCTGCTTCGGCACCGGGTTGATGTCGCAGCCGGTCGAGGGCCAGGAGCGCGCCAACCCGATCCTGACCACCGAATGCGAGATCCTCAGGGATTCGCCCGGTCCCGGCAAATGGCGCGGCGGCGCCGGCGTCATGAAGACGTCGCGGATGCTGCAGGCCGAGAAGACCGTGATTTCCTATATCTGCGACCGCGAACGCGCCATCGTGTGGGGCATCGAGGGCGGCCTGCCGTCGATGCCGCATGGCCTGACCCTGAAGCGCGCCGGCAGCACGGCCGAGGAACGGCTCGGCTCGATCTTCTCGGATGTCCCGATCGGCGAAGGCGACATCTTCTCGCGTCCGACCGCCGGCGGCGGCGGCTTTGGCGACCCGCTGGAGCGCGATCCGAACCTCGTGATCGAGGACATCAAAGACGACTATGTGTCGGTCGCGCGCGCCGCCAAGGACTATGGCGTCGTGGTGCACACCATCGACGCCGAGCTCTGCAGCTACGAGGTCGACAAGGTTGCGACCGAGGCGCTGCGCGCAAAAATCCGCGCCGAGCGCGTTGCCAATGTGCGGCTCGATCCCGAGAAGGTGGCGCAGCGCTACCGGAGCGGCGAGATCGACGCGCTCGACGTGATCCGCAGCCACGCGGTGATCCTCGACTGGGGCACCGGCGCCTTGCTTCCCGAGTCCACCCGTCAATTCCGCGAGGCATTCGAGCGGCGCTCGGTCGCGATGTGGAAACCGGGCTGATTGCCATCGACGTCGGCGCCGCCGTCAGCGGCGCGGACTGTCTATCCAGAGAGGATTCGAAATCACCGCCCCCTGCAGTTTCATTCGAACCATGAGGATTGCGCTATGACGACGATCACGACGTGCCTTGCTCCCAACCGACAATGGCCGATCCGCTCCGTGCTCGGCATCGCCGCCGGCCTCGCGCTTGCCAGCGCCGTCACTCCGGCACTGGCAGCGGCCGAGACGCCGTGGTTTCCCATGAAGGTATACGATGCGTCATCCGGCACGCCGAAGCCTGCCGAATACACGCCGCTGCCGAAAGCCGAGAAGCCCTACAAGCTCTGTGTGCTGTTTCCGCACATGAAGGACAGTTTCTGGGTCGCCGTCGCCTACGGCATCGTGAAGCAGGCCGAGACGATGAACGTCAACATGAACCTCTACGAGGCCGGAGGTTACGAGAACCTGCCCAAGCAGCTGTCGCAATTCGATGACTGCATGGCGAGCGGGCCGGACGCGATCATCGTCGGCGCCATCTCCGGTGCGGGCCTCAGCAAGAAGTTCGAGGAAGCCAAGGCCAAGGGCGTGCCGGTGGTCGGCGTCACCAACCCGCTGCCGCCCAATGCGCTGCCCGCGGCCAACTATGTCGACTTCGTCGCCATGGGCGAGGTCACCGGCGACGGCCTGCTGGCGCAGACCAAGCCCGGCGACAAGCTCAACATCGTGACGTTCCCCGGTCCGGCCGGCTCGGGCTGGGCGGAGTCGTTCAATGAGGGCTTCAAGAAGGCCGTCGCCAAGAACCCGAACGCCAAGATCCTGGCTGAGAAGTTCGGCGACTCCGGCGTCGCCGTGCAGCTTCAGCTGATCCAGGATGCGTTGCAGGCCTATCCCGGCATGAACGTGATCTGGGGCACCGCCCCCACCGCCGAGGCCGCCATCGGCGCGGTGGCCGAGGCCGGCCGAAGCGATCTGAAGATCGTGTCGTCCTACGAGAACCAGGCCATGCTCGACGCGCTGAACCGCGGCGACATCCTCGCCTTTGCGACCCAATATCCGGTCGGCGAAGGCGCCATCGCGATCGACCAGGCGGTGCGTCTCATCGAGAAGAAGCCGGTCATGAGCCTGGTCCAGCCGGTGGCCGCGGTGATCGACAAGACCACCGTGCCGAAATTGCAGATGGATCTCGTGCTGGCGCCGGCAAGCTGGACGCCGGTCTACTCGGTCAAGGCCAAGTAACTGATCAAGAGCCGGCGTAAGGCGGGAGCAACGCTCTCGCCTTCGCCCACGACCCACCCCACGGAGCAGCGGATGGACGTCGAGATCGCCCCCAAGCCGGCCGAACCTCTGCTGCGATTGCGGGGGATATCGAAGCGATTCACCGGCGTCCGCGCGCTCGACCGCGTCGACCTCGATGTCCACGCCGGCGAGCTTCACGTGCTGTTCGGCGAGAACGGTGCCGGCAAGTCGACCCTGATCAATGTCATATCGGGTACTTTTCCAGCCGACGAAGGCACCTTCCATTTCGGCGGCGAGCAGATCCAGCATCTGACACCGCAACGGGCCCGCGAGATCGGCATCAGCCCGGTGTTCCAGGAATTCTCGCTGATCCCGAGTCTCACCGTCGAAGAGAACCTGTTCCTTGGCCGCGAGATTACCCATGGCGGGGTGCTGCGCTCGCGCGAGATGCGCAAGCGCGCCAGCGCACTGATCGACGAGCTCGGCTTCGATCTCGATCCGTCACAACGGATCGATGACCTCTCCCGCGCACATCAGCAGATGGCCGAGATCGCAAAAGCCCTGCTCGGTCGCGTCCGCCTTTTGATCCTCGACGAGCCGACCGCCTCTTTGACCGAACGCGAGACCGGACGACTGTTCGAGCTGATCGCGCGCCTGAAAAGCCAGAATGTCGGGCTGATCTATGTCTCGCACCGCATGCGCGAGATCCGCGCGCTTGCCGACCGCGTCACGGTGCTGCGCGACGGCCGTCATATCCAGACCCTCGATGCCGCCGGCTCGACGGATGGCGAACTGGTGGAATTGATGACCGGCCGCAAGATCGACCTGCTGTTTCCGACCATCGCGCATCGCCCCGACAAGGTGATGGTCGACATCGAAAGCCTGACGCTCGCCGACGGCAGCGTTCAGGGGGTGAATTTCCATGCCTGCGCCGGCGAGATCACCGGAATCGCCGGCCTCGTCGGCTGCGGCAAGTCGGAGCTGATCCGCGCGATCTACGGCATCGAACCCGCGACGTCCGGCGTGATCCGTATCGATGGTCTGCCTTGCGAATTTCCGACGCCCAGGCGAAGTCTCAAGCGCGGTATCGCCTATTTTCCTGCCAACCGCATCGCCGAGGGTCTCGCGCTGTCGCGGCCGATCCGCGAGAACGCGTCGATGACCGGGCTCGACCTACCCGCCTTCGCCCGCTTAGGCGTCTTGCGGCAGGCTGCCGAGCGCATGACGATTACAGGCATCATGGAGCAGCTGCAGCTACGGCCGCTGAACATCGAACGCAGCGCCGGCACATTGTCCGGCGGCAACCGCCAGAAGGTGATGCTGGGACGCGCGCTGACGCGTGAACTGACCGTATTCCTCTTCGACGAGCCGAGCGTCGGGATCGACGTCGGCGCCAAGCTCGAAGTCTACGAGTTCATGAAACGCCTGATCGAGGCCGGCGCCGCCGTTATCGTGGTGTCGTCGGAATTGCCGGAGGTGCTGGCGCTGTCGAACCGGCTCTACGTGATGCACCACGGCCGCATCGCCGCCGAGCTGAAGGGCGCCGAGAAGACCGAGCAGAACGTGCTGTCGAGCTTCTTCCGCGATCACCTCGCCGCGGAGGTCGCATGACTACGGCGCTGGTCACCACCAACCCGCACGGCACGCTCAGCCTGCGATCGATGGCCGGCCGGATCGGATTCTTGCCGGCTTTGCTGGTGATGCTCGTGGCCGGCATGTCGGCGGTCGATCCGCAGTTCTATGGTATCATCAACGTCCTCAACATCCTGCGTAACGCCTCGCTGCTCGCGATCGTCGCCTGCGGCCAGGCACTGGTCATCATCGCCGGCGGCTTCGACCTTTCGGTCGGCGCGGTCGTCGCGCTGGCGAGCGTCGTCACCGCAAAAACCATGGCGGCGACCGCCGCCGCGTTTCCCGGCAACAATGCCCTTATCATCGCAAGCGGCGTCGCGGCCGGGCTCGGCTCCGGAGCCGTGGTCGGGCTCGTCAACGGCTTCTGCGTGGCCAAGCTCAAGGTCTCCGGCTTCGTTGTGACGCTCGGCACGATGTCGGCGACGGCGGGCGTCGGCTTGATGATCACCAACGGCATCCCGGTTTACGGCATGCCGGAGAGCTTCGTGAAAGGCTTTGGCCGCGCCCAGGCACTCGGGCTGCCGACCGCGGTTCATGTCGCGCTGATCGTAATCCTCGTGATGGTGTTTGCGCAGCGGCGCACGCTGTTCGGCCGTTACGTCTACGCGATCGGCGGCAATGTCGATGCCGCCGTGGTGTCGGGTGTGACGATCCAGCGCCATATCGTCGGCACCTATGTCGTCTCGAGCGTGCTGGCGGCATTGACCGGCATCCTGCTGACCGCGCAGGTCGGCTCGGGCCAGGCCAGCTTCGGCGGCGACCGGATGATGCTGCAATCGATCGCTGCCGCCGTGATCGGCGGCGTCAGCCTGCGCGGCGGCGTCGGGCGCGTCGAGATTGTCGCCGTCAGTGCGCTGTTCCTGACCATCCTCGGCAACGCACTCAACCTGCTGCATGTCGATTCCCGCCTTCAGCCGGTCTTCCTCGGCGTCATCATGGTCGCAGCCGTGGCGCTCGACGAACTCAGCCGACGGAGCAAGCCGCGTGTCTGATCTCGAATTATCTGTCGGTGCCAAGGACCCCGATCGCCCGCAACTGACGGTAAGCCGCCGGCTCTGGAGCGCGGTCCTGCCGGCTGCCCTGGTCGTGCTGCTGCTCGGCTTTGCCATGGTCGACCACGGCGTGCTGTCATCGGCCAACCTGCTCAACATCGCGCAGCAGACCAGCTACCTCGCCCTGTTCGCCATGGCGCAGACCGTCGTCATCCTCACCCGCGGCTTCGACCTCGCCCTTGGCCCGACCGTGTCGATGGTCAGCGTCGGCACTGCGCTGGCGATGGCCGGCGCCACCGCGTCGGGCCATGGCACGGCCGCCGTGCTGCTCGCCGGGCTCGCGGCCGGTTTCGCGCTCGGCATCGCGTGCGGCCTGTTCAACGGCGTGGTCATCGCGCTGCTCGGCGTCAATCCGTTCGTCGCGACGCTGGGCAGCTACAATATCGCGATCGGGATCGCGACCACCCTTTCGTCCGGACGGCCGGTGCAGGGCGTGCCGCCGCTGTTCTCGCAGATATTCTACGGCGGCAGCCTGTTCGGCGTGCCGGCGGCGATCGCGATCACCGTCGCGATCGGCGTCTTGCTTCATCTGCTGCTGGCACGCACCGTGTTCGGCCGGTCGCTCTATTTGATCGGCACCAACCCGCGCGCCGCGGCGGTCGCCGGCCTGCCGGTCAGGCGCATCCTGGTCGCGACCTACGTGCTGTGCTCGGGGCTTGCCGCGCTGGGTGCGATCATGATGACGGCGCGGACCGGCTCGGGCGAACCGAACCTCGGCGGCGCGCTTTCGCTGCAGGCGATCGCCGGCGCCGTGGTCGGCGGAACCAGCCTGGCAGGCGGGCGCGGCGGGGTCGGCACCGCCATCCTCGGCGCGCTGTTCATCACCATTCTGTCCAACGGCATGAACCTCACCCGGATCGACGGATACGTCCAGATGGTCGTGCTCGGCGCGATCGTCATCATCGGCGTCCTGCTGGATCGCCTGCGGCAGGAGCGACGCCAATGACGTCGGGCTCACCCATCCGGGACAGCGCGGTCGCGGCGCAGAACGCACCGGCATCGATCTACGTTGCGCTCTCGCTCGCCGCCGCGCTCGATGCCCTGGGCGAAGTCGGTGCGGCCGGCGCTCCCTTCGCCGGCGGCACCTGGATCATGCGATCGCCGATCCGGCACCAGCCGCTCAAGACCCATTACGTCGCGATCGGACGAATAGCCGAGCTGAATGCGGTCCGGATCGGCAGCGATGCCATCGAGATCGGCGCGGCGGTCACGCATGCGGAGCTGACGGCGGCCCTGGCCGGTCATCCGGAGTTTGCCGGCCTCGCAGCGGCTGCCGGACACTCCGCCAACCCCGCGATCCGTGCCATGGCAACGATCGGCGGCAATCTCGCGACGTCTGATTTCGCCGCGGCGGATTGCGTGCCGGCGCTGCTCTGTCTCGATGCCGATGTCGAGATCGCGGACCGCAGCGGTCGCGAGCACCTCAGCCTGGCGGATTTCCTCAAGATCAGGTCAACGCTCGCACCCGGCCGCTTGGTGACACGGATCATCCTGCCCCGGACCGAGCGCAAGACGGTCCATGTCCGGCTGCCGCTGCGCAGAGCGGGCGACTATCCGGTCGCCATCGTCAGCCTTTCGGTCAGCCTCGATGCGGCGAGCCGTGTCCAGGCCGCGCGGATCGCCGTCGGTTCGGTCGAAGCGAGCGCACGGCGATGGCCGCAGCTGGAAGCGGCGCTGCTCGGACGGCCGCTCGACGCCGCAGAAGCAGCAAGGAGCGCGACCGAGTTGACGGACGAGTTCACCGGCCGCGACAGCGTCGATGCGCCCGGCTGGTATCGCGTCAGCGTGCTGCCTGGCCTCGTCCGCCGCGCTGCGATCGCAGCGCTCGGCTCCTGAACCCGCGGGGATCGACATGGGATTTAGCCTCACCGTCAACGGCGATCGCCTCTCCTGCACGGCGGACCCTGCCACGCCGCTGGTCGACATCCTGCGCGAGGAGCTGCATCTGACCGGCGCGAAACCGGTCTGTCGCGAAGGCTTTTGCGGTGCCTGCATGGTGCTGGTCGACGGCGAGCCCACGCCATCCTGCCTGCTGCCGGCCGCGTTGGCCGATGGCCGCGCGATCCACACGGTGGAAGGCCTCGCGCCGCACGGCGCACTGAACCGTATCCAGATAGCGCTCGAGGCCAGCGACGCCGTCCAGTGCGGCATGTGCTTTCCCGGCATGGTGGTGAGTTTGGCACATCTCCTGACGACCCGGCCTGACGCGACCCGTGACGAGATCCGGGCGGCGCTGACCGGAAATATCTGTCGCTGCACCGGATATGAACGCATTGTCGAGGCGACACTGCTCGCCTTGGCCACGAGATGATCGGGAGGCGCAGGGATGTCCGATGTTTCCGCGACGATGGATTTGCGCCGGCGCGACGCCGCCGACAAGCTGCGCGGCCGCACGCGCTACACCATCGATCGGTATCTGCCGGGCATGCTGCATGCCGCGGTGCTGCGCGCTACCGTGCCGTCGGGGCGGATCGTTCGTCTCGATACGTCGCGGGCTGCCCGCATGCCGGGGGTGCGCGCGATCGTCACGGCAGCCGATGCGCCCGGCATGATCGGGATCGGCATCGCCGATCACCCGCTCTTCGCCCGCGACGTCATTCGCTACGATGGCGAACCGCTCGCCGCGGTCGCAGCCGTCACGTTGGCGCAGGCACAGGCCGCGCTGGCGGCGATTGACGTGGAGATCGAACCGCTGCCGGCAATATTGACCATGGCGGATGCACTGGCACCCGATGCGCCGCTGGTTCATCCGGACTGGCGGAGCTACGAGGTCCTGCTCGAAGGCGGCGCGCGTGGCGGCAACGTCGCCTGGGAGGCGACCGTCGTGCGCGGCGATGTCGATGCCGCCTTTGCCCGGCCTGACGTCGAGATCGTCGAGAGCTGCTTTCGCGTCGGCCGGCAGAACCATGTGGCGTTCGAGCCGCGCGCGGTGGTCGCGAGCTACGAGGACGGCCGCTTCCATATCGAGACGTCGACGCAGGTTCCCTGGAGCATCCGCAACGCGACCGCGCGCCTGCTGGGGGTGCCGGCATCGCAGGTCCGCGTCACCGTGCCGCCGGTCGGCGGCGGCTTCGGTCTCAAGTTCGATCTGGCGGTTGAGCCCTTTGCTGCTCTGCTCGCCCGCGCCAGCGGTCGGCCGGTGCGCCTGGTCAATTCGCGCGAGGAGGAGATGCTGACCTGCCTGTTCCGCGAGAACGCCGATATCCGGATCCGCTCGGCGGTGACGCGCGAGGGCGACATCGTGGGCCGCGAAGCGGTCGTGCTGATGGATTGCGGCGCCTATGGCGGCGAACAGATCTTCCTGACCACCATGACCGCGCACACGCTGGGCGGCAACTACAAGCTCGGCAGCGTGCGCATGGTTTCACGCGCGGTCTATACCAACACGACGCCGAACGGTGCCTTTCGTTGCTGCAACGGCGTCTACAACACCTTTGCGCTGGAGCGGCACACCGACGAGATCGCGGCGCGGATCGGCATGGATCCACTGGCCTTCCGCCGCCGCAACGTGCTCGGCGACAAGGATCTCGGCGCCACCGGCCAGGTGTTCGAAGGCAACGTGCTCGGCCCGATGCTCGCACGAATGGATACGCTGCGCGATGCGGCAACGCCAAGTCTCCCACGTGTCGACGGCCGGCTCCATGGACGCGCGACCACCGTCGGCACCTGGTTCGTCTTCGTCGGCCCGTCGGCGGCAACCGTCAACATGAATGCCGACGGCACGGCGACGCTGGTCACGTCGGGCGTCGAGATCGGGTCGGGCTCGATGATGCAGAGCCTGCCGCAGATCGTCGCCAGCACGCTCGGCATCGCGCCCGAGCACGTCATCGTCCGGGCCGCCGATACCGATGCGGCCGGCTATGATGTCGGCGTCGGCGGCGGCCGCACCACGGTTTCGCTCGGCGCCGCCAGCCTGTCGGCCGCGCAGGAGGTGCGCACCAAGCTCCTGAAGGTCGCCGCCGACATGATCGAGGCCGCACCCGATGATCTCGTGATGCGCGACGGGCGGATCGAGATCGCGGGCGCGCCGGGCTCCGGCCGCACCGTCGCCGAGGTCGCGACCCGGGCCCAGACGCTAGGTGGTCCGGTTTCAGGCACCGGCGCCTTCACCGGCGCGGGCGTGCCGGCGATGCCGGGCTGCGTCGCCGGTCATTTCATCGACGCGATCGACATCCCCGTATTCGCAGTCCACGACTGCGAGGTCGCGGTCGATCCGGAAACCGGACATGTCGAGGTGCTCAGCTATCGCGTGGTGCAGGATGTCGGCCGTGCGCTAAATCCGCGCGCCATCCATGGCCAGATCCAGGGCGGTGTCGTGCAGGGGCTGGGTTATGCACTGCACGAGGAGGTCATGATCGGCGACAACGGCCGCGTCTGCCAGAACGGCTTCGAGACCTATCGGGTGCCGCTGGCGCTCGACGTCGTGCCGGTCGAGATCAGTCTTTACGAAGGGGCGCCGTCGATCGGACCGCTCGGCACCAAGGGCGCCGGCGAGGTGCCGATCCTCAATGTCGGCGCGGTCGTCGCCTGCGCTGTTGCGAACGCCACAGGCAAGCGCGTCCAGACGCTACCATTGACCCCGCCGCGGGTGCTCGAGCTCCTGCTCGATCGAAAGCCGGAGCTGACCCTTCCCCACATTGCCGACAAATGGACGGATAATCTGATCCGCCCACACTGAGGTCGTCAGACCCAGCCGCCGTCGACGATGTAGTTCTGGTTGGTGCAGGCGCCGCTGTCGTCGGCGGCGAAGAACAGCACGACGCGGGCGATGTCATCCGGCACCAGCTTGCGCTTGAGGCATTGCCGCTGCATCAGTTCGGCGACGCCTTCGGGCGTCAACCAATTGTCCTGCTGCCGCTGCGTCATGATCCATCCGGGCAGGATGGAATTGACCCGCACATTGTTCGGCCCGAGATCGCGGGCCAATGCACGGGTAAGGCCCTGCACCGCCGACTTGGCAGTC
Organism: Bradyrhizobium sp. USDA 4461; assembly: GCF_054055655.1. Taxonomy (NCBI): domain Bacteria; kingdom Pseudomonadati; phylum Pseudomonadota; class Alphaproteobacteria; order Hyphomicrobiales; family Nitrobacteraceae; genus Bradyrhizobium; species Bradyrhizobium sp. USDA 4461. Next base: position 560,646 of record NZ_JBSRXM010000001.1, read on the forward strand.
GTGTAGCAGGGCATGTTGCCCTGGCCGATCACCCAGCTCACCGAGCCCATGTTGATGATCGAACCGCCGCCGGCCTGTTTCATGTCGGGTGCAACGGCCTGGGCGGCAAAGAACTGATGCTTCAGATTGGTGGCGAACCGCTCGTCCCAATATTCCGGCGTGACGTCCTCGATCGCGTGGCGGTCGTCGCGCGCTGCGTTGTTGACCAGGATGGTGATCGGCCCGAGCGCCTCGCGGATGCCGGCAATCGCGCGCCGCAGGGCCGCGATGTCGCGCAGATCGGCGTGCTCGAAATGGACGCGGGATTGCGCCGGCAGGTCGGCAAGCAACCGTTTCGAGGCCGTCTCGTCGATATCGATGAAGCCGACCCGTGCGCCCTGGTTGACGAACTGCCGGACGATCGCCTCGCCGATGCCGGAACCGCCACCGGTCACCAGGACGGTCCGGTCCTTGAGGCTTGGATAGATGGCACCCTGCATTGGCATACTCTCGATTGGACGCCTGAAGCGCGTCGGTTGCGTTGTTGCCGCGGCTCAAACCTGGGGCCGCAGCTCCCGAGATTTCACTCGGTTGTCTCCATGTGGCTTCGATCCACGACCCGCAGCGTCCGCCGCACCATGCCGTCGACAATCGTCGCCGACTCGCTGGGACGCACATGGACCGTCGTGGATTTGAGCAGCGACGGCAACACCGCCCGGTCGAGCCGCTCCTCGTAGGCGCTGCGCATCATGTCGAACGCTTCCAGGCCGGGGCCTGCGAGGATGAGATGATCCGGGCGCAGCACCGAAATCGTCGTGGCGACCGCCTCGGCAAGCGCAAGGCCGGCCTGCCGGAATAGCTGCTCGAGACGGGGGTCGCCGGCGCGTGCCCGCGCCCGCAACAGCGCCATCTGAGCCTCGGACGGCTGCTGCGACACCGCCGGCGGCAGGTCGAGAAAGGTGCGCGCGTCGCGGTAGAGCGCATAATCGGCAAGATGGGCCTCGATGCAGCCGCGTTGCCCGCAGCGGCATTGCGGACCGTTCATCGCCAACTTGACATGGCCGATCTCACTGCCCGCACCGGCTCTCCAGCTCGCTTCGCCATCGACAATGATACCCATGCCGACACCATGGCCCACCATGATCGTGGCGGTGAGGCCCTGTGCCAATGCGGGTTCGGCGGCCACAAGCGCCAGCGCAACGGCCACCGCGTCGTTCGCCATCACGACGTCGACGCCGAATGCCTCGCGCACGGGCTTCGCCAGATCGACGTCAGTGATCGACAGTGCCGGACTCCACAAATGCCGGCCGCTGTCGGCGTCGACGATCCCCTGCAAGGCGATCCCGATTCCGAGCAGCCGATCGCGCGGCGTGGCCGTCTCATCGAGCATGGCTTCGATCTGGGCGATCACGAGATCGCACAACGCACCGGCATCGAGGCCGCGCGTCGTCAGTTCAAGCCGCGATTGCGCCAGGGCCGAGCCGCTGAAATCGGCGATCAATGTCTCGATCAGGTTCATGCGCAGCGAGACCGCGATGATCCGGCCGAACTCGGGATTGAGGGTGAGCAGCACCGCCGGCCGGCCGCGGCGGCGGCCGTTCAGCCCGTCCGCGTCGTCCTCGTCGGTATCGTCGGTCCACAGCGCCGCCGCATCCGGCTCGGCTTCGCAGAGCAGGTCTTCCGCCATCAGTTTCGAGGTGATTGCCGAAATCGCCGGGAAGCTCAGCCCCGTGCTGCGTGCGAGCTCGACGCGCGGCAATGGCCCCTGACGCCGCAGGACCTCGACGAGACGACCGCGGCTCGACCCGCGAGCCACACTTGAAGCACGTCTCAGCGGTTCAGACTGCTCGTTCATGCCGACTTTTTTAATTCGCTTGATAAAATTATTCAACGTATGCGGCTCAGAAGTTGGTCAAAAATGGCGGATAGCGGCGAAAATACATCACCAACATACTATTATTGCTTGAAGACGTCGGAATGAACACCCTTGACTGGACATTTTGTCGCGATAATTTATTAGTTGCGTGAATAAAATAAGGCGTGAAAAGCGCCGAGCGTGAAATCCCCTCACCGGGGGCGTCGTCAGGGAGGTGCATATGAATGACTCGATGAAAAGATTGATCGTGCCGCTGCTCGCGGGCGCAGCCGCGCTCGCGATGGCGACAGGGGTAGCACAGGCGCAGCAAAAAAAGACCATCGCCCTGGTGACCAATGTCGCCGCCGACTTCTGGACCATCGCGGGCCGCGGGCTCGAGAAGGCGCAGAAGGAGCACCCGGAATACAATATCGAGCTGATCGTCACCAATGAAGGGACGGCGGCCGGCCAGCGCCGCGAACTGGACGATCTGCTGGTGCGTGGCGTCGCCGGCATCTCGATCTCGGTCGACGATGCGCCGCATGCGACCGAGGAGCTCAACAAGGTCGCAGCCAAGACCGTGCTGATCACGACCGACAGCGACGCGCCGCAGAGCAACCGCCTGGCCTATATCGGCACCGACAATGTCGCAGCGGGACGGCAGGCCGGCGAGGAGATCAAAAAGGCGCTGCCGAACGGCGGCAAGATCGCACTGTTCGTCGGCACGATGGATGCCGACAACGCCCGCGAGCGCGTACAGGGCATCAAGGAAGCGATCGCCGGCACCAAGGTCGAGCTGGTCGACGTCTTCACCGACCAGGTGGACTTCGCCAAGGCCAAGGCGAACATGGAGAACGTGCTCGTCAAATATCCCGACATCGCATTGCTGTCGGGGCTGTGGAGCTACGAAACGCCGCTGATCTATGACGCGGTGAAGGCCGCGGGCAAGGCCGGCAAGGTGAAGATCGTCGGCTTCGACGAGGACCAGCGCACGCTGCGCGGCATTTCCGACGGCACGATCGAATCCACGGTCGTGCAGCAGCCCTACGAGTTCGGTTATCTCTCGGCCACCAACATCATCAAGACGCTGAACGGCGACAAGTCCTGGATTCCGAAGGACAGCAAACTGATCGTTCCGACCAAGGTCATCAGCAAGACCAATGTCGCGGAGTTCGCCGGACAGATGAAGGAACTGCTGAAGAAATAACTTCAGTCGGCATCACCGCCCGGCCGCCGCAGGCAGCCGGGCGGATGCAGGAGGATATGCCGAATGGCGGAGACGCTGCTCGAACTCAGCGGAATCAGCAAGACCTATCCCGGCGTGCGGGCGCTGGACGACGTCAATTTGCGCGTCTGCCGCGGCGAGGTGCTTGGCCTGATCGGCGAGAACGGCGCCGGCAAATCGACGCTGATGCGCGTGCTGGCCGGCGTGATTGAACCGAGCGCGGGCGTGATCCGGATCGGGGGCAACGAGCACGCCCGGATGACGGTGACCGAGGCCACGCAATGCGGCATCGCCTTCGTGCACCAGGAGCTGAATCTGTTCGAGAACCTCGACGTCGCGGCCAACGTCTTCATCGGGCGCGAGAAGCTTGCCGGCGGCCCGCTGAAGCTGGTGGACAATGCCGAGATGCGTGCCCGGGTGACGCCGTTGCTGGAACGTCTGGGCGCCGATTTCACGCCGAACACGCTGGTCGACAATCTGTCGATCGCGGAGCGTCAGATGGTGGAGATCGCCAAGGCGCTCTCGATCGACGCCCGCGTGATCATCATGGACGAGCCGACCTCCAGCCTGACGATTTCCGAAACCGAGCGGCTGCTCGAGGTGATCGCCGACCTGAAGGCGCACGGCATCTCGGTGATCTACATCTCCCACCGGCTCGGCGAGATCATGAGCTGCGCCGATCGCGTCGTGGTGCTGCGCGACGGGCGCACGGTCGGCGAGCTGGCGCGAGACGAGCTCAGCCACGCAGCGATGATCCGGCTGATGATCGGCCGCGACCTCAAGGCGCTGTATACGCCGCCGGCCCACGCGCCGCAGCCAGGCGGCTGCGATATCGAAGGCGTCGTGACATCGGCTTTTCCCGACCGGCAGGTCAACCTGTCGGTACGTCGCGGCGAAATCCTCGGCCTCGCCGGCCTGGTCGGCGCCGGCCGCACCTCGCTGGCCCGCGCCGTGTTCGGTGTCGACGCACTGCTGGGTGGCGAAATCAGGGTCGACAACATGCCGGTCGGCGTCGGCTCGCCGCGCGATGCGATCAGGCAAGGGATCTACCTGGTGCCGGAGGATCGCAAGAAATCCGGACTGGTGCTCGAATTGCCGATCCGCGAAAACGTCACGCTCGCGAGCCTGCTGGATCACGCGCGGATGTGGCTGGTCAACGGTACGGCTGAGCGCAAGATCGCCAAGGACCAGGCCCGGCGGCTGTCGATCAAGGCGCCGAGCGTCGACATTGAAGCCGTGACGCTGTCCGGCGGCAACCAGCAGAAAGTCGTGCTGGGCAAGTGGCTCTCGATGCAGCCGCGCGTGATGTTCTTCGACGAGCCGACCCGCGGCATCGACGTCGGCGCCAAGAGCGAGATCTACGCGCTGATGCGCAGCCTCGCCGACCAGGGCGTCGCGATCGTGATGATCTCCTCGGACATGGAGGAGGTCATCGGCGTCTCCGACCGGGTGGCGGTGATGCATGAAGGCAGTGTCAGCGGCGTGCTCGAGCGCGACCAGTTCAGCGAATACAACGTGTTGAGGCTGGCGGTCGGCCAAGCGCTCGAAATTCAGGAGGCCGCGGCGTCATGATGAAGAAGGAACTCGGCCTGTTCTTGCTGCTGGCGGTGATCTCGGCCATCACCGGTGTGATCAATCCGGCCTTTCTGTCGTTCGTGAACCTGCTGAACATGGCCAATCTGATCGGCCTGTTCGGCGTGTTCGCCCTGGGCGAAGGGCTCGTCATCATCACCGGCGGCATCGATCTCTCGCTCGGCTCGATGTTCGCGCTGCTCGGCGTCGTCTTCATCGATCTGCTGACGACCTATCAAGTGCCCTGGCCGTTCGCGCTGCTGCTGGTGCTGATGGGCGGGCTGGCACTCGGCGGCATCCAGGGCTTCCTGATCACGCGGCTGAAGATGCAGCCCTTCATCGTGACGCTGTGCGGGCTTTTGATCTATCGCGGCGCGGCGCGCTACTACACCAGCGATTCGACCCGCGGCTTCGGCTACGGCGACGAGGCCAGCACGCTGAGCAGCATCGCCTCAGGCAACGTCGCTGGCATTCCGAACACCTTCATCTTCCTGATCGTGCTTGCGTTGATCCTCGGCGTGCTGCTGCATCGTTCGGTCTACGGGCGCTGGCTCTACGCCGTGGGCAAGAACGAGGAAGCGGCACGCTTCTCCGGCATCAACACCAACCTCGTAATCGCGACCGCCTATGTCATCAGCGGCGTGCTCGCCGGCGTGTCGACCGTGATGTTCGTGTTCTATACCAACTCGGTCTCGCCGAGCTCGTTCGGCAATTTTTATGAGCTCTATGCGATCGCGGCGGCGGTTCTCGGCGGCTGCAGCCTGCGCGGCGGCGAGGGCTCGATTCTCGGCATCGTGCTGGGCACGGCGTTGCTGCAGGTGCTGCAGAACCTGGTGAACATCCTCGGCATCCCGAACTCCCTGAACTTCGCGGTGATGGGAACCGTGATCCTGATCGGCGTGCTGGCGGATCAGCAATTGCAGGCGCGGCGGCGACGCAAGGCCGCGCTGGCTGGCCTCGCCCGCACGACGCCGAAGGCGCCATCGGGGCAGGGAAAGCAGAGCACATCGACGCTCAGCGCGGCCGCGGTGCGGACGGGCACGGGCGAGCAGGCATGACGGTACGGCGCGACCGGGGAGCAGCATGGTCGCGGCGACTTGAGAAGAGGAGCTTGAGGGGAGCTCGACGCGCAAGGTCGCTTTTGCTGTGCGCGCCGTTTCTATCTCAAGTTGATGGATCGATACACGGGGCGCGTTTCGGCTGAGGGGCTTTGGGCCGGAACGCGACACAAACAGACAAAGCCGGGGACGCTGGGAGTGCAGAAAATGTCATCTTGGTCTGTGAGCACCGCGCGGGCGTGCGGCGTGGGGATCGCCCTGTTATCTCTGTTCGGCGGCGCGCGTGCTGCCGATCTGCTAACGAAGGCTCCGCCTGTGCCTTACACGGAGACCGACGATTTCTGGACGAGGCCGTATCTGTTCGGCGATCTCGGCAGAACGCAGTTGAAGGAGCGCGGCATCTCGCTGGCCCTGACGCTGGGTGACGAAGCCGTCGGTAACTTGTCGGGCGGCAACAGGAACACCGCGACCCAGGCCGGTCAGCTGTTCTTCCAGGCCAAGTTCGACATGGCAAAGCTCGCCGGCATCCAGGGCGCCACCGTCGGCCTCACGCTGGTCGACCGCTTCGGCCACAATCTGAATGACGAGGCAGGCATTCCGGCCTTGCAGCTGACCAACGAAGTGTTCGGCCGCGGCAACATTCTGCGCCTCACCGAACTCTACTGGTCGCAGAAGCTGTTCGATGATCGCCTCGAACTCAAGGGCGGCCGTCTCCCGGTCGGTTCCGACTTCTTCTTCGGCCTGTGCGAGTTCATCAACCTGACATTCTGCGGCGGTCAGCCCGGCAACATCCAGGGTGGCTACATCTACAACTGGCCGGTGAGCCAGTGGGGCGGTGTCGTTCACTACAACTTCACCAAGGAATGGCAGCTGTCGGTCGGCGTCTACGACGCCAATCCGAATTATCTGACGACGTCGGACTCCAGCGTCTACTTCCTGCCCGGCGCTCCCGGATCGAGCCCCGCCTCCGGCGTGCTGGTGCCGGTCGAGGTGGTCTGGGCGCCGAGCGGTCCGCTGAACGGGACCTGGCGTTTCGGCGGCTGGTATGACAACGCCTCGACCATCGACGGCGGCCTGCCGGGCATCATCGCGATCTCGCCGGGCATCGGTGGTGTCTCGGACCAGAACCTCGGCGATTCACGCGGTCGCTATGGCGTCTATGAATCGATCCTGCAGCGCTTGACCGTCGACGGCCCCAAGGCACAGGGCTGGTACACCTTCCTCAACACGACCGTCGCCGATCACCGGACGTCGTACCAGGATTACCAGATCGCCCTCGGCTTCAGGCACACCGGCACGTTCTCCTGGCGTCCGGACGACGAGGTCGGCTTTGCGGTGGGCACGACCCACGTGAACACGGCCGCGCTCACACCCAATGCCGGCGGCAACGAAGTTCCGATCGAAGCCTGGTACGGCTGGCAGGCGACCGGCTGGATGAACCTCAAGTTCGACGCCCAGTACGTGATCAATCCGGGCGGACGCGGCTACAACGCCGCCGGCGTGAAGACCGACAACGCCTGGATTCTCGGCCTGCGCACGCTGGTGCACTTCTGAGCTGCCGGCATATGTTCGAACGAGGCCAGCCATGGTAACCCCTCACGACGCCGGGCTGGCGGTCCTGGAGTTGAAGGGCATCGGCAAGGAGTTCGGCGCCATTCGCGCGTTGCATGGCGTCGACCTGCGCATCTCTCCCGGCGAAGTGGTCGGCCTGATGGGCGACAACGGCGCCGGCAAGTCGACGCTCGTCAAGATCATTGCCGGCAACTTCCCGCCAAGTCACGGCGAGATCCGCTTTGACGGCAAGTCGGTCCACTTCGCCCGTCCGATCGATGCCCGTGCGGTCGGTATCGAAGTGGTCTACCAGGACCTTGCGCTCGCCGACAACCTCACGGCCGCGGCCAATGTCTTCCTTGGCCGTGAACTCAAGCGCAAGCTTGGTCCGTTCGCCTTGCTCGACCACAAGGCGATGGCGGCGCGTGCGCTGGAGCTGTTCGGCGAACTGCGCTCGGAGACCCGTCCGCATGACCTCGTCAAGCAGATGTCGGGCGGCCAGCGTCAGGCGGTCGCGATCGCCCGGACGCGCCTCTCCAATGCCAAGCTCGTGATGATGGACGAGCCGACGGCCGCGATCTCGGTCCGCCAGGTCGAGCAGGTGCTGGGCCTGATCCATCGCCTGAAGGAACAGGGCGTCGCGGTCATGTTGATCTCGCACCGCATGCCCGACGTGTTCGCGGTCTGCGACCGCGTCATCGTGATGCGCCGCGGCGAGAAGCGCGCCGACAAGGCAATCGGCGACACCAGCCCCGAGGAGGTCACGTCCCTCATCACCGGAGCGAAGGAGGCTGCGTGATGGCCACGCCCCTGGACTCTCCGATCAGCTTCACCAATGTCGGCAAGGCCAGATGGTGGCAGAGCGGCTTCTTCGCCTCGCAGACCGGCTACGTCCTGCTGGCGCTGCTCGTGCTGTTCGTGGTGATGAACTTCGCCAGCCCCTATTTCCTCACCGAAGGCAACATCCAGAACGTTGCGAAGAACTTCTCCTTCATCGCCATCGCCACGCTCGGCATGACCTTCGTCATCATTACCGGCGGCATCGATCTCTCGGTCGGCTCGGTGATGTGCTTCTCCGCGATGATCACCTCGATGGTCATGACGCAGATCTCGACACCGGGTCTGCCCGGCGCTGACTGGTTCGTGCATCTGGGCGCTGACGGCAAGACTGCGGTCGCCAATTTGCCGGGCTTGATCCTGCTCGTCTCGGTGCTGGCCGGACTCGGCGTCGCGCTGATCGTCGGCCTCGTCAACGGCTTCTGCATCGCGGTGCTTGGGCTGTCGCCTTTCGTCACCACGCTCGGCATGCTGTCGATCGTGCGCGGTCTCGGCTACGTCGTCTCCAACGGCCGCGGCAGTTTTCCGAGCGGTCCCGAAGCCAGCTATTTCTACACGCTGACATCGGGTGTCGTGTTCGGCATGCCGGCGCCGTTCATCTATCTCGTGGTGCTCGCGGTCGCGATGGCGGTCGTGCTGCACCACACCGGTTTCGGCCGCCACGTGTTTGCCGTCGGCGGCAATGAGAAGGCGGCCGCGCTCACCGGCATTCCGGTGGTGCGCGTCAAGATCGAAATCTATGTAATCTGCGCGCTTGCCGCGGGTTTGCAGGGCATCATCATCTGCGGCTGGCTGGGATCGGCGCCGGCGAACATGGCGACGTCCTACGAGCTCAACGTCATTGCCGCCGCGGTGATCGGCGGCGCCAATCTCGCCGGCGGTGCCGGCGGCCCGCTCGGCGCCATCGTCGGCTGCGTGCTGCTCGAGGTGATCCGCAACGGCCTCGTGCTCGCGCAGGTCAACTCCTATTGGCAGCAGACCTTGGTGGGCGTGATCATCATCGCCGCGGTGCTGGTCGACCGCCTGCGCTCGCGCATGGCCTGAAAGAGCTCGTCCCGGAGGATCGCGAATGTCCGCCTGTCCGCCTCCGGGAGCCGCTGATTGCAACGGACGGGCACAAAAACAATGTGGAGGGACGCAATGAGGAAGGCACTTCTTGCCGCCGCGGTCTTCGCCATGATGGCGACGCCCGGCTTTGCCCAGAGCTACAAATTCGTGATCGTGCCCAAGGCGATGAACAATCCGTTCTTCGATTTCGCGCGCGACGGATGTCAGAAGCGCGCCAAGGAGCTCGGCAACATCGAATGCATCTACAAGGGGCCGGTCGAGCATGAGCCTGCGACGCAGGCGCAGATCATCCAGGACTTCATCACCCAGAAGGTGGACGGTCTCGCCATCTCGGTCGCCGATGTCGCGGCGATGACCAAGTCGATCGAGGCGGCAACGGCAGCCGGCATTCCCGTCATCACGTTCGACTCGGACGCACCTGGCTCGAAGCGGATCAGCTATATCGGCACCGACAACAAGGAGTTCGGCATCGCGCTCGGCAAGCAATTGCTGAAGCTGCGGCCCGATGGCGGCAAGTACGCGATGATCTCCGGCGGGCCAGGTGCGGAGAACCTGGCCGAACGGGTCGACGGCGTCCGGGAAGCCCTCAAGGGCTCAAAATGGACCGAAGTCGGTGGCTCGCCGACCTTCTGCAACGATGACCCGCGCTCGGCGTCCAGCAGATGACCGATCTGCGCACCGCGACCCCCGACCTTGCGGCGATCATCCCGGTCGGCGGCTGGCCGATGTTCGCTCCGGAAGGCTTCAAGGCCTTCGCCAGCAAAAGCAAGAAGGACATCGACGCCGGCAAGTTCACGCTTGTCGTCGCCGACACCCTCCGGATGCAGCTCGAATTGCTGAATGAGGGTTACGCCAATGCGCTGATCGGCCAGCGTCCGTTCGAGATGGGCGAGAAGGCGATGGATACGCTGCTCGCCATCAAGAAGGGGCAGAAGGTGCCGCAGATCATCCACACCGGTCTCGACATCGTGACAAAGGACAACGTCGCGGCGATGTTGAAGTAGCCGCGCGCAATGGCTCGATAGGACGGCGATCGGCGATGCGATCTTGCTTCGCCGATCGTCACCGCCTGGGCCTGAACAACCCGACAGGTACGGTCAGGATTTTGGCTGCCTTGTGCCATCCGCGACCGCTGCTCGGCCGTGCGCCTCCAGGGCAGCCTTCAATCCAACTCCGCTGATGCCGGTCTTGAGCATATCCGCCACCAGTGACGCGACAGCGTTCGCCGCGTCGTCGATTGCGAGCCCGCCGTCACGGATGTTGGAGATGCAATTGCGCCGCGAATCCGGCGTACCGGGCTTCGGCCAGCAGGTGACGTAGATCCCGGCGCTGTCGGCCGCGGAGAGGCCGGGACGCTCACCGATCAGGGTGATGCAGATCTGCGCGCCAAGCGCTTCCGCAACGGGATCGCCGAGCGCCACCCGCGCCTGCGATGCCAGCACAAGCGGCGCGAGGGCGAGCCGACGTGCCGTGAGGTGCTCGACGATCGTCCGCACCAGCGGCACGGCGTTGACCTCGATGGCACTGGCGGACAATCCGTCCGCCACCACGATCACGATCGCGCCACCCGATCCGACGCCGGCAAGGCGCTGCGCCGCGCCGGTCGAGAGCTTGCGGCCGAGATCCGGACGGCGGACATAGCTGGCACGGTCGACGGCCTGGCTTTCGACCTCGACGACGCCGAGCTTCAGTCCGTCGAACGCGCGCCGCAGCGAAGCCCAATCGACCATAGACCAGACCGCCTGCCGCGCGCGCGCATGATCGAGCAGGAAGGATTGCGCCGCCCGCGTCGGCAACCCCGCGCCGAACCGGCCGAGCAGCACCCGCGCGTCGGTCATCTGGCGCAAGTCGAATGATACCGGAACTGCCCGTTCGTGGTCGTCGGTCATGTCAGGCACCGGGCAATTGCGCGTTCGCCATGTAGTCCGCGAGCCGCGGCGGCGTCTCCAGCAGGCGGCCGGCCCGATCGGTCAGCCCGATCTCGACGAGCCAGCGTTCGAACTCCGGCGCCGGCGGCCGCTTCAGCGTTTCACGGCAATAGACGGCATCGTGATGCGCGAGCGACTGGTAGTTCAGCATCACATCGTCAGCGCCGGGCACCGTGATGACGAAATTGACATTGGCCGCGCAGAGCAACGTCAGCAGCGCGTCCATGTCCTCCTGGTCGGCATCCGCGTGGTTGGTGTAGCAAACGTCGACGCCCATCGGCAGGCCGAGCAGCTTGCCGCAGAAATGATCCTCGAGCCCCGCGCGAATGATCTGCTTGCCGTTGAACAGATATTCCGGCCCGATGAACCCGACCACGGTGTTGACGAGCAGCGGGCTGAACTCGCGCGCGACCGCGTAGGCGCGGGCCTCCATGGTCTGCTGATCGACGCCGAAATTCGCCTCGGCCGACAGGGCTGCGCCCTGCCCGGTCTCGAAATACATCAGATTGGCGCCGGTCGCGCCACGCCCCAGCCCGCGCACCGCCTCATGGGCCTCCTTCAACAGAGCGAGGCTGACGCCGAACCCTTCATTGGCCTTCTGCGAGCCGGCGATCGACTGGAACACGAGATCGACCGGTGCGTTCGCCGCGACGGCTTTCAAAGCCGTCGTCACATGCCCCAGACAGCAGGTTTGCGTCGGGATCGACAGCCGGCTGCGCAGTTCGTCGAGCAGGGAGACGATCCGGATATAGTCGTCCACCGTATCGGTCGCCGGATTGACCCCGATCACCGCGTCGCCCGATCCCATCAACAGCCCATCGATCGCCGAAGCCGCAATGCCATAGGAATCATCGGTCGGATGATTTGGCTGATTGCGCGTCGAGAGCCGTCCGCTGAGCCCGATCGTCGAACGGAATGTCGTCACCACTTCCCGCTTCGACGCCACCGAGATCAGATCCTGCAACCGCATGATCTTCGAGACCGCAGCGACCATTTCGGGCGTCAGGCCACCCGCCACCGCCTCAAGCTGCCGCTGGCCGGTCTCCGGCTTGAGCAGCCATTCGCGGAATTCGCCGACCGTCAGCGACGAGACCACCGCGAAGGCCGCCGGATCGTGGCGATCCATGATCAGGCGCGAGACATCGTCGATCTCGGCTGGAATCAGCTCCTCGGCCAGGAAGGCCTTGAGCGGCAGATCGGCGAGCGCCATCTGCGCCGCAAGCCGCTCGACCGGACCGTCCGCGGCGATGCCGGCGAGCTGATCGCCCGACCGCTCCGGCGTCGCCTTGGCCAGCAGGTCCCTGAGGTCGGCAAAGTCGTAGACCGTTCCTTCGATGGTCGTCTTGTAGGACATGATAGCTACCGCTGGATCAAAGCGAGCGCTTCAGCGTGAAGCCGCTGCGTTGCCGTCGCCAGGACGCGCCCTTGCGAATGAATCGAGAGCGGGCATCCTTCCCAATCGGTGATGCAGCCGCCGGCGCCGTGCACGATCGGTACCAGCGCCATGTAGTCATAGGGCTGAAGCCCGGTTTCGAGAACGATGTCGCAATGTCCCGACGCGAGCAGGCCATAGATGTAGCAATCGCCGCCGAAACGGCGCATCCGCGCAGCGCGCGACAACCGCTCGAACGCCTCCGCTTCGCCTTTGACGAACATATCGGGTGACGTAGTGTAGAAACGCGCATCCGCGACGCTCGCGCACGCGCTGGTCCGTGCCAATCCACCGCCGAACCGCGTCAAGCCGGGCTTTGCCGTCCATCGTTCGCCGGTAAAGGGAACGTCGATCAGGCCGCAGAACGGTTGCTGCCGATAGGTCAGGGCGATCAGCGTGCCGAACAACGGGAAGCCGCTGATGAAGCTCTTCGTGCCGTCGATCGGATCGACGATCCAGGTGAACGCGCCGCCCGGCTTGGCTCCGATCTCCTCGCCGATGATGCCATGCTCCGGAAAGCGCGCCTGGATCCTTTCCCGGAGCCGCAGCTCGACGGCCCGATCGGCAATCGTCACCGGGCTGGCATCGGACTTGGCGGCAACGTCCAGCGGCGTGCGGAAATAGGACAGCACGATGGGCCTGACCGAATCCGCGAGCTCGGCAGCGAATGAGAGATAGACGTCGGCATCGTCTGCCGTGACGGCGTGCTGGGCCATTACAACGCCTTCAGGAACAGCGGCCATCGCGGATCGTGGATGATGGAGCGCGCCCGCATGTGCTTCCAGATGCCGTATTTGTAGAAATCGAAATCCAGCGTCGAGATCCGGTTCTGCACCATCGCCCAGGTGCTCCACTTGATATCGGCGAGCGCCTTGTGGACGACGAAGCGCGCATGCCAGCGCTTGTCGTAGCGGCCGAAATACGCCTCGATGATCTCCTTCTCGACGTCTTCGGGGAAGAAATGCTCGCTGCTCCAGATCGCGAGGTCGTAGAGCCGCTCATTGTTGGACGCATATTCGAAGTCGATCAGCTTGACCGACCCGTCCGCGCCGACCAGGAAGTTTCCCGGCATGGGATCGTTGAAGCAGGGAACGAGGTCGAGCCCGGCCGCCTCGAGCGCCGCGCGCGCCTGCTGATACTGGCGGTAGAGCCAGGCATGGTCCTCGGGCCAGTAACCGCCGAGTTGCCTCACCTGCTCATAATGTTCCTCGATCATGTCGAACACGGTCTTGGTCAGCGGCAGCGGCGGCGCCTCGTGGAAGCGGCGATAGATCTGCACCACATTGGCGCGAAACGCCGGATCGACGAAATCGCGGTGGGTCGATGGCCGCCGCTCATCGAGAAACTCGGAGACCTCGATGTCGAGATGGTCGAGGAAGTCGAAGGTGCGGGGACCGACATCGATCGCCTCGGCCTGTCTGCTGGCGGCCCGCGCCGCGCCCCGATCGATGAACATCTCGGTGCCGCGCCCCGGGATCTTCACGAAATATCCGACCGGATCATGCTCGACCGCGACCCGGAAATTGGTGTTGCTGATGCCGCCCGACACCGGCTGATACGACAAACGGCGCCCCTTCCAGGCGCCGACCTGAACGATCGCGGCCTCGAGCGCCCGCTCCGAATCCGACCGGCCCATGCCAACTTCGATCATATTGCTGTCTTGCCTCCGCTAGAGCGATCGCAGCCGCTGCTCGAACGCCGGATGTCCGAGCAGCATCCGGCAACGCAAGAACCGCCATTCCGCATATTTCAGGAACTCGACGCCACGCAGCGGCGATCGCGCGTGCTGCAGCAGGCTGCGCAACGCCCAATAGAGATCGTCCGCCGCGGCATAGAGCCTGCATCGACTGAACGCCTGATCGCTGAAGCGCCCATCATGGATTTCCAGCAGCGGCTTCATCTGGCTCTCGAACTGGAACAGCTCGTTCATCTGGACACCGAGCTGGTAGTAGGGATCGAGATCGCCGGCCATGTCGAAATCCACCAGCATCATCGCTCCATCCGGACCGAGCATCACGTTGGAGGAATGCGGATCGCCGTGCGCGGGCTTCAGTTCGACTCCGGTCGCAGCGATCGCTTCGCGGATCGCCGTCATCCACGCCTGCATCCACTCAGCATCGGCCGGAAGCACGGCTCCCGCCGCGGTGACCAGCGACCGCAGCCGATCGATGCCGTCGAAAACCGACCAGGGCCGTCCGAACGGCTCGCCCGCGGCGATCGACGTCTGCATCTCGACGAGCCGGACAAGCGCGTCCTGCTGCATCAGATCGTCGATCTTCGCCGTGCGCCAGCCGTCGCCCAGCCGCGCGAACAGCACGGCTCTCTCCGCCGGCGAGCAGGCGATCGGCTGCGGCGACAGATTGAGGCTGTAAAGCCGGCGCGCCGCCGCAAAGGCCACGTCGTCGTCGACCAGCTCGGCCACCTCGTCGTTTGCCAGCCGCAGGAACAGCGTCGCATCGCCGCCCTCGGGGGCGACGTTGAACGAGGTCGACTCGACGGCATGGTAGGATGGCGAGGCCACCGGGAACGTGGCCGCAGCATAGGCCGCGCGCGCGGCATCGATGACCGGCAAGCTTGCGATCGCGCGCTCGGCGCGTTGCTCAAGGGCTGTGTTGGGATCGCCGAGCGCTTTCATGCCGCCGTCCCGATCGGGTCGATTGCCCGCAGGCCTTCGCTGGCAATCGCGTAGAGCATGTCCGCCAGGATCTGCGTTCCGGTCGCCTGGTCGGAGGCGTCAGTGAACTCGGTCGGATGATGGATGACGCCGTCGCGCGAGCGCACGGCCATCACCACCGAGTGACAGACATCGGACATCGCCACGGCATCATGGCCGCCGATCGTATCGAGATGGCGCGCCGTCTCGCCGTGTGCGGCCGCCGTCCGCTCGGCCAGCGAGATCAGCCCTTGCGCAAATCCGCCGGCCTTGCGGCGGTCGACCGCCCTGACCTGATAGGTCACGCCGGCCTTGTCCGCCGCGGCCTCGATCCGGAGCTTCATCTTGCGTTCGGCTTCGGCGAGAACCTGGGGCGATCCCGAGCGCAATTCGATGAACAGAACCGCCTCTGACGGCACTGTATTGGGCGAATTCGGAAACACTTCGAGGCGGCCGACGGACGTATGCAGATCGAGGCCGTGCTCGCCGGCGATCTGCTTCAGATCCGCAATGAGATAGGCGGCGGCGAGCACCGCGTCCTTGCGCTCCGCCATCGGCGTGGCGCCGGTGTGGGCCTGCCGGCCGAGAAAGGCGAGACGATATTTGGTTGCACCCCAGAAGCGGGTGAAGATTCCGAAGCTTTCACCCGCCTCGAACAGCGCCTTGTCGCCTTCAATGTGCAGTTCGATCAGCGCGCCGGGAATCGCCACCTTGTCCTTGCCGGCATAGCCGATCTCGGCAAGCGATTGGCGC
This sequence comes from Bradyrhizobium sp. USDA 4461, assembly GCF_054055655.1. Lineage (NCBI taxonomy): Bacteria > Pseudomonadati > Pseudomonadota > Alphaproteobacteria > Hyphomicrobiales > Nitrobacteraceae > Bradyrhizobium > Bradyrhizobium sp. USDA 4461. The sequence goes on from NZ_JBSRXM010000001.1 coordinate 576,557, forward strand.
ACGGTCACGCCGTCGCCATCCCTGCGGTCGAGCGCCCATTCGAGCTCCATCGCGCCGACGAACACGCTGCTGCCCAGCAGGCTCGGCTGAAACCGTGCGCCTTCCTCGTTGGTCCAGTTCACGACCTGGAAATTGCAGATCGGCAGCTTGTTCTCCGCCTTCAATCTCTCGGACACGGCGAGCACCGCTTCGCAGGCCGAGACCACGCCAAGCGCGCCGTCGAAGCGGCCGCCATTGGGCTGGCTGTCGATATGCGATCCGACCATGACGACCGGCGCGTTGGCGCCCGCCATCGACAGGCTGCCGAACTGGTTGCCGATCGCATCCACCGCCTCGGCAAAGCCGTTGCGGGCGAACCAGCGGCCGAGCCAGTCGCGCGCCGCCCCGTCTTCCTTCGACAACGCGAGCCGCGTCATGGATCCGTCCGGCCCGCCGCCGATCGTCGACAATTCGTCCATCATCGCCTGGAGACGCGATGGATTGATGGGAGCGCGGCTTGGGGCGATGTCAGGCATAGATGATTTCCACGTTGGATTTGAGGAATTGCTCGGAGAAGTCTTTGGTCAGGGTGCCGCCCGTGATGACCCCATCGACGTCGTGCAGGCCGAAGGTATGAATCGAGCCGAGACGGCCGAATTTGGAGTTGTCGGCAACGATGACCGAACGCTTGGCCTGCCCGCGCGCCACGCGTCGGATGATCGCCTCGTCCTCGCCATAGTCCATGAAGCCGCGCTCGGCATGAACCGCGCTGATCGCGATGATCGCAAGATCGAAGAAGTGCTCCTTCATGGCGGCCACCGTCTCCGGCCCGAAGGTCGCCTGATAGTCCGGTCGCAACCGCCCGCCGAGCACGCGGACGCTCGGCGTCGACGAATAGTAGAAGTGAGCTGCGACCGCGAGCGAGTTGCTCACGATCGTCAGATCCCTGCGGGTTTCGAGATGCTTCAGGCACGCCAGCGCCGTGGTGCCCTCGTCGACGAAGATCTTCATGCCGTCCTTGACCAGCGCCGCCGCGGCCTCGCCGATCCGCGCCTTTTCCCTCGCGCCGACGCGCAAACGCTCGGCAAACGGCTGGTCGCTCTCCTGCCGGTCGAGCACGGCGCCGCCATAAACGCGACGGGCAAAGCCCTGGGTCTCGAGCTCCCTGAGATCGCGCCGGATCGATTCCTCGCTGACCTTGAACTGATCGACGAGATCCTTGACGTGGACCCGCTGCTTCTGACGCAGCAGATCGCGGATCAGCTCCAGGCGATGCTCCGTAAAGCTCATGGCCGCTCCCCGGTTGTCACGGCACTACCGGCCGTTTCACGATGCATGTTTTCGTTCCCGACCCATCTCATGGCACAGCGGCACCCGCTTCGGCAAAGCTGCCGGACGCCGTCGACGGCACCACCAGATGGCAGGCCGCGAAATCCTGCCGCTCCCGCACCGTCAGGCTGGGCTGAAGGCGGCCGCATTTGTTCATGGCCTGCGGGCAGCGCGACCTGAAGCTGCAGCCGACGGGAATGTCGAGCGGGCTCGGCGGCTCCCCCTCCAGCAGGCATTCCTCCGGTCGATAGCGCCGCTGCTCGAGTGTCGGCATCGCGCTCAGCAGCGCCTTCGTATAGGGGTGCGCCGGATCGAAGAACAGACGCTCATTGTCAGCCAGTTCGAAGACCTCGCCGAGATACATCACGGCCACGCGATTGCAGGCCTTCCGCACCATGGCGAGGTCATGCGAGATGAAGATGTAGGTGAGGTCGTATTCCTTCTGGAGCTTCTGCAACAGGTCGAGCAGCTTGAACTGCTCGGACTGGTCGAGCGCCGACAGCGTCTCGTCCATGATCAGGATTTCCGGCTCGAGAACGAGCGCGCGGGCAACGTTGACGCGTTGCCGCTGCCCCGCGCTCAAGCCCAGCGGCAGCTCCTCGTAGAACTCGGCCGGCAGCCCCACCTCTCCCATCACCTTCAACACGCGCTCGCGGATCCTGGCCTTGTCGCGCCATCCGTGCGTCCGCAGCGGGTCCTCCAGCATCGTTCCGACCGCGGTCCGTGGCGGCAACGAACCGAAGGGGTCCTGCAACACCATCTGCAGCTTGCCGCGGAATTCGAGCAGCGCCCGGCCCTTCAGCGTCGCGATATCCTTGTCCGCACAGAGAATCTGCCCCGAGCTCGGCAGCTCGAGCCTGCTGAGCAGCCGCATCAGGGTCGACTTTCCGCAGCCGGATTCACCGACGATGGCGAAGCTGTCGCCGCGGCGGATGTCGAAAGTGACGTTGCGCACCGCGCGCACCAGATTGACCCCGCCGAAGCCGGTCTTCTTCCTGACCTTGTAGATCTGCGAAGCGTCGCGGAGACTGAGCACCACCTCGCGCTGCGCGTCGAGACGCGGCGTTGCCGCCGGTTCACCCCATATTTTCGGCGTCTGCCGGACCAGCTCGCGGGTGTAGGGATAGACCGGCCGGTCGATCAGGTCTTCGCTGGACTGCTCCTCGACGATGCGGCCTGCATCCATCACCAGGATGCGCGAGCAGGCCTCGCGCGCCACCGGCAGCGAAGACGACACGAACAGCACGGCGGTGTTGAACGTCGCCGTCAGTTCCTTCATCAGCCGGATCACCTGGGCCGCGACGGTGACATCGAGCGGCTGCGTGACGTTGTCGGCCACCAGCAGCGCGGGATTGGTCACCAGCGCGTCCACGATGAGCGCCCGCTGCATCATCCCGCCGGAGAATTGCGAGGGATAGTCGTGAAAACGATTGCGCGCCGATGGAATCCGCACGGCATCGAGCAGCTCGACGACGCGGGTTTCGGCCACTCGCCGCGACACCCCGGGCACGACCGCGCGCATCTTCTCGACGATCTGGGCGCCGACCGGCAGGGTCGGATCGAGCGCCCCCATCGGGTTGGCGCCGACATAGGACACCCGCTGGCGCAGCAGGCGCATGTCGCTGCCGTGCATCGCGTAGATGTCCTGCCCCTCGAACCGCACCTCGCCGGACCGTTTGGTCAGCGGCGGCTCGAGCCAGTTGACCACGGCCTTGGACAGCACGGTCTTGCCCGATCCGCTGGCGCCGACGACGCCGACGATCTCGCGCGGCGCGAGGCTCAGCGACACGCTGTCGAGGATGATCTTCGCCGATCCGGTGCGGCCGGCGGCCACCGTGACGTTCCTGAGTGCGAGCAGCGGCTGGGTCATCCTTCCGCCCCTCCATGAACCGTGTTGCGCGCACGCTCGAGCGAGGCCCCGATCAGGTTGATGCTGGTGAGGGTCAATCCGAGGAACAGGCCGGGCATCGTGGCGATCCACCATGCGTTCAGCAGGTATTTGCGCCCATCCGCGATGATATTGCCGAACGTCGGGGTCGGCGGCTGCACGCCGAGCCCGAGAAAGCCGAGCGTCGATTCGAAGATCATCATGCGGGCGACGTCGAGCACCGAGGTGAACAGCACCGGCGGCAGCAGCAGGGGAAGCAGCAGACTGAGGATGATGCGAAGATCGGTCGAGCCGCCGATCTTCGCGGCGCGGACATATTCGCGCTGTCGTTCCGTCATCACGATGCTGCGCATGATGCGCGCATAGACCGGCCAGTTGGACACGCCGAGGACCAGGATGATCGCCGGGATGGTCGGCCGGGAGACGCCAAGCACCGAGATCGCGAGGATGATCATCGGGATCGAGAGCTGGGCGTCGGTCAACCGCATGATGACGGCGTCGGTTCGGCCGCCGAAATAGCCGGCGACCGTGCCGAGCGCGCAGCCGATCACCAGCATGACGATGACGGACGCGACGCCGATCAGGAACGAGTAGCGCAAGCCCACCAGCGAGCGCACCAGCATGTCGCGGCCGATCTGATCGGTGCCGAGCGGATGCGCCCAGCTCCAGTTATTGCCGAGGAACAGCGGCGGCAGCAGACGGGCCTTGATGTCCATCTTGGTCGGATCGAGGCTGCTCAGTTCCGGATAGAGTGCTGTCGCCAGCGCAAGCACGACGAAGATGCCAAGGCCGACGCGGAAGCCCGGCGTCGATGCCGCTCTGTCCAGGATGCGTCGGGCGATGGAGCGGGGGGCCTGTTTGCGCATGATCGGCGCATCGGCAGCAGTTGCGACTGACATCAATATCCGAACCTCAATATTCGAGCCGCGGGTCCATGGTGGTGGCGACGAGATCGACGACGATGTTGATCAGCACGAAGATCGCACTGGTGACGATGGCGATGCCCTGGATCAGCGGAAAGTCGCGCTGCAGCACCGCGTTGATGGTCAACAGGCCAAGCCCCGGATAGTCGAAGATGTACTCGACGATGATCACCCCGCCGAGCAGGCTCGAGAACTGAATCCCGAGCAGATTGAGCAGCGGCACGGACGCATTGCGCAGCGCATGGTTTGCGATGATGCGGCTGCGGCCAAGGCCGCGGACGTGCCCCACCGCCACATAGGGCTCCGTCATCTGCGCCGATACCGAGCTCACAAGCGTCCGGATCAGGACCGGCGACAATTCGACGGCGAGCACGATGGCCGGCAGGATCGTGTAGGCAAATCCCTTGTAGCCGATCGCAGGCAGCCATCCGAGCTTGACCGAGAACAGCAAGGCGAGGACGATTCCGAGCCAGAAGTTCGGCAGCGAGATGAAGATCGACGAAATGTAGAATGCGAGCTTGTCCGGCCATCGTCCGATCGCGAGACCGCCGGCAATCCCGATGATGCCCGAGAAGATCAGCGCGATCACCAGCGTCACGGCGGCGAGCTGCAGCGTCATGGGCAGCGCTTCCAGGATCAGGCTCATGACCTTTGCCCGCTCACCGCGCGTGGTGTCGTTGAAGGTCGCCCCGCCCGTCGCGGCGCCGTTGGCGGGCCGCACAAAGGACTGGCCGAGATCGCCGCGCACGACGCCCCCCATGTAGCGCCCGAACTGGACGACGATCGGGTCGCGCAGGCCCATGTCGGTCGCGATCTTCTCGATCAGCGCCTCCGGCGCCATGCCGCCCGCCATCAGGCGCACCGGATCGCCCGGCACGATTCGCAGCAGCGTGAAGATCAACAGCGACACCAGGAATATGATGAGGACGCCCTGAGCCAGACGCCGCAGCAGGAAATTCAGGACGAACATTCGCAAGCTCCGGAAGAGACATGGCAAACCGCGTGCCGGCCAAGCGCGGCACGCGGCGAGCATCCGTGATCAGGCGACGGGCCTGGAGGCATCCATCGATCCGTCCGGATAGATGTACAGGCCTTCGAAATCCTTCTGCATCGCGTGGATCATCACCGACGTGAACAGCGCGAGCGCCGGCATCTTCGAAGCCAGCAAAGGCATCGTCTCGGTCTGGAGGATCTTCTTGCGCTCCTCGAGCGTCGGCGCGCTGCGTTCCTTGTCGAGGCTGGCATCGATCGCCGGATCCTCGATGCCGCAGATGCGATGCGAGGAGGAATGGAAATGGGTACGGAGCACCAGGTCGGGCTCGGGCGAGCCGGTCGACCAGCCGCAGTCGACCATGTGGCCGGGGCCACCACCGGGGCGATGGTACAGCCGCTCGTTCCAGGCGGCAGGCTCGAGCACGGTCAGGCTGACATTGAAGCCCTGCTCGTTGAGCATCGCGGTGATGATCTCGCCATACTCCTTGGTCTTCGGATAGAAGCCTACGGAGGTGATGTATTCGAGCGGCGGCAGGCCCTTGCCGTTCGGAAAGCCGGCCTCGGCGAGCAACGCCTGGCTCTTCTTCGGGTCGAACTTCGGGTAGTTCTCGAGATCGATGTAGCCGAACTTGACCGGCGACACGAAGTTGGACGACGCATGCCCTGCCGAGCCGAGCACCTCGAGAATGAGGTCGCGATTGATGGCGTGACAGGCGGCAAGCCGGATGCGCGGATCGTTGAAGGGCGGTTTTGAGCAGCGGAACCAGAGATATTTGTTCTCGACGGACACCACGCGATTGATGTGGATGTTGGGATTGCCCTTGACGGTATCGACCTGCTCAGGCTCGAGGCGCTCGACGATCGAAGCCTGGCCGTTCATCAACGACAGCATGCGCGTCGTGGAGTCGCCGGTAAAAGTGAAATTGATGCCTGCGATCGCCGGCTTGCCCTTGAAGTAGCCGTCGAAGGCCTTCATCACGGTATCGTTGCCGCGCTGCTCGACGAACTTGAAGGGACCGGTGCCATTGAGCCGCTGCGACAGCACGCCGCCCGGGCCGCCCGCGATATCCTTCGCCGACATGATCGGCAGGAACGCCGCGAGGAACATGAAGAGATGCGCCGGATAGCCGCCCTTCGACGTGTCGACGATGACGGTGTAGTCGTCGGGCGTCTCGATCTTCAGCGTGTCGGACGGCCCGGGGTACCATTGCGCCGGGCGATCGGGCTTTGAGCCGTATTCGAACGTGGCCTTGACGTCCTCGGCCTTGAACGGCTTGCCGTCGTGGAAGACCACGCCCTGACGTAGCCTGATCTGCAGGCGATTGGGATCGAGCAACTTGATGTCGGTGGCGAGCTCATAGACCACCTCACCGGGGTTCTCGAGCTTCATCGGCGTGCGGGTGAGGAAACCCATCACGAAGCCTTCGATGTTCTTCTGCGACAGCGTCGTGTGGGCGGTCGGATCCCAATTGCCGGTGATGTTCTCGGCCGACAGGAAGGTCATGGTCTTGCCGGCCTGCGCATGGGCTTGCCGGATGAAGAAGTCTGGATTGATCTGCGTGTAGCCCGCAGCAACCGCGGCTCCCGCCATGCCCTTGAGAAAGTGGCGGCGGTCAAATTTCGGATGCATCGACATTCCCCTTTTTTGCAATGACCAGAGAATCGGTCAAAACGGTCATGCAGGAGGTGTGCCAGTCCGAATTTATCGGAAATTTTGGGCCGATGAATGTGGCTTTTGACCGATTTTGCGGCAGACGCTCCTGCGGGATGTCCAAGACCTGCCCTGAAACTGCCCCTCGGCGCGCAATCCGCCTCCGACAGATGCAGTTCATTGATCAGCGGTCGGGCGCGCCGACGCACAAAGCCGATGCAGCTGGTGATTTGCTGGTCCCTGATGGCGCCGCGCCCGACTGGCCGGCATTTGCGGCTGCGGCGTTCGACACCTTTGGCCGAACGATCATGGCGATCCGGCCGCGCACCGCCTGCCGTTCGGGCACGCGGAACCCGCAGGAGATCGCCGTTTGACCTGAAAGGATCGAATGATTGGTAGCGGGAGAGCGCTACCGCCTTTCCCCACAGCGACCAAACCTACGATACCTCATCCAATCTTACGCATAAAGTCATTCGGCAAGCCCCGCGAGCAGCACAGGTGTACGCTCATGCGGAGGAACATTGAAAGACACTCGGGTCTTGGTCGCATGAAGGCGCCCTCCGTCGCGGGAAATCGAAGGCGCGCATTTGCATCCGTCGGAAATGGGCGGCCAGCAAGCCGACCCACCCCGAGAGGTACGCTTTTGAGCGGAAACTCGCTTCGCCGGTCGACCGGGAGGAACGGTTTCCTAACTGCTTGCGTTGCACCGGAGCGGCAGGATCAGGCCGATCGAGATCGCCTTCCTGTTCAGGACCACGCAGACCCTCGTCCGCAGCGCGACCAAGAAGTTCGGCCTGAAATCCTATCCCGCATCGCGGGCTGGAAGGCATGGCGGAGCATCCTCGTTCAAAGCTGGCACGCGCGCCCCGATGGCGAAACCTGCGCCCAGTTCTGGCGGCGCCTGTGGGCACAGTATGGCCGGTGCCAGACCATCCCCCTCTACAAGCTTGGCCTTGAGGCCCAGCCGCCGGACCGTCCGCGCAAGCGCGCAACGACCGAACGGCCCACGATCAGGCCGAACAGCAAAGCTGCTTAGCCGAGCCGCTTATCCAGGCCGCGTACCCGAGCCAATCCGCCCGGCAAGCCAGACAGCCGAACCGGACAGGCCTGTGCGCGGGCGCCAGTCCGCAACGTCAGGTGTGTCGTCGCCGCGCGCGTCAGGTCTAGAGACCAACGCCGGCGCGATGTCGAGAGAGCAACGCCATCGTCGCATCTGTCCGCCGTCATCGTTTGCGGCAATCACGTTGGCTGCCTGTCTGACCGCCTCCCAAGTTGCATCGGTTCTCGCCGGTTTTGCTCGCTCGCGCCCGCTTTGCCGGGCGTTTCATGGCCCATATCGGCTCCGCTCTGGTTCCATCCTGCAACCGGACAGCAACCGGAAAAAGCAGCACGCGAAAATGATCTCTGGTTGTATTTCATACTAATATTTCGTCCTACGATTTCGACGCCGCGGGCACGGCGTGCGAGCACCTTCGTCGATACGCACTCCCTCGAAAGCAGTCGAGCCAACCACCGACCTTGCGGCCCAATCCGCACGCGCCTAGACTTGAGTCTTGCCGCTCGAGACCGCGCCCCAACGTCCGCACCGTGCCCGACCGGTCAGCCAAAAACACCACCCATCCGACAATCGTGCCCCTGGTCATTCACATGACCGTGATCGCCGCGTGACCAGTTCGGCCCGCTCGGGGCGCGCCACCTGAACCGCCCGTTTCAATTGCCCGGGGACGTTGCAGTCAAACCCAGCGCTCTCTTCGACCGTGCGCCACGGCCGGCGAACTGCGCGGCGCATAACCTGCGCCAAATTTGGTTGCGTTTGAATCCTTGGGGGACATCGAGGGCCGCCCGCCGTCATCGCCCCGCGATCGGGGCTTGCGCGTCGCGGGTCGGTCGCCGGTTGCGCAGACGTGCCAGCAAGGATTCGACTATCGTGGCGGAAGCCGCAGCCATATCCCACATCGGGATGATCCGGGCAGCCTCGAGCCTTCCGCCCTCCCGAGGCCCCTGCCTTGCGGTCGCAAGGATTCGACTGCCGGCAAGAGCTCGACCAAAGACCCGATCGAGGTCCCAACCTGACGGCCGCGGCAACTCGCACACGTCACCGGATCTTCAGCCAGCGCAATGACAGGCTCTCGATCGCCTCGCTCGCCGGCATCTATGAAAAGGAGTGGATGCCGCCGCGGGCGCGCGAATGTTTCGAGGATGCCCGCAAGCAGCTCAACGATCACCTCGACAGTCCAGCGACCGTGACCTTTCCCGATGGCTATGCGGATGTGAGCTTCATGGACATTTGCGAGTCGCGATTAGGCGCGACTGGAACGGCACACGCGATTGTTTGACGGAGGCTGTCCGAGACCGGTTCGAGCACGTGGCTTCGCTTCACGCAGTAGGCGGCGGGCACTACCCCGCACCGAGATTGCGGAGCATGTAGGTCGCGCCTTTGCCGTAGGACGCGATCTTTGCGCTCAACTCCGCATTCGTCGTGACGGGCCGAAAGCCGAGACGTTCCCATAGCGGTCGCGCGGCGTAGATTGAGACCAGCGCGAGAGCCGCAATGCCCGACGAGCGCGCGAGTTTCTCGATCGTCGCGACATAAGCGCGTGCCATACCCCCGCGGGCGTCGGGCAGCACAGCGATGTCATGTACATAAAGGCAATCCGCATCGTCAGGCAATCGTTCGAGAAAGCCGTCGAGCGGCGGAAACTGATGCTGCTTCCAGGGATAAGCGAGCCCGTAGCCGACGATCGCCTCCTCCGCGGCGAGCACGCGGGCGCCATCAGGACAAAGCCGAATCTTTTCCGCGAACGCCTCGGGGCGCTCGAACAGATCAGGATGGATGCGCGCGGCGATGGCGCTGATCGCAGCAAGGTCACACGCGCGGGCGGGACGCCAATGCGGCTTGCTCATACCGGTCCGTTGCTCGATCTTGTCGATGCGCTCAGCAGAAGCCGCCGTCGCAGCAATGCTACGCCATGTTTATATCCTACACGCGTCTTTCGCTAGCCAAGGAAAACAGGGCGTTGTGGACGTAGGCGCATGATATCGCGCGGAGCCAACGTATTGCACAGGCTGCGCGCTGTCGGTATTCGGACCATTGTCAGCAACTTTACGCCACACCCCGCGACGAAGTGCCTGCAGAGCCTACGAATTCACTTCGGCACGTGGTTTGCACTGTTCACGGCATCATCACCAATCGAGTGCGATGGTCTTCGGGACGGATGCGGCGTGCGTCGCTGTTAGCGTCTGGTCCGCCCCGACGGTTTGCTGCGCGATAAGTTAAGGACGCTCGGTCGTGGACCGAGAAAATACAGGGACGTGTTGGATGCGATCTGGAGTTCTTCTTTTGGGAGCTACGACAATTGCGCTCGTCGCAACCGGTGCAACGAATGCGGCAAACCTTGAGCCAGAACTGAAATTGCCACCGGCGGCGTGGGACTGGTCCGGCGGCTATATTGGCGGCCACCTCGGCGGCGGCTACGGCCGGACTTCCTTTAGAAATCCCTACGGTCCGTCAATCTATGGCGATGTCGTCGACACCCCAGTGTTCCTCGCAGGTGGCCAGATCGGCTACAATTGGCAGAAGGACGGCTGGGTGTTTGGCGTCGAACTTGATGCCAGCGGTGCTGTCTCCGACGGCACAAATACTTGCCTAGCGGCGTCCGGCTTCGTCGTGAGCGCAAACTGCAAGGCAGGTCCCAACGTCTTTGCCACCGGGACCGGCCGCGTCGGTTACGCGTTTGGCGTGCTGGGCCGCACGCAGGCCTATCTCAAGGGAGGCGTGGCTTGGCAAAACAATCGGGGCGACGTCCTCAATAACAACGAGTTCTATGGCGACTGGCCACAGCACAAAACCCATTTCGACTATGGTCGGGTCGGGGGCGTCATAGGGCTGGGCGTCGAGCAAGCGCTTACACCTGCATGGTCGGTCAAAGTTGAGTATGACTATCTGCATTTCGGCGGACCGAGTGTCACGACTCCTCCGACGGTGCAGAATCCGCCGTTCGCAATTCTTCCGGCGAACACAACCAGCCTGTCCAGCAACTATCACGTCGGAATGATCGGATTGAACTACCATTTTGGCGCCGCCTCATGGACGGCGAAATGGTCCGATGCGCGGCTGTACACGAAAGCACCCGCCGGCGCGCCAATTGCTTACACGGCCGGTTGGTCGTTCGAAGGCGGATCGCGGCTCTGGCTCAGCCGGGGACGCTTCCAATGGGACAGTAGCGCAGTGCCCGATGGCAGCCCTCTAGACCCAAGCATTCTCATATCGAGGCTCACCTATCACGGATTGGACGGACTTTCCGGGGAATTATTTGGCCGTCTTGACAGCCCGTGGGGAGTATTCCTGAAAAGCAATATTGGCACCGGACGCTTCAACGCAGGAAACATCAACAATGAAGACTGGGGCATCGAACGCAGTTTTCCCTACATCAACAACGTATCAGGCCAGGCAAACGGAACATTCACGTACTATACGGCTGATGCCGGATACGATTTCCTGCGCGGCGCCAACTACAAGATCGGCGCATTCATCGGCTGGACCTATTACGGCCAGAGCTCCGATTCGACGGGATGCGCCCAGATCGCCAACCCAGTGTTTGCATGCTTATCGCCCGGCGACGACAGGATAATTGGCAGCCAGAACACGCAGTGGAATGCACCTCGCGTCGGCCTGAGCGCCGAAAACATGCTGACCGAGCGCTGGCGCTTGAACGCTGACGTCGCCTACCTGCCCTGGACCGATTTCAAAGGCCGCGACAATCATCTCTTGCGCCCGACGACCACCTTCATTGATCAACGCGGGCACGGAGGCGGGGGTGTACAGGTTGAAGGCGTGCTGTCCTACTTCATCACCAATAACTTCAGCGTCGGCGTCGGCGGGCGCTATTGGGCAATGTGGACCCAAAGGGACAGCGAAGAGAAATGCACAGGCTGTGGTGGTCCGGGAAACATCAGCGGTATTCAGTTTTCGAAGTTCAGCATGGAGCGCTGGGGTACGTTCTTTCAGGCGTCCTATAGGTTCGAATGAGAAGATCACGCGTGTAGCCAGCTTCAGGCCTCTTCGGCTCCGTGATATTGCGATAGTACGCGCGCCAGTGTGCGAGGTAGGCGGGTCGCGCCGATCGACCGACTTATCTCGTGCGACGCGCGGATCAGAACGACCTAGTACAACTTTGGCAGAATTGTTTGCGTTAGTGTTTTTCAGGGACTTGTTTTCGGCAGTATGGACACCGTTGAGACGGCGGCCGAAGGATGAGATCGACGATGGCGTGACGTACGGCGGGCATGGTTGGCTGAGGCGGAGGCCCGTTGATTTTTTTCCGCCCCGCGTGTGCGAGGCGACGATGTTGCAGGAAGGCGTAGGCAATCATTGTTATCAGGGCGTGGCCATGAAGACCCGGCCATGATCGCCCCTCGAAGTGATCAAGTCCAAGCTCCTCCTTCAACTGCTGATGCGCCTGCTCACAAATCCATCTTGCCTTGATGGTGGCGGCCAACGTGCGCAGATCCGTCGCCGCCGGAAGGTTGGCCAGATAGTATTTCTTCTCCCCGGACGCACGTTGCTCGCCAATGAGCCAGGCTTCGTCGCCTGGGAGATGCTGCTGACCTTTATCCCATATCCGTTGCGGAGGGCCGTCGGCGGTCCGGACACGGAGAGCAGCAAATTGGGCTTTAAGCCGACCTCTCGTCCCGCTACGCCAACTCACGGTTTTCCATTTGGCGCTGGCCAGCATTTGTTCTGCCGCAATCGACAAGATATCGGGCACGTGGTGCTTTCGTGGTTTGCCTTTGGTGATCGGCCAAATGAGCTTCACATCGACCGGATACACTTTCTGGTGCCGAGGGATACCGACAGCCCAGGTCAGCCCGCGCTCCGTCAACCCTTGTCGAAACGGTGCGCTGAGGCCGTATCCTGCATCCGCCAGCACACATCCAAAGCGCATGTTGGCTGCCACAGAAAGAGACGTAACGCGACCATCACTGGCACTTCGCCGCGCGCAAGCGTTAAAGACACCAGCGTTTGGCAATTTGCCGTTTTGCCGAGAGCCGACGCGTATTGAGCCGCAACACCAACCGAGCGTTCACCCTTCGTCGGCAGTGAGGTGTCATCAATAACCAGCACCGCATCCCTGCCGCCGACAAGTCGGTCCGCCGGGTTGAGCAACTCTGTCTCCAGCGGTGTCGCGTCCCAGACACCGTCCGCAATGAAATGGTGCAGCTGGTCGTAGTTGCCCGTGGCAACGCGTTCTGCCATCGGCTGAACGCTCTTGCGATCGCCAGGACCGATCAATCCCGCAACGTACAGAGGACACATCCGCTGCCGAGTCTTATGACCCAACCGGTCCAAGAACGGCATCAGCCAGCGTTCGAGTTCGTCTTGCCATCCCGCCATGGTTAGCCAAGAGCCGACCTCATTGAAAAATTGATTCGGGAGTCCCATAAAGCACGGCAAAATCAACGATCTGCCAAAGTAGTGCTAAGGTCCGGACTCAATTGAGCCACCAGACGACGGCGGCGGCGATGAAGGCTCCTGAGAGGAAGTTTCTGGCAAGCTTGTCGTAGCGAGTGGCGATGCGGCGGAAGTCCTTGAGGCGAGCGAACATGCGCTCGATCAGGTTGCGCTGACGGTAGAGCCGCTTGTCATAAGGGATTGGCTGACTACGGCTCGTCGTGAGGGAATGACGGCTTTGGCCTGCGTGGCGGCGAGAAGCTGACGCAGGCTGTTGGCGTCGTAAGCCTTGTCCGCCCTGACTGCCCTGGTCGGAGTGGTGCAACAGGGCGTCCGGCTTGCCGCGTCGCCAGACAGCCATCAGCAGGGCATCGGTTACCAACAGAGCTGTCATCGCGGCGCTCATCGACCAACCCACCACCCGGCGTGAGAACAGGTCGATCACTGCTACGACGTAGAGCCAGCCCTCGGCCGTCCAGAGATACGTAAAGTCGGCGATCCACTTCTGGTTCGGTCGCTCGGCGGCGAACTGCCGGTCAAGGAGGTTCGCCGGCACAGTCTCGAGTTGTCGATCGCCGCTGTCCTTAAGCAAGCGCCGGCGTCGCGGCCGCGCCCGCAAGCCTTGCAGGCGCATCAGCCGTTCGATTTGGTGCAGGCCACAGCCCGCCCCATCGGCGAGCAGATCACGCCACACACGGGGCGCACCATAGGTGCGGTCGCTCGCCATGAAGCTGGCCTTTACCTTGCCGCTGAGCTCTTCGTCGCTGCGGGATCTGGCGCTGGGCGAGCGATTCGCATCGCATAGCCATGCCACCCGGCCAGATTAGCCGGTGCTTCGCGATGACGACGAACTTGATGTCGCTTCCTTCGCGAAGAAGGCTACGGCCTTTTTTAGGATATCCCGCTCGGCCTTCAACTTGGCGACCTCACGGCGCAACCGCCCGATCTCCTACTGCTCTGGCTTCATCTGCCCGTGGCCGGGAAAGGCCTGCACCGGATTGGAGCCGAATTCTTTCACCCATTTGCGCAGAACGTTCTCATGAACATCCAGGTCGCGGCCGGCTTGCGCGCCACCGAAACCCCACGCTCCCTAACCAGCTTGACCGCCTCGGTCTTGAATTCGCGACTGAACTTTCATCTCTTCGTCGCCCACCTCCGGCTTCATGAAACACCTAATCTCGGTGTCCATCAAACCGGCAGCAGCTCACCGTGGGTTCTCTTTTTAGGCGTGCAAGGGTGGCGACCCGGGCCCTGATCGCCGACTCACTGCGCTTTAGCTCACTCGCGATCTCTTTCGCAGCTCGCCCGGCTTCCCACAGTTCGATTACCCGCTGGTCGTCCAGCTTAGACCATCGGGTAAATCGCTTGCCTGGCAAGTCCCACCTAGAAGCCCTCATTTATCTAGGCTCTCCCCAGCTAAATGCGTGTCCTATGGCTGTGCGACATCAGTGCTTCGCCTGACCAGCTCGCGAACTCTTATGCGACAAGGTCTCGTCTGAGGATGCTGACCCGCTTGTTCAGTGCTCGGCGCAACGCATTGCCCTCACATTTCGTCATCCTGCCAGCAGACCGCTCGGACACACAATCCATCATGACCTCTTGAATCTGGACCAGCGTCATACTTTCGATCTGGGCAATGCGCTTCTTAACTTCTGGGCGCAAGTTGGCGGTCGTTTTAGACATCGTCGGATCCTGATGCTCCACGAATTCCAGCCCGAAAGGCTAACGACGCTTGACGGTACAGCATCAACATTGGATCGGGCTCCTACCTGCTCTGGGGGGGCGTCGCTCCCTGGCCACTCATCCTCTGTTCATCCTCGGGCGGCCGAGCTAAAGAAGTCGGTGAAAGTACTTGAAGAGGAGTGCGGCATGGTCAGCCGCGCACTCGACGAAGTTGTTCGTGCTGGAAACAAACAGTCAATCCGCGAAGGTCGCCTGCGCAGCGAAGGCTGGAAAGAGCTAAGGAAAGCTGACGCCCGCACGCGACGGTGTTTGCGTGCTGCGGGCGATATCGAGGTAGTTCGGCGAGCAGCTGTGTTCCCACTCCTGCGAGCATCCTCTTAGATTACCGGTTCAGAGATGGTCGTGGATCGTAGTCTCACGATCGGCGTCCCACAGAAATCTGAAGCGCTCGAGATAATTTTCTGATGGGTCGACTGACTGACGCCAACACACGCTTTTCGTACACGCTGTCAATTATGTCAGTTGCGACCACGTATCCAAAGTACTATGTCGCTCGACCCAATTGCGCGCCTTGGATTTTGTGGGTTTATCGTGCCTGCCAGTATGGTAGGCGAACTCGCCGGCGGGCTGTTCAGCAGTTCGTCCGCGAAACTCTTCGCGTCAGCCTCACTTGCAAAGGTTCTGGTTTCTCGAATGGGGTATCGATTTGGCCCCTTCGAATGGTTGAAGGAAACATACCAAGTGTGTTGTAGCCCTATCCTTCTCGTGCGCATCGGCCGATGATAACTTTATGCCCCAACGCATACGATGCAGCCGGAGGTTTTCAATGACGATCATTATCTAACTTGGTCATGCCTCCATCAACATGGTCAACTGCGAGCATTGGTAGTTGATCGTTTGCGGCAATTGCCGTCGATGGAAACGCTTGACTATTTTGCAGAGCCGTCGGATCGACCCGGCCCGGAAAGGCGGCGAGAAGATCAGGTTACACCGGCAGACTTGAGCACGACTGCGTCACCGATGCTGGGCAGGTTCACCACGCCTGCTGATTTCCTCGATCTGCAATTGCCATCCAAGAGTAACCGGCATGAGGGCCTCACCTCGCAGTGACGAAGCTTGTCTGCGATACCGGCTGGCAAGAGCTGATCGGTGGAGGTGGCGCGATGGCAAATGCCATGCTTGCTGCCAGGCAGGAAGGTGACTCTTATAGCCGCGTTGAGGTGACCACTGGGGAGCGCCGGCGACGACGGTGGACGAGCGAGGAGAAGGCCCGGATCGCGGCGGAGAGCTTTGAGGAGGGAACGAACATCTCCGAGGTGGCGCGGCGCAATGGCGTTTCTCGCGGACTGCTCACGGTGTAGCGACGCCAGGTGGCGGCGGCGCTCGCCGGCAAAGCCCAGAACTTCGTGCCTATCCAAATTGGCGCCGAGAGCGGTGGCGGGAGGGTTGGCAAGTCCGAGTGTATTTCGCAGGTACAGATGAAGCTGTGGAGATTGCGCCGCCGGCCAAGGTCTGTGGAGTGGTCGAGATTGAGGTGAAGGGGGGCGCATCCGGGTCGAGCCGGGCGTGGAACTGGCGACGCTTTCGGTGGTGCTATCGGCGCTTCGGGGCATCCGGTGATTGCTCTACGGTCAGACATCAAGGTGGTGCTGGCGGCCCAGCCGGTCGACTTTCGTAAGTCGGTGCATACGCTGTCGGCGCTGGCGAGCTAAGCACTGCGCGCGAACCCATATTGCAGCGACGGAGTGAAGCTTCTGGCGTGGGACGGCAGCGGCATGGTGTTGGTAACGAAGTGGTTGCACCAGGGGCGTTTCACCTGGCCGCCGATCCGCGACGGCGTTGTGCATCTCAGCGCGACGCAGTTTGCGATGCTACTCGACGGGCTCGAGTGGACGCGTGTGTCGCCCAAGCCTGTGAAGCAGCCGGCCATTGTCGGCTGAGAAGTGAGGATTTCACTGGAGCATGGGTCGCACGGATGTATCGTCTGGTCATGGCGATTCGCCCCGACGCTCTCCCGACCGATCCGGCAGCTCTCACCGAGATGGTGCTCGCGCTTGGCACTGAGAACGAGACGCTGCGCGTAGCAATGCAGACGTTCAAGGACATGATCTTCGGGAAGCGCTCGGAGCGGCTTGCCGCGCTCGTGGCCGAGCAGCTCGCGCTTGAGCTTGGCGATCTTGAGACCGACGTCACGCCGCCTGCAGCTGCCAACGACGATGCGGCTGCGGCAAAGCCGCCCGGCAAGCCACTGCGGAAGAAGGCGCGCCGCAACATCGGCGCGCTTCCAAAGCACCTGCCGCGCTGCGAGCATGTGCTGGAGCCGGAGGCGACCGCATGCCCCTGTTGCCAGGGCCAGCTTCACAAGATCAGCGAGGACGTCAGCGAGGTGCTGGACATCATCCCGGCGATCCTGCGGGTGCTGCGGACGGTCCGTCCCAAGTACGGCTGCCGCCGCTGCACCGATGGTGTGATCCAGGCGAAGGTGCTGCCGCGCCTGATCGAGAGCGGCATGGCTTCGACCGCACTCGTGAGCCACGTGGTAGTCTCGAAGTTCGCCTGGTATCTGCCGCTGTACCGACAGGCGCAAATTCTGGCCGGCCAGGGTGTCCGTCTCGACCGGGCGACGCTCGCCGGCTGGGTGCGTGCGGCCTGGTGGCTCAGGAGCCTCTATGCGCTCCAGCTGCGCACGATCCATGCCGCGCCGCGCCTGTTCTGCGACGAGACGCCGATGCCGGTGCTCGATCCCGGACGACATCGCCCGCGCATCTGCCAGTTCTGGGCGCATGCCATGGATGACCGGCCATGGGGCGGCCCCTCGCCGCCGGCGGTGGCCTACGTGTTCGCCGACGGCCGTGGCACGGCGGAGATCGCCAGACAGTTAACGGGCTTTTCCGGCATTCTGCAGGTCGACGGTTATGCCGCCTACAAAGCGCTCGCCCGCGATCATGGCGGCGCGATCCAACTCGCCTTTTGTCTCGCCCATGCCCGCCGCAAATTCATTGAGGTGTTCAAGACGACCGCGTCGCCGTTCGCGCGCGAAGTGATCGAGCGCCTGCAGGCGGTCTATGCCATCGAAGCAGAGATCCGTGGCAGCAGTGCCGAGCAGCGGCTGGCCACCCGCGGCACCAGGTCCGCTCCATTGATGGAGGCGCTCAGGACGCGCCTGACCGCAATGGTCAGCCAACTCTTCTCCCAATCGAAGCTGGCGGAGGCGATCAACTATGCGCTCAATCACTGTGACGGGTTGACGCTGTTTCTCCGCGACGGCCGTGTCGAAGTTGACAGCAACACAGTCGAGCGTTCCATGCGCCCGATTGCGATGGGAAGACGCAACTCATTTTGTCGCGACGATCAGGCCCGTCCGCTGCTCGGACCGCCACGAAACGGTCGCAAAACCGAGGATTTCCTCCGTAGCGCCTATCTCGATATCCCAGCCGTCGTTGAGGCGCTGCGCCAGCACTGGATGCCCATCCGCTACGCACGCGACCGCTAATCATCGCGGACGTGGGAGCTCATACCGGTTACGATCAATAACCTTTGCCCGACTCTTGATGAGGCGAGCTTTCCATTCCGAGCTGCACGAGCCGGCGCCGGACATGATGATCCGCTGAGCGAAGCGCTTCGACCACGGGCAGGGCGGTTCTCGTTCATGGACGAGCGCATCCAGAACATCATCCAGGGACACGCACCGGCCAATGAGGCGCGCGCCTATGGCGACCTAGCCACAAACGGCGCAGCGCGAAATTCGCAAACTGCCGCGCTGCGAAGTCGGCGCGCGCGCCGCGGCTGCGCGCGTGGGTTCATGATAAACCACGCCATCGCGCGAGAATTGCTGTTTCGCGGGATCGACCGCTCGGTGGACAAGACTGCGGTCAGTGCTCAAGCGGGCAGAGCAGGAGCTCGGAGGCCGTCCGATCACCATCGTATTGCTGTCGGGAGGGTCGTCCAACATTGGTTGGCTCAAGCCGCTCATCGAGCGAGACCTTTCCACCCAGCTCGGCCATGCCGAGATCCTGGAACTTAAGCTGGCTCAAACCTCTGATGTGGCGTGAAGCCCCGCCACCGTAAACATTCCGCAGTGGGACATCGCGTCGACAACCTGCGCAACAGCCGACATGCGCGACGAATAGCCCTCGGTCCAACGAGCCCAACAGCGACAAATCGAGTCTATGAAATTGCGGAAATGAGTGTCGACAACCCTCGGTACGGGTGCCATGTACGCACTATTGGGGCTAAACTCTGATCCGTTAGATGTTAATCGAAAAACGCGATCCACGACTGAAAATCATATCAGTTCGAACCCGCAGACCATTCGTTCTTTTTGTACGCTACAGCTACTCAACTGCCGCACCTGCCGTTTAGATCTCTTTCTTGCTTGAGAAGCCCCGATCTTAGTTGATCAAAGACTGGTCGGAGCTCGGGGTTGAGGCATGCGCGAGAAAAACGAAGAGGCTCTCCCCCCGGCGTTTGGATCGCCAGACCACTGGAAAATATCGCCCGCCGAGAAGCGCCCGCGCAAAAATCGTGGCATGCCGCCACCCGCAACTTTCGATATCGATACCCTCCCGGGCAGCTCCAATTTGACCGCCTTGGAGACGGCAGCAGTCGTCCGTCGCACTCCCGGAGCGCTGGAGCAGTGGCGGCGCGATCCGAACCACCCGCTGAAATGGCGCTATGTCGACGGCCGCCCGCTCTATCGAGCAGACGCGGTGCGCAACTATCTGGCCGGATGCGACAAAACCACTAAGCCATCTCAGCCGCATAGTGTTCCCGGAGACGGCCGAGTAGCTCGGCCTTGATAGGATCGAGCGGGTTTGTTCTCCGCAGGCGCACGGCCTTGCCAACCCGTATCGCGCCGACCAGCTCCGCGATGTAATCATGAGCCGCTTCGAATGCCATCTTGCGAATGATCCACTGTTCGTCGTGATTGTAGACCTGATCGATTCCACTTGGCTTTTGCCCGACACACAGCCGCTGGATCTCATTGTCGTAGCCACAGCGGGACATGATGGTGCGCAGACTGCGCCGTAAGTCATGCATGGTGAATTTTGCGACACCCGCCTCCTTGACCAGGCGGTTGACCATCTTGGTGAAGCCGGACATCTGCCCACCGGTTTTTGGTGACGGGAAGACGTAGTCGGACGTGGCGCGCTGAAAATGTTTCGCGGCCGCGAGCACCTCATCAACGAGGTGAGTACGCGGTACATCGTGGTGTAGGCCCATCTTAGTCCATGCCGCATCGAACGTAATGCGATCCTCCATGACGTGCTTCGACCACTCGATCATGGTTGGCTCGCTCCGGCGCGGACCACCGAGCAGGCACGTCCTTGCCAGAAGCCCGAAGGTCCCGAGCTTGCCGGATGCGTGCCAGAATTTGATGATTTCTTCATCGGTCAAAGCACGGCCCTTCGTTCGGCGCCCAATCCTTTGCGCACGGGTTTCCTTAGGCTCGCGATAACCGGCAAGCACATTGTGGTCGACGTAGCCCTCGCCAACGCACCATTCGAGGAAGGTGTGGGTGTGCTTGCGCAGGTCCTTGGCCGCGCCCCGCTTGCCGGTTTTGGCGACCCGGTCGACTGCCGCCATGATTTGCCGGCGCGTCAGGTCCCCCACGCCATTCTCGGCGTGCTCCTTGAGCCCGCGCCGCAGCGCCGACATTGCCGGCTTCCAGTTGACGACCTGCCGTCCCGTCAATGACATCTGGTAAGGACCATCTTCAACGATGAGGTCGGCCAGCATCGTGCGCTGCTTTTCAACCGCCTGTTGTCGCCTCGCCTCGCGTTTCGCGTCGTTTGGGTCCATGCCCTTGAACACCTCGCCTGCGGCAATGGTGGCGGCCTTGCGCGCGGCCTTCTCGTTGTACTTGGGCCATGGTCCGAGGGTCTTGCGCTGGGTTCCTCTCACCCCCGGCTTGGTGAAGAGGTAGACCCAAGTCCGGCCGCCGGTGATGCGCATGCGCAGGGCGAGGCCGGGCAGCTTGTCGTCGTGGAGATAATGCTGTGCCTTGCCCGGCGGCACCGTGGCGCTACGGATTACTGCATCGGTGAGTGTCAGCTGGTTGGTAGGCTCCGGCATGGCCCTTGCGCTCCTATCGAGGTGTGCCCCGAAGACGCCCGGATCATCCAAGCGACGGGAAGCTTGCGTTGACTTTCCTTCGCTTTTCCGCCCCGGGGCACACCAGCGCGGAAGAACGGCGCCTTGAAGAACAGAGGGAGCACAGATCCCTCCCCGATTTGTGTGCCCCAAGGGAAAATCTGCGGCGGGCACAACGGGGGCACACAAAATGCGGTATGGCCGCTTATGGCCCCGTGAGGCTCAAACGGCCATAAGCTACTGCATTATAATGAATTATTGCGACAACACTATGGCCGCGTTGGGTCAACCTGGATCTACAGATTGTGGTTCACACGGGAGAGGTCCAAGGTTCGATCCCTTGTGCGTCCACCATTCCCCTGCCTGAACCGCCTGATCCCTTCCCGAACCGTCAGGTCGGACGATGGTCGACATTCCGGTGCCGGTGCCCCGTCGGCACCGCCTCATCAAAAATGTCGAAAACAACCCCATGCAAAGGAGCGGCCGGCATTCCCGGCTCACTGCCGGCGGCGCTGCGGCGTGGGTGACGGGTTGGCTGTGCGCCGGCTGAGCTCGCCGAGCAGGTCGCGCACGGCGCCGTCGAGTTCGTCGGATGGCGGGGCGGCTTGATCGGCGCCTTGGATGCCGGTCGACCGGGACCAGCCGCGCGCGGAGATGTCGTCATTCGCGGCCCGAAGCCGCGGCGCGCGTCCGCGCGGCGGTGACCGGCGTTTGCGGAACGAGATCAGCGCGCGGACGCCATACCCCGATACGAACCCGATCCCGGCGACGAGAACGACAATCAGGAGCTCGAGCATCGTGTTGTCCCACCATCACCCTGCCGCAATGCAATAAGCGCGACAATGCGGCAGCGGCTTGACCGGGCCGGTTCCTTTTCACTGTATCGCACACAATCCTGCCCCACGGAGTCATACGGGGTTTTGTTTGCAGGCCTCCTCGGCTACCTTCCCGGAACTCGCGAGGGGGCCGGGACGTCTCGATGCGCAAGGGCAATGATTACATTCTGAAGCTGCGACCGTGGTCGCTGTCGACCTTCGTCGTCGCATTGCTGGCCGTGGTGCTGGCTACCGCCACGCAGGAGATGTTCGCAAGCTTCGGCATGCAGCTCTATTTCGCGGGCTTCGTGCCGGCGATCCTGATCGCCGGACTGGCGGGCGGCGCACCGGCCGGCGCCTTTGCAACGATCATTACGGTTCCGATCGTCTGGTGGGCGTTCATGCCGCCTTATTTCGAGTTCTCCTGGCCGACCGCCGACGACTACGACAGCATGGCGATGTTCCTGCTGTCGAGCGCGCTCCTGGTCAGTTTCTCGCAGCTCTACCGGGAAGCGCTGGCCATCCTGCGGAAGTAAGCGGTCACCGCGCGTCGGCCCGCCGGTACCGGCGCGCCGATTGTTTGCACGGACGGACCGCCTGCCTTCAGATGCCGAACATCCAGACCGCGACGATGGTGGCGAGCGTCGCCACGCCGCTGACCGTCCAGCCCACCGCGTAGAATGTGTTCTCCGGGGTGGTGTCGAGCACAATGTTGGTGGTTTCCGTCATTGACCGCCAGCGCATGGCGTCTCTCCTCGGAACTCCTGCCCGCAACACAACGCGCATCATGGTTCCCGGGTTCCGCGCTTGTGCGGCGCGCCGCGCCGTTCACGCCCGGCTCACGGACTGCTGATCGGTGCCGCGGAACCCTGCGACATTCTGTCCCGTTGAGGGCCCGATAGGAACCAACTTGGGAGAACCATCCGATGCGAACATTGATCCTCGCCGCCACGGCGCTTGCCTTCGTCTCGTCCACCGCGCTCGCGCAGGACAAGGCGGGCGGCAGCGCGGCCCCGGCCGCGCAGAGCGGAGACACGGCAACCAAGGGCGAGGCGACCAAGATGGCGCCGAAGAAGAAAGCCAGGAAGGCCGCCAAGAAATCGAGCACCAAGGCCGGCGCCGCAACGACCGGCGACGATGCGGCCAAGCAATAAACAGAAACAATCGTCCGCGGCGATGCCGGACATTGCCGCCTAAGGAAATCGACACCTGAAGGAAAGGCCGCCCGCAGGCGGCCTTTTCACTGTCCCGGTGCGGATGCTGCCTCGGCCTGTGACGTCGCATTCAACTGCGCCGCCGGCTTGAAACAGTGAAGCCTGGCCCAGTCGAGAGCTGGACCAGCGAAATTGAAGTGCGGGAGAGGGAGCGAAAGAGGCGCAGAGCCGATAATCCGCACCGCCATTGGATCGTTCTGAAAAATGACCACCGGCTCCAGGAATTGCTCCACCTCCCGCGCCTTCTGTTCTGCCGCGCGTGCAGGGGTGGCGCATGATCCAAACGGGCTATCACCGCGATGCGCGGAAGGAATCATGCGACAGACTTAACGCTGCGCGCCGTCGTCGCGCTTCTGCCCAACCCCGCTCTCTCGCAGCCGCTCCGCAAACCAGCGCGACGCGGCGCTGTCGATGATGCCGCCGGCATAGACCTCGGACGAGCTCACGCCGTTCGGCCCGACGATCACGAGAACACCCATCGCATAGGCAAACCAGACATTCGGGTCGGTCAGCGCCTGCAGCTTGCGCT
This sequence comes from Bradyrhizobium sp. USDA 4461, assembly GCF_054055655.1. Lineage (NCBI taxonomy): Bacteria > Pseudomonadati > Pseudomonadota > Alphaproteobacteria > Hyphomicrobiales > Nitrobacteraceae > Bradyrhizobium > Bradyrhizobium sp. USDA 4461. The sequence goes on from NZ_JBSRXM010000001.1 coordinate 600,105, forward strand.
GATCGTGCTCGAGCGGTTGGTGATTGCTGTCCTTGCGCAGCTCGATGGCGAGCAGATTGTTCGGGATGTCGCGCTGGTGCACGACGATATCAGGGTAGATCGACTTGCCGAGATGGTCATCGGTCGAGCTCCCCGAGCCCCGCGGCAGCCGCAGCGTGCGCTCGCCGAGCCGGTCGTAGTTGCAATCGACCTGCCAGCCCGGAAACTGCCGCTCGACATAGACCGCCAGGCGGTGAGTAAGCGTTCGCTCGCCGAGATCGCGCTCCAGCAGGAACGTCTCCTGCGCATAGAACTCCGCGACGGCGGCGATCACCTTGTTCAGCTCGGTCTGCATTGGCGCCTCCGACTGGACTGGACCGCCGCCACGGCCGTTTGAGATTGCGCTGCTACATCTGCACTTCGATCAACCGCGGCCCCGGTTCGGCGACCACGTCCGCGAGCGCCTTGTTGAACTCGTCCGCTGATGTGACCGCCACCGCCGGCACACCCATGCCCCTGGCGAGCGCGACGAAGTCGAGCGTCGGCCGGTCGATCTTCAGCATGTCCTGCGCCCGCTTGCCCGGCTCGCCGGCGCCGACGCCGTCGAACTCGCCGCGCAGGATCTGGTAGATCCGGTTGGCGAACACGATGGTCACGACGTTGAGCCCTTCGCGCGCCTGCGTCCACAGCGACTGGATCGTGTACATCGCGCTGCCGTCGCCGACCATGCAGATCACCTTGCGGTCCGGACAGGCGACCGCCGCGCCGGTCGCGACCGGAGTCGAGAAGCCGATCGAGCCGCCCATGTTCTGCAACCAGTCGTGCGGCGCGGCCCCCGCCGTCGGCGGGAAGAAGCCGCGGCCGGTGGTGACGGACTCGTCCACCATGATGGCGTTGTCGGGGATGGCACAGGCGATCGCCTGCGCGATCGAGCCGTGGTTGAGCGCGCCGGTCGGCTTGACCAGCTCCGGATGCTGCTGCGGCTTGACGTCCTTTGCCGTCGCATGCAGCGCATTGGCCAGCGCCTCGAGGGCGGCGACCGAATTCTCGCCCCAGGCGGTCATGCGATGCACCTCGCAGCCTTCCGCCTTCAGCATGCTCGGCTTGTTCGGATAGGCGAAGAACGCCACCGGATCGTTGGCCTCGACCAGCACGATGTGACGGAAATTCTTCAGGATCGGCAGCGCCTGCTCGATCACATAGGGAATCCGGTTGATCGAGAAGCGGCCGCGGCCGCGCGCCATGCGCGGGTGATAGGTCTGGCCCATCACGGTGCAGCCGGTCTTGCCGGCGATGCGCTCGGCGAGCGCCAGTCCGTGCTCGCTCAGCGCGCTGCCGGTGACGAGCAGCAGCGTGTGCGCGGCATCGCCGTGCAGGATCTTTGCTGCGGTGTCGACCGCCTGCGGCGAGTAGCTTGGGCGCTGCGTGTCCACCGGCACGTCGGCGATACCGTCGGCCTCGTTCCAGGCGGTATCGGCCGGCAGGATCAGGGTTGCGATCTGCGGCGGCGCGCTCTTGGCGGCGGCGATCGCGGCCGCGCCGTCGGCGGCGACCGACCTGGCATCCGGCGAGGTGCGGACCCAGGACGACATCGGCCGTGCCAGGCCCTCGATGTCCGAGGTCAGCGGTGCGTTGTAACCGATATGGTAGGTGGCATGCTGGCCGACGATGTTGACGATGCCGGAATGCGCCTTCTTGGCGTTGTGCAGATTGGCAAGGCCGTTGGCGAGGCCGGGCCCGAGATGCAGCAGCGTCGAGGCCGGCGTTCCCTTCATGCGGAAATAGCCGTCGGCAGCCCCCGTCACCACGCCTTCGAACAGGCCGAGCACGCAGCGCATGCCCGGAACCTTGTCCAGCGCCGCGACGAAATGCATCTCCGAGGTGCCCGGGTTGGTAAAACAGACATCCACGCCGCCTGCGACCAATGTCCGCACCAGACTTTCCGCACCATTCATACTCTCGCTCCCGTTCCGCGGTGTTCTTGAGGTCACTCCAGACCATGAGCTGATCCGGTTGAATCAGATCATGGTCTTATCCTTTTGTTTGGTCGCGTTTTCTTTACGCGAACCGGTACCCACTTCGTTTGAAATCGCTCCAGATCAACCATTCTTCATCCGCTTCGTCAAAGGCTTGACCGGACAATGCAGGTATCGCCTGCGGTCTGTTGCCTTTTTAAACCGTGTTGCCGGAAAGTGCCTGATGTCACCGCTTCGTCGCTTGCGAAACGCCGGCAATTGTGGCCTCTCTGAGAGATATTTGATTGTTCGCGAGGACGACGACCATGCGCCCGATTGCCTTGATGTTTGCCGCGCTCACGATCCTGGCAGCTGCCGGCCAGGCCCAGGCCCAGTTCTTCGACTCCCGGGGCTACAACGGTGACAACTCGCCCTTCTTCGGCGGTAGCGGCGGAGGCGGCGCAAGTCCGATCCCGCGCACCACCGTCAACTACCCGACCAATTACGCTCCCGGCACCATCGTGGTGAATACCGCCGAACGCCGGCTCTATCTGGTGCAGGGCAACGGCATGGCGCTGCGCTACGGCATCGGCGTCGGCCGCGACGGCTTCCGCTGGAGCGGTGTCCACCGCATCTCCGCGAAGAAGGAATGGCCGTCCTGGACGCCGCCCTCGCAGATGCTGCGCCGCCGCCCCGATCTGCCGCGCCACATGAACGGCGGCATCGAGAACCCGCTCGGCGCGCGCGCGATGTATCTCGGCTCGACGCTCTACCGCATCCACGGCTCGAACGAGCCGGAGACGATCGGCCAGGCGGTCTCGTCGGGCTGCTTCCGCATGACCAACGAGGACGTCCAGGACCTCTATGATCGGGTCTCGGTCGGCACCACTGTGGTGGTGAAGAACTGATCGCGCCGATTTCGCCGGAATCCGGCGCGGCGATCCGGCACTCCAACTGATGGCGCCGCCTTGATCACGGCTTGCGCTGCCGCAGAGCTTGCGGCAGCGTTGTCACGATGTCCCAGCCCCGCCTCTCGATCCTGTTCCTTCTCGCCGCAGTGCTCGCTGCGTGCCTCGTCGACACCACAGTGCCCGCAGCCGCGACCGAGGTGCCGGCGATCGCGGCGCGCCAGCGCAACGAGAAGAAGGTCTTCACCGACGCCGAGATCGTCGAAGGCTTCCTGAAGACCGCGTTCGGCGCCGAGTATCATCTTGCCGGACGGGTCGATCGCATCCGCAAATACGACCGACCGGTGCGCGTGTTCGCCGACGGCAGCCGCGCCGACCGCAAGGCGCAGCTCGGCAAGGTCGTCGCCGACATCCGCGCCCGGGTGCAGCATCTCGACATCGCGATGACCGACGACCAGGACGCCGCCAATGTCGTGGTCAAGCTGGTGCGCGACCGCGAGCTCTACCGCACCATCGCGACCTTCTACGGCCAGGAGCGCGCCAGGGAGATCCGCTCCTCGCTCGATCCGCAATGCCTGTCCGGCTTCCGCAAGAACGAGAATTACGAGATCGAGCATTCCGACGTGATCCTCACCGTCGACAATGGCGATTTCGTCTTCCTCGACTGCGCCTATGAAGAGCTGTTGCAGTCGCTCGGCCCGATCAACGACACCGCGACCGTGCCGTGGACCATGTTCAACGACAGCGTCTCGATGGGCTTCTTCGACGTCTACGACCAATATCTGCTCAACCTGCTCTACGACCCCCGCATCAAGCCCGGCATGACCGTGCAGGAGGTCAAGGCCGTGCTGCCCGCCGTGCTCACCGACGTCCGCGCCTGGGTGGCGAAGGTGAACCATCTGGAGTGAGGGTACTGTGACAGACGCCAACGCTCGCAACACATGAAGATGTCATCACCCGCGAAAGCGGGTGATCCAGTATTCCAGAGGCAGCAGTGCTTGAACCGAGAAGCCGCGGCGTACTGGATCGCCCGGTCGAGCCGGGCGATGACGGCTGAGGATGCGGACGCAGCTTCGCGCTCACGCGCGCGTGAGGCGAGCACCGGCAGTAGGGTTCCCTCTCCCCTTGCGGGAGAGGGTTAGGGAGAGGGGCGCCACACGACGTGCACTCTCCGGATTCGACTCGACGACAAGCCAACAAGTTGCCAAAGCGATGCGCTGATCGATCAGTTCGCCCGGGGCCACCCCCTCTCCCCGCCCTCTCCCGCCGGCAAGTCGGGCTTGCCCGACTTGCGCGAATTTATGATGCGCAACCGGGGTAGACCCCGGTTGCGTGGGAGAGGGAGCCTGTGCAGCGTGCTCACCTTACTGTTCACTCCGCAGGATGCGGAATCACCGACCTCCCCGCTTGACCCTGCCCCTGCGGCCGCCTCCATAGAGACGCGGTCAGATGACGCGAGGTGATTCGATGAATGCTGCTGCCGCCCGTTTCCTCAGTCCGTCCGAAGCTGCAAGGCAGCTCGGCATTTCCGCGAAGGCGCTCCGCCTCTATGAGGAACGCGGCCTGATTGCACCCGGCCGCACGCCGGCGGGATGGCGCGCCTATGGCCCGGCCGAGATGGCGCGCGGTGCCGAGATCGTCGAGCTGCGCGCGCTCGGCCTCGGCGTCAGCGAAGTCGCGCGGATCCTGGACGGCGACGCCGTCGTGCTCGGCCGCGTGCTGGCCGCGCACGAGGCCACGCTCGAAGCGCGCATCCGCCAATGCGGCGACAGCATCGCCAGAATACGCCGGCTGCGCACCGACCTCGGCGGCGGCAAGCTGCCCGCGACGCGCGACCTGATCGGTGCCGTCAGAGCGCGGCCGGCGACCGGCGTCGCGTTCGATCTGCCGTGGCCGTGGGGCGGTGAGCGCTTCGAGCTGCGCGAGATCAAGCGGCTGAATTACATCGTCGGCCCGCTCGGCAGCGGCAAGACGCGCCTCGCGCAGCGGCTCGCGGACGCGCTGCCGGGCGCCAGCTTCATGGGGCTCGACCGCACTGCCGACGGCGGCGCGGCGGTTCGTGCGCGGCTCGATGCCGACCCGGCGCACAAAGCGAGGGTCGAGGCGAGCCTTGCCGTCCTGCTCGCCGACGGCGCAACGGACTCGCCGGCGCTGCTCACCCTGCTCGCGGCGCTCGAGGCCTGCGACGGCGCGATCCCGGTGATCGACATGCTTGAGCACGGGCTCGATGCGTCGAGCCAGGAAGCCGTGATCGCGCATCTGCGCCGGCGTGGGCCGGAGGCGCGGCCGCTGTTCTTCCTGACGCGCTCCAACGCGATCCTGGATCTCGACGCGGTCGGTGACGACGACGCGATCATCCTGTGCCCTGCCAACCACAGCCCGCCGATCCGCGTCGCGCCGATTCCGGGCGCGCTGGGCTATGAAGCGGTCGCGACCTGCCTCGCCGCGCCGGAGGTGCGCGCGCGGACTGCGGGCATGGTCGCGTGGCGGCCGTCATGACTTCTCGCATGAGTTGTATTATAATCATACAACAATGCACGACTCAGGTCGGATGCGCGGCAAAAAACTGTGCTATAAGCTCGCACAATGAGCGAGCTTCCCCGTACCCAGGCCTTGCGTTGCTTCATCACGGTCGCCCGTGAGGGCACTGTATCGCGCGCCGCCGCGATGCTGAAACTGACCCAGCCGGCGGTCAGCCTGCAACTGAAGGCGCTCGAGGAAAGCACCGGGCTGCTGCTGTTCAACCGCACGCCTGCCGGATTCACGCTGACCGAGGCCGGCGCCGCATTGCTGCCGCTGGCGCACCGCGCGGTGGCGGCGGCATCCGACTTCAAGGCGATGGCGGATCAGCTGAACGAGGCGCAGCGCGGCACCTTGCGCGTCGGCACCATCCTCGACCCCGAATTCACCCGGCTCGGACCGTTCGTGCGCAGCCTTGCGATGTCCTCGCAACGCACCGAAGTGTTCCTGCGCCATGGCGTGAGCGACGACGTGCTGGCGCAGATCGGCAGGGGCGAACTCGACGTCGGCTACTATGTCGACGCCACGCCGCCGGAGCAGCTGGTCCATCACAGCTTCACCGAGCGGACCATCGCCGACGGCCGCTACCAGCTGGCGCCGCTGCTCTGCTACGACTACCGCGTGATCGCGCCGATCGCCTGGCGGGACCGGGTGATCGGCAAAGGCTGGGCAGAGCTCGCCGAGCTGCCCTGGCTTGCGACACCGCCGCATTCCGGTCACCGGCGGCTGCTCGACGACGTCTTCCGCCCGCTCGGCGCATTGCCGAAGCGCGTCGGCTACACCGACCAGGAGGAGGCGATGATCGACTTTGTCGAATCCGGCCTCTGCCTCAGCCTCGCGCGCGACAGCGTGCTGGCGCCGCGGATGGCGCGCCCGCATCAATTCGTGATCGCCGATAGGGTGAAGCTGACCTGCGATCTCTCCTTCGCGAGCCTCGCCGCCCGCCGCCAGGAGCCGGTGATCGCCCACGCCTACGCCGCGGTGCGCGCGGTGTGGAATATCAAGCCGGCGATCGCCGGCGCCGGGCCGACGCGGACGCGCAAGGTCGCGAAGAACGTGTGAGCGGCGCAGGGCTACGACCTAGGCAGCCACGACCACCGGTCTCGTCATATCAGCCATTGCCGGCACCAGCGACGGCGCCTCGCAATCCTGCAGAGCAAGCTCGTCCAGGAGTTCTTGCAGCCGTGGCGGCAGATCGGCGTAATCGCCGCGCAAGGCGTGGCGCAGCCGCTCGCCGATCTCTTCGCAGATGGCGCGTGCGTGCTCGGGCGCGATCAGATGAGGCTCACGCATCGACGTGGACCAGTTGGACGTCAATTGCTTGCAAAGGCCGCGAGCCGTCAGACGGCATTTCCGCGAACGCGGATCCCGCATGCGTACATGCGATCAAAACCAGGATCCGAACAATGCTGAACATGGTTCGTACTCCCTCTTCTCCTCCATCGATAGCAGCAGGTCGTTGCCGTCCGCTTAGGGAAACTGGTTCGCGCGGCCTTTAAGGACGTGGTAAACGCGAAGTTTCGCGACCCCGCGGCAGCCGATCATGTCCCCCGCGAAGGGGACAGACACAGCCTGCGGAATCAATATGATGCGGAGCGGGACGGCGGCCGGCTATCCGGTCGCACAAAAGCAACCTGCTGGGAGGATTTGCGATGAAGCTGGCGATGGCCGGAATCTGGGTGCTCGCGGGTGCCGTCCTGATTGCGCCGGACGCGCGGGCCGACATCAAGGTCGGCGTCGTGGTGTCGGCATCCGGACCGGGCTCGGCGCTCGGCCAGCCGCAGATGCGCACCATCGCGGCGCTGCCGAAGGAGATCGGCGGCGAGAAGGTCAGCTATATCGCGCTCGACGACGAATCCGATCCCACCAAGGGCACGCAGAATGCGCGGCGCCTGGTGATCCAGGACGGCGTCGACATCCTGATCGGCTCCTCGCTCACCCCCGTGACCATGCCGATGCTCGACGTCGCCTTCGAATCCAGGACGCCGATCATCTCGCTCGCGGCGGCGACTGCGATCGTGCGACCGATCGACGAGCGCCGCCGCTGGGCCTTCAAGGTGGTGCCCAATGACGATCTGATGGCGGCCGCGATCCTGAAATACATCGCCAAGTCCGGCGTCAAGACGCTGGGCTATATCGGCGTCTCCGACGGCTACGGCGAAGGCTACTACAACGAGGTGTCGCGGCTGGCGCCGACCCTCGGCCTGACAGTCACGACCCATGAGGTCTATGCCCGCGCCGACACCAGCGCGATGGGCCAGGCGCTGAAGGTGATCGCGACCAACCCGGAGGCGGTGTTCATCGCCTCCGCCGGCACGCCGGCCGTGCTGCCGCAGGAAGCGCTGCGCAGCCGCGGCTATGCCGGCAAGATCTTCCAGACCCATGGCGTGGCGTCGGAGGAATTCATCAAGCTCGGCGGCGCCAATGTCGAGGGCGCGGTGTTCACCGGCGAGGCCTTCACCATCGCCGACGACCTGCCGGCGAACGATCCGTTCCGCCAGGTGCGCGACGCATTCGTGTCGTCCTACGAAAAGGTCAACGGGCACAAGCCGAATATCTTCGGCGCGCATCTGTGGGACGCCGTGACGCTGTTCCAGCGCGCGGCGGCCATCGCGCTGAAGACGGCGAAGCCCGGAACGCCGGAATTCCGCGCCGCGCTGCGCGACGAGCTCGAACGCGGCAAGGACGTCTATCTGAACAACGGCCTCTCCACCATGAGCCCGACCGACCACAACGGCTATGACGAGCGGTCAGCATTCGTGATCAAGGTCGACGGCGGCAAGTTCCGGCTGGTGAAGTAGGACGTCCAACAAGACGTAGCCCGGATGAAGCGAAGCGCAATTCGGGAGCACCGGCCCCGGATTTCGCTGCGCTTCATCCGGGCTACCGGTCTCGAAATCCCTACCTCACACCTTGCCCTTGCCCGATCCGCAGATGCCCTTCAGTGCCTGCCATTCGGCCGGTGACAGCAGCGGCGGGCCGCTCGGCCGGATGCCGGCATCGGCCTTGTCCATGCGCGCAAGGCGGTCCTCGGTCAGCGGATGGCTGGAGACCAGCGAGAGGCCCTTGCCGCCTTCCTTGCCGGTGACACGGAACATCAGTTCGCCCATCGGCTTCGCCGGACGGCCTAGCTTGTGCATGGTTTCGATCGCAAAGGTGTCGGCATTGGTCTCGGCGTCGCGCGAATAGGACGACGTGACCAGCGAGCGCGAGGCGAAGATCAGCGCACCGGAGCCCGTGACGTCGCCGAACAGCAGCCCGATCAGGAACGAGGTGCCGCCATTGTGGATCAGCTCGCGCATGCTGTCGCGATGCCGGAGATGGCCGAGCTCATGCGCCAGGACGCCTGCGATCTCGTCGGGGTTTTCCGCCTTCTCCAGCAGCCCGTCGAACAGATAGACCTTGCCGCCCGGCAGCGCGAAGGCATTCGGCACCGACGTCGCCAGCACGCCCGAATGCACCGAATTGTCGAGGCCTGCGCTGTCCCGCAATTTGCCGACCAGCTTCGCGAAGGCCGCCTGTCCCGCCGCGTTGCTGCACGGCTTGCCGTCGAACACCACCTTGACCTGCGCCTCCGCGACATCGCCGAGCCGGCGCTCGAAGGACTCCGGCACCAGCGGCGTCAACCGCTCGGCGGCGAGCGGCACGCCGAACAGCACCACCAGCACGATCGACACCGCGGCCGCGAGCGACCAGCCGACGATCGCGGCGACGCCCCTGCGGTTCGGCAGGTCGGCCTCGAGCGTATCGCAGCGCGCGACAAGCTCGGCGATCAGCTGGAGATCGCGGATCTCGAGCCGCGCCAAAGATGGCGCGCTCTGGCAGCTCAGCCGCAACAATCCGGATGGGCTGTCGGCGCGGCGGATATCGTGGAACGCCCAGCGCGCGAGCAGCTCAGCATCCTGCCTGATCTCCAGCGCATCGGTCAGCTTGAGCCCGACGACGCGCCGCCGGTTCGAGAGGCCGTCGAAGAAGACGCCGCCGGGATCCGGCGGCGCTGCGGAGTTGGCCGCGCCGGCATCGGACTCCATGATGCTAGAATCCGCCGACATCGAGGCCGTCGGCAAAACCTTCGCCGAGCGCATTGGCGAGATCGCCGCGCGCGGTGACGTTGGCCGCCGCAGCGATGTTGTGCACGATGGTCGAGGACAGCACCCGGACCCAGAGATCGCGCATCAGATAGACCCGCATCACCACGTTCATCGTCAGCGCAAAGGCGAGATAGCCGATACCGAGCAGGACGATCAGGGGAATGCTCTTGGCGAACGCTTCGGTCTTGAAGAACGCATCGATCGAAGAGCCGTTGATGCTGGCGGCCAGGAAGACGCAGAGCATAACGTAGACCGCAAATACCACGACGAGCAGCAAGATCCAGCCGATCACCTTCCAGTAGAGGCCGACCAGCGCGCCGCGGCTCAGCGTCGATTCGAGCCGCACCTCGCCGAAGCGGATGCCCGACAACCACCAGCGCCACTCGACCGCCTTGAACGCGGCATAGGCGAACGGCGCGAAGACGTAGGACGACAGCGCGAACGGCATCAACAGCCACAGCCACCAGCCGCGCTTGAAGAACTCCCAGCCGCGGCCCTCGAACGAACCTTGCAGGTCGCCGTAATAGGAATGCCGCATCTTGTAGCGCTCGAGCGCCGCCTCGCGCCAGGGCAGCGCCAGGCCGAGCGTGATCATGACCAGAAGGCCCCAGAGCGAGGCCTTGAGCGCATAGATCCAGCCCGAGCCGCTCATCCAGAAGCGAACGCCGCGCCACACCGTGCGGGTCAGCCGGTAGCGCCGCGCGCGATAGATCGCGAACTGGCCGAACAGGTAGAAGAAGGCAACCAGCGGCAGCGAGGCGAACGCTTTGAGATGCTCGGCCTCGATGCCGATCAGGAAGTAGCCGAGATAGATCGGCACCAGGATCGCCAACGCAACCAGGAAGCCGATCAACAGCTCCTTGCCGCGGCCGGTATATTCCGGCGCGTCGCCGTCGATCTGGGTGTTCGACCAGAGGTGACGGCGGATGTCGGTGGTGAGCCAGAACCGGTAGAAGCCGACGGTGATCAGTTCGAGCCCGGCGCCACGCGCCACCAGGCGGAAGAACTCCTTCCGCTTCCCTGAAAACGCCACCGGCATCGGCGGCGGTTGCGGGGGCGGCTGCGGCGGCCCCAGCGGGGTCCAGCTCATATCGTTCACGGCGTCACTCCAGGACGGGACAATCTCTGCGCATCAAAAGCACAGGTTTGTCGCTCCGAGTGTGATCCAGGTTTCACACAAGGTCGAGATCGCCGGGCGATTTTTGGCCTGATGCGGTTGGCCATGCCTTAACGGGATTGCCGGAACAGGGCGATCCCCGGTGCCGGTATCCCCCGTCGGGCAAGGGCGCCGCCTGCACCCCGTCGTGCGTGAGCGTCGAACCCAAGGAGGGAACCAGATGACTTATGGATGAGGCGCTGCAAGCAAGACGTCGCCGCAACCGAGGAAAGTCGCGATGAACAAGTGGATCATGTCGGCATGCTTCTCGACGTTCTTCATTGCGCTGACGGCAGCTCCCGCTGCCGCCGTCGATGTGCGGCTGGAGTCCTATCGCAATCCGAAGAACGAGAACTTTCGTATCTTCAATCATATGTACCTGGACGGCGTCAGGGGCGGCCTGATGGCCTCCAATGCCTGGCTGAAGCGGCATGGCGGCCAAATGCTGTTCTGCATGCCCGGCGACCTTGCACTGAGCAGCGAGCAAGTCGAAGAGATCATGCTCAAGTCCGCCGACAAGCGATCCGCGAAAGGCGACATGGCGATCGCTCTCCTGCTGCTGTGGGGCATGCAGGACACCTATCCGTGCGAAAAAGCCGGCGGCGAAAAAAGCGACAGCCAATAGAGACCAGCACCGACGCCGTCCAGCCGAATCAAACGCCGTTTCAAACACGCATCGTCGCCTCCACGACCGGAAAGGTCCGGATTCGGCCGCTTTGGCCTGACATCAATGCGGCCAAATGCGCGTCGACAGCCCTTGCGCGAACGCCGGAATGGGAATGTAATTCCGTAAAACATGCCGCGCCGGCGATGCCCCGCGCGCGGCAACGGTTGAGGAGCCGCTCATGCACGGGACCATCGATCTCGTCGACGACAGGAATCTGGACGCCGCGCGCGAACGCGCCAACACGCTGCCGCTCGCAGACTACGATCCCGGCAATCCCGAGCTGTTCAAGACCGATACGTTCTGGCCGTATTTCGACCGGCTGCGCCGCGAGGATCCGGTGCACTACTGCAAGAACTCGATGTTCGGTCCGTACTGGTCGATCACCCGCTACAACGACATCATGGACATCGAGACCAACCATTCGGTGTTCTCCTCGGCTGCTTCGCTCGGCGGCATCACCATCCGCGACGTGCCGCCGGATCTGCGCCGCGAAAGCTTCATCGCGATGGATCAGCCGCGCCATTCGGCGCAGCGCAAGACCGTGGCGCCGATGTTCACGCCGACGCATCTCGACGAGCTCGCCATCAACATCCGCAAGCGCTCGACCGAGTGCCTCGACAATTTGCCGCGCGGCGAGGTGTTCGACTGGGTCGACAAGGTCTCGATCGAGCTGACGACGCAGATGCTCGCGGTGCTGTTCGACTTCCCCTGGGAGGACCGCCGCAAGCTGACGCGCTGGTCAGATGTCGCGACCACCCTGCCCGGCGCCGGCGGCCTCGTCGCCACCGAGGACGAGCGGCAGGCCGAGCTGATGGAATGCGCGAGCTATTTCGCGCGGCTCTGGAAGGAGCGATCGAGCCAGCCGCCGAAGAGCGACCTGCTTTCGATGATGGCGCACAGCGACGCCACGCGGAACATGGACCCGAAGAACTTCCTCGGCAATCTGATCCTGCTGATCGTCGGCGGCAACGACACCACGCGCAACACGCTGTCCGGCAGCATCTATGCGCTGGCCAAGCATCCGGAGCAGTACCGCAAGCTGCGCGACAACCCGGCCTTGATCGACAGCTTCGTGCCCGAGGTGATCCGCTGGCAGACCCCGCTCGCCCATATGCGGCGCACCGCGCTCTCCGACTTCGAATTCCGCGGCCGCCAGATCAGGAAGGGCGACAAGGTCGTGATGTGGTACGTCTCGGGCAACCGCGACGAGGAGGCGATCGAGAAGCCCTACGAGTTCCTGATCGATCGCGCCCGGCCGCGTACCCACATCTCGTTCGGCTTCGGCATCCACCGCTGCGTCGGCCTGCGGCTCGCCGAGTTGCAGCTTAAGATCATCTGGGAAGAGATCCTCAAGCGCTTCGACACCATCGAGGTGGTGGAGGAGCCGCAACGGGTGTATTCCAGCTTCATCAAGGGCTACGAGACGCTGCCCGTGCGCATTGCCGCGTGAGGGTGCATTCGCTGTCGTGTTGATACATTTGCGTTCAGGAAGGCAGAATCGGATGGGTTAGGGAGAGGGGTAAGCCGCGCAGACAGCTCTCGTGGCTCACCCCTCTCTCCAACTCTCCCCCGCAAGGGGGGAGAGAGCCCGACCACGTCCCGTGCGGCTTTGGAAAATTGCGAAGAGAGAGATCAATGAACGTCCAGACCGCCATCCGTGCCGACCGGGCCGAACTGGAGCGCCAGGCGCGCGAGGAAGCCTACGCGACGCCGCTGAAGGATTTTCATCCCGGCGCGCCAAAACTGTTCCAGAACGACACGCTGTGGCCGTGGTTCGAGCGGCTGCGCAAGGAAGAGCCGGTGCACTACTGCACCAATGCGCCGATCGAGCCCTACTGGTCTGTCGTGAAATACAACGACATCATGCATGTCGACACCAGCCACGGCATCTTCTCCTCGGACTCCACGCTCGGCGGCATCTCGATCCGCGACGTGCCGCCCGGCTACGACTATCCGAGCTTCATCGCGATGGATCAGCCGAAGCACGCCCATCAGCGCAAAACCGTGTCGCCGATGTTCACGCCGACGCACCTCGACGAACTCGCCAAGCTGATCCGCCAGCGCTCGGCCAGCGTGCTCGACAATCTGCCGCGCAACGAGACCTTCAACTTCGTCGAGCGCGTCTCGATCGAATTGACCACCCAGATGCTGGCGACGCTGTTCGACTTCCCCTGGGAGGAACGGCGCAAGCTGACGCGCTGGTCCGACGTCTCCACCGCGCTGCCGAAGGGCGGCATCGTCGAGTCGCCGGAACAGCGCCGGCAGGAGATGGACGAGTGCTACGGCTATTTCTCCAAGCTGTGGAACGAACGCGTCAACTCGGCACCGCGCAACGATTTGCTGTCGATGATGGCGCATAGCGACGCCACCCGGCACATGGACCCCGACAATCTGATGGGCAACATCATCCTGCTCATCGTCGGCGGCAACGACACCACGCGCAACACCATGAGCGGCTCGGTGCTGGCGCTGCACGAGCATCCCGACCAATTCCAGAAACTGAAGGAGAACCCCGACCTGATCGACACCATGGTGCCGGAAGTGATTCGCTGGCAGACGCCGCTGGCGCATATGCGGCGCACCGCCCTTGTCGACACCGAGCTCGGCGGCAAGACGATCAGGAAGGGCGACCGCGTCGTGATGTGGTACGTCTCGGGCAACCGCGACGACGAGGTGATCGAGCGCCCGAACGAATTCATCATCGACCGCGCCCGGCCGCGCATCCATCTGTCGTTCGGCTTCGGCATCCACCGCTGCGTCGGCATGCGGCTCGCCGAGCTGCAGCTCAAGATCGTCTGGCAGGAGATGCTGAAGCGATTCGACCGCATCGAGGTGGTCGGCGAACCGAAGCGGGTCTATTCCAGCTTCGTCCGCGGCATCGAGACCCTGCCGGTCCGGATCCCGGGCTGAGGAACAACGCCAGCTCGACCTCGCGCTCCCGCCATGACGGCGATCAGCTCGGACTGCTTGATCGCACCGTTGCGGTGATGCGACGAGGCCGCTCGCTTCTCATCCCACGCATGTGGCGTCCTGGCTGTGGCCGTTGCGCATCACACGATAAGATTGCAGAGCCGGAGCGACAAAAATCGCGTGTTTGAGACTTTCGATGAATTATCGTCACCACGATCCGAACTAAAATTCGCCGGCGAGGATACGTCCAAGTCCAGTCGGCCAAGAAAACTGCCGGTCATGAACCGTTCGCCCAAGCCCATTGCACGAAGTCATCGCGCTACCCATCGCCTTGCACTCCTGACGAGCACGGCCGTTGCCCTGATGGCGGCGGTCGCCGCGGCATACGCCGATGGAGGCGTCGGCGGAGCCGGCGGTGGCGGCGCAGGCGGTAGCGGAGGTACGGCAGGTACCAGTGTCTCGCCGAACGGCGGGGTTGGTGGAAATTCAACCGGCCAGGGCGCGGGTGGTGGCGGTGGCGGCGCCGCAGGCGGCGCCGGCGGCCTTGGCGGCATAGATTCCGGAAACGCCGGCAATGGCGGAAATGGCGGCGATGGCGGCAGCGGCATCGGCGGCAACGGCACGAATGGTGCGAACGGCGGAACAGGCACATCATCCTCCCTGAACGGCGGCGGCGGCGGTGGTGGCGGTGAAGGCGCAGCCGGTGCCGGCACGGGCGGCTCCGGCGGCGCGGGCGGTAACGGTGGCGCCGGGACTGATGGTTTTCCGGGAGCGCCCGGCATCTTCAGTATTCCGGGCGGAATCGGCGGCATTGGAATCGCTCAAGGCGGCGCCGGCGGCAGCGGAGCTTCCGGCGGCACCGGCCTGCAGGTCACGACCACAGGCACCACGACCGTCTCGCAAGCCGTCAGCGGCGGCGCTGGCGGAATCGGTGGTAGCGGCGGCGCCGGCGGCAATGGCGGGAACGGCGGCAGCGGCCCCCCCGGACTTGCTGGCTTGCCAGGAGCGATCGGCGGGTTGGGTGGATCAGGCGGCAGCGGCGGCGCCGGCGGCGTCTCGTCGGGCGACGGCGCACGCGGCGCCGATGGCGGCGCTGGTGCGATCGGCCTGCAGGCAATCAGCGCCGCCACACTCGCGATTTCGCAAACCGTGACCGGCGGTAATGGCGGTGCCGGCGGCAATGGCGGGAATGGCGGAAACGGCGGCGCCGGCGCCAATGGTGGCGCAGGTGGCGCAGGCGGCGTCAGCTCTGGATCCATATTCACTGGCGGCTCAGGCGGAAATGGCGGCGGCAGCGGAAACGGCGGCGACGCGACCAGCAATGGCGGCGTCGGCGGCAACGGTGCCAAGGGCGGCGACGGCCTTCGGCTCGAGAGCGGCGGCAACGCGACAAGCTCGATCGCGATTATCGGCGGCGCAGGCGGCAACGGCGGCAATGGCGGCAACGCCGGTAGCGCCGGCAATGGCGGCAATGGTGGCGTGGGCGGCGCCGGCGCCACATCCGCGCCGGGTACCGCCGGCACTCCCCTCAGCGGCGTGCCCGGTGGCATCGGCAACGGCGGCGGCTTTGGCGCCGGCGGCGGCGCCGGAAGCAACGGCGGCAACGCCTCGGGCAATGGCGGCAATGGCGGCAGCGGCGCCAACGGCGGCAACGGCGCGACGATCTCGAACGGCGGCCTGCTGACCAATCTGGGGATGATCACCGGCGGCGCGGGTGGTCACGGCGGTAATGGCGGCAACGCCGGCAATGCCGGCAGCGGCGGCAACGGCGGAGCAGGCGGAAGCGGCAGCAGCGGCAGCGATGGCGGGGCTGGCGGTTCCTCTGGAGTGCCCGGCGGCACCGGCGGCGCGGGCGGTCTTGGCGGCTTCGGCGGCCCCGGCGGGGCCGGCGGCAATGCCGGTAACGGCGGCACGGCCTCGGGCAACGGCGGCAACGCCGGCAATGGCGGCAATGGCGGCGCCGGTGCGACGTTCGCCAATGGCGGCACGCTGATCAATCGCGGCAGTATCACCGGCGGCAATGGCGGCGCCGCCGGTGCGGCGGGCAGCGCAGGCCAAGCGGGCGGCGCAGGCAGCGGAGGAATCGGCGGCATCGGCGGCGCCGGAGGCGCAGGTGGTGCGGGCGGCGCGGGAGGAGCAAGTCCCGGGCCGGGCCTCCCGCCCGGCGCGGACGGCGCCACAGGCCAGAACGGCACCTCCGGAGGCAACGGCCTGGCCGGCACGAACGGCACGTCAGGGACTGCGACCGGCACAGCCGGCGCGTCGGCGGCGGCCGGTCTCGGCGGCGTCGGCGTCAGCGGCGCCAATCTCACAATCATCAACAGCGGCTCGATCTCCGGCGGCCTCGGCGGCGACGGCGTCACGCGCGCCAACGCGATCCAGTTCACCGGCGGCAGCAACACACTGCAGCTTCAGTCCGGCTCCACCATCGTCGGCAATGTGGTCGGCACCGGCAACGACGCGTTCCAGCTCGGCGGCAGCGGCACCGCCAACTTCAATCTCGCTTCCTTCGGCAGCGGCCGGCAATACCAGGGCTTTGCGAGCTTCGGCGTGGTCGGCGGCGTCTGGACGCTGACGGGCAATAGCGCCAGTCCGGTTGCCCTGACGATCAACAATGGCACGGTCGACGTGAACGGCAGCCTCAATGTCGCGAGCGTCGCCGTCGGCTCCGGCGGCACATTGTCGGGCATCGGCACCGTCGATCCGGTGTCGACCACGATCATGAACGGCGGCACACTCGCCCCGGGCAATGCGTCCAATCCGACCGGAGCGCTGGCAATCGACGGCAATCTCGTGCTGCAATCAGGCGCATCCTACCTGGTGCACGTGACGCCGTCGGCATCCGCCTCGATCAGCGTGAACGGTGTCGCGACACTCGGCGGCGCGACGGTCGGCGCGATCTTCGCCAACGGCAGCTACGTCTCCAAGCAGTACACCATCGTCACGGCAAGCAGCGGCGTCTCCGGCACATTCGGCTCTCTGGTCAACAGCAACCTGCCGTCGAATTTTGCAGCCGGGCTGAGCTACGACGCCAGTCACGCCTATCTCGACCTGACGCTCAACTACACCCCGCCACCGTCCGCTCCGGATTTCGGCAGCGGGCTGTCCGGCAATCAGCAGGCCGTCGGCAATGCGCTGGTCAATTTCTTCAACAGGACGGGCGGCATTCCGTTGGTGTACGGCACGTTGACGCCGTCGGGCCTTTCGCAGGCCTCAGGTGAGCTCGGCAGCGGTGCGCAACAGGCGACGTTCAGCGCGATGAACCAGTTCATGGGCATCCTGACCGGCCCCTTCAAGAACCGGAACGGCGCGTCGTCCTCCATGCCGTCCGGGAACGGCTATGCCGATCCGTCACTGGGCTACGCGGCGAGCCATCGCGATGCCTATGCAATGCTCACCAAGGCGCCCCCGGCGACGTTCACGCAGCGCTGGAGCGTGTGGGCGACCGGTTTCGGCGGCTCGCAAACCACTGACGGCAACGCGGCGACGGGATCGAACAACACCAGCAGCAGCATCGTCGGCACGGCCGTCGGCGCCGACTATCTGTTCTCGCCGAACACCGTCGCGGGCTTTGCAGTGGCCGGCGGCGGCACCAATTTCAGCGTGAACGGCGCAGGCTACGGCCGCTCCGACCTGTTCCAGGCGGGTGCCTATCTCCGTCACAATGACGGTGCCGCTTACCTCTCAGCCGCGCTGGCCTATGGCTGGCAGGACATCACCACCAACCGCAGCGTCACGATCGCGGGTCTCGATCAGCTGCGCGCCGAGTTCAACGCCAATGCGTGGTCCGGCCGTCTCGAAGGCGGCTACCGGTTCGTTGCGCCCGTTGTCGGCGGCGTCGGCATCACGCCCTATGCGGCGGGACAGTTCACCACTTTCATCTTGCCGGCCTATGCCGAGCAGACAGCGGTCGGCTCGCCCGCCTTTGCGCTGGCCTACGCTGCCAAGAACGTCACCGACGTCCGCAGCGAATTGGGCGTTCGCACCGACAAGTCCTTTGCGATGCCGGATGGCGTCCTGACGCTGCGCGGCCGCCTCGCCTGGGCCCATGATTTCGATCCCGATCGCTCGATCGGGGCGACCTTCCAGTCGCTGCCGGGCGCGAGCTTCGTCGTCAACGGCGCTGCGCAGGCCAGCGATGCCGCGCTGACGACGGCCTCGATCGAGATGAACTGGCTGAACGGCTGGTCGGCCGCCGCCGTCTTCGACGGCGAATTCTCCAGCGTGACGACCTCCTACGCCGGCAGGGGCACGGTGCGCTATCGGTGGTAAGCGCCTGCTGCTCCGCCATCCGGCCCGCAATGTGGTAGACACCGTCAGCCGCGCGCTGCGGCGCTCCATGATTTGGCCGGTGACGAAACATGAACCGAAAAGAACGGCGTGCGGCCGGTAAGCGACGGGACGCCTCCGCCAGGAACGCACCTGTTTTCGGCTCCACGGCCGTCAGCATTGCCGGCCTTGCCGCCGAGGCCAGCCGCTTCTACGCGATGCGCCGCTTTGGCGACGCGCAGGAGATTTGCCGGCAAATCCTTGCGCGCGAACCTGGCCATGTGCAGAGCCTGAACCTGCTCGGCCTGATGGCCCAGGCAGCCGGCGATCACCGGGCCGCGGCGAAGCTGTTCACCAAGGCGATTGCGTCAGACGAGGTGAACGCCGCCTGCCACTACAACGCCGGTAACTCCTACCAGGCGCTTGGCAATCGGACCAAGGCGGCGGCGCTTTTCGGCAAGGCGCTGGCGCTCGGCATGGATACGAAGGCGATCGGCTTCATCCTGCAGAGCCCGACCGTCACCCGCTATGTCGAACGGATCGCGGGCAAGTGGCCGCTGCCGATCGCGAACGCCGAATTGTTCGGCAGCGAGGGGATCGCCCCGCTTGCGAGCGATCTGTTCCTGCGCTCGGCGATGGAAGCGACGACGCTGGCCAGCATGCAGCTCGAGCTGCTGCTGGGACATGCACGGGCCGAGCTGCTGCGGCTCGCGACCAACGCAGACGACGTCGATGACGACATCGTCGGCTTTGCCTGCGCGCTCGCCCGGCAATGCTTCATCAACGAATATGTCTATGGACAGACCGCGGCGGACAGCGATCGCGCAGGTGCATTGCGTGATCGATTGCTGCGGGACCTTGCGTCAGGCGCTGCGGTCGCGCCATTGACGCTGGCGGTCGTTGCGGCCTACTGCCCGCTTCACGACCTGCCCGCGGCGGACGCGCTGCTGCACCGGGACTGGCCTGCGACCATCGCCGGCCTGCTCCGGGTGCAGCTTCGCGAGCCGCGCGAGGAGATCGCCGAACGCAGCGCCATTGCGGCGCTCACCCCGATCAAGAACGACGTCTCCGTCGAGGTGATGCGACAATACGAGGAAAATCCCTATCCGCGCTGGACCGTCAATCCGCTGACGGCATTCGCGGCCGATCGGGCGCGGGGGCGGACCGTCGCGACCGCGGAACAGCAAGCCGAACGGGATATCCTGATCGCCGGTTGCGGCACCGGCTCGCACGCGATCCAGATCGCGCAGGTCTATCCGAACGCCCGCCTGCTCGCAGTCGACATCAGCATGACCAGCCTCGCCTATGCGGGACGCAAGACCCGCGAGCTGGGCTTGCGCAACATCGAATACGCGCAAGGGGATATCCTGGAATTGGGCGCGATCGATCGCAGCTTCGACAGCATCGAATCGGTCGGCGTGCTGCATCATCTCGCCGAGCCGTTTGCCGGCTGGCGCGTGCTGGTCTCGCTGCTGCGGCCGGGCGGCACGATGCGCATCGGCCTGTACAGCGAGCTGGCGCGTCGCGTCATCGTCGAAGCCCGCGCCCGCATCGCCGCGCGCGGCTATCGCGCCACCGCCGACGACATCCGACGGTGCCGCCAGGAGATCTTCCGCGAGGCGGAGCAATGGAAACCGCTGATCGGCGCCAGCGATTTCTACAGCATGAGCGGCTGCCGCGACCTCCTGTTCAACGTCATGGAACATCGCCTCACGATCCCCGAGATCGCGGCCTTCCTCAGCGAGCACGGCCTGACGTTCCGGGGCTTTGAGCCGTTTGACGACCCGTCAGTGCTCGACCAATTCCGCAAGCAGTTTCCGGGCGCGGCCGACGAGACCAACCTGGATCAATGGCACCGCTTCGAGATCGAGCATCCCGAGACGTTCTGGGACATGTACGTATTCACGGCGCGAAAGAGCGCACCTTAACAGCAGGACGCTAGCGCGCGTGCTGGCCTTTATTGGTCGGCAACGGGCAATTCGTGCAGACCCGGTCGTCGCACATCCGGCAGATCGTAAAGCGATCCATCTCAGAGGTGTCCTGCCTTGCCAGCAACTCGCGGATCAAGGTCGCGAGTTGCTTCCGTTCGGCCGCCGACAGCACGTCGAGAAGTGACGTCACGGCTGAAATCCGCGACGCCAGCAATTCGTTGCGCGATGCAGCGCCGGTAGCCGTCAGGTGCAAAGCGACTTCACGGCCGTCCTTACCCGCCCGGCGCTCGACCAACCGATCCGACACCAGCCGATCGACCAGCCGGACCGTTCCGGAATGCGACAGGCCGAGGATCCGCCTCAGCTTGTCGTTGGTCATGCCCTGGCCGTAGCCGATGACGATGAGCGCCGCGGGCGTCTCGCCGCCGCGGCCGACCACCTCGCGTGCACTCTGCTCAATGCGATCCATGACGGCGAGCGACAGCGCGCCCAGCAGATTGGCGATTCCGTTCTCCATGCCGGAAATAATATGTGCGTTGCGCACAAAAAACAACTTGACCCTATATGTGCGCTGCGCACATATTTGCCCGTGAGAGCAATGATGACGAAAAATGGAGATCCGCGATGACGATCCGAAGCACCGTGCTGGCAACGCCTGACAAGACCGTCAGCGAGCCCATGCTGAAATACGTGCAGGCCAACGGCGTGCGGTTTGCCTATCTCGAACAGGGCAGCGGACCGCTCGTGATGTTCATGCACGGCTTTCCCGACAACGCCTGGTCGTATCGCAAGCAACTGCAGGTGTTCGCCGATGCCGGCTATCACGCAGTCGCGCCGTTCCTGCGCGGCTACGCGCCGACCGAGATTCCGGCGGATGGCGTTTTCGATCCGATCGCGCTGGGCCGTGATCTCGTAGCGCTGATCGAAACGCTGAGCGACGACGGACGAGCCTGCGTCGTCGGCATGGATTGGGGCGGCACATCGACCTTCCAGGCGCTGGCCACCGCGCCGTCGGCAATCAAGGCCGCGGTGGTGATGAATACCGCGCATCCGATCACAATCCCGAGCCTCAGGAGCGATCCCGATGCGGTTCGATCGGTCTTCCATGTCTATTTCTTCACGGTGCCCGGCGCTCACGCGGCGGTCAACATCGAGGGACTTCCCTTCGTCGACTACCTTTGGAAATTGTGGTCGCCAGCCCTGGAGAACGACGAGCATATCCGCTCGGTCAAGCAGACGCTCAGCTCGCCCGGTACCATGAAGGCGGCATTGAAATACTATAACGGCCTGATCGATGCGGGAGTTGCGGGCCTGCTGCCGATCACCGACATGCATACGCCGACGCTGACGATCTATGGCGGCAACGACCCGACGGCGCGCTATTCGATCAAGGAAGAGCCGCTCTTCAAGGGGCCACATCGGCGCATCGTCCTGCCCGACGTCGGGCACTTCCCGCACCTCGAGCGCGAGGCCGAAGTCACCAGTCTGATCATGGACTGGTTCAAGAGCCACGACGATTGAACCGGCGCGCCGCGAGCAGCGGCCACGTCAGCCGATATCTTTTCGCTTCCCTCAAAAGGAGTGCGCGCAATGGACGCCACCACACAGCAGCAATACGCCGAAGCGTTTCATGCTCTACACAGGCAGGGCGATCCGCTCGTCCTGTTCAACGCCTGGGACGTCGCCACCGCGAAGGCCATCGCAAAGAGCGCGCCGGCGGTGGCGACCAGCAGCGGCGCGGTTGCAGCCGCGCTGGGCTATGCGGACGGGGAAAATGCGCCCCTCGACATGGTGGAAGGCTTGGTCTCGCGCATGACCGCGTCTGTCTCGATTCCGGTATCGATCGATCTGGAGGCAGGATATGGCGACACGGCAGAGGCGGCCGCACATTCGGCGATCAGAATCCTGAAGGCCGGCGCCATCGGCATCAACATCGAGGACGGGCTTTTGGACGGAAAACGGCAACTCGTCAGCCCGGAGCAGCATGCCGCAAAGATCAGGGCGGTGCGGACCGCCGCGCAACAGTTCGGAATCCATCTCTTCATCAATGCGCGCACCGACCCGTTTCTGCTGAAGTTCGGCTCGCCGGAAGAATGCCTGAATGAGGCGGCGTGGCGTGCGAAGGTCTATGCCGATGCCGGCGCCGACGGCATTTTCGTACCCGGACTCACCGACCTCGCGCTGATCGAGGAATTCGTTCAGCTCACGCCGCTGCCGGTCAACATCATGGTGACGCGGGGCGTTCCCGAAATCCCGGAGCTCACCCGGGTCGGTGTTCGCAGGATCAGCCTTGGGCCTTGGCCGATGATGGCCGCGATGCGCGTCATCGGAGAGGCCGCCGCCGCGGTCATCGCGAGCAGGCAGTACGGTGCGTTCCTGCAGCCGAGCGCCTGAGTTCGAAGGTCGCCGGCCGCGGCGACGCGGGTATACAAATCCGGTATAGCTGCGCGAGCCAGATGCGAAGGGAATTAAAGCTGCTCGCGCAGTAAGGCTTCGGCGAGGACGCGCCGCTGCGCGCCCCGTACCGAGGCCATGATGGACCAGATTGCCGTTCACCAGGACAGCGCCACCAGCACCGACTGGCCGGTTGCGATCTACCGCACGCTGAAGAGCTTTGGCGTGGCGCAGGTGTCCTACGTCCCCGACGCGGGACATTCCAAGCTGATCAAGCTGTCGCACGCAGACGCCGACATCAAGACCACGGTGCTGACGACCGAAGAGGAAGGCGTGGCGCTGGCCGCCGGCGCCTGGCTCGGCGGCGACCGCGCGGTGCTGCTGATGCAATCGAGCGGCGTCGGCAATTGCATCAACATGCTGTCGCTGATGGCGAGCTGCCGCTTTCCGCTGCTGACCTTGGTGACGATGCGCGGCGAATGGGCCGAGTTCAATCCCTGGCAGATCCCGATGGGCCGGGCGACGCGGCAGGCCTTCGAGATCATGGGCACGACCGTGCTGCGGCTGGAGAACCCCGACGACGCCGAGGACGTGATCTCGGCCGCCGCCTCGCTCGCCTATGACGGCGACCAGCAGGTCGCCGTGCTGATCGCGCAGCGGATGATCGGCCGCAAGAAGTGGACCAGGGAGACGCATTGATGTCCGCAGCAACAGGCACCCTCGACCGCCGCGCCGCCGTGAAGGCGCTGCTTGCCGACCGCGGCGATTTGCTCGTGATCTCCGGGCTCGGCTCCTCCTCCTACGACGTGTTCGATGCCGGCGAGCATCCCGGCAATTTCTATCTCTGGGGCGCGATGGGCGGCGCCGCGATGGTCGGGCTCGGGCTGGCGCTGGCGCAGCCGAAGCGGCCGGTGCTTGTGATCACCGGCGACGGCGAGCAGCTGATGGGGATCGGCAGCCTCTTGACCATCGCGACCAAGCAGCCCGGCAATCTCTCGATCGCGGTGCTCGACAACGGCCATTTCGGCGAGACCGGCATGCAGCTCAGCCATTCCGGGCTCGGCGCGAAGCTCGAGGTGATCGCTGATGGCGCCGGCAACCGCAGTGTCTCGGAGATCGCCGACATGGCGGGCATCGAGAGCTTGCGCAACGGCCTGCGCGACCTCGGTGGCGGCCCGCGGCTGGCACGGATCCGGATCGCCGCCGGCGAGGTCGAGCGCGCGCTGCCGCCGCGCGACGGCACTTATCTCAAGAACCGCTTCCGCGGCCATCTCGGCTTCAAGGTGAGCTGAGATCTAATGCACACACCGCCGTCATTGCGAGGAGCGACAGCGACGAAGCAATCCATGCCTCCGCGCACGCCGCACGATGGATTGCTTCGCTTCGCTCGCAATGACGGAAGTAACTGCAGCCGCGCTCAGGCGAGCTGGATGTCCCAGAGACCCTCGGCGCGCAGCGCGGCGACCTCGTCGCGCAACAGCTTCGCGATCAGGGTCATCGCATTGGAGCCGGGATGCTCGACCGGCGAGGCCAAAGTCAGCTCGCGCCGCGGCGCCGGGCGCGCGATGGCGGCCGTCTCGAGTCGGTCCTCCGCCACCTCGGCGCGCACCGAGGACGGCGGCAGCATGGTGTATCCGAGCCCCTCCTCGACCAGGCTGGTCAGGACGCGAAACGAATCCGCCTCGAGCTTGACGTCGAGATCGATCTTCTTTCGAGCCGCGGCATGCTCGAGCAGCGCACGCAGGCCGTGCGAATGACTGGGCAGCACCAGGCGCTGGCGCATCAGCCAGCCGAAATCCACCTGCTTCTTCTGCTTCAGCCCGCTGCCGCGCGGGCCGACCGCGACGATCGAGTCGCGGCCGAGGCTCTGCACCGCCAGATGCAGGTCGACCGAGGGGCCGTAGATCACCGCAAGGTCCATCTCGCCGCGGTGCAGCCACTCGATCAGATGGCCGCTGTAGCTCTCGACGATGCAGAGCGAGATGCCGGGATAGCGCTCCACCGTGCGCCGCGCCAGCCGCGCCGACAGCACGCAGCTCACCGTCGGCACGAGGCCGAGCACGACGCGCCCGGACGGCGCGCCGCCGGAGGACTGGATGTCGGCGCGGATCTGGTCGATCTGCCGCACGATACCGCTGGTGCGCGCCAGCAGCAGCCGGCCGGCGTCGGTCAGCACCATGCCGCGTCCGTTGCGCGTGAACAGTTCGGTGCGCAGCTCGTGCTCCAGGAGCTTGATCTGCCGGCTCAGCGCCGGCTGCGCGACCCGCAAGGTATCGGATGCCTTGCTCAGACTCCCGAGTTCCGCGACGCACGCAAAGGTCCTAAGCTGGCGGAAATCCATACTTGCCAATCCTGGAAGGCAGGTTCATACGCTATAACAAAACAGCATAGGGAGTTTACCGGGCCCCCACAACAGCGGGCGCGCTTTGTCCGCGTCAAGCGCAACCTCTCGGCAAGACAGAAACAATGACCGCACACGATCAACACACCGACGACTACACCGACATCCGCGACGCGGTGGCAAAACTCTGCGCGCAGTTTCCCGGCGAATACTGGCGCAAGCTCGACCGCCAGATGGCCTATCCGAAGGAATTCGTCGATGCGCTGACGGAAGCCGGCTATCTCTCGGTGCTGATCCCCGAGGAATATGGCGGCGCGGGCCTGAAGCTGTCCGCAGCGGCGGCGATCCTGGAAGAGATCCAGCGCGCCGGCTGCAATGGCGGCGGCTGCCACGCCCAGATGTACACGATGGGCACCGTGCTGCGGCACGGCAATGACGCGCAGAAGGCCAAATATCTGCCGAAGGTCGCGACCGGCGAGTTGCGGTTGCAGGCGTTCGGCGTCACCGAGCCGACCAGCGGCACCGACACCTCGTCGCTGAAGACCTTCGCGCGCCGCGACGGCGATCATTACGTCGTCAACGGCCAGAAGATCTGGACCAGCCGCGCCGAATATTCCGACCTGATGATCCTCTTGGCGCGCACCACGCCGAAGGAGCAATCGCGAAAGCGCACCGACGGGCTCTCGGTGTTCATCGTCGACATGCGCGAGGTGAAGGGCAAGGGCCTCGAAATCCGCCCAATCCGCACCATGATGAACCACGCCACGACCGAAGTGTTCTTCACCGACATGAAGGTGCCGGCGGAGAACCTGATCGGCGAGGAAGGCAAGGGTTTCCGCTACATCCTCTCCGGCATGAATGCCGAGCGCATCCTGATCGCCGCCGAATGCGTCGGCGATGCCAAATGGTTCATCGCCAAGGCCACCAACTACGCCAAGGAGCGCAGCGTGTTCGGCCGGCCGATCGGCCAAAATCAAGGCATCCAGTTCCCGATCGCCAAGGCCTACGCCTCGATGCGCGCGGCGGAATTGATGGTGAAGGAAGCGACCCGCAAATACGAAGCAGGGCTCGACTGCGGCGCCGAGGCCAACATGGCCAAGATGCTGGCGGCGGATGCCTCCTGGGAAGCGGCCAATGCCTGCGTGCAGACCCACGGCGGCTTCGGCTTCGCCGAGGAATACGACGTCGAGCGCAAATTCCGTGAGACCCGGCTCTACCAGGTGGCGCCGATCTCGACCAATCTGATCCTGTCCTTCGTCGCCGAGCATGTGCTCGGCATGCCCCGCTCCTATTGAGTTCTCCGATCATGCTGCCGCTTGAGGGATTGACCGTCATCGCCGTCGAACAGGCGGTTGCCGCGCCGTTCTGCTCGTCACGCCTGGCCGATGCCGGCGCCCATGTCATCAAGATCGAGCGGCCCGAGGGCGACTTCGCCCGCGGCTACGACGCCGCGGCGAAGGGCCAGAGCAGCTATTTCGTCTGGCTCAACCGCGGCAAGGATTCCGCCGTGGTCGATCTCGCCACCAAGGAAGGCCGCGCGCAGCTGGAACAGCTGATCGCAGGCGCCGACGTGCTGCTGCAGAACCTGAAGCCGGGCTCGATGGACAAGCTCGGCTTCTCGCGCGAGCGGCTGCGCAAGGATTATCCAAAGCTGATCATGTGCACGATCACGGGCTATGGCGACACCGGCCCGTACGCCGACCGCAAGGCCTATGATCTCCTGATCCAGGCCGAGAGCGGCCTTGCCTCGATCACCGGCGGCCCCGAGGGCGCCTCGCGGGTCGGCATGTCGATCGTCGACGTCGCGACCGGCGCCACCGCGCATGCCGCGATCCTCGAGGCGCTGATCGGCCGCGGCCGCACCGGTCAGGGCGCCGATATCCGGATCTCGATGTTCGACGTGATGGCCGACTGGCTCACCGTGCCGCTGCTCAATGCCGAGGACGGCAAGTCGCCGAAACGCATCGGCCTCGCCCATCCCTCGATCGCGCCCTATGGCGTATTCCGCTCCAAGGACGGCAAGGAGATCCTGATCTCGATCCAGAGCGAGCGCGAGTGGAAGACGCTGTGCGCCAAGGTGCTGGGACAGCCGGGCCTGCCCGACGACCCGCGCTTCGCCAACATGGTCGAGCGCGTGCGCAACCGCACGCTGACCGACGGAATCGTCAGCGACAGCTTCGGCAGGCTGACGCGCGAGGAGTTGCTGGCCAAGCTCGCCGAGGCCGACATCGCCTTCGCCGAGGTCAACAGCATGGACGATCTGGCCAGGCATCCGCATCTGCGCCGCATCGAGGTCGACACCCCGAACGGCAAGGTCAGCTATCCGGCGCCGGCCGCGATCGTGGTCGGCGAGGACAGGCATTACGGCAAGGTGCCCGCGATCGGCGAGCGCACCAAACGTCCTTGAAATCCCTCCTGCCCGGGCAAGACAGTCATGACCGATAAACTCGACCTCGATCATCTCCGCCAGTGGATCGGCAAGACCACGGAGGCCTCCGACGTCGTCACCAAATATCTCGTGATGGGGTTGCGCGCGACGCTGTTCCAGGAGATCGGCGAGCCGAAGGCCGGCGATGCCGCGCCGTGGACCACGCATTGGTGCCTGGCGCAGCCGGTGTTCCCGATGTCGCAACTCGGCCCCGACGGCCATCCGACCCGCGGCGGCTTCCTGCCGCCGGTCCCGCTGCCGCGCCGGATGTGGGCCGGCGGCGAGCTCGAATTCTTCGACAGCTTGCGGATCGGCGACGACGCCAAGCGGACTTCCAGGATTGCCGACGTCACCGTGAAGTCGGGCTCGACAGGCACGCTGTGCTTCGTCTCGGTCAATCACGAGGTGACGACGCCACGCGGACTTGCGGTGCGCGAGCGGCAGGACATCGTCTATCGCGAGATGACGAGCACATCGACGGCTGCGCCCGCCAAGGCGCCGCCACCGCCAGTCGCCCAGCATCGCGAGAGCCATGTCTCCGACCCGGTGCTGCTGTTCCGTTATTCGGCGCTGACCTTCAACGGCCACCGCATCCATTATGATCGCGACTACGTCACCAAGGTCGAGGGCTATCCGGGCCTGATCTTCCACGGTCCGCTACAGGCCTCCTTCATCGTCGAGCTCGCCGCGAAACTCCGCGGCGGCAAGCCACCGAAGAAGCTCACCTATCGCGGCGTGCAGCCGCTGTTCGAGGGCAGCGAGTTCTCGATCAATGCCAACGAGAAGGACAGCGGCATGGAGCTATGGACCGCCAATGCCGAGGGCCAGCCGACCATGAAGGGCACGGCGACCTGGTAACGCCTGATTGCGGCACGAGATGAAGCGCCGGCTTTCGCCGGCGTCTCCTATCCTTTACTGTGATCGCATTCAGCCACGGATCACGGAATCATGAGTCGCTTCTGGAGTTCGGTCGTCCACAATCTGTCGCCCTACGTGCCCGGCGAGCAGCCGAAGATCGACGGCCTCGTCAAGCTCAACACCAACGAGAACCCCTACCCGCCGTCACCGCGCGCGGTGGCAGCGATCACCGCGACCACCGATCGCCTGCGGCTCTATCCGGACCCGCGCGCAACCGCGCTGCGCGAGGCGATCGCGGCGCGCTACGGCGTGACGGCGGACGAGGTGTTCGTCGGCAACGGCTCGGACGAGGTGCTGGCGCACGCCTTTCCGGCGCTGCTGAAGCACGACAAGCCGCTGCTGTTCCCCGACATCACCTACAGCTTCTACCCGGTCTATTGCCGCCTCTATGGCATCAACTACGAGGTGGTGCCGCTCGATGCCGCGATGCGGATCAACCTTGCCGACTACCGGCGCCCGGGCAGCGCCATCCTGCTGTGCAATCCCAACGCGCCGACCGGCATCGCGCTGCCGCGCGCGGCGATCGAGGCGCTGGTCACCGAGCAGCCGGACCGGCTGGTGGTGGTCGACGAGGCTTATGTCGACTTCGGCGCCGAGAGCGCCGTGCCGCTGGTCGCGCGCCACGACAATCTCTTGGTGATCCAGACGCTGTCGAAGTCGCGCGCGCTGGCGGGCCTGCGCGTCGGCTTCGCCATCGGCCAGCGCCCGCTGATCGAGGCGCTGGAGCGGGTCAAGGACAGCTTCAACTCCTATCCGCTGGATTGCTTTGCGATCGCAGGCGCAGTCGCCTCCATCGATGACGAGGCATGGTTCGACGAGACGCGGCAACGCATCATCCGAAGCCGCGAGGCGCTCACCCGCGGCCTCGCTGAGCTGGGCTTCGAGGTTTTGCCATCGCATGCGAATTTCGTGTTCGCCCGCCATGGCGGCCATCGCGGCGCCGATCTCGCCGCCAAGCTGCGCGAGCGCGGAGTTTTGGTTCGGCACTTCCAGAAGCCGCGGATCGAGGATTTCCTGCGCATCACCGTCGGCACTGACGACGAGTGCGGCCGCCTGCTCGCCCTGCTGCGCCAGATGGTCTGACCCCGTTTCGGCTGTCCGCTGGAACCGAAAGCCGGCCTGCGCGTTTCCCCGCCCTGACGGAGGACGCCATGCTTAGAGACGAACAGGTCGCGGTTCTCCGCGACATCGCGCAATCCATTGCCTTTGCCGACGACGTGCAGGGCGAGGTCGACCGGCTCATCAAGGAAGGCTACGTCGCCAAGGACGGCGACCTCTACGAGTTGACGCCGAAAGCCGAGAAGGTGTTGTCCGAGCGCGGCGCCAGCTTCAACCGGGCATAAATGACGCCGCTTCCGGCACCACCTACGCGCCCGGCGCGCACCGTGCCGCGCTGAATTTGATGCCGAGAGCCATGTTTCTTCACCAAGCTGTGCGACCGATCGCGCGTCGCGCATTCCCGTCACTCCGGCACTGGCTTGCCGGCTGCTCGCGAACGATATAGTCGGCGTCCCAGTCCGGCCCATTGGCATCGTGTCCGCCGATCCGAATCTCATGCCCCCCATGGATTGTGGCTGCCCGACGCAAGCGGAGCCGCACCGCGCGTCGCACAGGACGGCGATCCGCCTGTCCGGCCGGGTGCCTCCGGCGCTTGCGATCCGCGTTGCCCGCACGCATAGTGCGGCCCGTGCACGAACAACAACAGGCAGGGAGGCAACCATGAGGACGATCGCAGCCGCGCTGTGCGCGCTCGCGCTGATCGCAACCGGTGCGCAAGCACAGACGTTGAAGGATTTCATGGCCACGGTCATGAAGAAATGGACGGCGCCGTTCGAGCCATTCCAGCTGATCGACAATATCTATTACGTCGGTACCGACGGCATCGCCGTCTACATCATCAGGACGTCGCAAGGACTGATCCTGATGGATACGGCGATGCAGCAGTCGACCGGCATGATCAAGGACAACATCGCCAAGCTCGGCTTCAAGGAAGGCGACATCAAGATCATCCTCAACAGCCACGCCCATCTCGACCACACCGGCGGCTTTGCCGAGATCAAGCAGGAGACCGGCGCGCAAATGATCGCCGGCGAGCGTGACAAGCCGCTGCTCGAGGGCGGCTATTATCCGGGTGACGAGAGCAACGCCGATCTTGCCTTTACGCCGGTCAAGGTCGACCGCACCGTCAAGGAAGGCGACAAGGTGACGCTCGGCGACGTAACGCTGACCGCGCATGCGACGCCCGGCCATTCGCCCGGCTGCACGAGCTGGGAGATGACGGTCAAGGACGGCAACCAAACCCGCAATGTGCTGTTCTTCTGCAGCGGAACGGTGGCGCTGAACCGGCTGATCGGCCGCCCGACCTATCCCGGCATCGTCGACGACTATCGCGCGACCTTCGCCAAGGTCAAGGCGATGAAGGTCGACGTGCTGCTCGGGCCGCATCCCGAAGTCTACGACATGCAGGCCAAGCGCGCGCAGATGAAGGACGGCGCGCCGAACCCGTTCGTTAAGCCGGGCGAAAACGCCAGCTATGTCGCGGGGCTGGAGCAGGATTTCGACAAGCAGCTCGCCAAGCAGACCGCGGCGTTGCAGAAGGCCAATTAGGGGCCATCGCGAAACGTCATCCCGTCATCCTGAGGAACCGCGAAGCGGCGTCTCGAAGGATGCACGGCCCCACTCGGGCCACGCATCCTTCGAGGCTCGCTCCGCTCGCACCAAAGGCGCAGGCTTTGCGCGGAACGACGTGAACTGAACATTTCAGGCCGTTGCCGCGGCAACCATGGGTGCGGCGGCTTGACATCGCCAGGCAATCCATCGACAGGTGGATTGCCTGTCCGCTCTTGCTGTCCGCAATGACGGAACCGAACAAGACAGAAATGGGAGCCGCCCGATGTCGTCGCGCAAACCCGCCGCCAAAGGCAAGACCGTCACCGTCAAGGACGCCACCTTCGGCCTGCTGCGCGCGTGGGGCATCAGGAAGGTGTTCGGCAATCCCGGCTCGACCGAGCTGCCGTTCCTGAGCGACTGGCCCGAGGACATCGATTACGTGCTCGGCCTGCAGGAGGCGTCCGTCGTCGGCATGGCCGACGGCTATGCGCTGGCGACCCGCAATGCCGGCTTCGTCAATCTGCATTCGGCGGCCGGCGTCGGCAATGCGCTCGGCAATATCTACAACGCCTATCGCAACCAGACCCCGCTGGTGATCACCGCCGGTCAGCAGGCGCGCTCGATCATGCCGCTGCAGGCCTTCCTCTATGCCGAGCGCGCCTCGGAATTTCCCAGGCCCTACGTCAAGTTCGCGGTCGAGCCGGCGCGCGCCGAGGACGTGCCGGCCGCGATCGCGCGCGCCTATTACGTCGCGATGCAGCCGCCCTGCGGGCCGACCTTTGTCTCGGTGCCGATCGACGACTGGGCGCACGCGACGCAGGCGCTCGACGCGCGCCAGGTCAGCCGCGAAATCGGCCCGGATGCAGCGGCGATGCAGGCGCTCGTGGCAGCGCTCGGCGAGGCGAAGCGCCCTGCCCTCGTCGTCGGCCCCGCCGTCGATCGCGCGCAAGCCGTCGATCTCATGGTTGACGTCGCCGAGAAGACCAAGGCTGCGGTCTGGGCCAGCCCGTTCTCGGCGCGCTGCTCGTTTCCGGAACGCCATCCGCAGTTTGCCGGCTTCCTGCATGCCGCCCCTGGCCAGCTCTCCGATGCGTTGCGCGAGCACGATCTTGTCGTCGTGGTCGGCGCACCCGTGTTCACCTTCCATGTCGAGGGCCACGCCGCGATCTTCGACGGTGCGACCTCGATCTTCCAGATCACCGACGATCCCGATGCCGCCGCAATGACGCCGACCGGCCACAGCATCGTCGCGACGATGAAGCCGGCACTGTCGGCGCTGCTCGCGCTGCTGCCCGAGACCAGGCGCACCGCACCGGCGGGCCGCATCCTGCCGCCGGGGCCCGCGGCCGGCGATCCGATCCCCGCCGAATACGCGCTGCACGCGCTCTCGGCCGCGATGGGTCCGCATGATGCGCTGGTCGAGGAGGTGCCGTCGCATCGCCCGCTGATGCAGAAGGCGATGCCGATGCGCGGCCAGGACAGCTTCTACACCATGGCGAGCGGCGGCCTCGGCTACAGCCTGCCGGCCGCGGTCGGCATGGCGCTCGGCCGCAGCACGGGGCGCACGGTCTGCCTGATCGGCGACGGCTCGGCGATGTATTCGATCCAGGCGCTGTGGACCGCAGCGCAGCGCAAGCTGCCGCTGACCGTCGTCGTGATGAACAATTCCGGCTACGGCGCGATGCGCTCGTTCAGCCAGGTGATGCAGGTGCGCAACGTGCCGGGCCTCGATCTACCCGGCATCGATTTCGTCAAGCTCGCCGAAGGCATGGGCTGCGACGCAATGCGGGTGACGAAATCGGCGGAGCTGCCGGGCGCCTATAAGCGTGCACTGTCACATCAAGGCGCCAGCCTGATCGAGGTGATGGTCGATTCCGCAGTGCCGCTGCTTTATACGCAGAAAAGCTGAAGGCGAACGCGGCTCCGTCATCGCTTGCGAAGCAGTCAGCTGCGCAAGCACTCTGGCTTCACCCACTCGTTAGGGAGGCACTTGCGGCTGGGTCCCCCCTCTTGTCCGCCGAAGCCTCTTGGCGAAGGCGGATGCGGGGGGAGGGTTAGGGAGAGGGGTGCCACACGGCACACTCTCGATATGAGTCTCTACGCGCGCGATTGAGATTGCGAACGGAAAACTTGCGGCAATCGTCTCGCCCGGGGCTTACCCCTCTCTCCCCCTTGCGGTCCCGCAAGGGGGGAGGGAGCCCGTCCAGTTGCTCACCTTACGAGGGCGGGTTCGTGCTCCACCGCCGGCGGCGCCGGCACTTCGCAGCCGGTGGCGCAGCAGCGGCCGGGTTGTTTCGACACCTGCTGTCCGTCGTCGACCAGGCCGCGGCCGAGCAGATTCTCGACCAGCTCGGCCTTCTCCATCACGGGATAGTTGCGCCAGATCTCGCGCTTCATCGCCTCCGGCGAGCCGCCGCCGTGCAGCGAGATCACCGAATACCAGCCGGCTTCGTGCGAGACGGTGAGGTCCTCGATCAGCCGCGCCACCTCGGCGCGCTGCTCGGCGGGAATATCCGGACGCCCGCCCATCACGGCGGCGAGCGAGGCGCGCGTCTCGGGATTGTGGTCCTCGTCGGGACCCGGGAGCGCCACGATCAGGCCGCCCGAAACGTAATGCGCCACGCGGTGCATGTCGTAGATCTTGGTCGCCAACAAGAGTTTGCCGATGTTGGAGAACACCGCATCCGGCATCACCGAGCCGGCCGGGTCCTTGGTGCAGTAGACCGATGACGCGACGCCGCAGGCGTAAAAGCTCTCGGTGATGGTGATGAGCTCGACCATCGCCTCGCGGATATGGGCGTGCTTCTCGGCATCGAGCCCGTTGGCCTCGATCATCAGAGCACCGGCGCCGATCAGGAGATCGCCGAAGCCGGCGCGCGCACCGATGCAGGAGTGGCGGTGATGCGTAGCATAGGAGGTAGTGAGGAAACCGCCCTCCTCGGTCTCGCCGGCGAGGAACACGCGGTCGTGCGGCACGAACACATCGTCGAACATCACGACGCCGACCGACTGGCCATACTTCGCCGAGAACTTTGCCGAGGCGTCGCCGGGCCGGCCGGCGGGACGCGCGACGATGGTGACGCCGGGTGCATCGACCGGCACGGCGCAGCACACCGCAAAATCCTTGTCGTCGGGCGCGTGGGTGCGGCACGGCATGACCAGGAATTCGTGCATGTACGGCGCGCCGGTGACGATCGCCTTGGTGCCGCGGATCACGATGCCGTCGCGGCGGCGCTCCTTGATGTGGACATAGACGTCCGGATTGGCCTGCAGGCCTGGCCGCTTGGAGCGATCGCCCTTGGCATCGGTCATGGCGACGCCGAGCGTGAGGTCCTGGTCCTGCACCTGGTGCAGATAGTTGAGGAAGCGCTGGCTGTAGTCGGTGCCATGGCGATCGTCGGTCAGCCTGGTCGCCTGATAGAGACCGTTCAGCGCATCATGGGTGAGATAGCGCTGGGCGCAGCCCGATGTCCGGCACACCAGCCGCACCGCCTCGAGCTTGTCGAGCAGGTCCTGCGAGCGCTCATTGATGTGGAGCATGCGGTTGACGGTCTTGCCCGACGTGCCCTGCCGCGCCGTCATGATCGGCACGTGTTCAGGCCGGTGCGCGAAATCGTAGGTCACGCCGACGCCGGCGACGCCCGGCGCCAGCAACGGCTCGTCCGCGACGCTCGCCACGGCCTGGCCATTGACGAAAACCCGTGGCTTGTAGCGGCGCAGGGAGTCCCGGTAGTCCGCAGCCGTCATCAGCATGGCGCTCTCCCTTGCTCATTTATTTGAATGTTGTTAAATTATTGAACACTGTTAGAATTGAGTCAAGAACGGAATCGAACCGGACATGCAGATGCGCGAGAGCAGGAAGGAGGCGGTCAGCCGCCACAAGCGGGAGCTGATCCTGGATGCGGCGCGCAGCGTGTTCGCCGAAGAAGGCCTCGAGGGCGCGAGCCTGCGGGCGATCGCGACGCGCGCCGGCTACACGCCGGCGGCGCTGTATTTCCATTTCGATTCCAAGGAAGCAATCTATGCCGAGGTGCTGCGGCAATCGCTGGCCTCGCTCGGGCAAGCCGTCAGCACGGCGGTCGCGACCACGCGCGGCGCCAAGCAGAGGCTGCACGCCGCGGGAATGGGCTTCTTCCGCTATTATGCTGAGAACCCGCGCGACCTCGATCTCGGCTTCTATCTGTTCCGCGGCGGCATGAAGCCGGCCGGGCTCGGCCACGACCGCGACTACGTGCTCAACGCCGCGCTGGAGGCCGCGCTGCATCCGATCGCCGAGGCGGCCGAAGCACTCGGTGCGTCGAAGCAGAAGGCGAACACCGTGATGGTCGATTGCTTCGCCCACGCCACCGGCCTGCTGCTGTTGCTGCACACCGGCCGCATCAGGATGTTCGGCGCCTCCGCGCCCGATCTGATGGACGCTTATCTGCGCGAAAAGATTGCGCAGCTCGGCAAGGAGTGAGGCTAGGCTGACGATCAATCCGATTTCGCGAGCCAATTGCGCTGATCACGCGATGGACACCCGCACAAATGAGAATGGCACCGGCGGAAGGGTTCCCTCCCCCCTCTTGTCCGCCGAAGCCTCTTGGCGGATGCGGGGGAGGGAGCCTGACCAATGTGCTCACCCCACGTCGCAGCGAGTTGCGCAATCAGTATTGTAGCCCGGATGGAGCGCAGCGAAATCCGGGATTCACGCGACGACGCCCGCCCCGGATTGCGCTGCGCTCCATCCGGGCTACGGGTCTCACTTCCCGTAAGCCTCGCGCATCTTGGCCTGGATCTTGGCCATGCCGCCGATCCAGCGGTCGTAGTTCTCGGTCTTCTTGCGCATGTAGCCGAGCACCTGCGGGTGCGGCAGGATCAGGAAGCTCTCCTGCTCGATGCCCTTCAGCGCGTCCTGCGCGACCTGCTCGGCGGTGAGATCGCCGTCGCCGGATTGCGGCCCCTTCGGGATCGAGCGCAGCATGTTGGTGTCGACGCCTTGCGGGCAGAGGATCGAAACCTTGATGTTGTCGGCGCGGTGCGAGATCGCGAGGTTTTCGGCAAAGCCGACTGCGGCGTGCTTGGTGGTCGAGTAAGCGGGACTGCCGACCTGCGACAGCAGGCCCGCGGCGGAGATCGTGTTGAGGAAATAACCCTCGCCGCGCGCCTTCATCCGCGGCACCAGATGCCGCGCGGCATAGACATGCGCCATCACATGGATCGCCCAGCTTCGCGACCACGGCTCGTCCGAGGTGCCGCCGGCGTTTTTCGACAGCGGATCGAAGCCGCCGCCGATGCCGGCATTGGAGCAGAACAGCGCGATCGGGCCGAACATGCGCTCGGTCTCCTCGATCACATGCAGGACGTTCTTCTCCTGCCCGACATCGCATTTGAAAGCGGCGCCGCCGACCGAGCCTGCGACCTTTTCGGCCGCGGCATGATCGAGGTCGACCACCACGACCTTGGCTGCGCCCGCGGCATGGAACGCCTCGCACAGCGCCTTGCCGATGCCATTGCCACCGCCGGTGACCACCACCACTTTACCTGCCACCTGCATGGCCGTCCTCCCGATATCTTTGCTTGCTCGCTGTCGATTTGCTCACCCAACCCTGCGCCTCCCGTCATCCTGATGAGCGCGGAGCGCGTCTCGAAGGACGGCCCGGCTGGTGGCCGTCGACCCTTCGAGACGCCGCTACGCGGCTCCTCAGGGTGACGGTGAGGGGCTGAACGGGCCTATCACGAAACATGATAGCCCATCCGCGGCGGATGGCGAGACCTTCAGCTCGCCAGCATGACGTCGAATACCGCCGTGTAGTGGCAGGCGGCGCCACACAGCACGAAGCAGTGCCAGATCGCGTTCTGGAAGCGCAGCCGCCGCCAGGAGTGGAAGATCACGCCGAGGCTGTAGAGAATGCCGCCGGCCAGCACGAAGCCGAGCGCCATCGTCGGCAGCGCCTTGACGACGCGGTCGTAGAGCATGATGCCGCTCCAGCCCATCGCAAGGTAAAGCCCGACCGAGAGCCGGTCGAAACGGCCGGGATAACGGAGCTTGAGCCAGATCCCGACGATCGCGACGCACCACACACCGACCAAGAGCGCAATCGCAAAATAGCTTTCCTTTAGTTCCACGATGAACGGCGTATAGGTCGCGGCGATCAAGAGATAGATCGCGGAGTGATCGAAGCGCCGCAGCACCCATTTGGCGCGCGACACCGGCCAGAGATTATAGGTCGCCGACAGCGTCAGCATCGCGAGCAGGCCGGCGACATAGACCGACACCACGGCAACATCGAACGGGCCGGCATAGACCGCGGTCAGCACGATCAGCGCAGTGGCGGCCACCAGCCCGAAAGCGATGCCGACGAGGTGAACGACGCCGTCGGCGATCAGCTCGGCGCGGTCGTAGTTCCACAATGCGGCGCCGGCCGCGTGGATCGAGCTCGAGGCGAGTTGCTTCAGGCGGAAGACCGTCATGCAGGCTTTCCTGTGTGCCGATAGATATGGGTAGCGCGAGCGCCGCGGCGCGTTCAATCCTGTTGCAATCCCCTGGCCTGCAAAGGCGCCGGAAATGTGAAGCTTGATTTCGGCCCGATAATCGCCACCTTGCGGGTGATCTCCGCCCTTTGGCTCCTCTTGCCGGGTCTTCGTCAACCCTCCATGCCCCCCAGGTTTCGAGATATCGTCGAGGAAGCCCGTCTCTCGGCGCGGGCGCTGCGCGACTATGGCGGGGGTTTGTTCAACCCGACGCTGCGGCTCGGCGTCACCGGCCTGTCGCGCGCCGGCAAGACCGTGTTCATCACCGCGCTGGTGCACGGGCTGACCCGCGGCGGCCGCTTCCCGGTGTTCGAGGCCTACGCCTCTGGGCGGATCGCGCGCGCCTATCTCGCCCCGCAGCCGGACGATGCGGTGCCGCGCTTTGCCTATGAGAACCATGTCCGCACCCTGATCGAGGAGCGGACATGGCCGAGCTCGACCAGCGACATCTCCGAGCTCCGCCTGGTGATCGAGTATCAGCGGCAAAATGGCGCGGACCGCAAACTCACCCTCGATATCGTCGACTATCCCGGGGAATGGCTGCTCGACCTGCCGCTGCTCAACAAGAGCTATGAGCAATGGTCGGCGGAGAGCCTTGCGCTGTCGCGCGAGCCGCTGCGCGCCAAGCTCGCCGCGCCATGGCACGCGCATCTCGCGACGCTGAAGCCCGAGGGCAAGGAGGACGAGCAGGCCGCGCTCGCCGAAGCAAAGCTGTTCACCGACTATCTGCGCGCCTGCCGCGACGAACGCTTTGCGATGAGCCTGCTGCCGCCCGGCCGCTTCCTGATGCCGGGCAACCTCGCCAACACGCCGGCGCTGACCTTTGCACCGCTCGACATGCCCATCGACGGCAGCGCGCCGGACGGCTCCCTGTGGGCCATGATGCGACGGCGCTACGAGGCCTACAAGGACGTCGTGGTGCGGCCGTTCTTCCGCGATCACTTCGCGCGGCTCGATCGCCAGATCGTGCTAGCCGATGCGCCCGCCGCATTCAACGCCGGCCCCGAGGCGCTGCACGACCTCGAGGCCGCGCTCGCCGGCATCCTCGACTGCTTCCGGATCGGCCGCAGCACGATCCTGAGCGCGCTGTTCCGGCCGCGCATCGACCGCGTCCTGTTCGCGGCGACCAAGGCCGACCATCTGCACCATCAGAGCCACGACCGCCTCGAAGCCGTGCTGCGGCGGATCGTGGCGAAAGCCGCCGAGCGTGCCGAATATGCCGGCGCCGGCATCGACGTGGTGGCGCTCGCTGCGGTGCGCGCCACCCGCGAAGCGCAGGTCGCACGCGGCCGCGATCGGCTGCCGTCGATCCTCGGCACCCCGGCCCCCGGCGAGGTCGCCAACGGCGAGCGGCTCGACGGCGAGACCGAAGTCGCGACCTTTCCCGGCGACCTGCCCGACAATCCGGAGGAGCTGTTCAACGGCGGCTTCCGCGGCCTCTCCAGTTCGGACGCCGAGGCGGCCGATTATCGTTTCCTGCGCTTCCGCCCACCGAAGCTGGAACGAAACGGCGACGCGGAGCCGGCGCTGCCCCACATCCGCCTTGACCGCGCCCTCCAGTTCCTGATCGGAGACAGACTGCAATGAACGAGAAGACGCCCCCGCGGCGGCCGGCGACGTTCAAGCTCGACGATCCCGGCGTGGTCGTGATGGATCCGGACGAGGCCGGCCGCCTCACCCGCGGCACGATCCAGATCGTGCGCGAGGCCGAGCCGGCACAGCTGCCGGTGCCAACAGATACGCCGCTGCTGCCGGCACGGCGCGGCTTCCGCTGGGGCACGCTGTTCTGGAGCGCGGTCGCCGGCCTCGTGGTGCTCGGGACCGGGCTTGGCGTGCTCAATCTGGTCGAGGATCTGTTCGCGCGCAACGAAGGTCTCGGCGTGCTCGGGCTGGCGCTCGCCGTCATCGCCGCAGTGGCGCTGGCCGTCGTCACCACCCGCGAACTGGTCGGCCTGGCGCGGCTTGCGACCATCGAGAAGCTGCATCGGCGCGCTAGAGAGGTGCTGATCAGCGACGACCGCGCCGCGAGCCGCGCGATCGTTGTCGATCTGCTCAAGCTCGCGCACCAGACCCCGCAGCTCGCCCGCGCCCGCAGCGCGCTGCAGAGCCACACCGATGACATCATCG
The DNA here is from genome assembly GCF_054055655.1 of Bradyrhizobium sp. USDA 4461. NCBI lineage: Bacteria > Pseudomonadati > Pseudomonadota > Alphaproteobacteria > Hyphomicrobiales > Nitrobacteraceae > Bradyrhizobium > Bradyrhizobium sp. USDA 4461. Next base: position 639,822 of record NZ_JBSRXM010000001.1, read on the forward strand.
ACGGCGCCGACATGATCCGCCTCGCCGAGCGCGAGCTGATGACGCCGCTCGACGAGGAGGCGCGGCGGCTGGTGTCATCTGCCGCGCAGCGCGTCTCGGTCGTCACTGCGGTCAGCCCGCGCGCGCTGTTCGACGTGCTGTTCGTGTTCGTGGCGAGCTTGCGGATGATCCGCCAGCTGGCGCGGCTCTATGGCGGCCGGCCCGGCGCGCTCGGCATGATCCGGCTGCTGCGCCACGTCATCGCGCATCTGGCGATCACCGGCGGCATGGCCGCGAGCGATAGCCTGATCCAGCAGATGCTCGGCCACGGTATCGCGGCAAAACTCTCGCAGCGGCTCGGTGAAGGCATGCTCAACGGCCTCTTGACCGCCCGCCTCGGCCTCGCCGCGATCGACGTCACCCGCCCGCTGCCCTTCAATGCTTTGCCGCGCCCGGCGCTGACCGATCTGGCGAAGGACCTGATCCGCAAGCGCGAGGAAGCGGAGTAGCGTGTAGGGTGGGCAAAGCGCAGCGTGCGCACCATCAACAGTAACGCAAGATGTGGTGGGCACGCTGCGCTTTGCCCGCCCCTACGAATGCGACGATCACGCGATGTCAGTTGCTGCGCCCTCTCCCCTTGTGGGAGAGGGCGGCTCAAGTGCTCATCACGAACTCGCTTGGGTGAGGGGTATCCATCCACATGCACTGTGCCCGCGGAGACATACCCCTCATCCGGCAGCCTTCGGCTGCCACCTTCGCCCACAAGGGGAGAAGGTGATCTCGCAAGGCTCCAGATGCATCGCCAGCACGCGCCAGCGGAAGAAGGTGGTGTCGGGCGGCGGCGACAGATTTGGGGTCCAGCCAGTGATCATCTCCAGCGCATAGGTGTCCATCGCCATGCCGCGCCAGCTCCGCGTCACGCGCTCCAGCGGCTGGCGGACCGCTGATGTCTCGCTCCATAGCGGCAGATTGTTCTCGGGCTCGCGTCCGACATAGATGCCTGTGTGATCGCGGATCTTGTCCATGCCGGGATCGGCAAAGCCCTGGAAGCGTCCGCGCTCGTTGACCTCGATCACCGGCAGCTTCCCGCGCAGCATCCAGCGCAGCATCGCATAGGTGCGATAGTCCGTGGTCGCGACCCAGGTCGCGCCGGTCGACTGCACCTGCGCCAGCACGCGCGCGGCCACGGCGTCGTAGCCGGCCTCGGTGCCGATCGGGTCGGTGCGGCCGATCAGATTCCACGGCGCGAACATGTAATAGAGGAAGACGCAGACGACGAACAGGATGCCGGTCGAAATCGCAGTCCTTGCCCAATACACCGTCGACTTGATGAGCTCGATCGACCAGCCCTCGAACGGCATTCGCGTGACATTGATGGCAACCGCGGCAAAGCCCGCCGGCCACAGGAACATCGGCCAGGTGTCGCCAACCCGCAAGGTCAGGGACTTCCAGAGGAAGTAGATCAACGGCACCAGCACCGCGGTCGCCAGCAGGATCGCGACCGGCTCGCGCCTGAGATAGCCGCGCCATGCCATCAGCACTGTTGCGAACAGCGTCACCGGCAGCAGCACGAAGCCGACCAGGCCGAACTGCATGCCGATGAACTCGCCCAGTGTGCGGAAGGTCAGGTCGCGCTCGGCGGTGGCGCGCACCGCCTGGAAGCGGAACGAGGCCCAGTCGTGCTCCGCGTTCCAGATCAAGACCGGCGAGAACACGATGATCGCGACCAGCGCGGCGAGATAGGGGTATGGACTGCGCAGCCAGCGCCAGCGCCAGTCAGGCACCAGCGCGAAGGCGAGCACCGCCGGCGCGAACATGATCGCGGTGAATTTCGACAGCAGCGCCAGTCCGGCGAACAGCCCTGCGGCGAGCCACCAGCGCCCGTCATTGCTCTGCGCGAGCCGCACCAGCGACCACAGCATCGCCACCGAAAACGGGATCAGCGCGGTGTCGGGCGCGACCTTGGCCATCAGCAGCCCGTAATACAGCGCCGCCTCCGGCAGCAGCAGTGCCAGCATCACGGCGCGGACATTGTCCGATGTGGCGCGGCGGACGATGTCGGCAAGCAGCAGCTGGGTCGCCAGCATCGCCACGATGCCGCCGAGCCGGACGCCGAGATTGGTGTCGCCGAGGATCGCCGTGCCGAAGCGGATGAACCAGGCGACCATCGGCGGATGGTCGAGGAAGGACAGCACGTTCTCCTTCGACCAGGTCCAGTAATAGGCCTCGTCGGTGCGCAGATCGAGCGCGTGGGCATAGACCAGCCGCATCGCGGTCATCGCAACGATCACGGCGATGACGCCGCGCCAGTCCGCCGCGCGCGCACGGGCCGGCTTAACGCGGATGTTATCGGGAGGGGCTATCGTCACGGCGCGCTTTTTGTTCGACTCTTAACGGAGTGTCAACGTTCGGCACGGCCCGCCAATGCGGCCGTCCGGACCCGCGATGGTGTTCAGCGCGGGAATTAAGCACTAGACTTGCCGATCATGAATCACATGGCCTCCCCCTCGCGCGAGCACCTGCAGGATCTCCAAGGTTTGGCCCGCGGCGTCGGCCTGCGGCAGGTGCGCCTCGTCACGGGGGCGATCATGTTCGCCTACCTGATCAGCCATTTCCTCAACCACGCGCTCGGCAATATCTCGACCGAGGCGATGGCGATCGGGGTGCACTACCACACCGAGTTCTGGCAGTTCCTGCCGGTCGCGATCGTGTTCTACACCGCCTGCCTGGTGCACACCGGGCTCGGCATCTGGGCGCTTTTTTCGCGCCGCGAGTTCCACTGGAAGGCGATCGAGCCGCTGCAGCTCACGCTCGGCCTCAGCGTCCCGATGCTGATCGTCGCGCACGTCGTCGGCGTGCGGCTCGGTCAGACCCTGTACGGGCACGAGAAGCTCTACCCGCAGGAGCTGTACACCTTCTTCATCGCCTCGCCCGACCGGCTGTGGGTGATGCTGGCGGTGCTGGTGATCGCCTGGGTGCATGGCTGCATCGGCCTGTATTTCTGGCTGCGGCTGCGCGCGTTCTTCCAGCGGGCCGCGCCGTTCCTGCTCGCGACGGCCGTGCTGATCCCGACCCTGGCCATGCTCGGCGTCTATCAGGCCGGCCGCGCCACGGTGGCGGACTATCAGGATCCCGACTGGCGGCGCGAGGAGCTGTCGGTGCAGAAGCTCGGCACGGCAGCACAGGGCGCCATGCTCGAGAAGATCACCGACGGGCTGTCGATCGGCTATCTCGGCCTGCTCGGCCTCGTGCTGCTCGCACGCGGCGCGCGTGCGCTGCTGGAGCGCCGCGGCGGCATGATCGCGCTGTCCTATGGCAACGGCCGCACGCTGCGGGTGCCGAAAGGGCTGAGCGTGCTGGAAGCGAGCCTGCGCTACAACGTTCCGCATGCCAGCGTCTGCGGCGGCCGGGCGCGCTGCTCGACCTGCCGCATCCGCATCATCGGCGATCACGCCGCCTTGCCCGAGCCGTCGCCGCGCGAGGCCTTCGTGCTGCACCGGGTCGGCACCGACGATCCGTCGATCCGGCTCGCCTGCCAGCTGCGCCCGACCGGCGACCTGACCTTCTTCCAGCTGTTCCTGCCGAGCACGATGTCGGCGAACGCGCACGCCGCCAATCCGGCGCGGGTCGGCCAGGAGCGTTATCTGGTCAGCATGTTCGTCGACATGCGCGGCTCGACCCAGCTTGCCGAGAAGCGGCTGCCGTTCGACACCGTGTTCATCGTCAACCGTTTCCTCGGCGCGGTGTCGCAGGCGGTGCTGGAAGCCGGCGGGCGGCCGAACCAGTTCATCGGCGACGGCATGCTGGCGCTGTTCGGACTCACCACCGAGCGGCATGATGCCTGCCGCCAGGCGCTGCGCGCAGCGGCGCTGATCTCGGCCAATATCGACGAGCTGAACCAGTTCCTCAGCCACGATCTGCGCGAGCCGATCCGCTTCGGCATCGGCATCCATGGCGGCGAGGTGATCGTCGGCGATATCGGCTATCGCGACCACATGGTGTTCACCGCGCTCGGCGATGCCGTCAACGTCGCGGCAAGGCTGCAGGACATGACGAAAGCGCTGGCCTGCGAGGCTGTCATCTCCGACGAGGTGCGCGCCACCGCGGGCCTCGCCGACGATGCCCTGCCGGCGCAGGAGGTTGCGATCCGCGGCCGCAACGAGCCGATGGCCGTGCGCACGGTCGAGACCACGCGCCTGCTGTCGACGCTGGTCGACGACCGCCGCGCCGTCGCCGCCTGACCGGAATCCCCACCCCACCTCGAGTGTGATCTTCCGCACATCCGAACGCGCGTTCGGCAGCGATGCTCGAACGCGTCCCATCCCGGATGCGACTGACGGACGATGGGTAACACTGCAACCGCGCCGCGACAGCGTTCAACGCGCATCTGAAGGAGACGACCATGCTTCGCAAAGTCACGCTTGCCCTCGCGACTGCCGCAACGCTTGCTGCCGCCGCGTTGGCGCCGACCGCAGCCTCCGCCAAGCCGTTCTTCTGGCATCCGTACCATCATCACTTCTGGGGTGGCCCGGGCATCTCCGTCGGCTTCGTCGATTCCGGCTGCTACGTCACCCGCCTGGTGCTGACGCCCTACGGTTATCGCTATCGCACCGTGAACGTCTGCTACTGATCGAACCAATTACCTGGAATCGAAATGCCCCGGTCGCCTGATGCGATCGGGGCTTTTCGTTACTGCAATGCAACGCCGGTAAGCGCTGCGAAAGCTCAATTGACTTGCAGTTGTCAGGTGCGACATTTGTGACCGCGCGCAGTCGATGATGCGACGGCGCGCAAGGCAATCCGGGCCTGGTGATGACCAGCCCGGGACAGAACAGCTTCGGAGGAAGCGGAATGCTCGATCGACGAGACTTGATGAAGCGCGCCGGATTGGGCGCGCTGGCGGCGGGGCTGGGATCAAGGGGCGCCTTCGCCCTCGACACCGTGACGCTGCCGTTCGGCAATGGCGAACGGCCGCTGGTGCGCTACCCGCAGAAGCGCCCGATGATCGGTCTGACCAGCCGGCCGCCGCAGCTGGAAACGCCGTTTGCGATCTTCAATGACGGCCCGCTGACGCCGAACAATGCGTTCTTCGTGCGCTATCACCTCGCCGGCATCCCCTATGACCTCGATCCGGACAAGTTCACGCTCGAGATCAAGGGCAAGGTCGACAAGCCGCTGAAGCTGTCGCTGAAGGATATCCGCAAGCTGAAGGCCACTGAACTCGTCGCCGTCAACCAGTGCTCGGGCAACAGCCGCGGCTTCTTCAATCCGCGCGTTGCCGGCGGCCAGCTCGGCAACGGCGCGATGGGCTGCGCGCGCTGGCACGGCGTGCCGCTGAAGACCGTGCTCGACATGGCCGGCGTGCAGGCCGGCGCCAGGCAGGTCACCTTCAACGGCATGGATGGACCTGTGATGGAGACGACGCCGGACTTCGTGAAGGCGCTCGAAATTGACCACGCGCGCGACGGCGAGGTGATGCTGGCCTGGGGCATGAACGGCGAGGACCTGCCGTTCCTCAACGGCTTCCCGCTCCGCCTCGTGGTGCCCGGCTATTACGGCACCTATTGGGTCAAGCACCTCAACGAGATCACCGTGATCGACAGCGTGTTCGACGGCTTCTGGATGAAGTCCGCCTACCGGATACCGGACACGCCGAACAACGCGGTCGAGCCCGGCACCGCGCCGAAGGCGACAATTCCGATCAACCGCTTCACGGTGCGCTCGTTCATCACCAGCGTTGCCGACGGCGCCAAGGTCAAAGCAGGCCGCACCATGCTGCGCGGCATCGCCTTCGACGGCGGCAAGGGCATCAAGGAGGTCACGGTCTCGACCGACGGCGGCAACAGCTGGACACCGGCCAAGCTCGGCAAGGACCTCGGCAAATACGCGTTCCGTGAATGGAAGCTGCCGGCGAAACTCGCGGCCGGACCCTCGGAACTGAAAGTGCGCGCCACCAACAATGCCGGCGATACCCAGCCGATGGATCCGTTGTGGAATCCGGCCGGCTATCTGCGCAACGTCGTCGAAACCGTGCGCGTCACCGCGGCGTGAGGAGAAGCATCATGACCAGCAAGCTGCTTCTCACCTTCGCCGCGATCGCCGTGCTGTCGATCGGAGCTGCGATGGCCGCGCCCGTCAACTACACGCTTCCCGAGGAGACTGCGGCGCTCAAGCCAGGGCCCAACCTCGACGTGGTGCAGAGCAATTGCACCGGCTGCCACTCGGCCGACTACATCAAGACCCAGCCGCAGGGCGAGAAGTTCAAGAAGGACTTCTGGCAGGCCGAGGTGACCAAGATGATCAAGGTCTACGGTGCGCCGATCGATCAGGCGGACGTCGGCAAGATCGTCGAGTATCTCTCCGCGACCTATTGAGAGGCGGTCGATCGATCCCCCGCGCGCGGCAGCTGAACGGCCCGCGCGCGGGGCCGCTTGGTCAATTCGGGTTCGGCGGAACCGACCATTTTGCAGCGCATCAATTGACCACGAAACAGGCAATCCGGCACCAAACCCCCGCAAAGCGGGTTGTTTCCGGGCAAAAACACACCGTGGTTTGATCTACCCAGCTTTTTTCAAACTGCTATCCTGTGCGGTACGGACAAGCCGGTTTGTGCGGGGACCGGCTGGTCTGTTTTCGATTGATTCCGCGGAGACGACTGGAATGCCCAAAGGTACAGTGAAGTGGTTCAACCCGACCAAAGGCTACGGATTCATCCAGCCCGCATCGGGCGGCAAGGACATTTTCGTGCATATTTCAGCAGTTCAGAAGGCCGGCCTTCAGAGCCTCAATGAAGGCCAGTCGGTTGAATACGAAGAAATTGCAAATCGCGGCAAGACGTCCGCCGAAAACCTGAAGGTCTAGCGCGTCAGCGCCAGATCCGGCGGCGCACTCTCGGACGCCATCCGGGAGTGGGGGCCGATCCAACATTACACAACGTGACGTTCGGCGGGGCGGGCACGATGCCCGCGCGCCACGACGTTGAACTTTTCGGCCGCGATCGATCGCGCGCTTTGCTGTTTCCCGTTGCGGACGTCGCGGCTACCGGGCCGCCGCGTCACAGGCAGGTGCCACCCTGGCCGCTGCTGCCGCACGGCACCCGCTTCGACAGCTCCTGGATTTTCCGCTTCGACTCGGCCTGCGCAAGCACGTCGAACACGCTCGACGGCGCGAGCTGGGTGGCCTTGCGGAAATCCTCGGTCGCCTTGTCGGCATGGTTGAGCGCCTCGTGCGCCTTGGCGCGTGCGAACAGGCCCTCAACGGTCTCCTTCTGCGCAATCGCCCGATCGAGATCCTCGACCGCCTTGTCGTAGTTGCGCAGCGCCGACCAGGTGATGCCGCGCAGCGTCAGCGCGGCCAGATAATCGGGCCGCGTGCTCAGGATCAGATTGAGATCCTTCATCGCATCATCCGGCTTCTTCAGCCCGAGATAGGCCCGCGCGCGCAGCACATGCGCGAAGGGATCGTTGGGCGCCCTGGCAACGATCTGGTCGAAGGCGGCGACGGCGCGGTCATATTGCGCCGAGGTCAGCATCGCGAGCGCGCGGCCGAGCTGCGCCGTCGGATTGTTGGGACTTCGCTCCAGTACCCCGTTGATGTCGACCAGTCCTTCGTCGGCGCGGCCCTTGAGCATCAGCGCAAGTCCGCGCCACGATTTGGCGACCAGATTGGTCGGCACCAGCGCCAGGGCCTGATCGAAATCCAACAGCGCCTTGTCGAGCTGGTTGAGGCCGAAATAAGCGAGGCCGCGTTCGGTGTAGGCGAGCGTCTCCTTGGGATTGAGCGAGATCGAATGATCGTAATCGGCGAGCGCATCCTGCACCTTGCCGGTGCTCGCCTTGACGAGGCCCCGCGCCAGGTAAGCCAGCGAGTTGTTCTGGTCGAGCGTGATGGCGCGGCTGGCGTCGGCGGTGGCTTCGTCGAACTGCCGCAAGCCTGCGGCATTGAGCGCGCGGAAGGCGAGCAACTGGGGATCGTTCGGCTTGAGCTTGAGCAGATCGTTGAAGTCGTTGCGCGCCTCCGCCAGCCGGCTGAGCCGTGAATAGGCCATTGCGCGCAGCCGCAGCGCCGTCTCGTTGCGCGGTTCACCGCTGAGCACCTGGCTGAGACTGCCGATGGCACCGGCGAAATTGCCCTGCGCGATGAACTGCTTTGCCTGCTCGATCTGCTGATTGCTCGCGGCCGCGGCTGGAGCGGACGGCCGCGCGCCGCCGGAGCCGACGCCGCCGGCGATTGCGGAGCCGCACCGGCCTTCGCCAGCTCGGCCTGCATCGCGAGCGCCTGCTGGCGCTGCTGCTGGATCTCCTTGTTGTCGGGAAGAACCTTCAACAGCCAATCGAAGTCGCCAATGGCGCGGACGTAGTCGCCCTTGGCGCTGTAGAGCTGGGCGCGGGCGAAATAGGCGTTGCGCTCGGTCTGCGGTGCCTGCGCGATCGCGCGGGAGAAATCCTCGATCGCGTGATCGATGTCGCCCTTGCGCCGGTAGGCCTGGCCGCGCCAGTAGAACGCGTTCGGCGTGTTCGCATTGACGGCAATCGCGGTGTTGGCGTCGGCCAGCGCCGCATCGGGCAGCCCGGATTCGACATAGGCCCGCGCCCGTCCGACATGGGCCGCGGGCAGATCCTGTCGCAGCGTGATCGCCTGGTCGTAGTCCGAGATCGCATCGCTCCAGGCGTGCTGATCGGCGCGCAGATTACCACGCGCGAGGAAGCCGAACGGGTTCTTCGGCTCGAGCTCGATCGCACGATCGAAATCGGCGCGGGCCTGATCCGCCTTGCCTTTGCGCTGCTGCACATAGCCATGCGCGATCAGCGCCGAAACGAATTGCGGGTTCAGCTGCAGCGCAGCCTCGGTATCGCTCAAGGCCTGATCGAACTTGTTGCGGCCGATATAGACCCGCGCGCGGCCCGCGAAAGCCTTGGTGCGATCCTCCGTGGAGCGCGCGGCATCGTCGATGATGGCCGAGCAGGCCGCCTCGGCCTTGTCGGTCGGCGGCCCGTTGCAGTCCTCGACGTCGCCGGCGCGAGCCGGGCCGGCAAGCACCGGCCACAGCAGCACAAGCCCCAGCAACAATTGGAAACGAACACCACGGGTCGCGGCATCGGTGCTAGTCGGACGCAGACGCATATCGTAGCCTCGGGTTTGACCGAATGCTGCTAATCTTACCGCGTCACTTGGCTCGAAAAGTGATGGGCGCAGAACGTCGTGTCGAACTTTGGGGTTCGGTTCCAGCACCGATGACGCAGACTCCTAAAATCAACGGGAGTGGAACACCACGGAACACGCGGCGGCAACACTCGGCCGTTCAATCTTCCGTCACCCATTCGGCGACGGTCATGACGTCTGGCGGCTGCAGATAGCCGCGGGGCCACAGATCGACGGCCCATTCCACCTTGGTGGCGCGTTCGAGCAGAACGGCGGTATTGTGCGGCGTCTGCCCCAGCGAGAACCCGCGGTAGTGGGGATCGCCGACGTCGTGGAACTTGAACAGATTCCATGACTGCATCACCAGCATCAGGCTGGTCGTGTTGCGCGTCGTGTCCCAGCAATCGTAATTGTGCTTGTCGTCGTTGGCGCGGAAGTCCGCCTTCGCCACGCGCTTGTCGGTGCCGAGGATCGGCCCCATGCGGCGGTCGAACCAGATCACCGCCTTTTGCACGGCCGCGCGTTCGGCGGCCGCGTTGGCGCGGCCGGTGGCCATGATTCTGCTCAGCGCCGCCCTGTCGGCTGCGTTGAAGTCGAGCATCTCGCGGCGCCGGCAGACGAAGCCGTAGCACACGGTCATCGTCGAGGCCGACGGCGGATAGATCGAGACCGAGGTATAGAGTTGCATAATGCCGGAGCTGAGCTCGGCCGCGCGGACCGGCGCCGCTGAGGGCAGCGCAAGCATGAGCGCGGCAAGCGCACCGGCAAACCCGGCTCGCTTGATCCGTATCGGCTGATCGGCGTCTTCCATGAACCACTGCCCTACCCTGCACGACAGGATTATCGCGGGCGCGTCACGATGCCAATACATCCGGCGCATGGCTGTGGATCACATCGAACGGCCGTCAACCGACCGGCAGCGGCGCATCGCGCTTGACTTCCTCCATCACCGCGTAGGTTCGCGTCTCGCGCACGCCCGGCAGCGCCAGCAGGGTCTCGCCGAGGAAACGGCGATAGGCGGTCATGTTGGCGACGCGGGCCTTGACCAGATAATCGAAGCCGCCGGCCACCATGTGACACTCCAGCACCTCCGGCGCGGTCTGGACCGCCTTCGCAAACTTCTCGAATACATCCGGCGTGGTCTTGTCGAGCAGCACCTCGACAAACACCAGCAGGCCGAGCCCGAGCCGGTGCGGGTTGAGCCTTGCGCCATAGCCCTCGACAAAGCCGTCGCGCTGCAACCGCTTCAGCCGTTCGCCGACCGAGGTCGGCGACAGGCCGATCCGTTCGGCCAGCTCCACATTGGCAATCCTCCCATCCCCTTGCAGGATCGAGAGGATTTTGCGGTCTGTCTTGTCAATCTCTGTCATATCTACGGCAACAAGATAGTCTGTCCTGATTTTCTAAGGTAAATCTGCTAATTTGTCTATCGAACTACGGTCCACGGGCGCGTAGGTGTTCCCGTGCAACCCCAGGGAACCACCACCATGCCAGACCCGTCCCCGCTCCCGCCGCCGTTCAGCCCGCCCTATGCCCCCGACGACGGCGCCATCGCCGGCCGCCTGCGCCGGGACTCCAGGCTCGGTGCGGAGGCAGAGGCCCGCATCGACCGCACCGCGACCCGCCTGATCGAGGCGATCAGGGCGAACGACGATCCGCTCGGCGGGGTCGAGGACATGCTGCGGGAGTTCGCGCTGTCGACCAAAGAGGGGCTGGCACTGATGGTGCTGGCGGAGGCGCTGCTGCGGGTGCCTGACGCGCGCACCGCCGACCAGTTCATCGAGGACAAGCTCGGCCAGGGCGACTTCGTCAACCACGAGACCAAATCCAGCGCGTTCCTGGTCAACGCCTCAGCCTGGGCCCTCGGCATGTCGGCGCGCGTGATCCAGCCCGGCGAGACACCGCAGGGAACGATCGGCCGGCTGACCAAGCGGCTCGGCGCACCGGCGGTGCGCGCCGCGACGCGGCAGGCGATGCGGCTGATGGGCAGCCATTTCGTGCTCGGCGAGACCATCGAGGCGGCGCTGGCGCGGGCACAATCGCACACCGCCCGCGGCTCGCGCTATTCCTTCGACATGCTCGGCGAAGGCGCGCGCACCGCCGACGACGCCCACCGCTATTTCGAATCCTACGCCCGCGCGATCGACGCGATCGGCAAGGCGGCCGGCGATCAGCCCCTGCCCGACCGGCCCGGCATCTCGGTGAAACTCTCCGCGCTGCATCCGCGCTTCGAGGCGGTCAGCCATATGCGGGTGATGAGCGAGCTGGTGCCTCAGCTGATCGATCTGGCGCGTCGCGCCAAAGCGTTCGACCTCAACTTCACCGTCGATGCGGAGGAAGCCGATCGGCTGGAGCTGTCGCTTGACGTCATCGCAGCGGCCTTCGCCGACCCGTCGCTCGCCGGATGGAGCGGCTTTGGCCTCGCCATCCAGGCCTATCAGAAGCGCGCCGCAGACGTGATCGACTATATCGATGCACTGACACGCGCGCTCGACCGCCGGATGATGGTGCGGCTGGTCAAGGGCGCCTATTGGGACACTGAGATCAAGCGCGCGCAGGAGCGCGGGCTCGACGGCTATCCGGTGTTCACCCGCAAGGCGATGACCGACCTGAACTACGTCGCCTGCGCGCGCAAGCTGCTGGCATTGCGGCCGCGGCTGTTTCCGCAATTCGCCACCCACAACGCGCTGACGGTCGCGACTATCCTCGAACTATCGGACGATCCCAACAGCTTCGAATTCCAGCGGCTGCACGGCATGGGCGAGGCGCTCTACGCGCAGCTCGGCGAAGACAGACCCGAGATCGCCCACCGCACCTATGCGCCGGTCGGCAGCCACCGCGACCTGCTTGCCTATCTGGTGCGGCGCTTGCTCGAGAACGGCGCCAACTCGTCTTTTGTGGCGCTGGCCGCGGACAATCGCGTGTCGATCGTCGACCTGCTGCGCCGCCCTGCCGACATCATCGGCGCTGACAACAAGGCCACGCATTCCGGAATTCCGTTGCCGGCCGATCTCTATCGGCCGCAGCGTTCGAATTCGCACGGCATCGAGTTCGGGGAACGAAAGGCGCTGGACGCGCTGACCTCGGCGATCGCAGCCGAGCGCAAGGCTGCGCCCAACCCAGTCGCGACGTCGACGACCGAGCAGGCGAATGCAGCGGTCGCCACGGCACGCCGTGGCTTCAAGGCCTGGAATGCCACGCCGGCCACACAACGTGCAGCGATCCTCGACAAGGCCGCCGACCTGCTCGAGCAGCGTCGCGCACATTTCCTCGCCCTGCTGCAAAGCGAAGGCGGCAAGACCCTCGACGATGCGCTCTCCGAAGTGCGCGAGGCGATCGACTTCTGCCGCTACTATGCCGCGCTCGGCCAAAAACTGTTCGGCAGTGGCGAGACGATGCCGGGGCCGACCGGCGAGAGCAACGTGCTGGAGCTGCACGGTCGCGGCGCGTTCGTCGCGATCTCGCCATGGAATTTCCCGCTCGCGATCTTCCTCGGCCAGGTGACGGCGGCGCTGATGGCCGGCAATGCGGTGATCGCAAAGCCGGCCGAGCAGACCCCGCGCATCGCGGCCGAGGCGATCACCCTGCTGCATCAGGCCGGCGTGCCGACCTCGGCGCTGCATCTGGTCCAGGGCGACGGAGCGGTCGGCGCCGCGTTGGTGGCGCATCCTGCGATCGCCGGTGTCGTCTTCACCGGCTCGACGGAAGTGGCGCGGTCGATCAACCGCACGCTTGCCGCCAAGGATGGCCCGATCGTGCCGCTGATCGCCGAGACCGGCGGCATCAATGCGATGATCGTCGATGCCACCGCGCTGCCCGAGCAGGTCGCCGACGATGTCGTGACCTCGGCGTTCCGCTCCGCCGGCCAGCGCTGCTCGGCGCTGCGGCTGTTGTTCGTGCAGGATGATGTCGCCGATCGCATGATCGAGATGATCGCCGGCGCCGCGCGCCAATTGAAGATCGGCGATCCCTCCGAGCCGTCGACGCATATCGGTCCGGTGATCGATGCCGAGGCGAAGCAGCGGCTGGATGCCCATATCGCGCGGATGAAACAGCAAGGGCGGGTGCATCTCGCCGGCGAGGCGCCATCAGGCAATTTCGTCGCGCCGCATATCTTCGAACTGTCGGCGGCGAGCCAGCTCACCGAGGAGGTGTTCGGCCCGATCCTGCATGTCGTGCGCTACCGTGCGGAGCGGCTCGGCGACGTGCTGGCCGCGATCGAGGCCACCGGCTTCGGCCTGACGCTCGGCATCCATTCCCGCATCGACGACACCATCGAGCATGTGATCGACCGCCTCCAGGTTGGCAACATCTATGTCAACCGCAACATGATCGGCGCCGTGGTCGGCGTGCAGCCGTTCGGCGGCAGCGGCCTCTCCGGCACCGGCCCCAAGGCGGGCGGCCCGCATTACCTCACACGCTTCGCCACCGAGCAGACGATCACGATCAACACGGCGGCTGCGGGCGGCAACGCGGCACTGATGGCGGGGGTGGAGTAACAGGCACCGTCATTGCGAGCGAAGCGAAGCAATCCACACCTCCACTTGTTGAGGCATGGATTGCTTCGTCGCTACGCTCCTCGCAATGACGGCCAACAACCCGTTGCATCGTGCCCCCGAGATGGTTCAAATGGCACTCCGATCGGGATCATCGCACGCGATAATTCCAGCTACCGGAAAAACACCAACAAGCGCCACGGGAGCGACGGCACGATGGAAAAAGGCATTTTTGACGGGCTCAAGGTCCTGGACTGCGCGAGCTTCATCGCAGCGCCCGCGGCCGCCACCGTGCTGTCCGACTTCGGCGCCGACGTCATCAAGATCGAGCCGCCCGGCGCCGGCGACCCCTACCGCAACCTGCCCAATCTGCCCGGCTATCCCGCGAGCGAGCACAATTTCGCGTGGATGCTGGAGGCGCGCAACAAGAAGAGCCTGGCGCTCGATCTCACCAAGCCCGAGGCCCGCGAGGTGCTCTACAAGCTGGTCGCCGAGGCCGACGTGTTCATCACCAACATGCCGCCGCAGGTGCGCGAAAAGCTCGGCATCACCCATGATCATCTCGCCCATCTCAACGACCGGCTGATCTACGCGTCGTTCACCGGCTATGGCGAGAAGGGCGAGGAGGCCAACAAGCCCGGCTTCGATTCCAACGCCTATTGGGCCCGCTCCGGCCTGATGGACCTGGTGCGTGCCGACGAGGACACCACGCCGGCCCGTTCGGTCGCCGGCATGGGTGACCATCCCTGCGCGATGGCATTCTACGGCGCGATCGTCACCGCGCTGTTCCAGCGCGAGAAGACCGGCAAGGGCTCGCACGTCTCGACCAATCTGATGGCCAACGGCGTCTGGGCCAATGGCGTGCTGGCGCAGGCCAAGCTTGCCGGCGCCAAGTTCAAGAAGCGCAAGCCGCGCGAAGAGGCGCTCAACGCCGTCACCAACCACTACAAGTGCAGAGACGGCCGCTGGCTGATCCTGTCGCTGCTCAATGAAGACCGGCAATGGCCGACCTTGGCGCGCTGCATGGACCGTGAGGACCTCGTCGCCGACGCCCGCTTCGCCACCAAGGCGGACCGCCATGCGCGCTCGGTCGAGCTGATCAAGATTTTTGACGAGGTGTTCGCCAGCAAGGATCTCGCCGAATGGCGCAAGATCCTCGACGGCAACGGCCTGGTGTTCGGCGTCGTCGGCATCCTCGACGACATTCCGAACGACAAGCAGATGATCGAGAACGAGGTGCTAGTGCGTTTCGAGAACGACACCATGCTGACGGTCAACAGCCCGATCTTCATCGACGGCACCAAGAAGGTGCAGCCGCGTAAGCCGCCCGAGGTCGGCGAGCACTCCGACGAGATCCTGCGCCAGGCCGGCTATGACGAGGCCACGATCCGGAAGCTGCGCGCATCCGGCGCGGTGGCGTAGTCACGCTACACGTAGCCCCGATGGAGCCAACGGGTCGCGCGAATGCGCGCCCGATGACAGGCTCCGCGCAATCCGGGGCGGCTGCGTCCGCGAATGCCTCCGTTCCCGGATTTCGCTTCGCTCCATCCGGGCTACAAAGGAAGCTCAACGTTTCATCCAGGCCCAGACGATGGCCACCACGATGATGCCGATGATGACCGCGAGCCCGATCGCCCAGCTAGAGACGCGGACGGCACTCACCGCCTGACGTTCGGCCTCGTTGGCCGCGATCTCGCGGTCACGCTGCTTGTTGTCCTCGGAAGCACTCATCGGGCCGTCTCCGGTCAAGAGCTGTCAGATCCTGGGCAAGCTCGACTGTAGCATCAATTAATGACGCGGAGACGCTTCGGTTCCGGCCGATCACCGCCCCTTCACGAAGCACATGCCCATGCGGGAGGTCTTCCCGGCAACCTGGCAGGCGAGCCCCTCGGCGCAGGTCCAGCCGCGGAAACTGCGGTCGGTCGCGGCCGGCCTCGTGCCGGGCAGATAGCAATGCGCGCCCCAGCCGTCGCTGTATTCGGTGCCGGCAAGCTCGATGCTGCCGCGCGCCTGCGGCCGGTTGGAGAAGCCGCGCGAGAAATCCGGCGCCTTGCCGTCGCGGAAGCTTGTCAGGATGTCGCGGCGGCGCGGCTGGTCGCCGAAGAAATGCGGCGAGGCCGGCACGACAGTGGAGTTCGACGGCCTTGCCGCCATCCAGTCGACACCGGGGAAATGGAAGCCGCCGATGCCGCGGGTCTGGTGGCAGCCGACGCAGGTGACGTCGTTGAGCCGCCGCTCGAAGCCGGCCAGCGACTGGATGTTCTGCAGCTTGGTCCCGTCAGCGGCGGCCTTCTTCAAGGCTCCGACGATATCGTCATCCGAGAACACCGCAGTGCCGGCCGTCCCCTCGCCCTGCACCATGCCGAATTCGGGCTCCAGCTCGCTGACATCAAAGCCGGCCGGCGTCGGCGCGACCGCTGAGGTCGCGAGGAAGCGATCGGGGATCAGCAAGGTGCCGCGATCGAGCGCGGCGAAATGCTCGGGATCGAGCAGCCACGCCTTGAAGTCGCGCTTCAGCGCCTCGTCGGCGAGGATGCGATCGCGATCGATCTGGTTCTCCAGCGGTGCTTCGGCAAAGCGTTTCGCCGCGCCATCATAGTCGAACACCTTCAGCAGATAGTCGGTACGGAAATCGCGCGCCGCGGATTTCGGCGCGTGGGCGATCTGCAGATTGGTCTCGATCCGGTCGATATTGCGGGCATCGATCAGTTCGAGCGGGCCGTCCTGGCCGAACAATTTCTCCAGCGCAAGCTGAGTGCCGCCGGTCGCCAGCCAGCGCCGCGCGATCTCGCGACAGGACAGTGATGCGTCGTTGCCGTCGCCCTTCGCCTTCAACACCAGGTTCAGCGTCATCGGCAGCCGCTGCGACACCGCGTTCTCGCCGATCAGCGCCACGTCGGTGCGGGTCAATCGATAGATCAGCCGGATCTCGCCGCAGTCGTTCGGCGCCACATAGGCGCGGTCCATGCGATTGACGATGCCGGCCAGTACGAAGCGAACGTCAGGGGATTCGAACAGCGCGCGATCGAACAGCTGAAACGCAAAGCCGTCGCCGACGCCGATGCTCTCGTTCGGCAGGCTTGCTCTGTGCCTTGCGACATAGCGATCGAATTCACGGTCGAGCGCCTCGCGCACCGGCACCAATGCAGACAAGGCGAACAGGTCGCGGTTGGACAGCGGCGTATGGGCGGAGCGTTCCGGCGCGAGCATCCGGCCGAGACTGAACCTGCTGTGATCGAGTTCGCGCAGGATCGCGGGATCGATCACCGCCGTGCCGCGCTCGAGCGCGCGATCCTCGGCGGCATGTGCCGGCACGGCACCGCCAAGCAGGACGGACATCAGCAGGAGGCATTTCAGTACGCGGCCCATGCCCCCACTAACACCGCGCGGCAAACGCTATTCAAGAAAAATGGCGCTTCACATCGCGGTGAAGCGCCTTGCTGTTGTCAGGTTTCGTGGATCAGCGCGAGACGATCAGGCCCTTGCTGGTGACGACGACCCAGCGGCCGTCCTGCTTGCGGATGGCGTCGACGCGGCCGAGGCCGGGGACGGGATCGCCGGCATAGACCTCGTAGATGCCGCCGCGGCCCTCGATCAGCGCGCCGCCATTGCCGACGTCGCGCAGCGCCCAGCCGTCGATCACCGGCAGGCGGCCGATTTCGGGCTTGGGGGCAACCGGTGCAGCCGCCGTGGTTGCCGGCGGGACCGAACCCGTGACCTCGCGGGCGGGCGTCACAGCGGCGACGGTCGTCTGCGGGGCGCGCAGCTTCTCGACGGTCTCGCTGAGCTTGTTGAGCTTGGCGATCGGCTCGGCCTGGGCCTTCTCGACCTTCTCGATCCGGTCGGTCGCCTTGCTGAACTGGGCCTGGCCGGCCTTTGCGGTCTGCTCGACACTGGCCTTCAGGGCGGCGATCTCGGAGTCGATCCGGGCGATCGCGGCATCGGCCGCTTCCTTGGCGGCAGCGTCGTTGGCAGCCACGTCCCTGACGGAAGCAGCCGCGGGGGCGGCGAGATGGCCAAGGCCTGCGGTCGCAAGCGCACCGCCGATGGCGCCAGCCACGGTCGCCAGCGCGATCACCGCGGCCATCGCCCCGAGCCGGCGCGTGCCGGCCGGTTTGGCGGTCTGCTCGGCACCGGGCTTGGATGCGGTCGCCTCGTGGTCCCAGGTCCGCTCACCGGGCGCCATGATCATCAGCTTGCCCGGGAAACGCGGCTCTTCGCGCTTGCCGGTCTCGACCTCAGGCACGTCCATCTTGGTCGGGTCGATCTTGCCGTCGATCTTGGCATCAATCCTGGCCTCGATCGCGGGATCAAGGCGGGACGGCTCGACCTTCGGGGCATCAACCTTCGGCGCGTCGATCCTGGGCGCATCGGCCTTTGGCGAGGTCTCTTCCTGCTCGGGCGCGAGCCGCGGAGCCTCGACACCGGCCGCGGCCATCGCGGGCTCGCCTTTCGCCGCCATTTCGGCGCCGGTTTGACCGCTGACCGGCTCGCTCTGCTGCTCACTCACGTTCAAAGTCTCCAGACTGGGTTGAGAATTCGGTAACTTTTATTGCTTGCGAAATGGTTACCCCGCTCCGCCATTACCTAAATTTTAGGGAGTTTTCCGGGCCGGATTTGGGCGATGCGGCGCTGCGGCAATCTGCGTCAGCTCCGTTTGCGCGCGGCGCTTTCCCGATTAACATACCGCCATCTTCCAGCCAGAAGGCAGGGGAGTGCTATGACGATCGAGAAATGCATCAATGAATTTGGTGTCGATGACGTCATTTTTGAGGAAGGCTCGACCGGCCGTGAGCTGTTCGTCGTGCTCGACGGCAAGGTCGACATCGCCAAGATCGATGGCCGAAACAAGACCGTCATCGTCCGCCTCGGCAAGGGCGAGTTCTTCGGCGAGATGGCCGTGATCGACGGCTCGGCGCGCTCGGCAACTGCGATCGCCTCGGCGCCGGCGACGCGGGTGATGCGGATCAACCACGCCCGCTTCGTCTATCTGGTCAGCCAGCAGCCGGCCTTCGCGCTGATGGTGATGGATGCGCTCTCGAAACGCCTGCGCGCCTCCAACGCCGTCACTTACCGAACCGCAGGCGCACCATGAGCGACCGCAAGCCGAGCCCGTTCAAGACGCTGTTCGACGCCGACGTCGCGACGCTGATCCAGGCCGCCGACGACGTCTACCAGATCCGCTTCAAGAACCGCGCCGCCAACGCCTATCTGGTGCGCGGCAGCAAGCGCACGATCATGATCGACGTCGGGCTGTCGAGCAACTATCCGTCGCTGGTCGCCTGCCTCGATCATCTTGGCGTAACGCCCGAGATGATCGACATGGTGGTGTTGAGCCACGAGCATCTCGATCACATCGGCGCGGCCTATCATTTCCACGGCTCGGCCTATATCGCCGCGCACCGGCTCGCCGCCAACAAGATCATGCTGCGCGACGACTTCTCGATGCTGCGCAAGATGTTCAACGAGCCGAACGTGCCGATCGACATCGACATCTGGCTCGAGGAGGGCAACCTGATCGACCTCGGCAATTTCCGTCTCAACGTGATGTACACGCCGGGCCATACCTCGGCCTGCATCTCGCTGTTCGACCAGGACAAGGGCCTGTTGTTCGCCGCCGACACGCTGATGCCCGGCGGCGTGATGGGCGGCGTGTTCGGCTCCGGCTCGATTGCCGACTACATCCAGTCGCTGGAGCGGATCAAGGGGCTCAATTCGAAGATCCTGCTGTCCGGCCATGGCCGGCTTTCCGACACGCCGCAGGACGATGTGCGGATCGCGCTGCAACGCTCGCATGGCCTGCTCGAGGACACCGCGCAGCTGTTCGATGCGCTCGACGCGCGCTCGAATTTCGAGCCGATCATGCAGTCGGTGCGCGACCTCAACAAGCTCGACGATTGAGCTTCGCTCGCCGTCGCATTTGACAAATCCGTACGCGGCCTGTTCAACAGCGGCAAAACAACGCTTAAAACAACAGGGAGCGAGGACCATGAAGCTTTACGACTCGATCGGCCCCAATCCGCGCATTGTGCGGATGTTCATGGCCGAGAAGGGCATCGAGATCCCCAAACAGACCGTCGACCTGCGCAAGGGCGAAAACCGCGAGGCGGACCATCTGAAGCGCAATCCGCACGGCCAGATGCCGGCGCTCGAACTCGACTGCGGCAACTACCTCTCGGAAATCACCGCGATCTGCGAATATCTCGAGGAGAAGCACCCCTCGCCCGCGATGATCGGCAGCACGCCGGAAGAACGCGCGGAATGCCGGATGTGGACCCGCCGCGTCGACCTCAACATCGCCGAGCCGCTCGCCAATGGCTACCGCTTCGGCGAGGCGCTGAAGTTCTTCGAGAAGCGCATTCCGGTCGCGCCGGAGGCCTCGCCAGGCTTGAAGATGATCGCCGCCAATCGCATCAAATGGCTCAACGACCAGATGGCCGACGGCCGCGACTACATCTGCGGCCAGCGCTTCACCCTCGCCGACATGCTGCTGTATTGCTGGATCGATTTCGGCAACCAGGTCGGCCAGCCGCTGGACCCCTCGAACGCCAACATCGTCGCCTGGTTCAACCGTGTCGCCGAGCGGCCATCGGTGAAGGCGTAGGTCAAGTTTCACCGTCCTGGGGGCAGGGCTATCGCCTGCCTCCGCAGGGGCGCCCTGCCAAAACATGGAAAACAACCCCATGCAAAGGAGCCGGCGGTAGCTAGGGACCTTCGACCGGGGCGACACATTCGACGCGGCAGCTTGACACGTCGGGCAAATCAGCAGGATAATTCTATTATTCGGAAATTGCGCTGTCGCTCCGGGACGGGGTGAAGAGCCTCAAGCTACATCACCACCGGCTTGTCCGGCAGCTCGTTCGGGCCACCGTCGGCACGCGGGAAATATTTCGCCAGCTCGCGCGACACCGCCGCGATGCCGTTGATCACGCCCTGCTCGAACCGGCCTGCCCGGAAATCCGTTTCCATCGCACGGCAGATCGCCTCCCAGCCCTCGTGGCCGACTTTGGCGTCGATGCCGCGGTCGGCGACGATCTCGACGTCGCGGTCGGCGAGCAACAGATAGATCAGAACACCATTGTTGTGATGGGTGTCCCAAATCCGCAGATGCGAGAACACGTCGAGCGCCCGCTCCCGCGCCGGCTGGTTGCGGAACAGCGGCACGCCGTCGAGCGCGCCCTCGACGACGAAGCGGATCTGGCCCGAATGCGTCGCCTCGCCGGCCTTGATCGCCTGCTCGATGGCGTCGAGCACGCGCGGCGGAAATTCACGCCGCACCCGCCAGCGGTGTTCGAGCAGATGCTTGCCGATGCGCTTGATGCTCATGTGCCTACCAGCTCCCCGAGGCGCCGCCGCCGCCGAAGCTGCCGCCTCCGCCGCTGAAGCCGCCGCTGTCGCCCGAGCTCGAGCCGCTGCTCCAGCCCCCGCCGCCGGACCAGCCCCCGGAATAACCGCCGCCGCGCCGGTACGGTCCGGAGCCAGCCGCCGGACCGCCAAAATTCAAACCGCCGAAGATCAACGCCGCAACACCGGCGAACAACCCGACCACCAGCGCGGTGGCGAGCGAGCCGGCCAGCATCCAGGTGAAGACGCCGACGATGCCGCCGGTCGCGGCAGAGCCCAACAGCCGTCCGAGCAGGCCGCGCAGGAATCCCGCCACGATGATGACGCCGAAGATCACCACCGGATTGGCGAAGTCGACGAGATTGGGCGCCTGCCAATGCTCGGGCTCCGGCGCCGGCAATTGCTCGCCATTGATCAGCCGGATCATCCGGTCGACGCCGGCCGAAATGCCGCCGGCGAAATCGCCGGCCTTGAATTTTGGCGTGAT
Source organism: Bradyrhizobium sp. USDA 4461 (assembly GCF_054055655.1). Classification (NCBI taxonomy): domain Bacteria; kingdom Pseudomonadati; phylum Pseudomonadota; class Alphaproteobacteria; order Hyphomicrobiales; family Nitrobacteraceae; genus Bradyrhizobium; species Bradyrhizobium sp. USDA 4461. The sequence continues at coordinate 661,269 of NZ_JBSRXM010000001.1, forward strand.
GTCCTCGTCGATGATGCGGTGGGTGACGACATCGCTCAGCACGCCTTCGAGGCCGTAGCCGACCTCGATGCGCAGATGCCGGTCGTTCTTGGCGACCACCAGCAGCGCGCCGTCGTCGACTTTCTTACGCCCGATCTTCCAGGCCTCGGCGACGCGGATCGAGAATTGCTCGATGGTCTCCTCGCCCGTGGTCGGCACGATCAGGACGGCGATCTGGCTGCCCTTGCGGGTCTGAAGATCCTGCAGCCGGTCGGAGAGCGATGCGACGTCGCCAGCCGACAGCGTCCCGGTCTGGTCGACGACGCGGCCGGTGAGCGGAGGCACTGCGACCTCGGCCCACGCCGGGCACATGAAGCCCAGCAGGAAGGCGAGCAGGATGACGCGTGCGGCGGTCATCGCGACAGGCGCAGCCGGCGTTACTTCGACGGCGCGGGTGATGGCGACGGCGCCGGATTGAAATCGACCTTCGGCGCGGTCGAGATCTCCTTCTCATTGTCGACCGTGAAGTTGGGCTTCTCCTTGTAGCCGAACACCATCGCCGTCAGACTGTTCGGGAAGGTGCGGATGCCGACGTTATAGTCCTGCACCGACTTGATGTAGCGGTTGCGCGCCACCGTGATGCGGTTCTCGGTGCCCTCGAGCTGGGCCATCAGATCACGGAACAGCGCATCGGATTTCAGCTGCGGATAATTTTCGGTGACGACCAGGAGCCGCGACAGCGCGCTGGTCAATTCGCCCTGCGCCTGCGTGAACTTCTGGAACGCGGCGGGATCGTTGAGCACCTCGGGCGTTGCCTGGATGCTGCCGACCTTGGCGCGCGCGTTGGTGACGCCGAGCAGCACGTCCTTCTCCTGCTGCGCAAAACCCTTCACCGAGTTGACCAGGTTCGGCACCAGATCGGCGCGCCGCTGGTACTGGTTCACCACCTCCGACCAGTTCGACTTGACCTGCTCGTCATTGGTCTGGATCGCGTTGTAGCCGCAGTTGGTCAGGCTCAAGGTCGCCAGCGCTGCCAGCACGGTCCAAAGCTTGCGCATAAAGATGGTCCTCCCGGTGGATTCTCTCGTCAGGTTAACAGATTTCGGCGCGATAATCCCGCACGGCGGATTTCGCGCTCGCTTTTGCAGGCGATAGCCCTTGCCACTCCCTCCCCGCGCCGTTCATCATGGCGAAAAAATCGATCCTGGGAGGGATCCATGGCGTCTGAACAATTCGAGACGATTGTTGTCGAGCGGCCCGAGCCCGCGATCGCGCGGATCGTGATGAACCGCCCGGAGGCTCGCAACGCCCAGAACCTGCAAATGACCTACGACCTCAACGGCGCCTTCGACCAGGCGGTGCAGGACGACGCGGTCAAGGTCATCATCCTCGCCGGCAACGGCCCGCATTTCTCGGCCGGTCACGATCTCAGGCCAGGGGCCAAGAATCAGGCCGGCGTCGATTTCCCGCCACTCGGAAATTGGGGCGGCTTTGCCGAACCCAATGCCCATGGCCGCTTCGCGCGCGAGCAAGAGATCTACCTGCAGATCACACGGCGCTGGCGCAATCTGGCAAAGCCGACGATCGCCGAGGTGCACGGCAAGTGCATCGCCGGCGGGTTGATGCTGGCCTGGGCCTGCGACCTGATCGTCGCGAGCAGTGATGCCGAGTTCTGCGATCCCGTGGTGACGATGGGGGTCTGCGGCGTCGAGTGGTTCGTGCATCCCTGGGAGCTCGGCGCGCGCAAGGCCAAGGAGATGCTGTTCACTGCCGACGTCTGGAGCGCCGACGAGGCGCATCGCCTCGGCATGGTCAACCACGTGGTGCCGCGCGGCGATCTCACCTCCTTCGCGCTGGCGCTGGCGCGGCGGATCGCGGCCAAGCCCGCCTTTGCGCTGAAGCTCAGCAAGGAGGCGGTGAACCGCTCGATCGACATCATGGGGCAGCCGGCTGCGATCGATCAGGCTTTCGCGCTGCACCAGCTCTGCCACGCCCACAATCTGCAGGAATTCGGCATGGTGGTGGACCCCGCGGGCCTGCATCCCTCCGTCAAGAAAACCGCCAACGTGTAGAAAGCCAGATGGACCTCACCCTCAGCGACGAGCAGCGCCTGCTGCGCGAAAGTGCCGACCGCTTCGTGGCGGAGACCTTCACATCGGAGCATCGCAAGAAGGCGGCGAACGATCCGCTGGGCTATTCGCCGGCGATCTGGAAACAATTCGCCGAGCTCGGCTGGCTGGCGCTGCCGATCGCCGAAGCCCATGGCGGGCTCGGCGGCGGCGCGATCGAGATCGGGCTGTTGATGGAGGCATTCGGCCGTGGCCTCGTGTCGGAACCATTCCTCTCCACCGTCGTGATCGGCGCCGCGCTGGTCGCCGAATGCGGCACCGAGGCACAGCGGCAGGCAATCCTGCCCAAGGTGGCGGAGGGAGCGCTGACGCTCGCCTTCGCGCATTCGGAGCGCGCCGCGCGCTTCGACGTCGCGCATGTCGACACGACCGCCACCAAAACTGCCGATGGCTGGCGGCTGAACGGCAGCAAGATCGCGGTGCTCGACGGCGCCGCCGCCAACCAGATCATCGTCTCCGCCCGCATCGCCAACGCCAATGGTGCATCCGGCAGGGTGGCGCTGTTCCTGGTGCCGGCTGCAACGGCGGGCCTCACGCTTCGCGACTACGCGCGGCTCGGCGGCGGGCGCGGCTGCAATCTCGATCTCAGGGATGTACAAGTGCCCGCCGACGCTTTGCTCGGCGACGGCCGCGATGCCCTGCCGGCGATCGAGACCGTGGTCGACCGCGCGATGGCTGCGCTCGGCGCCGAGGCGGTCGGCATCATGCAGACGCTGCTCGACACCACGCTCGCATACACCAAGATTCGAAAACAGTTCGGACGGCCGCTGTCGGCCAATCAGGTGATCCGCCATCGCCTCGCCGATGTCGCGATGCAGGTCGACGAGGCGCGCTCGATGGCGCTGCGCGCCGCGCTGATGGCGAATGCCGAGCCAGTGGCCCGCGGCCGCGCGGCGTCCGGCGCCAAGGCAAAAATCGGCAAATGCGCGCGCTTTGTCGCCGAGCAGGCGGTGCAGCTGCATGGCGCCATGGGCGTCACCGAGGAGCTCGACATCGGTGCCTATTTCAAGCGGCTGCTCGCCTTCGACACGCTGTTCGGCGGCAGCGCCCATCATTATCGCCGCCACGCCGCGTTGAGCGGCCGCGTCCACGCCTGACGGAGAGCGCAGATGGATCTCACCTTCAATGCCGAGGAACGCGCCTTCGAACAGGAAGTCCGCGACTTCATCGCCGAGAATTTGACGCCGGAGATGAAGCGCGCCACCGCGCTGACGCCGTCGGTGTTCTCCGACCCCGATATCGGCATGGCCTGGCAGCGCGCGCTGCACCGGAAGGGTTGGGGTGCGCCGGGCTGGCCGGTCGAGCATGGCGGGCCGGACTGGACACCGGCGCAGCGCTGGATCTTCGAGGCCGAATGCGCCCGCGCCGGCGTGCCCAATGTCAATGTGATGGGCGTGAAGATGGTCGGCCCGGTCATCATCGGCTTCGGCTCGCCCGAGCAGCAGAACTTTTACCTGCCGCGAATCCTCTCGGGTGAAGACTATTGGTGCCAGGGTTATTCCGAGCCGGGTTCGGGCTCCGATCTGTCGTCACTGAAGACCCGCGCGGTGCGCGACGGCGACGACTACGTCATCAACGGCACCAAGATCTGGACCACGCATGCGCACCACGCCAACCGGATGTTCGCGCTGGTGCGCACCAGCGACGGCGAGCGGCAGCAGGACGGCATCAGCTTTATTCTCATCGACATGAAGACGCCAGGCATCACCACGAGGCCAATCCTGACCATCGGCGGCGACCATGAGGTCAACCAGGTGTTCTTCGACGACGTTCGCGTGCCCGTCGCCAACCGCGTCGGCGAGGAGGGCAAGGGCTGGACCTACGGCAAGTATCTGCTTGAATTCGAGCGCGGCTCCGGCATCGCATCGGCAAAACTGCGCGAGGCGCTGAAGACGATCTCCGATCTCGCGGCGTCCGATGTCACCGGCCGCGCCATCGACGATCCCGACATCGCGATCCGGATGTCGGAAGCCGAGGTCGATATCGACGCGCTCGAGATGACCGAACTGCGCGTGCTGTCGGCGTTGCAGACCGGCCAAAATCCCGGCGCGGTGTCGTCGCTGATCAAGCTCAGGGTCAGCGAGATTCGCCAGGCGGTGACGCGGCTTGGCGTCGACGTGATCGGCCAGGACGGCCTGGCCGTGGAGCCGGCGCGGCCGTTCTACCGGCTCAATCACGAGCCGGCGATCCCGGAGCAGCTATTGCCGGTGGTGCCGGAATATCTCAACGGGCGGGCGTATACGATCTTCGGCGGATCGTCGGAGATCCAGCGGGATATCATCGCGAAGATGGTGCTGGGGTTGTAACGCTCTCTCCCCGTCATTCCGGGGCGCGCGCAGCCCGAGCCCGGAATCCATCAGGCCGCATGTTCTGAGGCCCAATGGATTCCGGGCCCATCGCTTCGCGATGCCCCGGAATGACGGTGGAGAGAGCGCGGCCTCACGCAGCCCCAGCCTTCGCGTCGCGGATCGCCTGCCAGATCTTCACCGGCGTCAGCGGCGTGTTGAGCTGGGTGATGCCGATCTCGCTCAGCGCATCCATCACGCCGTTGGTGATGCAGGGTGGACCGCCGATCGCACCGGACTCGCCGCAGCCCTTGGCGCCGAGCGGATTGGTCTTGCAGGGCGCGGAGGGATCGAGCGTCACCGTGATCGGCGGAATATCCGAGGCGCGCGGGATGCAATAATCCTGATAGCTCGCGGTCAAGAGCTGGCCTTCCTCGCTGTAGGCCACGCCTTCGTACAGCGCCTGGCCGATACCCTGGACGACGCCGCCATGCACCTGCCCGGTCACCAGCATCGGATTGACCGCGACGCCGACGTCGTCGACCGTGGTGTAGCGCACCACGCGGGTGACGCCGGTCTCGGGATCGATCTCGACCTCGCAGATATGGGTGCCGTTCGGCCAGCTCGGCCCGTCGACATTGCCCTCGCTTTCGACCGAGAGCTTTGCGCCTTTTTCCTTGGCCGCGATCTCGAACAGGCTGATGCGCTTGTCGGTGCCGACCACGGTGAGGAAGCCGTCGCGATACTCGATGTCTTCGACCGAGGCTTCCAGCAGATTGGAGGCCTTGTTGCGCGCCTTGTTGATCATGTCGTTGCTGGAGACCGCAACCGCGGTGCCGCCGACGAACAGCGAGCGCGAGCCGACGCTGCCGAAGCCGGTGGCGAGATCGGTGTCGCCCTGGATCACGTCGATCTTGTCCATCGCAATGCCGAGCGTATCCGATATCATCTGGGTGTAGGTGGTGGCGAGACCCTGGCCCATCGCCATGGTGCCGGAATGCAGGATGACGCGGCCTTCAGCGGTCGCATGCAGCGAGACGTTCTCGGTGTGGGCGCGGCCGCCGGTCCATTCGATGTAGCTGGTGAGGCCGCGGCCGTAGAGCAGGCCCTTCTTCTTCGCCGCCTTCTTGCGCGCGGCAAAGCCGTTCCAGTCGGCGAGATCGGAGGCGCGCTCCAGCATGTGGGCGAAGGCGCCGGAATCGTACACCTGCCCGACCGCGTTGGTGTAAGGCAGCTGCGCCGGCTTGATGTAGTTGACCTTGCGAATGCTGCGCGGGTCCATGCCGATCTGGCGCGCGGCGGCATCGAACAGCCGCTCGACGATGAACACCGCCTCGGGCCTGCCGGCGCCGCGATAGGCGCCGACCGGCGCGGTGTGGGTCATCACCGACTTCACCTCGAAATGCACCAGCGGCAGATCGTAGACGCCGGTCTGCACGAACGGGCCGAGCACCAGCGGGATGATGTTGGCGGTGCCCGACGAATAGGCGCCGGTGCCGCCGATCGAGCGCACCCGATAGGCCAGCACGCGGCCCTTGGCGTCGAGCGCGAACTCGCCGGTCGAGGTCAGGTCGCGGCCGTGGGTGCCGCCGACGAACTCGTCGGTGCGGTCGCCGCGCCAGCGGATTTTCTCGTTCAGCTTGGTCGCGGCATAGGCGACGATGCCGTCTTCCGGATAGAGGCTGGTCTTCTGCCCGAAGCCGCCGCCGATGTCGCCGACCAGCACGCGCACGCTGTCCTTCGGCCGCTTCAGGATCGATTCTGCCAAGAGGTCGCGGGTCGAGCCCGGGGTTTGCGACTGCACGTGGAGGATCAGCCGCCCGGTCTTCTTCTCGATCTCGGCAATGGTCGAGCGCGGCTCCATCGCCGACGGCACCAGGCGCTGGCTGACGAGGTCGAGCGACACTTTATGCGCAGCATTGGCGAAAGCTTCTTCGACCTTGGCGGCATCGCCATAGCTCATCGCGGCGACGATGTTGTCGGGCGCCTCCGGCCAGACCGCGGGTGCACCGGGCTTGACCGCCTCGACCGGATCGACCACCGAGGGCAGCACCTCGTAATCGATCTCGATCGCTTCGGCAGCAGTCTGTGCCAGCTCGCGCGAGGTCGCGACCACGGCCGCGACACCCTCGCCGGCGTAGCGCACCACCTCATGCGCCAGCAGGCGCCGCGGCGGCACCGTCATCGGCGAGCCGTCAGGCCGCTTGAAGATCGCAAGCGTCGGCAGCGTGCCGATATCGTCCTTGACGAGGTCGGCGCCGGTATAGACCGCCTTGACGCCCGCCATCGCCAGCGCCGCTTTGGCGTCGATCGACCTGATGTTGGCGTGGGCATGCGGCGAGCGCAGCACGTGCAGCCAGAGCGCACCGTCCTGCGGCTTGTCGTCGATGAAATGCCCCTTCCCGGTGACCAGCCGCTGGTCTTCCAGACGCTTGACCGGCTGGCCCGCACCAAAACGCATATTGCCGGGAAGAATGTTCATCAGAAGAGTCCTTGAGTTCAGAAATTTCGGCGGGTTTTAGCGGATTTTGGATTTTAGACAACTGACCGTCATTCCCCGATGCGCAATTGCGCATCTGAGGGCGCGACGTAGTCGCGAGCCCGGAATCCATTTCGCCACGGAGTATGCGCATAGATGGATTCCGGGCTCGAGGCTTCGCCTCGCCCCGGAATGACGAGGTGGTGAAAACGCCTGCAACCCACAAGCCAGGTTCAGGCCAGATCGCGCAACGCGGCCTCGACCACCTTGCGCTGCTCGGCCGTCAGCGGCGCCTGCGGCGGCACGGGGTCGCCGACATCATAGCCCTGGCTCGCAAGCCCGGCCTTGATGCAGGCGGCGAGATTGAAGCGGGCGAACGCCTCGTTGATGCGCCAGAGCTTGCGCTGCAGCACCATCGCCTCGTCCCAGCGGGCACGGCGGCAGAGATCGTAGAGCTCGACGCTCTGCCGTGGAATGATGCAGGCGGGCCCCGCCATCCAGCCATGGCCGCCGATCAGCATCACCGCGGCTGGAATATGGGCTGATGCCGAAAACACTTTGAGGCTGTCGCCGCAGCGGTTCATGATCGACAGCAGCCGCCCGGTGTTGGTCGAGGCGTCCTTGATGTAGCCGATGCGCGGATGCTCGGCGAGCCGCGCGATGACGTCGAGCGTCAGGTCGGAGCGCTGGAAATTCGGGTTGGTGTAGATCACGACCGGAATATCGACGGCGTCGGCGATCGCGCGGAAATAGGATTCCACCTGGGCGTCACTGAGCGGAAAATACGCCTCCAGGATCGCGAGAATGCCGGCGGCACCGCGCTTCTGACAGGCCTTGGCCTGGGCCACCGCGTCGGCCGTCGAGGTCGAGGCGACGCCGGCCACCACGGGCACACGGCCCTGCGCGGCCTCGATCGTGGTCGCCACCACCTGCATGCGCTGCGCATTGTTGAGATAGGCGAACTCGCCGGTCGAGCCGAGCGGCGTCAGCCCATGCACACCGGCCTTGACCAGATCGTCACAGAGCCGGCCCAGCACCTCGGTGCGGACATGGCCGGCCGGATCGACCGGGGACACCAGATACGGGAAGACGCCGTGGAAATCAGCCATTTGCGAGCCTCGTCGACGGCGAGACATAATCGGGATCGTGCGCAAAGGGAAGCGGTTCGCCGCGGCGGAGCGCCCCGAGCACCGCGGCAAAGTCGGTTACCGCGCGGAAACCGAGCAGCCGTTCGGCCTTACCGGCATCGTAGATTCGGCCGATCGATGTCGGCAGGTGCCAGCCGCGCCGGGCGAACAGCGCCGGCGCATCGGGGAAAGTTCGTGCGATGAGGCCTGCCGCATCCGCCTTCAGCTCAGCGACGTCGCTGCGCGCAAACGGTGTCGGCGCGCTGATCACAAAGACTTCGAAGCCTCGGATCCTCTCCAGCGCCACGACGTGGGCCTCAGCGGCGTCCTCGACCGTGAGCCGGCGATACAGGAGCTCGGTCGCCTTCAGGTTCTCGCCGTGGATGTCGACGATCGTGTCGTCGTCCTCGGGGAAGAAACGGCTGGTGCGCAGGACCGCGCAATTCAGGCCATGCTCGCGGCTGTAGAGCCGGCACAGGCCTTCGGCGGCGAGTTTTGTCACGCCGTAGATGTTGCGCGGCTCCAGCGGCCCCGTCGTCTCGTCGAGCCAGACCGCCGCATGGCCTTCCTCGTCGCGGATCGCCTGCGAGATCATCAATGACGTGGTCGAGGTGAAGACGAACTGCTTGTGCCCGGCGGCAACAGCCGCCTGCAGCAGATTGTGCGTGCCCGTGATATTGACGTCGACAAAAGCCTGCGGCGCGAACCGCGCGATATCGGGCTTGTGCAGCGCGCCGCCATGGATCACGGCCTCGATGCCGTGATCGCCGAACACACGATCGATCGCCGACCGGTCGGCCACCGAGCCGACCACATCGGTCGCCTCGCCCGGGACGATGTCGAGGCCCGTCACGTCATGGCCGGCCTGGCGCAGCCGTGGCGCGAGGAACCGGCCGAGCCAGCCGGAGGAGCCGGTCAACAAGACACGCATGAATTCCGCCCCGCCCCGCGCCTTCAGAACACCTTGGCGATCGCGGCCTGCGCGTCGCCCTGGATTCTTTTCAGATGATCCGGTCCGCGGAAGCTTTCGGCGTAGATCTTGTAGACGTCTTCCGTGCCGGAGGGACGCGCGGCAAACCAGCCCGCCTCGCTCTCGACCTTGATGCCGCCGAACGGCTGATCGTTGCCCGGTGCCTTGGTCCGGACCGCACGCACCGGGTCGCCGGCGAGCTGGGTCATGTTGAGCTGCTCGGGCCCGAGTGCTTTCAAAGCGCTCTTCTGCTTCGGCGTCGCCGCGACGTCGATGCGCTCGTAAGAGGGCACGCCGAGCTCGGCAGTCAACTCGTTGAACAGTTCACTCGGATCGCGGCCGGTCCTGGCGATGATCTCCGCCGCCAGCAGGCCGAGGATGATGCCGTCCTTGTCCGTGGTCCAGGCCGAGCCGTCGCGCTTGAGGAACGACGCGCCGGCGCTTTCCTCGCCGGCAAAGCCGAAGCCGCCGCTGCCGAGCCCGTCGACGAACCATTTGAAGCCGACCGGCGTCTCGACCAGTCTGCGGTTAAGCTTCTTGGCCACGCGATCGATGATCGAGCTCGACACGATGGTCTTGCCGATCGCGGCATCCCCGCTCCATTGCGGCCGGTGCGTGAACAGGTAGGCGATCGCGGTGGCGAGGAAATGGTTCGGGTTCATCAAGCCCTTCGAACGCGTCACGATGCCGTGGCGGTCGGCGTCGGTATCGTTGGCAAAGGCGACGTCGAAGCGGTCGCGCATCCCGATCAGGCTTGCCATCGCGTAGGGCGACGAGCAGTCCATCCGGATCTTGCCGTCCCAATCCGCGGTCATGAAGCGGAAGGTCGGATCGACCGCAGTGTTGACGATTGACGCGTTGATGCCGTAGCGCGCGATGATCGGCTGCCAGTAATGCACCGCCGCGCCGCCGAGCGGATCGATGCCAATCCTGACGCCGGCCGATTTGATCAGCGCGAGATCGACGGTGTTGCCGAGATCGGCGACGTAGGGCGTGACGTAGTCGTGCAGATGCGTGGTCGCGGCCTTGCGCGCGCGGTCATACGGCATCCGCGCGACGCCCTTGAGGCCGGCCTCGATAGTGCGATTGGCGTTCTTCTCGACCACGGCGGTGACGTCGGTGTCGGCCGGGCCGCCATGCGGCGGATTGTATTTGTAGCCGCCGTCCTCCGGCGGATTGTGTGACGGCGTGATGACGACGCCGTCGGCAAGGCCGGTGCTGCGGCCCTTGTTGTAGCTCAGGATCGCGTGCGAGATCACAGGCGTCGGGGTGTAACCGCCCTGCGCGTCGATCATGATCTCGACGCCGTTGGCCGCGAACACCTCGACCGCGCTGGCCAGCGCCGGCTCGGCCAGCGCATGGGTATCGATGCCGATGAACAGCGGACCGGTGAGGTCCTTCTCGCGCCGGTAATCGCAGATCGCCTGCGTGGTGGCGAGGATGTGGTCCTCGTTGAAGGAATTCTTCAGCGACGAGCCGCGATGGCCCGAGGTGCCGAACGCAACTCGCTGGCCGGGATCGCCGGGGTCGGGCTTGCCGGCGAAATAGGCCGTGACCAGCCGCGGCACATTGGCGAGCTGGGACGGATCGACGGGTTTGCCGGCGGCGGGATTTGGTGCAGTCACGTGACCTCTCAGATCTGGTATCGCCGACCATCAGCACAACGGGTGATGATGCGGCGTGCTACCATGGCGGCTTACGTTCAATCAAGCCGGGGGCTTTTCGTTCCGTGCGGCCGGTGGCAATCCGCTATTCGACGTCGATCTGCTGCACCCTCTCGCGCAGTTCGTCGACCAGCACGCGCTTGTTCTCGGTATAGTCGATCGGCACCACGACGAGATGCACGCCGCCACCGGAGAACGCCCGCTCCAGCGTTGGGACGATCGCCTCCGTGCTCTCGATCCGCGAGCCCTTGGCGCCATAGCTTTCGGCATATTTGACGAAATCCGGATTGCCGAAGGTCAGGCCGAAATCCGGGAAATTGTCGACTGCCTGCTTCCAGCGGATCATGCCGTAGGCGGAGTCTTCCAAAATCAGGATCACCAGATTGAGCTTGAGCCGGACCGCGGTCTCCATCTCCTGCGAGTTCATCATGAAGCCGCCGTCGCCGCACACCGCGAGCACGCGGCTCTTCGGATACAGCATCGCCGCCATCATCGCCGACGGCAGGCCGGCGCCCATGGTGGCGAGCGCATTGTCGAGCAGCAGCGAGTTCGCCAGCAACGTGCGGTAGTTGCGCGCGAACCAGATCTTGTACATGCCGTTGTCGAGCGCGACGATGCCGTCCTCGGGAATGACCTGCCGCACATCGTGCACGATGCGCTGCGGCGTCGGCGGCCAGCGGCCTTCGGTGGCGCGATCGGTGATCCTGGCCAAAATGCCCGCGCGCAGGCTGAGCAGCGCGCTGGCATGCGGCAGCTTGCCCTCGACCCGGTCAGCGAGCAGTTCGAGGCTCGGCCCGACATCGCCGATCACCTCGACTTGCGGGAAGTAGACCTGCTCGACATTGGCCGGCGTGTAGCTGACATGGATCACCTGCGGCCCCTTCGGGCCCATGATGAAGGGCGGCTTCTCGATCGTGTCGTGGCCGATCGCGATGATCAGATCGGCGCGGTCGATCGCCTCGTGCACATAGTCGCGCTCGCTGAGCGCGGCGGTCCCCATGTACTGGTTGGTGCCGCCGGAGACCGTGCCCTTGCCCATCTGCGTGGTGAAGAACGGAATTTTCGTGCGCCGCACGAAGTCGCCGATCCCGGCGGTCGAACGCGGGCGCGACGCCGCAGCACCCAGCATGATCAGCGGACGCTGCGCCTTCAGGATCATGTCGGCGGCGCGGTCGAGGGCCGCGGCATGCGCGATCGGAATCTCGATCGGATGCGGATGCACCAGCTCGACCGGTGCGGTCTCCTCGCCCGCGATGTCTTCCGGCAGTTCGAGCAGCACCGGGCCCGGCCGTTCCTGGGTTGCGATCCGGAACGCGTCGCGGACCAGCGTCGGGATGGTCGCGCCGCTGACGATCTGCAACGACAGCTTGGTCAGCGGCCGGAACGTGTTGACGATGTCGACGATCTGGAACTTGGCCTGCCGGCTGCTCAGGATGCCCTTCTGGCCCGTCAGCATCACCATCGGCATCGCGCCGAGCAGCGCATAAGCGGCACCGGTGGTCAGATTGAGCGCGCCCGGGCCGAGCGTCGTGATGCAGACGCCAGGCTTGCCGGTCAGGCGGCCATAGGTCGCCGCCATGAAGGCCGCGGCCTGCTCGTGGCGGGTCACGATCAGCTTGATCGAGGATTTGCGCAGGCTCTCGACGACGTCGAGATTCTCCTCGCCGGGAACGCCGAACACCCGTTCCACGCCCTCATTCTCGAGGGCCGCGACCAGCAAATCGGAACCTTTGACCATATCAGCCTCGCCTCGTTGATTGCATGCCGCGCGCCGAGCATAGCCGCATCGCGCGCCGCCGGAAACTCCTTCGCGAGCTCACGGCTTGTGCGCCCTGATCCAGGCGTCGGCGGCGGGCAGCACGCGCGCGGAGAGGTCGGCCGAGATCGCGATGGCCTGCAAGGCGCGCGCCACCATCACCCGCCCGCCGCTGGTGGACTGCGACGGAGCGAACGCGGCGAGCTCCGCGGCGTGGGCCTGATCGGTAAAATTGGTCATGAAACTGGGAACGAACTGGTCGCGGAAGTTCGGTCCCTGCCTTGCCAGCAACGCATCGAAATTGGTCCGTACGAAGTCCCAGGCGAGCTGCGGCTGCTCGCCGGCGCCCGCCACCGCGTTGATCATCCCGGCGACGATCGTGTCGGGCAGTTCGCCGGTCAGCGTCAGGGCCAGCGTCGCGCGGGCCAGCTCGGCATCACGGGCGCTCGCCGCGGCGAAATAGTAGCGCAGCCGCTCATTGGTCGCCGCGCTCTTGCGCGCGAGCGCCAGCAGCCGATCATAGGTTTTCCGATCGGCGGTGATGCCGACGACGTGGGTGACGGCATCGCGCAGCGTGGTCGGCAGCGATTCGGGATCGTCGAGGAACGCCGCAAAGCGCCGCTTCGCCTCGGCCACAATATCCGCGTCACCGAGATCGCCAAGCGTCGAAATCAGGCTTGCACGCAACAGTGCGGTGTCGTCGTCAGCGGGACCGCGCCCGTCCCATCCGATCCGATCGAACACCGGGCGCAGCTTGGCGCGGGCATAGGCCTCGATCACCGGCCGCTCGGCGCGGTCGCGCGACAGGCGGTTGAGCGTGGCGAATGTCGAGATCACCTGGTCCCACACCGCGCGATGGTCACCGACATCAAGCGCGTCGAGCAGCGCGAGATAGGACGGCGCCTCGGCGCGGCCGGTCTGCACCAGCGCCCAGCTGTCGGTGACGACATTGAGCCGGTCGGCGACCTGCATCTGCGGAAAGGCGTTGAGCAACGCCGCACGGTTCTTCGGGCCGTATTCAACCCTGAAATAGCCGACGTCGCCGAGGTTGACCTTGATCGCATCGCCACAGGCACCGGCCGGAATCTCGGCGCTGCCCTTCAGCAATATCTCGTCGAACGGCTTGCCGTGGGCCGGGCCCACCGCAACCGGAATCTGCCAGCTGTGTGCCGGCAGCGGCGGATCGTTGGCCGGGGCGATCACGAAACGATCCTGCTGCAAGATCAGGCGCTGTGCCGCGCCATCGCAGGCCGTCTCGGCCAGGATCAGCGGCACGCCATTCTGCTCGGTGAAGGAGGCGGCGATGCCGGTGATCGGCTTGCCGCCGGCGCTTTCCAGCGCCTGCCAGAGATCGGCCGTGGTGGAATTGCTGTAGGCATGCGCGGCCATGTATTTGCGGATTCCGTCGCGGAACGGCCGTTCGCCGAGATAGGTCTCGAGCATCCGGATCAGCGCCTGTCCCTTGTTGTAGGTGATGGCGTCGAACGCCGTCACCGCCTCGCTGTGATCGGCGATCGGCTGCTGCACCGGATGCGAGGTGCGGCGCGCATCGAGCGCCATGGCGAACTGCTTGGCACCGTAGCCGTTCAGCCAGTTCTGCCATTGCGGGTAGAACTGCTCCGAGGCCTTGGTCGCCATCCAGCTGGCAAAGCCCTCGTTGAGCCAGAGATTGTCCCACCACGCCATGGTGACGAGATCGCCGAACCACATATGCGCCATCTCGTGCGCGATGATGGCGAAGATGCCGCGCCGCGCGGTCTCCGCATTGGTCGCGGGATCGAACAGCAGCCGGCTCTCGAAGAAAGTGATACCGCCCCAGTTCTCCATCGCCCCGCCGAACCCGCCGGGAACCGCGATCAGGTCGAGCTTCGGCAGCGGATATGTCACGCCGAAATAGTCGTTGTAATAGCCGAGCAGCTTCACTGCGCTGTCGAGCGCAAAGCGGCCCTGCCCGCTCTTGCCCTCAGTCGTCACCACGCCGACCGTGACGCCGCCGGCATCCGCCGTGATCCGCTCAAGCTCGCCGACCGTGAGCACGAACAGATAGCTCGACATCTTCGGCGTCGGGGCGAACACGACCTTCTTGAGATCGCCACCGATCGGCTGCTCGCTCGTGACCGGCATGTTGCCGACCGCGAGCAGATTGCGCGGGATTACCACCGTCAGCGCGAAGCTCGCCTTGAACGACGGCTCGTCCCAGCACGGAAAGATCCGCCTCGCGTCGGCCGGCTCCAGCTTGCTGGAGATCAGCCGCTTGATTCCAGTCGGGGTCGGATAGTCCACCGAGAACAGGCCGGTACCGAATTTGTTGATCTGTGCCGTAAAGCCAACTCGCAGCCTGTGCAGCCCGACCGCAAGCGGCTTGGCGAAGGTCAGCGTCGCGGTCTGCGCAGCAGCGTCGGTCACGACCTCCGCGCGCTGTGCGCCGTCATCGATCGTGGTTTCAGTGAAGGTGGTGTTGATCGCGTTCAGCGTTAGCTGCGCGGTGGCCTCGCGCACCTCGATGTCGATGGTCTCCACACCAGGCAACGCAAGGCTGGTGAAATCGGGCGTCAGCTCGATCGCGTAGCGCAGCGGGATGACCGTCTTCGGCAGCTTTCCCGGCGTGCTGTTAAATGAGAATGTCTGCTCGGCCTGCGCGGCAGCGGCCGTCACCAACAGCATCCCGATCGCCGTGGCAAGACGATGCAGCAGCGCGGGTCGGACATGAGTTGCAGGCTTGTTCATCGCGCGGCTCACGGGGATCGATGAGATTTTCGGAGGGCATTCAGGAAACACCTGGCAGGCAATCTAGTAGAGAAAATGTCGCCACAAAACTGACAACTCCGCGACATTGACGTCGCAGCGGCTTGCGGCGATTGACACGCACGCGCCACGCGGTCCGCCGGCCCCCTTGTTGCTCAACGGCGCGGTGCAAGGCTAACCTGCGGCCGGCATTCCAGCCGCAACGACCGGCGACGGGAGATAGCAATGTACGGAAAATTCTCGCGCCGGCAATTTGCGGGCCTTGCGGGCCTCTCGGCGCTTGGCCTCTCGGCTCCCGCCGAGGCCGCGAACCGAGCCCCGCGGCCGGATGGCGCGAACTTCCCCGCCGGCTTCGTCTGGGGCACCGCGACCTCGTCCTACCAGGTCGAGGGCGCCGTCAATGAAGACGGCCGTGGCCCGTCGATCTGGGACACCTTCACCCACACCTCGGGCAAGATCGAGGACGGCTCGACCGGCGACCGCGCCAACGAGCATTATCACCGCTACAAGGAGGATGTCCGCCTCATCAAGGATCTCGGCGCCAGGGCCTATCGTTTCTCGATCGCATGGCCGCGGGTGTTTCCCGACGGCACCGGCACGCCGAACCCGAAGGGCCTCGACTTCTACAACCGCCTGGTCGACGAGTTGCTGGCGAATGGCATCGAGCCCTACGCCACGCTCTATCACTGGGACCTGCCGCAGGCGCTGCAGGACCGGGTCGGCGGCTGGCGCTCGCGCGACACGTCAAAGGCGTTCGGCGACTATGCCGGCTATGTGGCGCAGCGGTTGACCGACCGGGTCAAGAATATCTTCACCCTCAACGAAGTCGGCCGTTTCCTGCCGTTCGGCTATGCGCTCGGCGTCGACGCGCCGGGGCTGAAACTGCCGCCGGGCGAGGTCAACCAGGCGCGCCACCATGTCGCTCTGGCGCACGGCCTTGCGGTGCAGGCGATCCGCGCCAAGGCCCGCCCCGGCACGCGGGTCGGCCCGGCCGAAAACATCACCGCCTGCGTGCCAGCGATCAACACGCCGGAGCACATCCGCGCCACCGAGATCGCGACGCGCGAGCTCAACGCGGGCTTTCTCGGCGTTCTGCTCGAAGGCCGGTACACCGAGGGCTTCCTGCAATATGCCGGCGCCGACGCGCCCAAATTCACCGCCGAGGAGCTGAAGATCATCGCCCAGCCCAACGATTTCGTTGGGCTGAACATCTACGCGCCGCACTGCTATGTCGTCGCCACCGACAGCGCGCCCGGCTGGAAGCCGCTGCCGATGCCGGCCTCGTTCCCGCACATGAATTCGGATTGGCTGCGGATCGCGCCGGAGACGATCTACTGGGCGCCACGGATCGCCGCCAAGCTCTGGAACATCAAGAGCATCTATATCAGCGAGAACGGCACGTCCGGCGAGGACAAGCTGCAGCCGGACGGCCAGATCTACGACCTCGACCGCATCATGTTCCTGCGCAACTACCTCGCGCAACTGCAGCGCGCGACTGCCGACGGTGTCCCGGTCCACGGCTATTTCCTCTGGAGCCTGATGGACAATTTCGAATGGATCTTCGGCTATGAGAAGCGTTTTGGTCTGTACCGCGTCGACTTCGAGACCCAGGCCCGCGTGCCGAAACTGAGCGCGGCGTTCTATCGCGACGTAATCGCGCGCAACGCGATCGGGGTGTAGTTATCCGGGCTGCGGCCGCGCGCCGGACCAGGCGCGCCGGAGCAGGTCGCTGATGCCGCTCTCCTCGATCGGCCGTGGATTCCAGTAAGGATTCCTGGTCGCGAGCGCCGCCGCCTTTGCGATGCCGTCCTCGGGCATGCCGATCTCGGCGAGCGAGCGCGGCGCGCCGAGCTTGGCCGATAGATCGAACAGGCCGTCGGCTGCGTCGGATGTGCCGAGCGCCCGCGCGGCGCGGCCGATGGCATCGCGCGCCGCCGGCATGTTGTAGGCGATGGTGTGCGGCAGCAGCACCGCGTGGGTCTCGGCGTGCGGCAGATCGAACAGCGCGCCGACGGTGTGGCAGAGCTTGTGATGCAGCGCCATGCCGACGGTGCCGAGGCAGACCGCGCATAGCCAGGCGCCATAGAGCGCATCGGACCGCGCGTCGAGGTCGCGCGGCCGCGCGATCACCTCCTGCAGCGACAACGCGAGCTTTGCGATCGCCTCCTCCGCCATCAACGAGGTGATCGGGTTGCCGTCGCGGGCATACAGCGCCTCGGCCGCATGCGCGATCGCGTTGAGGCCCGATATCGCGGAGAATTTCACCGGCATCGAGAGCGTCAGGTTGACATCGTAGATCACGGCCTCGGGCAATATCTTCGGCGACGACTGCGTGGTCTTGACCGCGTCCACGGTCTCGCCGAGCACCGGCGTCATCTCGGAGCCGGCATAGCTGGTCGGCACGATCAGCTGCGGCAGGTCGGTGCGCAGCGCGATCGCCTTGCTCAGGCCGGTCGCAGCGCCGGCGCCGATCGCGACCACGCCGTCGGGCTTCAGCTCACCGACCACCGCCATCGCACGCTCGGTCACCGCGACCGGCGTATGCACCACCGCGCCATCGAACACGCCGGCCATGCGGCCACCGGTCAAGGCTGCGAGATCGCCGAGCTCGGCCTGCTGCCGCCGGCTCGCCAGCACCAGCGCGCGGCCGATGCCGAGCCGGTCGAGCTCGTCCGCCAGCTGCGCGACCGTGCCGACGCCGAACACGACGCGCATCGGGCTGACCTGATAGGTGAACGACTGCGGCATGGCGATGTCCGAAACCGTTGTTTTACCCGCGGCGCCAGTCACGCGGCGTGCAGCCGAAACGATGCCGGAAGCGCCGGGTGAAATGCGACAGATCGGAGAAGCCCCAGTCGAATGCGATCTCGCCGATCGCGCGCCCGGCGATCGCCGGATCCTTCAAATCGCGCGCCGCGCCGTCGAGCCGACGGTCCATCACGTAGCTGGCGAATGTGGTGCCGGCGCGCTCGAACAGCTTGTGGACATAGCGCTCACTGATGCCGATCGCGGCCGCGATGGCGGCAACGCCGAGCCCGGGCTCGCGCAGCCGGCTATCCACCGCTCGGCGCAGCGCGATCCAGGTTGCCTCCACCAGGCTCATCGGGTCCGCGCCGCGCCGGCCGTCGCGCGACAGGCTCAGCGCCACGAGGTCGAGCAGCACGCCGAACAGCCGTGCGCTTTCCGCTTCCGGCATGCCGGACGCCGCCGAGTTGAGCGCCTGCGCGGTCTCCACGATGAGATGACCGACCAGGGGATCGTCGGACACCCGCGCCGGCCCGAATTCGAACGATGGCGGCAGACGATCGCGCAGCAATTGCGTCGGGACCCAGAACGATGCGACCTGCAGCGCAGGGCCCTGGCTGTGATGCAGCGCGAACAGCCGCGCGCTGTCGAAGATGCCGACCTGTCCCGGCGACAGTTCGACGGCGCGTCCGTCCTGGTCGATCCGGCAGCGTCCGGCAAGCTTCAGATTGAGGTAGAAGCAGCTGCTGCTCGAGGCCGCGATATCGCTCGCCGAACGGCGCACCAGGTGACCGGGAAACGTGACGCGATTGATGGCGCCCGCGCCCAGTCCGATGCGTTCGATCCGTGCCGGAAAGCTGGACCTGTCCGTCGGCTCGGGCGTCAGCTTCATGAACACCTGGCAGATCGCCTCCCGGTAGTAGGCGAACTGCTCGGCAGGCCGCACATCCTCGGTATTCCAGGCGAGACTCGGCGCGCGGTCAGGGCGAGCAATTTGTTGCATCAGTGCACTCCGAGCCTAGTCCAGTGCAGTCTCAGCCAAGCGCGCCCGGTCCGGCTACCGCAATATCCGACAAACCGCCGCACGAACGTCGCGCCATCACAGGAAGCGAGCGTCGATCTAACCAAACCGCTTGACGAAGCACAATTGGAGAAGCACAGCATGTCGACCTATGTTCTCGTCCATGGCGCCTGGCATACCGGCGCCGAGTTCGAACCGGTTGCGGCTGCGATCCGCAAGGCTGGCCATGTCGTCCACACCCCGACGATCAAGGGCAACCGGCCCGGCGATCGCAAGGACTCAGGCCTTGCCGAGGCGATCCAGTCGATCGTGGATTATCTGAGCGAGCACGATCTGAAGGACGTCGTGCTGGTCGGTCACAGCTATGGCGGCATGGTCATCACCGGCGTTGCCGATGCCGCCGCAAATCGCATCCGCCGCCTCGTCTACTGGAACGCGTTCGTGCCGAACAATGGCGAGTCCCTGAACGACATGGTGCCGCCGCACTATGTCGGCCTGTTCGACGCCATCCATGCCGAGCGCGGCGACGGCTCGGTGGTGCTGCCGTTCCCGATCTGGCGGGAGGCCTTCATCAACGACGCCGATCTCGATACCGCGCAGCGCGCCTATGACGTGCTCAATCCGCACCCGCTGAAGACGTTTCAGGACAAGATCGTGCTGCGGACCAATCCGGCCGAGATGCCGATCGCAAAATCCTACGTCAACTGCACCGAGGACACCGCGCTGCCGCACGGCCTGCCCTGGCATCCGCGGTTGTCGGAGAAGCTCGGCCTGTTCCGCCTGATCCAGGTGCCGGGCAGCCACGAGCTGTGCTTCTCCAACCCGGAGCGCCTGGCGCAGGCCTTCCTCGACGCCGGCCGGGACTGAACGACATCATGCTCTATGCGACCGCCTTGTACGCGGGCGCGGTCGCGAGAAAGCGTGCATAGGCGTCCGCGTCGGGCGGCGTGAACTTCTCGACGAGCGGGTTGCGGCGCGACGCCGTGGTGCCGATGTCGGCCAGCAGCTCGTCGAAATGCTTGAAGTGGTAGGGCGCGACGCACAGCCCGCCATAGACGCCCGCCGCCGGACGTTCGACCCGCCTGAAGTTGAGCATCAGCGCGATGTTGTCCTGCATCTCGGCCGCGCTCGGCTGCCGCGCGAGCTGGCCGTCGGCATAGCGCACCAGCCAGTTCGCGGCGAGATCCGCGCACAGCACGGTGCAGAAGCTCGAATTGAAGCCGACAAAGCCCATGT
The DNA here is from genome assembly GCF_054055655.1 of Bradyrhizobium sp. USDA 4461. Classification (NCBI taxonomy): domain Bacteria; kingdom Pseudomonadati; phylum Pseudomonadota; class Alphaproteobacteria; order Hyphomicrobiales; family Nitrobacteraceae; genus Bradyrhizobium; species Bradyrhizobium sp. USDA 4461. Next base: position 681,405 of record NZ_JBSRXM010000001.1, read on the forward strand.
CGGGCAGATCGGGATTGGCGATCAGCCGGTAGAGCCGGTACTGCCCGTCGGGCTCGACCAGCTTGTTCTGATACTCCGCGGGCAGGAACGGCACACCGAGCTTGTAGCCGATCGCGAGCACCGCGATGTCGGCCGCGACACGCTGACCGCCGCGCATCACGATGGTGTTGCCGTCATAATGATCGAAGGTGCCGAGCACCGCCTTGATCCGGCCATCGGCCACCATCGGATAGAAGCCGGGGGTTGCGATCGGCACCGAGCAATTGACGCCGTCCTCGATCCGCTCCTTCGGCACCATGCCGCACTGCTTCAGCTTGAGCTGCACCTTCAGCATGCTCTCGAGCCCGCGCCAGTTCGCCCAGACGAACGGCTTAGCGACGGCATGCGCGAGGCGCGCCATCGGCCCGATGCCCCAGCTCGCGAACATCTGCTCCTGGGCGCGGATGTAGAGGATGCGTTTGAAGTTGACGAGGCCGCCGATGAAATAGGGAATCCGCCACACCGGCTCGCGAAACACGATGGTGACTTCGCTGGCGCCGGAATTGACCGCGTTCACCGCGATATCGGTCGCCGATTTGGAGCCGCCGAGCACCACGACCTTACGGCCCTTGGCAAGATCGGGGTCACCATATTGCGACGAGTGCAGAATCTGGCCGCCCTGCGCCTTGAAACTATCCTCGCCGGGAAGCGGCAGCGACTGCGGCTCGTTGAATTGCCCGGTGCAGACCGCGACGAAGTCGAAATCCTCGTGGCCGGTGGCACCATCGGTCGAGCGTAGCGCCAGTGTCCAGCCCGGCTTGCCGTCGGCCCGGCGCGTCATGCCCTCGACCTTTGTATTGAACCGCATCGCGCCCTCGAGCCCATGGCTGCGCGCATAGTCGCGCAAGTAAGCATGGACCTGCGGGCCCTTCGGCCATTCCGGATAGGATTCCGGCATCGCCTTATCGGTGTAGCGATAGAGCTCCTTCGGGCTCTGGGTCTGCACATCGGGATAGGAACGCGCCGGCTCCCAGACCCCGCCGAGATCGCCGCTGCGCTCGATGATCGTCACCCGGTGGCCACGACCGGCAAAGGCCTTGCCGGCGGCGAGCCCTGAAAATGCCGGCGCCGATGACGCACACATGCTTCTGCTTGACCATGAAACGTCTCCGCGATGAATGAACAGATCCAATTTCGCTAAGGCGCACGCCTCCCCGTCATCGCCGGAGCCTCCTCCGGCGATTGCCGCCTCGCATGCGTAGTGTCAGCTCGCTTTAGCTCTCTTGTTTGAGCATGATCTTTTCGGAAAGCCACTTCGCACTTTGCACTAACGCTGCCCTCCGGGTCCGGATCATGCTCTAGTCGTTGGCGTCCGGCGGCAGGAAATCCACCTCGTGCTCGGCGGAGATCCGAACCACTTCGGCAGGGTCCGTCAGATTGTCGAGCTTCTCGAACAGCGCCTCGAGCTTCTGCATCGGCGACACCCAGAACAGCGCTCGCGCCGGCTTGTCGGACTTGTTGAAATAGCCGTGCGGAATGCCGCGCGGCATGCGCACGAGGTCGCCGGCCTTGGCCTGCACCCAGACGCCGTCGAGCTTGAGATCGAGCACGCCTTCCTGCACCAGGATGAACTCGTCCTGGGTCGGGTGGATGTGCACCGGCACGAACTGGCCGGGATCGCTGTTGGTCTCGAACGCGAAGGTCGAGTCGGTGACCGCCTTCGGGTAATAGACCTGGCCCAGGATATTCCAGGTCTTGCCGCCGTAGCCGGTGCCGGTGCGGGTAATGCCTTTTTCGAGCGTGCCCATGTCAGCCTCTCCAGTGTTGATGCGTCTTGCGGACACGGAGCCTGTCGCCAGCGGGTGGGACTGTCTAGCCGCTAAACGAATCCGCAGCCGGCACGCTCATGCTGCAATGCGGGAGCAAATTCTGCCCAAGGCCGTCGCATCGGCCTGCGCGCCGATCGGGCAGTTTGCGCGACAAAACAGCGTTCCCCTTTGCCGACGAATGGATTACGCTATCAGATATTTTAGACCTCAAACAACTCGGACGGCCGGCGTGACTGCTGTTGGCAACGAGGTTACGGCAAGGGCCAATCCTGCCAAGGTAAATCCTGGCAAGGCAAATCCTGCAAAGGCAAGGCTGAAGGATTTCGCGCGCGTTGCGACCGCACGGGTCGATGACGCGGCCGAAGCGATCGGCCGCATCTTCTGTCCGCACGATCTGACGCCGGTCGATCATTCCGAGCGCGATTTCTCCGCACACCACAATTGCGCTAATTTCGACGGCTTCTCCGTCAACTATGTCGCCTATGGCGGATCGGTCGCGATCAATCCCGGTTGCCTCGACCGCTTCTTCCTGTTGCAGATGCCGCTGTCCGGCTCGGCTTCGGTGCGGACCGCGGCGCGCGAGCTGACCACCGGGCCGCAACACTGCGCCTCGCTGCTGTCGCCGACCATTCCGACCGAGATGACCTGGCGCGATGACTGCGCCCAGCTCATCGTGCTGCTCGACCGCAAGCTGGTGGAGCATCGCGCCGCCGCGCTGGGCGGCGTGGCGGTCCGGCCGGTCGAGTTCGATCCTGCCGTCGCGCTGAACGGACCGCTCGGGCAAACGCTCTCGGCTAGGATCGAACATCTCGTGATGGCAGCCGAGCAGCTCGGGCCACGCCGCACGCTGTCTGCGCTTGCGGCAGCCGACTGGCGCGAGCAGTTTCTCAACGCCCTGCTCAACGAGCAGCGCCACAGCCTGAGTACGGCGATCGACGTCTTCAACGGCCGCACCGAGGCGCAGCCTGCGGCGCTGAAGCGGGTGCGCGCGTATCTGGAGAGCCGCGCGACTGAGCCGCTGGATCTCGCCGAGCTTGCCGAGATCGCGGGCACCGGTGTCCGGGCGCTGCAACTCGGGTTCCGCCGCCACTTCGGCACCACGGTCTCCGAGATGCTGCTCGAGATCCGCCTCGCCCATCTCAACGCCCGGCTCAAGACGGCGCGGCCGGGCGAACGCATCGTCGATATCGCATTCGACCTCGGCTTCACCCATCTGAGCCGGATGGCGAGCGCCTATCGCGCCAAGTTCGGCGAGACGCCGAAGGCGACGTTGCAGCGGCTGAGTTGAGCCGATCTGGGCAACGATCCGCCGCTAGTCTAGCGGTGAAATGGCGCCGTCTTCGCCTGGGCCGAAAAATCCGTGACCGGCGTGTCGATCCGCTTGGTCTGCCTGACCATGCGCACGCTCGTCACCTGCTGTGAATGCTGTGCGTATTTTGTCGGCGCACTGGCTGATGCACCGGCATGGGCGGCGGGCGCCATCAAGGCGGCAATCGCGACGGCACTAATCAGGATAGCAAGGGACTTCAGCATCGCACCCTCCAGGAGGCTGAGACACATCCGAACAGCGATAGGCGTTTCCAATCGACGCCTCTGCCCGGCGTCTTGTTGACGATGAGGAATGCTGGTCCCGATTCCTATGAATCGCAACAATAATCATCAGCTGCTGATTTTTTGGGCAAGCCGCCGCGTCGATCAGGAAAGCCGAATGCGACGAGGCCCAGCCGATTGCGGCGCCGCACAAGTCGCGGACGGGACAGCCCGTGCCACTCGCGTCACCTACGCCGCGCTGCGGTCGCTTCCAACGCCATGCTGCGATGATCGTCGTCCGCCGCCATCCGCCGCAGCACATCCTGCGCCGACGACTTCGGCAGGGTGTGGATTCCCGAGATTTCGCCGGCCGGCAACCGACAGAGCTGCTGCGCGATCCGCTCCGCTTCGATCGCCGCTTGTCCCGGCGCAACGGTCACGTCGATCAGACCCGCATCACAGGCTCGCTCCGCCCGCATCGGCCGTCCGGAAACGAGCATCGAGAGGGCGCGGTGGTGAGCCAGGCGCCGGGGTATCAACAAGCCGATCGCACCATCCGGGACCAGATCATGAGACTCCAGCGGCGAGGCAAACGTCGCGGATGCGGCTGCCATGACAAGGTCGCAACTGAAGACGAGGGATGTGCCGATGCCCGTCGCCGCACCTTCGACGGCGGCAACGATCGGCTTCGTGTTGTTGGCGAGCGCCTGCAGAAACCTGCCTACCGTCTGCGGAGAGCTTGCTTCCGTCGCTGCGCCCCCGGCAGCATGATGATCGGCAGGGTCGCTGCCGGCCGCGAGCACATCGAACCCGCCGATCACAACGATGCAACGGATAGCGGGATTGCACTGTGCCGCCTCGATCGCGCCTGTCATGGCGAGATACAGCCCATCGCCGGCCGCGTTCGTGCCGTCCGCTTGCAGCAGCACGATCGTCAGCACCGCTCCCTGCTCGCGGACCGCGACGCGTCCGGCCATCGGTTCAAAACTCCAACGGCGCGCGCCACATCGGCGACTTCGGACCGCCGTAGTAGCGCATCGGCCCAAGATGCAGCGCCGGCTGCACCGGCGTCGGCACTGCTGCCGTGTGCATCGAATGGCGGTGCGGCCGGTGGGCATGGCAGTAGCGCCTGGACTTTGCTATCGCCTCGCTCCCCGCCCCGACAGCGAGCAGCACGCCGACATGAATGGCGAGCCTGATGCCGGCGCGCCCTTTCGCGTGAAAGCGAAGCCGTCGCATCGGCGGGCCTACTGGCTCGCCCACATCGGGGATTTCGGGCCCCCGTAGTAGCGCATCGGCGTGGCGCCATCCGCCGTCGGTGCCGCCGCGTCGCTGATGCAGCCGGCAGCCGTGGCACAGAGCCCCGCGATCATGACGATGCGCAACAATGCTTGCCTCAATGTCGAGATCCCCATGCTGTCCTCCTTCCTGCGTTGCACCTGTGCTTTGACCGATCAGTATTTCGCGACCACCGGACCGCCGAACTTGTAGTCGAGGCCGAGCGTCACGACCGAGTAGGTGTTATCGACGGTGTAGGGAATCTGGCCATTGAGCGGCGCGGCGCGCTCGTAGCGGCCGAAGTCGTAGTAGCGATATTCGAACTTGCCGATCAGGTTGTTGGTCAGCGCATAGGCGATGCCACCGCCTGCGGTCAGGCCGCTCCTGTTGGCGCTGAACTGATCGACGCCGAACACCGGATCGCTGTTGGTATGCTGGAAGTCGCCATAGGCCCAGCCGCCGGTGAAGAACAGCAGCAGGCGGTCGAGCGCGATACCGCCGCGGGCGCGCAGCGTGAAGCCGTCGCGCAGGCTGGTCGCGTCAACCGAGGCGATCGGCAAGGTGCCGGCGTTGAATTGATCGACATCGCTGCCCTTGATGCCGGACCAGAACCCGTCGGCCTCCACGCCGACCACGATGCTCCCGCTCTGCACGTTGTAGCCGATTTCGCCGCCCGCGATTCCGCCGGTCGACGAGTAGTTGATGGTGTAGTCGGCGAAGCCCGCCGGGCCGAGCGCGTTGTTGAGATTGTGGTTGCCGTAACCGCCGCCGCCGAACACGCCGACATAGAAGCCGGACCAGTCGTAGGCCGGCGCCGCGATCGCGGGCGCCTTGGTGTACATCGGAAGGTCGGCGCCGAGCGCCGGCGAGGCTGCAGCCAGCAGCGTGAGCGCTGCGGATGTGAGAAGAATTCGCTTCATGTTGTTCCCCTGTCCCTTGTTCTGACGAAGCGCCCGGCGGGCATGCCGGGCGCGCTCACGATCAGAAGTGAATGATGATGTCCGCCGAACCGATCAGAGCGAAATTCTTGGTCGGGGCGATGCCGAGATTGGAATTGCCGTTGAACGCATTCGCATCCAGCGACCTGTAGTAGGAGACCTCGGGCCGGATCTCGATCTGCGGCGAGAACCAGTGCTGCCAGCCGATGCCGGTCTCGACGTAGCGCGTCTTGACGCCGGTGCGCTGTCCCTGCTTGTCGTCGTAGAACTCGATGCGATACGAAATGTTGTCGAGCGGCGAGGCCTTGTAATTCAGGTAGGCCAGATAGGTCTGCACCGACGCGGTGCAGGCGAACACCGTCGCGCTGCTGCACTGGGCGAGGCCCGGCGCATTGAACGGCAGATATTGCGGCGAGAACGGCGTGCCGCCCGCGGCATAGGCAGCCATCGCCGCCGGATTGTTGGCGTTCAGCACATTGTTCTGATGCAGATTGTAGGTCTCGAACGAGATGTGCCACTGGTCGTTGAACTTGTGGTACGCCGTCAGGCCGTACCATTGCAGGTTGTTGTAACCCCAGGTGCCGCTGTTGATCGCGTCGGCGACGACGTAGACGCTGTCGTTGCCGGAGTCGCTGGTCCAGCGCACACCACCGGTGACGCTCGGGATCGCGCCGGGATCCTTCAGCATGGTGGTGCCGGGAAACAGCGGATTGGGGAACGGGTTGGCGATCTTGGCGCCGGCATTCCACGGCATGGTGTCGCTGCCGACCGAGACGCCCAGTTGCAGCATCCAGTTCTTGGTGACTGCCAGCGTGCTCTGCAGACCCGTGTTGGTGTAGTTGTCGAACGTATACGTCATCGAGTGCGTATACATGTAGTTGTTGGGCGCGAGCTGCGCCTCGATGTCGGGGATCGAGATGAAGCGGCCGAACCGCAGCAGCAGACCTTCGGCGATCTGCGGGATGAACACCTCGCCGTAAGCCATCGGCAGGTCGTAGCCGTAGTTCTTGTTCTGATTCAGGAGCTGGTTGCTCCACAGGCCGTAGGCAGTCGTATAGCGATAGTTCTCGCCGTAGATCGGCGCGATGCGGAAGCCCCAGTCGACGTGATCCTTCTGGACCGTGTCGGGCAGCCGCTCGATATAGAGCACCGCCTGGTCGAGCTGCACCGTATTCGGATTGTAATCGTAGGCGGCCGGCGCGTTGCCGCCGCGAACCGAGTTGGAGCTCAGATTGCCGCCGGCGTTGATCCAGCCATAGACCTGGATATGCGCATCGTTCATCCACTGTCCGGCGGGCGTGGTGCCGAGCGCCGCCATCAGCGGGCTGTCGACCGAGCTCGGCCGCGTCACGCCGATGCTGGTCGTGCCGCCATACGGCCATTCCGTGAACGGCATCGGCGGCGTGCTCTGCGGCGTCGCCGGCCAATAGTCGCGGCGGGACGGCGGCGCTTTCGGATCCGATGGCGCGGAGTCATGCCCCCATTCGAGCCGGTAGTAATTGATGAAACGCGTGAAGAAGTCGCTGCCGAGATAGCCGTCGAGGCAGGCGTAATTCTTGTATGGATCGCAGTTCGCCGCCGGCGCCTTCAGCAGCGGCGGATTGGCGTCGGCAGCGTGTGCCGCGTTGACCAGGCCCACCGCCGCCAACGATACGCCCGCCAGAAACAGTCTCTTCATGATTTTGCCCCAAGCTATTGCTACCGACGCTTCGAGCGCTCTCGCGTGTAACGTCTGCGTAATCTTTCGTGGGGGCTCGAGAAAAAGGCGATACGGGTCTCGCCGCGCTTTCATTAAGATAAAATAGCCGGAACGACAGGCTTCGCCCGGCTTGCGCAGATAAGCGTCATTTGCATCGGCGATTGCTGAAGAACCCGGCAAGAACCGTAAGGTTTTGTGACAGCCGCGCGTTGCGATGCGAGAGAATCCGCGCGACCTGTGCCATTTCTGCCATAGCTCGATCGGTCTCGCGATCATCGTCAACGCGGACGCTATTTTATTGCTACGCAGATCGCAGTGAATCCGCATCGAAGATATACGCGCGCAGCGGCTAAGCTCACTTCATCCGGCGAATCCTTCGCCGCGGTAGCAACGGAGCGCCGCGCATCGTGGTCAACGTGATGAACTGTGCGAGCGGCGATGAGATCGGCGACATCGATCTGAACTTTCTGCCGGCCAATCTCACGGCGCAGTGCCGCAACCTGATCGAGAGCTATCACGACATCCATGGCTATGCCTGTCTGCCCGACATGTTGTGGCGGGCGCGGCTCGGGCCGTTTATCGAGCGGCACGACGAATTCAGGCAGCAGCTGCGCAAGGCCTCGACGACGCGAAGCGCCAAGAAGTCGAATCGCGGCTTCGTCGAGATCGCAACCGCGATCCTGTCGCTGGAGATATTGGCCAGCAGCTTTGCGGGCTGGGCTGCGCTCTATCCGGAGCAAGGCGCGAGAGCGGCTGCCGTGCTGAAGCGGCAAGCGGGCGGTTCACAGACCCCGCTGATGGACTTCTATCTCTATCCGCCGAAATATTTCAGCGCCGCCGCGATCGCCAAGCTCACTCCGCCGCGGGCGAGCCAGACCGGCGAATTCGGCCTCTACGGCACCTCGAAGCCGGAGCTCGCCGGAGAACGGTTGGCGCTGAGCTACGTCAGCGAAATGCTGCAGAAATCGGATGATGCCGCCCTGCTCGAGCAACGCTGAAGGCGCCTCGCCGCGCCATGGCGAGCAGCCCATCGATCCACTCGGCAAGGCCGGAGTCCGGGATTCGACTATTTCTTTTATATTTCTCGCCCGCCGCAACAACATGGATTTTCTATCCGTTCCTGGGGAATGCTCGGATCGCTGGGTAGTTGGTGACATCGGAGCAGCAACCGACGGTCGAACGTTGAACCATTCGCGAGGACATGCGCCGTTCTGACGGCACTGCGCCCGCGTCTTCAGCGCTCCCATTGGATGTTGCCGGGGCGGATTTCGTGCGGGCCGCAATGGCCGTGACGAGGATCATCCGGTGTCGTTCTCTACGAAGGCAAAATCCTTGATCTACTCCCTGCCCCTGTTTCAACGGCTCGCTGATGTCCGCGCGCGCCGCACCGAAGCGGAGCACATCGTCGCGTCCGGTTTCGACGAGAAGCAGAGACCGCTGATCTGGAGCAACGTGCTGCCCCTGCTGGGATCGGTCGGATCGATCGCCGCCATCACTGCGATCCTGTTCGCGCTCGACGAGCCGATCGCCGCAAACCTGGTGCCGATCGCCTACCTGATCCCCGTCATCTTTGCCGCCACGAGATGGGGCATCTGGTCGGGCACTCTGGCGTCGCTGGCGGCGATCGCAGCCGCCGATTTCTTCTTTTTCACGCCGCTCTACAGCCTGCGGGTCGACAGCCCGCAGGAGGCGATCGACCTCCTCGTGTTCCTCATCGTCGCGCTGGCGAGCAGCAACCTGGCGTCGCGCCTGCGTCAGGAGACCGAGCGGTTGCGGCGTCGCGAACGCGAGATGCAGCACCTCTACGAATTCTCCAAGCGTCTCGCCGCCTGTTTCACGATCGCGGATCTGATCGGCGCGGTCAGGCACTATCTGGCGCACACACTCGGCCATCGCGCCGCATTGTTCGTCGCATCTGCCGGCGGTCATTTCGAGTCCGCGCCCGAATCGGCCGTGGCTCCGCCCGCCGTCCGGGACAGCGCGGCGGCGATGACGGCCGCGGTCGGCGCGACCGATCGCAGCGTCGTCGATGAGACCACCCAGGATGTTTGGCTGTTGCGCGCCGTGGCTTCGAAAACCGCGGTGCACGGCGTCATCGCCATCAACGTCGGGCGCGGTACGCGCGATGCGCTCAAATTGCGCGCGCGCCGGATCGAGGCCGTGCTCGAGGAGGTCTCGCTGACTCTGCAACGGCTCGACATCGGCAAGGCGATGGACGATGCCCGTCTGCATTTGCAGGCCGAGCTGTTACGCGACGCCTTCCACGGCACGCTGTCGCACGAACTGTGCTCGCCGCTCGCCGCCATCCAGGGATCGGTGAGTGTGATGCGGGAGATGCCGGCGGTCGCGGCCGACGACCGACTGCGCTCGCTGATCGAGGCAGTCACCGACGAGGTGGTCCGGCTCGACGGCCACATCCGCAATCTCCTGAACGCGACGCGGGTCACGGCCGGCGGATTAACGCCCCGTCTCGAATGGTCCGACCCGCGCGACATCGTCAATGCCGCGGTCAAGGCGCGGGCGCGGCGGCTCGCAGCGCACCGCCTCGAGATCGGGTTCGACGACGATCTCCCGCTGCTCAAGGTCGATTGCGGCCTGATCGAGGAAGCCTGCGGCCAACTGCTGGAGAATGCCGCCAAATACTCGCCATCCGGGTCGACGATATCCGTGCAGACCCGCCACGACAACGGACGCGTCGTGATGTCGATCATCGATCAGGGCGTCGGCGTCACGCCGGACGAGCAGCGCCACCTCGGCCGCAAGTCGTTCCGCAGCCCGCGCCACCAGGCGAGCGTTCCCGGCTCGGGGCTCGGCTTCTGGATCGCATCGACCTTCATCAGGGCACATGACGGCACCGTGGAGATAGCGAGCCGCGGCCACGGCCTCGGCACGACGGCATCGATCTTGCTACCGGCGCAGCTACCTACAGATTCGGAACTGGTGACCTGCGACGATGAGTAAGCCGCGTAACCTTGTCCTGCTGATCGACGATGAGCCGAAGATCCGCCGCTTCCTGCGCGCCGGGTTTGAAATTCACGGCTTCTCCGTCGTCGAGGCCGAGAATGCCGCCGAAGGCCTGAAGATCGCGACTTTCAATGCGCCCGACCTCGTGATCCTCGACCTCGGCTTGCCGGACCTGCACGGCAGCGAGACGCTGGAGCGGCTGCGTTCCTGGTCCAATGTCCCGGTGATCGTGCTCTCCGTCGAATCCAACGAGGACGAGAAGGTGCGCCTGCTGCAGGCGGGTGCCGATGACTATGTCGTCAAGCCGTTCGGCATGGCCGAGCTGCTGGCGCGCAGTGACGCCGCGCTGCGCCGCTATTTCAAGAGCCCGACCGAAAATCCGGTCGTCGTGGTCGGCTCGCTGTCGGTCGATCTGGTCAGCCGCGCCGTCTCGCTCAACCAGGCCAGGATCAAGCTGACGCGGAAGGAGTACCGCCTGCTGCACGTGCTTGCGGTCCATGTCGGACTGGTGGTGACGCACGATCAGCTGCTGAAGGAGATCTGGACCGGCAACCAGCGCGACAACATCCAGTATCTGCGCATCCTGGTGCGCAAGCTGCGCCAGAAGATCGAAGCCGATCCGAACCAGCCGCGGCTGCTGGTAACGGAGTCCGGGGTCGGCTATCGGCTGGAGAACCGGCTGGAGACCAGCGTCGCCGATTGAAGATCGGTCGCCTGCCGACCGGCATATATACAAAAATAATATATTTTCGCTCCGGAAAGCCTTAGCGTGCCCGCAAAAGGGGCACGTGGTGCAGTTCCTGATTCAACCATTTCACTTCCTCGGCTTCGAGGGTCAGAACTGGATGCTGATCGTGCCCGCACTGGTGGCGGTGTTCGGCTTGCTCGGCTGGCGGACCCGGGACCGCGGCTGAGGTGCACGGACGGTCCTGGTCCCGGCCCTGCCCATCCGGCCAGTTTCGTCTCCAGGCGCAACATCCCAGATTGAGGGAAGCCAACGGAGTTTCCCATGACCGAACCGAACATCCTTTCCTCGCTGTCATCAGCCCTTGCGGACACCATCGCGCGTGCCGCCCCCGCGATCGTCTCCGTACATTCGCATCGCGCCCGCGCATCCGGCTTCATCTGGAAGACGGGCCTTGTCGTTACCGCCGACGAGGCGCTCGCCGATGAGGGCGAGATCGAGATCCAGCTCCCCGACGGCAGCCGCAAGCCGGCCGTCGTCGCCGGACGCGACCACACCACCGACATCGCTTTGCTGCGTGTCGATAGCGATATCGCACCGGTCAAGCTGTCGAGCGACATCCCGCCGCTCGGATCGCTCGCGGTGATCGCCGCGGCCGACCGCGGCGCGGCGAGCGCGCGGCTCGGCATGGTCGCGCTGTCGGGGCCGGCCTGGCGCAGCCTGCGCGGCGGCGAGATCGAGGCGCGGATCGAGCTTGACGTCCGCCTGCGCCACAGCCAGCAGGGCGGGCTGGCGCTGAATGCCGCGGGCGAGCCGTTCGGCATGGCCGTGCTCGGCCCCCGCCGCGTGCTGACGATTCCGTCTGCCACCATCGAGCGGGTCGCAGCCCAGCTCGAAAAGAGCGGCCGCATCGCGCGCGGATATCTCGGCGTCGGGTTGCAGCCGGTCCGTCTCGACGACGGTCTCGGCGCGATGGTGATGAATGTCGACAAGGCCGGGCCCTCGGCCGCCGCCGGCATCCGCCAGGGCGACGTGATCGTTGCCGTCAACGGCGAGAAACTGTCGGGCGTGCGGGCGCTGTCGCGCGGCCTCGGGCCGCAGAGCCTCGGCAGCGTCGTCGAGCTGACGGTGCATCGCGGCGGCGAACCGTTGAGCTTCAAGGTGACGGTCGGCGAGAGGCCCGAGACGTGAGCAGCGAGCCTGCCCCCGATATCGTCATCGCGCTCGAGATCGACGATCCTGTGCTCGCCGACCGGCTGGCGACCCTGCTCGGCAGCGTCGCCGGCCTGCGGCTTGCCGCGCCGGGCGAGCCGACCACGGCGGCAATCGTCGCCCGCAACCGGGAGGCCGCGGGCGCCGGCGATTTCGAGCTGACGCCGCGCGAGCTCGACGTGCTGGCGCTGCTGGCCGAAGGTGCATCCAACAAGATGATCGCGCAGCGGCTCGGGATTTCCGTCCACACCGCCAAGTTTCACGTCGGCTCCCTGCTCGACAAGCTCGACGCCACCGGCCGCACCGACGCGGTCGCGCATGCGGCGCGGCGCGGGGTGATCAACCTGTGAAGGGTGGCCGCGGTCGTCGATGGTCGCGTCGTCACTGCGAAAGCAGGGACCCATAACCACCGCGTTGTGTAAGCGGATTTCGCTGGGGCCACAGCATCGCACAACAATTGCACCCTGTGGTTATCCCGGGTCAAGCCCGGGACGACAATGAGTGTGTGAGCACAACTCGCATTTCGCGCCATGATCTGCGCGAGCTCTGCGAAAATTCCGCCTTGCGGACCTCGCTTAGACCAAATGCGTAAGTAGTCGACCGGATACTGACGCGTTACCGATCTGGCTATGCAAGCTCAGCTCACAAAAAGAAACGGCATGAAGAAGCTGATCTATCGTCACCGGGACATTGAATACTCACTCACCAACATCGAACCCGACCTCTGGAGTTGGTCATTCGAGATCGACGGCAAGACCAGGCAGGGCGTCACGCGCGCGCGGCTCGACCTGCTGGCGCAGCGCCGGGTCTGCACGCTGATCGATCGCGAATTGAAGCGCGCGGGACGGACCAAGCCGAAAGCGCCTGATTGAAGCGCACACGGAGATGCAGCGCTGTTGCTCGACGGCGCAGACGTTGCCTTCGTTCAAGACAATGCGATGACCGCCGCCGCGACATCCAGCCGTGGGCCGGCATAGCGTTTGTGATCCGGCCCGCCCTCGCCGTGGCCGACGCGCCAGTCGGCCGGCCATGAAAACCGTTCGAGCCCGGTCGCCGAGATCGCCGTGCACGACGTCCAGCGCGCCTCACCGCTGTGTCGCCACAGCACGCCGCCCGGACCCATGTCCGGATAAAGGGCGACATCGAGGCCGAAATCGCTGTCGGCGCCGAGATCGGGACCGATCCAGTAATGCGGACTGCGCCCGCGCTCGCGCCCGAGGATCAGGGTCAGCGTCTGGTTCGGTCCGCGCAAGCCGAGCCACAGCGGTGCGATCATGTCAGGCACCGGCGTGCACAGCAGCGTTTGCGGCGCGGCGACGCCGGCGGCGGTGCGGCCCGACAATTTCAGGGCGACCACCGTCGCGGGCGCCGGCATCCCGGACAGCGGTGCAGGGCTGGTGCCGCGCGGCAGCGGCGACTACGCGGCGCTGTCCAAGGGTGGCAGCGGCCATGCGAGTTGCTCGCGCACGGCACCCTCGGTATCGAGCACCTGATAGCGGAGGCCACGCTGATCGAGCGTCGCCTGCACGCAATGCAGATACTCGACGCCTTCGGGCATCCGGTGCGCGGTGCCAGCGCCTGCGGTGCAGATCTGCAGCACGCCGCGATGGACCTGGACGTCAAAGGCGAGAATGTGGCTGCATAGATAGGCAGTGACATCCGCGCGCACGAGGATATCCCAGAATCGCGCGCTGTATTCGTGGCCGATCTCGCGCTGATAGCTGCCGCTGAAGCCGTTGATCGGGTACACGGGATGATGGCCGAGCACGAGCTTGTGCCTGGCATCCTTGTGCTGTTCGAGCACCGCTTGCAGCCAGTCGGTCTCGACATGCCCCTCGCCGCCGAGCCCGCTCCACAGCGTGTGCACGAACACCATCACGAGATCGTCGCGGCGCACCCAGTAGGACAGCCCGTCCTGACCGGGCGGGCCGTTGCGCGGCAACTTCAGCTCCTCGCGAAACACCGCCTCGCTCATCTCGTCATAGGCAGTGTGGTTGCCGGTCGTGTGCCACAGCGGCACCGCGCGCCGATCGAGCCAGCTCATCTCGACCTCGAACCAATGCCGCCATTGCGCGCGCAACGCGTCGGCGTCAGCGGTGAGGCCGATGATCTCGTCCCCGGGGAACAGAATGAATTCGGGCGCCGGATGCAGCCGGCGGACCACATTGTTCACCGACGCGAAGCTGCGCTCATGCGGCGCGCCGGCAACGCCCGAGCAGGCGTCGGCATAGATCACGAACCGGTGGCCCGGACTTCTCGGCAATAGCGACGGAATTGCATCATGCATTGATCGAACCACGTCCCGCGAACCACATCATAGGGGCAGGCACGCCGATCGCTCAAGGCAGACATTCGCGTGCGCAAGGTTGCGGAGGGCGGACACTTTTGGGATCGTGTGCCGCGCATTGCATTCATCCTGTGACAAGGAGTTCCGGCGTGGCCATCCTCAAGGACTTCAGCATCGGATTCTACAAGATCCCGCTTCCGGTCGTATTGAGCGACAGCACGCATGGCGAGATCACGGCGTTCGAGCTCGTCACGATCCGCGCCCGCGACGCCGACGGCGCGGAGGGCACCGGCTACACCTATACGGTCGGCCGCAATGGCGGTGCCGTCGCCGACATCCTGCGCCGCGAAATCCCCGGCATCGCGCGCGAGATGGAGGCGGACGACACCGAGCAGCTTTGGCACAAAGTGTGGTGGGCGTTGCACTACGGCGGCCGCGGCGGGCCGGCGGTGCTTGCGCTGTCCGCGCTCGATATCGCGCTGTGGGACCTCAAGGCGCGCCGGGCGTCGCTGCCGCTGTGGCGGCTGCTCGGCGGCTTCGACCGTCGCGTGCCCTGCTATGCCGGCGGCATCGATCTCGATCTGCCGCTGGATGGCTTGCTGAAGCAGACCGACGACAATCTGGCCAAGGGTTTTCGCGCCATCAAGATGAAGGTCGGCCGCCCGAGCCTGGCGTCCGACGTCGCGCGCGTGAAGGCGATGCGCGGCCATCTCGGCGACGAGTTTCCGCTGATGGCCGACGCCAACATGAAATGGAGCGTCGAGGAAGCGATCCGCGCCGCGCGCGCCCTGCAACCATTCGACCTGACCTGGCTCGAGGAGCCGACCATTCCTGACGACGTCGCAGGCCACGCCCGCATCCTGCAGGCCGGCGGCGTGCCGATCGCGGCGGGCGAAAATCTGCGTAGCCTGTGGGAGTTCAAGCCTTATATCGCCGGCGGCGCGCTGTCCTATGCCGAACCGGATGTCACCAATTGCGGCGGCGTGACCAGCTTCATGAAGATCGCGCGGCTCGCCGAGGCCTTCAACATCCCGGTGACCAGCCATGGCGCGCATGACATCACCGTGCATCTGCTGGCTGCGTGCCCGAATCGATCGTATCTCGAGGCGCACGGTTTCGGCCTTGATCGTTACATTGAGCATCCACTAGTTCTGGATCAGGGCATGGCGATTGCGCCGGATCGGTCGGGACACGGCATCGCCTTCGACTGGAAGGGCCTGGAGCGGCTCAACGCCGCCTGACGCAGAGATATTTCTGCACACCAAGTCGTGACTTTCGGAAAAGCAGGTCTGCCGCCAGGCGCTAGGCGAGGTCGCGGCAAGCTGCTAGCGTTTCGCGCTTCAGATTGCCTTACTCGAGGATCGGAGCAAATGGACAACCGTAGTGATGTTTGGCGCGGCGTCGACGCGATCAAGCCGCGTTTCATCGAATTGAGCGACCGCGTCTGGGCGATGCCCGAGGTTTGCTACACCGAGGCGCGCTCATCCGCCGAACATCTGGCCGAACTGCGCCATCAGGGCTTCCGCATCACCGAGAACGTCGCCGACATTCCGACCGCGGTGATGGGCGAATGGGGCGAAGGCGGCCCGGTGATCGCGTTCCTCGGCGAATACGACGCCCTGCCCGGCCTCAGCCAGGAGGCCGGCATCGCCGAGCACCGCCCGGTCGAGAGCGGCGGCCACGGCCATGGCTGCGGCCATAATCTGCTCGGCTCCTCGGCGCTGCTCGCCGCCACCGCGGTGAAGGACTGGCTCGCCGCCAACAAGGTGCCGGGCCGGGTGCGTTACTATGGCTGTCCCGCCGAGGAAGGCGGCGCGGCCAAGGCCTTTATGGTGCGCTGTGGCGCGTTCGAGGATGCCGATATCGCCATCACCTGGCATCCGCACAGCTTCTGGGAGGTGGCGGTGACGCCGTCGCTCGCCAACACCCGCGCCGATTTCATCTTCACCGGGCGGACCTCGCATGCCGCGGCCTCGCCGCATCTCGGCCGCAGCGCGCTCGATGCGGTGGAATTGATGAATGTCGGCGTCAACTACATGCGCGAGCACATGCCGAGCGATGCGCGGGTGCATTACGCGCTGCTCGACACCGGCGGCATCGCCCCGAACGTGGTGCAGGCCCATGCCCGCGTCCGCTACTCGATCCGCGCCCGTGACCTGCCCGGCATGAACGAACTGGTCGAGCGCGTGCACAAGATCGCGCAGGGCGCAGCGCTGATGACCGAGACCAAGGTCGAGATGAAGATCATCTCCGCGGTCTCCAACATCCTGCCCAACACGCCGCTGGAAGCGACGCTGCACCGGATCATGGAAGAACTCGGACCGCCGCATTTCGACGATGCCGACAAGGACTTCGCCGGCAAGATCCGCGCCACCCTGACCGACAAGGACATCGCCTCGGTATATTACGCGATCGGCATGGAGCCGACCGACCGGCCGCTGGCCGATTTCCTGGTGCCGATGGATGCCAAGCGCAATCCGCTGATCGGCTCGACCGATGTCGGCGACGTCAGCTGGGTGGTGCCGACGGTGCAGGTTCACGCACCGACGGTTGCAATCGGTACGCCGTTCCACACCTGGCAGGTTGTGGCGCAGGGCAAGACCCCTGCCGCGCACAAGGCGATGGTGCAGGCCGCCAAGGCGATGGCCGGTCTCGGCGTCAAGGCGCTGCTGGAGCCGGAGCTGATCGCGGCCGCCAAGGCCGACCTCAAGAAGCGGACCGCACGAACGCCCTATGTCAGCCCGCTGCCGGCGAATGTTGCACCGCCGTTGGATATGTCGGTGGCCTGAGGGCGGCGTCTCCTCGTCGACGCGAAATCCGGCGGCAGCCTCGGTCCGATCAGATCGGAACCAGGCTCTGGATTTTTGAGGCGTTTGCATCACGCGAAGGGCGCAGTCCCTTCGCGTGAAAACGCGGTTGCGTGGCAAAAAAGCATCTCAGAACAAAGGATAACGAACAAATTTTCCGCAGCTGCGAGGGACGTATGCCGCGGTTTGGCGCCGAAATGCCGAACTCCTGTGCGACCGGGACAACTTCTGCACAAGCGATAGCCAAAAGACCTAGGCGTTGGCCCCCGGGAGGCGTTGACCTTCGCGGTCATTCGGTGTGCCATCTCCCGCCAGCACGGCGGCCGGTTCCACGGCCCGCCGCAATCACACGTGAGCCGGACCGAGGGGACTATGTTCGACAACAATCTGCGAGGCATGATCGACGACGTGAAGGACGGGCGGATGGATCGCCGCGCTTTCGTCAAGCGAATGATTGCGGTCGGCCTCACCGCGCCGATGGCAAACCAGATTCTGGCGATCGGCGGCGTCGCGATGGCGCAGAGCCCCAATCCCTACAAGCCGACCAAGCGCGGCGGCGGCGGCCCGCTGAAGCTGCTGTGGTGGCAGGGCCCGACCCTGCTCAATCCGCATTTCGCAACCGGAACCAAGGACCAGGACGGTTCGCGGCTGTTCTACGAGCCGCTCGCCAGCTGGGACGTCGATGGCCATCTCAATCCGATCCTCGCCGCGGAAATCCCTTCGATCCAGAACGGCGGGCTCTCCGCCGACGCCAAAACGGTGGTCTGGAAACTCAAGCCCGGCGTCAAATGGCATGACGGCAAACCGTTCACCGCTGACGACGTCGTGTTCAACTGGGAATATGCCAGTGATCCGGCAACCGCAGCCGTCTCGAGCGGCACCTATTCCGGCATGACCGTGGAGAAGGTCGACGAGCTCACGGTCCGCATCAAGTTCAAGGAGCCGACGCCGTTCTGGGCCAACGCGTTCGTCGGCGCCTATGGCTGCATCATCCCGAAGCATCTGTTCGCCGAGTACAAGGGCAGCAAGTCGCGCGAGGCGCCCAACAACCTCAAGCCGGTCGGCACCGGCCCCTACAAGTTCGTCGAGTTCAAGCCGGGTGACCTGATCCGCGGCGAAATCAATCAAGACTATCACATGCCGAACCGGCCCTATTTCGACACGATCGAGATGAAGGGCGGCGGCGATGCCGTGTCGGCGGCGCGCGCCGTGATCCAGACCGGCGAATATGATTTCGCCTGGAACATCCAGGTCGAGGACGAGGTGCTGCTGCGGCTGGAAAAGGGCGGCAAGGGCAAGACGCTCTACGCCGTCGGCGGCGATATCGAATTCATCGCCATCAATTTCACCGACCCGAACACCGAAATCGACGGCGAACGCTCGTCGATGAAGACCAAGCATCCGATCCTGTCGGATCCGGCGGTGCGCAAGGCGCTGGCGCTGCTGGTCGACCGCGAGTCCGTCAAGAAGGCGATCTACGGCCGTGCCGGCCGCACCACCGCCAACTATCTCAACGGCCCAGAGGAGTTCGTCTCCAAGAACACCAAATGGGAATTCTCGGTCGAGAAGGCGAGCGCGCTGCTCGAACAGGCGGGCTGGAAGGCAGGCTCCGACGGCATCCGCGAGAAGGACGGCAAGAAGCTGAAGCTCCTGTACCAGACCTCGATCAACGGACCGCGCCAGAAGACCCAGGCGATCGTCAAGCAGGCCTGTCAGAAGGCCGGCATCGACGTCGAGCTGAAATCGGTGGTGGCCTCGGTGTTCTTCTCCTCCGACGTCGCCAACCCCGACACCTATTCCAAGTTCTACGCCGACATCGAGATGTTCCAGATCCCGATGACGCAACCCGACCCGGCCCTGCACATGCGCCGCTACCATTCGCGCAACGTCGCCACCAAGGAGAATAAGTGGCAGGGCCAGAACTTCCCGCGCTGGGTCAACAAGGATTTCGACGCCGCGATCGACGCCGCCGATACCGAGATCGACCCGATCAAGCGCGCCGACCTCTACATCAAGTGCAACGATCTGATGTGGCAGGACACGGTGGTGATCCCTGTGATGCATCGCCTCGCGGTGGAGGCCTGCTCCAACACGGTGCGGCCCGCACTCTCCGGTTGGGCCAACCAAACCGATAATCTGCAAGACTGGTATCGTGAAACCTGAGCCGCGAGAGGCTTGAGCTTTGCTCCTCCCTCTCCTCGTCCTTGCGGGGAGGGTTGGGGCGAGGGCTTTAACCGCAAATACCGTGAGAGATGAGTTCGTGGAGAGTCCCCCTCACCCGGAATTCAAGTTGCGCTTGAATTCCGGCCCGCACGCGGGGCGAGGTGAGGCTCGCCTCTCGATGGGAAGCATAATCATCATGCTCTGTGCGAGCGTTAGTCAAATGACCTCCAGATGAGTCAATATATCCTGCGCCGCCTGATGATCGCGATCCCGAGCCTGCTCGGCATCTCGCTCGTCCTGTTCGTCGTGCTGGCGCTCGCGCCGGGCGATCCGTTCAGCGAGCTCGCGACCAATCCGAACGTGCCGCCCGAGGTGCAGGCGGCGCTGCGCGCCAAGTTCGGCCTCGATGATCCGATCTATCTCCGCTATCTGCACTGGCTCGCGGCGATGGCGCAGGGCGACTGGGGCTTCTCCTTTGTCAGCCGGGTCGATGTCGACACGTTGATCCTGCAGCGGCTGCCGACCACGCTTTACGTCGTCGGCTCGTCGCAGCTGCTGGCGCTGCTGATCGCGATCCCGGTCGGCGTCTATGCCGCCACCCGGCCCTATTCGATCTTCGACCAGCTTGCCAACACCTTCGCCTTCATCGGCTTCTCGCTACCGACCTTCTTCACCGGCATCCTGTTCATCCTGGTATTCTCGGTGAAGCTCGACTGGCTGCCGTTCGTCTACACCGAGGTGCCGGGCAGCGGCATCAAATGGGCGCTCGAGATGATCCGGCAGGCCATCATGCCGGTGATGGTGCTCGGCCTGTTCCAGGCGGCGTCGATGACGCGGTTCGTGCGCTCGGCGATGCTCGACGTGATCCGGCTCGACTATGTCACCACCGCCCGCGCCAAGGGGCTCGGGCAGGCCAAGGTGATCGTCAAGCATGTGATGCGCAATGCGATGATCCCGGTGGTCACGCTCGTTGCGCTCCAAGTGCCCGCCGTGTTCGGCGGCGCCATCGTCACCGAGCAGATCTTCCGGATTCCCGGCATCGGCTCGCTCCTGATCTCCTCCATCCTCGCCAACGATACGCCGGTCGTGATGGCCGTGACCTTCGTGTTCGCGTGTCTCGTGGTGCTGTTCAACCTGATCGCAGATGTCCTCTATGGCTGGCTTGACCCTCGCATCTCCTTCCGCTGAGCGGCGCGGCTATTCGCCCCTGCGCGAAACCTGGCGGCGCTACCGCCGGCACAAGCCGGCAGTGGTCAGCGCCGTGCTGCTGTTGCTGCTGATCGCGGCCGTCGTGATCGGGCCGTTCGTCTGGCGCGTCTCGATCAGCGACATCGACGTGCTGGCCGGCATGCAGGGACCGTCGCTGGCGCATCCGTTCGGCACCGACGATCTCGGCCAGGACCTGCTCGCCCGCATGATCTATGGCGGCCGTATCTCGCTTGCGGTCGGCCTTGCCGCGATGCTGGTCTCGGTGTTCGTCGGCACGCTGATCGGCGCGCTCGCGGGCATGTCGCGCGGCGCGCTCGGCTATGCGCTGATGTGGCTGACCGACCTGTTCCTGTCGCTGCCGCAGCTGCCGCTGCTCTTGATGCTGATCTATCTGTTCCGCGACGGGCTGAAGGCGGTGTTCGGCCCCGAGGGCGGCATCTTCATCCTGATCGTGCTGGTGATCGGCGGCCTGCGCTGGATGCCGGTCGCCCGCCTGGTGCGCGCCCAGTTCCTGTCGCTGCGCGAGAAGGAGTTCGTCGAGGCGGCCCGCGCGCTCGGCGCAAGCCCGGTGCGCCAGGTCGTGCGCCACATCCTGCCCAACGCGCTGGGCCCGGTGATCATCGCCGGCACGATCGACGTCGCCGCCGCGATCATCGCCGAATCGACGCTCTCGTTCCTCGGCCTCGGCTTCCCGCCGGATACGCCGACCTGGGGCCGCATCCTCTATGACGCCAAGGACTTCCTCGACATCGGCCCGCATTGGGCGCTGTTTCCCGGTGGCGCGATCTTCATCGCGGTGGTCGCCATCAACTTCATCGGCGACGGGCTGCGCGACGCGCTCGACGCGCGCAAGGTGATCTGATGGCGCTGCTCGACATCAAGGGCCTGAAGACCCATTTCTCGACCGACGACGGCATCCTCCAGGCGGTCGACGGCGTCGACATCAGCATCAACCGCGGCGAGACGCTGTGCGTGGTCGGCGAATCCGGCTGCGGCAAGACCGTGACCGCGATGTCGATCCTGAAGCTGATCGCGATGCCGCCGGGCAGGATCGTCGCAGGCGAGATCATCTTCGAAGGCCGCGACCTGGTGCCGCTGACCAGCCACGAGCTCGACGACATCAGGGCCAAGGAGATCGGCTTCATCTTCCAGGAGCCGATGACCTCGCTCAACCCGGTGCTGACGATCGGCGAGCAGATCTCCGAGAGCCTGCGCCGCCACGAGGCGGTGACCAAGAAGCAGGCGCTGGAACGCACCATCGAGATGCTGAAGCTGGTGCAGATCCCCAATGCTGCGGGCCGCGTGCATCATTATCCGCACCAGTTCTCCGGCGGCATGCGCCAGCGCGTGATGATCGCGATGGCGCTGGCCTGCCGGCCCAAGCTCGTGATCGCGGACGAGCCGACCACCGCGCTCGACGTCACCATCCAGGCGCAGATCCTCGACCTCTTGCAGGACATGAAGGAACGCTTCGGCATGGCGGTGATGCTGATCACGCACGCAATGGGCGTGGTCGCCGAGACCGCGCAACGTGTCGTCGTGATGTATGCCGGCAAGGTGGTGGAAGAGGCGCCGGTCGACGAGCTGTTCGGCAATCCCGGCCATCCTTACACCCGGGGCCTGATCCGCTCGATCCCGCGCATCGATCTCGATGCCGAGCACAAGACGAGGCTGGAGGCGATCGGCGGCTCGGTGCCGATCCTGATCAACCCGCCGCCCGGCTGCCGGTTTGCGCCCCGCTGCAAGCACGCCATGAGCATCTGCACCGAAGAGGAGCCGCGACTGCGCGAGATTGCGCCCGGCCATCGCATCGCCTGCCACCTCGGAGACGCGTCATGAGCGAACCGCTACTGCGCGTGTCCAATCTGAAGAAGCACTTTCCGGTGCTGGGCGGCCTGCTGTCGCGCGAGGTCGGCCAGGTCTATGCGGTCGATGGCGTGTCGTTCTCGGTCAACCGCGGCGAGACGCTGGGGCTGGTTGGCGAATCCGGCTGCGGCAAGTCGACCACCGGCCGCTGCGTGCTGCGGCTGATCGAGCCGACCTCCGGCGATGTCGTATTCGACGGCCAGAGCGTGACGGGTCTCGGCGGCGGCGATTTGCGCGCCATGCGGCGCAACATGCAGCTGGTGTTCCAGGACCCGTTCGCCTCGCTCAACCCGCGCATGACGGTCGGCGCGATCCTCGGCGAGCCCTTCATCATCCATAATCTCGTGAGTTCGGCCAGCGAGCGCGAAGACCGCGTCGCAAGCCTGCTCGTCAAGGTCGGGCTGAAGGCCGAGCACATGCGGCGCTACCCGCACGAATTCTCCGGCGGCCAGCGCCAGCGCATCGCGATCGCTCGCGCACTGACGCTGGAGCCGAAGCTGATCGTGTGCGACGAGCCGGTCTCGGCGCTCGACGTCTCGATCCAGGCCCAGGTGATCAACCTGCTGGAAGACCTGCAGGCGGAGTTGAACCTCACCTATCTTTTCGTCGCTCACGATCTCTCGGTCGTCGAGCACATCTCCGACCGCGTCGCGGTGATGTATCTCGGCCGCATCGTCGAGCTCGCCAAGGCCAGCGATCTTTACCGCAACCCGCAGCATCCCTACACCAAGGCGCTGCTTTCGGCGGTGCCGGTGGCCGACCCCAAGGCGAAGCGCGACCGCATCCGCCTGAAGGGCGACGTGCCGAGCCCGATGAATCCACCCAAGGGCTGCCACTTCCACACCCGCTGCCCGATCGCCGAAGAGCGCTGCCGCCAATCCGCGCCGGAGCTGCGCGAAGGCAGCAACGGGCATTTTGTGGCGTGCCATCTGGCGTAGGATGGATCGCACTGCAGGACAACGGCGAGCACTGCATCGATTTGCCGTGCATTCCACTTCCTCACCGTCACCCTGAGGAGCGCGCAGCGCCTCGAAGGGTCGACGGCAACCGGCCGGGCCGTGCATCCTTCGAGACGCCGCTTCGCGGCTCCTCAGGATGACGGTGTTAGAGAGCATTACTCGGAAGGCTAACGCCTCCGCTTCTTCGCGGCCTTCGTCGTGGCCTTCGGTTTGGCCTTGGTGTTTGCCTTCGGTCGTGAAGGAAGTTCACCTCCTACCTCCTCCCCCTCACTCGCCTCCGCCCGCAACGTCTCGAGCAGCCAGTCGCGAAACGCACGCATGCCCGGCGTCACCTCGCGCGACTTCAGCCAGGTCAACCAGTACGAGCCCGCCGGGACCTCGGCCGCGAACGGCCGCATCAGCCGGCCGGACACGAGTTCGTTGTTGAACATCGCGATCGGCACTAATCCAACGCCGACGCCGCGTGCGGCGGCCTCGGCCATCGCCACCGAACTGTCGAAGATCGGACCCTGGATCTTCGGACACGGCGCGCCGGCGACCGCAAACCACAACGGCCATTCCTCGGCGCGGTAGGAGCGCAGCAGGAATTCCTGCGCGAGATCGGAGGGCTTGCGCAGCCGGCCCGCGACATCGGGGCAGCACACCGGCGACAGCGGCGCCGACAGCAGATGGATCGCCTCGGTGCCGTGCCAGGAGCCGTCGCCGAACCGCAGCGCGAGATCGAGCCCGTCGCCCGCGATGTCGACGCGGTTGTTGTTGGTGAGCAGGCGCAGGTCGATATAGGGATACGCGCGCTTGAAGCGATCGACCCGTTGCAGCAGCCATCCGGTCGCGAACGTCGTGACGCAGCCGACGGTGACGACCTCGCGCGTACCCTTGGCCTCGATGCGGTCGATGGCAGCGCCGATCCGATCGAGCGCGTCGGTCAGCACCGGCAGCAGCGCCAGCCCCTCGTCGGTCAGCACCAATCCGCGCGGCAGCCGGCGAAACAAGCTTGCGCCGAGCGTATCCTCGAGCTGCTTGACCTGATGGCTGATCGCGGTCTGCGTCACGCGCAGCTCCATCCCCGCGCGAGTGAAGCTGAGCAGCCGCGCGGAGGCCTCGAAGGCGCGCAACGCGTTCAGCGGGAGATGCCGGCGCACGGCATCATGACCAAGTTTTTCTCATGCCTCGTTGTATAAATGATTGTTTGTCGGCCGTCACGCGGTTCGGCAGGTTCGCGCCGCCAACGGGAGGTTAGACATGCTGACGAGACGGACATTTGGATGGCGCGCGCTGGGCCTTGCGGCATCGTGCACCCTGCCGCGGCCAAGCGCTGCGGCAGAACAGAGCGCCGCGGCGGGAGCAAGCGGGGCGGCGCGAGGGCTGCAGCAGGAATTTGCGCGCATCGAGCTGGCGACCACCGGCCGGCTCGGCATCGCTGTGCTCGACACGGAGACGGGGTTGCGCGTAAGCCAGCGCGGCGACGAACGGTTCCCGATGTGCAGCACCTTCAAGGCGCTGGCCTCGGCCGCCGTGCTGCACCGGGTCGACCGTGGCGAATCCAGCCTCGATCAGCGCGTTCAGGTTGAGGCCAAGGACATCTTGGCCTACGCGCCCGTGGCCAAACAACACGTCGGATCGAGCATGACGCTGTCCGAACTCTGCGAGGCCGCCATCACGCTCAGCGACAATACCGCCGCCAATTTGCTGCTGCGCGAGATCGGCGGACCGGCCGGCTTCACCAGCTTCTTCCGCACCATCGGCGACAATGTCAGCCGGCTGGACCGCTGGGAAGTCGCGTTGAACGAAGCCGTGCCCGGCGATCCGCGCGACACCACGAGCCCGGTCGCGATGCTGAAGGATCTGCAACGCGTGGTGCTCGGCGATGTGTTGCAGGCAGCCTCGCGTGAGCGGCTCCTGGACTGGATGGTCGCCAACAAGACCGGCGACACGCGGTTGCGCGCCGGCTTGCCGCGCGGCTGGCGGGTCGGCGACAAGACCGGCACCGGCGAGCGCGGCACCTATAACGATATCGGCGTGTTCTGGCCGCCCGGCCGCAAGCCGATCATTGTGACGGTCTACTTGACCGGGGCCAGCGCGCCGATGGAGACGTGCAACGAGGTGATCGCCAACGTCGCGCGCGCCGTTGCCAATGCCAGCACCGGACAGAGTGGCTAGCGGCAGGACTACCCCGCGCGGCTTGGCAATAACAAAGGTTCATGCGAGGCTCGATCCGAATGGCGATGCGCTCGGCAGGCCATCCGGAGGACTTGTCTTGGTTCGTCGCATCGCCCTCGCCGCGCTGCTTGTCGCAGGCCACGTCCACGGCAGCTTTGCCGCGCCCGACCCGGCGCGGTGCCGCGAGCTGATCCGCAAGTATGAGACCGACAAGGCCCAGCTCAGCGCAATCGAGATCTCGCTGACCTTGTTCGCGGCCGCCAATGCCGACTGCGTCAACCTCGCCACCGATCTGCTCGACCACGGCGCCTCGGTCGACGCGCGGGACCGGCTCGGCGCCAAGCCGCTGAGTCACGCCGCCCGCTCCGGCCATCTCGACATGGTCGATCTGCTGCTGGCGCGCGGCGCGCCGGTCGATGCCCGCAACCTCGCGGGATCGACCGCGCTGTATCTTGCCGCCGAGCGCGGCCATGTCGCGATCGTGCAGCGGCTGATCGACCGCGGCGCCGACGTCAACCTCACCGGGCGCAGCGGTGCCTCCCCCATTGCGGCCGCCGCGTATGCCGGCCGGGACATGGTGGTGCGCCTGCTGCTGGCGCACGGCGCCGACGGCCGCAAGGCTGACGACACCGGCAAGCCGCCTATCGTGTATGCCGCCGCCGCCGGCCAGCTCGGCATCGTCAAGCAGCTGCTCGCGCGCGAGATCGACGTCAACACGCGCTACGCCAACGATCTGACGCTGTTGATGTGGGCCGCCGGGCCGGACGAGGCCGTGCCGGAGACGCAAGCGCTCGAGGTGGTCTCGTATCTGCTGGACTCCGGCGCCAGCATCGACGATCGCGACGCGCGCGGCCGCACCGCGCTGATGATCGCCGCGGAAGGCAATCATCCGGCGATCGCAAAGACCCTGCTGGCCCATGGCGCCGATGCTTCGCTGGCCGACAAGACCGGCAAGCATGCCGCCGACCTCACCATCCTGTCGGCGCTGCGCGAAGAGCTGTCGCCGCGGTGAGAAACAATAGAACCGGTTTGAACAGCGGCGGTGCTGCGCTCCCTCGCCCCGTTCTTACGGGGAGAGCGCTGGGGTGAGGGGCTGTCACCGCGCACTCAGCAGGAGATGCGTTTGCGGAGACTCCCCCTCACCGGGATCGCATCTCACGATGCGATCCGACCTCTCCCCGCACGCGGGGCGACGTTAGGACGCCGCTCACAGCCCCGCCAGATACTCCACCAGCGCGGCGAGGTCGTCGGGCGACGTCGCCAGCATCAGATCGGACATGCCGGGATTGTTGCCGCGCGCGCGGCTGCGGAAATCGGCGATGGTCTTGGCGAGGTAGTCGCGTCCCATCCCGGCGAGCCGCGGCACCGTGCCGTCACCCTGAAAGCGATCGAGATGGCAGGCCGGGCAGCCGACCGACGCGCTGGCCGTCATCGCCTTCGCCGCGACGTCCTTCGGCGCGCGCGGCTGGCCGAGGTCGGGCCACGGCTTCTGCGAAAAATATTCGGCGATCGCCAGCATGTCGTCGCGCTCGAACTGCGTCGCGATCGGCTGCATGATGTCGCTCTTTCGATCGCCGCGCTTGAAATCGCGGAGCTGGATGTAGAGATAGCCGGCCTGCTGCCCCCAGATCGTCGGAATGGTCTTGTCGACCGGCTTGCCGTCCGCACCGTGACAGCCGGCGCAGACCGCAACCTTGTCCTCGATCGTCTCGGCGCACGCCTCGGCCGCGAGCAACAGCAGCAGCGCGGTAGCGCAGATCAATAATTTACAAGACATCCACTCATCCTGAAGCGCAATCGTCATTGCGAGGAGCGACAGCGACGCAGCAATCCATCCTTCCACATATGCGGCGCGATGGATTGCTTCGCTGCGCTCGCAGTGACGCGGCCTGATCGCTCATCCGAAGAAACAGAAGCGGGACCATACCGGTCCCGCTTCCCCACCTTTATTTGTCTCTCGCTCAGTCGAGCGTGAAGGCGATGATGTTGTTGCCGCGTTTGTAGTCGAGCTGGGTATTGCCGCCCGCACCGACCACGACATATTGCTTGCCGCCGATCATGTAGCTCGACGGCGGCGCGTTGACGCCGGCGCCGGCGCGGAAGCTCCACAATTCCTTGCCGTTCGACGAGTTGTAAGCCGCGAACTTGCCGTTGCCTTCGCCGGTGAACACGAGGCCGCCGGCGGTGGCGAGGATGCCACCGATCATCGGCTCGGGCGTATTGACCTGCCATTTGATCTTGCCGTTGTTGTAGTTCACCGCGGTGATGTTGCCCGACTGCTTCTCGCTCGGGATCACCTTGAAGGC
Source organism: Bradyrhizobium sp. USDA 4461 (assembly GCF_054055655.1). Classification (NCBI taxonomy): domain Bacteria; kingdom Pseudomonadati; phylum Pseudomonadota; class Alphaproteobacteria; order Hyphomicrobiales; family Nitrobacteraceae; genus Bradyrhizobium; species Bradyrhizobium sp. USDA 4461. Next base: position 709,276 of record NZ_JBSRXM010000001.1, read on the forward strand.
GCCGCCCAGCCACAGCTTGCCGTTTGGATAGGCCGAGCTTTCGACGTGGTAGGTCATCGGCTGGTGCAGGTTGATGGCGTAGGCCAGCTCCTGTCCCGGATCGGTCGCGATCGGCGACCATTCGACGCCGCCATTGGCGCCGGGCAGCATGCGCGCGCCTTCCTTGGTCGGCAGCACCCACATGTTCTCCTGCGGCACCATCGCCTCGGAGAAGCGGATCAGGCTGCAGTCCTTGCGATCGTGCACATAGATGTGCCCGGTCTTGCCGGCATGGATGACGCCGGGGATCGTCTTGCCGCCCTTGTCCTTGACGTCGACCAGCACCGTCGGGCTGACCGCGTCGAGATCCCAGACGTCATGGGCGATGTACTGGAAGTGGCAGACATACTTGCCGGTGTCGAGATCGAGCGAGACCAACGAGTTGGTGTAGAGATTGTCGCCGGGCCGGTTCGAACCGTCGAGGTCGGGCGACGGATTGCCGACCACGAAGTAGATCCGGTTGGTCGCGAGATCGATCGACGGGTTCTGCCACACGCCGCCGCCGAGCTTGGCATAGGGATCGCCGATCTTGGCGAGCATATCCTTCTCGGCCTGGATATTGCGATGCATGTCGCGGCCGGTGGCGTCCTTGGTCGCCCAGACGCCGACCGAATTCTCCGGAATGGTGTTGAAATTCCACAGCTGCTTGCCGGTCTTGGCGTCATAGGCACGTACGAAGCCGCGGATGCCGTATTCGCCGCCATTGGTGCCGATCAGCACCTTGTCCTTGACCACGGTCGGCGCCATCGTCTCGCTGTAGCCGAGCTCGGGATCGGCGATGTTGGTGGTCCACACCACCTCTCCGGTCTTGGCATTCAGTGCCAGCAGCTTGGAATCCAGCGTCGCCAGATAGACCCGGTCGCCGAGCACCTGAACGCCGCGATTGTTCGGACCGCAGCAATAGACGGTGATCGGGCCCATCTTGTGGGCGTAGTGCCAGAGCTGCTGGCCGGTCTTGGCGTCGAGCGCATAGACATGGCTGAACGAGGTCGTGACATACATCACGCCGTCGACGACGATCGGCGATGTCTCGAGCGACTCCTTGACGTCGGTCTGGAAGATCCAGGCGACGTGCAGGTTCTTCACATTGTCGCGGCTGATCTGCTTGCCTGGATAAAACCGGGTCTGCGCGTAATTGCCGTTGGTGAGCAGAAAGTCCTTGCTGTTCTTGTCGGCGGCGTTGAGCTGCTCCTGGGTCACCGGCGATACATTGGCGTTACCGAGGACCGACTGCTTCTCCTGCTTGACTTCCTGTGCGATGGCGGCGCCCGACAACAGGCCCACGCCGACCGCGGCGGCAAATGCCGCAAGCCCTTTCACATACATGTCTTCCCCCGTTATTTCTTGGTTGCGATGTCAGGGATGGGTGTTTGCTACTTCCCCTTCGAGGCCTGGCCGCCGTAGCGAGCGCGCAACCGTCGCGTGGCTTGGTTGCGCTGCAATAGATGATCAAAAAAAGAACAACGACAGGTATCGATGGATGGGTTCCATGTTAGCGCCGTCTTTCACAAAGACAACCGATGCGCTGAATGCGAAGCCGCAACCGGAGGCGGCCGCGCGGCCCAATGCGGCAAACGCGGGCTGGCATCAATCCAAGCGATATCGGGCGCTTCCGCAGCTTTCACGCATCGCGGGCGACATTCGCCTTCGCAGGCGCAGCAAGCAAAATGAGACTAAGCGTCAAGCGACGACATCGCGCGTGGAGCAGCGCCGGCAGAGGCCATCGACCTCCGCCGGCGACCGTCTACTCCCAGGACAAGGCCGAAAAGTCGTTCTCGAATTGCGGGACGTCCTTCCACACGCCCTTCAGCTTCTTGCTGGCGATCGTGATCCATTGCGGCTGGAACAGGAAGCCGGCCACCGCGTCGGTCGCCAGCATGCGCTGTGCGTCGCCGAGCAGTTTTGCGCGGCCAGCCTCGTCGGGCGTCGCCATGATCTGCTGGTACAGCGCGTTGAATGCCTCGGACTTGTAGCCGAGATAGTAGTCCGGTTCGGTCAGCTTCACGAGATCGAACGGCTCGACATGCGAGACGATAGTGAGGTCGTAGTTGTGCGGGCCGGTGAAGACCTGCGACAGCCACTGCGCCCATTCCACGTTCTCGATCCTGGCAATGATGCCGACCTTGGCGAGTTGCGCGGCGAGGATCTCGCCGCCCTGCCGGGCGTAGGCCGGCGGCGGCAGCCTCAGACTGAGCTCGAGTGGCGTCTTGACGCCGGCCTCCGTCAGCAGCTTCTTGGCGAGCTCCGGATCGTAGGGATTGATGCCGGTGGTATCGACATAGCCGAGCGAGCCCGGGGTGTAGAAGCTGCCGATCGGCGTGCCGAAACCGTCGACCGCGCCGTCGATCATCGCCTTGCGGTCGATCGCGGCCAGGATGGCGCGGCGAACCCGCACATCGTCGAGCGGTTTCTTGCGCTCGTTGATGCCGACGATGGTCTTGGCCTTGGAGCCGCCGATCAGGACGCTGAAGCGCGGATCGGCCTTGAACTGCGCCAGGCTGCGCGCCGCGCCCACCCTGGGAAACGCATCGACATCGCCCGACAGCAGCGCCGCAACCTGGGCTGCGGGATCGCCGATGAAACGAATCGTCACCTTGGCAAGCTTGATCGCGGCGGCGTTGCGATAATCAGGCCATTTCACCAGCGTGATCGACGAGCCCTTGGTCCAGCTGCCGAGCGTATAGGGCCCGGTGCCGACCGGCTGCGTCACATCGGTCGGCGCGCTCTTCGGTTCGACGATCGAACCCGACGCCTGGCCGAGCAGGAACGGCAGGTTCGGCTCGGAATATTTGAGTGCAATGACGATGGTGTCCGCATCGGGCGCCGTCACCGACGCGAACGCCTGATACAGGCTGCGGTCCTTGTTGGTCGAGGCCGGCGCTGCGGCGCGCTCGTAGGAGAACTTCACCGCCGCGGAATCGAATGGCTCGCCATTGTGGAATTTGACGCCCTTGCGCAGCTTGAACGTGTAGGTCTTGAGATCGGGCGAGGCCTGCCAGCTCTCGGCGAGCAGCGGCGACACCGAGCCATCTTCGTTGATCTTGGTCAGCGTCTCGTAGACGTTGTAGAGCGTGACCTCGGCGATGGCCGCGGCCGCCGCGTTGGTCGGATCGAGCCCCGGCGGCTCCAGCGTCATGCCCATCACGACGCTGTCCTTCTTGCCTTGCGCGAAGCTCGGCAGCGGCGCTGCGGCGAGCGCGGCAACCGCCGCGATAACGCACAATTTCCTCAACATTGCTCTGCTCCCCGGACGTGTTCTTTGCTCAATCTAGGCCAGCCCGACACAAAACACTAACCGGCCTCCGCGACCACTGGCGGCAGCGCCATCACAGCTTCCGCGTGATGGCAGGCCGCGAGATGGCCGTCTCCTATCGTGCGTAGCGCAGGCGCGGTTTCGCGACAATGCCGATCGGCGAGCGGGCAGCGCGGCGCATAAGGGCAGCCAGCCGTCACCGACGCCTGCGAGCCGATCGCCTGGGCGCCGCGGCGACGCCTGCCGCCACCGGGGCGCGCTCGCGGGACCGCATCGAGCAGCGCGCGCGTATAGGGATGGGCAGCGTGCGCGAACAGATCGGCAGCCCGCGCCTGCTCGACGATCCGCCCGAGATAAATCACCGCGATCTCGTCGCAGAGCAGATCGACCACCGCGAGGTCGTGGCTGATCAGGATGTAGCTCAGGCCGAACTCGTCCTGCAGGTCCTGCATCAGGTTGAGCACCTGCGCCTGCACGGAGACGTCGAGTGCCGAGACCGGCTCGTCGGCGACGATCAGCTTCGGCTGCGTGATCAGCGCGCGCGCAATAGCGATGCGCTGGCGCTGGCCGCCGGAGAACTCGTGCGGGAACTTGTCCATGTCGGCATCGCGCAGCCCGACCTGGCGCAGCACAATGGCGACGCGCTCGCGCAGGCCGGCGCGATCGATGCGCCCGAGCGCCGTCAGCGGCTCGGCGACGATCCGCGCAATGGTCTGTCGCGGATCGAGCGAGCCATAGGGATCCTGGAACACCATCTGGAAATGGCGGCGGGCGCGGCGCAGCTCATCGGGCGGCAGCTGGTTGAGGTCGCTGCCCAGCATGACGACCTGCCCCGACGACGGCCGCTCCAGCGCCATCACCAGCCGCGCAAAGGTCGATTTGCCCGAGCCGGATTCGCCGACGACGCCGAGGCTCTTGCCCGGCATCACCCGCGCCGTGACGCCGTTGAGCGCATGCACCTGTGTTGCGGGCTTGAACAGGCTCTCACGCGGCAGCGTGTAGCGTTGCGCGAGATCGATGACCTCGAGCAGCGGCACTGCGGATACGGTTGCTGCCGTCATGCGCCGACGCCTCCGGCAGCCATCGAGATATCGGTCCGGATGCAGCGCACGCCATGGCCGGCGCCGACATCGACCACGGCCGGCAGAGCCGCGCGGCAACGGCGCTCCACGATCGCGCAGCGATCGGCGAAGGTGCACCCAGCCGGCAGATCGGCAAGCTCCGGCACCGTGCCGGCGATGGTCTTGAGCCGCGTCCCCTTGCGCGCGCCGAGCCGTGGGCGGGCGCGGAACAAGCCCTGCGTATAGGGATGGCCCATCCGCGTGAATACGGTGTTGGTCTCGCCGCTTTCGACGACGGTGCCGCCATACATCACCATCATGCGCGCGACATTCTCGGCGATCACGCCGAGATCGTGCGAGATCAGGATCATCGCCATGCCGCGCTCCTCGACCAGGCCGGCGATCAGATCGAGGATCTGGCCCTGGATCGTGACGTCGAGGGCGGTGGTCGGTTCGTCCGCGATCAGCACATCGGGCTGGCAGGCCAGCGCCATCGCGATCGTGATGCGTTGGCGCTGGCCGCCGGAAAACTGGTGCGGATAGGCATCGATACGCTTGGCTGCATCAGGCAACCCGACGCGATCGAGCAAGGCCATCGCCTCTTGCCGCGCTTGCGCGGCCGAGACGCCGGTGTGGCGCAGCAAGGGCTCGGCGACCTGATGCCCGATCGTGTGCATCGGATTGAGCGCGGTCATCGGTTCCTGGAAGATCATGCTGATGCGGTTGCCGCGCAGCTTGCAATAGGCCTTATCCGGCAAGCCGACCAGCTCCGAGCCATCGAGCCGGATGCTGCCGCTGATCACGGCACTGTCCGGCAGCAGCCCCATCAGGGCCAGCGCGGTGACCGACTTGCCGCAGCCGGATTCGCCGACCAGCCCCAGTGTCTCGCCGCGGCGCAGCGCAAAGCTGACGCCGCGTACCGCCTGCGCCGGGCCGCGGCTGGTGTTGAGCCGAACGCCCAAATCCTTCACCTCGATCAGCGGGGCCTCGCTCATGCTCAACGCTCCCGCGCCAGGCGCGGATCGAGCAGATCGCGCAAGCCATCGCCGAGCAGATTGAGCCCGAGCACCGCGATCGCGATCGCAGCACCGGGATAGACCGCGAGCATCGGCGACTGGAACAGCAGCGTCTGCGCATCGTTGAGCATGCGGCCCCAGGAAGGCTGCGGCGGCTGGGTGCCGAGCCCGAGATAGGACAGAGCGGCCTCGGCGAGGATCGCGAGCGCGAACTGGATCGTCGCCTGCACGATCAGGATCGACAGGATGTTCGGCAGCACGTGCTCGACGGTGATCCGGAACGAGCCCTTGCCCGCGGCGCGCGCTGCCAGCACGAATTCGCGAGCCCAGATCGCATTGGCCGAGCCGCGGGTAACGCGGATGAAGGTCGGGATCTGGAAGATGCCGATCGCAGTGATCGAGGTCAGCATGCCGGGACCGGCGACGGCGGCCAGCATGATCGCCGACAGCACCGCGGGAAACGCGAAGGTGAAGTCGCTCAGCCGCATGATGAGCTCCTCGGTCCAGCCCTTGCGGGCTGCTGCGATCAGGCCGAGGCAGACACCGAAGGTGAGGCCGATGCCAACGGCGATGACGCCGACCAGGATGGTGGAGCGCGCGCCGACCAAAAGCAGCGAGACGATATCGCGGCCGAGTGCATCGGTGCCGAGCCAGTGCGCCGCCGACGGCGGATGCAGTTTCGAGGCGACATCGATGTCGTAAGCCGACCACGGCGTCCAGACCAGCGACAACATCGCCGCACCGAGCACCAGCAGGCTGAGCACCGCGCCGAGCACGAAGCTGCGATGGCGCAGCGCGCGGCGCCAGAACCCGGTCGCGGGCCTCGCGCCCGGCACGATGGCCGGCGTGCCGGCGGATGCGGTCAGCGGCGCGCTCACAGGTTGGACACCTTGATGCGCGGATCGATCAAGGCGTAGAGCACATCGACCACGAAATTGACGATCACGACCATCGCCGCCAGCAGCATCACGCAGTTGCGTACCACGATCAAGTCGCGGTTGGCGATCGATTGGAAGATCAACCGGCCAAGACCCGGCAGGTAGAACACGTTCTCGATCACGATGGTGCCGGCCAACAGGTTGGCGAATTGCAGGCCCATCACCGTCATCACCGGGATCATGGCGTTGCGCAGCACGTGGCGCCACAGCACCTCGCGCTTGCCGAGCCCTTTGGCGCGTGCGGTACGCACGAAGTCTTCGCGCAGCACCTCAAGGACCGCCGAGCGCGTGACGCGGGCAAGGATCGCGGCCTGCACCACGGCAAGCGAGATCGCCGGCAGCAGCAGCGAGCGGATCCCCGGCCAGATGCCGTCATCCCAGCCGGCGAAGCCGCCGGCCGACAGCAATTGCAGCTTCACCGAGAACAGCAGGATCAGGAGGATCGCGAACCAGAAGTTCGGCAGCGCGATGCCGATCTGGGTGAGCGACATCACGCCGACGTCGCCGAGCTTGTTGTGGTTGGCGGCGGTGTAGATGCCCGCGGCAAGCGCCAGCACCACCGTAATCAGCATCGACATGATCGCGAGCGGGATCGTCAGCACCAGCCGCTCCGCGATCAGGCCGGCGACCGGCGTACCGTAGACATAGCTGTTGCCGAGGTCACCGATTGCCATGCCCTTGAGCCAGAGCAGATAGCGGACCGTCAACGGCTGGTCGAGCCCGAGCTTCACGGTGAGCGCGCGCACCGCATCCGGCGAGGCGTCGGCACCCATCAGCATCTGGGCGGCATTGCCGGGCAGCGCGTCGAGCACCAGGAAAATGATCAGCGAGGCCGCGAACAGCGTCGCCACCAGGGTCAGGATCCGCCGCAGGAAGAATACGCTCATGCGCGCCCGAGGAGTAAGGAACGAAGCGCAGGTTTCACCATGTTCGCGCGCGAATGCAAGCCCTTCGCCGCGCCGTTCACGACGCGACAGCCGGCCAACGGCCCAGCAAATCGCTCGCTTCTTCGAACAGCGCCGCGACACGCAGCAGTTCCGCATCGGCCCGGAAGCGGCCGACCAGATGCAGGCCGATCGGCAGGCCGTCGCGGCCGAAGCCTGCGGGGATACTGACTGCGGGATGTCCGGTCATGTTGAACAGCATGGTCCAGGGAAACCAGTGCGGCCGCACGCTGTCGAAGCTCTGCCCATCGATATCGATGCTGCCGAACAGATCCTGGTCGATCGGCAGCGCCGTGCGGGTCAGGGTCGGCATCGCCAGGAGGTCGCCGCGCGCGAGCAGCGACTGCACCCGGCGAAACAGCGCGGTGCGGTCGAACATTGCCTGCTGGTAATCGACACCGCTCACCTTGGCGGCAAGCGCGAGCTGTTTCAGGAAGGTTGGGCTGAGATCGTTGGGATGATCGGCCGCCAGTGTCTCGAACCGGGTGCGCCAGACGGTGTGATTGATGGCGCGCCAGATCGGCTCGATGTCAAAGCCCTCGCCGGAGAACTCCTCGAGCTCGGCGCCGAGGCCGGCCAGCCGGTCGAGGCTCGACCGGAACGCTGCTGCGACATCCGCGGTCACCGGCCGCCCCGGCGGCGACAGGCAGAACAGCACCCGCCTGCCGCGGAGATCGCCGCGCGGCGCGGCAACGGCGAGATAGGCGGGCACCGACACGCCGATCGACCAGGGATCGGACGGATCCTCGCCCGCCATCGCCTGCATCATCAGCGCGGTGTCGGCGACGGTGCGCGTGGTCGGCGTGACATAGGTCTGGTTGCCGAAGGCATCCTGCACCTGGCTGTGCGGAATCACGCCGTTGCTCTGCTTGATCCCGACCACGCCATTGCAGGCCGCGGGAATCCGGGTCGAGCCGCCGCCGTCGGTCGCAACCGCCAGCGGCGCGATGCCGCTTGCGACCGCGACCGCCGCGCCGCCGCTGGAGCCGCCGCTCGAGCGCTCGGCGCTCCACGCATTGCGGGTGCGGCCGAACAGCGGCGAGTCGGTCAGGCACTTGCTGCCGAACTCCGGCGTCGTGGTCTTGCCGATCAATATGCCGCCCTGCGCACGAAGCCTGGCCACCGCCACGGCATCATGGTCCGGCACGTTGTCCTTGTACGGCACCGCGCCGAACGTCGTGCGCACGCCGCTGGTGCTGACGATGTCCTTCACGGTGAAGGGGATGCCGTGCAGCAGACCGAGTGGCTCGCCGGCCATGACCTGACGCTCGGCGATTTTGGCTTGCGCCATCGCTTCGTCGCCGCACAGCGTGATGAAGCAGTTCAGTTCGGGCTGCAGCCGCTCGGCACGGGCCAGCACCGCAGCCGTGACCTCGACGGGAGACACGTCCTTGCGGGCGATCCGGGCGCGAAGTTCAACGGCTGATAGCAGGCACAGGTCGTCGCTCATTCCGGCACGGGCTCGCATCGGTCTTCGATGACGACATCGTGCCGTGCCTCGTGGAGCAAGTCCATCGCTCCGGGCGCATGGCTTACCAGGTGCCTGCGGGCAACTCCCGGCTGCGCGGCGGATCGGCGCCGGCGCGGGTGCAGGTGAAGGCGGCGCATGTGCAGGCGAAGGACAGCGCGCGGGTGAGCTCGGCCGCGGAGACCTCGCGCAGCCGCTGCCGCGCGATCCGGTCCAGCCGATGCAACGCTGCGAGCAGCGCCGCCTGAAAGCTGTCCCCGGCACCGATCGTATCCACGACCGTCACCACCGGTGCCTTGACCTCAAGCGATCCTGCCTCGCGATGCCAAGCCAAGGCGCCATCATTGCCGCGCGTGATGACGACGAGCGATGCGCCACCCGACAGCAGCGCCTCGGCCCGTGCCGCATAGGTCTCATCACTGAAGAGGTACGCAAAATCGACGTCGGACATTTTCACGATGTCCGCCTTGCCGCAGAACGCCAGCATGCGTGTGCGATAGGCGCCCTTATCCTTGACCAAATTCGGCCGGCAGTTCGGATCGAGCGCAATCGTCACATTGGAATGCGCGTCGTCGATGAAGGCCAGCGTCTCGGCCGCTCCCTTGTCATGGACCAGCGTGGTCGAGCCGGTGTGGACGCACGTCACGCCGTCAAGCGCGACCGTCTCGCGCCGGTAGGTCCAGTTCCGGGATGCGGTGTCAGCATCATAGAAGGCGTATTGCGTCTCGGTTCCTGTCACACGAGCAAATGCCAGCGTCGCCTGTTGATCACTGCGTACCGCGCGGTCGAGATCGACACCTGACGCCGTGGCGTGATCGGCGATCATCCGGCCGAACGTGTCGGTCGAGATGCCGCCGACAAAGCCGGTGGGAACGTCGAGCCGGGCGCTGCCGATTGCGATGTTGAGGCAGGATCCGCCGACCGCGGGCGTCAGGGCCTCGCGTCCATCCGCCGTCCGCGACGGCAGGAAATCGATCAGCGCATCTCCGCAACTCAGCAGCATAGAACAAACACCTTAAGTCGGCGCCTCGCCGGGCGCCTGCTTCATCGCCTCGCGGCTGTCGTGATCGAGCTGCCGCAGCATCCTGTGCACGCCGCGCTTCCGGCGGTGGAAATCGGCAAGCTCGGGCTTGGTCGGTTCGCTCAGCCGCCCGAGCGCCGACATGCCGGCCATCGCCGCGTTGATCGAATTATGCGCGCCGCTGGCGACCGCGCCCAGCATCGCGGCGCCGAGCAATACGGGTTCTTGGGTTTGCGGCAACGCCACCGTGTAGCCCGTCGTGTCGGCCATGATCTGGCGGACCAATGGACTGCGGCTGGCGCCGCCGCCGATCACGATGGTCTTGCCGTCGACGCCATGGGCCTGCAAGGCCTCGATGACGTCGGCAAGGCCATAGGCCAGCCCGCACAGGCCGGCGACGAACAGCCGCTCCAGCGCCGACACGTCGGCGTCGAGATCGAGCCCCGCGATCACCGCGCGCGAGCCCGGATCGGCATAGGGCGAGCGGTTGCCGAGGAATTCCGGCAGCACGTGAACGTTGCGCGCGAGCAGCGCGGCCGCGCCGGCGCTGCCGCTGCGCGCCAGAATGCGCTTCTCGAGGTATTCGATGACGTCGACGCCATCGGTCTTGGCCGCGGCCGAGACCTCGGCATGCGCCGGGTGCGACTTGAGCAGATGATCGATCGCGGCGCCGGCGGCGGACTGGCCGCCCTCGTTCAGCCAGAAGCCCGGCACCATGCCTTCGAAATACGGGCCCCAGACGCCGGGCACGAAGCAGGGCTCGACGGTGGTCGCCATGATGCAGGCCGACGTTCCCATGATGTAGGCCAGCCGCTGGCAGACATCGACCTCGGCGCCCGAACCATCACGCCCGCCGATCGCGCCGACGCCGCCGGCATGGGCATCGATCAGCGAGGCGCCGACCGCTGTCCCCGGCATCAGGGCGAGATCGCGCGCGGCATCCTCGGACAGCCCGCGGCCGAGTGGCGAGCCGGGCGGCACGATCTCGTTGCCGATGCGGGCAAAGCGATCAGCGGCGAGCGCATCGAGCCCGACGCGCTGGAGGAAGGGCTCGCTCCAGCCGCCATCGCCCGCGACATAGGTCCATTTGCAGGTGACCGTGCAGGTCGAGCGCGCCAGCGAGCCACTGGCGCGGAACGAGAGATAGTCGGCGAGATCAAAGAAGTGCCCAGCGGCGTCGAAGGTCGCCGGCAGATGCCGCTTCAGCCAGAGGATCTTCGGGATCTCCATCTCCGGCGAGATGGCGCCGCCGACATAGCGCAACACCTTGTCGCCGGTCGCGTTGACGAATTCGGTCTCGTCCATCGCGCGGTGATCCATCCAGACCACGACATTGCGCGCGGGATCGCCGGACGGGCTGACGGTCAGCGGCCGGCCTGCCCGATCGAGCACGACCAGCGAGCAGGTCGCGTCAAATCCGATGCCCTTGACGTGTTCGGCTGCAACCGCGGCCTCCTGCATCGCACTACGGACGGAGGCGACGCAGGCCACCCAGATGTCATCGGAGGATTGCTCGACGATATCGCCACCCTCGTGCCAGACCCGGATCGGATGCCGGGCCGAGCCCAACAGCTTGCCGGCCTCGTCGAAGACGCCGGCGCGGGCGCTGGTGCTTCCGACGTCCACCCCGATATAAGCTTGCCGCATGTCCGCTCCGTCGGAGCGTGACGACGTGTCTTCGAAACGTCATCGCGCCCTTACTTCTGTGTCAGCATGATCCGGAAAACCGGTCCCCACTTTTCCGGATCATGCGTCGGCGCGAGCCTACCAGCAAGTGTAACCGCCATCGACCAGGACGATGCTTCCGGTCATCAGGCTCGCCGCCTCGGAGGCCAGGAACAGGACCACGGAGGCGATCTCGTCGACCTGCCCCATCCGGGCCATCGGAGTTCCACCGATCCAGGCGTCGTACATTTTGGGGCTGTTCTTCACAAAGGCATTCAGCGGCGTCTCGATATAGGTCGGCGCCACCGCGTTGACGCGGACCCCGCGGGCGCCCCATTCGGCCGCGAGCGATTTGGTGAGATGGTGCACCGCGGCCTTGGAGGCATTGTAGAAGCACTGCTCCTGCGGCTTGTTGACGATGAAGCCGGACATCGAGCCGACATTGACGATGGTGCCGGATTTGGCCTTCAGCATGTGATTGCCGAAGGCGCGGCAGCACCAGAAGGTGCCGTTGAGGTTCACGTCGATGACGTTGAGCCAGTGCTCGTCGGTTACGGTCTCGGCCGGCGTCTCGCTGCGGGCGATGCCGGCATTGTTGACCAGGATGTCGACCTTGCCATATTTGCGCACCAGTTCGTCGGCGACCGCGGCGACGCGGCCGGAATCCGTCACATCCATCAGCGCGATATCGGCGTCAAAACCCTTCGCCTTCAGCGCCGCCTGCGCGTCATTGGCAACCTTGGCGTCGCGGTCGCCGATGATGACCTTGGCGCCGGCTTCCGCCAGTGCTTCGGCGCAGGCGAGCCCGATGCCCTGACCGGCGCCGGTGATGATGGCGGTCTTGCCGCCGAGCTTGAATTTCTCGAGATACATTTTCTTCTTCCTTTGCCTAGAGCCCGCATGTCGCGGGTGTGCCGCCCCGGCCAGAGCGAGATCGACGGCGGAGATCGTCCGTGCTTCTTTTTTTGGGCATGATCTGTTCGGAAAACCGCTTCATATTTTTCGCTGACGCGGCCCTCCGGGTCCGGATCATGCCCTAGGCGCGGATCGATTTACCGCTGTCGTCGAAACGATGGATGCGCGCCGGATCCGGGATCAGCGACACCTTGTCGCCCGGATGCAGGTCGAGCTCGCCGACATAGCGCGCGGTCAGCATGCCCTGCGGCCCGGCATCGACATAGAGGAAGGTGTCGCTGCCGAGATGCTCGGCGACCGAGACGGTGCCGTGCCAGCCGCCCTGCCCGTCGCGCTCGACCTTCAGATGCTCGGGCCGCACGCCAATGGTGGTCGCGCCCTGCTGCTTGGCGAGGTCGCCGGTGACGAAGTTCATCTTCGGCGAGCCGATGAAACCGGCGACAAATAAATTTGCCGGCTTCTCATAGAGCTCAAGCGGCGAGCCGTATTGCTCGATCTTGCCGCCGTTCAGCACCACGATCTTGTCGGCCATGGTCATCGCCTCGACCTGGTCGTGGGTGACGTAGATCGCCGTGGTGCCGAGCTGTTTCTGCAAGCGCGTCACCTCGAGCCGCATCTGCACCCGCAGCGCGGCGTCGAGGTTCGACAGCGGCTCGTCGAACAGGAACGCCTTCGGCTCGCGCACGATCGCGCGCCCGATCGCGACGCGCTGGCGCTGGCCGCCGGACAGTTCACGCGGCTTGCGCTCGAGATAGGGCGTCAGGTTGAGCGTGGCCGCGGCGGCCTCGACCTTGCGGTTGATCTCGTCCTTGGCGATGCCCGCCATCTTCAGGCCGAATGCGATGTTGCCGCGCACGCTCATATGCGGATAGAGCGCGTAGGACTGGAACACCATCGACAGCCCGCGCTTGGCCGGCGGCACGTCGACCACATTGCGGCCGTCGATCAGGATGGCGCCGCCGGTGACGTCCTCCAGCCCCGCGATCAGCCGCAGCAACGTTGTCTTGCCGCAGCCGGACGGACCGACGAACACGACGAAGGAGCCGTCGGCGATGTCAAGGTCGGCGCCCTTGATGATGTGGACCGGCCCGAATGATTTTTGCACACCCTGCAGCGTAATCTGACCCATGGAAAAGCCTTTCTGCTACTTGACCGCGCCGAAGGTCAGGCCGCGGACGAGCTGCCGCTGACTGAACCAGCCGAGCACGAGAATGGGCGCGATCGCGAGCGTCGACGCCGCCGACAGTTTCGCCCAGAACAATCCTTCGGGGCTCGAATAGGATGCGATGAACACGGTGAGCGGCGCGGCCTCGAGCGTCGACAGATTGAGGGTCCAGAACGCCTCGTTCCAGGCCAGGATCAGGTTGAGCAGCAGCGTCGAGGCCAGGCCCGGCACGGCCATCGGCGTCAGCACGTAGATCAGCTCGCGCCCGATCGTGGCGCCGTCCATCCGCGCCGCCTCGAGGATGTCCTTCGGGATCTCCTTGAAATAGGTGAACAGCATCCAGATCACGATCGGCAGGTTGCCGAGGCACAGGATGAAGACCAGGCCGGTGCGGGTGTCGAGCAGGCCGACGGAGCGGAAGATCAGGTAGATCGGCACCAGCACGCCGACCGGCGGCATCATCTTGGTGGAGAGCATCCAGAGCAGCACGTCCTTGGTGCGCTTGGTCGGCGAGAACGCCATCGACCACGCCGCCGGGATCGCGATCAGCATCGCGATCAAGGTCGAACCGCCGGCGATGATGATCGAGTTGAGCGCGTGGTGGAAATAATCGCTGCGCTCCTGCACGGTGACGTAGTTCTCCGTGGTCCAGTGGAAGAACAGGAATGACGGCGGGATCGCAAACGCCTCGAGCTCGGTCTTGAAGCTCGCCAGCACCATCCAGAGGATCGGGAAGAAGATCAGGAAGCCGACCAGCCAGGCCGCCGCCGTCGAGATCACCTTGCGTCGTGTCGTGACCATCCGTGCCATGACGTTACGCCTCCAGATTCCGGCCGACGATACGAACGAGGAAGAACGCGACGATGTTGGCGAGCACCACCGCAACCAGACCGCCCGCCGAGGCGCTGCCGACGTCGTACTGGATCAGCGCCTGCGAATAGATCAGGAAGGCGATGTTGGTGGTCTGCAGGCCGGGGCCGCCGCCGGTGGTGACGAATATCTCCGCGAACACCGTGAGCAGGAAGATGGTCTCGATCAGGATCACCACGGTGATCGGGCGCGCCAGGTGCGGCAGTGTGATGTAGATGAAGGTCGAGATCGCGCTTGCGCCGTCCATCTCGGCCGCCTCCTTCTGCTCCTCGTCGAGCGATTGCAGCGCGGTCAGGAGGATCAGGGTCGCGAACGGCAGCCACTGCCAGGAGATGATCAGGATCACCGAGAACAGCGGCGCGTCGTTGAACCAGTCGATCGCCGGCAGGCCGAACAGATGCGCGATCCAGGCGAACAGGCCGGACACCGGATGCATCAGCAGGTTCTTCCAGACCAGCGCGCTCACCGTCGGCATCACGAAGAACGGCGCGATCACCATCAGGCGGACGATCGAGAGCCCGACCACCTGCTGGTCGAGCAATAGCGCCAGCGGCACGCCGAAGACGATCGTGATCGCGAGCACCGAGCCGACCAGCACCAGCGTGTTCTGCAGCGAGGCGAGGAACGCCGGATCGGTCAGGAAGTAGCGGAAGTTCTCCAGCCCGACGAAGGATTCGGAGCCCGGATCGAGCAGATTGTAATGCAGGGTCGCGAAATAGATCGTGAGCGCCAGCGGCACGATCATCCAGATGAACAGCAGCGCCACCGCGGGCGTGAGCAGCGTGCGTGCGAGCAGTTGGGTCTGCTGGGTCGCCATCCCCGCCTCCTTCTCTAAGGAAAGGAGCGACCATCCCGCTGCGGGACAGGATGGTCGCAAGTGATCCAGCTCGGGAGGTCTAAGCTGGTCGGCGGCCAGGGCGTTTTGACACGCCCTGGCGATCGGATCGCGTGGACTACTTGATGTAGCCTGCGCGCTTCATCTCGCGCTCGGTGGCGGACTGCGCAGCTGACAGCGCAGCATCGACTGTGGTCGAGCCGGACAGCGCGGCCGAGAATTGCTGGCCGACCTGGGTGCCGATGCCCTGGAATTCGGGGATCGCCGCATACTGCACGCCGACATAGGGCACCGGCTTCACGGTCGGGTGGCTCGGATCAGCCGCATCGATTGAGGCCAAGGTCATCTTGGCGAACGGCGCCGCCTTCAGATATTCGGGATTCTGGTACAGCGAGGTCCGTGTTCCCGGAGGCACGTTGGACCAGCCTTCCTTGGACGCGACGAGCTTGGAATAATCCTTGCTGGTCGCCCAGGCGATGAACTTCTCGGCCGCTTCAACCTTCTTCGAGCCGGCGGGGATCGCCAGGCTCCACGCCCACAGCCAATTGGCGTTCTTGCCAAGACCGGTGTTCGGCGCCAGCGCAAAGCCGACCTTGCCAGCGACCGTGGACTGCGCCGGGTTGGTCACGAACGACGCCGCCACCGTGGCGTCGATCCACATCGCGCATTTGCCGGCGTTGAACAAAGCGAGGTTCTCGTTGAAGCCGTTCGAGGAGGCGCCGGGAGGGCCGGCCTGCTTCATCAGGTCGACATAGGTCGTGAGCGTCTTCTTCCATTCCGGCGAATTGAACTGCGGCTCCCACTTCTCGTCGAACCAGCGCGCGCCGAACGAATTGGACATCGCGGTCAGGAACGCCATGTTCTCGCCCCAGCCGGCCTTGCCGCGCAGGCAGATGCCATAGACGCCGGCCGACTTGTCGGTCAGCTTCTTGGCGGCGTCGATGACGAAGTCCCAGGTCGGGCTCTCCGGCATCTTCAGGCCGACCTTGTCGAACAGGTCGGTGCGGTACATCACCATCGAGCTCTCGCCGTAGAACGGCGCGGCATAGAGCTTGCCGTCGACCGAGACCGCGTCCCTGATCTTCGGCAGCAGGTCATTGACGTCGTAATCGGCGCCGAGCTTGTCGAGCGGCACCAGCCAGCTCTTCTTGGCCCAGATCGGCACCTCATAGGTGCCGATGGTGAGCACGTCGAACTGGCCGCCCTTGGTGGCGATATCGGTGGTCACGCGCTGGCGCAGCACGTTTTCCTCGAGCGTCACCCATTTCACGGTGATGTCGGGATTCTTCGCGGTGAATTCGCTGGTGAGCCCCTGCATGCGGATCATGTCGCCATTGTTGACGGTCGCAACCGTCAGCGTGGTCTGGGCGATCGAGGGGGCAGAGATCAAAAGACTGGCCGCGCCCGCAACGGCGCAAAGGACGTTTTTCAAGGTGACCTCCCTTATGCCACGTTGAGCATATGCCCACGTGTTGAGCGTATGTTCATCCTGTCGCCAAATTTTGTCAAGCGCGCGGCTGCGCCGTCCCGCACGATTGCGGGTTCCGCGGCACGCTGGAATGGAGTTTTTGCAGGAGCGAAGAGAGCGATTGGTGACCGCGACGGGACTGCGCCCCCTCGCCCCGTTCTTACGGGGAGAGGGCTGGGGTGAGGGGCTTTCTCCGCGCATACGAAAGCAGACGAGTACGTGGAGAGTCCCCCTCACCCGGAATGCCATCTGGCGATGCATTCCGACCGCAAGCGGGGCGAGGTGAAGCGGCGCGCTGCTCGACTCGAACTATCCAGCCCTAGCGATCCAGCACCGCGCGCGCCGTGGCCTCATCGGTGATCAGGCCGTTGATCACCCGGCCCGCCAGTGCGGCCTTGATCGACGGCACCTTGGCGATGCCGACGGCGGCCGCGATCGTGGTCGAGACCGCAGGGATCTGCGGCGGAATGCTGGTCAGCCGCTTGTTGGTGCCACCCTTGATCAGGCGGCCCTTGGCGTCATAGGCCCAGCCGGTCACCTCACCGACCGCGCCGAGCCGCATCATCTCCAAGAGCTCCTCGCGGGTGACGAAGCCGTCGACATGGACCTGGGCCTTCTGGTCCATCTGGCCTATCCCGATCAGCCTGAGATCGGCCTTGGCGGCGACCGCCCTCACCCGCGCGATCGGGTCGATGCGCACCATGCGGTTGCGCTCGTCCTCGCTCGACATCAGGAACGGCAGCGGCATCGGGTAATGTCGTGCGCCGGTGCGGTCGGCAAGCCGACCCACCGTGTCGTAAAAGCTCGCCGAGCCGTCGGCGGAGATGTTGCCCACCAGCGAGACGATCTGGTGGTCGGGCCGCTCGATCGGCGAGACCCGCTCGACCGCGGCGCGCACCGCGCGGCCGGTGCCGAGCGCAACGATGACCGGCGTCACCGAGCGCAGCGTCGTCTCCAGCAGATTGGCGCTGCGCTCAGCAATCCCCGCATTCGACAGCGGCGCCGCCGGGTCGGTCGGCACCACGTCGCAATGCACTAGGTCGAACCGCGCCTTCAGCCGCGAGGCGAGCTCCATGCAGGCCGCAATGGGATGTTCGAGACGAAACGTGATCAGCCGCTCGGCCAAACACAGCGACACCAGGCGCTGCGCCGAGGCACGCGACACCTGAAGCATCTTTGCAATTTCATCCTGGGTGTGGCCGGCGATGAAATACAGCCAGCCGGCGCGCGCCGCGTCGTCGAGGCGAGACTTTTCGTTGTCGGGCGCAGCCATCGTCCGTGTCAGCCTTTGATCCAGAAATCCGTCATCGCGGCGAAGATTCGATCCGCTCCGGCCTGCCGCAGCAGAGCATTGCCGTCCGCCGACCGATAGTGGGTGCCGCCGACGAATCCCCACACTTTCATGCCCGCGGCCTTCGCCGCGGTCACCCCGCTGACGCTGTCCTCGATCACAAGCGTGCGGCCGGGGTCGGCGCCCATTGCGCTCGCCGCATGCAGGAACAGATCCGGCGCCGGCTTGCCGTGCCTGACCATCTGCGCTGTGTAGAGCCGCGGCCCAAAGCTTGCGGCAAGACCAGTCAGCTCCAGCGAGTATTTCACCCGCGCGAGGTCACTCGACGAGGCGACGCAATACGGCAGCCGCAGTTGTGCGAGCACCGCCGCGACGCCCGCGATCGGCTTGAGCTGGGAGCTGAACGTCTCGCGGACCTGGACCGCCAGATCGGGTAGGAAATTCGCCGGCAACGGCTCGCCCACGTCACGGCAATACTCAAGCAGGGCGGAGGTGCTGCGCCCGAGAAAGAGTTCTAGCGCCCGCTCGGTGGTCATCGCGATGCCGGCCCGGACCATCGCCTCGGCGAGACAGCGGCAGCTCAATGCCTCGCTGTCGACGAGCACGCCGTCGCAGTCGAAGATGACCAGATCGGTGTCCGGGAGCCGCGGATCCATCCCGGCATGAGATCATATGCTCACGTCATGAGCAATAGATCACAGTTCCGTGGTGCGATGCCGCGCCTCAAATGGTCGCGGTGCACCGCCAACCACGCTGTGCGACAAGGCGAAATGCCGCATGACACACCTCTGATCGCGACTGTCGTCGCGGGCCTCGGATTGGCTTTCGTCTTCGGGACCATCGCCCAGCGCTTCCGGGTTCCGCCACTGGTCGGTTATCTGCTCGCGGGCGTCGCCGTCGGGCCATTCACGCCCGGCTTCGTCGCCGATCAGGCGCTGGCAACCGAGCTCGCGGAGCTCGGTATCATCCTGCTGATGTTCGGCGTCGGCCTGCATTTCTCGCTGAACGACCTGCTGTCGGTGCGCAAGATCGCGGTGCCCGGCGCGGTCGCGCAGATCACGGTCGCGACGCTGATGGGCCTCGCTCTCGCCTTGCTGATGGGCTGGACCGTCGGCGCCGGCCTGGTGTTCGGATTGGCATTGTCGGTCGCAAGTACCGTCGTGCTGTTGCGCGCGCTGCAGGAGCGCCGACTGATGGACACCGAGCGCGGCAAGATCGCGGTCGGCTGGCTGATCGTCGAGGACCTCGCGATGGTGCTGGCGCTGGTGCTGTTCCCGGCGGTGGCGAGCTTCCAGGGCGGCGGCGATGGTGCGGCGGTCACCTCCGACCCGCTTGCCGCCCGCTTCGGACTCGGCCTGACCGGCGTTCTGGTGCTGACGCTGATCAAGATCGCCTTGTTCATCGCGCTGATGCTGGTGGTCGGACGCCGACTGATCCCATGGGTGCTGCACTACATCGCGCATACCGGCTCGCGTGAGCTGTTCCGGCTGACGGTGCTCGCGATCGCGCTCTGCATCGCGTTCGGCGCGACCAAGCTGTTCGGGGTCTCGTTGGCGCTAGGCGCGTTCTTCGCCGGCATGATGCTGCGCGAATCGCCGCTGAGCCAGCGCGCCGCCCAGGAGACCTTGCCGCTGCGCGACGCCTTCGCGGTGCTGTTCTTCGTCTCCGTCGGCATGCTGTTCGATCCGCTCAGCGTGGTGCGCGAGCCCTGGCCGTTCGTCGCGACGCTGTTCGTCATCGTGGTCGGCAAGTCGCTCGCCGCCCTGTTGATCGTCGTGCTGTTCCGTCACCCGATGGCAACCGCCCTGATGATCTCGGCGAGCCTCGCCCAGATCGGCGAATTCTCCTTCATCCTCGCTGAGCTCGGCGTCGCGCTCAACCTGCTGCCGAAGGCGGGCCGCGATCTGATCCTGGCGGGCGCGATCTTCTCGATCATGCTCAACCCGCTGGTGTTCGCGGTGGTCGACTGGCTGACGTCGCGGCTGGAGCAGCCGCAGGCCGCCTCGCCGACCGCCGCAACCGCCGAGCCGATCCCGGTCACCAACTTGCAGAATCACACCATCCTGGTCGGCTACGGCCGGGTCGGCAGCATCGTCGGCGACGCCCTGCATCAGCGCAACGCGCCGTTCCTCGCGGTCGAGGCGTCCGACGACATGGTCGCAAAGCTCAAGCAGCGCGGCATCGAAGCCCTGATGGGCAACGCCGTGCGCGCCAGCGTACTGCGTGCGACCAATCCGGCCGGCGCGCGATCGCTGGTGATCGCGATCCCCGAAGCGTTCGAGGCCGGACAGATCGTCGAGCAGGCGCGCGCCGCCAATCCCGCGATCCAGATCATCGCGCGCGCGCATTCCGACGCGGAAGTCGATCACCTGAAAGGGCTCGGGGCCGACATCGTCATCATGGGCGAGCGCGAGATCGCTCGAGGCATGATCGAGGAGCTCGACCGGAGACATCCGGCTGTTGCCCCGCATCATGCGCAGGCGACCCGGGAAGATTCGGCAGCCTGACATAAGGACCGGTCGAAGGGGTGGGCCCGCGCCGTGCGCGGGATCAATGGAGATCAGGACATGGCATTCAAGAGCCCGCACGTTTCGCTGGTGTCGTTCTCGATCGAGATCGGCAAGGACGGCACCACCAATGCGATGCAGATCGAGACCGACTTGCATCTGAACACCCGCCATCCGGGCTACGACGCCGCCGCAGTGGAGCGGCTGGTGCGCGACGCGCAGGCCTATCTCGCCGGCAATGCCGACCAGATCACGCAGATCCGGCTGGTATCCACCCGCGGCGGTCAGACCTGAGAGACTCTTTGTTTGAGCATGATCTTTTCGGAAAACCGGCTTCCACTTTTCCGGATCATGCTCTAGCCGCCAAGGAACGCCGGCGCCAGATCTTCCTGCACGATGATGTTGGCCGCTTCCGTTGTCAGCTCGCTGCCGACCAGATCGAGATTCTTGGCAGCCTCGAACAGCATCGAGCGGACGTCGTCTTGTGTCAGCACGCCCTTCGCGATCAGCTTGCGCACCAGTGCCTGCAAGATCAGAACGTCGATCTCGCCATGGGCCAGCGGCATCGGCTTGTCCGTCATGATGGTCTCCCAGTTCGCGAGACAGCTAGCGCGGCGGTGACGCGATATCCCTGTGCAACTCTTCGAACGCACGGCGCAGCCCGTGCAACTGATCCACCAGATGCAGGATGACGTCGATCCCCTCGTCGTTGACGCCGAAATCGCCCTTTAGATCCCGGATCAGATGCGCACGCGCCACGTCGGCGGCGGAGAAGCTGATCTCCTGCGCGGTCTCCTCCGGAACCAGCCATTGCTGCTCGATCCAGAACTCCAGGGTCTGCACCTCGAGACCCGCATCGATGAGGAATTGCTGCTTGTTCATGATGCACCATCGTCGCGCGGATTGAACGCCTTGCGATCCCAGTTCGACACAAAGGCCTCGAGCGCCGGATCGGGTCCCTTGGGCAGGACCACTTTGAGCTTGACGAACTCATCGCCGTGTCCGCCGCCGACCTTGGGCGCGCCCTTGCCGCGCAACCGCATCGTGGTGCCGGTGTTGGAGCCCTTCGGCACCGTCATGGTCACGGCGCCGGTCGGCGTCGGAACGTTGACCTTGCCGCCGAGCACGGCCTCGGACAGCGAGATCGGCAACTCCAGCGAGATGTCGTCACCGTCGCGGGTGAAGCGCGGATCGGGGCGCACCTCGACCTCGATCAGCGCATCGCCGGGACCGCCCTTGCCGCTGCCCGGCATGCCCTTGCCGCGCAGGCGAATGATTTGTCCGTCGACGAGGCCCGCCGGGATCGTCACGTCGAGCGTGCCGCCATCGGGCAGCGTCAGGCGCTTGCTTGCGCCGGTGATCGATTCCGCGAAGTCGATCGCAAGGCTGTAATGCAGATCGCGGCCGCGCCGGTTGGCACGCGCCTGCTCGCTGCGCCGGAGCAGCTCGGCGAATGCGTCGTCCTGGTCCATATAGTCGGCGTAGCCGGAACTGTCGGCATAGGGATGGCCCTCGCCCGCGGTGGCGAAATCGCGATAGTAGCGATGCTGCGGCCGCTCGGTGCCATCAGCGTCGATCTCGCCGGCGTCGAAGCGCTTGCGCTTGTCGGGATCCGAGAGCAGATCGTTCGCCGCGGCGACTTCCTTGAATTTCTCTTCGGCCGCCTTGTCACCCGGATTGAGATCCGGATGCAGTTTCTTCGCGAGCTTGCGATAGGCCTTCTGGATATCGGCCGCAGATGCCGCGGGCGCAACGCCAAGAATCTCGTACGGATTTCTCACAACCTGCTCCGCAACACCGTGAGTGCACCTGCAGTCATGAGGGCGCAAAAGCAGGCGATTTGCAAGTGCGCTGACGCGCCGCCCGGCGCTGGGCGGCGCAGCACGCACATGTCACTGCCGCGTTAAGACGTATGTCCGGGATCCAGATAGTTCGGCATGTTCTTTTGCTGCTGCGGCGTCATCTTGGCGGTATCCGCCTTGCCGGGCACACCCCGCGGACCTAGCAGGGCGCGCTGCATATCATCCTCGCTGAGGCGAGGCTTTCCATCGTCAAGTTGTCCGCTGCCACCGTGACTCTGTGCCATGACCGACCTCCAGCGATAATCGCTTGCGCGCGGGCAGAGAAGATACCGCGCTCCGCCGGAACGGGCCAGCGGAGCGCGATCCGACCCTAATGCTCCGGCCGCTTCTCCTCTGCGGGATGAGGAGCGGCATGCGGCGGCGCCTGGACATGCGGTGCGGCCTGAACGTGCGGCTCCGGCCGTGCCGCCGGCTGCGGATGTGGCTCAGGGCGTGCAGCCGTTTCCGGCCGCGCTGCCGACCTTGCGGCAGGCTCCGGTCGGGGCTCGGCCCGCGGCTCTTCCTTGCGGACCTCCTCGGGTCGCTTCTCCTGCACGGCGGGATGCGCCGCTTCCGTTGCGGGACGCGGCTCGGCCTTCGGCTCGGCGGCAGGAGCTGCGCGCTTTTCCTCGACTGGCCTGTTCTCCTGAGCTGAAGGATGCGCCGCCGGAACTTCCTTGCCGGGAACCGGTAGCGCATGGGACTCAGTCGGCGCAGACCGCGGCTCGACCTTGGTCTCGGGCGCAGGCGCTGCGCGCTTCTCCTCGACCGCCGGTTTGTTCTCCTGAGCTTGCGGGTGCACCGCCGGAGCCTCCTTCCCGGGGACCGGAAGCGCGTGCGATTCAGCCGGTGCCGGTGCACCTGGAGCGCCCGGCCGCGCCGGCTCTGCGGGAGCCGGCTTTGCAGCGGTGGCAGGCACCGCCTCGCCGGCCGGCCGCGCGCGGACCACGCCTGGTCCCTTCAACTCGCCGGGCCGCGCCGTCGCGCCGACGGCCGGCACGCCGTTATTGGCACGCTTGAACAGGCTCGGATCCTGGCTCGCGGTCTCGACCTGCTTGCGCTGCAACGGCGTCGGCGCGAAGTGCTGCTCCTTGGCGACCGCGCGCTCGGCCGGGGTCGGCCGCACCTCGATGCCGCCGCGGCCGCCATTGTAGCTGACGTTGTTGATCGTGGTCTGATTGACCGTGACGTTCTTCTCGTAGACGTTGGTGATCCGCGCACCCCCGAGATTGTTCACGGTGCGATTGTAGAAGAAATTGCCGTGATCCCAGTGGCCGCCTTCATAGCCCGCACCGCCGTAGCCGAAGCCGTAATTGATGCCGCCGTAGAAGCCGACACGATCGCCCCAATAGCCCTGATGGAAGATGAAGCCGCCGCCGAACGCGCCCCAGTAGCCGGGAGTCCACAGCAGACCGACCCGCGGCGGCTGCACCCAGGTGCCGGGCACCCAGTAGTAATCGCCGCGATCTTCGTCCCACGACCAATTGCCCGGCGACCACATGTAGCCAGGACCGGGAATCGGCGGCTGATCGTAGGTCGGCAATGGCGGCGGCGCGGTCTCGACGGCGGAGACCGGCGCGCATGCCGCATCCTGCGCGATTGCCGGAACAGCTGTCGCTGAGAACAGCGCCGCGGCAATCGCTGCACACGACACGGTCGAAAGGAAACGAGTGGTCATTTGGAGCCTCTTCGATGAGCACGTTCAACGTGAGAACCGGAACAAAAGTTCCGCGCATCGGCAATGCACCGACACACTTCATCGCTAGCCTCTTCACCTTACACCAGCCTGAAACATGTCGATGCAACCGGAAACGCAATCACGCTGCCATTCATCGACAGTTCAGAGTGTGCAGTGGCGTCGTGTCGTGCGATTCAATGGAACATCGTCACGCGCAGCTGCATCATCGATCGCACGCAACGTTCGATGCGACGTCACCGTTTCCGAAAGCGCGAATACGGCGTTCTGGCTTCATATGATTGTCGTGATCCAGACTCGTCGAGCCGCAAGTTTCGGCGAGCACCGGACCGCCGTCGGCGCGATGCGGGGCGCCGGGTCTGACGGTGCGTCCGTGGCAGTGCGCCCGGCCGAGCGCCAGAGACGAACACCTGCCGGCGCAAGAGCTTAGGCGCAGCATTCCGGCGGCCGCGCCGGGCGATTGACACTCCGCTGAAACGACCACACGATGCGCGTGCGGTGGCATGACGAGATCTCGATGAGCCCGCGTTGCCTTGAGGTGCCACGATGAACATAGAAAAATATACCGATCGCGTGCGCGGCTTCATTCAGTCGGCGCAATCGCTCGCGATGCGCGAAGGACACCAGCAGTTCTCGACGCTCCATATCCTGAAAGTGCTGCTCGACGACCCTGAAGGCCTCGCGGCCGGCCTGATCGACCGCGCCGGCGGCAACTCGCGCGCGATCCTGAAGGCGACCGAAGAGGCGCTGGCGAAGGTGCCGAAGGTCAGCGGCGCCGGTTCCGGACAAATCTATCTGGCGCCCGAGACCGCGCGCGCCTTCGCCGCGGCCGAACAGGCCGCCGACAAGGCCGGCGACAGTTTCGTCTCGGTCGAACGCCTGCTGCAGGCGCTCGCCGCCGACAAGGACAGCGACGCCGGCAAGCTGCTCGCCAAGGGCGGCGTCAATCCGCAGAACCTGAATGCGGCGATCAACGCGCTGCGCAAGGGCCGCACCGCCGACAGCGCATCGGCCGAGAATGCCTATGATGCGCTGAAGAAATATGCCCGCGACCTCACCCAGGCCGCGCGCGACGGCAAGCTCGATCCCGTGATCGGCCGCGACGAGGAGATCCGCCGCACCATCCAGGTGCTGTCACGCCGCACCAAGAACAATCCCGTCTTGATCGGCGAGCCCGGTGTCGGCAAGACCGCGATCGTCGAAGGCCTGGCGCTGCGCATTGTCAATGGCGACGTGCCGGAAAGCCTGCAGGACAAGGCGCTGCTCGCGCTCGATCTCGGTGCGCTGATTGCCGGCGCGAAATATCGCGGCGAATTCGAGGAACGGCTCAAGGCGGTGCTGCAGGAGGTGACGTCGGCCGAAGGCGGCATCATCCTGTTCATCGACGAGATGCACACCCTGATCGGCGCCGGCAAGGGCGACGGCGCGATGGACGCATCGAACCTGTTGAAGCCCGCGCTCGCGCGCGGCGAACTGCATTGCATCGGCGCCACCACGCTCGACGAATACCGCAAGCATGTCGAGAAGGACCCGGCGCTGGCAAGGCGGTTCCAGCCGGTGTTCGTCTCCGAACCCACGGTCGAGGACACCATCTCGATCCTGCGTGGCCTGAAGGACAAGTACGAGCAGCATCACGGCGTGCGCATCGCGGATTCGGCGCTGGTCGCCGCCGCGACGCTGTCGAACCGCTACATCACCGACCGTTTCCTGCCCGACAAGGCCATCGACCTGATGGACGAGGCGGCGGCCCGGCTGAAGATGCAGGTCGATTCCAAGCCCGAAGACCTCGACTCGCTCGACCGCGAGATCATCCGCCTTAAGATCGAGCAGGAGGCGCTGAAGAAGGAGACCGATCTCGGCTCCAAGAGCCGATTGCAGACACTCGAGAAGGATCTGGTCGAGCTGGAGAAGAAGTCGGCGGATATGACGTCGAAATGGCGCTCCGAGAAGAGCAAGCTCTCCGATGCACAGAAGATGAAGGGGGAGCTCGAGCAGCTGCGCACCGAGCTTGCCAATGCGCAGCGCAAGGGCGAATTCCAGAAGGCCGGCGAACTGGCCTATGGCCGGATCCCGGAACTGGAGAAGAAGCTCGCGGCGGTCGAAGCCAGCGAGACCTCGTCCGCCAGCGAGACCGTGACCGCCGACAATATCGCTCAGGTAGTCTCGCGCTGGACCGGCGTGCCGGTCGACAAGATGCTGGAGGGCGAGAAGGACAAGCTGCTGCGCATGGAGGAGATGCTCGGCAAGCGCGTCGTCGGCCAGGCCGAGGCGGTGCGCGCGGTGTCGACCGCGGTGCGTCGTGCCCGCGCCGGATTGCAGGATCCGAACCGGCCGATCGGCTCGTTCATGTTCTTGGGGCCCACCGGCGTCGGCAAGACCGAACTCGCCAAGGCGCTCGCCGAATATCTGTTCGACGACGAGACCGCGATGATCCGGCTCGACATGTCCGAATACATGGAGAAGCACTCGGTGTCGCGGCTGATCGGCGCGCCGCCCGGCTATGTCGGCTATGACGAGGGCGGCGCGCTGACCGAAGCCGTGCGGCGGCGGCCCTACCAGGTGGTGCTGTTCGACGAGATCGAGAAGGCGCACCCCGATGTCTTCAACGTGCTGCTGCAAGTGCTCGACGACGGCCGCTTGACCGACGGCCAGGGCCGCACCGTCGACTTCCGCAACACGCTGATCATCATGACCTCGAACATCGGCGCGGAGTATCTCGTCAACCAGCCGGAAGGCCAGAGCACGAGCGCGGTGCGCGAGCAGGTGATGAACATGGTGCGAGCGCATTTCCGCCCCGAGTTCCTCAACCGCATCGACGAGATCATCCTGTTCCATCGGCTGCAGAAGAGCGACATGGGCCGCATCGTCGAGATCCAGTTCTCGCGGCTGCGCAGGCTGCTGGAGGATCGCAAGATCGATCTCGAGCTCGAGCCCAAGGCGCGCGACTGGCTGGCGGAGAAAGGCTGGGACCCGGCCTATGGCGCCCGCCCGCTGAAGCGGGTGATCCAGCGCAGCGTGCAGGATCCGCTCGCCGAAATGATCCTCGCCGGCGAGGTGCGAGACGGCTCGCAGGTCAAACTCTCCGCCACCAAGGCCGGCCTCACCTTCAACGGCAAGAAGCCCGAGAACGCGGCGGCGGACGAATTCGAACCGGTGTGAGACAGGCCGGAATGGCCGACGACGCGGTGTCATCGTCGCGTCGTCAGGGCGCATCATATGCAAGCTGACCTTCAACAGGGAGAGCGCCATGACGCAGAACATCAAGGACAACATGGAGGTCATCGGCGCCGACGGCGTGCATGTCGGCACCGTCGATCGCGTCGAAGGCAACCGCATCAAGCTCAAGAAAAGCGAGAGCGACGGCTTCCATAAGGGCCATCACCACTATATCGAGCTCGGCTTCGTCGCCGGTGTCGAAGGCTCCAAAGTCCGGCTCTCGGCCAATGCCTCGATTGCAGTAACCCTCGAGGAAGAGAAGTCCGGCAAGCCGGTTGGTCCGTCCGCGGAAGCCTAGCGATCCGGGCCCTTGTAAAGGTTCCGATGGCATGCTCCTCTGCCCTGCATCTGGACGCCGATCCGGCGTCCGGCCAGCCTTTCGTCGTCGTGACGTGCCGTTTGAGTTGAGGAGACTTGCGTGCCATCAGCCGTTCCGCAACCGGTCGCTGCGAAGCTGACGCGCGCGGCCATCTTCCTTGCGGTCACGATCAAGCCCGATCCGGAACATGATGCGGTGGTGCGGTCGCTGTGCGCCGATGTGGCCGCGCTGGTGCGCGCCGTGGGCTTCCGCGATCTCGAAGGCCGGCTGTCCTGCGTCATGGGCATCGGCTCGGAGGCATGGGACCGGCTGTTCGGCGCGCCGAAGCCGCAGGGTCTGCATCCGTTCCGCGAGATCAACGGCGTCCACCACGCGGTCGCGACGCCCGGCGACCTGCTGTTCCATATCCGCGCCGTGCCGATGGATTTGTGCTTCGAGCTCGCGACCCAGATCATGTCGCGGCTCGGCGATGCGGTTGCCACCTCGGACGAGGTGCACGGCTTCAAATATTTCGACGAGCGCGACCTGCTCGGCTTTGTCGACGGCACCGAGAATCCGGAAGACCAGGCCGCGCTGGAGGCCACCATCATCGGCGCCGAGGACGCTGCGTTCGCCGGCGGCAGCTATGTGATCGTACAAAAATACCTGCACGATCTGAAGAAGTGGAACGAGCTGCCGGTCGAGATGCAGGAAAAGATCATCGGCCGCAAAAAACTGTCCGACATCGAGCTCGACGATGCGGTGAAGCCGAGCTACGCGCACAACGCCCTGACGACGATCGTCGAGAACGGCGAAGAGCTCGACATCGTCCGCGACAACATGCCGTTCGGCAGCGTCAGCAAGGGCGAGTTCGGCACCTATTTCATCGGCTATGCGAAGTCCCCGCACCGGATTGAGCAGATGCTGGAGAACATGTTCGTCGGCAGGCCGCCGGGCAATTACGACCGCCTGCTCGACTTCAGCCGCGCCGTGACCGGGACGCTGTACTTCGTTCCGTCGGCCACCTTCCTTGAGGATGCCGCGAACACCGCGCCCGTCGCCTCGCCCGCCGAGCCGCCGCCGGATGACGCCGCGGCCGACGCACCCGCACCGACACGACCGCCGGCCGAAGGCTCACTTGGTATCGGCTCGCTGAAAGGAGACGCTGGATATGAATAACCTGCATCGGGGATTGGCCCCCATTTCGGACGCGGCATGGGCCCAGATCGAAGAGGAAGCCGCGCGCACGTTGAAGCGCCATCTGGCGGCGCGCCGTGTCGTCGACGTCGATGGCCCGAAGGGCACGGATTTCTCTGCCGTGGGCACCGGCCATCTGAAGAAAATCGCGACGCCGGGCGACGGGGTCGAGGCGACGCAGCGCGACGTTCGCGCGCTGGTCGAGCTGCGCGTGCCGTTCGAGCTGTCGCGTCAGGCGATCGACGATGTCGAGCGCGGTGCAAATGATTCCGACTGGGACCCGCTCAAGGATGCCGCGCGAAAAATCGCGTTCGCCGAGGATCGCGCGGTGTTCGACGGCTACACCGGTGCCGGCATTCAGGGCATCCGTCAGGGCAGCAGCAACCCGGTGCTGACGCTGCCGGCGAGCGTCAAGAATTACCCCAATGTGGTCGCGCAGGCGGTGAGCCAGCTGCGGCTCGCCGGCGTCAACGGTCCGTACACGCTGCTGCTCGGCACCGAGGCCTATACCGCAATCGGCGGCGCGACCGACGACGGCTACCCTGTGCTGCAGCACATCCAGCGCCTGGTCGACGGCAAGATCGTCTGGGCGCCCGCGATCGAGGGCGGCGTCCTGCTGACCACCCGCGGCGGCGATTTCCAGCTCTCGATCGGCCAGGACCTGTCGATCGGCTATCTCAGCCACTCTGCGACATCGGTCCAGCTGTATTTCCAGGAGACCATGACCTTCCTGATGCTGACCAGCGAGGCATCGGTGGTGCTTGCGCCGGAGGCGAAGAAACCCGCCTGATCTTTCCGGCGTTCACTCTTCCAGGAAGTCTCCGACCACGGCCGGAGCTTCCGCCTAGCTTCAACGGAGAGGAGGCGCGCAATGGACTACGATCTCTATATCAATCCGAAGAAGGCCTCGGTCGGTCTCTACGTTCGCAAGGGCGCCGGTCTGCCCGATCTTGCCGATGCCAAGGATTGGGTGTTCGACGGCACCTTCGGGCAGGCCAATCTGCCGCCACAGCTCGTGAAGGAGATCGAGGCCAACGGCCACGCCTTCCGCGACATGGATTGAGCGCGCCGGCGTTTTGTCTTGACGCGTGTCCTTCACGCGAACCGGGATCCGCTTCGCTCGAAAACGCTCTACTTCTCGCCTGCCTTCACCGGCGCGGTCTCCGGCATCAGGCTCATCGCCACGATCCCGACCGCGGCCGCGAGCAGCAGATACCAGGACGGCGCCAGCGGATCGCCCGTCACGTGCAGCAGCCACGTGACCACGAGCTGCGCGGTGCCGCCGAACGTCGCGATCGCGATCGCGTAGATCGTGGCGAACACGCCGCCGCGGATGTTCTGCGGCAAGGCTTCTGTGAAGGCGGCATAGAAGGCCGTGAACGGCAGCGAGCCGATGAACGACAGGACGCCGAAGCCGAACAAGAGCGACCAGGCGCCGGGGTCGCGCACGATCCACAGGAAGGCCGGATAGGTCAGCACCAGCACGACGAGCTGCGGCCAGATCATGATCGGCTTGCGTCCGAGCCGATCGGCCAGCCAGCCGCCGAGCACGGCGCCGATGATCTGCAACCCATTGCTGACCAGCGACACGGTGAACGCCAGCGACGGCGACACATGCAGCGTGTTCTTGGCGTATGTCGTCATGTATTGCGTCACATAGGTCGAGATCGTGCCGCTGGCCAGGATCATCACGGCCAGCGCGATCACGCGAAGGTGCCGGCGTGCCAGTGCGACGTGACTTGAGCGTTCGACGTGCCCGGCGACATGTTCGCCATGCGAGACCGTTTCCGGCAGTGTGCGACGCATCCAGATGCCGAACGGCAGGCAGACCGCGCCGAGCAGGAATGCGACGCGCCATCCGTAAGCCTCGAGCATGTCGGGCGGCATCGTGCTGCTCAGGATGACGCCGACCAGGGCGCCGGCCGTGGCCGCGATCTCCTGGCTGGCGGGCTGCCAGGCCACCACCAGGCCGCGATTTCTGGGCGCTGCGATCTCGATCAGATAGGCCGTGGTCGGGCCAACCTCGCCGCCGAGCGCGAATCCCTGCACCATCCGCGCCAGGATCACGACAACGGGCGCCACGATGCCGATCGCGGCATAGGACGGGGTCAGCGCGATGGTCAGGATGGCGCCGCCCATCAGCGCGAAACTCAGCAGCATCGCCGGCCGTCGGCCGACCCGGTCGGAGAAGATCCCGAGCACGATGCCGCCGATCGGCCGCGTCAGGAAACCGGCGCCGAAGGTCGCCAGCGACAGCATCAGGCTGCCGTATTCGCTGTGCGCGGGAAAGAAGGTGCGCCCGATCTCGGTCGCAAAGAAGCTGTAGGTGATGAAGTCGTAGAACTCCAGCATATTGCCGATGGTCGCGGCAAAGGCTGCGCGCTTGACATCGAATTCCCTGCTCGCAATCTCCGGCAACGCTCTCGGTTCCTTGTCTGGCCGTTCGATGCGAGTATTATTCCTCTGCTCATGTTAGGCAAGGCATGGTCGAGTTGAGGCATGGCACGCCGCGCGATCTGCATGTGACACAATCAGCGGGAGGACAGATCCGATGCCGGCTGACAAGCTCTTCATCAATGCCAGGCTCGGTGACGGCATGCGCCGCGATATGCTGGTTCGTGACGGCCGCATCGCTGCGATCGAAGCGAACGCCGCGCGCCCGTCCGGGGTCGACATCGTCGATCTCGGCAATGCGCTGGTCGTACCCGGCTTCGTCGAGGGTCACATCCATCTCGACACCAGCTTCTACGGAGATACCTGGCGGCCGCACCGCCCCTGCACCAATGGATTCGACGTTCACGAACGGGTTGCGTTCCAGGCCGAGAACCTCGCGGCCGCTGCCCCGATGGACGTGCGGGCGCGGAACCAGCTCGATCTCTGCATCGGGCATGGCTCGACGCAGATGCGCAGCCACGTCATGGTCGACGGCTCGGTGGGCCTGAAATCGCTCGAGACCATCCTCAAGGTGCGCGACGACTACCGCCGTCTGATCGATATCCAGCTCGTCGCGTTTCCGCAGAGCGGCATCCTCAGCAGTCCCGGCACGCCGCAATTGCTCGACGAGGCCGTCAAGCTCGGCGCCAATGCCGTCGGCGGCCTCGATCCCGCGAGCTTCGACCGCAATGTCGAAGGGCATCTCGACGTCGTGTTCGGCGTCGCGCAGAAGCACGGCGTCGATGTCGACATCCATCTCCATGATGGCGGCATGCTCGGCGCCTTCGAGGTCGAGCAGATCGCGGCGCGGACGCGCGCGCTCGGCATGAAGGGCCGCGTCACGGTCAGCCACGCCTACGGGCTCGGCGATATCCCTGCCGATGCGCTGAAGAAGACCGCCGACAGCCTGGCGCGCTCGGGCGTCGCGATCATGACCAATGCGCCGGGGGCGCGGCCGTTCCCGCCTGTCGCCACGCTCAGGAAAGCCGGCGTCACGGTGTTCAGCGGCAACGACAACATCCGCGACTCCTGGTGGCCCTATGGCGATGGCGACATGCTGGGCCGCGCCATGATGATCGGATACCGCTCGGGCTTCTACACCGACGAGGAGCTCGCGATCGCGTTCGACATGGTCACCGCGGCCGGTGCCAAGGCGCTGCGACTTGACGGCTACGGCCTCCATGTCGGCGCGAAAGCGGATTTCGTCACCTTGAACGCCGTGCACATCCAGGAGGCCGTGGTCGCGCGGCCCTCCGGGCGTTCCGTCTACAAGGGCGGAGTCCTGGTGGCGCGCGACAATCGCGTCGTCAAGGACGCCAGTCGGTCCTGAGGCCGCCGCCGTCGCGCGGACTTCAGTCTTTGGGGGACGACGACCGGGTCCGGTTGAACAGCAGATAGAGCGCGTGCGGATTGGTCGTTAGGTAACGCCAGAACAGCCGGCGCGGCTCGAGCCAAACCCGCCAGGCCCATTCGAGGCCGACGATCTGCATCCATCTCGGCGCGCGCGGCCGCGAGCCGGACAGGAAGTTGAACAATCCGCCCGAAGTCTTGATGACGCCGACGTTGCCGAGCCGCGGCATGAATTCGTCGACGAAGGCCTGCTCATAGGGCACGCCGAGCGCGACCCAGAGGAAATCCGGCGCCAGGGCGTTGATCTCGTCGACCTTGTCCCGCAGCGCATCGCCGCGCAGATAGCCGTGCGAATGTCCGACGATCTTGAGCCCCGGATACGCGCGGCGGACATTGGCAATGGCCGCCTTGTTCTCGGCCTCGTTGGCGCCGAACAGGTAGAACGTCAGCCCGAGTTTCTCCGCTCTGCATGCGACGTCATGGAACAAATCCGTGGTCGCGACGCGCTCGGGAAGCGGCTTCGACGAGCGCAGTCTGGACACCATGACGAGCGGCTGCCCGTCGGCGTTGATGAGGTCGGCGGCGCGGAACAGCCGATCGGTCATCGGCTCGGTCGAGCAGCGCGACAGCACCTCGCCATTGGCCGAGGTCAAATACAGCGGGCGATTGACCCGTCTGTTCGGATGCACCGCCTCGACCATGAAGTCGGCGGTCTGCTCGCGATCGAGCACGGCGAGCCGCAGCCCGCCGATGGTTTCCCGCGGAACGCCGGCGGTCGCAGCCCTGCCGATCGGATTGACGCGACGCTCTGGCATGCCGGTTGCCCCGTCGGGCATCGACGATCCCGGCGCGCTCGCGGCGGACACAGGCTCGCCACGCGAAGTGTTGCAAATCCGGACAGGCGGAGCAGCCATGTCCGAATTGAGACGCCGAGGCCACTCGCGATCGGTCTGCGAGGACGAAATTGCATAGGAAACACGGGCTTTTTGGCAGTGACTCAGCATTTCAGCGGGGCTCCAGAACTTACTTGCCCTCAACTGCAATATCCGGTCCAGACCACGCGTGATATCTCGTCGCACCCGGATTCGGCTCGAACCGTAAGTAGATTGTTAACGATGCTCGCGCGGCAGCAGGACGGCAGCGTTCGCGACTGATCTAGCCAAGGGACGCTCGACCAGCAACACTATGCAAAGGTCGATGAATTACATTAATACAAATCATATTCTGCCGCTGCCCGAGCCGATCGGCCTTTGCTATAACAACGCCGCGTCGGCTTGATCGGCGCTTTGAAAACTTTCGTTTTGTTTGGTCTCACATGAATAAGAATGATGACGCGTTCGATGTCAGCATCGACGACGCATTCGACTTCTTATCCGAAGAATATGCGGAATTGTTTGAAGGGTCGGACGCGACCGCCTTCCAGCATCCGCTGTGGCTGGACAGCCTTTATCGCAAGCTCGCTGCTCCGGCCGCGGCGAAGCCACTGGTCGTCGTCGTCCGTCGTCGCGCAAGCAAGGCACTCGCAGCCGTGCTGCCGATGCTGCGGATACGGCGCGGGCCGATGCGCACGATCGAATTCGCCGATCTTCGCGTGTCCGATTATTTGTCTCCGGTCTGCAGCACCGCGACATTTGCCGAGCTGTTGCAGGATCAGGCGGCCTGCGAGCGGATTCGACAGCTGGTGCGGCCGTTCGATCTGCTGCGCGTACCCAAACTGCTCGATGCAAGGATGCCGATCGAGAATTTGCTCGGGGCACCTCACCGCAGCCTGATGGACACCAACGCCTATGCGACGGTGCTGGTCCCGCCGTTCGAGCAATGGCAGATCAACGCGCTCGGGAAGTCCTACCTGAAGGAGCTGGCGAAGAAATGGCGCCAGATCCAGAAGAAGGGGACGCTCACCTTCGCATGCTGCGACGACAGCGCTTCCGTCGGCGAAGCGATGGAGACGATGCGCAGGTTCCGCGGTCCGCGGTTTCACGAACAGGGTGACGGCGACCTGCTGCAGCGTCCGGAATATTTCGACTTCTACTCCGACGTCGCGCTCCGCGGCATGGGCTCGTTCACCCGGCTCTATGCCATGAAGATGGACGGCAACGTCGTCGCCGCCGCCCTCGGGCTGACCCACCGCGACAGCCTCCTCGTCGTGATGACGGCGTTCGACATCGAGGGGTATAAGAGCCAGTCGATCGGCGCGCTGATGTTCGAACGGGTCGCCCGGGATTGCATCGAGCGCGGCGATCGCGTGCTCGATTTCACCATCGGTGACGAACCTTACAAGAAGCAGTTCGGGGGACAACCCACACCGATGTCGGTCGTGACGCAAGCCGGCAGCGCGGCCGGCTCGCTTGCGTTGTTTACCCTCAAGCAGGCGCCCTGGATCAAGCAGGCCGCCAAGCGGATGGCCGACATCAGGCCGATCCGTACCTCGACCGGCACGCGGTAAGCCGCTGAGACGGACTTTGTCGTCGCCTAGCGAAGCGCACCGCGGACGCGCATGACCCATCCCGGATAAATCCGGTCCACCCGATGCGTGATCATGCGGCGCAGGAAGTGCAGCTTCCGCTGCATGGCCCATCGCACGTCGGTGCTGGAGGTCAGGGCCTGGCGGAAGCGTGCCGATTGCAGTGAGTGGCGGTCGGCGGCGAGCTTGTCCCGATCGGCGTAGAACTGCGCGATCTTCTCCGTGCCCATGCCGTCGGTCTCGAGCCAGCGCGGAACATATTCGGTGCAAAGACGCTCGACATCCACCAGCAGGCGGCTCACGCCGGTACCGGCGGCCGGACAGTTGGTCTGGAACGCATCGCCGATCAGCACGACGCCCGGTTGCAGATGGCCCTCGGTCACGGACAGGTCCATGACCCAATTCTGCACCTGGCCGACGATCTGGAAATCACCGAGGTAGCGCTCCAGACCCGGCATCAGACGGAGCAGCGTTCTCCTGGTGTCGCGACGCAATTCGCGCATGATCGGGTCGGTCGGATCGCGGAACATGAACAGGTTCGCCCGCATGCCGCCTGACATCGGAAACAGGCTGAGATAGTCGACGCCGTCGGCCGCCTCCTTGCCGTAGCAGGTCAGCGCGTCGAAGCCGAACGGAGCATGATCCGGCCGCGCGATCATGAATCCGAACGTCACCGAGTGGCGCGCGGCGATCACCTGCCGGCGCATTCCGAGATTGTAGCCGAGTGCGCTCGCCATGCCGGTGGCCAGAATGACCAGCCGAGAGACGACGCGCTTGCCGGAGGCCAGCGTCAGCTGCTGGCGGTCCGCGCTGCAGCTGACATTGGTGACCTGGTCGAGCAGAAAGGTCGACGCATCAGGCGTCAGGCTGCGGGCCATGTTGACGAGGTCGGCATAGGAAACCCCGTAGGACCGGCCGACACCGATATCGACCAGTCTGCCGCCCCGGATGTTGAGCACCCGGTCGTATGGCGAGGCGACCTCCTCGACGTCGTCGATGAAGCCCAGGCGACGGAAGATATCGACCTGCCGTCCCGCGATCTTCTCGACACGGAATTCATCCGGCGGGATCGAGCGCTTGTCGATCAGGACGACCCGGTAGCCGGCTCGGGCGAGGACGGCTCTCGCGAGCGAGCCTGCCAAACCGGCGCCCACAATGGCGACGTCCGTTTCGACGATGTCAGCCTCAGCAATCATAATGTCCGCTCCCACGGCGAATTGGCCGCAGAACTGCAATTTCCTTGCCTGCCCTGGCTGCCTTGTCGAACGAACCGGACGCCTTCGATCGTTGAGGTTAACGAGAGCGACCGAAGCGCGATCGGCAGGCTTTCGGCACATCGCTTGCACCGGGAGCGGTGATGAAACTGATCCTTTGAGGCTCCGCAGCAGAATCGCGGGGCAATTGCAGGGCCGTGGAGCTTCGACGAATGCTTTTGCTGCACAAACCTGGCGTCGGCCGGCGCGATCCGTGCCGCTGGACCGAGCGCCGGAGAAAAAACCGATCTGCGCCGTTTGGAGACAGCGCGGTCAGCAGCGTTCCAGAATGGAGCAGTATCGTATCGGTCAGGTTCGCAGCTACCAGGTTCGCAGCTACGCGGCACCCGCAGACCAGCCGGAGGGAACGGAATTTTAGCAAGAAAACGTTAACACTCCTGACTTCACCGATTGCTACGGTCAACGGCCTGTCTGGATATTGAGAACTCTCTGGTGATTGCTTCCGTTCTCCAATTGTTGCGGCGCGACGTCACGCGCGGCGTTGCCGGGACCATCCTGCTCAAGGTTGGCAGCGGCGGACTTGCGTTCGCGTTGTTCTCGCTGGCCGCGCGGGCGATGACGCCCGACGCGTTTGGCAGCTTTGCGACCTTGCTCTCTGTCGCCCAGATCGCTTCGGTGGTGGGCCT
Organism: Bradyrhizobium sp. USDA 4461; assembly: GCF_054055655.1. Classification (NCBI taxonomy): domain Bacteria; kingdom Pseudomonadati; phylum Pseudomonadota; class Alphaproteobacteria; order Hyphomicrobiales; family Nitrobacteraceae; genus Bradyrhizobium; species Bradyrhizobium sp. USDA 4461. Next base: position 746,127 of record NZ_JBSRXM010000001.1, read on the forward strand.
GGTCGGCCAAGAGCTGCTTCTGGTTCGCTTCCTCAATGAATACGAGGTCCGCGGTCAGGCCGCGTTCACCAAGGGCGTGCTGCTGTCGAGCTTGAAGAACTCCGCGATCGGGATGCTGATTTCGATCGTGGCGATCGCAGCCGTAGCAAGCATTCGCGGCGAATGGTGGCTGCTGATCCTCTCGATCTCGGCGTTCACCGCCGTCAATGCCGGGCTGATGCTCGGCAGCCAGATCGCGCGATCCCTGGTCAGCATCCTGATGGGCGAAGGCAATCGGGAATTCTTCTGGCGCGTTGCCGTTGTCCTGGTCCTGATTGCGGCGCTGTTCGGTCACCGGCAGCTCACTCCAGCCGAACTGTTCGCCGCGATGACGGCAGCAATGGCCGTGGGACTGATCGTGCAGATCGTGTCGATCGTACGCGTGCTGCCGAACCTGCGTTCGGTCACGGCCCGCTTCGAGAGTTCACGCTGGAACCGGAGTGCGTTTCGCTTCTGGCTCGCATCCATTCTCGAAGCGGCAAACCAGTATTTCGACGTCATCCTGGTCTACTGGATGCTGGATCCGGCAACCGCTGGCATCTATTTCGCCGCTTCGCGCCTGGCGAACATCTTCGCGATGCTCTCGGCTGCGCTCTACACATTCGGCGCGCGTCGGCTTCCCTCGCTGTATTTCAGCAAGAATCACCGTGAGCTCGAGCATACGCTGAAGCTGATGGCCGAGGTCACCGCGCTCTGCGTTTTCAGCGGGCTCGTCATCGCCTGGGTTGGCGCTCCCTACCTTCTCGGCCTGTTCGGACCGCACTTCGCTGCGCAGCAGTGGGTGTTGATCGTGCTCGCAATCGGAACGGCGTTCCAGGCGGCAGGCGGGCCGTCGGCCGCGGTTCTTCAGTTGACGGGGCATGAGAGCGATTATGTTCCGGTCGTCGCTGCCAACGTGGCGTTGCGGCTGGTGGGATTTGTCGTGCTGATCCCCTGGCTCGGCGTGCTCGGTGCGGCGATCTCGGCGACAGTTTCCCTGGTGCTCGTGACCATCGCGCTCAATGTGCTGTGCCGCCGGCGGACCGGCGTCGACCCGTCCGTTCTGGTGCTGTCGCAACTGTCGTCGTCGAAGGCTGGCACCTACACGGTCCGCGTTGCGGATAGCAACGACTAGACTTCCCCAAACCGCCTTCAGCTTGCGAAGCCCAGGGCTTTGCCCTGAGGACCGCGAACGGCGGCATTGTCCACCACACGATTGACGACAAGCGCGGTGGGAACAGAACCAAACCTCGCCAGATCGGCCCGTGCCTTGCCGATCGCGGCCGCGTTGGCCGCGCCCTCGCGAGCCAGGATGACGAGATCGGCATGAGCCACCCGGTCCGAGGTAATATCTATGGTTAACCTGCGGTTACCCTCTCCCTGCGCGGCCGTAACCAATTAGTTAACGAGCCGGCTGTACTCTGTGTGTGAAACAATGGCTCTCGATTGCTGGCAATGTCTGATCGCACTAAATGAGCAGTAACCTCACCACGCGCTACTCGGTGCACGAGCACGCTTCGCGTGATAAATACGCGCGCAAAAATGGGGGAGACCAATCCGCTCCCTCGACGGGTGAGGAATCCGTGCTCCATTACACGCCAAGTACAGACCTGAGTCCGGAACTGAGCACAGACCTGCGCGAGGCATCGAGCGCATCGCGCGATCGGCCGAGCCAGAGCCAGCCGAAGCTGCGCGTTGTCCTGGTGCAGACCCAGGCCGAGAACGCCGGCGCGCAGGAGATATCCCGGCTGCTCGGTACTGGCCTCACCGCACGCGGCTATCACGTCACCAACCTGTTCTTCTTCCGCAAGTCGGATTCGTTCGATGAGCCGCCCAACACGTATTATTGCGCGCCGAGCCGTCCGGGAAACCCGGTGGCGCTGCTGCGCATGCTGTGGACGCTCGCCGGTCATCTCAGGAGCATCAGGCCCGACGCCGTCCTGACCTTTCAGCATTTCGGCAATGTGATCGGCGGCGGCGTATCGCGCCTGGTCAGCCGCGCTCCGGTCGTCGCCAACCAGGTTTCCTCAGCGCTGTCGATGAGCATGCCGGTGCGCGCCGCCGACATCATCATGGGCTCGACCGGCTTCTTCCAGTGCATCACGCTGAATTCGCGCGACATGGAGCGGGAATACGCCCGCTATCCCGCGCGCTATCGCTCGCGGATGCAGCACGTCCCGCATGGCTTCGACGACAAGTCGCACAGCCTGCCAAAGGATATTGCGCGGCAGCGGTTCGAGCTGCCGCCGGATCGTATCCTGCTCGGCTGCGCCGCGAGGTTGCATCCGCACAAGCGGCTCGATGCGGCCATTCGCCTGCTGGCTGCCGACCCGTCCTGGCACCTTGCCCTCGCCGGCCAGGGCGCGGATGGGGACCGGCTGCGCGCGCTGGCCGATGAACTTGATGTCTCGGACCGGCTGCACTTCATCGGTGAGATCCCGCCGCGCCAGATGGCCGATTTCCTGGCCTGCCTCGACGTCTTCGTCTTCCCCTCGCAGGCCGAGACCTTCGGTCTTGCGGCAGTGGAAGCCGCGAGCGCAGGCATTCCCTGCGTCGTCAACGATCTTCCCGTGCTGCGCGAGGTGCTGTCGTATCAGGGACAGCCTGCCGCTGTGTTCGTTGATGCCGCGAACGATGCCGAGTTTGCGGCTGCCGTGTCGAAAGTCCTGACCGACCGTTTGTTGAGCGACCAGCTGCGGCAAAGCGCCGTGGGCCTCAAGTCGCGCTATTCGTTGGATGCCATGATAGAGGAATACGTCCGCATTCTCGGCAATGCCGTGGGAGCTGATGCGCACTAGATTGGGCTGGCCATGATTATCGAGTTTCGCTGCGATCGTGAGCAGGCGCGGCTCTGGATGCGCCGAGAGTCGCTGCGCGTCAACGATCAGGATATTCCCGTTCAAATCGCCTGGATCACGACGGCGGTCCCGCGCCCTGCGGGCCTCGACGCATTGTTCGAGCTGGAGCGCATCGTTCTGCGCAAGGGCAAGGCCGGCGGCGCCGACAGGTTGAAGACGATCCCGGAGCGGCCGCGCGCAGGCAATCCCGACGTGGTGGTCGACTTCACTGCGGCCGAGCGCGATCCGAACTGCGCCGCCCGGCTCTACCTCCGTCCACGGTTCAACGGGCGCGCCGGAGAAGATGCCGCGCTCGCGGCCATTCTCGGCGGCGATCTGCCGGTGATCGAAATCGTCGACGAGCGCAACGGCACGGTCATGGACCGCGGCCATCCCTCGGCGGAAATCGCGGCCGGCCTGAGCGGCGGGCTGGAAACGGTGATGACCCGGACGCTATCGATGCTGCCGCCGATCCTGTCGGGCGCGCCGCGGCTGGTGCCGCAGTTGGCCGCTCCGACGACCGGCGGCACAGCGCCAAATCCCGCGCCCTTCGTCCTGCGGGGGGTGGCGACCTCGATCACAAAGGAAATCTATCGCCTCTGCTGCTACGCGCCGCACTGGCATGTCGGTTGGCGCTACGCCGAGAACGCGGATGTCTGGCGCACCGGCGATCTGTCGGGTCCGTCCTGGAATGTGCTCGGCGATCCCGGCAACCGCTTCTATGCGGATCCCTTCCCGGTGAAATGGCAGGGCCGGACCTTCGTCTTCTTCGAAGACCTCGAGCACCGGATCGGCAAGGGCATCATCTCCGCGGTCGAATTCGACGGCAACGGCCCGGTCGGCAAGCCGCTGCCCGTGCTGGAAGAGCCGTGGCATCTGTCCTACCCGTTCCTGATCGAGAGCGACGGCGAACTCTGGATGATCCCGGAGAGCACCGCGCATCGCGACGTTCCACTCTACAAGTGCATCCGCTTTCCGGACAAATGGGAACGGCACTCCACGCTGCTCTCCGGGCTCGAACTGGCTGACGTGACCATCACGCGGCACAACGGCCTGCACTACATGTTCGGCGCCTGGCGCGACGGCACCGGCGGATATTCCGACACGCTGGCGATCTACTACGCCGAGCATTTGTTCGGCCCCTGGCAGCCGCATGCGGCGAATCCGATCCTGATGGATCGCGCGACCACGCGGCCGGCCGGCAACTTCGCGACCGTCAATGGCAGGTTGTGGCGGCCGGTGCAGAACTGCAGCAACGGCTACGGCACGGCGCTCGGGCTTGCCGAAGTGCTCGAACTGTCGCCGACGACGTACCGGCAGGCCGTGCGACACCTGCTCAAGCCCGGGCCGTTGTGGACCGGACGCAAGCTGCACACGCTCAACCGCTGCGGCCAGCTCGAGGTGATCGACGGCTCGCGGGTTCAGCCGAAGACCGCGGCCTTGTTGGCCGGCCTGCGGTCGAGCGACAGCCGCCCGCCGCGATCGGATTGGCACAGCGCGCTGGCGAAACCGATCGCGCGACGGCTGCACTAGCGCATGATCCGGACCGGGAGGGTCGCGTTAGCGCAAAGTGCGAAGCGGGTTTCCGAAAAGATCACCCTCAAAAGAAGCTAGAGCGCTGCGCCGCACGCGCTCAGTTCGTGTCGGCGCTCAGCACGCCGCCGAACTGCTCCCATGAGCTTCCGGTCCAGCGCTGCAACTGCAACTGCGTGTACGCCATGCTGTTGTCGGGACCGGTGTTGACGGTGATGCCCGGCATCAAGGTCGGCAGCACCAACCCCTTGATGCTGCGCGCCTGCTTGACGATGTTCTCGCGCGACAAGTCGTCGCCGCATTGCTTCAGCACCTGCTCCAGGATCTGGCCCTGCTGGGTGCCGAACAGATAATTGCTGTCGCCGATATCGGCGCCCGGAAGATACTTCTCGAAATGGGCGCGATACCATTTGATGCCGGGATCGTCGGCCCACTTCTTGTCGTTCGGATCCTTCGCGATGGTCGCCACGACGACGCCCACTGCCTTGTCGGCTCCCGCCGGCACGATGGTGGCAGAGATCGAACTCGACACGTAGTTGACGATGGTGAGCGGCGACCAGCCGATCTCGTTCGCCTTCTTGATCGCCTGCGCCGCGAATTTCGGCGTGCCGGCGATCAGGAACGCCTGGGCGCCCGACGCCTTCAGCGTGACCACGCGGGATTCGATGGTGGGTTCGGTGACCTCATAGGGAGAGGTCACCACCTTGGTCTCGAAATCACCTTTCAGCACCTCCTTGAACGCGGCGACGAAATCGCGGCCGAGATCATCGTTCTGGTAGAGGATCGCGATCTTCGCATCGGGCGCCGTCCGCGCGATGTGCCTTGCGTAGATCTTGCCTTCGGTGTTGTAGCTCGGCAATCCGGTGGTGGTCAGCGGAAACTCGCTGAAGTTGGCGAATTTGGTGGCGCCGCTCACCACGAACAGATGCGGCACCTTCTTCGCGGTGACGTATTTAATGGTCGCCCCGACCCCGGGCGTGCCGAGCGGGCTGAACAGGAACGCCACCTCGTCACTCTCGATCAGCTTGCGGGTCTGCTCTACCGCCTTGGGCGGCGTATAGGCATCGTCATAGGTGATGAGGTTGATCTTGCGGCCATTGATGCCGCCCCGGTCATTGATGGAATGGACATAGGCGATCAGGCCCCTGCCGGTGTTGCTGAGCGGGGATGCCGGACCGCTGAACGGGAATGTCGCCCCGACCTTGATTTCCGACTCCGAAACCCCCAGCGATTCGGCGCGGACCGGAGCAGCGGCAAACGCCGCGAGCGCCGCAACGGACATGACAAATGTCTTCAACACCATCGAACTCCCCCTGAACGTTTATGAATTGAATTTTCGCTGGCGATCGTCGCACCTACCAGGCCTCGCCGAACGGCCTGATCTCGACATTGAACGACCACGCGCTGCGATCCTGATGGGCGACGTGCCAGACCTCGTCCGCGATCGCCCGGGGCTTGATGAAGAAATCGTCCGGCCGCTCCGGCCAGCGTTTCCGGGTCCACTCGAGATCGATCACCGCATCGATCACGAGATACGCGACGTGGACGCCCTGCGGTCCCAAATCGCGCGCCATCGCTTCGGCGAGAATGCGCTGCGCCGCCTTGGTCGGCGCGAACCCCGCGAAGCCGGCCTTGCCGCGCAACGCCGAGGTGTTGCCGGTGGCGACGATGGCGCCCTTGCCTGCGCCGATCATCGCCGGCGCAAAGCGTCGCGCCAGGTACAGCAGGCCCATCGTATTGACCTGGAAGTTGCGATTGAGAATTTCGGGATCGATCTCGCGGAACGTGCCGAACGCGCCGCCGACAGCGTTGTGGATCACGACGCCGGGGCTGCCGAGATCGCGTTCCACGGCAGACGCGACCGTCTCGACCTGCGCGGGATCGGACACATCGCAACGATAGGCCCTGGCGCCGGGTAGCTGCTGCGCGAGCGCAGCAAGACGCTCCTCGTTCCTGGCAAGCAGCGCGACGCGATAGCCGCCCTCTGCGAACCTCCGGGCGAGCGCCGATCCGGTGCCGGGACCGACACCGGATATCAGACAGACGGGCGCGGTCATGCGATCAGTCCTCCGCGTTGCGGCCAACGCCTGTCAGGCGGCGGCCTTCGACAGCAGCTTCTCGACGTAAGGCTTGAGCTCCGGTCTGAAATGCGCGTGGTCGACCAGCCGGGCAAAGTGCGCGAACGTCAGCGGATATTCATCCCGTACGCCCGGATGCAGGATTTTCCCCAAGCCTTGCTTGCCCAGTTGCTCGGTCCGCGCATGCTCATTCATGAACAACGCGAGCTCGGCGGCAAAGCAGATGTCGGCCATCGAAATTCCGTCACCGACCAGCGTCTCTCGCTGGGCCGACAGTGCCTGCTCGATCCCGGAGGCATAGATCGCGAACGCATCCTTCGCGCGCGCATGAATCGCCGCATCGACCGTGCCGCCCGACAGCGCCAGCAGATAGATCTGCGAGTCCCGCGCGAATACCAGGCTGACATCGAGAAAGCTGTCGATCCGCGACGCCTCATAGGCGTCATGCCCGTAGAGCGGAAACTTCGCTTCTCCAAGCCGCGCCACCGCGCGCATGATGCTGTTCGATTCGAAGATGCCGACCTTGCCGTCAGCGCCGAACGCCGCCGGCACGTTGCCGAACGGCTGCGTTGCCATGAACGCGTCGGTCTTGAACAGCTGCGCGCCGGTCAGCCCGACCCGGCCGGTCCGCGCCAGCGAGGCGAACTCGGCGCGCTCCTGCTCAGCCAGCGGACGGGCATCGTAATCCCATAACCAGTCGCGCAACTCCTTGCCGGATGCGCCCCTGACCTCGACGTCGACGCCGCAGAACCGCGCCGCGATGGTCGCCTTCCACACCCGCGGGTTCGGCAGATAAGAGAAGATGCGCAAGGCGGCCATGGTGGCTGCTCCGGGTGCTGCTGCGTCAGGCCGCCAGCTTCAGAATCTTCACGACGTCACCGGGCTCGCGGATCGGCTGCGGATTGGCACGGGTAAAGATCGACAGCATCGCATTCTTGCCGATCAGCTCGAAGCGGTCCTCGCCGACGCCGACATCGGCGAGCCGCCGCGGCAGGCCGAGCTCGGCGATGAACGCCGCGAACGCTTCGCCGGCGTCGCGGCCGGGCGCACCGAGCGCAGCGGCGATCGATTGCTGGGCCACTTCGGTCGCCGGGCGGTTGTAGCGCAGCACGCTCGGCATCATGACAGCCGTGCAGAAATAATGCGGCACGCCGCAGGTGCCGCCGAGCACGTGGCCGATGGCGTGGCTCGCGCCCATCGGCACCCGCGACTGCAATCCGAAGGCGGACAGCCAGGAGCCGAGCTGACAGCTCAGCCGCGCCGCCTCGTCGCCGGGATTTTCCTTGGTGCGCAGCAGGCCGTCGTACAGGTAGCTCAGCCCCTGCCGGCACACCGCATCGACCAGCACGTTGGGACGGCTCGAGCAGATCGCCTCGATGCCGTGATCCATCGCGCGCGTGCCGGAACCGAGCCAGAGCTTCTCCGGCGTGTACTTCGTGATCGCGGGGTCGAGGATGATGCTGCGCGGCATCATCATCGGATGGTTGAAGATCTGCTTCAGCTTGCGGCTGGTGTCGGTGACCAGCGCGCCGGAATTGTACTCGCCGCCCGAGAGCGTACTCGGGATCGCGATCATGCGGACTTTCGGGTTGCGGAACGATCCGAAGCGGCGATCCGGCGTGGTCTCGAAGCCGTCGAGCCCTGCGGGCGCGAAGATCTCGTGCTCGATGCACATCAAGACAATCTTCGCTGCATCGACCACCGAGCCGCCGCCGATCGCGACGACGAGGTCGGCCTTGGCCTCCGCTGCCTGCCGCGCGATCTGCGTCACGACGTCCCTGGTCGTGTGCTGCGGCACGCCGTCGAAGGTCGCCGCATGACGATCGCCGAGACCTTTGCGGATCTTCTCGATCTCGTCGGTCGTGGTGTTCAGCGTCCGGCTCACGATCAGATAGACGCGCTTTGCGCCCAGCCGTTCGGCCTCCTCGCGCAGCGCCTCGGCCGCCGGCTTGCCGTAGATCACGGTCTCCATGGTGGGGTATTGATGGCTGCCGGTGACGTGCATGCTTTCACTCCCTCGATGTATCCGTGACTGGCGCTGCCGGTCAGGCCGACAGCCTGGTGAAATCAGGCTGGCGGCGTTCGGCGAAGGCGGCAAAGGCCTCGCGCGCCTCGGGTGTCGTCAGACGTTCCTTGAACAGCGCACTCTCCGCGGCGATCTGCGCCGCGATGCGCTGCTGCTCGCGCATCAGCTGCTTGGTCAGGCTGAGCGAACCCGCAGGCCGCCTGGTCAGCGCGACTGCGGCGTCATGCGCTTTCTTGCGCAGCTCGGCCTGCGGCACCACGGCATTGGCGAGACCGGATGCCAGCGCGCCCGGTGCATCCATTGGCTCGCCGAGCGCGAACATCGCATAGGCGCGCGCGTGCCCGATCCGCAAGGGTAGCAGCCAACTCGATGCCGCCTCCGGCACCAGCGCCAGATTGACGAACGGCGTGATCAGCCGGGCATTCTCGGCGAGATAGACCAGGTCGCAATGTAGCAGCATGGTGGTGCCGACGCCGACCGCATTGCCCTGTACTGCTGCGACCAGCGGCTTGCCGACCTTGCTGATGGTCTCGATGAAGCGATGCGCCGGGCTGTCGACCGCGCTCTCGCCGCGCGCCTGGCTGGCGAAATCGGCGAGGTCGTTGCCCGCGGTGAAACTGTCGCCATCGCCCTGGAACAGGATCACGCGGACGGACGGATCGGCCTCGGCCTGCTTCAGCGCGTTCGACATCGCGTCATACATGGCGCCGGTCAACGCGTTCTTCTTCTCGGGCCGCCGCAAGGTCAGCGTCATGACGCCGGCGGCGATTTCGATTTGAACATGCTCGGTCATGGCAATCTCCCTTAAGCGACCGCGCGGGCCGGCCTGGTCTCGAACTTGCCATCGAGGAAGCCGGTCAGCCGCTGCCGGATGATCGCTTCGGCCTCGGTCATGATGCGGTCGATCAGCTCCTTGACCGTCGGGATGTCGTGGATCAGGCCGACCACCATGCCGCAGCTCCAGGCGCCGGCATCCATATCGCCCTCGATCATCACCTTCGGGTAGACGCCGGCGACCTGCTCGTGGATGTCCTCGATCTTGAGCTTGGCGCCCTTCTCGCGCTCGATCTCGAGCAGCTCGTCGACGCCCTTGTTCTTCAGCACCCGCTCGGTGTTGCGCAGCGCGCGCATGACCAGACGGGTATCAAGCTCGTCGGCATCGAGCAGCGCCTGCTTCACGTTGGGATGGACCGGCGCTTCCTTGGTCGCGATGAAGCGCGTTCCCATGTTCATGCCGGACGCGCCCATCGACAGCGCGGCGACGAGGCTGCGCGCATCCGCCATGCCGCCCGAGGCGACGAACGGGATTGTCAGCTCGTCCGCCGCGCGCGGCAGCAGGATCATGTTCGGAATGTCATCCTCGCCGGGATGGCCGCCGCACTCGAAGCCGTCGACGCTGACCGCGTCGCAGCCGATCTTCTCGGCCTTCAGCGAATGCCGCACCGAGGTGCATTTGTGGATCACCTTGATGCCGGCCGCCTTCAGCGCCGGCATGTACTGCTCCGGGCTGCGGCCCGCGGTCTCCACCGCCTTGACGCCGCCCTCGCGGATCGCGGCGATATATTCGGGATAGGGCGGCGCAGTGAAGCTCGGCAGGAAGGTGAGGTTGACGCCAATCGGCTTGTCGGTCATGTCGCGGCAGCGCGCGATCTCCTTGGCCAGCAGCTCCGGCGTCCGCTGGGTCAGGCCGGTGATGATGCCGAGGCCGCCGGCATTGGACACTGCGGCGGCCATCTCGGCAAAGCCGACATAATGCATGCCACCCTGGATGATCGGATGCTGGATGCCGAACAGTTCAGTGATTGCTGTCTTCACAAGTCTCTCCCGCGTTTCCGATCAGTGGATGATTTCGAACAGTCCGGCCGCGCCCATGCCGCCGCCGATGCACATGGTCACCACGCCATATTTCGCCTTGCGCCGCCGGCCCTCGATCAGCAGGTGGCCGGTCAGCCGCGCGCCCGTCATGCCGTAGGGATGGCCGATCGCGATCGAGCCGCCATTGACGTTGAGCTTCTCAGGATCGATGCCGAGCTTGTCGCGGCAATAGATCACCTGCACCGCGTAGGCTTCGTTGAGCTCCCAGAGATCGATGTCGTCGATCCTGAGATTGTGCCGCTTTAGCAGCCGCGGGATCGCTGCAACCGGGCCGACGCCCATCTCGTCAGGCTCGACGCCGGCGGCGACGAAGCCACGGAAGATGCCGAGCGGCTTCAGCCCCTTCTGCGCGGCGAGCCGGTCGCTCATGATCACGCAGGCCGAGGCGCCGTCCGAGAGCTGGCTGGCATTGCCGGCGCTGATGGTCTTGCCTTCGAACACCGGCTTGATCTTGGCAAGGCCCTCCGCCGTGGTGTCGGGCCGCGGGCCTTCATCCTTCCCCAAGGTCACCTGCTGGAAGCTAACCTCCTTGGTGTCCTTGTTGACCACGGCCATCTTGGTCGTGATCGGCACGATCTCGTCGTTGAAGCGGCCGCCCTGCAGCGCGGCGCCGACGCGGCGCTGGCACTCCAGGCTGTACTCGTCCTGCTGGTCGCGGCCGATCCCGTAACGCTCGGCGACGACTTCGGCCGTCTCCAGCATCGACATGTACATCTCGGGCTTCATCGCCATCAGCTCGTCGTCGACGGCATGGAACCGGTTCATGTGCTCGTTCTGCACCAGGCTGATCGACTCGATGCCTCCGCCGATCGCGATCTCGACGCCGTCAAGCATCACCGAACGTGCGGCGACCGCGATCGCCTGAAGCCCGGAGGCGCATTGCCGGTCGATGGTGGTGCCGGCAACCGTGACGGGAAGCCCGGCGCGGATCGCGCCCTTGCGCGCGACGTTCATCACCATGGTGCCCTGCTGCATGGCGCAGCCCATCACCACGTCCTCGACCTCCCCGGGCGCAATGCCGGCGCGCTTCACCGCCTCGGCCATCACATGGCCCGCCAGGGTCGGGCCGTCGGTGTTGTTGAGCGCGCCGCGATAGGCCTTGCCGACGCCGGTGCGCGCGGTGGAAACGATGACTGCATCTGACGATGACATGCTTGCCTCTCTGATTAGGCGGCCACATCGAGCTGCGCATAACGCAGCACGTGATAGGCCGGATCGCCGAACTGGATGTTGATGGAGGAAATCCGCTTGAAGTAGTGACCGACATTGAGCTCATCGGTCATGCCCATGCCGCCATGCAGCTGCACCGCCTGATCAGCCACGAACTTGCCGGCATAGCCGATCTTGGATTTTGCACCCGACGCCAGCCGGGAGACGCCGGCGTCTCGCTCGCTGAGGCTGAGCGACAAATGCTGCATCAGCGACAGCGCCTCCTGATGCGCGATGAACATGTCGACCATCCGGTGTTGCAGCACCTGGAAGCTGCCGATCGTGACGCCGAACTGCTTGCGTGTCTTGGAGTAGTCCAGGGTTGCGGCGTTCAGCTCGCCGATCGCGCCGACCGCCTCGGCGCAGAGCGCGCCGATCGCGCGGTTGCGGCAGGCCTCAAGCGCGACGACGCCCTCGCCTTCCCTGCCGAGCAATTCCGCGCGCACCCCGCGCAGGCCGATCTCGGCGGCCCGGCGGCCATCGATGGTCTTGAAGCTCTGCAAATCGAGATTGGCAGCGCGGCGATCGACCACGAACAGGCTGACGCCGCCGCGATCGTGCCGATGGCCCGAAGTACGGGCGGAGACGATCAGGTAATCCGCCCAGGGCGCGGCCAGCACCGCCGTCTTCTCGCCGGTCAACACGTAGCCGTCGCCATCTGGGCGCGCCGTCGTGGTGACGGTGGCGAGATCGAACCGCGAGCCCTTCTCGGTCCAGGCCAGCGCCCAGAGCTTTTCCCCCGCGATGATGTCGGCGATGAACGCCTGCTTCTGCGCCTCGGAGCCAAGCTGCTCGATCAAGCCACCGGCAACGACCACCGTCTCGACGAACGGCTCCACGACAAGATGCCGGCCGAACTCCTGCATGATGATCATGGTCGACAGCGGCCCACCGCCGAGCCCGCCGGCCGCTTCCGAGAACGGCGCGGCGAGCAGGCCGAGCTCGGCGAATTCGGCCCATTGCTTGCGACCAATACCGTCCTCGCTCGCGACGATCTTGCGGCGGGCCTCGAAATCATATTGATCCCGCAGCAGCCGCTGCACGCTGGATCGCAACAATTCCTGCTCTTCCGTGAACTGGATATCCATCCGATCCTCGTTGCCAACTAGTTATTGTTTGAGCATGATCTTTCGGAAAACCGCTTCACACTTTTCCGGATCATGCTCTAGAGACCAAGCACCGCCTTGGCGATGATGTTGCGCTGAATCTCGTTCGATCCGCCGTAGATCGAGAGCTTGCGCGAGTTGAGATACTTCTCCGAGGCGGTGTGGCCGTAATCCGGACCCGGCATGAAGTGATTGGCGCTGGCCGGCTGCTCGCGGATCGCAAGCCCGTAATTGCCGATCGCCCGATGCGTCAGCTCGGTGATGTTCTGGAATATCTCGGTGCCGCGGATCTTGAACAGCGAGGCCGCAGGTCCCGGATCGATGCCGCGCGCCATCTGAGCGACGACGCGCAACTCGGTCGCCTCCAGCGCCAGCACATCGAGCTCGACACGCGCAATGTCCCTGATAAATTCCAGATGCGCCGGATCGTCTTCCGGGATCTCGGCCTTGACGATCTTCTTCAAGCGTTCGATATAGCGCGTCGAGCGGCCGATCCCGGCCATGCTGGTGCGCTCATTGCCGAGCAGGAACTTGGCGTAGGTCCAGCCCTTGTTCTCCTCGCCGATCAAATTCTCGGCGGGAACGCGGACGTTCTCGAGAAAAACGTCGTTGACCTCGTGCGAGCCGTCGATGGTGATGATCGGGCGCACGGTGACGCCCGGCGATTTCATGTCGATCAGCAGGAACGAGATGCCGGATTGCGGCTTCGCGGTGGGATCGGTGCGGACCAGGCAGAAAATCCAGTCGGCATGCTGCGCCAGCGTGGTCCAGGTCTTGTGGCCGTTGACGATGTAGTGGTCGCCATCGCGTACCGCCTTGGTGCGGACGGTGGCGAGGTCGGAGCCGGAGCCCGGCTCCGAATAACCCTGGCACCACCAGTCCTCGCCGGACAGGATACGCGGCAAGAACCTCTGCTTCTGCGCGTCGTTGCCGAAGGTGTAGATGACGGGACCGACCATGGTGACGCTGAACGCCAGCGGCGGCATCGTGCCCGCACGCGTCGTCTCCTGCTCGAAGATGAAGCGGCGGGTGATCGACCAGCCCGGTCCGCCATATTCCTTCGGCCAGAGCGGCGCGATCCACCCCTTGTTGTGCAGGATGCGATGCCACAGCAGCGTCTGCTCCTTGGAGAGGTCGGTCTCCGGATTGGCGACGCGCATCTCCGCCGGATAATTGTCCTTGATGAAGGCGCGGACCTCGTCGCGAAACGCCGCATCGTCAGGGGATAGCGCGAGCTCCATCTGCCGTGCTCCCTACCACTTCTCGCCGAAGGGCCGGATTTCCAGCTCGAAGGTCCAGGCGCTCTTCGGCTGCTGGTAGAGCTGCCAATAGGCGCCGGCGACCGAGGCCGGCGGCATCAGCAGATCGGGATTGTCGAGCGCATTCGGGCCGAGCGCCTCGAGGCGGCGCTGCCGCACCCATTCGGTGTCGACGCCGGAATCGATGATCAGATGCGCGACATGGATGTTTTTCGGACCGAGCTCGCGCGCCATCGCCTGCGCCACCGCGCGCAGACCGAACTTGGCGCTGGCGAAGGCGGTATAGCCGCTGCCGCCGCGCAGCGACGCGGTGGCGCCGGTGAAGAAGATGTTGCCCTCGCCGCGCGCCGTCATCAGCCGCGCCGCCTCGCGTCCGGCCAGGAAGCCGGAGTAGCAGGCCATCTCCCAGACCTTGCGGAACACCCGTTCGGTGGTTTCCAGAATCGGGAAATTGACGTTGGCGCCGATGTTGAAGATGCAGACCTCGAGCGGCGCATGCTTGTCGGCGTCGTTGAGGAACGCGGTGATCTCCTCCTCCTTGCGCGCATCGAGCGAACGCGCATGGATCTCGCCGCCGGCGGCCTCGATCTCCTTGACCAGCGGCGCGAGCTTGTCGCCGTTGCGGCGGCCGGCGAAGATCGTAAAACCTTCCGCGGCAAACTTCCTGGCGATCTCGCCGCCGATGAAATCACCGGCACCAATGACGGCAACCGTCCTGTTTCTCTTCTGCATGGTGTTCTCCGGTGGTTTGTCTGTGTGAACTGATCAGCGGCGACGCGGCAGCTTCAGCTGCGCAACGATTCCGCAAGCTTGTGCTTCAGGAGCTTGCCCGTCGATGTGGCGGGCAGCGCATCCATCAGGATAATCTCCGACGGGCGCTTGTACGAGGTCAGTTGCGGGGCAACATGGGCCATCAGGTCCTCCGCGGTGACGGTCGAGCCCTTGATCAGCTGCACAAAGGCGACGACCTCCTCGTTGCCCTCGACCGGCCGGCCGACCACGGCGCATTGCACCACGGCGTCATGGGTGCTCAGCACCGCCTCGATCTCGGCCGGATAGACGTTGAAGCCGGAGCGGATGATCATCTCCTTGGTCCGCCCGACGATATAGAGTGCGTCATTCTCGAAACGGGCCAGATCACCGGTGTTGAACCAGCCGTCGGGATCGATCGCCTTGGCGGTGAGATCGGGGGCACGGTAGTAGCCGCGCATCACGTTGGGGCCGCGAACATGCAGCTCGCCGACTTCGCCCGGCGCAACCGGCTTGAGGTCGCGGCCGACCAGCTTTGCCTCGAGGCCCGGCATCACGGTGCCGACTGCGTGGTCCGCCCGCGGATTGTCGGGCCTGACGCCGGATATGCCCGGCGAGCATTCGGTGATGCCGTAGCCATTGAGCAGCGGCAGGCCGAGCTCCTGCTCGACGCGGGATTTGAGCTCAAGATCGAGCGGCGCGCCGGCCACCGAGATCACCCGCAACCGGCCGCGATCGAGCCTCGGCAGGCCGGCGTTGCGGCGGTATTCCAGCAGACGCTGATAGGTCGCGGGCACGCCGTTCAGGATCGTGATGCCCTCCTCGGTCATCGCCTTGACCAGCGCGGCCGGATCGTATTTCGCGACCAGCCGCACGGTGGCGCCGACCATCAAGGTCATCGTCAGCAGCGAGATGCCGACGATGTGCGAAATCGGCAGCACGCAATACTGCACGTCGTCAGCCGCCATCTTGCGGAACGCCGCGGTGGCTCGCGCGCTGAACAGCAAATTGCGGTGCGTCAACATCACGCCCTTGGGCGTGCCCGTAGTGCCGGACGTGTAGATCAGAACCGCGACCTGGCTTGCGCCGTCGGATTCGACCGGCTCGGCCACGGTTGCCAGATTGAGACTGGTGACGGCGACGCCCCGCAGCGGGCCGACATCCTGGATAGCGGCCTCATAACGCGCGGCGTGTGTGGCGGCTTCCTGCGAAACGTCGGCAGTCAACAACACGCGGCGGGCGCCGCTGTGATCCCTGATCTGATCCAGCTCGCGCGGCGACAGCCGCGGATTGACCACGATCGACCAAACATCGAGCCGGCTCGCCGCCAGCAGCAGGCAGGCGAGCGGGATCGAGTTCTCGCTCACGATCATCATGCGGTCGCCAGCGCGGATTCCCAGCGCCTGCAGGGCTCCGGCGACGCGATCGACCGCCTGATCGAGCTCGCGATAGGTCAGCCGCATCTTGTCGTCGATCAGCGCCGGATGGTCCGGCGTCGCCACCACGTGGTGACTGATCACCTCATGGATCCGGTTGGGCAAGCCTTGCACACTTCCTTCCGTCACTTGCGTCAACGCCTGCACTGAAACCTCCCTGTCGCTGCCCTCTGGGGCTTGTTGTGTTGAGGAATTTTCCGCTCAGGCGGTCTTGCGCCGCTCCGTCGCCAGCTGCGCGACGATCTCTTCCTCGAGTTCGCGCACCTTGTCCTTGCCGAAGAAGATCTCGTTCCCGACAAAGAACGTCGGCGAACCAAACGAGCCGCGCGCGACCGCATCGCTGGTGTTGTCGATCAGCTTCTTCTTGACGTCGTCCTGCTGGGCGCGAGCGATGAGGCGATCGATGTCGAGACCCGAGGACAGGAAGGCTTCGCGGAACACCTGCGGGTCGTCCATCTTCTTGGGCTCGACCCACATGTGGTGATAGGCCGCGCGGAAATACCGCTCGAACACGCCCTCGAACTGTGCGGCCACCGCGCCGCGCATCAGCGCCAGTGTGTTCACCGGGAAGAACGGGTTCATAGTGAATTTCGTGATGTTATGGCGGCGCAGGAAGCGCTCGGTCTCGAGGGCGTTGTATTCCGGCTTGTTCTTGATGCCGCGCAGCGACTCGCCGGGCGACATGTTGCCGGTCGCCTTGTAGACGCCGCCGAGCAGCACCGGAACGTAGTCGAACTTCACGCCGGTACGCTTCTCGACGGCGGGCAGCGCGAGTTCGGCGAGATAGGCGTTCGGACTTCCGAAATCGAAGTGGAATTCGACCTTCAGCGGAGCTGCCATGGAACGCCCTTCCCTTCGATTGGCATCGGCCGTCTGCCCCGGCCGGATTGATCGTCGCCCGGACCTTAAGTTCTATTTTAGAACTGTCAATATGATATTTGTCATTCAATAGCCGATCTGGTGCTGTTTGCCGCGCATCCTATTGAGATTGCGTAAGTTCTGTTTTAGAATTTGATTTGCGATGTCGTCGCAGACCGCAGGAGACGCCGATGAAATGGGATGCCCTTGAAGAAGAGCCGTGCTCGCTGGCTCGTACCGTGGCCGTGATCGGCGACCGCTGGAGCCTCTTGATCCTGCGCGAGTGCTTCCTGCGCATCCGCAGGTTCGATGAGTTCCAGGCATCGCTCGGCATCACCCGGCATCTGCTCGCCGACCGGCTGAAGAAGCTGGTACGGTTCGGCGTGCTGCGCAAGATTCCCTATCAGGAGGCGCCGAAGCGCTACGAATACATCCTGACGCAGAAGGGGCTCGACCTCTATCCGATCATCATGTCGATCGTGCACTGGGGCAACATCCACATGGTCGATGCGCGCGGCCGGCCGTTGCTGCACGAACACAAGAGCTGCGGCAAGATGTTCGATCCCGTGATGGTCTGTTCGGAATGCGGCGAGCCGCTGAGCGCGAAGCACGTCCATGTGCACCCGGGCCCCGGCGCCCGGCGGTCGTCGCCGGTGCACGCCAGCGCGCGGGAACGCACCAAGCGCGCCGCTACTTGACCAGCATCGCGCCGGTTTCCGGATGCTGCAACCAGCCGAGCAGCGCGTCGTGGAAGCGCGCCGGGGCCTGGATCTGCGGCGAATGGCCGAGGTCGGGGAATTCGATCAGTTGCGCATGCGGAATCCGCTTTACGGCTTCCTTGCCCAGCACCGGATAATTGCCGAGCGTCTTGCGGATCTCGGGCGGCGCGGTGTCCTTGCCGATCGCGGTGGTGTCCTTGTCGCCGACGAACAGCAGCGTCGGCGGCTTGATCTGCTCGAATTCGTAGAACACCGGCTGGGTCGCGATCATGTCGTAGAGCCGCGCCGAGCTCGATGCCACGGCGGCGCGGCCCTCGCCGCGATACATGCCGGCGAGCATCTGCACCCAGGTCTCGTAGGAGGCATCCCAGGTGTCGGCATAGTAAGTCGCGCGCTCATAGGCGCGGATGCTGTCGGCGGTGACGCGGGTCTCGCGCTGCATCCAGCCGTCGAGGCTGAGCCACGGCACGCCCTTGGCCTTCCAGTCTTCCAGCCCGATCGGATCGACCAGCACCAGGCGGTCGGTGGCCTCCGGATACATCAGCGCGTAGCGCATCGCGAGCATCCCGCCGGTCGAGTGGCCGACCATGATCGCATGCTCGATGCCGAGCGAAGCCAGCAATGCGCGGCTGTTGCCGGCGAGCTGCTGGAAGGTGAACTGATAGCGTTCCGGCTTAGAGGATTTGCAGAAGCCGATCTGGTCCAGCGCGATCACCCGATAGCCGGCGCCGCTGAGCGCCTTGATGGTGCCGTCCCAGGTCGCGGCACAAAAATTCTTGCCGTGCAGCAGCACCGCGGTCTGGCCGTTCGGCGTCGCCGGCTTGACGTCGAGATAGGCCATGTCGAGCTGCTGGCCCTGCGAGCTGAAGCGGTAATGCTCGACCGGATAGGGATAGTCAAAACCCTGCAACTCCGGTCCATAGGCCGGCTCGGCGGCCGATTGCGCCAGCGCGCTGCAAGAACCGAGCGCGACGGTCGCGGCGACGGCAAGAAACAGGGTTTTGAAGTGCATCTCGGAATGTCCAACAATCAGCAGCGGTCTCGTGATGCCGTAGCCGAACGCGTGGGCGCCATCCAGCGCCAACAGATGATTTGTTCGTGATCGCGCTGTGAATCAAGCCGGATCGAACGCCCGGATCGGCGGCAGATTGCCGTTGAAACGCTCGACCTCGACCGTCGTCAGCTGGCCGGTGCAGCCCTGCGCGAAAGATGACGTGCCGATGTCGCGCGTCAGCACGTTGGGATTTCCGTGCACACACAGCGGCGCCTCGTCCTCGGGATCCATCGGGTCGTACCAGGCGCCGGTCGGCAGCTGCACCACGCCGGGCGCGATGTGGTCGGTGACATGCACCGCGGCAAGGCAGGCGCCGCGCGAATTGAAGATGCGGATGATGTCGCCGTCGGCAATGCCGCGCGGCTTGGCGTCGCGCGGGTTCATGCGCGCGACCTCGCGGCCGCGATGCTTGGCGTCGAGCGAGTGGCCGCCGAAATCGAGCTGGCTGTGCAGGCGCGTCACCGGCTGGTTGGCGACCAGGAAACACGGCGAGTCTGATGTCGGCGTGTCTGATTTCGCGAGCCAGACCGGATGACCCGGACAATCCGCATCGCCGTGGTCAGCGATCTTCTGCGAGAAGATCTCGATCCGCCCGCTCGGCGTCGGCAACGGCCGCGCGACCGGGTCTTCGCGGAAGCGGCGCAGCGAGCCGCCGTCGTCGGGCTGTTGCGGCACCACCAGGCTGCCCCGCGCCCAGAATTCATCAAAGCTCGGCGCCTCGAGCCCGCGCGCGGCGAGCGCCTTGCGCGTCGGCTCGTAGAGATGTTCCAGCCACTCGCGCGACGTGCGGCCCTCGGTGAAGGGCTCGCGGGCCCCGAGCCGCTCGGCGAGATCGGCGAAGATCTCGTAGTCGTCGCGCGCAAGCCCGAACGGCTCGGCAATCCGGTGCATCGCGACCATCAGGGGATCGTTGGTGGAATAGCCGATGTCCTCGCGCTCCAGCGTCATGGTGGAGGGCAGCACGATGTCGGCGTGACGCGCGGTGGCGGTCCAGGCGAGCTCGTGCACGACAAGCGTGTCGAGCCGCGCAAACGCCTTGCGCAGGCGGTTGAGGTCCTGGTGATGGTGGAACGGATTGCCGCCGGCCCAGTAGACCAGCCGGATATCCGGATAGGTCCGTGTCTCGCCATTGTAGCGATAGGCGGTGCCGGGATTGAGCAGCATGTCGGCGATACGCGCCACCGGAATGAAGTCGGCGACGCCGTTGCGGCCCTGCCCCAGCGTCGGTCCCGGCACTGCATTGACTCTGCGCCCGTAATAGCCGATCGCGCCGAGCGAATAGGCGTAGCCGCCGCCGGACAGACCGATCTGGCCGAGCGCTGCTGCCAGCACCATGCCCATCCACACCGGCTGCTCGCCATGCTCGGCGCGCTGCAACGAATGCGACACGGTGATCAGGGCGCGCCGCCCGGCGAGCCGCCGCGCCAGCGCCGTGATCGTGCCGGCATCGATGCCGCAGATCGAAGCGGCCCAATCGGCGCTCTTGGGCACCCCATCGCTCTCGCCGGTGAGATAGCGCAGGAACACCGGCCAGCCCTCGGTGTAGCGATCGAGGAAGGCCTGATCATGCAGGTCTTCCCTGACCAGGGTATGGACGATGCCGAGCATCAGCGCGGTGTCGGTACCGGGCACCGCCGTCAGCCATTCGGCGCCGGCCTCGATGGGGAGATCGTCACGCAGCGGGCTGACCAGCACGAACTGGCAGCCGCGGCGGTGCGCCGCTTCCATCGCGCCGCGCTCGACATGCTTGCTGATCGAGCCGCCGGCCACCATCGAGTTCTTCAGCGCCATGCCGCCGAATGCCAGCACGATGTCGGTCTCTGAGGCGATCTGCTCCCAGGTGACGTTGCGCTTGGTGATGTCCTCATAGCCGGTGAGGATCTGCGGCAGCAGCACCGAGGACGCGCCGGAGGAATAGGTGTTCACCGAACGCACATAGCCGCCCATCGCGATGTTGAGGAAGCGATGCACCTGGCTCTGCGCGTGATGGAAGCGGCCCGCGCTCGACCAGCCATAGGAGCCGCCGAACACCGCGCCGGGGCCGATCGTGTCGCGGATCCGCGCCAGTTCGCCGCCGAGCAGATCGAGGGCCTTGTCCCAGCTGACCGAGACGAACTCGTCGCGGCCGCGGCGGTCGTCGGGCCCGGGGCCGCGCTCCAGCCAGCCGCGGCGGATCGCAGGCTTCGCGATACGGGCCTGATGGCGCAGCGCGCCGGGGAAATTGTTGATGATGCCGTTCGGATCGGGATCGCCGCCATAGGGCCGCACCTCGAGACCGGCCTTACCCAAACGTGCCGAGAACACGCCCCAATGCGAGGTGTGCGGCTTGAAGCCATCGGACAGATCGAGGGCTGGATCGGGGAAGCCAATGGTCTCAGACATTCAGCAGCGTCCTTCGAAAGCGGGCAGCGAGCCCCATCATCAAGATGTCGCCAGTATAACGATCCACATCCCGATGTCTTTGGATTCAGGGTCGGGATTCAGGGTTGCTGAAAACGCAGGCCCCCCGCGACCGCGCCGATCGCACCGTGCCCATCAAATATGGAGGAACAACCCCATGCAAAGGAGCAGGCGGCCGCCGGCGCCTCAACAAGGACTTGACACGTCGGGCAACTCAGGGGCACACTTCCAATATTCCGAAATCGTGCACACGCGCGTCGTCCCGCCCCAGGTAGGGCGCGTCGGCGTGCGATTGCGGCCGACAATCCTCACACACCACTGCAACCGCACCGCCCTGCCGCGGCGAACGAACGCCGCTGCGTGGCAACAACCGCGCGCGGGCCTCGCGCCTGCCAGGAGATCTCGACATGGAATCCGCTTTGGACACCGCTCCCGACCTCACACCGGCACCGGCGATCGCCGCATCCGGCCCGACCCAGGCTGCCGCCGTGCCGCGGCTGCAATTCTCGCCGCAGGGCTTCGCCATTGACCATCCTGATCCCGTGCTCGGCGAACAGCTGATGGCGAACGCACTCGGCGCCCCCGACCGCGACGCGATGGAGGGCCTCCTCAGGCAATTGGTCAAGGCCAGCGTGAGCCGCCGTAAAGCCGACAAGGTCAACGTTGCTTTCATGCTCTCGATGGTGAAGAGCATCGGCCCGCGGGATTCCGTCGAGGCCATGCTGGTGGCGCAGATGGTGTCGGTCCATGTGATGGCGATGCGCTGCGCCAATCAGCTCGCCTATGCCGAGGACCTCGCCCAGCACGACAGCGCGGCGCGCGCACTTAGCCGGCTGACCCGCACCTTTCCCGCCCAGATCGAGGCGCTGAACCGCTACCGCAGCCAGGGCGAGCCCGCCATCAGGGTGCAGAACGTGAAGGTGGCGGACGGCGGCAACGCGGTTCTCGGCAACGTCACCCACCATGCGAACGTGATCGTCGCCGACCAGCCCCCGGCATCCGCGCCGCGACAAGCGCCGCAGGCCGCGGGCGCGAGACGACGGCGCGAAGCCGCAGATAGCACGCAGGACGCACCGGCATGAGCGATCGCGTCCAAGATATCGGCCCGATGCTGGCGAGCCCGCGCTGCGGCGCCAAGACCCGCGCCGGCAGCGCGTGCCGCGCGCCGGCAGTGCACGGCAAGAGACGCTGTCGCATGCACGGCGGAGCCGAGGGATCCGGCGCGCCAAGGGCGAACAAGAATGCGCGGAAACACGGCTGGTTCAGCGGGGATGCGATCGCGGAGCGGAGGGAGATGCGGGCGTTGTTGGGGGAGGCGCGGAGGGTGCTGGAACGGATGAAGTGATTACTTCTCGCAAGCGACACACCTCGGCCGCCCATGAAGTCCCTTCCGCACCTGTCTCCGCATTGCCGTGTGTCGCATCGAACAATCGCCTCGGAAGGAGCTCTCATTTGTTGAGCTTACTTGTCAGGAGTTCGCACGCCTGGAGCGTTACTAACCGTCCTCAATTCAATTCTAGATTTTTTTAGAGACTTACCGATCGACTTGACCGCGCTTCAGGTTCGCTTGGTTACTTGCGCCGAGTTTGCTTAATAGCTTCGGTTGTCCCGCGAACTGCCCTCTGCGACTTCTTACCTTTCGGTGATCTAATTTGCGGTCTCCCCGCCTTCGCCTTCTTCTGAGCTAGTGTGCGCTCCAAAATCTGATCGATATGGATCACGGTGTCTTTGCCGTTATCAATACCCATTACATTACGGTGACAGTGCATTAAACACCAACTTAAGTGCACTGTCACCGAAACTGAAACATCGAATTGTGCGTTGGACTGTCATCATCAACAAACATCGATTGCGCAGGCCGGTTCCTGCGGCGATCGGCATCGGCCGCGACAAGGTGATCCGGGCTAGGAACGTTGAATGATCCACGCTGTTCTCGCTTTCAGTGAACCCAGCGGAGGAAGAGATGGCACAGACAGCTCGCGACATTTTCGTCGTCGGTTTGAGGAACGCTCACGCGATGGAGATCCAGGCGCGTGAATTGATGGAACGTCAATCGGGGCGGCTGGACGATTATCCAGAGGTGAAGCAAAAACTTGCCGATCACCTCCAGGAGACAAAAGTACAACTGAGCCGGTTGGAGGAGTGCCTGGAAAAATGCGGGGAAACGACTTCAACGCTCAAGGATGCGACGCAGTCCGTCGCGGCAAACGCCATGGCGATGGCTCATTCGATGGCGGGTGACGAGATCCTGAAGAACACGTTCGCCAATAACGCGTTCGAGCATTTCGAGATCGCCGCCTACAAGTCCCTTTTGGCGCTTTGCCCCGCGGCCGGCATGGAAGCCGCGCGCGCTCCGCTCGAGGCGTCGCTTCGCGAGGAGGAGCGCATGGCTGCCTGGGTCGACGCCAATGTCGCAAAGGTCACGATGGACTATGTGGCGCACGAGCAGGCTGCCTAGCAAGCAGCCCGTTGCGCGCAGCGATGTGAGCTGAGGTACCGTCTCCAGCCTCGCTTCATTCATCTGGCTCGAAGCCCTGCGGCAAACGAGGCAGACCCTCATCATCCGGCTGGTTGCAGGCCGGACAGGGCACGCCGGCACCGCCGCAGATGCAGGCGTGCGGGCCGGTCCAGGGCTGGTCCTGATGGTTCTCGCACACCCATCCTGTGTCATCGCAAAAGATGCAGGGAGGCTTGCTCATAGGTCTTCTCGCACGCCTCGAAAGAATGGATGCCGTACCTTTCCCTCGCCGGATTTGGCGCGGTACTCGATCTCGGCCAGCACCTTCGGCTCGACCCATATGCCCTTGTGCCTGATGCGCTTGGCGTAGGGCTGCGTCTTGCGGATCAGCGGAGTGAGGCGCTTGCGCAAATCAGCGACCGAAGCCTTGTCAAAGCCGTGGTCGACCTTGCCCGCGTAGATCAGTTCATCGCCCTGTCGCCTCCCGAGATAGATGCCGTCCCATTCGTTGCCGTCCAGTGCAAATCCCGCGATTGTCAGGGTCTCGCGCTGGGCGCAGGTTTTCTTGACCCAGTCGCGGCTGCGCGTACCCGTCGGATAGACGCTGTCCGCGACCTTCGAGACCACGCCCTCATAGCCGAGCTTGCAGGCATGGGCGAACATCTCGCGGCCGTCGACCTCGAAGCTTTCGCTGAACTGGACTTCCGTGCCAGCGATGAGCTTCTTCAGCACGGCCTTGCGCACTTTCAACGGCAATTTTCGCAGATCGCGGCCGTTGAGATAGAGCAGATCGAAGGCAATCAGCACGATCCGGGTCGAGTGGCCGCGAAGTTCGTTCTGCAGCACTGAAAAATCGGTGGTGCCGTTTGGCGAAGGTACCACGATTTCACCATCGATGATCGCGGAGGCCGCGGAGATATGCCAGGCATCGTCGGCGATCTTCTTGAATCGCTTGGTCCAGTCATTGCCCCGCCGGGTGTAGACCCTCACCTCTTCATTGGCGAGATGAGCTTGGACGCGATAGCCGTCGAACTTGATCTCGTGAATCCAGCGGGCGCCGCTCGGCACCTTGTCGATCGGCGTCGCTAGCACCGGCGCAATGAAGCCAGGAAAACGCGCCTTGGTCCCGATCGGCTCGGGCTTCCTCCGCTGAAACGCCACGACGCAACTCACAAACAATGAATGATTCAAACTGCCATTACGGTGACAGTGCTTTCAACTTAAGTGCACTGTCACCGAAACCTAAATCCTGTCGACAATCGCTAGCGCGCGCTCAAAATGATCGAGCAGGATTTCATTGCCCCTCGCGCTTGCGCTCCTCAATTGCGAGATGCCATTTGATGAATTCGGCTCGCTCCCTCGTCAGTTTCTGGGCGACATCGCCATTCCTGAGAAGAGCAGGCCCCTTCCGCTCCCGGTCATAGACCATCCAGCCAGAGGTTCCCATCCGAACGAGGAACCTGGCTTGCACAACGTAATTCACGGGCGCCCCCAATAGACAGATGCAATCCGTCAGTTGGTCATCCGCCGGCGGCGGCGTCATTTCACTATGTGAATCGTAGTATCGATTTGAGCGAACGCTACGAGATGCAGAAGACCGGCAAATCCACCGCGTCGGTGCAGAAGGCTGTCGAGAAGGTCGGCAACAGCCGCAAGCGCGTTGAACGGGGCTTGGCTCCGGGGCAATGAAGAAGGCACGACATTGGCGGTTTTGCGCTCGGGCACCTGCAAAGCCAAAGCAGGCGGCACGATAGGAACGATCCCAGGCCGCCGGGAACATCCGGCGATCGTGGATGCGTTTTCCGGCCCCCAAGTTGGCGCTCCACGTTCAGTCCCGACGTTCCTCCCCGGAACGCTGGGACTTATTCCTGGTCGGGGACTAACAAAAATCGGCAGCATGGAGCCATGCAATGCGCCCGACTGCTCGTATCCGCCGAGTTCGATAGGGTGACGCATGCGAACCAATTACGCGTGGATTCGCTGGAGGCGCTGTTGATCGCAGCGTCTGACGACCAAAGTGTTGACTCAGACCCCAGCGGTTTTCCCCGATCTGGGGTCTTTTTCTTTGGCGCGCATGCCATCGCGTTCCGGTGCTGCTCGGAACCAGATGCAGCTGGTTCCATGCGTGTGTCCCCAGGACGACAGGCCGGGAAAAAGCGGAAAATTCAGTCACAAACTGATGTGGGTTAATGATGAGCCCTGCCCCACGGAGCAGGCTGATTTCCCCCAAAGAGCGAGGAATGAGCCATGCAGGGAAGCACCCGCATCCAAAGAGAGTTGCAGTTCTGGCTGACCATGCTGCTGAGCCTGTCGCCGCTGTGGATCGCGGCCGGTCTTTTGCTCTTCCTGAGCCATTGAGGCCTCAAGCGGCCGACAAACGGTCTTCGCTGTCAACGGCGCGCATCACGCAAGCAAGGGGACAAGTATGATGCAAGCGATTGCATCAGGCACTAATTGAGTGCACGCTCACTGCAATTCCGGGTTGCAGCTTTACTTTCATTTTTTGCAGGGGTGGCGAACTATGCGGTGGGTGGTCGGTACCGTGCTTCTGTTGTTCGCCGCAACGCAGGCCCATGCCATCGAAGGTACGCTGCAGGAATCGTTCAGTTGTCCCGACAGAAGCTGCACGACGGTTTGCTACGCCGCGAGCGGCGCGCCCAAGACCACCGTCACCTCGTATTCGAGACTGGACGTCTACCAGCAGTCGGCGTCATCGCCGAACAAGACCTGGCTGCAAAGCGACGGCAAGCCGCACTACATCATGTTGGGGGACACGGACAGCTGCACCTTTGACGGAGATGGGCTGCCGATTTCCGCGCCGCCGATCCCGCCGACCCACCTCGACCCACCGCCCCCGCCTCCCGGCGGCAGCACCATTTGCATCTGCATTCCGGGCCATGCCTGCCAGCCACTCGGCTGTTCGCCCGGGCATTGACCGGGCAATCGTGGTGACAGCAATTGCGGCGCACTTCCGCGCCGCAGATCGCGAAGACCACCGAAATCACGCCGCGCATGTTGATGCCGATCGCTTGGTATCGATTGAGCCTGGCCTTGCGAACCAGAGCCGTGTCGAAGAACCGCTCGTCGAGATCAGCGAAGTCCATGTCGTGCTTGTCGAGATTGGCGAGCCGCTTCGGTTCGTCCCAACCGGCGTCTAGTCTAGCGGGTAGCCCGCATGAGCGCAGCGACATGCGGGGACGAGCCATTCCCGGATGTCGCGGAGCCTGTCATCGGGCGCGCGTTCGCGCGACCCGCTGGCTCATCCGGGCTACGCTTGCTCCGTTCTGAAAATGCCGTTCAATGGAAGCATTCGCAAAGTCTCGCACCCGACGCGGCTGCCCGCCGCAGGCGCGGCCTGCCAAACGTCGAAAAGGTGAGCGCGCCCCCATGGACAACCCAAGGTTCCACATGATCATATGCCGCCGTTGAGCCGCCGGGCGCAGTCTGCCGTATTGAGCCGCGATTGATTTTGAAACCTTGGCGTTGACATCAGATTGGTAGAACGACGTGCCGCAGTGGTCGAATAAGGACCTCATCGTCTATCACGGGACGGACAGCCAGTCGGTCAGGGCGTCGGGCATCACGTCCGGAAGCTCTTTGCCCCTCACGATCAATCTGGCGCTTTGCCGCCCGCGCACGGACTTTGGCCAGGGGTTTTACGTGACCACGTCCCTGCACCAGGCCGAGCAATGGGCGAACCGCCGCGCGATGGGCATCAATTTGAGCGTGTCTCCTCCGAGCCCGCCGGCTGTCGCCGTCATTATCCAATTTACGTTGAGCCGGGACGACCTCGCGGCGCTCGAAAGCCTGTCTTTTGTCCTGGAGACGCCGGACTTTTGGGCGCTCGTGTCAGACTGCCGGATCGGCTTTCCACCCCATCAAAGGGTGGGACCATCGGCGGCCTACGACGTGGTCTACGGCCCGGTAACCCTTTGGCCACAGCTCCTGGTGATCAAGGATTGCGACCAGATCAGCTTTCATACCACGAAGGCGACCGCCGTCCTGAAGCGGCCGATCGTTTTCAAGAAAGCAAATGACAGTGACCCTAAGCGGACTTTGTTCTAGGATGGATTGACTGGACGAGCTTGAGGTACCTTATGGCATCAGGCGAAAGAACTCCCAGGTCCGCTGCGACACGCGCCGACCTCTCTCCTCAGTTCATGGCGGACTACTGGAGCTTCGTCGAAGTGTGCCTCCATAAGGTCTTTCACCAATCGGAGCATGACGCCCACCAAGCCGCGCAGAACATGCGGAAGCGTGTCGAAGAGCTTCCCGACAATGGGGACCTGTTCGTCTATCACGACTCGCCGCTTCAAACCGCTGCCGTCCTGGCTGGTGCGTCTCTTCGTGAATTGTCCGAGGAAGAGCTTCTTGCCTACGACTCGCTTGTGAACGGCCAAAATCCCGACCGCCCAACCCGCGACCAGGTCCTGGACGTGTATCGTGGCGCCGGCCTGAGACCGAAGGCCGGCTGATCTGCGCCAACTTGTAGTGCCTCGTTTTCCAATGCTTCGCCCGGCCTCTCGGCCACTCACCAGGGGCGCATGCCCACCGCTTCGCTCGCCCTGTTGCGCCTCATGCAAATGCGATGACGGCAAGTAGCCCGCATGAGCCCACGCGATATGCGGGGCGGACCTCCCCGGGTGTCGCTTCGCTCACCCGGGCTGCGGAACGCCGAAGCGCGATGGCGTTGGGTTTGAACCGATCGCCTCACCCCTTCGCCACGCTCGCATCGATCAGGAGCTTCGCCACCGCGAGCGCCGACTGCGCCGGCCCCTCCTCCGACTGCTGGCCGGTGACGTAGATGCCTTCGATCAGCAGCAGCAGGGCATCGCCGAGCACCGCGGGGTGGCGCGCGCCCATGCCGGACGCGAGCTCGCGCAGGCGCTTGCGGAACAGCTTCTTGTGCGCTTCGGCGACCTGCCGTGCGGGATTGTCGCGCGACGGATATTCCACGGTGGCGTTGGTCAGGCCGCAGCCGCGATAGCCCTCGCGCACGGCGCGCGTCGACAGCACGCGGATATAGGCCAGCACGTGCTCGCGCGGATCAGTGTAGGATTTTCCGCCGGGCTTCTCGAAATTCTCCCAGAAGTTCGCCTCGTAGTCGCGCATATAGGCGGCGGCGAGATCGTCCTTGGAGGCGAAGCTGCGATAGAGGCTCGGCTTGGTGACGCCAGCCCGCTCCACCACCTCGTCGACGCCGACCGCGCGGATGCCCTCGCGGTAGAACAGCTCGGCCGCGGAGGCGCGGATCCGGTCGGCGGCTTTGGCCGGACGCTCCGCGGCTGGCTCGACGGCTTTCTTCATGACGGCTCCTCCCGGATTTTTCCACGCGGCCCGCTTGACAATGTTACTGACCGGTACGTATACACGGCGTATCGCAATACGTACCGGTAAGTAACATGCCAAGCACCCCGCTTCAAGCCGCCCCCGTGTCGAGACGCCCGTTCGGGCAGAATTACGCCTTCGTCGTCGTCGCCGTGATCTTCCTGGCGCTGCTCGCCTCCGCCGGCCTGCGCGCGACGCCGGGCGTGCTGATGCTGCCGCTGCAACAGGCGTTCGGCTGGGACGTCGGCGTGATCTCGTCGTCGGCCGCGGTCGGCATCTTCCTCTACGGCCTCGCCGGCCCGTTCGCCGCCGCGGTGATGCAGCGCTTCGGCATCCGCCGCACGGTGCTGGGCGCGCTCATGCTGATGGCGGCCTCGACCGGCGCGAGCTATTTCATGACCGCGCCGTGGCAATTGTTCCTGAGCTGGGGGCTGCTGTCGGGCATCGGCTCGGGCGCGGTCGCCAACGTGCTCGGCGCCACCATCGTCAATCGCTGGTTCACCAGCAATCGCGGCCTCGTCATGGGGCTTTTGACCGCGTCGACCGCGACCGGCACGCTGATCTTCATGCCGGGCCTCGCGGCGCTGGTGGCGTGGGGCGGCTGGAAGCCGGTGGTGCTGACGGTCGCCGCATGCTGCGCGGCGCTGATCCCGCTGGTGTATGTTCTGGTGCCCGAGCGGCCCGCGTCGGTCGGCCTGCGCTCGTTCGGCAGCCGGCACGACGATCAGCCCGCGCCGCCGGCGGCGGGCAATCCGTTCGTCGCCGCGCTCAGCAATCTGGTGCACGCCGCCAGGACGCGGGCGTTCTGGTTCCTGTTCGCGACCTTCTTCATCTGCGGCTTCACCACCAACGGCCTGGTCGGCACCCATCTGATCGCGTTCTGCGGTGACCATGGCATCGTCGAGGTGCAGGCCGCGAGCCTGCTTGCCTTGATGGGATTCTTCGACCTGTTCGGCACCACGCTGTCGGGCTGGCTCACCGACCGTTTCGATCCACGCAAGCTGCTGTTCCTGTATTACGGGCTGCGCGGCCTGTCGCTGATCTACCTGCCCTACTCGGATTTCTCGCTTGCGAGCCTGTCGGTGTTCGCGGTGTTCTACGGTCTCGACTGGATCGCGACCGTGCCGCCGACCGTGCGCATCGCCAACGAAGCGTTCGGCGACAAGAACGCGCCGCTGGTGTTCGGCTGGGTGGTCGCCGGCCATCAGCTCGGCGCCGCCTGCGCCGCGTTCTTCGCCGGCTTCATGCGCTCCGCGCAGGGCGATTACCTGCAGGCCTTCATGATCGCAGGACTGACCGGCATCATCGCCGCCGTACTGTCGCTGATGATCACGCGGAGGCCGGCGCAACCGGTGCTCGCCGCGGCGTGAGGCCGCGGACGACGTGCGATCAGGCAGCACGCATGAGCTCACGCGACATGCGGGGACGGACCGTTCCCCGGATGTCGCTTCGCTCTTGCTCAGCTCTTTGTTTGAGCATGATCTTTTCGGAAAACCGCTTCGCCTTTTCCGGATCATGCGCCAGGGCGCGCGGCTCGACCAGCAGGCCCTGTCGTTCGTAACGGCCGCGCGTTCGGCTGAAGCGCACGACGACGGCATATCGGGCGCTGCTCGCCTTGACGCGCCGGGTGAGCTTTGCGTCGCCGGCCGGCAGGAATTCGAGATCGTCGAGGCCGACGCAACGCAGGCACGCCGGACCGGGATTCTCCATCATCAGGAGATCGCCGGTGCCGCCGCAGCGATGACATCGCCACTCCTCGTTCAAGGGCTGGATGACCACCAGTTCCGGGGCGCGGCTGGCCCTTTGCTCCAGACGCGCGCGCTTCGTTTCAGAGAGCTCGGACGAGACCCAATGGGTTCGGTATGACGCCTCGACCGCGGGATGTCCGCTGCGGCTGAAGCGCAACGGGCGGCGCTGCGGCGTGCGATCGACGTACGCCGTCTCTCCCGCGGACAATCCCCTGGCGGACGCCCAGGCCTGGAGCAGCTGCATGGCTTGCGCGATGCGCGACGGATCGAGCTGAATCGCCTCCTCCAGGCAATCGATCTGCCCGCGGCGCCAGCGCTCGACCGCGCCGGGATCAAGCCAGCCGATCCGGACCAGAATATCGACGGCGCTGACAAGCTGCTCGGCGGCAAGCGCGCTTCCGCCGCCCTCGCGACACGATCGGCGAGGGGAACCCGATTCTTCCGGCTCATTGCAATTCTCGGCACACCAATCGACGCAGGATTCGGGCCGCCCGTCTCGACCGGGCGGATCGGTTCGCCGATGATGGAGATCGCGGTTTCGCGAATCAAGCCGCAGCGGTAACGATACGAAAGGCTGGCGGCCCAATTCGAGAGAGTTTCATGGCCCTTCCCCTCGCCCAACAGCAGTCGCGCTTCGCCCCGGGCGGCGAGATGCCTTCGACGTCCGAGGACCTCCTCGCCCGCTACCTGCAGCTGCGGGACATCTCCAAGGACCTTCACGAGGAGGCTCTCAAATCCCTGTCCGGCGACGCGCTGCTCAATCAGGCCCGCAGGCTCGGATTGGCGCGGGGAAAGACGCTGCTGCTCGAAGACATCGACGAAATGTACTATGTCTACGACCTTGCGATCTACACCGCCCCGCGGGGTCGTTCGCGGGCGATCGACCGCTACGCCAAGTCGGCGAGGTTCGAGGCGCAGTCCGACCAAGAGTTGGTGCTGGATGCCATGCGAAGGTCGCAGTTCGCGATCCTGCTGATCGAGCAGCGCCACGATGCGATAGGCGTGATCGCCACCGACATCCTCCGCAACACGAAAGTGTGGCTGCTCGACATCGGGATCGAGAGTTCGATGGAAGATGGAGAATTGTTTGCCACGAGGCTGCTCACGCCCGGGCCGTTCTCGATGACCGCCGGCGTCCTGGTCCCGTTCGAGATCGGAATGCTCAAGCCGGTCTCCATGCTGCTGCCGCAGCGCATCGGCGATGGCAATCCGGGCCGGGCAGCGGACGACAGGCGCTTTGCCGAAGCCGTCTACAAGGTAGCGCTCGCGGGCGGCGTCATGGATAAAGTGGTCTATTTCGATCCTGGCAATCAGGATCTTGGCGACGAGGCCTGACCCCGGATCGAACGCATTCGCGGCCATCTTGCCAAAGCCGGCACGGTCTTGGCCGGCATGGCGCTCCCTAGGGGAATCGAACCCCTGTTTCAGCCTTGAGAGGGCCGCGTCCTAACCGCTAGACGAAGGGAGCGTTGAGAGGCAAGGCAATAGCCTTGAAATCGCCCCGCCGCAAGGTGGCTTGTGCATTGCGGCGGGGATTTTGTCATCCATGCTTACCATGCCGTGCCCGCGGTTTCGGCACGGATGGGCCCGGGAACGCTTCCTGCGCGCGCTCCTCGAAGGTCGCACGTGTCACATCGGCGCGGGCCAGCGGTGCCGCCCGCGCTGATTGCATGATGACCACCTTTGATGACCACCCTTGATGGACCACCCTTGGATGTCATCTCTGCATCGTGCACGGCCCTGCTTTCGCCAAATGGAAATGCAAAACACCTGGCTGTGAAGTCACCCGTCGCCCGCCTCTGCTAACATCGCAGCCCTTCACCATGCTGCGCCTGCACGGCGCCGGACAAGCGAGAGGAGTGCTTGGAACAAAGCGCAGGCCCGCAGGCACGACCGTTTGGCTCACCAACATCTTGGCAACAACAGACATCAGCGGACGCTGGCGATGGAAGACGTTCCGCGCCCCGCGCCGCACCGGTCAATAGCTTAAAGAAGAGCGAGGACAGACCATGATCAAACTAAAAATCAACGGCCAGGAACAGAATTGGGACGGCGACCCGAACCTTTCGCTGCTATGGTATCTCCGTGACGAAGCCGGCCTGACCGGCACCAAGTTCGGCTGCGGCCAGGCGCTGTGCGGCGCCTGCACCGTGATCGTCGACAAGGAGGCGGTGCGCGCCTGCATCACCGCGGTGTCCGACGTGGTCGGCCGCGAGGTCACCACGATCGAGGGCCTGCATCCGTCCGGCGACCATCCGGTGCAGAAGGCGTGGCGCCAGGTCAACGTGCCGCAATGCGGCTACTGCCAGGCCGGCCAGATCATGCAGGCGGCCGCGCTGCTCGACCAGAACCCGAAGCCGAGCCACGACCAGATCCGCGAAGCCATGTCGGGCAATATCTGCCGCTGCGGCTGCTATCAGCGGATCGAGAATGCCGTGCATCTCGCATCGACGGGGGTGTGACATGAATATCCGCACCAATCCGGGAAAGCTTCGCGGCTTCGAGAAGCACGCGAAGGTCGAGAACCTCTCGCGCCGCAGCATCCTCAAAGGGCTCGGCATCGCGGGCTCGTTCGTGCTCGCCGCGCCAGTGATGACGCGCCAGGCGTTCGCCTATGAGACCGGCGCCGGCAAGATGCCGCATGGCGTCGTGGTCGATCCGCGCGTGTTCGTCGCGATCGCGCCCGACGGCACCGTCACCATCCTGGCGCATCGCTCCGAGATGGGAACCGGCGTCCGCACCAGCCTGCCCTTGATCGTCGCCGAGGAGATGGAGGCCGACTGGTCGCGCGTCCATGTCCAGCAGGCGCATGGCGACGAGGTCAAGTTCGGCAACCAGGACACCGACGGCTCGCGCTCGACGCGGCACTATCTGATTCCGATGCGCCAGATCGGCGCCTCGGCGCGCACCATGCTGGAAGCCGCCGCCGCCAAGAAATGGGGCGTGCCGGCGACCGAGGTGAAGGCGCAGAACCACGAAGTCGTGCACAGCGCGAGCGGGCGAAAGATCGGCTTCGGCGATCTCGCGGCCGACGCCGCCAAGGAATCGGTGCCGAGCATCGAGGGCCTCAAGCTGAAGGACCCGAAGGACTTCCGCTATCTCGGCAAGGGCCAGGTCTCGATCGTCGATCTGCACGACATCACCACCGGCAAGGCGCATTACGGCGCCGACACCCGCCTGCCCGGCATGAAATACGCTGTCATCGCCCGCCCGCCGGTCACCGGCGGCAAGGTCAAGTCGTTCGATGACGCCGACGCGCTGAAGGTGCCCGGCGTCGAGAAGGTGATGGAGGTCAAGGGCTGGCCGTGGCCGTCCAAGTTCCAGCCGCTCGGCGGCGTCGCCGTGATCGCACGCAACACCGGCGCCGCGATCAAGGGCCGCGATGCGCTGAAGATCGTCTGGGATGACGGCGCCAACGCCAAATACGACTCCGTCACCTATCGTGCGTCGCTCGAAGAGGCCGCGCGCAAGCCTGGCCTCGTGGTGCGCAAGGAGGGCGACGTCGATGCGGCGCTGAAGAGCGCCGACAAGGTCATTGTCGGCGAATACTACCTGCCGCATCTCGCCCATGTCAGCATGGAGCCGCCGGTCGCGGTGGCCAATGTGACGGGCGACAAGGCCGAGATCTGGGCGCCCGTACAGAGCCCCGGCGGCACCCGCGAGGATGTCGCCAAGACGCTCGGGATTCCCGAGGACAATGTCACCGTCAACGTGACGCTGCTCGGTGGCGGCTTCGGCCGCAAGTCGAAATGCGACTTCGCGCTGGAGGCGGCGTTGCTGTCGAAGGAACTCGGCGCGCCGGTCAAGGTGCAGTGGACCCGTGAGGACGACGTCCATCACGACTTCCTGCACACGGTATCGGTGGAGCGGATCGAGGCCGGCCTCGACAAGAGCGGCAAGGTGATTGCGTGGCGGCACCGCAGCGTGGCGCCGACCATCGCCTCGACCTTCGCCGCCGGCGCCAACCACGAGGCGCCATTCGAGCTCGGCATGGGGTTGATCGACAACCCGTTCGAGATCGCCAATCTGCAGTGCGAAAATCCGGAAGCGGCCGCGTTCACGCGGATCGGCTGGTTCCGCTCGGTCTCCAACATCCCGCGCGCCTTCGCGGTGCAATCCATGGTCGGGGAAATCGCGCATGCGACGAACCGCGACCAGAAGGACATGCTGCTGGAGCTGATCGGATCGCCCCGGATCGTCAACCTGTCTTCGGTGAAGGATCCCTGGAACTACGGCGAGCCCTATGACAGCTACCCGATCGACACCGCGCGGCTGCGCAAGGTGGTCGAGCTGGTCGCCGAAAAGGGCGAGTGGGGACGCACGGTGCCG
The DNA here is from genome assembly GCF_054055655.1 of Bradyrhizobium sp. USDA 4461. Classification (NCBI taxonomy): domain Bacteria; kingdom Pseudomonadati; phylum Pseudomonadota; class Alphaproteobacteria; order Hyphomicrobiales; family Nitrobacteraceae; genus Bradyrhizobium; species Bradyrhizobium sp. USDA 4461. The sequence continues at coordinate 781,148 of NZ_JBSRXM010000001.1, forward strand.
AAGGGCCACGGTCTCGGCATCGCGGTGCATCGCTCGTTCGTCAGCTACATCGCGACCATCGTCGAGGTGGCGGTCGACGACAAGGGCAAGCTCACGGTGCCACGGGTCGACACCGCGATCGATTGCGGCACCTACGTCAATCCGGAACGGATCCACTCGCAGATCGAGGGTGCTGCGATCATGGGGCTGAGCCTCGCCAAATACGGCGAGATCAGCTTCAAGGACGGCAAGGTGCAGCAGAGCAATTTCGACGACTTCCCGGTGATCCGGATCGACGAGTCGCCTGCAATCACCAACGTCTACATCGTGCCGCCCGGCGCGGATACACCACCCAGCGGCGTCGGCGAACCCGGCGTGCCGCCGTTTGCGCCAGCGTTGATCAACGCGATCTTTGCCGCCACCGGCAAGCGCATCCGCGCGCTGCCGATCGGCAAGCAGCTGGAGATTTGAGGCTGGAACGTTAGGCGGGACGGGTCGTTCTCATCGGTCCACTGGAGCAGATCGATGAGAACCCCACCTCAACCATTCGGGACGCTCGCGGCCATCCTGTCCGCGGGCGTCATTGTTTTTGCGGCACAAACCGCACTTGCGCAAACCACTTCGCCACCGCCCGCAACTGCGACGCGGCCGGCCAGGGTGCTGCCCGACCAGACGTCGGAGCCGAGCAACGGCCCGCCATCGACCGCTGACCAAACCACCGGCGAGGCCAGCAAGGATCCCAAGATCAAGCAGATGAACCAGGACGCGAAAAGCAAGGTCGAGCGAGAGGGTAAATAACGCAAAGCGCGGACCGGGAAGCGGCGGTCTCCCCAGCCGCCGCTTCCCGATCGCATCGCCCCCTGTCGGTTGAAAGCGCTCTCGAGCTCCGGCTCTGACCTGATCAGAACCGAAGCTCTCTTCGCGCGCCTACTTCTTGTCGAGCGCGAATACCCAGATCACGCCGCCTTGCGGGACGTTGTTCTCGAAGCCCGCAACCTTGCCGGCGAGCGCGTCCTGGATGCGCTGCGCGTCGACACCCCAGCCCGACTGGACTGCGATGTATTGCTTGCCGTCGACTTCATAGGATATCGGCATCGCCATGATGCCGGAGTTGGTCTTCTGCTCCCACAACAGCTCGCCGGTCTTGGCGTTGAAGATGCGGAAGGCGCGGTCGTTGGTGCCGCCGGAGAGAACCAGATCGCCCGCGGTCGCGGTCACCGCGCCGAACAGCTGCGAGGTCTTGTAGTCGTGCTGCCAGACCTTCTTGCCGGTGGCCGGATCCCACGCCTGCAACTCGCCGAAATGATCGGCATTCGGCGCCGGGATCAGGCCGATGTCCTCCGGCTTGGTGCCGAGCCAGAGCTGGCCGGGAACCAGGGGCTGCTTCTCGCCGGTGAAGCCGCCGCAGAAGTTCTCGTTGGCGGGGACATAGACCAGCTTGGTGTTCGGGCTATAGGCCGCCGACGGCCAGTCCTTGCCGCCCCACAGCGACGGGCAGAACTCGACCCGCTTGCCGAGCACCGGCTTGTGGTCGGGATCGAGGATCGGCCGGCCGGTCTCGGCCTCGACACCCTTCCAGACATTGGTCTTCACGAACGGCCAGCCGGCGACATAGTTGATCTTGTCCGGCTTGCGCTCCAGCACCCAGAAGATCGCGTCGCGCCCGGGATGCACCAGGCTCTTGAACGATCGCCCGTCGCGCTGCATGTCGATCAGCATCGGTGCATCGACCTCGTCCCAGTCCCAGGAATCGTTCTGGTGATACTGGAAGTGGGTCTTGATCTTGCCGCTGTCGGGGTCGAGCGCCAGCACCGAGCTGGTGTAGAGGTTGTCGCCGGGATGCATCGAGCCGGGCCACGGCGCGGCGTTGCCGACGCCCCAATAGACCGTCTTGGTGTCCTTGTCGTAGGTGCCGGTCATCCAGGCGGAGCCGCCGCCCGACTTCCAGTCGTCGCCGCTCCAGGTCTCGTGCCCGGGCTCGCCTTCGCCGGGGATGGTGAAGGTGCGCCACAGCTCCTTGCCGCTGTTGGCATCGAAGCCGACCACATAGCCGCGCACGCCGAACTCACCGCCGGAGCCGCCGACGATCACCTTGCCGTCGACGATCAACGGCATCAGCGTCATGTACTGACCCTTCTTGTAGTCCTGGACCTTGGTGTCCCAGACCACCTTGCCGGTCTTGGCGTCGAGCGCGACGACGTGGTCGTCGGTCGTCGCGAGATAGAGCTTGTCCTCCCACAGGCCGACGCCGCGGCTGGTCGGATGCAGCTGGAACAGATCGTCGGGCAGCTGCCGCTTGTAGCGCCAGTACTCTTCACCAGTCTTGGCATTAAGGGCGATCACCTGCCCCATCGGAGTCGCGACGAACATCACGCCGTTGTTGACGATCGGCGGCGCCTCGTGGCCCTCGATCACGCCGGTCGAGAAGGTCCAGGCCGGCTTGAGGTCCTTGACGTTGGACGTGTTGATCTCAGTGAGCGGACTGAAGCCCTGTCCGTCATAGGTCCGGCGATAGAGCATCCAGTTGCCGGGTTCGGGATTTTCCAGACGCGCTGACGTCACCGAACTGTAGTTTTCGATCGGCCCCGCGACGGCGTAGGTCGACATCAGGCACGTGAATGCGACACAACTCGACAGTAACCACTGCTTGCTTGTCATCAGATGCTACCTCCCTGCTCTGTTTTATTTTTCAGTTTTGTTTAGGTCATGCAGAAGTCCCGGTGCGGCCTCATCCTCCTTGCTGAGCACCCACCTTCCCGACGAATGGCGCTGCGACCGTGATCGCGCCGTCGGCCACCGTCAGCGGCAATGCCGCGAGGCGACGTGGCGCCGGCCCGAACACGACCTGCGCATTCTGCCGCGGATCGTATTCGGAGTTGTGACAGAGGCATTTCAGAACGTTCTTGTCGCCTTGATCCTGCTTCACCCAGGCGGTGATCGGACATCCGGCATGCGAGCAGATGACCGAGTAGCAGACGATGCCGTCGGCTGCGTGGGCGCGCGTGGCATCGTCGAGCTCGTTTGGATCGAGCTTGACTAGCACGACCTCGTTGAGCCGCGAACCCTTGCGGATGACGTTGGTCTTCGGATCCTGCGGCCAGGCACGAAGCGGTGGTCCGCCGAGCTTCAGATCATCCGACTTGATGACCTCTCCGGCCTTGTCGCCTTCGGCGCGCACCAGGACGTCGGCCTTTTGCGGCCGCTCACTGGCGCCGGGCTGTTCGTCATCGTCGGCGGCTGCGGGCTCGATCGCGGCGAGACAGGCGCAGCCCGCAAGCGCGGTCAACAGCGCACGGCGTGTCGGGTCGGTGCACGCCCCTGCTGCATCGGATTCACCGGATTGTTCGATGGAAGCGTTGGAGTTGGATCGCGGCATGGCGCAAGCTGAACGTGCAACTCGGCCGAAAAGATGGCGGCACACCTTCTCGATGCGCGAACGCAGGCGCAAAAAATATGCAGCGAATGATTTGCAGCTTTTGGTTGCAGCCTTTGGTCGATCGAAGCGCCGCGGCTTCGCGATTGCGAGCGTCAGGGCTCGTTGACGAAGCTCAGCCTGCCGGCAGGTTTCAGCGTCTTTGCATCAAATGTGCGGATCTCTGTTGCACCGCCTATATCGAGTGTGACCATCAAACGCTCGCCGGCGACGCCGGTTGCGACGATGCGGGCGCCCTTCGGCAGCGCAGCAGTGACATCGGAGACCGAAACAGGGCTTCCCTCGCTGCGATAAAGGCGGTAGCCGATGGCGATCAACACGACGGCCACGGCCAATGCCGAGGTCAGGCCCGCGATCAGCATCATGCGCCGCACCCGCGCGATCAGCGCGGCCTGGTCGGGGGTCGGTTCGGTCACAGCGGTGTCGGTCATCACAAGGCTCTATCTTTGCAAGTTACGTCGCAGCAGGTCTCTTCGAATGGCGGTCGGAAGCTGGAGGTCATCGTCGCCGGCGACGAGGGCTCGGCCCGGCTCGACCGCGTGCTCGCACAGCGCACTCCGGAGCTGTCGCGGTCCCGGCTGAAGGCGCTGATCCTCGCCGGTTCCGTGACCGTCAAGGACGCCGTCGTCCGCGACCCCGCTTATCATGTCATCAGGGGCGATACGATCATAATCGACGTCCCGGAGGCCGCACCCGCCGAGCCGAAGGGCGAGGACATCGCGCTCGATATCGTGTTCGAGGACGACGACATCATCGTCATCGACAAGCCGAGGGGCCTGGTGGTGCATCCCGCCGCCGGCCACGCCACCGGAACGCTGGTCAATGCGCTGATCGCGCATTGCGGCACCAGCCTGTCCGGCATCGGCGGGGTCAAGCGGCCGGGCATCGTGCACCGCCTCGACAAGGACACCACCGGCCTGATGGTGGTGGCCAAGAACGACCACGCCCATCAGTCACTGACCGCGCAATTCGCCGACCATGGCCGCACCGGCCCGATGGAACGCGGCTACATGGCGTTCGCCTGGGGCGTGCCGAACCGGCCGCACGGCACCATCGACGCGCCGATCGACCGCCACCCGCACGCCCGCGAGAAGATGGCGGTGCGCCAGGGCGGCCGCGAGGCGATCACCCATTTCGAGGTGCTCTCGAGCTTTGCCGGCCGCGATGGCAAGCCGGTCGCCTCGCTCCTGGCCTGCCGGCTCGAGACCGGGCGGACCCATCAGATCAGGGTCCACCTCGCCCATCTCGGCCATCCCCTGCTGGGAGACAGCGTCTACGGCCCGCATTTCAAGACCAAGGCCGGCCATCTCGGGCCGGAAGGTAAGGACGCACTTACCGCCCTCGACCGGCAGGCGCTGCACGCCTATCTGCTGGCTTTGGAACACCCCCGCACCGGGGAACTTTTGCACTGGGAAGCGCCTCTGCCGGAGGATTTGCTTCTCCTGCAACGGGCGCTGGCAGCGGCGGTATGACGCACCCCTCCCAGAAAAAGCTCGTCATGACAACAGGTTATAGCTGCCACACGGGGACGTGACGTCAGCAATCCTTCCCTATCACGGACCGTTTGGTGTATGTTGCACCTGCGCTGAATATCCAGCGCGGAACATCGCAGCATGGCCGGCTTTAACCCAGCGGCCACCTGCCGGGCCCGCCGCTATCGGGGGCCTGAACCACTGGAGGGCGCTCGAATGGCCCGTACAGCTACGTTGCCGGTTCTCAATGGAGAATCTGGCCTCTCACGTTACCTCGCCGAGATCCGCAAGTTCCCCATGCTGGAGCCCCAGCAGGAGTACATGCTCGCCAAGCGTTGGCGCGAGCATGACGATCGCGACGCGGCGCATAAACTCGTCACCAGCCATCTCAGGCTCGTGGCCAAGATCGCCATGGGCTATCGCGGCTACGGCTTGCCGATCTCCGAGGTCGTCTCGGAAGGCAATGTCGGCCTGATGCAGGCGGTGAAGCGATTCGAGCCCGAGAAGGGCTTCCGTCTCGCCACTTACGCCATGTGGTGGATCAAGGCGTCAATACAAGAGTACATCCTGCGTTCCTGGTCGCTCGTGAAGATGGGCACCACCGCGAACCAGAAGAAGCTGTTCTTCAACCTGCGCAAGGCGAAGAGCAAGATCTCGGCCCTGGAAGAGGGTGATCTCCACCCCGACCAGGTCAAGCTGATCGCCAAGCGCCTCGGCGTGACAGATCAGGACGTGGTCGACATGAACCGCCGCCTCGGCGGCGACGCGTCGCTCAACGCCCCGATCCGCGACGACGGCGAAGCCGGCGAATGGCAGGACTGGCTGGTCGACAACTCGCCTAACGCCGAAGCCATGATGGCCGAGAGCGAGGAGTTCGATCATCGCCGCCAGGCCCTCAACGGTGCGATCGGCGTGCTCAACCCGCGCGAACGCCGCATCTTCGAGGCGCGGCGCCTGGCGGATGAGCCGATGACGCTGGAAGACCTCGCCGCCGAGTTCGGCGTGTCACGCGAGCGCGTGCGGCAGATCGAGGTCCGCGCCTTCGAAAAGGTGCAGTCGGCCGTCAAGGGTACGATCGCCCGGCAGGAAGCAGCGCTCGAAGCCGCGCATTAAGCGCGCGGCGAGCCAACAGACACGAAAGCCGGCGGCAACGCCGGCTTTTTTGTTTTTGCAAGGCGGTGCTCGGTGCGCACACCCCAACCCCATGGCGGAGCCGTCAGCCGAGGCCCTCCACGCTGACCAAACGCGCCGAGCTGCAACCCTCTCTCAGGCGCTTCAGTCCTTGATACGTTGCGCCGTTGTAAAACGACTCCCAGGCCGCGACCGACGGGAATTCCAACAGCACAATCCTACGCGGCTCCCAATCTCCTTCGTAGACTTTGTGAGCTCCGCCCCGCGCAAGATATTTGGCGCCGGCCGCTTCCAGGGCCGGCTTCACGCCAGACATGAATTCCTGGTATTGCCTGGGCTCACGAATATCCACGTCGAAGATGACATAAGCCGCCATTGCATTCCTCGATCCATTTGAGTTGAAAGCCATCTCTGCCCTGTCTACTCCGGCAAGCCCGCCTTGCGCAGGCCCGCGCCGAAGCGCGCGATATCTTCCGGTCGCCGCACGCCGACACGGGTGTCCAGATTCGAGAGTGAGAGATTCGGGTCAAGCAGCTTGAGTTGGGCGAGGTATTTCTTGGTCAGCTCGGTCCGGTTCAGCAGCGCGGCGCTTGCCAGCGCGATGCGTGTCGCCGGCGAGAAGAACGGGTTCTGTCGCAGGGCCATCTCGGCGACGGCCAGTGCCTCTTCATCCCGGCCAGCGATGAAATGGGCCAGCGCCGCCGCGCCGTCGATCGTGAAGGTCTGCGGATCCACCGGGCTGAGGCGACGCGCGCGTTCGGTGTGAGCCAGCGCCAGTTCCGGTTCGCCACGCCAAGCGCACACGTACGCGCTTTGCGCCCACATCAGCGCGTGATTTACGTTCATAGCCAAGGCGCGATCAAGCAGCGCCGCACCGGTGTCGAGATCGCCCAGGATGTTGGCTGCGGCAAAGCCGCAGGATCCCAGGGTGAAGGCATCATCCCGGCCGACCTCGGGCGCCCGCGCAACGAGCTCGTGCACCCTTGGCACGAGCGAGGCAAGGTCGCCCACCCATCCGGTGGACCGCAGCGTGACATAGCTGACTGCCGCCATGCCGTAGGGCATGCTGAAGTCCGGATCGATCCTCATCGCCTCATGGAACAGCTTCAGCGCTTCTTCAATACCGGCCTTGGTCCATTGATAGAGAGAGCCGATGCCGCGCATATAGGTCATGTGTGCATCGGTGCTTTCGGTCGGCCGGTGCTTGGCGCGTTCGATCTCGGCATGGCGGATGGTCGGAACGAGCGCACCGGCCACGCGGGACGTCACCTTGTCCTGGAGGTCGAACACATCTTCCAGCGTACCTTCGAAACGGTCGACCCAAAGGTGAGTGCCGGTGATCGCGTCCACGAGTTGGCCGGAGATCCGCACGCGTTGTCCCGCCTTGCGCACACTGCCCTCGAGCACATAGCGGACGCCGAGTTCGCGTCCGATCTGCTTCACGTCAACCGCACGGCCCTTGTAGGTGAAGGAGGAATTGCGCGAGATCACGAACAGGCTGCTGAAGCGCGACAACGCCATGATGATGTCTTCCACCATCCCGTCGGCGAAGTAGTCCTGATCGGGATCCGGGCTCATGTTCTGGAACGGAAGCACCACCACAGATGGCTTGCCCGGCAACGCCAGCATGGGTGCGGGCGCCGCGGCCGTCTCGGCCCGGCCAAACTGGATGCGGTAGACCCGAATTGGACGCGCGATATTCTTGAGTTGTTGCTCGCCGCCGTCGCGGAACGTGACGTCGAGCCGCCCGTCGACGTCCTCCTGCACCCTCGCTGAGACGCAGATGCCGCCGGGATCGGCAAGACCCTCCAGACGCGCGGCGATGTTGACGCCATCGCCGAAAATGTCGCCGTCCTCGGAAATGATATCGCCGACGTGCACGCCGATGCGAAATTCGACACGTTTAGAACTGGCGACACTGAGATTGGCGCTCGCCGTTGCGAGCTGGATGTCGACCGCGCAGCGCACGGCGTCCACGGCGCTGGCAAACTCCGCCAGCATGCCATCTCCAGTGGTCTTGACCAGCCTGCCGCGGTGCTCGGTGATCTTGGGCTCGACGACGCCGTTGCGATGCCCGCGCAACTGCACCAGCGTCCCCTCTTCGTCGGCGCCCATCAGGCGGCTATAGCCGGCCACGTCCGCGGCCAGAATTGCCGACAATCTCCGATCGAGGCGTTCTGCCAACAGCATCACTCCGGGAAGGCTCCCGCCAGCATATACGGAGGTACCGGATTGCAAAATACCGCGGCCGACCTTTCGGGCGTGTGAGCCCGTTCATACGACGATCAGGACCGCTTCAGCACCGCATCTCGGAAGGGAGCGATCCAACCCCCGGCGGTCAGAAGCGCTGCGATCGGCGAGGCAACCGGCAGTACCGCGCGGCGCAGGACGCCGCGCCCGGCACGCAGATGCCGCCACGCTTCGTGCCGATGTCCCAACCGAGGGACATTGCCCCGCCGAAGCCGGCTATGGACAACAAGTCGATCTCAACCGCCGAGCCTAACGCGCTTCCGCGGAAATGCGATAGGCTTGATGGCAGGCAACGCAATTCCTCATCGTGTCGGCAAGCGTCTTGTTGATTTTTGCCGCCGGCGCGCGCGCAGCCGCCTGCTCAGCGATCTGGTCAAAGCCGCTCCGGACCGAGCCGATCATCGCCTTCCAGGCGTCGCTTTCCTTGGCGGCCAGGGTCGCCGGCCGGACCAGCGCGGCATTGGCCTTGCGACCGCGCGCCGCTGCTTCACGCGCGACCAGATCCAGATCGCCCGAGCCAAGCCCTTCCTCGACCTCCACGATGGAGGCCAGGAACAGCCGCATTTGCTCCAGCACGAAGGCTTTCTCGATGTCGGTTCGCTGCACGGGCTCTCGTGTATCGGTCGTTTCGTCGGCCCGTGCCGGCGACGCGATTGCGCCAAGCAATGCAGCCAGGGTGATGACGATCGGAGCGATCCGGTAACGCATGATGCAAGTCCAGTGTCTCATGGCCGGATTACTTTCGCTCCACCAGAAGCGCTCGACAGTCCGTGTCGCCGACGTTTTCAGCCGTATGCGAGGCAGTGATGGGCCCCGCGCTGGCCGCTCCGGCCTTGTTCTTCAGTTCGCGCGTCGTGCCGTCCGGATTGTGGACCCGCACGGCGCAATCATCGAGCGCGTAGACCACGAAAGGAAGCGGGTGCGAATGCGGCTTGTCCGTTGTGCCTTTCTTCCAGGTCGCCGCGATTACACGAAAGCTTTGATCTTCGAAGATGACCTTATAGACCATCGGATCGGCCTGATAGGAGGGAGGAGCCTCCTGCGCCGAGGCCGAACCGATCCAGATCGCGGCAACTCCCAATCCAAACATCGAACGTTTGACCATAGACAAATCCTTTGCGGAAGAAATATCGAGGTTGAAGCGCTAAAGCAGACCTTGGGCGGCGGCGTTGTCGCGATCGACCTGCCGTTGCCGGACAATCGACAGCTCTCCCCTGCATGCAGCGAACGTGTCTGTGCCCGCGCCGATTCCGAACTTTCCGCAGAATTGGCGATCTTCGTCAGCAACCCTCCTCACGAGGTCGTCGTGTGCGGCGGCGCGCATGGCAGGACCTGCGACGAAGACGGCGTACAGGCCAAAAGCGGCCATGATCGCAATAAACAAGGCGTATACAAGCGAACGGAGCGGCCCCGCAGTGGAGCCGTGCACGCCGCTATCGATTTCGGTCATCAAAAAAATTCCTCAAGCAATGAAACTGAAAAATAAACGGGCCCATGGGGGCAAGGTCGGACCGCAGATAAATCTAGCCTTTCCGAGCGAGACGCAGTCGGAAAACTTTGCGCCTATCGAAGGCACCGGGAAAAGCTGCGAACAGAGTCACCCCACGGTCAACAGGCGAGCGGCGGAGCGGCGCTGGGTCTCGGTCCAATCGCGCATCGCGACGAGGTTGACCGCGTCGTGCAGGTACATTCCAACTGCAAGGCCACGATCGTAGCTCACCCAGTGGCGCGGCGTGATCTCGATGCTCCGCCCGCCGCGCCCAAGGATCCTGACGAGACCGGCCGCCTGCGCGGCGTTCATCAGGTTGCGGATATGAGTTCGTGAAACGCCGAAGCGCTCCGCCACATCCATGTAGGGGATGGCCGCGGTCGGATCGCCCGCATCCATGGCAGCCTTCAGGACCGCATTTTGAATCAGCGGCCCCGCGGCATGGGAAAAGAACAGCATCGTATCCGGTAGCGTCATCATGAGGCGAACGGAGACCGGAAAGAACGGCAGGCCGACGCGGCAGTGGGTGACATTGAAGGCCTGATTTCGGGACAGAACCGGGCTGTAGTCGTGATCGGGGTACAATTTGGCAAGCGGCACGAAGTGGGTCGCAAGCCACTCGGCATGATGCGAGCGCAGCTTGTCCGTGGTCGCCAGCAGTCGCACACGCCGGTCGGCCGGCGCTCGGCTCTGCGAGATGAATCCGACCTCGCACAGCCGTGCCAGCAGATGATCCACCTGCCGGTCACTCGCGTGTCCGTGCATATTGAGCTGCCGCTTCAGCGCGGTGACCGTGAACCAGGTTTCGCGGCGGGCCGGATCCTGTGCGGCTTCGAGCACCGCTGCGCTCAGAAAAACGAGGAATCGGCCGGCCTGGAGCAGCAGGCGAACCAGGAACGGATCACCCTCGTACAAGTCGCAAAAGGCCGCGATGTAGGCGCGCCGCGCTTCCGGCAGCCGAGGATGGTTTACGATCTCCTCGAAGCTCAGCCGCAACCGGCGGCCCGCCAGGCGCTCAAGTTCGTCTCTTTCCAAGGCTGCCCCCCTTGACCTTGCCGATGGTATAAGACCACCGCTAGCTGGGCAATGCCTTCCTGCAGTTCTGGCCGCTATGCAATGGGGCTACGCGGCCGCACGCTGCGCGGACCCGTTGGCTCCAACGGGCTACTTCGTCGTCGCCGCAAAAGCGACACGAAATCATTGCGCCATCGCGCGTCGTTAAACGATAGGCGCCCTCTCCCGTGACCTTCAAATATGGCCTTGCCGGCCTGCTCGTGCTCATCGCTGCGTGCGCCCACGCGCAATCGGACGACGAGATGGCGGCATGCGTTGAGCGTTCGGACGGTGTTTCGAGCAAGATGCTCGATTGCGGTAAAGCCGAGATCGACAAATGGGATGCCCGGCTGAACGCTGCCTACCAACTGCTGCTGCAGCGAGAAAGCGGCGGAGCGCGCGTGAGGCTGCAGGCAGAGCAGAAGGCCTGGCTCTCTCATCACTTGAGCGAAACCCGCCGTCTCGCGAGCGACCCTGATGCGGGCTCGGGGGCCTTCATGACGTCGCAGAGCTTCGAGTTGGATGACATCGCCAAACGCACCCGCGAATTGGAACGCGCCCTGGCAACGCACGCTGATCGGAAGCGCCTCAGCCGCTGAGATGACTGCATCTGTCGGATGGGTCCGCGCAGCGCGCGGCCCGGTGATAACTCCGCGATCCCCATCATCTCACCTCGCAGCAGAAGATTGATGGGTATTGCTCTGCGCTCCACCCGTCCTACGGCTGGCTTTTGACATGGTGTCAAGAGGCGCTCCTGGCCATGTCGGCTAAGGGCAGCGGTTCCGATCGTTCGACGCGGTTAGTCGGGCGTCGTTTGCGGTTATGCAAGCACCGTTTGCAGCCGCCGACGCATGGCAAAGCCGTCCAAATCCGGAAAACTGGATTTCTCGGCGCGCGCGCGAAGTATGCTGTGAGCTGTTCGTATGGCCAAGCTTCTGATCGAACCCAGTTGCTCTTCACTCGGAGCATGTGGGCCGTGTGTCGAGAGGACCCCGACAAGAGCGCCAGAATTGGTGAGAAGCGGGGTTGACTGTACAGCCTTGAAACCGGCCCGTTCAGCGACATTCCGAAACGGGAAAAATCGTGGGTCCAGCGTGACGTCATGGATAACGACCGGCTGCCGATTGAAAAGAGCGCGACCGCACGCACACCCGTCCCGGATCGTTACACGACGAAAGCAGTCGAGAAACTCTTCGGTAAAGCCCTGCTGAGCCATGATCTCCAGGTGACCCATCTTCCAGTCGATGAGTTGAATGTTGCCGAGCTCCTGACCTGTAATGGCCAAGGCCTCGTTCAGCGCTGATTGCAGGAGCGGCAGTTCGGAAACGTCATGCATCGATCAAGCCCTCAGCCAAACCTCGCGTCGAATTCGGCCGCGCCTTTTAGCTTGGGCCGCGGAGCATCGAAGACGGCAAACTTTCCTCGATCAGCGCGCGGGACACCAAGATCGCCTCGCGGGTCTGTCTCGCGGTTTCGCGCGCTTCGAAAATGGCTTGGTCGGCCGATTGCAAGAGGGCTTCTGACGAAGCAGGAGGCGGACCCGCTCTCTCGGACTTTCTAGCCAGAACAGAGGTGGTTGCATCGGTGACGTGATGGACCACCGCGACGATTGAGCCGTCGTCATCAAGCACCGGCCAGTTCTTGGGATGCCAATAGCGGACCTGCCACGGTCGCCCCTCAGGCTGGATGTCATATCTCTGGAGAGGCATGACCTGCCCACGTTTCTCCTGAAGGACCTTCCCAAACGACGCCGCCAGATTGGCAACGCCGTCCGCGTGTGTCAGATGTGGATTGTCGGGGAAGGCATCGAACATGTCCAAACCGGCAAGCGTATCTCGCGAGCGAGAGACGCCGCCCAGATAGGCATCATTGCCGTTGACAATCTTCAGGTCGGGCGTGAGCAAAAGTATCGGGACGGGGCAATGCTCGAATAGCCGATGCCATGCATCTTGTGCGCCGGCCATCAATGCCTTCGGCGAACGGAAGTTCGGTTGCTTAGTCGTCATGGTCGACCTGTGCGCTCAGACTGCCCCCAACTCAACTTTAGCCCACATCGCTTTTTTCGACCATCGAAGGCGGCACCGTAGAATTACCGCTCTCACTTGCCACGGAACCGCTCATTCGAAGATGCAGATCCAGCGAGCCGACGAGTTCAATCATCGCAACGTAGCTGGAGAATTCGTTGGCCATGCAGGTAGGCTCGAACGGCTTTTCAAATCTTGACCGCACCGCTACGGCATCGCGCTCTGCATGGATGGTGGAATCCAGCGCGTCGAATATGTGGCTCCAAGTTCGTTCGATCCCGGAGCGGACCTGTCACCGGAACTGCCAAGAACAGCATAGACCAATATCTGCGGTCTCGATTTCCCATTCGATACTATGTCCATCGCCATTCCGTCGAACTCTCGGACAATGGTCATCATTGGTCCGTATAATGGGTGAAGCGAGGCGACAACCATCAATCTTTTGCCGGGGAGATGATGGGTATCGCGGAGTTTGTCATCGGGCCGCGCGCTGCGCGGACCCGTTGGCTCCGCCCATCCGGGGCCGTGTATACGCATGAGCCTCAAGAGCTACATCTGCGCGTTGGCTGCCAAGGGCCGGTTCGACGGCGACCGGAGGGCAGCGTCGGACGGCGCGGCCTCGGATGGCCGATGGGCTGAGGTTGCCGGCAGCACGATCACCTTGGCTCCGACCTTCACCCGCTCATAAAGGTCCGTGACGTCGTCATTGGTCAGCCGGATACAGCCCGACGAAACCCGCCTGCCGATCGTATCGGGCTTGTTGGTGCCGTGAATTCGATATTCGGTCTCGCCCAGATACATCGCCCGGGCGCCAAGCGGATTGCCGGGTCCGCCTGCCATGAACCGCGGCAGATAAGGTTGCCGCGTGAGCATCTCCGGCGGCGGACGCCAATCCGGCCATTCCGTCTTGCGGGCCACCGTCTGTTCGCCGGACCAGGTGAACCCTTCGCGGCCGACACCGATGCCGTAGCGCATCGCCTGCCTGTCGTTCAGAACGAGATAGAGGAACGTGTTTCCGGTATCGATGACGACGGTTCCCGGCGTCTGACGGCTGGCGTAGTCGACCACCTGTCGAACGAATTTTCCGGGACCATCAGCGGCTTTGGGCGGCTCGACCAGGGGCGCAGGCGCCGGGACTGGGACCGGGACCGGAGCCGGGGCCGGCGCCGCGACGCGAACCGCAGTCGATGCGTGAGCCGGCGTTGACGGCACCGCGGCCTGCTGCGCCGACGGCTTGCGTGTCGGCTGAACGCTCGCCGGGCGCCACAGCAAACCATCCCCCAATGCAGCAGCGGCGATGACGCCGATTGCAACTCGCCCCATCACCGGCAGTGCGAGCGCCTCGGTCTTTGTCTTTCCGCGTTTGGCCCGCCGACCCATGTCTTTCCCCAGATTCCCCTGTGCCTGGAGAACTACTCAGCAAACTCTAACAAACTTCGAAGCGATGTCGCTCGGGCTGGAAATCGTTAAGCGTCGTTAACGCTGAAGGAGAATGTCCGGGCTAGCAGACACGAAAGCCGGCAGCGACGCCGGCCTTTTCGCTTTTGTGGTAGCGTTCTCAGCAACTTCACTGTCGTCCTCCGCGGAAGCGGGGGACCCAGTACGCCGCGGCGGTCAAGAGAGGGCGGGCGAGTAATATAACGGCTGCCTCTGGATACTGGATCGCCCGGTCAAGCCGGGCGATGACGGCTGTTTGCTGAGCTGAGCGGACCCTGTCCAAGCATGACACTACTCGCCCCACTCCCGCGCCATGGTCGCAAGCGCGCAACCTTCGCAGTAGCGGGCATCCTTGAAGTCGATCCAGTTGTGCGCATAGACGTGGTCGAGCGGAATGCGGTAGCGCGCGCGCAGCACGCGCACCAGCACGCGCCAGGCGGCGATCTGGGCGTCGGTCGGGCCCTTGGTGACGTCGGGATAATTGCCGGCGAACTCGACGCCGATCGAGCTGTCCTTGTTGACCCGATGATAGGTCTTGCTGTTGTCGATGTATTTGTTGTCGTTGCGATCGGCGCCGTCGGTGTGGGTCGGCACCAGATTGTCGGCGACCGCCCAATAGACCGTGCCGTCGGTCTCGACCCAGACCATGACGCCGCGCCTGGTCGGGTTCTTGTGCTGCTGTTGCGCGCCGGAGCGTGCCGAACCGGCCGGCCCCTCGGTCTGGTGCACGATAATGTTGCGCCAGGGATGCGCGTGGGCGACGTCGCCCCAGGGCGACAGCCAGACCATCGTCAGGCCGGGAATCTCGGGCGTGCCCTGCGACCGCGCGATCGCAGCGAGATCGGAGGTTTCAGCCAGGGCGGCGGAGGAGATCACGAGCGCGAGAAGCGCGGCGAGCAGGCGGGACATCATTGCGGAACGATCCGGGGCATTCACTCAGTGTCATTCCGGGGCTCGCGAAGCGAGAACCCGGAATCACGATCCACGACCTCTGGATTCCGGGTTCGCGACGTCGTCGCGCCCCGGAATGACGGAATGGACTGTCAGAGACACAACATTAGCACGCTCAGGCGCGCTTGCGCAGGGCGGCCTCCAGCGCATCGACGATCTCCGGCGCCGGCTTCGGTTCATAGGCCGCGTAGCCGTTCTTGCCGCCCTTCTTGGCGTCGTACAGCGCGTGGTCGGCGGCGGCGATCAGGCGGTCGGGATGCATGCCGATCTCGCGGGTCCATTGCGCGATGCCGATCGAGACCGCGATCGGGATGTCACGGCCGGTGCACTGCTCGGCATCGGCGCGGCAGACCTCCAGCACGCGGCGCGCGATCATCGCGCCCTCGCGCAGCGTCGAGGACGGCAGCACGATGCAGAACTCGTCGCCGCCGGTGCGGGCCAGCATGTCGCCCGGGCGGAGCCGGGTCTGCGCCATCAGCGTGAAATGCTGCAGGCAGGCGTCGCCGGCGGCGTGGCCGTGGGTGTCGTTGATGCTCTTGAAGCCGTCGAGGTCGATGACCAAGAGCGCGAACGCCTCGCCGTTGCGGTCGGAGCGCGCGCATTCCTGGGTCAATCGTTGCAGCAGATGACGGCGGTTGCCGACGCCGGTGAGATCGTCGAGCAGCGCGAGGTCGGCGACCTCGCTGCGCAGCCGGTCGATCGCCATCAGCAGGAAGCCGAAATTGAGCGCCATCGACAGGAACACCATCAGCAGGATCACCAGCGACTGGCTGGCATTGAAGCGGACGAAGGAGAATTCGCCGGGCTGCAGCAGGGCGCCGACCAGGCGCAGCGCGTAGATGCCGATCAGCACCGAGGCGACGATGCCGGCGAGCCGCGCGCCGGGGCTGACCCGGCCGTTCTCGGGCGACAGCAACAGCTTCAGCGTCAGCGCCAGCGGCATGACCTGCGCGACCGTGTAGACCAGAATGCGCATCGGCATGCTGTCATAGGCAAAGATGAAGACGCCGAGGCCGGCGAAGGCGAGCGCGGCTGACAGCGCGGTGCTGCGCCAGCGCACCGGCTTGTCGTAGAACCGCTCGATGCCCATCGCGGCGAGGCCGGCGGCGAACACCATCAGCGTCCCGCCCGCAAGCAGCGGCACGAGCGAGTCCGTCACCGTGACGCGGAGCATCGCGCAGGCGGCGCCGGCGGAGGCTGTGAAGGCGGATGCGGTCCAGAACCGGGCCGCGCCGAAAGCAGGATAGCTGCGCGCGACATAGGCCCAGATCAGGCCGAGCGCGAGAAAATTGACAATGAATACCGTCCAAAGCGTCGGAACGCTCAACATCGCCCCTGTCCGAGACCGCTATCGGCCTCGCCTCTTCTGAAATAGCCTTCCGCGCGCCCCAAGGGCGTTTGCCAATGACAATCCGCGTTGCCTTGCGGTGCAGGATGCGGCCGCGGCGCTTAACGGACCGTCACCCACAAGGTGTCGATCCGCACCGTGGTTTTGAATTGATGAAGATGTCCGCATCCGCCGTTTGCGCATCGTTAAGCATGCCGGATGCGACGACACCGCGCGCGACCCGCGCATGCGTGCGAAAAAACCGGCAAAAACACGTAACAGCTGTGGATAACACGATGACGGCGTCGTGACAGCACGCGGCAGCCGCCTCCGAATCTGCTGAGTTTGATACTGAGGATGTTGCGAGGCTGGCCCTCCGCCAAGCATGCCTCGGAGTCGCGTTCAATCCATGAAACCTTGAGAGGATACTATGGCTAAGAAAGCGAAGAAGGCGAAGAAGGCGAAGGCGAAAAAGGCGACGAAGAAGAAGGCCGCCAAGAAGTAGCGAATTCCAGCCCGGGTAGCGGCTCCTGCCCTGCCCGGGCACCCGGACCGGGACGACCGGCCGGAGCGACGCCAGCCCCGGACTCATCAACCGCAAATTCACCCTTACATCGATCGGCCCGAGACCGACGGGCGCAAGAGGCGGACGGGGTGCAAGGCAGCAGCAGGCGCAAGGCCTGCTTTTTTATTGCCTCGATCGGGGCGCTGCGCGACGGCGGCGTCAGCGCTCCGCGAGGGCGAGCTTGGCGCCGAGCACGGCAAAGCCCGCGGCAAAGCTGCGCCGCAGCCAGGCCATCACCTTGGGCCGGGTGATGACGCGGTCGCGCACCGAGGCCGCGAACAGCCCATAGACCGCGAACACGGCAAACGTCATCGCCATGAATACGCAGCTGAGCTCGACCATCCGCGTCAGCGGGTGCGGCTCGTCGACGGCGATGAACTGCGGCAGGAAGGCCAGGAAGAAGATCGACAGCTTCGGATTGAGAATGTTGATCAGGATCGCGGTCACGATCACCCGCCCGCTCGAGCGCGGCTTGATCCCGGTATCGACGGCGAGCGCGCCGCGCTCGCGCAGCGCCTGCCAGGCCATGTAGAGCAGGTAGACCACGCCGCCCCATTTCAGCGCAGCGAACGCCATCGCGCTGGTGTGCAGGATGGCGGCAAGCCCGAGCATCGCCGCAATCATCTGCGGCACGATCCCGAGCGTGCAGCCGAACGCCGCCGCCACGCTGGCGCGCGAACCGCGGGTCAGCGCCACCGCCAGGGTATAGAGCACGCCGGTGCCGGGCGAGGCGACGACGATCAGGGTGGTCAGCAGGAAGGACCAGGTCATGTCAAATCCTCGAACCGACCACACGTGGTCGGCCGTCGGAAATATCACGACCGCCGGGCGGGTGGAAGCAGCACCCTTCCTTCCTTTCTTCCGTCCTTCGCCGCGCCGGCAGCTCCGTTACGAACGCAGGCGCCTTGTCAGGATCGACGCGACCCGCCGCGCGATATCTCCGACGCCTTGGTCTCGGCGAGGCGGATCACGTCGAGCGGCGCCCAGGGCTTCGACCAGAACATCGCGCCGTCGGGCAGGCGCTGCCGCAACGGCCTGCCCGAGGTGACGACCACATCGAGATCGGGTTTGTATTTCTTCGCGGCATAAGCGAGCTCGATACCGGTCATGTGTCCGGCCAGTTCGACGTCCGTCATCATCAGCACGACATTGTCGCCGTTGCCCTGCAGCACCAGCTCGGCGGCCTCGGCGCTCTCGCACGAGATCACGTCGAACTCGCTCTCCTCCAACAGGAGGCTGATCATCTCGCGCTGCATTGGATCGTCCTCGACGACCAGGGCCTTCGCGCGATAGGGCTTTGACTGTCCCACGGTAGGCCTCCCTTGGTTTGAAGCTTCGATTCGAGCACCTAACAAATGTTGAATGCCTAAAATGGCTGGATGTTCAGTTCCAATTTGAGAAAAGTGAGGAAACCGCCATGTTCCCGCCTCGCAACCGCCCCCTTGTTCAGATGGAGCCGACCTGACATGACCGCGATCTCTGGATCCGCCGCCGCCGTGACCGGGGCCGCCAGCGGCATCGGCCGCGCGCTCGCGCATGAACTCGCGCTGCGCGGTTGTGACCTCGCGATCGCCGACCGCGACGAGGCCGGCCTGCAGGCCACCGCCGCCGAGATCGCCAAGGTGAGCTCCCGCAAGGTCACGGTGCATCGGCTCGACGTCAGCGAGCCCGAAGAGATCGCCGCGTTCGCACAAGCCGCCGGCGCCGCGCACCCCACGCTCAACATCGTCGTCAACAATGCCGGCGTCGCGCTGCTCGGCCAGTTCGACGAGATCGATCAGGCGCAGATGGAGTGGCTGTTCAACATCAATTTCTGGGGCGTGGTGCACGGCACCCGCGCCTTCCTGCCGCTGCTTTCGCGGCAGCGCGAGGCGCATATCGTCAACGTCTCTTCGATCTTCGGCATCATCGCCCCGCCCGGCCAGAGCGCCTATTGCGCGGCCAAGTTCGCGGTGCGCGGCTTCTCGGAGAGCCTGCGCCACGAGCTTGCGGTGGCGAACAGCCCGATCAAGCTCTCCGTGGTGCATCCCGGCGGCGTCGCCACCAACATCGCGCGCAACTCGCGCACGGGGATCGGCGTCACCGACAATGCCCGCCGCGTCCAGTCGATCGAGCGTTTCGAGGCGCTGGCCAGGACCACGCCGACCGCCGCCGCGCAGCGCATCATCACCGGCATCGAAAAGAACCAGCCGCGCATCCTGATCGGCAACGACGCCCGCTTCATGGACCTGCTGCAGCGCTTCCGCCCCGGTACCTATTGGAAGGTGCTGCAACGGCAGATCGAGAAGGCGACGGCGAAGCTGGCGGGGGATGCGAAATGAACGCATGACGGCGCCGCGAGATAATGTGATGTCATCACCCGCTAAAGCGGGTGATCCAGTATTCCAGAGACGTCCGTGCTTGAATCGAAAGGCCGCGGCGTACTGGATCGCCCGGTCGAGCCGGGCGATGACAGCCGTGAATGAGCGCGCGCTCCCTGCTCGTCGTCCCGGCGAAGGCAGGGACCCATGACCACAGCGGGCCATTGTGGCGCATTGCTGGGACCACAGCTCGCTTCAACAACACAACCCTGTGGTTATGGGTCCCGGGTCAAGCCCGGGACAACACCGAGTCTGTGGCGCGTTCAATGAGCCACGCCTGGCACTGTTCACCCGCCCAACTGCTTCTTCACCCCGAGCGCCAGCCGAAACAGCGGATCGCTGTTCTGCGACGGATACAACGCGCTTCGCGTCACCTGCGGGAAATTGTCGTTCTTCCAGAACGACGCCGGCGCGAACGAGAATTTCGCCACCAGCCGCCGGCCGAAATCCATCTCGTAGGGGAAATAGTTTTCCCGCTCGTCGGTGCCGGATATCTCGGGGTACTCGCCGAGCAGATAGCCCTCCTGGATATGCGGCCGCACCGCCGCCGGCGGGCACACGCTGGAGAGCCGCACGATCTGCAACCCGGCCTCGGCGCTCGCGGTGATCGCGCCGCTCAGGTTCGGCACGCCGAGCACATAGAGGAAGGCGGCGCCGGTCTCCGCCAGCGAGGCAAAGGAGGCGGCGATCCGGATCGAATGGGTGACGTCGAGCAGCGGCGTGGTGCAGACCTCGTAATGCTGCAGGATCGACCAGCGCAGGATGCGATGCCGCTTCAGCCGCTCCAGCCCGAGCAGCTTTGCCTTGGCGTAGTCGGCGATCAGGATCTGCTCGGCCCGGCGCAGGGCCTCGAACCGCTCAGCCAGCGTGGCGCGGTCCGGGTTGCCGCGGCCGCCGCGGAACAGCGTCGGCTTCAGCGACGAGTTGTTCTTGATATTGCGGTGATCCGCGCCCTGGCCGCGAAACAGCAGCACATGGTCGCGGTTGAGGAATTGCAGCTCGGCGATCTTGGTGGCGAGCTCGAGATAGGAGCCGACGCGATGCCCCGGCCCCTGGCGCACCGCCGAATTCCTCGCGACCTGGCATCCGCGGCGGTCGAAGAACGACCAGATCTTTTGGCTGCCGATGGTTTCCATGGGACGTCGCTCATTCTCACCGCGTCATTCCGGGGCTCGCGCAGCGAGAGCCCGGAATCCATTTCTCAGCAGGTTATGCGGGTCGATGGATTCCGGGCTCGCGCTGCGCGCGCCCTCAGATACGCAATTACGCATCGGGGAATGACACCGAATATGCGGCTCGAGATCCCGGGTTCGCGCCGAGGCGCGCCCCGGGATGACCGCAAGGCGGTCACCGCCCCACGAGCTGATCGGCGAAATACCCGATAGTCTTGCGATAGATCACCGCCCTGTTCCACTCGCGCATCGCTTCGAAATTCGCGCTGCCTTCGCCATAGGGCGCGCCCATCTTGAAGCCGTTCGCGTGCAGCAGATTGGCGGTCGAGGCCAGCACGTCGGGCACCGAGTGGCGCAGATCGACATGGCCGTCGCCGTCGAAATCGACGCCATATTTGATGTAGGACGACGGCAGGAATTGGGTCTGGCCGATCTCGCCGGCATAGGCGCCGATCATGTCGTTGAGACGGAGATCGCCGCGCTGCAGGATCTTGAGCGCGGCGAGCAGCTCGCCCTGGAACAGATCGGTCCGCCGGCAATCATGCGCCAGCGTGGCAAGCACCCGGAACACCGGCAGCTTGCCCATGTCGCCCTTGCCGAAATCGGTCTCCAGCCCCCAGATCGCGACCAGGATCTGGCGCGGCACGCCGTATTGCTGCTCGATCTTCGACAACAGCGCGGCGTGACGCTGCAACATCGCGCGGCCGCCATTGATGCGCCCGGAGCCGACGCGGGTTGCGACATACTGCTCGAAGGTCTTGTTGAAGGTGTAGCGCTGCCGCCGGTCGAAGGCGAGCACGCCGCCATCCTGCTGCACCCCGCCGAGCGCCTGCGAGATCACGTCCTGCTGGATGCCGGCCGCGGCCGCCTCCTGCGAGAACGCCTGCACGAAGGCCGGAAAACTGCCGCCGCAGCGGGCGGCGTAGGAGGGGCTGGCAAGCAGCAAGGCGCCGAACACAACCGCCAAACGACACCTGAGCATGCAACAATCCCTCCTGCTTCGAATGGCCGATCATGCCATGGAGCAAACGAGGCAGTCAAAGCGTCGGCACCGACATTCCGCCGACGGCTTTGTGATCCCGCCGCACATCGGCACCCGCACCCTCGCCCCTCCACGCAAGCGGCGCATTGACCAGGCTCACCAGCGTGTAGCTGACGATCACGAGCAAGAACCACGACCCGAGCTTGTCGATCGAAACCATCGACCAGCCGAGCCGCTGCGAGGGATAGAGCCAGGTCCTGGTGAAGGTGCCGATGTTTTCGGTGAACCAGATGAACAGCGCCACCAGCACGAGGCCGAGCAGCAGCGGCATGGCGCGATAGCCGGTCCAGACCTTGAAATGGATGCGGGTGCGGCCGAACAGCCAGATCGCCCAGCCGAACAGCAGCCAGCGCAGATCGACGATGTAGTGATGGCTGAAGAAGTTGACATAGATCGCGACGCTGAGGGCGATCAGGGCGAGGCGGCGCGGATGCCGGATAAAGCGGAAATCGAACAGCCGCCAGCAGCGGCAGATGTAGCTGCCGATGCAGGAATACATGAAGCCCGAGAACAGCGGCACGCCGCCGACGTGGAAGATGCTGGGCTCCGGATAGATCCAGGAGCCGACCGAGGTCTTGAAGAGCTCCATCGCGGTGCCGACGACATGGTAGATCAGGATGACCCGCGCCTCCTCCCAGGTCTCGAGCCGTCCGGCCAGCAGCGCGATCTGGACGGCGAGCATTGAAACAAACAGGAAGTCGTAGCGCGCAAGCGGCGCATCCTGTGGATAGAAGCGCCAGGTGCCGATCATCAGCGCCACCGCGATGCCGCCGAACAGGCAGGCCCAGGCCTGCTTCACGCCGAACCGCACGAATTCGTAAAGCGCCGCCGAACATCGCCGCTGCGCCATCACCAGGCCGAGGCGATGTTCGGCGGCGATGAAGCGGCGCAGCGGCGGCCAGTTGGCCGCGGCGCTCGCGATCGGTTTGGCGTGACTTGTCAGCCTGTGATGCATGCCACCGACGATGGCGGGGGATCACGGTCGGAGCGCGGCGGAGTTGTGCAGATTTTGCCCAAACCACGCGGGCCGTCACCCGCCCGGCTTCGCCTCGGTCTTGCCGGTGAACTTGGCGATCCAGGAGGTGTTCTCTGTCGCGAGGATGTTCTCGCATTCGTTGACGAAGTCGGACCACGAGGCGGGTCGCCGATTGTTGGTGTCCTCGAGCCGCCGCGCCGTGGCGCGATAGGCGGTCACCAGGAAATCGTAGCGCGAGGCTTCGATGTGGGCGAGCACCGCGCCTCCGAGCGTGGTCAGCACCGCCGTGAAGGCGACAATGTCGAACGGAACGCCCGCGATCACGGGCTTCGCCTCGACGCCGGCAATCGCCGTCAGCAGGGTCGCCAGCGCGGCGAGCGCGAATTCGACGCGCCGCAGCCACGATGCGACGACCTGATTGCTGTCGGCCCTTTCGGTGAACCACGCGATGGGCCCCTGCACGCGCTGCTTGATATACTCGTCCTGCTCCAGGCTCGCGCGCGGCACCGAGCCCTGCTTCGCGGCGCGCACCAGCTGCGGCAGCAGGTCCTCACCATCGGCCTCGATCTTTCGCCCTTCCTCATCGAGCAGCGCGTCCGCCCTGGCCGGGTCGTCATAGGGCGCAGCACTTGCGGCAAAGCGATAGGCCTCGCGCTTCAGCCGCTCGGAGATCGCGCGCACGCGCACCCAGGCCGATATCCGATCGGCGCCGAGCAGACGCTGGGTGAAGAAGGTCGCGAGGGCGAGGCTGACCGCGCCTGCGATCGCGACAGTGGTGCGCGGCGCCGTCGTGTGGTCTGGCAGCTGGCTGGCCACCGCCGCCAGGATCGCACCGAGCGACGACAGCGCGAAGGCCGACTTGCGCGCCCGGTCGATAGTCGATTTCAGCTGGTTTGCGGTCTCCGACCACTGCGCCTGGCGGTTCGCGATCGTTTCCAGTATGGCCATCGCAAATATCCTCGACACGAGCAAATCGATGCCCGTTTCGAAATATCATTTAGCAATCCAAAGGTTTATTCTCATCCAACGGCAACCCTTGGTCAAGATGAGCGTGACATGAAATCGATGGCGCCGATCACGCGCGTCAACGATCCGTCCGGTCAAAACCGGCCGCTGTTGCTCCACGACAGGACAGGAAGAGGGTGACGAAAGCTCAGTCCCTGAGCTGGCGCTCCAGATCGACGAAGTCGATCTCCGCCCAGCGCTCGGAGATCTTGCCGTCGCGGATCCGCCAGAATGTCATGCCGCGAAACTCGACGTGACGGCCGGTCGAGGCGATGCCGCGCCACGGGCTGCGGTGGCGGCCGCGCCAGACGAACCGGCCGGCGACGATGTCGCGCTCGGCGACCAGGCATTCGGCCACCGCGGACAGCTCGGCGAATGTCTCATGCATGGCGGCCGCATGCGCGATCACCTCTTCGGCGCTCATCCGCTTGCCCGCGGCGTGGTCGAAGAAGTCGACCGCCAGCTGCGCGCGGATCGCATCGGGATCGAGGCGGTTGGTCACCGCATCATGATGCGCGAGCACGAGCGCCTTGTTGGCCTCGAGGGTGACGTTGGACATCGATCGGCTTCTCAAAAAAAAGAAAGTTGCAGAAGAGGAAAGATGCGCCTCATACGCGAATCGGGCGCGATGGCGCAAGTGACGATGGTCAGAAATCCGTCGTATTTCGATCGCCGTGCGCTTTCGCGAGGCGCCCGCCGCGCCGCTGCCGGTACCATCATCCGAAGCAGCGGCGTCGCTGGCATACAACCGACCAGCAGAGCGCCGGGTGAACGCGGACGTCGCCGGCCGCGACCAAGATGAACGGGCCGCCGGCCGGTTTCGCGACGATCGCGCAGCCTGCCGCGTCTTGCTCGGGTCAATCGGCGCAGCTAATCGGTGGCTGCGCCGACCGGGCGTCTTCCGCGGGCAATGCGCCCCGAGACGCGCACCATGATGGGGACACGCTGCGGATGAAAATAGCCGGACATTTCACACGCCCGCGCGCGGCCGCCGCGGCGATCGGCCTGATGCTTGCGTTCGGCGCCGACGTGACCGGACCGATCGAGAACGCCGCGGCGCAGGACGCGCGCGCCAAACAGGCGCCGGCGCAAGCTGCCGCCAACGTGCAGGCGATCGCCGCGCAGATGAAGAACGCCATCACGCTGACACGCGGCGGCAAGATCGATACCGGCTGTGCCCAGCTCGTTGCCGCGCTCGACGCCGCGGACAGGCTCGACGACGCGCAGTTCGTCATGGAGCAATATTTCAACGCGACCGCCACGCTGCGCGCGGTCAAGCGCGACGATCTCGCCGAAAAACTGTTCGTGCGCGCGTTCCAGGGCAAGGCATCCGCGCAATCGCCGCCGGGCAATGCCGACGTGCTCCTGATGTACGCCATCCTGCTGTCCGACCACGCCCGGATCGCGGAGGCCGTTCCGCTCTACACGAAGGCGATCGCGGCCTTCAACGCCACTTGGGGCGGAGGCTCCGAGGAATCGCTGATCGCCAGCGACAAGCTCGCGGTGGCGCTGTCGACCAACGGCTCGGCGGCGTCGGCGACCAATCTGGGCCGGCACAATTTCGAGCGCTCGGAGAAGGCGCTGGGGCCCGACCATCGCACCACCGCAAAGCTCGCCAACAATTATGCCGACATGCTGCGCGAGATCGGCGCGCCGGCGAAGGCGCTGGAGCTCGATCTGTTCGCGATCGAGAAGCGCGTCAAGCGTTACGGCGAGAACCATCTCAACACGCTGGTGACGGTCAACAACGCCGGGCAGGACTTCCTCAACCTCAGCCGCTTCGACGACGCCCGCCGCTATTTCCGCCGCCACCGCGCGATCGCGGTCGCAATGGCGCCGAAGGATCCGAGCTTCGCCGGACAGGCCGACGCCTGGCTGTTCTACACCGACATGCTCGCAGCCGGCGACGCCGCGATGTCACAGGCCGACCTGGCGCGGCTGGAGGCGATCGTCGCCAATGAGGAGAACTTTGCGGACTTCCTGCGCATCAAGGCTGCGGTGCTGGCCGCCGGCCAGCACGAGCAGCGCGGCGAGCCGGACGCGGGCATGCGGCTGCGCGAGACGGCGCTTGCGATCTCAACCAGGGCCTTCACCGCGCAGCATCCGCTGAGCTTCGAGATCAAGCTCGGCATCGCGACCGCCCTGATCGCGACCGATCCGAACCGCGCGGTGCAGGCCTTCACCGCGCTCGACCGCGAGATGTTCGACTGGATGAAGCGCGAGGTCGGCACCGCGGGCGATCGCGCCGTCGCGGAGGCGATCCGCGCCCATGCCGACCATCTCTTGTTCGCGTTCGGCCGCTTCGCCACCGGAGCCGGCTCATCGGTGGCGCAGCCGGCGTTTGCCGCCGCCGTGCTGCGCTGGAAGACGCTCGGTGGCGGCGACGCCACGGCGTTGCGCCAGCTCGAGACGCAAATGGCCGGCAAGGACGAAGAGACCGCGACGCTGCTGCGCGCGGCGCTGCGGCTCAATGGCGAGAAGCAGGAGCTGTTCTCGTCGGGCAATCTCGACGACTGGGCGCGGTCGGTGTGGGGGCGGCAGGACGCGGCCGAGAAGGCGCTCAACAAGCGGCTCGACGCGATCGGCGTGAAGCTGCCGCAGGATCCGATCCGGCCATCGCGGCTGCTCGGACCGCAGGAGGCCGTGGTCAACTACTTCATCACCCGGCAGTGGAAGGCGGACCGGCAGGCGAAGGAGCCACTGGCGGCGACCGTGCTCTACGCCATCGTCGAGACCGCAATGAGCGAGCCGCGCGTGGTCGACCTCGGCGATCCCGGCCGGATGGTCGACACCGGCGTGCGCACCGAGATCGCGCGGCTGCGCTCGACGCGGGCCAGCGTGGCTGATGCCGACAACAAGGCAACCGATAGCAAGGCGTCCGACGCCAAGGGCCGCTTCCAGACTCTGCGCGCGCGGCTGCTGGCGCCGCTGGAGCCGCTGCTGAAGGACAAGACCACGCTCTATGTGGTGCCGGACGGTTTCCTGTTTGCCGTGCCGTTCGCGCTGCTGCCGGGCGCCGATGGCGGCCTGCTGGAGGACCGCACCACGATCCGGATGCTGACCAGCCCCGACGCGCTGATCGCGATCCATGCGCGCGAGACGCTCGACAGGACCGGCGCGATGCTGCTCGCCGGCGGCATCGAATACGGCGTGCCGGGTCCGATGCCGCTACCCGGCACGAAGACCGAGATCGAGGCGATCGCCAAGCTCGCCCGCGCCCGCGGCGCGCCGGTCGAGATGATGACCGGGCAAGGCGTCAGCGAAGCCGCGCTGCGCGGGGCGATCGGAAGGGTGCGCATCGCGCATCTGGCGACGCACGGCTTCTATCACGACAGCACCGCGTCCGGCCTCGATACGCTGTGGCAGAGCGGGATCGTGCTGTCGGGCGCCGGCGATAGCCGCTGGCCGCTGCGCGACGACAAGGACGGCTATCTCTACGCCTTCGAAGTGATGGACTGGGACCTGTCCGGGCTCGATCTGCTGGTGCTGTCGGCCTGCGAGACCGGCCGCGGCGACGAGAGTTTCGTCAGCGGCCTGCGCGGCCTGCCGACCGCGCTCGGCATCGCCGGCGTGCGCCGCGCGCTGCTGACGCTGTGGCCGGTCGCCGACGAAGGCACCGCGAACTTCACCGTGCGCTTCTACGAGCACCTCGCGGCAGGCCTGACCTATTCGGATGCGCTGCGCCAGACCCGACGCGATGCGCGCGACGGCAAGGTCGCGGGTTCGGCCGACGCCAGCGTGTGGGCGGCATTCGTGCTGTTCGAGGGCTGAGGCGTATATGTCGTCCGCGTCCGTCGGCGCTACTGGGCGGGCTCGACGGTGACGAACCGGTGCGCCGTCCCGCGCGATCAGGTCCGCGGGATCGCCCAAAAAGGCGGCCGCCCCCCACCGCGTGGCCAGATGCGAAGCCGATTTGCTGAGAATGGCGGCCCCCATGCACCGCTGAACTCTCGACCGAGCGCCAAACTCGGCGGCCCGGCGCACCGGCCACGCAGCCTCCGCATCAACCCCGCGAAGGCTGCACGTTCCATGCACGGAGCCCTTCGTAGCTGAAGCCGAGATAGAACGTCACCTGCGCATTCAAGTAGGTGGCGCGGTTGAGGCGTCCGCGCGTCGGCGCAAAGAAGGCACTCAGTCCATTGACGTCGATCTTCCCGCTGGTCCCCTTCGAGATGTCGACGATAATTCCCGTCTGCGGCTGCAGCCGGTCGTTGTGCGCAAACAGATCTTCCTGCGCCCGCCACGGACCGAGTTCCAGGTGGTTCAGCAGTGGGCACGGGCGCCTCAACCTGTCGGCGGCGATCCATTCGAACGAGCGCTTCGACACCAGTTCCGGCGCGCCCTTCCTGCACCGCTCGATGTATCGCTTCGCCTCGTCGAGACTGGACCTCGCGCCTCGCACCGAGTTCAGGAAATGAAAGATATAGAGATAGTACCAGGCATCGATCGCGCCAGCGTCCTCCGCCCAGTGGCTGAACCGCTCGATGGCCTCGCCGATGGTGAATTCGGGCAGCAAGCGGAAGGCCTGGATCCATAAGCGCAGGTCATCGCCAGACCGCGGATTGGCAGCAAGGTTCTTTTGCGTAAGCTCGACCACGCGACGTGCGCGAGCCTGATCCAGCTGCGACAGATTTCCCGACGCCTGCCGGAGATAGCAGCGGGCCAGAGAACGCCTAACCGTAGTCGCCCCGCCAATTCCACGATCAAGCAACGCGGTCAGGCCCTTGACGACCGAATCGAAATTGTCAAAGAACTCGTCGACCTTCCCGGCGGCCTCGACCTCGATCCGATTGGGTTGCCGCTCGGCATTGATGAATCTGACATCCTCAACGAGGGTTTGCGCGACCGACAATTCCTGAACACACCACTCAGCGACGGCGTCGCGTCGATCTAGCAGTTCGGAATAGGTCTTGACGTCAGATTTCTTGAGCAGTTCCTCGATCGTCCGGGTGATCATCTGAATATGACTGACCCTCGGATAGGCGTCAGTGGCACTGAGCTCGCGCGCACGCTCGAAGGATTTCGCGGCAGCTTGGTAGGTCGGCTTGATGATCTGGAGCCGCTCGTTCAGGGTCTCGTGCGGCCCGAGGTAGGGCCATATCAAGGCGCGCACCTCGTCTCGATAGACCATGCCAAGCCCGTGGTGGTGCGTACCGTCAAGGTCACTAAGCGCGATGGCCTTCTCGTAGCATTCCGCAGCCACTCGATAAGAATCAGAGCGCTGGAAGAGCAATAATCTCCCCAGATGATGCCAAAAATGCGGGTTGCTGTCGAACTTCTCACACAACGCGGCGAGCACGCGTCGCCGGCTCGCTTCAGGGATATCCTCCACAAGCTCCGAGAAATGAGCACGCTCTTCGCCGAACTCGGTTCGCACGATGAAGAGATAGGTCAGGATGCCTTCAATAATCTCACTGTCGAAATGCGCCTTGTTGGCAATTCGTTCGATGAATTGGACACAGAAGCCAGGTAGAAGCGCCTTCCAGTCGCTGCTATGTGCGCAGTCTTCGGGGCGTAGATGCCGCTGCAAGATTTCCCTGGCGATCCGCGGGTGGACGATCTTGAGCTCGGTACCATTGAACAGCACCAGCTTGTTCGCGGCCTCGCCCAGCACTTCGGACAGACGAACTTCGGCCGGCAAGTCGGACCGCGACATGATCTTCAGTGATGAAAATGGCAATGCCTGCTGCGAATAGACGCTGATCAGCGCAAGAAACGCTAGCAGCTCACGCTGTTCGTCCGACAGTTCATCGAAATACGCCGAGACATAATCCTGGACATTGTTGAACTTGTTTTCGAAAGCATACAGGCTGTAAAAAAAAGGCGATCGAAAATCGCTGAGATTTGTGTCCGTCGTCAGCCGCTGCAACTCGCCCCTGCGGTTCGCGGCACACCATTGTACATAGCGCTCATAGAATCGCTGGGCCTCGCTGGCCACCATCTGGTCTTCCAGCAGGTAGGACAACGCTCCCCCGGGCGAAAGGTGACGCGACCGCACAACGTCCAGAAAGACGAAGTTCAGGTTGCGGCTTCTAAGTTCCGAAAACAACCGGTCCCTGTCGGTATCCAACAGTCTCGCCTGCTCGGCAACGATGAAGATCGGCAATCCGGAAAGCTGAGAAACCGTGTCGATATGATCAACCGTCAAGTTGTTGAACGACTTAATGAGAATAGTCGGATAGAGATTCCTCAGATCCCACGCCAGCCGCCTGACCACCGTCGTTGCGCCCGCGCCGGGTTTGTGGCGCAGGCTGACGGCTACCGCGCGGAGATCGTCCAGCAGCCTGGTGAGTTGAGCGCGAATCTCGTTGGTGACGTCGCGAGGCACGTCGAGGCTGCGATTGAGATCCTGCCAAGAGACCTCGGCGCCGTCGCGGAAGCTCGGCCCGTTGACATTCTTCTCCAAATCGGAACGTGCCAATCCGTCGTGCACGAGCTCGATCGATTCCGAAAACTTTGCATAAAGGTCGGGCTGTATCGCGACCTTGGTCAACTTCGAACTATCGTCGGAGCGGGCAGGGATGCGAATGGTCACTTCGATTTCAGGATCGCCGATCATCTCGGAGATGCCGATAGCAAGATCGTTGTAGCGGCAAGCGATCCGTTCGGGGGATGCGCCCTCTTCTGTCAGTATCTCGGACGTCTTGTCGTTGGGGCCGTTTTCCACGACGACGACCTTGACATTCTCGACTTGTTCGGTAAGCGCTGCGTACACCCCACGCAACCGGCTCGGGTCTATTGCCTCGGCGAGGAAAACCACCGTGAGTGGCCGAGGCGTCGTTTGCGCGCGGACCTTTGTCGCCAGCCTGCGAAGCTCGCGCGGCATCGTCCTGCGCCACTCGCCGGTCGACGCGGGGATGCTAGTCGCGACGCGCTGCCATCCATCGGCCATAAACCAAGCGACACCGACATTGAAATTCACGTCTACCTCGGACTGTGAGGAAAGGATCCGATGAACCCCCCTGATGTTTCTCTTTCCGGCCTGCGCCGCTTCGGAAAGACTGCTGCCGTCGCTAGCTGAATCGAAGTCGATCACCAGCGACCACGGTAAACGGGTGATTGCCTCGCGCTCCTCTGGCGCCAAACGACGAACAGCGGTGCCGGCGACCAGGACGTAGGCATTTCGCGCCGAGTTGAAGCTGTCTGCCGCCCGCCAGACCTCGCGCCAAGTATTGTCGCTTGCCCGGATCTGCATGGATCGCATCTGCTCGCCTTGTGGAAGGGCGATGCGCTCGAATTGATAGAGTTCCTTCAGATGCTGAGCGGCGTAGAGGAAGGCAAACTCCTTCAGCTTGGTCGACTGCGCCTGAGTTTGATCCAGGGATCTTTTGCTGGCGTAGTTAAGTCCCGCCGCGATGCAGGCAAGGCGATACTGTCGTTCCACGTCCTCTCTGCGGCTAGGAAACCGCCCCGCCTGCCAGGAGAACAGATTGTCCCGGATCATTCCCGAAAAGCGGATCAACCCCTCGTCATCGGCATGCTTAGAGGCACCGATGGCGTCTGATCGACTCAGCAGCCGCGCCGTCACGCTGACGAGGTCCAGCCACCTCGCGCGGGAAGCCGTGGACCGCATGGATAGGAACTGGGATATTTCGAGATAGGCGAGATCGAACAGCAGCGCGACGGGCCTTCGATAGTGCTCGAAATCGATTAGGTAGAAGCTTGTTTCGGTGCCGCCCGGGGCGTGAATGAGGATGTTGCGGCCGTGCAAATCTCCATGACCGCGACCGACGATCGGCGAGAACTTGATGCTTCGAAGCGGCGAACTGGGAGCTGAACAGGCAAGCGGGTTCGGCAACTCGAGATCGACATCCCGAAAGCCCTTTACCGATCTGTCGAGCCCGGTCATCGTCTCAAACACCTGATCCAGCCGCCCGCCGACATTGAGCTTCGATCCGAGCCATTGACTGATCAGGTCGTAGGCGGAGGTATCATCCGCGGCCCTGGCATCGTTGTTCCAGCCGGCAAGGATTCCCTGCAGCACCTCTCCGATCGCCTTGGTCCGCTCTGCTTCCGTGACGTCCGCTAGCGGATCGACATATTTCAGGCCGTCTCCGGCGATGGTCATCAGCGCGGCCGACCACCTCCGCCCTCGTGCTGGCGCGCAAGCTTGGGAAAGCGCTTCTCGGCGAACGCTCCCCCCTCATCGATCGCTTCATGATGGCGGGAAATTTCTGCGGTCTGCCCCTCAGGGAAAATTTTCAGGATCGCGGAGCCGTCATAGGATCCCTTTGAATCGACGAGCAGCACGTCCGCACCCGACTTGCCGCTCAGTGTTCGTCGTATGGTCAGCCCGTCGAGTCCCCAAGCCGTCTTGAGCTCGCTGAGCCTGCCGTCCAGTGCTGCGGCCATGTCGTCGGACATCATGGGATACCACCTCCGGTTGCCGCGCAATCTTGATCTCGGCAAAGGATCGTGTCCAGAAGGAATCTTTGACGACGCGTGGCAAGGCCGCATCGAATTCACGCCGATACGCCCGCTCGCGCACCGCAGATCAGCATTGACACTAGCGCGATTTGCTTTGACTTCAGCCGCACGATCGAGGACAAGCCGCGCATGCCGAAAAAACCCGGGACCAATCCCAAAGGCGAATTCGCCTTCTTCAACGTCTTCTATGAAGACGGCTCGCAGCGCTCCAACCGCCGCGTGCCCTCGGAGCTGTTGGGCGGGCTCGACGGCGACGAGCCGGTGCGCGCCTTCCTGCGCGACCAGGACCGCGAGATCGCCGAAAAGGGCGGCCGCCCGCCGCTCGAGATCAAGAGCATCGAGCGGGTTGGGACGAAGAAGAAGTAGCGTGACGCGAACCGACCACCCATTCGGTCATCGCCGATCGCCATTTCTTTCGTCATTCCGGGGCGCGCAAAGCGCGAGCCCGGAATCCATCGGGCCGCGCGTTTCGCGGTAGAATGGATTCCGGGCTCGGCGCTACGCGCCGCCCCGGAATGACGAATCCTACAAACAAAAAACGGCGGGCCTGGGCCCGCCGTTCTTGTTTCGATGAATACCGATCGACTTAGTTATCGAGGAAGCTCCGCAGCTTGCGCGACCGCGACGGGTGCTTCAGCTTGCGCAGCGCCTTGGCTTCGATCTGGCGGATGCGCTCTCTCGTGACCGAGAACTGCTGGCCGACCTCTTCCAGCGTGTGGTCGGTGTTCATGCCGATGCCGAAGCGCATGCGCAGCACGCGCTCTTCGCGCGGCGTGAGCGAGGCCAAGACGCGCGTCGTGGTCTCGCGCAGATTGGACTGGATCGCCGCATCGATCGGCAGGATCGCGTTCTTGTCCTCGATGAAATCGCCGAGATGCGAATCCTCTTCGTCACCCACCGGCGTTTCGAGCGACAGCGGCTCCTTGGCGATCTTGAGGACCTTGCGGACCTTCTCCAGCGGCATGCCGAGCTTCTCGGCGAGCTCTTCCGGGGTCGGCTCGCGGCCGATCTCGTTCAGCATCTGGCGCGAGGTGCGGACGATCTTGTTGATCGTCTCGATCATGTGCACGGGGATGCGGATGGTGCGGGCCTGGTCGGCGATCGAACGGGTGATCGCCTGCCGGATCCACCAGGTGGCGTAGGTCGAGAACTTGTAGCCGCGGCGGTACTCGAACTTGTCGACCGCCTTCATCAGGCCGATATTGCCTTCCTGGATCAGGTCGAGGAACTGCAAGCCGCGGTTGGTGTATTTCTTGGCGATCGAGATCACGAGACGGAGGTTGGCTTCCACCATCTCTTTCTTGGCCTGACGGGCCTCGCGCTCGCCCTTCTGCACGCCGTGCACGATCTTGCGGAATTCGCCGATCTCGAGCCCGGTGAGCGCCGCCAGCGACTGGATCTCGTGGCGCAGGTCCTTGATGCGGTCCTTCTCGTGATGGACGAAGTTCTTCCAGCCCTTGGCCGAGAGCTTCGAGACACGGTTGAGCCAGCGGGGGTCAAGTTCGGACCCCTGATAGTTGCGCAAAAAGTCCTCGCGGGCGACGCCGTGGCTGTCGCCGAGGCGCAGCAGGCGGCCCTCGAACGAAACCAGCTTCTTGTTGATGTCGTAGAGCTGCTCGACCAGCGAATCGATGCGGGCCTGGTTGAGGCGCAGCGACTTCACCTCGACGATGATCTCGTCCTTCAGCTTCTTGTACTTGCGCTCCTGCGAGGGCGACAGCGACTCGCTCTGCAGCTGGTTGGCGATGTCCTGTTCCTGCAGGCGCCGCAGCTTCTTGTACTCGGATGCGATCTTGTCGAAGGTCTCGACCACCTTCGGCTTCAGCTCGGCCTCGATGGCCGCGAGCGACATCTGGTTCTCGAACTCGTCGTCGTCCATGTCGCCTTCGGCGGCGGCCTCGGCGGGATCCTTCTCCTCGCCGCCGGCTTCGCCACCGGCCGGCGCGGCGCGGAACGGGGTCGGCGACGGCGGAGCTGCCGGCGGCGCGACATGGGCCGGCGCGCTGGCTTGCGCATCGCCGCCATTGCCTTCAGCAGCCGCGCCTTCGGCACCGTTGTTGCCGATCAGGTTCGGATTGATGCCGCCTTTCGATTCCGGGCCGGCATAGGTGGCTTCGAGATCGATGATGTCGCGGAGGAAGATCTTGCCTTCGTTGAGCTCGTCGCGCCAGATGATGATGGCCTGGAAGGTCAGCGGGCTTTCGCACAGCCCCGCGATCATCGCCTCGCGGCCGGCCTCGATGCGCTTTGCGATTGCGATTTCGCCTTCGCGGGAGAGCAATTCCACCGTGCCCATCTCGCGCAGATACATGCGCACGGGATCGTCGGTGCGCTCGCCGGGCTCCGACTTCTTGACCTCGGTGACGGCCTTCTGCGTGACCTCGACGAGCTCGTTGTCGGTCTCGTCGTCGCCGTCGTCCTTCTCGTCCTCGCCTTCGCTATCGTCGGCCTCAGTGACGTTGATGCCCATGTCTGAGAGCATCGACATGATGTCTTCGATCTGTTCGGGCGACGTCGTGTCGGAGGGCAGCACTTCGTTGAGCTGATCGAAGGTCACGAAGCCGCGCTTCTTGGCCTGCTTGATCATCTTCTTCACCGCGGCATCCGACAGGTCGAGCAACGGCGACGGCGCGTCAGCGGAATCCTTCTCAGGAGCATCCGCTGCCTTGTCGTCTTTTTCCTTGTCCTTAACCTGCAG
Organism: Bradyrhizobium sp. USDA 4461; assembly: GCF_054055655.1. NCBI lineage: Bacteria > Pseudomonadati > Pseudomonadota > Alphaproteobacteria > Hyphomicrobiales > Nitrobacteraceae > Bradyrhizobium > Bradyrhizobium sp. USDA 4461. The sequence continues at coordinate 815,939 of NZ_JBSRXM010000001.1, forward strand.
CGTCTTTGCCTTGGTGGCCATTCACTAAGCTCCCGAAACGCGGTCATGCAAAATGGCGCCACGCGCACACATCGGCATGATATCTAGATTTACTCTCTCGACGCACAAAGGGCGGCGCAAGACCTCGCCACCCCTGTCATCCGTCTCGACGGTTTCCAATCTTGAATAGCCGCGAGGCTATTAAGTTTCGCTTAACCCTGTTTTTGCAGCCAAACCATGGATTTGGCGAGTCTTTTTGCGGGTGCGGCCGGCGCCGTCCGCAGCATTTTTGTTATCAGACATTACGCTGGAACCGGCCCGATAATTCGCCGAACCCTTCAATCAGGGCTTCGGTGCCGTCGGCTTCTGCCATCCGGGCCTGGATATCCTGCAACCATGCCAGATTAGCCTCGCTGGAGTCTTCAGCCAAAGCCGCTTCCGCATCTTTTCTTTCCCTAAGTAAGGCGTGGGTTTTCTGATGCAAGGCAACCAGTTGACGCCAGGTCGATAAAACATCCTCGCGTGCCGCGCCAATCTGTGCGCCCCACACCGCCTGGGTTGTGATCGCCCGCTCAACCCTTTGAAGAATCTGCGATAATCCGCCTGCTTCGAGATCGGCCCGCATCTTCTCGGCCTGCTCCTCGGCGTCCGGGGAGTGGTGATGATCGTGGGCAAAGGCCGCGATAATGGCGGCCCTGAGCTTGTGGGCTTCGGGATGGGCGAGCTCCAGCGCCGCCACCTCCTCGAGATGATCGTGCAGCAGCCAGGGGTGGTTGATCAGCGATTGCAGGATCAGCGCCTCGCGGCGGGAGATCGCGCTGCGCTGGCCGCGCATGATCGGGCTGTTGGCGAGCTGGGGGCTCGCGGCCTGATAGGGTCCACGGGAAAGGGCCGGTGCGGCCCCTTTGGGCGCGAACCGCCCGCCCTGGGCCGGGCTACGGGGGGCAAAGGCGCGGGGTGATTCGCCGCCGCGGCCGCCGCCGAAATTGCCCCGGCCATAGCCGCCGCGGCCGTAACCGCCACGACCGCCTTCCGGGGCAAAGCTGCGTTGCAGCCGCTCCTGCAAGTCCTGCCGGTAATAGCGCCGCACCACCTCGTCGCGGATGCCATTGGTGAGCTCGCCGATCCGCGCCTCCAGCGCTGCGCGGCGTTCGGGCGTATCGAAATTGCCGCCCTCGATCTCGCGCGACCAGATCAGGTCGGCGAGCGGGCGCGCGACCGAGATCACCTCCTCGATCGCGGCACGACCGCCAGAGCGGGCGAGATCGTCGGGGTCCTGTCCTTCCGGCAGCAGCGCGATGCGCAGGCTCTTGCCGGGCTTGAGCTGCGGCAGGGCGAGGTCCGCAGCACGATACGCCGCCTTCTGGCCGGCACGGTCGCCGTCGAAGCAGAGGATCGGCTCGTCGACCATCTTCCAGAGCAGCGCGAGCTGGTTCTCGGTCAGCGCGGTGCCGAGCGGCGCGACGGCGCCGGGAAAGCCTGACGTCACCATCGCGATGACGTCGACATAGCCTTCGACGACGATCAGCTGAGCGCCGTCATGCGCGGCCTGCCGCGCGGTGAACAGGTTGTAGAGATTGTCGCCCTTGTGAAACAGCGTGGTTTCCGGCGAGTTCAGGTACTTGGCCGGAACGTCCTTCTCCAGCGCGCGGCCGCCGAACGCGATGACACGGCCGCGACCATCCGTGATCGGAAACATGACGCGGTCGCGGAAGCGATCGAACGGCACCGGCTTGTCCTCGCCGGACACCAGAAGCCCCGCTTCCACCATGTCCTCGGTGGAAATGCCCTGCGCGCCGAGGTGCTCCTTCAGTGCGAAACGATCCGGCGGCGCATAACCCATCCGGAACTGGAGCTGGGTCGCCGGCGAGATGCTGCGGTCGGCGAGATAGCCGCGCGCCTTGGCGCCGTGGCGCGAGGCCAGCGTATCGGCGAAGAACTTGGTCGCCAGTTCCATGACGTCGTACAGGGTGCGGCGATGCTGTTCGTGCCGTGCCGCATCGGGCGTCACGGCCGGCAGCGGAACACCCGCCATCGCGGCGAGGCGCTCCACCGCTTCGGGAAACGTGACGCCCTCGGTCTTCATCAGGAAGTCGAAGATGTTGCCGTTCAGCCCGGACGAGAAGTCGAACCAGGCCTGCTTCTGGTCGTTGACGAAGAACGACGGCGTCTTCTCCTGCTGGAACGGCGACAGCCCCTTCCACTCCCGTCCGGCCTTCTTCAGCTTGACGCGCCGGCCCACGACTTCCGAGACCGGAAGCCGGGCGCGCAGTTCATCGAGGAATTCGGGCGTGAAACGCATGGGTCGGTTTTAGCGTGGTATCCGGTGAGTCGCAGGTCAACCGGCTAGCCATATAGGGGCATCCGCCCATTGGACGAAGAATGTAGGATTTTTCCGACCTATTCACAGGCCCTGACGCCCACCGGGCTACCCCGGATTCCTCGGTGGAGAGACGTTTCAGCCACCTTGCCCCCTCCCCGCTTCCGGGATTGGATAGGCCATGTTCACGACATTCAGAGGCGGGCAAAGCGGCGGCTGGCAAGTCACCTCCATCGCGCGGGTCAAGGGCGAGACGCTGCCGAAGGTCGCGGCGCTGTCAATCGTTGCGAGCGAGTCGATCGCGCTGCCGCTGTTGCCGGCGCAGACCTCCTGGCGGCTCGCCGGCGTCGTCAGCAATCTGCGCTACACCGAGAAGGAAGAGCGCGAGAAGCTCACCGCCGTGCAGGCGGGGCTCGGCCGCAGCGAGGCGACGCACGCGGCGCTGATCCCGATCCGGAAATCCGCGGCGTGGTGGGAGCTGACGCAGGAAGAGCGGCGCAAGATCTTCGAGGACAAGTCGCACCACATCTCGGGCACAATGAAATTCCTTCCTGCCATCGCCCGCCAGCTGTTTCACTGCCGCGACCTCGGTATGCCATTCGACTTCCTGACCTGGTTCGAGTTCGCACCCGATCATATCAGCCTGTTCGACGAGCTGGCCGGCATGCTGCGCGCGACCGAGGAATGGAGCTTCGTCGAGCGCGAGGTCGACATCCGCGTCGAGCGGGAAATCTGAAGCAGCGAGAGCACGATCCGGAAAAGTGCGAAGCGGTTTTCCGAAAGACCATGCTCAAATAAGAAGCCAAAGCGCGATGATGATTCAACCAAATCACATCGCGTTTTAGTGCTCCAGGAATTTTCCCGACGCGATCCGCGGCAGCTCGACGACCGGCCAATTGTAGAGATAGGTCCACGCCTCGCGCACGCTGCCGTCGGCGAGCGTGACCGTGAGCAGCTCGCGGAGATATTCGGTCGGCGGCGGAAAGCCGTCGCCGCAAGCTTCATACATGTCGAATTCGCGCAGCATGGCCTCAGGCTCGCGCAGGCGGAACAATTCGCCGTGCACGATGTCGGCGGCATCGTCCGACACGACGAGGCCCGGATAATGCTTCACCAGATAGAGCCGGCCGCGGCACTGCGCTGATCCAAGAAATTCGGCATTGCCCGCGAGCAGCTTCGCCATCGGATGGTCGAAGCCGCGCATCAGCGTGCCGTAGACGAAAAGAAGGTCGGAGGTCATCGATACCTGGTCATTCCGGGGCGTCGCAGACGCGAACCCGGAATCTCGAGATTCTCGGTGCGCAATTGCGCACCTGAGGGTTCGATGCTGCGCACCGCCCCGGAATGACAGAAAAAGGCCGACGACGCTAGGCCACCACCTCATCCGTCACCACCACAAACTTCGCCAGCGTCATGCGGCCGAAGCTCGTGGTCAGCGCGACGTCGGCGGCGTCGCGGCCGGTCGCCATCAGGATGCGGCCGATCCGCGGCACATTGTGGCGGGCATCGAAGGTGTACCACTGGCCGGACAGATAGACCTCGAACCAGCCGGAAAAATCCATCGGCGCGGGATCCGGCGGCACCCCGATGTCGCCGAGATAACCGGTGCAGTAGCGCGCCGGAATGCCCATGCAGCGGCAGAAGGTGAGCGCCAGATGCGCGAAGTCGCGGCAGACGCCGGCGCGGCTTTCATAGACGTCATGCGCCGACTTCATGTGATGGGCGTGCTGGTAGCCGAACGTCACGTGGTGATGCACGAAATCGGTGATCGCCTGCACCCGCGCCCAGCCCGGCGGCGTATTGCCGAACAGCGACCAGGCGATGTCGGTCAGCTTGTCGGTTTCGCAATAGCGGCTCGGCATCAGATAGAGCAGCATGTCGTCGGGCAATTGCTCGATCGGAATCTGCTGGGCCGCCGGATTGACGACGTCAGGCAATCCGGAATCGCGCACCAGCGCGCTGCCGCGGAAGGTGACGCCACCGCTAGGGGCGACCAGACGGCCGCAGACATTGCCGAAGCCGTCGCGATAAAGCCCGATCGGAACATCCGGCTCGGTCGAGATGCGCTCGGTGCCGACGACGTCGGCATAGCGCGACGGATGGATCGACAGCATGATCACCATCGGGGTCGGCTGCGCCGCCGTGTAGGTGATCTCGAAGCCGACCTTGATCTGCATCGTCAGGCTGTCTCCTGCTCCGTCACGCTCTCGCCGACCGACACCACCTTGATGTCGACGTCCATCGCCAGGAATGCATCCGCGGCACCGAGATAGACGCCATGCAGCGGGACCGCCTGGCGCGGATCGCGCGCCACCGCGACGCGGATCAGATCGCGCGTGCCGACGATGCCGTTGGTCGGATCGAATTCGATCCAGCCCGCGCTCGGCAGATAGACCTGCACCCAGGCGTGGGTCGAGCCGCCGCCGACATAGCCATGCGCGCTGCCGGGCGGCATCGCGAGATAGCCGGAGACGAAGCGCGCGGCGATGCCGAGCCGGCGCAGCGCCTCGATCATGAACAGCGCATAGTCGCGGCAGGTGCCGGACTTCGTGCGCAGCGTGTCGAGCGGATGCTGGGTGCCCTGCTCGTAGCGCTTGCGATAGCTGAACGCCTCGCGAATGCCATGGGTCATGTCGCTGAGGATCTTGAAAGTCAGCGTCGGCGCCTCGACATCGAGGAAGCTCCGCGCCCAGGCCGACAGCTCGCCGTTCGGATCGCCATATTGCGGCGTGATGAACTGCTGCAGATCGGGGAATTCCTCATCGTCGTAGAGGAACGGATAGAAGTACGCAGGGTCGTCCGGCGTCAGCGCAAACGTGTCGGCCGGATTGTGCTCCACCGTCGCGGTCGAGACAAAGGACAGCGTGTCGGCGCGCTCGTCGAAGGAGGCGATCGCCACGCTGTTGCCGAACACGTCGTGGATCCAGCGCAGCGACATCGGCTGCGGATCGATCACAAGCGCGCTGTCGAGCACGCGCAGATCATGGCCGTCGCGGGGGCGCAGCATGATGCGGTGTTCGCCGAACGCCACCGGGCGCGCGTAGCGATAAACGGTCTTGTGATGGATAGTCAGCAGCGGCATCTTCAAACAATCATCGTGATTCCGGACATTATAATCTATAGAGAAAGCTGCTCGATTCCAGACCAGCATGCCGCTTGAATAGGCAAAGTTGAGGAAAAAGGCCCGTGAATTACGGTGGTGGTTCATCTCTGTTGCTCGCAAGCACCGATGTCTCACCGGTTCTTGAACGTAATGCTGCCGGCCGCTCACCGTTCCTATTCACCTGCGATCACTTCGGCAGGCTGATTCCCGCCCCGCTCGGCGATCTCGGTCTGCCCGAAACCGAGCTGGTCCGGCACATCGCCTGGGACATCGGCATCGCCGGCGTCGCAACCCAGCTCTCCGACCTGCTCGGCGTGCATTTGATCGCACAGCGCTACTCGCGGCTCGTGATCGACTGCAACCGCCCGCCGCATGTCGCAAGCTCGGTGCCGCTGATCAGCGAAGCCACCACGGTGCCCGGCAATGAAGGCCTGTCGCGCGAGGCCGCGGAGTTGCGCCGCGCGCAGATCTTCGATCCCTATCACGCGCGCATCGACGAGATCATCGACGCGCGCACGCGCCAGGGCATGCCGACGGTGCTGGTGTCGCTGCACAGCTTCACGCCGGTCTATGCCGGCATCGCGCGGCCCTGGCACATCGGCACGCTGTATCACCACGACAAGGCCCTGCCGCCGCTGCTGCTGAAGCATCTGCGCAGCGAGGGCGATCTCGTGGTCGGCGACAACGAGCCCTATGCGGTCAGCGACGAGACCGACTACACGATCCCGGTGCATGGCGAGCAGCGCGGCCTGATGAATTCGGGCATCGAAATCCGCCAGGACCTGATCTCCGACCAGGCCGGCGAAACCGCATGGGCCGAGCGGCTGGCGCGCATCCTTGGCGAGATCGAAATGACGTTGCGCGCGGAAGCGCTGATCTAGAACGTCGAACGGACTCCGCTTCACCTCGCCCCGCGTGCGGGGAGAGGTCGGATCGCATCGTAAGATGCGAGCTTCAGTTCGGCCGGCGCCGCCAGATGAACACGAGATAGAGCAGCACAGGCAGGCCGAGCGCGGCCCAGGAGACGGCATCCCACCAGCCGTCGCCGACCAGCGCGCTGATCAGTCCGACCGTGCTCACGATCGCGATCACGAGCGGTGCGGCGAAGATCCGGGTCAATGAGCGATGTGCGAGCATGCGGACGTCACGACATGAGTGCGGGGCTGTCGATCGACGCTGCGTTGGCGATGGCGCGCTCCTGGCTGACGCCTGCCCGGCGCCGGCGCATCCATAGATACACGCCGGTCACCAGGATGAAGATGGTGAGGATGTCGAGCAGTGCCCACACGATCTTCAGCGGCATGCCGCCGTAATCGCCGAAATGCAGCGGCTGCGAGATATACAGCGTCGAGACATACCAGGGCATGTCGCGGCTGTCGGTTAGCGTGCCGGTTTCGGCATCGATCAAAGCGGGCTTCAGCAGCCGCGAGGTCAGCGGCGTATCGCCATGGAGGAACACCGTATAGTGGCTCTTGCTGCTGAACAGCGTCCCCGGGAAGGCGACGAAGCTCGGCGTCATGCCGGGCACCGCATGCCGCGCCACCTCGACCGCGCCGTTCAGCGAGGTCAGCTTCGAGGGCACCGGCCGGTCCTTGTACTGCGCGGTCATTTCGGCGAGCTGGCCGAATTGCCACATCTTGAGCACGAGATCGGCCCAGGTGTTGATGACACCGGTGAAGCCGACCACCAGCGTCCAGGCCACCAGCAGGATGCCGGCGAGATTGTGGACGTCGAGCCAGCGCACGACGCGGGTCCGTTTTGCGCGGTAGGTGCCGAAGCGCAGCTTCCGCATCGACGGCGCATAGACCACGATGCCGGAAATGATCGCGACACAGAACAGGATTCCCATGAAGCCGAGGAACAGTTTCCCCGGGAGGCCCGCGAACATGTCGGTGTGCAGCTTCAGCATGATGTAGGTGAAGCGGCCGGTGACATCGGGCGAATCGAGATAGGCGCCGCTATGGGTGTCCATCCGGACCAGCAAATTGTTGGTCGGATCGGCGTCGATCGTCGGACCGACGCTGACCCAGATCGCGCCGGGCTCGTCGCGATCCCAGATCAGGAAATGCGGCACCTTGCCCGGCGCCCGCGCCAGCGCGTTGGCGAGCAAATGGTCGAGATCGGCCGGCGGCGTGCCGGCCGGCACGTCGGCCGGCTTGACCGAACTGTGCAGAAGATCGTCGATCTCGTCGTGGAAGATCAGCGGCAGGCCGGTGATGCACAACAGCAGCATGAACAAGGTGCAGATCAGGCTGGTCCATTTGTGGACGGCGCCCCACCGCCGCAGGGATTTGGTCGTCGCAGTCAATTTCGTTACCTGAATTCCAAAGTCTCCATTGCTGCCGTCACTAACACGATGAACGACGCGCGCAGCCGCGCGGCGATTAGAACTCGTCCAGTGTGGGGCTTATCGGCAATCGTGTTGCGATCGCGCAACGAGAATTGCGGGGAACTGCGACGATGCGCCTCGGCTGTCGGCGCGATTTCTTAGGAGCGTTCTAAATCGAATCGACGCGATCGGGTCTGCATCAACCAACCAGCACAGCCTGAACGGGATGCTTCGCATGCCATTTGGGGCCCGGCCCGCGCATGTAGTGCAGCTCGGGCCGGTAGGGATCGCGAACTCGTGCGATCAAATTGCGCCAGCCGGCCGTAATCGCATTCATGCCGCGGCGAAGAGATGACAATGACGGCTGCAACGACGGCATGGCTCGCCCTCAGTGCGGCTTGCCGAGAACGAATGCAAACGGCAGGATCACGATCTCCTCGCCGTCCTCGTCGCTGACATGCACGGCCCAATCGCGCCAATCTTCCAGACTGTCCGTCGCAACCAGCGAGCGCATCATGCAGGTCGCCGCCTCGCAGGCCTCGGAGAGGCTGGCCACCGACGTGCCGCGGCGATCCATCAGCACGCCGCGCGTATTCGAGCAATGGAAATAGACCTGTGTCATGTCCGTATCCTCGCAAGCGCCGGGCGATCGGGCTCGCCCTCGCATGACGAAGCTTTACGCAGCCGGCGCGCGACCATCCGTGACGCCGCTCACACAGGCACGGGCGGCGCGGGCGCTCCCTCACCAAATCGCGATTTGACAGTTCTCCTGAAATTGTCAAAATCGTCAAATGGAACCGAAAACCCGGATTCTCGATGCCACCATGCTGGTCTTCCGCCGGCACGGCTTTCGCCGCTCCTCGATCGAGCAGGTCGCCGAGGCGGCCGGCCTGACGCGGCAGGCGCTCTATCACCATTTCGAATCCAAGGAGGCGCTGTTCCGCGCCGTGATCGAGCGCGTGCATGAGAGCGCCATCGCGGCCGAGGACAGCACCGTCGCCGCGGCGGAGGCAGCGGGCGGCGATCTCGGCGACATCCTCGCCGCGGGCCTGACCGCGCGGATCTCGACCATGATCGCCTCGCTGGACGGCTCGCCGCATATCGAGGAATTGTATTCCGAGCACCTGGTGCACGCGCGCGACCTCTATCAAACCTATGCCGCGCGCCACGCGGAGCGCATGGCCGCCACCATCGCGCGGGTCGTGCGCAAGCAGCAGCTTATGCTGCCGCAGCGGCTGTCGCCGGCGGAATTCGCGCGGCTGGTCGAAATGTCGATGCACGCCGCGAAGTCGCAATATCCGGCGATGCAGCCGGCCGATGCGTTCCTGAAGGACATGGCGATCATGGTGCGGACGCTCTGCGCCGGCGCTGTGCCGAGATCCGAGACAAAGTCCTCGTCGAAATCACAACAGCCGCCCGCCAGGAAGGCGGCAATCCGCAACAAGCCGACACGCAGGATAATCGGAGGACAGTCATGACCACGACGACCGTCAACGGCCGCGTCGAATCCCTGCCTGACGATCCCGACGCGCTCCTGATCGACATCGTGCGCGACCAGCTCAAACTCACCGGCACGAAGCTGGTGTGCGGCGCCGGCGTCTGCGGCGCCTGCACCGTGCAGGTCGATGGCGCGCCGGTCACAAGCTGCCTGATGCCGGCGCAGGCCGCCGCCGGCAAAGCGGTGACGACAGTGGAAGGCATCGGTGCCGCCGGGCTGCATCCGGTGCAGAAGGCGTTCATGGCGCATGACGCCCTGCAATGCGGCTTCTGCACGCCGGGCTTCATCGTGGAATCCGTCGCGTTCTGCGATCAATGGCGCGCAACCCGGGGCACGGCCGTGCCGTCGCGCGAGGAGATCGGCGCGGCGCTGTCGGGCCATCTCTGCCGCTGCGGCGCCTATGACGGGATCTTCCGCGCGGTGGCGGATGCCTGCACCGGACGCTTCGACGGCGACAATGTCGCAGCACCCCGCATCGAAGCGCGCGACAAGGTGACGGGCGCGGCGAAATACACCGTCGACATCAAGCATGACGGCCAACTCGAAGGCCTGATCCTGCGCTCGCGCGAGGCGCATGCGCGCATCACCGCGCTCGATCTCGCACCGGCACGGGCGCTCGCCGGCGTCACCGCGGTGTCGCTGCTCGGCGACGACAAGATCGTGCGCTATGTCGGCGAGCCGATTGCGGCGGTCGCAGCGAGCGATCGCGAGGCCGCGCTGGCAGCGCTCGCCGCGATCAAGCTGACTTGCGAAAAGTTGCCCGCGGTGGTCGGGCTCGACGCCGGACGCAAGGACGGCGCGCCGGTGGTGTTCGACAAAGCGAGCCGCAAGCGCGCCGGCAACGTCTCGGAAGCGGCCGGCGGGCCGGCGCCGTGGAACCAGAACATCCGTGGCCCGACCGCGGTGTTCTCGACCCGCGCCAAGAAGGCGCGCAGCTGGGTGGATGAGGCGCGCCAGGCGAGCAACAGGCTGCTGGTCGAAGCGACCTTCCGCACCGCCACGCAGCAGCATGCCTGCCTCGAGCCGCACGCCGCAGTGGCGCGCTTCGACGGCGACCGGCTGACCCTGCACGCCTCGACCCAGCAGGTGTTTCACCTCAAGGAGCAGATCGCAAAACGCTACAAGCTCGATCACGACAAGGTCCGCGTGATCGCCGAACACGTCGGCGGCGGTTTCGGATCGAAGTCGAGCCTCGGTACCGAGACGATCGCCGCGATCGAGCTGGCGCGCGCGGCGAAAGCGCCGGTGCGCGTCGCCTACGATCGGCAGGAAGAGCTCTCGGTCGCCGGCTATCGGCCGGCCGCCGAACTGAAGGTCGCGCTGCTCCCTTCCGATGAGGGCAAGCTGAAAGCACTCTCCGTGACCGCACATGCCGACACGGGCGCCGCGACCAACTCGACCATCGCGGGCCTAGCGCGGCTGATCTATCCGGCCGAGGCCAAGGATCTTTCGGATTTCGACGTCATCAGCAATCTGCCCCCCGGCGCCGCCTTCCGCGGCCCCGGCGGTCCGCCGATGGCGTTCGCGGTCGAGCAATCGATCGACGAGGCCGCGCTGCGGCTCAAGGTCGACCCAATCGCGCTGCGCAAGCGCTGGGACCCCGATCCCAACCGTCAGCGGCTCTACAACTGGGCCTCCGGGCTCGAGATCTGGCGCAATCGCAAACCATCGCAGACCGGCCGCTATCGCCGCGGCATCGGAGTCGCGACCGGCTATTGGCTCTATCTCTGGCAGCCCAATGTGAAGGTCGAGGTCGCGGTCAAGGGCGGCCGCATCGTCGCCAGCACCGCGACGCAGGACATCGGCACCGGCACCCGCAGCATCCTTGCCGACACCATCGCGCGCGAGTTCGATCTCGAGCCCTCCGATATCGATGTGCGGATCGGCGATTCCGCGCTGCCCGAAGGACCGGGCTCCGGCGGCAGCCGCGTCACCGCCTCGGTGATGCCGCCGACCTTGCAGGCGGTGCGCAAGCTGAAGGCCGCGATCCTCGAGCAGGCCACACGAAAGCCTGCGCCCGGCTCGAACGCGCCGTGGCGCGAGCTGATCGCGCGCTCGCCCGACATCGCGGTGACCGAGGCCCGCGGCGAGGACGGCAAGAACACCGCGCCCGGCATCCGCTCGCCGCTGCGCGAGCTCGGCCTGATCGGCATGGTTTTCGGCTGGATGATGCGGCGCTCCTCCAACATCGCGGTCGGCGCCGGCGTGCCGAGTTCGGTGCAGGTGATCGAGGTCGAGGTCGACACCTGGCTCGGCCATGTCCGCGTGCTCAACGTCCACACCGGCATTGCGGTCGGCAAGATCGCGTCGCCCGCGCTGGCGCGCAGCCAGGCCTGCGGCGCGGTGATCCAGGGCCTCGGCTACGCGCTGTATGAGGCGCGCGAGCTCGATCCGAACAGCGGCGACGTGCTGACCGCCGGCATGGAGGATTACCGCATCCCGGGCATCGCCGACACGCCCGAAATCGACGTGCATTTCGACGAAGCCGGCTTCGACCATGTGCTCGGCAACAGCGTCGGCATCGGCGAGGCCTCGACGGTGCCGACCTCGGCCGCCGTCGCCAATGCGATCCATGACGCCATCGGCATCCGCCTCACCGAGATTCCGATCCGGCCCGACCGTATCCTCGCCGCGCTGAAAGGGAGGAACGCTGCATGAGCGCCGCAACCGCAGAAGTCATCAGCGCGCCCGAATTCCGCGCCGCCGGCACCGACCTGTCGGAACGCCGCCGCAGCGGCCTGTCATGCGGCGCGGTGATCGACCTCACCGCCGGTCCCGAGACGATCGGGATCGCGTGGGGCGCCGACGGCGCGGCGCGCATCGGCGCCCTGACCGCGATCGCGGCGATCGCGTCCGACACGCGGCTTGCCCAGGCCTATCCCGGCATCGCCGCAAGTGCGCAGGGCCTCGCGACGCCGCAGATCCGGCACATGGCGACACTCGGCGGCAACCTCGCGCAGCGCTCGCGCTGCTGGTATTTCCGCAATCCGCAGATCGGCTGTCTCAAGAAGGGAGGCTCCGACTGCCCGGCGCGATCGGGCAACCACCTCTATCACGTCGCGTTCGATCTCGGCCCGTGCGTGGCGCCGCATCCATCGACGATGGCGACGGCGCTCCTGGCCTATGATGCGACGGTCACCACGGACCGGCGCAGCGGACTGTCGATCCCCGACTTGCTCGGCGACGGCAGCAACGGCACCGCCGACAATCTGCTCGCAGCGGGCGAACGGATCGAACGGATCGAGCTGTTTGCCCCGCTCGCGGGCGAGCGGGCGTTGTACAAGCGCGCCATCAGCCGCTCCTATGCGGAATGGCCGCTGGTGGAGATCTGCGTGCGGGCGGTGGTTTCAGGCGGCATGTTCCAGCAGGTTTACATCACCGCGGGCGGCATCGCGCCGGTGCCGCTGCGTCTCACCGCAAGTGAGGCGGCGCTACAGGGAAAGCCGGCCAATGCGGCAAGTGCTGCGCAAGCCGCCGAGCTTGCGGTCACGGGAGCCAAGCCGCTGCCGATGACCAGCTACAAGCTCGAGCTGCTGACGGGCCTGGTGCGCGACGTCGTCGAACGGATCGCAGCGTAGCTGAGCCTCACCGCGCCCGGGTCAGCGCCAGCCAGATGCCGCCGCCGATCATGAAGCCGCCGGAGATCCGCGACATCAGCCGGGTCCGCTCCTTGGAGAAGAATGTGCGGGCGCGGCCGGCCGCCAGCGCGTAGGCGGCATCGGTCAGCACCGCGGTTGCCATGAAGGTGACGCCGAGCAGCGCAACCTGCGGCAGATGCGGCTTGTCCATGTCCATGAATTGCGGGATGAAGGCGCCGAAGAACACCAGCACCTTCGGATTGGAGAGCAGCACCAGAAAGCCCTGCAGGAAGAAGCCACCGCGCGGCGGCGGCGGCCTGTCGTCGGTGCCGACGCCTTCGACCGGCGAGCGGATCAGCTTGATGCCGAGCCAGACCAGATAGGCGGCGCCGGCAAAGCGCACCCAGTTGAACCAGTAGCCCATGGTGGCCATCAGCGAGGTCAGGCCGACCGCGACGATGCCGATCACGATCGCAAGCCCGACCTGCGCGCCCAGCACATTCGTGAGCGCCGCGCGCGTGCCGTAGCGCAGCCCGTTGGCGATCACCATCGTGACGATCGGACCGGGCAACAGCGCCAGCGCAATGCAGGCGGCGACAAAGGCGAAATAGGCTTGCAGGGACATGGAAATCTCACTGACGGTGAAGGTGAACTATGCACGTCCGACGGGCGAAGAGGAAGCCATTCCTGCTCATCGCCATCATGCCCCGCGAAAGCGGGGTATCCAGAACGCCGCGGCTTAACGCCCCTCCATCGCCGCCGCTATCCACATCCTGATCTCTGGTGACCCCAGAAACTTCAACGTCGCCCTTTGCACCCGCGCGGCATCGCCGCCGCCTTGCGCCGCAATCGCCATCAGATCGCAGCGATGCGACACGGCGATGCCGATCGCGGCGCGATGTCCATCGAGATCATATGCCCTGATCCGTCCGTGCATGTCTGCGACATCAACGGGATTCCCCGCCTTCAGCGGCACGAAACGCGGGCTGATCATGTCGGCATCGGCGACGCGATCGACCTCATCGTCATCGGCGACGCCGCTGTCGCAATTGCAGAAGCCGAGCTTCGGCCTGAGATAGATTTCGATTTCGGTGGCGCACTCCGCCGCGCCACAGCGGAAGGCACGGCCGGCGGGCCAGCCGTCGCGCGGGAACGGCCAGGCGATCTCGCGCCACGCAGCGGCCTGCGGCGGCGCCATCTCGTAGCCAGCCACGGCCGACAGGCCGCCGAGCGCCAGGAACATCGCCGCGATGACCGGCCAGCCGCGCATCGCCCGCTCACGGCAAACCGGCGATGGCGCGCGCCTGACCGGTCAATTCGAGGATGTGCAGGCCGGTGTTGGCGCGGTCGACCGCGTAGATATAGCCGCGTTCGTCGGTCTCGACATTGTTGGTCTGGATCGCGACCTTGCAGCGGTCGCGGCCGTCGATGGTGACGCAGCGTTTGTCGGTCGCCGCTGTGATGGAGGGAATGAAGTACCCGACTTCCCTGGGGTGATAGGGATCGCGGATGTCGAGCGCGCGGACGCCGGCATTGAAGAAGGCGATGAAGGCCAGCTTCTTGTAGTAGACCGGCGCCATGCTCTCGTTCGACGAATGCGAGCCGAACCGGCCGCCGCGCTCGCAGAACGCGCCGGAGGCCTCGGGCACGGTGTAGCTCGAGATCAGCATCGGCCGCGCTTCGGTGGTGACGTCGGCGAACCACACCATCTGCCGCGCCTCGCCGCATTCGTTCTGGATCGCCTCGTCGACGATCATCACGATGTCGCGGGTCTTGCCGTCCTTGTCACGGGCGAATTCGGCGATCGGCATGCCGGGCATCGGAAACACCGTGTGCGCGCCGTTCATCGCCGACAACGGCATCCGCGCGATCTCGGGAAATGTCAGATTGTCCGGCGTCGGCTGCTTCGGTCCGTTGAGCAGCTTGTCGCGATCGACGATCTGCAGGAAGCCGCCCTTGTTGGTGCCGTAACCGAAATAGACGCGGTTGCCCTGCGGTCCGGTCGAGATCGGCCCGTGCAGTTCGGTCGGCACCGCGCCGGTCGCTCCCGGCTCCTGCCCGGGCAGGCCGAAATCCCTGATCTTCAGGGGATGCGCTGGATCGGAGAGATCGTAGATTTGCGTCATCCGCCGCGTGCGCCAGTCCGGCGCGCCCGACACCAGGTAGGCAATGCCGGTGCTGCATTCCCAGAAATTCTTGTGCGTGTCCTTCAGGCCTTCGCCAATGTGGGTCACGAGAACAGGATTGGCGGGATCGGCGACATTCCAGATTTCATGCCCCTCGGTACCAACCGCGCGCAGCATGTAGACCGCGTTGCGATCGCCCTGCGGCAGATCCTTGCCGTCGCAGATCCGCACCATCTGCGCGCCGCCGGATTCATATTTGCCCTCCTGCCCGGGAATGTGCCGCAGATATCTGGGATGCGCGGGATCGGTGACGTCGACGATCGAGGTGCCGTTCGGCTCGGCCTTGCCGGTCATCGGATTGACCGGATCGGGAATGTCGTCGGTGCCGCCGTGATGGCCGATATAGGCGATCCAGCGGTCGCCCTGGTGATGGATGGTCGGCTGATAGGCGCTACGCGCCTGCAGATCGTTGGTTCCAACCAGCCGCATGTTGGAGGCTTCGGGCGGGTCGCCGATCTTTGGCTGCTCGGCGCTCGCAGCATGTGCGAGCAAGACGACAACAAACGTGCAGCAAACCGCCGTAACGCGACCATCCATGCGCACCACCCATGTTCCACGCCAATCTGCGTTGGCTGCGCGGGACGCTAGCACGACGATGCGGGCGTCCAAACACACGCTCTTGACATGCAACCATTCGGTTGCCTATTATTCGAACCATGGATGAAGTCTTCAAAGCCCTCGCGGACGCCTCGCGGCGCACGCTGC
The DNA here is from genome assembly GCF_054055655.1 of Bradyrhizobium sp. USDA 4461. NCBI lineage: Bacteria > Pseudomonadati > Pseudomonadota > Alphaproteobacteria > Hyphomicrobiales > Nitrobacteraceae > Bradyrhizobium > Bradyrhizobium sp. USDA 4461. Next base: position 831,637 of record NZ_JBSRXM010000001.1, read on the forward strand.
TTGACCGGCTTCACGAACAGAACGGGCAGACGCTCGGCGAGCTCTGCGACGGCCTCGACATGACGCGTCAGGCCGTCACCAAGCACCTTGTGATTCTCGAGGAGGCCAATCTCGTCACCACGATCAAGCATGGCCGCGAGAAACTGCATTACCTCAACCCGGTTCCGATCCATCAGATCGGCGAGCGGTGGATCAGGAAGTTCGAGCGCGGGAAACTTGCCGCGCTCAGCGAATTGAAGCGACAGTTGGAGAAGCGTGATGAGTAAGCCGGACTACGTCTACGTCACCTATATCGAGACCACGGCCGAGAAGCTGTGGCATGCGCTGACATCGAGCGAGTTCACCGAGCGCTTCTGGTTCGGATACCGCGTCGGCTCCGACTGGAAGGTCGGCTCGCCCTATCATTTGACCAAGGACGGCCGCCGCAGCGTGCAGGGCGAGGTGCTGATCGCCGACCCACCCAGGAGGCTCGCTTACAGCTGGGACGTCGTGAAGGAAGGCGCCGAGCGCGAGCAGGTTTCGCGCGTGACCTTCGACATCGAACCCCACGGCGGAGTGGTCAAGCTGACCATGACGCACGACAACCTCGGTCCGAAGACACTGCGCGACATCTCCGGCGGCTGGCCGATGGTCATTGCCAGCCTGAAGAGCTTCCTCGAGACCGGGCGCGAACTGCCGGCGGACCTGCTCACCAGCGGTGCGAGGGAGGCTTACCATGCCTAAGCCCGAATTCGTTTACGTCACCTATATCGAGACCACGCCGGAGAAGCTGTGGGACGCGCTGACATCGAGCGCATTCACGCGGCAGTACTGGTTCGACACCGAGCTGAAATCGGACTGGAAGGTCGGCTCGCCGCTTGCGCTGGTGATGAGCGGCCAGACCACCGACACCGGCGAGATCCTCGAGGCCGACCGGCCGCGGCGCCTCGCCTACACGTTCAAGCACGAGGCCGACCCTGAAATGCGCAAGGAACCGGCCACCAGGGTCGTGTTCACGCTGCAGCCGTTCGGCAACGTCGTGAAGCTGACCGTGACCCATGAGGGCTTCGGCGTCGGCAGCAAGCTGCTCGATGGCATCTCCAAGGGCTGGCCGGCGATCCTGTCCGGACTCAAGAGCCTGCTCGAGACCGGCAAGGTGGTCCCGATCCCGCCTGCCGCGCTCGGGATCGACGGCTTCGCATGACCATGAAAATCTATCGAAGGACCCGTGCGGACATGAACATCGAGACATTCAAGCCGGCGATCGTCTACGCGATCTACATCGCCACCACGCCCGACAAGCTGTGGCAGGCCCTGACGAATGCCGAACTCAGCCGGCAGTATTTCTCCGGCAACGCGGTCGAGGTCGAGCTTCGGATCGGGGGCGCCTATATCGTGCGCACGCCCGACGGCGCGCTGCACATCTCCGGCGAGGTGATCGAATGCGATCCCTTGAAGCGGCTGACCGTCACCTTCAACGTCAACTGGCCGCAGCTGGTCGAGAAGCTCGGCCCGACGCTCGTCACCTGGGAGATCGAGCCCGCCGGCGACGGCGTCAAGCTGACCTTGCTGCAATCGCATGACCGCCCGATCAGCGACGACATCCTGTCCGGCGGCCGCACCGGCTGGCCGGCAATCCTCTCCAGCCTGAAGAGCCTGCTCGAGACCGGCAGGGCCATGGTGATCCCGATGCAGCCGCCGGCACGCATGCTGGCGGCGCTGAAGGAATTGGGAATTGCGATGCCGGGGTGAGGTTGGCGATACAGCCGTCCCATACTCCGATGTCGTCCCTGCGAAAGCAGGGAGGTGGATTCACACTCGAAGTGCAACACTTGAGAGAAGGCCTCGAGAGGGGTTTGGAAGTCAAGGCATTTGCGCGGGGTGTTGTTGTAGGCGTTGATCGACTGGCGGAGGCGGCGCGTCGGGAAGGTCGCGAGATCGGTTTTGCGTGGAATGAAGCGGCGCATCCGACCGATCGCATTCTCGATGCCGCCCTTCTGCCAGGGCGCGTGCGGATCGCAGAAGAAGGTCTCGATCGCGAGGCGGTGCAGCTCCAGGTGACAGGCGAACTCGGTCCCATTGTCGAAGGTAACGGTCTGGCACAGGCCTTCCGGCAAGGCAGCAAACAAGCGGACGAGATGACGGGCGATACCGCGCGCGAGCTTGCTGGCGATGCGGATGCCGAGCAGCAGGCGCGAGGTGCGCTCGTGCACGGTCAGGATCGCCTGACCGTATTTGGAGAACATCATCAGGTCGGCTTCCCAATGACCGGGGGCATTGCGATCGGCGGCCTCGATAGGCCGTTTGTTCAAGGAAACACGGCCTTCTATGAAGCTTGCGGGACTGCCGCCCTTCTTGCCGCGGTAGCCGCGTTTGCTCTTGCCGCGTGGCAGATAACGCCGCCAGCTGAAGTCCGAGGTGCGTCGGATCTGGGCGTATATGAAGCGGTAGATGGTCTCGTGGGAGATCACCTTGCGGCCGTGTTCGCGGGCCAGCCGGCCCGCGACCTGCTCGGGCGACCAGCCCCGACCAAGGCGCTCCAAGACCGCGCGGCGCAGGCCGGGCTCCCGTTCGAGGCGTACGCCCGTCCAGCGCCGCGCTCGCATCTGTTGCTGGGCATAGCTGGGTTTGTAGCCGACCTGGGCGCCAGAATTGCGGTTCAGCTCCCGAGAGATCGTTGATGGCGAGCGATCCAGAGCTGCCGCGATTTGCCGCACCGAGCTGCCATTGGCTGAAAGCCGGGCAATCTCGCATCGCTCGTCCAGGGATAGCTGCTCGTAACTCCGCCCCATCGCAACACCTCCTCAAGGAAGTGTTGCACTTCGTTTGTGAACTCAGGGGACCCATAACCACCGAACATGGGGATGGAGCTAGCTGGGGCCACAGCGTCGCGCAACAACTACATCCCGTGGTTATGGGTCCCGGGTCGCGCTCCGCTTGCCCGGGACGACGGTGGAGGGACTGCGCGCCCGACTACCCCAACGCCCTTAACTCGCGCCGCAGCACCTTGCCGGTCGCCGTCATCGGCAGGCTATCAGCGAACTGCACGAAGCGCGGATATTCGTGGGCAGCGAGCTGCACCTTGACGAACTCCTGGATCTCGCGCGCCAGCACGTCGCTCGGCGCGAAGCCCGGGCGCAGCACGATCCAGGCCTTGATCGATTCGGTGCGGATCGGATCGGGGATGCCGACGACCGCCGACATCGCGACCGCCGGATGTTTCATCAGCGTGTGCTCGATCTCGGACGGCCCGACGCGATAGCCGGCCGTGGTGATGACGTCGTCCTCGCGGCTGACGTACCAGAAATAGCCGTCCTCGTCCTGCACGCCGAGATCGCCGGTCAGCAGGAATTCGCCGGCATATTTCTTACGGGTCGCTTCCGGGTTGCGCCAATACTCAATCATGGTGCACGGACAGGGCTGGCGCACGCCGATGATGCCGCGTTGTCCCCGCGGCAGTTCCTCGCCCTTGTCGTTGACGATGCGGACATCGAAGCCCGGCGTGGCGCGGCCCATCGCGCCAGGGCGGATCGGAAACAGATTGGAGTTGGAGCCGATCACCAAATTGCATTCGGTCTGGCCGAACACCTCATGGGCGTCGATGCCGAAGGTCTCGCGCACCCAGCCGAGCAATTCGCCGCCGAGCGACTCGCCGCCGGTGAAGATGCTGCGCAGCCTGACGCCGGAGTTCTTCACATCGGCCTGCCGCATCAGCTTCAGGGCGGTCGGCGGCAGGAACACGTTGCGGATGCCGAGCTCTGCCATCATCTGCATCGCCGCCTGCGGCTCGAACTTGCGGGCGCGGTGCCCGACCATCGGGATGCCGTGGTACCAGAACGCGAGCAGGCCGTTGATCAACCCGCCGATCCAGGCCCAATCGGCCGGCGTCCACATCAGATCGCCCGGCCGCGGCAGGAAGTTGTGGCACATCTCGACATTGGGCAGATGGCCGAGCACGACGCGATGCGCATGCAACGCGCCCTTCGGATTCCCCGTGGTGCCCGACGTGTAGATGATCAGCGCGGGATCGTCGGCCGAGGTGTCGACGGTGGCGAATTCCGGCGACGCCGATTTGATCTCGCTCCAGAACGGCTTTGTCCCCGCCGGCGTCTTGTCGCCGACGATATAGACGCTCTTCAGCAGGGGCAGCCGATCGCGGATTTTTGCGATTTTTTCCCAGCCGGCTTCATCGGTGATGACGGCTTTTGCTGCCGAGTTCGATAGCCGGAATTCGAGCGCGTCCTCGCCGAACAGCGCGAACAGCGGGATCGAGATCAGAGCCGCGCGGAATGCCGCAAGATGCGCGACCGGCAATTCCAGCGATTGCGACAGGAACACCGCGACGCGGTCACCGCGCACCAGGCCGTCGGCGGTCAGCACATTGGCGAAGCGGCGCGAGGCATCCGCGACCTCGTCGAACGAGGTGCGCGTGGTGCCGCCGTCCTCGTCGACATAGATCAGCGCAAGCCGGCCCGAGCCGTCGGCATGCCGGTCGCAGCATGCGGTCGCCATGTTGAAGCGCGCCGGAATATCCCAGCGGAAGTTCCGATAAAGCTCGTCGTAGGTGGCGGCTTCCTTAAGCATGGCTTGCGTTGCTTCCATCCCTTGTCATGGCCGGGCTTAGTCCTGCCATCATGCGTAGCCCGGATGCAGCGAAGCGCAATCCGGGGTTCTCATCAAGTGGACAGACCCACCCGGATTTCGCTTCGCTGCATCCGGGCTACGAACATCGTTGAGGGGAAAACCCGTCAGGCCGCCGCCCGCTCCATTGCGACCTCGGCCTTGAGGCTGTCGAGGTCGCGATAGATCGACGCGACCGCCAGCACGCGCCCGCCGCGCTTGTAGCGCAGCACGCAATCCCGTCCGGCAATGCTGCCGTCCACCGCGATCTCGTCCCACTGCTCGGCGTGGCCGACATAGTTGATCGGCACGTCGTAATGCTGGCTCCAGAAGAACGGCACTGCGTCGAACGCCTCACGCTGCCCCAGCATATTCCGCGCGACGGTCTGGCCCTGGCGCTCCGCCACCACCCAGTGCTCGACCCGGATGTTCTCGCCGCTATGCGGATCGGGCCAACGCGCGATATCGCCAGCCGCGTAGACACCGGGAACGCTGGTCTCGAGGTAGGCGTCGACTTTCACGCCGCGATCGATCGCGAGCCCGGCGGCTTCCGCCAGCGCCAGCCGCGGCTTCACGCCGACGCCGACCACGACGAGGTCAGCATCGAGCACGGGCCCACTCTTCAAATGCGCACGCTTGCCCTCGATCGTGGTCACAGTGTCGCCGAGGTGGAAGACGACGCCATGCTTCTCGTGCAGCGCACGGACGAAATCGCCCATGGCGGGCCCAAGCACGCGCTCCATCGGCCGCTGCTCCAGCCCGACCACGTGAACCTCGATCTCCCGCGCGCGCAACGAGGCCGCAACCTCGAGCCCGATGAAGCTTGCACCGATCACCACCGCACGGCGCGCGCCGCCGGCCGCGGCGATGATCGCCCGGCAATCGTCGAGGGTGCGCAACACATGAACGTGGGCTTGGTTGGCGCCCGGAATAGGCAGCCATATCGGCTCCGCGCCGGTCGCCAGCAGCAGCCGGTCGTAGGGAACGGCTTCGCCGCCGACGAGGATGACGTTGAGGCGGCCGGTGTCGATCGACTGGACCTCGGTCTTGAGCCGGAGGTCGATCGCGGCGTCCGTGTAGAAATTGTCCGGCTTCAGCGGCAGCCAGTCTTCCGGCGCGCTGCCGGCGAGGAAGTCCTTTGACAGGTTCGGCCGATCCAGCGGCGGCGCGGTCTCGCCGCTCAGCATGACAATGCTGCCGCGATAGTCCTGCCGCCGCAGCATCTCGGCGGCGGCAAAGCCTGCCGCGCCTCCGCCGACAATCACGATCCTGCCGGGTGCATCGACCGGACCCCTGACGCGGGGTTTCGGCTGCGCGCGCTTCTCGCGCACGATGATGCGATCGCCGTCGCGCTCGACCTTCCAGACGGCGAGCGCGGTGAAGGCGGGCGCGGCGGTCGCTTCACCGGTGCGAAGGTCGAAGCAGGCGTGATGCCAGGGGCAATGCACGGTCTCGCCCTCGACCAGACCGTCGGCGAGCGGGCCGTGGTAATGGCTGCAATGCGCGTCGATGGCGAAGATGTCCGCACCCGAACGCACCAGCAGCACGTCCTCGTCGCCGACATGGCCGAGCAACATCGTGCCCGGGAAGTCGGAGAGGGCCACGCCTTGTGTCAGATCCGGACCGGAAGGAGCTTGCTGATCGGCCATGGCCTGTCTCCATTTATCCAGAACTTCGACCCGAAAGCCTTGCAGGAATCCCTGCCGCCGCTTTTCGGTGAGCTGATCTCAGCTGCCTTGCATGTAGCGGACCGGGTTCTCCTGATCCGCCTTGAAGATATCGGCAGCCTCGGCGAACAGCGCTGCCACCGCAGGCGCCTTCAGATCAACAAACGCCTCGAAGCTAAAATTGTTGCCGCCCGCGCGCAATTCGCCGAGCTTGCCGGCATAGCAGGACACCAGCGGCTTGCCGCCACGGGTCACCGCGACATAGATGCTGATGTAGTTCTTCTGCAGCGCCAGCCCGATCACCGGCCAGACCGCCGTCTTGCCGGACTTGATGGCGTAGCGAAACTGGCCGTAGCCGATCATGTTCATGCGCATGCCCGCCCCGCCGGCCGGCGAACCCGCATGGAAATGCCGCTTGAGCGAAGGCGCCGCCTTGCGCATCACCGCATGCACTTGTTCGAGATCCGCGGTGCGGCCGGGATCGAAGGCAAGGTAAGCTTCCAGACTGTCCGCTGCGACACGAAACATCGGAAGCCTCCGCTGCCATCCGACCCGCACAGTGCGGGTCCTGCGTAGCCCGGATGGAGCCAAGCGTAATCCGGGCCCTCACCGATCGGACGGACTTACCCGGATTTCGCGGAGCCTGTCATCGGGCGCGCGTTCGCGCGACCCGTTGGCTGCATCCGGGCCACGAGATCAGGACGCCAGCGCCGCCTTCACGAGGCCGCTGGCCTTGCCGAAATCCATCTGGCCGGCGTATTTCGCCTTCAGAGTGCCGATCACCTTGCCCATATCCTTGATCCCGGCGGCATTGGTCTCGGCGATGACGGCCGCGATCGCGGCCTTCACGTCGTCGTCGGACATCTGCTTCGGCAGATATGCCGAGATCACGGCGATCTCCGCACGCTCCTGGTCGGCGAGCTCGGCGCGGCCGCCCTTGTCGTAGAGCTCGACCGACTCCTGGCGCTGCTTGATCATCTTCTGCAGCAGCCCAAGCAGATCGGCATCGGAGAGTGGCGGCTTGCCCTGCCCGCGCGCGTCGATGTCGGCGTTCTTGATGGTCGAATTGACCATGCGCAGCGTCGAGAGCTTGCGCTCGTCCTTCGCCTTCATCGCTTCCTTGACCGCAGTGTTGATATCGTCGCGCAGCATCTCTGTGTCCTTGAACCGGTAATCCATTCATGTAGGCAGTTTGCGGCTGCAGAACAACCTTAAGTCCGCAACCATTCAACCAACGCATCGGCGCAAGCCTGCGGCTGTTCCAGCTGCGGCAGGTGACCGCAATTGGCGAGTACGACAAGCTTTGCCCCGGGAATGCCGTTGGCCATCTCGTCAGACAGCGAATTCGGCACGGTGTTGTCGGTATCCGTCGTCAGTACCAGGGTCGGACACTTGATCCAGGCCATGCTCGGCCGCGAATCCGGCCGGCTGAGCACCGCGTTCTGCTGGCGGATGAAGGCCTCGGCGCCGACATCCTCGCTCATGTCATAAACAACCTGGCGCAGGCTGGCGTCGCCCTGCCGCGACGGATGCACGAAGCCCGGATAGAGCTCGTCGACCACGCTGCGATATTGGCCATTTCTGGCGCGCTCGATCATACCGCGACGGCGGCCGGTGGCTTCCGGCGTGTCGGCCCGCGCCTGGGTGCTCATCAGCGCCAGCTTGGCGACCCGCTCGGGCGCCTGTCGCATGATCTCGAAGGCGATGTAGCCGCCCATGGAATGCCCGGCGAGGGCAAAGCGTGGCGGCGCCTCGGCCAGGATGCGGCGGGCGATGGCGCCCATATTGTCGTCCCGGACGTGGTTGGCGACGGTGACCGGCCCGCACCGCCACAGCGCCGGGATCACCGGAGCGAAAATCCGCGGTGAGCAGATGACGCCCGGGACGAGCAGGATCGGCATCGTGTTATCCATGCGGGAGCTCCGGACCGGGTCATTTTCGGCAAGCAAACGGCCGCTTCAGGGAACTTTAGATTAAAAGGCCGTTCCAGCCTGTCAAATCGAGGGGCATTGCCGTGTGAATTCGTGCCCTTTCGCTTTGACGCCGCAGGGTGCGGCGACTATTTAAAGGGCTCATGACAACCCCTGAAAACGCTCCCGCCTGGCCGGACCACAAACCGACCGCGCTCCTTGTGCTCGCCGATGGTACCGTGCTGGAAGGCTTCGGTCTCGGCGCCGAAGGCCACGCCGTCGGCGAGGTCTGCTTCAACACCGCGATGACCGGCTATGAGGAGATCCTCACCGATCCGTCTTATGCCGGCCAGATCATCACCTTCACCTTCCCGCACATCGGCAATGTCGGTACCAACGAGGAAGACATCGAGACGGTGAACATGGCGGCGACGCCGGGCGCGCGCGGCGTGATCCTGCGCTCCGCTATCACCGATCCCTCGAATTACCGCGCCACCAAACATCTCGACCAATGGTTGAAGGCACGCGGCATCATCGGCCTCTCCGGCATAGACACCCGCGCGCTGACCGCGCTGATCCGCTCCAAGGGCATGCCCAATGCGGTGATCGCGCATTCCAGGAGCGGCGAGTTCGACCTGCACGCCCTGAAGGAAGAGGCGCGCGAATGGCCCGGCCTCGAGGGCATGGATCTGGTGCCGATGGTCACCTCCGGCCAGCGTTTCACCTGGGATGAGACGCCCTGGGCATGGGGCAAGGGCTTTGGCCAGCAGACCGCGCCGGAGTTCAACGTGGTCGCGATCGACTACGGCATCAAGCGCAACATCCTGCGCCTGCTCGCCGGCGTCGGCGCCAAGGTGACCGTGGTCCCGGCGACGACGGCGGCCGAGGACATCCTGGCGATGAAGCCGGATGGCGTGTTCCTGTCGAACGGCCCCGGCGATCCCGCCGCGACCGGCAAATATGCCGTGCCCGTGATCCAGAAGGTGATTGCCTCGGGCACGCCGACCTTCGGCATCTGCCTCGGCCACCAGATGCTCGGCCTCGCGGTTGGCGCCAGGACCATGAAGATGCATCAGGGCCATCACGGCGCCAACCATCCGGTCAAGGACGAGACCACCGGCAAGGTCGAGATCACCTCGATGAACCACGGCTTTGCCGTCGACCAGGCGACGCTGCCGAAGGGCGCGACCCAGACCCATATCTCGCTGTTCGACGGCTCCAATTGCGGCATCGCGCTCGAGGACAAGCCGGTGTTCTCGGTGCAGTACCACCCCGAAGCCTCGCCCGGCCCGCGCGACTCGCACTATCTGTTCCAGCGGTTCGCCGACCTGATGCGGAAGAAGAAGAGCGCGGCTTAACACTCCGTCTTGCGAGGAGCGCGAGCGACGAAGCGATCCAACTATCCCCGCATGGAGCGATGGATTGCTGTCGATGCCCCGCTCAACTTTGTGCGCGGCAGCTGATCGCGCATGCCGCCACGACCTGTCTGGTGTTCGCGCTGCCCAAAGCGGGCTGGCCAAGACGACCTGACCAAGATCGGGTGAGGCGGCCATCCCGAGGAACGCCGGGCGCTGACAGCGGGTTGATCCGCGGATAGTCTCGCTCACACGTCCGGAGGATGCCATGTCCGCAATCAAGGCCGGGGCCGAGCCGCTTGCGATCGTCTTCGAGGACGATGGGCTGGTCCCGAACAACCCGATGCCGTTCCTGGTCTACAAGGGCGCGGTCGACATTGCCGACAATCCCGAGGCCACGATCGAGCAGCTGTTCGCGAGCAATGGCTGGGGTGCGATGTGGCGGAACGGCGTCTTCGATTACACCCACTACCACGCCACCGTGCATGAGGTTTTAGGCGTTGCCCGTGGCAGTGCACGCGTGCAGTTCGGCGGCGAGCAGGGACGTGTGCTGGACATCACAGCCGGCGACGTCGCGATCCTGCCGGCCGGCACCGGGCATCGGTGCTTGTCGGCAAGCGACGATTTCTGTGTTGTCGGCGCCTATCCGCCTGGGCCGCCGATGCAGATCACGCGACCGACGCCGGAGAACCACGTCAAGGCGCTTAAGACGATCCCGCTGGTCGCGATCCCTGCGACCGATCCGGTGCTCGGCAAGACCGGGCCCCTGCTGCAGTTGTGGAAGCGGTAATCCTCGGTCAATGCGATCACCGGTCGGCGCCAAGCGCCGCCGGACGACAGGCCCGATGAAGCAATCCATCTCCGCGCAACGGAGATCACCTGTAGCGTGGGCGAAGCGTGCGCACGGAGCAGGAATGGTGGGCACGGCGCTGACACGCTCCTTTGCCCACCCTCCGCAGCACAGAGCGAAACTCAGGCCGCGTTGCTGCCTTCCTGGCGGCTGGCCTCGAACAGGAACCAGGTGCGGCGCTCGGTTTCGTCGATGAAGGTCTCGAGCAGACCGGCGGTGCCGGAATCCTCGTGATCGTCGGCGACCTTGTGCGCCTTGCGCATCGCGGCCGCGATGTGCTTGTTGTCCTCCATCAGCTCGCGCAGCATTTCGCGCGGCGGGACATAGGCCTCGTCATTGTCCTTAATGGTCTGATGCTTGGCGATGTCGCCGATCGACTTCAGCGTCGCGCCGCCGAGCTTACGCACCCGCTCGGCAAGTTGATCGGTGGTCGCGAAGATCGCCTCCGACTGCTCGTCCAGCATCAGGTGGTAATCATGGAAATGCCGGCCGCTGACATGCCAATGGAAATTCTTGGTCTTGAGGTAGAGCGCGAAAGCATCGGCCAGCAGCGTATTGAGCGAGGCCGAGATCGTGTCCACCGCAGCCTGCGGCAGGTCACTCGGCGTGTCGAGATCGGGCGAGATCTTGTCGGTCTTGTTGGCGTCAGTCTTGGCTTTGCTCACGGTAAACCTTCCTGTTAGGAACCCCGTATTTCGGCGCATTGAACATTGGCCGCCGGACCGCTAACGCATCATCAGCCCACCCGTTCCTGGAGACCAGGAACCCGTTCTGCCGGATACCAAACGCGATGGATGAATGGATCGATTATTACGATTCCACACATACGATTTATGCGAGCCGACTGCACCGCGACCTGCATTTCCAGGTCATCGCAAACGACATCATCGGCTACATCACGTCACCCGACGCCGTGGTGCTCGACTATGCCTGCGGCGAGGCGCTGTCGGCGACCAAGGTCGCCAATGCCTGCGCGCAGCTCTATCTGGCGGAGCCTGCGCCCGGCGTGCGCGGCCGGCTGGTCGCGCGCTTTGCGCCCGACACCAGGATCCGTGTCCGCTCGCTCGATGACCTGAAGCACATGGAGGCGGATACGATCGACCTCGTGGTGATGAACTCGGTGGCGCAATACATGACGCCGCAGGAGCTCGACAACGCGTTCGACGTAATCCACCGCCTGCTGAAACCCTCGGGCCGGTTCGTGCTCGGCGATATCCTGCGGCCCGAAGTCGGCATGGCGAGAGATGTCGTGGCGCTGTTGCGCTTCGCGGCGACCCACGGCTTCCTGCGCGATGCGCTGGTCGGGCTGGCCTCAACCGCATTGTCGGACTATCGGCAGCTGCGCACCCGGATCGGGCTGCAGCGCTACCGCGAGGACGAGATGATCGCAAAGCTCGGCGCCGCCGGCTTCAGCGCCACCCGCGCGCCGCGCAACATCGGGCACAACCCGTGGCGGATGACATTCGTGGCCCACCACTGACCCAAGGTTGCAGAAGAAATTAGGGTTAACCAAAGGTAAACGTAGCGGCCGCTGAAATAATCAGCAATGATCCGCTCGGCCCGGTGGCGGAAGCGTCGACGCGGCAGTGGTGCAACACTGTTTATCCTGGTTCAAATCCAGGCCGGGCCTCCACGCTTCGCCCTCACGGGCTTCGCGTAGCCAGCCACGCCGGACCGGCGGGGCAAAGCGTGTCCGGCGCAGCTTGAGCATGGCGGAGGCGTAGACGGACTGGGCAACCGGCCCGCAGGACGAAGCCAGGCTCCTACCGGATACACGGCCGTTCTGACCACCCCTGACCGGGCATACGCCGAATGCGGATTTTCCCCCAGAATCGCGGTTGATTGGGCGTTTTTGGGGGTTTCGCGGGTGCGGAAACTGGTCTAAAGACCACCCGCGCGCGAGGGATCGCGCTTCCCGCGCTACAACATGTAGCGCAGGGCTCGAGGGACGCGCGGGAAGCGCGCCCTTTTTTTGTGCCCAAATTCCAGTCCGCGAGAGCTGATGCCCAAAAGAACCGACATCTCCACCATCCTGATCATCGGCGCCGGTCCCATCGTGATCGGCCAGGCCTGCGAATTCGACTATTCCGGCACACAGGCGGTGAAGGCTCTGAAGGAGGAGGGTTACCGCGTCGTCCTCGTCAATTCCAATCCGGCCACCATCATGACCGATCCGGAACTGGCGGATGCGACCTATATCGAGCCGATCACGCCCGAGATCGTCGCCAAGATCATCGAGAAGGAACGCCATGTCGTGCCCGGCGGCTTCGCACTGCTGCCGACCATGGGCGGCCAGACCGCACTGAACTGCGCGCTGTCGCTGCGCAAGCAGGGCACGCTGGAGAAGTTCGACGTCGAGATGATCGGCGCCACGGCGGACGCGATCGACAAGGCCGAGGACCGCCAGCTGTTCCGCGACGCCATGGAGAAGATCGGGCTGCAGACGCCGCGGTCGCGGCTCGCCAACGCCTCGGCGCTGAAGAAGTCGGACCGCGACAAATACCTCGCCGATCAGGCCAAGCTGTCCGGCGCCGAGCTCGAAGCCTTCGAACGCAAATGGGAAGCCGGCGAGAACGAGCGGCGCAAGCGCTACCAGCAACAGGCATTGGCCGAAGCGCTGATGGCGCTGTCCGACATCGGCCTGCCCGCGATCATCCGCCCCTCCTTCACGCTCGGCGGCACCGGCGGCGGCATCGCCTACAACAAGGAAGAGTATCTCGACATCATCGAGCGCGGTCTCGATGCCTCGCCGACCAACGAGGTGCTGATCGAGGAATCCGTTCTCGGCTGGAAAGAGTTCGAGATGGAGGTGGTACGCGACAAGAAGGACAATTGCATCATCATCTGCTCGATCGAGAACGTCGATCCGATGGGCGTGCACACCGGCGATTCCATCACGGTGGCGCCGGCGCTGACACTGACCGACAAGGAATACCAGATCATGCGCGACGCATCGATTGCGGTGCTGCGCGAGATCGGCGTCGAGACCGGCGGCTCCAACGTGCAGTTCGGCATCAATCCGGACGACGGCCGCATGGTCGTGATCGAGATGAACCCGCGCGTGTCGCGCTCTTCGGCACTGGCTTCCAAGGCGACCGGCTTCCCGATCGCCAAGGTCGCGGCCAAGCTTGCGATCGGCTACACGCTCGACGAGATCGCCAACGACATCACCGGCGGCGCCACGCCGGCCTCGTTCGAGCCGACCATCGACTACGTCGTCACCAAGATTCCCCGCTTCGCGTTCGAGAAATTCCCCGGCGCCTCCTCCACGCTGACGACCTCGATGAAGTCGGTCGGCGAGGTGATGGCGATCGGCCGCACCTTCCAGGAGAGCCTGCAGAAGGCGCTGCGCGGCCTGGAGACCGGGCTGACCGGTCTCGACGAGATCGACATCGAGGGCCTCGGCCGCAGCGACGACAAGAACGCGATCCGCGCAGCCCTCGGCACCCCGACGCCGAACCGCCTGCTGCAGGTCGCGCAGGCGATGCGGCTCGGCTGGTCGAACGAGGAGATCTTCAACTCCTGCAAGATCGATCGCTGGTTCCTCGCCGAACTGCGCGGCATCGTCGAGATGGAGGACAAGGTCCGCAGCAGCGGCCTGCCGGCCAACGCATTCTCGATGCGGATGCTGAAGGCGATGGGCTTCTCGGATGCGCGGCTCGCCGTGCTGACGGAGCAGACCGAAGCCGAGGTCACTGCCAAGCGCCATGCGCTCGGGGTGCGTCCGGTGTTCAAGCGCATCGACACCTGCGCGGCGGAGTTCGCCTCGCCCACCGCCTACATGTATTCGACCTATGAGCGGCCGTTCGCGGGCGCGCTTGCCGACGAGAGCGCGCCGTCGGATCGCAAGAAGGTGATCATCCTCGGCGGCGGGCCGAACCGCATCGGCCAGGGCATCGAGTTCGACTATTGCTGCTGCCATGCCTGCTTCGCGCTCGAGGACGCCGGCTACGAGACCATCATGGTCAACTGCAATCCGGAGACGGTGTCGACCGACTACGACACCGCCGATCGGCTCTACTTCGAGCCGCTGACCGCCGAAGACGTGCTCGAGATCATCGCGACCGAGCGCACGAACGGCACGCTGCACGGCGTGATCGTGCAGTTCGGCGGCCAGACCCCGCTGAAGCTTGCCCGCGCGCTGGAAGCCGCCGAAGTGCCGATCCTCGGCACCTCGCCCGACGCGATCGACCTCGCGGAGGACCGCGACCGCTTCAAGCGCGTGCTCGACAAGCTGCGCCTCAAGCAGCCGAAGAACGGCATCGCCTATTCGGTCGAGCAGGCCCGCCTGGTCGCCACCGATCTCGATCTGCCGCTGGTGGTGCGCCCGTCCTACGTGCTCGGCGGCCGCGCGATGCAGATCATCCGCGAGGAGACCCAGCTCAACGACTACCTGCTGGGAACGCTGCCGGAGCTGGTGCCCGCTGACGTCAAGGCGCGCTATCCGAACGACAAGACCGGGCAGATCAACACCGTGCTCGGCAAGAACCCGCTGCTGTTCGACCGCTATCTGTCCGATGCGACCGAAGTCGACGTCGACTGCCTCTGCGACGGCAAGGACACCTTCATCGTCGGCATCATGGAGCACATCGAGGAAGCCGGCATCCACTCCGGCGACTCCGCCTGCTCGCTGCCGCCGCATTCGCTCGACGCCGGCACCATCGAGGAGCTGGAGCGGCAGACCCGCGAACTCGCGCTCGGGCTCGACGTGGTCGGCCTGATGAACGTGCAATACGCCATCAAGGACGGCGAGATCTACGTGCTCGAGGTCAACCCGCGCGCGTCCCGCACCGTGCCGTTCGTCGCCAAGGTGATCGGCATGCCGGTCGCCAAGATCGCGGCGCGGATCATGGCCGGCGAGAAGCTCGCCGACTTCAAGCTGAAGAAGAAGAAGCTCGACCATGTCGGCGTCAAGGAATCGGTGTTCCCGTTCGCGCGCTTCCCCGGCGTCGACACCGTGCTCGGACCGGAGATGCGCTCGACCGGCGAGGTAATGGGCATCGACCGCTCCTTCGAGGTCGCGTTCGCCAAGAGCCAGCTCGGCGGCGGCACGCGCGTGCCGCGGCAGGGCACGGTGTTTGTTTCGGTTCGTGGCGACGACAAGATGCGCATCGCGGATGCGGTGCGGCTGTTGCACTCGCTCGGCTTCAAGGTGATGGCGACCTCAGGCACGCAACGCTACCTCAGCGACAACGGCGTGCCGACGGAAAAGGTCAACAAGGTGCTCGAAGGCCGTCCGCACATCGTCGACGCCATCACCAATGGTGACGTCCAGCTGGTCTTCAATACCACCGAAGGTCCGCAGGCGCTGGCCGACAGCCGTTCGCTGCGGCGGGCTGCCCTCTTGCATAAAGTGCCATATTACACCACTCTTTCAGGCGCGGTGGCCGCCGCACGGGGGATCCGGGCCTATCGGGACGGGGACCTTGAGGTCCGCACGCTTCAGAGTTACTTTTCCGAAAGCTGACCGCTGCCCGGCTGAAGGCTCGAAGCGGTCAATTAGCCGAATGGCTGGAACTCACCGCGCGCTTGGATTGTTGTCACGGCCCTTAGCGGGGCCGATAATCACTGGGCTTCCGGGCGCACTCACGCCCTGATTCCTGCGTTAGCTGAACTGGATATTCGTGCACGGCCGCCGGGCGCGCACGAAGAAGGACGAAGATGATGGATAAGGTTCCGATGACCGCGGGCGGATACGCCGCGCTGACGGACGAGTTGAAGCGACGCCAGTCGGAGGATCGTCCGCGCATCATCGAACACATTGCGGAAGCGCGCTCGCACGGCGATCTCTCGGAGAACGCCGAGTATCACGCCGCAAAGGAAGAGCAGTCGCATAACGAGGGCCGCATCGCCGAGCTCGAGGACAAGCTTGCGCGCGCCGACATCATCGACATCTCGAAGCTGTCCGGCGACACCATCAAGTTCGGCGCCACCGTGACGCTGATCGACGAGGACACCGAGAAGAAGGCGGTGTGGCAGATCGTCGGCGAGGTCGAAGCCGACGCCAAGAAAGGCCGCATCTCGATCACCTCGCCGCTCGCGCGCGCGCTGATCGGGAAGAAGAAGGGCGCCACCGTCGAAGTGATGGCGCCGGGCGGCGCCAAGGCCTACGAGATCACCAAGGTCGAATGGCGGTAGTTACTTTGACGTGACTGATGCAAAAAGGCCGCGTCCAGCACGCGGCTTTTTTTGTGCCTGCGTTTTGGCCGCGTCTGACAGCAATGTGAGTGGAGAGCAGCTGCACGGCATGCCAGTGAGGCCATGACATGATTATGCAGTATAATCATGTCGGGGGACCGGGTCCGCCTGGATGATTGCGTCGCAACACGCATCGCTGCGCGTCGCCGTCTCACCGTTGCATTCTCTCGCAAGCGCCACGACGCGAGGAATGATTCCGGACGCAAGGTGTTGACATCACACTCCGGTGGCGGACACCGTGTGTTTCTGCATCGTGCAACGTTCCAGTGTGTCAAACAGGGGGTAAATGACAATGGACCAGACACTTTCAAAGCTTCAGCCGCTGGCACTCAGCCTGTTTCGGTTCATCACGGGCCTGCTGCTGTTTCAGTTTGGCGTCGCCAAGCTGCTCAAATTCCCGCCCGGAACGATGTTCGAGAAAGTTGAACTGTTCTCGTTGATCGGAGCGGCCGGCACTCTCGAGTTGATCCTGGGAGGGCTGCTGATGATCGGGCTGTTCTCGCGGATCGTGGCGTTCATCCTGGCAGGCGAAATGGCCTTCGCCTACTTCATCGGCCATTTCCCAAAAGGCTTCTATCCGCTGCTCAACAACGGCAGTCTGGCGATCGCGCTCTGCTTTGCCTGCCTCTATCTCGCAACCTCGGGCCCCGGCCCGATCAGCGTCGACGCTGCGATGGGCAAGAGGTAACGGCGCGATCTCACCTCCTCTTGCAACGGGAAGGTCGGTTTGCGCTGAAAGCGCAAGCCGGGTGGGGATCTGCTTCCACGAAGGCGCTCTCGCCCGCGGCTTGACCCCCACCCAGCCCTCCCCCTTTCAGGGAGAGGGATAAGAAGACGATCAGCCGAAAGGCAATCGTCGAACTCACTCGTCATGGCGACGAGCTCGCGACGAACTTGCAGAGCAAATTTGGGGCTAAAGCGACGAAGCAATCCATCGCTCGGCACATGCGGGCAGGTAGATTGCTTCGCTTCGCTCGCAATGACGATGAACGCGGTTAGCCCGCCACCTTTACGCCCAGCGGCACCGCCGCCTCATATTTCGAGTTGTGCAGCACCAGCGACGTCCTGACGTTGCGCACATGCGGCGCGGCGGTGAGGTGGGTGACGAAATCCTGGAACGTCGCCATATCGGGCGCGACACATTTCAGGATGAAATCGACTTCGCCCGAAAGCATCCAGCATTCGCGCACCAGCGGCTCGGCGCGCACGAAATTCTCGAAGGCGCGCAGATCGGCATCGGCCTGACTCGACAGATGCACCGAGGCGAACACGGTGACGTCGTAGCCGAGGCGGCGCGGATCGAGCAGGCCGCGGTATCCCTGGATGTAGCCTTCCTCTTCCAGCGCCCGGACCCTGCGCAGGCAGGGCGGCGGCGAGATGCCGACGCGTTTGGCGAGTTCCACATTGGTGATTCGGCCATCGGCCTGGATCTCGGCGAGGATTTTGAGGTCGATCTCGTCAAGGTTCTTCGACACGCGACTACGGTTCCCTAGGAGTTTGGAAGGTTGGGCAGATCCGCCGGCAACTCTCATAGCCCAGCCAGTCGGCGTTGCGCAATTTTATTGCGCGTGCAGCGCACGATTTCGCGAAAGTGACTTCAGTTCCGGGGAAAAATCGCCGCCATGGATTGCAAATCTTGCATAGCTTCCCAGATATCCTAGACTTGGATTTGACACTTTTGGCACCGCCGTGACCCGCTCCGGGGTGCTTCCCACACAAGTCCCCGTCAAAGTCCCCAGCAGAGAGGGATCAGCTAATGCCCGCGCCTGTCCACGCCAAGGTCGTCATCATCGGGTCCGGCCCCGCCGGTTACACCGCAGCGATCTACGCGGCACGCGCGATGCTCGAACCGATCCTGATCCAAGGCATCCAGCCGGGCGGGCAACTCACCATCACCACCGACGTCGAGAACTATCCGGGCTTCGCCGACGTGATCCAGGGCCCCTGGCTGATGGAGCAGATGGAGAAGCAGGCGGCCCATGTCGGCACCAAGATCGTCACCGACCTCGTCAACAAGCTGGAACTCGGCCAGCGCCCGTTTCGCCTGACCTGCGATTCCGGCGACGTCTATCTCGCCGAGACCGTGATCCTCGCCACCGGCGCCCAGGCGCGCTGGCTCGGGCTGCCCTCGGAAGCGAAGTTCCAGGGCGGCGGCGTGTCGGCCTGCGCGACCTGCGACGGCTTCTTCTACCGCGGCAAGGACGTCGTGGTGGTCGGTGGCGGCAACACCGCGGTCGAGGAAGCGCTGTACCTGACCAACCATGCCTCGCAGGTCACCATCGTGCATCGCCGCGATCATTTCCGCGCCGAGCGCATCCTGCAGGAGCGCCTGTTCAAGCATCCCAAGATCAACGTGGTGTGGGACTCCGCGATCGATGAGATCTGCGGATCGGAGAACCCGAACAAGGTCACCCATGTGCGGCTGAAGAACGTCAAGACCGGCGCGCTGACCGACCTCAAGACCGACGGCGTGTTCATTGCGATCGGCCATGCGCCCGCGACCGAGCTCGTCAAAGGCCAGATCAAGCTGAAACCGTCGGGCTATGTCGAGGTGGCGCCGAACTCGACGGCGACCTCGGTGCCCGGCCTGTTCGCGGCCGGCGACGTGGCGGACGAAACCTTCCGGCAGGCGGTCACCGCGGCCGGCCTCGGCTGCATGGCTGCGCTCGAGGCCGAACGCTTCCTGGCTCTTCGCGCGAGCGATCGCGCAGCGGCGGAATAATCATGGCACGATCTCGCGACGGATTTACGGATATGGATTGGGACAAGCTGAAGGTCTTTCACGCAGCGGCGGAGGCCGGCAGCTTCACGCATGCCGGCGAGCAGCTCGGCCTGTCGCAATCGGCGGTCTCCCGCCAGGTCAGCGCGCTGGAGCAGGAGCTCTCGGTCTCGCTGTTTCACCGCCATGCCCGCGGCCTGATCCTCACCGAACAGGGCGACCTCCTGTTCCGCACCGCGCATGACGTCTTCATGCAGTTGCAGGCGGCGCGCGCCAAGCTCACCGACAGCCGCGAGCGGCCGAGCGGCGACCTCAAGATCACGACCCCGCCGGCGCTCGGCATCAACTGGCTGATCCCCCGGCTCGACGAATTCACCGCGCTCTACCCGGACATCCGGATCTCGCTGATCGTCACCGACGAGGATCTCGATTTGTCGATGCGCGAGGCCGACGTTGCGATCCGCACCCGCAAGCCGACCCAGCCGGACCTGATCCAGCGCAAGCTGTTCTCGATCGGCTTCCACGCCTATTGCTCGCCGGAATACATCAAACGCTTCGGCACGCCGCGGACGCTCGACGATCTCGACTCGCACCGCATCATCATGCTCGGCGACTCGCAGGTGCCGCCGCATCTGCAGAACCGCAGCTGGCTGATCGATGCCGGCCGCAACGGCTCCGGTCCGCGCGAACCCTACTTCAAGGTCAACAACATCCTGGGGTTGGTGCGCGCCTGCCAGCAGGGCCTCGGCATCGCCGCGCTGCCGGACTATCTGGTCGAACAGAACAACCTCGTGCAGCTGTTCGGCGAGTCCGACTCGATCGCGCTCGACACCTACTTCGTCTATCCGGAAGAGCTGAAGACAGTGGCCCGGGTGCAGGTGTTCCGCGACTTCGTGGTCAGCAAGGCACAGCGCTGGCCGTCCTGATTAAGCCGGCCTTACGGGCCGGGTTATGGGCTTGCCGCGCGGCCCCGACAGGCCCCTGAATCTCCGCATGACTGACATGCGACCTGGATAGTTGCTGCATGCCGTCGATGGGGATCATAGTGTTGACACGCTGAGCGGTCGCGTCGCGCATATGTCCCCCTCCTCCAGTGGCGCGGAAGTTCAGTAATCCCTCTTGGAAGGTGATTGTGTCGGCCTCACGTGGCCAATACCTTAAGCCGGGCTCACTCGAGCCCGGCTTTTTTTCATCCGTATGCCCTTTCACCTCAATGTCATGCAAAAACGTGCCGCACGTCCCGGTCAGCGTGTGCATTGACAACAACCTCGCAGCGCAGCATCATGATCGCATGATCACGACTTCGTGCGCCGCTCTCTCGTCGAAAAAAGCTCCCCTCCCGGGGACACGAGATCGCGCGCGATAAGATCACCTTCGCATTCAAACCGATCCCGAAACCCCGCCGCCTGGACGGGGTTTTTTGTTGGTCCCGTCTCCGGCTTTGTCCTCTGAGGAGATGGAACATGACTGAGCTACACCAGCAATTGCAGGGCCTCTGGCTGCCCCTGATCACGCCGTTCCGCGGCGGCGAACTCGACGCCACGTCGCTTCGCCGCCTCGTGCGGCATTACGCCAGCGGGCCCGTCGACGGCTTCATCCTCGGCGCGACCTCCGGTGAAGGCATGGCGCTGAGCACGGATGAGATGGAGGGGCTGGTCAGCGTCGTGCTCGACGAGCTCAGTGCCAGCTCCCGCCATCTACCGGTCTGCCTCGGGCTCTCCGGCGCCTCGACCGCCAAGATGAAGGACGCGCTGGACGACACGGCCGACTGGCCGATCAACGGCTATCTGATCGCGAGCCCCTACTACACCAGGCCCTCGCAGCGCGGCCTCCTGCAGCACTTCAACGCGCTTGCCGATCACGCGTCGTGGCCGATCGTGCTCTACAATATCCCCTATCGCACGGCGGTGAACCTGACCAACGAGACGCTGCTGACGCTCGCCGACCATCCGAACATCGCCGGCATGAAGGATTGCAGCGCCGACCGTGCGCAATCGATCGACTTCCTCAACCGGCGGCCGGCCGGCTTCCGCGTGCTGACCGGCGAGGATGCGCAAACCTTCGATGCGCTCTCGGACGGCGCCGACGGCGCGATCCTGCTCTCCGCGCATCTGGAGACCAACATTTTTGCCTCGATCCGCACGCTGCTGCAGCAGGGCAAGCGCGACGCGGCATTGGCTGCGTGGCAGAGCGTCGTCGGCCTGACGCGGCTGCTGTTCGCCGAACCGAGCCCCGCGCCGGCCAAGCACTGGCTGTGGCGGCAGGGGCTGATCGACAGCCCCGAGGTGCGGCTACCGATGGTCGAGGTGAGCGGGGATCTCGCAAGCTGGCTCGATGCCGAGATGGAGCGCCGCGCGCAACTGCTGCTGCCGGCGTGACTCTTGTAGCCCGGATGCAGCGAAGCGAAATCCGGGGCCGGTCTCACCGTGAGGTGACGACCCCGGATTTCGCTTCGCTGCATCCGGGCTACCGATCTCGTTGCCTCAATCCAGCTTCACCCGCGACAGCCTGAGCGCGTTGCCGATCACGCTGACCGAGGACAGCGCCATCGCGGCGGCGCCGACCATCGGCGACAGCAGGATGCCGAACAACGGGTACAGCACGCCGGCCGCGATCGGCACGCCGGCGGCGTTGTAGACAAAGGCGAAGGCCAGGTTCTGGCGGATGTTGCGCATGGTCGCGACCGACAAGCGCCGCGCCCGGACCAGACCCGTCAGGTCGCCGGTGAGCAGCGTGATCCCGGCGCTCTCGATCGCGACATCGGTGCCGCCGCCCATCGCGATGCCGACATCGGCGGCGGCGAGCGCCGGCGCATCGTTGACGCCGTCGCCGGACATCGCGACAATGCGGCCCTCGCCGCGCAACCGCTGCACGACCTCGCTCTTGCGCTCCGGCAGCACGCCGGCCTCGACCTCGTCAATGCCAAGCGTCTTCGCCACCGCACGCGCGGTGGTCTCGTTGTCGCCGGTCAGCATCACGATGCGCAGACCTTCACCGCGCAGTGCCTGCAGTGCATTCGCAGCCGACGACTTGACCGGATCGGCGATCGCGATCACGCCGGCGATACGGCCATCGACCGCGACATAGATCGCGGTCGCGCCGTCGCGCCGCGCAACTTCGGCGGCCTCATCCAGCGTTGACGTGGCGATCTTCAGCTCGCCCATCAGCACCGAATTGCCGAGCGCAACCTGCTTGCCCTCGACGAGGCCGGTCGCGCCCTTACCGGAGGGCGAGGCAAAATCGCCGACGGCGGATATTGAAATCTTGCGCTCCTTGGCTGCCGCGATGATCGCCTGCGCCAGCGGATGCTCGCTGCCCTGCTCGACGCTTGCAGCCAGGCGCAGCAGATCGCTCTCGTCAACGCCTTCGGCGGCAATGATGCGGGTGACCTTCGGCTTGCCCTCGGTGAGCGTGCCGGTCTTGTCGATCACCAGCGTGTCGATCGCCTCCATCCGCTCCAGCGCCTGCGCGTCGCGGATCAGGATGCCGGAATGCGCGCCACGGCCGACACCGACCATGATCGACATCGGCGTCGCGAGCCCCAGCGCGCAGGGGCACGCGATGATCAGCACCGTGACGGCCGCGACCAGCGCGAAGGTCAGGCGCGGCTCGGGACCGAACACCGACCAGGCGATGAAGGCGAACACGGCGGCGGCGACCACCGCCGGCACGAACCAGCCGGCGACGCGATCGGCGAGCCGCTGGATCGGCGCGCGCGAACGCTGTGCCTTCGCCACCATGTCGACGATCCGCGACAGCATGGTGTCGCGGCCGACCTTCTCGGCGCGCATCACGACGCCGCCGCTCTGGTTGACGGTGCCGCCGATCACGTTGGCGCCTTCCGCCTTCGTCACCGGCATCGATTCACCGGTCACCATGGATTCGTCGATGATGGCGCGACCCTCGATCACGACGCCGTCGACCGGCACCTTCTCGCCGGGGCGCACGCGCAGGCGATCGCCGACCTTGATGGCGTCGATCTCGATATCCTCGTCGCCATGATCGGTGATGCGGCGCGCGGTCTTGGGCGCGAGCCCAAGCAGCGCCCGGATCGCGCCCGAGGTCTGCGCGCGGGCGCGCAGCTCCAGCACCTGACCGAGCAGCACCAGCACCGTGATCACGGCGGCTGCCTCGAAATACACCGCGACCGCGCCATGCATGTCGCGGAATGCCGGCGGGAACAGCTGCGGCGCCAGGGTCGCAACCACGCTGTAGGCATAGGCGACGCCGGTGCCCATCGCGATCAGCGTGAACATGTTGAGATTGCGCGTCACGACCGACTGCCAGCCGCGCGCGAAGAACGGCGCGCCGGCCCACAGCACGACCGGCGTCGCCAGCACAAACGAGATCCAGTTCGACCAGCCCATCGGCACCAGATGCATCAGCCCGAGATGGCTGCCCATCTCCAGCACGAACACCGGCAAGGTGAGCGCAAGACCGATCCAGAACCGCCGCGTCATATCGATCAGTTCGGGATCCGGTCCGTCGTCGAGCGAGACTTGCTCGGGCTCCAGCGCCATGCCGCAGATCGGGCAAGAGCCGGGACCGACCTGGCGCACCTCGGGATGCATCGGGCAGGTGTAGATCGTGCCGGCCGGCATCGGAGGCTCCGATTCGCGCGGCTTGAGATACTTCTCGGGCTCGGCCTCAAAGCGCTCGCGGCAGCGGCCGCTGCAGAACAGGTACTCCTCGCCCTTGTAGCTGAAGCGGTGCTTGGCGGTCGCCGGGTTGACCTTCATGCCGCAGACCGGATCGATCGCGAACGCGGCCTCGGCCGGCGTCGCGCCGTGATCATGCTTGCCGCCGCAGCAGGACTGCGCGGCCGCGCCATGATGATGATCGGCGTGCGAGTGGTCGTGCTTTGCCTGTGCCACGAAACTCTTCCCGGCCGATATCCCGGCCTCTTGATTTACATACCCTAGGGGGGTATATGAGGCCTATGAGAGACGAGGTCAAGGCATCCTGTCTAAAACGGCTCAAACGGATCGAGGGTCAGATCCGTGGGCTGGCCGCCATGGTCGAGGACGACCGCTATTGCATCGACGTGGTGACGCAGATCGCAGCCGCGCGCGCGGCGTTGCGCCGCGTCGAGGAAGAGGTCCTGCGCGATCATGTGGCGCATTGCGTGGAGCACGCGATTTCGTCCGGCGACAAGGCCGACCAGCGGCGCAAGATCGCCGAGCTGATGGATGTGATCGGGCGGGCGGATCGGTAGAGCTGGTTGATTGCGGCACGCCAGTCGCGCTGATGGAAAGTCAGCAGCGCCTCTACATATTCAGTGTCGTCCCTGCGAAAGCAGGGACCCATAACCACAGGACGTGGGGATGAAGCGAGCTGGGGCCACAGCTCGCTTCAACAACACCACCCTGTGGTTATGGGTCCCGGGTCGCGCTTCGCTTGCCCGGGACGACGTGGGGATAGAGCGGCGCCTCACGTCCCGGCCTTCGCCGGGACGACTTGGGAGAAAGCGAGCCCGAAATCGCTGCTCAGGTATTGAACCTGAAATGCATCACGTCGCCATCGGCGACGACATATTCCTTGCCTTCCAGCCGCAACTTGCCGGCATCGCGCGCGCCGGCTTCGCCGTTGCCGGCGATGTAGTCGTCGTAGGCAATGGTCTCGGCGCGGATAAAACCCTTCTCGAAATCGGTATGGATCACGCCGGCGGCGGCGGGCGCCTTGGTGCCGCGGTCGATGGTCCAGGCGCGGGCTTCCTTCGGGCCGACGGTGAAGTAGGTGATGAGGTCGAGCAATTGGTAGCCGGCGCGGATCAACCGATCGAGGCCGGCCTCTTCGAGGCCCAGCGTCTCCAGGAACTCGGCGCGCTCGGCACGCGACAGCGTCGCGATCTCGGATTCGATCTTGGCCGAGATCACGACCGCGACCGCACCTTCCTCCTTGGCGCGTTCGAACACCGCCTTGGAGAAATTGTTGCCGTCCTTGGCCGAGCCTTCCTCGACGTTGCAGACGTAGAGCACGGGCTTCGAGGTCAACAGCCCGAGCATGCGGAACGCACGTTCCTCCTCCGGCTTGCGCTCCATGCCGCGGGCCGGCTTGCCGTCGCGCAGCAATGTGAGCGCGCGGTTGACCAGCTCGAGCTGCTCCTTGGCTTCCTTGTCGTTGCCCTTGGCCTTCTTGGCGAGATTGTCGACGCGCTTCTCGAGGCTGTCGAGGTCCGACAGCATCAGCTCGGTCTCGATGGTCTCGATGTCGGCGAGCGGCGCGATCTTGCCTTCGACATGGGTGATGTCGGAATCCTCGAAGCAACGCACCACGTGGGCGATGGCATCGACCTCGCGGATGTTGGCGAGGAACTGGTTGCCGAGGCCTTCGCCCTGCGACGCGCCGCGGACCAGCCCTGCGATGTCGACGAAGGTCAGCCGGGTCGGAATGATCTGCGCGGATTTCGCGACCGCAGCGAGCTTCTCCAGCCGCGGATCGGGCACCGCCACCTCGCCGACATTCGGCTCGATGGTGCAGAACGGATAGTTCGCCGCCTGGGCGGCCGCCGTCTCGGTCAGCGCATTGAACAGCGTCGACTTGCCGACGTTAGGCAGCCCGACGATCCCGCATTTGAATCCCATGTTCGTCCCGATCTCTCGCGCACACGCTGCGCGGCTGAACTGAGTGGCGAGGGTCCGCTAGGGCCCCTCGTCCTTGGTGTCGAAAAATCCCTTGGCCTGCATCGTCAGATGCACCTTGTTGGCGAACGAGGCGTCGTGTCCCGCAGCCAGCAGGCCGGCATTGTCGGCGATGGCCTGGCACAAGGCCTCCACCCACGCCCGGTCGCTTTTCGCGAAGTCCGACAGCACGTGGCTGTGCACGAGCTCCTTGACGCCGGGATGACCGATCCCGAGCCGCACCCGCCGATAGTCGTTGCCGATATGCGCGGAGATCGAGCGCAGCCCGTTATGGCCGGCGATCCCGCCGCCGACTTTGACCCGCACCTTGGCGGGCGGCAGTTCGAGCTCGTCCTGGAACACGGTGACGTCGGCGGGCACCAGCTTGAAGAAGTTTGCCGCTTCCTGCACCGCGCGTCCGGACTCGTTCATGAAGGTGGTCGGCTTCAGCAGCACGACCTTCTCACGATCGATGGCGCCTTCGGCAGTCTCGCCCTGAAAGCGACGGCGCCATGGTGCGAAACCATGACGCCGTGCAATCTCATCGACCGCCAGGAAACCGATATTGTGTCGGTTGCTGGCGTATTTCGCACCGGGATTACCGAGACCGACAAAAAGGCGCATGGCGCGGCATCCCGAATCGGCGCGCCATCAGAGGATCGCGCGCCGACCTGATCGATTACTTCTTCTTGTCGCCACCGCCGGCGGGAGCCTTGGCACCCGCGGCCGGAGCCGCAGCGCCCGCAGCCGGAGCGGCAGCAGCCGGAGCCGCAGCACCCGCGGCCGGAGCCGCAGCACCACCAGCAGCCGCCGCAGCCGCGGCCTTCTGCTCTTCGGCGTAGCCGGACGGCGGCACGATGGTGACGAGGGTCGCGTCCTCGCGGGTCAGCGACTTCACGCCCTTCGGCAGCTTGACGTCGGAGAGATGCAGCGAATAGCTGATCTCGAGCGCGCCGACGTCGGCCTCGATGTACTGCGGAATGTTGTCCACCGAGCACTCGAGATCGAGCGCGTGGGTGACGATGTTGACGGTGCCACCGCGCTTGACGCCCGGCGAGCTTTCACCGTTCACGATGTGCAGCGGCACGCTGACGCGGATGGTCGCGCCTTCGCCGAGCCGCATGAAGTCGACATGGAGCGGGAAGTCCTTCACCGGGTCGAGATGGTAGTCGCGCGGAATCACGCGGTGCTTCTTGCCCTCGACATCGATATCGAACAGCGTGGTCAGGAACCGGCCGGCCAGGATGCGCTGGCGCAGTTCACGGTCGTCGACCGAGATGGTGACGGGGGGCTGGTTGTCTCCGTAGATCACTCCGGGAACTCTCCCGGCGCGACGCTCTGCCCGGGCGGCCCCCTTGCCGCTCTTCGGACGCGCGGTCGCCTTCAATTCCTTGACGGTCGCCATAGCGTTAAGTCCTTGTATTTAAAAAGTTAAAGGCCGCAGCGCGGCCCATGCTCAAGTCCACAGCAAGCCTCCAGGGGTGCGGGGGCCGCGGACGTGGCGGGCTTTTAGCCCCAAAGGGCCGAAATGACAAGGAAATGCAGGGATTTTTCTTGCTTGGCCCCACGGCGGGAACGTAGCCCGGATGCAGCGAAGCGCAATCCGGGGAGTCGATCTTGGGATGGCGCCCCCGGATTTCGCTGCGCTTCATCCGGGCTACAGAAGCGGCTAACTAACCCGCCGAACCGCCGAGCTTGGCTTCCAGCGCCGCGATCCTTGCCTTCAGCGCCTCGTTCTCCTCGCGCGCCAGGCGGGCCATGTCCTTGACCGCGTCGAACTCCTCGCGCTTGACCACGTCGAGATCGCGCAGGATCCGTTCGGCCTGATTGCGCATGACCGTGTCGACCTCGCGCTTGACGCCCTGGGCGGCGCCGGCGGCGTCGTTCATCAGACGGCCGATCTCGTCGAAAAACCGGTTGCTGGTCTGGGTCATGTCGCAAAACTCTCCGCGTTCACTGAATCGCGATAAGACAATGGCGATGTCAGCCATCCGGTTCAAGTCCGCCGCGAATGGCAGGCCTCCCGTGAGCCCGCCTTGTCATGCTCCGGTTTCCTTGCAATCGTATGAACTCACAACAGAAATCGCACACATAACGCGAGCAGAAACGCCATGATCGAAGCGACCGTCGAGATCCCGACCAAGGACGGCAAGACCACCACCTTCATCACCCATCCCGAGCGCGGCGGCCCCTTCCCGGTCGTGATCTTCTACATGGACGCACCGGCGATCCGCGAGGAGCTGCGCGACATGGCGCGCCGGCTCGGCACCTCTGGCTATTATGTGATGCTGCCCAATCTGTACTATCGGTCCGGCGTGATGGAGCTCGGTCCGATACCGCCCGACCCCGACGCGCCCGAGCGCAAGCGCATGTTCGAATACATGAACTCCATCAACATCCCGCTGGTGATGGAAGACACCAAAGGCCTGCTCGCCTATGCCGAGACCCAGAAGGCTGCCAACACCGACATCATCGGCACCGTCGGCTATTGCATGAGCGGCCGCTATGCGGTGAACGCGGCGACGCATTTCGGCGATCGGGTCAAGGCCGCCGCCTCGATCTACGGCACGCATCTGGCGACCGACCAGCCCGACAGCCCGCACCTTGCCGCGCAAAAGACCAAGGCCGAACTCTATTTCGCCTGCGCCGAGACCGATATCTACGCGCCTCGGGAAATCATCGAGCAGGTCAAGGCCGGCATGAAGGGATCGAGCAACGAGGTCGAGGTCTATCCCGGCACGCATCACGGCTTTGCCTTCCCCAAGCGCCCGGTCTATGACCGCGACGCCGCCGAACGCCATTGGGAGCGGCTGCTCGCGCTCTACCGGCGCAACCTCGTGAACTGAGCCTCAACCTGCACGATGCCGTTCCTGCTGATCGACTTCCCGGTGTTCAACCCCGTCGCGCTCGCGCTCGGGCCGATCGTGATCCGCTGGTATGCGCTGGCCTATATCGTCGGCATCGTGCTGGGCTGGATCTACGCCCGCTCGCTGATCAAGAAGCAGCGGCTGTGGGGCGGCGAGGTGCCGATCACGCTGCCGCAGCTCGACGATTTCATCCTCTGGGTCACCATCGGCATCATCGTCGGCGGCCGCACCGGCTACGTGCTGTTCTACAATCTGCCGTTCTTCATGGCGCATCCGTCCGAGATTCTCGAGCTGTGGAAGGGCGGCATGTCGTTCCACGGCGGCTTCCTCGGCTGCGTCGCCGCGGTGATGCTGTTTGCCCGCCGCAACAACATCCCGATCCTGTCGCTCGGCGACATCACAACCGCGGTGGCGCCGATCGGACTGTTCCTCGGCCGGCTCGCCAATTTCATCAACAGCGAATTGTGGGGCCGGCACGCCGATCCGAGCCTGCCCTGGGCGATGATCTTCCCCAATGGCGGACCGCTGCCGCGCCATCCGAGCCAACTCTATGAGGCCGGCCTCGAGGGCATCGTGCTGTTCACGGCGCTGGCGATCATGATCCGGCTGGGCGCACTGAAGCGGCCCGGCCTGATCCTCGGCAGCTTCATCACCATCTACGGCATCGCCCGAATCATCGGCGAGCACTTCCGGGAGCCCGATCCGCAGCTCGGATTCCTGTGGGGCGGATTAACCATGGGGATGCTGCTGTCGGTGCCAATGATTATCGTGGGCGCTATCATCATCACGTCCGCCGTCCGCCGCAGGGCGAACGGGCCGGCGCCGAATGCAACGTGACGCAAGTGCAATCCAAGGAAGGCCGTGAGCGAACCCTCCCCGCTGCTGGATGAGATCAGGAGGCTGATCAAGCTGTCCGGGCCGATGCCGGTCTGGCGCTACATGGAATTGTGCCTGATGCACCCGCAGTACGGCTATTACCTGTCGCGCGATCCGCTCGGCCGCGAGGGCGATTTCACAACGGCGCCCGAGGTCAGCCAGATGTTCGGCGAGCTGCTCGGGCTGTGGAGCGCCTCGATCTGGCGTGCGATCGGCTCGCCGGAGACGTTCCGCCTGATCGAGCTCGGGCCCGGCCGCGGCACCATGATGTCGGACGCGCTGCGCGCGCTGCGCGTGCTGCCGCCGCTGTACCAGTCGCTCAGCATTCACCTCGTCGAGGTCAATCCGGTGCTGCGCGAGAAACAGCAGGCGACGCTGAACGGCGTGCGCGACATCACCTGGCACGACAGCATCGACGACGTGCCCGAAGGACCGGCGGTGATCCTCGCCAACGAGTATTTCGACGTGCTGCCGATCCACCAGATGGTCCGCCGCGAGACCGGCTGGCACGAGCGCACGGTCGGGATGGATGCCAATGGCAATTTGTATTTCGCCCCCGCTCCCGAACCGACACCGCACTTCGAGGTGCTGCTGCCGCCGCTGGTGCGCGCCGCGCCGCTAAATGCGGTGTTCGAATGGCGGCCCGACAACGAGGTCATGAAGCTCGCCACCCGGGTGCGCGACCAGGACGGCGCCGCGCTGATCATCGATTACGGCCACCTGCGCAGCGATGCCGGCGACACCTTCCAGGCGATCGCACGCCACAGCTTCGCCGACCCGCTGAAGAACCCGGGACAGGCCGACGTCACCGCGCATGTCGACTTCCAGGCGTTGGCACGCGCCGCCGAGGATGTCGGCGCGCAGGTCCACGGCCCGGCGACGCAGGGCGACTTCCTCAAGCGGCTCGGCGTCGAAGCCCGCGCCGCCGGACTGATGGCGAAAGCCAGCCCCGAAATGTCCGCCGACATTGCCGGCGCGCTGAAGCGGCTGACCGAGCCCGGGCGCGGCGGGATGGGCTCGATGTTCAAGGTCATGGCCATCTCCGACCCGCGCCTCACCTCGATCGCTGGCCTCAGCGATCAGCCTGACGAGACCGAACAATGACATTGGGATCACCGCTGCTGTCGGCCATACCGGGCCTGCGCCATGCCTTCTTCTCGCGCGAGGGCGGGGTCTCCGAGGGCGTCTATGCCGGCCTCAATGGCGGGCTCGGCTCGCGCGACGATCCGGCCAAGGTCGCGGAGAACCGGCGGCGGATGGCCGAGCAGCTCGGCGTACCGCTCGATCATCTGATCAGCGTGCATCAGGTGCACTCGCCCGACGTCGTCGTCGTGGACCGCCCGTGGAACGGCGCGCCACGTCCGAAGGCGGACGCGCTCGTCACCCGCACCGAAGGGCTTGCGATCTCGGTCACGACCGCCGACTGCGGGCCGATCCTGTTCGTCGATCCCAATGCACGGGTGATCGGCGCGGCGCATGCCGGCTGGAAGGGCGCGCTGACCGGCGTGCTGGAATCGACCATCGATGCGATGGAGAAGCTCGGCGCCGAGCGCGGCGGCATCGTCGCCGCGATCGGCCCGCTGATCCGCAAGGAATCCTACGAGGTCGGCAACGAATTCGTCGAGCGCTTCATCGAGGCCGATGCCGAGAGCGGCTTGTTCTTCCTACCCGGCGAACGCGACGGCCACGCGATGTTCGATCTCGCCGGCTTCATCCGGATGCGGCTGGAAAATGCCGGCGTGCTGATGATCGACGATCTCGGCATCGACACCTATTCCGACGAGCGCTGCTTCAGCTACCGCCGCTCGGTCCACCGCAAGGAAGCCGATTACGGCCGGCACGTGCACGCCATCGCGCTGGAAGGCTGACGCCGCGCGTCCGATCGCCATCAGACGAGGCCAGCATTGCGAACCGGCCGCGAGGTCATGCGGCACCATCTCTCTGACTGAGCAAGGAAATCCGAAACCCCGTGGCGCAACCCCTGGATCGGTTAAGGGCTGTGGCCGTCCTGCCCTAGACGTTAAGCCGTTTTAACGATATCGCAGGACGCAATGAGGGAAGCGTCAAATCACCAGTTTCAAACTGGGACAGTCGTACGTGCCGCGGTCGCAGCCGGATGGCTGGCGATCGCATGCGCGCTGGGCGGCTGCGCGGCCGGCGGCAACGTGGCCGACTCCTACGCCATGGCAACGCCGGCGAGCGGCGGCGGCGCGACCGTTGCGTTCGAATCGATCGACGGCCCGCCCCCCCAGGTGTTCGACCGCATGGTCGGCGTGCTCGACAGCGAATCCAAGCTGCGCAGCCTGTCGATCGTGTCGCGCCAGGGCACCGCGGCCTATCGCGTGCGCAGCTATCTGTCGGCGCAGGTGGTGCGCGGCCGCACCATGATCGCGTGGGTGTGGGACGTCTACGACGGCAACCAGCAACGTGCGCTGCGGCTCTCCGGCGAAGAACCTGCCGGCAAGGCCGGCCGCGACGCCTGGGCCGCCGCAGACGATCTGGTGCTGCGCAGGATCGCCCAGGCCGGCCTCAGTGGCCTTACCAGCATGATCAATGGCGGTCCGGCCGATGGCCCGGCGCCGGCCCCGGCGGCTCCCGACCTGCGCGGGCCGGCGATGGTCAGCGCCCCGGCGCCCGCCGAGACCGTGGCGCTCAGCTATTCCGCCGACTAACCCCCGGTATCTCCCGGGAAAAGGCGTTTTTTGCCCAGGAAAACGCAGTGAAGACGGGCTAATGGGTTGCCAGCGCGGCCGCCTGCCTGATATTCCCTCGCGCACCGAAAACCCGCCGGTTCTGTAAGGACTTGAGATGCTGAACGTCGTATCCAGCAAGGCGCGGGGGGAAGCATCGATGTCGGCAAAGAACGGATCAATCAAGCTCGTCGCCGGCAACTCCAATCCTGCGCTGGCGCAGGACATCGCCAAGGGCCTTGGCATCGAACTGACCAAGGCCGTGGTCCGGCGCTTCGCCGACATGGAGATCTTCGTCGAGATCCAGGAGAACGTCCGCGGCTCGGACATGTTCATCCTGCAATCGACGTCGTTTCCCGCCAACGACAATCTGATGGAGCTTTTGATCATCACCGACGCGCTGCGCCGCTCCTCGGCGCGCCGCATCACCGCGGTGGTGCCGTATTTCGGCTATGCCCGGCAGGATCGCCGGTCCGGCTCGCGCACCCCGATCTCGGCCAAGCTCGTCGCCAACCTGATCTCGCACGCCGGCGTCGACCGCGTCATGACGCTCGACCTGCATGCCGGCCAGATCCAGGGCTTCTTCGACATCCCGACCGACAACCTCTTCGCTGCGCCGTTGATGGTGCGCGATATCAAGGAAAAGTTCGACCTCGCCAAGGTGATGGTGGTGTCGCCCGACGTCGGCGGCGTGGCGCGTGCCCGCGGCCTCGCCAAGCGCATCAACACCCCGCTGGCGATCGTCGACAAGCGCCGCGAGCGCCCCGGTGAGTCCGAAGTGATGAACGTGATCGGCGACGTCGCCGGCTACAACTGCATCCTGGTCGACGACATCGTCGATTCCGGCGGCACGCTGGTGAATGCGGCCGAGGCGCTGATCGCGCACGGCGCCAAGGAGGTTTCGGCCTACATCACCCACGGCGTGCTGTCGGGCGGCGCCGCCGCGCGCATCGCCTCGTCGCGGCTGAAGGAGCTGGTCATCACCGACTCGATCCTGCCGACGGAAGCCGTCAACAAGGCGCCGAACATCCGCCAGATCTCGATCGCCGGCCTGATCGCCGAAGCGATCGGCCGCACCGCCGCGGAAGAGTCGGTCTCCAGCCTATTCGACTAATGACGGCTCTGTAGGGTGCGCAAAGGCGCGATTGGCCGTGTCCACCATCAAGCCCGCGCTTGGCATGTGGGCACGCTATTGCTTTGCCCACCCTACGGCGTAGTTTGATTAACTCGCTGCTGTCGTCCCTGCGAAAGCAGGGACCCATAACCACAGGATCGAGTTGTTGAAGCGCGCTGGGGCCCCAGCGTCGTAAATCAATTCGCATTGGTGGTTATGGCTCCCGGCTCAAGGCCGGAACGACATTGAATTTGCAGATGCGGCCTTCTTAAAACCCCGGCCGCGGAACGTGGCTCATCAGCGTCCGCGCATAGCCGCCATCGACGATGATCTCCTCACCATTGACGTAGGATGAGCGGTCGCTGGCTAGGAACAACGTCGCGTCCGCCATGTCCTGCGGCGCACCGATCCGGCGCATCGGCACCACGGCGGTGCGCCGCTCGGTAACTCCCGGCGTATCGTAGAACGCCTGGCTCATCGGCGTGACGACGAGGCCGGGGCTGACCACATTGCTGCGGATGCCGTGCGGCCCCCATTCGGCAGCGAGCTGCTGCGAGAGCATCACGACGGCGGCCTTGCTGACGCTGTAGGCGCCGCTCTGCCCCTGCGCATTGCTGGCGGCGATCGAGGCGACATGGATCAGGCTGCCGCGCCCGGCCTTGCGCATCTGGCGGCCGAACGCCTGCGCGCAGATGAAATAGCCGGTGAGATTGACCGCCAGCACCGCGTTCCATTCGGCGAGCGGCAGCGTGTCGAGCCCGCCGGGACGCAGCACGGCCGCAGTGTTGACCAGAATGTCGCACCCACCAAGCGTGCGCGCGACGGTGTCGGCGACGTCTGCGACATTGTCCTCGCTGGTGGTGTCGCAGCTTGCGACGAGATGGCCGTCGCCGAACTCGCGCAGCTTGGCCTTGGTCTCCGCAAGGGAGCGCTCGTCGCGATCGAGCGCAGCGACTTTGGCGCCGGCCCGCGCGAAGCTGACCGCGGTGGCGCGGCCGATGCCGCCGCCTCCGCCGGTGACGACGGCAACGCGGCCCGACAGACCGAGCCAGTCGGAAGAATGGTGTTCGGTCATGGGCACCTCCCGCGCGTTTTGATTTATGCCTGCGAGCATAGCCGAACATGCGGCGGGCGAGAGCGATCCCGGCGTGCATGCCGGGACCGCTTTTGTGTTAGACCTTCGAAGCTCCGACGCGTTACCCGGGAATCCCCGCCGCGACCTGGCCGCGCAAACGCTCCAGGCTGTGCAGCGTGTTGGCGCAGGCTTCCGCGACCTCGATCCCCTTGATCACGAAATGCTTGCGGAAGAACTCGTAATGCACCTCGGTCTCGTGGAATTGCTGCGGCGTCAGCACCGCCGAGAACACCGGCACCTCGGTGCGCAATTGCACATCCATCAGCGCCTTGATCACGGTGTCGGCGACGAATTCATGGCGGTAGATGCCGCCATCGACGACGAGGCCGGCCGCAACGATCGCGGTGTAGCGCCGCGTTTTCGCCAGCAGCTGCGCATGCAGCGGGATCTCGAACGAGCCAGGCACCTCGAACACGTCGACATTGGTGATGTGGCGTGCCTCGATCTCCTTCAGGAAGGAGATGCGGCACTCCTCCACCACGTCGCGATGCCAGGACGATTGCACGAAGGCAACGCGCTGCGGCTTGGCGAAATGCGGATGCTCCGGCACCGGCGGAGTTGCCGGCGTGTCGGGAGCGCTTTCTGCTGGGGATGTTTGGACTTCGGCGTGTTGAACTTCAGTGTCTTGCAACATCTGATTCATGGCTTTCCTCTTTCAGGACCAGAATCAGGGCATACGGACAACGACACGAGCCCACGCGAAAATCGCGTTGGCTGCCGCAACCGTTCTCTTTCATCCGGACTGTAACCGTCGGCTTCGGAGTTGCACCGAATCTGCTGACCCTTGTCCCGCTTCGCGGAACGAGGCGCTCGCGGGCTTGGGCTCATCGCCCTTACCGCCGGTGGGGATTTTCACCCCGCCCTGAGAACATCGGCACGCCCGGGATGGACGTGCCTGAGACGAAATATGACCAAACCGCGACAGCGGGGCAAGGTCCTTTGGCATGGGGAAACGGCATGTCCCCATGCCCGCGTTGCGGCTCTGGGCCGGGACCGGAGGGGCCAAAGCGCTGATTCACACGTGCAGCGAAGCGGCCGCAAATGGTTAACAAACCGTTACTCGAATGCGAAGATTCCGATTTGTTCTCCAAATCACAGATGTGGCGGAGATCAGCTGTGGACGATGCGCGCTTTGGCTGTGGACGGACTCGGCGTGCGGTTGCGCGGATTCCGCAAATCACATCACTTCATCGGCGTCAGGTCCAGGGGCATCCGGAAGCCCGGTCAAGGAGCTGTACTCGGCCACGACGCAGTATGTCGCAAGTGCCGGCTTCCGTGTGCGTATCAAGCGATCATAAGAATAAGGTCCGAGACGGCATGTCCCTCCTCGAAAGCATTATCGATTCCCGGAACAACCCGCTTGCGGTGGTCGAGGATATCGCCACCGACAACAACTGGGCGTTCGAGCGTTCCGGCGAAGACGAGGTGACGATCGTCTCCAAGGGAGACTGGATCGACTATCAGCTCTCGTTCACCTGGATGGGCGAGATCGAGGCGCTGCATCTCGCCTGCGCCTTCGACATGAAGATGCCGCAGGCGCGCCGCGCCGAAGTGCAGCGGCTGGTCGCCGCGATCAACGAGCAATTGTGGGTCGGCCATTTCGACCTCTGGACCCACACCGGCATGGTGATGCATCGTCAGGCGCTGGTGCTGCCCGGCGGCCTCACCGCCTCCACCTCGCAATGCGAGGCCATGGTGGTCAACGCGATCCACGCCTGCGAGCGCTACTATCCGGCGTTCCAGTTCGTGGTGTGGGCCGGCAAGTCGACCACCGAGGCGATGGCGGCGGCGATGTTCGATACCGAGGGCGAGGCGTAAGGGTTTCGTTCCACATATTCGATGTCGTCCCTGCGAAAGCAGGGATCCATACTCCGCGGCCCCAGTGGTTGAGTAAACTGCTTGTGGCTCGGTTCTCGCTTCACTAGAACCTCCGGTGGTTATGGGTCCCTGCTTCCGCAGGGACGACACAGAGTTTGTGGAGCCTCCCGTGAGCACAAGCAGCGCATTGACGAATACTTCCGGCACCATCGCGCTCGCGGGCGCGGGCAAGATGGGCGGCGCCATGCTGACCGGCTGGCTCGCGCAGGGCCTCGCACCCAAGCAGGTCGCGGTGATCGATCCGCATCTGTCGCCCGAGATCTCCGCGCTGGCCGCGAAGGGCGTGCGCCTCAATCCGCAGGCGAGAGAGCTCGGTACGGTCGACACGCTGGTGGTCGCGGTGAAGCCGCAATCGTTCCGCGATGCCGGCGCCGCACTGAAGGCGCTCGTCGGCCCCTCGACGCTCGTGGTCTCGATCATGGCCGGCACGACCATCGCGGCGCTGGAAGAGGTGGTCGGGGGCGCGGTGGTGCGCGCGATGCCGAACACGCCGGCGGCGATCGGCCGCGGCATCACGGTTGCGGTGCCGTCGAAGCGCGTCACTGCCGCACGGCGCGCGATGACCGATGCGCTGCTGAAGGCAACCGGGCTGGTCGAATGGGTCGACGACGAAGGCCTGATGGACGCGGTGACGGCTGTCTCCGGCTCCGGCCCGGCCTATGTTTTCCTGCTCGCCGAGGAGCTCGCCCGCGCCGGCGTTGCCGCCGGCCTGCCCGAGCAACTCGCAACCACGCTGGCGCGCGCCACCGTCGCCGGCTCCGGCGAACTGCTGCATCGCTCCGATCAGCCGTCGGCGACGTTGCGGCAGAACGTCACTTCGCCCGGCGGCACCACCGCCGCGGCGCTCGAAGTGCTGATGGCAAGCGACGGCCTACAGCCGCTGATGGCCCGCGCGGTTGCCGCCGCGACACAGCGCTCGAAGGAATTGGCGAAGTAATTTCTCGCTACCCGATCACTCCTCGTCCCGTCATCCTGAGGTGCTCGCGGAGCGAGCCTCGAAGGGTGCACGGCCCGTGACCCATCCTTCGAGACGCGCTGCGCGCTCCTCAGGATGCCGTCCGAACAAGTGTTGTAGCGTGATTGCGAGCAGCAAACGAAAATGGGCACGCTCGCTTTGCCCACCCTGCGGTGCTCTTACGAAGCCTGCCCCGACATCCCGGCCAGCCGCTTGTTAAAGCTCTCGACATTGATCAAGCCGCGAGCGTGGCGGCCTTCGCCGAGCTTGCGCGTGCCCTCAAAGGCCTCGACCTCGAAGCGGATCACGCGGCGCTCGACCGCGATCACCTTTGAGGTGGTCCGCACCGTGGCGCCAACAAGCGCCGCCGCGAGATGGCGGATGTCGACCTCAGTGCCGACCGTGACCCAGCCGGGCTGCAACGCGTCGCGGATGGCATCGCCCGACGCCATCTCCATGTCGAGGATCATCATCGGCGTCGCATAGACCATCGGCATGCCGGGCACGAAATGCCCGACCGTGCGCTCCGGCGGCACCACCAGCATGCGCTCGGCGCTCATGCCGATCTTGATGAAGTCGCGTGCATCCATGGAAGCCTCAAAACGACTGTCGTCCCGGGCAAGCGAAGCGCGACCCGGGACCCATAACCACAAATATCAATTGATCGACGGCTGGAGCCCCAGCGAGCGCAACCACTGTCACCGGTGGTTATGGGTCCCTGCTTTCGCAGGGACGACCCGTGGAGAAAGCCGGGCTATTTCTTCGCCGCGGCCGCGCGCTCGACGAAGGATTTGCCGCCCTTCATCTTGTGATGCAGCGGCGCTTCATTGATCTGGATCACGACCGCATCGGCATCGACGCCGAGATTCTTCACCAGCGCCTGGGTGATGTCGCGCATCATGCCGAGCTTCTGCTCGTCGGTGCGGCCGGCGGCCATGCTCACGGTGATCTCAGGCATCGGAAGTTCTCCCTGGTTGTTGTTGACGCGCAAACCGGTCGTCTGCCGGCCTGGCTGGCGCGCCATCTTTTTGAAGATGGCTGCGCGGGTCAAGCCCGCGCATGACAAACCAGCTATCCCCAGTTCACGTCGTGCCGCGCCAAGACCTCGCGGACCTTGGCGACCAGCTGGGCCTCCGCACAGGAGAACTGCGCCGGACGCGTCTCGCGCCATTCCTGGTTGGAGGCGATCGCGGCCGCCGCCTTGGCGCCCTCGATCAGGTCCTTGATCTGCACCTCGCCGCGCGCCTTCTCATCCGAGCCCTGGATGATGACGCAGGGCGAATTGCGGCGGTCGGCATATTTGAGCTGGTTGCCCATGTTCTTCGGATTGCCGAGATAGAGCTCAGCGCGAATATTCTCTTTGCGCAGCTGCGCGACCATCTTCTGGTAGTCGGCGACACGGTCGCGATCGAACACGGTGACGACGACGGGGCCGAACACGGCCCTCGCGTCGAGCTGGCCGAGCATCGTCAGCGCGGCCTGCAGCCGCGACACGCCGATCGAGAAACCGGCCGCCGGTACCGGCTCGCCGCGGAAACGGGAGACCAGGCCGTCATAGCGGCCGCCGCCACCGACCGAGCCGAATCGCACCGGGCGGCCCTTCTCGTCCTTGGTGTCGAGCAGCAGCTCGATCTCGTAAACCGGGCCGGTGTAGTATTCGAGGCCACGAACGACGGTGGGATCGATGCGGATTCGGTCCGCGCCATAGCCGGACGCCGCGACCAGCTTGGCGATCTCTTCCAGCTCGCTCACGCCGGCCTGACCAACCTCACTCTTCGCCAAATAGGTCTCGGCCGCAGCGATGGCATCTTTCCAATCGTCGCGCTGCTGCGTGACGGCGAGGACGATATCGGCATCCGCCGGGCTCAGCTCGGCGCCCTTGGTGAAGTCGCCCTTGCCCTCTTCGCCGCCATCCCATCGTCCGGGACCAAGCAGCTTGCGGACCTCGTCGGCGGGAAACTTGTCGAGCTTGTCGATCGCGCGCAGCACGGTAAGCCTGCGGCCTGCATTGTCGTCGCCGCCGAGGCCGATCGCCTCGAGCACGCCGTCGAGCACCTTGCGGTTGTTCACCTTGACGACATAGGAGCCGCGCGGAATGCCGAGCGCTTCCATCGTGTCGGCTGCCATCATGCAGATCTCGGCATCGGCCGCCGGCGTCGCCGAACCGACCGTGTCGGCATCGAACTGCATGAACTGGCGAAACCGGCCGGGACCCGGCTTCTCGTTGCGGAAGACATAGCCGAAACGATACGACCGGTACGGCTTCGGCAGCGCGTCGAAGTTCTCCGCGACATAGCGCGCCAGCGGCGCGGTCAGGTCGTAGCGGAGCGAGATCCACTGCTCGTCATCGTCCTGGAACGAGAACACGCCCTCGTTGGGACGGTCCTGGTCAGGCAGGAACTTGCCGAGCGCATCGGTATATTCCATCGCCGGCGTCTCCACCGGCTCGAAGCCGTAGAGCTCGTAGACGGCGCGGATCTTCTCGACCATCGCCCGCGTGGCATTGATCGCAGCCGGGCCGCGATCTTCCAGCCCGCGCGGCAGGCGCGCCTTCAGTTTCTGGGGTTTTTTGGGTTTCTCGGCCATTGGCGGCATTTACCAGCCGGCGCGCAACGCGGCAACCGGTGCGTCCAGGGCTGTCATTCCGGGGCGCGTCGAAAGACGCGAACCCGGAATCTCGAGATTCCGGGTTCGATGCTTACGCATCGCCCCGGAATGATGTGGCGTCCGTCACTGGACGCTTCTGATCCAGTTATGCGGGTCGTTGGTGCGGCCGTACTGGATGTCGACCAGCTTCTTGCGCAGGCCCATGGCGACCGGGCCGGCGACGCCGCCGCTGATCTGGAAGTCGCCGCTCGCCGAGCAGACCTTGCCGATCGGCGAGATCACGGCCGCGGTGCCGCAGGCGAACGCCTCTTTCAGCTTGCCGCTGGCGGCATCCGCGCGCCACTGCTGGATCGTGTAGGGCTCCTCGCGCACGCTTGTGCCGGAGTCCTTGGCGAGCGCAATGATCGAGTCGCGGGTGATGCCGGGCAGGATGGTGCCGAGCGGCGGCGTCGAGAGCGAGCCGTCGTCGAATGCGAAGAAGATATTCATGCCGCCAAGCTCTTCGATATAGCGGCGCTCGACCGCGTCGAGGAACACGACCTGGTCGCAGCCGCGCTCGATCGCCTCGGCCTGCGCGCGCAGGCTCGCGGCATAATTGCCGCCGCACTTGACGGCGCCGGTGCCGCCGATCGCGGCGCGCGTGTAATTCTCCGACACCCAGATCGACACCGGTGCCGGGCCGCCCTTGAAATAGGAGCCGACCGGCGAGGCGATCACTGAGAAGATGTATTCCGCCGATGGCTTGACGCCGAGGAAGATCTCGCTCGCGATCATGAACGGCCGCAGATAGAGACTGCCCTCGCCGCCCGGGATCCAGGCGCGATCGATCCGCACCAACTGCTCGACCGCTTCGATGAACAGATCCTCGGGCAACGGCGCCATCGCCATGCGATCGGCCGAATCGCGGAAGCGGCGGGCATTGGCGTCGGGGCGGAACAGGTTGATGCCGCCATCGTCGCGCTTGTAGGCCTTGAGACCTTCGAAAATTTCCTGGGCGTAGTGCAGCACCGCGCCGGCCGGATCGAGCGGAAAATTCGCACGGGCCTCGACGCGGGCGCTATGCCAGCCCTTGCTCTGGCTGTAGCGCACGATCGCCATGTGATCGGTGAAGACGCGGCCGAAGCCCGGGTCCACGAGCTTCGCTGCGCGGTCCTTGTCGGACGTCGCGTTCGGCGAAGGCTGGATGTCGAATTTCAAAGTCATTTTTCTTGCTTTCCGCTGTCGGAACCGGCGCGAGGTCGGGCGCCGGCCTGTTTCCCCCGGAGCCTCACGGCTCGGCTGGTCCGGACCTCACCACCTCCGGCCGCGGGGCCGGTTTCCATCGCCAACATGCCGGCTAGACATGCTTTTGCGGAGTGCTGAAGTCCAGTATGTTTGCCGAAATGCCGCTCGACAATCGCACGGTAGTCCAATTTGCGGCCCAAACCGCCTCACAGGCTCTTTCAGGCCGTCTCAAACGCTGTCAGGGACAAAACGACCTAATGTTTCGTCGTGACAGGCAGTTTTGTAACATTGAACCCAAGATACGTCAATATGACTGACATAAATTTCTCAGGCATGGCTGCCAAGCCCGATTCGCAGGGAAATGACCACGCTTCTGCGGCGGGCGGGCGCGACCTGCGCTGGGACATCATCGAGCTGTTGTTCTTCGCCTACCGCGACTTCGTCGGCGACGCCGACCAGGAGCTGGAGGCGTTCGGCTTCGGCCGCGCCCACCACCGCGTCATCCACTTCGTCACCCGCTACCCCGGCCTGAAGGTCGCCGACCTACTCGACGTCTTGCGCATCACCAAGCAATCGCTCGGGCGGGTGCTCAAGCAACTCTTGGACGAGGGCTACATCGTGCAGAAGACCGGCAACAATGACCGCCGGCAGCGCCTGCTCTACGCGACGCCGAAAGGCGAGGCGCTGGTCGCCAAGCTCGCAGGGTTGCAGACCGACCGCATCAACCGCGCCGTCGCCGGCATCGATCCGGCCGGCATCGAGACGGTTCGCCAATTCCTCCGCGCGATGATCGATCGCGACGACCCCGACAAGGTGCTCGAAGCGATCTTCGGCGGCGGCAAGAAAGCAAGGGAGTGAACCTGGTGCAGGCTGCAACCATGATGCGCGCGCCGATCGAGCCGGCCGACGACGCGCCGCATCTGCTTCTGGTCGACGACGACCGCCGTATTCGCGACCTGCTGTCGCGCTTTCTCTCCGGCGAAGGCTATCGCGTCACGACGGCAATGAGCGCCACCGATGCGCGCGCCAAGCTGCTCGGACTGCATTTCGACCTCCTGATCCTCGACGTGATGATGCCCGGCGAGAACGGTTTCGACCTCGCCCGCTTCATCCGCACCTCCTCGACGGTGCCGATCATCATGCTGACCGCCCGGCATGAGGCGGAAGCCCGCATCGAGGGCTTGCAGATCGGCGCCGATGACTACGTGGCAAAACCGTTCGAGCCGCGCGAGCTGGTGCTGCGCATCGGCAACATCCTCAAGCGCACGGCGCCGCCGCAGGTCGTCACCGTCGAGCAGATCGCGTTCGGCCCCTACATCTTCCACATCGAGCGCAGCGAGCTGCGCCAGGGCGAGGAGATCGTCCATCTCACCGACCGCGAGCGCGAGATGCTGCGCATCCTCGCCAGCGCGCCCGGCGAGACCGTGCCGCGCGCCGCGCTGACCTCCGGCGGCACCGTCAACGAACGCGCGGTCGACGTGCAGATCAACCGGCTACGGCGCAAGATCGAGCACGATCCGGCCAATCCGCTGTTCCTGCAGGCGGTGCGCGGCATCGGCTATCGACTGGTCGCCTCGCCGTAAGATCCAGCCATGAGCACGCTCGATTCCGGCCTGACCCTGATCAAGAACGCCTCGCAGCGCGTCTCGAAGGCGAACGGCTGGATGGGCAACGCGTTCAAGAGCTGGATGCCGACGGGCCTCTACGCCCGCGCGCTGCTGATCATGATCGTGCCGATGGTGATCCTGCAGACCGTTGTGGCGTTCGTGTTCATGGAGCGGCACTGGAACACGGTGACGCGGCGCCTGTCGGCCGCGGTGGTGTCCGACATTGCCGCGCTGATCGACGTCTACAAGATCTATCCGCAGGACAAGGATCGCGCGCAGCTGCGCGGCATCGCCCAGAAGCTGCAGCTGGTGGTCGATTTCCTCCCCGCCGGCGACATGCCGCCGCCGGGGCCGAAGCCGTTCTTCTCGCTGCTCGACCAGACCCTGTCGGTGCAGCTTGGCCGCCAGATCAGCCGCCCGTTCTGGATCGACACTGTCGGCAAGTCCAATTTGGTCGAGATCCGCGTGCAGCTCGACGATTCCGTGATGCGGATCTTCGCCCAGCGCAGCGCGGCCTATGCCTCCAATTCGGAGATCTTCATCTTCTGGATGCTCGGCACCTCGACGATCCTGCTGATCGTCGCCGTACTGTTCCTGCGCAACCAGATCAAGCCGATCCTGCGGCTCGCCGACGCCGCGGAAAGCTTCGGCAAGGGCCGCGAGGCGCCGAATTTCCGGCCGCGCGGTGCGCGCGAGGTGCGGCGCGCGGCGCAGGCCTTCATCGAGATGAAGGCGCGCGTCGAGCGCTCGATCGAGCAGCGCACCGCGATGCTCGCCGGCGTCTCGCACGATCTGCGCACCATCCTGACCCGCTTCA
The DNA here is from genome assembly GCF_054055655.1 of Bradyrhizobium sp. USDA 4461. Classification (NCBI taxonomy): domain Bacteria; kingdom Pseudomonadati; phylum Pseudomonadota; class Alphaproteobacteria; order Hyphomicrobiales; family Nitrobacteraceae; genus Bradyrhizobium; species Bradyrhizobium sp. USDA 4461. The sequence continues at coordinate 875,325 of NZ_JBSRXM010000001.1, forward strand.
AGCTCGAGCTCGCCTTGATCGGCGAAGGCCCCGAGATCGACGCGATGCGCAAGGACGTCGACGAGATGTCGATGATGCTGGAGGACTACCTCGCGTTTGCACGCGGCGATTCCGGCGAGGTCGCGCAGCCGACCGACATGGCGATGGCGCTGGAGGAATTGCGCAGCGACGCCGAGCGCCACGGCCACACCGCAACCGTCGCGTTCCACGGCCTGCCGATCGTGACGGTGAAGCCGGCCTCGTTCAAGCGCTGCCTCGCCAACCTCGTGTCGAATGCGGCGCGCCATGCCAACACGATCTCGATCACCGGCCAACGCGACCACCGCTACCTCAACATCACGGTCGACGATGACGGCCCCGGTATCCCCGCCAACATGCGCGAGGAAGTGTTCAAGCCGTTCCTGCGGCTCGACGATGCGCGCAACCAGGACGAGGGCGGCAGCGGGCTTGGGCTCGCGATCGCCCGCGACATCGCGCGCTCGCATGGCGGCGACATCCTGCTCAGCGAGAGCCCGATGGGCGGCCTGCGGGCCACGGTGCGGGTGCCGGTGTAGCACAGCGTTTTCGAGCGAAGTTGACGCCGGTTCGCGTGAAGAACGCATCCGAACAACAAGAGCTACCAGCGATAAGACAACGTGCCGATGACCTGCCGTCGTTCGCCGGAATAGCAATAGCCGGACTGGCAGGTCTGGTACTGCGTGTCGAACAGATTGGTCGCGTTCAGGCGCGCGGTGGCGCCGAGAAATCGCCGGTCGAGCTTGCCCAGATCGTAGTCGATCACGGCATCGAACAGCGTCGTCGCCGCATTCTGGAATGTATTCTGGTCGTTGCCGAAGTTGGTCCCGATATAGCGGACGCCGAGGCCAAGCCCGAGCCCCTCGACGGGAACGCCGGACTGGAAGGTGTATTTGCCGAAGGCGGCAAAGGAATTCCGCGGAATGCCCGACAGCTCGTTGCCGGTCGTGTCCGGATTGCCCTGCGTGATCACGACGTTGAGATGGGTGTAGGCCGCGGTGAGATCGAATCCTTGCTTGAGCGCCAGCTTCGCCTCGAGCTCGACGCCCTTGGATTCGACCTGCCCGGTCGCGGCCTGGAACGCCATGTTGTTGGGATCGGTGCGCAGCACATTGTCCTGCGTGATGTCGAACACCGCCGCGGTCAACAGCACCGGAAGCTGCGGCATCTGGTACTTGATGCCGATTTCCTTCTGCTCGCCGGTGGTCGGTTTGAACGGTGTCCCGGATACGTCGACGCCGACCTGCGGTGCGAATGACGTCGCATAGCTGACATAGGGCGCGATGCCGTCGTCGAAGACGTAAGCGAGGCCCGCACGGCCGGTGAAGGCGGCCGCCTTCTGCGTCGACGGCACGCCGTCGAGGCCCGCGGTCGTGGTCTGCGACACCCAGCTCTGGCGACCATTGAGGGTCAGAACGAAGCCGCCGAGCTTGGCCTGCTCCTGCGCATACACCCCGACCTCGTCGGTCGACTGCTTGTTGAAGATCGAGAACGCCGGCGTCGCGATCGCCTGCGCGCCGTAGTTCATCGTCAGGAGATTGAGGTCCGGCGCCGCGCCGTAACCGATCTTGTCGTTGTAGTAGGAATGGCCGTAGTCGACGCCGAACAGCACCGTGTTCTTGACCGCGCCGAGCATGAACTTGGCCTCGGCCTGGTTGTCGAGCGTGACCGTGTTGAAGCTATCCAGGATCCGCCAGGCGGAGCGCGACGCGAGATTGGTGCCATAGTCGATCGAATCGATCTGGGTGTATTTCGCGTCGGTGTCGACCTGATAGAAACGGAAATTCTGCCGCACCGTCCAGACGTCGTCGACATTGTGCTCGAACGCATAGCCGATGCGATACTGCTTCTGATCCATCGCGCTGAACGCCGGATCATTCGAGTAGATGTTGGTCAATTGTCCGTCGGGCGTGCGGAAATTGCCGATGCTGGCGGCGGTTCGGCTGCTTTGGTATTCGCTGAGGATGGTGAAGGACGTATCGGCGTCCGGCCGCCAGGTCAGCGCCGGCGCGATGTAGGTGCGATCGTCGTCGTTGCCGGGATACCAGGTCTTTGCCTCGCGCAGCAAACCCGTCAGCCGGTAGTACAGTTGATCGCTGCCGGGCACCGGGCCGCCGAGATCGAAGCTGCCCTGGTAGCGATCGTAAGTGCCGGCCTGCAGCTGCACCTCGCCGAACGGCGTCAGGGTCGGCCGCTTGGTGGTGACATCCACGATGCCTCCGGGCGAACCGAGACCGTAGAGGCCCGAGGCCGGACCACGCAGGATCGACGCGCTGTCGAGACCGTATGGCTCGATCTTCGGGATCGCGAAGTTGCCGCCGCCCTGGCGCAGGCCGTCGCGATAGATTCCGGTATAGGTCGCATCGAAACCGCGGATGTAGAAACTGTCGAACCTCGGATCGTAGCCGAACGCCGTGGTCGTCACGCCGGGCGTGTAGTTGACGGCGTCCTTGAGGGTCTGAACGTTGCGATCCCGGAGCTCCTTCTGGGTCACGACCGAAAGCGACTGCGGCGTTTCGATCAGCGCAGTGTTGGTCTTGGTGCCGGCGCTGCTGCCGGTTGCGACGTAACCGGTCGTCGTACCGATATTGCCTGCGGTGCCCTGCGAGCGCGGCGCCTGGCTCTGGCCGGGTGTCGCAACACGGCTGCGTCGGCTCGCCGCGACCGCGCGCGAAGACCTGGTGCTCTGACTGGAAGCCGCCGCAGCGCGCTTCTTCGGCGCACCGGGCTGCTCCACTGTCACGGCCGGAAGCACGTTGGCATTGTTTTGTGGAGGACTGGTCTGCGCCTGAGCACTGGCGACGTTCGCACCCGCTGCTCCAAGCATCACCGAACCAAGAAACGCTGCATTGATCGCAGCCGTTGATCCAAGCAAGCCGCGCTTGCTTCGATACCAAATCATTCCCACCGAACAAATCCCCACACGCCCAGACTGATCTCGATCGAGGCGCACCTTCCTCATGCCGCGACATCGATTGCGGCGGACTTCTATCGATGGGGTGCGCGAAATTCCACACGCGCAAAATAGAATTGCTTGAAGCGCACACGATGCGAAACACTGGAACGATTCAAGATGTACGCATTTGAACGATTCAAAACGACACGTTGTCGCAGCGAGCTTGCAGCGAATGCGACGCGCGTCGTCGCTCGAACGCGAAACGCGCAGCCGATCGCTCAATGATGTCGCATCCCGTCGACGTCATCGCGCCAAGGAGCGCACGAACGCGCGGCGGTGAACCGTCATCCTGAGAGAGTGCGATTGTATTCAATGTCGTCCTGCGAAAGCCCATTACCCAAATCGCTTGCTGTCGTGCGACGCTGGGCCACTACGCGCTCTCAATCGAATTCGGTGGTTATGAGCTTTCGCCAGGACGACGGCGTGGGAGGCCGCTCGCTACAAGTTCCCATACCGTCATCCTGAAGGTGCGCGCGGAGCCTGTCATCGGGCCGCGCTCTGCGCGGACCCGGTGGCGCTCCTCAGGGGAGGGATCGGATGGATTGCACACCCCCCTCAGCACAAGATTGCTCCGCAATTCTCGTCGCGAACTGCTAGCAACGAGGGAGATGCGAAGTGCAACAACCACTCGGCATCAGGGGTCGTAGGCGCGCAACCGAATGCGCGGCGCCCTACTTCTGCTTGGGCAGGAGGCTCTTCAGCTTTTCCATGTCCTTGACGTTCATCTTCATGCCGCCGGGCATGATGATGTCACCGGGCTTCTGGTCGGCCTTGCAGGCGCCGAGCCATTTCGCCTCGATGGTCATCGTGGTGTCGCGGGCGCCGGCCGCACCGCCCTCGGCATGCGAGGTGCTCTTCACTGTGTAGGCGGAATTGAAATCGCCGACGATCTCGGCATGGCTCTGCATCGACATGCCGGCGACGCTGCACACGCTGTCGCTGACATAGCCGGTCGCGGTCTTCTGGACGTCCTGCTTGGAGCAGACCTCCTTGGCCATCGGCGAGGCCGCGGCGCTCATCTCCTTGTCGGTGGTCTCGTCGGTGCAGTGCTGCATGGTGATTTCCGGCATCGGCCCGCCAGTGCGCACCATTTTCATCTCCCACAGCCCGGCCTTGCGAATCGGCAGGTCGACGGCACTTGCCGCGCCAGCGGACAGGACGAGGCATACAGCAGAACCAATCAAGGCAAGCTGTCGGGTCATGCGGTCGGCTCCCGGCTGAACGATCGGAGGATTTAAGGGCGCGCTCAGTAGAGCGCGCGTACCGGCCTTTCGGCGGTGCCATACGGCACCCAGCGACAGGCGAAGGAGATGTAGCCGCCCGGGTAGCGCTGCACTGCCAGGAACTTGACCACCTTGCCGTAGGAGGCGCAGTGGTCGACGGCGAGTTGCCGGGCATCGGTCTGGGCCGCCAGCGAATAGGCGATGATACCGCCGGTATCATTGCCCTTGAACGGCGGCACCGGCTGCAGCCAATCGGCTTGCGCCGGACCAACGGCCAGCATCCCGCTAACGGCAACCAGGCACGCGGCCAATTTCGTTCGCATCGCAGACTCCATTTCGCTTGAGGCCCAACATAGAGTGCGCCGGCGACCGTGAAAAGAACGAGCCGGCAGCCGGAAGTGGACTTCTCGACAGGTGTTGCCGCGCTGCACTTGACCTCGCCGGGGCTTCGCGGCACCGTCCGCCGCATCGGATAATCGGGTGGATTCCCATGCGCAACCTGTTCAACTCCCGCAACAAACTAGGCCGCACGCTTGGCCTCGGCGCCGCACTCGTGGCCGGCACGCTGGCTTTCGGGGGCACGGCGCAGGCCGCCAATCCGTTCGAACTGAATTTCTGGCTGTCGGGCCCGCGCTATGACGGCAATGTCGCCCCCTGCGAAAAGGCCCTGGCGACCATCAGCGATCAATTCCACGAGAAGGAAGCCACCTTCTGGAATTCGCCGCTGGTCATCACCGGCTTCAGCCGGATCCACGAAACCGCCTTCCGCCCCTGGCAGTCCGACAATATCCCGCGCCGCTATTGCTCGGGCGATGCGCTGCTGAGCGACGGCAAGGTGCGCAAGGTGCACTATTCGATCATCGAGGACGGCGGCTTTGCCGGCATCGACCAGGGCGTCGAATGGTGTGTCGCCGGGCTCGACCGCAACTGGGCCTACAACCCGTCGTGCAAGGCCGCCCGGCCCTGATAGCCCGACCAGATTGCTGAAACAGAAGCCGCCGCCATCAAAGCCGGCGGCTTTTGTTCTTGAAATGTTCCAAATGCCTGTTAGGCTGCGGGACGATCGCGTGAGGGGGAGCGTTTGATGCCTCGGTTGGACACAATTTCCCGATTCCTGATTTCCGCTGTCGTTGCTCTCTGTGGCGCGGTTGGGGCTTCGGCCCAGGATCGCCGCCAGAACGCGCCCGGCGAATTCGATTTCTATGTGCTGTCGCTGTCATGGTCGCCTTCGTTCTGCGAGGCGGCGAGCGAGCGGGGCAACAATGGCCGCGGGACCCAGGCACAGTGTGGCGGCCGGCCCTACTCCTTCGTGGTGCACGGGCTGTGGCCGCAATATGAACGTGGCTTCCCGGAATACTGCCAGCGGCCCTCGCCGCGGCTGGCCCGCAACATCATGACCTCGATGCTCGACCTGATGCCGGCGCCCGGGCTGATCTACAACGAGTGGGACAAGCACGGCACCTGCTCCGGCCTCGGCGAGCGCGCCTATTTCGAAGCGATCCGCAAGGCCCGCGCCGCGGTGAAGATCCCCGAGGAATTCCTGCAATTGACGGAACCGAAGACGATCGCGCCCGACGAGTTGGAGACGGCCTTCATCAAGGCCAATCCCGGACTCAGCAACTCCGCGATCTCGGTGACCTGCGACAGCCGGCGCCTCAGCGAGGTGCGGATCTGCCTCAGCAAGGATCTGCAATTCCGCTCCTGCGAGGAAATCGATCGCCGCGCCTGCCGCCGCGATCAGGTGCTGATGCCGCCGGTGCGCGGCGGCTGATCCCTCCCCGTCATGGCCGGGCGGAGGCGCGCCGCGCAGCGTCCGCGCTGACTGTTCCGGCCATTCTCGCCCTCGCGAATCCGGCAAGATCAGGCGTCGATGCCCGCGACAAGCCCGGGCATGACGAAGTACAACATGCGCATCCCTCTCGGAGCGCAGCGCGATAACCGCATGAACTACCGCCACGCCTTTCATGCCGGCAACTTTGCCGATGTTATCAAGCACATCGTGCTGGTGCGGATGCTGACCTATCTGCAGGAGAAGCAGGCGCCGTTCCGTGTCATCGACAGCCATGCCGGCGCCGGCCTCTATGACCTGACATCGAGCGAAGCCGAGCGCGGCGGCGAATGGCTCAGCGGCATCGCGCGGTTGATGCAGGCGCGACTCTCCGACAAGGCGCTGCCGTTGATCGCGCCCTATCTCGACATCGTCAGGGCATTCAATCCGCGCGGCGAGTTGAAAGCCTATCCCGGCTCGCCGCTGATCGCGCGGGCGCTGCTGCGCCCTCAGGATCGTCTCACGGCCTGCGAGATCGAACCGACCGCACGCAAGCAACTGATCGACGCGTTGCGGCGTGATGCGCAGGCGCGCGTCGTCGATCTCGACGGCTGGACCGCGTTGCCAGCATTCGTGCCGCCGAACGAGCGGCGTGGCCTGGTGCTGATCGATCCGCCATTCGAAGCGAAGGACGAGTTCGAGCGGCTGGCCCGCGCTTTCACGGAGGCGTTCGCGAAGTGGCCGACCGGTGCATATCTTTTGTGGTACCCCGTAAAAACCCGGAGGGCCACCGACGAGCTCGCGCGCAGCGTGGCTGCTGCTGCAATGAGCAGCCGACCTGCCGGAAAATGCTTGCGTCTGGAATTCAGTGTGGCGCCGCAAGAAGCGGGCGCAGGCCTCGTTTCCACCGGCCTTTTGATAGTGAATCCGCCGTGGACGCTCGCGGGCGAGCTGAAGATCATCCTGCCCGAACTCGAGAAGCCGCTCGGTCAAGGCGGCGCGGCGCGCTTCAAACTAGAGACGCCTAAAGCTTGATCGAAAAGCACCCACTGAAAAGTTCGATTTTGAGCATAGGCAATTTGCGCGGAACCGTATTATGCTCATCCTGTTACGACTGGCTTTACGTTCCGCTTCCGCGAATGGTTGCGGCGGAGTGACAAGGCCGAAATAAAATCCAGGCAGACCGGCGGCGTGACGCCGGCCTGCTCAGGTGGCCAAGCTTCCGACAAGCGAATGTCGGTCAACCGCTACGCGACGTGCGCGTAGCGGTGGAGCAATACGGGGGAGGAGTTTTCCCGATGGCCATGACTGGGACAGTCAAGTTCTTCAACGGAGAGCGTGGCTACGGCTTCATCAAGCCTGATGATGGCGGCCGCGATGTGTTCGTTCACATCACCGCTGTCGAGCGGGCAGGATTGAAGGACCTGACTGAAGGACAACGCATTACGTTCGAGGTTGAGCCGGACAAGAAGGGCAAGGGCCCGAAGGCGGTCAACCTGGTGGTTTCATGATGAGCGCTCGCGGTGCGCGGCTCGTGATGACCACCGACTGAAGCGTTGCGTGTGAGTTGACTGCGGAGCGCGCGGCGCGCGCTCGCTGCATGACCACCCTGCATGATGCGGACGCGACTGGCCGTGCCGCACGCTCAAAGCGTGCGGCCGGCTGGTCGGCTTCGCGAACGGGGCGGCGTGCATGCTGCTGCGCGCAATATGCAGATCGTCGGCACAAAGAAAAACCCGGCCGCGCAGGGCGCAGCCGGGAGTTGATGGTCGACGTCTTCTTGTTCTCAGAAGTGATAGTTGATGCCGGCGCGAACCAGGCTGAAGCTGTAGCCGTTCGACGCGCCGCCGGTGATGGTGAAGTTGCTGTTGGCGAGATCGACATAGAGATACTCGATCTTGGCGCTCCAATGCGGGGCGAAGCCCATTTCGGCGCCGGCGCCGACGGTGAAGCCCGCGTTGGTGTGGGACTCCGTGATGCCGAAGGTCTCGCCGCGCAGTTCGCCGAAGGCGAGACCGCCGGTGGCGTAGAACAGCACGTTGTTGACCGCATAGCCGGCGCGGCCGCGCACCGTGCCGAACCACGGGTTGGAGAACTTCCAGGGCGCGAACCGGTCGTCCGCAGTCGTGCCCTGGATATCGGCCTCGAGACCGAACACCCAGGGAGAGCCGTTCTGGAAATTGTAGCCGGCCTGCACGCCGCCGACGAAGCCGGACGGCTTGGTCGGGTTGTTCTCTACCGAGCCCCAGCCATAGCCGGCATTGCCGCCGAGATAGGGGCCGGCCCAGCTATAGGCATTGAGCGGCTGATAGACGGTGTAGGGCGAACCATAATTGAGGTCGGCCGCCGCCGCCGAGGTCGTCCAGCCTGCGACGATCAGTGCCAGCGCACGCGCAACAAACCGGGTCATGGGTACTCTCCACCACGCAACTGCCGCAGCCCGCAGGCCGGGGCCTGCGTGGTTACGGAATTCCACTTTTTTCGCTAAGGTTTATCGAGAGTTTTGAGTTAAAGGGCTGTTAAGCCCGGTTACCGGCCCGCTCATCAGTCTTAACAATGTGTTACCCGCCAGCTGCTGCCACGGCGCAGGGTTGGTAACCTGCTGCGATCGGGGCTGTTTTCCGATGCCGCCAACGCTGGCGAGCGGTCCCCCAAGCGCTTAGTTTACGGCCCATGGTTCACGATTCTCCCGAGCGCCCGGCGCCGACCTCCAAAGCTGCCGACAAGCCACGGCGCGGTTCAAAGTCCGATCTGCCGCAGGACGACCTGACGCTCGACACCAGCGACGTCGATCCCGAAACCTCCGCCGCCGAGGAGGAGGATGACGCGCGCCTGCCCGAGGCGTCCGAGGACACCGTCGAGGCGGTCGCCGAGGGAACCCTGTCGGTCGGGCACGCCGCGATCGAGAACGCGGTGCGCCTCGCCCCGACTTCGCCCGGCGTCTACCGCATGCTCAATGCCGCCAATGACGTGCTCTACGTCGGCAAGGCGAAGAACGTCAAAAAGCGGCTATCGTCCTATGCGCGCGCCAATGCGCCGTTGCCGGCGCGCATCCTGCGCATGATCGCGGCGACCACCCATGTCGAGATCGTCTCGACCATGACCGAGACCGAGGCGCTGCTGCTCGAAGCCAATCTGATCAAGCAGCTCCGCCCGCGCTTCAATGTGCAGCTGCGCGACGACAAGTCGTTTCCCTATATCCTGATCTCGGGCGACCATTGGGCGCCGCAGATCCTCAAGCATCGCGGCGCGCAGTCCAGGCCCGGCCGCTATTTCGGCCCGTTCGCCAATGCCGGCGCGGTCAATCGCACGATCACGGCACTGCAACGCGCCTTCCTGATCCGCTCCTGCACCGACGGCTTCTTCGAGAGCCGCACCCGGCCCTGCCTGCTCTATCAGATCAAGCGCTGCGCCGGCCCCTGCACGCGCGAGATCGATTTTCCCGGCTATAGCGAGCTGGTGCGCGAAGCGACCGAGTTCCTCTCCGGCCGCAGCCACGCGGTGAAGGAGTTGCTCGCGGCCGAGATGGAGAAGGCCTCCGGCGAGCTCGAGTTCGAGACCGCGGCATTGTACCGTGACCGCCTCGCGGCGCTGTCGGCGATCCAGTCGCAGCAGGGCATCAATCCGCGTACGGTCGAAGAGGCCGACGTGTTCGCGATCCACCAGGAAGGCGGCTATTCCTGCGTCGAGGTGTTCTTCTTCCGCACCGGCCAGAACTGGGGCAACCGCGCCTATTTCCCGAAGGCCGAGAAGAGTTTTACGCCGGAGGAGGTGCTGTCGTCGTTCCTCGCGCAATTCTACGACGACAAGCCGCCGCCGAAGCTGATCCTGCTGTCGCACGAGATCGAGGAGAGCGCGCTGCTCGCCGACGCGCTGTCGGTGAAGGCCGGATCCAAGGTCGAGGTCTCCGTGCCCAAGCGCGGCGAGAAGAAGGAGCTGATCGGCCACGCGCTGACCAATGCGCGCGAGGCGCTCGGCCGCAAGCTCGCCGACACCGCAACCCAGAGCCGGCTGCTGGAGGGCATGGTCACCACGCTCGGCCTGCCGCGCACGCCGAAGCGCATCGAGGTCTACGACAACAGCCACATCCAGGGCACGAACGCAGTCGGCGCGATGATCGTGGCCGGACCCGACGGCTTCATGAAGAACCAGTACCGCAAGTTCAACATCAAGTCCGAGGGCCTGACGCCCGGCGACGATTACGGGATGATGCGCGAGGTGCTGGAGCGCCGCTTCAAGCGGCTCGTGAAGCCGCCGGAGGGCGATGCCGCCAAGGACGCTGCCAAGGCCAGGGAAAGCGACAAGACGGACGACGACTCGTTCCCGCAATGGCCCGACCTCGTGATCATCGATGGCGGCCGCGGCCAGCTCAACGCGGTCCGGGAGATCTTCGAGACCCTCGGGCTGACCCAGGTCTCGCTGATGGCGGTGGCCAAGGGACCGGAGCGCGATGCCGGTCGCGAAACCCTGTTCATGCCGGACCGAGAGGCCATCAAGCTGGAGCCGCGCGATCCGGTGCTGTATTTCATCCAGCGGCTGCGCGATGAGGCCCATCGCTTCGTGATCGGCTCGCACCGCAAGCTGCGCAAGAAGGACATCCGCGAGGCCGGCTTGCAGGAGATCCCGGGCATCGGCCCGTCGCGCAAACGTGCCTTGCTGCACCACTTCGGAACGCTCAAGGAGATCGAGCGGGCCTCGATCGCCGACCTCGGCAAGGTTCCCGGCGTCAGCGCCGAGAGCGCCCGCAAGATTTTCGAGTTTTTCCACGCCCAGCCGGGTTAAACCAAAGGCGAGTCATCAGGGCGTCGCCTGCGACGGGGCATCTAGGGCATGATGCGGCAAAGCGTGCGGCAATGTTACGAAAAGATCATGCTTAAACAACGAGCTAAGGCGCCATGATGATTCCGCGTAATCTCGCCGCGCTTTGGCGCCCGCACGGTTGACCTTCTCGCTTCAGCGGTATTGGTAGAACGGATGAACATCGCCACGACCCGGGGACAGACCAAGACCCTGTCCCTCCCGAATATCCTGACCTACGCCCGGATCGCCGCCATTCCGGTGGTGATTGGCTGCGTCTATTGGCAGTCGATCCTGGACGGCCCGTTGTGGCTGCGCTGGGTGGCGCTGGCCGTGTTCATTGCGGCGGGGATCACCGACTATCTCGACGGCTATTACGCCCGGATGTGGGACCAGCAGTCCGCATTCGGCCGGATGCTCGACCCGATCGCCGACAAGCTCTTGGTCGCCTCCAGCCTCTTGATGCTGGCCGCCGACAATTCGATCCATGGCTGGACGCTGTGGGCCGCGATCGTGATCCTGTGCCGCGAGATCCTGGTCTCGGGCCTGCGCGAATATCTCGCGGGGCTCCGCGTCAGCGTGCCCGTCACCAAGCTTGCGAAATGGAAGACGACGATCCAGCTCGTGGCGATCGGCTTTTTGATCGCCGGCGAGGCGGGCGAGCAGGTGTTCCCGGCCACCACGTTGATCGGCATCGTGCTGCTGTGGATGTCGGCGATCTTCACGATCTACACCGGCTGGGATTACTTCCGCGCCGGCATCCACCACCTCATCAAGGAGGATGAGGGATGAAGCTGAAATATTTCGCCTGGGTGCGTGAACGGATCGGCAAGGCCGAGGAGATCGTCGAGCCGCCGGCCGAGGTGCGCACCATCGGCGAGCTGATCGGCTGGCTTGCTGCGCGCGACGACGCCTACGCCTACGCGTTCGAGAAGCCTACGGTGATCCGCGCTGCAATCGACCATGCCCACGTCAAGGCGGATGCGGCGATCTCCGGCGCGCGCGAGATCGCGTTCTTCCCGCCGATGACCGGCGGTTAAATCTTCCAATGACTGTCACAGCGACCATTCGCATCCAGCAAGCCGACTTCGACGTCGCACAGGAGATTGCGGCCTTGAGCAAGGGCCGCACCGATGTCGGCGCGGTGGTCAGCTTCAGCGGCATCTGCCGCGGCAGCGAACAGGGTGAGCCGATCGCGGCACTGACGCTCGAGCACTATCCAGGCATGGCGGAAGCCGAGATCGCGCGCCATGCCGACGAGGCACTGGCGCGCTGGCCGTTGCAGGGCCTCACCGTCGTCCATCGCTTCGGCCGCATCGCGCCGGGCGAGAACATCGTGCTGGTCGTGACCGCCTCGGCGCACCGGCAGGCCGCGTTCGAGGCAGCCGAGTTCCTGATGGACTATCTGAAGACCAACGCGCCGTTCTGGAAGCGCGAGGAAAGCGCGCGCGGCGCCAGCTGGATCGAAGCGCGCGACCATGACGACGCGGCCGCCGCGCGCTGGACCAAATCCTGATGGCCAAGCGCAGCAAAGCGCCGGCCAGGCGCAGCCCAGCCGCGCCCAAACCTCCGAAGGTCGGCGCCGGCGAGCTTCATACCCTGTTCGATTTCCTGCGCTACGCGGTGAGCCGCTTCAACGCCGCCAAGCTCGTATTCGCGCACGGCACCACCGATCCGGTCGCCGAAGCCGCGTTCCTGATCTGCGAGACGCTGCATCTGCATCCCGACCAGTTCGAGAATTTTGCCACCGCGCGCGTCACCCTCGCTGAAGGCAAGCAGATTCTCGACCTGATCGAGCGGCGGATCACAACGCGGAAGCCGGCCGCCTATCTCGTCAACAAGGTCTATATGCGGGGCCTGCCGTTCTATGTCGACGAGCGCACCATCGTGCCGCGCTCCTTCATCGGCGAATTGCTGGACTCGCATTTCGGCGGCGACGAGGACGGCACCTCGCTGATCGGCGATCCCGCCGACGTCGACAGCGTGCTCGACCTCTGCACCGGCTCCGGCTGCCTTGCGATCCTGGCCGCTCGGCATTTTCCCAATGCCGCGGTCGACGCCGTGGATATTTCAAAGGATGCGCTCGAAGTCGCCGCGCGCAACGTCGCCGATCACGGCCTCGACGATCGCCTGACGCTCTACCGCGGCGACCTGTTCAAGCCGCTCGGCGCCAAGCGCTACGACCTGATCATTTCGAACCCACCCTATGTCGATGCCGACGGCATGGCGGCGCTGCCGCGCGAATGCCGCGCCGAGCCGAAGATCGCATTCGACGGCGGCGCCGACGGGCTCGATATCGTCCGCCGCCTGCTCGATCAGGCCAGGCAACACCTCACGCCGCAGGGCGGTCTGCTCTGCGAGATCGGCCGCGGCCGCGACAATCTCGAGGCCGCCTACCCCAATTTGCCGCTGCTCTGGCTCGACACCGAGGACTCCGAGGGCGAGGTGTTCTGGATCGCCGCCGCCGACCTCTGACCGCTGACTCCGTTGATCGACGGAGCCCGATCTGGGTGGGGCGAAAATCGTGTGCAGTTCCAGCCGGTTCCGAAGATCGCTCGCCCGTCGAATCAACAATGGTGCTAAGGTCGCGCTCCGGGGACGTTCGGAGAGAGGGCGCGGGCGCGCGACATGATTCGCATTTCGACGATCTTCATCGCCATCTGCATGGTGCTGGTCGCAGCCTCGCTCGGCTTCGTGCTGTATTCGGTGGCGGGCATCAGCGGATCGGAATCGGCGATCGTGGCGCTCACCGCCCTCACCTGCCTGATCCTCTACAATGCAGTCTCGATGCGGTTGCGAGACCGCAGCGATGTCGGCGGCCAGATCGCGGATCTGTCGCGCGGCACCGCCGACCTCGCCCGCCAGGTCGCCGAATTCGGCCGCCGGCTGGCCGCGGTCGAAGGCCGGGTCGCCTCGGCCAACTCCACCGGCGCCGACCGGATGCAGGGCATGGCCGGCGAGATCAGCGAACTCGGCGGCCTGGTGCGGCAGCTCGCGGCATCCGTCGCCCATCATGAGGATCTCCTGGCGGCAGGCCCGGCAGTGCAGCCGGTCGCCGCGCCGCGCGACGATCTGCTGCAACCGGCCGCGCCGGCTCCGACCGCGGTGTTTGCGCCGGCACCGCCCCCCGCGCCTGCGCCGGCGATCTCGCGCACCCAGAGCCAGCTGGTCGGCGCGATCAAGCAGGCGATCGACGCCAACCGCCTCGACATCTACCTGCAGCCGATGGTGACGCTGCCGCAGCGCAAGGTGCGCTATTACGAGGCAGTGACGCGGCTGCGCGACGAGCGCGACCAGGTGCTTGCGGCCGACGATTTCATCGAGGCCGCCGAGGCTGCCGGCCTGATCGGCCGTATCGACCACATGGTGATGCTCCGCTGCGTCCAGGTGCTGCGCCGCCTGATGATCCGCAGCAAGGATGTCGGCGTGTTCTGCAACGTCTCGGCGTCGACGCTCGCGAGCCCGGCGCACTTCAGCCAATGCCTCGACTTCCTCGAAGCCAACCGCGCGCTGGCGCCGTCCTTCGTGCTCGAGTTCAAGCAGGCGACCTTCCGCCATCTCGGTCCGGTCGAAAGCGAGAACCTCGCGGCGCTGGCGCAGCGCGGCTTCCGCTTCTCGATCGACCATGTCAGCGACCTCCGCCTCGAGCCGCGCGAGCTCGCCGACCGCGGCGTCCGCTTCATCAAGGTGCCGGCGACGCTGCTGCTCGACGCCGACCGGGGCGCGACGTCGGATATCCATCCGTCCGACCTTTCCGACCTGCTCGGCCGCTACGGCATCGACCTGATCGCGGAACGGATCGAGGGCGAGCGTTCGGTGGTCGATCTGCTCGACTACGATGTCCGGTTCGGCCAGGGCTTCCTGTTCGCGCCGCCGCGGCCGTTGCGGCCGGAGGGGGCATCTGCTACCGCCGAGGCTCCGCAGGCCAACCCCCAGGACCTTAATGGCGCCAGCACATCCGCATCCGTCTCCAGCCCCGCAGCGCCGCCGCGCGCAACCGGCAGCGCCGCACTGGCGCGCCGCGCGCTCGGCCCGAATTAGAGCGTTTTCGAGCGAAGTGGGCGCCGGTTCGCGTAAAGAAAACACGTCAAAGCAAGAGTCGCGAGCGCCGTTCCGATTTGATCGGAACGGCGGCTCGAGCCGGCGGATCGCGTCATGAATTCACTGCGTTTCGTGGAGCGGCTGCGCGACCTCACTGGCGACGTCGACGTCGTGCTGTCGGACATCTGGGGCGTCGTGCACAACGGTCTCGAATCCTTTCCCGAGGCCTGCGAGGCCCTGCACACCTTCCGCAAGCAGGGCGGCACCGTCATCCTGATCACCAACGCGCCGCGCCCGGCCGATTCCGTGCAGCGCCAGCTGCGCAAGCTCGGCGTCGCGGACGAGACCTATGACGCGATCGTCTCCTCGGGCGACCTGACGCGGCATTTCGTGGCTGACCATCCCGGCCAGAAGATCTTCTGGATCGGTCCGGAGCGCGACAGCTCGATCCATCGCGGCCTCGACGCCACCATGGTGCCGCTCGAGCAGGCCGACTACATCATCTGCACCGGCCTGTTCGACGACGAGACCGAGTCCGCCGAGGACTATCGCGACACGCTGATGAAGGCGCTCGCGCGCAAGCTGACGTTGGTCTGCGCCAATCCTGATATCGTGGTCGAGCGCGGCGACCGGCTGATCTACTGTGCCGGCGCGGTCGCCGAACTCTATCGCGAGCTCGGCGGCGAGGTGATCTTCTACGGCAAGCCGCACCGGCCGATCTACGAGCGCGCCATGGCGCTGGCCACCGAGCACCGCGGCCATCCGACCGAACTCGGCCGCGTGCTGGCGATCGGCGATTCCGTGCGCACCGACCTCACCGGCGCCCACAACTTCGGCATCGACCTTCTGTTCGTCACCCGCGGCATCCATTCCGAACAGTTCGAGGGTATCGAGCAGCTCGATGCGGCCTCGATCAAGGAATTGTTCGGCCATCCGCCGCGGGCGCTGATGCGCGAACTGAAGTGGTAACGGCGAACTCTCTGCGCTCCCTCTCCCCGTTCTTCACGGGGTCGAGACGAGCGAAGCTCGCTCTTAGAGGGTTGGGGTGAACCTAGGGTCTCCTCCGCTGCCGGTCATGTCATTTGTCGTAACGGCAAAAAACATGCGAACGAAGGATTCGGAAGCTTAGTCTAGCCCCGCCATTGATTTGGCAGCGAACTCGGTGATTGCCTTCCGTCTTTTTGGCAGATTGGCTTTCTGCCTGCGCCGTCCCATCCATTTTCCAAAGCGCTCTCGCCGCCGGCCTTTCCCTGCTCCTCAGCGGTATGAGCGCACTCAGGAACGTCGCCGGTATCGATATCGATGAGCCGCTTGGGCTCTCTAGGCGCTTAGCAGGCACTTCTTACGCTTCGGACCCTTCTTGGGCTTCCTTATGCCGTACTCAACTTCGGCGTCCTTGGCATGGCTCGTTGCCTGCTTAGGCGAGCCAGCGAAGGCGACCAAATGGCGGCGGCTGTCCTACTTTACGAAAATCTCGTAGCCTGTGCGGGTTTTGGTGATCACTCGGGGTTTTGTCGTGCCGGCAACATGCGGTGTTGTCAGTCAACGTTCCAGTGCGAAGCCGGCGACCCCCAAAGGCGCAAAATGCCCGGGACGAGCCCGGGCATGACGTAAATTTCAGTTGATGCGACGATGGACGCGCGTCTTACGCCGTCGCCATATCGGGGAAGACCGCCTCGATCTTGGTCTTCAGCGTGGCGGCGTTGAACGGCTTGACGATGTAGTTGTTCACGCCGGCCTTCTTGGCCGCGATCACGTTCTCGGTCTTGGATTCCGCCGTGATCATGATGAAGGGCGTGGTCGCGAGATTGGGATCGGCGCGGACTTCCTTGAGCAGATCGTAGCCGGTCATCGGCTCCATATTCCAGTCGGAAATCACCAGGCCATACTTCTTGCTGCGCATCTTGTTGAGTGCCGCGGAGCCGTCGGAGGCGTCGTCGATGTTCTCGAATCCAAGCTGCTTGAGAAGATTCCGGATGATGCGGATCATGGTGCTGTAATCATCAACCACCAGAACCGGCATGGACAAATCAACCGCCATCTTTTCCCCCAAAACACTGACGCAACTTGGCTTCTGCACGAACGCAGCTTTCCGCCAACGACTAACAGCAGGCGTTAAACAGCGCGTTAACCGGCTGAACCCGGATTGTTACGGATTTGACGCGATTTTCGCTAAGCTTGACTTCCACGCGGCCGCCGCGTCACGGTCCGCCGCGCACCAATCATGCTTAAGAATCCTTGAAGAACACCTGACATGAGCACCGGCTTTACAGTTATCCGCGACACCACGCCCGAAAGCGCCATTCCGAAGGGCGCCGTGGTCGCGATGGGAAATTTCGATGGCGTCCATCTCGGTCACCGCGCCGTGATCGGCGCGGCGCTGGCGATGGGCAGAGCGCGCGGCGTGCCCGCGCTCGCCGTGACCTTCGAGCCGCATCCGCGCAGCTTCTTCAGCCCGAACACTCCGCAATTCCGTCTCACGGACGAGACCAACAAGCTGCGCCTGCTCGCAGCCACCGGGCTCGCCGGTGCCGTGGTGATGACCTTCGACAAGGCGCGCGCCGGGACCACGGCGCAGGATTTCATTCACCATGATCTGATCGCACGGCTCGGCATCAGCGGCATTGCCGTCGGCTACGACTTCCATTTCGGCAAGGGCCGGGTCGGCTCGCCGAGCCTCTTGGTCAGCGAAGCGCCGCGGCTCGGCATCGAGGTCGACGTGCAGGCCCATGTCGACATCGAGGAGCGCCCGGTCTCCTCCAGCGCCATCCGCATGGCACTCGCCGAAGGCCAGGTCAGCGATGCCACCACGATGCTGGGCGGGCCATGGTTCGTCACCGGCAAGGTGATCCATGGCGAGAAGCGCGGCCGCGACCTCGGCTATCCCACCGCCAACATCCGCCTCGACAAGCATTGCGGCCTCAAGCACGGCATCTATGCGGTGCGGGTCGGCAAGGCCCAAGGTGAGGACAAGGAGAACGACAAGGTGCGGTTCGACGGCGTCGCAAGCTTCGGGCGCCGTCCGACGTTCGACAACGGTGCGCCGCTGCTCGAAGTGTTCCTGTTCGATTTCAAGGGCGATCTCTACGACACGGTCCTCGATGTCGCATTCATCGGTTTCATTCGCGAAGAGCTGAAATTCGACACCATCGAGGCGTTGATACGCCAGATGGATGACGACAGCGCCAAGGCGCGCGCGCTTCTCGCCGCCGCGCCGGACGCGTTCCCGCAGCTCGGAGTGATTGGTTGAAGACAGAGAAAGAGAAAATGCTGGCGGGCGAGCTGTATCGCCCGGATGCGGAGCTCGCCGCCGACCATACCGCGGCGGAACACTGGATGGCCCGCTACAATGCGTCGGGCGCCTGTTCGGCGGCCGAGTTGCATGCGCTGCTCGCCGAGCGCTTCGCAGGCGTCGGTAAGGATGCCGTGATCCGCCCGCCGTTCTTCTGCGACTACGGCACGAATATCCGCCTCGGCGACGGCGTGTTCCTCAACTTCAATTGCGTGATCCTCGACGTCGTCGCGGTCACAATCGGCGATCGCACTCAGATCGGCCCCGCGGTGCAGATCTATACCGCCGACCACCCGCGCGATGCCGAAACCCGGCGCGCGGGCCTCGAATTCGGCCGCCCGATCCGGATCGGCAGCGACGTCTGGATCGGCGGCGGTGCCATCATCCTGCCCGGCGTCACCATCGGCGACGGCGCCCTGGTCGGGGCCGGCAGCGTGGTGACCCGGGACGTCGCCCCCGGCGCGGTCGTGGCCGGCAATCCGGCCCGGCCGCGGGCTGGGTAGCGGGCACATGCGGTTCTTGACCCGTCACCCCCGCGCAAAGGCTTCGCCTTTGTCGCTGGAGGTGGCCGCTTCTTCAGCGGCCCTCGAAGGGTCGACGGCCACCAGCGGGGCCGTGCACCCTTCGAGGCTCGCAAGAGCTCGCACCTCTGGGTGACGGGTGAAGGGTGCTCGCTAAGGGGCGCCTCCTCGGAACAGCCGCGGGGCAATCGGGGCTTTGCGATTTCCCCGTCCGGCTGCTATGGAAACCCCATGTTTTCGCGGCGCATCATACCGATTAGCGGCCCGGCTTCCGCCTGAGCCTGACGGCTCGGCGCAAGACCGGGACTTTCGCCGTTTTCACCCGCGATTGATCGCGTATCCGCGCCCGCACCTGCCAAATCAGAGCTTTCATGTCCGACAAGCCGCAAAAGACCGACGCTAACGACTATTCCAAGACCCTTTACCTGCCGCAGACGGAATTCCCGATGCGCGCCGGCCTGCCCCAGCGCGAGCCGGAAATCCTGAAATACTGGAACGACATCGGCCTCTACGACAAGCTGCGCCGGGAAGCGGAGGGCCGCGCCAAATTCGTGCTGCATGACGGCCCGCCCTATGCCAACGGCAACATCCATATCGGGCACGCGCTGAACAAGATCCTCAAGGACGTCGTGACCAAGAGCCAGCAGATGCTCGGCTTCGACTCCAACTACGTGCCGGGCTGGGACTGCCATGGCCTGCCGATCGAATGGAAGATCGAGGAGGAGAACTACCGTTCCAAGGGCAAGCAGAAGCCCGACTTCCGCGATTCCGCCGCGATGGTCGCGTTCCGCAGGGAATGCCGCGCCTACGCGACGCACTGGATCAACGTGCAGCGCGAGGAGTTCAAGCGGCTCGGCATCATCGGCGACTGGGCCCACCCCTACCTGACCATGAGCTATCCGGCCGAGGCACAGATCGCCCGCGAGCTGATGAGGTTCGCCGCCAACGGCACGCTGTATCGCGGCTCCAAGCCCGTGATGTGGAGCGTGGTCGAGAAGACCGCGCTCGCCGAAGCCGAGGTCGAATACGAGGACCACACTTCGGATACGGTCTGGGTGAAATTCCCGGTCACCTCGCCGGCGCATGGCGCGCTTGCCGATGCCTCGGTGGTGATCTGGACCACCACGCCGTGGACGCTGCCCGGCAACCGCGCGATCTCGTTCTCGCCGAAGATCGCCTACGGCCTCTACAAGGTGACGGATGCGCCCGCCGACAATTGGGCCAAGACCGGCGATCTCCTGATCCTCGCCGATGCGCTTGCCGCAGAAGTGTTCAAGCAGGCGCGCGTCACCTCCTATGAGAAGGTGCGCGATATTCCGGGCGACACCCTGGACGCGGTGGAATGCGCCCATCCGCTGCGCGGCTTTGGCGGCGGCTACGAATTCACCGTGCCGCTGCTGTCAGGCGAGCATGTCACCGACGACACCGGCACCGGCTTCGTGCACACCGCGCCGAGCCACGGCCGCGAGGACTTCGACGTCTGGACGGCCAATACCCGCGAGCTCGATGCGCGCGGCATTCCGACCGCGATCCCCTATACGGTCGACGAGAACGGCGCCTATACTGCGCAGGCGCCGGGCTTCACGGGCAAGCGCGTGCTCAACGACAAGGGCGAGAAGGGCGACGCCAACGAGGCCGTGATCAAGGCCCTGGTCGAGGCCGGCAAGCTCTTGGCGCGCGGCCGCCTCAAGCACCAATATCCGCATTCCTGGCGCTCCAAGAAGCCGGTGATCTTCCGCAACACGCCGCAATGGTTCATCGCGATGGATAAACCCATCTTGGACGCCCCGGGCAAGCCCGGGGCTACGCCCATCGCGGAGAACGGCCATGCGAAGAAGGGCGACACGCTGCGCGCCCGCGCGCTGCACGCGATCTCGGTCACGCAATGGGTGCCGCCGGCCGGCGAGAACCGCATCAACGGCATGATCGCCAACCGGCCGGACTGGGTGATCTCGCGGCAACGCGCCTGGGGCGTGCCGATCGCGGTGTTCGTGCGCGAGAATGCCGACGGCTCGGCAGAGATCCTGCAGGACGAGGTCGTCAACCAGCGCATCACCGAGGCGTTCATGGAGGAAGGCGCCGACGCCTGGTACATGGACGGCGCCCGCGAGCGCTTCCTTGGGGATCGCGCGTCCGAGAACTGGAAAAAGGTCGACGACATCTGCGACGTCTGGTTCGATTCCGGCTCCACGCACGCCTTCGTGCTGGAGGATCGCCAGCACTTCCCGACGCTCGGCAACATCGTCCGCAAGATCGATGGCGGCGATGACACCGTGATGTATCTGGAAGGCTCCGACCAGCATCGCGGCTGGTTCCACTCGTCGCTGCTGGAAAGCGCCGGCACCCGCGGCCGCGCGCCGTATGACATCGTGCTGACCCACGGGTTCACGCTCGACGAGAACGGCCGCAAGATGTCGAAATCGCTCGGCAACACCGTCGAGCCGCAGAAGGTGATCAAGGATTCCGGTGCGGATATCCTGCGCCTGTGGGTCTGCGCCACCGACTATGCCGACGACCAGCGCATCGGTCCGGAGATCCTGAAGAACACCATCGAGACCTATCGCAAGCTGCGCAACTCGATCCGCTGGATGCTCGGCACGCTGCATCACTTCAAGCCGACCGAGAAGGTCGCCGTTGCCGAGATGCCCGAGCTCGAGCGGCTGATGCTGCACGAGCTGGCCGGCCATGCCGAGACCATCCGCCAGGCCTATGCCGCATTCGACTACAAGACCGTGGTCGCAAGCCTCGCGGCCTTCATGAACTCGGAGCTGTCGGCGTTCTATTTCGATATCCGCAAGGACACGCTGTATTGCGATCCGCCGTCCTCGATGGCGCGCAAGGCGGCGCTGACCACGATCGACCTGCTCTGCGACGCGATCCTGAAATGGCTGGCGCCGATCCTGAGCTTCACGTCAGACGAAGCCTGGCGGATGTACCGGCCGAACGCCGAGCCTTCGGTGCATCTCACGCTGTTCCCCGAAGGTCTCGAGCAGTTCCGCGACGACGCGCTTGCTGCGAAATGGGAGACCATCCGCAACGTCCGCCGCGTCGTCACCGGCGCGCTGGAGCTCGAGCGCGCCGCCAAGCGGATCGGCTCCTCGCTCGAGGCATCGCCGGTGATCTACGTCGCCGACCGCGAGATGCTGGCCACGCTGTTCGGCATCGACCTCGCCGAGGTCTGCATCACCTCGAACTACGAGGTGCGCGAGGGCGAGGCGCCGACGGGCGCCTTCCGCCTCGATGCGGTGCCCGGCGTTGCTGTCGTCGTCGAGAAGGCGGTCGGCACCAAATGCGCGCGATCGTGGAAGATCCTCCCCACGGTCGGCGAGGATCCCGAATATCCCGACGTCTCGCCGCGCGACGCGCAAGCGCTGCGCGAATGGAAGGCGCTTGGGGTTAGCGCCTGATATCCATCCATCGTCGTCCCTGCGAAAGCAGGAACCCATAACCACCGGCCTTCGACGTGAACCGCTACCGATGACCCCAAGCCCCTCAAACAACATCCGCCGGTGGCTATGGATCCCCGCTTTCGCGAGGACGACAGAGTGCTCTGTGGCGGCAGCCAGCCAATGACCTCTCCGCTCCGCGCGGGCGTGATCGCCGCCATCGCAACGTTGATCGCCGACCAGGCCTCCAAGCTCTGGCTGCTCCATGTCCTCGATATCGTGCATCACGGCCCGGTGCGGGTGACGCCGTTCTTCGACCTGGTGCTGGCCTGGAATCCCGGCATCAGCTTCGGCTGGTTCCAGAGCGAGACCCCATCCGCCCAGATCCTGCTGATGGTGATCAAGGCCGCCGCCGTGATCGCGCTGGCGATCTGGATGGCGCGGTCGCGGACTTGGCTTGCGACAGTTTCGCTGGGCCTGATCATCGGCGGCGCCATCGGCAACGGCATCGACCGCTTCGCCTATGGCGCGGTGGTCGATTTTGCCCTGTTTCATGTCGAGATCGGCGGAAAAACCTTCAATTGGTACATCTTCAACCTCGCCGACGTGGCGATCGTTGCCGGTGTGGCAGCCCTATTGTATGATTCCGTGCTGGGGACCCCCGCCGTAAAAGCGCCCTGATCCCGGCCGATACGAGCCGGTCGGCGGTTGACCTGCACCCAGCGGAACTGCGCGCTAAGCCAGTGATCGCTTTGGCGAATTTTGAGATGGGAAGAGCGCGATGCGCAACACCAAAACCCGCGGCTACCTGATCGAGACGTCCCGCCTGCCGCTGATGCGCGGCCTGCGCCTGGCGTTCATCGCGGCCGGGATCGGCCTGGTCATGACGGCAGGCCCCGTGCGCGCCGGCGACGATGACGATGACGGCGATGACGGACTGACCTTCGAAGAGCGGATCGTCGACAATCTGATGACCGGGCTCGGCGCCAAGAGCGCGGCCAGCAAGGGCATCGACTACCGCGAGCGCTCGCCGCTGGTGGTGCCGCCGAAGCTCGATCTGCCGCCGCCCTCCTCGGCCACCCAGGTCAATGCGCCGAACTGGCCGAAGGACCCCGATATCGCCGCACGCAAGGCTGCGATTGCCGCGCGCAAGAAGGAAGTCAAGAAGGAGCCGTGGCAGTCGGCGGTGGCGTTGACCCCGGCCGAGATCGAGGCCGGCCGCAAGCAGCAGACGGCCACCGACGGCCGCAAGGAGCCGCTCGAGCCCGGCGGAAACACGAATCCGTCGCTGATGCCGAACCAGCTCGGCTACACCGGCGGCCTGCTCGGCATGTTCAAGGGCAACAGCAGCGAGTCCAAGCCGTTCAAGGGCGAGCCGACCCGCGAATCCCTGACCGAACCGCCGCCCGGCTATCAGACGCCGTCGTCGGGCTTCGCCTATGGCACCGGACCGATGATGCCGAAGGGGCAAGAAGGCCAATACGACGTGATGACCGGCAAGCCGCTCCAGTGATGGCGTGGCCCGCCTCGGCGGAGCCTGACATGAGCAAAGCTTAATGCGAAGGGACGCGGCTTTCTCCGCTTCGTGACGACCGGCACGGGCACGACCGTGTACGATGGCTTGCTTTCGCGCCCCGACCATGTGGCCGGGCTTTCACAAGGATCATGATGCGCTCTCGCCGATCGATTGCCCTGCTCGCCGCCGCATTTGTTTCAACCATCCCGCTGTCGGGCGCCAGCCTCCGCGCCCAGACCACCGTCACCTCGGAACGTCCCGCCAGCTTCACGCTCGACAACGGCCTGCAGGTCGTGGTGATCCCCGATCACCGCACGCCCGTCGTGACGCAGATGATCTGGTACAAGGTCGGCTCCGCCGACGAGACGCCGGGGAAATCGGGCCTCGCGCATTTCCTCGAGCATCTGATGTTCAAGGGCACGTCGAAGCACCCGGCCGGCGAGTTCTCGCAGACCGTGCTGCGCGTCGGCGGCAACGAGAACGCCTTCACCTCCAACGACTACACCGGCTACTTCCAGCGCGTGCCGCGCGAGCAGTTGCCGACCATGATGGAGTTCGAGGCCGACCGCATGACCGGCCTGATCCTCAAGGACGAGAACGTGCTGCCCGAGCGCGACGTCGTGCTCGAGGAATACAACATGCGGGTCGCCAACAACCCGGATGCGCGGCTGACCGAACAGATCATGGCCGCGCTCTATCTCAACCATCCCTACGGCCGGCCGGTGATCGGCTGGCACCAGGAGATCGAGAAGCTCGACCGCGAGGATGCGCTCGCTTTCTACCGCCGCTTCTACGCGCCGAACAACGCGATCTTGGTCATCGCCGGCGACGTCGACGTCAAGGATATCCGCCCGCTGGTCGAGAAGAATTTCGGCCCGATCCCGGCGCAGAAGGCGATTGCCGAGAAGCGCGTCCGGCCGCAGGAGCCGACGCCGGCCGCGCCGCGCACCGTGACGCTGTCGGATCCGCGCGTCGAACAGCCGAGCCTGCGCCGCTATTATCTGGTGCCCTCGGCGACGACGGCGGCAGCCGGCGAGAGCCAGGCGCTCGATGTGCTCGCGCAATTGATGGGCGGCGGCGCCAACTCCTACCTCTATCGCACGCTGGTGATCGACAAGGGCCTCGCGATCTCGGCCGGCGCCGGCTACCAGGGCACCGCGCTCGATCCGTCGCAATTCTCGATCTCGGTGACGCCGAAGCCCGGCGTCGAGTTCGCGCAGATCGAGGACGCGGTCGACAAGGTGATCGCCGATCTCGCGCAGAACCCCGCACGCGCCGAGGATCTCGAGCGGGTCAAGACCCAGCTGATTGCGGAAGCGATCTACGCCCAGGACAACCAGGCAACGCTGGCGCGCTGGTATGGCGGCGCGCTGACCACCGGGCTCAGTATCGACGACATCAGGAACTGGCCGGACCGGATTCGCGCCGTCACCGCCGATCAGGTGCGCACCGCTGCCGCCACCTGGCTCGACAAGAAGCGGTCGGTGACCGGCTATCTGATCAAGGATACTGCGCCGAAACGCGAGGAGAAGCGCTCGTGACCTATTCCCTCACCCGCCGTGCGGCGCTGATCGGCGGCGCCAGCGCCGCGCTGCTGGCGCTGACATCGGCACCCTCGCAGGCCGCGGCCAAGATCCAGCGGCTGGTCTCGCCCGGCGGCATCGAGGCGTGGTTCGTGCAGGATGCGACTGTGCCGCTGATCGCGATGGAATATTCCTTCAGCGGCGGCGCCAGCCAAGATCCGCCCGGCAAGCCCGGCGTCGGCAATCTGGTCGCCGACCTGCTCGACGAGGGCTCCGGCGATCTCGATTCCAAGACCTATCATGAGCGGCTCGAGCGCCGCGCCATCGAGCTCAGCTTCCAGTCGAACCGCGATCAATTCCGCGGCTCGCTGCGCATGCTCAAGGACAACAAGGACGAAGCCTACGACCTGCTGCGGATGGCGCTGACCTCGCCGCACTTCGAGCCGAAGGACGTCGAGCGCATCCGCGCCCAGGTGATCTCGAACCTGCGTCGCGAATCCACCAATCCGTCCTCGCTGGCCGGCCGCAAGTTCCTCGAGCTCGCCTTCGGCGATCATCCCTATGCCCGGACGGCCACCGGCACGCTGGAAAGCGTGCCGACAATCGAGATATCGGACCTGAAGGACTATACAGGCCGCATCATCGCGAAGGACACGCTGCGCATCGCGGTGGTCGGCGACGTCGATCCCGATACGCTCGGCAAGCTGCTGGACAAGACCTTCGGCGCCCTGCCGGCGAAGGCCGAATTGACGCCGATCGCCGATGTGGTGGCGACCAAGCCGCCGCAGCGCGCCTTCGTGCCGCTCGACGTGCCGCAGACCGTCGTCACCTTCGGTGGCCCCGGCATCGCCAGGCACGACCCGGATTTCATGGCGGCCTATGTGGTGAACCACATTCTCGGCGGCGGCGGGCTGTCGTCGCGGCTCTACAAGGAAGTGCGCGAGAAGCGCGGGCTGGCCTATTCGGTCTATGAAGCGCTGGTCTGGATGGACCACTCCGCGCTGTTCATCGGCAACACCGGCACCCGCGCCGACCGCGCCGGCGAGACCGTCGATGCGATCGATGCGGAGGTGCGCCGGATCGCCGAACAAGGTCCGACCCAGCAGGAGCTCGACGAGGCGAAGTCCTATCTGAAGGGCTCGCAGATGCTGGCGCTCGACACCTCCTCAAAGCTCGCGCAGGCGATGCTGCAATACCAGCTCGACAAGCTGCCGATCGACTACATCGAGAAGCGCAGCGCCATCGTCGATGCGGTGACGCTCGACGACGTCAAGCGGGTGTCCAAGAAGCTCTGGGGCGATGGCCTGCTCACCGTAATCGTCGGCCGCGCCCCGCAAGCCGCCGCGCAGCCCGTGTCGGCACCGCCGAAGGCAGCCAACTAACGCGCTCTCGGCGCGCCCACTTCTTCGCACCACCGTTGTGGCCACCCCTCTCCCCACTCTCCCCCGCAAGGGGGGAGGAGAGGGGTAAGCCGCGCACGCCGACCGCAGCCCCAACCAACGCTGCATCCACGCAGCGCAAGCACGCCCGGCACAAACCCGCTATCCTGCGGCCTGCCGATTCTTCCCTCCACCGGGTGACGTCATGCTGCGGGTGTCCCGCGACCTTACGATCGACGAAACCGACATTGAGATCGTGTTTGTCCGCGCCTCCGGTCCGGGCGGACAGAACGTCAACAAGGTCTCGACCGCGGCACAGCTCCGCTTCGACACGGCGAAGATCGCGCTGCCGCCGGACGCGGCGCAGCGGCTGGCGCGGCTCGCCGGCAGCCGCATGACCAAGGACGGCGTGATCGTGATCCAGGCGTTCCGGTTTCGCACCCAGGAGCGCAACCGCGCCGATGCGATCGAGCGGCTGCTCGAAATGCTGAAGGAGGCGATGGTGCGGCCGACACCGCGGCGGCCGACCAGGCCGACGCTCGGCTCCAAGCAGCGCCGGCTCGAAGGCAAGAAGCGCCGCAGCGACATCAAGGCCGGCCGCGGCACCCGCCGTTTCGACGACTAAGGACTGCGGATGCAGCGCATACGCGGCGCTGCATCCGGAATCCGAAAACGCTCAGTACTTCTTCGCTCCCGGCGCCATCTCGGAACCACCGGACTTCGGTGACGTCGCGTGGCCGCTGCTGCTGCCGACCGTTCCCTTGCTGCCCGACTTGACTGTGGCACCGCTCTTCTGGCTCGGCGAGGTCGGCTGCGCCGCCATCTCCTCATCGCCGCTGCCGGACATGCCGCCGCCCTGCTGGATGGTGCCGCTGCCCGCTGCACCGCCGCGAAGCTGGGTATTCGGGGTGGCCGTTCCCTGTGCCAGGACCGGACCGGCGATGGCGGCCGAGATGGCAAGGGCGAGCACGCTGGTTTTTGCAAACGTCATCCATTTCTCCTGGACTGTGATTGACGATGGACGGAGCGGCGCAGGTGCGCGCCGTTTGCAGCGCCGACCCAAGACCCCATCGCGCGAGACTGAATTTCCGCAAACGGCGCACACGCAATGCAAGCTGCGTCGTGTGGTGATCGTGCAGGGATTTCGCGGTCATTTTGCGGATTTGTCGTCCGCATATGCGGCAACCAACGGTTCCGCGCCAGATCATCGCCCAGCTTTGTTCTGCTGTGAAACAGCCCGCTACTACCAACGGCCGATGTCGGCCTCCTACAGTCATCGCACAAAGGCGGTGATGCATATGACAAAGCTGCGTGCAGGATGGACGGCAGGCTGGACGTTTGCGCTGGGATCTTGGGCGCTGGGATTTTGCAGCGCAATGCTTGCAGTGCAAATCGCGAATGCGCAGATGCCGCTGCCCGCCGCCAAACCGCCCGATGGGGCGACGCTGTTCAAGCAGCAATGCGCGACCTGCCACACGTCAAATGCGTCGGATCCGTTGCGGCAAGGACCGTCGCTCTACAAGGTCGTCGGCCGCCATGCCGGCCAGGCTGACGGTTTCAAATATTCCGCCGGCTTCGCCAAGGCCGATTTCGTCTGGGACGACGCCAGGCTCGATGCCTGGCTGACCAATCCGCAAGAGGTGATCCCCGGCGCCGTGATGGCCTATCGGCAAGCCAAGCCGGAAACCCGCGCCATGATCATCGCCTATTTGAAGGAATTGAACTGAATGGCAAAGCCCGTGCATTCGATGATCCGCGTGTTCGACGAGGCCAAGGCGCTCGACTTCTATCATCGCGCGTTCGGCCTCGAGATCGCGGACAATCTGCGCTTTCCAGACTTTGCGCTGATCTATCTGCGGCATCCGTCCTCGCCGTTCGAGGTCGAGCTCACGGTCAATTTCGATCGCAAGGAGCCCTACACGCTCGGCGACGGCTACGGCCATCTCGCCGTCGTCGTCGACGACGTCGACGCCGAGCACGCGCGCTTCGAGCAGGAGAAGCTGTCGCCCGGGCCGCTGCGCGACTTCAAGCACGACGGCAAGACGCTGGCGCGCTTCTTCTTCGTCGCAGATCCCGACGGCTACAAGATCGAGGTGATCCAGCGCGGCGGGCGGTTCGGCTGATCCAATTACAAAAAATGTCTATGGAGGAAACCAATGAGAGAAATCGATCGACGCAGCAAATATGACCGGCGTGTGTTTCTCAAGGGCGCCGCCGCCACGGCACCCGCGGTCGCGATCGCGACATCGACCGGGCTTGGCATCACCGATGCGTGGGCCGATGAGGCCGGCACGCTGACGCCGGCGACCATGAAGACCTTGCTGAAGATGGCGCGCGACATCTATCCGCACGATTTCCTCGGCGACAGCTACTACATCACGGCGGTGAAGCCGTGGGATGACAAGGCGGCCAAGGATCCGGCCGTCAAATCGCTGATCAATGACGGCGTCGCGCGGCTCGATCAGGAGGCCAACGACCGCCACAAGATGCCCTACGTGCAGGTTTCCTGGGAAAACGATCGCGTCGCGCTGCTGCAACGGATCGAGGAGAGCGCATTCTTCCAGAAGATCCGCGGCGATCTGATCGCCTCGCTCTACAACAACAAGGAGGTCTGGCCGCGGTTCGGCTACGAGGGTTCCTCCGCCGAGCATGGCGGCTACATCAAGCGCGGCTTCGCCGATATCGACTGGCTGCCGAAGGCCTGAACGGACAATGTCGGGAGGACACAATGGCAAAATTCGATCTGAATGACAGCGGCGTTGTCGTGATCGTCGGCTCCGGTGCCGGCGGCGGAACGCTCGGCAACGAGCTGGCCCAGAAGGGCGTCAAGGTCGTGATCCTGGAAGCCGGGCCGCGCATCGAGAATCAGGATTTCATCAACGATGAATGGGACAGCTTCGGCCAGCTCGCCTGGTCGGACATGCGCACGACGTCCGGAAGCTGGCGCGTTCACAAGGACTTCCCCAACATTCCGGCCTGGATCGTCAAGGCGGTCGGCGGCTCCACCGTGCACTGGGCCGGCGCCTCGCTGCGCTTCGACGAGCACGAGTTCAAGATCAAGTCGGCTTACGGCAGCATCCCCGGCGCCAATTTGATCGACTGGCCGATCACGCTCGCCGAGATGGAGCCGTATTACGCCAAGGCCGAGAACAAGATGGGCGTCACCCGCACCAACGGCATCCCCGGACTGCCCGGCAACAACAATTTCAAGGTGCTGGAGGCCGGCGCCAAGAAGCTCGGCTACAAGGAAGTGCACACCGGGCGGATGGCGATCAACAGCGAGCCGCGCGACGGCCGCGGCTCCTGCCAGCAGATCGGCTTCTGCTTCCAGGGCTGCAAGTCGGGCGCCAAATGGTCGACGCTCTACACCGAGATCCCGAAGGGCGAAGCCACCGGCAATCTCGAAGTGCGCCCCGGCAGCATGGTGATCAAGATCGAGCACGACCAATCCGGCAAGGTCACCGGCGTGGTCTATGCCGATGCGACCGGCGCGATGCAGCGGCAGAAGGCGCGCGTGGTCGCGGTCGCCGGCAACTCGATCGAGAGCCCGCGGCTGCTGCTCAACAGCGCCTCCAGCATGTTTCCGGACGGCCTCGCCAACTCATCCGGCCAGGTCGGCCGCAACTACATGCGGCACATGACCGGCAGCGTCTATGCGAGCTTCGAGAAATCGGTGCACATGTATCGCGGCACCACGATGGCCGGCATCATCCGCGACGAGGCCGCCAACAACCCGAAGCGCGGCTTCGTCGGCGGCTACGAGATGGAGACGCTGTCGCTCGGCCTGCCCTTCATGGCCGCGTTCCTCAATCCCGGCGCCTGGGGCCGCAGCTTCACCAGCGCGATGGAAGGCTATCCGCGGATGGCCGGCATGTGGCTGGTCGGCGAGGACATGCCGCAGGAGACCAACCGCGTCACGCTGGATCCGACCATCAAGGACAAGTTCGGCATGCCGGTCGCCAGCGTGCATTTCGACGATCATCCGAACGACATCGCGATGCGCGACCACGCCTACAAGCAGGGCTCCGCGGTCTATGAGGCGGTCGGCGCCACCGTGACCTATCCGACGCCGCCGTATCCCTCGACCCACAACATGGGCACCAACCGGATGAGCGAGAAGCCGCGCGACGGCGTGGTCAACAAGTTCGGCCAGAGCCACGACATCAAGAACCTGTTCGTCTCCGACGGCAGCCAGTTCACGTCAGGCGCGGCGTGCAACCCGACGCTGACCATCGTGTCGCTGGCGATCCGGCAGGCCGACCACATCGCCGGCGCGATGCAGCGCAAGGAGATATGATCCCTCAAACTCGAACGGCCTTGTCCCGCCAGGACAAGGCCGTTGCCTTTTTGTGTAATGAATCCGAAAGCCTATTCGGCGGCGTCGAGGATGGGCTGGCCCTGGAATGCGGGAGCCGAAGCCGTGCTCTGCGAGCGATAGATCAGACAGCAGCAGCGCAACAGCGATGCGAAATTGTTGACCTCGCCGTGGTGGTTGAGGACCTCGCCATACAGCGTGGTGACGAACTTGGCGACGCTCATCCCCTCTTTCGCCGCGATCTCCTCCAGCGTGTCCCAGAACGACATCTCCAGCCGGATCGAGGTGCAATGGCCGCCGATCCGCAGTGACCGGGTCTGCGATTCGTAGTTTCGCTGCGGCTGGTGCGAGAACAAATGGCACATGGCTATCCTCCCGATCGAATTATGATTTTTCTAAACGATATACCCGCGCGGGAGGCCCCACAATCGCCACGTAGGATGTAGCGCGCACACACGCGAAGGTGAGCGTCTTCAAGGCGATAGGCCGCCTCCATCCCCAGCTAAAGGCCGCGATGAGCGGGTCGCCCCATGCATTTGGCCGGCGGGCCGATTAGAATGGCGCAAAGCCCTCGAGCCCCGTCCAATCGCGCAATCCATGCCCGTCCGCCAGCTTCCCGAACAGCTCGTCAACCGCATCGCCGCCGGCGAGGTGGTCGAACGCCCCGCGAGCGTGGTCAAGGAGCTGGTCGAGAACGCGATCGACGCCGGCGCCAGCCGGATCGACGTCTTCACCGATGGCGGCGGGCGGCGCCGGATCGGCATCACCGACGACGGCGGCGGCATGACGCGATCAGACCTCGCGCTCGCGGTCGACCGCCACGCCACCTCCAAGCTCGACGACGAAGACCTGCTGCGCATCCGCACCCTCGGGTTCCGCGGCGAGGCGCTGCCGTCGATCGGCGCAGTGGCAAAACTCGGCATCACCACGCGGCATGCCAGCGAGCCGCATGCCTGGTCGCTTTCGGTCGAGGGCGGCGAGAAATCGGAGATCATGCCGGCCGCGCTCGGACAGGGCACCCGCGTCGAGGTCAACGAACTGTTCTACGCGACACCGGCACGGCTGAAATTCCTCAAGACCGACCGCACCGAGGCGGAGGCGATCCGCGAAGTGGTGCGGCGCCTCGGCATGGCGCGTCCCGACATTGCCTTCACGCTGGCCGGCGAGGAGCGCGCGCCGGTGACCTGGGCCGCCGCCCTGCCCGGCGCGGCCGGCCGGCTGACCCGGCTCGGCGATATCCTCGGCGCGGATTTCCGCGCCAGCGCGATCGAGGTGCGAGCCGAGCGCGAGGGCGTCGTGGTCGAGGGCTTTGCCGCCGCGCCGTCGCTGACCCGCGCCAATGCGCTCGGGCAATATCTGTTCGTCAACGGCCGCCCGGTGCGCGACAAGCTGATCCTCGGCGCGGTGCGCGCGGCCTATTCCGACTATCTGCCGCGCGACCGCCATCCCGTGGTGGCGCTGTTCGTGACCTGCGACCCGCAAGAGGTCGACGCCAATGTGCATCCGGCCAAGACCGAGGTGCGCTTCCGCAATGCCGGCCTGGTGCGCGCGCTGATCGTGCACGCGCTGAAGGAAGGCCTCGCGCGCGAGGGCCGGCGCACCGCGGCCAACACCGCCGACGGCGCGACGTTGCAGGCCTTCCGTCCCGCCTTCACGCCGCCGCGCCCGGGCAATTGGGATTGGCGCAGCTCGCCGTCCTATCCGGCTGGTCCGATGCGCAGCTTCGAAGGCGCGGCCGCCTTCGCCGAGCCCGGGCAGGCGGCCTTCGACGTCGGCGCTCCGACCGCCGATGTCCGCTTCGAGGCGGCACCCGCGCCCGACCTGCTCGACCGTCCGCTCGGCGCGGCGCGCACCCAGATCCACGAGACCTATATCGTCTCGCAGACCCGCGACGGCCTCATCGTGGTCGACCAGCACGCGGCGCATGAGCGCATCGTCTATGAGAGACTGAAGGCCTCGCTGGCGAAGAACGGCGTGCAGCGGCAGATGCTCTTGATCCCCGAGATCGTCGAGCTCGATGAGGCGACCGTCGAGAAACTGCTCGACCGCGCCGAGGAACTGGCCTCGTTCGGGCTCGCGATCGAGTCCTTCGGCCCCGGCGCAGTCGCGGTGCGCGAGACGCCCTCGCTGCTCGGCAAGGCCAATGCCGCCGGCCTGTTGCGCGATCTCGCCGAGCACATGGCCGAATGGGACGAGGCGCTGCCGCTGGAGCGCCGGCTGATGCACGTCGCCGCCACCATGGCCTGCCACGGCTCGGTCCGCGCCGGCAGGCGACTCAAGCCGGAAGAGATGAACGCGCTGCTGCGCGAGATGGAAGACACCCCGAATTCCGGCCAGTGCAACCACGGCCGTCCGACCTATGTGGAATTGAAGCTGAGCGATATCGAGAAGCTGTTCGGGCGGCGGTAAGTCCCCTTACTCAGCGGTCATCGCCTGGCTTGACCGGGCGATCCAGTACGCCGCGGCTTTTCGATTCGAGCAGCGGCGTCTCTGGATTACTGGATCACCCGCTTTCGCGGGTGATGACGGCATAACAAGCGGCAACGTTACGCTTTGCGCAAGAACACGAACTCGGTGTCGTCATAGGCGCGCCGCTCGAGCTCCTCGAAGCCCTCGGGCGCCGCGAATGAAGCGGCCTTCGCTTCCTCCACCACCAGCAGGGCGCCGGGCGTCAGCCAGCCGCCGTCGCGCAGCGAGGCGAGCGCTTTCTCGGCGAGGCCCTTGCCATAGGGCGGATCGAAAAACACCAGCGAGAACGGCTCGACCGGATGCGCCGGCCCGAGATCGGTGGCGTCGCGGCGATAGACCTTGGTGGTGCCGCCGAGGCCGAGCGACTCGACATTGTTGCGCAGCAAGGCGCGGGCCTCGGCGCCATTGTCGACGAACAGCGTGAACCTGGCGCCGCGCGAGGCCGCCTCGATGCCGAGTGCGCCGGTGCCGGCGAACAGATCGAGCACGCGCGCGTCCTCAATCGGATTGTCGTAGGCGTGCACGAGGATGTTGAACACGGACTCGCGCAGGCGGTCCGCGGTCGGCCTGATCTCGCGGCCCGAGGGCGAGGCGAGATTGCGGCCCTTCAGCCTGCCCCCGACGACGCGCATCGACCGTTACTCGTCCCGCGGCTTGAGATCGCGCTTGCCGTGATAGCCGCGCTTGGGGCGGCGCGGCGGGCCGTAACCGTTGGCTTCGTCCTCGTTGCGCGCGCGCGCTTCGTCACTGCCGGTGCGCTGTACCAGCACGCGGCGGCCCTTGCGGTCGTTGATCGTCTCGCGCTTGGCCTTGGGCTTCTTGGCAGGCGCATCGTCGCTGGCGTCACGCTGCTCCGGCCGCGTGAAATCGGCGCCTGCGATCTTGGCGATCTTCTCGCCGAGCTGCTCCCGCAGCACCCGCGTCTTGACCTCCTCGACCTTGCCCTCCTCGAGCTCGGCGAGCTGGAACGGGCCGTAGGAGATCCGGATCAGGCGGTTCACCTCGAGGCCGAGATGCGCCATCACGTTGCGCACCTCGCGGTTCTTGCCCTCGCGGATCGCGAACACCACCCAGACGTTGGAGCTCTGGTCGCGCTCCAGCGTCGCCTCGATCGGGCCGTATTTGACGCCGTCGACCTCGACGCCGTGCTTGAGCTGGTCGAGCTGCGCCTGCGTCACCTCGCCGTGTGCGCGCACGCGGTAGCGCCGCAGCCATCCGGTGTCGGGATGCTCAAGCGTCCGCGCCAGGCCGCCGTCATTGGTCAGCAGCAGCAGGCCCTCGGTGTTGAAATCGAGCCGGCCGATCGAGATCAGCCGCGGCAAGCCTTCCGGCAGATTGTCGAACACAGTCGGCCGTCCCTCGGGATCGGCATGCGTCGTCATCAGCCCGCGCGGCTTGTGATACATGAACAGCCGGGTCCGCTCGCGCGGCGGCAACGGCTTGCCGTCGACCGCCACGACGTCATTGTCGGTGATGTCGAGCGCCGGCGAGTTGATCACGCGTCCGTTGACGGTGACGCGCCCCTGCGTGACGATCTCCTCGGCATCGCGGCGCGAAGCAAGGCCGGCGCGCGCCAATACCTTGGCGATGCGCTCGCCCGACTTCTTCGGCTTCGGCTCCGGGCGCTCGCGGCGGTCGTCAGTGGCGCGTTCACGGTAGGCGCCGCGGCCGCCGAAGGCCGGGCGCTTGGCAAAGATCCTGCTGTCGTCCTCATTGTCGCGGCGCGGACGATCGGAGAAGCGGCCCTCGCTGCGCGGATGCTCCTGCCAGTCGGTGCGGCCTTCGGGGCGCTCGCGGCGACGATTGTCGCGGCTGCCGTCTTCGTCATGACGATCCCAGCGCGGCCGGCTGAACTTCGGCCGATCACCTTGCTCACGATCGTCGCGGGATCTGGAGAACCGCGGACGTTCGCCGCCGCCACGATCGTCGCGCGACCGCGAGAAGCGCGGACGCTCATCGCCACCGCGATCCTCGCGCGGTTTGCGATCCCGCTTTTGCCACGGCTTCTCGTCGCCGCGGTCCCGGCCTTCGAAGTCGCGGTCGCGCTTGAAACGCGGCCGATCGCCGAAATCGCGGCGCGGTGCATCGCCCTCCTCGCGGCGGCGGAACGGGCGGCCCTCGCCCTTGTCGCGGAACGACCCCTTGTCGCGATCGCCGCGGGAAAACTTCCTGTCGTCGAACTTGCGCTCGGCACGCTCGCCGCGCGGCGCGAAGGACCTCTTCTCGCCGTCGCGCTCGCCACGCGGCGTGTAGGGACGCTTCTCGCGATCGCCATAGGATCGCTTCTCACCGAACTTGCGGTCGGACGACCGGCCTTCTGAACGGAAGCTCCCGCGCTCGCCGCGCTGTGGACGATCGCCTGCCTCGAAATCGCGGCGCTCGCCGCGCGGCTTGAAGGTGCGCCGCTCGCCATCGCCGTCACGCGTCGTCCGATCGCGGAACGGCCGATCGCCGCGAGGGCGGTCGTCACGGCTGAATCGGGGCTTGTCGCCGAAATCGCGGCGCGGCGCATCGCCGTCCTCGCGACGACGGTACGGCCGCTTCTCGCCATCGCCCTTGCCGGCGAAGTCCTTGCCGCCGAAGCCGCGCTTGGCGAATTTCTTGTCGGGTCCGCGGGCGGCGCCGGAGCGGCCCTTGCCGCCGCCGGCGCGGTCTCGGCCGCCACCGCCCGGCCGATCACGCCGGCCGCGGGAATCGTTGTTTTTGTCGCTGTCGCGGGGCATGAATGTTCTCACTGGACGTTCAATTGGGGTTGCAAGGGTCACCGGGCCGTACGCGCCCTCGTGGCAGCGTTTGACGCAAAACCGGCATCCACTTTTGCTGAAGGCGACGCTACTAGCAGGTTTCTTCCGATGATACGAGGCATGTCGGCCCCTTCTTTCATGGATTTGGCCCTAAAGACCGCGGAAAATGCCGGAAAATCGGGCGAAGTTCCGATCGGATGCGTGATTGTGCGGGGATATGAGGTGATCGCCACTGCCGGCAACCGGACGCTGACCGACCGCGACCCGACCGCGCATGCCGAAATCCTGGCGATCCGGCAGGCGGCAGAGGCCATCGGCACCGAGCGACTGGTCGATTGCGACCTCTACGTCACGCTGGAGCCCTGCACCATGTGCGCCGGCGCGATCTCCTTCGCCCGCATTCGGAGGCTGTATTACGGCGCCGCGGATCCCAAGGGCGGCGCGGTCGAGTCCGGTGTCCGGTTCTTCGCCCAGCCGACCTGCCACCACGTGCCGGAGATCTACGGCGCGGTGGGCGAGAGCGAGGCCGCGCGGCTGCTGCGCGAGTTCTTCAGGGAGCGGCGGTGACGCTCGCGTAGCCCGGATGGAGCGTAGCGCAATCCGGAAAGATTGCGCTGCGGAGACGACCCCGGATTTCGCTCCGCTTCATCCGGGCTACGAAGCTCGCCGCTGTTGATCCCGTCATCCTGAGGAGCCGCGAAGCGGCGTCTCGAAGGATCGACGGCCACCAGCCGGGCCGTGCATCCTTCGAGACGCGCGTTCCGCGCTCCTCAGGATGACGGATCATGCAGCCAGGAAAAACTCCCGCAGCAGCTTTGCGGTCGCGTCGGGCGCTTCCTCGGGCAGGAAGTGCCCTGATGGCACCGGCGCGCCACTGACATTGGTGGCCCAAGTCTTCCAGGTGTCGAGCGGTGTCGTCGCCGCGCTGGCGACGCCGGCATCGCCCCACAATGCCAGCATCGGAATCGTGATCTTGTTGCCGGCGTCGACGTCGGCCTTGTCGATCTCGTAATCGGCATAGGCGCCGGCGCGGTAGTCCTCGCACATCGCGTGGATGCGGGCGGGATCGCGGAACGGCGCGAGGTAATGCGCGAGCGCGCGCGGATCGATCGCCTCCAGCGTCTTGGTCCGGGTCTGGCTCGCCATCTTCTCCTTGAGGAAGAATTCGCCGTTGTTGGAGATCAGCGTCTCCGGCAGCGGGTAAGGCTGCGCCAGGAACGCCCAATGGTAGATCTTCAGCGCCGACAGGCGATTGAGCCTCTGCCAGTAATCATAGGTCGGCGCGATGTCGAGCACCGCGAGCTTCGACAACCGGCCGGGATGATCGAGCGCCAGCCGATACGACACGCGGCCGCCGCGGTCGTGGCCGGCGAGCGCGAAATGCACATGGCCGAGCTGCTCCATCGCCTCGATCATGGTCTTGGCCCAGGCCCGTTTGGTATAGGGCGTATGGTCCTTGTCGCTGTCGGGCATGTCGGACCAGCCGTAGCCCGGCAGGTCGGCGATGATCAGCGTGAAGGTGTCGTCGAGCTTCGGTGCCACCGTGTGCCACATCACATGGGTCGAGGAGAAGCCGTGCAGCAGCAGCAAGGGCGGCCCCTTGCCGCCGACGCGGGCGAAGATGCGGCCCTGCGAGGTATTGATCCATTTCGACTCGTAGCCGGGAAAAAGATCAGCGAGATCAGGCATCGGTAGCTCCTCCCGGGTCGCGTGCGCCGTGCTTCAAACTTTGTTCGGCGTTGCCGCTGGCCTGGTTTATGCCATCCTGAGGTCCTGCCAACAACAACACGAAACGAGGAAGTGCCATGTCGATCGATTTTGAGATTCCCGCCGAGGCCAAGGCGATCCGCGAGAAGGTACGCAAATTCGTCCACGACGAATGCATTCCGGCAGAAAAGGAACTCGACACCAAGCCGCTTGCCGAGGTGCTTGAACCGCTGCGCAAGAAGGCCCGCGCGCAGGGCCTGTGGTGCCCGTTCGTGCCGAAGGAGTATGGCGGTATGGGCCTCGGCCCGCTGGCCAATGCGCTGGTGCAGATGGAGCTCGGCGAGAGCATGCTGGGTGCGCTCTCGATGAACACGCAGGGGCCGGACGACGCCTCGATGATGACGATCCTGGCGCACGGCACCGAGTACCAGAAGGAGAAATTCCTGAAACCTCTCCTGAACGGCGAAAAGCGGATCTGCTTCTCGATGACCGAGAAGGCCGCCGGCGCCGATGCCACCGGGATGCAGACCACGGCGGTGAAGGACGGCAACGAGAACTACATCCTCAACGGCGAGAAATGGTTCTCCTCGTCGGCGAGCGTCGCCGACCTTGCACTGGTGATGGCGAAGACCGATCCGAACGCGCCGCGCCACAAGCAATATTCGACCTTCATCGTCGAGCTGCCCAACCCCGGCTACCGCATCAAGCGCAACGTCGCCAACATGGCGATCGAGGGCCCGCATGACGACGTGATCCATGGCGGCCATTCCGAGATCGAGATCAAGGACCTGAAAGTGCCGGCCGACAATCTGCTCGGCGGCGAGGGCAACGGCTTCAACATGGGCCAGCACCGCCTCGCCTATGGCCGGCTGCGCCACGGCATGCACAACGTCGCCAAGGCGCAGCGCGCGCTCGACATGGCGGCAGCCCATGTCACCAAGCGCTCGACCTTCGGCCAGCTCTTGGCCGACCGCCAGGCGGTGCAGTTCATGCTCGCCGACTGCGCGAGCGAGCTCTATATCGGCCGGCTGATGCTGCTGCACATCGCCTACAAGGCCGAGAAAGGGCTGGACATCCGCCAGGAGAACTCGATCGCCAAGATCTTCCACGCCCACATGGTGCACAAGGTGATCGACACCGCGATCCAGCTGCACGGCGCGCTCGGCTTCAGCCAGGATACGCCGCTGGCGAAATGGTATACCCAGGTGCGCTCGCAGCGGCTGGTCGACGGCCCGGATGAAGTGCACAAGTGGAAGATCGGCAAGAACGTCATCAAGGCGTTCCGCGAGCACGGCACCACGGCAAGCGCCGCGGGCGGCGATCTGCTGTAGCCCCCGCCGTCATTGCGAGCGAAGCGAAGCAATCCACTTCTCCACGCGGGGATGGATTGCTTCGTCGCTTCGCTCCTCGCAATGACGGTGGGTGGCTAACCCTTCGCCCGCTCCGCCTCCACCGCCTGCCAGGCGATGTCGCGGCGGCAGAAGCCGTCGGGCCATTTGATCCGATCGACGGCCTGGTAGGCGCGGTCGCGTGCTTCGGTCACCGTCTTGCCCATCGCAGAGACGTTCAGCACGCGGCCTCCGTTGGCAAGGATGGCGCCATCCTTCGCGACCGTGCCGGCGTGGAAGATCTCGACACCATCGACCTCAGCGGCGTCATCGAGCCCGTCGATCCGCGTGCCCTTGATATAGTCGCCGGGATAGCCCTTGGCCGCCATCACCACGGTCAGCGCCGGGTCGGGATACCAGCGCAGATCGAAATTCTTCAACTGCCCATCGATCGAGGCGAGCAGCGCCGGCACGATGTCGGACATCATCCGCAGCATCAGCACCTGGCACTCGGGATCGCCGAACCGGACATTGTATTCGAACAGCTTCGGGCCCTGCGCGGTCAGCATCACGCCGGCATAGAGCACGCCCCTGAACGGCGTGCCGCGGCTCTTCATCCCGGCCACCGTCGGCAGGATGATGCGCGCCATGATCTGCTCGTGCAGCTCAGGCGTCACGAACGGCGTCGGCGAATAGGCGCCCATGCCGCCGGTGTTCGGCCCCTTGTCGTGATCGAACACCCGCTTGTGGTCCTGCGCGGTGGCGAGCGGGATCGCGGTCTCGCCGTCGCACAGCGCGAAGAAGCTGATCTCGCGGCCGGACAGGAATTCCTCGATCACGACCTGCGCGCCGGCCGAGCCGAACGCGCCCTCGAACATCATCGCAACCGCGGCTTCCGCTTCAGCCAGCGTCTGCGCCACCACGACGCCCTTGCCGGCGGCGAGCCCGTCAGCCTTGACCACGATCGGCGCCCCCTGGGCGCGGACATAAGCTGTCGCGTCCCTGGCATTGTCGAAGCGGCGATAGGCGCCGGTCGGAATGTCGAACTCGCTGCAGAGATCCTTGGTGAAGCCCTTCGAGCCCTCGAGCTGCGCGGCCTGCTTGCTCGGCCCGAACGCCTTGATGCCCTCAGCGGTGAGGTCGTCGACGATCCCGGCGGCAAGCGGTGTCTCCGGACCGACCACCACCAGATCGACCGCGTTGCGCCGGCAGAATTCGATCACGGCGGCATGATCGGCGACATCGAGCGCGATGCATTCGGCCTCGCGCGCGATCCCGGCATTGCCCGGCGCGCACCAGAGTTTGGTCACCAGCGGGGATGCGGCGATCTTCCACGCCAGCGCATGTTCGCGGCCGCCGGAACCGAGCAGAAGGATGTTCATCTGTGTCGCCGATCAGAGGGGTTGTAACGCCGTTTGGTCCGGTTTAGCACGCTCCCCGACCGCGGCAACACGCGGTTCGATCAGATGTGGATATGTGATTCGACGCCGGAAACACGGCGGCCGGGCCTTGCACACGGGGTCGAAAACCCCGATTCTATAGACCAGATGACCGCTGCTCCGAATCTCGTCAACGCGCCTGAATTCACCGTCTCGGAACTCTCCTCCGCCCTGAAACGGACAGTGGAGGACCGGTTCGGCCATGTCCGCGTCCGCGGCGAGATCACGGGCTTTCGCGGGCCGCACTCCTCCGGCCACTGCTATTTCGCGCTGAAGGACGAGAGCGCCAAGATCGAGGCGGTGATCTGGAAGTTCGCCCATGCCCGGATGCGGTTCAAGCCGCAGGAGGGCCTCGAGGTCATCGCCACCGGCAAGCTGACCACCTATCCGAACTCCTCGAAGTACCAGATCGTCATCGATTCGCTGGAGCCGGCCGGCGTCGGCGCGCTGATGGCGCTGATGGAGGAGCGCAAGAAGAAGCTCGCGGCCGAGGGCCTGTTCGACGAGGCCCGCAAGCAGCTGCTGCCCTGGCTGCCCGAGGTGATCGGCGTCGTCACCTCGCCGACCGGCGCGGTGATCCGCGACATCCTGCATCGGCTGGAAGACCGCTTCCCCCGCCGGGTGCTGGTCTGGCCGGTCAAGGTGCAGGGCGACGGCTCAGCCGAGCAGGTCGCGGCCGCGATCCGCGGCTTCAACGCGCTGCCGGAGGGCGGCCGGATTCCGCGGCCCGATCTGTTGATCGTCGCGCGCGGCGGCGGCTCGCTGGAGGACCTGTGGTCGTTCAACGAGGAGATCGTGGTCCGCGCCGCGGCCGAGAGCCATATCCCGCTGATCTCGGCGGTGGGCCACGAGACCGACATCACGCTGATCGATTTCGTCGCCGACAAGCGCGCGCCGACGCCGACCGCCGCCGCCGAAATGGCGGTGCCGGTGCGGAGCGAGCTGTTCGTCGAGGTTGCCGCGCT
Source organism: Bradyrhizobium sp. USDA 4461 (assembly GCF_054055655.1). Lineage (NCBI taxonomy): Bacteria > Pseudomonadati > Pseudomonadota > Alphaproteobacteria > Hyphomicrobiales > Nitrobacteraceae > Bradyrhizobium > Bradyrhizobium sp. USDA 4461. The sequence continues at coordinate 916,709 of NZ_JBSRXM010000001.1, forward strand.
CGCCCGCCGCACCATGGTGTGCTGGCAGCGCGCCCAGGAGGCCCGCCGCACCGAGCTGCGCGCCGCGGCGCGGGCGCTGCCGGCAGCGAACGAGCTGCTGGCGATCCCGCGGCAGCGGCTCGATCATCTCGCCGCAGGATTGCCGCGCGGGCTGAAGGCCAACACGCACGCGCATTTCCGCCGCTTTGCCGCATCGAGTTCGCGGCTGACCATCGGCGTGCTGCGCGGCCAGGTCGCGCATGCCAGGCAGCGGCTCACGGTCTCAGGCGAGCGTATCGCGCTGTCGGCGCGCGCGCTGCTGCATCGCAGGCGGGAGCGCTTCAATGGGCTGGAGATCCGGCTCAAGGCCTCCAGGCTCGCCAATGCGCAGGCCCAGCGCAACGCGATCGCGCGCGATCTCGAGCGCACCCACCGCCTCGCCGAGCGCGCCCGCCGGGCGCTGCTGGCGACGCTGCAGCGGCTTGAGGCGCGGGTCGCCCATCGCAGCCAGCTGCTGTCGGCGCTGTCCTATCGCGGCGTGCTGGCGCGCGGCTTCGCGCTGGTGCGCGACGCGCACGGACACGCGCTGCATTCCGCCGCGGCGGTCGGCCCCAACGCCAGCCTGTCGATCGAGTTCGCCGACGGCCGCGTCGCCGCCACCACGAATGCCGATCAGCTCCAAGCGACGGTGCCAGCGGAGAGTGCGCCGAAGCCTCCGCGCGAGGCAAAGCCGGCGGCGCCGAAGCGCGTCACCAAGCCGGTCGATCAGGGCAGTTTATTTTAGCGCGACAGCCACTCGGCGACTTGCTTCTGCGCGTCCTTGCGCGCGTCCGCGTCGGTGCCGATATGGCCGCGCTCGGCGACGTCGACATCGGAGGCCGCGACCGCGTGCAGCGGCAGATTGGCGCGATCGAAGTCGTGATAGGCGTCGGGATAGACCACGATCTTCGCCAGCGCGCTGCGGCCATGCGCGCCGTCGACCATCTGATGGCAGGCCGACGATGACGTGACATCGTCGCGCGCGCCGATCAGGACCAGCGTCGGAACCCGCGCACTCCAGCCGAGGCCGAACGAGGTGCGGCAATCCGGATAGAACGCAACCGCCGAGCGGAAATCCGGCTCGACGTTGCGCGACCACATCTGCGGCCGTACCGCCCACAGCAGGGCGGCGGCGCCATTGCCCCAGCCGATCAGGCTGATACGGCTCTTCGCCACCCATTTCTGCTGCACCAGCCACTGCCGCGCCGCGTTGATATCGGCGACCCGCGCGCGGCGGGTCTGGACCTGATGCTCCCGGATGCGGCATTGCGGGCCGAGCTCACGCGAGCCGTAGCTGTCCGGCAGCAGCACCGCATGGCCTGACGCGAGCAACTGCTCGGCCCAGTCGCGATAGCGCGGGGCGACCTGCTCGGAACGGCCGGCGAGACCGCCGCAGCTGTGCAGCGCGATCACGGTCGGGAACGGGCCGTCGCCGTCGGGCCGGTAGAGCTGTGCGTGCAGCGTGAGGCTGCCTTCGGGGATCTCGACCTGGTGCGGGGCCGGAAGCGGCGCCGCGGCCGCGGCCGGCATGGCAAGCATCGCCAGGCACATGAAAACTGAGGTGAGGCGCATCCGATCCGGCCGGCTCGTTATGGCGCTGCAAACACAGCGGACCACGGCTGCAATGCTACCATGCGCCTCTGCCGCCAAATCATCACAAGTCGGTGGTTTAACGGGCGGACATGCCCCCCTATCTGTGATAGACGGCTTGATGACCATTTAAGGCTGCCTCATCAGGGGCAAGGCGGAGAGTCTAGACGTGCTGAACAAGTTCGGTCCCTCGGGCCATGGCGAAGCGCAGGTGCAATATCTCGACGGCGATTTCCGCGTGATCTCGCCCGGCACTTTCGTGCGTTGTGCCGTCACCGACGTCCGGATCCCGCTCGACGAGCTGAAGTACTGGAGCGTTGACCTGCAGGAGGCCTATGCCACCCCGACCGCCGTGCTGCAGCGCCACCATCCGGACATGGTCAAGGCGTAGGCGCAAGGCCGGGTTCATTTGCGCAACCTCCTGTCCCTTGCCCTGAACAGCTGATCCGACACCCAGCGCCGCAGTGCGGCCGCATCCTCGAATTGCAGCGTCACCGCGAACGGCACGATCGCCTGCGCCCAGGCCGGCGTCCCGTCCGGACCACGCAAGCGCGCCAGATCCTTTTCCGTCGTCACCAGCGTCAAGGCGTCACGCTTCGCATCCGCAGCGAGCTGCTCGATTTCCGCCTTGCTGAAGGCGTGGTGATCGGGGAAAGCCCTGCTTTGCACCACGTCGACGCCGCTCGAGCGCAGCGTGTTGAAGAAGCGCGCGGGATCGCCGATGCCGGCAAAGGCGAGTGCACGCATCCCGTTTAGCGCCGCCAGCGAAGCCTGGTCCGGCTTCAGGCGTGCGGACAACACCGGCTTGCCGCGGGACGCAAGATCGGCCGCAATGTGCTGCGCCGCGCTCCCCTCGCCCACCACGATCAGCGCGTCGGTGCGCTCCAGCTGCGGCGACAGCGGCGCGCGCAACGGGCCGGCCGGAATCACGCGGCCGTTGCCGACGCCGCGCGTGGCATCGATCACGATCAGGCAGCAATCCTTCATGACGGACGGATTCTGGAAGCCGTCATCCATCAGGATCACGCTGGCGTCCTGCGCCCGCGCCAGCGCCAGGCCCGCGGCGCGGTCGCGCGACACCACGACAGGTAGATTCGCCGACATCATCAGCGGCTCGTCGCCGACATCGGCCGCCGTGTGGCGGTGACGATCGACCTTGACCGGGCCGGCGAGCCTGCCGCCATAGCCGCGGCTGAGCACCACCGGCCGCTCGTCGAGCTCGCGCAGCAGATGTGCCAGCGCCAGCACCGTCGGCGTCTTGCCGGCGCCGCCGACATGGTAGTTGCCGACGCAGATCACGGGAATGCCGGCATCGCTGCCGGAGCGCTGCATCCGCCGCGCGGCGACCGCGCCGTACAGCGCGGCAAGAGGGCTCAACAGAAACGCGATCCAGGACGGCGGCCGGTGCCAGAAGCCCGGCTCACGCATTGGCGGCTCCCATCTCGAGCCGCAACTGCAACAGATAGGGCTCGAGAGCGGTCACCGTGCGCTGCAGCGCGCCACCGAGCTGCTCGACCACGCGCTCGGAGGCCGCCAACGACGTATCGCGTGCCGCGGGATCGGCGAGGAACTGGCCGAGCTGCTTGACCAGCGCGTCGCGATCGTCGGCGCGCCGCGCGCCGCCGCCGTCATCGAGTGCCGCATAGACGTCGGTGAAGTTGAACACGTGCGGACCGTGCACGATGACAGCGCCGAGCTTGATCGCCTCGATCGGGTTCTGGCCGCCATGCGCGACCAGCGAGCCGCCCATGAACACGATCGGTGCCAGGCGATAGAACAGGCCGAGCTCGCCCATCGTATCGGCGACGTAGATATCCGTGGTCGCGACCGGCAGATCCTCATGCGAGCGCAGGCCGGGACGCAGGCCGGCATCGGTCACGAGTTGTGCGACCGCCTCACCGCGATGGGCGTGCCGCGGCACGATCACCGTGAGCAGCCCGGGGAAGAACTTGGCGAGCGACGTGTGCGCCTCGATCAGGATCTCTTCCTCGCCGGGATGGGTCGATGCGGCGACCACGATCGCGCGGCCGCGCGTCACCGACATCAGCCGCTCCAGCTTGGCCGGATCGGCCGGCGGCGCCGCGACGTCGAGCTTGAGATTGCCGGTGACGACGACATTGGGGCTGCCGAGCGCCGCGAAGCGTTCGGCATCGGTGTTCGATTGCGCGAGGCAGATGTCGAACCGCCCGAGCAGCGCTCCGATGGTGTTGGAGAGGCGGCGCCAGCGCGGGAACGAGCGCTGCGACATCCGCCCGTTGATCAGGACCATCGGCAGCCGCCGCGCCGCGCTCGACAGGATCAGGTTCGGCCACAAATCGGACTCGATGAACAGCGCCAGCGACGGATGCCAGTGATCGAGGAAGCGCGCGACATAGCGCGGCGAGTCGTACGGCACATATTGATGGATCACGTCGGGCGGAAAGCGCTTGGCCACGATCGCGGCCGAGGTCACCGTCCCCGAGGTGAGCAGGATGCGCAGATTGAGCGCGCGCAGCCGCTCGATCAGCCCGGCCGCCGCCAGCACCTCGCCGACGCTGGCACCGTGGATCCACACCAGCGGGCCCTGCGGCCTGGTATCGGCGCTCATGCCGCGTCGCTCGCCGACCCGTTCGGGATCTTCCTTGCCGAGTTTGAGCCGCCGCTTGATCAGGGCAGGCACGACCGGCACCATCGCGGACGACAGTTTGCGGTAGACACGCAACGTCATCGGGAGCGAGTTAGCCAAGCGTTGCCTCCGGCCGCCCGACGGCGGCATAGGCGCGCCGGGTCGCTTCGTTGAGCAAATCCTCCACGTGCTGCCGAAGCTTTTCCATCGTCGCGGCGTCGGCATCGGGCGGCACATAGACCGGCTCAATACCTACCACTGCGCCGCGCCCGAATGGCAAATTGATGGTGGACGAATCCCAGTTTTTCAACCGGATGAATCGGCTGGTGACCATCGCAAACGGGACGATCGGCCGGCCGCTCTCCCGCGCCAGCATGATGGCCCCGAGTCCCGCCACCCGCGCCCGCTTCGGGACGTCGGCGGTGGTTGCGATGTTGCAGCCGTCCTCCAGCGCCCGGACCATCTCCAGGAAGGCGCCGACGCCGCCCTTGCGATGGAACGCGCCGGAATGGTCGCCGGAACCCCTGATGGTCCCGATGCCGAGCCGTTCCACCGCCAGCGCGTTGAACTCGCCGTCGCGGTGGCGGGAGATCAGGACCTTGGCGCGATAGCTCTCCTTGGTCTTGATGAACGGCGTCATGAAATGCTGGCCGTGCCAGAACACGAAGATCGCCGGCATCAATGGCTCGACGATCCCGTACACGTCATGCGGCTGGTAGCTGAAGCGGTTGGTGTACCACACCAGCCGCAGGTACTCGGCCGCAAGCACCCCCAGCGCGCGCTGCACGAAGCCGCTGCGCAGCAGATCGCGAAAAAGTCGTTTCAATGGGAATGCTTTGTGTCCTGCTCAGGATCGAGCAACCGGTGGAGGTGAACGACGAAATAGCGCATCTGGGCGTTGTCCACGGTCGCCTGCGCCTTCGCCTTCCAGGCCGCGTAGGCGGTCGCGTAGTTCGGATACACGCCGACGATCTCGACCTCGTCCAGGTTCTTGAAGGTGTTGTGCTCGAGATCGGTCAACTCGCCGCCGATGACGAGGTGAAGCAGCTGCGGCTGGGCATTGTCTGACATGATGGTGGTTATCCTAACGAGATGCCCGGCAAAGAAGTGAAGTCTTGGTCGTCACAGGTCTTGGTCGTCACAAAGTCTGATCGTCTGATCGTCGAAAGTCTGGTCGTCACGGCTCTGTCGCAACAAGTCTGATTGTCACAATTGGCAATGCAGTAGAGCCTCACGGCAATGGGCGGCTGCGAAAATGCTCGACAATGCGTGCATGACGTTCGCGTCCCGCTGCCACCAGCACCCCATGCGTTACCTCCCGGCGATTGTACTCAATCGTGTCCCCCGAGAGCTCCGTCATCTTACCACCCGCTTCCTGCACGATCAAATTCGCAGCGGCAAGATCCCAGTCGCGGCTTTGCCCGCCCGCAAAGCCGGCGTCAAGTCGACCTTGTGCTACACGGCAAAGCCTAAGCGCCAGCGATCCGATCCGCGGAAACAGCGTGATCTCGTCCGAGGTCGGGCTGAGCCGCTGCACCAGCGGCTTCGGTCCGGCCATGCGGGGAAAATTGAACTCGGTGCCTGCGGTTGCGTGCACGGCGCTATCGTTCAGGGTGGCGCCCTGCCCACGGGCGGCGAAGAAGAACTCCTCGCTCACCGGCGCATACACCGCCGCGAGCACCGGAGATGCGTTCTCAACCAGCGCCACACTGACGCACCAATCCTCGCGGCCTGCGAGATAGGCGCGGGTGCCGTCGATCGGATCGACGATCCAGGTGAAGCGCTTGCCGAGCCTCGTCTCGTTATCGGCGCTCTCCTCCGACAGCCAGCCATAGCTGGGCGTTGCCGAACGCAGCTGTTGCTCCAGCAGGTCGTTGACCGCGATGTCGGCCTCGGAGACCGGCGACGACGCGCCCTTGGTCCAGTTCTTCAACTCGGTGCGGAACAGCGACAGCGCGAGCCGCCCCGCCTCCTGCACCGATCGCGTCAGCAAGGCGGCGTCGCGCGCCTTGGTCCAGTCGTCCGTATCAGCGTCCGCCAAGCGTCAGGCCCTCGATGCGCAGCGTCGGCGAATTGACGCCGTAGCGGAACTCCAGATCGTTGGCGGCGACCAGCGACTTGAACATCGGCAGCAGATGGCCGGCGATGGTTACCTCGCTGACCGGATAAGTGATCTCGCCATTCTCGATCCAGAAGCCGGACGCGCCGCGGCTGTAATCTCCGGTCACGCCGTTGACGCCGGACCCGATCAGGTCGGTCACATAGAAGCCCTGCTTGATGTCGGAGATCAGCTCCTTCGGCGTCACCGCACCCGGTTCGAGATGCAGATTGTAGGTTCCGGGCGACGGCGACGACGACACGCCGCGATGCGCATGCCCTGTCGTGACCAGGCCGAGCTCGCGCGCGGTCGCGGAGTCCAGCACCCAGGTCGTCAGCACGCCTTCGTCGATCAGCGCGATCCTCTTCACTTTGACGCCCTCGGCGTCGAAAGTCTGCGAGCGCAGGCCGCGCACGCGCAGGGGATCGTCGATAATGCGGATATCCTTGGAGAACAGCTGCTCGCCAAGCTTGTCCTTCAGGAAGCTGGTCTTGCGCGCGATCGAAGCGCCGTTGATCGAGCCGACCAGATGGCCGACGATCGAGCCGGCAACCCGCGGATCGAACACCACCGGCACCTTGCAGGTCTCGACCTTGCGCGGATTGGACCGCGCCACCGCGCGCTCGCCGGCCTTGCGGCCGACGGTCGTGGGTGAATCGAGATCGGAGGCATGCGGCGCGCTGGTGAAATCATAATCGCGCTCCATGCCGGTACCCTCGCCGGAAATCGCCGTCGTCGAGATGCCGTGGCTGGAACGCAGATAGGAACCGTGGAAGCCGGTCGAGGTCACCAGGACCATGCCGCCGATCCCGGTGGAAGCCGACGCACCGCCGGACTTGGTGACGCCCTTGACCGCGAGCGCGGCAGCCTCCGCTTCGATGGCGCGCTGCTCGAGCTCGGCGGTGGTCGGGACCTTGCGGTCGAGCAGATCGAGATCAGGGAAATCATGCGCGAGGAGCGCGGGATCGGCGAGGCCGACATATTTGTCGTCGGGCGCGACGCGCGCCATCGCCACCGCACGCTCGGCGAGTTTTGCGATCCCCTCGCCGGAGACCTCATTGGTCGACACCACCGCCTGGCGCTGACCGACGAAGACCCGCAGGCCGACGTCGTCGCCCTCGGAGCGCTCGGTCTCCTCGACACGGCCGTCGCGCACCTCGACGCCTTGCGAGACGCCGCGCACCGCGAGGGCATCGGCGGCATCGGCGCCCGCGCGCTTGGCGGCATCGACCAGGCGCTGCGCGAGGTCGCTGAGCGCGGATTGATCGAACAAATCGGAGGTATCACCGTGTCGCGATTCAGATGGTGAAGAGTTCACGAACGAATTCCTGCGGATTGAGGGGAGCCCGGAACGAAGTAACAGACCACACCAGATGTGCCGGATTCACAGGGATTTCAAGCACTTTGCACCCGCGGGCAACAAAGATTTGAGTGATCGGGGCAAGGCTTCGTCAATCATGCGGGCCAACCTCTTGTCAATCATGGCACGAGGTGAGGAGAGATTAACCAGGCTTTTTAAGCTGGAACGGCGATCGTTCGGCTAGGCTCTCACCCATCGACCGGGAACATAATCCCGGCGGGGAGACAGAGCTTTGAGGCGTCAAACACCAACAAGCGGAATCAATTCCGCCGGGTCGAGCTGCGCAATGCGGCTCGACCCTCTTTCCCTTCCGCTCTCCTTCCACGCGCAGGATTCGCGCGCGGATGGCGGCACGCGGCAGGTCGAGCTTCACCGCGAACATGTCGTGCTGCGCCGTGCCGTTCGCGGCATGCGGATGGCAATCAATGTTCGGGTCAGCGATTTCCTCGGCGTCGCAATCCGCGGCATCGACGATGCGCAGATGCTGGTGCTGGTCCACCGCGATCCCGCCCTCACCATTCCGCTCGGCACGAGCTCGGATGCCGAGGAGATCACGTCCGCCTGGCAGACCTGGAGCGACATCTTCCGCCTGCCGCAACTGACCGAGCCGGCACCGCGAACGCCTTCCCCGCGCCGCCGTCGCCGCAACGCAATCCGCGCCCGCCGCCCGAAATTCCTGGTCCGCCGCCGCGCCGGCGTCCAGCACAACGAAGCCAGCGTGCATCGCGACGAGCGCGAGATCATCGCGCGGGATTGAGTTCGTTTCGCGCTTCAAGCTTCACGACGGTGAGGTGGTTCGCCACTCAAGACATCACTCCGTCATTCCGGGGCGCGCCACTTGGCGCGAGCCCGGAATCCATTTCACCACGAGTATTGCGGCCCGATGGATTCCGGGCTCGCGCTTCGCGCGCCCCGGAATGACGACGGATTGAGAGCTACCCCGCGCGCAGCACGGCGTCGACGACCAGGCTCGCGAACAGGATGAAGCCGGCGTCGCGGTTGGACTTGAAGATGCGCAGGCAGAGCGCGCCATCGCTGGTGTCGAGCCGGCGGACCTGCCAGACAAGATGCAGCGCAAACGCCGCAAGGCCGATCCAGGCCGGCCAGCGCGCGCCGGCCAGCGCGAATGCCGTGCCGATCAGCAGCACGGCGAGACCGTAGAACATCATCAGCGCGCGATGAGTGCGGGCACCGAACAGCCGCGCGGTGGACTTGACGCCGATCAGCGCGTCGTCCTCGGCATCCTGGTGGGCATAGATGGTGTCGTAGGCGATCACCCAGGCGATCGATCCGGCGTAGAGCGCGATCGCCGCAGTGTCGATGCGTTGGAGCGTCACCGCAAATCCCATCAGGGCGCCGTAGGAAAAGGCGAGGCCGAGCACGACCTGCGGCCACCAGGTGATCCGCTTCATGAACGGGTAGATCGCGACGATCACGAGCGAGGCGATGCCGGTCAGCACCGCGAAGCGATTGAACTGCAGCAGCACGACAAGCCCGATCAGCGCCTGCAGCACCATGAACATCACCGCCTGCGCCACGGTGACCTGCCCGGCCGGGATCGGCCGCGACCGGGTGCGCTCGACCCTGGCGTCGAGATCGCGATCGGTGATGTCGTTCCAGGTGCAGCCGGCGCCGCGCATCACGAAGGCGCCGATGAAGAACAGCAGCACGACCAGCGGCAGCGAGCGGACGTCGTGTGCGACGCCGGCGGCGAGCGCCGCCGACCACCAGCATGGCATCAACAGCAGCCAGGAGCCGATCGGCCGGTCGTAGCGTGCCAGCCGCAGATAGGGCCGCGACCAGACCGGTGCATGGGTATCCACCCAGTTGCCCGTGGAGTCGGCAACGCGGGCGGATACGTCGCTCATGGGTGATCCATCAACGGGTGAGAACGTTGCCGTTCAGCGTGTCGAAGGTGCTGCCGCCCTTCTTGGTCGGGGTCGCTTCCGGCAGCGAGGCGGACGAACCGAGCACGTCGCTCAGCGACGGCCCCGCAGGCCCGCGCGGCTGCGCCGCCGCCTGCTCGGCGACGTTGCAGACTTTCTTCAGCAGCGCTTCGGTATTCTTGTGACCGTTCTTGAGTTGGTCGGCGATCTGCGGCGGAATTCCGCACTTGGCCGCGTTAACGTCGACATATTTGATCATCTTGATCTCGGCCTGGCTGTAATTGCCGATCAGCTTGCAGGCCTCCTGCGGGCTGGCGTGGCGATCGCTTGCGGCCTTGATCGCCTTGCCGCGCTTTTCCGCATCCTCGCGCAGCGGAACGAAATTCTTCATGCAGGCGTCAGCCTCGCCACCCGCACCGGCGCCCGGCGGGGGCGGCGGAGACGACAGACCGCCGCCGGCGATCGGAGCCGCGCCACCGCTCGGAAATGGCGACGGCGCCGCGCCGACCCTGGCCGCCGGCGCGCCGTTGACCGGCGGGAATGCAGGATCCGAGGCGGTGCCGGCCCGGCTGGCGGGACGTGCACCGTTGACCGGCGGGAACGCGGGATCCGAGGCCGTGCCGGCCTGCCCCTGCTGGTTGGGCAGCGGAGCCGGAAAAGCGCTCTGGGCAGCGGCGTGCCCCACCGACAGGGCGGTCGCAGCAACGGTCAGCACGATCAGGCGGCGGATCATCGAGGGTGTTTCTCCGGCAAAAGGTCCAGGCAACCCCAGCGCAACAAAAACGAAGCAACGAATTTTGGGGGCGTTTTACGATTCCTGTGACGCCTTAACAACCCGTGGATTTGGGCGACAGCGCGGCGTAGGGCCACACCGCCCACATTAAATTGTTCCCGGATTTGAAGCCTTTAGGCGGCGACCGGCGGTAAAACCGGACCATCAAAGATGCCTGAACAGGATTTTTGATGACACCCGCGGCCGTGCATGCGTGCCCAAAAGCAAAAGGGGTCGCGTGCAAGCGACCCCTTGGACTTCCAATAATGTACTGGTGACAGAAGCAATAATATCGACAGCCCCTTACTAGTCGGCCGCCGGGTTCCTGACGAGTCCGAGGGACTACGGTGTCACCCGGTTTGGTTAACCTGCCGCGCCGGGCTAGAACGCCGCAGGAAACCCAGAACATGCCCGAACACGATTTTCGCAGCCCCCGCCTGTTTGTCGACGCCCCGCTCGGCACTGGTACAACGGTCACGCTCGAGCGCGACCAGAGCAATTATCTCGGTAACGTGCTGCGGCTTGGCGCCGGCGACAGCGTGCTGGTGTTCAACGGCCGCGACGGCGAATGGCGCGCGGAGATTGGTGGCCGCAAGCGGCCCGACACGCTGGCGATATCGGCACTGACCCGCGTACAGGACCGCCTGCCCGACGTCACTTGCGTGTTCGCGCCGCTGAAGCATGCCCGGCTCGACTACATGGTGCAGAAGGCGGTCGAGATGGGCGCCGCGCGGCTGGTGCCGGTGCTGACGCGCTTCACGCAGGTGTCGCGGGTCAATGGCGAGCGGATGCGCGCCAATGTAGTCGAGGCCGCCGAGCAATGCGGCATCATCTCGCTTGCCGAGGTGGCCGATCCGCTGCCGCTCGAGCGTTTCCTGGCGGGGCGCACCCCGGCGCGGCTGCTGGTGTTCTGCGACGAGGCGGCCGAGGTCGCGAACCCGATCCGGGCGCTGCAAGCGGCAAGGGCGGTGAATACTGGGATCGATGTCCTGATCGGTCCCGAAGGCGGCTTCGCCGAGGAGGAGCGCGCGCTGCTGCTGCGCCAGCCCAGCATCCTCCGCCTTGCGCTGGGCCCGCGCATCCTGCGCGCCGACACCGCCGCCGTCGCCGCGCTGGCGCTGGTGCAGGCGGCGCTGGGCGATTGGCGGGGAAATGGACCAAACACCACCTCCCCGTCATCCTGAGGTGCGAGCCTCTTCGGCGAGCCTCGAAGGATGCACGGCCCGGCCAGTGGCCGATTCATCCTTCGAGGCTCGCTGCGCTCGCACCTCTCAGGATGACGGGCCTTCAGGCGCGCTATGCGATGGAAGGTGACGGCAGACATCTGCCCCTAGCCAAGCCGTCGCAAAATCGTTAACGAACCCAATCATTAAGCCACTTGGCTGATCCCTGTCGAAACCACGGATCGGGCATGCTAATGGCTCCGCCAACACCATCCATGGAACCGGCCTCGAAACGCGATTGCGAGGCCATTGGACGTCGAGATGACCGAAGCTGCCGCACCACGATCCGCCGCCGGATCCGCCTCTTGGGCGGATGCGCTGCTGGCCTCGTTCGCGCAGGCCGGTTACCTCAGGTCCGAACCCGCGATCCTGCAGCCGGCCGAGCCGTTCCTCGACCTCTCCGGCGAGGACATCCGCAAGAGCCTATATCTGACGACCGACTCTAGCGGCGAGGAGCTCTGCCTGCGCCCGGACCTCACGATCCCGGTGGCGCGCGACTACCTCGCCTCCACGCGCGCCGGCCAGCCGGCCGGCTTCAGCTATCTCGGGCCGGTGTTCCGTTATCGCGACGGCCAGCCCAGCCAGTTCATGCAGGCCGGTATCGAATCGTTCGGACGCCAGGACCGCGCCGCGGCCGACGCCGAGATGCTGGCGCTGGCGCTGGAGGCGACAACGGCGTTTGGCCTGACCGATGTCGATATCCGCACCGGCGACGTCGCGCTGTTCAACGCGCTGATCGACGCGCTCGAGCTCTACCCGGTGTGGCGCCGCCGGCTGATCAAGGATTTCAACCGCAAGGTTTCGCTGACCGACGACATCGAGCAGCTGACGCTGGCGACCGCGCCGGGCCGCAACGAATATGAGGGCGTGCTCGCCGCGCTCGCCGGCTCCGACCGCAAGGCGGCGCTGGCGCTGGTCACCGATCTGATGTCGATCGCCGGCACCACCAATGTCGGCGGCCGCTCGGTGGCCGAGATCGCCGACCGTTTTCTCGAGCAATCGACGCTGAAGGCCGGCGCGCTGCCGCGCGACGCGGTCGCCATCATCAAGCGCTTCCTCGCCATTTCCGGCGATCCCGACGATGCGGTGGCGCAGCTGCGCGCGCTCGCTGCCGAGGCCAAGCTCGATCTTGCCGCCGCGATCGACCAGCTCGAGAGCCGGGTCGGCTTCATGGCCGCGCGCGGCATCGACACACAGAAGACGCGGTTCTCGACCGCGTTCGGCCGCGGTCTCGACTATTACACCGGCTTCGAATTCGAGCTGCACGCCAGGGGCAATGGCAGCGAGCCGCTGGTCGCGGGCGGCCGCTATGATGGGCTGATGACGCAGCTCGGATCAGCGAGCCCGATCCCCGCGGTCGGCTTCTCGGTCTGGATCGAGGCGATGACCCGGCATGGCAAGGCCTTGCGCGGAGGCGCCCAATGAGCACGCCCTTCGTCGTCGCGGTTCCCTCCAAGGGACGCCTGCAGGAAAACGCCGAAAGCTTCTTTGCCCGCGCCGGGCTGACCTTGTCGAAGGCCGGCGGCGCGCGCGACTATCGCGGCATCATCCCGGGCGTCGACAATGTCGAGATCGCCTATCTGTCGGCGAGCGAGATCGCGGCCAATCTGGCCCGCGGCGCCGTGCACCTCGGCGTCACCGGCGAGGATCTGGTGCGCGAGAGCATTCCCGATCCCGACAGGCGCGTGCTGATGATCGAAGGCCTCGGCTTCGGCTATGCCAATGTCGTGGTCGCGGTGCCGCAGGCCTGGATCGACGTGCGCACGATGGCCGATCTCGACGATGTCGCCTCGGGCTTCCGCGAGCAGCACAATCACCGCATGCGGGTGGCGACCAAATACATCAACCTGACGCGCGGCTTCTTCGCCAAACATGGCGTCGGCGACTACCGCATCGTGGAGAGCGCCGGCGCCACCGAGGGCGCGCCCGCGGCCGGCACCGCCGAGCTGATCGTCGACATCACGACCACAGGGGCGACGCTCGCCGCCAACGGCCTCAAGGTGCTCGACGACGGCGTGATGCTGCGCAGCCAGGCCAATCTGGTGGCCTCAAAGGACGCCGACTGGTCGACCGGCGCCCGCGAGACCGCGCGCGTCATCCTCGACCACATCGCCGCGCGTGCCCGCGCCAGCAAGTATCGCGAGGTCCGCACCCGTTTCGCCGGCTGCAACGACGCGCTGCTGTCCGAGGCCCACAACCGGTTCGGCGTGGTCGCCCCGTTCGGCGGCCCGACCTCGTCCGGCATGCTTACGCTGCACTGCCCACCGGGCAAGCTCTACGCGCTCGGCAGCTTCCTGCGCGAGCACGGCGCCGAGACCGTCTCGGTGGTGTCGCTGGACTACGTGTTCGACCGCGAGAATCCGCTGTTCGCCAAGCTTGAGATGTTCCTGCGACAATGAGTCGACAGGGCTGTTCATGTTGGCGACAGCCGGCGGTCGGTACCATATTGTGTTCATGAAATTTCGTTTTGACGCGTTTTCCTCATGCGAGCCGGACGTGCGCTTCGCTGGAAAACGCTCAAGTTCTGGAACCTGACCGATGATGCTGGGCTCTGACGTTTCCAGCCTGACCACAACCGCCAAGACCGCCGCCGCGCAGGGTCTGTCGATCGTCGTGCCCGTCTACAACGAGGCCGCCGGGCTCAGCGCGCTGCACCAACGGCTGGTCGACCTCGCCCGCTCGCTGCGCGCCCGCTACGGCCTCGGCTGCGAGGTGGTCTATGTCGACGACGGCAGCGCCGACGCTACGCTCGCGATCGCGCGCGGCCTGCCCGCCGATGGGCTCGACCTGCAGGTGGTGTCGCTGTCGCGCAATTTCGGCAAGGAGGCGGCGCTGATGGCCGGCCTCGATCACGCCCGCCGCGGCGCGGTGCTGTTCATGGACGGCGACGGCCAGCATCCGCCGACCCTGGTCGAGCAGCTGGTCGCGCACTGGATCGATGACGGCTACGACGTGGTCTACACGGCGAAGGCGCATCGCGACAATGAATCGGTGCTGCGGCGGCTGTCGGTGCGCGGCTTCTACGCGCTGATCAATTGGGGCGCGCGGCAGCAGATCCCCGAGGATGCCGGCGACTTCCGCCTGCTGTCGCCGCGCGCGGCCGCCGCCTTGCGGCAATTGCCGGAGCGCAACCGCTTCTTCAAGGGCCTCGCCAGCTGGATCGGCTTCAAGCAGATCCGCGTCGACTACGAACCGGCGCCGCGTGCGCATGGCGTCACCACCTTCAATGCCGGCCGGCTGATCGGCCTGTCGATCGAGGGCCTGACCTCGTTCTCAGTGGCGCCGCTGCGCTTTGCCAGCCTGCTCGGTGCGCTGCTCGCGGGCGTCGCCTTCCTGTTCGGTCTGTCGATCCTGTGGGAGGTGCTGACCACCGGCAAGCAGGTCCCCGGTTATCCGTCGCTGATGATCGGCATGATGACGATCGGCGGCGTGCAGCTGATCATGATCGGGATCGTCGGCGAATATATCGGCAAGATCCTCTCCGAATTGAAGGCGCGGCCGATCTACTTCGTCGCCGAGCATACCGAGAAGCACGCCGACGGCAGCACGGCGCAAGCTGCCTCCGAGCGGACCGCTGCCGAATGAGCGAACCTGCGCCGCGCCGGATCTGGCTGTGTGCTGACGATTATGGCTTGAGTGACGGCGTCAACCGCGCGATCCGCGACCTGATCGAGCGCGGCCGGCTCAACGCGGCCTCGGTGATGATGGTGACGCCGGCGATCGGCCGGGAAGCCGCAGCTGCGCTCAGGGCGTCGGTCGCGAAAAGTCCGCGCTGCGCGATCGGGCTGCACGTGACGCTGACCGCGCCGTTCCGGCCGCTGACGATGCATTTCCGCCCGCTCGACGGCGACATGTTCCTGCCCTTTCCGCGGCTGTTGCGCGCCGGGCTGATGCATCGGCTCGACGCCGAGCTGGTTCATGCCGAGGTGCTGGCGCAGCTCGACGCGTTCCACGATTGGTTCGGCCGCGCGCCCGATTTTGTCGACGGCCATCAGCACGCGCAGCTGTTCCCGCAGGTGCGCGACGGCTTCCTGCGCGCCGTAAAGGAGCGCGCGCCCGACGCCTGGGTGCGGCAATGCGGCCGCGAAGGTCCGCTGGCGCGGCAGCTCGCGGCGCCGAAGGCGCTGGTGCTGAACGTGCTCAGCACGCAATTCCGCATCAAGGCGCAGCGCTCCGGCCTGCGCTTCAACCCGGCCTTCGCCGGCGCCTATGACTTTACACGCGAGACCGATTTCGCAGGCTTGATGCGCGGCTTCCTCGAGGGCCTGCCCGAGGACGGGCTCGTGATGTGCCATCCCGGTTTCGTCGATGACACGCTGAAAAGCCTCGATCCGCTGACGACGCAGCGCGAGGCCGAGCATGCCTATCTGGCAAGCGACGATTTCGCCGCCTTGCTCACCCTGAATAAAGTTACACTGGCCTGACCCTTGTTTTGACGCGTTTTCTACCGCAGATAAGTCTACGCAATCTGCGTAAACTTGATTGCTGTGCGAACCGGGTATCCACTTCGCTCGAAAACGCTTTGGGTTCACAAAAATCCGCCGGTCGTATTGTCGCATACATAAATTTAATTCTGGCCCCCACTCCTTGCGCCACAAACCTCGTCCTACATCAGCCGCGCGCCGATTCGATCGACGCGATGGAGAACGCCATGACACCGCAAGAACGCCAATTGATCGACGATCTCTTCGACCGGCTCGCCAAGCTGGAGAATGCCCCGCGCGACAGCGAGGCCATGTCCGCGATCATGCAGGGCCTGCGCAATGCGCCGAATGCGGTCTACGCGCTGGTGCAGACCGCCCTGGTGCAGGACGAGGCGCTGAAGCGCGCCCATGACCGGATCCAGGAACTGGAGGCCGCGGTCGGCCAGCAGCAACCGGCGCAACAGCAAGGCGGCTTCCTCGATTCGATGCGCGATGCGATCTTCGGCCAGGGACAGGGCCAGTCGCATGGTTCGGTGCCGCCGGTGCGCGCGCCTGATATCGGCGGCAGCCGCCCGGTCTGGAACTCGGGCCAGGCGATGCAGCAGGCCGGCGGCGGCTATGGCCAGAACTATGGCCAGCCGCCCCAGCAATACGGCCAGCCTTACGGCGGCCCGCAGCCCCCGGCTTTCGGCGGCGGCGCGCCCGGCAGCGGTGGCGGCTCGTTCCTCGGCACGGCGGCTGCGGCCGCGGCCGGCGTGGTCGGCGGCGGGCTGTTGCTCTCCAGCATCCGCGGCATGATGGGTGGCGGCGGTCACCAATCGCTGGCGGACGCCGGCACCTTCGGCGGCGGCTCGCGCCCTTGGGGCGGCGACCAGTCGGCGAGCGACCTCGCCCGCGACGCCGGGGTCAACGACATCGGCTCCAGCCGCGACGGCGGCTCGCGCTCCGGCCTGTTCGATCAGGCCTCGAACAACAACGACGACAATTACAACAGCAACGACCACGATTCCGACGACTTCGACAATGACGACGGCGGCGGAGACGACGACAGCAACTACGCGTAAGCGTATGCGTGGCGCCTGAACACCAACGGCCGCTCTGATCGAGCGGCCGTTTTTATTTGATTGCTCGTAGCCCGGATGGAGCGAAGCGTAATCCGGGGCAGGTCTAGCTAGCCGCGGCGCCGTCCCGGATTTCGCTGCGCTTCATCCGGGCTACGTAGACGACACACTCACATCACGACAACCTTGGCGCCGACATTGACGCGGCCATAGAGGTCGATGACGTCCTCGTTGCGCATCCGGATGCAGCCGGACGAGACGTTGGTGCCGATGGTCCAGGGCTCGTTGGAGCCGTGGATGCGATAGAGCGAGGAGCCGAGATACATCGCGCGCGCCCCGAGTGGATTCTCCGGGCCGCCTTCCATGTGCCGCGGCAAATCGGGACGGCGCGCCAGCATTTCCGGCGGCGGCGTCCAGGCCGGCCATTCCTTCTTCGCCGAGATCGTCTTGGTGCCGGCCCAGGTGAAGCCGGGACGGCCGACGCCGATGCCGTAGCGCAGCGCGCGGCCGTCGCCCTGGACCAGATAGAGGAATTTGTTCGGCGTATCGACGACGATGGTGCCGGCGCTTTCCTTGCCGCTGTAGTCGACCAGCTGCTTTTCATAACGCGGATCGAACGGACGCTGGGTCGGATCGCCCGCGGCCTCCTCCTGCTGACGGATCATCTGCTGCTGCGGATCCATCGGCGGCAGCTGGCGGTTGCCGTAATAGCCGGGCTGCTGCTGATACTGCGGCGAATAACCCTGCGACGACGGCGCATCGCCGAACAGGAATTCGATGAAGCCGCCGCCCATGTTGGAGAGCTGCGGCTGCACATAGGCGGTGCGCATCGGCGGCTGCGCTGCACCCTGGTTGGCGTAGATCACGGTGGGCTCGGGCTGAGCCGCCGCGTCGATCGCTATGGCATATTGGGGAATTGCAACAAGCGAAGAAGCGCCGGCGAGCAGCGCAAGCGTGGTTTTCCTGAACATCGACGTACTCTGTACTGGTTTCGTCGTGACTGACTGCGCGAGGCGCGCGCTGCGCCGTTGCACGTGGTCAATAAGCAATGAAAACCGCATCGGTTTGGTAAACGTAACGGCCGTTTCGATTCACCATCCCGACAAGGACGCGCGGTTTTGCCGGACAGCGTTTATTTTGCGTGAACGCCGCGGCGGCATGGTTAATCGCTGGTATCGCGGCCGCCGCGCGCCGCGTGGTCAATCTGTTCCGGCGTGAACCTGACGTTAAATCGGCCCTGTCTAGAACGGACTTCAGTGAAGGGGCGGGAATGAAAATCATGTCAGTGAAGCGTAAGCGTTTTCGTGTCGAACAGGCGATGGGCGAAGTCGTGATGCCGGAGCCGGAAGTTGCCGGCGGCGCCGATCTCGGTCCGATGCATCGCGAGATCATGGCCGAGCTTCGCTCGATCCGCGCCCAGATGGCCGCAGCACCGGCGCAGCGCACCGGGGACAGCGTCGACGCCGCCGTCGCCCGCGAAGTCGCCGAGACCCACGCGCTGCTCGAGACCTACCGCGCGCAGGTCGAGCAGTGCGAGAAGCTCAAGGTCGAGCTCGACCTGATCCATGACGCGATCAGCCGCACCAAGCGCGAAATCGCCGTGCTGCATGGCAAGAGCTTCAACGGCGAGGAGATGGCCAAGGTCAATGGCGAGCTCGGCGCCGTGGTCGGCGGCACCGAACAGGCGACCCAGCAGATCCTCGAGGCGGTCGAGGCGATCGACCAGGCCGCGACCGCGCTGTCGAAGAACGTCACCCCCGACCAGCAGAAATTGCTCAGCGAAGATATCCAGGAGCGCGTGGTCTCGATCTTCGAGGCCTGCAACTTCCAGGACCTCACCGGCCAGCGCATCAACAAGGTGATGCAGACGATGAAGTTCATCGAGCAGCACATCAACGAGATGATGAACATCTGGGGCGGCGTCGACGCCATCAAGAGCCATGTCCCTGCGATCGTCGACACCCGCGAGGGCGATGCCCGCCTGCTCAACGGCCCGAAGCTCGACGGCGACGCCGGCCACGCCTCGCAGGACGACATCGACGCGATGTTCAACTGAGTGATCACATCTGAAGAATACAAAGCGCCGGCCCCAAGGCCGGCGTTTTTGTTTGATTTGGTCCGTCATTCCGGGGCGGTCCGCAGGACCGAACCCGGAATCTCGAAGTTGGGTTACATCGAGACCTTATTACATCGAGATTCCGGGTTCGATGCTTCGCATCGCCCCGGAATGACAGCGATCGTTACGCCCGCGGCGCGCAGCGGACATAGACCATGTTGCCGTAGCGGGTGGCGGCGTCCTTGTCGACGAAGCGGGTGATCATGACCCGGCCGTCGAACGAGAGGATCTCGCGGTCCTGCTCGCCGGGCACGGGTCCGGGCGGGCCGATATAGTTCTTGCCGCTCGGGGAACCCTTCAGCCGCAGTTCCTGCGGGGTGGCCTGGTCGGCCAGATGCATGATGACGCCGCCGTTCTGGCCGGCACCGATCACGTAGGGCTGCTTGCACTGGCCGCGGGCGGCGGCCTCGGTGCGGGCGCGGTCGGCGGGATTCTGGAATGAGGCGAGGCCCCAGCGGCCGACGATCTCGTCGGCGCGGATCGAGGCTGGCATCTCCGGGGCCACGCCCGGTTCGACGGGTGCCGGCTCGGGGTTCGACGACAGCGACGGCAGGCTCATGCTGCCGCACGCCCCCAAAAGTGTCGTCAGCGCCGAAACAGCCGCGAACCGTGCGACCAATCGCGCGTTGAGTGACCTGATCATGTGTATCCCCCGACTATGTCCCGGCCGCACCCGTCATGCAGCCAAGCGTAAAACTTAAGACGGAGCAATGACGTCTGACAAAATTACGTCATCGCTACGATTTGGTTTCTGGTCCACCATCCTATATTGGCCTCACCAAGGCCTTAACCCGTTTGCTTGACAGAAACTGCGCCAAGCCATATTCCCCGGCCCACAATTAGCACTCTTGCACCACGATTGCTAAATGCGTTGGGCGTCCTGCCCAGCGCCGACCGGGCCGGCATTCAACGCCGGTCTCGATGAACCGGACCTGAAACCGAGCCTCCAAGAGGACCTTCAAGAGGGAACGTCATGGCTAAATCCAATTTCCGCCCCCTGCACGACCGCGTCGTGGTCAAGCGTATCGATGCCGAGGAGAAGTCCAAGGGCGGCATCATCATTCCGGACTCGGCCAAGGAGAAGCCGTCGCAGGGCGAGATCGTCGCCGTCGGCCCGGGTGGCCGCGACGAGGCCGGCAAGCTGATCCCGATCGACCTCAAGGTCGGCGACCGCGTGCTGTTCGGCAAGTGGTCGGGCACCGAGGTCAAGCTCGACAACGAGGAGCTCCTGATCATGAAGGAGTCCGACATCATGGGCGTGCTGGCCTGATCGCGCCTCTCTCCGCCCCCCTGAGAAGGCAGCGAAGCTGCCGTCTCGAAGGGTGAGCATCCACAATTCATTCTTCGAGACGCGGGCCAAGGGCCCGCTCCTCGAGCAATAACGGCAAAGCCGTTATGCAAGCGATGACGCTTTTCCCAGGAGTTCAAAACAATGGCTGCCAAGGACGTAAAATTCGCCGGAGACGCCCGCGACCGCATGCTGCGCGGCGTCGACGTGCTCGCCAATGCCGTCAAGGTGACGCTCGGCCCGAAGGGCCGCAACGTCGTCATCGAGAAGTCGTTCGGCGCGCCCCGCATCACCAAGGACGGCGTCACCGTCGCCAAGGAGATCGAGCTCGACGACAAGTTCGAGAACATGGGGCGCGCAGATGCTGCGCGAGGTCGCTTCCAAGACCAACGACACCGCCGGTGACGGCACCACCACCGCGACCGTGCTGGCGCAGGCGATCGTGCGCGAGGGCGCCAAGTCGGTCGCCGCCGGCATGAACCCGATGGACCTCAAGCGCGGCATCGACATCGCCGTCGCCGCCGTGATCAAGGACATCGAGAAGCGCGCCAAGCCGGTCGCCGCCTCCTCCGAGGTCGCCCAGGTCGGCACCATCTCGGCCAACGGCGACACCGCGATCGGCAAGATGATCGCGCAGGCGATGCAGAAGGTCGGCAACGAGGGCGTCATCACCGTCGAGGAGAACAAGTCGCTCGAGACCGAGGTCGACATCGTCGAGGGCATGAAGTTCGACCGCGGCTATCTCAGCCCCTACTTCATCACCAACGCCGAGAAGATGACCGCCGAGCTCGAGGATGCCTACATCCTGCTGCACGAGAAGAAGCTGTCCGGCCTGCAGGCGATGCTGCCGGTGCTGGAAGCCGTGGTGCAGTCGGGCCGTCCGCTCCTGATCCTCGCCGAGGACGTCGAGGGTGAGGCGCTGGCAACCCTGGTGGTCAACCGCCTGCGCGGCGGCCTCAAGGTCGCCGCCGTCAAGGCGCCGGGCTTCGGCGATCGCCGCAAGGCGATGCTGGAAGACATCGCGATCCTGACCGGCGGTCAGCTGATCTCCGACGACCTCGGCATGAAGCTCGAGAACGTCACGGTCAACATGCTTGGCCGCGCCGGCAAGATCGTGATCGACAAGGAGAACACCACGATCGTCAAGGGCGCCGGCAAGAAGAAGGACATCGACGCCCGCGTCGGCCAGATCAAGGCGCAGATCGAGGAGACCACCTCGGACTACGACCGTGAGAAGCTGCAGGAGCGCCTCGCCAAGCTCGCCGGCGGCGTTGCCGTCATCAAGGTCGGCGGCGCGACCGAGGTCGAGGTCAAGGAGAAGAAGGACCGTGTCGAGGACGCGCTGAACGCGACCCCGCGCCGCGGTGCAGGAAGGCATCGTGCCGGGCGGCGGCGTCGCCCTGCTGCGCGCCAAGAAGGCGGTCGGCCGCCTCTCCAACGACAATGCCGACGTCCAGGCCGGCATCAACATCGTGCTCAAGGCGCTGGAAGCTCCGATCCGCCAGATCTCGGAGAACGCCGGTGTCGAGGGCTCGATCGTGGTCGGCAAGATCCTCGAGAACAAGTCGGAGACCTTCGGCTTCGACGCCCAGACCGAGGACTATGTCGACATGGTCGACAAGGGCATCATCGACCCCGCCAAGGTGGTGCGCACCGCCTTGCAGGACGCTTCTTCCGTCGCCGGCCTGCTGGTGACCACCGAGGCCATGGTCGCCGAGGTGCCGAAGGACGCGGCGCCGGCGATGCCGGGCGGCGGCGGCATGGGTGGAATGGGCGGTATGGGCGGCTTCTGAGCCGATCGCGCTCAATGTCGAGATCGAAGGCCGCCTCCGGGCGGCCTTCTTTTTTGCAGTCTGGTGACGAGCGAGCTGTAAGGATCATCGGATGTCCCGCGACGCCAAATCACTGACATCAACGCTGGCACTGTTCTACGCGATCGGCGCAACGCTCGCGCTCGGCGCCTATGCCCAGAACAGAATCGATGATCTTGCGGTCGTCCTGACGTTCTGGATCCGGCAGACATTGACGTTTGCCGTTGTCGCCGCGGCCTACGGCCTCTACTACGTCATGTCCGGTTCTGCCGGTCGCCGTCCAAAAGCGCCGCTGCGCTTCCTGGACATCACCTTCCTGGCTGCCGCCGCCACGCTTGGTGTCGGCATGCTGGTGCATAGTTGAGCGGTCTTTGACTCGATCGCGGGGTGGATTATCTGCAGCTCCGTCATTGCGAGGAGCGGTAGCGACGAAGCAACCACGCTTCCGCATATGCGGCACGATGGATTGCTTCGCTTCGCTCGCAATGACGGGGATGACCGAGGTCGGCCACGGATACATGTCTAAGCCCCGCAGATGTCAGCCACCGCGACCTTCTGGAACAGATGCGGCGACGCCACCGCCGAGGCGGGATAGGCCGACAGCTTGGCCCTGAACTCGGGGTTCATGAACGCGGCGCGGAAGGCGGCGGTGGATTCCCAGACCGCGTAGTTCAGATAGGCCGGGCTGTCGCCGAGCGCGCGGTGCAGCTGGGTCGAGATGAAGCCGGGCTGCCGCTTCATGATCGCGGCATCGTCCTGCCAGGCTTTCAGGAAGGTGTCCTCGTCGGCCGCATCGAGGGTGAACAGGTTGACCAGCACGATGTTGCCGGCATCGACCGCGAGCTGGCGATCGATCGGGAAAGCGGGGTCGAGGGGGCGCATCTGCGGCATGGGTGGCTCCGTTGATATGGTGTTATGATGTCATTTCGCTGTGATGGGTGCATAATATAATTGACACTATGATGTCAATACGTATATATGGTGACAAATGCCTCATGCAAAACGAACGCCGGCGGGCGAAGCCCTGAGCAGCTTGATTCTCGACCTGTTCCGGCTGAACAGCCTGCTGTTCACATCGGGCGACCGGCTGGTGGCCGGGCTCGGGCTGACCAGCGCGCGCTGGCAGATCCTCGGCGCCATCGTTGCCACCGAGCGCCCGCAACCGGTGGCGTGGCTGGCGCGCGACCTCGGCGCGGCCAGACAGAACGTGCAGCGGATCGTCAACGACCTCGAACGGGACGGGCTCGTCACATTCGAGACCAACCCGCATCATCGCCGTGCCCAGCTCGTCGTGCTGACCGACAAGGGGCAGCAGGCCTTCGATGCGGCGATGCGCCTGCAACTGCCCTGGGTGAACGGCCTCGCCGACGGACTATCGATGAAGGACATCGAAGCCATGAGGCGCGTCGTCAGCACGCTGCGCGGCAGGCTGGAAAACGGCGAGGAACTTAATGATCGTGCGTGACGCGGAGCCCCGTCTCCGTTCGTCATGCCCGCACATCGGCGACGCCGTTCTGCGGGCGGGTATGCCAGTGCCAAAGGTCAGATCGTTCGAAATTGATAGCCGCCGTCAGGCGGCCTTCTTTTTTGGCCAATGACATGGAGGTTTGCTAGTTACGACGGAACCGATTCTGCCCTTCGAGGACTTATCGTATGCGCGCGCTCCCGCTCCTGCTGCTCGGTCTTGCCGTCGCCTCGGCCCCTGCTGTCGCCCAGATCAAACTGCAATCGAAGGCGACGCCGGCGGGCGGCCCCGAGACGCGCTATTTCACCTCGATCGATGGCCTGATGGACGGCAATGCCGACGTCGTCCTGAAGGAGACGCGGCTGGGCAAGACCGTGACCGCGGCGGTGCTCGACGTCTGCTATCCCGCCGACAAGGGCTCGGACCGCAAGGACCGCTTCGTCGCCAACCTCACCATCAACGGCCAGACGCTGTCCGGCACCACCCAGAGCGTCGCCGACAAGCAGCCGGTCACCATCAAGCTGAACCGCAAGCAAAACGGCGACGGGTTTGAGTTCCGCGGCCAGATCACGATCGGCCAGACCGTCACCGAGGTCGCCTCGACCGACAATTCGGATCTCAGCGAGAAGGAATTCCAGGATAACCAGGCCACCGAGGACGGCATCACGCCGCAGCCGAAGGATTTCACCGACGTCTCGCCGGAATCGATCGGGGTGCGGGTGAAGCTCGATGCGGCGGCCGATTTCCTCAAGAGCCTGAAGGGCGAGGCCGTCGAGATCGGCACATCGAGCCTGTCGGTGACCTGCGATGCCATGCGTTCCGGCGAGCAGACCATCAACCTCACCGTCGATCCCGAGCACGCCGGCGCGCTGCTCGCCAAGGCGAAGTCGGTGCCCGGCGTGACCGCGGCCGGCTGGACCAGCGGCGTGGTCGAGATGGACCGCACCATCCGCTTTGCCGCTAGCGACTGGACCAGCGGCGACAAGATCAACAAGGACAAGCTGGCAACCGCGATATCAGGCGTGCTGGCGAAGACGCTTGCCGCAAAACCCGCCTCGGCGACCTGGAATGCGAACACCGGCAAGCTCAAGCTGGTGCTGAAGCGGCCCAGCGCGATCTATCCGGCGCTCGGCCTCACCCAGAATTACGAGATCACCGCGCTTGTCTCGCCGGAGAAGCCCGGCAGCTCCGACAAGCTGATCCTGTGGGTCTCGAGCCCGACCGTCTCGACCTCGGACGACAGCGCCGGCGCCAAGCTGAACCTGTCCGACGATTCCAGCAGCGACGAGGAAGGCAGCGAGACCAGGGACGACAACGGCGCGATCGACGCGCTGCTCAAGGAGTTCAAGGGCCAACGCTGGGACGCCGACAAGTCGGTGTGGCACTGAGCCACCCGCTTCCCGATCGCGCGACGACGTTCGCGAAGCGTCGCCAAGCATCAACTCGACCAAGCGGAATTTCGCCTGAATGCTGACAGCACACCCGATCCGGAATCGGGTGGTGCGACACGCGTCTCACATTGCCTAATGCGCGCATCGCCACAGCGCCGGTCGCGATGCCGGCAACGCGCAAATGGAGACGACGAGATGTCAGAGCAAAACAAGAATGTGGTCGGCCGATGGTTCACGGGCTTCTGGGGCAACCCGTGGAATCCGGACATCATCGAGGAGCTCGCGACGCCGGACATTGTGGTGCACTACCCGATGCACGAGCCGAAGAAGGGCCGCGCCGCGGTCACGCAGTTCATCACGGAGTTTCGCGAGGCGTTTCCGGATCTGAATTTCTGGGGCGTCGGCGACCTCGTTGCGGAAGGCGATCTCGTCGTCGGCCGCTGGGAAGGCGGCGGCACTCACACCGGACCCGCCTTCAGCGACTTCCGCCTCGGCTCGCTGCCCGCAGCGTCCGGCCGCAAGATGACGTTCGCCGGCACCACCGTGCTGCGCGTGCGGGACGGGCGGATCGCCGAAGAGCTCGGACAGGAAGACGCGATCACCGCGATGCTGCAACTCGGCCTCATCCGCCTGCCCGAGCAGAGTGGCTACGCGGGTTGAACCGACGCGTCGCCGGCTGAACACACTCCAACGCTGCTGGGCCGGCATTGCATCTCCGGGTGCAGTGCCCGGCCGGAAACGACCGCCGGGTGCGGCACGCACCCGCTGCGGTCAGAGGTGCTTGGTCATGAACAGGCAGAGCGGATCGGGCGCGTAATCGCCGAACGGCGGACAGTCCTGGTAGCCGGCGGCGCGATAGAGCGCGATCGCTTCCGGCTGCCGGATTCCGGTCTCCAGGCTGAGGCGTGCGATCTGCCGGCTGCGCGCAACCGCTTCCAGCGCTTCGAGCAGGCGGCGGCCGAGCCCGGCTCCACGCGCGTCGGCACGCACGAACATCCGCTTCATCTCGGCATGCCCGGGCGCGATGATGCGGAAGGCGATCGGGCCGAGCGCCTCGCCATCGCGCCGCGCGACCAGAAACACCGTGCCGTGGACGGCGAGCGATGCGGCGCCGACGAGGTGGTTGCTGTCGGGCGGGTACAACGCGGCCAGATAGGCATCCGACAACGCGATCAACCGCCGGACCTCGGGCTGCGTCGGGTCTTCGGGGCCGATGCTGACGTCGGGCTTGCGCATTTTGGACACGGTTCGCAGCCGGCTGGCCGGATCGAGGCCAACTGTCGGCCGCCGCCCCGTCCCCGTCAATCTACGGGACCCTGCGACCAAAAGACTTGCTGCTGCCGCAGTTCGGTCACCGAAAATTAAGGCTCGATTTAGTTTCGAGGATCATCCTTTGCGTCACCGAACACAGGTCACGCCATGCAAGACCGCGAGCCGATCAGTCCTGGGAGCATCTGGCCAACGGATGTGACGGAGGGTCATTCGCCGGCGCAGACGGCGGACCTCTGGGACGTCTCAGGCGAAAATCACGACGCCGCCCTGCTGCTGCGGGAGCCGTTCGCCGACCGCATCGGCACCGCGCTGCTGGCAGCCACCGCGCTCGCCGCAGCCTTCGTGCTGGGATGGACCGGGGGCGCCAACTGGCACGACTTCTTCACAACTCCTGCCACGGTCCCGGTA
Organism: Bradyrhizobium sp. USDA 4461; assembly: GCF_054055655.1. Taxonomy (NCBI): domain Bacteria; kingdom Pseudomonadati; phylum Pseudomonadota; class Alphaproteobacteria; order Hyphomicrobiales; family Nitrobacteraceae; genus Bradyrhizobium; species Bradyrhizobium sp. USDA 4461. The sequence continues at coordinate 943,497 of NZ_JBSRXM010000001.1, forward strand.
GCCCAGAAGGAAGCGCCCGCCCCGCATCTTGCAGAGGCGCGGCCGAGCCCAAGAACGGAAGGCCGGAGCGAGAGCCCGCGGCGGACGGCATCCAACGCGGATCCATCAGTCACCGGCAGCATTCCCAAATCCGTTGCCAGTCCGCGTCCGCAGGTGCTCGGTGCCGCACCGACGACGCTGAACGCGCAAGCCATGGCGCTGGGGCCGAAGCAGCCCCTGGCAACGGCCCCCGAAACGCGACCGAGCACCATCCCCGGATGGTCGGTGGTCGAGGTCCGCGACGGCACCGCCGTGCTCGAGGGACCGGAAGGCGTCAAGATGGCTGCGCGCGGCGACGTCGTCCCGGGTCTCGGCCGGGTCGATTCCATCGTGCGCTGGGGCAACCGCTGGATCGTCGCCACCGCGAGCGGATTGGTCGCAACGCCCTGAGCGGCGAGGGTGCGCCTCAATTGCTGTTGATCACGTAACGCAGCTGCTTCGCTCCGATGAACGTGACCTGATCACCCTGCCGCCGCCAGCTCGTGATGTCGCTGAGCGCCGCGAGCAGGTCCTTGTCGGCCTGCGCCCGTTCCGGCGTGCAGCTGCGGTTCTCCATCGTGCCGGGAACGAACACGATGGTGTTGCCGGCCACCGAGAACTGGCCCTTGCCACCGTCGCACCACAGCTCGAGGATCACCTCGCCATTGTCGCCGATCTCGATCGAGGGAATCCGCTTGGAGCCCGGCATGCGCGCGGCGTCGAGCGTCATCACGAAGCCGAACGGGAATTCTTCCTGGGCCTGCGCCGGAACCGACGCAAGCGCGGCTGCAACGACCGCCAGCGCGGCCATGCCGCCGTTCAGACTCCGCTTCATCGACATCATGCCATTCCCTGGGATTGCGACGCCGCCCTTCTATGGGACGAGGCCGCGCTTGGCCAGCTGGGCCGCGCGAGAAAAACCGCTTGAAAAGCAAAATCCCCGCGGGCTCTCAACCCGCGGGGATGCTGGTTCGGGCGATGCCTCGCCGCGTTATTTCAGAACCATCGCCGTGAACGGATAGACATAGGCCTGCAGGGTCACGAACACACCGACCAGGCACGCCAGCACGATCGAGTGCAGGAACACGTAGCGCAGGATCGAACCTTCGTGGCCGTACCAGTTGGTCGCGGTGGAGGCGACCACGATCGATTGCGCGTCGATCATCTTGCCCATCACGCCGCCGGATGAGTTCGCCGCCGCCATCAGCACCGGCGGCAGGCCGAGCTGCTCGGACGTGATCTTCTGCAGATTGCCGAACAGCACGTTCGACGCGGTATCCGATCCGGTCAACGCCACGCCGAGCCAACCGAGCAAGGTGCCGAAGAACGGATAGAGCACGCCGGTCGCCGCGAAGGCGAGGCCGAGCGTGGCGTCGACGCCGGACAGCCGGGTCAGCGTGCCGATCGCCAGCATCGCCGAGATCGTGATCAGCGAGATCGCGCAGAGGCGGATGGTGCGGCCATATTCGGCGATCAGCTTGGCAGGCGAGAAGCCCATCAAGAGGCCTGAGATGATCGCGGCGATCAGCATGCCGGTGCCAGTGAACGACAGATAGGTGAAGCTGAACACGGCGCCTTCCGGCGTCGGCTTGGCGGCCACCGGCGGCACCTTGAAGATCAGCTTGTCGAGCTCGGGGACCGCGTAGTTCCAGGTGAAGTTGGCGTTGGCCCAGGCCTTGAAGGCGCCGTTGCCCCAGATCAGCATCAGGATGCAGACGATGATCCACGGCAACAGCGCGCTCCACAATTCGCCCTGGGTCAGCGGCGTCTTGTCGAGCGGCGGAGCGGCCTGCATCGTCGCCGCGGATTCGTCGCGGCCGCGCAGCGCCGGCGACAGCCAGAGCTGCCGCGGCTGCCAGACCTTGAGGAACAGGATCAGCGCACCCATCGAGATCAGCGAGGCGCCGATGTCGACGATCCAGGGATTGATGTAGTTGGAGATCACATATTGCGGGATCGCGAACGATACGCCGGTGACCAGGATCGCCGGCCACACTTCCTTCATGCCGCGCCAGCCCGCGAACGCCCATACCACCCAGAATGGCACGATCAGCGAGAACAGCGGCAGCTGCCGGCCGACCATCGCACCGAGGATATAGGGGTCGAGGCCGGTGACTGAGGCAAGGCCCTGGATCGGCGTGCCCAACGCGCCGAAGGCGACCGGGGCGGTATTGGCGATCAGCGACAGGCCGGAGGCCGCGAGCGGCGAGAAGCCGAGCCCGATCAGCACCGCGCCGGTGATCGCGACCGGGGTGCCGAAGCCCGAGGCGCCCTCGAAGAAGGCGCCGAACGAGAACGCGATCAGGAGCAGCTGCAAGCGGCGGTCCTCGGTGACGCCGCCGACCGCACGCTTGAGCAGCTCGAACTTCCCGCATCTCACCGTGACCTGGTAGAGGAAGATGACGTTGAGCACGATCCAGCCGATCGGAAAGAACCCGGTCACGATGCCGAGGATCGATGCGCGGATCGACATGCCGGCCGGCATCGTGAAGACGAAGATCGTGATCAGATTGGTCACGATCACGGCGATGATGGCCGCGATATGCGCCTTCACCTTGCCGCTGGCGATCAAGACCAGCAGCGTGACCACGGGAACGGCGGCAGCTATGGTCGACAGCCCGGCATTGCCCAGCGGATTGTAGATCTGATTCCAGGTGTTCATCTCGGGTCCTCCCCATGTTCTTATGCAGCGCACCGGCCTCGGTGCCGGCAGGCGCGCTGGTGCGATTGCGGGAGTCCGTCGGAAAACTACAGCCCCGGGTCGCGAATGAACGATCGGTAAGGATCGCTCACATCCTCGCGAAAAATCGAAGGTCCCCCGTCCCTCGCCATTGCCGTCATGCTAGGGTTGACTCGATCGCCGGGACAAGCCAACGCTTGCATGCCAGACCTACGACTTTAGTCGAGGCTAACTCCGATTGTCCCGATTCTTCAGGCCTTTGCGGCCCCTTCCCCGGAGACGATAATCTGTGAACAACATCCGCTCGACACTCGCGACGGTGTGGCGCATCGCCTCGCCCTATTTCAACTCCGAGGACAAATGGGCGGGCCGCATCCTGCTCGGGACGCTGATCGTGATGGAGCTGGTGTCTGTCGGGCTCGACGTCCTGATCAACCAATGGCGCAACCGCTTCTACACCGCGCTTCAGGACAAGGACTGGAGCACGTTCAAACGCGAATTGCTCGTGTTCACCCTGATCGCCACAGCTTCGGTGATACTTCAAATCTATCAGCTGTACCTGAACCAGTGGCTGCAGATCCGCTGGCGCAACTGGATGACCGGCAAATATCTCCGCGAATGGGTCCGCGGCGCCAACCACTATCGCATGCAACTCGTCGGCGATGCCGCCGATAACCCCGACCAGCGCATCACCGACGACGTCAAGCTGTTCGTTGGCCAAACGCTGGCGATCAGCATCGGGCTATTGAACTCGATCGTCTCGCTTGCGTCCTTCGTGGTGATCCTGTGGGGATTGTCGGCGATCCTGCCCGCTGCTGCTGTTCGGCGTCGACGTTTCGATTCCGGGCTACCTGGTCTGGGGCGCGATCATCTACGCCGTGCTCGGGACGATGCTGACGCAGTGGATCGGCTCGCCGCTGGTCAATCTCAACTTCGACCAGCAGCGGCTGGAGGCGGATTTCCGCTTCAACCTGATGCGGGTGCGCGAGAACTCAGAACAGATCGCGCTGCTCAAGGGCGAGGGTGCAGAGCGGGAGCGGCTGTCGGAGCGCTTCAGCCGCGTGATCGGCAACTGGTACGGCATCATGAGCCGGACCAAGCGGCTGACCGCCTTCACAGGCAGCTATGCGCAGGCCTCAGCGGTGTTTCCGTTCGCGTTGGCGGGCCCGGCCTATTTCGCCAGCAAGACGGTCCAGCTTGGCGCTTTGATCCAGATCGCCGAGGCATTCGGCAAGGTGCAGGATGCGCTCTCGTTCTTCGTCACGGCCTACCGCACCTTGGCCGAATGGCGCGCGACCGTCACCCGTCTCGACGGCTTCGAGAACTCGATCAGGGCCGCCGAAAAGCTGGCCGACGATCCCGCCGCGATTCACGAAAAGCCGGCCGCCGGCAGCGAGATCGCCCTGCCGCAGCTTCTGGTCAAGCTGCCGAACGGAACGCCGCTGGTCGCCGCCGAGCATTTCAGCTTCCGCCCCGGCGAGCGGACGCTGGTGACCGGCCCGTCCGGCGCCGGCAAGTCGACGCTGTTCCGCGCGGTGGCCGGCATCTGGCCGTTCGGCAGCGGCGCGGTCGAGATCCCGGCCGATGCCAAACTGATGATGCTGCCGCAACGTCCCTATCTGCCGATCGGCTCGCTGCATGACGCCGTCGTCTATCCGGGCGAGGCTCCGCAATTCGACGCGGGACGGGTCCGCGACGTCCTCACCGCGGTCGGACTGCCGCAGCTCGCAGCGCGGCTCGAGGAGCAGGCGCACTGGAATCGGATGCTGTCGCTCGGCGAGCAACAGCGGCTCGGCATCGCGCGGGCGCTGCTGCATGCGCCGCAATTCCTGTTCCTGGACGAGGCTACGGCCTCGCTCGACGAGCCGTCGGAAGCCGCACTCTACAAGCTGATCGCCGAGAAGCTGCCCGATACCACGGTGGTTTCGATTGGCCACCGCTCGACGCTCGACGCCTTCCACCAGCGCAACGTCGCGTTGGTCCGCGACGGCGATCGCTTCGCCCTGCGTGACACGGTCAAGGTGGCGGCGTCGTAGCGCGTCGTGAGATTGAATCAAACTGACCACGGGCGCGGTTCACCTCTCCCTTGGGAGAGGTGATTTGCCCTGGTGATGCGAAGCATCATCCAGCGCAAATCGGGTGAGGGGCGACGGTCTATCGAGAGAGCGAGAGCCCTCACCCGGCGCTTCGCGCCGACCTCTCCCCGGCGGGAAGGTGAGACCTGAGCCGCGGCCCTGACCCACCAAAAACAAAAAGGGCGGCAGATTGCTCTGCCGCCCTCTCGATCTCCGGAAGGAGAGATTACTTCAGGTTGGACATCGCGGTCAGGTCGACCGAGAGCTTGGCGATACCCGCCGCGCCGCACCAGTTGGAGCCCGTGCCGCCCGGATTGATCGGGGTGACGTTGGTGGTGCCGCCGGCGGTGAAGTCGCTGGTGAAGGCGCTGCAATTGCCCTTCGACAGGTCGGTGTCGGAATAGCGCAGATCGAGCGTGAACACCTTGTAGGTGAAGCCGATGCCGATGTTCCAGGTGTTGTAGTCGGCATACTTGATGCCGTTCGGGAATGCCGGGACGCCGTAGAAGCTGTCGGAGGTGCCGAGCCACTGCCGGCCGAACTCACCCGACACATACATGCCGACGCCGCTGGTGCCGAACACAGTGCTGGGCGCGGTATACTTGCCGATGATCGACGAGTAGTTGCCCCAGGCGCCGGTGTTGAGGAAGTTCGGCGAGTAGTACTCGTTGATGGTGAACGCCCAGTTGTCGTTGATGGTCCAGGTCGCCTTGCCGTAGACTTCGAAGAACGAAACGTCCTTCTTCATGACGTTTCCGTTCGTCAGGAAGTTGGTGGCGCACTGGTTGCTGAGCGGATTGCCGGCGGTGTCGGTGGGCGCGCCGAAGTAGCAGGTTCCACCCGGATACAGGTAACCCCAGACACCGATGTCGAAGGCGAAGGCGCCGAAGGTCGGGCGGATACCGCCGTAGACGTCGACTTCGGCGGCGGCGCGGTTGGCGAAGGAGATGCTTTCGGTCGAGGTACCGATGTAGAGCTGCAGGTCCTTGTTGACGTTGTAGCGCGGCTCGAAATAGGCGGTGACCGACGGATTGTGGTTCGACTGGGTGACGCCGCGGAAGATGTAGTCGCTCATGATGCCGGCGCCGAAGGCGATATCCCAGGGATCGAAGGGAGCGGGCGGCGGCGCCTTGACGGCCTTCACCGCCATGTCAGCTGCCATTGCCGTGCTCGAAATCATTGCTAGCGCCGTTGCTAACAAAGCCAGTTTCTTCATGACGATCCCCATCTACTGTTCCAGACAGCCCAGCTCCGGTGCCCCCAGGGCGCGCGATAACGGACTGCAACTAAATCGCGTGTCGCCAATCTGAGGCCCGTGCACGGGACCGTGAAGCCAAAAAGACATGCAGCTGCCGACTTTTTAGGCGTTCCGGCTGTTTCGCCGCACGTTGGTCCGTAGGTGTTGCATTTGCACCACAAGGTTGATGCTCCCGCTCCGGTTGAGGAGCCCCCTGACGTGGGGACAAGGCAACAGCCCCACCGGATCTGACAGCGTTTGGGACGAATCGCCGTGCCCGCAAAAGCACGGGCGGAATCCCGGGCATGGAAAAAGCCGCAGCGGCGTCCGCTGCGGCTTCGATCGGTTTGAACCGGTCCGGGATCGAACCAGGTTCGGTTAGTGGTGCTCGCCCTCGGAGGTGCCCCAGCTCGGGGCAGGTTCGTGGCTCGGCGTCGCCCAGCTCGAGGCCGGCTGCGGGGCAGGCTCGGGCGCCGGGGGAGCTGCGACGGGGGCGGCCGGCTTCGGCGCGGCGGCCTTCTTCGGAGCGCTCTTCTTGGCAGCCTTCTTCGCGACCTTCTTGGCAGCGGCCTTCTTCGGAGCAGCTTTCTTTGCGGTTTTCTTGGCGGCTTTCTTGGCTGCCTTCTTGGCAGTCTTCTTCGCCGATTTCTTTGCAGTCTTCTTGGCCGACTTCTTCGCGGACTTCTTCTTCGCCGCTACTGCCTTCTTGGCCTTTTTGGCCTTCTTGCTTTTCTTCGCCTTCTTCGACTTCGCCATCGTGGTCCTCCTGTTGCCGCTATGTGGTCCACCGGGCGCATTGAAGTGATCGCTTGCCGGACCGCAGCCGCACCTCGGGGAGAGGCACACTCCGCTACGCTTGTCGGGCATGATGGCCGCGCGATCGCTTCGCGTCTGTGGCTGAGGAAGCGCCGGTCCTTCAGATTGCGTCAGACAAATTGCGTCAGGGCAAGGCTGAGGTCCGGATCATGCTCGAGTGGCAGTCGATCAATTCAATCCTGGCCGGGGACCTCCTGTCGCCCAATCGAGAAGCTCAATCGTGTGCACCACAGGAACTGACGTACCGCCGGCAATCTGAACCATGCAGCCAATATTGCCCGCAGCGATCATGTCCGGTTTGACAAGCGCAATATTGGCGACCTTGCGATCGCGCAATCTGCTCGCAATGTCGGGCTGGAGAATGTTGTAGGTCCCCGCCGAACCGCAACACAAATGGCTCTCGGGTACATCTTTCACCACGAATCCATTCTTGGAAAGCAATTCTTTCGGAAGTTGAGTGATTTTCTGTCCATGCTGCAACGAACAAGCCGAGTGATAGGCGACGGTGATGTCGCCTTTCTGCGTTGAAGGCACGAGCTCGAGGCCCGCGAGATACTCGGTGATATCCTTGGCCAGCGCCGAGATTCGCCTGGCCGGCTCCGCGAATGTTTTGTCCTCGCGCAGCAGGTAGCCGTAGTCTTTGACAACTGTCCCACAGCCCGAGGTCGTCACCAGAATCGCGTCGAGCCCTTCGGTGTCCGCTTCCCTTTGCCACACCGTGACGTTGGCCCGCGCGCGCGCCAATGCGTCGTCGTCTTGCCCCATGTGATGGGTCAACGCGCCGCAGCATTGCTCGTCCTTGACCAGCACCACCTCGACGCCATGCCGGGTCAGCACGCTGATCGCGGCCTGATTGATGCGTGGCGCCAGCACCTGTTGCGCGCAGCCCTGCAGCAGCGCAACCCGGCCCCGACGCCGGCCGATCGGCGCAAACACGGTTCCGGCAGACGGCCCCGGCTGCGGCAGGCCGTGCGGCGCGAGCGCCAGCATCGCCTTGATCCGCCGCAGCAGACCCGGGTTCGACGCACCGACCGACGGCGTCGGCAGCAGGGCTGCGAACGGACGGGCAAGCCTCGCCAGAATCATGCTGATCCGGAACATGCCCGGCCGCGGCAACACGAAGGCGAGCACCGAGCGCAGCAGCCGCTCCGTCAGCGGCCGCTGATAGTCCCGCTCGATCCTGACCCGGGCCTGGTCGACGAGGTGCATGTAGTTCACGCCCGACGGACAGGTGGTCATGCAGGCGAGGCACGACAGGCAGCGGTCGATATGCTTGACCACCTCAGGTGTCGGCGGCTGGTCCTTTTCCAGCATCTCCTTGATCAGGTAGATGCGGCCGCGCGGGCTATCCAGCTCGTCGCCGAGCAGGACATAGGTCGGGCAGGTCGCGGTGCAGAAACCGCAATGCACGCAGGCGCGCAGGATCTTGTCGGCTTCCTTGATGTCGGGATCGGCAAGCTGCGCCAGGGAGAATTCAGTCTTCATGCAGCCCTGCCTCGCGTCATCCGGCCGCGGTTGAGGATCGACCTCGGATCGAAACTCGCCCTGATGCGTTCGCCGAGCGCGGCAAGCCCGGCCGCCTGCGGCTGGAACACATCGACCGCACGGCGCACATCCTCGGTGGCGCGGATCAGGCTGGCGTGCCCGCCGGTCGCGGCGACCTGGCCCCGGACCAGCGCGGCCTGCGCGTCGGCGCTCGGCGGCACGGCAGCCCAGATCAGGCCGCCCCCCCAATCGTAGATCACCTCGCCGCCGGTCGAGCGCGCCAGCCCCTCTCCGAGCGCGCCGCCGATGGCCGGCGGGCAAACGATGCGCCACACCGGCCAGGCGCCGAGCGCGCCGCTCGCCGCGAACGGCGCCACGTCGCGCAGCGCGCTCCAGATCGAAACCGAGGTCTCGTCGGCGAGGACGTCGACCGCCCCGTAGGACGAGAGCGCCTGCGTGAGCGAAGCCGCCCGGTGCGCCGCCGACGCCGCAATCCCCTCGAGCCGCACCAGCGTGACGGCCTGGCCGGCAACTGCGAGGACCGCGAGCGCGCCGGTTCCGGAGCGCAGCACTGAGCCGGGCAGATGCGCCGCGCCGGAGACGTCGAAGGGCGACCCCAGCGCCGTCGTCATCGCCTTGTTGGCGGTGACGTCGTCGAGCGAGCGCAGCAGCAGCGTCCGCTCGGCTTCCGGCTTCGGCATCACCTTCAGCGTCACCTCGGTCATGACCGCGAGCGTGCCCCAGGAACCGGTGAGCAGCTTGCAGAGATCATAGCCGGTGACGTTCTTCACCACCCGCCCACCGGTCTTGAAACTGTCGCCGAACCCGGACACCGCGTGCGCCCCGAGCAGATGGTCCCTGATCCCACCGGCCTTGATGCGGCGCGGACCCGCAAGGCCGGCACCGATCATGCCGCCGATCGTGCCGGCTCCCGCGCTGCCCAGCAGCGCGGACGTGTCCATCGGCTCGAAGGCGAATTGCTGGTTCTTGGCGTCGATCAGGGATTGCACGTCGGCGAGCGGCGCGCCGGCCCCGACGGTGATGATCAGTTCGTTCGGCTCATAGGCGGTGACCGCGTTCAGCACGGAGACGTCGAGCACCGCATTGGTCGCCATCGGATGGCCGATGGCGCGCTTCGATCCATGTCCGATGACCTCGAGCGGCTGCTCGCTGGCGACAGCCGCGCGCACCACCTCTTCGACGTCCTTGCCGTCTCTGACCCTAAGCGTTTCCACGCGCTAGGCGGTATCGAAATTTGACTCCAAAATCAAATGCGCGTGCCGAGCAGGCCTCTGAATGCGACGAGTGATCGCGACGGGACGGCAGGGTAACTGCCTTCCGCCGCGGAACGGCCGCCGAGCCGGCCCCGCCCGGAACGTCCCGCCAGCTCAGGAATTCGCCGCGCCTGACGTCTCCACCTTGGCGATGCCGGAACTGAACGGCTCGAGCCGGGCTTGGCCGGCGGTTGCGGTATCGGCGTGCCCCCCTCTCCTGCCGCGACACTTCGGTCATCGTCGAACTCTTTTCACGACATCGACAATTCGACCGTCACCGAACCGGGTTCGCCGAGCGATCCCCTATCTCTCGGGTTGCGGCCCCGGCAAGCCGGTTGGCGCGGATCAACTGGAGGCGATCATGAAACGTTCGCAAGTCACCACCACGGCGATGATGCCTACCCGACGATCGGCCATCGGCTGGTTCGCCGCGATCATGGCGATCGCCGGCATTTCGCCGTGGGCCGGATCGCAAGCTCGACCGGAGCAAAGCAACGGAGGACTGCCAATGAAGCACTATGCGATGAGCACACGAACCATCAGCGATGCAATCAACACCGCCGGCCTCTTGGTGGTGGCGCAATGGGAAGCCAAGGAGGGAGAGGCCGACAAGGTCGCGGCAATTCTCGACGGCTTCCTGCCCGAGGCGCAGAAAGACCCCGGCACCAAGCTGTTCCTGATCGGCCGCGGCAAGGACAACCCGGCGCAATTCCTGTTCTACGAATTGTTCCAGGACGAGGCGGCATTCAAGGCGCATGCGGAGAGCGCCTACTTCAAGACCTACATTGCCGAACAAGCATTGCCGCTGCTCGCCAAGCGCGAGCGGACGCAATACGCGCTGCTGTGACCCACGGCGCCGCGGGAGGGCTTGTGACGCATGTCCTCCCCTGCGGTGCAATGTCAGACCGGCGCGCGGCTGCTGCCGAGCGTCGGATCCAACTCGGGCGATTTGCGCCAGAAGGTTGCGATCGAAATCCGGGAGAGCACCGCCGCCTCGATCTGTTCGACCTGCGCCCTGAGCCGAAGCGCAGGCTTCTCGACGAGATGCCAGGACACGAACGCGACGCCGAGGGCAATCGGCAGGCTGATCAGGATGTTCAGATACCAATGCTGAACCGGAGCACCCACCGCAGCAACGCACTGCTGGACGACGACTCCGTAGAGATACATCCCGTACGAGTAGTCGCCGGACACGATCCAGCTTCGCCGCGGATTCATGAGCCCGAGATAGCACGCGACATAGGCGGTGGGCCCAACAATGAACGCATCGGTGTATCCAGTGGCCATCCCGGCCGCGCACAGCGTCAACGCGAACAGGAACGCGGTGCGGTTGAACGGGACCTTGTCGCGCCAGAGATAGAAGCCGACACCCGTAAGGAAGCAGAACACGAGAAGCGACGGACGAAGATGAAGATATTGTAGGTCCGAATGGTAGATATCGTGGTAGGCGAAACCGATCTGGGCGAGCACCAGAAACACCAGATAAAGTACCCTGTTGAAGCAGATCGTGGTCACGGCGAGCAGTGCCAGGATCACGTAGCACCACAGCTCGTACGGAATCGTCCAAAGCTGCGCATTCACCGCAAAAGGTACCGGATTGCGCAGGAAGACGCCCGGAAGCTCATAGTGGATGTCGCCGATGATATTGTGAAAATAGGCATAAAACTTCGGGTCGGCGACATACTGCGCGAGCGGAAGCACAGTGAAGATCGGGCCGATGATGATAGCCGAGAGTATCGTCTCGACTGCAAGTGCGGGCAAAATGCGAAGCACGCGCAGGCCGAGAAATGAAATCAGGCTCTTGCACCTCAGCAAACTCGCAGTCACCAGAAACCCGCTCAAGGCGAAGAAGAGCGCAAGGACCATTGCGGACCCGATGCGGATATGTCCCAGGATCTCCATCGCCCGCTCGGTGCCAAAGACGACGTTCGCGCTGTGCAGGCAGATGATGGTGGCCGCCAGCGCGATGCGCAGATAGTCGAAGCCCGCGGGCCGACAGCGCGAAAGAGCTAACTGATCGGCCAGACTGAACACAGGTTGCATTGCGCTTCCAAAACAACTAATCCATTAGCAACTATCCAGAAACAAGCTAACAAGGTATAAACGCAAAGCGTGCAGATGCGGACGAGCGCAATCCAAGTGATGCGTCACCGGATTAGCATCAAGCAATAGTTAGGAGTTACCGGCCGGAAGGACGATCGGTCGAACTGGATTGATCGGCCCGGGCTGGACGACAGCCTCTCGTTCGGCCTGGTCGTGCGATTTGCGCCAGAAGCCGACGATCGAAATCCGCGACAGCGCCACGGTCTCGAATATCTCGACCCGGCCACGAAGCCGAAGCGCATGCTTCTCGACGAGATGCCAGGACGCCACCGCAACACCGAAGGCGAGCGGTAGGCTGATCAGGACGTTCAGATACCAGTGCTGCACCGGCGGGCCGAACGCGGCGACGCATTGTTGGATGACGAAGCCGTAGAGATAGAGCCCGTAGGAGTAATCGCCCGACGAGACGATCCAGCTCCGCCGCGGGTTCATCACGCCGAAATAGCAGGCGATATAGGCGGCCGGCACCGGCGCCAGCGCGTCGCCGCGTCCGGTCGCCAAGGCGGCGGCGCACAGCACCAGCGCGAACAGGCACAAGGTCCGGTGGACCGGCACCTTGTCGCGCCAGAGGTAGAACCCGACGCCGGCAAGGAAGCAGAACACCAGAAGATGCGGGCGAAGCTGGATCGGCACCTCGTCCCAGCGCGCGATGTCGTAGCCGACCAGAGCGATCTGGGCGCTCACCATGAACGCGAGATACGCCACCCGGTTGAAGCAGATCGTGGTGACCGCAAGCAGCGCCAGGATGACGTAGCACCATAATTCGTACGGCACGGTCCAGAGCTGGGAATTCACCAGCTCCGGCAGCGGATTGTGCAGGAACAGGCCCGGCAGCTCGTAATGGATGTCGCCGACGATATTGAGGAAATAGGCGTGGAATTTCGGATCGGCGAAATAGTGCGCCAACGGCAGTTCGGTGAACGCCGGACCGATGATGATGGCCGACAGCGTGGTCTCGACCGCGAGTGCGGGGGCGATCCGCAGCAGGCGCAGGCCGAGGAACGAAATCAGGCTCTTGCACCGGAGCAGGCTCGCCGTCACCAGGAAGCCGCTCAGCGCAAAGAACAGCGCGAGGATCATCGCGACGCCGATTCGAAGTGTGCTCTGGATTTCCAGCGCCCGGCCGAGCCCGAGCGTCACGTTGGTGCTGTGCAGGCCGATGATCGACACCGCCAGCACGATCCGCATGTAATCGAAGCCCGCGGGCCGATTGCGCGCAAGCGCCAGCCGATCGGCCATGCTGGGCATCGAGGTGTCGCCGAAGACATGCATATCCGGAAAATACCGAGCAACAGTTGAAGGCCATGTAAACGGGTTCGCGCTGCTATTGCGCAGCATGCGGCGGCGGCCGCTTGGCCAATGGCGCCGCAACCATCGGTTAAGGTTATCGGCTGGCTAGCACGATCGGTCGAATTGTAACGACCGGCCTCGACGTCTGCAGGGAGATCCACCGTGAAAATCAGGCTGACAGCCGTCGCGCTGCTCGCGACGATCGCGGCAGGACAGGCGCGTGCCGCCGTGCTCACCGACGCCGAGGCGGCGTTCCTCGAGCAGCTGGCGACCGCGGCCGCGGTGCTCGAACAACGATGCACCGGCTATGAGGCCGATGGTGCCGGGGGCGTTCAACTCGGCGCCAGACTGCTCGGCAGCCCCAACGCCGCGATGGCCATGATCAATGCCTTCGACGCCGCCATCAAGGCCCACGACGGCAATGACTACGATCCGCGCCAATTCCGCTCCGAAGTATCCGCAGCGGCCGGCAAGACGTTCAAGCAAGTCCGAGCGGAGCTGATCGCAGACCCCGACAGGGCCTGTGCTGCATATGGCGATGCGAGCGCCGCGAGCGGACTGCTACGGCGGTACTAAAACCGCGGGATATCGGGAAACGCCAGCTTGCCGGCGTGGACATGGACGCGGCCGAGCTCGGCGCAGCGATGGAGCGTCGGAAACACCTTGCCGGGGTTGAGCAGGCCTTGCGCATCGAAGGCGCACTTCAGCCGCTGCTGCTGGTTGAGGTCGATCTCGGTGAACATTTCCGGCATCAAATCGCGCTTCTCGATGCCGACGCCATGCTCGCCGGTGAGCACGCCGCCGAGCTCGACGCAGCAGCGCAGGATGTCGGCGCCAAACGCCTCCGCCTTCTCGATCTCGCCGGGCTTGTTGGCATCATAGAGGATCAACGGGTGCAGATTGCCGTCCCCGGCGTGGAACACATTGGCGACGCCGAGGCCGTATTGCTCCGAGAGCTCGCGGATCCGCGCCAGCGCCTTCGGCAACGCGCCGCGCGGGATGGTGCCGTCCATGCAGAGATAATCCGGCGAGATGCGCCCGACCGCGGGGAAAGCCGCCTTGCGGCCGGCCCAGAACAGGTTGCGCTCGGCTTCCGAGGTCGAGATCTGGCATGAGGTCGAGCCGCAGCCCTGCGCGATCGCCTCGACCCGCTTGATCAGCTCGTCGACCTCGACCTGGGGACCGTCGAGCTCGATGATCAGAAGCGCCTCGACGTCGAGCGGATAGCCTGCATGGACGAAGGCCTCCGCGGCGTGGATCGCGGGCTTGTCCATCATCTCCATGCCGCCGGGGATGATGCCGGCACCGATGATCGCGGCCACGCATTCGCCGGCCGCCTCTACCTCGGCGAAGCCGACCATCAGCGCGCGCGCCGTCTCCGGCTTCTGCAGGATGCGCACCGTGATCTCGGTGATGACGCCGAGCAGCCCCTCCGAGCCGGTGATGATCCCCATCACATCGTAACCTGCATTCTCGGCCGATTTGCCGCCGATGCGCAGGATCTCGCCGCTCATCAGCACGATCTCGCAGCCGAGCACGTTGTTGGTGGTCATGCCGTATTTCAGGCAATGCACGCCGCCGGAATTCTCCGCGACATTGCCACCGATCGAGCAGGCGATCTGCGACGACGGATCGGGCGCGTAATAGAAGCCGGCATGGGCGACCGCCTGGCTGATCGCCAGATTCGTCACGCCCGGCTCGGTGACAACCACACGGTTATCGAAGTCAATTTCGCGGATCCGCTTGAACTTGCCGAGGCCCAGCAGCACGGCATCCGCAAGCGGCAGCGCCCCGCCGGACAGCGAGGTGCCGGAGCCGCGCGGCACCACCTTGATGCCTTGCTGCTGGCAATATTTCAGGACCTTCGCCACCTGCTCGGTGGTATCGGGCAACACCACGACCATCGGTGGCTGCCGATAGGCGGTCAGACCGTCGGATTCATAGGCCAGCATCTCGGCGGCGCTGTCGATCACGCCCTCGCCCGAGACGATTGCGCGCAGGGCGGCCACGATTTCGGCGCGGCGTGCAAGCACGGCCTGATCGGCCGCCGGCATCATGATGGACATCAATGTTCCCTCGGAGGGCTTTTGCCCTTTGCCGATTTGTTACGACAAATCAATCAGGTCTGCACCTGTTTCAGTCGGCCCGGCCGAAGGTCGGATTGCCCCACCCGGCAAGGACGAGTTCTCTCTGGGGCAAGCGGGCGGTCATGAAACCTGTCAAAGTTTCGTGGCTTGTCCTGTCCAAGTCGGACATGCCACAAACCAGACACTACCTCCCGGGACGAAACGAAGAGAACCCCATGAACCTAAAGACCTTGAGCGCGCTGGCGGTCGTCGCATCGCTGGCCACCGCATCCTCCGCGCTGGCGCAGGATGCCGCTGCCGGCAAGACCTCGTTCAACAAGTGCCTCGCCTGCCATGCGATCGGCGAAGGCGCCAAGAACAAGGTCGGCCCCGAGCTCAACGGCCTCGACGGCCGCCACTCCGGTACCGCGCCGGACTACAATTATTCGGATGCCAACAAGAACTCCGGCATCACCTGGAACAAGGAAACCTTCCTCGAATACATCAAGGATCCCAAGGCCAAGATCCCCGGCACCAAGATGGCCTTCGCCGGCATCAAGAACGAGACTGAGGCCAACAACCTGTGGGCTTACGTGTCGTCGTTCGACAAGGACGGCAAGCAGAAGCAGTAATCGGCGGTATCGGACGTCGTCCGCCCTGCGCAGATGGCAGGGCGGACGTGTTACCGCATCAGCGATCAGCGCGGCAACAGATTGGTCTTGGCGAGGTCGACCACCTCGTCGCCGCGGCCGCTCATCACGGCGCGCAGCACCCACAGGCTGAAGCCCTTCACCTGGTCGAGCGTAATGGTCGGCGGCATCGACAGTTCCTGGGTCGCGGTCACGACGTCGAGCACCGCCGGTCCGTCATGCGCGAGCACGTCGCGGATCGCGCCTTCGAGTTCGCCGGGATCCTGGACCCTGACGCCGTGAATGCCCATGGCGCGGGCCATCGCCGCGAAATCCGGATTCTTCAGATCGACCCCGGTCTCGATGAAGCCGGCGGCCTTCATCTCCAGCGCGACGAAGCCGAGCACGCTATTGTTGAAGATCACGACCTTCACCGGCAGCCTGGCCTGGGTCAGCGTGATCAGATCTCCCATCAACATGGCAAAGCCGCCGTCGCCGGACATCGAGATCACCTGCCGTCCCGGCTGCGCCGCCTGCGCGCCGATCGCATGCGCCATCGCATTGGCCATTGAGCCGTGGACCCAGGAGCCGACCAGCCGCCGGCGGCCGTTCATTTTCAGATAACGCGCGGCCCAGATCGTCGGCGTGCCGACATCGGCGGTGAACACGGCATCTTCCGTCGCCTGCTCGCTGAGTAGCCGTGCCAGATATTGCGGATGGATCGGGCTCGAGCCCGGCTTGCCGCGGGCGAGATCGTCGAGCCCGGCGCGGGCGTCCTTGTAATGCGCGATGCTGGCGTCGAGAAACTTGCGCTCGGTCTTCACCGTCAGCTTCGGCAACAGCGCGGCGATGGTCTCGCCGACGTCGCCGACGAGGCCGAGATCGAGCTTGCAGCGGCGACCGAGATTTTCAGGGCGGATATCGATCTGGGCGATGTTGATGCCGGTCGGGAAGAACTGCTTGTAGGGGAAATCGGTGCCCAGCATCAGCAGCACGTCGCAGCCATGCATCGCGGCGTAGCCGGAGGAGAAGCCGATGAAGCCGGTCATGCCGACATCATAGGGATTGTCGTATTCGACATATTCCTTGCCGCCGAGCGCGTGCACGATCGGGCTCTTCAGAGTCTCGGCGAGCTTGATCAGACCGTCATGCGCGCCGGCGCAGCCACGGCCGCAGAACAGCGTGACGCGCCTGGCGCCATTGAGCAGCGCGGCCAGCGCGTTCAGTTCGGCATCGGCCGGCCGCACCACCGGCGCCGGCGGCAAGAGCCCGGCATTCGGCGAGATGTCGCGCTTCGGCGCCGTCCGCATCGCGACGTCGCCCGGCAGCACCAGCACCGCGACGCCGCGCTTGCCGACCGCTGAGCGGATCGCGTTCTCCAGCATGTAGGGCAGCTGCGCCGGATCCGACACCAGTTCGCAATAATGGCTGCATTCCCGGAACAGATCCTGCGGATGGGTCTCCTGGAAATAGCCGCCGCCGATTTCGGCCGACGGAATTTGGGCTGCGATCGCCAGCACCGGCGTGCGGCTGCGGTGCGCGTCGAACAGGCCGTTGATGAGGTGCAGATTGCCCGGGCCGCAGGAACCTGCGCAGACCGCCAAGTCTCCGGTGATCTGGGATTCGGCAGCCGCAGCGAACGCCGCGACCTCCTCATGGCGCACATGCAGCCAATCGATCGTGCCGCGCCTGCGCAATGCCTCGGTCAGGCCATTGAGGCTGTCGCCGACGACACCGTAGATGCGTTTCGCGCCGGCCTGGGCAAGGGTTTCGGCGATGAGGTCGGCGATGTTGTCGATCCGCATGGGAGGCGTCCTTTGATGAAATCGGAGAACCGCGCGCCCATATGATGTTTGGCGCCACCTGATGGCGCAAGCCTTGCCGGATCACATTCGCGCGGCTCGAAGACGGCTGACCGCTATTGCGCCGTCACCATCTGCGGCGTCATCCGCTCGGCCATCGCCTCGATCTCGGATGCCACCAGATCGGGCGCGGCGTACTGCACCATGTGGCCGACATCGGGCAGCACGATCAGCCCAGCGTTCGGCGCGGTGGCAGCGAGCGGCCGGGAATGGATGCCGGTCGAGACCGTCTTGTCGACGTCGCCGGAGATGATCGTGACCGGCATCTTGAGCTCCGCGTAGCGCGGGGCCTGTTCGACGACGGCGGCCTTCAAGGTGACCAGATCGCGCGCGTTGGCGGTGAACTCGCGCGGGCGCAGCAAGAGCAATGTCGCGCTGTCGCTGATGAAATCGACCGGCATCGGCTGCGGCGCGAATACGCCGCGCGCACCCGAATCGACAACGAGACAGCCCAGCGGCAGCGTGATCGTGTGCGCAAGCAACGGGCCGATCAGCGGCGTCGAGATCACGTCATTATAGCGGCCGGCGCCGCCGCGCCACGGATAGGCGACGGGGGCGAGCAGCACGAGGCCCGCGACGCGGTCCGGATGATCGAGCGCGATGCGCAGGGCGAGCGCACCGGCCCAGGAATGCGCCACCACGATCGCCCTGCTGACGCCGATCTTGGTCAGCGCCTCCACGATCATGCGGCCCTGGATCGCGGGCGTCGAATCCGCGACGCGGTTGCGCGTGCTCCAGCCATGGCCCGGCCGGTCGATCAGGATCACCCGACGCGTCTTGGCGATCTGGACGCCGAGCGGCTGCATCGCACGGAGGTTGGAGCTTGCGCCATGCAGCATCACGATCGGCGGCTCCGCGGCATCGCGCGGCCCGAGCTCGACCACATGCAGCCGCGCGCCGGACACCTCGATGATGCGGCCGTGTGGCGGAAAGGCGCGCTGGATCAGCTGAACGCCGAGCTGTGTCGCCAGCGCCAGCCCGGCCACCGCCAGCACGACGATCAAAGCGAGCATCAAGACGATCCGAATGGGCTTGCGCACCGCGGAGCTACGGCGGAGATGCGCGTCGGTTTCAATGCTAGCGCGCTTTGCGGCGCGAAGTCCAACAGCGCGCGAAGTTCGCGCTTACGAGACGGGCTTCTCCCGACGTCGCGGCGGCCGCGGTGGGGGCGGCGGAGGCGTCGTCGGTTGCAACGTCACAATCACCGGATTGGGCTTGTGATCGAGCGCCGCCCCGGTCGCTGCGTCGACGCCCATGCCGACGACGCCACCCAGCAGCAGATTGCCGGCGAACCCGGCGCCGCCGGATCCGCTGATGTCCTTGGTCAGGGGAATGATCTGCGATTGATAGCCGTCCTTGCTGATCGTCACGACGATGTCGGCGTTGCGCTTGGCCTGGATCGCGCACGGCGTGACGCAGGCGGTCGGTATATCCAATCCTGCGATATCAGCTGTCGCGCCTGCCGGTGTCGATGCAATGGAAATGGTTTCAGTGGTGCCGCGCGTCACGGACGCGCAGCCGCCCAATGCGACGCAAAGCGTCGCAGCAACAATCGATTTCATAAAAATGTCTTCCCCAGCCGGCTGCGTTGTGTCGCAACTTGTGGACGAGGGCAATCAACCTTTAGCCTAATGATAAGGTTCAGCCGGGCTTAGAACGCACTTGTCCACAATGCGCTTGGCCTGTGGATAGCGGGTTCAACCCTGCGTCATTAGTAATTCCATCGTTTGCTGGTGGCAATTTCGCCATCAGTCGCGCGGCTTCATCGAAACCTGCGACGCGACCGGAACAGGCCTTGGCTTTTGCACGGAATTCACAGGAACCCGGCGTCCGCACGTCGAGTTCAACGGGAAGACGAGTTCAACGGGAAGTAATCGGAGGAGTACCATGATTTCCGACCCTAGCGATGCGGCCATCGACCAGATCGTGGCGAGCTGTAACGGCGACCTGCGCGGCGCCCTGAAAGCCCTGTTGCTCGTGAACGAGCACCTGGAGGCGGAGCTTCAGCAATTCTATGCTGCCATCGCCCAGGACAGCGCGTCCCGCGGCAAGCTCCTGCACTAGTCTCCTCGCCGGGCCGTACCGCGAGCAAGCTCGCGAGCCGCGTGCCCCCTCGCGGCAATTCGACCGCGATCGCGATCAATCGCATGCAATCAGATGTCGCGGCCCTCGACCTTCTCGGTCAGTTGCTTGACGATCTGTGGCACCTTCTCGAGGTAGGGATCGACCGCCAGCGCCTTGCGGAAGGCGTCCAGTGCCCGCTTGTCGTCACCCATGTCCTGCATGATCATGCCGACGCCCGCCAGCGCGCCGAAATGGCGGGGCTCACGGGTCAACACCTGCTGTAGATCTCCCAGAGAACGAACGTAGTCGTTCTTGAGGTAGTAGATCGTCGCGCGCCGGTTCCAGGCCTCGACATAGTCGGGCCGGAGCTTGATCACGGCATCCAGCAGCTTCAGCGCGACATCGATATTCTGGGCGTCGAGCGCGGCCTTGGCCCGTACCATCAACAGCGCCGCGGTATCGCTCGGGGTTTGCAGCCACAGCGCCCAGATCCGCGCCTCGACATGGCGGGCGCTGTCCTCGTCGGGTGCCGCCTTCAGCGCGCCGAACAGGAAATCCAGCCCACGGGTGCGGTCGGCCGGTACCTTCGGCAGCTTGGTCGGAGCTTCCGGCAGTTTCTTCTGCGCTTTCGGCGGCGGGACCACCCGCGGATCGTCCTGCGCGGCGGCCGCGACAGGCAAGGTCAAAACAGGTCCGGCCAGAAGGGCTGCGATCAGGATCGCGAACCGGCGGTGGGGAAGCCCGAGGAAATATCCCATGGCCGAAGTCTAGACGCACAAAGCCGCACTGCAAAGCAGCGCGGCGTCAAAGACCTGTGAAGGATGGATCGGGATCAGCCGCCGATCCGCGCGCAATCAGCCCTGGCGCGCCTTGAAGCGGCGCTGGACCTTGTTGATCACGTAGACGCGGCCCTTGCGACGGACCAGACGGTTGTTGCGATGGCGGCCGCGCAGCGACTTCAGCGAGTTACGGACCTTCATGGGACAATCCTGTTACTTCGAAAGGCCCGTGTTGGAGGCCGTACCTGATCGATGCCAATAGCTGGCAAAATGGGATTTATCCCGACAAGCGGCCTGCCGCCCGGGACGGCCGGGTTCTAAGCCATCGGACCGCTAAATGTCAACCGAGACGGGCCCACTTTCAGGCCTGTCCGAGCCTGGAACCTGCACGGATCGCCCGACCACGCCCTTGAGATCGCTTCGGAAATGGCGACCGCGGCAATGATCCAGACCAATGCCCCGCCAGACGGTCACGCTGGATGACGGTATTCACCGGCAGCGAATCGTCCCGCGGCCTTTGTGTCAGGCCCCATCCGCCGTCCAATCGGGACTTGCCGACCGAATTCGGCTCAGGCCGCGCTCGCGCCGTCGGCGCCAGAGCGCTTGCGCAGATCGTTATATAGTATAATTATTTTCCATCACCAACAAACACGCCGCGCGGGGAAGCCGAATGCCCAAGCTCAAACTGCCCGACATTGAAAAAGTCACAGCGATCGACATCCACACCCATGCCGAGGAGCCGTGCGGCATGCATGGCGACGACGGCTATGACGACTTCCAGGTGCAGATGGCTGATTACTTCAAATCGCCGCACAAGCATCCGCCGACCGTGCCGGAGACCGCGGCCTACTACCGCTCCAAGAACATCGCCGCGGTGATCTTCCCGGTCGATGCCGAACGCGAAACCGGTTTCCGCCGCTACAACAATCACGAGATGCTCGAAGTCGCCTCCGATCATCTCGACGTGCTGATTCCGTTCGTCTCGATCGACCCGCACAAGGGCAAGCTCGGCGTCCGCGAGGCGCGCAGGCTGATCGAGGACTACGGCGTCCGCGGCTTCAAATTCCATCCGACCATGCAGGGCTTCTATGCCAACGACCGCATGGCCTATCCGCTCTATGAGGCGATCAATGACGGCGGCGCGATAGCGCTGTTCCACACCGGCCAGACCGGCGTCGGCTCGGGCATGCCCGGCGGCATGGGGATGCGGCTGAAATATTCCAACCCGATGTACATGGACGACGTCGCGGCGGATTTTCCCGACCTCAAGATCATCCTCGCGCATCCCTCCTTCCCCTGGCAGGAAGAGGCGCTGTCGGTCGCGACCCACAAGCCGAACGTCTATATCGACCTGTCCGGCTGGTCGCCGAAATATTTCCCGCCGATCCTGGTGCGCTACATCAACTCGATCCTGCAGGACAAGATGCTGTTCGGCTCCGACTGGCCTGTCATCACGCCGGACCGCTGGCTTGCCGACTTCGCCAAGCTAGACATCCGCGAGGAGATCCGCCCCAAGGTGCTGAAGGCCAACGCGCGCAAGATTTTGGGTATATAAGGCGGTCTCTGCACCGCCCTCGGCGTCCCGATCGCGCGGCGGTCGGGACGAAGGGGAATGACAATGACCATCAAGGCAATCGTCTTCGATGCCTATGGCACGCTCTATGACATCCAGTCGGTGGCCGAAATCACCGAAGATGCGTTCCCCGGTTATGGCGACATCATCACCCAGGTCTGGCGCATCAAGCAGCTCGAATATTCCTGGCTGCGCACGCTGATGCGGCGCTACCAGGATTTCGCCGCCGTCACCCGCGCCTCCCTCGCCTACACGCTGCGCAGCCTTGGCCTGCAATATGACGAAGCGACCTTCGCTCGCATCATCGACAAGTATCAGCACCTCGCGTTGTATCCGGATGCCGTCGCCGCGCTCGAGGCGATGAAGGACAAGAAGCTCGCGATCCTCTCCAACGGCAGCCCTGACATGCTGAATGCGCTGGTGCGCAATTCGGGGCTCGACCGGCTGCTCGATGCGACCATCAGCGTCGACGCGCACAAGGTGTTCAAGCCGGCGCCCGAAGCCTACACGCTGATCGAGGAGGTATTGAAGGTGCCGCCGGCGGAGGTGCTGTTCATTTCCTCCAATCCGTGGGACGCCTGTGGCGCCAAGGCGTTTGGCCTCACCGTCGCCTGGATCGAACGGGTGACGCCGGAGGCGATGGCGCTGGCCTGCGTCGAAAGCGAGACGATCGCCCCATTGACGATGTTCAAGGCGCTGCGTACCCAGATGGATGAGCTCGGCGTCGTGCCCGATCACCGGATCCACGGTCTTGCCGAGCTTCCCGCGTTGGTATCTGCAAGGTCCTGAATAGAATGAGTCTTGAGTCCGTCCGCGCCTTCTTCGCCGACAAGGCGCCCGATATCACCGTGATCGAATCTGCCGTGAGTTCCGCGACCGTCGCGCTGGCGGCGGAAGCCTATGGCGTCGAGCCGGCGCGGATCGCCAAGACGCTGAGCCTGCGGGTCGGCGACCGCGTGGTGCTGATCGTCGCCGCCGGCACGTCGCGAATGGACAACAAGAAGGTGAAGGCCGTGTTCGGCGGCAAGCCGAAGATGCTCGGCCTCGAGGAGGTCGCCGACATCACCGGCCACGAAGTCGGCGGGGTCTGCCCGTTCGGACTGAAGTCGCCGCTGCCGGTCTATTGCGACGTGTCGCTGAAAGCATTCGACGTCGTGGTGCCGGCCGCGGGCTCGACGCACAGCGCGGTGCGCATCACGCCGGACCGGATGGCGGAATTGACATCGGCCGAATGGGTCGATGTCTGCGAGGTCCGGCCCCAGACGGAAGTCAGTCCCGCGCCCTAAAGCGCGATGAGATCGGGTTGAATCATCATCGCGCTTTAGCTGCTTGTTTGAGCATGATCTTTTCGGAAAACCGCTTCGCACTTTTCCGGATCATGCTCTAGTCTTCGTCATCATAGGGCGACCGCGGCGGAGTGACCGGGGCCGGCTGCATCTGCTGCGGCGCGCGCGGCCGCTGCTGCATCTGCGGCCGGGGTGCGCGCCCCTGGGTTTGCGCCTGTTGTTGCGCATTCGACTCGAACACCGCACGGCACGAACTGCCGAGCAGCGCCGTGTTCTGCCGCAGGCAGGCGACGATCCGGTTGGTGTCGGGAATCTGATCGCTGCACAAGCGCATTACGTCGGGCGTGCACGCCATCTGCTGTTCCCATGTGCCGCGATACTCCTGCGACAACGCAGGCGCCATAGCGCCAGCGCCGCCAATCGCCATCGCCAAGCTCAGCACAATCCGCTGCCTCTGCATGCCCAATGCCCTTGTTTGATTCGGTCCACGCACGCGCGGGTTCCGCACGGCGATTTGCGTCAACCTCGCAAATGAATGCGGCCAAGGATCGTTCGCACGGACAACTAAATGTGAAGGCCGATCGCGCCGGAACCAAGTTCCCGGCACCGGTCTTCGATCGATCCGAGACGACGTACTACGATCCGCGCTTCTTCCCCTTGGCGAAACGGCTGGCGAGGAAATCCGCGAGCACCTCGACGCGGGCGGGGCGCGGGCCGCCGGGCGGCGTGACCAGATGGACGGCGGCCTCGGGCTGCTTCCAGCCTTTCAGGATCACCTCGACCTCGCCGCGCGCGATCGCATCGCCGACGATGAAGTCCGGCAGATCGGCGATGCCGAGGCCGGCGAGCAGCGCCGGCATCACGGCCTCGCCATTGTTGACCCGCAGCTGGCCGGCCGGACGCACACTGGCCTGCTCGCCGGCCGCGTTGGTGTAGTGCCAGGCACCCTGGGTGGAGAGGTAGGCGTAGCCGAAGCATTTGTGCTCGGCGAGATGCATCGGATGGGTCGGCCGGCCGTAGCGCTTCAGGTAGGACGGCGCCGCCACCGTGTAGCGCGGCATGCCGCACAGCCGCCGGGCGATCAGCGAGGAATCCGGTAGCCGCGCGATGCGCAGGCCGGCGTCAAAGCCTTCGCCGATCAGATCGACGGTGGCGTCGCTCAGATGCAGATCGATCGCGACCTCCGGATAGGCCTCCATGAATTCCGGCAGCAGCGGCGCCACCGTCTTGATGCCGAAGCTCATCGGCACTGCGAGCCGCACCAGGCCGCGCGGCGTGGTCGATTGCGCCAGCGCCTCGTTCTCCGCGGCCTCACCATCGGCCAGCAGCCGCGCGGCGCGCTCCGACAATTTCTGGCCGGCATCCGTCAACGCCAGTCGCCGTGAGGTGCGGTTAAACAGCCGCGCCCCGAGCCGCTCCTCCAGTCGGCTGACCGCCTTCGACACCGTAGCCTTGGACAGCGAGAGCTCGGTCGCCGCCGCTGCAAACGACCGTAGTTCCACGACTTTTGCGAAGATCGCGAGCGCCTCGAAGTCCGGCAGTTTCGACATGGCCGCTGTCCCCGCTCATCCAATTTGGAAACAATGAGTTTCGATAGTTTCTATTTCTATACCACAGCCGGAGGCATATCCAAGTGCCATCAAAACCACTCGATGGAGAAATCCGATGACCAAGAAGCTCTCAGGCAAGGTTGCTCTCGTCACCGGCGGTTCGCGCGGCATCGGGGCCGCCAGCGCCCGTGCGCTCGCCGCGGAAGGTGCCAACGTCGCGATCAGCTATGTCGCCTCTCCCGAGAAGGCGGAAGCCGTCGTCGCCGAATTGAAGGGCAAGGGCGTCAATGCCCGCGCCTACAAGGCCGACCAGGCTTCGTCAGCCGACGTCGATCAGCTGGTGAAAAGTGTCGCCAAGGATTTTGGCCGGCTCGACATCCTGGTCAACAACGCTGGCGTCGCAACCGGCGGCGCGGTCGACGACCCGAAGGCCGACACCGCGACGCTTGCGCGCCAGGAAGCGATCAACGTCGATGGCGTGATCACCGCGATCCGCGCTGCATCGAAGCTGATGGTTGAAGGCGGGCGCATCGTCACCGTCGGCTCCATGCTGGCCGATCGCGCCTCGTTCCCGGGGCTTGCCGACTACGTCGCCAGCAAGGCGGCGGTCGTCGGCTACACCAAGGGCGCGGCGCGCGACCTCGGACCGCGCGGCATCACCGTGAATGTGGTGCAGCCCGGCTCGATCGACACCGATATGAACCCGAAGGACGGCGGCGAGTTTGCCGAGACGCAACGCTTGCAGCACGCACTGCAACGCTTCGGCCGCCCGGAGGAAGTCGCAGCCGGCGTCGTGTTCCTGGCAAGCCCGGAAGCCTCCTTCGTGACCGGCACCGTGCTCAACGTCGACGGCGGCTTCGGCGCCTGATCGCAACACCAACGCCGAGCGTGGACGCCCGGCTACCGCTCAACACCGACATCAAGGGGAATGACCATGATCGAACTGAAACCATTCGCAGAACTTGGCGGCGCCGACCACGGCTGGCTGAAGGCCAAGCACCACTTCTCGTTCGCGAGCTACTACGATCCCGCCAATGTCAACCACGGCGCGTTGCGGGTGTGGAACGACGACGAGATCGCACCCAACTCGGGCTTCCCGGCACATCCGCATGCCAACATGGAGATCATCACCTATGTCCGTGAAGGCGCGATCACGCATCAGGACTCGCTCGGCAACAAGGGACGCACCGAAGCCGGTGACGTGCAGGTGATGAGCGCCGGCAGCGGCATCCGCCACTCCGAGTACAATCTGGAGCCGTCCAAGACCAAGATCTTCCAGATCTGGATCGAGCCGACGACGAAGGGCGGTCACCCGACCTGGGGCTCCAAGCCGTTCCCGAAGGCGGACCGCTCCGGCAAGCTCGTCACCATCGCTTCCGGGATCGACGGCGACAATGATGCGCTGCCGATCCGCGCCAATGCGCGGGTGCTCGCCACCACGCTGAAGGCCGGCGAGAGCGCGGAATATTCCGCCGACAAGACCCGTCACCTCTATCTGGTGCCGGCGGCCGGCAGCGTCGAGGTCAACGGCGTCCGCGTCAATGCCCGCGACGGTGCTGCGATCCGCGACGAGGCCAAGCTGAAGATCACCGCGCTCGAGGATACCGAGCTCGTCCTGGTCGACGCGGCCTGATCACCTCACCTTGCATGCGCGGAAGAACATCCGCGCATGCCTCTCCCCCAACGCTTCTCCATCTACTCAACCAAGGAGGCCATCATGGCCAAGGTTCTCGTCCTCTATTACTCCGCCTACGGTCACATCGAAGCGATGGCGAATGCCGTCGCGGAAGGCGCCCGCGAAGCCGGTGCCACCGTCGACATCAAGCGCGTGCCCGAGCTGGTGCCGGCCGAAGTCGCGAAAGCCTCGCACTACAAGCTCGACCAGGCCGCGCCGATTGCCAAGATTGATGATCTCGCCAACTACGACGCCGTTATCGTCGGTACCGGCACCCGCTTCGGCCGGATGTCCTCGCAGATGGCCAACTTCCTCGACCAGGCCGGCGGCCTCTGGGCCAGGGGCGCGCTGAACGGCAAGGTCGGCGGTGCCTTCACCTCGAGCGCGACCCAGCATGGCGGCCAGGAGACTACGCTGTTCTCGATCATCACCAACCTGCTGCATTTCGGCATGACCGTAGTGGGGTTGAACTACGGCTTTGCCGGCCAGATGAAGCTCGAGGAGGTCACCGGCGGCGCACCCTATGGCGCTACCACCATCACCGGCGGCGACGGCAGCCGCCAGCCCGGCGAAAACGAACTCGCCGGCGCCCGTTACCAGGGCCGCGCGATCGCGGAGACGGCGAAGAAGCTGCATGGCTGAGCCAAGCGCCAAGTGGCACGGCTGATACAGCGTGCGAGGGACTGCATTGCTCGGTTGAAGGATGCCGTCCTGCCTAGTGTGGGCAAAGGCGCGAAGCGCCGTGCCCACCACTCAAAGTGTGCTGGCGATGGTGGGCATGCCAGCGCTTTGCCCACCCTCCACAACTACGACCGTAGCAATTCCGGAACTCAATCCTCTTCGCGCGTCGGCGTCGCCTTGCCGAGCGCCTGCTTCAGCCGGGCTGAGAGTCTAGGATAGTGACGCAGCGCCAGCACGGCGCGGTCGCGCAGCGCATGGGGCTGGCCGCGCCAGCTCAGGGCCGCGCCGAGATCGACTAGCGGCGTGCGCTGCGGTCCGAACCGCCGCTTGTAGCTGTAATTGCCGATCGAGAACTCGAACTCCCGCACACCGTCCTTGTGCAGCGCTGCGATGGTGCGGTCGATGATCAGCCGGCCCGGCGAGCACGCCGACCATTTCTCGCCGGCATTGCTGATGCGGATCATGACGTAGCGCGAACCGGTGCGGATGCCGAGCAGCGTCGCCACCACCGCGTCGCTCGTGGTGAGCGCGGTCATCACCGCATAGCCGCGGCCGCTGCCTTCGCGCACGAGGTCGCGATAGAAGGCGGTGCAGTCGGCATTGTCGAGCACGTAATTGAGGCCGAGACCGTTCAGCCGCGCGCCCTGCTGCACTTCCGTGCTGGACAGCAGCCGCAGCGCCTCCTCGGTATCCGCGGCAACCCTGAACGTCGCCGACGGTTCACGCGTGAATACGCGCCAGGTCCGTCCCAGCTCCTTGCGAACCTTGCGGTCCAGCCCGTCGCGCCAGGCGTCGTGATCGTCGCCGATGGTCAGGCAATTGCCGTTGACGACCGACGGTCCGACATCGTCGAGCCGTGCCAGCGGATTGGCACGGCTCGCGAGCTTGAGCGGCATCTTGCGAAAACGGACGAGATCGGCACCGCCGGGCGCCTGGCGCAGCGCGGCCTGCAGGTCGCGCCAGAACTGCCAAGCAGCGACGTCGTCGCGCGGTGCGGCCGGGCCGAGCAGCGGCGCGTTGAAATCGGTGAGGTTGAGATCGGCGAATTCGACGATGCGGAGGCCGCCCTGCCGATGCCGGATCAGCGGCAGCAGCGCAGCGCGTTCACCGGTTGCGGCATCGCCGACGACGGCGATCAGCGGCTCGACCCCGTCGGTCGACGCGAAGGCCCGGTACCACGACGCATACCATTGCGGATGCTGGAACGCGGTCAGCGGTTCGAATGCACCCCAGCGAGCGGCGGCCTGCGCCCAATCGGAAACCAGTTCGACGCGATAGCCGACCGCATAGCTAGCGACCCGCGCCCCGAATTTCTCAACCGCTGTCGTCAAGATCGTCATGTCAGCACCTGCAACCGGCAGCTCGCTCACGCGGCCTCCAACGCCGCCTTGGGCAAGTCGACGATCTTGCCGAGATCGCTTTCGTCGAGCCGGAAGTCGATCGGACGACGCACCGCGCGCTCGCGCTTCACCCATTTGCTGTCGCGCAGCAGCTTCTGCATCACCTGCTTGGCGAAGAAGGTCGGACCGCGCATGCTGCGGCTGCGCGGCGCATAGCCGAAGCGATGCCGCAGCATGCCGTTGGCGAGATGCAGGATCTGGGCGCGGCGGATGTCGTCGTTCACATAGGAGATCGTCATCGAGATATTGACGGTGTCGAGATTGTCGACGCGATGCGGCGCATTCAGCGGCCAGTTCAGCATCTGACCGGGCTCGAGATCGATCACCCGGGCGTGCCAGTCGTACCAGGGCTCGTAGGGGATAGCGACCTCGACATCGAACAGCGCGATGTTCTCGAGATGCTCGGGGCGGATGAACGGCTGCGTGTTGGGATAGACGTAGACCCGCTTGCGGCCGGAGATCTGGACCAGGCCCTGCCCCGGCAGATCGGCGTGGTAATCGACCTGCGCATCGGGCGAGGAAATCAGGATGCCGGCCCGATAGGTCGGCGCATCGAAGCCGGGGACCTTTTCTGCGATCTCACCGAACATCCGCTCGATCATGTCGCGATAGCGGCGATCGACCGCGGTGACGTTGCGCAGGTTGAGCCAAAGGCCGCCGCGCGAAATCGCCTCGATCACCTGGTGACCACGCAGCCTGCCGATCTCACCCTCGCGCCAGCCCCGGCTCGAGCCCTTGGCGCCGATCTTGACCAGGCTGTAATGCTCGCGCGGATAATGCTCGATCAGCTTAGCGAGATCGTCCATCGAGAACGCCGGCAGCTGGTGCATGGTGTGCTCGAGCCGGATCGGCTGATGGCTCCAGAGCCTCGAATGGTTGTCATCCCAATTCGCGAAGATCTTGCCTGTCGTCATGGTCGCGTTCCCGGCTGCTGCGCCGTTTCGCTTCATCCGATGTCCCGTTCCGGGACGAGCGGGCAGCTCTTGGGCAGGGATTGGCAAGAACGGTGCCGCCGCGTATGCGCGCGGGGCTACCAACGCTAACGTCTGGCCGATATGGCTAACCGCGACGTTTCCGGAGCCGGCCGCCGGAGCCGAGAGGACTGAATGAGTGAACCACGCCGATATGGTGCGCTGTTCCTCGGCGCCGGACCGCATATGCACCGCGGCGTCCGAAGGCCACCGATCGACAGCGCACCAGACGCAAGAAGGCCCGGCCGCGCCGCGACCGGGCCCCGCTCGAACGCGTACCGTCAGAGCGGCTTGATCTGGACCTTGCGGAACTTGACCACGCCGGACCCATATTGGAGTGCGATGTAGCCGCTCGCGTGCTTGGAGTCCTGCGCATCGACGGTCTTCTGACCGTTCAACGTCACGACGAAATGCGGCCCCTGCGCCGTGATCTCATAGACGTTCCACTTGCCGGCGGCCTTCGGCATCGGATCGACCTTGCCGACATCGACGATGGCGCCGGTACCGTAGGTCGGGTCCGGCCGCTTGTCGAAGATGTTGACCTCGTAGCAGACCTTGGAGTCGATCATCTTGTTGCCTTCGCAGCGGATGAAGACGCCGCTGTTAGCGTCCTCGTCGGTCCAGAACTCGGCACGGATCTGGAAGTCCTTGTATTGGGTCTTGCTGACGAGATAGGAGAGATCCTTGCCCTCGAGCTTGTCGGCGACCAGCGCGCCATCCTTCATCGCCCAATTGGCCTTGCCGACCTCGTCCCAGTCGCCCTTCTTGGAGCTGTCGAGCAGCGTGACCCAGCCGTCGTCTCCCGATGCGGTGGTCGAGAATTGCAGCGCGGCCGCACCGATCACGAGTCCCGCCGCCAGTATCGACAGTTGCTTCTTCAAGGTTATCCTCCCGTCTTTTGGTTGGCGCGCAACCTATCATCGCCTGCGGCCGCGTAAATCGTTTTTCATGTTGCAACTGCGTTGTGTCACGAACCGTTGTCGCAATCTTGAGGTCAGACATGCACGGAGGCGTCTTGCCCGGCGCAAGCCGGCGCGATTAGCATCATGCGGCATACGGGCGCGGCAGTTGCCCGAGAAAACCGATCTGGGAGCATCCGATGACGGCGTCGAACCGATCCTGGCGATATCTGATGATGCCGCTGGCCTTTGCCGGCATGCTGAGCGTCAGCTCCGCGGCCGAGCTCAATCCGGCCGCCGTCACCTACAAGCTGCCGGACCAGATTCCCTGGAGCCCGGTCGACGCGCGCGGCGCGCAGAACGCCGTCGTGGTCGGCGACCCCTCGAAGCCCGGCTTCTACATGGTCTACACCAAATGGACCAAGGGCAATCACTTCAGCCATCCGCACTTCCATCCCAACGACCGCTACATCGTCGTGCTCAAGGGCACCTGGTGGGTCGGATCGGGCCCGAAGTTCGATCCCGATCACGGCACGGTGGCGATGCCGGCCGGAAGCTTCGTCACCCATTTCGGCAAACAGGTGCACTGGGATGGCGCCAAGGATGAGGATGCCGTGCTGCTGATCATGGGCGAAGGCCCGGCCACCGCCACCAACGTCGAGGAGAAGTAGCCGGAAGCCGATCGCAACCTTCGTCTCCATGCGGCGTTTCATCCCCTCATCATCATGACGAGGAGATAACCATGGCAACAGCAGCCGATATTCGGGAACATATGGACGTGATCTCGTCGGACAAGAAGACGGTCGGCAAGGTCGACCACATGGAAGGTACCGACAAGATCAAGCTGACCAAGCAGAGCTCGCCCGACGGCCAGCACCATCATTTCATTCCGCTGTCCTGGGTCGACCATGTCGACCAGCACGTCCACCTCAACAAATCGGGCTCCGACGTGACCGCTCATTGGCAGCATGGCCGCCAATAGCCGCATTGCGTGAGGTGGGTGCGATGCTATCATCGCCCTGAGGAAGGGCTTTCGATGCATCCCGCCGCTAAACTGCAATTCGCCCGCATAGCCGACGAGTTCGCGCGATGGCGTGCCATTCCGGAACCGGAGCGGCCGCCGGCGCCGGCGTGGTGGTGGGGACCGGCCTTCGAGCTGCGCGATGCCGCCGGCCCGCTGTCGTCCCATCGCTGTCGTCAGCTCCAGCTGCCCGACGGCGCGAGCTTTGCCGACGGCACGCGTGTGCTGCGCCAGACGCTGGCCGGCCAGACCGTGCTGCCGTGGCCCTATGATTTCTCGCGCAAGGTGGCATCGACCGATTCCGACGTCCGCGACCTGCCGGTGCAGCCGTCAGACGACAGCGCGTTTCCGCCCTAGCTCCGGCCCGGCCGCGCCGATCGCCGCATCGTCCAGCGCCGGCTGCAACGGAGGCGACGTCGGTGCCGTCGTCAACAACTCGGCGAGGTCCCGCGGCGGCAACGGCCGGCTGAACAGGAAGCCCTGCATCTCGTCGCAGGCATGCGCGCGCAGGAACTCCTGCTGCTCGGAGGTCTCGACGCCCTCGGCGACGATGGTCATGCCGAGCGCCTTGCCCATGCTGATGATCGCCTGCGCGATCGCGACGTCCTCGGAATCATTGGGCAGGTCGCGCACGAAGGAGCGATCGATCTTGATGGTGTCGATCGGGAACTGCTTCATCAGCGACATCGACGAATAGCCGGTGCCGAAATCGTCGATCGCGAGGCGAATGCCGCGGTTCTGGATAGCGTCGAGCACACGGACCGCGCGCGTCACGTTGCGCATCACCATGCTTTCGGTGACCTCGAGCTGCAGCAACGCCGGCGACATGCCGCTCGCCGCCAGCGCCTCGTCGATGTCGTCGAGCAGATTGGGATCGCCGAACTGCCGCGGCGACAGGTTGACCGCCATCGTCACCGGCTTGAGGCCGCGATGCTGCCACGCCATGTTCTGCGCGCAGGCTTCCTTCAGCACCCAGCGGCCGATCGGCACGATCAGGCCGATTTCCTCGGCGAGCGGAATGAACTGACCCGGCGAGACCTTGCCGAGCTCGGGGTGGGTCCAGCGCAACAGCGCCTCGACACCGCTGATCTGCCCGCTCGCCATGTCGACCTTGGGCTGATAGTCGAGCGAGAACTGGTTGCGCTCCAGCGCGCGGCGCAGCGCGCTCTCCATCGTCAGGCGCTCGATCGACTGCGCCCTCACCTCATTGGAGAAGAACCGGAAGCCGTTCTTGCCGTCCTCCTTGGCGAGATACATCGCCATGTCGGCATTCTTGGTCAGCGTCTGCACGTCGGAGCCGTCGGCAGGATACATCGCGATCCCGATCGAGGCCGTGGTGTGGCACTCGTGTCCACTGATCTGCAGCGGCTGGCTGAGCGAAACCAGCAGATCGCCGGCAATCCGCTCGACGTCGTCACGTTCGGCGGTTTCCTCGAGGATGACCACGAACTCGTCGCCACCGAGCCGCGCCACCACGTCGCTCGCACGCAACGAACCACGCAGCCGCTCGGCGATCGCCACCAGCAGCATGTCGCCGGCATCGTGACCGAGCGAGTCGTTGATGATCTTGAAACGGTCGAGATCGATGAACAGCACCGCGAGTTGCCGTCGATGGCGATCCGCCGCCGAGATCGCGTGACGCAGCATCTCGTTGAACGTCTCGCGGTTCGGCAGGTTGGTCAGGCTGTCATGCGAGGCAAGATATTCGATCCGCTCGTCGGCCTTGTGCTTCTCGTCGGCGCGGTCGAAGCTCTCGAGTGCGAACGCCAGATTGTCGGCGAGCCGCTGCAGCAGCTCGGCGAATTCCGGCGTGAAGGTGTCCTTCTCGGTCGCGACGAAGATCATGACCCCGACCACCCATCCGCTGACGATCAGCGGGAACGAGGCACCGGACTGCGTGCCGTCGAGACGCGCGCGTTCATGGAACGCTGCGGTCTCGGTATCGGCAAAATAATCGTTGATGATGCAGGCCTTGCCGGACCGGAACGCCCTGCCGCAGGCGCCGCGCCCTTCGGGATGCGCCTCGCTGATCGAGAGCGTCACCTGGCTTGCGCCGTCCGCCGCCGGACCCGCGATCGCGACGATCCGCAGATAATCGCTTCCCTGCTGCGCCAGCGCGATGGTGGTCGAGGTGAACCTGCCGCCGGTCGCCGCCGCCTCGCAGACCAGCTGATACAATTCGGTGCGGGACTTCGCCCGCATGATCGCCTCATTGGTCGCGCTCAGCGCCGCGAACATCCGCGACAGCCGCTCCTTCTGCTCATCGGCCCGCGCCTTCTCGTCGGCGCGGTCGAAATTGGCGAGCGCAAACGAGACGTTTTCGGCGAGCCGCTGCAACAGCGCCATCATCTCCGGACTGAATGTGCCGAACTCGGCGGAGAGAAACACCAGTGCCCCGATCGCCTCGCCGTTCTTGAGCAGCGGCAGCGCCGCGCCGGACTTGCTGCCGCTGTCGCGGACGACCGGATAGACATGCGATTCAGGGCCGAAGTCGCTGAGATAATCGTTGCTGATGCAGGGCCTGCGGGTCCGGATCGCAACGCCGGTCAGCGTCTGCCCTTCGGGGCGCGTCGGATCGGCCGACAGCTGGACCTCGCGGGCCCGTACCCGGTCGGGACCCGAGGCTGCCACATTGTCCAGGAAGACTTGGCCGGGACGGACCAGCCTGATCGTCGCCGAGATGAACTGGCCGCCGACAGCCGCGGCATCGCAGACCAGATCGAACAGCTCGCTGCGGGATTTCGCCCGCATGATCGCCTCGTTGGTGGCGCTCAGCGCCGCGAACATCCGTCGCAGCCGCTCCTTCTGCTCTTCGGTCCTCGCCTTCTCGTCGGCACGATCGAAACTGCCGAGCGCGTAGGAGACGTTGTCGGCGAGCCGCTGCAGCAGCTCGGCGAATTCGGCCGAGAAAGTGTTGCGCTTCGCCGAGATGAACAGCATCACGCCGACCGGCTCGTCGTCGACGATCAGCGGAAACGCCGCACCCGATCGCGCATCCTCGCGGTCGATCACGTCGCGGAACGGGCTGTTGACGACGTCGCCGAAAAAATCATTGTTGATGCAGGCGCGCCGGGAGCGGAACGCCCGGCCGCAGACCCCGCGCCCCTCGGGGCGCGCCTCGCTGCGCGAGACGTTGAGGCGGCGCGCATTCTCCGCGGTCGGACCGGCGACCGCCATCATCTCCAGGAAATCGTCGCCGGGTTTCGCGATCAGGATGCTGGTGGAATTGAACCCGCCGCCATGGGCAGCGGCGGCGCAGACCAGCTCAAACATCTCGAGCCGCGACCGTGCGCGCATGATCGCCTCGTTGGTCGCGCTCAAGGCCGCGAACATCCGTGACAGTCGTTCGCGCTCGGCATCGGCCCTGGCTTTCTCGGTGGCGCGGCCGAAATTGTCGAGCGCGACCGAGACATTCTCGGCAATCCCCGCCAGCAGCGCGATGATCTCTTCGTCGCGCGCCCAGGAATTGCCGATGAAGAAGATCAGGACGCCGACGCTCCGGCCGAACCGGGTGAGCGGCAGCGCGACGCAGGCCATCAGGCCGCTGCCACGCGCGGGCGCCTGCGACGGGTCCGCCGACATGGGAATATCGTGCTCGATGCACGGCCGCTGGGTCCGGAACGCCTCGCCGCAGATGCCCTTGCCGTAAACGCTGTCCGGATCGGTGGAGAAGCGCGTCTGGGTGATCAGTTCGAGCGCCTCGCCGGTGCCGGCGACGGGCTCAAACCAGTGCGTATCGGGCTCGGCCAGCAACACCACCGTGGCGAAGGATTTCCCGCTGAACACCGCGGCATCGCAAACCCGCTGATAGAGGTCGTGCTCGGTCTTGGCGCGAAGGATCGCCTCGTTGGTTGCGCTGATCGCACCGAACATGCGGTTGAGCCGGCGCATCGCCCGCTCGCCGCTCTTGCGCGACGCCTCATGGTCGAAATTGTCGAGCGCGTAGGACACGTTCGCCGCGATGCGCCCCAGCAGCGAGACGATCTCCTCGCTGAGCGAATTGACCTCCCGCCGCGTCACCATGAAGACGCCGACGCTGCGCCCGCCACAGACCAGCGGCATCGCCGCAGCCGCGCCGACGCCGCCCGCCGCGGCACCGCTTCGCCAAGCGGCCGAACGGGGATCGTTGACATAGTCATTGCTGACGCAGGCGTTCTGATCGCGAAACGCGCGCCCTGCGACGCCTTCGCCTTCCGGCAAATTGGCGATCGCGGAAATGGTGATGCTGCGCAGACGCGCGACGTCCTCGCCGCAACCAGCGGCGAAGGTCAACAGACCGGTATCCGGCTCCAGCAAGAACACGGTCGTGGCCAGGAAGCTCCCGCTCGAGAACGCGGCTTCGCAGACCTTCCCGTACAGCTCTTCTGGTGATTTCGCGTACAGGATCGCTTCGTTGGTGGCATTCAACGCCGCGAATGTACGCCCGATGCTCGACTGCACGATTCCTGAAGGCCCCGGGGCCACCCCTTTCACACTGGAGCGGAACATTGCCCGCGATAGGCCTAAGTGGTGGTTAGCGTATCCGGCAGTTGCACGACAAAGTAAACGGCTCACGAACACGGAAGGCGATTTTCCGGGATATTACGGACGCCGATGTGCCAGCCTGAGGCGGAGCGCCGAGCGGCGCTGCTGGCCGCGCCGCCGGAGCCGCGAAATTCCGTATCGCGACCGCGGCCGTTCCGCTCGGTGAAACCAGGGCCGCCAGCACCCTGCTGGCGGTATGGCGGACCGGATTTTCCGCCCTTGCTCGCCTCTCGGTGCTTTGAGAGCATGAGCCCGACAACCGCAAGCAAGACCCGCGCATCACGCGGGCCAACCGCGAGGAAAATCCCATGCCGATCGTCCAGGCCGACCGTCTCACGCGCATCGGCACGGCTCTCCTGCGCGGCGCCGGCGCATCGGAGGAGGAGGCAAGCGCCGTCGCCTCCGGCTGCGTCAACGCCAACCTCGCCGGCCACGACTCGCACGGCGTGATCGCGATCCCGACCTATATCGACCGGATCAAGGCCGGCCACATCGTGCCCGGCGCGAAATGGACCGTCGTGCAGGAAACGCCGACCACGACCGTGATCGACGGCCATTGGGGTTTCGGCTTCCACGTCAACGCCAAGGCGATGGAGATGACCATCAACAAGGCGAAGACCGCCAACGTCGCGGCCTGCACCGTGTTCCGCCAGAGCCATGTCGGGCGTCTCGCGCACTATCCGATGATGGCGATGCGCGAGGGCATGATCGGGATCGCGGCCGCGGATTCCGGCCGCTCGCCGAAGCATGTTGCGCCGTTCGGCGGCCGCGAGGCCCGGCTCGGCACCAACCCGCTGTCGATCGCGGTGCCGTCCGATCTCGAGGCGCCGTTCTATCTCGACATGGCGACCTCGGCGGTCGCCGCCGGCAAGATCCAGCTCGCGGTGGCGCGCGGCGAGCAGATCCCGAAGGGCTGGATCATCGATGCCGAGGGGCGCGACACCACCGATCCCAGGGATTACCGCAAGGGCGGCGCGCTGCTGCCGCTCGGCGGCAGCGAGGGCTACAAGGGCTCGGGGCTCGCCGCGATGGTCGAGGTGTTGTGCGGTCTCCTGACCGGGCTCGGCTTCGGCGTCGAGCCGACCGGCCGGCATAATGACGGCTGCTTCATGGCGGTGTTCAACGTCGCCGCGTTCCGCCCCTTGCAGGATTTCAAGAAGGAAGTTGCCGACTTCGCCCGCTACCTGAAATCGACGCCGCCCTCGGAAGGGAGCCGCGGTGTGTTCTACCCCGGCGAGGTCGAGCATCTGCGCGAAGTCGAGCGTCGCAAGAACGGCATCGAGATCGAGGATGCGACCTGGGACAAGCTTAAGGCACTCGCCGCCGACTACAAGCTGACCGACCAGCTCGGCCTGCGCTGACATATCCGCACGGAGGAGAACGACATGACACGGCAAATGGCGCTGGTTGGCTTCTTGCAGGCGCAGAACTGCACCAACCTGCCGAGTTCCTGGCGCCACCCGGAGTCGCGCGATGACTCGATGTCCGCGGATTACTACCAGGAGATCGCGCGCATCCTGGAGCGCGGCAAGTTCCACATGGCGTTCTTCGACGACCGCCTCGCAATGCCCGACCGCTACGGCAACGATCACGCCCACACCGTCGAATACGGCATCCGCTGCGTGAAGATGGACCCGATCGTGGTGCTGACCACGATGGGCATGGTCACCACCAGGCTCGGCCTCGCCTCGACCGCGTCGACCACCTATTTCGAGCCGTTCGACGTCGCCCGCCGCTTTGCCACGCTCGACCTGATGACCGGCGGCCGGGCCGCCTGGAACGTGGTGACCTCGGTCAATGACGGCGAAGCGCTCAACATGGGCCGCGAACAGCATCTCGAGCACGATCACCGCTATGATCGCGCCGACGAGTTCATGGAAGTGGTGCTCGGCCATTGGGACAGCTGGGAAGACGGCTCGCTGGTGATCGACAAGGCAAGCGGGCGCTTCGCCGATCCGACAAAGGTGAAACGGCTCGACCACAAGGGCGCGTTCTTCACCTCGCGCGGCCCGTTCACGGTGCCGCGCTCGGCACAGGGCCATCCCGTCGTGATCCAGGCCGGCGCGTCCGGCCGCGGCCAGCGCTTTGCCGGACGCTGGGGTGAAGTGATCTTCACCGCGGCCCGCAATCTCGCCAATGCCAAGCAGGGCTATGACGCGATCCGGGGCGAAGCCGCCAAGGCCGGCCGCGATCCCGACCAGATGTTCCTCTGCAACCTGATCACGCCGGTCACCGGCGCGACCAAGACCGAGGCCGAGGACCGGATGGCGGTGATCCAGAAGCTGCCGCTCGAGATCGACGCGCTGTCGCTGCTCGCCGAAGGCCTCAACTTCGATTTCGGCGCCAAGGGCATCGACGAGCCGCTGACGACGGAGGAATTGCAGGGCATGCAAGGCATGCTCGGCATCCGGGACGGCGTGCTGCGCACCTCGGGTAAGACCAATCCCTCGACCCGCGACTTCATCACCTTCTCCGGCCGAGGTCAGGTGCAGGACGCGATGGTCGGCGGCCCCAAGGAGATCGCCGACCGGCTGGAGGAAATGTTCATCAATCGCGGCTGCGATGGTTTTGTGGTCGCGGCGAGCTACGTGCCGGGCTCCTACGCCGACTTCGTCGACCATGTGGTGCCCGAGTTGCAGAAGCGCGGGCTCTTTCACAAAGATTACGCCGGCACGACGCTGCGGGAAAATCTCGGGCTCAAGCGTCCCGCCGCGGGCGCCTGGAAGACCCGCGCACAGGCTGCGGAATAGAGGGACATCATCATGCGCTGGCTGAAATTCACCGCCGCGGGCAATACCGCGAGCGCTCCTTCTTGGGGCCTCGTCGAAGGCGACACCGTCATCACAGTCAACGGCGATCCCTTTGGCGAATGGAGCAGGACGTCGAAGACCCACGCCTTGAAGGACGTCAAGATCGAGCTGCCGCTGATCCCGCGCACCTTCTATTGCGTCGGGCTGAATTATCTGAAGCACCTCAAGGAAGCCGCCGACAAGGCCGGCACGGTGCCGAACGTCCCCGATCGTCCCGAGATCGGCTACCGCGCCCAGAACGCACTGATCGCCCATGACGAGGACGTCGTGATCCCGGCGAGCGCGACCGAGAAGATCCACTACGAGGGCGAGCTCGTCGTCGTGATCGGCAAGAAAGTCAAGCACCTCACCGAAGCGAACGCGATGGACTGCGTGTTCGGCTACACCATCGGCAACGACGTCTCCGAGCGCAGCTGGCAGAAGGCGGACCGCAGCCTGTGGCGCTCGAAGAACGCCGACACCTTCAAGCCGATGGGCCCGTGGATCGAGACAGATGTCGACCTCGACGGCATGGAGACCGCGATCCGCGTCAACGGCAAGGAGACCGGCCGCTTCCACACCAATGAGATGATCTTCGGCATCGTGCCCTTCCTGGTCGAGCTGACCAAATATTTCACCCTGTCGCCGGGCGACGTGATCTGGATGGGCACCGACGGCGCCTCGCCTGACCTGAAGGACGGCGACGTGGTCGAGATCGACATCACCGGGATCGGGACATTGCGGAACAGGTTCGTGAAGGAGAAGGCGTGAGCGCCGCCCCTTCCCGTCATCCTGAGGAGCCGCGTAGCGGCGTCTCGAAGCATGAACGGCTCAGCTGGTGGCCGTCGGCTCTTCGAGACGGCCGCTGCGCGATCTGCTCAGGGTGACGGTGATGGAGCCCAAATACGGGTTTCTCTCCGTTCGTCGTCCCTGCGATCAACGCACGTGGGATGAGAACCGCCCGAGCACGCGCTTGAGCGGCTTGGCGCGATGGTACACGAGCGAAATCAGCGATCCGGCCAGCGAACGGGACGATGTGAAATTCTGCAACCCGGTTTCCTCGACACGAAACTGCGACTTGTAACCCGTATTTCCGAGACCCATGTCGAGCCGGCGCAGGCCTTGATCGAACCGCAACTTGATCACGCGATAGATCAGCTGCATGCCGATCGAGAATTTGCCGAACCGCTGAATGTCGGAGCCGATCAGGACGGCATGAAACTCGTCTTCGCAGGCCGGCCCGAACAGGGCAGCGACCGGCTCGCCATTGAGATAGCTGACATAGGTGATCGCCTCGCCGGACTCGATTCCCGCGACGGCGATGTCGCAATAGAATTGTTCGTAGATGGGATTGTCGAGAAAATCGCCTTCAAACCGGCCGTCCCGTGCAGATTTGAGAAACCTGAACGCGTCGCGAATTTCGGCCTCGGTCCGCGCCGGGCGATGTTCGTACGGACCGAACTCGCGTTCGATCTGCCTGGCCAGCCGTCGCAGCTCCTTGGAGTATTTCTTGCTGATCGTCTGGCGCTGCCACACCTCGAAATCGGTGCCGGTCTCGCTGTGATAGGCCGCGTTCTCGTTGCGGCTTGCGACCGTTTTCCTGAACAGTCTGCGGGCGTCGAAACCATCATCGCGGACCTTGCGGAACATCAGCACGTCGGCAACGTCGAGCAACCGGTCGAT
Organism: Bradyrhizobium sp. USDA 4461; assembly: GCF_054055655.1. Taxonomy (NCBI): domain Bacteria; kingdom Pseudomonadati; phylum Pseudomonadota; class Alphaproteobacteria; order Hyphomicrobiales; family Nitrobacteraceae; genus Bradyrhizobium; species Bradyrhizobium sp. USDA 4461. Next base: position 983,927 of record NZ_JBSRXM010000001.1, read on the forward strand.
CCGGTCGACAACGGACGGATCAGCGGCCAGCATCTCCAGGGTCGCCGGATCCGCGATGATGGCGTTGTAGTCGCAGACGCCGAAATCGGCAGGCAGCAGCATCGACAATCCCGCCGACCGTTGCAGGACCAGCGGAATGACCGCAAGCAGCGTGCGGTCGAGATTGCGGATCGTGAGCGTGTACTGCTTCGCCGCGAGATGCGGCATCAGCTTTCGGTGGACGGCATCGAGCCATGACGGCGCCTGAAACACCGTCGCACGCTCGAGATTGTGAAAGGCGCGATACTCGGCCGAACGGAAATCGAACTCGGGTTCGATGCCGATATGCAGGTCGATCGGATACGGGCTTCTGTTTGGCGCCAACATCTGAAGCGTCTCTCGGATACGGCCGGCAACGGCTCATCACAGCGCGCGAATTCCATTTTCGCTTTCGGGCGCAATCCGGAAATCCCGGCTTTTGACGACGTCGCCCTCGATCTGCCGGCCCATCTTCTTCCAGATCATGGCCGCGGTGGCCTTTGGATAGACGTGCAACCCGTGATCGCGCGTCGACGTGTTGCGCAATCCGAGCGTCCGGCGCAGCACGCCGTTTCCGTAATGCACCGCATAGGCATTCCAGGTCGATCGCGTCCAGTGCTCCATGGTGACGGAGATGTTAAGGCAATCGTGGTTCTCGACCTTGTGCGGTGCGTAGAGCGGCCATGTCAGCATCTCGCCCGGATGCAGGTCGAACACGGTCGCGAACTCGTCGAACCAACTCCGGTAAGGTACGTCTTCGTTGGTCTCGCGCAGCAGGATCTTCTCGACGTTTTCCGGCGGCATGAAGACGTCCGAGCGCGGATAAATGAACACGCGCTTGACACCCGAGATCTGCCAGAGCGACTGCCCCTGAATGTCGGCGTGATAGGGCACCTTCGCATTCGGCGACGACACCAGCACGCCAAGGGTCCGCTTGAAGGTTTTGAAGCCGCTCATCCGCGCTTCAAATTCGGAGAATATCTGATTGAGCAGCTCGTTGTATTCGGGCGCCCAGTCCATGACGCGGCGGATGTTCATCCAGATGCGCCCCTTCTCGATCGCTTCAATCGCCTGAAGCCCCGAGCTGCCGCCGAGTTCGCCATAGATGCGCTTCGGCGTATCGCCATCGAAGCTGACGGACTCAAGCCCGAGATGCGATTTCGGGCAGCGCTCGATCAGCTTGCCGATGCTTTCCCGTGAGAACAATTCGCTCTCGGCCAGACGATGCCGAAGCTTGATGGCGTGCAAGCCGAACAGACGCTCATGTTGAGCCTGCCAATCGACGACGATATCGCGCTGCATACTTACCGAATTCATTTTCGACGCTCCCCGCCGGACGAACTGCCGAACTCCCGGTCTTCTCGATGGTACTTCTCTAGGTACTTCTCGATGGTCCACATGAGGTACGTGGTGTTGCGATCGCGTTAAATAGGACAAATTGTTGCAAACGCAGTCGAGGTTAACACGACATCGCCTCAACCATCGCGCAAACGGCGCAACGCTTTTCGCGTCCGGTTCCGGGTCATTCGAATTTTATGCAATTTGCTAAGAGTCTAGAGAAGCCTTGCCCCGGGCCGACGCTTCACGTGATCGATGAACGCCCGCAGCTTCGGCATGATCTGGCGGTGGCCGGGATAATAGAGGAACACGCCGGGCGTCGTCGGCGCGAATTGATCCAGCACGCGGACGAGCCTTTTCTCCTTCACGGCGCCCGTGATCAGTGGTGCCGGCACTTGCGCCAGACCCACGCCTTCGACCGCCGCGCCGACCAGCGTGGGGAAATCATGGCCGATGAACGAGCCGGATACCGCGAGCTCGATCGACCGGCCATTGTCGTTCAAAGACCACGGCGCGAGCCCGCCATTCGATCGCCGCAGCCTGAGGCAAGCATGCGCGCGCAGATCGTCCGGACGCTTGGGGCGGCCGCGCCGCGCGAGGTAATCCGGGCTGCCGACGATCGCGAACGGGAACGGCTTGGTCAGGCGCACTGCGACCATGTCCGGGTTGATGAACTGGCCCATCCGGATGCCGGCATCGAAACCGCCGGCAGCGAGGTCGACCAGCTCCTCGCTGGCGGCGAGCTCGACCTCGATCTCGGGATAGGCCTTGCAGAACGAGGCGATCAACGGCTCCAGCAGGATCGGCACCACCGAGCGCGGCACGGTGAGGCGCAACAGCCCGGCCGGCTTCTGCCCGAGCGCGCGCGCTGCGCCGCTCGCGGCCACCAGTTCCTCGAACGCCGGCCTTGCGCGCGCCAGAAATCGCTCGCCGGCCTCGGTCAGCCCGACGCTGCGGGTGGTGCGGATGAACAGCACGGCGCCGAGCCGCGCCTCGAGCGCGCGCACCGCCTGGCTGATCGCCGACGGCGTCACCCCGAGCTCGGTCGCCGCGCGGCGAAAGCTGCGGTGCTGGGCGACGGCCAGAAACGCCTCGACGCCGTCGAGCGCGCCCTGCCGGACTGTGAAGCTCTGCTTCATGGCCTGTGAACATTATCGCGAATAGTCGCGCACGGGAAGCAGCCCTACATCGAAGCCGCAAGCAGCGCGATATGCGCTGATCCACGCGACATCACGACGGTGTCGCGAGCGGAGACACGCGACCGATGAAGGCAATCCATCACTGCCTCCTGGCTCTCACCCTCACTTTGACAGGCGCCACCATCATGACCGCTCCATCTTCCGCCCAGACACAAGCTCAAGCCGTCTCCCCCATAACCACCGGTGTGATGGTCATCCTGACCGTCAAGGCCGGCGTCACCCGCGATCAGGTGATGGCCGTGATGCCGGACGAAATCCGCCAGACCGTGCAGCTCTATCTCAATGGCAAGGTGCGCGAATGGTACTCGCGGTCCGACGGGCGCGGCGTCGTCTTCCTGCTCGACGCCAAGGATACGTCCGAGGCCCACGCGATCATGGAAGGCCTGCCATTGTCCAAACTCGACATCATGGACCACGACTACATCGCGGTCGGCCCGCTGCTGCCGCTCCGCCTGCTGTTGGCCAAGCCCTGAACGCCTCGCCGAGGTCGAGCCCGATCGTCGGGTTCGACCTCCTCGACCCCGATCGACAATCAGAAGGGAGCCGACCATGCCAGTCAGTCTCAACGTCCCATTCCTGCTCAGCGTCGCCGGCGCATTCCTGACCAGTGCGGTGGTGGCCATGACCTATGTCTGGCCGGCGCTCCGCACCTGGCCGCGCCACGAGGCGCTGCGGCTGCTTGCAGCGTTCCATGCCTTCCGGTTTCTCGGGATGAACTTCCTGGTCACCGGCTTCGTGTCGCCGGAGGTAAACCCGGTGTTTGCCGGCGCGGTCGGCTGGGGCGATCTGACCGCCGCAGTTCTCGCGCTGCTCGCGATGGCGGCACTTTCGTGGCGCTGGCCGATCGCTACCCCGATCGTCTGGCTGTTCAACATCTGGGGCGCGCTGGATCTTCTCAACGCCTACTTCATGGGCGCGACGAAGAACGCCGATCCCGGCCTGTTCGGCGCCGGCATCTATATCCCGGCGCTCTACGTGCCGCTGCTGCTGGTGAGCCATGTCATGATCTTCATGCTCCTGATGCAGACCAAATCGGCTGAGGCGTAGAGGTCTATCCTTCGTCCTTCCGGGGCTCGCGCAGCGAGAGCCCGGAATCCATAGGGCCGCATGGCATATGGAGCAATGGATTCCGGGCTCGTGCTGCGCACGCCCCGGAACGACGAGAGAGAGAGACGCGCGCACCTCGAACGACGAACTAGAACGGCAGCGCCACGCCGGTCTTGATTTCCTTCAGGATCACGTTGGTGCGGACATGGCGGATGCCGGGGATGCGGAACATGAACTCGTCCAGGAATCTATTGTAATCGTCCATGTCGCGCACGACGACGCGCAGATGATAGTCGGCGTCGCCGGTTGTCGCGAAGCATTCCAGCACCTCGCGGCGCTGCATCACCCGCGCGACGAACTCATCGACGAATTTGACGTCGTGTCGCTCCAGCGACACGTGCAGGATCGCCGAGGTGGCGAAGCCGGCGCGCTCGCGCGCCACCAGCGCCGAGTAGCCCGAGATGACGCCGGTCTCCTCCAGCGCACGGACCCGGCGCCAGCACGCCGAGGTCGACATCCCCACGGTTTCCGCAAGCTGCTGGTTGGTGGCGCGGCCATCCCTTTGCAGCTCGGCGAGAATTCGTTCGTCTTGCTCTTCGACCATTGCAGAACTCCGATTGGTAGATTTTACCAAATCGCACGATGATGGGCAATATTATACCGAAATCTCCCTCGCAAACGGATAGATAGGTAAGACCTACCAGCCCCGCAGGCATAGCCTCGTCCAATCAGACATCGCGATTCCACGAGGGACCGGTCATGGGCCAGATGCCGCTGCTCGACGCCTACCAGCTGTCGGCGCGCTACAGCCGGGAGCGCGGTCGCGTCTTCCTCACCGGCACGCAGGCGATCGTCCGCATCGCGCTGGACCAAATCAGGCGCGACCGCGCCGCGGGGCTCAACACCGCGGGCTTCATCTCCGGCTATCGCGGCTCGCCGCTCGGCGGCGTCGATCTCGAACTGTGGAAGATCAAGCAACAGCTGAAAGACAGCCGCATCGAATTCCTGCCTGCGGTCAACGAGGACCTCGCGGCGACCGCGGTGCTCGGCTCGCAGCAGGTCGAGACGCAGAGGGATCGTGAGGTCGATGGCGTGTTCGGTCTCTGGTACGGCAAGGGCCCCGGCGTCGATCGCTCCGGCGATGCGCTGAAGCACGGCAATGCCTACGGTTCCTCGCCGCATGGCGGCGTGCTGGTCGTCGCCGGCGACGATCATGGCTGCGTGTCATCCTCGATGCCGCATCAATCCGACGTCGCCTTCATGAGTTGGTTCATGCCGACGCTGCATCCGGCCGATGTCGGCGAGTATCTCGCGTTCGGCGAATACGGCTACGCGCTCAGTCGATTCTCCGGCATGTGGGTCGGCTTCAAGGCGATTTCGGAGATCGTCGAATCCGGCGCCTCGGTCGAGCTGCCCGCCCCACGCCGTTTCATCCAGCCGGATTTCGTGTCGCCGCCCGGCGGCCTGCATTATCGCTGGCCGGACCTGCCGGGCCCGCAGATCGAGGAGCGGCTGGAAGCGAAGAAGCACGCGGTCTACGCCTTCGCCAAGGCCAACCCGATCGACCGCCGCATCTACGACATCAAGGACGCGCGCTACGGCATCGTCACCACGGGCAAGGCGCATCTCGACCTGATGGAGGCGCTGCGGCTGGTCGGGCTGGATGAAGCCGCCTGCCGCCGCTTCGGCATCGACATCTACAAGGTCGGCATGGTGTGGCCGCTCGCGCTGCACGACGCGATGGAATTCGTGAAGGGCAAGCGCGAGATCCTGGTGGTCGAGGAGAAGCGCGGCATCATCGAGAGCCAATTCAAGGAATATTTCTACGACTATCCCGGCGCCAAGCCGGAACGCATGGTCGGCAAGCATGACGAAACCGGCGCACGGCTGATCTCCTGGACCGGCGAATTGTCGCCGCGCATGCTGGCGGACGTGCTGGCGCGGCGGCTCGACCCGATGTTTCCGGAGCTGCGGTTGGCACAACGCGTCGCTGCGCTCAGGCCCGAGCAGGACCGCACCATCGCAGTCCCCGGCGCGACGCGCACCCCGTATTTCTGCTCGGGCTGCCCGCACAACATTTCGACAAAAGTGCCCGACGGCTCCAAGGCATTGGCCGGCATCGGCTGCCACTTCATGGCGAGCTGGATGGACCGCGAAACCTCGTCGCTGATCCAGATGGGCGGCGAAGGCGTCAACTGGGCGGCCTCGTCGAAATTCACCGGCAACCGCCATGTGTTCCAGAATCTCGGCGAAGGCACCTATTATCACTCCGGTTCGATGGCGATCCGGCAGGCGATCGCGGCCAACGCCAACATCACCTACAAGATCCTGTTCAATGACGCGGTCGCGATGACCGGCGGCCAGCCGGTCGACGGCCCGGTCAGCGTGCAGGCGATCGCCCACTCGGTCCGCGCCGAAGGTGTAACGCGCATTGCGCTGGTGTCCGATGATCCCACACATTTCTCGCCGGCGGATTTGCCGGTCGGCGTCACCATCCATCCGCGCGAGGAGATAGATGCCGTGCAGCGCGAGCTGCGCGAGATTTCAGGCGTCACCGTGCTGATCTATCAGCAGACCTGCGCCACCGAGAAGCGGCGGCGGCGTAAGCGCGGCACGATCGAAGATCCGGCCCGCTTCGCCTACATCAACGACCTCGTCTGCGAGGGCTGCGGCGACTGCTCGGTGGAATCGAACTGCCTCAGCGTCGAGCCGACAGAGACGCCATTCGGCCGCAAGCGCAAGATCAACCTCTCGACCTGCAACAAGGATTTCTCCTGTCTCAACGGCTTCTGCCCGAGTTTTGTCACCATCGAGGGCGGCAAGCGCCGGGCGAGGAGCGCAAGCGCGATCGATCCGCTGGCGCGCGCGGCAACGCTGCCGGCGCCGGAGCTTGCGACACTCGACGAGCCCTATGATCTGCTGGTCACCGGCGTCGGCGGCACCGGCGTGATCACCGTCGGCGCGCTGATCGCAATGGCGGCGCATCTCGAGGGCCGCGGCGTCTCGGTGCTCGACTTCACCGGCTTTGCGCAGAAGTTCGGTCCGGTGCTGAGCTTCCTGCGACTGGCGGCTAGGCCCGACGCACTGCATCAGGTGCGGATCGACCAGGGCGCGGCCGATGCACTGATCGGCTGCGATCTGGTGGTGAGCTCGTCGGCGAAGGCGTCGGGCACTTACCGCAAAGGCATGCGCGCCGCGGTCAACGCCGCGGAGATGCCGACCGGCGACGTGGTGCGCTTCCGCGATGCCGACCTCGCCTCGCCGGTTCGCTTGCGCGCCATCGAGCGGGTGATTGGATTGGGCAATCTCACCACGATCGATGCCAATGCACTGGCCGAACGGCTGCTCGGCGACAGCGTGTATGCCAACATCATGATGCTCGGCTTTGCCTGGCAGCAGGGCCTGGTGCCGGTGTCGCTGGAGGCCTTGTTGCGCGCGATCGAGCTGAATGGCGTCGAGATCGAGCGCAACAAGCAGGCGCTGGCCTGGGGCCGGCTCGCTTTTGCCGATCCGGATTTTCTACCAAAGGCCGACGGTGCTGCGGCCAATGCGCCGGAGACGCTGGAGCAGATAATCGCGCGCCGCGCCGATTTCCTCACCGGCTATCAGGACGCAGCCTACGCGGCACGCTACCGCGCCACGGTCGATCGCGTCCGCCGCGCCGAAGCGGCGCTCGGCAGCGAGACATTGACCGACGCCGTGGCGCGGTCGCTGTTCAAGCTGATGGCCTACAAGGACGAATACGAGGTGGCGCGCCTGCATATGCAGACCGGCTTCCTCGATGAGCTCAAGCGCGAGTTCGATGGCGACTTCACGGTCCGGTACCATCTCGCACCGCCATTCCTCCCGGCGCGGCAGGATGCACGCGGACGGCCGAGGAAGCGCGCGTTCGGGCAATGGATCCAGACGCCGCTGCGGCTGCTCGCGGGGCTGAAAGGACTGCGCGGCACGCCGTTCGACGTGTTCGGTACCACCCGCGGAGCGCCGCGCCGAGCGCGAGCTGATCGGCTGGTATGAGGCCCTGATCGACACGCTGCTCGGCAAGCTCGATGCGGCACGCCTGCCCGATCTCACAGCGATCGCAAAAGCGCCGATGGAGATCCGCGGCTACGGGCCGGTGAAGGACACCGCGATCGCAAAGGCCAAGGCGGAGGTGGCGCGGCTGACGGCGCTCCTTACCTCCGCCCCGTCAGGTACACACGACGGCTCAGGCCGCCGCGCCGCGCTTGGCGGGTGAGATCACGCCGACCACGACGGTTGCCAGCACCGCCACCACGATGTTGAGCAGCAGCGCGCCAAGGCCGACATAGAAGGTGTAGCTGTTCTCGCCGAGCGAGATGCTGGCCAGCGGCTTCAGCCCGTTGCTCCATGCCGTATAGGTCCCCCAGCCGATGGCGACGGCCCAGCCGAGCAGCAGGCCTTCGGCGCGGAACCAGACCGTGAACAAGCCGAACACCAGCGCCGGCAACGTCTGCACGATCCAGAGGCCGCCGAGCAGTTGCAGGTCGAGCGCATATTGCGTCGGCAGGAACAGGATGAAGGCAAGCGCGCCGACCTTCACCACCAGCGAGGTGATCTTGGCCACCGACGCTTCACCGGCGTGCGAGATGTCCGGGTTGACGTAGGACTTCCAGACATTGCGGGTGAACAGATTGGCGGCGCCGATGCTCATCACCGCCGCCGGCACCAGCGCGCCGATCGCAATCGCCGAGAACGCAAATCCCGCGAACCATTCCGGGAACAGTGTCTTGAACAGCATCGGCACCACGTCGTTCGGCGACGTCACCTTGATGCCCGCGGCATAGGCCATGTAGCCGAGCAGCGCGATCAGGCCGAGCAGCAGCGTATAGGCGGGCAGCAGGATCGCGTTCTTGCGGATCGTATCCGCCGACTTCGAGGCGAAGATGCCCGTCAGCGTATGCGGATACATGAAGGCGGCGAGCGCCGAGCCGAGCGCCAGCGTCGCATAAGGCAGATACTGGGCGGGCTTCAACGTCAGCCCGGTGGCACCGCCCTTCGCGGTGAAGGCGTCGTTGGCCGCGGAGAACACCGCGCCGTAGCCGCCGAGCTTCGCGGGCACCACGACCACCGCCGTCAGCACCACGATGTAGATCATGATGTCCTTGACGAAGGCGATCAGCGCCGGGGCACGCAGGCCGGAGCTATAGGTATAAAGCGCGAGGATCACGAAGGCGGCGATGATCGGCAGTTCGCCGGTCAGACCCATCGCCTTGATCACGACCTCCATGCCGATCAGCTGCAACGCGATATAGGGCATGGTCGCGACCAAGCCGGTCAGCGCCACCGCGAGCTCGAGCGCGCGCGAGCCATAGGCGCCGTGGACGACGTCGGCGGCGGTGACATAGCCGTTGGCATGCGCCTTCTTCCACAGCACCGGCATCACGGCGAACACGAAGGGATAGACGATGATGGTGTAGGGCAGCGCGAAGAAGCCATAGGCGCCGACCGCGTAGACCAGCGCCGGCACCGCGATCACGGTGTAGGCGGTGTAGAAATCGCCGCCGACCAGGAACCAGGTGATCCAGGTGCCGAACTGACGGCCGCCGAGCCCCCATTCGTCGAGATGCTCGCTGACCGGGCCGGATTTCCAGCGTGCGGCGAAGAAGCCCATCACGGTGACGAGCGCGAAGAAGAAGACGAAGACGGAGAGCGCCACCCAGGCGATATGATCGGTCATGGCTCTCCCCTCACCGCCGCTCGTCGGCGTCTGGCTGGCGGCTGCGATAGACCACCCAGATCAAGAGTGACGAGATCGGCACCCAGGCGAGCTGGTACCAGTAGAAGAACGGAAAGCCGAACAGCGACGGCTCGGCGAAATTATAGAACGGCACCCACAGCAAGCCGATGAACGGCAGCAGCAACAGAATCCACATGGCTCTCTCCCAGCCCCGGGCGTGATCCATACCGGCAGGGTTGCCGGTGTCCCGTCATCAACGACCCCAGGAACCATTCGTTGCGTCTAGAATCACAGTTACGGCATGGCGATGCAAAAAGATGTGATCGCCGAACCGGGCACGCTGCCTATTCGGCTTTGATGCCGGCGTCCTGGATCACCTTGCGCCAGCGCGCTTCCTCACCGGAAAAGTAGCGGTCGAGCTCGGCCGGAGGCTGTGCCACCATCACGAGGCCCTCGTTGACGCTGAGCTTCTTGAAGGCTTCCGCCTGCACGGCCTTGGCCGCGGACGTGTTGAGCCGGTCGATCACGTCGGGCGGCGTGTTCGCAGGGGCGTAAAGGCCGTACCACGATTCCGCGACGTAGCCCGGCACGCCGGCTTCCGATACCGTCGGCAGTTGCGGGAACGCGGGCGAGCGCTCAGTCGAGGTTACGCCGATCGCGCGCAGCTGCCCGGCTTCGACCAGCGACGCGCAGCTCGCCACCGTCGTGAACATCACCTGGATCTGGCCACCCAGGAGGTCGGTGATGGCCGGCGCCGCACCCTTGTAGGGCACGGTGGTGAGATTGACTCGCGTCATGTGCTTGAACAATTCACCGGCGAGATGCGCCGAGGTGCCGGTGCCATAAGTGCCGTAGGACAGCTTTTCCGGATCAGCCTTCGCGGCCGCGACCAGATCGGCGATCGACTTGATCGGCGAGGATGGATTGACCACCACGACGTTGAAGGAGCGCGCCACCAGCGCCACGGGGGCAAAATCCTTGTGCGCGTCATAGGGCAGCTTGCGGTAGAGGCTCGGATTGACCGCGTTGGCGAAGGTCGCCATCAGCAGGGTGTAGCCGTCGGGTGGACTCGCCGCGACGCTCTGCGTGCCGACGATCGTGCCAGCCCCCGGCTTGTTCTCGACGATAACGGTGACGCCGAGATCCTTCTGCATCTCCTGCGCCAGCGTGCGCGCCACCACATCGGTGCCGCCGCCCGGCGCGAACGGCACCACGATCTTCACGATATGGTCGGGATAGGCGGCGCGCGCCGGCACCTGCAACAGCAGGTTTGCTGCAAGCGCGAACAGAAGCGATGCGAGGAAGCGAAGCGGCATGGCGGACCCCGGCAAGTGACGCGACCTTGATACACGGGAGCGCCATGCGAGGGGGGCCGGGGCGCCATGATGCAGGAGGAAGCGCTCCACTTCCGGTCCCGTCATCCTGAGGTGCGAGCGCAGCGAGCCCCGAAGGATGAATCGGCCACAGCCGGGCCGTCGACCCTTCGAGACGCGCTTCGCGCTCCTCAGGGTGACGGAGATAGATGTGCGTGCGCGGCTCTTTCCACGCTCCTCACGAATACGGATTGATCAGCTTCTGCTGCTCGGTGGCGTGATGCACCAGGAGATCGATGAAGGTGCGCACCTTCGCCGAGAGATGATGGCGGTGCGGATAGACCGCGTTCATGGTGAACTCGACCGGCCGGTACTCGGGCAACAGGCGGACCAATTGGCCGGACTCGAGCTCGTCGCGCACCAGGAAGCCTGCCGCGAGGAACACGCCGACGCCGGCCAATGCGGCGAGCCGCAGCGTGTCGCCGCTGTTGGCGACCAGATTGCCGCTGACCTTCACCGACGCCGGCGTGCCCTTGCGGTCGACGAAATGCCACTCGTCGCCATAGGGATAATTGACGTGACGGATGCAATTGCGTTCCGCGAGGTCGGCGAGCTGCGCGGGCTTGCCGTGCTGTTCGATATAGCCGTGCGAACAACACAGCACGTGCCGCCAGGTCGCGATGCTGCGCACGATCAGGCTGGAATCCGGCGGCGGGAGCATGCGCACGGCGAGATCGTAATTCTCGTCGATCAGGTCGACATTGCGTTCACCGATCGCGAGGTCGACCTTGACCTCCGGATAGGTCGCCAGGAACTCGACCACCGCGGGCGACAGGAACTGCGCTAGGTGGGTGTTGGTGTAGATGCGCAGCGTGCCGCGCGGCACCGACTGCAACGCGCCCGCGATGTCGTCGGCCTGTTCGATATCGGCGAGGATCTGGACACAACGCTCGTAATAGGCCTGACCGACCTCGGTGAGGCTGACCTTGCGCGTGGTGCGGTTGAGCAGCCGGGCGCCGAGCCGATCCTCCAGCGACTGCACATGGTTGCTCACCATCGTGGTGGACATGTTGAGCTTGCGGCCGGCCGCGGAAAAGCCGCCGGCATCCACGACCCGGACGAAGGCGGTCAGGCTGGTCAGGCGATCCATGTGCGCAACGTCCGGATTATCAGCGCTGGCTTGATAATGCTTCCAGTTTTATCGGGATTATCACAGCGAGGAGGACATTGCATCTAACGGGTCGAGATCGGCGCCCTTTCTGGAAGGACGCGAATGTTCGACCCGGAGGACGCCATGTCGACCACAACCTATGTCCCTGACGAATCGGCTAAAATTGGCCTGCGCCCGTCGCGCGCGACGTTCAAGCGGGCAGCCCTCGGGCTCGCCGCGCTGCTCGGCATCGCCGTCGCCGCCGATTTTGGCTACGACTATCTCACCACCGGCCGCTACCTCGAATCGACGGACGACGCCTATGTGAAGGCGGACTCTACGATCATCGCACCGAAAGTGTCGGGCTATATCGCCCGCGTGCTGGTCACCGACAACCAGCCGGTGAAGGCCGGCCAGCTGCTGGCCGAGATCGACGACCGCGATTACCGCACCGCGCTCGGCCAGGCCAAGGCTGACGTCGACGCCGCGAGCGCGTCGGTGCGCAACCTCGATGCCCAGCTCGAGCTGCAGCAACCGATCATCGACCAGAGCACGGCCGATGTCGAAGCCGCCGAAGCCAATCTGAAATTCGCCCAGGAGGAGCAGAGCCGCTACGACGGGCTGATGAAGTCCGGCTCCGGCACCATTCAGCGCGCGCAGCAGACCGATGCGGCGCTGCGCGCCAACACCGCGCAATTGCAGCACGCGAAATCGGCGCTGTCGGCAGCGCAGCGCAAGGTCGATGTGTTGACCACGCAGCGCGCCCAGGCCGCCGCGCAGGTCGACCGCGCCCGCGCAGTCGAGCAGCAGGCCGAGCTCAATCTGTCCTATGCGAAGATCACCGCGCCGGTCGACGGCACGGTCGGCGCCCGCACGCTCCGTGTTGGCCAGTACGTGCAGGCCGGCACCCAGCTGATGGCGGTGGTGCCGCTCGATGCGGTGTATGTGGTCGCCAATTTCAAGGAGACGCAGCTGACCCATGTGCGGAATGGCCAGCCGGTCGAGCTCACCGTCGACAGTTTCCACGGCACCACCTTGAAGGGCCATGTCGACAGTCTGTCGCCGGCCAGCGGTCTCGAATTCGCGCTGCTGCCGCCCGACAACGCCACCGGCAATTTCACCAAGATCGTGCAGCGCGTGCCAGTGAAGATCGTGCTCGACGATCACAGCCTGACCGGCCTGCTGCGGCCGGGCATGTCGGCGATCCCGACCGTCAACACCAAGGCTACGGTGCTGGCCGAACGCGACGAGAAGCGCCGGCTTGCCTCGGCGACGCGGCCGCACGGCGGCTAGGGACGAACGGTTCTTCAATTGGCCAAGCGCGATCGATCACCGCATCGGCGGTCGATCGCGTTTTGCTGTGTGCCTCTCCGTGATCGCTTCTCCTTCGTGCCGCGCACACCGGCGATAGACCAGCTGCTGTGGCAAGCCGCTACGAACGGCAGAACAGCTAGGCATCCGATTATCAAGCTCTGCCGGACAATCCTTCCACCCTTTCCCGGATTATCGAAACCGGCCGCCTAATACATGTTGTTTGAGTCAGCAAGGACGACCCCGATGACCACACTCCAGCCCACAGCCGATGCAGCCAATACGGCCGATCTTTCGAAACCCGCAGCACCCGCCGCGCCTGCGGTCTCGACGCGGACCTGGATCGCGGTGATCGGCGCCACGCTCGGCGCGTTCATGGCGGTGCTCAACATCCAGATCGTCAACGCCTCGCTCGCCGACATTCAAGGCGGCATCGGCGCCGGCATCGATGACGGTGGCTGGATTTCGACCTCCTATCTGATTGCCGAGATCGTGGTGATCCCGCTGTCCGGCTGGCTCGCGCGGGTCTTCTCGGTTCGCCTTTATCTGCTCACCAATGCGTTCCTGTTCCTGGTGTTCTCGGCGGCCTGCGCGCTGGCCCAGGACCTGCCGCAGATGATCGCGCTGCGCGCCGTGCAAGGCTTCACCGGCGGCGTGCTGATCCCGATGGCGTTCACGCTGATCATCACGCTGCTGCCGAAGGCCAAGCAGCCGATCGGGCTGGCGCTGTTCGCGCTGTCGGCGACGTTCGCGCCGGCGATCGGCCCGACCATCGGCGGTTATCTCACCGAGAACTGGGGCTGGCAGTACATCTTCTATGTCAATCTGGTGCCCGGCGCCGTGATGATCGCGATGCTGTACGTCTCGCTCGATCCGAGCCCGATGAAGCTGTCGCTGATCCGCCAGGGCGACTGGCTCGGCATCATCACCATGGCGATCGGGCTGGCCGCGCTGCAGACCGTGCTCGAAGAAGGCAACAAGGACGACTGGTTCGGCTCGCCCTTCATCGTCCGCCTGTCTGTCATCGCAGCGGTTGCGCTGACAGCCTTCCTGATCGTCGAATTCACCGTCGAGAAGCCGCTGCTCAATCTGCGCCTGCTCGCCCGCCGCAATTTCGGCTTCGGCATGCTGGCGAACTTCCTGATGGGCATTGCGCTGTACGGCTCGGTGTTCATCCTGCCGCAGTACCTGTCGCGCATCCAGGGCTACAATGCCGAGCAGATCGGCATGGTGCTGGCATGGACCGGACTGCCGCAGCTCGTGCTGATCCCGCTGGTGCCTAAGCTGATGCAGCGCTTCGACCCGCGCATCGTCATCGGTATCGGATTTGCGCTGTTCGCCGGCTCCAGCTTCATGAACATCTACATGACCAACGACTATGCCGCCGATCAGCTGCTCTGGCCGAACGTCGTTCGTGCCGTCGGTCAGGCGCTTGCATTTGCCCCGCTGTCGGCGGTTGCAACGGCCGGAATTGAAGCGGAGAATGCCGGATCGGCGTCAGCGCTGTTCAACATGATGCGCAACCTCGGCGGCGCAATCGGCATCGCCGCGCTGCAGACCCTGCTGACCAAGCGCGAGCAGTATCATTCCAACGTGCTGATGCAGTCGGTCTCGCTGCTGGAGGAGGCAACCCGCACCCGGATCGCGCAGATGACGCAGTATTTCATGAACCACGGCATCGCCGACCAGGCCGCCGCCGCCCACCGCGCGATCGCCGCGATCGGCAATGTCGTGCAGAAGCAGGCCTACATCCTGGCCTTCAGCGACACCTTCTACCTGCTCGGCGTGGCGCTGATCATCGCGCTGGTCGCAACCCTGTTCCTGAAGAAGCCGGGCCAGCTGGCTGGCGGCGGCGGCGCGCACTAGCCTTGTTACTGAACCCACAACCACGGAGAACGAGCATGAAACCCCGGATGAACTTCTACCAGGCCGCCCCCGAAACCATCAAAGCGCTGGTTGCGGTGGAAAGCCAGATCACCGCGAGCGGCCTCGAGCAATCGCTGATCGAACTGGTGAAGACCCGCGCCTCGCAGATCAACGGCTGCGCCTACTGCATCAACATGCACACCGAGGACGCCCGCAAGCATGGCGAGACCGAGCAGCGGCTCTATCTGCTCAATGCCTGGCGCGAGTCACCGCTCTACTCCGAGCGCGAGCGCGCGGCGCTGGCCTGGACCGAAGCGCTGACGCTGGTTGCAGACACGCACGCGCCCGATGCCGACTATGAGGCGGTACGTGCGCAGTTCTCGGACGGCGAGCTGGTCAACCTGACCACGCTGATCGGCGCGATCAACGCCTGGAACCGGATCGCCATCGGCTTCCGCGCAGTGCATCCGGTGAAAGTGAAGGTCGCAGCTTGAGGGCGATACTGATCGCCAAATATTCAGCTGTCATGCCCCGCTTCATGCGGGGCATCCAGTACGCCGCGGCTTCTCGGCTCGAGCACCGCGGCATCTGGAATACTGGATCGCCCGGTCGAGCCGGGCGATGACAGCGTGAATAGGGACAGATTAAACCGCGGTCGCCCGCGCGAACTCGACATAGATCTCGCGCAGGCGGTCGGTGATCGGGCCGACCTTGCCGCTGCCGACCGCCTTGCCGTCGATTGCGACCACGCCCTGCACGAACACCGAGGCGCTGGTGATGAAGGCTTCCTTGGCGGCGAGTGCTTCGGCGACCGTGAAGGCGCGTTCCTCGATGCGCAGCTGGCGCTCCTCGGCGAGCTTGACCACCGCCTTGCGGGTGCAGCCGGGCAGGATCTCGTTGCCGTTCTGTCGGGTCACGATGACGTCGTCCTGGGTGACGATGAAGGACGACGACGAGCCGCCCTCGGTGATCTTGCCGTCCTCGATCATCCAGGCTTCGCCGGCGCCGGCCGCGGCCGCGGCCTGCTTGGCCAGCACCTGCGCGAGCAGCGCCACGCTCTTGATGTCGCGCCGTTCCCAGCGGATGTCGGGCACCGTGATGACCTTGATGCCGGTCTTGGCCGAGGGCGCGTTGATGATGTCCTTTTCCGAGGTGAACATGACCAGCGTCGGCTTGACGTCGGCCGTCGGGAACGCGAAATCGCGGCCTTTGTCGGCGCCGCGGGTTACCTCGAGATAGACCATGCCGTTGACGAGGTTGTTGCGCTTGACCAGCTCCTTCTGGATCTCCTCGATCCGCTCCAGCGTCTCCGGCAGCGCCAGCTGGATCTCGCCGACCGAACGTTTCAGCCGCGCCAGATGCGAGGCGTTGTCGATCAGCTTGCCCTCGAGCACCGCCGCCACCTCATAGATGCCGTCGGCGAACAGGAAACCGCGGTCGAACACCGAGACCTTGGCCTCGGAATGCGGCACGTACGAGCCGTTGACGTAAGCGATCTTTTCCACGCGAGTTCTCCTGCGGACGAAGGGGGAGTTCTGGGCTTTCGTATACGCAAATTGTTAACGGGGATAAACCCTCTCCCCACCGTCATTCCGGGGCGCGCCAGAGGCGCGAGCCCGGAATCCATTTCACAGCAGAAGATGCGGCCCAATGGACTCCGGGCTCTCGCTTCGCGAGCCCCGGAATGACGGAGTGGAGAGAACGACGCCCCCTAATGCTGCAGGATCTTCGACAGGAACTTCTGCGCGCGGTCGCTGCGCGGCGTGCCGAAGAAGTCGGCCTTCTTGGCATCCTCGACGATCTCGCCGCGGTCCATGAAGATGACGCGGTCGGCGACCTTATTGGCGAAGCCCATTTCGTGGGTCACCACCATCATGGTCATGCCCTCGCGGGCGAGGTCGACCATGACGTCGAGCACCTCGCTGATCATTTCCGGGTCGAGCGCCGAGGTCGGCTCGTCGAACAGCATCGCGATCGGGTCCATCGCCAGCGCGCGGGCGATCGCGACGCGCTGCTGCTGGCCGCCGGACAATTCGGCGGGAAACTTTTTGGCGTGATCCTTCAGCCCGACGCGCTCCAAAAGCTTCATGCCCTTGGCCATGGCCCCGTCATGCTTGCGGCCCAGCACCTTCTCCTGCGCGAGGCAGAGATTGTCGATGATGCGCAGATGCGGGAACAGCTCGAAATGCTGGAACACCATGCCGACGCGCGAGCGCAGCTTCGGCAGGTCGGTCTTGGGATCGTTGACCTTGACGCCGTCGAGCGTGATGTCGCCGCCCTGGATCGGCTCCAGCGCATTGACGCATTTGATCAGGGTCGACTTGCCCGAGCCGGAGGGGCCGCAGACCACCACCACCTCGCCCTTGGCGACGCTGGTGGTGCAGTCCTTCAGCACCTGGAAGGCCGGCCCGTACCATTTGTTGACGTGATTGATCTCGATCATGATGGCTCAGCTCGTTTGATCAGCGAACGATGGCGATGCGCGCCTGCAGGCGGCGGACACCAAAGGATGCGACACAGGAAATGACGAAGTAGACCAGCGCGGCGAACAGGTACATTTCGACCAGACGGCCGTCGCGCTGCGCGACCTTGCTGGCGGCGCCGAGGAAATCCGGGATCGACAGCACGTAGACCAGCGAGGTGTCCTGGAACAGCACGATGGTCTGCGTCAGCAGCACCGGCAGCATGTTGCGGAACGCCTGCGGCAGCACGACGTAGCGCATCGACTGCGCGTAGGTCAGGCCGAGCGCGCTAGCCGCGGCCGGCTGGCCCTTCGAGATCGACTGGATGCCGGCGCGCATGATCTCGGAGAAATAGGCCGCCTCGAATGCGATGAAGGTGATCAGCGAGGAGGCAAAGGCGCCGACCGTGATCGGCCGCGACGCTCCGGTCAGCCACTGCCCGATATAGGGCACCAGGAAGTAGAACCAGAAGATCACCAGCACCAGCGGCAGCGAGCGGATGAAGTCGACATAAAGGCCCGCGATGCGCCCGAGCCATTTGTAGCTCGACAACCGCATCAGGGCGATCAGGGTGCCGAACACCAGGCCGCCGAACGCAGCAAGCGCCGTCAGGGTCAGCGTGAAGCGCATGCCCTCGAAGAACAGATAGGGCAGCGCGCGGCGGATGACGTCGAAATCGAAATTGCCGAGCATCGTCATTTGCCCGTGATGTAGCCGGGGATCGCAACATAGCGCTCGAGGAAGCGCATCGCGGTCACCACGACGAAATTGAGGAGAAGATAGAGCACGGTCGCCGCAGTGAAGGCCTCGAACACCTGGAACGAGAATTCCTGCATCGAGCGGGCCTCGCCGGTCAATTCGATCAGGCCGATGGTGATGGCGACCGCGCTGTTCTTGATGGTGTTGAGGAATTCGGAGGTCAGCGGCGGCAGGATGATGCGGAAGGCCATCGGCAGCAGCACGTAGCGATAGGTCTGCACCGTGGTGAGGCCGAGCGCGGTCGAGGCCTGCTTCTGGCCGCGCGGCAGCGAGGTGATGCCGGCCTGCAATTGCACGGCGACGCGCGCCGACATGAACAGGCCGACGCCGATCGCGGCGGTCCAGAACGGTGCGTTCGGCAGCTGCTTCAGCCACAGCCCGGCGGATTTGGGCAGCAGCTCGGGCAGCACGAAGAACCAGAGGAACAGCTGCACCAGCAGCGGCATGTTGCGGAAGAACTCGACCCAGCAGAAGCCGATCCACGACGCCGTCTTCGACGGCAGCGTGCGCAGCACGCCGATCACCGAGCCGGTCACCAGCGCGATGATCCAGGCGAGCACCGACACCTTGACAGTGACCACCAGTCCCGACAGCAGCAGGTCGAGATAGGTGCCGGTCCCCATCGGGTTCGGCTCAAGAAAGATGTGCCAGTTCCAATTATAGTTCACAGGTCCCCCACGCGCGGCCGCGGCGATCACGCATTACGCCGACTTGGCGCGCGGCGTCTATGCAAATGTCCGGCCATCTTCCTCCAAAATGGCCGGACATACTCACTTTCGGGACCCGCCGCCGAGGGGCGACGGGTCAAACTCGGCCGTGCAATCAGTTCACCAGATAGGCATCGGGATCGGGCGAATCCGACGGCTTCGCAAACTGCTTCTTCATCTCCGGTCCAGCCGGCGAGTTGAGATTGAGGCCCTTCGGCGGGATCTTCTGGGTGAACCACTTGTCGTAGATCTTCTGGCCCTCGCCGCTGGTGTAGAGCGCGGCCGTGGCGGCGTCGACGACCTTCTTGAACGGCGCATCGTCCTTGCGCAGCATGATGCCGTAGGGCTCGGGCTTGGAGAACGCATCCTTGGAGATGACGTAGTCGTCCGGCGACTTCGAGCCGGCGACGAGGCTCGCGAGCAGGATGTCGTCCATCACGAAGGCAACCGCACGATCGGTCTCGACCATCAGGAAGGCCTCGGCATGATCCTTGGCCGGGATGATGTTGACGCTCAAGCCCCGCGCCAGGTTGGCCTCGGTGAGCTGCTTGATGTTGGTGGTGCCGGCGGTCGACACCACCGTCTTGCCCTTCAGGTCATCGATCGAATTGATCTTGTTCGCCTTCTTGGTGACGTAGCGGCTCGCGGTCAGGAAGTGCGAGTTGGTGAAGGAGACCTGCTTCTGGCGCTCGGCATTGTTGGTGGTCGAACCGCATTCGAGGTCGACGGTGCCGTTGGCCATCAGCGGGATGCGCGTCGCCGAGGTCACCGGGTTGAGCTTGACCTCGAGCTTGTCGAGCTTGAGCTCCTTCTTGATCGCGTCGACGATCTTGTAGCAGATGTCCATGGCGTAGCCGATGGGCTTCTGGTTGTCGTCGAGATAGGAGAACGGGATCGAGGAATCGCGGTAGCCGAGCGTGATCGCGCCGGTGTCCTTGATGTTCTTCAGCGTGCCGGTCAGCTCCTGGGCCTGCGCCTGGCTCGCGCCGAGCGCGGCGGCGAGCGCGAAGCCGATGAGATATTTGGATGTCATACGTCTACTCCTTCGTGGAAACGTCGATCTAGTGCATGAGAATGTCGGCGAGGACGGGTGCGATGTAGCGGCGAAACTGCTCCGGATTCTCGCTCATCGGAAAATGACCGAGCTTCTCCATGATCGTGACGCTGGCGCCCCCTATTGCCGCTGCGGTCCGCCTCGTGTCCTCGGGCGTGCAGGAGAAATCATACTCGCCCGTGAGCAGATACAGCTTGCATACTTTAGTATCGATTGACGCGACCTGGCCGCGCAGGTCGCCATCGACACGGTAGAAATACAGATCGCCCTTGAACACGCCCGGGCCGCCCTGCTTGTAGGCCCACAGCGTTTCCATCCGCGAGGCTTGCGGGCTCTGCGGCGCAATCAGTCCCGACACCAGCGCGGCGCAGACTTCGCCGCCGTGAACGTCCGGACGGTTCAGCCAGCCGGTGTCGTACCACGGCGCCTGGAAGTCGGCGGCCTCGAGCCCGATCAGCGCGCGGAATTCGGCGGCATGTTCGATCGCGAGATTCAGCACGATGCGGCCGCCGATCGAACAGCCCATCACGACCGGCTTCTCCAGCCGCAGCGCACGGCAGAAGGCGCG
Source organism: Bradyrhizobium sp. USDA 4461 (assembly GCF_054055655.1). NCBI lineage: Bacteria > Pseudomonadati > Pseudomonadota > Alphaproteobacteria > Hyphomicrobiales > Nitrobacteraceae > Bradyrhizobium > Bradyrhizobium sp. USDA 4461. The sequence continues at coordinate 1,004,417 of NZ_JBSRXM010000001.1, forward strand.
GATGGTCTCGGTGTAGCGTGCTGTGGTGAGTTGGTATTCATCGCCGGTCCAGCTCTTCGGCGGATTCGACTTGCCATGCCAGGGCATATCGAAGGCAATGATGCGGAAATTTTCGGCAAATTGCGCGTCAGCGAGCAGATGCCGCCACTGTCGCGCATCCGATCCCGCGGTGTGCAGGCAGAGCAGCGGCACGCCCTCGCCGTTCTCCTCGAAATAGATCCGGTGCAGCTCGCCGCCGATCTCGACGTGAACGTAGCGGCCGACCATCGGCTCGATGTGGCCGTTCATGATGGCGCCGCTCATGTTGCGCCCGCCGCGAATTGCTGCCGCGGCAGCGCCAGCAGGTCCTTGAAGTACTGCAGATGCGTCATGAAGGGATGGAGATCGCCTTCCAGCACCGCCTCGCCGCGCTTGGTCAGCGCCAAGAGATCATGCCAGCCGGGCTTCGGCTCGGCCTGCCAATAGGCGGCCCAGGCCTGCGGCGTCGCACGATAGGCAAAGCGCCACGAGCGCATCAGGACCGGCGCAGGCTTGAGCTCGACGATGCGCCCGGTGCGGATCGTGGCATGAAACGGCCGCGCCAACTCCCCGAGCAGGCAGTCGCAATCGAGCAGCCGCCCGCGCGCGACCAGCATGGGAGCCTGGTCAAGCAATGCGGGAAGGCCGGCAAACGCCGTCGTCACAGCGTCGTCGGTGGCGTCGGGCGAGAGCGTCATCAGTCGGGGAAGCTTCCTGCGGCGGATCGCCCATGATGACTGGAAGGCTGCGATCCCGCAAGGCGCCGATGCCCTCGGATGCCCTTGGGTTCCCTGGATAATTCGCTTGACCAAACCCGGCTTGCCGGTCAGGCGCGGCCCACCGCGCATGCTGCCGGAAACGGCCAGTCAGCTCAGACCAAAGACCGATTGAATTCCGCGGCTCGGCAGGGCGTCGCACGGCGCGGCAGGCCAATTGTCGCAGCCCCTGCCTTCGCTCTTCCGTTGTCCGCCGCGTTCTGTCCTATGCGCCCTGTGTCCTTGCGAATGACAGGGACGATCATTGCCAACACCGAACAAGACGCGGCCGCGATCGAACGCGGCCACCAGGGAGAGAACGAGATGTCGCAGCGCAATCGCTTGATGGTCCTGCTCGCCGCCGCCGGCATGCTGGTGTCGGTTGCAGCGCAAGCGCAGGATTATCCGACCAAGCCGATCACGCTGATCGTGCCGTGGCCGGCGGGCGGCTCGACCGATATCTCGATGCGCGCGATCGCCGAGAGCGCCTCCAAGGTGCTGGGCCAACCGATCGCGGTCGACAACAAGGCGGGTGGCGGCGGCACCGTGGGCCCGGCGACGATGGCCGCCGGCGCCAAGCCCGACGGCTACACCATCGCGCAGATCCCCATCACGGTGTTTCGCCTGCCCCTGATGCAGGAGGTGTCGTGGGATCCGGCGAAGGATTTCTCCTACATCGTGCACCTCACCGGCTACACCTTCGGCGTCACGACCAATGCGGACTCGCAGTTCAAGAGCTGGCAGGACGTGGTCGATTTCGCCAAGAAGAATCCCGGCAAGGTGACCTACGCCTCGCCCGGCACCGGCACCTCGCTCCATGTCGGCATGGAGCAGATCGCGTTGATGGCCGGGATCAAGCTGACCCAGGTGCCGTTCAAGGGCGGCGCCGAGACCAACGCCGCGGTGCTCGGCCAGCACACCATGCTGCAGGCCGATTCCACCGGCTGGCGGCCGCTGGTCGACGCCGGCAAGCTCCGCCTGTTGATGGTGTGGACCGGCACGCGCTCGCCGAACTATCCCGACGTGCCGACGCTGAAGGAGCTCGGCTATCCCATGATCTACGACTCGCCGTTCGGCATCGCTGGCCCCAAGGGCATGGATCCCAAGATCGTCGCCAAGCTGCACGACGCCTTCAAGAAGGCGATCGAGGACCCCGCGGTGATCGCAACGCTTGCCAAATACGACATGGTGCCGAACTACAAGAACACCGAGGACTACAAGAAATTCGTGGTCGAGGTCACCGAGTCCGAGCGCAAGGTGATCGACACGCTCGGCCTGGCGAAGAAGTAGCAGGCACAATCGACAGGCCTCACCCGTCGTTATCCGTCATTGCGAGGAGCGAAGCGACGAAGCAATCCATCTTTCCGCAGACGCGGTGAAATGGATTGCTTCGCTTCGCTCGCAATGACGGGGATAGGTCGATGCCCCCTTGCGACGCGACGAGAGCATTCCTCATGACAGACCAAACCAACGTGAAACTCCGCCTCAACAACTCCGAGCTCTGGGGCGGTCTGATCGGGCTCGGGCTCGGCCTCTTCGTGATCTGGTCCGGCCTGAAGCTCAAGCTCGGCACCATCAACGATCCCGGCTCCGGCTACGTGCTGTTCTACACCGGCATCCTGATGTGCGTGTTCGCGGTCTCGATCATGGTCGCGGCGGTCACCGAGGGCGGGCCGACTTTCGCGTCGCGCTGGCAGAATGCGCGCTGGGGCAAGCCGGTGCTCGTCATCGCCTGCCTCGCCGCATTCGCCTTTGCGCTGGAGCCGCTCGGCTTCCTGCTGTCGGCGATCCCGCTGATGCTGTTGCTGCTGCGCGTGATCGATCCGGTGCGCTGGTCGCTCGCCATCCCGCTGTCCATCCTTGCCCCGCTCGGGATGTGGTGGGTGCTGAAGCACCTGCTCGCGATCCAGTTGCCGAGCGGCCTGTTCGAGATCGGTTGAGCTGCCCATGGATACTCTCGTCAACGTCGCCCACGGCCTCGGCATCGCGCTGCTGCCGGTCAATTTGCTCTACTGCTTCATCGGCGTCTTCATCGGCACGCTGGTCGGCGTGCTGCCCGGCATCGGCCCGATCTCGGCGATGTCGCTGCTGCTGCCGGTGACGCTGTCCGGCACGGCGGAATCCGGCATCATCATGATGGCCGGCATCTATTACGGCTCGATGTATGGCGGCTCGACCACCTCGATCCTGGTCAACATTCCCGGCGAGGCCGCCTCCGTGGTCACCTGCATCGACGGCCACCAGATGGCCAAGCAGGGCCGCGCCGGACCGGCGCTCGGCATCTCCGCGTTCGGCTCGTTCATCGCCGGCACCTTCTCGCTGGTCGCCTTGATGCTGGTGGCGCCCTCGCTCGCCAGCGTCGCGATCGCGTTCGGCCCGGCCGAATATTTCAGCCTGATGGTGCTCGGCCTTGTCGTGTTGACCTTCCTCACCCAGGGCTCGATGGCGAAAGCGCTGCTGATGGCCTGCATCGGCGTCGTGCTCGGCCTGGTCGGGCTCGACAGCATCACCGCGCAGCCGCGGCTGACCTTCGGCCGTATCGAGCTGATCGACGGCATCGGCCTCGTGCCTGTCGTGATGGGCCTGTTCGGCGTCGCCGAGGTGCTGCTCAACACCGAGCAGGCGATCAAGCGCGACATCATCAAGACCAGGATCACCCAGCTGCTGCCGAGCAAGGAGGACTGGAAGGCGAGCAGCGGTCCGGTGGCGCGCGGCACCGTGCTCGGCTTCTTCCTCGGCATCCTGCCCGGCGGCGGCGCCGTGGTGGCGTCGTTTGCATCCTATGCGCTGGAGAAGCGGCTCTCGAAGCATCCGGAGCGGTTCGGCCATGGCGCGATCGAAGGCGTCGCGGGGCCGGAATCGGCCAACAATTCCGCGGCCGGCGGCGCCTTCATTCCGCTGATGACGCTTGGCATCCCGCCGAACGTCGTGATGGCGCTGCTGCTCGGCGCCTTCGTGATCCACGGCCTGCAGCCGGGACCGCTGATGATCTCGCAGAACCCGACGCTGTTCTGGGGCATCGTCGCCAGCATGTATATCGGCAATCTGATGCTGCTCGTGCTCAATCTGCCGATGATCGGCATGTGGGTGCAGCTGCTGCGGCTGCCCTACAACGTGCTGTTCCCGCTGATCATCCTGTTCACCATCATCGGCGTCTACTGCTCCAGCAACAACGTGTTCGACGTCCACGTCATGATCGCGTTCGGCGTGATCGGCTATTTCATGCGCAAGCTCGGCTACGAGCCGGCGCCGCTGGTGCTCGCCTTCGTGCTCGGGCCGATGCTGGAGAACAATCTGCGCAAGTCGCTGATCCTCTCCCAGGGCGACCTGATGACCTTCGTGGAGCGGCCGATCTCGGCGATCTGCCTCGCCTTCGCGCTGGTGCTCTTGGTCGGCCCGCTGCTCCCGTCGCTGCGCAGGAAGCGCGAGCTGGTGGCACTGGACGAGGGGGCTTAAGTCACTTGACGCTGCGGCCGGGCTTCGGCGCCTGGGCCAAGGCGCGGGCCAGCACCTGGGCTTCCTTCTTCAGCATGTCGGCGAGCTCGGCTTCGCGGCGGCGGATGCGGTCGGTTGCGGCACCGATCGAGAGCGCCGCGACCACCTCGCCGGCATCGTCGCGGACCGGAACGCCGACGCCGCCCATTCCGGGGAATGCGGCGTCGAGCAGCACGGTATGACCGGCCTTGCGCGCCACCGCGATCCGCTCGCGCAGAAACTTTGGCGTGATGCGCGGCGATTTCGCCAGCCGCGGCACGATCACCTCGATCACGGCCTCGATCTCGGCATCCGGCAGCCAGACCAGCAGCGCCAGCGCGCCGGCACCGACGCCGAGCGGACGGCGGCTGCCGATCTGCAAATAGTTCGGCTGCAGCGGATGGTTGCCGACCGAGCGCGCCAGATACAGCGCCTCGACGCCGGATCGTACCGACAACAGCGCGGTATCGGCCGAACGTTCCGACAGCCGCAGCAGGCTCGGCTGTGCCAGCTCGGCGATGTCGACCGAGCGGCGCGCGCCGACCGCCATCACCCGCGCTTCTTGGCCGAGCTCGTAGGTCTTGGCACCGGCGACCCTGGAGACAAAACCCTCCTCGATCAGCGAATTGAGGATGCGCAGCGCCGTCGCCTTGTTCAGCGAGGTGGTGTCGGCGATGTCGGTCAGCCGCAGCGGCGAGCGCTGCGCCAGCACCCGCAGGATCGCGCAGACTTTCTGGATCGCGTTGAACTTGTCGGGTTGGCCCGGCTCCGGTGATGGCCTCTTGCGGCTGGTGCGCGCGGTCGCAGTCGTGGAGGCGTTCATGCCCTGGCCTTCCTTGCCTCAATTCCAAACCTTGAACCGGGCACGACGAGTGGCGCGTCCGGCGCACCTCATCCTAAGACGGATGATGCGTGCCGGACACCGTATACTTTCGTCAGATGAAACTTCGATTTCGATGATCTACGCTGCTTTGCAGCAACAAAGGTATCCGAATTTCGCTTCGCGAAATCAGGCGCCATTTGAGCATGATCTCCGCGCAAACGCGCTCCGCGTTTGTCGCGAGGAAAAGCCGCGTCGCACTTTTCCGATCATGCCAGCCGCATCCTCCGGATGGTGAACAGCGCGCCAAGGCTGAGGATGCAAACCGCGGTGAGATAATAGCCCGGCGCGAGCTGGCCGATCAGCGCAAAGCCACCCATCCAGGTCATGATCGCCGGCCCCATGCCGCCGAACAATGTGACGCCGATGTTGTAGCTGAGACCGAGCCCGGTCGCACGCGTCGCCGGCGGAAACAGCTCCGACATCAGCGCGGCCAGCGGCCCGTAGTACAGCGACTTGAGCACGCCGAGCCAGAGCACGCCGAGCAGGATGATGACAGGCGTCGGCTTGCCGGTGAGCAGCAGGAAGGCCGGAAAGATCGACACCAATAGCAATAGCGCAAACAGGATCATGTGCGTGGTGCGTCCGATCTTGTCGGAGACGTATCCTGCGATCGGCGCCAGCAGCGCGACCGCGGTCTGCGCGACCAGCGCCGCCATGAACCCGACCGTCGGCGGCAGCTTCAGCGTCTTCACGACGTAGGTCGGCATGTAGACGATCAGATAATTCACCGCGGTCGACACCGCGAGCGCGCCGATTGCGAGCAGCGTGGCGAGCTTCTGCCGCACGAGCACCTCCGGGACCGGCGAATCCTGCTTGCCGGCCCCGGGCGGCGGCGTCGCGTCGTCGACATGGTTGCGGATGTAGATGCCGACCGGGCCGATCAGCACGCCGAACAGGAACGGCAGCCGCCAGCCCCAGGATTGCAGATCCTCCGGGCTCATCACCGACGTCAGCAGCGCGCCGAAGCCGGCGCCGAGCAGGCCGCTGACGCCCTGGCTGGCGAACTGCCAGCTCGCGACGAAGCCGCGCCGCTCCGGCATGTGCTCGACCAGGAACGCGGTCGAGGAGCCGAACTCGCCGCCGGCCGAAAATCCCTGCACCAGCCGCGCCAGCATCACCGCAACAGGCGCCAGGATGCCGATGGTCTCGAAGGTCGGCATCAACGCCAGCACCAGCGTGCCAAACGTCATCAGCACGATCGACAGCATCAGCGAGGCCTTGCGGCCGTGCCGGTCGGCATAGGCGCCGAGCACGATGCCGCCGATCGGACGGACCAGGAACGACAGGCCGAAACTGCCGAAGGTCAGCAGCAGCGATGTGGTCGGATCATTGGCCGGAAAGAACGCCTTGGAGAGGTAGACCGCGAAATAGGCGTAGACCGAGATGTCGTACCACTCGAGCGCATTGCCGACCGAGGTCGCCACGATCAGGCGGGTGATGTTCTTCTTGTCGACCACAGTTGCGTGCTGAGCGCCGGCCGAAGTTGACAGTGTCATTTGAATTTCCTTGGCAGCGTCGGCCACAGTCTCTCAACTCAGCATACCCGGCCTTGTGCTCGCCGGGCACGCACCTCTTCCCCGTCATCCTGAGGTGCGAGCTCTTGCGAGCCTCGAAGGATGCACGGCCCGGCTGGTGGCCGTCGATCCTTCGAGACGCGGCTGACGCCGCTCCTCAGGATGACGGAGTAAGGCGCGGATGTCCGGCAAGAGTGGCGAAGACGCGCTTCGCGCCTTAGGCCAGACATAACGATATAGGACGCGCGTCAACCCTTAACGCTTCGCCTCGCCGAGATCCCAGAACAGGCCGGCCATGATGGTCAGCGCCTCTTCGGTCACCGGCAGCAGGATGTGCTCGTCGGGAGCGTGCTGCGAGCAGCCCGGATAGGAGTGCGGCACCCAGATCGTCGGCAGGCCGAGCCCCTCGGAGAAGACGTCGTTCGGCAGCGAGCCGCCGAAGTTCGGCAGCACCGCCGGCGCCTTGCCGGTGGTGGCGCGGATCGAATTCGCCGCCCAGTCAATCCACGGGCTGTCCATGTCGGTGCGCGAGGCGCCGAAACGTTGCGTGCCGGAGACCTCGACCATCGGGAATCCGTTGTTGTGCAGATAATCGCGCACCGCGTCGATCACCTCGAGATGCTTGGTGCCGACCACGAAGCGGAGCTGCAGCACCGCGTTCGCCTTGCCGGGGATCGCGTTCGCCGGCTTGTCGATATTGCCCGACGACATCGCCAACACTTCGAGCGTGTTCCAGGCATAGAGCCGCTCGGCCGCGGTCAGGCCCTCCTCGCCCCAGTCCTCCGCGAGCTGAGGTTCGTCCGGCGTCGGCTTGATCTCGACATCGGCCAGCGCGGCGCGGACGCGGTTCGAGATCGGTGGCGGCTTGAGGATCTCGAGCTTCATGCGGCCCTTGCCGTCGACCAGGCTCGCGATCGCGTTCGCCAGGATGGTGGCGGGGTTGGCGAGCACGCCGCCCCAATTGCCGGAATGGTTGCCGCCCTCGCGCAGATTGACGTCGAGATGGATGCGGTTGCCGCCGCGGCAGCCGAGGAAGATGGTCGGCCGCTCCGCCGACAGCCGCGGGCCGTCGGAGGCAATGAACAGATCGGCCTTCAGCTCCTCGCGATGCGCCTCGCAGACCTCGCGCAGATCGGGCGAACCGATCTCCTCGCCGGTCTCGATGATGAATTTGGCGTTGAAGCCGAGCTTGCCGCCGCGCGCCTGCTTCACCGCCCGCAGCGCCGCCATGTTGATCGAATGCTGGCCCTTGTTATCGGCGGTGCCGCGGCCATAGACACGGTCGCCCTTGACCGTGGTCTGCCAGGGATTGAGCCCGTCGCGCCATTCGCCGACCATGCCGTCGACGACATCGCCGTGGCCATAGGTCAACACGGTCGGCCGCGCGGCATCTTCCTGGTAGTCCGCGATCAGATAGGGCCCGCGGCCGGTCGGCGGGTCGATCAGCCTTGTTTTGAAATCGAGCTCGGCAAAGGCCGGCTGCAGATTCTCCACCAGATAGGCGCGCAGCGCACCGGCCTTGTCGGCATTCAGGCTCTCGGTCTGGTAGCCGACCCTGCGGTCGAGCTCCCTGAGAAACTGTCCCGATTGAAAATGCTCTCGCGCGTTTGCGATTGCGTCGGCCCGTGTCGCCATGATTGTTCCTTCGTCCGGTCGCGTCTTGGCATGATCCCACCGGAAAGCTGGTTCGCACATCCGGATCATACTCCTGAAGGTGCGCAACCTATCGGGATCGGCTGGCCGCCGGAAGGGTATGAATCGCGAAGGGGGCCTTGCCAAAACGTGGGAAGTCGCACCAATTTGATGCGGGACGCCCAACCGGGCAGCACGGCGCGCAAGATTTCGACCAAGGTTACGGCAATGACAAAACAGATCCGGCTCAACGCCTTTGCCATGAACTGCGTGGCGCATCAGTCGCCGGGGCTGTGGACCCATCCACGCGACCGCACCAAGGACTACAACAAGCTGTCCTACTGGATCGATCTGGCAAAGACGCTGGAGCGCGGCCGATTCGACGGCCTGTTCCTCGCCGACGTGCTCGGCGTCTACGACGTCTATGCCGGCAATCCGGATGCGGCGCTGCGCAACGCGGCGCAGACCCCGGCCAACGAGCCCTTGATGCTGATCCCGGCGATGGCCGCAGTGACTGAAAATCTCGGCTTCGGCGTCACCAGCAATCTCTCCTTCGAGCCGCCCTACCCGTTTGCCCGAAGGATGTCGACGCTCGACCATCTGACCAACGGCAGGGTCGGCTGGAACGTGGTGACCGGCTATCTCGATAGTGCCGCGCGCGGCGCCGGCAAGGACAAGCAGACCGCGCATGACGACCGCTACGAGCTCGCCGACGAATATATGGAGCTGGTCTACAAGCTCTGGGAAGGCAGCTGGGAGGACGACGCCGCGATCCGCGACGTCGCGCGCGGCATCTTCACCGATCCAAAGAAGGTGCATCGCGTGCAGCACGAGGGAGCCAACTACCGGCTCAACGCGATCCATCTGTCGGAGCCGTCGCCGCAGCGCACGCCGGTGCTCTACCAGGCCGGCACCTCGCCGCGCGGCCGGCAGTTCGCCGCCGAGCACGCCGAATGCGTGTTCATGTCGGGCCCGTCGGCGAAGGTGATCGGCCCCCGGGTGTCGGCGATCCGCGAGCTCGCCGCCGCAAAGGGCCGCAACGCGGCCGAGATCCTGATGTTCTCGATGATGTGCGTCGTGGTCGCGCCGACCGAGGCGGAGGCGCAGGCGAAATACGCCGAGTATCGCAGCCATATCAGCCATGAGGGCGCGCTGGCGCTGATGTCGGGCTGGACCGGCGTCGACTTCTCGACCTATTCGCTCGACCAGGAGGTACGGCACGTGCAGAACGACGCCGGCCGCTCCGCGATGGACAATGTCACCCGCGCCGATCCCGACCGGGTCTGGACCGTGCGCGAGGTCGCCGAGCATGTCGGCATCGGCGGCGCCGGCCCTGTGGTGGTCGGCACGCCGGAGCAGGTCGCCGACAAGATCGAGCAATGGTTCGAGGACACCGACGTCGACGGCCTCAACGTCGCATTCGCGATCTCGCCCGGCGATTTCGAGGATATCGCCGACATGCTGGTGCCGGAGCTCGTGAAGCGCGGCCGCTACAAGAAAGAGTACGCAAAGGGCACGCTGCGCGAGAAGCTGTTCGGCGAGGGGCGTGCGAAGCTCGATGCGACGCATCCGGCAAGCCGGTATCGCGTGAATCGAACTGCGTAGGGTGGGTTAGCGCCAGCGTAACCCACCGCCTTCGTCCAACAGGCGCCGGTGTGGATGAGAGACCGCCGGTGGGTTACGCCTTCTAACCCAACCTACGATTGGAGTCCCGTCATCCTGAGGAACGCGCTCTTGCGCGCGTCTCAGGGTGACGGGGATGGATTGGGCGCTCAGTGAAACTCAATTCACCGCATTGCTGACCACCACCTCGATCAGCTTCGCACCCGGACGGCTGAAGGCCGACTTCAGCACGCCCTTCAGCTCCTGCGGGTCGGTGACCTTCATGGCCTCGAGCCCGAGCGAGCGCGCGACGCCGGTGAAATCGACCGGCGGATCGATGAAATCCATGCCGACATAATTGTCGTCGCCATGGAAGGCGAGCAGGCGCTGCTTGATGATGCGATAGCCGCCATTGTTGACGATGATGAAGGTGAGCGGCAGCTTGTGGTTGGCCGCGGTCCACAGCGACTGGATCGAATACATCGACGAGCCGTCGCCGGAATAGCAGACCACCGGGCGCTGCGGATTGGCAAGGCTGACGCCGACCGATGCCGGCAGACCCCAGCCGATGCCGCCCGACGCCAGCGCGTGATAGCCGTAGCGATCGCGATGCGCGCGCAGCGCGATGATCTGCCGCGACGAGGTCAGGCCCTCGTCGACCAGGATCGCGTTATCAGGCATCGCCTCGACGACCTGCAGCGCCAGCCAGTCCGGATCGATCGGCGAGGTTTGGTTCGCCTTCGAGATCTGCTCGACCAGCGCCTTGCGCTTCGCCGTCCAATTCTTCGCTGCAAGCGCCGCGAGGCCTTGCCTTGCGCGCGCCTCCAGCGCGCTGCCGCCCGCTTCCTTGAGTGCCGGCACCAGTGCGCGCAGCGTTTCCTTCACATCTGCCTTGACCGCGATCTCAGCGCCATAGTTCCTGGCAAGATCGCTGTCGACCAGGCCGACCTGCACGATCGAGAGCCCGTCCGGCAACGGATCGACCTCGCTGTAGACCGACATCCGCAGCGGATCGCCGCCGAGCGCGATCAAAAGATCATGCGGCGCCAGCACGTCGCGGGCGACCTTCTGCAACCGCGCGATCGCGCCCATGAAGCTCGGGCTTTCGGAGAGGAAATGCGAACCATAGGGCGTCGACGATTGCCAGGCCGGACAGCCCAGCGTTTCGGCGAGATCGGCGGCCTCGCGCAGCGCATCGCTCTTGACGATCTCGTCGCCGACGATGATCACCGGACGCTCGGCTTTCAGGATGCGCGCGGCCAGTGCCTTCAGCGACTCCTCCGACGGCCTGACGCGGCTGTCGACCCGGGTGGAACGGCCGAGCTCGATGCCGGCCTCGGCATTGAGGATATCGCCGGGCAACGAGATGAACACCGGCCCGGTCGGCGGCGTGGTGGCAATCTTGGCGGCGCGGCGCACGATGCGCGGCAAATCCTCCAGCCGGGTCACCTCGACCGCCCATTTGACCAGCGGCGTCGCCATCTGGACCAGCGGACCGTAGAGCACCGGCTCGGTGAGGCCGTGGCCCTGCTCCTGCTGCCCGGCGGTGAGGATCAGCGGCGTGCCGGTGAAGCTCGCGTTATAGAGCGAGCCCATCGCATTGCCGAGGCCGGGCGCGACATGGACGTTGCAGGCGACCAGCTTGCCCGAGGCACGGCTGAAGCCGTCGGCCATCGCGACCACCAGGCTCTCCTGCATCGCCATCACATAGGTGAGATCGGGATGGTCCTTTAGCGCATGCATGATCGGCAGTTCGGTGGTTCCGGGATTGCCGAACAGATGGGTGACGCCTTCATCCTTCAGCAACGCCAGAAAGGCCGAGCGGCCGGTAATGCGGTTCTTCATGTTCCCTCCAGGCCCGTCGGCGCGTTGGCCGACGGAACCGGGAGATGACCAAACTTGCGCTTGTGGAGCAATCGAGCGGCCGGTCATGGCCGCATTCCGCAGGCGCGCGCCTGATGCCGGGCGGGCGCTAGAACATCCCCTCGCGCTCGCTGCGCTTCTTCTTTTTCGAGCGCTGCCAGACCACACCGGGATAGCCCTTCAGCGGCACCAGCGGCTCGCCGGTGTAGGCCCATTCCTGCAATTCCTCGATCGCGATGTGGTACAGCGGCTGCCGGCCGGTGCGACCCGAGAACAGCGCGCGCGGGATGTTGACCATGTGCGGCGACCGCGCGCGTTCGTAGATGATTGGCGTGCCGCAATTGGCGCAGAAGCTGCGCACGGTGTTGCTCGCGGCATCCTCATAGCGCGACAGCTCACTTGCGCCCTGGATGATGCGGAAGCGCTTCTTCCAACTGCCGACATAGGTCGCGTAGACGGCGCCGTGGGCACGGCGGCTGGCCTGCGTGTGATCGTGCCAGGCCCAGCGCGCCGGCACGTCGATCTCGAACCGCACCTTGCCGCACAGGCATCGGCCGGAAGCGGGCTTTGCGAGTGCCACGGGTTTTGGCTTTTTCGTCGGCTCGAACTCGTCGTCCGGAAACATATAAACACCGTCATTGCGAGCAAAGCGAAGCAATCCATCGAGCCGCGTCTGTGGAGCGATGGATTGCTTCGTCGCTTCGCTCCTCGCAATGACGCGGGTCGCGTCTACGCCTGCGCCAATTCGTCGTGCTCGGGATAATCCGTATAGCCCTTCTCCTCGCCGGCGTAGAAGGTGGCGCGGTTGTACTTGGTCAAGGGATAGCCGCGCTGCAGCCGACGCGGCAAATCCGGGTTGGAGATGAAGTAGCGGCCGAACGCGATCGCATCGGCATGGCCGTCGGCGACCGCGCTCGCGGCGGTTTCGCCGACGAAATTGCCGGCGGTGATCAGCACGCCGCTCCACATCGGACGGTACAGCACCATCGCCGACGGCACGTTCTGCCAATCGACCTCGGCGCGGCCGGTGCCGGAGGCGCGCGGCTCGATGAAATGCAGATAGGCGAGCCCGAACTTGTCCAGCGCCTTGATGGCGTGGCTGTAGAGCGGCATCGGGTCGGCCTCGCCGCTGCCGTTGGCGATGCCGTAGGGCGAGAGCCGCACGCCGACGCGGTCGGCGCCCCACACCTCGGTCACCGCCTGCGTCACCTCCAGCAGGAAGCGGACGCGGTTCTCGATTCCGCCGCCATACCGGTCGGTGCGCTGATTGCTGCGCGATTGCAGGAACTGCTCGATCAGATAGCCATTGGCACCATGGATCTCGACGCCGTCGAAGCCGGCGGCAAGCGCGTTCTTCGCGCCCTGCCGGTAGGCCTCGACCATCAGCGCGACCTCGCTGGTTTCGAGCGCGCGCGGCGTCTCGTACTCGACCACCTTGCCGTCCGCCGTCATGCACTTGAACTCGGAGGGGATCGCGACCGCCGACGGCGCCACCGGCAGCGCGCCATTGGGCTGGAACGAGGAATGCGAGACGCGGCCGACGTGCCAGAGCTGCAGGAAGATCAACCCGCCCTTGGCGTGCACGGCGTCCACCACCTCGCGCCAACCCGCGATCTGGGCCTCGCTGTAGATGCCGGGGACGCCGGGATTGCCGAAGCCGGTGGCGACCACCGGCGAGGCCTCCGCGATCAGCAGGCCGCCGGGCGTGGCGCGCTGCGCATAATATTCCGCATTCATCGGCCGCGGCGCCAGACTCGGCCGCGCCGCCCGCATCCGCGTCAGCGGCGCCATCACGACCCGATGCTTCAGCTCATAGGGACCAACCTTGAGCGGCGAAAACAGCGACGGAGAATTCATGCCTACCCCGATTATTCTGATGTGGTTTCCGTTATGGTGTGGGCATGATCTTGTCGGAAAACCGGTAGCCACTTTTCCGGATCATGCCCGTTATCTCACGGGTTCATCTTGTTCGCAAAAGCAGGTAGTGGCAATCTAGCGAACAGACAAGCAGGCTTGCCATGTCGAAAACGAGCGCCACATCGCTCCCCTCATTGAGCGTCCGCATCGATCTCGATGCCGAAGACCGCATCGGGCCGGGCAAGATCCTGCTGCTCGAGCAGATCAAGCAATGCGGCTCGATCTCGGCCGCCGGCCGCGCCATGGACATGAGCTACAAGCGCGCCTGGGACCTGGTCGACGAGATCAACCGCATCTGCCGCCAGGCGGCGGTGGAACGGCAGACCGGCGGCAAGAACGGCGGCGGCGCGGTGCTGACCCCGTTCGGCCTGTCCCTGGTGGCACGCTACCGCAAGATCGAACGCGATGCGGCGACCGCGGTCCGCAAGGATCTCGAAGCGCTGCGCAGCGACATCGGCAAGCCACGGAAGGCCGCAGGGCGGTAGGCGCAAGGCCGTCGCAACGGCTTATTGCAAAAATATCGAAAAACAACCCCATGCAAAGGAGCGGGTGGCGTTCGGGGCGGTATTCTAATATTCCGAAATCATGCGGTAGCGAGCGCGCCGATCGTTGAGACCTGTACCCCCTCACCCGCCGCGCAAACGCGCGGCGACCTCTCCCCGCAAGCGGGGAGAGGTAAGAAGCGGCCCTAGCCCGTCTTGATCCAGACCGCCTTGACGTTGAGATACTCCTCGACGTGCTGCTTGCCGGACTCGCGGCCGTAGCCGCTCATCTTGTAGCCGCCGAACGGCACCGCCGGATCCATCGCCTGGTAGCAATTGACCCAGACCGAGCCGGCGCGCAGCGCCTTCGCGACCTGGTGCGCCTTGCTGACATTGGTGGTCCAAACGCCGGAGCCGAGGCCAAAGGTGGTGGCATTGGCGCGCTTGATCAGTTCGTCCGGATCCTTGAACGAGATCGCCGAGATCACCGGGCCGAAGATCTCCTCCTGCGCGATGCGCATGCTGTCCTGCACATTGGCAAACACGGTCGGCTGCACGAAATAGCCCTTCGACAGCGCGCCCTCGGTGAGGCGGCCGCCGCCGGCCAGCGCCTTGGCGCCTTCCTGCTGGCCGATGTCGAGATAGCCGGAGACACGGTCCATCTGCTGCTGCGACACCAGCGGCCCGATCTGGGTGTTGGGATCGAGGCCATTGCCGACCTGCAGCTTCTTGCCGAACTCGGCGACGCGGCCGACGAATTCGTCATAGACCTTCTGCTCGACGAACAGCCGGGTGCCGGCGCTGCAGATCTGCCCGGAATTGGCAAACACCGCCATCGCCGCGCCCGGCACCGCCGCATCGAGATCGGCGTCGGCGAACACGATGTCCGGCGACTTGCCGCCGAGCTCGAGCGACACGCGCTTGAGGTTGCCGGCCGAGGCGCGGATGATCGATTGTCCCGTGATGTGCGAACCGGTGAAGGCGACCTTGTCGACATCGGGATGATTGGCGAGCGCGGCGCCCGCGGTCTCGCCATAGCCCGGCACCACGTTGACGACGCCGGGCGGAATGCCGGCTTCCATGCAGAGCTCGCCGATGCGCAGCGAGGTCAGCGGCGATTCCTCGGCCGGCTTCAGCACCACGGTGCAGCCGGTCGCGATCGCCGGGCCGATCTTCCAGATCGAGGCGGTCAGCGGCCCGTTCCAGGGGATGATGGCGCCGACCACGCCGATCGGCTCCTTCAGCGTGTAGGAGAAGATCTCGGCAGGCAGCGAGTTCTCGATGGTCTCGCCATGGATCGCGGTGGCCTGGCCCGCGTAGTAGCGCAGCATGCCGAGCGCGCGCAGCCGGTTGCCGCGGGTGCGGCTGATCGGCGCGCCCATGTCGAGCGTGTCGAGCTGGGACAATTCCTCGAAATTGGCTTCGACCAGCTCGGCGAGCTTGAGCAGCAGGTTCTGCCGCTCGAACGGCTTCACCTTGCTCCATGGCCCTTCGAAGGCGCGGCGCGCAGCGGCGACCGCACGGTTGATGTCCTCGGCATCGCCCTCGGCGACGGTCGCGAGCAATTCGCCGGTTGCGGGGTTGTGGGTTTCGAACGTCTTGCCCGAGGCGGCGTCGACCCATTTGCCGTCGATCAGCATCTTCTTGTAGGAGCCGTCGGCGTAAGGATGGCGCGTGATCGGAATAGCCTGCGAAACAGCCATGTTTGCACTCCCTGTCAAATTGTCGGCTGAGGTCTTCTGGAAGCGTTATATCGGCGATTTTACAACGCAGGGGCGAAACCGTAAAGCCGAGCAAGCGTTGTCGAGGGCGGCACGCATGAAAACCTCCCATGCGCCGGCGTGCATGGTACGATGGATTTTGAACCTCAGCCACAAATGTGTCCGGAGACCAGTGATGCCCCACCCCGTGATATCAGCTAATCATGTTGCCGTGATCACCGGCGGCGCATCCGGCATCGGCTTTGCCGCCGCATTGCGGTTTGCCGAGGCCGGGATGAAGGTCTGCATCGCCGATCTCGGCGACGACCGGCTGAAGGCGGCTGCGGCAAAACTGTCGTCTGCGGCATCCGGCGGTGCGGCTGATATCATGACGGCAGCGGTCGATGTCAGCCGGGCCGACGAGGTCGCAAACCTCGAGGCCGCCGTCGCCAAAAAATTCGGTGGCACCGACATCCTGATGAACAATGCCGGCATTCAGCCCGGCAGCGCGATGTTCGGACCCGCGGACAATTGGCAGCGCATCCTCGGCGTCAATCTGTGGGGCGTGATCAACGGCACCCAGGCCTTCGCACCCAACATGATCAAGCACGGCCGGCCCGGGCTGATCATCAACACCGGCTCCAAGCAGGGCATCACCACACCGCCGGGCGACCCCGCCTATAATGTCTCGAAGGCCGGCGTGAAGGCGTTCACCGAGGCGCTGCAGCATGAGTTGCGCAACACCGACGGCTGCAAGCTCACGGCACATCTGTTGATCCCGGGCTTCGTCTTCACCGGGCTGACCGCGCGCGGCCGCACCGAGAAGCCGGCCGGCGCCTGGACATCGGAACAGACCGTCGACTTCATGATCGAGCGCCTCGGAGCCGGCGATTTCTACATCCTCTGCCCCGACAACGATGTGCCGCGCGCGCTCGACGAACGCCGCATCCTGTGGGCTGCCGGCGACATCGTCGAGAACCGCCCGCCGCTGTCGCGCTGGCACAAGGATTACGGCGATGCATTTGCCGCATTCGTGAAGGGGAAGTGAAATCTTGATGCTCTCGTCATTCCGGGGCGGTCCAAAGGGCTGAGCCCGGAATCCATTTCACCACAGAGCCTGCGGCCTGATGGATTCCGGGCTCGCGCTTCGCGCGCCCCGGAATGACGAGGGATTAGCGCGCCCTAATTCGCCCGCACGTGCACCCGTGTCGCCGGCTGCGCCACCAGCGCCTCGCCGAGCTCGCTCTGCTGGGCGCGCGGGATCGAGAAGCAGACGCTGAAGCCGTCGGATGTGGTGAGCGTCATCATGCCCTGGGCCGGATCGGTCGACTGCTCGATGATCCATGAGTCCAGCGGATAGGCGTAGCGCAGCGACCGGTCGCCGAAACGGGTCTGCAACGCCTTGCTGATCAGCCCGGGCAACGTCATCACCAGCGCGCCGACCTGGTTGATCGACAGGCGGATGGTGGCGGGCTCACCCTTGCCGTCCACGAACCCCAGCGAAATCGCGCAGCCGTCGGACGCGACTTCGCAGGTTGTGAGTTCCTGGGTTTCGATCTGCATGCCGGCACTCCGGATCTCGTTATATTCATTACAATATATCGCGAAGACGACGAGCGTCCAGCCCCAAGTATAGAGGCTGCCGGTCCGGCATGGTCGCAGATGCCGTTAGAATAGATTGAAGCGCACACGGCTCCGGAGCGGTGCCCCGGGGCGCGCCGCTCACGGCCGTGGCTTCCATTCCGCAACCGTGATATATGATAGGATATAGCGAGGCCCGAACGGCCCGTTTCACCAGGGAGAGCGAAGCCTATGAGTGATTACAGTCTTCTCATCGACGGCAAAATGGTACCCGGCGACAGCACGATGCCGGTGCTCAATCCGGCGACCGAAGAGGTGGTGGCGCAGTGCCCGCGCGCCTCCAAGGAACAGCTCGACAAGGCGGTCGCCGCCGCGAAGGCCGCCTTCCCGGCCTGGGCCGCCACGCCGATGGCGGAGCGCCGCAAGCTCATCATCAAGATGGCCGAGGTGATCGAAACCAACACCAACGAGCTGGCGCGGATCCTGACCAGCGAGCAGGGCAAGCCGCTCGCGGACGCCACCGGCGAAGTGATGGGCATGGCCGGCTTCTTCCGCGATCTCGGCTCGCTCGAACTGCCGATGCGCGTGATCGAGAATTCCGGCGACCGCAAGGTCGAGGCCTATCGCCGCCCGCTCGGCGTGGTCGGCGCGATCATTCCCTGGAACTATCCGCTGCTGATCCTGGCGTTCAAGCTGCCGTCGGCGCTGCTCGCCGGCAACACCCTGGTGGTGAAGCCCGCACCGACCACGCCGCTGGCCTCCCTGCGCTTTGCCGAGTTGGTCAAGGACGTCCTGCCGAAGGGCGTGCTGAACTTCATCGCCGACGCCAACGATCTCGGCGATCACATGACCAAGCATCCGGACATCCGCAAGATTTCGTTCACCGGCTCGACCGCAACCGGCCAGAAGGTGATGGCAAGCGCTTCGCAGACGTTGAAGCGGATCACGCTCGAGCTCGGCGGCAACGATGCCGGCATCGTGCTCGACGACGTCGACCCGAAGAAGGTCGCGCCCGGCATCTTCGAAGGCGCGTTCCAGAACTCCGGCCAGGTCTGCCTCGCCATCAAGCGGCTTTATGTGCACGAGTCCGTCTATGACGAGATCTGCAACGAGCTGGTCGCCATCGCGAAGAACACCGTCGTCGATGACGGCTCCAAGCAAGGAACAAAACTCGGGCCGCTGCAAAACAAGATGCAGTACGAGAAGGTGAAGGCGTTCCTCGACGATGCCCGCAAGAACGGCAACGTGATCGCCGGCGGCGCCGCAATGGACCGTCCCGGCTACTTCATCGAGCCGACCATCGTGCGCGACATCAAGGAAGGCTCCAAGCTGGTCGACGAGGAGCAGTTCGGTCCGGTGCTGCCGGTCATCAAGTATTCCGACAAGGACGACGTGATCCGTCGCGCCAACGCCACCACCTACGGCCTCGGCGCCTCAGTATGGTCGTCCGACATCAAACGGGCGCATGAGATCGCGACCCGGATCGAGGCCGGCACGGTGTGGATCAACAAGCACCTCGACATGGCGCCGAACATTCCGTTCGGCGGCGCCAAGCAGTCGGGCATCGGCACCGAATTCGCCGAGGAAGGCCTTGCCGAATTCACCCAGCTGCAAATCATCAACGGCCCGCCGGCCGCCTGATCCGAAGGAAACATGCGGCCGCCACGCCTTGGCAACGCTTGGTAACCCTTGGTAACCCTTGACGCGGCGGCCCGCCCCTCTCCTCCACAACGAACAGAGCCCACCATGTTCGACGCCCAATGCGACCTCGCCGCCCTGGTCTATGACGACAACGACGATCCTGACGCCGTGCTGCGCGACTTCGCCGCCGATCTGAAGACGCAGGGCACACGCGTGGTCGGCATGGTGCAGACGGGCCAATGCGCCGATTCCAGCCTGTCCGCGGTGCTGGTGCATAGCGGCGAGACGCTGCTGCTGGCGCAGCCGCCGAGCCAAAGTCCTGAGAATCCAGGTGCCACCGGCTGCAAGCTCGATCTGTCGCGGCTGCACGATGCCGGCGTTCGCGTCGCCGACGCGCTTTCGGCGGGCGCCGATCTCGTCATCGTCAACCGCTTCGGCAAGCGCGAACGCGACGGCAAGGGCCTCGGCTTCGTGATCGATCGCGCGCTCGGTGCCGATATTCCGGTCGTCATCGCGGTGTCGCGCGCAAGCTTTGCCGACTGGATCAAATTCGCCGGCGGCATGAGCGTGAAGCTCGCCTGCGACCGTCCCGCGCTGGATGCCTGGTGGCACAACGTCTCGCTGCGGACCGCGGGGCGGGTCGCGCCGGATCGCACAACGGTGTGCGAAGTGTTCAAGTAAACATCAGCTCCGTAGCGCAGCCGACGGCGTAACCGGGTCACCCACTATCACCGTCATCCTGAGGAGCGCGTAGCGCGTCTCGAAGGATCGACGGCCCGGCCTGTGGCCGATTCATCCTTCGAGACGCGCGCAAGAGCGCGCTCCTCAGGATGACGGTACAAACAGAATCGCAGGATCGGTCAGCTAACCCTACCCTACGCAACAGACACGCCTACAGCGTTTCCTGCTTGTGGTCGCAGTTCTTGCAGGTGAACTTGACGCGGGACTGGCCCTTTTCCGCCTGAACCCGGTTCGGCGCGCCGCACTTGCCGCAGACCGCCTCGATCCGGGTGGTGCCCTGCTTGATGACCAGGTTCCGCTTTTCCATGGTCTCGCGGATCAGGCGCTCGGCCTCTTCGCGCAGCGATTGCTTCGACATCATCCCCACCGGTCATTGGTTAGCGGGCGGCGTCATAGCACGACCCCGTGAAGCTTTGACAGCGGCTATCGCGCTCTTTTTGTGAGCGCATCCTAGATGATGAGTTGCTCGACCGGCAGTCGGAAATGCCGGGGTTTCAACGGTTTTGCCGGCCTGCCGACGCGAAACACGTTGACGAGGCGCAGATCCGCGCCGATCCGGCCGAGTTTGCGCGGCCGATCGTTGAAGTCGGGATGATCTGCCAGGGCCGAGATCGGACATGCCGCGAAGCCCGCGCGATCGATCTCGAGCCAGCTGCGATAGAAGTGCCGCCCCGTCGTGAGTGGATCCTCACCGACCGGACGGCAGAACAGCACGATCGCCGCTGCCGAGATGGTCTTGGCGCGATCGGCGAGCAGCATTGCGGCGAGACCGAGACGATCCAGCGGCTTGAACAGGCCGCCGAGCACGTAGCGTGCGGCGGTGACCTCCACCGCATTCATGGCCAGCGCATCGCGATTGAGACCATCGAGCAGATAGTGCGGATGATCGGGCGACAGCCGCATCCATGCCAGCAGCTCGGCCCTGTAGTCGTCACCATGGACAAAGGAGAACTCGGCCTGGTCGGCCCAGCCGGCAATATCGGCGATCGCCTGGCGATCACAGATGCAGATCAGATCGTCACGCGCGACGGCAAGCTGCGCCAGCGATGTGCCGTCATCCGGCGACGCCACGAACTTGCCGCGCCATGACATCCGGCGCGCCGCATGATCAGCCAGCGGATCGGGCGCGACGCCTTGCCTGATCGCAAAGCTGCACAGCGCGGCAAATTGCGGCGACAGCGGCTGCTCGATCGTGGTCATGGCCGTGATCGCGAAGCCGCGGCGGTTGAGCGCAAGGCTCATGCCCTCCAGCGCCGCGCCGTGCGAGACGAGGACATCATGCCCCGCCGGGTCCGCGACCGGCGCGCGCACGCTGGTATCGTCGACCAGCGCCAGCCGCCCGTCGTCGAGCAGCCGCCAGCGCGTCGGCTGGATATTGTGGACGCTCGGCGCCAGCCGCGCCTCCGCGACCAGCTCGCGCAGCAGATCCGGCGTCAGGGCGCTCATGCCGCCGCCAACCGCTTGGTGAACAGATGCAGCCGGTGCAGCGGCGTGGCGCCGGCCTTCTCGACCTGGCGCAGCGACGGAGCGTTGATATCCGATATCCAGGTGCCGCCGAGCGTCCGATAGCCGGCCTGCTGCAACGCCAGCGCGGTGCGGTAAAGCATCGCGCCGTTGAGGCCGCGATTGTGCAGATCGCGGCAGACCGACTGATAGATCAGAACCGCACGCGTGTTCAGCATGCGGTGCTGCACGAATCTGAACGGTGCCAATAGCCCGACCCGGCCGCCGATCGCCTTGATCAATGGGTTGAGGTCCGGGATCGCGATGATCGCGCCAGCGGGACGGCCGCGGTGATAGACCACGGTCGAAATCCGCTTGTCGATGATCCACATCATGTCGCCGGCCTGGAACAGATATTCGGCCGCGGTCGGCGGCACGAACATCGGGTTGTCGGCGAAGCCGTCATTGAGGATCAGCCGCGCATCCTCCAGCCTCGCCTTGAAGGCAGAACGCTTGATCGGCTGCCAGACGAAACCCGGATCGGCGAGCACCGCGCGTTGCTTGTCGCCGAGCAGCTGCTCCGGCTTGCCGCCGTGAAGCGCGATCTCGAACGTCGTCATCGGGAAGGTCGCGGCATAGCCCGCGCGTTCGAGGTGCCGCGCGATATGCGGCGGCGACCACATCATGTCGGTGAACGGGGCGTGGTCGAAGCCATCGGTCATGACGCCGATCTGCTGCATCGCCGTCAGATTGAAATTGCCGGCGACCCGGCTCATGCCGCGCGCGGACAGCCATTGCTCGGCGGCGCGCAGCAGCGCATCGGCGACTTCGACATCGTCGATACAGTCGAAGAAGCCGAACGCGCCGTGACGGGTGCCGTGCTTGCGGTTCGACGCGTCATGGATCGAGGCGGCGATGCGGCCGACCGGCTTGCCGTCGCGATGCGCCGAGAACAGCGCATAGCGGCCATGGCCTTCGGTGATCAACGGGTTCTTCGCCGGGTCGAACATCCGGTCGAAATCGCTCCACAGGGGCGGTACGTAGAGGCTGTCCCGCCCATAGGCGTTGAGCGCGGCGTCGAATGCCGCCTTGCGATCGCCCTCGCGGATCTCAAGCGTCATTTGGCCTCCGGGGTCAATGCCAACAGCCGCCTGACCAGCGCCAACGCGGTTTCGGTGGCGGGATCGGCCGCGGTGACCGGCACCGCCAGCACGATCAGATCGAGCGGATCATGCGCGAGCACGATGACATGGGTGGCGCTGTTGGCCGTCATCAGCGAGATGAGGCGCTCGGCGGCCGGGTCGATCGGCGATAGGCCCCACGGCGCGTCGGGACGGCGCAGCACGCGCCGCGTCGACAGGACGTCGCGCAGCAGCGGCGGATCGTAGAGCGCAAGATCGCGTTCGCGGAAGCGCTGCGCGCTTTCGAAGATCGGGTGCCGCGCCAGCTCGGCGATCAACTGCTCGCGGGTCTGCGCCGGCGAGGTCGCGACCGAATTAAGCACGCCGGGCTCCTGGGATTCGAACAGCGCGCGCAGCGCATCGGTCATCAGCCCGATGGTCAGCACGCCGGCGATCGCGACCGCGACGAACCGCACCATCTGCGCGGCATCGACATCGGGCGCCATGAAGCTGGCGGCGAGCCCGAGCAGGCCCGAAGAGATCAGCCGCAGCGCCATCATCGCAAGTCCGTGGCGGCGGGTCTCGGCGCCGCCGCCGGCGATCAGCATCACGGTGACCGTGAGCAGCGCACCCAGCGCGCCGAGCCGGACCGGAATGTGGGGGAATAGCGTGCGGAAATCGGTCAGGATGAACGGGATCACCACCAGCGCGCCGACCGCCATGCGGCCGATGCTACGGTTCTCCGAGGCCATCAGCGCGGCGCGGTCGCGCGTCGCCAGCAGCACAGCGCAGGTGGCAAAGCCCAGCAGCTGGAATAGCGCCAGCGTGATCGCATAGGGCATCGCAAAGCGTTGCAGCCCGAATGTGCCGCCGAGGCCGAGCAGAATGCCGCCGGCAAGCGCCGCGACCTTGACCGCGCGCGGCGCATGCCGGCGCAGGATGCCTTCGGTGACGATCAGCGCGCCGAGCGGGATCAGCGCGGCCGGGATCACCGAGAGGCGGTCGAGCACGAAGCTTCCGCTCCACCACGCTAAGCCGCGGTCGAGAAATAGAAGCGCGATCACGCCGAGCGCGAGCAGCAGGCGGCGGGTCAGCGGGCTCCTTGGATCGCGGCGGTAGAACGTCATCATCGCCACGGCGACGCCGATGGCGCCGCAGAGATTGACGACGGAATCGGCGATCACCCCTGATGTCATTTGCCGCTCGTCAACTCGTCAATGGCGCGCCGGACCAGCGGACGCATCAAGGCCGCGACCAGCGCATTGCGCGGCTTCTCGATCGCGGGCCGGTGCGGGTTGAGGAACCAGCCGCGGCAATCGGTGCCGGAGCGGCGGCCGAGGATCAGCGCAATCGCCTCATAGGCCATCAGCATCCCGGTCGAGATCACCATCGGCGCAAACGACATCCGGCTGCGGCGGCCGGCCGCCACCTCGCCGGCGATCGCAAGATCGACATAGTTGCGCGAGGAGGAATGCAGCATCACGTGCTCGATCTCGGCCCGCATCGCGGCGCGGCGGTCGTCGTCGGTGATCTCGGTCCAGTTCTTGCCCAGCGTCGGAAAGCCAAGGCGCTGCTCGGGCCTCGGATCATGCGGACGCACCACGATCACCGACGGCAGCGGCGACATATAGGCGTCGATCACGGTCGCATCGGCGGCTTTCGCGGTCCGGTACAGATGCACGCCGGCGGCGATATCGTCCATGCCGTTGACGATCACAGGGCATCGTTCGGCGATCCCGGCGAGCTCGCTGGTCCAGTTCTCGCCGAGCACCTCGATCTCGATGGTCGGGTTGATGCGTTTGGCGGCTTCCGCGGCGACCGCCGCCTTCTCGCGGCCGACCTCGTCGGCGAAGGCGAACACCTGGCGGTTGAGGTTGGAGACTTCGAAGCGATCGATGTCGGCGATCACGAACTTGCCTACGCCGGTGCGCGCCAGCGCCATGAAGGCCGCGCCGCCCATGCCGCCGACGCCGCAGACGAACACCCGCGCCTGGCGCAAGAGCTGCTGCTCATGCTCGTCGATGAAGCCGATGTTGCGGCCGGTGAACGAGTAATAGTCGAAATTCATCGCGCGGCCCCGCTCTCCTGCTTGCGCGGACGCAGGGTGCCGAAGGCGCGGCTGTCGTCCAGCCAGTAGACCACCGGCAGCACCAGCCGCTGCAGGGCCAGCATCGCGGATGCCGCGAGCAATGCTGGCAGCGAGCCCGAGGGCACTTCGCTCATGACGTAACGGCGCGCGCCGGCCAGATCGATGCGGCCGAGTTGCAGCACATCGTCGCCGCGGCCGTAGTCGAGCTCGCGCTCGCAAAATTCATTGTAGATCGCGTTGCGATGTTTCGGCGCGATCTCGAAGGTCTTCTTCAGCGCGTCCGAGCCGCCGGTATAGGCATTGGTGATGACCGAGCGCGCCTCGTCGAAGCCGGCTTCCTCGCCGACGCCGAACACCGCACGGTGCCGGGCCATGATGCCGCGCGCCAGCTGCAGATGCGCAAAGCTCTGCCGCGCACCTGGTAGCGGCGACGGGAACACGTCCGAGAAGGTGTCGCTGACCATGCCGACCACCGCCGGCACCTGGGTGACGTTGGAGACCCATTTCGGCCGCAAGCCGTCGCGGGCGAACAGCACCAGCGCGGTCAGGCCGTAAAGCACCCAGGACAGCCCCTGCCCGCGCACATCGGGATCGACCATCACGAGGCCGAGATGGGTCACTTCAGCCGGCTCGCCGTCGAGCGGCACGTCCATCACCGACAGCGCGTTGAAGGCGATCGGTCGCCCGGTGTCTTCCTCCGAGATCAAGGTGACGACCGCGCGCGACAGCCGTTCCGGCTCGCCGGAGAAGATGCCGTAGCTCAGACTCTCGGCAGGCAGCGTCTTCGCGGCAACCATGCGCAGCTGCGCGACCAGCGCGTCGAGTTCGTCCTTGGGCAGCGACAGGCCGGGAGATTCGACGATGCGGGTGCGCTGCCCGGCCTGGGTCCGCAAAGTGAGATCGATGGTCGGCTGCGACAGCGCCTTCAGCCAGAAGCCGGCATGGCTGCGCAAGCCGTCAAAGGCCGCGCGCGCCTTCGCAAGACCCTTGCTGCCGCGCGAAGCGGGGGTCGGATTGTCCGTGGACGCCATTTCTCTGTCCCTCGGGCGCGATCTCTGCACTCCGGCCTGTTAAGGAGCCATGAGCGCAACCTGACGCTGTTCGCCGCAGGGTAAACGAGGCCTTCCGGAAACGGAACAAGTTGCCGCAAGAGCTGCCGTCCGTCATTGCGAGCGAAGCGAAGCAATCCACCCTTCCGCAGACGCGGGCCGATGGATTGCTTCGTCGCTAGCGCTCCTCGCAATGACGCGGAGGAAATGGGGCTCCCGGCTTACGTCGTCTTCTTAGGCCGCCTTGGACACTTCCATCAGCAGGCGCTCGGCCTTGGCGTCCTCGATGCGGTTGACGAACTTGCCGCTTTCGTAATTGTCGCGCACCGTCTTGGTCAGCGTCACGCAGGTCTGGACCAACATCACGATGCCCATCGTCAGATAGCCCTTCATCCAGAGGTCGATCGGCAGGAAGAACACGCCGACGCCGACGAGGAAGGCCGAGGCCGCGAAGGATGCATAAGTGAAGGTCACCCAGCTGCTGCTGTGGGGTTGAATGGTCTGGTTCATGGTCGTCTCCTTGATGTGATGTCGATTGAAGTTGGTGTGGTTTCAGGCTTGAGGTGTCAGGCTGCGTTCGGGCGCTTGGCTTTCAGCCGCGCCAGCACGTCGTCGGCGGTCGATTTCATGCGCGGGCCAAAACCCTGCTCGGCAAGCTTCTCGGCGGTGGCCAGCGGTCCCGAGGCGGTATCGATCTCGAACAGCGCGTCGTCGGCCGCCTGCATCTCGATCTGCCGCTCGCGCAGCCGCTTCAGCGTCGCCTCGGCTTCCGGCAGCGTCGACTCATAGGGCCGCGCCGCCTCGATGCCGCTCCGGCGCAGCGAGCGCACCGCCTCCGAGGCGCGGGCCAGCCGGCGGCCGCGATCGAGCTCGGCGATGCGCGCCTCGGCATTGGCGACGTGGCGCTTCAGCCGGGTGATCTCGGTGGCGAACAGCGTCCGCGCGGTCATCGCGGCATCGCGTTCGGCCTCGAGATTGGCGATCGCCTGCGCGGCTTCGCGGGCGAGATCTTCGCGGCCACCCTCGAGCGCCGCTGACGCGCGCACCTCCAGATCGGCGATCCGAGCGTTGGTGGCCTCGAGCCGGCGGCCTTCCTGCTGGTCGCCGGCGATGGCCAGAGCCAGCGACCGCTTCGAGCGCTCGACCGCGGCGGCGGCATCGCGCATCTGCTGGTCGAGGATGACCAGCGCGGTGCGGTCTTGCAGTTCCTCTTCGGCCACCGCAACGGTGCCGCGGAAAAGTGTGAAAACAGTTTTGAACATTTCATCGCTCCCTGTTATGAGCATCGCTCATGAATCTCTTGTACCACATAATGAGCATCGCTCAAGAATTATCTGAGCGTCGCTCACGCATGTGATTAATGGCGGGTAAAACATGTCCAAAGCATTGGAACGACGTGCAAAATTGCGCGAAGCGCTGATCGAGGCGGCGGAACGGGCGATTGCAGCAAAGGGTCTCGGCGGGCTGAAAACCCGCGAATTGGCCCAGGAAATCGGAGTCGCCAATGGCGGCGTCTACAATCTGGTCGAGGATGTCGACGAGCTGATCCTGCGGGTCGGCTCACGCACGCTGGCCCGGCTCGATGCCTCGCTGTCGCTGGCCGAGATCGGCGTGGCGGCCGCGCCGCGCGAGATGCTGGTGCGGATCGCGGTCGCCTATTGCGACTTCGCCGCCGACAATCTCGAACTGTGGCGCGCGCTGTTCGAGCATCGCATGCAGCCTGGCAAGCCGGTGCCGGAATGGGCGATCACCGAGCAGATGGAATTGTTCCGTCACATCTACAAGCCGCTCGCCGCACTGTTCCCGCAGCGCACGCCGGCGCAACTCGGCGTCACCGCGCGCAGCCTGTTCTCCGCCGTGCACGGCATGGTCGCGCTCGGGCTGGAGCACAAGCTGATCGCGGTGCCGATCGGCCAACTGCGCAGCGAGATCGCGACCTTGACCCGTGCGATGGTCGACGGGCTGACGGCGAAGAAGGATTAGCGCCGGTGCCCTATCCAGCGGCACATCTGCGTGCGGCATCAGCTGCGGCAATCGGCGCCATGCTGCTTTGACAGCCGATGTACTAGCAGAGCCCCTGGTTTTCGCGACCCCGCGACTTGTCTACCGGCCGTGGGGTTCTACTTATAACAGCGCGCAAAGACCGCCCGGCCCGGCGGCCCGCGCATCGAAGCAACCGAGGTCGCGCGCGTGTCCACCAATATCGATCCCGATCTCCAGCACGACGACATCATGTACCCGCAGGTCCTGCCGTTTCTGCTGGTCCACGCAGGGTGTCTGGCGGCGATCTGGACCGGCGTCTCCTGGCAAGCGATTGCAATCTGCATCGTCCTGTACTGGCTGCGCATGTTTGCGATCACTGCCGGCTATCATCGGTATTTCTCGCATCGGGCTTACGCAACAAGCCGGACGTTTCAATTCGTCCTCGCGTTCCTGGCCCAAAGCAGCGCCCAGAAAAGCGTGCTTTGGTGGGCCGCGAAACACCGGCATCACCATCTTCATTCGGATACCGAGCACGATGTGCATTCACCCCGACATAAGGGCTTCCTGTACAGTCATGTCAGCTGGATCTTTTATCGGCAGCATGATGCAACGGATCTGACCAAAGTCGCGGATTTTGCCGCCTATCCGGAGTTGATGTGGCTGCACAAATTGGAGGTCCTCCCGGCGATCGTGGTCGCAGCTCTGTGCTTCCTCATTGCCGGATGGCCGGGGCTCGTGATCGGTTTCTTCTGGAGCACCGTGCTGCTGTATCACGCGACGTTTTGCATCAACTCGCTTGCCCATGTTCACGGGCGCAAGCGCTATGTCACGGGCGATGATTCCCGCAACAACTGGCTGCTGGCCCTGTTCACGATGGGCGAGGGTTGGCACAACAATCATCACGCCTACCAGAGCAGCGCGCGGCAAGGCTTCCGGTGGTGGGAGATCGATGCGACCTATTATGTCCTGGTGGCGTTGTCCTGGCTCGGCCTCGTCCGGAAGCTGAAGGCGCCGCCGGCGCAGGTTCTTCGCAACGAGCAGCGCCTGGGATCGCGCGTGATCAAGCGAACGGCCGAGCAGCTCGCCGGCCGTTTCAATCCCGAATACATCGCGCAGGCCATCAAATCGTCGGTGCACGAAACCGGGTTATCGGTGCGGGAGGCGCTTGTGCTGTTGCAGCACCGGGCCGATCTGCATCTGCCCAGCATTCCCACGCGCGAGCGGTTGCTGGCCGAAGCCCAGGCCATGTTCGCGAAGACCAGTTCGTTGGACGATATCGTCGACCGTGCCCATGAGCTGCTGGTGGAATCGGTTTGCCTGCTGCTGGCCGTTCCACCCGCGCTGGCCGGCGCAACGCCAAAGCCGCAAGCGAGCCGGCGGTAGCGTCTCGCAGCCTTACGGCTCCATCGTGTAGGCGCGCCCGGGCTCGAGCGCGTAGATGGTCAGGAAGCGCAGCGGCCGCTCCGGATCGCAATTGCGAAACAGCGTGTGCGGAATGTCAGCGCGATCCTGCAAGGTCTCGCCGGCGCGGTATTGCCGTGGCGCCTCGTCGCCATACGCCGACTCGGCAACGCCCTCGACGATGAAGATCACGCCGCCAACGGGATGGCGGTGCAGCGGCGCCACGCCGCCCGGCGGATAGGTCACCTCGGCAACGACGAGTTCGCGATGATCGCCGGGCAATGCAAGACGCTCGAGGGTCCTGCGCGTGACGCCGGCAAATCCGCCTTGTCGACCCTTTGCCTGACCGTCGTTGCTTTCAGCCATTGGAACCCCTTCCTTGGTCACGCGAGCCTTTGGCCCGATCAGATCGGGCTGCAATGATGATGGGGACGCTCCGACGACGCAACAAGCGCCTGAGCGTGACGACACACGTCACACAGGTGCCGCGAAGCCCTGTCCGTGAAGCCCTTGCCACACCTGCTGCCACGTTGCAGGATTCCCGCGCCGAAAACGGTCAGCAGTGGGCCTTGCATGAAAACGTGTATCGTGGTCGCCGCAGTGGCGCTCATCCTTGCAGCATCAGACGTCACGCCGGCGCTGTCGGCGCAACCCGCGCCGGAATGCTCGATGTCGGTGACATTGGCGGATTGGGGCGAGAATTCGACCGGCGATATCGACGTTGCCTCGGGCGAAAGCTGCCAGATTCCGATCGGGATCCGCGGCACGGTGACGGACTCGGCGATCTTGCAGAAGCCGGCCTATGGCAAATTGAAGAAGATCAACGCGTCGACCTTCGAGTACCGGGCGAAAGCCAAGTACAAGGGCAATGATACGTTTGCCATCAAGGCAACGGGTCAGGGACCGAAGGCGTCCGGCACCTCGGTCATCACCGTGCACGCAACGATCAAGTAATCGCCGCGATGGCGCTGAGCTCCCTCTCCCCGTGCTTAACGGGAGAGAGTTGGGGTGAGGGGCTGCATCCGCGCGTACGGTGATAGCTGCGTCCGCGGAAACTCCCCCTCACCCGGAATGCAAGCTGCGCTTGAATTCCGACCTCTCCCCGCAGGCGGGGCGAGGTGAAGCGGAGTCCGCCGCTCGAGTTACGCCGGCCGCGCGCCAGTGCGGATGATCGTGCCGACGTGCTGGCCGCGCAGTGCCGCGGTGAGCCGGCCGGGAACGAGGCCGTTCACGACCTGCACGCGTGCGATGTGCCGCGCGTTGGCCATCACCTCGAGCAGCGCGGGATCGAACGGCAGCGTGCCCTTCAGCTCGGCGAGATCGGCGAGGCTGGGCTCGCGCAACAGCTGCGCCTTCTTGCCGTTGGGACCGTTCGGATCCTCGGTGTAGACACCGTCGACATCCTCCACGATCGTCAGCCCGGCGGCGCCGAGCGCATCGGCGAGCAGGAACGCGCCGGTGTCCGCCCGATGCAGCGGGATGCGCGAGTTCGGAAACTCGTGATGGTGATAGGGCGGAAACGCGCTGCCCACCACGGCGCGCGATGCGGAGAGATGAATCGCGAGCTGGCTCGCGATGGTCGGATGCTCGATATAGGACACGCCCTCCGGTGCGAGCAGGCAGCCGAGAATATGGCCGTTCTGCCCGGCCTCGCTCGCCGCGAGCGGCTGGAGCGAGCCGACCGGCAGTCCGAGGTCGAGGCCGACGCTGTAGAGATGGCGGGCGCGGATGCCGGCGCCGGTCAGGATCAGCATGCGGTGCTCGGGCAGCAGTGCGCGCAGCTCGGCGACAACAGGCAGGATCGCCTCATGGCCGCGATCCATGATGGAGCGGCCGCCGATCTTGATCACCTGCACCCAGGGCAGCAGCGGAATCGGACGTCCGCCGGCGACGGGACGGGTGAGATCGCTGTCGAGCAGGGTCTGGCGCGCGAGCGGCGAAGCGACGTGCTTGATGGTGTCATCCATAGTCGTGCCCCTGGTCAGTTCGCGGTGATGATGGTGCCGACATGCTCGCCCGCGAGCGCGCGGGTGAGATTGCCGGGGACGAGGCCATTGACGACCTGCACCTGGCGGACATGGCGCGCGGAGGCGAGCAGATCGAGCACCGGGAATTCGAGGATCGAATCCTGCAATCCCTTGGCCTTCATCTCGGCGACCGAGATCTTCGGAATGAAGGTCGCGCCCTTCGAGGTCTTCGGGTTCGCGGTGTAGAGGCCGTTCTCGTCCTTGACATAAATCATCGCCTTGCAGCCGAACTGCTCGGCGACCAGGAAGCAACCGGCGTCGGTGCGGTAGGGCGGGATCATGCCCTCGGGCGCGGGCCGCATCCACAGCCCGTAGGGCGGCATGCCGCTGAAGATCACGGCGTTGACCTCGGCGAGATACAGCGGCACGGCCGACAGCCCGGCACCGCTGACCGCGGAGATGCCGTGCTTGGCCAGCAATTGGCCCAGCATCACCGCATTCTGGTCGGCAACCGATGCGCCGAGCTGCGACAGCACGCCGGCCGGCAGCCGCAGTCCGGCCGCGATCGAGTAGAGGTGCCGGGCGCGGGTGCCCGCCCCGGTCCCGATCAACAGCTTGTGCGCCTTGCGGGCGGCGACGATCTCATCGACCAGCGGATAGACGGCGGCGCGGCCGCGGTCGATCACGCTCTGCCCGCCGATCTTGATCACCGTGGCATCCGGCAGGATCCGGAAGTCCGATGCCGCATCCGCCGCAGCCAAAAGCTGCGGATCGGTCAGCGACCGCTGCATCAGGAGCGCTTCAAGCTCCGCCGTCGTGTTTACCATGAGAAACGTCCTTATCATCAATGCGCCTGGCATTGCTTCCGGATGCACTGGTAGCGGTAAGCGGGGCGGGTCTCAAGACCTCGATGATTTTGCTTATTTGCCGAGGTCTGGCTTAGTAGGGACCATGAATGATTTTACCCAAGCGCTGGAACTGGCGGCCGGCCTTATCGGCCGCTTTGATCCGCAGCTGCGTCAGATCGTCGGGCTGTCGCTTGGCGTCAGCCTGACCGCGAGCTTCTTTGCCTTCGCGATCGGGGCGCCGATCGGTACGGCGCTGGCCGTCTACCGGATCCGGGGCAGAGTTGCGTTGATCGTCGTCGTCAATGCGCTCCTGGGATTGCCGCCGGTCGTGGTGGGACTTGCTGTTTACCTCCTGCTGTCCCGATCGGGACCGTTAGGGGCGCTGGGGATTTTGTTTACGCCAACCGCCATGGTGATCGCGCAGGCCATTCTCGGCATTCCGATCGTCATTGCCCTGGTGCATCGGACGATGGTGGATGTCTGGGCTCGTTACGGCGATGCCCTTCTCGTCGACGGCGCCTCGCGCTTGCGCGCCATCTGGACACTCATGGCGATCGGACGCGACGGGCTCTTGACCGCGTTTCTCGCGGCTTTCGGCCGGGCGATCGCAGAGGTCGGCGCGATCATCATCGTCGGCGGCAATGTGCGCGGGCATACGCGCACCATGACCACTGCCATCGCATTGGAGACCAGCAAGGGAGAGCTGAGCCTTGCCCTTGCGCTTGGCATCATCCTCATCATCCTATCGATGACCGTGAGCGCGTTGAGCTTCCTGATCGGACGCATCTTAGCCGCTCGCTGAAGCGCCAAACGATACTGTTGTTCAAAGGGAGATCGCCCGCATGAAGCACTGGTCCGGCTCACTTCGCATCCTCGCAATCATCGCGCTTGCCTGGCAGACCTTCACTCATCCGGGTTGGGCGGAAGATCAGACCATTGTCGTGGCGTCGACGACATCAACCCAGGATTCCGGGCTGTTCGGTTACCTGCTCCCGATCGTCAAGCAGAAGGCAGGTCTCGAGGTGAAGGTGCTGGCCCAAGGTACCGGTCAGGCGCTCGACACCGCGCGCCGCGGCGATGCCGACGTGGTGTTCGTTCATGCCAGATCGGCCGAGGAGAAGTTCCTTGCGGAGGGATTCGGTGTGAAGCGTTATCCCGTGATGTATAACGACTTCGTCGTCATCGGTCCGAAGGACGATCCGGCAGGCATCAAGGGCAAGGATGTCCTCACCGCGCTGCAAACCATCAAGGCCAGAGCCGCGCCGTTCGTCTCCCGCGGCGATCATTCCGGCACCCATATTGCCGAGCTGAAGCTTTGGAAAGACGCCGGCATCGACATCGTGAACGACCGCGGCTCCTGGTACAAGGAAATCGGCCAGGGCATGGGTGCCGCGCTGAACATGGCCTCGGCGTCGAACGCCTATGTGCTCTCCGACCGCGGCACATGGCTGGCCTTCCAAAATCGCGGCGACCTGGCCGTCCTCGTTGAAAGCGACAAGCGGCTGTTCAATCAGTACGGGGTGATGCTGGTCAATCCGCTCAAGCATCCCACGGTGAAGAAGGAAGCCGGCCAGCGCTTCATCGACTTCCTGATTTCACCGGAGGGGCAGAGCGCGATCGCGGGCTACAAGATCAACGGTCAGCAGCTCTTTTTTCCCAATGCAAACGATCCCAATGCTTGACGGCGGTCCGGCCGCGTTCCGCATTCTCTCGCGAATGTGAATATATGATAATCATCATCCTATTGATGTGAGGAACCTGGTGATCATTTCCGGATTGGCCTGACATGGGCGTCCGGAATTGGGAACCAGATGAACAGATCGCGCTTGCGTATGACGCTCACGGTGCTTACCGCCCTGCTATCGATGGCGGCAATCGGCCCGTCCCGGGCCCATGATCACGACCATCCCGAGCTGAACGGCTGGTATGAGAGCCTGCAGAGCGGAAAAGGGCCCTGCTGCGACGGCACCGACGCGACGCGCGTCGATGACGCGGATTGGGACACCAAGGACGGCCACTACCGTGTCCGCTTGGACGGCGAATGGGTCGACGTTCCCGATGAAGCCGTCGTCACCGGACCTAACCGCGCCGGCCACACCATGGTCTGGCCGTATTACCTGAACGGCCACCCGAGGCCGCGCTGCTTCATGCCGGGCAGCATGGGCTAATCTTACAGCGTCACAGGACGCTTTTTGCTTGTCCCGAAAGGTTGTGAATGAATTCTGCTGGCATTGCGAGCCACCCGGTCGGCGCGAAGCGCCGCCGGATGACAGGCTCCGCGAAGCAATCCATCTGCCCGCAGACACGGTTAGATGGATTGTTTCGTCGCTGCCGCTCCTCGCAATGACGACGGAAGGAGAATCGTGATGCAGCACGATTAAGCGGCCACCGAGGTACCGCGCAGCGGTGCGATCAGAGATCGAGCTGGATCCGATTCTCCCCGTCGCCATCCGGCTTCGCCGGCACTGCGCAGCAGATCAGCACCTCGTCATCGGCCGCTTCGGCAGTCGGCTGCTTCAGATAGGTCACCGCGCCGGCCTGCAATCGGGTCCGGCAGCTTCCGCAATTGCCTTCCCGGCAGCTGAACGCGGGGCTGAGACCGCGCGCCTCCGCGAGTTCGAGCAGCGTTCCCGACTCCGGCGTCCAGCGCGCTTCCTTCGCCGACGCGGTGAAGGCGACCGGCGCCGACGCGGTTGCCGGCGGCCGCCGCGGCAGCGCCGTACTGGCGACGTCCGGCTTCCTCACCAGCGACGAAGGACCAAACGCCTCGGCGTGGATCCTGTTGTCGGCGATGTTGTAGCCGCGCAGCACGTCGTAGAGCGATTGGGTGAACTGCGGCGGTCCGCACAGATAGAAATCGTAATCGTTGAACGGCAGCACGCGCGACAGCAACGCCACGTCGATCCGCCCCGCGGCATCGTAGTCGGTGCCCTGCTCGGCGCCGTCGATGTCACTGAGCACGCGGATGATCCGCACGGCGCCGCCGGCGGAGTCAGCAAGTTGTTGCAACTCGTCGCCGAAGGCGCGATCCGCCCTGGCATGCGCGGCTTGGAACAGGTAGGTCGGCCGGATGCCGCGGGTGCGCAGCCCCTCATAGACCACGTGGCGCAGCATCGCGAGCATCGGCGTGATGCCGACGCCGCCGGCGAGCAGCACCGCGGGCCGCTTCTCGCGCGCATCGAACGTGAAGTGGCCGCCCGGCGCGCGAGCTTCGATGATGTCGCCGACATGGAGGGTGTCATGGAGATGCTGCGACACCAGGCCGTCACGCTTGACGCTGATGCGGTACATGCCGTCGGACGGCGCAACCGACAGCGTGTAGGTGCGGATGACCGGCTTGTCGGCGCCGGGCAATGACAGACGGATCGGCAGATGTTGTCCCGCCTGGTGCGGAAGCCGCCCCGCGCCGTCGTCCGGCTGGAGATGAAACGAGCGGATCGACCGGCTTTCGTCGACGATCCTGGTCACCTTGAACGGGCGCCATTGCGTCGCAAGTTCGTTTGCGCGGATGCGATCGGCGGCCTGCGCCCAGTCGCCGGTCATCAGCACATTCGGCGACCAGCCGTCGGCCCGGAACGCCCAGCGCAGCGGCAACGCGCCGCGCCGGCGCACCACGCGGCGGGCACGGAAGCTCCACAGACGTTCGGCGCCCTGGAACGCCGCGATGTCAGGCGAATCCAGGATCACCTCGGCGTCGCCGGTCAGTTGCAGCAGGTCGCCGGTTTCGAAATCGGCAAACACCAGCCCGGCCTTGCCGTTGACGAGGATATTGCCGAGCGTGTTGAAGAACAGATTGCCGGCGAAATCGGGAACAGTCAGCGTGCCGTCATCGGCAACGCGGACGAAGCCCGCTTTGCCGCCGCGATGCGAGACGTCGACCTGGCGGCGGTCCTCGCGTTCGGCATAGGACGCCACGAAGAACGTATCCGCCGCCGCGATCATGTCGCGCGCGGCCTGATCGAGCGTCGTGCTTTGTTCGATCTCGCCCGTGAACGGTTGATCCGGCGCGCGCACGAAGGCGAAATCGCGCAGCTGGATATATTGCGGGCAATTGCCAAAGCTCTGATCGAGGTCGAAGCTGAGCGCGTTGCCGGACGATGCGCGCAGCAGCCCGTTGGCACGGTTGCGGCGCCTTGTGTGCAGTTCGATTCCGAGCAGCGCGATGGCGTCGCCCTCGCCCATGCCCGCGCTGACGGGATCGGAGGGATCGGGCCGCGCAGCGATCTCGAGGCTGCGCGGCGTCGGCGAGGCGATGAAGCCGGGCCGGCCGGCCAGCAGCGAGGCCCATGCGTCGCCGCCTTGGTCCACGCTGCCGACGACGATGAATGGAATCTGCGCGAAGAAGTCGCGATGCTGGTCGGGCATGAAGTCGCGCACCGCGCGCTGGCCGACCGCCTCCATCTTCTCCGCAACGCCGGCCTTCTGCTGGATCGCCTTCTCGCCGGCATGCCAGGCCGGCAGCTTGCTCTTGGTTCGCCTGTCGCTCATCGCCTCGCCCTCCATGTCGGGGCTTGGACGGGCGCACCGTCGAGGCACGCCCGGTCAGCCTGTCACGCCGCCGCCGCCAGACCGACGGGGGTCTTGGCAAAGGGCACGAAGCCCGGCAGCGCCTCGATCCGGCGCAGGAATGCGACAACGGGCTGATAGGCGGAGAGATCGACATTGCCTTCGGGCGCGCTCGACAGATAGCTGTAGAGCGCGACGTCGGCGATGGTCGGCTGCGCGCCGACCAGCCAGTCGCGGTTGGCAAGATGGGCTTCGAGCCGCTTCAGCAGGACATGGGCGCGCGCGATCACGTCTTCCGGATTGAACTTGGCGCCGAACACGGTGACGAGCCGCGCTGCGGCTGGTCCGAACGCCAGATCCCCGGCGGCGACCGATAGCCAGCGTTGCACGGCAGCGGCGCCCTTTGCATCCCGCGGCAGCCAGTCGGTGCGGCCGAGCTTGGTCGCAAGATAGACCAGGATCGCATTGGAGTCGGGAATGATGGTGCCGTCGTCGTCGAGCACCGGCACCTGGCCGAACGGATTGAGGGTGAGGTAGTCCGGCGTCTTCTGCGCGCCGGACTTCAGGTCGACCTCGACCAGCTCGTGCGGGATGCCCAGCAGGGACATGAACAGCCGCGCGCGATGCGCGTGGCCGGAGAGAGCAAAGTGATAGAGCTTCATGGTGCCGTTCCTGATGTCATGGGCCGGGTGATCCCGGCCGCGACCTCAAGATGGCGCATTGCACCTCTTATTATAATCGTCGTTATTGTCACTTCATTATTGCATGCCCTGCAATAATGGCGACGTACCGCCTACACCTCGACGATCACGTAATTGTCCTCGATGTGCACCGGAAACGTCTCGGCGACATACGGCCCCTTCTGCAACTCGGCGCCACTCTCCACCGCGACCGGATAGGAGCGGATCCTGAACCGGGTCGGATCGAACCAGGACTGGCCGTTGCGGATGTCGAATTCCCAACCGTGCCACGGACAGCGCAGCATCTCGCCGACGCGGTCGCGCTGATAGATGCCGGGCTCCGGCGAGGTCAGGCGCGCGACGCAGGCCGCTTTCTCCAGCGGCGCGCCCTCATGCGGACAGCGATTGAGCAGCGCGAAGAACTCGCCATTGACATGGAACACGACGATGTCGCGGCCCTCGAGGCCGAACACCTTGTTGCCGCCGGCAGGAATTTCGCTTGTGCGCGCGACGATGTGACGGGTCATCGGGAAACCTAATGCGTGATGAGAGTAAGTCGCATAGCGGCGGCAGTGCGCTCCCTCGCCCCGTTCTCTTGTCCGCCGAAGCTCGCCTTCGGGCGAAGGCGGATGCGGGGAGAGGGTTGGGGTGAGGGGCTGTCTCCGCGTAGCCGGCAATAGCTGAGTTTGCGGAGACTCCCCCTCACCCGGAACGCATCAAGCGATGCGTCATAGCCGAAGCCCCGCTTCGGCGTTTTTAGGAACGGCCGCCCAAGGCGGCCTACGCCTCTCCCCGCACGCGGGGCGAGGTGACGCGGAGGTCGCGGCTCGATTCGAAGCAAAGTCATCTGCGTCCTAGAATTTGTAAACCGCGCGGGCGTTGGCATTGAAGATCTTGCGCCGCTCGGCCTCGGTCAGCGGCGTCTTGAAGGCGTAGCGCGCGTCGTCATAGTCCCAGTGCGGATAGTCCGACGAGAACAGCAGCCGGTCGATGCCGACCCATTCGATCAGCTGACGTAGATGCTTCGCTTCATCCGGCTCGTCGATCGGCTGGGTGGTGAACCAGAAATTCTGCTTCACATATTCGCTCGGCTTGCGCTTGAGATGCGGCACCTCGCTGCGGAAGCGGTCGAAATGCTGGTCCATCCGCCACATCGTGGCGGGGATCCAGCCGAAGCCGCCCTCGATGAACACGATCTTTCAGTTTCGGGAAGCGCTCGGGGACACCTTCCAGCACCAGGCTCGTGAGGTTCGAGGCCACCGTGTGCGCGTTCGACTGGTGCTCCTCGCAATAGTAGGACGGCCAGCCGCCGCCGGTCGGCGCGTGCCCGCCATAGCCGCCGACATGGATGCCGAGCGGCAGATCGAGCTCTTGCGCGCGTTCGTAGATCGGCCAGTAACGGCGGCGGCCAAGCGGCTCGTTGGCGCGCGGCGAGACGTTGATCTGGATGTATTCGCCTGTCTTGGCGCAGCGCTCGATCTCGGCGAGACCGAGGTCGGAGCCGTCCTGCCCGACCAGGATCGAGGCCTTCAGCCTGGGATCGCGATGCGCCCAGAACGCGAGCTGCCAGTCGTTGATGGCGCGCTGGATCGCGGCGCCGAATTCCAGATTCTGCTGCGAGAAGATGAAGAGATCGAGCACCTGCAAAATGCCGAACTCGACATCGAAGGGATCGAGGTGCTGCTTGCGCATGAAATCGAGATCGGAACCCGGCACGCCGCCGGTCGGCGGCCAGGCATCGCGCCGCGCGATCAAGGGCGAGGAGCGCGGATACGGCGTGGTGCCGATATAGGGCGTGCGCAGATGGCTGCCATATTCCTTCAGATGCTGCTGCCAGCGCTTCGGCAGGAACTCGTTGAGGTCGCTGTGCGAATGGATGCTCGGATGGATATCGCAGTCGATGATCTTGAGCCGAGTCGCGGCGGACTTCTCCTGGTCGAGCATCGGGCGGTCGATGACATCACTCATGCGATCCTCCATTGAATCTGGTCTGTGTAGCTGTCACCTCTCCCCATCGGGGAGAGGTGTGGCACCGCCGATGTGGCGTCGAGCTTCGTCATGGTCAGGCGTCGAGCTTCAAACGCGGAAACGTCTCCAGCGGATTATCCTCGCACATCCGCCTGACGATACTATCAGGAAGATGCGGCGGGACGGGATCGTCGCCATCGAACTGCCAGTGCGGATAGTCGGACGCGAACAGGAACATCTTGTCGGAGCCGATCTGGTCGATGATGTCGGCGACCGCAGTTGCATCCATCGGCGCGTCGAACGGCTGCATGGTGACGCGGAAATGGTCGCGGATGATCGCGGCCGGCTCGCGCTCCACCCAGGGCACCTCGACGCGGACACCGCGCCAGGTCTTGTTGGCGCGCCACATGAAGGCCGGCAGCCAGCTGACGCCCGATTCCATCAGCACGACCGTAAGCCCGGGATACTTCCCGAACACGCCCTCATAGATCAAGCTCAGCGCCTGCGCCTGGAACGCCTGCGCTTCCGCGAGATAATATTCGTAGCGATAGGACGGCCAGCCGATCGAGCTCGGCGCGCCGCGATAAGCGCTGCCGGCGTGGATCGCGATCGGCAGCCTGTATTTCTCTGCGGCCTGATAGATCGGCCAGTAGTGCCGCCGCCCGAGCAGCGTCTCGTTCTGCGACGGCACCAGCACCGACACGAAGCGGTTGTCGCCGGCGCGGCGCTCGATCTCCTCGACGGCGAGATCCGGCGCCTGGATCGGCACCACGATCGAGGCGCGCAGCCGCGTGTCCTTCGCCAGCCACTCGGCCGCGATCCAGTCGTTGATCGCCTTGCACAAGTCCGCGGCCATGTAGCAATCGAACACCGCCTGCGCGCCATAGATGACGTTGCAGATGGCGTGGCTGGCGCCGAGCTGGTCGAACGCGCCGCGCTGCACCATGGCGAGATCGCTGCCGGGCTTGCTGCCGTCGGCCGGTCGCCAGTCGGCGCGCCCGGACAGCGGCATCGACGGCGGATAGGAATTGAGGTCGAGCCCGTCGATGGCGCGGCTGACCACCTGTTCCTTCCAGTGATCGCTGAGATAAGGCAGCAGCGTGGTGCGCGTTCCCCCCACCGCGGGATGGATGTCGCAGTCGATGCGCGTGGCCGCCATGGCGTTCCCCGGGATTGTCTTTGTCTTCATTGTTGGCGGCATCGCTGCCGCGACACGGACTGTGCCGCCGATGGCGCGATCGTGCAAGCGGGTCCGCGCGGGGCTGCCCTGTGCGCGCAGCCGCCCTCACGCGAAGTTGCGGGATCGCATGTGAATGACGTCACCCATTCGGATCGCGGGACGTGCTAGCGATTCCGCGCCGCGAAATGCGTCGCAACAGGAGACGGGAATGAGGCTTGGAATCAGGATTGGAATCAGACTTGGCCGACTGACGATCCTGGCATGTTCATTGTCGCTGGCCTCGGCCGCGGCCTGGGCCGCACCCGCGACCACGTCCGGCTCGGTCGCGCTGGCGCTAGCCGGCGTGGTGGCGCCCTATTCGTCATTGCCGGCCAAGGAGAAGAAGGCGGTCGCCGCGTTCTTTAGCGGCGACAGCAATGTCCATATCACCAGGAAGATCGTCGTCACCGCCGACAAGGTGGTCTGCCGCGCCAGCAATGTCGCCATCACCTCGCGCTCCTGCGAGCTGACATTCGGCAGCAGGACCCATACCGTGAAGGGACGCGAAGCCAACGCGATCTACGCCACCGTGGCGCTAGCGGGCGTGCCTGGGGACGGCGCTGCCGGAACGATCTACGAGGCGCTGTCGAAGCTGTCCTGCACGCTCGATCCGGCAGCGATCAAGGATCAGGCCGGCGGCGGCGCCGACTGCAGCTTCGAGCCGGGGAACTAGTTCTCTTCAACGACGACACCCAGCCTTGCGGCGACGCGGCGGGCGGTCTCTTCCCGCTGCATCGTGATCGCGCGCGTCGCTTGCCGGGTCTGTTGCAGGATCTCGGGCGGCGCGGTCTCCGGCGTGCCGCTGTCGAACGGCGGCTCCGGCGCATACGCCATATAGAGCTGGATCGCCCGCGCCGCGTCGTCGCCGCGCAGTTCGGCCGCCAGCCGCAGCGCGCCATCGATGCCGGCGGTAACGCCGGCGGCAAAGACAAAACTTCCGTCCACCACCACGCGCTCGTTCACCGGCGTGGCGCCGAACAACGGCAGCAGATGAAACGATGCCCAATGCGTCGTCGCCCTGCGCCCCTTCAACAGCCCGGCCGCCCCACACAGCAGCGCGCCGGTGCAGACCGAGAAGATGCGGCAGGCGCCTGCCGCCTGTTCGCGGATCCAGCGCAGGACCTCCTCGTCCTCCATCAGCGCCTCCTGACCGAAGCCGCCGGGCACATGCAGCACGTCGAGCGGCGGTGCTTCCGCCAGCGTGGCATCCGGCGTCAGCCGCAATCCCTTGAGGTCGCGGACCGGCGCCATGGTCTTGGCGTAGATGCGGTAGGTCGAATTCGGAATCCGCGACAGCACCTCGAACGGACCGGTCAAGTCGATCTGATCGATGTCTTCGAACAGCAGCGACCCGATCCGCAGGTGGACATCATGAGCGATCATCGAACTTCCCTTGAGGTTTCCTTGCACTATGGACAAAGCCCATCTAGCGCGGCACGCTTCGGTGATGACGCCAAAACCCCCACATTCTCCGCCAAAAGCGCGCCGCGCGATCGAAGTGCTGGCCTATCCGGCGGTGCAGCTGCTTGACGTCACCGGGCCGTTGCAGGTGTTCGCGTCCGCCAACGCGCTGTCGGCCAAGGCAGGCCATGCCGAGCCCTACGAGGTCCGCGTCGTTGCGAAGGATGGTCCCACGGTCCAGGCATCAGCCGGCGTCGGGCTCGCGGTGAATCCCTTGCCGAGCATCGGCAGCGCGGTCGACACGCTGGTGATTCCGGGCGGCGACGGCGTCAACGCCGCGGTGGCGGACGCCGTGCTGGTCGAATGGGTGCGCAAGCGCGCGGGCGACGCCCGCCGCACCGCGTCGGTCTGCACCGGCGCGTTCCTGCTCGCCGCATCGGGTGCCCTCGATGGCCGTCGCGCCGTGACCCATTGGGGATTCTGGCAGGAGCTCGCCGAGCGCTTTCCCGACGTCCGCGTCGAGTCCGATCCGATCTTCGTGCGTGACGGATCGTTCTGGACCTCGGCCGGCGTCACCTCCGGCATCGATCTGGCATTGGCGCTGGTGGAGGACGACCTCGGCCGCGCAACGGCGCTCGCCGTCGCCCGCTACCTCGTGGTGTTTCTCAAGCGGCCCGGCGGACAGGCGCAGTTCAGTGAAGTGCTGTCGCTGCAAACCACCGACGACAGGTTCGGCGCGCTGCATGACTGGATCAGCGGCCATCTGGCCGACGACCTCTCGCTTGCGACGCTGGCGAAACAGGCCGGCATGAGCGAGCGCAGCTTCAGCCGGCATTACGCCGATGCGACCGGGCTGACGCCGGCGCGCGCGATCGAGCGATTGCGGGTCGAGGGCGCGCGCCACCTGCTCTCGGAGACCCGCCTGCCGATCAAACGGATTTCACAGCGCTGCGGTTTCGGCTCCGAGGAGACGATGCGCCGCAGCTTCATGCGCTTGCTGGCGACCACGCCGCAGGACTACCGCGCCAGATTTGCAGGCTGATCAGGACCGCATCGCAAAACGCACGCAGGCCTCGTGGCCGGCTCGCAGCGATGCGGCTTCAGGTGAAGCGGCTCAGCCATTCCAGGCATGCGCCTGCAACGCGGCCTCCAGCGGCGGATTGGTGACGCTGCCGGTGTAGTTGGTGATGGTCGACGCCGCCACGATGGTGATCACCTCAAGCACGAGATCCCTCGGGAATCCGGCCGCCAGGAATCGCTCGATCTCGTCTTCGTCGAGCCGGCCGCGCTTTTCGATCAGCGACCTCGCCAATGTCGAGAGCGCGCCGAGCTGCCTGTCGGCGGGCGAGCGGCCGGCGCGCATCGCCTCGACGTCGGCCGCAGCCAGGCCGGCCTGCAAGCCGAGCGCGGAATGCAGCGCAACCGCCCAGGTGCAGCGATTGGTCACCGCGTCGGTGAGCAGCACGGTCTGGATCTGCTGCTCGGTGAAGCTGCCGCCGTGCACCTTGTCGAAGATGCCGATGAAGCTCTGGATCAGCACGGGCGACGTCGCCATCGTCGCCGCGAGATTGGGGATCATGCCAAACCGCGCCTCGACG
Organism: Bradyrhizobium sp. USDA 4461; assembly: GCF_054055655.1. Classification (NCBI taxonomy): domain Bacteria; kingdom Pseudomonadati; phylum Pseudomonadota; class Alphaproteobacteria; order Hyphomicrobiales; family Nitrobacteraceae; genus Bradyrhizobium; species Bradyrhizobium sp. USDA 4461. The sequence continues at coordinate 1,047,493 of NZ_JBSRXM010000001.1, forward strand.
TCACGCAGGGAAGACTTCGAGGCTTCCGGTGCGGAGTCGTGCGTATGGACAGGAAAACGTGCCATTGGAACTGCCTTTCACGATGGTGATTGAAGCCGGTGCCGCCGGACGCAACTGGGCCGCTGCGGTCGACGCGCGGGCGACCGGGTTCGATGCAGGCTATCTAGCCGCGCCGGGACGCACGCGTTCGCCAAACCGCCCACATTCCGCGCCACCGGGCACGTTCGGTGCGCAACGCGCCGTCAAACCGCGGCGCGGTCCTTCACCCGCCGCGTCACGATTGCGAGCAGGCGGCCGAGCGTGCCGGCGGCGGGGCCCTTCTTGCGCGCCAGCGCCAGCGGCGCGACCAGGCCGGTGGCGCGGTCGAGGCGGAGATAGGAGACGCCCGCGGTCTCCAGCCGCGCCATCGATTCCGGCACGATCGAAATCCCGAGCCCGGCTGCGACGAGGCTCAGCGTCGACACCATCCGGCTCGCCTCCTGCGCCACTTTCGGGCTGAAGCCCGCCGCGCGGCAGGCGGCGATGATGCTGTCGTAGAGGCCGGGCCCGGTCGGACGGCGGTAGAGGATCAGCGGCTCCTCGGCGAGCGAGGCCAGCGCAATCCGCCGCCGCGCGTCCTTGCGGGCACGCGGATGATGGTCGGGCAACGCCACCAGCATCTCCTCGTCGAGCAGATGCCTGATCGTGAAATTCGCCAGCCGCTCGCTCGGCGAACGCACGAACGCGGCACCGAGCCGGTCGGCCTCGACGGCTTCGATCAGCTCGCCGGTCGAGGCCTCTTCCAGCGACAGCGTGATCGCCGGCGCCCGTTCGCGCATCTCGCGCATCACCCCGGTGACGAAGGGATGGAACGCCGCCGATGACGTGAAGCCGATCGCGAGCTGGCCCTCCTGGCCGCGGCTCGCGCGGCGCGCGGCTTCGACCGCAAGCTCGGTGTCGCGCAGGATCGCGCGCGCCTTGCCGACGAAGGCGCGGCCGGCGGCGGTCAGCTCGACGCCGCGCGGCTGGCGGCGGAACAGCGGCGCGCCGATCGCAGCTTCCAGCGCGCGGATCTGCTGGCTCAGCGGCGGCTGCTGGATGCCGAGCCGCGCGGCGGCGCGGGTGATATGGCCTTCCTCGGCGACCGCGACGGCATAGCGAAGATGGCGCAGCTCGATCATCGGTCGATCCATATGTAAAATGTATGCAAATTGCTCAATCCATATATTGGATATTTGGCACGCAGCCAACTAAAGTCGGCTCAACAACCAACGAACCGGAGCCGCCCCGCTGATGGACGCCATACCCGCCGCGCCGACCACCAAGCATGTCGCGCCCGATGTCGGCGAGTTGTTCACGGGCTTCTTCATCCTCGGACTGACCGGCTTCGGCGGCGTGCTGCCGTTGGCGCGCCACATGATGGTGGAGAAGCGCGGCTGGCTCACCGGTGCCGAGTTCACCGACCTGCTCGGGCTCTGCCAGTTCCTGCCCGGCGGCAACATCATCAACATGTCGGTCGCGGTCGGGCTGAAGTTTCGCGGCATCCCCGGCGCCTTCGCAGCAATCCTCGGCCTGATCGCGGTGCCGACCGCGGTCGTGATCGGGCTCGGCGTGATCTATGGCCGCTTCGCCGACGACCCGGTCGTCCGTCATTTGTTCGGCGGCCTCGCCGCCGCAGCAGCCGGCCTTCTGATATCTACCGCGATCAAGATCGCCTGGCCGTTGCGGCGCGATGTGCTCGGTCTCCTCATCGGCGCGCTCTGCGTGCTGGCGATCGCGGTGTTTCGGCTGCCGCTGCTGCCGACGCTGCTGACGCTCGCGCCGCTCAGCATCGTCCTCCGGTCGAGGCAGGCGTCATGACCGCAACCCTCGTCACGCTCGCGCTGATCTTCGCCGAACTCTCACTGCTCGCCTTTGGCGGCGGCAACACCATCCTGCCGGAGATGCAGCGCCAGGTGGTCGACATCCATCACTGGATGACGGCGCAGGAATTCGGCGCGCTGTTCGCGCTGGCGCAGGCCGCGCCCGGGCCGAACATGATGGTGGTCCCGCTGGTCGGCTGGCATGTCGCGGGCTTCTCGGGCGTGCTGGTGACCTCGCTCGCCAAGTTCGGGCCGTCATCGCTGGTCACCGGCTTCGCGCTCCAGCTCTGGGAACGGTTCAAGGACCGGCCCTGGCGCCGCACCGTGCAGGCCGGGCTGGTGCCGGTGACAGCCGGCCTCGTCACCGCCAGCGCCATCATCATCACCCATAGCTCGACCTCGAACTGGGGCACCATCGTGATCGCGGCCGGCGTCGCGGTCGCCACCACGACGACGCGCATCCATCCGCTGATCGCGCTCGCCGCTGGTGCGATACTCGGCCTCACCGGCATCGGCCAGCCCTGATCACGGCCGCTTGCCGCAATGGCGCGTGCGCGCTTTCGCCGCAATGGATGCGACGTGAACAGCGGTTATGTTGATGGCGCCATGATCGACATGCTGAGCATCGACACCCGCATTGCGCGCCTCGGTTTGCGCGCCGGACGTCTGCACGCAGGCAATTAGCCGGCCGGCGATCGCGCGCCGTCCGGATTCCCTTTAAGCGTCATCCAAAATCATTTCAGCCCGTTGCGTCGCGTGTGACATTCGCGCCGGCGTTGGTGCGTCTCCGATCAAGGTCAAATCGACATGACCCGACTCATTCAGACCAATTTTGCCGCCGCGGCGTTGCCGCCGATCGTGATCACCGCGAGCGAGGCGCATCGCCTCAGCGCGCTGGCCGATTCCAGCATGGCGGTGTTTCCCCGCGTCGCCCAGTTCCTCGCGCGCGAGACCGACCGCGCCCAGCTCGTCGCCGACGATGCCGACCTGCGTGACGTGGTCCGCATGGGCTCGCGCGTGCGCTACCGCGACGACGAGACCGGCGACGTCCGGGAGGTCGTGCTCGTCTATCCGCACGAAGCCGACATCGCGCTCCGCCGCATCTCGGTGCTGACGCCGGTCGGCGCCGCACTGATCGGACTGTCGGTCGGCCAGACCATCGATTTCCAGACGCCAAGCCATCAGACGCGTGCGGTGACTATTCTGGCGGTGGGGCACGAAAGGTAGCCGGCACGATCTCACCATGAGGGTGCGACCACTGTAAGGAAGCCACCGGAGGCAAGGCTGCCTCCGGCCTTGAGGGCCCGCAAGGGGGGGGGTGAGCCCGCGCAGCGTGCTCACCTCATTTGGTGTGCAAGCAAGCACGCGAACGTCTTGCAGGACACTGCGAGAATCTGTCGCGCCTCTTCCGCGTGACGCGGCATAGATCTTGCTACTATTCGGATTGTTTGAATAATTCATTTCCATGTGGACCGCCCGCATTCCGGGCACTGGATCCGGCGGATGCGCTGTCTCGTCGTCGCCGATTTGCACTACTCGTTGCCGCAGTTCGACTGGCTGCTGGCGGCGGCGCCGCAATTCGATCTCGTGATTTTCGCCGGCGATGCGCTCAATCTCGGTTCGGCGGTGGACTACCGGGCCCAGATCGTCGTCGTCACGAAATATCTGTCGCGGCTCGCCGGTCTGACGCGCGTGATCTTCTGCTCGGGCAATCATGATCTGGACGAGCGCGGCGCGGATGGCGAGAAGATCGCGCGCTGGATCGCCGGCATCAGGGAGTTCGGCGTCGCCTGCGACGGCGACAATCTGACCATCGGCGACACGCTGTTCACGGTGTGCCCGTGGTGGGACGGCCCGATGGTCAAGGCGCGGATCGACGAGCAGCTGCGTGCGGCAGCGGCGATGCCGCACGGACGCTGGGTCTGGGTCCATCATGCCCCGCCGGCGGATTCGCCGATCAGCTGGGGCGGCAAGCGCTTCTTCGGCGATGTCGAGTTGCTGCACTGGATCGAGCGCCACCATCCGGCGATGGTGATCTCGGGCCACGTCCATCAATCGCCGTTCATTCCAAGCGGCTCGTGGTTCGACCGGATCGGCCCGACCTGGGTGTTCAACACCGGCCTGCAGCCCGGCCGGCCGCCGGTCTACATCGTGCTCGATCTCGCGCAGGAGAAAGCCTTCTGGCACGCCGCCGGCGACGCGCAGATCGTCGATCTCAAGGCGCCGTTGTCACGGCCGGCAGAGCCGGTGCGCGAGGCGCCGGACTGGCTCATATCCTTGGATCGGATTGCCGATCCGAGCCTGGCGCGACCTGCATCGGCGGCAGGTTGATCATGCTTTGCAGCACCTCGCCGACCATCGCCAGATGGGTGCCGTGGTCGGCATATTGGTGCATCAGGTCGGCCAGATAGGTCGTCGCGACGTGAAGCCGCTGCGCCAACAGCTGCGCGATCAACAGCGCCACCGCCGGCTGCTCGCGCAGGAACGACGCCGCATCGTCGAATTCATACAACACGCAGTCGGATGCCGTGCGCACCTTCGCGCTGTGCGGCCGATCGAGCAGCACACTCATCTCACCGAACACCGCGCCGGGCTCATCGATCACGGCGACCAGGCTGTCGCCCTTCATGACTTCCACCTTGCCCTCGAGCAGCACGAACAGGTGCCCGGTCTTGCCACCCTCCTCGACGAAATCCGTGCCGGCCGGCAGGCTGCGCTTGCTGCCGCCGGTGCAGTGATCAAGGATCGCGCGCATGCTGTTCGCCTCCGTGTCAGCCAGACTAGGCAGAGATGCCGCGGAGATGAAACGGATTAGCTGGGCGATCTGCTCAAATTGTCGGCAGGTGCGGATGTAAGGGACGCACCGGCGGGTGGGTTCCCTCCCCCTCTTGTCCGCCGAAGCCTCTTGGCGAAGGCGGATGCGGGGGAGGGAGCCGTACGGCGTGCTCACCTCACGCCACCGCGACGTCGCATTGCCTACGGCTGCTTGATCTCCACCGTCTGGCGCTTGCCGGCGGTGATCGAGAAGGGCTTCTCGACTTTCTGGCCGTCGGCATAGACGGCGACGGCGACATAGTCGCCGGCGGGGAGCGCGACGTTGGTGGCCGGATCATAGCTCACCGAGACGCGCTTGCGCTCGTCATTGAGGTCGCGCTCGGCGCCGAGGATATCGATCTCCTGCGCGCCGTCGGTCTTGACCCCGACCACGCCGGCGTTGAGGTTGACGTTGATCCGGGTCGGCGCGCCGGACTTCACCTCCGCGCGCACCGTGCCCTTGGCCTCGCCGACCACAGCCGTCACGTCGTAGCTGCCGCTCGGCAGATCGAACCTGGATTCGGCATCGTATCCCTGCGCGACCTTCTCGCCCTCGTCGCCGTCGGCCTTGGCCGGCTGATAGACCGCGACCACGATGTCCTTCTCGACCTTGGGACCGCCCTCGGCATAGGTCGAGGTCACGATCAGCTTGCCGACGTCGAGCGTGAGCTGGACGTTGCTCGCATCACCGGCGGCGACCGAGAACGGCTTGCTGGTCTTCGACTGTCCCTTGGTCAGGGTCAGCGTGTAATTGCCCGCGGCCAGCACGAAGCGCGGCACCGCGTCGTATTCCTGCGCGACCAGCGTGCCGCCGTTGTCGGAGACCTGCCAGACCACGTCATCGACCTTGCCCGCACCGCCGGCCACCGCGCCTTCGCTGGTGACGTAGCCGGCGTTGAGGATGACGTCGAGCACGGCCGGCTTGCCCTTCTCGACCAGAAGCGGAAACTCGCGCTTGAGCTGCCGATAGCTGACCTCGACGAGGTAGTCGCCGGGCGCGATGTTGTCGGCGAACGGCGCACCGTAGAAGGTGTTGACATGCTCGCCCTTCTCGTCGCCGGCACGCTTGTAGATACCCCAGTTGACGTCCTCGTCGCTGATCGGATCGAGCCCTTCGGCGAGCCGCGCCACGCCGCGGATGTTCTTGCCGAGATAGGGATCGGCCACCACCGGTTTCGCCGGCGCCTCGCTTGCGACCTTGCTGCCTTGCGTCGCCGCCACTGCCTTGGTCAAGGCGCCGGTCAGGCTTGCGGCATTGCCGGCATCGAGATAAACGCCGCCGGTCGCGCGCGCGATGCATTGCAGTTGGCTCCTGGCCGCGGGATCGGCGACATCGAGGCCGATGACATGGGCGGTGAAGCCGATGCCGGCCTTCTTCAATTCGGCCGCGGCGCCGCACGGATCCGGCGCGCAGGTCTCGATGCCGTCGGAGACCAGGATCACGTTGGCCTTGTTCTCGGTCGAATGCAGCGCCTCGGCGGCGGCGCGCAGCGAATCCGCAATCGGCGTCCGGCCCTTCGGGTTGATGCCGTCGACCGCGGCCTTGATCCGTGTGGGATCGAACTTGCTGACCGGCACCATCAGCTCGATGTCCTTGCAGTCGCCCTTCGAGCGATGGCCATAGACCATCACGCCGAGACGATCGGCCGGATTCCATTTTGACAGGATGGCATCGACCGCCTGCCTTGCCGCGGAGATCTTGCTCTGCCCATCGACCTGGCCCCACATCGAGCCGGATGCATCGAGCACGAGAATGGTGTCGGTGCCCTGCGCCTGGGCTTCTGCCCGAACGCCATGAGATGACAGCAACGCCAGGCCAAGCGACAGCAGGCCGGCAACGAACGAGCGGCGAAAGAGCTTAATCACGGAACGATCCTCGATGATGGAGACAATCGGAGGGCAAAGACGACTGCGACCGCGCGACGCGTGTCGCGAGACCACACGTGCCCTGCCGCAGCCGCGCCCTGCTTCGATCTCGATTTTGTTTTTTGTTGGCCGGATTGCTGATGTGACACACTTGCGATGTGCACGCAGCCAAACGCCAGAACACCTTCTCTTGCCGCAACTTGCCCCCGAACACTTGGACTATTGCGACAAGCGTTTGGCCTGACGCGACACGCCGACGACAAATAAATCGCTTCCAGGGCTGCTGTGGTCTCGGCTGCTGATGTGAGTGCGATCACAGATGACGCAGGTTTGCACGCTGCCATGCATTGGCCTGGCGCACTTTTTTGCATGACGAAGCGCCGTCACGCGCCGCCGTCTCCGCCTAGACCTTCTCGTTGATCGCGGCCCTCATCCGCGCGATCTGCGCATCGCATGACAGAAGAACGGATTGCCGGGCAGCCAGGTCTCGCCGAAGGCGGTAATCGTGGCCCCATGGCGCCACCTCGCTGATCAGACGGCAGGCCTTCTCCACCGACGCCTCGCGATCGAACGGCACCGCGGCGGCCTGGATCGCCGCGAGCCGGAAATGCGGATCGATTGTCACGGCTGCGCCCGCTTCACTCGACGCCCCTGCGTGCGGCGTCGAGCGCGCCCGCCAGCAATTCGAGCGCCTTGACGCGCCGCCGTCGCGCGAGCCGCGCCTCGCCGACCTTGCGCTCGTGCTCGCCTGCAATGAAGGCCTGGATGTCCGGCAGGGGACGGATCACGCCACGGCTGCCCCACTGGCCATCCGGCACCTCGGTCGGAAACACCCACACCTGCGCCGCGACATCCTCGAACGAACCGCCATCAGCCCGCACCACCGCATCGGTCACGTCCTTCACCAGAGCCGCGCGCGAGGCTTCGGTGTATTGGCCTTCCGGCACGGTCGGCACGATCCGGTAGCGCGGCGATGGCGAGCGTTGGCCCGCGACATAAACTGCGGCTGGCCGATGCAGGAAGACAACGGTGACGCTTTGCGCAATCCTGTTGGCCGGATCGAACCCTTCGTGACCGATCAGGATATCGCCGAGTTCCTTGATGAGCCGCGCTTCGGCGTCCGGGCTCAGGGCTCCTTCGGGAATTGTCACGTCGATCATCGGCATTTAGAGACCTCCTGTTGTTGCCAGAACGAGGTCTATGCGCAGGACGCCTCCCGCAGCAGTGGCAGTATCGCCAATCTTGGGGCAGATTCGGACATGGCGTCGTCAGGCGGCTCGTGCCGTGCGCGCGGCGGCTCGCGCAAACCGGCGCTGGTATTCGCGCGGCGAAAGGCCGGTTTCGCGCTTGAACAGGCGGCGAAAGGTCGACAGATCGTTGTAGCCGACGCGCGCGCTGACCGCGTCAAGCTTCAGCCGTCGGGATTCGATCAGGCGTTTGGCCACGTCGACCCGCAGCGCCTGCAGATATTGCAGCGGGGCCTCGCCGACCGCGAGCTTGAAGCGGCGGTTCAAGGTGCGCTCGCTGACTGAAAGGTCACGGGCCAGCTTGGCGAGACTGAAGCCCTGTTGCAGCGACTTCTCCATCAGGCTTTGCGCCCGCGCCACCAGTGCGTCGCAGTGCTGCGTGTCGTGCGTGCGGCTGGCATAAGATGCCTGCGAAACACGATTGCCGTCGATCAGCATCAACTTGCCGGTCTCGGTCGCCACGTCGGCGCCGGTGAATGTCTCGACCAGCCGCAGCGCGAGATTGAGCGAAGTGGTCACCGCGCCCGAGCAGACAATCCGGTTCTGCTCGGTGAGAATCTCGGCGACGCGCAGATCCACCGCCGGATAGCGCATCGCGAAGGTGCGCCCTTTCGCCCAATGGGTAGTGGCGACCCTGCCGTCGAGCAGGCCGGCCTCGGCGAGGATGAAGCTGCCGGTGCAATACGATGCGAGCAACGTGCCGCGCTCATGTTGCCGCCGCAGCGCGGCGAGCAGCGGCTCGACCGCATCGAGCCGCTCGAAGAACCGCTCGATATCACCGACGAACGGCCCGGGAATCACCACCGCATCCGCCGCAGATCGCGCGCTGATCGCTCCATCGACACCGACGACCTGGCCGGACGCGGTCTCGACCGGCCGGCCAGTCAGCGATTCGACGCGCCACCGCAGCTGTGACGGCTTGCCGCTGGCGCGCTGGGGCCGCCTCGCCGTCACCGAATTGGCGGCGGTGAACACGTCGACGATACCCGCAACACCCGAAGCGAGGATGCCGTCGTAGACCCAAATCCGGATGAGCGGCATGGCCGTGTCCGATCCTGCACAGATTGGGGTAATCCTGCCATCGCGGCGCAGGCGGAGCAAGGCCTGCGGCATGGATCGCACCCATAGCGAACCATCCTCATCGTCGTCCTTGCGAAAGCGATATCTATGGTCGCCGCGTGTGCTGTGAGGCGATGAGTCGAGAGGCATCATCACCGTCGTCCCTGCGAAAGCAGGGACCCATACTCCGCGGCGGATGTCGTGGGCGAGACTCGTCGTTCAAGGTCGAACAACAATAACCATTCGTGGTTATGGGTCCCTGTTTTCGCAGGGACGACAGCGGCTTGTGTGGTCGCCGTATGACGCCACTCAAATCATCCGCGCAAATCTGCGAAAACCCGGCATGCCGGTCAGCGCCTCGAAGCCGGCATCGTCGGATCGTGCGGGACGGATCTGGGATCGTCCCGCAGCGATCATCTCAGGTGTTCTTCAGCGCGACGCGGAATTCCGCCTCGGTCTTGGCCTTGACCTCGTCGAGCGTGACGCCGTCGGCGAGCTCGATCAGCGCCATGCCGTCCTTGCCGTGCTTGTCGATGGTGAACACCGCGAGATCGGTGACGACCATGTCGACCACGCGCTCGCCGGTCAGCGGCAGATTGCACTGCTTGAGCAGCTTGGGACCGTCCTTGGCGGAATGCTCCATCACCACGACGACGCGCTTGACGCCGGCGACGAGATCCATCGCGCCGCCCATGCCCTTCACCATCTTGCCGGGGATCATCCAGTTGGCGAGGTCGCCGTTCTGCGCCACCTGCATGGCGCCGAGGATCGACAGATCGATATGGCCGCCGCGCACCATGCCGAAGGACTCGGCCGAGGAGAAATAGCTGGTCGAGGGCAATTCGCTGACGGTCTGCTTGCCGGCATTGATCAGGTCGGCGTCGACCTCGTCCTCATAGGGGAACGGGCCCATGCCGAGCATGCCGTTCTCGCTCTGCAGGCTGACGTCGATGCCCGCGGGGATGTAGTTCGAGACCAGCGTCGGGATGCCGATGCCGAGATTGACGTAATAGCCGTCGCGCAGCTCCTTGGCGGCGCGGGCGGCCATCTGTTCACGGGTCCAGGCCATGAGGCTCTCCTGAAGAGGGATGAATTAGGCGGCGGGTCGCGGACGGGTGTTGCGGAACTCGATCCGCTTCTTGGCCGTGCCGACCTCGATGATGCGCTTGACGAAGATGCCGGGGGTGTGGATGTGGTCCGGGTCGATCTCGCCGGCCGGCACCAGATGCTCGACCTCGGCGACGGTGACCTTCGCGGCGGTCGCCATCATCGGATTAAAATTGCGCGCGGTCTTGCGGTAGACCAGGTTGCCGGCGGTGTCGCCCTTCCAGGCGTGGACGATGGCGACGTCGGCGAACAGGCCGCGCTCCATGATGTACTTCTCGCCGTCGAATTCCTTCACTTCCTTGCCTTCGGCGATCAGCGTGCCGACGCCCGTCTTGGTGTAGAAGGCCGGGATGCCGGCGCCGCCGGCGCGGATGCGCTCGGCCAGCGTGCCCTGCGGGTTGAACTCGAGCTCGAGCTCGCCGGCGAGATATTGCTGGGCGAACAACTTGTTCTCGCCGACATAGGACGAGATCATCTTCTTGATCTGGCGGGTCTCCAGCAGCCGGCTGAGGCCGATGCCGTCGACGCCGGCATTGTTGGAAACGACCGTGAGGCCCTTGACGCCGGAATCGCGGATCGCGTCCGACAGGGTCTCGGCGATGCCGCAAAGGCCGAAGCCTCCCGACATGATCATGATGCCGTCCTTGAGGAGACCATCGAGTGCCGATTTGGCGTCGGGATAAACTTTGTTCATGCAGCGAATACCTGATGGAGGGCGCGGAACGGCTGTGGCAATGCGGATTATTAGGCGAAATCTTCGCAATGCGTCAATCAGGCCCCGGTGCGGCGACGGGCGGCGGCCTCGGGCGGCAACATGGCCTTGAAAGCGTCAAGAAAACCCTTCAAGTTGCGGGGGTTGGCAGGGGCCTCCGGCGAGAGCCCGCTGTGTTCGACGACGACCCGACAGACCTCAACCCGACCCGGATATGTCATTGACGATGGCCCAAGGAATTAAGCGCCTGGGGATGCCGATCGCGGCGCTTTTCGGCCTGGCGGTCATCGGCCTGGTCGGAACGTCATGGTTCCTCAACCGGGACGCGCTGCAGCGCGCGGTGGAAGCGCAGATCCGCGCGGTGACCGGGCTCGAACTCGTCGTCAACGGCCCGATCGACGTGTCGGTATTTCCGGGCAGCTATGTCTCCTTCCACAATGTCGGGCTGAAGGGCGCCGCGACCACCGACCCGGCTTTGCAGGTCGACGTGCTGACCGCCAATCTGCGCCTGCTGCCGCTGTTGCTGCGGCGGTTCGAAATCGCCGACGTCATGATGCTCCGCCCGCATATCCATGTGGTCCGCGACGGCGCCGGCGAGAGCAACTGGACGCCGTTCGTCGAGACCATCGCCAAGGCGATGACGCCCGGCGCCGAGAACCAGGTGTCGTTCTCCGAGATCCGGATCCAGGACGGCGAGCTGAATTACGAGGACGGCACCAACCGCATCTCCGAGAAGCTCGGCGACATCGACCTGTCGCTGGCCTGGCCGTCGATCTCGCGCTCCTTTGCCGCGACCGGCCAGTTCGACTGGCGCGGCGAGCGCGTCGACGGCTCGATCAGCGCCAGCGATTTCGTCGCGCTGCTGTCGGGCGACCGCTCCGGCCTCAAGGCCCGGCTCAGTAGCGCGCCGCTCAAGGTTGCATTCGACGGAACCGTCGCCAACCGCACCAGCCTGATGATGGAAGGCACCGCCACCATGGATAGCCCGTCGCTGCGCAATGCGTTGCGCTGGATGGGACAGGCGCCGCCCGGCGGCGGTGGCGGCTTCGGCCGCTTCGCGCTGAAGGCCCGCGCCAATGTGGTCGGCGGCTCGGTCGCGCTCACCAATGTCAATGTCGAGCTCGACGGCAATGTCGCCGAGGGCGTGATGACCTACGCCAATAACGGCCGGCAGACCTTGCAGGCGACGCTTGCCGCCGGCAATCTCGACTTCACGCCCTACATCTCGACGTTCCGCCTTTTGGCCAGCGGCCAGCGCGACTGGAACCGGCAATTATTCGACCTGTCCTCGCTGTCGTCGACCGATCTCGACATGCGGCTGTCGGCCGCCAAGGTGACGGTCGGCCCGTCCAAGCTCGGCCGCACCGCGTTCGGCGCCAATCTGCGCGGCGGCGCGCTCGCGCTCAGCGTCGGCGAGGCGCAGATGTATGGCGGCATCGCCAAGGGCTCGTTCGCGATCGCGCGCTCGGATGCGGTCGCCGACGTCAGGGCACAATTCCAGTTCACCGATGTCGATCTGCAGGCCTGCGCCGGCGAATTGTTCGGCATCAACAAGCTCTCCGGCCGCGGCAACCTCAACGTCTCGCTGACGGCCTCGGGCTCGAGCCCGTTCGGGCTCGCGTCATCGCTGGATGGGACCGCCACGCTGAACGGGCACGACGGCGCGATCGCGGGCTTCAATGTCGAGCAGCTGCTGCGGCGGCTGGAGAAGCGGCCGCTGTCCGGCGGCGGCAATTTCCGCTCCGGCTCGACGCCCTATGACAATCTCAGCATATCCGTGAAATTCGCCGACGGCGTCGCCACCGCCGACGATATCCATGTCGTGAGCCCGGCGGCGAAGATCACGCTGACCGGCACCGCCTCGGTGCCGTCGCGCGAATACGATCTCAAGGGCGTCGCCAGCCTGACCTCGGCGTCGGCCGGCGGCACCGCGTTCGACCTGCCGTTCGTGATCCAGGGTCCGTGGGATGATCCCTTGATTTTCCCCGATCCGGAAAGCCTGATCCGCCGCTCGCCGGCATCGGCCCCGCTGCTCGACGCGGTGAAGGATCGCAAGACCCGCGACGCGGTGCGCTCGGTGATCGAGCGCTTCACCGGCGGCGCCGCGCGGCCCGCGGCGGCGCCCGATGCAGCGGCCGGCGCATCCGGCAGCGCACCGGCGGCATCGGCCGAGAATGCCAAATCGAACTGACCGATCCATCCACTTTCCGCATCGATGCCGCGGGACTGATCCACGCGCCCGCCGCGCACCCCTACAGAAGTCGTCGATGCGGCATCTTTATCGGGTCACGGGCATGCGCTAGTGTTTTCTCCAACCGGTTAAAAAGCCGGCCTCATGAGGGAGAACAACGTGAGATCCAAGGTTATCGGTGCGCTATCACTGGCGGTCGCTGCGGTTGGCCTGTTCGCGGCAACTGCGCCCGCTTTGGCGCAGGGCAAGACGATCACCGTCTGGTGGGGCAAGGGATTTTACAAATCCGAAGACGACGCGCTGCTCGAGACGATCAAGAAATTCGAAGCCAAGACCGGCATCAAGGTCGAATTGTCGCAATACGCGATCCAGGACATGATCCCGAAGACGGTCGCTGCGCTGGATTCCGGCACCGTGCCCGACGTCGCCTATTCCGACACCTACGATGTGCAGGCGCAGGGCAAGTGGGCTTATGAGGGCAAGCTCGAGGACCTCTCCGACATCATGCTGCCGATGAAGGATGCCTTCGCGCCGAACACGCTGGAAGCGGCGCTGCTCTACAACGACGTCACCAAGAAGAAGTCCTATTACGGCTTCCCGCTCAAGCAGCAGAGCATGCACGTCCAGATCTGGGGCGACATGCTGGAGAAGGCCGGCTTCAAGGCCGCCGACATCCCGACCAAGTGGGAGGACTACTGGTCGTTCTGGTGCGACAAGGTGCAGCCGGCGATCCGCAAGGCCACCGGCCAGCGCATCTACGGCGTCGGCCAGCCGATGGGCGTGGAATCCACCGACTCGTTCCAGTCGTTCTACACCTTCATGGACGCCTACCACGTCAAGCTGGTCGACGACGACGGCAAGCTTCTGGTCGACGATCCCAAGGTGCGCGACGGCCTGATCCACGCGCTGAAGGACTACACCGACACCTACATCAAGGGCTGCACGCCGCCCTCCTCGACGACCTGGAAGGATCCGGACAACAACGTCGCCTTCCACAACAAGACGATCGTGATGACGCACAATTTCACGATCTCGATCGCGGCGAAGTGGTTCGAGGATTCCACCAATCCGGCGCTGACCGACGCGCAGCGCGCCGCCGGCAAGCAGGCCTATGAGCAGGACATCATCACGGCGTCCTTCCCGAAGGCGCCGGACGGCTCGACCATCAAGTACCGCTCCGACGTCAAGACCGGGCTGATCTTCGCCAATGCCAAGAACAAGGCGGAAGGCAAGCAGTTCATCGCCTTCCTGATGCAGGAAGACAATGTGCGGCCCTATGTCGAGGGCGCGCTCGGCCGCTGGTTCCCGGTGACCAAGGCGAGCCAGGCCAGCCCGTTCTGGCAGGCCGACCGGCATCGCAAGGCGGTGTGGAATCAGTTCACCGGCGGCACCGCGCCGTTCGACTTCACCAAGAACTGGAAGTTCACCATCCTGAACAACGAGAACGTCTGGGCCAAGGCCATGAACCGCGTCGTCAGCGAGAAGGTGCCGGTGGACAAGGCCGTCGACGAACTGATCGCCCGCATCAAGCAGGTGGCGGGGTGATAATGTAGACGATGACCGGCACTGCCGAACTTGCTCCGCGTCGTCCCGGCGAAGGCCGGGACCCATACGCCGCGGCGGTCGTTTTGGAGTAAGCTGGTGGACGGCTTTCGCGCAACGGCCGGGACCTGTGGTTATGGGTCCCGGCCTTCGCCGGGACGACGACGTAAGCGACATCTCGTTAGAGTAACCGAATGGCGATCACACTTTCCGCATCCGATGCCCCCTCGCCGCCGCTGTCGGCGCGGCTGTCGCCGCCGCAGGTCTGGGGCATCGCGCTGCTCGCGCCCTATCTGCTGGTGTTCCTCGCCTTCGTGGTCTATCCGGTCGGCTACGGCCTGTGGCTGGCGCGCCATCCGTCGAGCTATGTCGCGCTCTATCACGACCCGATCTTCGCCCGCGCCGCGGTCAACACGCTGATCTTCCTGGTCATCGGCATCAACATCAAGATGCTGATCGCGCTGTTCCTGTCCGGCTTCTTCGCCCAGCAAAGGCCCTGGATCAGGTGGCTGTCGGTGATCTTCATCCTGCCTTGGGCGGTGCCGTCGATCCCGACCATCCTCTCGGTGCGTTTCATGCTCAATCCGGAATGGGGCGTGGTCAACCAGCTGATCTTCAAGTTCACCGGCGACGACGGCCCGAACTGGCTGAACGATCCGGCGGTCGCGCTGGCGATGGCGATCGGCGTCCACATCTGGAAGTCGCTGCCGTTCTGGACGCTGATCCTTTTGACCGGGCGGCTCGCGATCTCGCACGACCTGTACGAGGCGTCCGACGTCGACGGCGCCAACTGGTGGCAGAAATTCCGCTACATCACCTGGCCGTCGATGCAGACGCTCTACATCACCTGCACGCTGCTCTCGATGATCTGGACGCTCGGCGATTTCAACAGCGTCTATCTGCTCACCGGCGGCGGGCCGGCCGACCTCACCCACGTGCTGTCGACGCTCGGCATCCGCTATCTCAGGCTCGACCAGCTCTCGCTGGCGATGGCCTCGATCGTCTGCGCCATGCCGTTCGTGCTGCCGCTGGTCTATTTCATGATGAAACGGTTGTCGCGATGAAGCTGCCCACCCTCCGCGAAGTCGGCACCGAGGCCAGGCTGCTGCTGATCGGCATCCCGGTCTTCATCTGGACCATGATCCCGATCTACCACATGTTCGTGTTCGCGATCTCGCCGAAGGAGGACGCGTTCACCGGCAAGCTGTGGCCGACGCATCCGACGCTGCATAATTTCTCGATCGTGTTCCACCAGCAGCATTACTTCCTGCGCGACTTCTGGATCCAGTTCTGGAATTCGACCGTGATCGCACTCGCCGTCGGCGCGCTGACGCTGTTCGTCGCCACCGCCGCCGCATTCTCGATCTCGCGGCTGCGGGTGCCGGGCGGCCGCGCGGTCATGAACATGGCGCTGTTCACCTACTTCATCCCGGCCGCGTTCCTCGCCGTGCCGATGTACCGCACCATGGGCAGTTATGGCCTGCTCAACAATCACTGGTCGCTGATCCTGGCGATGGTGACGATCGCCGCGCCCTACGCCATCTGGGTGCTGAAGCAGGCCTCCGACAAGCTGCCGGTCGAGCTCGACGAAGCCGCGACGATGGACGGCGCCAGCACGCTGCAGCTGTTCCGCCTGGTCTATGTGCCGCTGATGATGCCCTCGCTGGTCGCAGTCGGCACCTACGCGATCCTGCTCGCCTGGAACGAATATCTCTACGCGTTCCTGCTGCTCTCGAAGGACACCGACATCACGCTGCCGGTCGCGCTCGGCAACTTCCTCGCCGCCGACGATTCGCCGTGGGAGCTGTTGATGACCACCGGCTTCATCTACGCTCTGCCGCCGGCCGCGGTCTATTACGCCTTCAAGCGCTACATGGTCGGCGGGCTGACCGCAGGCGCCGTCAAGTCGTGATCCCCATCGTTTCCTTGTCATTGCGAGCCACCCGGTCGGCGCGAAGCGCAGCCGGATGACAGGCTCCGCGAAGCAATCCATCTCGCCGCGAGCGGAGAAATGGATTGCCTCGTCGCTGACGCTCCTCTACAGCGGCGCGGCGCTCTCGCCGCGCCCGTTCGACAGTTTCGAGGCGAACGACGCCGCCACGATGATCACGGCGATCAGCGCGATGACAAGCGTGCAGATCGCGTTGATCTCGGGCTTCACGCCGAGCCGCACTTCCGAATAGATCCGGATCGGCAGCGTCGCCGAGCCGGGACCGGTGGTGAAACTCGCGATCACGACGTCGTCGAGCGACAGCGTGAAGGCGAGCATCCAGCCCGCCACGATCGCCGGCACGATCAGCGGCAGCGTCACCAAGAGGAACGCACGCACCGGATCGCAGCCGAGATCCATCGCGGCTTCCTCCAGGCTGCGGTCGAGCGCGGAGAGGCGCGACTGCACCACCACGGTGACGAAGCACATCGTCAGCGTGGTGTGGGCGATCGTCACCGTCCAGAAGCCGCGCTCGGCATTGAGCGCCACGAACAGCAACAGCAGCGACAGGCCGGAGATCACCTCGGGCATGACCAGCGGCGAATACAGCATGCCGGAGAACAGCGCCCGCCCCTTGAACCGCTCGCCCCGCGCCAATCCGACCGCCGCCAGCGTGCCGAGCAGTGTCGCGAGCGTCGCCGACACCGCAGCGACCGACAGGCTCATCCACGCCGCCTCCAGCATGGCGCGATCGCTGAAGAACTCGCGGTACCAACGCAGCGACCAGCCGCCCCACACCGTCACCAGCCGCGAGGCATTGAATGAGTAGATCACCAGGATCACGATCGGCAGATAGAGGAAGGCGAGCCCAAGCGCCAGCGAGGTCAGGTTGAAGCGCGTCAGCCTGGTGACGGTGCGCGCCATCAGCTGTCCGCCTCGAGCTGGCGCCGTTGCAGGCGGTCGTAGAGCACGAGCGGCGGCACCAGCAGCAGCAGCAGCGCGACCGCAGCGGCGGAGGCCACCGGCCAGTCCTTGTTGGTGAAGAACTCCAGCCACAACGTCTGCCCGATCATCAGCGTATCTGAGCCGGCAAGCAGGTCGGGGATCACGAACTCGCCCACGATCGGAATGAAGCAGAGCAGCGCGCCGGCGCCGACGCCGGGCAGCGACAGCGGAAACGTCACCAGCCAAAACGCCTGACGCGGCGAGGCGCCGAGATCGCCGGCCGCCTCCAGCAGCGATGCATCCAGCTTCGAGAGCGTCGCATAGAGCGGCAGGATCATGAACGGCAGATAGGAATAGACGATGCCGAGATACATCGCGCTGTCGGTCGACAGCCAGACCACCGGCGTCGAGACGATATGCAGCGCCAGCAGGATCTGGTTGAGCAGGCCGTCATGCTGCAGGATGTTGATCCAGGCATAGATCCGGATCAGGAACGAGGTCCAGAACGGCACGATGACCA
This sequence comes from Bradyrhizobium sp. USDA 4461, assembly GCF_054055655.1. Classification (NCBI taxonomy): domain Bacteria; kingdom Pseudomonadati; phylum Pseudomonadota; class Alphaproteobacteria; order Hyphomicrobiales; family Nitrobacteraceae; genus Bradyrhizobium; species Bradyrhizobium sp. USDA 4461. The sequence continues at coordinate 1,065,267 of NZ_JBSRXM010000001.1, forward strand.
GCATCATCGCCACCGTCTGCCAGCGCTGCGGCAGCCGCGCCATGGCGTAGGCAATGGGATAGCCGATCAGGAGCAGGATCAAGGTCGAGGTCACCGCGACGACGAGGCTGCGCAGATAGGACAGGATGTAGAGATTGTCTGATATCAGCAGCCGGAAATTGTCGAACGACAACTGCGCAAACGCCGCCGCCAGCGCCGCGCGGCCCTCGGCCGAATCGAACACCGGCGTGTAGGGCGGCTGCGCGATCGCGGTCTGCGACAGGCTGATCTTCAGCACGAAGCCGAACGGCACCAGGAAGAACAGCACCATCCAGAGATAGGGCGCGATCGCGGCGAGCCGCGCCGGCCGGGCGAAGATGCGGCGCGCGCTCACTGCTCCAGCACCAGGCAGTCGTCGGCGGTGAACCACGCCACCACGCGCTGGCCGGCGAGATAGGCGTCGACATCGAGCCGCGCGGTGTTGGCCATCGACGCCCGCACCACCGCGCCGGTCTCCAGCTTGACCCGGTAGCTGGTCACGCCGCCGAGATAGTTGACGTCGGCCACAACACCCTCCAGCCGGTTGATCGCATGCGAGCCCGCCTCGTCCGACGCCGGCGCGCGGCGCGACAGCTTCACCTTCTCGGGGCGGATCGCGACGCTGACGACCTCCTTGGTCACCGGCGGCCACAGTTCGCTGACCGCGAGCGTGCCCGCCTCCGCGGTCGCGACCCTCAACCGTCCATTCTCGCGGGACGCGACGTTGCCATCGAACAGATTGATGTCGCCGACGAACTCGGCGATCCAGCGCGAGGCCGGCGCCTCGTAGAGATTGCGCGGGGTGGCGACCTGGACCAGGCGGCCGGCGTCCATCACCCCGATCCGGCCGGCCATCGTCATCGCCTCCTCCTGATCGTGGGTGACGATGATGAAGGTCGTGCCGAGCCGGCGCTGCAGCTCCATCAGCTCGCCCTGCGTGCTCTCGCGCAGCTTCTTGTCGAGCGCTGCCAGCGGCTCGTCGAGCAGCAGCACCTGCGGGCGACGCGCCAGCGAGCGCGCCAGCGCCACGCGCTGCCGCTGGCCGCCGGAGAGCTGATCGGGCTTGCGCTTCTCCAGCCCTTCGAGCTTGACCAGCGCCACCATCTCCGCGACGCGGGTCGCGATATCCTTGCGCGCCATGCCGGCGCGCTTCAGGCCGAAGGCGATGTTGTCGCGCACCGACAGATGCGGGAACAGCGCGTAGTTCTGGAACATCATGTTGACGGGCCGCTCATGCGGCAGCACCTGCGCGATGTCGCTGCCGCCGAGCAGGATGCGGCCCTCGTCCGGGGTCTCGAAGCCCGCGAGCATGCGCAGCAGCGTGGTCTTGCCGCAGCCGCTCGGCCCGAGCAGCGCGAAGAACTCTCCGGCGCGGATATCGAGCGAGAGCTTATCGACCGCGCGGAAATTCCCGAACGATTTGGCGACGCCCTCGATCCGCAGCAGCGGCATGTCCGGGACGGCCGGTTCAGGCAACGGCGTTGCCGCCTCCGCACTCGCTTCGCCCGATGTCACGTCAAGAAGCCCCGATTCCCCGCAAGGTCCGATCCTGCCGGCAAGCTAGCGGCGGATCGCCACCGGCTCAACCGCCTCACGAACATCTCCCGCAATATTGTCGGCCTCCGCGCCTCTGCTGGGGCGGGCTCTTAAATGCGTTGCGTCGTCTTTGAGGTTCAAAACTGGAAGGCACCTGCTCAATCTAGACCTTGCCGCTTTTGACCCATAGCGGAAGTTTGGTGCACTGTTTGCCAAGCGTTCTCGGTTGCCAAAACGATAAAGAGTTTTGGTTCAATACAGCATTTTATAGAAAGATTAAGGCCGCCTCAGTTGGTGGCCCAGCACTTGTCCTTGTGCTGATAGTAGCAATACATTCGATCTTGAAGAACGACTGTCTGACGACCAGCGCCAAAAAGGTAGAGAACGCTCCAGCAGACGGCGATACAATGCACGGAGGTAGCGATCAACGGCGAACGACGTCTCGCTGTCGCGCGCTCTGACTCGCCGTATCACGCGACCTGGAACACCTCGTACCCAAGGCCGAAACCGGATCTGGGGATCGCGATCCTGTCAAAAGCATCCGATGATACCACACCGCCGAATGCTGGTGCGGGTCACGGAATCAGGCGGACCTATCATGGTCATCGGACGTCTAACCATGTGGGTCATGGCCCGGGGCGCACGTGCCTTCAGAAAAGCCACGACCTCGGGACTTATGTCTCCCACAGACCGGTGCATCTTTCCGGCGTTCGAAAAGAGCCCGCCGCCTTCGTGATCAAGCCGAAGTGCGCCGATGTCGACGATTTCTCCAGCGCGAACCTGGAATTTGGCATGAGGGCCACCATACCCGGCATTTATATTGTCGCACCTTATGCTCAGCAAAAGATACTCGCCCGGAGGAAGTGAGGTAATCCCGCCAAACGCCGTCAACTTTCCTCCTCCGATCACGCTGACTCTGATCGTTTTCGTCGGCGCGCTCTTGTCGAGAGTTTGGCCGAGAGTGACTACAGGAAAGACACAACGCGTGAGACCCCCACCGATATTTGACATCATGAGGATTGCGTCAACGATCACCACACCTCGATGTTCTTGCAGCTCTCGGGCGATGTGTTCGTCAACCGGCAAACCATCCTCCGGTCGCAGAACGTCTCCGCTTTGTGCCCGAGCAGCAGTCACTGAAGCGACGACCGCGAGCCAGACAGCCAGAAGAGTGATACGCTTCATCGCCATAGTACCTCCCGCAACTGCTCTCAATCCTAGCAGGCGCAATTTACCGAACACAACCGTTAGGGAAAGCGACGCGGAAAATCGGCCAGGCGAACAGGCATCAGACCTTCGTGCCATCTCTGGCTGCATTCGCAAACGCCGGTCACCTTCCCTTCGGACCGGACCGAACCGACCGTGTTCCGATGAACGACGTCCGCTCATGGCCCAACTCGGACCTCCGCGATGTTCGCTTTTGCGATGCTATCGAGGGCTAAGCAGACGTGAGCCCCGAGGGGCTCGTTGCCTTTATGAGGACATGCCCTAGACTTCGCAGCCGAATTCGGGAGGACAACCGATGATTTGCGACCGCTACGGCCTGCCGCTGACGACCACGTCGGACCGCGCCGCCGCCTATTATGTCGACGGTGTCGATCGGATGCTGGCGGCGCTACACGGCGCCGATGTGGCGTTCGAGGCGGCGATCGCCGCGGACCCCGATTTCGCGTTGGCCCGTCTCGGCCGCGCCCGCGTGCACCAGCTCAACATGGAGGGCGCCGCGGCCCGCGCCAAGGCGGCCGAAGCCCGGAAGCTCGCCGCAGCGGCAAGCCCGCGCGAGCGCCAGCACATCGAGATCATCGCATCCGTGATCGAAGGCCAGGGCAAGAAGGCGATGACAGCGGCCGAGCAACACCTCGCCGAATATCCGCGCGATGCGCAGATCCTTTCGCTGCTGCTCGGCGCGTTCGGCCTCTACGCCTTCTCCGGCCGGCCCGATCATGACGCTGCGCGGCTCGCGATCTCCGAACGTTACGCCAAGGATTATGGCGACGATTGGTGGTTCCTCACCTATCTCGGCTGGTCGAAGACCGAGGCCGGCGACGTCGTCGCGGGCCGCGCCATCACCGAGCGCGGCTATGCGCTGAAGCCGGAGAATGCTGGCGCCGCGCACGCGCTGGCGCATGCGCTGTTCGAACAGGGCGACGGCGCCGAAGGCCGCAGCTTCCTCTCCGCGTGGCTGCCGGCGAATGATCGGACGACCTTCCTGCAAGGCCATCTCGCCTGGCACCTCGCCTTGATCGCGATCGAAGAGGGCGACGCCGACGGTGCGCTCGCTATCTACGAGCAGCACATCAAGCCGGCGGGCCGCCCTTATCCGCCGCTCAACATCTATACCGACACGGCCTCGCTGCTGTGGCGTCTCGCGGTCGCCGGCAAGACCGGCCTCGACGCGCACTGGAAGGATGTCGCCGCCTATGGCGACAGCTATTTCCCGAAGGCCGGCGCGCATTTCGCCGACGTGCACCACGCGCTGGTCGCAGCCACGACGAATAACAATGCACTGGAAGCGCGGCTGGCCGAGATGGCGGCGCGCGACGCCGACGGCAAACTGGCGCCCGGCCCGGCCGCGATCGGGCTCGGCCGAGGCGTTGCGGCCTTCGCCGCCGGGGATCACGAGGGCGCCGTGCGCATCCTGGCACCGCTGATGCCCGAGCTGGTGCGGATCGGCGGCAGCCATGCCCAGCGCGAATTGTGGGAGGACACCTTCATCGTCGCCTGCTTGCGCGCCGGCCAGGGCCGGCAAGCGACGAGCCTGATCTCGGACCGGCTGCATCGCCGCCCGTCCAGGCGCGATCTCGCCTGGTCGCAGGAGGCGGCACGGCAATAGAAGCTGTTGGAGCTGTCCCTTCCCCCCGCAAGCGCCGGGCTTTCGCATATGGACTCGATAGCTCCACAAACTCGTCATGCCCGGCCTTGTGCCGGACACCCACGTCTTGGTCTCCGCGACAGAAAAACGTGGATGGCCGGGACAAGCCCGGCCATGACGGCGCGGAAACACCGCTGCTAATCGCGCTCAATCCGCCTTGACCATGAACGCGGCAAGCGCATCGCGATCGGCTTGCGGCATGGTCAGCCCGAGCTTGGAGCGGCGCCACAGGATATCATCGGGAAAGCGCGCCCATTCCTTGCGCATGAGATAACGCACCTCCGCGCCGGTCAATTCAGCACCAAAGGCCGGGCCGAGATCAGCCTTCGTCTTCGCGTCACCCAGGATATCCTTCACGTTCAGCCCATAGGCGGCCACCAGCCGCCGCGCCTGCGTTTCACTGAGGAAGCGCCAGCGGTCGCGGGCGATGTCGACCTCGGTTTCAAAACGCTGCCAGGCGAACTCGCCGCCCGGCAGCGGCGCCGTCGCGGTCCAGCGCGGCCCCATCGGATAGAACCGCGCGAACTTCGAAACCGCCCGCTCGGCGCGGCGCCGCGACGTCGTGACGTCGCCGCCGAAGATCGTGAGAAGCGGCGCCCTGCCGCGCTTGAAGTCGGGCGACACTGTGCCAGCGCGTCGCCAGCGCGCGGGTGCGACGACGGAATTGGCACCGGAGACCGTTCGCAGCACATCGGCCGGGGTGATCTGCTCGCGAAAGTAACGGTTGGCTGCGTCGCAGAGATAGGCCACCTCCCGCGCATCCATCGCGACAATGGCGGGATCACCCTTGAAGGCATGGCCGATCAGGGTGAAGTCGCGCTCATAGGGACTGGCGAAGATCAATTGCCCGTCGGAGTTCTGGAACGCATAGACGTTGTCGCAGTCGAACAGGCGGCGCACCACGATCTGGCCGATCTGCACGGTGGCAAGCGGCGGCCCCGGTACGCGCAACACGGTGTCGGCGACCGAGGCGGTCCACGCGCCGGTCGCGTTGACCAGCGCCCGCGCCGTGATCACCCGCCGATAGCCGCGGTCGGTCGCGATCAGCCGCCAGGTGTCACTACGCTCGGCTCGGGTCACCCGCGCGCCGGTGCGGATATCGGCGCCGCGCGCCGCGGCGTCGACCGCATTCAGCACGACGAGCCGGGAATCGTCGACGACGCAATCGGAATATTCGAACGCGGTTCCGAACCGCCGCTTCAGCGCATTGCCGACCGGATGGTGAGTGACATCGAGGGTGGCCGAGCGCGGCAGGCCGCTGCGCGAGGCGAGCCGCTCGTAAAGCAGCAGCAACGACCGCAATTGCCACACCGGCCGCTCCCCGGCATGAACCGGGATCGCGAAGCGCGCGGGCCGAACCAAGTGCGGCGCGATACGCAGCCAGACGTCGCGCTCCCTGAGCGCGGTCCGGACGCGGAACAACTGCCGGCGCTCGAGCCCGGCGAGATCGCCATGCACCAGCCGCGGCGAAGCCTGCGACGCGCCGGAGCCGAGATCGCCCTGCTCCAGCAGGATCACGCGCAGGCCGCGACCGGCCGCATCACGCGCGATGCTCGTGCCGTTGAGGCCACCGCCGATGATCGCAACGTCATAGTCCGCCATGCCCAACGCCTATCGCATTTCATTGCGAACGAAATACGTGTTCGCACGAAAAATGCGTCAGGGCGCAGCGCCGACCGAGGCGAAGAAGTGTTCGGGCCCATCGGCTTCGATCAGCTTCTTGCCTTCAATCACCCAGAACCGGTTGGCCACCGTCCGCACGAACCGGCGGTCGTGCGACACCAGCAGGCAGCTGGCCTGCTGCTGCATCAGCTCGTCTTCCAGCGCCTCCTGGCCCTCGATGTCGAGATGGTTGGTCGGCTCGTCAAGCAGATAGAAGTTCGGCTCGGTGAGCCGCAACACCAGCATGCCGAGCCGGGCCTTCTGCCCGCCGGACAGCCGCCCGATCGGACGGCCCTGCATCTCGATCGAGAGCCCGGTGCCGGCGAGCAGGCCGCGCGCCTGCTGATCGCCGACCGCAAAGCGCCGCGTCAGCATGCGCATCGGGGTGTCGCCATCGGCGAGATCGGCCAGTGCCTGGTCGCAATAGCCCAGCACCAATGACTCGGTGGCGCGGATCTCGGCGACTGCCGCCGCGGAGTTCTCGATCGCCAGCCGCAGCGCCGCGACGAACCGGGTCTTGCCCGCGCCGTTCGGCCCGAGCAGCGCGATCCGGTCACCCCGGCAGATGAATTGCGGGCCGGTACGGAACAGCGGCCTGCCGTCGGGCGTAGCGATCACCGCGTTGTTCAGCCTGATCAGGACCTTGGCATGGGTGTCGCGGTTGGCGAGCCGGATCGTGCCGGCGGAGCGTTCCAGATGCGCGGGCTTCGCGGTCTCCTCCAATCGCTCCGCGCGCTGCTTCAGTTGTCGGGTCTTCGACAGCAGGAGGTCGCTCCCGGAATTGATGCCGAGATTGCTCAGCTTGGCGGCCTGCTGCCGCAGCTGCCGGACCGCCTTCATGTCGCGCGTAAAGCGCCGCTCGTCCGCGGCGTCGCATTCGTCGAGCGCCGTGCGCGCCGGCGTGTACGGCAACGCGAACAGCTGCGAGCGTTCCGGGCGCAGGAACAGCGTCCGGTTGGTGGTCGCATCGAGGAAAGCGCGGTCGTGGCTTGCGATCACCACCGGCATCTCGCGCGGCAGCGCATTCAGCCAGGCCTCGAGCCGGCCGATCTTGGCGAGGTCGAGATGGTTGGTCGGCTCGTCGAGCAGCAGCACATCGGGCTCGGTCACCAGCACGCGGGCGAGCAGCGCAAGCCGCAGCCAGCCGCCGCTCAATTGCCTGAGCGGCCGTTGCCACAGCTCGTCGGGCACGTCGAGCGATTGCAGGGCGATGTCGACCCGCCAGCTCTCGCTGTCGCGTTGCCCGGCGGACAGCGCCTCCAGCACGGCGGCATGGAACGGCATGTCCATCAGCCCCGCCGGCGCATCCTGCTCGACATGGCCGACGGTCAGTCCGCGCGCGCGGCTGATGTCGCCCGCATTCGGTTCCATGCTGCCTGCGATACAGCGCAGCAGGGTGGACTTGCCGCGGCCGTTGGCGGCGACGAGGCCGATGCGGTCGCCGGCATTGACGACGAAATTCAGGTCGGAAAACAGCGGCGCGTTCAGCGTCACGCCGAGATTGCGGACATTCATGAGGGTCACGATCAATTCTCTGGTCTTGCCGGCAATCACGTCATCGCGTGGGCATGCAGCCATCAACGGATGTGCGTGTCGAAGCGCGGCGAGGAATTTGAGTGCAGGCGCGAACGTTCAAAGGTTCGGTGCCGCACGGCCACGAAGGGCAGACCAGGACAAGATTCTAGCCGAGTTTCCGGTCAGCCCTGCAAACGCATTTGCAGGGCGTTGACGGGGCCACGCTTGAGGTGGGGATCGCTAGATCTCGCCACGACGCAGCCCTCCTTTCTCGGCCGAAATGATGTGGTGGTCGGACGGTAACCGGACGTGCAACCGATGGCAAGCGCAGCCGGCCTGGCCGACCCGCCGGCTTATCCGGCCTTGCGCACGGTTTCGGCGAGCCGGTCGCCGCCGACCAGCGCGGCAAACTGACCGATCGGGGCCGGCCGGCCGATCAGATAGCCCTGCACCGCATCGCAGCCTTCCTCGGAGAGGAAGCCGAGCTGCGCCTCGGTCTCGACGCCCTCGGCGACGATCGACATTTCGAGGCCGTGGCCGAGATCGATCACCGCGCGCACGATCGCGGCCGATTGCGGATTGCGGCCGAGATTGATGACGAAGGCGCGGTCGATCTTGATCTTGTCGAACGGAAACGCCTGCAGATAGCTCAGCGAGGAATAGCCGCTGCCGAAATCGTCCATCGAGATGCGGACCCCGAGCGCCTTCAGCCGCCGCAGCAGCGACAGGCCGCGGTCGAAATCCTCGATCAGCACGCCTTCGGTGATTTCGAGTTCGAGCCGGTCGGGCGTCAGCCCGGTCTCGAGCAGGATCGAATGGACCAGGCCGACGAGGTCGCCATGGATGAATTGCGCCGGCGACAGATTGACCGCTATCTGCATCGGGACGGCCCATGAGGCGGCCTCCCGGCAGGCCTCGCGCAGGATCCATTCGCCCATCTCGACGATCAGGCCGCTTTCCTCGGCAAGCGGGATGAAGTCGCCGGGCGGCACGAAGCCGCGCAGGGGATGGTGCCAGCGCGCCAGCGCCTCGAAGCCGATGATCTGGCTCGCGGCGACGCTGCCGCCCGCCGCAGCCTGCGGCTGGTAATAGAGCGACAATTCGCCGTTCTTGATTGCGACCGAGAGCTCCTGGTGCAGCACGCGGCGATCGCGGATCTGCTGGTCCATCTCCGGCTCGAAGATGGAGATCGTGCCGCGCGACTTCGCCTTGGCGCGGAACAGCGCCGCGCCGGAATTGGCCAGCAGCGAGGCCGCATCAGTGCCGTTGTGCGGGAACACCGCGATCCCGGCGGTGAGGCCGGTGCGCACCGACTTGCCGTCGATCGCGAAATCCCCACCCAGCGCCTCGGCGGCCTGCTCGGCCAGCGCGATGCCGGCGGCCGGCTGCTGGCCGTCGATGATGAGGCCGAATTCGTCGCCGGACAGCCGCGCCACCACGCCGCCGCGCGCCACGGTCTGCAGGCGCTGCGCGACCTCGATCAGCACCTTGTCGCCCATCGCATGGCCGTAGACGTCGTTGATCTCCTTCAGCCCGTCGAGATCGACGCAGAGCACGGCAAACTCCTCGCCGGTGCCGTCGCAGGCCTCGATCATCTGGGTCAGCGCCTGCAGGAATGCGGCGCGGTTCGGCAGATCGGTCAGGCCGTCATGATAGGCCATGTGCGCCATCCGCGACTCGGTCTGGCGCCGGTCGGTGACGTCCTCATGGGTCTTGATCAGGTATTGCGGCTCGCCGTCATCGTCGAGCACGGTCATGCGGCGGGTCAGGAACAGCCGCAAACCGTCCTTGGTCGAGATCGGATGCTCCTCGGCGATCATGCTGCGCTTTCTGATCGCGGCCTCGTCGCGGGCGACGATCAGCTTGGCTTCGCGCGCGTTGAAGATGTCGGACGCGGTGAGGCCGGCGGCGTCCTCGCGGCGGCGGTTGAGGATCGTCTCGGCGCTGCGGTTGGCCAAAAGATAGCGGCCGTCGCTCACGCGCTGCACGATCAGCGAGACCGGGATGTTGTCGACCACGAGCTCGAGGAACTTCTTGTTGTTCTCGAGCTCGCGCGACAGCGCGCGGCGGTCGGTGACGTCCTCGAACAGCGCGATCAGGAATTCCGGCGCGCCGGCCTCGTTGCGGGCGATCACCCGGTTGGAGGCCAGGATGCGCTTCTCCGAGCCGCGTTCGACGAAGAACTCGCTGCGGTGATAGCCTTGCGGCGCATCCAGCGCGGCGCGGTCGGCGGTGTCGATGCTGACCGCGGTCTCGGGACGGAAGATCTCGTCGGCGCGTTTGCCCACGATGTGATCGCGCGAGAACCGCGAGAAGCGCTCGAAGGCGCGGTTGGCGAAGATGTAGCGGCCGTCCTCGATGTTCTTGGCGGCGACGCAGACCGGGACGTTGTCGAGCACCGATTCCAGGAATTGCGTGGTCGAGGCGAGCTTGCGCGACAGCTGGCGCTGGTCGGTGCAATCGAGATGGGTGGCGACCGAGCCGCCGTTCGGCAGCGGGAAATACTTCACCAGCACCGACCGCCCGCCGGGCAGTTCGGTGACGAGGCCTTCCGGCGCCGCCGCCCGGGTAAAGAAATCCGCGGCGCTGATGTCGAGCACGCCGCGGTCGCGGCGCAGCTCCAAAAGCTCGGTGCCGGTCATGTTGCGCCGGATGTCGGCGCGCGACAGGCCGTAGATGTCGAGATAGCGGTCGTTGCAGAACACGATGCGCTCGCACGCATCGGTCATCACCACGCCCTGGTTCAGATGGTTGAGCGCCGAGGAGACGAAAGCGTTGCGCCGCAATTGGGCGCGCTTGGCCTTGCGCAGCGCCGAGAGGATCCACAATCCGATCGCGCCGAAAAACGACGCGGCCACCACGCTGCCGATCAGGAGCTCCCAGACCACGCCGGGATCGAGATCACCGAGATAGCTCGATGGCGCGAATCCGCCGGTGCCGGCGCGGGCTGCGGCGTGCGGCACGACGGCAGCGATCAGGCAAAGCACGGCCCTTGCCGGAATCGAATTCTTCCCGCCCGCCTGCCACTTCCTGCCAGCCATCGATCACCCGCGGATTTCCAGGGCGAGTGTCCGGCTTTGGCGGTTTGGATCGGGTAAACGCGCCAGGATGCAACCGGTAAACGTGGCGCAATTTGCGGCAATTGCCCTGACATGATTAATGCTGCACTAACAGGGCATGGCTCCCCAACTCTTTGAGATGGCCCAAGCACTTGGCTAATAAGCACTTGCCGAAAGCGATCGGATCGGCTGAACGATGTTGGCGGCGACGGCCGGGGGCGCGATCGCGCGGAAATTGTCGGACCTGAAGGACGAGATGGACAGGGTTGATTGCGTGATCGTCGGGGCGGGGGTGATCGGCCTCGCCGTGGCGCGGAGGCTGGCACAGGCCGGCCGCGAGGTGATTGTGATCGAGGAGGCCGAAGCCATCGGCACGGTGACCTCGTCGCGCAACAGCGAGGTGATCCATGCCGGGATCTACTACAAGGCCGGCAGCCTGATGGCGCGGATGTGCGTCAGCGGCAAGCGGGCGCTGTACCGCTATTGCGCCGAGCACGGCATCCCGCACAGGAATTGCGGCAAGCTGATCGTGGCCACCACACCTGCGGAAACCGAAAAGCTGCAATCGATCCGCGCCCATGCCGCGGCCAATGGCGTCGACGACATGCAGCTGCTGTCCGGCGCTGCGGCGCGTGCGCTGGAACCGGCGCTGAGTTGCGACGCGGCGCTGCTGTCGCCCTCGACCGGGATCATCGACAGCCATGCCTACATGCTGGCGCTGCGCGGCGACGCCGAGGAGGCGGGCGCGGCCTTCGCGTTCCATACGCCGCTGCTCCACGCCCGGGCCACCGGCAATGGGTTCGAGATCGAGGCCGGCGGCGCGACGCCGACGGCGCTCGCCTGCGACCTGCTGGTCAATGCCGCAGGGCTCGGCGCAACGGCGGTCGCGCGCAATGTCGAGGGCATGCCCATCGAATTGATTCCAACGGCCTATCTGGCCAAGGGCAATTACTTCAGCTGCAGCGCCCGGGCGCCGTTCTCGCACCTGATCTATCCGGTGCCGGAGCCCGGTGGGCTCGGCGTGCATTTGACGCTCGACATGGCCGGACAGGCGCGGTTCGGTCCCGACGTCGAATGGATCGATCAGATCGATTACGCGGTCGACCCGGCGCGGGCCGAGCGGTTCTATCCGGCGATCCGGAAATACTGGCCGACGCTGCCGGATGGCGCGCTGATGCCGAGCTATTCGGGAATCCGGCCCAAGATCGTGCCGCCGGCGGTGGCGACCCAGGACTTCCTGATCCAGGGGCCGGCCGACCACGGCGTCGCCGGGCTGATCAACCTGTTTGGGATTGAATCGCCGGGGCTGACGTCGTCGCTCGCGGTCGCCGACCATGTCGGCGAGCTGACAGGACACTGAACAAATTCGGCTTGGCAAATACGGCTGAGCACATGCAGCATGACCTCCCGGGGGATGCGCGCTGCGGCGTTCATCCCTCGGTGAAAAGGTCAGGATTGTTTGCTGATTTGCGGGGGCCGGCTTAGTGGACCGTGTCGTCGGCGGACAGTCTCAACCGCTCGATCTGGTCCTTGACCATCAACTTGCGGCGCTTCAGCTCGCAAATGTGGAGATCGTCTACGGAGGGGTGAACGAGCGCTTCGTGCAGTTCGTTCTCGAGTATTTTGTGCTTACGCTCCAACTCAACGAGATGGGCCTGTATTGCCATTGCGAACACTCCTCGGTGCGTTAAACCTCAGGGTCGATCCGGACCAACAAGTGTACACGAGTGGACGGGCCTGTCGATAGGGGACGCGATATGCCGCACGTACGCATTTCGGTTTATCTGTAACCAATCGTGATCAGGGAACCGGTTCGGCTTGCGCGGCGCGCGCCGAGGGAGGATATTCCCGCGAGCGGCTGCTTCGGCCGCAACAGCTTCGTCGTGCTTACCAGTTAACACACAACCATGAACGATCAGGATGAGCGCGAACTCCTCGCCGAGCTTGCGCGTCTGCAACAAGAGCACCGCGACCTCGACGCCGCGATCGACGCGCTGCATCAGTCGCCGGCGCCGGATCTCCTGATGCTGCAGCGCCTGAAGAAGCGGAAGCTGCAATTGCGCGATCGCATCGCCTTCATCGAAGACCAGATCACGCCCGACATCATCGCCTGAGCCACGCGCCGCCTCGCGGCCCCTGGTTCGGTTCGATCCGGCGGTTTTCCCCGTCATCCACAACGCCCCCTCGGCTTCACATTCCCGGCAACGGATGTTCTCCCGTTTCTCGGCGCTTGACTCTATCAGAACAAAAAGAGAACATTTCGATCCAGCCGCCAGCCATCGAAGGGAGTTTCGCCATGTCCGTCCCCCCGTCCCTGCCCGACCACAACAGCCGCTACGAGAAGGCCTGCGATCAGGCGATCGCGATGTGCGACGGCAACCTGCGCAGCACCATCAAGGCGCTGATCATGGCCAACGAATATCTCGAGGCCGAGCTCGAGGAATTGCAGGCCGCGATCACCGCCGGCTGCGTGCCGGCACGCCCCCAAGTGGCAAGCGACGTGGCGAGCGACGCTGCCTGATTCCTGCGATTGTTGGCCTGACCATCAGGGAGCACAGCGATGGCCGATGTGACCTATTACGTGGCACTGCCCTTCATGCAGGACGACGACGGCACGCCGGTCGCCGGCAATGCCGAGGAATGCCAGAGCTCGGCGATCGCGCTGCGCCGGGCGGAGGCGATGTCGCGGATGCCGGGCAGCATCGGCGCCGTCGCATTCAGCCGCACCGGCGATCCCGCGATCGGCGAATTCGGCGATGCCAAGCTGCTGCGGGCCTACGGCAGCGTGCCTGAAGACCTGAGCGCGCTGTAATCCCCCGGGATTCTCTGAGATCTAGGTTTCATGGCGCCGCTGCGCCTTGCGCACATACATCGCGCGGTCGGCCTCATCGAGAACCCGATCGAGATCCGAATGCGCAGTGAGGATCGCAACGCCTGCGGAGGCGCCCGCCGAGACCTGGCAGTCACGGAACACGAAGGTCAGGCGGTCGATCGCTTCTTCCAGCGCAGCCGCCTTGGCGCGGGCGTCGGTCTCGCTGAGATTCCACAGCAGCAGCGCGAACTCGTCGCCGCCGAGCCGGCCGATCACGTCGGAGGCGCGCACCTGGTCCGAGATCGCGGCAACGATCGCCTTCAGCACCTCGTCGCCGGCCGCGTGCCCGAACGCATCGTTGATCGGCTTGAGGCGGTCGACGTCGAGCACGATCAGCGCGCCGGAGGCCTGATAGCGCTTGATGAAGGAGAGCGAACGGGCGAGCTCGCGCTCGAAGCCGCGCCGGTTCAGGATGTCGAGCAGGAAGTCGGTCTCGGCCGAGGCCTGAAGCTGCTCGATCCGGGCCTGGGCCCGCGCCAGCTGCGCCCGCAGCCTGCGGATGGTCGATTTGTCGCCGGAGGTGACCGAGGCACGCCTGGCAATACCGGTTCCGGACGCTTTGGTTCCAGCCGCCTTTGCGCCGGTTTTTTTTGCGCCAGTCTTTTGGGTTCCAGTTCGGCCGGGTGCGGATTTGCTCGCGGCAGCCGCGGCTTTTCGCCGTTTGGCCGCCCCGGAGGCGGCCGCGGTGGTCTTCTTCTTCATGCGCATCTTTGTTGAGGCTTGCTTATGAAGGCTTGCCGGGATTCACCAAGACAGGATAGTCCATCCTATCTCCCTTGCCACGCCTTGGATGAGAACCGGGCCGCCCCTATAATCGGCCTATGCTTTTGGATTCCTGAACAGAATTGAAGAGATGACCGCTCCGATCGCCATCATCATGGGAAGCCAGTCCGACTGGGAAACCATGCGCCATGCCGCCGACACCCTGGCCGCGCTGGGGATTGCCTGCGAAACGCGCATCGTTTCGGCCCACCGCACCCCGGATCGGCTCTATGCCTTTGCCAAGGGCGCCAAGGCGGCCGGCCACAAGGTGATCATTGCCGGCGCCGGCGGCGCCGCGCATCTGCCGGGCATGACGGCGGCGCTGACCGAGCTTCCGGTGTTCGGGGTTCCCGTCGAATCCAGGACGCTGTCCGGCGTCGATTCGCTCTATTCGATCGTGCAGATGCCGGCCGGCGTTCCGGTCGGAACGCTCGCGATCGGCAAGCCCGGCGCGATCAATGCCGCGCTGCTCGCGGCAAGCGTGCTCGCGCTCAGCGATCCCGCTTTGGCGGCCCGCCTCGCGGCCTGGCGCACCGAGCAGACCGATGCGGTCAAGGACCATCCGGAGGGCACGGCGTGACGGCTTCCAACCCTGTGAGGCTGAAGCCGGGCGACACCATCGGAATCCTCGGCGGCGGGCAATTGGGCCGGATGCTGGCGATGGCCGCAGCGCGCCTCGGGCTGCGCTGCCAGGTGTTCTCTCCGGATCCGGACTCGCCGGCCTTCGACGTGGTGCAGCACGCGACCTGCGCGGAATATGCCGACGTCGAGGCGCTCGAGCTGTTCGCCAACGACGTCGACGTCGTCACCTATGAGTTCGAGAACGTGCCGGCCGCGACCGCGATGGTGCTCGCCGCGCGCCGCCCGGTGCTGCCCGCGTACAAGATCCTCGAGACCACGCAGGACCGGCTGTACGAGAAGGATTTCGTCAGCAAGCTCGGCATCGGCACCGCCGACTATGCCGACGTCTCCTCGGTCGCGACGCTGCGCAGCGCGATCGAGCGGATCGGCCTGCCTGCTGTGATCAAGACCCGCCGCTTCGGCTACGACGGCAAGGGCCAGGCCATCATCCGCCAGGGCGACGACATCGAGCAGGTCTGGGACGATCTCGGCACCAAGTCGGCGATCCTCGAGGCCTTCGTGCCGTTCGAGCGCGAGATCTCGGTGATCGCAGCGCGCTCCGCATCCGGCGACGTCGCGTGCTTCGACGTCACCGAAAACGAGCATCGCGACCACATCCTGAAATTTTCCCGCGTGCCGGCTGCGATCCCCGAACAGCTTGCCGCAGAGGCGCGCGCGATCGCCGAAAAGATCGCCACGGCGCTCGACTATGTCGGCGTGCTCGCGGTGGAATTGTTCGTGGTGCCCGGCAACGGCAAGGCAACGGTGCTGGTCAACGAGATCGCGCCGCGGGTGCACAATTCCGGCCACTGGACGCTCGACGGCGCCTCGATCTCGCAGTTCGAGCAGCACATCCGCGCGATCGCCGGCTGGCCGCTGGGCAAGCCGGTGCGTCATGGCGAGGTCACCATGACCAACCTGATCGGCGACGACATCCTGAGCTACGAGCAGTGGCTCAGCGTTCCCGGCGCCACCGTGCATTTGTACGGCAAGGGCACGCCGCGCCCCGGCCGCAAGATGGGCCACGTCACCGAAGTGACGCCGCCGCGCAAATCATAATTCCACAGAACCGCTTCGGCGCATCGAGGGAAATGGGATCGTGACGACCACGATCCCATTCGCCAATCATGTCACGCCGTCTTGACGCCGGCGACGACGCCGGTCGGCTCGTCGCTGAGCCAGCGATAGATCACGCCGCCAAGCGCGCCGCCGATCAACGGCGCCACCCAGAACATCCAGAGCTGCGCCAGCGCCCAGCCGCCGACGAACAGCGCCGGTCCGGTGCTGCGCGCCGGATTCACCGACGTGTTGGTGACGGGAATGCTGACGAGATGGATCATCACCAGCGCGAGGCCGATCGCGAGCGGCGCGAAGCCGGCGGGCGCCTTGCCATGGGTCGATCCCATGATGATGAACAGGAACATCATGGTCATCACGACCTCCATGATGAAGCACACCACCATGCTGTACTGGCCCGGCGAGTGCGCATCATAGCCGTTGGAGGCAAAGCCCTTGCTGACATCGAAACCGGGCGCGCCGCTCGCGATCACATAGAGCAGCCAGGCCGCAACGATGGCACCGATGACCTGCGCGATGATGTAGGGCAGCACCTGGCCGCCGGGGAAACGCCCGCCCGCGGCGAGCCCGACCGTCACGGCCGGGTTGAGGTGGCAGCCCGAGATATGGCCGATCGCATAGGCCATGGTCACCACGCTGAGCCCGAAGGCCAACGACACGCCGACCAGGCCGATCCCGACCTGTGGAAAGCCGGCCGCGATCACCGCGCTGCCGCAGCCCGCGAATGTGAGCCAGAACGTACCGATCAGCTCGGCAGTGTATTTCTTCATATCCATGTGGCATCTCCCCTATTTCCAATGTCCGGGTTGTCCAAAACGCCGGGAGCGGCCTTCATCTGGGCGCCAAACCACCCAAATCAGGGCCGCACAAAGGCATTTTCGCCCCATTTCGTGGCTTTACTAGGCCCGAAAGTCACTCGACCGGTGGACATCTGCGCGTTTGTCTGATACATGCGCGCGCCTGGGGTTAAGAGGCAGGCCTTTTGCCGCCCCTTCACCTCGCCAGAATTCCGAACCGATCAATTCAAAAGAGGATGCCGCGTGCAGGTTCTCGTCCGCGATAACAATGTCGACCAAGCCCTGAAGGCGCTGAAGAAGAAGATGCAGCGCGAGGGCATTTTCCGCGAGATGAAGCTCCGCGGTCATTACGAAAAGCCCTCCGAGAAGAAGGCTCGCGAAAAGGCCGAAGCCGTGCGCCGTGCGCGCAAGCTGGCGCGCAAGAAGCTGCAGCGCGAAGGCCTGCTGCCGATGAAGCCGAAGCCGGTGTTCGGCGCTGGTCCCGGTGGCGACCGCGGCGGCCGTCCCGGTGGTGCAGGCGCCGGTCGCGGCCCCCGCTGAACCGTTTTGCTGATCCGGAAGTCTAACAGCGCGGGCCACGGGCCCGCGTTGTCGTTTTGAAGCAGGCCCGCGTTCCGGGGATCCCATGCAAAACCACCGGCAAGAGCAATTTGCATGACGGTTGCTCCGGCACCCCGCTCCCGGCTCCCGGAGCTAGCGCATCGCCGTCGCGCGCTGCACCTCGTCATCGCTGTACTGCTGCTCGGCCCGCCGCTCGGGGCATGCTCCTTCGACCTGGGATCGTGGGGCTCGGACGACAAGCCGAAGCCGGTCGCCACCACCGATAGGCCGGCCGCCGACGCCATCACGCCGCAGGACGTCAACAGCGCCAGGGATCATGCGACGCGTGGCCAGGTGCTGGCGCATTCCGGCAAGCTCGACGAGGCGTTGGCGGAGTTCGAGCAGGCGCTGACGAGCGATCCCTACAACATCCAGGCCCTGTACGGCCGTGGCCTGATCTATCAGGGCCGCGGCCAGCACCAGCAGGCGATCGACGATTTCACCGCAGCCAGCGGGCTGTCGCCGCAGAAGGCCGAGCCGCTGGTCGGCCGCGCCACGAGCTATCTCGCGCTCGACAAGGCCAAGCAGGCCGCCACCGACCTCGACGAGGCGGTGCAGGCCGATCCCAACAATGTTGCGGCGTGGAGCGCCCGGGGCCAAGCCTATGAGCGGCTCGGCGACAAGGCCAAGGCGGCAGCCTCCTACAATCGCGCGCTCGCGCTACGGCCCAACGACGGCAACGCGCGCAGCGGCCTGGCGCGCACCGGCGGCTGAAGCATGATCCGGAAAAGTGCGAAGCGGTTTTCCGGCATTAGGCAGCAAACTCACCAAGACGTATGGCGACCTAAGCTGCCAGCCTTGCTAACATCTGCGGCATGAAACGCCAGGGGCAGCCACTCCACCCATTTGGCCCCGTGCTTTTGGCCCTGTTAGCCGAGCTGATCCTGGGAGTGCTTTATGGGATATTCTGGATCGGCAAAGACGCTCTGATTTGGGCGTTCTTACTCCTTATCGTCTTTGCGCTTCCGGTGGTCGTCATCTTTGGAGTGGCCGGGATAACGCTTTGCATCCGTCGTCCTTTGACGGGCAGGAAGCCTTGAACGAATTTGTCCTGAATGGGCTAGTGAAGCGCCGGGCCCAGCTAGCTGGCGACATCGAAAACACCCACGAAGCCCTGCGGAAGATGGTTTTGGACTTGGAGAACCTAGACGCGACCATCCTCCAATTCGATCCGGACTCCTCTGGACGATGCTTCGCATCGCTAGGCGCAATCCGACCTCTCCCCGCCGGCGAGAGGTGAACAGGACCGCGCCAGCTCAATTCAACCAATTCCATCCCGCTTTAGCTTATCAACTTACTCGGCAGGCTTAGGCAGGGCCTACTTCGGCAGGACGGCGTGGAACATCGACTTCATGCCGGAGAACATGTCGTCGGTCACCGAGGTGTGGTCGCTCTTCGGCGCAGCCATAGCCGCGTCGGCGCGCAGGTCGAGCGGCGCCTGGATCACCGGCACCGGAATGTCGGCCGGCGGCGTCAGCCGATTCGAATCCTGGGCGTTGGCGTAGGGCGGACGCTGCTGCGAGGATTGGTCGACGTTCTCGGTGGAGGGGTTCGACACCATGATCGGCGGCGGCAACGGCCGGATCGCAGATTGCGCTGCCGGACGCTGCGCCTCTGGCAGCCGGGCGAGATCGGTGCGCGCGGCGTCCTGGGCGCGTGCGGCCTCCTGCGGGCGCTCCTTGCGCAGCCGCTCGATCGCGGCGCGCGCGAGATCGTTGGCGTCGCGGTTCTCGTCCGGCGCGGCGGCGGCTTCGGCCGGTGCCGCCGCGGTGGCAGGCGCAGCCGGCTGCGGCGCGGCGGGCGTCACCTTGGCGACGGCCTTCGGCGCCGCCGTGTGGTGGCGGGTGTCGGTCGGGATGCTGGCGGTATCGGCCGGCGCGTCAGGCTTCTGGTCGGCGGCTTTCTCGGCCGGCTTCTCGGTGACGGTGGCCTTCTCGAACGCCGACCGCTCGATCAGCGTCCGCTCGGACATGCCCTTGGCCTTGACGCCGGCTTCGGGGAGGCTGCTGACGACGGTGGCGGGCTTGGCAGCGGCTTTCGGATCGACGGCGGTCACGGCTGCGGTGGCGGGTGCTTCCGGCTTGGCCACGATGTAGTGATTGACGATGTACGCCCCGATGATGGTCGCTGCCACCGAGGGTAAGATGTCCATCACGAATTTCTTCAGGTAACTCAGCATGACCTGCCACTCCCCGCCCCGTTATTTCATGCTGGAACTTTGAGGCACATTCAGGGATCAACTGCG
Source organism: Bradyrhizobium sp. USDA 4461 (assembly GCF_054055655.1). Classification (NCBI taxonomy): domain Bacteria; kingdom Pseudomonadati; phylum Pseudomonadota; class Alphaproteobacteria; order Hyphomicrobiales; family Nitrobacteraceae; genus Bradyrhizobium; species Bradyrhizobium sp. USDA 4461. Next base: position 1,084,903 of record NZ_JBSRXM010000001.1, read on the forward strand.
TCGGATCGGTGGCAAACCCCCGTTCCGACGTCACCTTTGGTGTCACTTTGGTTTCAGCGGAGGCGCCCCCTGCGCAGGCCGCATCCACCTCCTAATTCATCGTGCAGCCGTTAACGGGTTATGAATTTCCACAGCCGCGGCTGCTCGGAGCTGCCATTCAGCGCGCGCAGGGTTACCGTCCGCGTCAGGGCTTGAGTTCGACCTCGAGGAACACGATCTCGCTGGCCGTCTCGTTCAGCACGTCGTGCTGGACCCCCGCCTTGCGGAAGTAGGACTTGCCGGCCCCGAGCTGGGCCTTCGAGCGCTCCCCGTTCGGCGCCACGATCGTCATCTCGCCGGACGTGATCGGGACGATGACATAGTCCATCTCATGGGTGTGGTGGCCGGTGGCGCTGCCGGGCGCGAGCCGCCATTCGGTCACGCGAACCTCCGCCGTATCCACCTGCACGTCCGATTTGGCGCTGAGCATCGTCACGTCTCCAAGTTCCTTGTTGAGCGGATCATGCTCTAACGCATGATCCGGAAAAGTGCGAAGCGGTTTTCCCTCGCGACAAACGCGGAACGCGTTTGCGCGGAGATCATGCGCAAACAAAAGGCTGAAGCGCGAATCTCATCGCGCTTCAGGGCACGAAGACCATGAATACGAACACCGCGAACACCACCATGTGAACCAGCCCGAACAGGATGTTGGTGCGGCCGGTTCCGAAGGTGAGCATGCTGACCATGAAGGTCAGCAGCAGGATCAGCATATGCTGGTTGCTGAGCCCGAGCACCAGCTGCTTGTCCAGCACATAGGCAGCCGCGGCCACCGCGGGAACCGTGAGCCCGATGGTCGCGATCGAGGAGCCGAGCGCGAGGTTGATGCTCTTCTGCAGGTCGTTCTTGCGCGCCGCCGACACCGCGGCAACGCTCTCCGGCAGCAGGATCAGCGCCGCCACCACCAGGCCGGCAAAGGCCGGCGGCGCGCCGATCTTGACGGTGACGACATCGACCACCAGCGAGAATTTCTTGGCCAGCAGCACCACCGCCAGCAGCGACACCAGCAGCAGGACGATGCTGATCGCAGTGTCGCGGTCCGACATCACCTCGCCATGCGCCGCCGCCTCATTGGCGCCGCTGATGAAGTAATCGCGGTGGCGGATGGTCTGGGTGTAGAGGAACACGGCGTAGAGCAGCAGGGTCACGACGCTGATCACGGCGAGCTGGGCCGTGGAATAGATCGGGCCCGGCGCCGTCAGCGTGAAATTCGGCATGTCGAGCGTGATGGTCGCGAGCACGAATAGCACGCTGAGATAGAGGTTGGCGCCGGTGATCTGGAAATCCTGCTCACGGTAGCGGATGCCGCCGATGAAGATGCAGAGCCCGACCAGGCCGTTGCAGACGATCATCACCACCGCAAACACCGTGTCGCGCGCCAAGGTCGGCGCCGGTGTGTCGCCCAGCATGATGGTCGAGATCAGGGCGACCTCGATGATGGTCACCGCGAGCGTCAGCAGCAGCGTGCCGAACGGCTCGCCGATCCGCTCGGCGATCATTTCGGCGTGATGAACGGCCGCGAACACGGTGCCGAACAGGATCACCAGCAGCACGGCTGCGAACACCCAGCCGGCCGCCGATGGCGCGAAGGCATAACCGGTGACGGTGACCGCGCCAAACAGCAGCACCGCCAGAACGGGATACAGCCAGGCCGACCGTGGCATCGGTCCGTGTGCGCTCATATCGTCAGCCCCCTCATTCGACTGCCGCGATTATGCGACAGACAATCGCCGCCGTCAGCCTCCTGCGGCGCCGATGAACGGCCGCGCCGTCGCCATCGCACCGAAATCGTCGAGATTGTCGTGCCCGGCACCGGGCAGCCGCACGAACTGCTTGGGCTCGTGGGCGAGGCCGAACAGCCGCTCGCCAAAGCGGATCGGGATCGCCCGATCGTCGCTGCCATGCATGATCAAGAGCGGCACCGTGACGCCGGCAATTCGCCGGTCGGAATGGAATGGATCCCGCATCAGCAGGCTGACCGGCACGTACCAGAACAGCGCGCCGGCGACCTCGGCCGTCGAGGTGTACGGCGCCTCCAGGATCAGCCTGCCAACCGGGTGTTCGGCGGCGAGCGCGACCGCAACGCCGGTGCCGAGCGAGAAGCCCCACGCCACGATCTCAGCGGGACGGTAGCGCGCGGTGGTGAACGCGTAGGCTGCTGCTGCGTCCTGCAGCAGGCCCTCTTCGCTCGGCGATCCGCTCGAGCCGGCGTAGCCGCGGTACGACAGCGCCACCAGTCCGGTGCCGTCGGCGGTGATCGCCTTGAAGCGCGCGACGCGGCCGGCCAGGAAATCGCCATTGCCGGGAAAGAACAGCACCACAGGCCGGCCAGGCTTCGCCGGCACATGCCAGACGATGACCTTCTCGCCGTCATCCGTGGTCAGCACATGCTCTTCCGCTTCGGGAAGGCCTGCCGCCGCCGGCGCGGTCCGCCCCACCGGCGGGATCGGGAACAGCATCTCGCGCTGCTTGACGAACAGCACCGCAAGGCCACCGAGATAGACCACCGCGGCGACGATCAGCAGCCATTTCAGGATCGTCAGAACCACGCGCAAATCCCGCCTGCCGCTCTCAATTTCCGCGCTAGATTTAGTGTGTCGAGATGATGCGAGGCCCCATTGCTACTTTGCATGGGGTTGTTTTCGCAGTTTTGGCTCCCGCTCCTGGTTTTTGGCGGCCGCCGAGAGCGGCCTGCGCCTCGCATTGAGCAGCGCTTCGACCTCGAGCCTGACGCTGTCGGGAACCGGCCGGCAGGCGCAAACCTTCGCATGCGCCACATGCCACGCGATGCGCTGCTGGCGCGTGGCCCGGGGCGGCATGCGATGGTCTCGATGCCACTCCCGGTTCAACGCCATCAGCGTCAGGCCATCGCCTTGACGATGTTCTCGGTGACCTTCTTGGCGTCGCCGAGCAGCATCATGGTGTTGTCGCGATAGAACAGCGGATTGTCGATGCCGGCATAGCCCGAGGCCAGCGAGCGCTTGATGAACATCACGGTGCCGGCCTTCCAGACCTGCAGCACCGGCATGCCGTAGATCGGCGAGGTCTTGTCCTCTTCCGCCGCCGGGTTGGTGACGTCGTTGGCGCCGATCACGAAGGCGATGTCGGCCTGGGCGAACTCCGAGTTGATGTCCTCGAGCTCGAACACCTCGTCATAGGGCACGTTGGCTTCGGCCAGCAGCACGTTCATGTGGCCGGGCATGCGCCCCGCGACCGGGTGAATGGCGTATTTCACCTCGACGCCTTCCTTCTTCAGCAGGTCGGCCATTTCGCGCAGCGCATGCTGGGCCTGCGCCACCGCCATGCCGTAGCCGGGCACGATGATGACCTTGGAGGCGTTCTTCATGATGAAGGCCGCATCGTCGGCCGAGCCGAGTTTTGCGGGCTTCTGCTCGCCCGAGCCGCCGCCGGCCGCAGCCGTTTCGCCGCCGAAGCCGCCGAGGATCACCGAGATGAACGAGCGGTTCATCGCGTGGCACATGATGTAGGACAGGATTGCACCCGACGAGCCGACCAGCGCGCCGGTGATGATCAGCGCCGAATTGCCGAGCGTGAAGCCGATGCCGGCGGCAGCCCAGCCGGAGTACGAGTTCAGCATCGAGATCACGACCGGCATGTCGGCGCCGCCGATCGGGATGATCATCAAGACGCCGAGCGCCAGCGCCAGGATCGTGATCATCCAGAAGTCGAACGCGCTGCCACTCAGCACGAGGCCGACGATGAAGAACACCAGCGCCAGCGCCAGCACGATGTTGATGACGTGGCGGAACGGCAGGATGATCGGTGCGCCGCTCATCCGGGCCGACAGCTTCAGGAACGCGATCACCGAGCCGGTGAAGGTCAGGGCGCCGATCGCGACGCCGAGCGACATCTCGACCAGGCTCTGCGGATGGATATTGCCGGGCGTGCCGATGTCGAACGCCTCGGGCGCATAGAACGCGCCGGCGGCGACCAGCACCGCGGCCATGCCGACCAGCGAGTGGAACGCGGCGACGAGTTCCGGCATCGAGGTCATCGGCACCCGGCGCGCGATCACGGCACCGATGCCGCCGCCGATCGCGATGCCGAGGATGACCAGGACCCAGGCCACGCCATCGGCCGGCGGATGGCTCGCCAGCGTGGTGGCGACCGCGATCGCCATGCCGATCATGCCGAACATGTTGCCCTGGCGCGACGACGCCGGGCTCGACAGGCCGCGCAGCGACAGGATGAACAGCACCCCCGCCACGAGATACAACAGTGCAGAGAGATTGGCGCTCATCTCAGGTCCCCCCAATTCTTACATCACCCCGAGGTGGTGCCGTTTACTTGGCTTTCTTCTTGTACATCGCCAGCATGCGCTGGGTGACCAGGAAGCCGCCGAAGATGTTCACGCAGGCGAAGATCAGCGCGACGAAGCCGAAGCCGCGGGCCCAGCCCGAGCCGCTCGACACCATGCCGACGCCGACCGCGAGCAGCGCGCCGACCACAATCACCGACGAGATCGCGTTGGTCACGCTCATCAGCGGCGTGTGCAGCGCGGGGGTCACCGACCACACCACGAAATAGCCGACGAACACGGCGAGGACGAAAATCGACAGCCGGAACACGAAGGGATCAACGGCCTGCGCGAGATGCTCCATGGCTTGTCTCCTTACTTCGGCTGGAAGTTGGGATGGATGACGGCGCCGTCCTTGGTCAGCGCGGTGGCCTTCACCAGCTCGTCGTCCCAATTGACCGCGAGCTCCTTCTTGGCCTTGTCGACCATCGTCTCGATGAACGAGAACAGGTTGCGCGCATACAGGCTGGAGGCCGAGGCGGCGACGCGGCCGGCGACATTGGTGTACCCGACGATCTTGATGCCGTCGGTCTCGACCACCTCGCCGGGCTTGGCACCCTCGACATTGCCGCCGCGCTCGACCGCGAGGTCGACCAGCACCGAGCCGGGCTTCATCGATTTCACCATCTCGCCCGACACCAGTTTCGGCGCCGGACGGCCCGGGATCAGCGCGGTGGTGATCACGATGTCCTGCTTCTTGATGTGCTCGGCGGTGAGCGCGGCCTGCTTGGCCTGGTACTCTTTCGACATTTCCTTGGCGTAGCCGCCCGCGGTCTGCGCGTTCTTGAACTCCTCGTCCTCGACCGCGAGGAATTTCGCACCGAGGCTCTCCACCTGCTCCTTGGTGGCGGGCCGCACGTCTGTCGCGGTGACGACGGCGCCCAGTCGCCGCGCGGTCGCGATCGCCTGCAGGCCGGCGACGCCGACGCCCATCACGAACACCTTGGCGGCCGGAACGGTGCCGGCGGCGGTCATCATCATCGGGAAGGCGCGGCCGAACGCCTCGGCGCCCTCGATCACCGCGCGGTAGCCGGCGAGGTTGGCCTGCGACGACAGCACGTCCATCACCTGGGCGCGGGTGATGCGCGGCATCAATTCCATCGCAAACGCCGAGACGCCGGCATCGGCCATCGCCTTCAGCGCGGCCTCGTTGCCGTAGGGGTCCATGATCGCGATCACCAGTGCGCCGCGCTTGTATTTGGAGAGTTCGGAGGCTTCGGGCCGCTTCACCTTGATGACGATGTCGGCGTCCTTGAGCGCGTCGGCCGAGACGGTGGCGCCGGCTGCGGTCAGCTCCGAATCGGGCAGGCCCGACTTGACGCCCGCGCCGGGCTCGACGGCCACGTCGGCGCCGATCGCCTTGAACTTCTTGATCGTATCGGGCGAAACCGCAACCCGCGGCTCGGACGGATCGATTTCCTTGGCAACGGCAATCTTCATGGGCCCTCCCCCGGCGGCGCAAGCGCCGCACGCGTCTTCAAACTAGCGTTATTTTCGCCAGATTGGATACCCGGTATTTGCAGCCGGGCTCGATCAGAAATTCCGGCACCGCAGCAGGACGGCGACACCGTCAGCCGGTCAGGGATCAGACCAGGAAATAGGCCATCAAAGCGAGGAGGATGGCGACGCTGATGGTGCCCCATTTGACCAGCGTGAGAAACCCTTCATAGGTCTGCTCATGCGCCACGTAATCGTTGCCGTCGGCGGTCGTGTAGGCCACTTCGCTATGGTCTGCCATCGCTATCCCCAGTCAGAAATTCGCGTTCCGCGAGCCATTACCGCAAACGGGTTGGCAGGGCAACGGCGCGGTCCCGATCGGGTGATGGGAAGCGCAACTTGTCCCCGCTCCGGGTCGTGCTGCGACGGTCCGCCGCTCGCGCGCGGGCAGGATTGATCCCCGAAACGACGTTGTCATGGAATGATCATACCGCCCGGCGCAAAAAATGCAGGGCCTTCCCGCCCGGCCCGGCCGACCGTACGGCGGAACGCCGATGGGCCTCAGCCCATCGCCTCCAGCTCGTCGATCATGCCGGCGATCACGGACAGGCCGCCGTCCCAGAATGTCGGGTCCTTGGCGTCGAGCCCGAACGGCCGCAGCAGCTCGGAATAGTGTTTGGTGCCGCCGGCGGCGAGCATGTCGAGATAGCGCTCGGCGAAGCCCTCGGAGGCGTGCTCGTAGACCGCATAGAGCGAGTTCACCAGGCAGTCGCCGAACGCATAGGCGTAGACATAGAACGGCGAGTGGATGAAGTGCGGGATGTACATCCAGAACGTCTCGTAGCCCGGCTTGATCTCGATCGCGGGCCCGAGGCTCTCGCCCTGCACGCTGAGCCAGAGCTGGCCGATCCGCTCGGCGGTGAGCTCGCCATTCTTGCGCTCGGTATGCACCGCGCGCTCGAACGAATAGAACGCGATCTGCCGCACCACGGTGTTGATCATGTCCTCGACCTTGCCCGCGAGCAGCGCCTGGCGCTGCTTGGCGTTTTTGGTCTGCGACAGCAGCCGCTTGAAGGTCAGCATCTCGCCGAACACGCTGGCGGTCTCCGCGAGCGTCAGCGGCGTCGGCGCCATCAGCGCGCCGTTCTTCGCCGCCAGCACCTGATGCACGCCATGGCCGAGCTCATGCGCCAGCGTCATCACGTCGCGCGGCTTGCCCTGGTAGTTCATCAGCACATAGGGATGCGCCGACGGCGTGGTCGGATGCGAGAACGCGCCGGGCGCCTTGCCGGGACGGACCGGCGCATCGATCCAGCGATCGTCGAAAAAGCGCTCGGCGATCGCGGCCATCTTCGGCGAGAAGCCGTTATAGGCCGACAGCACCATGTTGCGCGCCTCCGGCCAGGCAATCGTGCCGGTCGCCGCGAACGGCAACGGCGCGTTGCGATCCCAATGCGGCAGCTTCTTCTTTTTGAACCAGCCGGCCTTCAGCGCGTAATAGCGATGCGACAGCTTCGGATAGGCCGCGCGCACCGAAGCCACCAGCGCATCGACCACCTCGCGCTCGACGCGGTTGTTGAGATGGCGGGAATCCGCGACGTCCTGGAAGCCGCGCCAGCGGTCGGAGATTTCCTTGTCCTTGGCCAGCGTGTTGGTGATCAGCGCGAAGGTGCGCTCATTGTCCTTGAAGGTCTTGGAAAGCGCCTGCGCCGCCGCCTTGCGCTTGTCGCCCGCCTTGTCCTGCAGCAGGTTCAGCGTCGGCTCGATCGCGAGCTCCTTGCCCGCGACCTTGAAGCGCAGGCCGGAGATGGTCTGGTCGAATAGCCGGTTCCAGGCCGCGTAGCCGCTCTGCGCCTTCTCGTGGAAGAGTTGCTCGACGCGATCCTCGAGCTGGTACGGCTTGTCCTTGCGCAGATCCTCGATCCACGGCCGGTAATGCCCGAGCGCCGGCTCGGCCATCGCTCGCTCGATCACGTCATCGTCAACCCGGTTGAGCTCGAGCGAGAAGAACAGGAGATGCACCGAGGCGGCGGTCAGCCGCTCGGAAATATCGCCATAGAATTTCGAAATCGCGGGATCGACGCTGTCGCCGGCATGGATCAGGCCGGCATAGGAGCCGAGACGGCCGGCCAGGTCGTCGATCGCCTCATAGCGCCGGATCGCCTCGGCGAGCCACTTTCCGCCGCCTTCCTTACCGGTATTTTCGGCCAGTTTGCCCTTGTAGTCGGTCTCAAACGCGACGCAATCTGCATCCATTTTCTGCAGGTCGCGCGCGACCTCCGGTGCGTCGATGCCGGCGTAGAGATCTGCCAGATTCCATTCCGGAAGCTTGCCGGTCTTGCTGGCCGCCTTTTTCGCCACCGGGCCGGCCGCGGTCGATTTGCGTTGCGCCGACGACTTGCGCAGCGCGGCCTCCTTGCGGAGAGCGGCCTTGCTGGAAGCGGATTTGGAGGAGGCAGTCTTGGAGCGCGAGGTCATCTTGTTCGTAACCTTGGTTCAGTCGGAAAGATGTCGGCGGCGGCGGAATGAAAGCGGGTTTGCAACGTTTAAGAGTGCGTTAATCGGCATCGGCGACAGTGCCCCGATTCGAGACAAATAATCGTAGCGTGCGGGGAAAACCATGGCTGCCACCATTTTGATCGCCGATGACGACGCAGTACAGCGTCGTTTGGTTGAAAACATGGTGCAGAAGTGCGGCTATGAGCCCCTCGTCGTGGACAGTGGCGACGCGGCGATAGCGGCCCTGACCGCATCCGAGACGCAGGCGATTGACGCCGTCGTGCTCGACCTCGTGATGCCGGGCCTCGACGGACTTGGAGTCCTCGCAAAGATTCGTGAAGCTGGTTTGACCGTCCCGGTCATCGTCCAGACCGCGCATGGCGGCATCGACAATGTGGTGTCGGCAATGCGCGCCGGTGCCCAGGATTTCGTCGTCAAGCCGGTCGGCTTCGAGCGGCTGCAGGTCTCGCTGCGCAACGCCCTCAATGCCTCGGCGCTGAAGGGCGAATTGCAGCGCATCCGCCATAGCCGCGAGGGCCGGCTGACCTTCTCCGACATCATCACCCGCAGCGAGGCGATGGCAGGCGTACTGCGCACCGCGCAGAAGGCCGCATCCTCGACGATTCCCGTGCTGATCGAGGGCGAGTCCGGCGTCGGCAAGGAACTGTTCGCGCGCGCCATCCACGGCAGCAGCGAGCGCAAGGCCAAGCCGTTCGTCGCGGTGAACTGCGGCGCGATCCCCGACAATCTCGTCGAATCGATCCTGTTCGGCCACGAGAAGGGCGCCTTCACCGGCGCCACCGAACGCCATCAGGGCAAGTTCGTCGAGGCCCATGGCGGCACGCTGTTCCTCGACGAGGTCGGCGAATTGCCGCTGGCGACGCAGGTGAAACTGCTGCGCGCGCTGCAGGAAGGGACCGTCGAGGCGGTCGGCGGCCGCAAGCCGGTCAAGGTCGATGTCCGCATCATCTCGGCGACCAACCGCAGGCTGCTCGATCTCGTGAAGGCCGGCCAGTTCCGCGAGGACCTGTTCTATCGCCTGCACGTGCTGCCGCTGACCATCCCGGCGCTGCGGCAGCGGCGGGAGGACATTCCGCATCTGCTGCGGCATTTCCTGGCGCGGTTCTGCGCCGAGGAGAACCGCAACATCACCGGCATCAGCGGAGATGCGATGGCCCATCTGTCCCAGCTCGACTGGCCGGGCAATATCCGTCAGCTCGAGAACACGGTGTATCGCGCCGTGGTGATGAGCGACGGCGACCAGCTCGCCCTCGCCGATTTCCCGCAAGGGTCCGCGCATCCGGCGCCGGACGGCAAATCGTTGCAGGCCGAGCCGCTGGTGGTGTCGCCGTCCACGGCGCCCGCCATGATATCTGGTAACGAGATACCGGCACCGACCGTCCTCCCCACCGCGGGCGGCTTGACGATGCTCAATGCCGCGGGCGAGGTGCGCCCGCTAGAAGATCTCGAGAACGAGATCATCCGCTTCGCGATTTCGCATTATCGCGGACAGATGTCGGAGGTCGCGCGCCGCCTCAAGATCGGCCGCTCGACGCTCTACCGCAAGCTCGACGAAGCCGCGGCCGGCACGCGCGCAAGCGACGCCGGCTAGACGCCGCTTCGGCCTTGGGGCCGACCCGACAATACCAGGGAACCTTTTGAACCGTGTCGTGGCGGTGACAGACAAAGGCTGTGCCGCGTGGCAAAAACGCACGGCCCGAGCGAAATCAGTTGCTTCGAGGTCAGTTTGTCGTGAGTTGCCCCGCATGGCGCTGGCTGCATAAGAGGGGCAAATGTATCGTCTGCGTTCGTTGCGTGCAGGCGTGCGAGTCGATCGAGAAGCCGGCGCTTTCGCGCAAGCTATGAAACAATACTGATTTGAACTGTTCCAGTTTGACCAGGGCAGTTCCACCCAGGGGGTGTGACAATGCGTGACTGTTCGAACAACCGTCGGGGATTTGACCGCGTATTGACGGCCGTCGCGGCAACCTTCCTCACGGTGTCCGCGACCTCGGCCTTCGCGCAGGACACGCCCCGCTCCAGCACCTCGGAACTCGCGATCGACGCCGCGATCCCCCGTCCCGAGCCCGCCAATGTCCCACCGCCCACCGCGAGCGATTTCAAGGCCGACACCACCGCCGCGCTGCCCGACGCCGCCAAACCGGCCGACGTGAAGCCCTCCGACGTGCAGGCCACCGAGGCCAAGCCCGCCGATACAAAGCCAGCCGATACAAAGCCAGCCGATACAAAGCCTGCCGATGCAAAGCCGGCGGAGTCGGCCACGGCGAAGGCCGTCGAACCGAAGCCCGCCGATGTCGCGACGAAGCCTGCTGACGCGACGAAGGCGGACGCACCGAAGGCCGACACCGCGGTCGCGCCATCTGCAACTCCGCCCGCGCCGGCCACCGCAACCGCGCCGTCCGCGAGCCCGGCGCCGGCAACGGCCACCGCGCCCGCCGCAGCTCCTGCGCCCGCGACGGCCGCAGCTCCGGCTGCCGAGCCCGCGAAGGCCGCGAGCAATGTCGCCTCCGAAGATCAGCCGGTCGCCGATAGGCTGCGCGAGCAACTCGCCAGCAAGACGCTGCGGACCTTCGACCGCAAGAACGAGCGCGCCGCTGCCGAGAAGTTCTATTCGGCGCGCGACTACGCGCCCGTGTTCACCAAGGCCGGCAAGCTCACCGACACCGGCAAGGGCGTCATCGCCCGCCTGAAGGATGCCGCCGCCGACGGCCTCGATGCATCAGACTATCCGGTGCCGGATTTCGCCGCGGCGACCACGCCGGACGCGCTGGCGGATGCCGAGCTGAAGCTTGCCGCCAGCATGCTGGACTATGCGCGCCAGGCGCAGAGCGGTCGCATGCACTGGTCGCAGGTGTCGGCCGACATCCTGTATCCGGAGCATCCGACCGATCCGGCGGAAGTGTTCGCGAACGTGACCTCCGCCAAGGACGCCTCGGCCGCGCTCGACGGCTACAACCCGCCGCAGAAGCTCTACAAGGAGCTGAAGAAGAAGCTCGCCGAGCTGCGCGGCCAGGGCGACGGCCCTGTTATCACGATCGCCGACGGCCCGACGTTGAAATACGTGCCGGCGCGCAAGAAGCAGGCCGCGGTCGAGATGGACGATCCGCGGGTGCCGGACCTGCGCAACAAGCTCGGCATCACCGAGGATGCCAACAGCACCAAGTATGATGCGACGGTTGCGCGCGCCGTCGAGAAATTCCAGAGCAGCGTCGACCTCAAGCCGACTGGTGTGCTCGACGAGCGCACGGTCAAGGCGCTGAACAATCCCAAGCGCGATCGCCAGATCGATACCGTGCTCGTCAACATGGAACGCTGGCGCTGGCTGCCGCGCCAACTCGGCGCGGCCAGTGTCGGCAACGCCTATGTGATCCTCAACATCCCCGACTACACGCTGAAGGTGATGCAGAACGGCGCGCAGGTCTGGACCACGCGTGTCGTCACCGGCAAGCCCGGCCAGCATGCCACGCCGCTTTTGACCGAGACGATGAAATACATCACGGTCAACCCGACCTGGAACGTGCCGCCGTCGATCATCTACAACGAGTATCTGCCGGCCTTGCAGCAGGATCCGACGGTGTTGCAGCGTATGGGCCTCAAGCTCGAGCGCAACCGCGACGGCTCGATCCATATCTCGCAGCCGCCCGGTGAAGCCAACGCGCTCGGCCGCATCCGCTTCAACTTCCCGAACAAGTTCCTGGTCTATCAGCACGACACGCCGGACAAGTATTTGTTCGCGAAGGAAGAGCGCGCCTACAGCCACGGCTGCATGCGCGTGCAGAATCCGGATCAGTACGCGTCCGTGCTGCTCAACATCACCGAGCCGAACCAGCATTACACGCCGGAGCGGATCCGCAGCATGTACGGCTCGACCGAAGTCGATCTGAAATTCCCGACGCCGATCCCGGTCAACATCACCTACCAGACCGCGTTCGTCGATGATGCCGGCAAGCTGCAAATCCGCAGGGACATCTACGGCCGCGACGCCACCATGCTCTCGCTGCTCAAGAACAGCCGCGGCAAGGATCTCGAAACGGTGGTGGCGCACGCCCAGCCGAGCTATTCGCGCCCGCCGAGCAGCAGCCTGCCCGCAGGCGTCAATGTCGCCGGCGACAACAGCGGCTTTGGTTCGTCCGGACCGAATTTCTTCGAGCGCCTGTTCGGAGGATTCGGACAGCCGGAGCCGCAGCCGGCCCGCCGCGGCCAGGCCCAGCAGCAGCGCCGGGTGATCACCCGCTGATCTGCCTCTTCGCCCGATTGGCCTAAATTTTGAAGCAAAATCAACGATCTCGCCCAAAAAGCGAGATCGTTTACGTTAACCATTTCCGGTGCCCGCCGGGGAGCAGGGCTATCTTTTGCCACACTCCCCCAGTTAGTTAAGCCTAACTTGGGGGCGGGTCGGTAAACCTCGGTTAACCCTCCCGCTTTAAGAAAGCGTTCACCGTCTTCCGCAGGGGGTCTGCGAAGATGCCGACCGAACGCTCGTCGACTGGGTGGGCTCATAGTGCTGGCTGTTTTCGCACGCCGCTACAATCCGCTATCGCTGCCTAAGGCCGGGTACCAAGTCGGCCTGACCGCGCTGTTGCTGTTGGCGGGCGCCGGATCCGTGCACGATGCGACGGCCCTGAACCAGACCCGCACCCTCTCGTTCCACCACACCCACTCCAACGAAGACCTCACCATCACCTTCAAGCGCGACGGCCGTTACGACGAAGCCGCGCTGAAGCAGCTCAATCATTTCCTGCGCGACTGGCGCTCCCAGGACGAGACGGTGATGGACCGTCACCTCTTCGATATCCTCTGGGAGGTCTACAACGACGTCGGCGGCAAGCAGCCGATCCAGATCGTCTCCGCCTATCGCGCCCCCGCCACCAATGCCATGCTCCGGCGCCGCTCCTCAGGCGTTGCGCGCCACAGCCAGCACATGCTGGGGCATGCGATGGACTTCTTCATTCCGGGCGTTCCGCTGGAGCAGATCCGCTACGCCGGCCTGCGCCTGCAGCGCGGCGGCGTCGGCTTCTATCCGACCTCCGGCTCGCCGTTCGTGCATCTCGACACCGGCGGCATTCGCCACTGGCCGCGCATGACCCACGATCAGCTGGTCAAGGTGTTCCCTGACGGCCGCACCGTCCATATCCCGACCGACGGCACGCCGCTGAAGGGCTATGAACTCGCCAAGGCCGACATTGAGCGCCGCGGCAATGGCGACGATGCGGCCACAATCAGCAAGCCGACCCTGTTCGCGAAGCTGTTCGGCGCGGGCAAGTCGGGCGACGATGAAGACGAGGGCGGGGCTGCCGTGAACGACAAGCCCACCGCCAATACCGTGGTTGCCGCCGCAGCACCCGCCAAACCTGCCGACACCAAATCCGCCGATCCGATTCCGCTGCCGCGCGCCAAGCCGCAGCAGTTCGCCGCCGCGATCCAGCTCGCCGCCGCCGACGCGCAGATCGTCCCGATGCCGAAGGCCAAGCCGGCCGTGCAGGTGGTTCAGACCGCCGAGAACACCGCGCCGCAATCGCCCGCCGATATCATCAATGCCCGCGGCTTCTGGGGTGACGATGCCGCGCCGAAACAGGCGTCGGACGCGCAGATCGCCGCACTGAAGGCTCGTGAAGCGGTTGGCGGCACTGCCGATCCGCAGACCACCGCCAGCGCGAGCGAGAACTTCAACAAGGCGCTGGCCTATGCGCCGGCTGTGTCCTCGCCGGTGGATCGCGCCAACATCGTCGCGGCAACGGCGCCGATCCCGCGCAATGTGCGCCCGACCCGCAACGCGGCGGCGCCGGCCACCGAAATCAACACCGTCGTTGCCAAGGGCACACCGGGCGTGATCACCACGTCGGCGCGCATCTCGGCCGCCAAGGGCAACGACATCTGGATGCGCGTCGTGATGCTGGCGCCGAGCGCCAGCACCGGCATGCTGACCACGGTGCTCGGCGACACCGACATGAGCGCGATGCGGACTCACTTCGTGAAGCCGCAGGCCTCCGTCACCATGACTTTCTCGGAAGATCCGATGATGGGCATGACCTGCGACCGGTTCTCGGGCTCGGCCACCGCGCTCCTGACGACCCAGTCCTTCGTGCTGCGCACCGCCTCGCTGCGCTGACTTTTCCGGAAACGCCCTTGATCAAGCCGGTCAGGCCGGCAGCCCTGCCTTGAGCAGGCCGGCCTCGTAGCGCGCCCGGTCGGGCTCGCGTTTGTAGTGCTGGGTTGAAAGATGCGCGGCGACCGAGAAAGTCGGCTCGCGCTTCAGCACCTCGGCGGCATGCGCCGAGGCCGCAACCGAATTGCCCATCTGCGCGAGGGTCGCCGCCAGGAAGGCGTGGTGGGTGTGATCGGGCCGCGTGATCCGCGAGAACGCCTCGGCGGCGTCGGCGTACTTCTCGGCGCAATAGCAGGCCCGGCCGAGATGGCTCCAGAACCGCTCCGGATGGAACGGATTGAGCCGCATCGCCCGCTTGATCCAGTCGATGCCCTCCTCCGGCCGCCCGAGCCAGGTCAGCAACTCGCCCTGCTGCACGACGACGAGGTCGTAGTTCGGATTGAGCGCGAGCGCGCGCTCCTGATGGAACGTTGCCTTGTCATGGTCGTCGCGGTTGAGGTTCAGCGCGGCGAGGATCCGGTGCACGTCGCTGTCATTGTCATCGAGCTTGAGCGCGATCTCGAGCTCGCCGGCCACCTGCGCGAAGGTCGCGTCGCGGTCTTCGCACCAATTGTAGACCCAGGTCTGCCCGAGCACGCAGGCGCGCCAGGCGTGGGCGTGGGCATAGTTGGGATCGAGCACGATGGCGCGCTCCAGCAACCGCTGCGCCTCCATATTGTCGTCCCGGGCCGAGCGGTGATGCAGCACCTTGGCGGCGAGCACGCACTCATAGGCGGCCATGTTGTCGGTCGGCTTGCGCTTGACGCGGTCATGCGCGGCGGCCTCGACCCGCCCCGGCAAGATCGCCACGATCGCGCGTGTCATCTCGTCCTGGATCGCGAAGATATCGGCAAGCTCGCGGTCATAGCGCTCGGCCCAGACGTGCCGGTCGGCCTCGGCATCGATCAGCTGCACCGTGACCCGGATCCGGCCGCCGGCCTTGCGCACGCTGCCCTCCAGCACGTAGTCGACCGCGAATTCCTTCGCGACGTCCTGCACCTTCACGGCCTTGCCCTTGTACACGAAGGTCGAGTTGCGCGAGATCACCAGCAGATCGTGGAAGCGGGACAGCTCGGTGATGATGTCCTCGGTAAGACCGTCGGCGAAGAACTCCTGCTCGGGATCGCCGCTCATGTTGGCGAGCGGCAGCACCGCGATCGAAGGCTTCTTGGCGACGACGGAGGTCGCTGTTGCGCTCTTCACCGGCTCGAAAGCGCTGCCGGGCTCCGTTCCGAGGTGGATGCGGAAGACCCGGATCGGGCGCGCAATGTTCTTGACGGTCTGATCGCCGAGATCCTCGAAGCTGAGGTCTTCGAGGCGATCGCCGACCTGATCGCGGACCGCGCCGGAAATGCAGATGCCGCCGGGTTCGGCCAACGTCTCCAGGCGGGAGGCGACATTGACGCCGTCGCCGAAGATATCGGCGCCGTCGACGATCACATCGCCGAGATTGATGCCGATGCGAAACTGCATCCACCGCGGCGGCGCGACATCGGCGTTGCGCTTGGCCATCCGGCGCTGCACCTCGGCCGCGCACAGCACCGCGTCGACGACGCTGTGGAATTCGACCAGCAAGCCGTCGCCCGTGGTCTTGATGATGCGGCCGCGATTTTTGGAAATGGCCGGATCGATCAGCTCGATCCGATGGGTCTTCAGACGCGCAAGGGTGCCCGTCTCGTCAGCCTCCATGAGGCGGCTAAAGCCGACCATGTCGGCGGCGAGGACCGCAGCGAGCCGGCGCTCTGGTCCTGGCACGTCCATGTCAACGATCTGCCTGGGTACCTCGCGCGCAGTCTAGCAAATCCCGCGATGTCACCCAAGCCTCGACAGCGGCCCGGAAGGGGTAGCTTGGGCCGCCTGCCGGCCTCAGAGCATCCCGAGCGCCTGCATATAGGTCTCCAGGATGGTTTCCTGCTCCTGGCGCTCATTGGCATCCTGCTTGCGCAGGCGCACGATGGTGCGCAGCGCCTTGACGTCGAAGCCGTTGCCCTTGGCCTCCGCATAGACGTCGCGGATGTCGTCCGAGATGGTCTTCTTTTCTTCTTCCAGCCGCTCGATGCGCTCGATGATGGACCTGAGCTGGTCCTTGGCAAAACGCGTTGCGGGCTCGTCCTGAACGGCGGCAGATGCGGTGGCCATCGCGTACTCCTGAAATGGCATTTGAAAGGTCGCGCGAATACGCGCCACGCGCACCGCTTGCTGCGGGCGACCCTCGATTTTGGCGCGCGTTCCGTCAAGGAAACATCGCGCTCATCCACAGCGCGCCCACAGGAGATGCGGGCGACCACGGAACAATTGTCATTGCGGGGCGATGCGGCAGCATCGAACCCTCAGGTGCGCAGTTGCGCACCGAGAATCTCGAGATTCCGGGTCTGGTGCTAGCGCACCATCCCGGAACGACACCGTCGGCTAATGCCCGCCTTGGGCCTTCTTCATCGTCGCAAGCTGCTCCGGTGTGGCGCTGCCCTGATATCTGGCCTTCCATTCCTCGTAGGGCATGCCGTAGACCGCCTCGCGGCTCTCGTCCTTGCTCACCGCAACACCCTTGGCGTCGGCCTCTTCCTTCATCCAATTGGACAGGCAATTGCGGCAGAAGCCGGCCAAGTTCATCAGGTCGATGTTCTGCACATCGGTCCGGTTGCGCAGATGATCGACGAGCCGCCGGAACACCGCGGCCTCTAGTTCTGTTCTGGTTTTGTCGTCAATGCTCATGATCGTGATCCCGGTGAATGGCGTTCACCATATTGATATCAGGTGGGAATTGTCACAGATTTTGCCATATCCGCGCGCAATACGGGCCTGTCAGGCCATACTTGCCACGGTCCCCCAGCGTGGGAGACGGGCGCCCGCCCGTTGACAGTGCCTGCCGGGCACGCGAAATCGTCAATGATTTGATATAGCCTCGCCGCATGAGCCCAATAGATTCTCTCGCCTCAGCTCCCCGCGCCATCCGACTGACGCTCGCCGGCCTCCTGCCGGTGCTGACGCTCGTCGCGGCATGCCTGTGGACGAGCCCGGCCGCGGCCGATTTCCGGCTCTGCAACAATACCTCGAGCCGGGTCGGGATCGCGCTCGGCTACAAGGACGCCGAGGGCTGGACCACCGAAGGCTGGTGGAACGTGTCGTCGCGGACCTGCGAGACCCTGCTGCGCGGCAACCTTGTCGCGCGCTACTACTACATCTACGCTCTTGACTACGATCGCGGCGGCGAATGGTCCGGCCAGGCCTTCATGTGCTCGCGCGACAAGGAATTCACCATCAAGGGTACCGAGAATTGCCTAGCCCGCGGTTTTGACCGCACCGGCTTCTTCGAGGTCGACACCGGCGAGCAGCGTGCATGGACCGTCCAACTGACCGAAGCCAACGAACAACAGCCGCAGAAAGTACCGGGAATGCCGGGCGGCGTGGCCCCGGGAAGCCCCGGCGCGATGCCGGGCCTGCCCAACCCGCCGCCGGGCGCAGCGCCTCCGGGCGCGTCTGGTCTGCCGCCAGCCGCAACGCCCGGAAACAAACCATGAGACGACTGCGCCGAATCAAGATCCTCGCAACGCTCGGCCCGGCCTCCTCAGACAGCGCGATGATCCGCAAGCTGTTCGAGGCGGGCGCCGACGTGTTCCGCATCAACATGAGCCATACCCCGCATGACAAGATGCGGGAGCTGGTCAAGACCATCCGCAATGTCGAATCGAGCTACGGCCGGCCGATCGGCATCCTGGTCGACCTGCAGGGCCCGAAGCTGCGGCTCGGCGCCTTCGCCGAGGGCTCGACCCAGCTCAAGAACGGCCAGAGCTTCACTCTGGATTCCGACAAGACGCCCGGCGACAACAGCCGCGTCCAGCTTCCGCATCCGGAGATCCTCGCGGCGCTGCGGCCCGGCCACGCGCTGCTGCTCGACGACGGCAAGGTGCGGCTGATCGCCGAGGAGACCTCGCCCGACCGCGCGGTGACGCGCGTGGTGATCGGCGGCAAGATGTCGGACCGCAAGGGCGTCAGCCTGCCCGACACCGACCTGCCGGTCTCGGCGATGACCCCGAAGGACCGCGCCGATCTCGAAGCCGCGCTGCCCGAGGGGATCGACTGGGTTGCGCTGTCCTTTGTGCAGCGGGCCGAGGACGTGCTCGAGGCCAAGAAGATGATCCGCGGCCGCGCCGCCGTGATGGCCAAGATCGAGAAGCCGCAGGCGATCGACCGCCTCGCCGACATCATCGAAGCATCGGATGCGCTGATGGTGGCGCGCGGCGATCTCGGCGTCGAGCTGCCGCTGGAGCGGGTGCCGAGCCTGCAGAAGCAGATGACCAGAATGGCGCGCCGCGCCGGCAAGCCGGTGGTGGTCGCGACCCAGATGCTGGAGTCGATGATCCAGGCCCCGGTGCCGACCCGTGCCGAAGTCTCCGACGTCGCCACCGCCGTGTACGAAGGCGCCGATGCCATTATGCTGTCGGCGGAATCCGCTGCCGGCAAATTCCCCGTGGAAGCGGTCTCGACCATGAATCGCATCGGCGAGGAAGTGGAGCGCGACCCGACCTATCGCGGCGTGCTCAACGCGCAGCGCGCCGATCCGGAGCCGACGGTGGGCGACGCCATCGCCGATGCCGCGCGGCAGATCGCCGAGACGCTGGACCTGTCGGCGATCATCTGCTGGACGTCGTCGGGTTCGACCGCGATCCGGGTGGCGCGCGAGCGCCCGAAGGTGCCGGTGGTCGCGATCACGCCGAACCTCGTCACCGGTCGCAAGCTGGCCGTCGTGTGGGGCGTGCATTGCGTGGTCGCCGAGGACGCGCACGATCTCGACGACATGGTCGACCGCGCCGGCTCGATTGCCTTCCGCGACGGCTTCGCCAGGGCCGGCCAGCGCGTCATCATCGTCGCCGGCGTGCCGCTGCGCGCGCCCGGCACCACCAACATGCTGCGCATCGCCTCGGTCGGCCCGAACGGCGACGCGCAGGCCTGACGATCAGGCCATCCGGCTCAGGCGATCAGCCCTGCAACGACGCGTCGAGCGTGATCTTGGTGTTGAGCAATTTCGACACCGGGCATCCGGCCTTGGCCTTGCCCGCCAGTTCCTGGAACGCGGCATTGTCGGCGCCCGGGATCTTCGCCGACAGCGTCAGGTGCACCGCGGTGATCGCAAAGCCGTCGGCGACCTTCTCCAGCGTCACGTCGGCCTTGGTCTCCATGTGTTCGGCGGTGAGCTTGGCTTCGCCGAGGATCAGCGACAGCGCCATCGTGAAGCAGGCGGCATGCGCCGCGCCGATCAGCTCTTCGGGATTTGAGCCAGGCTTGCCCTCGAAGCGGCTGGCAAAGCCATAGGGATAATCCGCAAGCGCGCCGCTCTTGGTCGAGATCGCGCCCTTGCCATCCTTGATGCCGCCCTGCCATTTGGCCGAGCCATGGGTCGTCGTCATGTTGTAGCTCCCTGAGATGGGTTGAACCCAGCCCGCAAAGCTACAACGCCAATGCGACGGAAGCGTTCGCCGCGCGCTCGACCGCTAAGCGCCGACCAGCGCCTTTGCTGGCGTAGTCGCCTGCACCACGAGGCCGCGGGCACGCGCGTCCATCACGCCGACCGCGCGCAATGCGAGCAGCGTCACGGTCTGCACCGCATCGCGCAGCTTGATCGGGTCGTCGAGATTGCTTGGTGCCAGCGGGCCGACCAGCGCCTCATGCAGCGCGCCGAGCAAGGCGGTGGCGGCAAGCGCGGTATCCTGCGCCGGCAGATGACCGGCGCGCACGGCGGCATCGATGCGGCTGGCAAGCTCGCCGGAGATGTCGCGGCGGCTGGCAAGGCGCGAGGCGGTGACGTCGACATCGACAGGCTCGGCCAGGATGCCCCAGGCGAGCTTGCGCTGCGACAGCACGTGGACGGCAATCGTCGTCACCGCGGCGGCCAGCGCCGACGACGGCCCCGGCGCGGCATCGGCGGCGCGCCGGATCGCCGTCAATTCGTCGCGCGAGACTTCCGTGATCAGTTCCGAGATCAGCTCGGCCTTGGACGGGAAGTAGCGATAGACGGTGCCAGCCGCGACATTGGCCCGCACCGCGACCGGTGCGATCTGGACCGCCGCCATGCCGCCCGCCGCCGCCGCGTCACGCGCAGCCGACAGGATGGCGCTGCGTCGGGCAGCCAGCCGTTTCACAACCTGATGAGTTCGCCGATAGACCATGGCGTTCCGTCCCCCATCGTGCGTCCCGGCCGGCGCCCACCGGCAGAACACACGCGACTTCAATGTTTTGTACGATTGATCCCGCAATCGCCTGAAGAAGTGAACAACTATTCAGGCCGAATGACAAGCTGGAATTGTAAGGAATTTGCGACGCCCCTGTTCCACCTCCGATTGAGCCAGGGCGCCGAGGCCCGAGCAAGCGCCGGTCGGCCGGGGCCGGACGACAGGTTTGCGATGGTGAATCGCCAGCTAACCAGATCGCTCGACGTCGAGCCGTCCGGTCTCGCGGCGGCCCCGCGATATCGCGGCCGCATTTACCCGAATTTATCGGAAGCCGTGGTCGAGTGCGCGCGAAGCGTCACACGTGGCGTTGATATCTCCGGCCGAAACCAGAAAGCGCATGTCACTCTCCATCACCAGCAGCGTGACCAGCCGCACTGCGACGCGCGGATTGCTGCCGCTCTGCGCTGCAGTGGGCGCCTATCTGTTCTATCTCTCGGCCGGCGAGATCCAGCTGCGCGACACCGACACGATGTGGCAGATCAAGGTCGGTCAGTGGATCCTCGACCACGGCGCGATGCCGACGTCGGACGTGTTTTCATTCACCCGTTTCGGCGAGCCGTGGATTTCGAGCTCGTGGCTGTCGCAGGTGGCCTACGCCCTCGTGTATGGCGGCGATTGGGCCGGGCCGGTGATCCTGACCTCGATCGCGATCGGCGTGACAGTCGCGGTCTTCCTGCATCTGCTGAGCCCGTATTTCGATCCGGCGCGCGCATTGCTGATCGCGGCGCTGGCGCTATTGTTGTCGACGATCCATTTCCTGGCGCGGCCGCACATGCTGGCGCTGCCGGTATTGCTGGCGTTTATCGGCGGCCTGCTCGTGGCCGCAGATCGCCGCACCTTCCCGTCATGGTGGCTGCTGCCGCTAATGACGCTGTGGGCCAATCTGCACGGCGGCTTCGTTCTCGGCCTGGCGCTGATCGGACCGATCGGACTGGAGGCTATCTGGAATGCGGAGCCGAGCCGCCGCCGTCAGCTCATCATGCGATGGGCACTGTTCGGCGTCGCAGCGCTCGCCGCAAGCTGTGTGACGCCCTATGGCTGGAACAGCGTGCTGGGCGCAACCAAGATCCTCAGCCTCGGCAAGCTGCTGACGCTGATCGGCGAATGGAAGCCCGCGGATTTCAGCAAGCCCAGCTTCTTCGAGGCCACGCTGCTCGGCCTGATCGGCCTGATCTGCTATCGCAGGCTGACGCTGTCGGTGCCCCGGATCCTGCTGCTGCTCGGACTGATCTGGATGGCGCTGAGCCATGTCCGCAACATCGAGGTGTTCGCGTTCATCGCGCCATTGGTGCTCGCCAAGCCGATATCAGAACAATGGGGAACGGCAGGCGCTCCCACCTCCCGCTTCGAGGAAACCCGCTCCCTCCCAATCGTCATGATCCTGGCTGCGGTCGCGATGGTGATCGGCGCGTGGGTGACGACGACGATGTTCGTCGCGCAGCATCAGTTCAAGTTCCTGCCGATGTTCTCGCCGGTCGCCGCGGTCGACGTGCTGCAGCAGCACAAGGCAGAGCGCGTGTTCAGCACCGCGCCGTTCGGCGGCTACATGGTGAGCCGCGACATGAAGGTGTTCATCGACGGCCGCGCCGAGCTCTATGGCGAGCAATTCGTGCTCGACTATTACGATGCGCTCGATGCCCGCGACGTCGGGCGGCTGCTGGCCCTGCTCGACAAATACCGCATCGACGCTACGCTGCTGAGCGCGGACTCGCCGGCCGGCAACGCGCTGGATCACCTCAAGGGCTGGAAGCAGCTCTACAAGGATGACGTTGCCGTCATCCATGTGCGATTGGATGAGAGGGCGGGCGCCGCGCCGACGGCTGAGGGGTCGAAGTAGGCCATCCTATTCCGCGCAAGAATCGCAGCTCCACTCGTCCCGTCATCCTGAGGTGCGAGCGGAGCGAGCCTCGAAGGATGTATCGGCCACCAGTCGGGCCGTCGATCCTTCGAGACGGCGCTTCGCGCCTCCTCAGGATGACGGATTAAGGCGCGGAACGCGCACCCAAGGTGCCATCGATCTCGACCTAATTCCCCGTCTGCAACTCGCCGAACCGGTCCCAGGTCTTGCCGTTGAAGCGCATCAGCTGCATCTGGTCGACCGGCACGTGGTCGGACGGCGAGGTATTGACCCTGATGCCCGGCAGCAGCATCGGCAGCTCCAGCTGCTTGATCGCGAACGCCTGCCGCAGGATGTTCTCGGTCGAGAGATCGTCGCCGCAGGCCTTCAGCACGGCCTCCAGCGCCATCGCGCTGTTGTAGGCGTTGACGTAGTTGGTGTCGTGCTGATCGCCGTCGGGCAAATATCTGGTCATGAAGTCGCGCCAGCCCTTCATGCCGGGATCGTTCTTCCAGGCCGGATCGTCCGGATCCTTCACATAGGCCGTCGAGATGATGCCGGTGCCGGCTTCCAAACCGGCCGGCTGCATCACGGTCGAAATCCACACCGCGGTGTTGGACAGGAAGGTCATCGGCCGCCAGCCGATCTCATAGGCCTTGCGGATCGACTGCGCCGCGAATTTCGGCGTCGCCGCGATCACGAAGACGTCGGCATTGGTCGCCTTCAGCTTGACGATCTGCGAGTCGATAGTCGGGTCCGCTATCTCGTAGGTCGCAACGGTGACGACGGAATCATATTTCTCGCCGAGCACGTCCTTGAGGCCCGCGAGATAGTCGCGGCCGTAATCGTCGTTCTGCGAGATCACGGCAAATTTCGCGTTCGGATTCTTCGCCAGCGCATAGCGCGCGTAGAGCCGCGCCTCGTAGCGGAACGGCGCCTGCACGCCCATGATCGCCTGCGGGAATTGCGCGATGTCGCCGAATTTCGAGGCGCCGGAGGCCAGGAACAGTTGCGGGATGTTCTTGGCCTGCAGGTACTTTGCGATCGCGGTGTTGTGCGCGGTGCCGATCGAGGAGAAGATCAGCGCGACCTCGTCGCTCTCGACGAGACGGCGGGTCTGCTCCACCGTCTTCGGCGGCGCGTAGGAATCGTCGAGCGAGATGAAGTTGATCTTGCGCCCGTTAATGCCGCCGCGCTCGTTCAGCATCCTGAAATAGCCGGCCTCGCCCTTGCCGAGCGCACCGAACGCCGACACCGGCCCGCTATAGGGCATGGTCTGGCCGATCCTGATTTCGGTCGATGTGACGCCGCGCATCTCGGCGGCGAACGAAACGGCGGGCAACAGCAGGAACGAAATGGCGCCAAGCGCGCCGACTGCCTTGCGCATCGGCCTCCCCTCCCCTTTTTCTGCCGCGCGTCCAGGACGACGCGGCGATGCCGTTTGACGGCTTGGCGCGAGGATGCCACGACGCCGCAATCGAGGCCAAGCAGATTCGCGGCGCCGATCTCAGCGCTTGCCGCGCTCCTTGACGGGGATCACGAATTTCAGTCCCGACCACGTCGCATCGACGGCGCAGACCTTGATGTCGACCAGGCCGGACGCGAGCCCGGCCTCGCGCACGACCCTGTCGTCGAGATCGGTCGCGACGCCTGAGCTCTTCTTCGGCCATGACACCCAGATCATGCCGTCAGGCGCAATCGCCTTGCGGTAGCGCCGCAGCTTGGCGGCAAGCCCCTTGGCCCCGGCGGCGAACACATGCACGGCATCGAGCGGCGCCGCCGCGGTGTTCACTATCGTCAGGCCGGCGGGCAGCTCGCCGACGATGTCGCGATAGGGCACGGACAAGCCGTCGACAAAAATACAAAAGCCCGGCTTGAGGCCGAGCTTTTGCACAATCGGTTTGCCGGAATAGCCGGCCATGGCTGGCGAGGCTTACGCCTGCGGCTGCGGCTCCAGGCCGGTGTCCGGATCGGGACGCGGGCGCGGCTTGCCGGCCGGCGGCACGGCGGAGGCGCGCGGCGTCGACGGCTCCAGCACCGACTCGCGGTTGGGCTTCTTGCCCTTCAGGAGGTCGATGATCTCGTCGCCGGTCAGCGTCTCGAACTCGAGCAGACCCTTGGCGAGGGCTTCGAGATCGTCGTGCTTCTCGGTCAGGATGCGGGTCGCTTCCTTGTAGCCTTCCTCGACCAGACGCTTGATCTCGGAGTCGATCTTCTGGACGGTCGCCTCGGACGCGTTCTGGGTGCGCGAGACCGACATGCCGAGGAACACCTCGTCCTGGTTCTCGCCATAGGAGACGGTGCCGAGCTCTTCCGAGAGGCCCCAGCGCGTCACCATCATGCGGGCCAGGCGGGTTGCCTGCTCGATGTCGGAGGCGGCACCCGAGGTCACCTTCTCGCGGCCGAAGATCAGCTCTTCGGCGACGCGGCCACCCATCATGATGGCGAGGCGCGAGGTCATCTGCTCCAGCGACATCGACAGCTTGTCGCGCTCCGGCAGCTGCATCACCATGCCCAGCGCACGGCCGCGCGGAATGATGGTCGCCTTGTGGATCGGATCGGTGGCGACGACGTTGAGGCCGACAATGGCGTGGCCGCCCTCGTGATAGGCCGTCAGCAGCTTCTCTTCCTCGGTCATGACAAGCGACTTGCGCTCGGCACCCATCATCACCTTGTCCTTGGCCTCTTCGAACTCGGCCTGCGTCACCATCCGCTTGTTGCGGCGGGCGGCGGTCAGCGCAGCCTCGTTGACGAGGTTCATCAGGTCGGCTCCGGAGAAGCCCGGCGTGCCGCGCGCGATGGTCTTGAGGTTGATATCCGGCGCCAGCGGCACCTTGCGGACGTGCACCTTGAGGATCTGCTCGCGGCCGACGACGTCCGGATTCGGCACCACGACCTGACGGTCGAAGCGGCCGGGACGCAGCAGCGCGGGATCGAGCACGTCGGGACGGTTGGTCGCCGCGATCAGGATCACGCCTTCATTAGCCTCGAAGCCGTCCATCTCGACCAGCAGCTGGTTCAGCGTCTGCTCGCGCTCGTCATTGCCGCCGCCGAGACCGGCGCCGCGATGACGGCCGACCGCATCGATTTCGTCGATGAAGATGATGCAGGGCGCGTTCTTCTTGGCCTGCTCGAACATGTCGCGGACGCGGCTCGCGCCGACGCCGACGAACATTTCGACGAAGTCAGAACCGGAGATGGTGAAGAACGGCACATTGGCTTCGCCCGCCACCGCGCGCGCGATCAGCGTCTTGCCGGTGCCGGGAGGACCGACCAGCAGCACGCCGCGCGGAATCCGTCCGCCGAGCCGCTGGAACTTGCCGGGGTCGCGGAGAAACTCGACGATCTCCTGCAAATCCTGCTTGGCCTCGTCGACGCCGGCGACGTCCTCGAAGGTGACGCGGCCATGCGCTTCGGTCAGCATCTTGGCGCGCGACTTGCCGAAGCCCATCGCCTTGCCGGCGCCGCCCTGCATCTGTCGCGACAGGAAGATCCAGACGCCGATCAGCGCGATGAACGGCAACCAGGAGACGAGAAGCGAGACGAACCACGGCACGTTGTCGCCGGGCGCCTTCGCGGAAATCTGCACCTTGGCGTCATAGAGCCGCTTCACGAGCGTCGGATCGCTCGGCGCGTAGGTCTGGAAGCTGGTGCCGTTGTTGAACGTGCCGTGAATATCCGGCCCCTGAATCACGACGTCGCGGACATGGCCCTGATCGACTTCAGTCAGAAGCTGCGAAAACGAGATCTCCGAGGACGACGAGCGCTGGCCAGGATTCTGGAAAAGCGTGAACAACGCCAGCAGCAGCAGGACAATGATGACCCAGAGGGCGAAATTCCGCAGATTGGCGTTCATGGTCTTCCTTCGTGGTCGCGCGGATCGCGGCCTCTCTCTATCCTTGGGCAGGCTCTGTGGGAATCCCCAGGGAATCCATCCCGTGATGGCATACAATCTAGGTGCCGCAGGGGTCGATGCCAAGGGAACTGCGCACGACTATTTACCGCATCCTAGCCCGATTCCCGGTCAAAAAATGACGCAGAATCCGGTGTTTTTCCGGGGTGGTTAAGCCACCTTGCCGGATTATGACAGCGATTGAACCAATCGAACCCGGCCTAGCCGGAACGTGCCCGGCGGGGCGGCGCCGGGCTGATCCTGATGCGCCCGGAGGCGACGCTGATGACCGCTCCGGCAAGGGTCTGTTTCAGCCTGGATTCGCGTTGTCCCGAAGCCCCATCCAGCACCTCATCGACGGCCGCGAGCAGGGTTTCGACCTTGCCGAGTTCGGCCGGCCCCTCATGTCCGGTGCGGTCGATGGCGCGCTTCAGCAGGCGAAGACGGATTTCGTCGGGCATCACCGCGAACAGGGCAGCGTCGAAACCGGCACCAAGGTTATCCTCGCTTTTCAACGCAAGATAGCGCTCGGCGCCGTCGACCAGCACCTCCAACGCGGCATTGGCGCGCGCGATCCGCGCCGCAAGCCGTGCCAGGTTCCGCGCGTCACCGCCCTCCTCCGCCAGCAGCGGCATCAGCGCGCGCAGCCGCGGCCGCGTGAAGGACACATCGCGGTTGGTCGGATCGTCGGCAAAGCCGATCCGCGCCTTGTTCAGCGTTGCAATCAATTGCGCCTTGGAGACATCGAGCAGCGGCCGCGTCAGCACAATGCCGTCGCGCTCGGTCTCGCGCGCCATCGCCGCAAGGCCCGCGACACCGCTGCCGCGCAGCATCCGCATCAACAGCGTCTCGGCCTGGTCGTCACGGGTGTGCGCGGTCAGGATGTGCGTGGCGCCGTGCTTGCGCGCGGCCTGCGCGAGCAGGCGATAGCGCGCCGCGCGTGCTGCGGCGGGCACGCCGGTCGCGGGCTTCGGCCCGTTCCAGCGAAGCGTGTGATGCGGCAGGTCGAGGCTGCGCGCGAGGCGCTTGACGTCGCGCGCCTCGCGCGCCGCTTCCGGACGCAGGCCGTGATCGACCGTGACCGCCACCAGATTTGGTCCTCGCGCCAGCGCGCGACGCCAGCGCGCGACGAGCCACATCAGCGCGACTGAATCGGGACCGCCGGACACCGCGAGCACGATCGCCGGCGCCGACGCAAGGCCCGCGAACAGGCGCTTGGCGTCCTTGGCCCGGATGGCGGTTTGGTCGTCAGGCATCGCAAGACCAGCATTCGCGGAAAGGCCGGAAGCGGCCTTCCCTTGCCGGTTTAGCACTTCACGCGCTTCTGCTCGCGGTCAACCGCAGCCTTGACCCCGCCGGAGGCGCGCGGATACTTCCGCGTGATCTCGCCGAACGCGGCGCAGGCGGCTTCCTTTTCCTTCAGCGCGGCCAGCGACTGGCCGAGCCGCAGCAGGGCGTCGGGGGCCTTCGCGGACTTGTCGTATTTGGTGGTCACGCCGAGGAAGGTTTCCGCCGCGTCGCGATACTGCTGACGCTGGAAATAGCTTTCGCCGAGCCAGTATTGCGAGTCCGCCACCAAGGGATCGCTCGGATATTTCTGGGCGAAGTTCTTCATGGTCTCTTCGGCGAGCGCATAGTCCTTGCGCTGCATGTAGCCGATGCCGAGGTCGAACTCGTCTTTCGACGTCGCCGACGGCGGCAATGTGGTCAGCGCTGCGCTCGCGCCGGGGGCGCGCTGCGGGCTGGTGTTGCCGAGTTCGAGCGGCTCGCCCGCCCCGCGGCCGCCGGGCGCACCGACCGCTCCATCGCCTGGCATCGGCATCTGGCCGCCACCGAGGGCGCGCGGCGCACCCGGGGCGTTCGGGTTCTGGCTCGGATCGAAGGCATCGCCGCGACTGCGGCGGCCGGGCGAAGCTGCCGGCGCAGGCTCCTGCACGATCGGCGCGGGCGCGGCGATCTGCTGCTGCTCATAGCCGCCCTGCGGCTGCCGGCCATAGCCCTGCTGCGGCTGGCCGTAGCCGGGCTGAGCTTGCGGATAGGCCTGCGGCTGCTGCGCCGGCGGCACCGCCGCGACGTTGGGTTGGGCTGCCGGAGCCTGGCCGGGAGCGCCGGGCGGCTGGCCGCCAAGCTGACGCAGCCGCTCCTCGAGCTGGCGGTTGCGGTATTGTAGCTCCTCGTTCTGGCCGGTCAGCTGTCGCAGCTGATTTTCGAGCCGCTCGATCCGCATCTCCGCATCGGAATCGTCTGATTGGGCAAACACCGGTGCGGAAACGGCGAACAGCGCCGCGATCGCCGCGGCGGAAGAAAGGAAATGAAGCCTGGATGACATTTTGCCCTGACGACGAGATCGACGTGAAAAGCGAGCGACATTGAGGGACGGAGTACGCCGGAATTGTGACTGGCAGTTCAAATCCGCCGCAGCGTCGCAGATACCGGTTTAGTACGGACGGTGGAACAAGCAAGCGGCCAATTGCGCGCAGCTTCGTTCATCTTGATGACGGCGGCGTGCCAGGCTTTCGCGCGGTCAAAAACAAAGCCGGCGCCCGAAGGCGCCGGCTCGGAAAATCGATCCAGCGATCGCGTCAGGAGCTGGCGTTCAGCACGGTGACGGCGCGGCGGTTCTGCGACCAGCAGGAGATGTCGTTACAGACCGCGACCGGGCGCTCCTTGCCGTAGGAGATGGTGCGCATGCGGCTCGGATCGATGCCGCGCGAGGCGAGGTAGGCGCGAACCGACTGGGCACGGCGAGCACCGAGCGCGATGTTGTATTCGCGCGTGCCGCGCTCGTCGGCATGACCTTCGATGGTGAAGGAATAGCGGTTGTAGGTCTGCAGCCACTGCGCCTGCTTGTCGAGGGTCGCCGTCGCCTGCGGGCTGAGATCGGTCTGATCGCTCTCGAAGAATACGCGATCGCCGACATTGACCACGAAATCCTGCTGGCTGCCCGGGGCCGCGGCGCCCCCGATTGCGCCATTGGCGTCCAACGGGTTCTTGTTGGCGCAGGCGCCCATCGACAGCGCCACCGCCAGAACCGCAACCAGCTTCATACCCTGGAGATAATTCATTCCCGGAGCCTCCACGCTCACGCTCTTCGTACTACCCAATCGGTCTACAGGGCGATGGTTAAGCGAACGTTCCGTCAACCTTGACGAGACCTTGCTGGACCCCATCAAATGCCAGGCAATGGCGAAAAGCGCCCCCGATGGTTAATGGGTGGCAAATGTGGCGCGATGGTGAAGGGAAGGCAAGGTTCGCCGGAACCGGCCGCTTTTGCAGGGCAATTTGACCTGCGCGCAACAGGTGGTCAGCGCCAGATCGATCAGAACGCCGGTTTTCTCAGGGATTCGGCACGATCGAGGCACGCTCGAACGGCCGGACAAACCCGTCGGGCTGCAGCTGGCCCTCCCGGTCGAACAGCATCCGCCGCTCGAAGGCACTCGAGCGCAGGAACGGATAGCGGGCAAGCACGCGCTCCCGCACCGTCGGCAGATGCGACGCCATCAAGCCGACCGGCTTGACGAGGCCGGGATAGAGCCGCGGCTCCGACCAGGTCTCGTGCAGGAACACGCGCCGATAGAACGCCATGTGCTCCGGCCGGACCGGCGCTAAGCCGTAATCGGCATTGAAATGCACGCCCGCGGTCGAGCCGAGCCGCACCGTGACATAGGGCAGTTCGGGATTGTTCCGCGCCTTGTCGGGATCCGCCACGAAGCGCGTCGAATCGATGAAGACGAGACCCTGGTCGAGCTTCGGCAGCAGCACGTCGCCGAACACCTCGATCGTCGGCGAGGAGCGCCACTCCGGCGTCGCCACGGTGATGCGGATCGAGCTGCAGAGCTCGCCTTGCAGGTAGACGCCGAACACCCAGGCATTCGGCGCATCGTCGAACGCATCGACAACGCGCTCGTCGGCCGAAGGCCGGATCGCGCCTTCGCGCAGATAGGCGCGATAGCGGAGCCGGTAGATCTCGTCTTTCTGTTCCGGGGTCTGAGCGAGGCGGTAGTCGACTTGATCGAGAGGGTCCGCAAGCCTTCCTGTCGCGGGCTTGATGGCTTCGGCCGCGGACCTCATTTGGTACTCCCTGAACAACCCAACAACTTCAACGCGCGTGCCAAAAGATTAACAGCTTCTTAATTTTCGTCAAAGCAATCGCAGCAATACGGTTAACCTCTGACCGCAACAGTGCACTTCATCTCGTGCAGTAGAGAGTCGCCACAACTATCGATTGAGTTGTTGCGCTGGATCAAGCAATCGAGCGCGAGGGAACCACATGCAGCTGCTCGTCGGCCCGCCGGCCGTGGGAGGCGTTGAGCAGCTGGCGGATGCGCACCGCGGGAACCGGCCGGCTGAACAGGTATCCCTGTGCTTCGGTCACCGCGCCGTCGGCGCTGATCAGCTCGAGCTGCTCGTTGGTCTCGATGCCCTCGACCACGACCGACATGCCGAGATCGGCCGACAGCCGCGCCACCCCGCGCAGCAGGGTCAGCGGGCGATCGCTGTCGATGCCTTCGAGGAAGGAGCGGTCGATCTTGACCTTCTGCAGCGGGAAATTGTGCAGGTAGCTGAGCGACGAATAGCCGGTGCCGAAATCGTCCAGCGAGATCCGCACGCCGAGCGAGCGCAGCTGCGAGAGGACATCGTGGGTCAGCTCGGTATTGTGCAGCAGCGAGGATTCGGTGATCTCGATCTCCAGCCGGTGCGCCGGCAGGCCGGAAACCTCGAGCGCGTAACGAACCTCGCTCAGCACGTCGCGCTGATGGAACTGCTGCGGCGAGAAGTTGACCGCGACGCTGACCGCCTCGGGCCACTTCATGCATTCCATGCAGGCCTTGCGCAGGATCCAGCGGCCGAGATCGACGATCAGGCCCATGTCCTCGGCGACCGGAATGATGTCGACCGGAGAGACCGTGCCGCGCGCCGGGTGGTTCCAGCGCAGCAGCGCCTCGCAGGTCGAGACCTTGCCGGACTTCAGGTTGATCAGCGGTTGATAGAACAGCTCGAATTCCTCGTTGGCCAGCGCCTTGCGCAGGTCGAGCTCGAGGATGCGGCGGGCCTCGACGGTTTGCGCCATCTCGTCGCGGAAGAAGCAGAAGGTGCCGCGGCCGTCGGCCTTGGCGCGGTAGAGCGCCATGTCGGCGTTCTTCAACAGCGTGTCGGCGCCGACCCCGGGCGCCGTCATCGCGATGCCGACGCTGGCGCCGATCTCGACCAGATGGTTGTCGATCTTGTAGCGCTCGCTGAGCCGGTCGACGATGCGCCGCGCCAGCGCGGCGGCGTCCTCATGCGAGTGGATGTTCTGCTGGAACACGACGAACTCGTCGCCGCCGAACCGTGCCACGAAATCCTCCGGCCGCAGCATCTCGCGCAGCCGTTCGGCGACCGCGCAAAGCAACTGGTCGCCGCAGGGATGGCCGAGCGTGTCGTTGACCTGCTTGAACTGGTCGAGGTCGACGAACAGCAATGCGGAGCGATGCTCGCCGTGCTGCATGGCGAGCAGCCGGCCGATCTCGTCGCGGAAATTGACGCGGTTGGGCAGCGCGGTGAGCTCGTCGTAGCGCGCGAGATGGCTGATCCGGGCCTCGGCGTCCTTGCGCTCGGTGATATCCTCGACCAGCACCACCGTGCCGCCGCCGGCCATCGGCTGGAACGTCCAGTCGAGCGACCGGTTCTGCGCCGGATCGGGGTCGCTGGTGACGATGTCGCCGCGCTGCGAACTCTCGATCTCGTAGAGGATCTGGTGCGCGGCGGCGGCCGAGATCGCGCCGGACAGCACGCAGGCATTGCAGATATCGGTCGCGCTGGCGCCGCGCTGCACGAAGTCCTCCGACAGCTCCATCATCTCGATGAAGCGGTGGTTCATCACCGCAAGGCGTCCGTCGGCCGAGAACATGCACAGGCCGTGCGGCATGTTGTTGAGCGCGGTGTCGAACTGGCCCGCCAGCGCCGCCTCCCGCTCCTTGGCGATCCAGGCATTGACGTAGATGCGCTGCAGGCTCGTGGTGAGGTGGCGGATGGCGCTGAAGAACACCAGGCTGAGCAGCGCAAGCGCGATGTGATAGGGACCGCCGACATACATCAGCCCGGCGATCAGGGGACCGATCGACATCAACAGATGCAGATGGAAGATCTGCGGCCGGCCGAAGGTGCGACCGACCCCCGCCGAGGTGTAGGCGACAACCGTGGTCACGCAGAGCATGTGGGCGGCGGCATCGTTGGTCGTGACCAGGACGGCGGCGCCCCACAGGCCGAGCGCAATGCCGTAGGCGAGGCTGCCGATCCGGTAGCGCTTCTCCCAGGTCACGGACTCCTCGATGGTGAGCCGGGAATTGCGCTGCTGGTAGCGGTACATCTGCCACGCGCGCGCCAGGCCCACCACGATGAACAGCGGCACGCACAGCCAGGACAACAGATTGCCGGTGACGAACGCAATCACGGCGCCCGCAATGGCGGGGCCGAAGGCGCCGAAGATCATGGGCGCGGGGTTCATGAACAGGGAATCGACCAGCGCCGCGGAGATCGTCGGCGACATTGACTGGTCCGGGTCTCCCGTCTGACTTGCAAACTGCATTGTGAGAGCGCGCGTCCTTTTCAGCTCGCACTCTTACCGATGGCAGGTGAAGTCTTTCTGAGGGAACATCGTTAGCGAGTCGTTGCCGTAGCCGATCGGCTACCGGGATTCACAATAAGAAACAATGCGCTAGGTAAGAACTGCCGGTCGCCCAAAGGTTCCTCGGGGCAGCCCTGCATGACTCACGACAACAGCGGCGACCAGGCCGGGTCGGAGGCGAATCCCGGGGTCGGCACCCGCAATTCGTTGCGCCCGGAGACGTCGATGGTGAACAGCGACGGGCCGCTGTTGCCGCCGGGATCGCGGAAGAACATCACGACGCGCCCGTTCGGCGCAAAGGTCGGGCCTTCATTGTGGAAGCCCGAGGTCAGGATGCGCTCGCCGGAGCCGTCCGGCTTCATGATGCCGATCGCGAACTGCCCGCCGCCCTGCTTGGTGAACGCGATGTAGTCGCCGCGCGGCGACCACACCGGCGTCGAATAGGTGCCGTCGCCGAACGAGATGCGCTGCGCGGCGCCGCCGGTTGCCGGCATCACGTAGATCTGCGGCTTGCCGCCGCGGTCGGATTCGAAGCAGAGCCGCGTGCCGTCAGGCGCGTAGGACGGCGAGGTGTCGATCGCCGGCGTGTCGGTCAGCCGCGTCATCGACTTCGAGCGCAGATCCATCACGAACAGATTGGAGTTGCCGCCCTGCTGCAGGCTCATGATGACGCGCTGGCCATCGGGCGAGAAGCGCGGCGAGAACGACATGCCGGGGAAGTTGCCGACGATCTCGCGCTGGCCGGTCTCGATGTTGAGCAGATAGACGCGCGGGTCGCCCTGCCCGAACTCCATATAGGTGATTTCCTGGGTCGACGGCGAGAAGCGCGGCGTCAGCACGAGGTCCGAGCCGCGGGTCAGATAGCGCACATTGGCGCCGTCCTGGTCCATCAGTGCGAGGCGCTTGACGCGGCGGTCCGCGGAGCCGCTCTCGTCGACGAACACGACGCGGGTATCGAAATAGCCCTTCTCGCCGGTCATGCGCTCGTAGATCTGGTCGGAGATGATGTGGGCGATGCGCCGCCAGTATTCGGCCGAGGTGTCGTAGGACTGGCCGGCGAGCTGCTGCCCCGTGCCGACGTCCCAGAGCCGGAATTCCGCCTTCACCCGGCCGTTGCCCTGCCGGGTCATGCGCCCGACCACGAGCGCCTGCGCCTTGATGCTGGCCCAGTTGTTCAGGTTCGGCGGCGCGTCGATGTTGACCTGCTTTTCGAGATAGGCCGACTGATCGATCGGCGCAAACAAGCCGCTGCGCTTCAGATTGTTGGTGATGACCTGCGCGACGCCGACGCCGACTTCGGTGTCGCCGGGCGTGCCGGCCGAAAAATTCGGGATCGCGATCGGCACCGGCGCGAACTCGCCGCCCGGGACCGGAATCTGTTTGCGCCCGCCTTCCTGTCCGAAGGCTTGACGGAGCGGCGCCGCCGCGAGCGCACCAAGCGCGGCCATGCCGGAAATCATCTGTCGTCGATCGAGGCGAAACATCATTGCACGCAAATCATTGTTATCGGTCATTGTCGGTGGACTTTGTCTGCTATTGGCCAAAGCGTCGCGTCTGATCTCAAGTATTATTCTCTTTGAACACCGGTGCGAATGCCTTCCATTCGTCGAACCAGCCCGCGGGCAGGTTGTAGGGCTGGCATGCGATGATCGCGCGCAAGGCGCTCTCCTGATAGACGCGCATGTAGGGCGTGCTCGGCGAGCCTTCCGCGACCGGCATGCGCGCCAGCGTGCCGTCGCGCTTCAGATCGACGTCGATCACCACCTGGGTCCGCTGCTCCTCGATGCTGCCGTAGGGCTTGTTCTTCCAGCACCGTTCGACCTGCTGCCGGAACATCGCGCCCCAGGTCGCGGAGTTGTCCGCAGCCTTGCCCTTCGCCGTGCCGAGCGCGGCGTTGGCATTGAGCGCATCGCCGGTCGCCGCGGCGCGCGTCGGGTCGCGCTTGTCGAGCAGCGCTGCGATCTTGCTCTGGTCGAACACGCGATCCTTCGGCTTCTGCTCCGGCGGCGGCTTGGCGGCCTGCTGAACCGGCTTCGGCGGCGGCTTCTTCTCTTCCTTCTTGATCGCTTCCGCGATCGGGTCGGGCTTCTCCGGATCGGGCTTCTTCTCGACCGGCTTCGGCTCTTCCTTCGGCTTGTTCTCGACCTTCTTCGGCGGATCCGGCTTCTTGTCTTCCGGCTTCTCCACCTTCGGTGTCGGCTGCGGCGCGGTTTCGGTCACGACCGGCGGTTTCTTTTCCTCGACCTTGCCGACCATGTCGTCGACCGGCTTGGCCTCGGCGACCTTGTCGACCAGCGGCTTGGGATTCTCCTTCTTGCCGTCCTTCTGGCCGGACATCACATGCGAGAGCTGGTCGGAGGAGATCACGTCGACGGCGACCGATTCCTCTTCCGGCATCACATACGCCCGGGTCGAAAACGACACGAGGCCCCACCCGATCACGAGGACGTGCAGGACAATCGATGCCGCCAGAGTCTTGTCGACCTTGACCTTCAAATCAGGCTTCCCCGTGCCTCTTGCCGCACATGGTCGTTAGCCACCCTCCGGGATGATGACGATATTCGCCTTGAATCCCGCGGCCCGGACCTCGCCGAGCAATTTCATCATATCCGTGTAACAGACGTCCTTGTCGCCACGCAGGTAGACCACTTTTTCGGCATCCGAGCGTGCGTCGCCGATCGCCTTGATCTTGGCCGGGAAATCGGCGGCCGTGACCGGCGCGTCGCCCAGATAGAGCTCGACATTCGAGTTGCAGCCGCCGCCGGTGCGCTTGACCGACAATGTCAGCGGGGGCTGGTTCGACGAGATCGACTTGCCGCCGCTCGCGACCGGCAGGTCGATGTCGATGTTCGACGTCATCAGCGGCGCCGCGACCATGAAGATGATCAAGAGCACCAGCATCACGTCGACCATCGGCGTGACGTTGATCTCGGCCATGACCGGCTTGCGCCCGCGGCGGCGTCTGCCACCACCGCCGGACCCTGCCATGCTCATCGCCATGATCGTGCGCTCACAAGAGTGATCATCGTGACCATCATTGATCTCAGCCCCGCTCGTCGATCTGACGCGACAGGATGGCGGAGAACTCGTCGGCGAACCCCTCCAGGCGGGCGGCCTGCCGGTTCACCTCCGAGGTGAACTTATTGTAGAAAATAGTCGCCGGAATTGCGGCAATCAGGCCGATTGCGGTGGCAAACAGCGCTTCCGCGATGCCGGGCGCCACCACCGCCAAGGAGGTGTTTTTCGAGGCCGCGATCGACTGGAAGCTCGACATGATGCCCCAGACGGTGCCGAACAGGCCGACAAAGGGGCCGGCCGAGCCGACAGTCGCCAGCACCAGGAGCCGGCGTTCCAGCCGCTCCACCTCCCGGGCGATCGAGACGTTCATGACCTTCTCGATTCGGGCCTGCAGGCCGGCAAAGGACCTCGATTGGCTCTCGAAGGAGCGCTTCCACTCCCGCATCGCCGCCACGAAACAGGCCGCCATCGACTGGGTCGGCTTGGCCGAGAGCGCCCGGTAGAGTTCCTCGATCGACTGGCCGGACCAGAAGGCCTGCTCGAACTTGTCCATTGCCCGCTTGGTGCGGGCGTACAGCAGGACCTTGTCGATCGCGATCGCCCAGACCCAGACCGAGCAGGACAGAAGTCCCAGCATCACGCATTTGACGACCCAATGAGCCTGCCAAAACAACGCGATGAGCGACACATCGCTCGATGCCAGTGGCAGACTAGATTGAGCCACGTCGGCGGGATTCATCGGCAATATCCTCTCAACGCAAGTGTCCCAATTCGGCGGGCCGCCAATCGGCATCCCTTCCACGGCCGCGCCCCGCGCGGCAAAACTGCGCGAGAGCCTCTTACATCTGTCGCATGGGGGGCCCGTCCAAAGCCGGGCCCTGCTTCCCCTGCCAACATGTCAAAACGAGGGCTTTTCACGCGGCATTCCGACCCTAACCAAACGCTAATCATGGTTAAGGCGAGGTTACCAAAGGGAAATTTGAAGGCGGGAAATGCCGCCGGCGGAGCCGGTTGGCGGGTTCCGGAGATGAATGGGATGCCGCCGGAGGGAGGGTAGCGGACGGCTCCTCCCGCGCGTCGTCCTGGCGAAAGCCAGGACCCATAACCACCACGTTCGGTGATGAACGGGATCGCGGCCCCAGCGTCGTGCAACAATGCGCATTCGGGGTAATGGGTCCTGGCTTTCGCCAGGACGACAATGAGGATGGGATACAGCTTCGCGTTCTCGCGACATGATTTGTCCGAGTCTTGCTTCTCGTTCCGCCCTCTCCGTTGGTGAGGGCGCAGGGAAAGCCGGGTGCCGATCGCACCCATGGGCCCCGTGCAATGGGTAGAAAGCACGGGGGTAGGACCACAGGTGTAACCGGAGCAATCCGGCTTTCCCTGCGCGATGGGTTACGGCTTATACGTGCTCTCCCCGGCGAGACTTGGCTTTGTTGTCACCGTCTTCACAACGCGCATTTGCGCAATCGGAAGAGACACCTACCGCTAGGGCGTCAGGCCTGCACGACTTCGCCGTCCGCCTCATGCGCACTCGTCAGTTGCGCAATCAGCGTCCACCGCATCTCGACCCGCGTTCGTGACGACCGCGAAGCGCCCCTCGATCGGGCGAGACTTCGGATTTATAGCACTGAGTCGCGCTTCGGATAAAGCGAAATATTTTCGCTGCGGGGGCTTGCGCCGTCGGGCAAATCAGATGTATGGGCCGCCCCTCCATCCCCGTCATTCCGGGGCTCGCGAAGCGAGAACCCGGAATCCATTGAGCCACATCAAGCGAGGAGAAATGGATTCCGGGTTCGCGCCAAGGGGCGCGCCCCGGAATGACGGGTGAAGGATTTTCGACTCACGTCAGATGCCGCACGATCGCGAGCCCGGCGAACAATCCCGCGATCGACAGCGCCACCGAGCCCACGACGTACAGCGCGGCAAGGCCGAGCTCGCCGCGCTCGTAGAGCAGCGCGGCGTCGAGCGAGAACGCGGAGAAGGTGGTGTAGCCGCCGAGGATGCCGGTCATCAAAAACAGCCGCCAGGGCTGCGAGGCCTCGCCCTTGAAGGCGAGATAGCCGGCGATCAGGCCCATCACGGTCGAGCCCGTGATGTTGATGATGAAGGTGCCGTAGGGAAACGCCGTGCCGATGCAGCGCGCGCAGGTGACGTTGATCAGGTGGCGCAGCGTCGCGCCGAGACCGCCGCCGAAGAAGACGAGGAGATAGCTTGCCAGTTGCCCCATGCGGGCTTTGTGCCGCATGGCGGCCGTTGTCGCAAGGAAACAAAAAGGGCGGCAATTGATGCTGCCGCCCGTCTCAAAAACTCTCGTTTGTCATTCCGGGGCGGTCCGCAGGACCGAACCCGGAATCCATTCATCCACCGAACCCGCGGCTCGATGGATTCCGGGCTCGACGCTGCGCGTCGCCCCGGAATGACGGCCACTATGCTCAGCCGGCCTTGCCGAACAGCTCGTCGACGTAGTCCCAGTTGACGAGGCTGTCGACGAACGCCTTCAGATAGTCCGGGCGGCGGTTGCGGTAGTCGATGTAGTAGGAGTGCTCCCAGACGTCGACGCCGAGGATCGGCACCGCGCCGTGAACCAGCGGGTTCTCGCCGTTCGGGGTCTTGGCGATCTCGAGCTTGCCGCCCTTGACTTGCAGCCAGGCCCAGCCGGAGCCGAACTGGCCGACGCCGGCGGCGGCGAAGTCGGCCTTGAACTTCTCGAAGCCGCCGAGGTCCTCGTTGATCTTCTTTTCCAGCCGGCCGGGCAGCTTGCTGCCGCCGCCATTCGGTTTCATCCACTTCCAGAAGTGGATGTGGTTGTAGTGCTGACCGGCATTGTTGAAGACGGCCGCGTTCTTGCCGAACGAGCCCTTCACGATCTCCTCGAGGGACTTGCCTTCGAATTCGGTCCCCTTGATCGCGTTGTTGCCGTTGGTGACGTAGGCCTGGTGATGCTTGTCGTGGTGAAACTCCAGCGTTTCCTTGGACATGTAGGGCGCAAGGGCGTCGTGGGCGTAGGGCAGATCGGGTAGCGTGAAGGTCATGGGGTAATGTCCAACAGAGGGTGGGAGACTACACTTAACGGGTCCCCCTTATAGAAGGTTCCACGACGGAGAAACACCGCATTTTCAGATCGTGTATGACAGATCGGCACGGCCCGAAGCAGACCCAAGGCGACACCCAGGACGGCGACGATGAGCATCGAAATCGACATTCTCAACGGAGCTGCGTCATGGCAGCGCGCCGAGCCGCTGCTTCGGGCGGTCTGGAGCCCTGAGGTCATGGCGAACAAGGGCTGGGCCGGTATCAAATGGGCTCACGCGGATTTGCGCGTGCTGCTCGACGCACCCGATGACGGCGGGTTGGCCTGCCATGTCGGTATCTATTTCCGGACCATCACCTGGAATGGCCACAAGGTGCATGTCGGCGGCATCGGCGGAGTCTCGACCCGCGAGGACTGCCGACGCCGCGGCTATGCGTCACTCGCGCTCGACGCCGCCGTGCACACGATTCGTGCCAATGATGCGGTGAAATTTGCAATCTTATTCTGCGAACCGCACAATTTCGCATTCTACCAGGCGCGCGGCTGGCATCCCTTCACCGGCGAGATCATGTGCGAACAGCCGTCGGGACAGGTCCGCTTCGAGGCGATGGCGCCGTTCGTCAACGACATCGTCCGCGCGCCGCGCCAGGGCAAGATCGACCTATGCGGCCTGCCGTGGTGACCCCTGCGCGAGCGCGGGTGGCGAGGGGCAGCTCAACCTCGTAACATGTTGACCATCATTTCTTGAACGAGCCTGGTCCACCGGCGTCGAATTGCAGTGCGCCCCTTTCCCGCTTGCGAAGTGAGCCGTGAACGCATGACCATCGAAGCCTCGATCGAGGACGCCAACCCCACCGCGGCTGCGCCCGCCACGCCGATCAACGACCTTCTCACGGCGCCGATCCTGCCGACGCTGCTCAGGCTCGCCCTCCCCAACACCATCGCGATGTTCGGTTCGACGCTGGTTGCGGTCGCCGAAACCTCCTATATCGGCCGGCTCGGCACCGAGCCGCTGGCCGGTATCGCGCTGGTGTTTCCGTTCGCGATGCTGACGCAGATGATGTCGGCCGGTGCGATGGGGGGCGGCGTCTCGTCGGCG
Organism: Bradyrhizobium sp. USDA 4461; assembly: GCF_054055655.1. Classification (NCBI taxonomy): domain Bacteria; kingdom Pseudomonadati; phylum Pseudomonadota; class Alphaproteobacteria; order Hyphomicrobiales; family Nitrobacteraceae; genus Bradyrhizobium; species Bradyrhizobium sp. USDA 4461. The sequence continues at coordinate 1,125,073 of NZ_JBSRXM010000001.1, forward strand.
ATCAGCCGCGCGCTCGGCGCCGGCGACCGCGACCGTGCCGCCGACCTCGCGCTGCATGCGGCGATCATCGGGGCCTGCGCCGGATTGTTCTTCACCGTGATGATGCTGGGCTTCGGCCGCGATTTCTATGCGCTGCTTGGTGGTCGCGGCGGCGTGCTCGAGCAGTCGATGCGCTACTCGCAGGTGCTGTTCTCCGGCGCGACCTCGATCTGGCTGGTCAACACGCTCGCCTCCGTGGTGCGTGGCACCGGCGACATGCGGATTCCCTCGATGACGCTGATCACGACGTCGCTGATCCAGATCGCGGTCGGCGGTGTGCTCGGTCTCGGCCTGTTCGGTATGCCAGGCCTAGGCATGCGCGGCGTCGCCGCGGGCCAGCTCACGGCCTTCACATGCGGTGCGATCTTCCTCGCCTGGTATCTCGCCTCCGGCCGCAGCCGGCTGAAGCTCGACTTCGCGGCGTTCAGCTTCCAGCGCGCGATGTTCCTGGACATCCTGAAGGTCGGCGCGATCTCCTGTCTGTCGCCGTTGCAGAGCGTGCTGACCATCCTGATCTTCACCAAGATCCTGGCCGGCTTCGGCACCGAGACCCTGGCCGGATATGGCATGGGCTCGCGGCTGGAATTCCTGCTGATCCCGATCGCATTCGCGGTCGGCGTCGCCTCGGTGCCGATGGTCGGCATGGCGATTGGTGCCGGACTGGTGACGCGGGCGCGCAAGGTGGCGTGGACTGCGGGCACAGTCGCCGGACTTGTCGTCGGGCTGGTCGGACTTGTGGTCGCACTGAAGCCGACGCTGTGGATTGCGCTGTTCACCACCGATCCCGGCGTGACTGCGGCCGCCTCGTCCTATTTCGCGCTGGCGGGTCCGGCCTTCGGCTTCTTCGGTGTCGGCGTCTGCCTGTATTTTTCCTCGCAGGGCGCGGCCAAGGTCGGCGGACCGGTGCTGGCCGGCACCATCCGCCTGCTGCTGGTCGGCATCGGGGGCTGGTGGCTCGCCTCCGTGAGCGCACCGGCCTGGACGCTGTTTGCGCTGGTTGGCGCTGCGATGGTGGCATTCGGTCTCGCCACCATCATCTCGATCCGGTTGACCCGCTGGGGATAAGCACCGCCACGCGCGTTGCCTGAGCATGACCGCCGCCGAAACAGGCAACAAAATTTTTCCGGGTACCGTGCGCCTGATCGCGCGAATATGACATTGCAGAAATCTTTCGACTTGTTATGCAGGCCAACCTCTAGGGAACAGCCATGGCCTGCAAACTCGGATTCGTGATCGCCATCATCGCGACGGCACTCGCCGCGCCCGCCGCGCAGGCGCAGGGCGCGCCCGAGCCTGTCGGCGTCTGGCAGACCCAGGCGGGCGATGCCCGCGTCAAGATCAGCAAATGCGGCGGCGGCATCTGCGGCGTGGTGGTGAGCCTGCGCGAGCCGATCGATCCGATGACCGGCAAGCCGCAGGTCGACAACAAGAATCCCAATCCCTCGCTGGCCAACCGGCCGATCATCGGGCTGCCGCTGTTCTCCGGCATGCAGCCCGCGGCCGCGGGCAAATGGTCGGGCCATATCTACAATGCCGACGACGGCGGCACCTATGCGAGCAGCATCTCGGTGACCGGCGAGAGCACGCTGCGCGTCGAAGGCTGCGTCGGCGCGCTGTGCGGCGGCGAGACCTGGACGCGGGTCGGGAAATAATCTCTGACCGAACTCTGACAGCAAAGCGACTGCGTCCCCTCTCCCGCGAATCTACGCCACGCGCGCCTTCAGCACGGTCGCGGCCGAGGCGTAGCCGCCGCGTGCGCCGTCGATGAAGTGGACGTGGTCGGCGCGCATCACCGACGGGGTGAAGCAGGTCATCATCGCCGCATCCTGCTCGTGCAGGCCGTAGCGCACCACGCCCTGCGCGGCGGCGGCGACCAGCCGCTGCTCGAGCTCGGCGGCAAGCTCCGGCGTGCAATCCAGGATCATGCGCAGGCCGTCGTCGAATTTGCGGAAGTCGGAGTTCTCGACCAGTTGCCGCACGTAGTTTTTCGGCACGAACTTGCCGACCGGGATATTGAAGCGCATCAGCGTGTAGGCCCACAGCGCAAACGCGAGCACCGTGGCACGGCGCAGCGCGAGCGAGCCTCCGCGCCGCGCCCGCGCCTCGTACTCCATCCCCTGCGGCGGCCAGCGCAGCGGCGGGCCGCCCGGCGGCACCGGCCGGCCGGCATCGGGGCTTCTCTCGATGCGGACGACGATGTCCTCGATCACCTTGCGGAAGGCTGCGGGATCGGCGTCCTTCGCCGGCAGCACCAGCACCGAGAGGATGACGCCGCGCGCGGACGGCATCACCTCGAAGCGGCAGGACAGGCCCGACAGATCGGGCTGCGTGCCCGGCGGCGCCGGATCGACCGCGAACTCGCCGCGCTTCATCGCGGCGTCGGCATAGGCGAGACCGCCGCCGGAGAACATCGCGTAGGACAGATTGGCCGACGGCCCGAACCGCGCGACGCGGACATCGGCGCCCGCGGCGCGGATCGCGGCCACCGGCACCAGCGCCACCCGCAGCACCAGATCGAGATCGTCGCGAACCCAGCGCGCGGTCGCCGCCAGCGCCTCTCGCGCTTTGTCGAGATCGGCAGGAGAGACCGCGAAGCTTGCGCCATCACCGCCGAACACGAAGGGGAATTCGCGGCCATCGAGCGCATTGGTGACGGAAGCGACCACCGCGGCACCGGCCATGTTGACCGCCTTGTAGCGCTGCGCCGCGATCGCCTTGGTGGACTCCACAATATCGGCGACGCCGACCGTCCAGTCATCGGGCAATGGCGCATACAGCGCCGGATCCATCAGCCGCGCGAAGCCGCGAAACACCGGAATGCCGCCGTAGAAGATCTCGCTGCCGCCAGCCATCGCAACGCCGTGTTGTTTCCTTGCCCAGAGCAGACTCTGTAGCAGATACGCGACAGTTTTAGATCGGGTTTTGCAGCGAAGCCCGCGCCCTCTGTTCACCGTCACCCTGAGAGCTTGTGACGGATTCGGCTCCTGCGGAGTTTTTGGCGGCTGTTCGTCGCAGCAATTGGCAGGTTTGAGTTCGAGTTCGGCGATGACCCGTTGTTTAGGCTCTGGAGAGGCGGTTGCCTTGCAGGATGTTGTTGACGAGGGCGTACCAGAGCACGACGGCACGGACCTTTTCGATGCCGCGCACGGTCAATTGCCGCAGGTCCCAATTGCGCCAGCGGGCATGGATGCACTCGCAGATCGACCGGGACCTGTATCGGGCCTTGCCCTCTTCGCTCGCCATTCGCGCACGCCAGGCCAACACCCCCGGACCGTCGCCGCGCCGCGGTAGATAGGGATCGGTACCGTGCTTGGATTGAGTGGGCGGACAAAAGATATCGATGCCCTCGGCATAGGCCCATTCGATGTCCTCGGCACTGCCAAAGCCGCCATCGACGAGATGGTCCTTGGGCAACCCTCCGGGCCGCGCACGCTGCCGCTCCAGCATGGGGCGCATCAGGCCGCGATCGGATCCGATGTTGCAAATTCTGGTGTCGACGACGATCTGCTCGCCGGCCACGCTCGTCACCTGCACGTTGTAGGCGGGGCGGAAGCCGCCGTTCGCCATCTTCATGACCCGTGCATAGGCGTCCGTCGTGGAGGCCCGCGGCTCCTTCGGCGTCTTGCCGTTGCCGCGACTTTCTTCGCGCTCCTTGCGCTGCTGCTTGATCTCGGCGAGCGCCGTCTGCGCCGCCTTCACCCGCGCGCTGCGTTCCCGCGCGGCCCGCTCCTTGGCTGCCCGGGCACGCTTATTGCTGGCGTCCGAGCGTGTGTCGACCTCGCGCTTGAGGTCTTCCACCACGGCCTCAGCCTGCGCCAAATGCTTATCCAGCGTCGCCTCGCGCCGGAACGAGGCGGCCCCGGCGCTGGCCCGGACCCGCATGCCATCCTGCGCCAAGGTCTCCAGATCGACGAGACCGGCCTTTGCCAACGCTGCCAGATGCTCACTGAGCAGTCGGTCAAGCAGATCGGCGTTGCCGACCCGGAAGTCCGCCAGCAGGTGATAGTTCACCGACACCCCGCCGCACAGCCAGCGATAGGCATCGTGGCTCTCGCACAGCCGCTCCAACGCCCGCGCGCTGCCAACGCCTTCGCTGGCGGCATAGAGCCACAGCGCCAGCAAAAGCCGGGGCGAGGTCGCGGGGTGACCGGGACGATCGCCGCGAGCCTTGATCCGGTCCTCCAACTCACTCAGATCAAGCTCTTCGACATAAGACCAGATCAGCCGCACCGGATGGTCTTCCCCGATCAGGCTCTCAATATCAACCGCTCGCAGCGCAATCTGGTCGCGCTGGGGCTCACGCAGCCGCGGAGCGCCGGGCAAGCCCGCTTCGACTGGTGGCTTCGCCTGCTCCGGCAGGTCCCCAAACAACTCATCGGCAGCCAACATCACCTCCCGCGAATCCATCATCGCCAGAGAATCACACCGCGCCGGCTTTCGGCTATAATGCTCGCTGAAACCCCAAAAAAATCACACCCTCTGAGGAGCGCGCCTAGGCGCGCGTCTCGAAGGGTCGACGGCCCGACTGCCCCACGAACGGACGGTGCCCCGTGAAGATATCCGGGGCCGGTTCATCCTTCGAGACGCGCTTCGCGCTCCTCCAGCGACAAAGGCGAAGCCTTTGCGCGGGGATGACGGAGATGGAGAGATGCGGCGACCTCACGCCGCCTCGCCGGCCCGTCGCCACGGCGGAAACGGATCGCGCAATCCTGCCCAGGCCTGCGGGTCCATGCCCGGTTTGCCGCTGACGAGGCAGGCGTCGAGACGACGGCGAATGTCGTCCTCGTTCATCCCGGAGCCGATGAAGACCAGCTCCTGGCGCCGATCGCCATAGAGCTCGTTCCAGCTTCGCTGCATCATCAGCTTCCAGTCCGGATGATCCGGCCAGCGCTCGCGCGGGATCGCCGCCCACCAGGAGCCGAGGCCTTCGGTGCGGACGATGGCGCCGGCCTGGCTCAGCTCGCCGCACCAGTCCGGGCGCGTCGCGATCCAGAAATGGCCCTTGGCGCGGATCACCCCGCCCCAGCTCTCGCGCAGGAAGCTGTGGAAGCGCACCGGATCGAACGGGCGCCGCGCGCGATAGACGAAGCTCGTGACGCCGTATTGCTCCGTCTCCGGCACATGCTCGGCAAAGCCGTACAGCTCCTTGTGCCAGAGCGGATGCTGCTGCGCGCGCTCATAGGCGAAGCGGCCGGTATCGAGCACGCGGTCGAACGGCACCTGCGCGAAATTCGCCTCGACGAGGTCGGCCTCGGGATTGAGCGCGCGCACGATGGTGCGGGCGGCTTCGCGCTGCGCAGGCGTCGCGGCGTCGATCTTGTTCAGCACGACAACGTCGGCGAACTCGATCTGCTCGACCAGAAGGTCGACCAGCGTGCGCCGGTCGCCATCGAGCGCCTCGCCGCGCTGGCTGAGGAAATCGGTCGAGGCGTAGTCCTTCAGCAGATTGGCGGCGTCGACCACCGTGACCATGGTGTCGAGCCGCGCGACGTCGGACAGGCTCTCGCCGTCTTGATCGCGAAACTCGAAGGTCGCGGCGACCGGCAGCGGCTCGGAGATCCCGGTCGATTCGATCAGCAGATAGTCGAAGCGGCCGCTCTCGGCGAGCGCGCGCACCTCCTTCAGGAGATCGTCGCGCAGGGTGCAGCAGATGCAGCCATTGCTCATCTCGACCAGCTTCTCGTCAGTCCGCGACAGGTTCGCACCGCCATCGCGCACGAGGTCGGCGTCGATGTTCACCTCGCTCATGTCGTTCACAATTACCGCAACCTTCAGGCCGTGGCGGTTGTTCAGGACGTGGTTCAGCAAAGTGGTCTTTCCAGCCCCGAGGAAGCCGGACAAGATGGTGACGGGGAGTTTTTGCATCGAGATCAAACAGTTGCTGGAGGGATGGACGGCGGCGGGACATGCGGCATTCGCTTAATGTAATGTTATAACATAACATCAACAGCCGTAGCGCTTGTCAAGCGCCGAAGTGCGGCGCGCGATCAGCTTTGCCGTTGTCACAGATGCGTAGCCCGGATGGAGCGCAGCGCAATCCGGGGCCGCACGATCCGCCGATCGACCCGGATTGCGCTTCGCTCCATCCGGGCTACGGTTGCCCCTACTTCGCCAATCCGCGCAGCACGAGCTGGTTGATACGACCGGCGAACGCGGCGGGATCGTCGGGCATCTCGCCGTCGAGGATCTGCGCCTGCTCGAACAGCAGCAGCGACAGGTCCCTGGCCTGCGCGGTGTCGGTCGCGAGCGCCGCGACCAGCGGATGCCGCAGGTTGATCTCCAGCACCGGCTTGGTGATCGCGCCGCGATTCTGCTGGGCCAGCAGCCGCTCCAGCGCGCGGTCGCGTGCGTCGCCGCCGGCGACGAGGCACGATGCGCTCGCGGTCAGCCGCTGCGAGGCGCGGACATCGGATACGCGCTCGCCGAGCGCATCCTTGATCACCGCGATGGTGGTTGCGGCATCGGCCTCGGGCTGGTCCTTTTTCTCATCGGCCTTGTCGTCGACGAGCGGGATCAGGCCGAAGTCGATATCGCCCTGGCTCAGCGACTTCAGCGGCTTGCCGCCGAAATCGATCGGCGCCGAGGTCCAGAACGCATCGACCGGATCGGTCAGGAGCAGCACCTCGATGCCGCGGGCGCGCGCCGATTCCAGCTTCGGGTTCGACTTCAGCCGCTCGATGCTGTCGCCGACCAGATAGTAGATCTCGGTCTGGTTCGGCTTGAAGTCGTCGACAATTTGCTTCAGCGAGCGGTTCTCGCCCGAGGTCGTGGTGAAGCGCGCCAGCGCCAGCAGCTTCTCGCGGCGCTCGAAGTCTTCCCACAGTCCTTCCTTGATGACCGGGCCGAACGCGTCCCAGATCTTTGCAAACGTCTCCGGCTCCTTTTCGCCGAGCGTCTCGAGCTCGCCGACGACGCGACCGGTGACCGCTTTGCGGATCTGCGCGAGCTGCGGATTGTTCTGCAACATCTCGCGCGAGATGTTGAGCGGCAGGTCCTCGCTGTCGATCACGCCGCGGATGAAGCGCAAATAGGCCGGCAGCAGCTCGGCGTCGTCGGCGATGAAGACGCGGCGGACATAGAGCTTGACCTTGCCCTTGCGCTCGACCTGGAACAGGTCGAACGGCTTCTGCGACGGCGCGAACAGCAGCACGGCATAGGACTGCCGGCCCTCGGCGCGGTAATGCAGCGTCATCGCCGGCTCGTCGAAGGCGCCCGCGATCTGTTTGTAGGCCTGCGCATAGTCTTCCGGCTTGAGCTCGGATTTCGAGCGCTGCCACAGCGCGCTCGCCGAGTTGATCTGGCGCGGCTCGCCCTCCTCCGGCACCAGCAGGATCGGGAACTGGATGTTGTCGGAATATTCGCGGACGATGCGCTCGATCTCGTAAGCCTCGAGATATTTGGCGGCGTCCTTTTTCAGATGCAGCACGATCTCGGTGCCGCGCGCGACCCGCTTGGCCGCTTCCTCGCTGGCGGGGGCGATCTCGAACCCGCTGCCGCCTTCCGACGACCACACCCACACCTCATCGGAGCCGGCGCGGCGGCTGGTCACGACGATCTTCTCGGCGACCATGAACGCGGCATAGAAGCCGACGCCGAACTGGCCGATCAGATTGGCGCCGTCCTTGGCTTCGGTCAGCTTCGACAGGAACGATTTGGTGCCGGAGCGCGCGATGGTGCCGAGATTGTCGATCAGCTCGGTCCGATCCATGCCGATGCCGGTATCGACCACGGAGAGCGTGTTGGCCGTCTTGTTCGGAATGATCCGGATCTCCGGCGGCGTGCCGTCGGTGATCAGGCCGGGATTGGCGATCGCCTCGTAGCGCAGCTTGTCGCAGGCATCCGACGCGTTCGAGATCAATTCGCGCAGGAAGATATCGGTCTCGGAATAGACCGAATGCACCATCAGGTGCAGCAATTCGGCAACCTCGGCCTGGAACGGCTGGGATTCGGCGGCGGCAGTGCTGGTCATGCGGAAACTCGGACAAACCTCGGGTGGCGGGAAAGCCCTGATATAGCGCGATCATGCCGGCTGGCAAGCCGAGCGCGGGGAACCGTCAGTCCGAGATCGCGGCGATATAGCGCTCGACCGAACGGTCGAACGCCGCCTTGGCATCGGCAGCGATGTTCTTGCCCCACCAGGCGCCGTAGATCCGATCATACGCCAGCGGTTCGACCGCCCGCGCGATGCGGCGGACCGCCGACGCATTGAGCGGGATGTAGTTCGGATAGGAATACATGAAGCTGACCGAGCGGCGGTCCATCGCGACCATCGCGATATCGCCGGTGAGCAGCGCACCGCGCCCGTCGGCGCCGTTGCGCCAATGCAGCATGGTGGCGCCGGCGAAGTGTCCGCCGGCGCGCAGCAGCACAATATCGTCGGAGACGCGGTGGCTGTCGCCCTGCCACGGCACGATCGACCGATAGGGCCGCATCACCCATTGCGCGTCGTCGCCGTGCAGATAGACCGGCGCGTCGTCGAACGCCGCGCTCCAGTCGGCGACCGCGCCATAATAATGCGGATGCGAGATCGCGATCGCCTTCAGGCCGCCGAGCGATTTGACATGCGCGATCGCCTCGGCCGTGGCCAGCGGCACGCAGTCCCACATCACGCAGCCGCCGCGATCCGGCACCAGCAGCGCGCGCTGCCCGATCGCAAAGGACGGCTCGAGCGCCAGTCCAACGAGGCCGAGATCGTCGCGCCAGGCCAGCTTGTGCCGCTGCGCGAGCTCCTCGCGGGTCAGCCACGTCTGCCCTTTCCAGTTCACATATTGCCGCTCGTCTTCGCAGATCGGGCAAGCCGGCGGCGGCGCCGCGGTTTCGGGAAACTGCGCGCCGCATTGTTCGCAGGTCCAGAGGGGCATGGTCGATCGTCTTTCGTATTGCTATTGCGAACGGTTCGAGGTCCAGCCCTTGTATTCGGCGATGTTGTCGCGCGTCACGAGCTTTGACGGCAACAGCTCGACGGTCGAGGCAGGCTTCTGGCCGTTGAGCAGGCCGACGCCGATCTGCACGGCGCGGCGCGCCATGAAGAACGGATCCTGCGAGGAGGACGCCTGGATTTGCGGCGAGCCGGGATCCTTGAGCGCGGCCTCGATGTCGGGCGCGCCGTCGACCGCGGTGATGACGATGCCGCTGCGGTTCTGCTGGCGCGCGGCGAGATCGGTGCCGATCGCCTGCGGATCGTTGATGGCGAAGATGGCGTCGATCTTGGCGAAGCGGGTCAGATAGCCCTGCGCCACGGTGAGGCCGCCTTCGCGCGAGCCCTTGCCGTCCTGGTCGCTCGACAGCACCTTGATGCCCGGGTTCTTGCCGAACACGTTCTTGCAACCGACGACGCGGTCGATCACCGCGGAGACTTGCGGCCCGTTCTCGATGATCACGTCGCCCTTGCCGCCGAGCTTGTCGACGATGTACTGGCAGGAGATCTCGCCGGCCTGGACGTTGTTGGTGGTGACCGTGGCATCGGCGCCTTCGGCCGCGGTGTCGACGGCGACGACGATGATGCCGGCGGCCTGCGCCTTCTTGATCGCCGGCCCGACGGCCTTGGGATCGCCGGGGTTGAGCAGGATCAGATCGACGCCGGCGGCGATGAAATTGTCGATCTGGGTCACCTGCTTGCCGAGATCGTATTCGAATCCGACGGTGGTGATCTTGACGTTCGGATTGGTTTTCTTCGCCTCGAACTCGGCGCCCTTCGACAGCGCGACGAAGAACGGGTTGCCGAGCGAGCCCAGCGAGATGCCGATCGCCTTCAGCTCCTTGGCCGAGGACGGGACGGAACTCAAGACAAGCGCGACGGCGGCGCCGGCAAGCGAGATCGACTTCAACATTGGCTTCCTCCCTGGTCTGCTTGAAGCTCCGCCACGTCGACCAGTGATCGCGACGGACTGTTGTTGTGCCTCAGGTGCGCGCCGAGCCCTGCAACCGGTAGCGATCGAGCGCCACCGCGCCGATGATCACGAGGCCCTTGATCACATATTGCCAGACGTCGGAGACGCCGGTGAGGATCAACCCGTTCGACAGCACGGCGATGATCAGCGCGCCGACCAGCGTGCCCCAGATCGAGCCGATGCCGCCGACAAAGGAGGTGCCGCCGAGGATCACGGCGGTGATCGCGTCGAGCTCGTAGGACTGGCCGAGCTGCAGGCCGTTGGCGGCATAGAGCCGCGCCGCCTGCATGGCGCCGCCGAGACCGGCAAGCAGCCCCGACACGCCATAGACAAAGATCAGCACCGCCCAGACCTTGATGCCGGCAAGACGGGCTGCGCTCTCATTGCCGCCGACCGCGTAGATGTGCACGCCGAGCACGGTGCGGCGCAGCACCAGCCAGGAGACCAGGATCACGAGCAGCGCGATCACCCAAAGCCAGGGGATCGAGAGCACGCCGGGAATGAGCGTCAGCGAACCGTTGCCGATGAAGGCATAGGGAATCTCCGAATTGAACACCGTGGTGTCGGCACCCAGAAGGCGCGCCACGCCGCGCACCGCGGTGAGCGAGCCCAGCGTCACGATGAAGGGCGGCAGCCGCAGCAGCGCGATGAAACCGCCATTGAGGATGCCGAAGATTGCGCCCGTGAGCACCGCAGCCGGCAACCACAACGCGCCGAAATCGGGAAACTTGGAGATGATCAGCCCGGCCATCGCCGAAGCCGCCAGGATCGAGCCGACCGACAGATCGATGCCGCCGGTGAGGATCACGAAGGTCATGCCCGCCGCCAGCACGGTGTTGACGGCGGCCTGCTGTACCACGATGCCGAGATTCTGCGCGGTGAAGAAGCGCCCATCCGACAGCAGATGAAAGCCGATGCACAGCAGCACCAGCACCGGCAGCATGCCGGCCGAACGGATCAGCAGCCGCGTGCGCTGACGCCGCGTCTCCTGCGCAGCGACGAGGCCGACCGCGGCGGTGGCCTTTGCGGAAGCCCCGTCATCAGGCATCGAGCTGCTCCATTCCGGTTGCGAGCGCCATGATCTGCTCCTGGTCGAGCGGCGCTGCCGTCGTCCGCTTGATCTCGCCGGCAAGCAGCCCGGCGCGCATCACGATGACGCGGTCGCAGATGCCGATGATCTCGGGCAAATCGGATGAGATCACCAGCACCGCGGTGCCCGCCTTGGCAAGGTTGTCGATGATCGAATAGATCTCGGACTTGGCGCCGACATCGACGCCGCGCGTCGGCTCGTCGAGGATCAAGACCTTTGGCGTCGTCGCAAGCAGGCGCGACAGCAGCACCTTCTGCTGGTTGCCGCCGGAGAGGCCACCGGCCGCAACGCGGATATCCGCGGCGCGGATGCCTAACGCAGCGAATGCCTTGCTGGCGCGGTCGCGCGCCTTGTCGCGATCCAGGATGGCGCCGAGCCTGGCATCGCGGCCCAGCACCGCGAGATTGATGTTGTCGAGACAGGACATGTCCAGGAACAGGCCGAGCGCCTTCCGGTCCTCGGTGAGGTAGGCAATGCCCGCCTCGAGCGCCTCGCCGGGGTTGCGGATGTCGACCGCGCGTCCCTCGATCTCGACATGGCCGGCGGTCTTTGCCGCCGCGCCGATGATCAGATGCGCAAGCTCGGTGCGGCCGGCGCCGACCAGTCCGGCGAGGCCGACGACCTCGCCGGCATGCACGGTCAGCGAGCAACCCTTGACGCGCCGTCCGTCGGCGAGGTCGACGGCCGCGAGCATGGGCGCGCCGTGCATCGCGCGCGGATCATGCTCCTTCTTGTAGAAGGACGAGACGTCGCGTCCCACCATCAGGCGGACGATGGTGTCGGCGCGGATCTCCGGCTTGTCGAGCGAACCGACCAGCGTGCCGTCACGGAGCACCGTGACGCGGTCGCCGAGCGCATAGACCTCATCCATGCGGTGCGAGATGTAGATGATGGCAAGGCCCTCGGCGCGGAGCCGACGGATCAGGCCGAACAGCCGCTCGCTCTCGCCGGCCGACAGCGCCGTGGTCGGCTCGTCCATGATCAGGATTTTCGAGCGGGCGTGCAGCGCGCGGGCGATCTCGACCAGCTGGCGCTGGCCCATCGACAGACCGGCCACCAGCGTCGACGGCGCGAAGTCCGCGCCGAGCCGTTCGAGGATCGGGCCGACGCCGGCCTCCATCGCCTCGCGCGCCAGCATCCCGAAGCGCGAGACCTCGCGGCCGAGATAGATGTTCTGCGCCACGCTGAGATTGGGCGCGAGCGACAGCTCCTGATAGATGATCGAGATGCCCGCCGCGCGGCCGGCATGCGGGCCGTTGAAGCTCACGGGCTTGCCCTCGATGCGGATCTCGCCGCCCGGATCGGGCCGGTAGGCGCCCGACAGGATCTTCATCAGCGTCGATTTGCCGGCGCCGTTCTCGCCCATCAAAGCGTGGATTTCGCCGGGATAGACCGTGAGGTCGACGCCGCGCAATGCCTTGATGCTGAAGAAAGACTTGGAGACCCGGCGCATCTCGAGGATCGGGTCGCTCATCCTGCCTCCCCAGTGCCGACGACGTTGCGCCGCACCCGCAAGTTGTGTTCGTTCCTCGCGCGCGTGGCCGCATTAAACAAAAGGCCGCTGCGTAGGGCAATACCTTCCGATGATCACAAGGCTGGAATCGGATTGGTGCGCGGAACCCGAGTTGCGCTGCTGCCGTTCAGCGTCTCATCGGTGTTTTGGCCGATACAGGCTGCGCCATTTCGGCAGCCGCTCCGCATAGGCTTGCGCAAGGGCGCGGTCGGGCTCGAACGTCTCGACGCGCTGCGGCGCGGTGCAGACGGCCTCGATCGCCTCGCCGCTGACGGCAAGGCGTCCGAGCCGCGCGGCGCCGAAGGCGGCCCCGGTTTCGCCATCGGCAAAGCGATGCACCGGAATGTCGAGGACGTTGGCGAGCACCGCAAGCCAGAACCGCGAACGCGAGCCGCCGCCGATGGCATCGACTGCGGTGATCGCCACACCGCTGTCGGCAAGCACGTCGCGGCAATCCGCCAACGCGAAAGCGACGCCTTCGAGCACGGCTTGCACGATGGCATCACGGTCGGTGCCGTGGCTGATGCCCTCGAGCATGCCGCGCACATCGGGATCGTCATGCGGCGTGCGCTCGCCGGACAGATAGGGCAGGAAGCTGACCGGCGACGGCGCCCTCGGCTGCGCGCCGAGCGGCGCCAGCAATTCGCCCTCGGGGGTCTGCAGCAGCCGCGCGATCCAGGCCAGGCACGACGCCGCCGACAGGATTGCGCCGGCCTGGATCCACATTCCTGGAATGGCATGACAGAAGGTGTGCACGGCGCGTTCGGGGTTGCTGGCGATCGCACCGGTCGGCGCCAGCAGCGCGCCGGAGGTTCCGAGCGAGACGAAGGTCGAGCCATGGGTAATCGCACCGATGCCGATGGCGCCTGCCGGATTGTCGCCGGCGCCGCCGGCTATCATCGGCCGCCTGGTCATGCCCCAGCGCTGCGCGAGTTCGCTCAACAGCCGCGCCGACGGCGCGCAGCCCTCGACGAGACGCGGCATATGCCGGCGCGACAGGCCGGTCGCGTCGAGCGCCGCATCCGACCAGTCCCGCCGCGCCGCATCGAGCCACAGCGTGCCCGAGGCGTCCGAGATATCCTCGATCGCCTCGCCGGTCAGCACCAGGCGCAGGTAGGCCTTCGGCAGCAGCACCAGCCGGGTGGCCGCGAAGACCTCCGGTTCGTGCTTGGCGACCCACAACAGCTTGGGCGCGGTGAAGCCCGGCATCGCCTTGTTGCCGGTGGTCGCGCGCAGCGCCGGCCAGCGCCGCTCCAGCTCGCCGCATTCCGCAGCCGAGCGCCCGTCGTTCCAGAGAATGCAGGGCCGCAACGGCTTCCAATTCGCGTCCAGCAGCGTCGCGCCGTGCATCTGGCCGGACAGGCCGATGCCGTCGACTGCAGCCAGCTCGGCCGGATGATCCGCCTTCAGCGCGTCGAGCGTCGCGAACGCGGCGTCGATCCACTGCGCCGGATCCTGCTCGCTATGGCCCGGATACGGCGAGGCCACAGTCAGCGATTGACTGCGGCTCGCCACCACGCGCTGGCCTGCGTCGACCAGTACGGTCTTGACCGCCGAGGTACCGAGATCGATCCCGAGATACATGACGCCTCGTGTCTACGCGATCCGGGTGAGGGCTGCTTCCGCAAGGCGACTCGTGGAGAGACCCCCACCCCAGCCCTCCCCCGCAAGCGGGAGAGGGAGCCTGACGACCGTGCTCACCTCACGTCGTGCGATCACGGCTGGGCGAAGGCCTGCTGCACCGCCTTGGGATCGGTGATGCCGTTGGCGATCAGGAGTTCGAGCAGGACGCGCGCCTTCTGCGGATTGAGATCGAGCGAGACCGCAAAGCCGAGCTTGTCGTCCTCGACCTCGACGTTGCGGTTGACATAGCCCGAGCCGACGCGGGTCGAACGCACCACGACGACGCCCTGCTTTGCCGCCGCCGCCAGCGCATCGATTGCGCCCTTCGACGAATTGCCGTCGCCGACGCCGGCCAGCACGATGCCCTTGGCGCCGCGCTTGACCGCATCCTCGACCTCGGCGGCGTCCATGTTGGCGTGCGAGTAGATGATGTCGACCCGGGGCAGCGGCGGTGCGTCCGGCAGCTTCAGCTTGGCGCCGTTGGCTGGGGCCGCCGCCAGGAAGCGCAGGGAGCCGGTGTCGACGTAACCGACCGGCCCGGCATCGGGCGAGCGGAAGGTCTGGACGCTGGTCGTATTGGTCTTCTGCACCCAGCGCGCGCCGTGGATGGTGTCGTTGAGCACCACGAGCACGCCGCGGCCGCGGGATTCCGGCGCCGATGCAACCCGCATCGCGTCGTAAAGATTGGCCGGCCCGTCGGCGCCGATCGCGGTCGAGGGCCGCATCGAGCCGACCAGCACCACCGGCATGTCGGTGTCCAGCACGTTTTGCAGGAAGAACGCGGTCTCCTCCATCGTGTCGGTGCCGTGGGTGATGACGATGCCGTCGACTTCCTTGTTGTCGATGGCGGCGCGGATGCGCCTGACGAGGTCGAACCAGACCTTGTCGTTCATGTCCTGCGATCCGATCGAGGAGATCTGCTCGGCCGAGATCTGGGCGAGTTGGTCGATGCCCGGAATCGCCGCGATCAGGTTTGCCGCGCTGACCTTGCCCGAATCGTAGGCATTGCCGGCACGCGCGTTGGCCTGGCCCGCGATGGTGCCGCCGGTGCCGAGCACGAGCACCTTGGCCAGTGTGCTGCCGCCGGGCGACTGCTGTGCGATAGCCGACGACGCAAGCCCGATCATGAGGGCTGCGGCGAGCCCGAAGATCGTGCGTCCGGAGCGGGTCGATCGAAGCGAGTACTGCTGCATCATTTCTTCCCTCAGTGACAAGCTATCTACCCACAACTCATGGTTTTGTCGCGTAAGAAATGGACAAACTTGCGGCGGAAACGCCGGCGGCAATATTTCCCGCCGATCCCGCGTGGGTCGCGTCATCAGGCGAGTGCCGCGATTTTTCAGCGCCTGCCCGAAATCTCGACAGCGCCGGAATGACGTCACACATTTTTCGGTTATTGTTCGAATTTACGGGCCCATGTATCTGGCGGGAAACGCGTGTGGTCCGCATTCTCGACGGCACATCCGAGATCATGCGCCAGATCATCGCCCGCAACGCGTTCGGCAATCGGGACGGCGGAACGCGCCGATCTAGCCGACAATCTTACGCTGTATGCCGCAGCAGGAGCGCTTGTGTTCCGATCCCGCTGCCTTACTGTTTTTGCGGGACGAGATTCTTGTTTTGACGCGTTCTCCTTGCGCGAACCGGTATCCACTTCGCGCGCAAACGCTCTTGGAGACGATCGTGGCTTCGGGGACGACGCTCAAGCTCAAGCAACAACGCAGTCGCGACCGGCGCGAGCAGATCCTGTCGGCGGCGACCAGGCTGTTCGGCCAGAGGGGCATCGACGGCACCTCGCTCACCGACATCGCCGCGGCGGCCAAGGTGCCGCTCTCCAGCCTCTACGACTATTTCGAGGACAAGCGCGCGCTGGTCCTCGATGTGCCCGAGGGCAATTTCGAAGCGCTATATCAGAAGACCGAGCCGCTGCTGCTCAAGGGTGGCGATCCGGTCGAGCAGCTTCGCATCATCTTCCTGACCAACTTCCAATACATCAAGGACAATCCGGGATGGGGCCGCGTGTTCTTCCTGGAGATCTGGCCAAGCGTGCTTGCCGCCGAACCCCGGATCAAGAAAGCGGTCGACAAATACGCGCTGCGCTATGTGCAGCTGATCAGGCAGGCGAGCCGCGCCGGCATCTATCGCCGCAATCTCGATCCCTACACTGCGATGTCGCTGATGATGGGCGGCATGTGCCACCTCACCGCGGTGTGGCTGCTCTATGGCCGCAAATATGATCTGGTGAAGAAGGGCCGGACGCTGTTCACCACGCTGCATAACGGGTTCGTGCAGCACTAGCTGCGAACGATTTGATCCAAATTCAGCGTTGTTTGTCCCGCGGTTGAGACGATCCTTTCCCGGAAAACCGATACACAGCCGTCGAAATCCTGTTCTAGTATGACGTCGCGAACCCGCGGCCGGACGCGGGAAATGGGGATGGGAGCGAACCGATGGACGTCAAGGCTGTTCTGCCGCCGCGTGGCCGCGACTACCGCCTCGATCTGCTGCGCGGCTTCGCCAACTGGGCGATCTATCTCGATCATATCCCGAACAATGCGGTGAACTGGATCACGCAGAAGAATTTCGGCTTCAGCGACGCCGCCGATCTGTTCGTCTTCATCTCCGGCTACACCGCATCCTTCGTCTATGCGCGAATGATGCTCGAGCGCGGCACCGTGATCGGCGCCACCCGCTTGATCAAGCGGGCCTGGCAGATCTACGTCGCGCACGTTCTGCTGTTCGTGATCTACATCGCCGAGATCGGCTATCTCGCCCAGCGCTATCACGACCCCAATCTGCAGAACGAGTTCAACGTCGCGGGCTTCATGCAGAACCCGGCCGAGACGCTCTATCAGGGCCTGATCCTGGCGTTCAAGCCGGTCAACATGGACGTGCTGCCGCTCTATATCGCGCTGATGCTGGTCTATCCCGTGGTGCTGTGGGCGATGCTGCGCAAGCTCAATCTGACGCTGCTGGCCTCGTTCCTGCTCTATCTCGCCGCACGTCATTTCGGCTGGAATCTGCCGGCCTATCCGTCCGGCACATGGTACTTCAATCCGTTCTGCTGGCAGTTCCTGTTCGTGTTCGGCGGCTGGTTCGCGCTCGGCGGCGCCAGCGAGTCGATCAATTTCATCCGCTCGCGCGCCTTCCTTTGGCTCGGCGGCGCCTATCTGCTGTTCGCTCTGGTGATGACGCTGGCGGGCCGCTTCCCGGAGCTCGGGCAGGCGATGCCGGGCTGGCTCTATGATGCGTTCAATCCGAACGACAAGACCAACCTCGCGCCCTATCGCGTGCTGCACTTCGTCGTGCTGGCCTTCTTCGTCACCCGCTTCCTGCCGCGCGAATGGCCGGGATATGAATGGCCGATCTTCCAGCCGATCATCAAATGCGGCCAGCAGTCGCTCGAGGTGTTCTGCTCGGGCGTGTTCCTCGCCGTGGTCGCACATGTGGTGCTGGTCGAGGTCTCCGGCAGCCTGTGGATGCAGATCATGGTCAGCGTGGTCGGCATCGTGCTGATGACCGTGCTGGCCTATTACCGCTCGTGGTCGAAGAAGGTCGACAAGGCGCCCCCGAGGACAGCGGCGGCTGCGCCGGCGGCGGTGGCCGTGAAGCCGGCGGAATAGCCCTTTCCGTGTACGAGCGCCGCCGGGTGGCCGACGCGCTCGCTATTTCGCGAGCGGCTTGCCAGCGGTCTCCGGCGCGAGCCGGATCAACGGCAAGCCGATCACATAGATCAGCGACAGCATCGAGATCGCCAGCGGAAAACTGCCGGTGCGGGGCCGCGAGCGCGCCGATCAGCGACGGGCCGGCTGCACCGAGCACCCGGCCCATGCTGAAGGCAAAGCCGGAGCCCGAACCGCGCAGGGCGGACGGAAACATCTCCGGCAGCCAGATCGTGAACAGGCCGAACACGCCATTGGTGAAGAAGCCGAGCACCGGCAGCAGCACCATGAACAGCACCAGACTATCCAGCCATTCGATCGCGACCTCGTAGCAGGCCACGACGGAGACCAGCCCGCCGATGAAGAACAGCACCGCGGTGCGGCGCCGGCTGCCGAGCCAGCCGGTGAGCCATGGGACAAGGAGGCAGCCGATCAAGGTGCCGACATTGGTGATCAAGCCCGCCACTGCGCCCATCTCCTGCGCATGCGCAGGCGTCGCGCCGGCGGCGACCAGCTTGGTCGCAATCACGGTGGGCGCCCAGAAGTTCGACGACCACAGGCCGAAGATGATGCAGGCCATCATCAGCGCGGCCGCCCAGGTGGTGCGCGCCTGGTCGCCGGCGAACAAGGCCGAGACCCGCGGCTGCGGGCGCGACGCGCCGTGTTCCGGCTCGGGAATGTTGCTGCGCAGATACGCAATCAAGAGCGCGGGCAGGATGCCGAGCAGGAACATGCCGCGCCAGCCGAGCGTGCTGCCGATCGCGAGCGTCACGGCGGCGGCGAGGAAGAGCCCGGTCGGCGTGGCCGTATGCAGCCAGCCGGCGAGCCGTACCCGCGTGGCCTCCGGCACGGATTCCTGGAGCAACGGCGTGCCCGCGGCCCATTCGCCGCCGATGCCGAAACCGGCAACGAACCGAAACAAGGCGAACATCACGATCCCGGTCGCAAGCCCGCACAACGCCGTGAACAGCGAGTAGACCAGCACCGTCCAGCACATGATCCTGACCCGCCCGTAACGATCGGCGGCCCAGCCCCAGACCATCGAGCAGGCCCAGCCCAGCATGAAGATCGAGAACAACAGCCCACCATAGATGCCGATATTGGCCTTGCTCGGCTCGATGCCGCTCGCGGGCAATAGTTCGCTCAGTGCGCTGACCAGGATGTAGCTGTACATCGAGGAATCGAAGCCATCGAGCATCCAGCCGAACCAGGTCGCCCAAAACACTTTTCGCGGCGACACCGCACCAGGCGTCGCGACCGACGGCGCGACGGCATCAACGATGCTCTCAGTCATGTTTCCTCGCACGTTTCTTTTGTGCTGAGGACTATGACGGGGTTTGCGCGAGGAGACACCACCGGCAAACGGGACGGAGGTATCCGGCATCAGAATAGCGGCATCGTTTTAGCTTCGACATTCCTGCGCGGCGCGAACGTTGCTCGCAGATTCGGCGGCGCTTCACGGTGAATGATGTCCAGATTGTCCCGCGCCGTGTCTGGGGATGATGTTGCGGTCGGCTCGACGGGGCGCGATCGGCTTGTTAAGCCGCGTCTCCGCAAGGACAATTTGAGTCGGGGCAGATGACCGTAGCGATCGAGATGGGACAGACGACGGCCGGCGCTTCGGCGGCCATCGACCTCGAGGAGCTGCTGGCCACGCGCCTGCTGGTGCAGGGCAATTCGGGTTCCGGCAAGTCCCATCTGCTGCGGCGGCTGCTGGAGCAGAGCGCCCCCTGGGTGCAGCAGGCCATCATCGATCCCGAAGGCGACTTCGTCACCCTGGCCGAACGCTTCGGCCACCTCGTGATCGACGCCGAGGACCACACCGAGCGCAGCCTGCAGGTCGCCGGCGAGCGCGTGCGCATCCATCGCGTCTCCACCGTGCTCAATCTCGAGGGGCTGGACGCCGAGAACCAGATGCGGCGCGCGGCGGCGTTCCTCGGCGGAATGTTCGAGGTGCCCCGCGACCACTGGTATCCGATGCTGGTGGTGGTGGACGAGGCGCAGCTGTTCGCGCCGGCGGTCGCAGGCGAAGTCACCGACGAGGCGCGCAAGCTCTCGCTCGGCGCGATGACCAATTTGATGTGCCGCGGCCGCAAGCGCGGCCTTGCCGGCATCATCGCAACCCAGCGGCTGGCGAAGCTCGCCAAGAATGTCGCCGCCGAAGCGTCGAACTTCCTGATGGGCCGCACCTTCCTCGATATCGACATGGCGCGCGCCGCCGACCTGCTCGGCATGGAGCGGCGGCAGGCGGAGGCCTTCCGCGATCTCGAACGCGGACAGTTCATGGCGCTGGGACCGGCGCTCTCGCGCCGTCCGCTCCGCCTGCGCATCGGTCCAACCGACACTCAGCCGCGCAACGCAGCGCCGCGGCTGATGCCACTGCCGGAGGCGGCACTGGAGGACGCACGCGCCATCATCCTGGCCGCGCCGCCGCCCGAGACAACGCGGCCACCACGCCGGGCGCCGGCGCCGGACCTGCTCAGCCAATTGATGGCCGCCAAACCGGCGGCACCGGAGCCGGATCCAGAAAGCGCGGAGCCACCGCCGAGCGCCGAGCAATTGGCCGAGCGGCGTGAGCGGCTGGACCGCATCCTACGCGCCATTCTTGCCGAGCCCGACGCCGGCTTCCGCGCCATCGGCGTGCTCTATCAGGAATTCGTGGTGCGCTGCCGGATCGAGGGGCTCGGTGCCGTGGTGCCGGAGCTGACCGATTTCCGCCGCATGCTGACGCGCGCCCGCGCCGGGCTCGGCGCCGACATGGCGGAAGACGATGCCTGGCAGGACGTCGCGCTGCGTGCCGCCATCCTGCCCGAGGACATGCAGGGTGTCTTCATGATGATCGCGCGCGCCGCGAAGGAGGGCTGGCCCTGCCCGGGCGATGCCGCCATCGCCCGCGCCTACGGCACCCACTCGCTGCGTCGCGCCCGGCACCTTTTGACCTACATCGAGGAGCAAGGCCTGATCGTCTGCCAGCTCGACGGCGCCGGCCGGCGGATCGTGACCCTCGTCGAACTCGCCTGGGCGACCGCGGCGGCCGATCCGAATGCGGATGATGTGCCGGGGGAGACAGCCGCGAGCTGCTCACCACTGTGATTGGAGCTGGAGCAGCGAAGCGCACGATAGAGATACAGCCCCGCACGAAAAAGCCCGCCGAAAGGCGGGCTTTTCATCTCTGCCGGTTAAGAGATTTGGTTGCGGGGAGGCGCAACCACCGATACCGACATTCGGTTCAGGTTGCGATCTGAGCGTGGGCATCCTCGCGTCCCGAAGGCGCTCAGTCAGGGCTCGCGATTAAGAGACGTATCATTCTCTCGGAAAATCAGTGGCCATTCCGGAAATTGGGTCGAAAGCCTACATTGACGCAACAATCGCTTCCTTCTTTGTCGGAATGCGGGTCTCTCTCGGCGAGGACGACCACTCCCCTAAGTTCGCAAGGTTGTATCGCCGGCAACGATCTTTGCGAGGACAACGATGCCAGGTGCAGCCGATTATTCTGCGATCGAGCATTTGCGTGACGGCAGCAGGATCGAAGTTCGGGCGCTCCGGCCGGACGACCGGGACGACATGCTCGCGGCGGTCGGCCGCACCAGCGTCCAATCGCGACAGCGCCGCTTTTTCGCCCCGAAGCGCAGCTTCTCCGACAAAGAGATCGCGTTTTTCATGAATATCGATTTCGCCGATCATGTCGCGCTGGTTGCGCAGATCGACGAGGACGGCCGACCGGTCGTCGCAGGCGGCGGCCGCTACATCGTCGCGCAGCCTGGCCAGGCTGAGTTGGCCTTCGTCGTGATAGATGCCTATCAGAGCAAGGGTATCGGCACGGCGCTCATGCGCCATTTGCTGGTGATCGCGCGCCATGCAGGGCTGAAAGAACTAACCGCGGAAGTCCTGCCCGAGAACGTGGCGATGCTCAGCATATTCAGCCGCTTCGGGTTCCGTTCGAGCGCCGGCGGCGACCGGCAAGTCAGACACTTGACGTTGAAGCTTTCCTGAACGGGACAAAGCACGTGTCCCTGGCCCGGGGACGGCAGGCACTCTTGGCGTCGCGATCAACGAAGCCGATAGCCGCCGCTGCGCGCCGCGTTGCGGCACACCAAGCTTCCGTTCACAGAGCCCACTTGTTCCATACTGACGATGCGCCACCCAGGGAACTGGCCATCGTTGCGAGCCGGCTTGAGATAGATCAACGCTCAGCCTGGCAAACGCTAGTGCAAATTGGCTTCCGGTCAATTCGTCGGCCGATTGCTCTGGCCGGACTGGGAGTGTTTGCCATGCGCTCGACCGAGCCCGGGAGTGCTCGCCAAATGAGCCGTTGGATACGCTGGACGCCCGGCGTCGGCACCCTCCGCCGATACGAGGCGGCGTGGCTACCGCACGACATCTTTGCCGGCCTAGTCCTTGCAACAATGCTGGTCCCGGTTGGTATCGCCTATGCGGCGGCATCGGGCCTGCCGGGCATCCACGGTCTCTACGCAACCATCATCCCGCTCCTGGCCTACGCGGTGTTCGGCCCAAGCCGCATCATCGTGCTCGGACCGGACTCGGCCCTCGCAGCTGTCATTCTCGGTGTGGTCGCCCCACTGTCCGGTGGCGATCCCCTTCGCGCGGCGACACTCGGCGCCATGATGGCCCTCGTTTCGGGAACAGTGCTCATGCTGACAGGCTTCGCGAGGCTCGGTTTCGTGACCGAGCTTCTTTCCAAGCCGATCCGCTACGGCTACATGAACGGAATTGCGCTGACAGTATTGATCAGCCAACTGCCAAAGCTCCTCGGATTCTCGATTGAGAACGAAGGACCATTGCGGGACCTGTGGAAAATCGGCGGCGCGATCCTCGCCGGCAGGACAAACTGGGTTGCTTTCGCGGTTGGGCTCGCAACGCTGATCGTCATCCTGCTGCTCAAGGACAACAAGCGGCTGCCGGGTATTCTGATTGCCGTTGTCGGGGCAACTCTCGTCGTCGGTGCGCTCGATCTGGGGGCCAGCTACGGCGTGAAGGTCCTGGGCCCCCTTCCTCAGGGTCTGCCGGCGCTTGCCGTTCCCTGGATCAGCTATGGCGATCTGGTTCCGGTACTAATCGGCGGAAGCGCCGTCGCGCTCGTCTCATTTGCCGACACCAGTGTGCTGTCGCGAACCTACGCCGCGCGACTGGGCGACAAGGTCGATCCGAACCAGGAGATGGTGGGGCTCGGGGCCGCCAACCTAGCAACCGGCTTTTTTCAGGGCTTCCCGATCAGCAGCAGCTCTTCGCGCACTCCGGTGGCGGAGGCCGCCGGTGCTCGCACACAACTGACCAGCATCGTCGGCGCGCTCGCCATCGCATTCCTTCTCGTCGTGGCGCCAAACCTTCTGCAGCATTTGCCCAACGCTGCATTGGCCGCCGTCGTCATCGCCGCGGCGATCGGCCTGTTCGAGATCACCGACCTCAAGCGAATTTATCGCATCCAGAGATGGGAATTCTGGTTGATCGTGCTGTGCTTCGTCGGCGTGGCTGTGTTCGGCGCGATTCCAGGAATCGGTCTTGCAATCGCCGTGGCCATCGCGGAGTTCCTGTGGGACGGATGGCGACCGCACTCCGCGGTGCTGGGCCGTGCCCACGGC
This sequence comes from Bradyrhizobium sp. USDA 4461, assembly GCF_054055655.1. Taxonomy (NCBI): domain Bacteria; kingdom Pseudomonadati; phylum Pseudomonadota; class Alphaproteobacteria; order Hyphomicrobiales; family Nitrobacteraceae; genus Bradyrhizobium; species Bradyrhizobium sp. USDA 4461. Next base: position 1,148,490 of record NZ_JBSRXM010000001.1, read on the forward strand.
GTCAAGGGCTATCACGACATCACGCGATACCCCGATGCGCGCCAGATCCCGGGGCTGGTCCTATTCCGGTGGGACGCGCCGCTGTTCTTTGCCAACGCCGAGTTCTTCAAGGAACGCGTCCTGCACGCGGTGGCGACGTCGCCCACGCCGGTTCGCTGGCTGGTCGTCGCGGCAGAGCCAGTCACCAGCGTCGACGTCACGGCCTGCGATACCGTTGCTGAACTGGACGAAGCTTTGCACGAGAAAGGGATCGAACTCTGCTTTGCTGAACTCAAGGACCCGGTCAAAGACAAGCTGAAGCGATTTGGACTGTTCGCGCAGCTCGGCGAAGGCTACTTCTTCCCGACGATCGGCTCGGCGGTTTCCGGCTATTTGGAAATCAACAAGGTCGAATGGGAAGATTGGGAGGACTAGGTACCGAATCTCAGGGGTCGTCCGTCGGGAGACGGAGGCGGCTGAATTTTGGTTTGGCCTGCAGAGGGCATGCCTGGCGCTTCAACCAGCGAAGACGACGACCATGACGGATCCCCAGGTCGTCAGCAGAATGTTCGAGACCGGATAGGCGGGCGTATACCCGAGCACCACCACGGAGCTGCCCGAGCGCTCCTGGATGGCGGCCATCGCGGCCGTTACCGTCTGTGCTCCGGTCAATGCGCCAAGCAAGAGGATCGGGCTCATACGCAGCACGAAATGGCCGAAGCAGAAGCCGACGATCTGCGGCAGCAGCGTGACGATCACGCCGCCCAGAAGCAGGCCGATGCCAGACTCCCGTATCGCGGAAAGGAAGATCGGCCCGGCATGAATTCCGGTCAGACCGACGAAGGCAGCCAGTCCGAGTGACGTCATCAGGCTGATGGCGCCGTCGGGGATCCGGCCGAAATACGGTAAATGGGTGCGAAGATAGCCGACCAGCAGTCCGGCGAGCAGCGTGCCGACGCTGGTGCTCAACGAGATCGTCACACCGCTAACGGAGAAGCTCACGAAAACTCCAACGAGACCGCCGAAGAAAATCGCGAGCCCCAATACCACGAAATCGATGCTGGTGCTCGGTGCGACTATGACGCCGATGTTCTTGGCCGCATTCTGCACGACGGCTTCGGGTCCGACGATGCGAAGCAAGTCGCCGCGCTCAAGGACCACTCCGGCCGGGATGGGGAGAGCTTCACCGCCCCGGCTCACCGAGCGCAAATAGAGACCGCGCGCCCAATCTTGTTCCGACGCCTGCTGAAGACTGCTGCCTGCGAGCTTCGCGTTGATCAGGAAAACGTCGGTCGAGACCACGGGGATATCGAGCAGCTCCTTGTCCTCCACTTCCTCGCCTCGCTGTCCGACCAGCTCGACGATGATCTGGCGCGGCGCCGACAGCGCGATGACGTCGCCGGCCGAGAGGACCGTTCCAGGTTCCGCCTCGAGGACACGCTCGCCGCGACGAATGCGGTGGATGAACACGCGTTGGCCGGGCACCCGGGCTTCGGCGGCGGCAACCGTCAGTCCCGCGAGCGCCGCGTGATCGTCCAGCCGGTAGGCGCGCAGCTCGAATTTGCGCCAGGCGGATGCCAGGCCGGGCTTCGCACGCGTGATGCCCAACGCCTGTTCCAGCTTGAGCGCTTCCGCCTTCAGATCGATCTTCAGCAGCGCTGGAACGACGATCGTGCAGAACGTGATCACGCCGGCATAGCCGAAGATGTAGCAAACCGCATCCGCCACCGCGATATGCGAGACAAGCAACGCGCGCTGTGCTTCGGGAACGGCCAGCCCATTGACCGCGTCGGTCGCCGTACCCATCGCGGCACTCTGGCTGAGCGCCCCCGACAGGAGCCCGGCCGCAAAGCCGGCGTCAAGCTGCAGTACGCGTGCTACGACGATCGCTGCCGCAAGACCGGTGAGGCTCACGACAATGGCCATCAGCATCGGCTTCAGCCCATCGCGCTTCATCGCCAGCACGAACTGCGGGCCGACCGAATAGCCTACGCCGAACAGGAACAGCAGGAACAGGAACGATTTGGTCATGCCGGAGACGGGGACGTGCGCGAAATCGCCGACCGCGAGCCCCGCGAACAGAGATCCCGTCACCGGGCCAAGGCTGAAAGCGCCGATCCTGAAGCTTCCGATCCAGTAGCCCGCCGCGATCACCAGGAACAGCGCGAGCTCCGGATAGCGGACGAGAAACTGCTGCAGCCACGCCAACATCGTCGAGCCGCGGCTATGTCATCATCATGACCAGCACCATGCCCCAGATCGTCAGCAACGTGTTCCCGACCGCGTAGGTGACGGTATAACCGAGGCCGGGAATCTGGCTTTTCGCGCGGTCGTTGATCATGCCGAGCGAAGCAGTCGTCGTGCGCGCGCCGGAACAGCATCCCAGCAGGATCGCGTCGTGGAATCTAAATACGTACTTGCCGACGAACATCGCCAGGATCAAAGGCACCGTGGTCACGACGACGCCCCAGAGGAATAGGCTGAAGCCGAGTTTCTGCAGGCCGGCGACAAATCCCGGGCCCGAGGAGATGCCGACAATGGCAATAAAGACATTCAGGCCGACCGAGTTCATGAACCACACGGTGGGCGACGGAATGCGGCCGAAGGTCGGGTGCACCGATCGGAGCCAGCCGAAGAACAGGCCGGAAATCAGCGCGCCGCCGGAGGTGGACAGCGTGAGCGGCACGCTTCCGATCTTGTAGACGAAGGCGCCGACTAGGGCGCCGATCGCAATGGCGGCCCCGATGAAGGCGACGTCGGCAACGTCGGTCGCGCGGTCCGGCCGGCCCAGCATCTTCGTGGTGGCAGCGACATCGGACGTGCGGCCCACCAGGGTGACAATGTCGCCCCGGTTGATCTTAGTGTTCGGCAGGATCGGAATCTCGACCGCGATCGCGCCGCGGGCGATCTTGCGCAGGAAGACGCCGCGGGAGGCCGGCTCCTTCGCCAGCTCCTCGAGCGTCTTGCCATCGACGTCCTTGCTGGTCACGTAGACATCGACGCCCTCGATCGGCACCGCCAATAGCTCGCGATCGTCGACTTCCTCGGCCTGTTCGCCGATCAATTGCACGAGCACGTCGCGGCGGCCTGCAACGGCGACGATGTCGCCGGCATGAATCACGGTGTCCGAGGTTGCCTCAACGATTTTGCCACCTTGCCTCAGCCGGAGGACGAAGGTGCGATGGTCGGGAAGCAGCGCCTCGGCCTGCCCGACCGTCTTGCCGGCGACGGGTCCGCGCTCATGAACGCGATAGGCGCGCACATCAAACTGGTGCCAGGCCGTGCCGGGGCCGCCCAGCTGTTTCTTGCCGCCATGCTCCTCCTCATATTTCTTGCAAGCGCTCTCGAGATCGATCCCGAGCAGCACCGGTCCGAGCAGGGCCAGGACGATCGCCGAGCCGACCGTGCCGAAGATATAGGTCACGGCATAGGCGACCGGCATGGCATCGAGCAGCTTCTTGGCTTCATCCGCCGGCAGACCAAGACGGTTGATGGCGTCGGTTGCGAGACCCATCGACGCGGAGATCGTCTGCGAGCCGGCGTAGAGCCCGATCGCTGATCCAACGTCGTAGCCGGCGATCTTGGCGCCGAGATAGGCGGACAGCAGACAGAAGACGCAGACTACGGCCGCGAAAATCGCCTGCGGAACGCCGTCCTGCGCGATGCCCCGCACGAATTGCGGTCCGACGCCATAACCGATGGCGAACAGGAACATCAGAAAGAAGAACGGCTTCAGCGGACCTGAAATCGTGATTCCGATCTGGCCGATAATGACGGCAGCGATCAGCGTCGCGGTGACCGCGCCGAGTCCGAGGCCTTTATAGGTGAAGGATCCGAAATAATAGCCCAGCGCGAGCGACAGGAAGATCGCGATTTCGGGATAGGTGCGGAGAGTCTGGAAAAGCCAATCGATCATGATGTCACCCGTTGATGCTGTCCCGGAGCCTCGGCTTGCGCCCGCTTCGATCCAGCGCGGGGCGCGCCGAAGCAGGGCGAAGCGATCATGTGTCGGGGACATCAGGCAACGGTCGGCAAGACGGATGTTGATCTATGTCAATCACAACGGGCGATTGCCTTGCAGCTCCATCGTCTGTCAAGGGCATGGATTCGCACATGCAGCCCGACGCGACCGTCCTTCGGTGCGTGCATGACGCTCGCGAGACCGTTGACATAGATCAAGGGCCGTTACCGGCTGCCGATCATGCTGCGCGCGATCGCGCAGGCAACAGAGCCTGTCGCGTCCAGTCCAGCAGCCTGCATCGCCCCGGGAGTGTCAAAATGGCCGATCTTCTGACCTTAAAGAAATTCGAGGCGCTGAGCCCCTTCGAGATCAAGGACGAGCTGATCAACCTCGCCAAGACCAATTCAAAGCGAAGTCAGATGCCCTTCCTGAACGCCGGGCGCGGCAATCCGAACTGGGTCGCCACGACGCCGCGCGAAGGCTTCTTCTTGCTGGGACAATTCGCCATCACCGAGAGCAAGCGGGTGATGGGACACCCCGCGGGCATCGGCGGCATGCCTCAGGCAAAAGGCATCGCCGGACGGTTCGAGGCTTGGCTCAAGCAGCACCACGACATGCCCGGCGCGAGCTTCCTGACCGAGATGCTGGCCTTTACGGTCAGGAAATTTGGCTTCGATCCCGATGCCTTCGTCCATGAACTTGTCGATTCGATCATCGGCGACAATTACCCGGTGCCGGACCGCATGCTGGTGCACAACGAGAGGATCGTGCACGAATACCTGATGTGGGCGGTTTGCGGCGAGCCCCGGCCGGCCGGGAAGTTCGACATCTATGCGGTCGAGGGCGGCACAGCGGCGATGTGCTACCTGTTCAAGTCGCTGAAGGCCAATCGGCTGCTGGTGCCCGGCGATACGATTGCGCTGGCGACGCCGATATTCACGCCCTACATCGAGATGACGCACCTTGAGGACTACGACCTGAAGGTCGTTCAGATCAGGGCGCCGCAGGAAAACAAATTCCAATTCACCGACGAGGAAATCAGGAAGCTGGAAGACCCGAAGATCAAGGCCTTCTTCGTCGTCAATCCGTCCAACCCGCCGGGGATGGCGTTGAGTAAGGAGACGGTTGCCAAGCTGGCCAATCTGGTCAGGACCAAGCGTCCCGACCTGATGATCCTCACCGACGACGTCTACGGAACCTTCGTGCACAATTTCCGTTCGCTGCTCGGCGAGCTGCCGCACAACACCATCGGCGTCTACTCCTATTCGAAGTATTTCGGCTGCACGGGATGGCGGTTAGGGGCCATTGCGATCCACGAAGACAACATCTTCGACAAGAAGATCGCCAATCTCCCGGACGAGGCCGTGAAGGCGCTCGACAAGCGCTACGGGCCGCTCACGCTCGAGCCGCGCAAGCTGAAGCTGATCGACCGCATCGTCGCCGACAGCCGCGACGTGGCGCTCAATCACACCGCCGGATTGTCGTTGCCGCAGCAGGTGATGATGAGCCTGTTTTCGCTCGCGGAGATGATGGACGTGAACAAGGCCTATCAGGCAGCCTGCATGGAAATCGTCAACAAGCGCCTGTGGTCGATGCTCGACGGTCTCGGGCTGGCCGACAAGCTGAGCCCGAATCCGAACTATGATGCCTATTACGCCCTGATCGATTTCGAATTCTGGGCCCGCAAGAACATCGGCGACGATGCCGTCGAATACCTGAAGAAGAACGTTCACCCGCTGGACCTCGCGTTCAGGCTGGCCGAAGCCCACGGGATCGTGCTGCTGAACGGAGGCGGATTCGACGCGCCAGAATGGTCGCTTCGCGTGTCGCTCGCGAACCTGCCTGACGATGTCTATGACGATATCGGACGCGGTGTCCGGACCATCGCCAGGGGCTATCGCGACGCCTACGACGCCGCGAAGGGCGGAGCCGCGAAGCGGTGACGGCCGCCTGAGACTTCGGCAAGGTGACGGCATCGCGCCGTGTACTTACTGCGTCCGGCTGCACTATCCCGGCCCCGGTGGTGCCTTGATCCTGGTCAAGGCGCCCGATACTTGGAATTCCGCAAGCGAACGCTTTGTCGAGCGGCTCGGACCGACGAGCACCGGAGTTCTCGGCTGCGTCAGCATCTTGTTTGCACGATGCCGATGAGAGCCGGCTGCGGCTCACCGCAGCGTAATCGTGAGGCCGCCAACATTGGCGGCGAACTCCAGTCCTGCTTTCGGCCCTTTGAGCATGAGAACCACGCCATTTTCATTGCGCAGCGACACCCCTCCTGCGCCGGCCCCCCATGCGCCGCCTCCTCCGACCAGCGTGTAACTGCCGGCGAAATCGTGGACGTCCTTGATGCCGGAGGCGGTCCCTTCCAGCCAGCTCACGGAGGTGCCCGCGCTTGCGCCGAGGCTGAAGCCGGACGCGGTGAACCGATAGTGCCGCCCGCGGTAAGTGAGCGTGCCGGTCCCTCCGCCGCCACCCACGACGAGAGCCGCCTTCACGAATTTGACCTGAACGTGGCCGGTCGCCTGGGCCATGCATGGCGCGGTCAGCAGAACCATTGCAACAAGCGTCAATATGGCGGAACGGATCATGCCATGCATCGCTGCGGCCCCCTCTTTGCTCAAGGATTTGTCGGCTCAACTTTCTTCCAGGTGTGATCCGGATCGAACACGATCATGCGCTTGGCGAGGAAGTCGGTGCGTGAGCCGAGATCCTTCTGGTAGACCGTGCCTGCGTGATTGACCAGGAAGGTCATAACGCCGGAATTGCCGTATTCGGCAGGCCAGGCCACCAGGGCAAAGCCGCCGATCATCTTGCCCTTGACAACATAGTTCAGCGCACCGCCCGGGGCATCGGAGCCCTGGGCCTTCAGGATGCGATAGTAGTATCCGTGGTAAGGCTCGGGCTGTTCGCCGACCTTGTAGCCTTCCGCCGCGGCCTGGGCCGCCAACGCACCGAGCGGGCTCGGATCCTTGTCGTCGCGCCAGAACAATCCGTCCGTCTTACCCGGCCTGCTGACGATGCGCTGGGCATAGGCGCCGACGCCGTCCCCGCGATCCTTCTCGGCGTATTCGTTCTGCGCGTCGACATAGGCCAGGCAGGTCTGGATCGCGGCCAGCTCGTTGCGGCCGATCCTGCGGTAGAGGATTTCGCGCCGACCTGCATCGGCGTCGAAACTCCAGCCGTCGGCGTTGTTGACGAGTGGGATCGGGAACGGGAAATCGTCCGTACCCAGAATCAGGATAGCCCTCTTGTTGCCTTCGGCCTTGATCGAATGCCTCGCGTCGTAGGCTGAAAGAAAGCTCTCTCGCGCATTGGCGTCGGCAACATCGTCGCCGGACTCGATGATGTCGGTAGCGTCGCGGCCCAGCACTTTCAGCATGGCCCGGCTCGTGCCTGCCTTGACAGCGGCTGCTAGGGCAGACGCCGCGGCTTCAGGGTTGGGGAAGCCCTGCTGGGCACGAGCCGGAGACAGCAGCACGGCAAGCGCCGTGACTGCAGCCAAGCTGATGGAAGCAATATGGTTCAATCGCGAATAGTTTGTCATCGTGATGCCTCCGACGAGGACGGAATCTTCGCGCCGGCCGCCTGCCAGTCGTGATAACTGCGGAACTTGATCCCGAGCTTGTCGTAATAGACCCTGAGATAGCCATCGCCACCGCGTGTCACCGCCGCCGGCATGACCTGCGCGACCTCCTGCGCCATCACGCCGACATAGGCTTTGCTGCTGCCGAGATAGCTGAAGCGGTAATAGCCGAGACCGTTGGCGAGATACCCAAGCAGCTCGATGTCGTGCTTGAGCGCGATGTCGGAACGTCGGCCACCGCCGCCGCCACCACGGAAACCACCACCTCCGCCTCCGCCGCGGAAGCCACCGCCGCCTCCACCGAAGCCACCGCCACCACGGCCGGCGAAACTGCCGCCGCCGCCGCGCGGCATGCTGGCCATACTCGATCGCCCGCGCGCCGATGCCGCCGCGGCTGCCCGCCCGGATGACACATTCATCGCGCCACCGCGATTGCCGCCGCCACGATTAGCCGCCGCCGCGCGGTTACCCGTATTGCCGCGGTTGGCGGCCTTTGCGCGATCGCCACCGCCCCTGTTGCCCGCACCCGCGCGGTCGCCACCCTTGGCGCGATCGCCCGCACCGGCCCGGTCGCCATCTCTGCCGCGATCGGCGGCGCGGTTGCCTCCACGATCGCCGGCACGATCTCCGCCGCGATCACCCGCGCGGTCTCCCGCCCGGTCACCTGCACGATCCGCACCTTGGCGATCGCCGCCCGGATTGAGGACCTGTTGACCGTCGCGGCCACGATAATTCATCCGGTCGCTGACACCGGCCCGGTTGTTGTTGCCGCCGAAGCGCCGCTGCACGTTGCTGTTGTTGTAGCGAACGCCCTGGCGATGCGTGGGATTGTGCTGCCAGCCATTTCCGACGTTGGTGGTCCGGTGATTGACATAGACGTTGCGATTGCCCCAGTTGCAGCCGCCGCCCCAGTAATTGCCCCAGCGTCCGATCGCCCATCCGGCGCCGAAAGCGAGGCCTGCCGCGACGACTCCCGCCCCGATATAGGACGGATAGCCAAAATAGTACGGCGGGTAAGCCGCATAGGGCCACGTGCCATAGACCGTGGCCGGATCGTAATAGGGAACGTAGATCGTGTTCGGATCGGTCTGCTCGATGACGATGACCTGCTTGTTCTCCTGGGTCTGGACGCTGACCTTCTGCTGCTTGGTCGTCACCAGCTTGTTGTTGGCCTGCGCCTTGCTGCGCAGCCGCTGGATCGCATCCATGACGTCGGCCTGCTGGGCCAGCACGGCATCGCCGAGATTCTTGGTCCAATCGACCTTGTCACTCATCATCGCGAGCACGTCGGCGGTGCTTGCGAGTGCCTTGACGCTGTCGTCCCAGGCCTGCTTGTCGACCTCGGTCTTCAGCGCGTCTCCTTTCAGGCTCTTGCGCTCCTTCAGCCAGCGATCGGCCTGCACCACCTCGAGCGGATAGGTCGATGCCGCGAGCACATTGGCCAGCAGCGAGTCCGGATAGAGCGCGATGGGTGCGACCAGCGCTTCCACCTGTTCAGGCTTCAACAGCTGGTCGGCCGGTTGTGCCGCCGCGGCCGGCTGGTTGGCCTGAACGGGCTGACTGGTTTGGGCGGTCGGTTTGTCAGCCGTCTCCGCGAATGCGGCGACTGACGTCATCGAGACCAGCACAACCGCGATCAAAGTCTTGCCCCAACGGACCATCGCGACCTCCATCGACACCAACGGTCGACACCATCGGCCACGGCCATGCGCCCTCTTTGATCGAGATCAAGGAAAATGTCGTCCGCTCAGCTTCCGATCTGGCCCGGCTGCTGCGACGCGAGGTGGATGCGGCGATCGTGGATCAGGTTCTCGAGCCGGTGAGCGGCAACGTTGACCGCCGTCACTGTGCGCTCGGCGTTGTCGTCAGCGACCGGCTCCTCGCGCTGCGTCCGCAATACCTGGTCGATTTCGCGCTCGATCTCTGTCAGTTCCGCTTCCTGCCCAGCGACCCGAATCCGGGCCGCCAATGCATAAAGTGCGTCGAGCGCCTCCTTCCGGCTCGGTGTCTCGCTCGAGTGGAGAAATTTCCACGCCGCCGCGAGCACAGACGCAAGGGCGCCTGCGATCATCGGCGCCAGGAAGATCGCGTTGCCCCATTGGTCGAGAAAACTCTCCCTGGTCCCCTCGTAGACCGCGGCCGCCCCGGGATGCACGGGGATGTACGCACCCGCGTCGGTATCGGGCGTGGCGATTTGGGAAAGCGCCGGCAGTTCGGCAAGCAAGTCCCGCCGCGCATTCATGATCGACTGCGTGAGGTCGCCGATCACGTCGTTACCGAGCTTCTTCTGCGCCACCAGATAGAACGACGTCCGTAGTGTTGTCAGATCGTCAGCAGGAATCGGCGGCGAGCCGCGCAGGGTTCCCTTCGGTACATCGAAGCTCTCATAAGCGCGCTCCTTTTCGGCGATCGCACCCGCGGACTCGATCGCGATCATGACCGGGCCGGCTTTCCCGGTGTGCGGGAAGAAATTGCGCAGCAGCGCGAGGTATTTCTCGGTCAAAGGCATCACGAGCAGGATCGCCCGCACCTCCTTGGTCTCGAGCGCCCGGCGCGCGTCCGCGGGGGCCAGCGGCTTGAACGTCACGCCCGCGCGCGTCAGGTCGTACTCATCGGTCAGCACCTTGATCAGCTTCTGACTGGCCTCGGCCCCGATCACGCCGATCGTGGTGCGCTTAAGCTCCGCCACATCGGACATCGACGCGCCGGGCGGCGCGACCATCAGCACGGTGGCGTGCGCCAACACGATGACGGCCTGAGCCTGCGAGAGATCACCGACATCGCCGCGGACGACGGCAAGGTCGACCTTTCCGGACGCGAAGGCTGCGGCGGATTCGAGCGGTCCCGGGGTCTGGACCAGGCTGAGTCGAACAGGCGCTTTCGACTGTGCGAATTTTGCAGCGATCGCCGACACCAGCCTGCCCGCTTCGCCATCCAGCGACCCCACCGCGATCGTCAGGGTGGTCGGCTGCTCATACCAGCGATAGCCAAGGAGGCCGGCGCCGGCTGCCAAAAGAACAAGCCCAACCACAAGGGCGATGCGCAATGACCTCGGCAACCTGCTCGGATCCATGTCGCACCACCCCATCGGTTCGGTGTCAGCCAACAACGGTCTTATAGACTGAGTCGGTGCGGGGGCCGGACGTTTCTAGAACTTGCACCGGTGATAGTTGACCTCCATCCCCTCGATGCCCGGGAACTGGCGCGTGATCGTATCGTCGTCGACAGCCTTCAGGAAGAACTGCACATTCGATACCATGATTCCAGACGCGCAGCCGACGATGATGTTGATGTTCTGGCCGTCGTCCTTGCGCGATTTGATCTTGCAGTTCTCGAACTTGCCCCTGAGGCGATCAGCCTCGGCGATGAATCCTCCGCCATACACGCCCGAAAAGTTCGAGAAGGTCAGTTGGTTCGCCCTGCCCTTGCGGACGAACACCTTCCCGCATTGGGCCGCACTCGTCGCCCAGGCCCCTGTAAGATCGAACGCCAGCGCATGATCTGGCACTGCGAAGGTCATGCCCGTCGCCACGATTGCGCGAAGCTTGCGGCCCGGCTTCATCCGGCGTCTCCCTGTTCTCGCCCGTCAGTGACCACTGAGCACTAGCGTCTTGATCGGCAGCAGCAGAGCCTGGATCCGAAGAAGCAATGCATGAACGAGGGCTGTCGCATCGACGGCGTGCAGGGCGAAGCCCTTCAACGCGCCGGTTTTCGGATCGGCAATCTGGTCGTGGTTGCTCGTGTAGGCATTGACGATGCAAGTGCTGCCCGGCGTCACGCCGTCGAGGCCGTTCTTGTAGAGCGGCTCGAGGAACACGAGGATCGAACCCGGCTGGTCCAGATTCTTCGGGTCGATCAACAGCTCGCTGGCCCGAAACTGGCCCGTGGCGATGAAATCTTGCACGCTGGTGACGACCAGCGGAATGATAACCCAGGGCTTCGACATGCAAGTGGCTTCCGCGACCATACCGGGTTTCATCACCTGGGCCTCGATCTGCCCGAACCCCGCCTGCAGCCTGTTGCGACCTGCTTCCTCGGGTATCATGACTCCGGCCGGCCGCATGATCTGGGCGACGAGATCTCCGGGACGAACGAGGAATTGCTCGACGCGGCCGTCAACGCCGGCACGGACGAAGGTCTTGTCGAGATCGACCTGCGCCTGTGCGCGCGCGGCCTCGGCGCTCGCCTTCTCGGCCGGCAGCAGTGTGGAGATGCGCAATGTCGCCGACTCCTTGGCCGCGCTGGCGGCATCGACGCCGGCTTGCCGCTGATCAACCAGAACCTGCAGCTTCTCGATGTCACGTTGCGGCACGATGCCGGGATTGCGGCGCTGCAAATCGCTCTTCACGTCCAGTTCGTCCTTGGCCTGCTGCAGGGAGGCTTTCGCCTCGCCGATCTGAGCGTCCGCCTTCACGACGTCGGCCTGCGCCGCGATCAACGACGCATCCACTTCGGCGATCTTTCGCTTGGCGGTCTCGAGTGCAGCCTCTTGCTTCGAACTGTCGAGCCGGAACAGAACGTCTCCCTTCTTCACCGCCGCGGTGAAGTCGACGTTGACTTCGACGACACGGCCGGAACCCTCAGGCAAGATCGGCACGGTCCTGAAATAGATCGCTGCGTTGGTGGTCGAGGGATGGAAGTAGAAGATCATCGTGATCAGGGAGATCGTGAGCATCAGGCAGCCGGTGATACCCCACCGAAGTTCGTACCAGACGGAGAAGAACGTGATCTCCTTGCCGAACCGCTTGCCCTGCCGATAGCGACGGTAGAGGTAATCCGGCAGGATCGTCACCAGCGAGCAGATCATGAGCTCAAGCATGGTTGAGCACCTCCAGCTTCGCCGCGGCCTGGACGTCGGAGCTGCCGCCGGGTACCTCGGCCTCGGCTTCGGCAGCGGGCGTGCCCGGTGCGGCGTCGGCAATGCGCTCGACGGAGTCGGCTATGCTGCGGATCGGCGTGCCGAAATCCGGCAGGTCGATGAGCGCCAGCAGCAGGCCGGCGACCCAGAAGATATGCATATGGGTGAAAAGCGAAATCAGGCCGAGAACGCCGACGATCTCGAACTGAAGCTTCTGGGACTTGTGCGCCATGCGCTCCGGCAAACTGTGCAGCTTCCAGTAGAGGGTGCCAACCCATAGGACCGTGCCGACAAGGAAAATGCCCATCACGACCGTCAGGGTGTCCGAGCCGTCGGCGCCGGGCATGAAGAACGGCAGATGGTGCGGAGCCAGCGGATGCATCTGTTCGCTCAAGCCAAGCCTCCCTGCGGCGATCAAATCGCCGCGACCCTCGAACGACATTGGGTGCCCTCCTATCGCCCCGATTTGATCTGGATCAAGGATGGCGGTTGGCTGGTCCCTACCTTTGAAGCGCAAGGTGGAAGATCGGGCCTTAGGAGTCCCCAGCCATGCGAGACAAGATCGATGACCTGATCCCGAACGCGCACGAGATCCAGAAGCAGGCCGCGTCCAAGGAAGCCGAAAAGGCCGAGGAGCATGCGAAGCGTGCGGCCGCCATCGAAGCTGAGAAACTCGCCTTGATCGAGCGGCTCAGCAAGCCCTCCGGGCTCACCGAGGACGAGAAGGTCAAGCTGGCGTCGACGGTGATTCAGCGCGCGGTGCGCAACGGCTTGAGCGAAGTTCAGGTCTATCGTTTCCCGAACTCGCTGTGCACCGACAAGGGGCGGGCCATCAATCAGATGGAGGCCGGCTGGGAGAAGACGCTGACAGGTATACCCAGGGAGATATACCAGCTCTGGTCCGACTACCTGCAGCCGCGCGGCTACCGCATCCTCTATCAGGTCGTCGATTACCCCGGCGGCATGCCTGGCGACATCGGCATCGTCATTGCCTGGGGCGACTAGCTCAAACGATAGACGGGGTATCCATGGCGAAAGACAAACCCGCCGATAAGATGAAGCGCAAGGATTATGAAGAAGAGCTGCAGAAGCTACAGGTCGAGCTCTGCCGTCTCCAGGATTGGGTGCAGGCGAACAAGCTCAGGGTCATCATCCTGTTCGAGGGACGCGACGCTGCTGGCAAGGGCGGAACGATCAAGGCCCTCACCGAGAAGGTCAGCCCGCGTGTGTTTCGCGTGGTCGCCCTCCCCGCCCCGTCCGATCGCGAGAAGTCCCAGCTGTTCATCCAGCGCTACATGCAGCATTTTCCGGCTGGCGGGGAAATCGTGATCTTCGATCGCAGCTGGTACAACCGCGCCGGCGTCGAATATGTGATGGGGTTCTGCACGCCGGAGGAGCACAAGCGGTTTCTGTCGCTTTGTCCGCAGATGGAGCAATACATCATCGAGGGCGGCATCATCCTGATCAAGCTGTGGCTCGAAGTCGGGATGGACGAGCAGGAACGGCGCTTTCGGGCGCGGATCGACGATCCGATGCGGCAGTGGAAACTGAGCCCGATGGACACGGAATCCTACCGGCGCTGGTACGATTACTCGCGCGCGCGCGACCTGATGTTCAAGGCCACGAGCTCGAAGCACGCGCCCTGGAACGTGATCCGATCCGACGACAAGCGGCGGGCACGGCTGAACTGCATCTCGTTCCTGCTGAAGAACATTCCCCACGGACGGATCAAGCGCGACAAGGTCAAGCTGCCCAAGCGCTCAACCAAGGGCCGCTACAATGATCAGGCCGGTCTCCGCGGGATGAAGTTCGTCGAGGAGCGCTACTGAAAGGCCAGGCCGCGGCGAGCGTGCGACCTGGGTCTCTCGAACCTACTTCAAGCGGATGGAAACGCCGCCCACAGCGGCCGAGACCTCGGCGCCGACCTTCGGGCCGCTGAGCTGCAGGATCACGCCGTTAGCGTTTTGCAGTTGCACCCCACCGGCGCCCGCGGCAATTGCTCCGCCGGCGCCTGCGACGCTGTAGGAGCCTTCGATCGAGGCGGGTCCCCTGAGGTTGATGGCACGCCCGACAAGCTTGGTGGTCGAAGCACCGATCGTGAAGCCGACGCTCATACCCGACACCGTGAACGGATAATGCTTGCCGCGCAGCGTTAGGACGCCCTCGCCGCCTCCGACGCCGACGATGAAACCACCCTTGGTGAAGATGACAGCCACCGAGCCGGTTTCAGCCAACGATGGCGCGCTGAATCCGGCCACGCCGATCGCCAGTGCAGCAAGAGCTCCGATCAAACCCGCCTTCCTCATGTTCCCTCCAGGACCTGTTGTGTCGAATACTATGAAGCAGCCTTCAGCTTCGGCGCTGCCGTCTTCGGCCTGCCTTTCCTGGCGAGCGCCTCGGCCGTCACGAGCTTCAAGCCCTCGGCCGCGTCGTAGCCATGGATCTCCTTCACATCCAGCTTGCGCATGAAATCGATGGTTTCCTGTGTGATCACCTGGCCGGGCACCATAATCGGGAAGCCAGGCGGATAGGGGATGACAAAATTCGCCGAGACGAGATCGGGCCCATCCTTCAGACGCCGGTCGATCTCGGGATCGTTCAGGCGAATATATTCGCATCCCGCGGCGTCATAGGCCGAGTAGAACCCGCCGCGGATGTCGCCCTCGTTTGTCTTGGTGCCGGCGTCGCTGCGATAGGCGGCGTGGAAATGCGAGAAGTTCGGCAGGTCGGGCACGTCCTTCATCAGGCTGTTGACACGCATGTCGAAATCGACCCTGGCGGTCGCGCCGGCCTTGGCGAGCCCGCGATCGATCTCACCGGCAATTTCTGCCAGCACCCGGACGAGATGCGCGACATCGCTCCGCGTGTTGTTGATGTTGGACTGGATCAGGACCGAGTTGCGCGAGGTTTTGTTGACCTGGATGTTATAGCGGCTAGCGAGCAGTCCCTTGAACTGCGTACCGTCGTACCCGGCCGTGCCGCAGACCAGCGTCATGCGGGTCGGATCGAGACAGAACTCGTCGTCGTTCAAGCTCTTCAGCGCGCTCGCCCAGTTCGTGCCATCAGCCAGATAATCCGTGAACCCGCTCTGGCGATATTGCTTCGGCACCATGGCATCGGCGCCGAGCACGCGGAAATACCGGGAGATCAGCGGGTTGGTGTTGACCGCATTGCGGATCGCGAACGCGATCTCCATGGCATTAGCGACCAGTCCATAGCCCTCGAGTTCCATCTGCCGGCGCGAGACGTCGAGGCTCGCGATCAGCTGCTGGTTCGGACTGGTCGAGGCGTGGGTGAATACCGCCTCCTTGAACTGCGCCTCGACGGTTTGGAATTCGATGTCCTTGACGGCCAGCATCGAGCCCTGCCGGATCGCCGACATCGACTTGTGCGTCGAGTTGGTCTGATAGACCCGCAGTCGGATTTTGCGCGGATCGGGGATCAATCTGGTCTTGAGCAGAACCTCATCGGAAGGGTTCTTGCCGAGCTCGGCCTGCTGCTTCTCGTAGGCGGCGACCGATTTGGGATCGCGGATCCAGGCCTCGATCTGGTTTGCCGCCCCCATCGCGGTTCGCCGCCGCAGGAACGGTGAGAACCGCGCGAAGCCGAACCAGGCCTCGTCCCACAGGAAGATCAGGTCCGGCTTGATGGCGAGGCATTCCTCCATTACCCGCCGCGTGTTGTAGATGTGACCGTCGAACGTGCAATTGGTCAGGTCGATCATTTTGACCCGGTCGAGGCGGCCATCGGCCTTGGCGTTCAGAAGCGCCTGCTTGATCGTGTTCAGCGGCACCGCGCCGTACATCGAGTATTCCGTCATCGGAAATGCCTCGACATAGAGCGGCTGCGCGCCGGCCAGCACCATGCCGTAGTGGTGCGACTTGTGGCAGTTGCGATCGACGATCGCGATGTCGCCGGGGCCGAGCAGTGCCTGCACCGCCATCTTGTTCGATGTCGAGGTGCCGTTGGTTACGAAGTAGACGCGGTCGGCGCCGAGGGCACGCGCGGCCTTCTCTTGCGCCTTCTTGATGTTGCCGGTCGGCTCGAGCATGCTGTCGAGGCCGCCGGTGGTAGCGCTACTCTCCGCTAGGAACAGGTTCAGCCCGTAGAATTCCCCCATGTCGCGGATCCAGTCCGACTTGAACACGGACTTGCCGCGCGCGATCGGCAGCGCGTGGAAGGTACCGATCGGCCGCTGCGCGTACTTTTTCAGATTGTCGAAGAACGGCGTGTCGAAGCGGTCCTGCACGCCTTCCAGAATTGAAAGATGCAGTTCGAGAATGTCCTCGACCGAGTAGAACACTCGGCGCACAACGTCGGCCTCGGGATTGCCTGCCAGCTCCTCGACGTCGCGATTGGACATGAGGTAGAGGTCAAGCTCGGGACGGACCCGCTTCAGGATATGGGCGAGCCGCAGTGCGGACGCATCCGACTCGTCGTTGAGGCCCATGGCGCCAGTCATGGCACGAAGCACAGGCGCATCGTGTCGCGAGCGCAGTCCAAAGCCTTCGTTGATCACGACCGCCGCAATATTGGGGTTGAGCATGGCCGCACAGAAGGCGTCCTCGAGATTGCCCACCACGACAGGCTCATAGATGAAGGCGTCGACCGGACGCCGCAGCTTGCGCCACTCCGACAGGAGCCCCGGCCAGTTTCCGGCCGGCACACCGGTCACGATCAACGTTTCGAAGTAGGGACGGCGCGCCGCCGATAGTCCGAGAGTCGGCGGGAGAAGATCGGGAACATCGCCATTGCCCTCATCCTGCGTGCTCCAGTCGCTGGCGTGCTGGCGGAAGGATTTGGTCTGAAGCGCTTGGGCGATCCGCGCCACGAGCATATGCGAGGTAGCGGCGTCGCCTGCTACCGCGGCTTCCTTCAGCGCGGCCATCAAACGCAAGCCCGGGTAGCCGTGAAATTCCTCCGTCACCGCAAGCGCCGACAGCGCGGCCTCATATGCCGCAAGGTCGCCACCGCTGCTCCACATCTTGGCCGCCTCGACGAGATCGCGCCAATTGTCGGCTCGCCCGCCGGGTCCCGAGAAGAACTGGTCGATGCGCTGCTGTGCCGGCTTCGCCTCGTTTGCCATTATTGTCTCCCGATCTTAGCGCTGGTGCTGTCCAATCGTAAGAACCGCGATCATCGTCCTCTTTGATCCAAGTCAAACCGCAGCCCAATCGGGCCGGTTAACGAGCTAGTTCGCCGGCGGAAACTAGCGCACCCACTCGCCTTCCCCCGGATCGACATTCAAGCCCGCCGTATAAAGCCGCAGTGACTGCATGCGGTTGCGCCGACGAAGCCGATACGCGTTGATTCAGATCAAGGCCTCGCGGTCGGTGACGTGGCTGCTGTCGTGCCCAGCTCGATGACCGTTGGATGAGGTTGCATGCGTCAGCACCGCTTACGGGCCTTCACAATCTGTGCGCTTCTACTGCTCGGCCTGACCTCACCTGCGCGCGTCGACGACAAGGGCTCGCCCGAGCGCCTCCAGGAAGAGATCTGGGTGTTGCCGCTTCCACTGCCGATGTTCGCTTATCTGGTTCGTCCGGTCGGCGACGGCCCGTTGCCGCTGGTCATCATGAACCATGGCGTCTCGCTCAAACCCAGGGATCGCAGCTTCTTCCCGCTGGTCGAATTCCGCGATGCCGCGATGTGGTTCGCACGGCGCGGCTATCTCGTGGTAGCGCCGGTCGGGACCGGCTATGGCGCGGCAGCGATCGATATTCCCGAACGCGGGATTTACGGCCCGTTCTTCTCCAAGATCGGCAAATGCACTAATCCGAATTTCCTCGATCCGGGCCTCGCCGTCGCGCAGGTCGATCTCTGGATCATCGACTATTTAGCGGCCGAGCAGCGCATCGTGCCGAAAGACGTCATCGTGGTCGGACAATCGGCCGGCGGCTGGGCGGCGATCGCGCTGTCGAGCCTCAATCCACCCCAAGTCAAGGCCATCATTACCTTCGCGGCAGGCCGGGGCGGCCGTGTCGATGGCAAGCCTAACAACAATTGCAATCCCGACAAACTGGTCGAAGCGACGGGCGCGTTCGGGCACACCTCGCGGGTGCCGATGCTGTGGCTCTACATCCAGAACGACACGTTCTTCGGGCCGGTTCTATCGAAACGAATGCACGAGGCCTTCACCACCGCTGGCGGCCGTGCCGAGTACCATCTGTTGCCGCCGTTCGGCGACGAAGGGCACTTCCTCATCGGTTCTCCCGATTCCATTCCCACCTGGTCGCCATTGGTCGAACGATTTCTGGGCAACGTTCGCTAGGTAATCACGCCCCGCTGGAGGAGCATCCATGGTCCGATATGAAGTCTTGGCCAAGTTGATGCTGTTCGCGGCCGGCATCAGTGCGGCCCACGGCCAACAGGCGCCTTCACCGCCCGCCGCGGTCAAGCACGGCGGCGAGGTAGCCCCGCGGGGGGCGCGCTCGCTGGTCCGGGACATCAAGTATGGCGAGTGGCGAAAGCTCTGCTTCAACGCCGCCGGCGCCAAGACATTGTGCCGAACGACGATCACCGGCACCTTCGCTACCGGCCAGACCGCGGTTCGCGTCGATCTGGTCGAACGCGAGGACGGCAGCGACCGCGTCCAGCTCTTCCTCCCGGTCGGGATGTATCTGCAGGCAGGGGTCAAGCTATCGGTCGACCAGAAGGCCGTTCATCGCCTGCCCTATACCTGGTGCGTGACTAACATGTGCATTGCGGCAGATGTCGCCGATCCCAAGCTGCTCGAGGACATGGATGGCGGGAAAGCGCTCTCAGTCGAGGTTGTCGATAGCAGCATTCTGACGATGACGACCTCGGTGCCTCTTGACCGCTTTGCGGCCGTGCGCAAGGGCGTCCCGGCGCTGACGCTCGATCAGGCCATTGATGAATAATCGGGACCGCAATCGCTAGGCGACGCCTTCCAACAGCCGCTCGATCGGCTGAATCAGCGAATCGGCGGTGAACGGCTTGGTCAGATAGGCCACGCATCCCGATGCCATCGCGGCCATGCGAGTCGCCGGGTTGTCGTTTCCGGTGATGTAGATGACCGGGACGTCGATGCCCAGATCCGCGAGGCGATTGCGCAACTCGATTCCGGAACCATCGCTGAGATTGATGTCCAGGACCAGGCACACCACGCTTTCAAAGCTGCCATCCCTCAGCAAGGCGCTCCCGGTCTCAAACAGCCTGGATGCAAATCCATACTGCCGCAGAAGCCGTCCGATCCCACGGAGCATCGAGGGATTATCATCCACGACGAAGACGAATTTCGCGGTCGGCAAATCCTGAGGCCTCGTCCTGATCGCTGAATGACCTTCATCCGCCTGTAGACGAGGGACATGTCAAGCGGCTATCGGCGTGCAACATCGTCGCAGCCAATGGCGGAGATACGCTCCGTCACAGAGCTTTCATATTGTACCATGGGACAGGACGAGCAGAGCTCCCGGTGGATCAAGCCTTGATTTCATCACCGGATGCGCGCGTGCCGAGCCGCTCCGCGATCGAAACCAGCTCGGCGAGTGACTGCACCTGCATCTTCTCCATGACCTGGTGACGATGCGCTTTGATCGTGCGTTCGGTGGTGCCAAGCTCGTGCGCAACCTGCTTGTTGATCCGGCCGCACACGATCAGATCGAACACCTGCCGCTCGCGCGGGGTCAGCTTCGCCAGCAGCGCGCGGAGTGAATCGAGCCTGTTTCGCTGGCCAAGGGCTCGTTCATGCCGCGCGACGGCACGATTGATTGCCTCGATCAGCTGGTCGGAGGCGATCGGCTTGGTCAGGAAATCCTCGGCACCGGCCTTGATGGCCTGGACAGTCGTCGCGGTGTCGGCATGTCCGGTCAGGAATACGATCGGAAGCGTCGACCCCAGCTCGTTCAAACGACGCTGCAACTCCGGGCCACTGATTCCGGGAATGCGGACGTCGAGCAGGATACAGCCGGTCTTCTCGTCGTCGGGCGATCGATCGAGCAACTCCCGCGCCGATGCATATGTGGCAACGCAATAGCCTGCGAGCTTCAGCCGGCGCTCAAGAGCTGCGCGAAACGAGGGGTCGTCGTCGACTATGTGCACGTAAGCGTGCATTATCGCTCCACCGCCGGATGATCGCCGCTATCTGTAGAATGATGATCAGCGGCAATCTGAAAAATGCTGCGTTCGTCGTAAATCCGACCTTACGTTTCGGCAAGCAAGACCCAAACGCGCTAAGCCGCCAGTGGCAGCGAGAGGTGAAATACCGCTCCTCCGCCGGACTGATTCTCAGCCCAGAGCTGGCCGCTATGCGCCAGAACGATCGTCCGTGCGATGGACAGGCCGATGCCCATCCCCTGCTCCTTCGTGGTGAAAAACGGATCGAAAATATCGTTCAGGCTGTCCTGCGGAATTCCAGGACCGGAATCGCAGATCGAAATCACCGCCGACGCATCGCCGTTGACCTCGGTCCGGCCGATGATCGTGCGTCCGTAGGGCATTTTGGCCATCGCATCCATGCTATTGACCACAAGGTTGAGGATCACCTGCTGCAGCTGCACCGGATCACCTTTCACCGGCAGAGTCTGCGGTGAGGCCTGCAAATAGATTGCGACGTTGCGCGCGGACGCCTGCAGCTTGAGGAAGTCAAACGCTTCCCGCATGATTTGGTTGAGATCGATCTCCTTTTTCTCAAATGGCGCACGCTTCAGCAGGCTGCGCATCCTGCGGATCACCTCGCTTGCACGGAGATCGTCGCGCTTGATGTCGGAAATGATCTCCCGCACCTCATGGAGGTCGGGAGCTGGCGAGGCCAGGATCAACTCCGCGCTCTCGGCATTGGTCAGGATCGAGCCCAGCGGCTGGTTCAGCTCATGGGCAATCGAGGACGAGAGTTCTCCCGCAGTCGCCTGTCGGTTGATATGGGCAAGGTCAGACAGACGATTGCGGGATTCGACCTCGGCCTTGCGCCGCATGAACCGCTCGTGCAGCAGGAATGCAATCAGTGTGGTTTGAACCACGAGCGCCGTGGTAAGGGCGATCGCCCGCCAGCGGTATTTTTCCAGGAAGGTCGGCTCACGAAAGCGAATTTCGCTGCCTTTCGGCAGCTTCGCTTCGCTGACATTCCAGCGCTGCATCTGCCGCCAGTTGAAGATCGGCTTCACGGCATCGACCACCGACGGGGGCAGGCTTTCCGGCGCCTCGCCATCCAGAATTCGCAGCGACCGCCGCGCCGCCTCGGCGCCGATCAGCGAGGGGACAATGGTGAATCCGCCGATGCCGCCGGCGTCGAGGAAAGTTTCCGACGCAACGATGATCGGCCGATTTGCTCTTGCCGCGACAAACGCGAGGGCGTCCGAGGGCGGATAGTAATTGCCTTTGCCGTCGCTATAGAGGCCCGTGTAGATGATCGCGCTATGATCGGGGAGCGCCTTGACGCGCTCAACGACGTCAGACATCGGATGGCCGACAATCTCGATGATGTCGAGACCCGGAATGCCAGCCGTAGCCTCGTCCTTCCAATTCCGGAATAGAACCTGCCTATCCCATTCCGCACCAATAAACACCACAGACCTGAGACCTGGCACCACGGCGCGGGCGACGGTGACGGCGTCCCTGAGCTTCGAGGTCACGATCCCGCCGGTGACATAGGCCGGCGGACGCAATCGCTTGAAATCGGCCTCTTCGACCAGTGCGAACACGATTGGCGTGTCGGGCCAAAGCTGCGGGCGCCAGCGGAGTGCAAGCTCCAGCGCAGCCGCCCCAACCGTAACCACGACGCCGATCGGCCGATCGCGATACTTCGCCTCGAGAAACCGCCGGAAATCCTCCTGATAGGCTTCACCGCCGAAGCGATTGAGGTCGAGGCTCTCGGTGTAGACGGTGGTCGGCGCGTGACCGTGGGCGCTCACAGCGTCCCTCAGCCCAACGAACACCTGGTAATAGAACGGCCCACGCCGATCGGACTGGTCCAGCACCAGCATGGAATGGGGGCGCATCTGTTGCGCCCGCAGACCAGCCGGCGCCAACAACACAGCCAGCAGGATGATCAGTCCAGAGAGCCGAATTGCACTGCCCATGGCGTTCGGAGCCGGAGACCAACAAGTTGAAAACCTAGCACCCGGTTATCGTCGTGAAAATTGAAAAGTAATCTAAGACGGTGCGCATCAATTACGAACAAATTGCCGCATTTCGCGCACCCTGTCCTTTGGGACAATGCCCTCAGGACCAATAGAGACTGACCGGGCCCTGTCGTAGAGATTGCGCGCGGACAAGCATTTCGAGCCGCCACGGACGCTGCAACAGTCGTTATCCAAGAGAGTTGGTCCATGTTCGCTCGCGTCAATGTCAGACCGGCCAATATACCGAGCATCCTCGGCGGGCTGACCGCCCAGCATACCAACTGCATCACCAGCGAATTCCATTACCGGAAAGGCACCGAGATCTACGGAGAGAAGGAGCCGGCGGAGTACGTCTACCAGGTCGTTTCAGGGGCAGTCCGTAGCTACAAGCTCCTGTCCGACGGACGCCGTCAGATCGGCGCCTTTCACCTCGTCGGAGACATTTTCGGCCTAGAGAATGCCGAAACACACCGGTTCACGGCCGAGGCCATCGTCGACACTGATGTGCGCCTGATCAGGCGGACCAGCCTCGAACGGGTGGCTGATTCCGATTTCGCCCTGGCTCGCAACCTGCTGATCATGACCACCAGCAACCTGCGGCACGCCGAGGATCACATGCTGCTGCTCGGCCGCAAAACCGCGTTGGAGCGGGTCGCCGCGTTCCTGCTCGAAATGGATCGCCGGCTGACCGGGGTCGGCGTCGTCGCCTTGCCGATGTGCCGGCGCGATATCGCCGATTACCTCGGGCTCACCCTCGAGACGGTATCGCGTGCGCTGTCCAAGTTGCACAGCTATGGAGCACTCGACTTCCTCGGCTCGAACCAGCGCGAAATCATGCTGGTCGACCGTGACCAGCTGGCCAGGCTGGACAACTGAGCGCGGCGTTACGAGGATTTCGCGAGCATCCCCTGGCGTTCGATGGTCTTTTGCAGCACTTCGAACAGGACCGCCGTCGACCAGCCGAACATCAGGATGCCATTCATGGCCGCCATCGGCCCGACCAGCAGCCACTGCTTGACCGGGGTGATGTCGCCATAGCCGAGCGTGGTGTAATTCACGAAAGCGAAATAGAGCAGATTGCTGCCGCCGGATGCTGCGCCGAGCAGCCAGTAGGCCAAAGTCCAGACCACGATCTCAAGCGTGTGAGCCAGCATCAGCGCAAGCGCGGTTGCGACCATCACGCCGCTGAGTTCTAGCCACGCCCGGCCGGACGTAGTCAAGCCGATGTTGCGAAGCCACCCGATGGCCGCAACAGTCCACAGCGAATGGATCACGATGTTGATCGCACTGACCGCCGATCCTACGAGGAGCTGAAGCAACATCATCGCTCTCCCAGCAGCCGCGCGCGATCGTCCCGTATCCACGCCGTGACCAACTCCCAGGCGACCGCGAGAATGATTGGACCTATGAACAGGCCGACCATGCCATGGGCCAGTGTGCCGCCGATCACCCCGACGAGGATGACGGGTGCCGGTGTGGTCAGGCCCCGCCCCATCACCAGCGGCTTCAGCACATTGTCGAGGACACCGACAACCAGGAAGAACAACGTCAACGCAAGCGCCGTCGTGAAGTCCTTGGCCGACCAGAGCCAGATGATAATTGGAACGAGCACGATCGCGGCCCCGACCTGCACGATCGCCAGCAGCATCACGACAAACGCCACGAGCCCCGCACTCGGAATTCCAGCCAGCTTGAAGCCGATGCCGGCCAGCAGGGACTGCAGAACGGCGATGCCAATGACGCCCCGGGAGACCGCCCGAATGGTTGTGCCTGCAAGGCCGAGGAAGTGCTCGCTCTGTTCCGGCACGATGCGGGACAGGAAGCTTCGGCACACCGCGGCAAGCTGCAAGCCATGCGGAAACAGAAACCCTGCGAGCACGACCGCCAGCAGAAACTTCAGCATCCCAACCCCGGCATTGCTCGCAAACGCAAACAAGGTCCCGCCTAACGGCTTCAGATGCGGAACGACCTCGCGCAGCACGGCGCGCAGATTGGTCGACGCCCGATCCCAGACCTCATAGAGCGGCCCGCCGACCAGCGGCCAATCCTTCACCTCCGGCGGCGGCGACGGCACAACCACGTTGCCGGCGCTCAATTGCCCGGCGAGCTCCCTCACCCCCTCGACGGCTCCAATCCCCAGCCAGGTCGCCGGCCCGATGACGACGCCCAGCGAGGCCAAGGTCAAGACGAGAGCCGCGATGCCGGCGCGGCCGCCGAGCATGCCCAAAAGCCAATTGAAGACGGGATGGAGCGCGACCGCCAGCACCACGCTCCAGGCCAGGATCGGCACGAACGGCCGAACCAGAACGAACGACCAGGCGATTAACAGCGCCAGCAATCCGAGGCGAATTGCGAGCTGAATGAACTCGTCTCCGGCCACGAGCTGGCGAAGGGTTTTCAAGGGCGTGCTTTCGATTGAGCGTCAGCAGGCACGCAGGAATCGGTGCCATCGCCCTGGAACGCACGGCTTGATCCAGATCAAGCGCCGGCTCGCCCCAGGCTGCGAAGCTTGGCTGCGCACGATCGAAAAGCCGGCTTCCCTTTCGGCTGCCATGCGATCACGACTGCCTGTGTCACCCGATGTGGAGGACGTCATGATGAACACCAGAACCTTGCTGGCCCTGACCCTGCTTGCGAGCACGATCGGTATTGACGCCGGCCAGGCAGCCCCACTACCGACCAGCATCGCCGCGATGAAGGGCGCGGTCGACAATGCCACCGTTCAGGTTCGGTGGGGTGGCTGGGGCGGCGGCTGGGGCTACCGCGATTGGCGCGGCTATGGCGGCTGGGGCGGATATCGAGGATGGGGTTATCGCGGTTGGGGCGCGGCTGCTGCTGGCGCAATCGTCGGCGGAGCCATCACAAGCTCGGCCTATTACGGTGGATATCCCTATTACGGCACCGGATATGGTTACGGCTATGGCTCCGGATACGGCTATTGCCCGCCCGGCGGAGGCTACGGCTACTACCAACCGCATTACTACGGCTGGTAGGCCAGCGCATCCGGCCCTTCGGTGATGTCACCGAAGGCCGAGGAGCGAACGCCGATAGCCGCTCTCGCGCGCTTCATTCCTGCACACGAAGCTGCCACTAAAGCCCTTGGCATAGCGTCGCTGCTCTTTGAGGTAATAACGGCCACGGTGAAAATCGAGCCAGACCACGCTATCGCCGGGGCAATGCCGCTGGGCCTGAGCCTCATACCGGAAAGGCGTCAGCGGCAGCGCAATCGCCTGTTGTGCGCAGCAAAGCAGGACGATTGCGGCCCAAGCCCCGACGCCTAAACTTGCGATCGGGCAATCTCGACGTCCGATCGAATTTGCAGCTAATCTGAAGCGCATTCATTGCCGCCGGGAGTGATCCGTGTCGTGCTGAAAATCCTGCTCATATTGCCTGAGCTTCGCGGGCGACGCACCTGAATACGGCGATTTCAGCATCACGCACGGATTATGCGCAGCTTGTGAAGCGAAGCGGTCATCGATGAGGCGATCGCAGCAAGCGCCGGCCCGTCGACATCCTGATCGGCATGATCGCCCCGATGATTGACCAGATCGGCGAGGATGCGCATGTCGTCGCTGACATCAGATCGCTCAACTTCAAATAAGGTGCCGTTCAGGATGACAGCAATCCAAAGGCGATCGCCACACTCGACAGCATCCCGGCGGTCATGACTACGACCCTGAAGGCAATATCACCGTCGACCACGTCGAACCAAGCACGCAGCCGATTGCGAACGCCAGCCTGCCGGCCTGCGCCATGCACTTGCCAAAACTTATGGCGGTCGTACCCCATGATTGCCACTGTGGATCATGGTTCAACAGGATGACCAGTGCAGCTTGTGCCAATCCATCAAACCCAGATGCGGCAGATTCGATGACCCAATTTGGCTATGCGGCCTGCCCGGTGCCGCCGCAACATGCTGAGACAATGCATTAGCGGCTTGGCGGCCCACCACCAGAGCCGGATCGCTCAAGCCGGAACGACATATCTCGGGACACCTCGCCTGACGTTCGCTTCTCGCTTGGCGGAGGTCCGTCTCTAAGCTTCCTTTCGAGTCTGCGGTAATCCGAATCGGACGTTCCTCTTCCGACGCGCTCTTCGAGGGCATCGCGCCACATATGGAGCTCTTTGATCCAGAGGTCGCCGTGCGAGCGACGCGATCAAACGGGTTCCGCTCCACAACCTTCAGCGAAGCGAGCTCTTCCCTATTCAAATACGCCATCCTTCCTGGCGGGGTCATCACCATCTTTCCAATCACCGACGGAGGAACACGGAGCTTGGCCGATAGCCTTGCCAGCTTGATCGTGTCGCGAAGCGTACCAAGGTCTTCGTTGCCATGCATGTTGGAAACCGAATGGACGCCGATCTTGCCGTCCGGCGCCACGTAACGCTTCGCGCCCGCCAGGAAGATAAAAGCGCATGCCGAGTCGCATTCTCCGGAAACGTAAGTGGCGAACTGTTTCTGGTGTACAAGCATGGCGATCCGGAAACCCTCGTAGAGAGAGCCTCCGCCGGAATCGAGATCCAGGCCGACGATCCGTCGCTCTGCACCAAGGTAACCGCGGAAACGGACAAAGTCCCCATCCCGAATGTCATCCCTGAGTTTCAAGACATCGCCGAAGCACCCGGGGACACGGGAAAATTCCATCGCGAGACAGGTCGTCGCGAACAATGCGACCGCGATGTTCAAGACGAGGGCGGTAGCCGGCATCGAGCGACCACGACAAGGTCGCATCGCCAATCCGAGCAGATCCAGACAGCACTGCGAGGCATTCCGGCTCTTTACGTAGGCATCGGAAAATAGCGCGCTGAGGACTCTCAAAGCGTGCGTCTTGGCTTCCACGGCGCTCCCCCATTTGACCCTGGATCTCGCACGAAAGACAGAACATGGAAGCCCGCCGTAGCTTGATCTGAATCAAACCAACAACTTCGCAGGCAGGGTCCACGACGATGCCATTGAGTCCTGAAGGTCAGCAGGTCGCCGGTAGCTTCTTGTCGCGCGGCGACGACGGTGCCGTTCGCAGGCGTCTGCAGACACTCGGCACAATGCTGGGGGCTTGACGAAGGGGCAAACGCGCGGGAAGCCCGTCGGATGAATGCAATTGCTGACCTGCGAGGCGACGCATCGCGCCTCGCATGCAACGGCCCTCGTGATCGACGCGGCTGCCGACTCAGGTTGATTCAGCACGCGCCACACACGACAAAACAGCCGAGGTAAAAGGGGCTCCGCGCTATGGCTCGTCGGCTGATGGTTGCGGGGTGATTTGAACCTACGAGCTAAGTCACTGAGACTGTTACGCTCGATTGGACGGCAAAACAAAGCCCCAGCAAACCATTGAGGTTGCTGGGGCTTTTGACCGACTTGGTTGCGGGGATAGGATTTGAACCTATGACCTTCAGGTTATGAGCCTGACGAGCTACCGGGCTGCTCCACCCCGCGTTAAACCGTTGCGTGCCTTGCAGAAAGAGTGCCCGAACCTGCCGGCCAACGCGTCTAACGGCGCCGATCGATCCGTCCGGAGGGCTTCCTGAGAAGGCGACCCGGGCCGAAGCCGTCGGGTGCGGGGCGTATGTATCAATGTGAAGTGGGTTTGGAAAGCCCCGGATGCGGGTTTTTGAGGATTTTGTGACGTCCAGATCACCGGTTTTCCTGACAAAATGACCGCCGGGAACCGGGGCTTGCCAGACCGCCCGCAAAAGCGGAGCTTGGCGCCAACAAAATCCGTCAAGGAAATGTCATCCGAGGGGGAACGCCATGGACCGGCTGTTGAAGAGCCCGGGGCTGTACGCGCTTGAGGAGACCTTTCACCGCCAGATCGAGCTGTCACGGAGCGAGCCGGCGCCGACATTGCAGGCGCGGCTCGACCGGCTGCGCCGCCTGCGCGCCGCCCTGACCGAGAACGAGGCGCGATTCGAGGCGGCGATCTCGGCCGATTTCGGCCACCGCTCCACCGTCGAGACCGCGATCGCCGAGACCATGCTGGTGCTCGGCGAGATCAAGCACGCGGCCAAGCACCTCAAGTCGTGGATGGCGCCGCAAAAGGTGCCGACCACCATGCAGTTCGCGCCGGCAAAGAACCGGCTGATGCCGCAGCCGCTCGGCGTGGTCGGGATCATCGCACCGTGGAATTATCCGCTGCAACTGACGCTGGCGCCTGCGGTCGCCGCGATCGCGGCCGGCAACCGCGCCATCATCAAGCCGAGCGAGCTGGTGCCGCGCTTCGCCGAACTGCTGGCCGAGGCGATTGAAAAGAAATTCGACCCCACCGAGCTCGCGGTCACCGCGATCGACGACGACGTTGCAAAGGCCTTCGCCGCGCTGCCGTTCGACCATCTGATCTTCACCGGCTCGACCCGGATCGGCCGGCTGGTCGCGGAAGCCTGTGGCCGCAATCTGACGCCGGTGACGCTCGAGCTCGGCGGCAAGTCGCCCGCGATCGTCGACGGCTCCGCCGACATCGACGAGGCCGCGCAGCGCATCGCCTATGGCAAGCTGCTCAATGCCGGGCAGACCTGCATCGCGCCCGATTACGTGCTGCTGCCGCAAGCCGCGGTGCAGCCGTTCGCGATGCGGCTGCTGGGCCATATGCAGCACATGTTCGGTACCAATCCGAAAAATCCCGACTACACCTCGATCGTCTCGGACCGGCACTACGCCCGGCTCGAACGCCTCGTCGCCGACGCCGCCGCAAAGGGTGCGACCATCATGCAGCCGGCGGCGCCGAACGATCCCGAATGGAAGGGAGTGCGCAAATTTCCGCCCACCGTCATCGTCGATGCGACGCCCGAGATGACCGTGATGCAGGAGGAGATCTTCGGACCGCTGCTGCCGATCATCGGCACCCGCGACACCGATGAGGCGATCGCCTTCATCAACAAGCGCGACCGCCCGCTGGCGCTGTACTGGTTCGGCACCGACAATGCCGCCCGCGACGCGGTGCTGGCGCGCACGGTGTCCGGCGGCGTCACCGTCAACGACTGCCTGTTCCATTTCGCGCAGGCCTATCAGCCGATGGGCGGCGTCGGCGCGTCCGGCACCGGCGCCTATCACGGCGAATGGGGATTCAAGACGCTGACCAAGCTGAAGCCGGTGTTCTACCGCTCGCGCTTCAACCGGCTCGCCGATCTCTATCCGCCCTATGGCGCGAAGGTCGCGCGACTGGAGAAGCTGATGCGGATGTTGTCGTAGCCGAACGGCAAGAGAGTGGGGGAAACATACGTGACTGACACGGCGAGGACAGCGACGTCGAGACCATGGTCGCGGGCTTCAAGATGACCAGGCGGCTGCTCGACACGCCGGCGGAAGGCGGCCGATATGACCAGGGCGGAGATGCGGGCGCGGTAACGATCGCGGCCAATACGAGACATCGTAGCCCGGATGAAGCGAAGCGTAATCCGGGATTTCGCGCACAGGCTCCCCGGATTGCGCTGCGCTCCATCCGGGCTACGAACTCGCACGTTCGTCGCGCCCGGAATGACGCCTGTGGCGGGCGAGGAGGATGATTTCTTTACCGGCATCGCATAGGCCGGACATCGACAGGTTGCGGAACACGGACGATTGATTGCTACAATTGTCCTCGATGCAAACCGGTTTCATCAACCTGGGAACCGTAGGAGATCGGGGCAGGAAATCGTCATCCATGAACCTCTTCGACATCGTCGTGATCCTCGGGCTGCTGTTCGCAGTCGTCACCGGCTTCACCACCGGCCTGCTGCGCAGCGCGGTCACCATCCTGGCCTATCTGGTCGCCATGCCGATTGCGGTCGCGGTGCTGGCGATGATCGGGCCACACATCGCGACGCTGCCGTCGTCGCCGTTTCCGCCCAACGGGGTGCTGCTGTTCGGCCTGTTCCTGCTGACCGGCGTCATCCTCGGAAAGATGGCGCGGACGATGCTCGACGACACCATCGGCGCGGAGATCGGGATCGGCGACCGGCTGGGCGGCGCGCTGCTCGGCGCGGTCAGGGTCGGCCTTGTGGTGACCACGCTGGTGCTGGTGTTCGACCAGCTGGTGCCGCTGGCGAAGCAGCCGCAATTCCTCAACGGATCGCAATTGCGGCCGCTGTTCTCCGCGGCGGGTCAGGCCGGATTCCGCTCGCTGCCGCCCGAAGCTACCATGGCGATCGAGCGGCTGCGGCGGGAGCAGCGCATCTAGCCCGTTGCGCTGGCCCGGCCGCTCCGGCCCGGCATGCACTTATGCATTGCACCTCCCTTATCGCCGCGGCCGAGCCTGGCTAGACTGGCGCCATCGAAACCTTACAAACCGACCCGACATCACAGGGAGTGAACTCGTGGATCTTGGAATCAAAGGCCGCCGGGCCATCGTCTGCGCATCGAGCAAGGGACTAGGCCGTGCCTGCGCGATCGCGCTCGCCAATGAAGGGGTGCACGTCACCCTGACGGCGCGCGGCGCCGAGGCGCTGAAGCAGACCGCCGACGACATCCGCAAGGCCCATCCGTCCGTCACGGTGACCGAGATCGTCGGCGACATCACGACGGCGGCCGGACGCGAGGCCGTGCTCAGGGCCTGCCCCGAACCGGACATCCTGATCAACAATGCCGGCGGCCCGCCGCCCGGCGATTTCCGCAACTGGACCCGCGACGACTGGATCAAGGCGATCGATGCCAACATGCTGACGCCGATCGAGCTGATCAAGGCAACCGTCGACGGCATGATGGCGCGCAAGTTCGGCCGCATCGTCAACATCACCTCGGCCGCCGTGAAGGCGCCGATCGAGATCCTCGGCCTCTCCAACGGCGCCCGCGCCGGCCTCACCGGCTTCGTCGCCGGCCTGTCGCGCAAGACCGTGATCAACAATGTCACCATCAACGGCCTGCTGCCGGGCCCGTTCGACACCGACCGCCTGCGCGGCACCGCCAAGCCCGAGGCCGAGAAGCGCGGCATCTCGGCCGACCAGGTGCTGGCCGAGCGCGCCAAGCTGAACCCCGCCGGCCGCTTCGGCCGTCCCGACGAGTTCGGCTATGCCTGCGCGTTCCTGTGCGGCGACAAGGCCGGCTTCATCACCGGGCAGAACATTCTGCTCGACGGCGGCGCCTTCCCGGGCACGCTCTAGTGCCGCCGATTTGAAGCTCCTGCACTGTATGCGGCGAGACCGGTTTGGAGCTTCAAATCGGTCAAGCGGCACTAGAGATTCATGAGTCTTCTAGCGCCCTCTTGCTTTCCGAAGTTCGCGCACGAGGTCGCTGGACGAGTTCACGAACTTCGGAAAGGGGCGCTAGATGAGAGCAGTCTGGTACGAAAAAACCGGCGCGGCGCCGACGGTGCTCACTGTCGGTGAGATGCCGACGCCTGACGCGGGCCCTGGCGAAGTCCGCGTCCGCCTCGAAGCGTCGGGCGTGAATCCGGCCGATGTCGGCCGCCGCAGCGGCAACTATCGCGCGATGGAATTCCCGCGCGTGATCCCGAACAGCGACGGCGCGGGGATCATCGATCAGGTCGGTGAAGGCGTGACGCGCTTTGCGGTCGGCGACCGCGTCTGGTTGTTCAACGGCCAGCGCAACGGCCGCGCCTTCGGCACCGCGGCCGAATACATCGCGCTCGCCGACTACCTGGTGACGCCGCTGCCGCAGGACGTGTCGTTCGCCGCAGGTGCTACGCTCGGCATCCCCTGCATGACCGCGTGGTGCGCGCTGTTTGCCGACGGTCCGATCGCAGGGCAAACGGTGCTGGTCACCGGCGGCGCCGGCGCGGTCGGTCACTACGCCGTGCAATTGGCGAAGTGGGGCGGCGCGCGCGTGATCGCGACCGTCAGTTCAGAGGTCAAGGACGTCGAAGCGCGGCTGGCCGGCGCCGACGCCGTCGTCAACTACCGAACCGAGGACGTCGTCGCCAAGGTGATGGCCTTCACCGAGAACCGCGGCGTCGACCGCGTGATCGACGTCGATTTCGGCGGCAACCTCGCCACCACGCTGAAGCTCATGGCGATGAACTCGACCATCGCGGTCTATGCCAGCAACGGCAACCGCACGCCCACGCTGCCGGTGCGCGAATTGATGGAGAAATGCATCGCGGTGCGCACGCTGGTGCTGTTCGCGCTGCCGCCGACGTTGCTCGCGGCCGCGCAGGCCGACATCACCAAATGGTTGGAGTCGGGTACCCGCGTGCACAACATCGCCGGCCAATTCGCGCTGGCCGAGACCGCCGACGCCCATCTCGCGGTCGAGAAGGGCGACAAGATCGGTACCGTGATCGTCGACTGCGCGCGATAACACGCGGATGTTTTGCTTCTCCCTCTCCCCGTTCTCTTGTCCGTCGAAGCCCGCCTTCGGGCGAAGGCGGATTCGGGGAGAGGGTTGGGGTGAGGGGCTCTCGCCGCGAAAAAGGTGACGGCAGAGACTGCGGAAGCTCCCCCTCACCCGGATTGCATTCCGCTTCGCTGCATGCAATCCGACCTCTCCCCGCAAGCGGGGCGAGGTAAGTGAACAGCTCCTCCTACTGGATCGGCGTGATGCGCTCGTCGTTCGGCGAAAGGCCGAACTCGTCGAGCCCTTCGGCAAGAAAATCGCCGAGCATCGGCTCGCCCAGCAGATAGCTCGCGGTACGGCCGTTGCGGCCGCGCGCGGCCTCGCGGCGCAGATCGGCCCATTCCTCGATCGTGGCGTCGCCACGGCCGAGCCGCATCAGCGCAACCAGATCGACCTGCTCGTCCTCGGTCAGCGCGTCAATGAAGCCGGTGATCTCGCGCGCCACCGGATCATTGCCGTCATCCTCCAGCACGTCGATCATCTCGTCGTCGGCGCCGTTCGAGCCGGAGTCCGGATCGACGATGCCCTCCTTGACGTCGAATTCGCGCGCCTTCTCGATCAAGAAGCCGACCTTTTCGGGGGAGATTGTGAGTTCCGGCATTCGCGCACTCCTTGGTCCAACGAGGCGGTAACGCAGGAGGCGCCGACTTGATCCATTGCGCCGGCACGCGGAAACAAGCATGGTCGGGCCAGAGAACAAAAAACGGAGGGCACGCCGCATGCAATGGACGATCGGCAAGGTCAAAATCACCAAGGTCGTCGAGCTCGAGACCGTCGGCAGCACCCGCTTCATCCTGCCGCTCGCCGGCCGGGAGGAGATCCAGAGCCTGCCCTGGCTGATCCCGCATTTCGCCAATGAGGACGGCCGGCTGAAAATGTCGATCCACTCGCTGCTGGTGGAGACGCCGGAGCACCGCATCATCGTCGACACCGGGCTCGGCAACGACAAGCAGGGCCGCAACGTGCCGACCTGGAACAACCGCAGCGATCCGTTCCTGGAGAAGCTGACCGCGGCGGGATTTGCCCCTGACAGCATCGACACCGTGCTGTGCACGCATCTGCATGTCGACCATGTCGGCTGGAACACGAAGCTCGCCGGCGGCAAATGGGTGCCGACCTTCGCCAACGCACGTTACGTATTCGGCAGGACCGAATTCGAGCACTGGCGCGACCACAGTGACGATGCTGCGCACGCCGCGGTGTTCGCCGATTCCGTGAAGCCGATCGCGGACGCCGGCAAGGCCGAGCTGGTGCCGAGCGACCACCGCCTGACCGAGGAGATCACGCTGATCCCGACGCCGGGGCATAGCCCCGGCCACATGAGCATCCACATCAGGTCGGCGGGAGAGGAAGGGCTGCTGACCGGCGACGTCGCGCATCATCCCTGCCAGATGTATCACCTCGACTGGTCGTCGACCGCGGACTCCGACCAGAAGCAGTCGGCGGTGACGCGGCGCGAGCTGTTCTCACGCTTTGCCGACACGCCCACGCTGGTGATCGGCGGGCATTTCAATGCCGGCCACATCAAGCGCGACGGCAATGCGTTCAGGTTCATCGCGCTGGAGTGATCGGCCCGAACCGGCCTTGAAATAAGGCTTGGCAGCAATGCAGCGGCCTCATGGCGGTTGAATTTCCGCCCGCGCTGTTCCATGAAGCGTGTCGAGGTATACCAGTAACAATCCTCAGGACATCGTAGGGAGTGATCAACATGAAGCTTGTTCGTTATGGCGAAAAGGGTGCGGAAAAGCCCGGTCTGATCGATAAATCCGGCCAACTCCGCGACCTCTCGGCTCACCTGAAGGACCTGACCGGAGAGGCCTATTCGCCGGAATCGCTGAAGAAGCTCGCTGCCCTCGATCCCGCCTCCCTGCCCGCCGTCTCCGGCAAGCCGCGCTTCGGCGCCCCGGTCACGGGCATCTCGAAGTTCGTCGCGATCGGATTGAACTACACCGACCACGCCAAGGAAACCGGCAACCCGATTCCGTCGGAGCCGATCTTCTTCCTCAAGGCCAACACGGCGCTGTCGGGCCCGAACGACGCGGTCGAGAAGCCGCGCGGCTCGACCAAGCTCGACTGGGAAGTCGAGATCGCAGCGATCATCGGCACCCGCGCCAAGTATGTCTCGGAAGCCGACGCACTGAACCATGTCGCCGGCTACTGCATCTGCAACGACGTCTCCGAGCGCAATTTCCAGATCGAGCGCCTCGGTCAGTGGACCAAGGGCAAGTCGCACGACACGTTCGGTCCGGTCGGCCCGTGGCTCGCCACCAAGGACGAGATCGCCGACGTGCAGAAGCTCTCGATGTGGCTCGACGTCAACGGCCAACGCCGCCAGACCGGCTCGACCTCGACCATGATCTTCACCATGGCGAAGTGCATCTCCTACGTCTCGCAGTTCATGACGCTGCTGCCCGGCGACATCGTCACCACCGGCACTCCGCCTGGCGTCGGCACCGGCATGAAGCCGCCGCAATATCTCAATGTCGGCGACGTCGTGACGCTCGGCATCGAAGGCCTCGGCGAGCAGCGCCAGGAAATCGTCGCGGCTTGAGGTCCAGCCAGCGCCACCGCCGTCATTGCGAGCGAAGCGAAGCAATCCATCTATCCAAGCAAGCGGACAAATGGATTGCTTCGTCGCTTCGCTCCTCGCAATGACGCTCAAATTCGATAGCCCGCGCAAGGACCATCCATGAAACTCACCTTCTCTCCCGCCTCCCCGTTCGCCCGCAAGGTGCGCATCGCGGCGATCGAGCTTGGCCTGATCGACAAGATCGAATTCGTGCCGGCGACCGTTGCGCCCGGCACGGCCAACGACGAATACTCCAGGATCTCGCCGCTGAAGAAGCTGCCGGTGCTGATCCTCGACCATGGCGATGTGATCCTGGATTCCTACGTCATCGTCGAATATCTCAACGAGATCGGCGGCGGCCGGCTGATCCCGGGCTACGGCCCACGACGCTGGCAGCTGAAGACCGATCATTCGCTGCTCAACGGCATGCTCGATTCCATGCTGCTGTGCCGCTACGAGAAGATGGTGCGGCCGCAGGGCTCGCTGTGGCAGGCCTGGTATGACGATCACTGGAACCGGGCCTGGGCCGGTATGGCGCGGTTCGAGAACCGGCCGGACGTGCTCGATGGCTCGTCGTTCGACATCGCACAGATCGGCCTCGTCTGCGTGCTCGGCTACGCCGATTTCCGCTTCGCCGATTGCGGCTGGCGCAAGGCCTATCCGAAGCTCGACGCGTTCTACCAGAAAATGCTGGAGCGGCCGTCGGTGAAGATCTCGGCGCCGCCGCCGGCGTAACCGGACAAAGGCGGGGAGATGAAGATGCACGCACGTCTCCCTCGCTTCCCGGCGCGAGCCTTGCGCTCGTGTCGACGATTGCCGATCTCGATCTTGTGATGACGACGGCGGCAGCCCGGTACGGCCGGCCGAACGAAGCGCTTGCGGCGTTGGCTACCGCGCCGACATCATCACCTCACCGTGCGCGACGCGCACCGACCTTATCCAAGGAATCACCATGAGCCTGAAATTTTCAGCCGGCGATCTCACCATTCATCGCATTGTCGAGGAGGAAGGCAAGTTCCTGCCCGCGCAGGACATGTTTCCCGGCTTGACGCCGGAGCTGCTCGCCGAGAACCGCGCCTGGATGAAGGCGGCCGGTGCGCTCGACGACAGCGACACCTTGATCCTGGCATTCCAGTCCTACATCGTGAAGACACCGCACCACACCATCCTGATCGACAGCTGCATCGGCAATGACAAGCCGCGCCCGACGCGGCCGACCTGGAATATGAAGACCGATGACAATTATCTGCGCGGCCTCGCGGCGGCGGGCTTTTCGGTCGGTGACATCGACTATGTGATGTGCACGCATCTGCATGTCGATCATGTCGGCTGGAACACGCGGCTGGAGAACGGCCGCTGGGTGCCGACCTTCCCGAACGCGCGCTACGTGTTCGACAAGAGCGAATTCGACTATTGGACCGAGACCAATGCCAAGGCGGAGGTCCCGCCCTTCGTCGACAGCGTGCTGCCCGTGGTCGAGGCCAAGCGCGCCGAGCTCGTCGGCACTGATTTTGCGATCGGCGATCACCTGCGCATCCTGCCGACGCCCGGCCACACCCCGGGCCATGTCGCCTTCACTCTCGGCCGCGGCAAGGATGACGCGGTGTTTGCCGGCGATCTGATGCACTCGCCGATCCAGACGCTTTATCCGGAGCTGTCGCCGAAGTTCGACGTCGACCCGGCACTGGCAGCGAAGACGCGGCGCAGCTTCCTGGAACGCTATTGCGACACCGACACGCTGTGCTGCCCCGCGCATTTCCCCTCGCCGACCGTCGGCAAGATCAAGCGGAAGGGCAATGGGTTCGTGTGCGAGACGGTGAAGTAGGCGGGCGCTTCACCCTCCCCTGGAGGGGTCGACCCGTAGGGTGGGCAAAGCGAAGCGTGCCCGCCTTCAAGCGCACGGTGCAAGAAGGGTGGGCACGTTCGCTTGCGCTCCCTTTGCCCACCCCACGGTTTCGCAACTTGCGCCGCTCAATCGAACAAGCTCGGCGTGTGGTTCACCACCGCGCCCTCGATCTCGAGCATCTTCAGCTTGGTCACCACGCCGCCATTGGCCGAGAAGCCGCCCGGCTTGTTGCCGGCCGCGAGCACCCGGTGGCAGGGCACCACGATCGGGCACGGGTTGCGGCCCAATGCCTGGCCGACGTCGCGCGACAGCTCGACGCCGCCGAGCTGCTTGGCGATGTCACCATAGGTCATGGTCTTGCCCGGCGGAATCTTCCGCGCGATGTCGTAGACACCGCGGTTGAACTCCGGCACCCCGTCGAGATCGAGCACGATGTCGGCGAGGTCGTTCGGCTTGCCGGCAAGCAGCTCGATCATGCCGTCGATCGCGTGCTGCACCTCGGCCGGCGGGGCCGCCTCGGTGACCTCGCCGTTGCGCTGGGCAATCCGCTTGCGGGTTTTCTCCTCGGTGCCCATCGGCAGCTGCACGCCGGTGACGCCGTGCTCGCCCCAGACGACGCCGCAGGCGCCGATCATGGTCTCGAAGATTGCAAAATGCTGGCCGGTCATGGCTCGCTCCAGATGTTCCCTGATATCGTTGCTTCGGCTCACGCGTGAGCCTGCTGTTGATCTGAAATCTAGGCTTGGAGAATGTTGCTATCCACCCGAATTCCGTGGGAACTTGGGCCAAATCAACAACATCTCCTGCCCGTCCGCGAGCCCCCGAATGCACAGTCTCCACGTCAACGGTTTCGACATGCCCTATCTCGATATCGGCAAAGAGAGCGGCAAGGGGCCGCCGCTGCTCTGCGTGCATGGCTCGCTGTGCGATTTCCGGATCTGGTCGGCGGTGCTCGGGCCGCTGACGCAGGCGCATCGCGTGATCGCGGTCAGCCTGCGGCATTTCTTCCCGGCGCATTGGGACGGCGTCGGCGACACCTATTCGATCGCCCAGCATGTCGACGATGTGATCGCCTTCATCGAGGCCTTCGACACCAAACCGGTCGACCTGATGGGGCATTCCCGCGGCGGCCATATCTGCTTCCGCGTCGCGCAGCGAAGGCCGGACCTGCTGCGCAGGCTGATCCTCGCCGAACCCGGCGGCGAACTCGACGCGACCCTCGATCCGGATTTCAAGCCGGGCCCCTCACCACTGGCGGCGCGGATCGCGGCTTCCGCCGAGGTGATCGCCAAGGGCAACGTCGATGGCGGCTTGCAGATCTTCATGGACGCGCTGGAAGGCCCCGGTGCCTGGAAGCGGATTCCGGCAACTTCCAAGCAGCTGCTGCGCGATAACGCGACCACGCTGATCGGCCAGACCCGCGACCAGCGGCCGCCATTCTCGAAGGCGGACGCCGAGGCGATCAAGACGCCGACGCTGTTCATCGGCGGCGCCAACACCAAGGGCATGCTGCCGAAGGTGCTGCACGCGCTCGCCGCCAACGTGAAGGGTGCGCGTACCGAGATGATCCCCGGCACCACGCACCCGATGTTCGAGCAGGCCCCGCAGCGCTACTGCGAGATCGTGCTGGAATTTTTGGCGGGCTGAGCCGGCCCAACACTTCACCTCGCCCCGCTTGCGGGGAGAGGTCGGATCATGCAGCGTAGCGAAATGTGATCCGGGTGAGGGGGACAGGTCTATCCGACTACACTGCTCGCGGAGAGAGCCCCTCACCAACCGTCTCCCCGCATCCGCTTTCGCCCGAAGGCGGGCTTCGGCGGACAAGAGAACGGGGAGAGGGAGAGCTCTCACACCTTCCACGCACCGACCGGCTGACGCACGGCGACGTTCAGCCTGTTCCAGACATTGATCGCCGCGATGCCCAGCACCAAGGATGCAAGCTGCTGCTCGTCGAAATGCTTCGCGGCCTCGTCCCACACCGCGTCCGTGACCGGATCCTCGCGATCGCTGAGCCGGGTGACCGCTTCCGTCAGCGCCAGCGCGGCGCGTTCGGCGTCGGTGAAATACGGCGCATCGCGCCAGGCGCCGACCGCGAACAGCCGTTCGTCGGTCTCGCCGGCGCGCCGGGCGAGTTTTGGGTGCATATCGACGCAGACGCTGCAACCGTTGATCTGGCTGGCGCGCAGATGGACCAGTTCGAGCAGCTTTTCCGGCAAGGCCTGTTTGGTGCTTTCGCTGAGCGCCTGCAGCGCCTTCATGGCCTCGGGAACAACCATCACCGGGTGGTTCATGCGGGCTTTCATCATGTCAGTCTCCTGATTTGCCTTTTGACGCCGCCGTGCCGATCTGTTGTCACATCGGCCCAGTTTCGTTCGTCATGGCCATGACGGAGCGGACCAAGGGAATGTGACCGATGCACGAGAAGAAATTTCTGGCTGAGCAGTTCGAGGCCAACCGGCCGCGGCTGCGGGCGGTGGCCTATCGCATGCTCGGCTCGACCGCCGAAGTCGACGACGCGGTGCAGGAAACCTGGCTGCGGCTCGGCCGCACCGATGCCGCCGCGGTCGACAATCTCGGCGGATGGCTGACCACGGTGACCGCGCGGATCTGCCTCGACATGCTGCGTGCGCGCAAATCGCGCCGCGAGGAGCCGATGGGGGCGCACGTGCCCGAGCCGATCGCCGACAATCCGTCCGAGCGCGAGACCGAGATGGCGGACTCGGTCGGTGCGGCGTTGCTCGTGGTGCTGGAAACGCTGGCGCCGGCCGAGCGGCTGGCCTTCGTGCTGCACGACATGTTCGCGGTGCCGTTCGAGGAGATCGCGCCGATCGTCGGGCGCACGCCGGCCGCCGCGCGGCAACTGGCAAGCCGCGCGCGTCGCCGCGTGCAGGGCACGCCGCCTGCGCCGGATGCCGATCTCAGCCGGCAGCGCGGCATCGTCGAGGCTTTCCTTGCGGCGTCCCGCAACGGCGATTTCGAGGGGCTGCTTGCGGTGCTCGCGCCCGACGTCGTGGTGCGCGCCGATCAGGCCGCGCAGCGGCTCGGCTCGCTGCCGGTGATCCGCGGCGCGGCGGCGGTCGCCGAAAGCTTCAAGGGACGCGCTCAGGCCGCGAAGCCGGCGCTGGTCGACGGCGAGATCGGCGTTGCCGTCATTCTCGGCGGCAGACTGCGCGTCGTGCTGCGGGTCACGATCGCAGGCGACAGAATCGCGGCGATCGACGCGACCGCCGAGCCGGCCGAGATCGAAGCACTTGATGTCGAGGTGCTCGATCGCGCCTGACGCGGCTGGATCGCGATGCTAGTCTCTCGCTGCGCTCACGCAGGGAGGACAATCATGAAACGATCCATCAAATTGCTCGCGTCGGCCGGACTGCTCGCCCTCGCCTCGTCCTCCGCTCTTGCCGCCGCGGATGAGAAGCTGCGCGCGGCCGCCGAGCAGGCCCAACCGGCCGTGATCGAGAGCCTGCACGACATGGTGCTGATCGAATCAGGCTCCAGCGATGTCGACGGCCTGAACAAGATGGCCGACTACACCGAAGCGCGGCTGAAGGCGCTCGGCGCCAGGACCGAGCGCCGCAAGACCACGAAGGGTGCCGGCGCCGACATGGTGATCGGCACATTTGAAGGGACCGGCAGCAGGAAGCTGATGCTGATCGCGCATATGGATACGGTCTATGAGCACGGCATCCTCGACAGCCAGCCCTACAAGGTCGAGGGCAGCAGGATCTATGGACCCGGCATCGCCGACGACAAGGGCGGCATCGCCGTCATCCTGCATTCGCTGAAGATCCTGAACGACGCGGGCTGGCACGACTACGCCAGGCTTACGGTATCGTTCAATCCGGATGAGGAGGTCGGCTCGATCGGTTCCGGCGAGATCATCGCCGAGCTCGCCGACCAGCACGATGTGGTCTTGTCCTGCGAGCCGACCGTGGCATCGCCGGTCGCCAGGAATGAGAGCCTGCTGCTCGGCGCTAGCGGCACCGCGACCGGCACGATCGATGTGAAGGGCAAGGCCTCGCATGCCGGCGCCGCACCGCAGCTCGGCCGCAACGCGCTGCTCGAGCTCGCGCATCAATTGCTGCAAACCCAGGACGTCGCGAAATCCATTCCCGGCACGCAGCTGAACTGGACCACCGCGAAGGCCGGCACGGTGCGCAACCAGATTCCCGATCATGCCACCGCCGGCGCCGATATCCGTCTCACCATTCCGGACGGCGTGCAGAAGCTGCAAGCGGCACTCGACGAGAAGGTAAAGGACAGACTGATCCCCGACACCGAGGTGAGCGTGAAGGTCGTCGCCGGCCGCCCGCCTTTCATCGCAAACGATCGCGGCCGCGCACTCGCAAAACAGGGACAGGCGATCTATGCCGAGCTCGACCGCACGCTCGACATTGCGGAGATGACCGGCGGCGCGACCGACGCCGGCTACGCCGCGCGCAGCGGCAAGGCGATCGTGGTCGAGAGCTTCGGCCTCGCCGGCTGGGGCTATCACGCGCGCGACGAATACATCGACACCAACTCGATCGTGCCGCGGCTCTATCTGATGACGCGGATGCTGATGGAGCTGGGCAAGGCGAGGTAGCGGGGCGCAACGGCATCGCATTGGGACAGCAGCGCCGATCTTTCGCGCCGGCGCCCGGGGCCACCCCTCCCCACTCTCCCCGCATCCGCCTTCGCCAAGAGGCTTCGGCGGACAAGAAGGGGGGAGGGAGCCCTGCACGACGCTCACCTCACTGAGCTCATTATCCGCCCGGGCCACGGTGCCCATCGCTCCGAGGCAAATCTCCGCCGCAATCGAGGCGCTCATCAAGCCTTGGAAGAAAACATCAATATATCAACGGCTTATCGGCGCCGAAAACTGTTGCCTTGACCGCTTTCGCAACCCGCAGTAGCGTCTATTTCGAATACGGAATTCCGTATTCCAAATTGGACTGAAAGCATGATCCCGTTGGACCCGCTTCCGAACCTGATCGACCAGGTCTACGGGCGATTGCTCGAAGCGATCATCGACCGCACATTGCTGCCCGGCCAGCGCATCACCCAGAACGAATTGGCTGAAAAGCTCGGCGTCTCGCGCCAGCCGATCTCGCACGCACTGCATCTGTTGCATCGCCAGGGTCTCGTCGCGGAGAGCGGCAAGCGCGGCTTCGAGGTGACGCAGCTCGATCCGCAGCGGATCCGCGAGCTGTATGAAGTGCGCGGCGCCATCGATGCGCTCGCCGCACGGCTTGCCGCGACGCATGTGAAAGAGGATGCGGCGGCACGCACACAGCTCGAGGCCGCGCTCGAGGCCGGCCGCGCGATCGACGACCACGCGCCGCTGGCGCGGCTGATCGCGCTCGACGTCGACTTCCACAGCGCGATCTATCGGCTCGCCGGCAATTCCGCGATTGAGGAGATGATCACACCGCAGTGGCCGCATATGCGCCGCTCGATGGCGACTGTGCTCGCCGAGCTCGATTACCGCGACAGCGCCTGGACCGAGCACGAGGCCATCGCCGCGCATATTTTCTCCGGCAATGCCGCCGCCGCCGAGGCTGCCGCGCTGGCGCATGCGCAGACGGCGGGGCGGATGACCGAACAGAAGCTGAGGGCCATCAACGTGGCGGCGTGAGTAGGGCTGTCGTTCCGGGATGGTCCGAAGGACCAGACCACAGATGCGCAATTGCGCATCGGGGAACCTCGAGATTCCGGGTTCGATGCTTCGCATTGCCCCGAAATGACAATCATAACAACAGGAGGAAAGAACCATGAAACTGACCCAAGAACAGGTCGAATTTTTCCACCGCGAAGG
Source organism: Bradyrhizobium sp. USDA 4461 (assembly GCF_054055655.1). Taxonomy (NCBI): domain Bacteria; kingdom Pseudomonadati; phylum Pseudomonadota; class Alphaproteobacteria; order Hyphomicrobiales; family Nitrobacteraceae; genus Bradyrhizobium; species Bradyrhizobium sp. USDA 4461. The sequence goes on from NZ_JBSRXM010000001.1 coordinate 1,191,426, forward strand.
CTGGCTGTTCCTGCCCGAGCTGTTCAACCAGGAAGAGGTCGATTTCCTCGCCCGCGAGGCGGTCGCGATCTATGACGCCAACCGTCCCGAGGTGTGGCGCGAGAAGAGCGGCGCGCCGCGCACGGCTTTCGCCGCGCATCTCTACAACGAGGCGTTCGGCATCCTCGGCGCGCATCCGCGCATGATCGACCCGATCGAGCAGCTGTTCGGTGAGAAGGTCTACATGCACCAGTTCAAGATCAACGCCAAGGCGGCCTTCACCGGCGACGTCTGGCAGTGGCACCAGGATTACGGCACCTGGAAGCGCGACGACGGCATGCCGGAGCCGCGCGCGATGAACATCGCGATCTTCCTCGACGAGGTGATGCCGATCAACGGCCCGCTGATGCTGGTGCCGCAGAGCCAGACCGCTGGCGACCTCAAGGCCTCGCACGATCTCGAAACCACGTCCTACCCGCTGTGGACGCTGGACGAGGAGACCGTGACCCGCCTCGTCAAGCAGGGCGGCATCGTCGCGCCGACCGGCAAGCCCGGCGGGATGCTGATGTTCCACGGCAATCTGGTGCACGGATCGAGCGGCCAACATCACGCCCTACCCGCGCAAGATCGTCTATCTGACCTTGAACGCGGTCTCCAACTACATCCGCACCCCGACGCGGCCGGATTACATCGCGCATCGCGACTTCACGCCGATCCAGACGGTTGCCGACGACGCGCTGCTGCGGCTGGCCCGTGCGCCGCGGCAGGCGGCGGAGTAAGCTCTCGAGACCCCGTCATTCCGGGGCTCGCGAAGCGAGAGCCCGGAATCCATTTAACCGCACGGTTCGTAGTACAATGGATTCCGGGCTCGCGACTTCGTCGCGCCCCGGAATGACGGCCTTTTCCTCGTCGCATCCGCGCGATCAAATCCGATGGCAACCAGCACATGAACCTGCATCACCTCCTCAAAACCCGCGCCGCCGCCGGCAAGCCGGTGCGCGTTGTCCTGATCGGCGCCGGAAAATTCGGCTCGATGTTCCTGTCGCAGGTGCCGCATACGCCGGGGCTCGAGGTGCCCGTGATCGTCGATCTCGATCGCGATCGCGCCCGCGAGGCGTGTCGCACCGTCGGCTGGGACGAGGCGCGGATCAACGCGACCACCTTCACCGACGACGGCGCACGCGCGAGCGCCGGCGGCACGTTCGATGTCGTGGTGGAAGCAACCGGCAATCCCGCCGTCGGCATCCGCCATGCCCGCGCGGCGATCGCGGCCGGCAAGCATGTCGTGATGGTCAATGTCGAGGCCGATGTGCTGGCGGGCCCGCTGCTCGCCGAAGAGGCACGCAAGGCCGGCGTGGTCTATTCGCTCGCCTATGGCGACCAGCCGGCGCTGACCGCGGAGATGGTCGACTGGGCGCGCGCCACCGGCTTTCGCGTCGTCGCCGCCGGCAAGGGCACCAAGTACCTGCCGGCCTATCATGACGTGACACCGGAGGGGGTGTGGCAGCATTACGGGCTCACCCCGGGTGAGGCGCAATCCGCCGGCATGAACCCGCAGATGTTCAACTCCTTCCTCGACGGCACCAAATCCGCGATCGAGATGGCGGCGATCGCCAACGCCTGCACCCTCGACGTGCCGTCGGAGGGACTGCTGTTTCCGCCCTGCGGCGTCGACGATCTGCCGCATGTGATGCGGCCGCGCGAGGCGGGCGGCGTGCTGGAGAAATCCGGCATCGTCGAGGTGGTGTCGTCGCTGGAGCGCGACGGCCGCCCCGTGTTTCGCGATCTGCGCTGGGGCGTCTATGTGGTGCTGGAGGCGCCGAACGATTATGCCGCCGATTGCTTCAAGCAATACGGTCTCAAGACCGATGCGTCCGGCCGCTATGCCGCGATGTACAAGCCCTATCATCTGATCGGGCTCGAGCTGAATATTTCGGTGCTGTCGGCGGCGCTGCGCAACGAGCCGACCGGACAGCCGCGCGGCTTCCGCGGCGACGTCGCGTCGGTGGCCAAGCGCAATCTGCGCGCCGGCGAGATGCTCGACGGCGAAGGCGGCTACACGGTGTGGGGCAAACTGATGCCGGCTGCTGCGAGCCTCGCCACCGGCGCGCTCCCGATCGGGCTCGCCCATCGCGTCAAGCTGAAGAACGACGTCGCCCATGGCGCGGTGGTGCGATGGAGCGACGTCGAGGTCGACGAAGCGAACGACACGATCAAGACGCGCAAGGCGATGGAGCGGGCATTTTCGTAGGAAGTCACCTCGCCCCGCTCTTGCGGGGAGAGGTCGGCGCGAAGCGCCGGGTGAGGGGCGATCTCCGCGAGTTCGTTTTCGACTATATTTGCGGAACGAGCCCCTCACCCCAACCCTCTCCCCGCATCCGCCTTCGCCCGAAGGCGGGCTTCGGCGGACAAGAGAATAGGGAGAGGGAGGAGCAAGCGGCCAGAGCACGACTCCAACAACTCACGGCAGCAGCCGGCTCGCCTTCGCCAGCCTAAACCACTTCCGGAACATCACCTCGGTGTCCATCATCTCGGTGAAACCGGCCTGGTTGATCTTCACCGTCGAGACGATCGAGGGCGGACCGGATTCGGTCTGCCCGTAGCGCATGCTGTAATCGGCATATTGGAACGACAGGCCGACGAACTCCTCCAGACCCGGCGCGATCAGATCGTGCCTGCTGCGCAGCTCGTCCCATAGCGGAATCCAATTCGGATATTCCTGCGCCAGCGACAGCGGCACATGCCGGCCCGGCGCCATCTCGAGCGCATCAGCGACCGACGGCCAGATATTTTCCCAGGTGAAGACGTCGCCATTGGTGACGTTGAACGCCTCGTTGCGCGCGGCCTGGGTCTCGCCCGACCATGCGATCGCGCGCGCCAGGAGGTCGACGTCGACCGCCTGGGCGACGCGCGGCGCCCCGCCGGGATAATCCAGCGGCCTGCCCTGCGCGCGCAGTACCGCCGCATAGACGCCGAGCGGCGGGATCAAATCCATCGCGCCGCCCATGGCTTCGCCGATGATCAGGACCGGACGCAGGATGCTCCAGTACCAGCTCTTGCCGCGCTGCAGCTCGCGCAGGAAATTCTCCTGCGCCCAGTAGAAATTCGGCTGCTCGTACATTTCCGAGCGGCCCTCGCGCGCCGGCACCGTGAGCGGCCGGACGTGCACACCATAAGCCTTGGTGCCCTGCAGCAGCGCGACATGCTTGAGGTCGGGCGCTGCGGGTTCGAGGACGCCCATCAGATTGCGCAGCATCCGGTCGTTGGTTGCGATCTGCCCGGCATCGCGCCAGCCATCGACCAGGCTGGGCGCCTCATAGAGCGCGGCATAGATCAGGTGCGTTGCACCGGCGAGCGCGGCCGCGGCACGGCGGCAATCCTCGGCATTGGCGAGATCGATCGGCACGTGCCGCGCGCCGTAGAGCTCGCGCGGCTTGCGGCGCGACAGCGCGATGCGCTCGCAATCGCCGGATGCGCCGAAGTGTCGCAAGGCGGCGCTGCCGACGAGACCGGTCGCGCCGGCGACCACGACTTTCTTGTTGGCCATGTCCTTGACCTCCCTTACCTGCCCTGCGTAGCAGATCGCGGCGGCGGCGGCATCGTCGCGGCGAGTATCGGATGAGACCTGTAGCGCAACTTTCCTTCGCACCTGCAGTGTAGGCAGACGCTTGATTTCCTCCGGCAAACGATCATCCTGACCGGTGGAACCGGGCGCCCGGATTTCCACACAAGAGCCTGTCGAGGGCCACCGGACACATTCATCACAGCAACGTCGATCGATCGGCGAAGAAAGACGGCACCAAGATCGTTCCCCTTGTCGAGGCATCGGCACACAGGAGGGAATTGCATGAAGCGTCGTGATTTCTTGACGGCAGGCGGCGTCGGGCTGGCTGCGACGGCGGTGGCTGCGCCCGCGGTCGCGCAATCGATGCCCGAGGTCAGGTGGCGGCTTGCGGCGAGCTGGCCGAAGGCGCTCGACACGCTCTATGGCGGCTGTGAATTCTTCTGCAAGCGCGTCGCCGAGATCACCGACAACCGATTCCAGATCCAGTCCTTTGCCGCCGGCGAGATCGTGCCCGGCTTGCAGGTGCTGGACGCGGTCTCCAACGGCACGGTCGAGATGGGCAACACTGCGCTGTATTATTACTGGGGCAAGAATCCCGCCTTCACTTTCGGCACGTCGCTGCCGTTCGGCCTCAACACGCGCCAGCATATCTCCTGGCTGCAATGGGGCGGCGGCAGCGAGCTGATCAACAATTTGCTCAGCGAGTACAATTGCGTCGGCATTCCGACCGGCTCGACCGGCGCCCAGATGGGCGGCTGGTTCCGGAAGGAGATCAAGTCGATGGCGGATCTGCAGGGGCTGAAATTCCGCGTCGGCGGCTTCGCCGGCACCATCATCGCCAAGGTCGGCGGCGTGCCGCAGCAGATCGCCGGCGGCGACATCTATCCGGCGCTGGAGAAAGGCACCATCGACGCCGCCGAATGGGTCGGGCCGTATGACGACGAGAAGCTCGGCTTCGTCAAGGTCGCGAAATTCTATTACTACCCCGGCTGGTGGGAAGGCACCGGCCAGGGCCACAATGTGATGAACAAGGACAAGTGGAATGCGCTGCCGAAGCATTATCAGGCCGCGATCCAGGCCGCCTCCGAAGACACCTTCACCTGGGTGACCGGCAAATATGATGCGGTCAATCCGCCGGCGCTGAAACGCCTGATCGTCGCCGGCGCGCAGCTGCGGCCGTTCCCGCAGGAGGTGCTGGAGGCCTGCTACAGCGCCGCCAACGAGATCTACGCCGATCTCGCCAAGAGCAATCCGCATTTCGGCAAGATGTATGCGAGCCTCTCCGCCTATCGCAACGAATCGCTGGCCTGGATGCAGGTCGCCGAGCTCTCGTTCGACAGCTTCATGATGCGGATGCGCACGCGGACTTGAGGCGAACGCGACGGTTTTACACTGCTTGTCATTGCTAGGAGCGATAGCGACGAGGCAATCCATCTCTGTACTTGCTGCGCGATGGATTGCTTCGCTTCGCTCGCAATGACGGGACCGATGGTTTGCTGCCTCTGAACCGAGGACGAGGCTGGAATAAAAAAGCCCCGGAGAAATTCTCCGGGGCTGATTCTTAATTCAAGCCTGATTCGGCGGGCGCCTCAGTTGTCGTCGCTGCCGCCGAACTCTTCCATCAGCTTGTCGTAGCTCTTGGTCACGAGGTCGATGTTGCCCTTGTTCTCGACTGCGGGCGGCGGCGATTTCAGGGCTTCGTTGAGGTCGGCGAGCGCGTCCTTCTTGTCCTTGGCCGACATCTTCTTGTCGGCCTGGACCTGGGCGATCTGCGCCTTCACGACGGCCTCGGGGCCGACATACTTCTTGGTCTGCGGATCGAAGCCGCCGAGCACCAGCGAGATGTTGTCGACGACGTTGTTGTAGTCGTCATAGCTGGCAAAGCCGTTCTTCTTGGCGATCGCCTCGAGCTGGGCGACGATCTTCGGATCCGGCTTGGCATCCTGCGAGAGCTTTGCGGTGATCGGGTCCATTTCCTTGGCCGCGGCGATCGCACCATCGATCTGCTTGTCGGTCAACGCGATCTGCTTGATCGGCGGAAGCTGGTCCTGTGCCGGAGCAGCGGCCTGCGCGGCGGGCGACGGCGCCGTCTGCTGCTTGGCCTGCGCGAATGCGCCGCTGTTCGACGCTGCGGTCATCGCGATCGCAAGACATGCGACGCTCAACGCAGCAGTTACGGGACGGACGATCTCACGCATGGAAGTCTCCTTGTTGGGGCAGGTTTGTTGCCGAGCCTCTTGACGGGAACTGGTACGGAAATCGAAATGAACGGCCCATGAACTTTCGTCGTAGACGATGATGGGCGTTCGTGGCCGAATGATCACAAGCAGTTCAGGGCTTGTTGATACGCCCGGGTGCGGCCGAACGTCCTCCGACGAAACCAACGAAACGTCATCGTGGATGTGAATGCCGGCGGAGGTTGGATGTTCCGCTTCAATGTGCATCGTCCGACGAATGGCGCGAAGCGATGCCGGGCTTGGGCGCCGACGCGCCGCTTCACTTCTATTCACCGCCGGATACGGAACGCGCCA
>NZ_JBSRXM010000001.1:6000000-8398325 GCF_054055655.1 Bradyrhizobium sp. USDA 4461
TCGGCGCGGTCCGCTCGCTGTCGCACTTTCCGATCCTGATCCTCGCCACCACGAAAACCTCCAGCGCGCTGGAGGACTGGCGCGCCCAGACCAAGCTGCAGTTCTGTGCCGCGGTGCTGGCGGTGCTGATCGTGATCATGATGGTGTTCCTGATCGTGCGTCAGCTGCAACGGCAGCACGATGCGGCGCAGCGCCGGCTGTCCGAGAAGAGCCAGCACCTCGACACCGCAATCAACACCATGACGCAGGGGCTGTTGCTGTTCGACGCTTCGGCGCGGCTCGTGATCTGCAACCAGCAGTATATCGACATGTTCGGCCTGTCGCCCGACATCGTCAAACCCGGATGCCATCTGCGCGACCTGGTCCTGCATCGCCAGGCGCTCGGCTCGTTCGTGGGCGATGTCGACGCCTACTGCGCCCGCTTCACCGATCCCAGGGGTGACCAGGTCCGGGACTCCCTGATCATGACGCCCGATGGCCGCAGCATCCGCCTGATCTACAAGCGCGCACCGGACGGCGGCTGGGCCACCACGCTCGAGGACGTCACCGACGGGCGGCGTGCGCAGGCGCGGATCGAGTATCTCGCGCATTACGATGCGCTGACCAATCTGCCGAACCGGGCGCTGTTCCAGCGCCACGCGGAAGAGCTGTTGCGCGAGGCCGTGGTGCGCGAATTCGCGATCCACTATATCGATATCGACGAGTTCAAGCGGATCAACGACACGCTCGGCCATCCGATCGGCGACGAATTCCTGCGCCGCGTGGCCGAGAAGCTGCGGCAATCGGTCGGATCGAACGACTTCATCGCGCGGCTCGGCGGCGACGAGTTCGCGATCGTCCAGCACGACATCACCTCGGACGACGACGTCAGCGACCTCGTGGCGCGCGTCTATCAGTCGTTGCGCACGCCGTTCGACTGCCTCGGCCATCGGCTGTCGAGCGATGCCAGTATCGGCATCGCGATCGCCCCACGCCACGGCTCCGACCTGTTCGGCCTGCTGAAATGCGCCGACCTTGCGATGTACGCGGCCAAGGCCGCCGGCCGCAGGACCTATCGCTTCTTCGATCCGGCGATGGAGAAGCAGGCCAATCTGCGCCGTGCGCTGGAGGCCGATCTGCGGACCGCGCTGGCCGAGGGCGACTTCGAATTGCATTACCAGCCGCTGGTCGACCTGCGCAGCGACGAAGTGACCGGCTGCGAGGCGCTGCTGCGCTGGCGCCATCCGGTGCGCGGCATGATCTCGCCGGCGGATTTCATACCGGTCGCCGAGGAGACCGGATTGATCGAGGAGATCGGGCAGTGGGTGCTGCGCACCGCCTGCATCGAGGCGGCGGCCTGGCCGGCGCATGTACGGCTTGCGGTCAACGTCTCGCCGATCCAGTTCAGGTCGGAGACGCTGGCGCTGAAGGTTGCCAATGCGCTCGCCGAGAGCGGGCTCGACCCGCGCCGGCTCGAACTCGAGATCACCGAGGCGGTGCTGATCGCCGATGACGATGCCGCGCTGGTCACGCTCGGCCAGCTCCGTGCGCTCGGCGTCCATATCGCGTTGGACGATTTCGGCACCGGGTACTCGTCGCTGCAATATCTGCAGCGTTTCCCGTTCGACAAGATCAAGATCGACCGCAGCTTCGTCAAGGAAGTCACCCGCAACTCTGGCTCGGCCTCGATCATCCGCGCGGTGGTCTCGATCGCCGCCGACCGCAACATGATCACGACGGCCGAGGGCGTCGAGACCGATCAGCAGCGCGACACCGTGCAGATGCTCGGCTGCACGCAGATGCAGGGCTATCTGTTCAGCAGGCCGGTGCCGGCGCAGGATGTCCGCACGCTGCTCGCGGCCGACAGCGTCGAGGACGCCGCCTGAGGGCGTTACCCTTGCGCCCTCAGGCTCGCAGTTTCCACAGGAAAAGTTCCAAAAAATCGACCTGAAACGCGACGGATGCGGAACCGAAATCGCGGAACCGCGTTCCCTTGCGGGGCTCACCGGCAGGCGATTAATGAAAACCGCAGTCACGTCCGCGGCCATGCTGCTGTTTGCCTCGTCTATGGCGAACGCAGAGAGTGGCCTTGCGTCCTACTATCATGGCATCGGCAAGCGCGGCGAGATGACCTGCGCGCATCGCCGGCGGCCGTTCGGCAGCATGATCACGGTGTCCTATCGCGGCAAGTCGATCCAGTGCCGGGTCAACGACCGCGGCCCGTTCATCCGCGGGCGGATCATCGATGTTTCGACCACGGCAGCGCGCGCGCTCGGCATCTTTCAGCTCGGCGTCGCGCATGTGGTGATCGAGTAGGGCGCAGCGGAGGCTGCACGCTGTCAGGATTTCGGAGCGGTCGCCCGCTGCTCGGCGATCGCCTTGCGGAGCGTGCGCGACAGCGCTTCGACCGAGTAGGGCTTCTGGATCAGCTCGAAGCCGCTATGCGCGTTCTCGGCGAGCACGTTGCTGTAGCCGCTGGTCAGCACCACCGGCAGGCCGGGAAAGCGATCGCGGATCACGCCGGCGAGCTCGACGCCGTTCATGCCGGGCATGATCACGTCGGAGAACACGAGGTCGGCGGCGAACTCGTTCTCGGAAAGGATCGAGAGCGCTGCATTGGCGTTGGCCGCGCGCTTAACCGAATAGCCGAGATCCTCGAGCAGTTCGGTGGAGAACTGGCCGACATCGTCATTGTCCTCCACCACGAGGACGCGATAGCCGCGGCCGATCGAGGTTTGCTCGGTGCCCGCGTTGGCTGCGACCTTGATATCCGCGGGGGGCATCGCCTGCGGCAGATAGATGGTGAAGGTGGCGCCGTGCCCGGGCGTCGAGGTGACCTCGATGTCGCCATCGGATTGCTTGACGAAGCCGAACGCCTGGCTCAACCCGAGGCCCGTTCCCTTGCCGACCTCCTTGGTGGTGAAGAACGGCTCGAAGATCGCGTCGAGATGCTCCGGCGAGATGCCGGTGCCGGTATCCTGGATCGAGACCGTGACGAAATCGCCGCTGCGCGAGGCCTGGGCCCGCAAAGCGGGGATGTGCCTGACCTTTCTCACGCCGATCGTCAGCTGGCCTTCGCCGTTCATGGCGTCGCGGGCGTTGACCGCAAGGTTGATCATCGCGGTCTCGAACTGGCCGATGTCGGCGATCGCGAAACAGTCGGGATCCTCGATCCTGACCTCGATATGAATCCGGGCACCGACCAGCGGGCGGATCAGCTGCACCACGCTGTCGACCTGCGTTCCGACATTGAACACTTCGGGATTGAGCGGTTGCCTGCGCGCGAACGCCAGCAGCTGCGCGGTGAGCTTGGAGGCCCGCTCCACGGTCTCGGAGATCGCGTCGATGTAGCGGCGGCGCCGTTCGTCCGGCAGCTCGCGGCGGCGCAGGAAGTCGGTCGCCGAGCGGATGATGGTGAGCAGATTGTTGAAATCGTGCGCCACGCCGCCGGTAAGCTGGCCGACCGCTTCCATCTTCTGCGATTGCCGCAACGCTTCCTCGCCGCGTCGCCGCTCGGTGATGTCGACGGCCTCCGGCACCGCGCCGACGATCGTGCCGTGCTGGTCCTGCAGCGGCCGCATCGCGAAATCGAAATAGCGCTCGCCGATCGGCAACTGCAATTGCAGCTCGATCTTGACCTCTTCGCCGCGCATCGCGGCCGCGAACGCATTCTGGATCACGCGCGGCATGCCGTCGGTCGCAGTGAACCAGGGCGTGTCCCAGAACGGTTTGCCGACGACGTGCCCGGCCTCGGCGCGGATGCCGGCCAGCGCGGTCTGGTTGGTGTAGAGCAGGTCGCCATCGTGGTTGAGCAGCATCTGATATTGATGGCTGGTTTCCAGGATGGCGCGGGTCTGCGCTTCGCGGGATTCGAGCTGCGCGGTGCGCTCCAGGATGCGGCGCTCCAGCGACTCGTTCAGCTTGCGCAGTTCGATCTCGGCTTCCTTGGCGGCCGTGATGTCGTGGGCGACGCCGATGAAGCCGATATGCTTGCCGTTCGGATCCCAGCGCGGCTGCGATTCCGAACGCAGCCAGCGCCAGTCGCCGGTGGCGTTGCGATAGCGCGCTTCGAGCACGAACGGTTTGAGCGAGAGTTCGCCGGTGATCTGCTCCTGCAGGATGTTGGGCAGATCATCCGGATGCAGCGCCTTGCGCCAGTCGAACACCACCGCTTCCTCGAACGGCAGGCCGAGGAAATCGAGATAGGCCTGGTTGGCGAACGAGCGGGTGCGGTCGAGCTTGGTCACCCAGATCGGCACCGGCGCGCTGTCGGCGATCAGGCGGAAGCGCTCCTCGCTCTCGCGCAGGGTCTCCTGCGCCAGCATCTGGTCGGTGACGTCGAGATCGGCGCCGACCAGCCGCAGCGCGCGGCCGCTGCGGTCGCGCTCGATCTTGGCGACGACGCGGATCCAGCGGCTCTCGCCGTCGTTCGGGCGGATGATGCGGTATTCGGCCGTGTAGTCCTCGCCGCCTTCCTTGAGCACATCGAACAGATGCTTGATGGTGCGCTCGCGGTCGTCGGGGTGGATGCGCGCGACCCAGTTCTCGTAGGTCTCGTTGACCTCCTCGGGCGGCAGCCCGTGCACCAGCAGATATTCGGGAGAGCGGCGGTTGCGCACGCCGTCGCGGAAATCGATCTCGAGCCCGCCGACCCGGGCGATGCGCTGGATCCGCGCCAGCTCGGCCTCGCGCTCCTGCAACTCGCGATGGGCGCGATCGCGTTCGCGTGCGATCTCCTCAAGGTGCTGCCGCAGCCGTTCGGCTGCCGCAGCTTCGGGAAGCACATCAGAGCGATCGGGAGGGGTCATACGCGCCGGCAACCTCTAGGCGCAGTGTCACACAGGACGAGGCGGCTTTGCCAGTGTGATTTGTCGCATCATTTGTCGTTCACTTGCACTTCACTTGCTTTTGGGCGGGCGGCAATTATAGGCCCGGCGGAACCCGGCGGCCTGCGCATCCTCTTCGGAGCAGAACCAGCGATCCGGATTGCCGAGGCCGGGGTAACTGCGGCACGCCTGCAAATGATAGATGCCGACATTGCCGGTGACGCGGGCGCGCACGGCATACTTGCCCTTGATGTTGCAGCTTGCCGGCATCGGCAGGTCGTCGGGGAAGAGCGCATCGCGGATCTGCGTGGCGCGGTCGGCCGGGCAGGCGTTGCCGAGCAGGGTGCCATCCTTCTTGGCGGCTCGGAAATCCCGCGGCGCCACGAAGCAGCCCTTCCACAGCCCGGCACGATTGTCCCTGGCGGTGGCCTCATCCGGCTTGAATCGGCCAGTGGCCGACCCCTCGAGATTGAGCGCGTAGCCCTTCTGCACCAGCACCTGGCTGAGGCTGGTCGGGTCGCCCTCGAGCTTGCAGACGCCGAGCCGGCGCTTCTTGAAGGTCGGATCGACGCCGATGTCGTCGCAGTGAATCGGCTTGCCGCCGATCAGCCTGGTCAGCTGGTCGCGCGCTTCGATCCCGCAGGTCCAGACGTCGGCGTGCTCATCGATGCAGAGCTGATCGACCGCCGGCGTGTCGATGCCGTCGAGCCGGTAGGTGGTGTTGCCGAGCTGGATGGTGCCGGCGTCCTTGACGACCGCTGGCACCGCCGGGGCGGCGGCCATCGCCGGCAGGCCGGGGATTGCAGAAAGGCATGTCAGGAGAAGCGTCGTGACGACCGGATTTCGAAACCGCATCTTGCTCACTTCAGGTCTTTGGCGGACAGCCGGACTTCTAGCACAGGCCGGTACGATCCAACCAAGGACTGTTCGTACAGAGGGGGCGTGCGCGCCGTCACATCCCGATCGGCATTCCGCGACGTAGAACGGCCGGACATCGCGATTGGAGAGATGCGGGCATGGTGGAAGAGCTCAGCACGCTCCAGGCCTTGATTCAATCCGAGGTGCCCGACATCGCTCTTCTCCAAAGTTGCTTTTGTTTGAAACATAAAGGCAAGCAGATTCAGCCTGATGATTTGTCGGCTCTGGCGGATGAGCCGCGCAGAGCATCGCTTGGTTATTCTCGCCTCAAAGGACCAGGGCGGCTTGAGTAAAGTCTTGGACGGAGCTCAAGCGACAAAAGCCCTCGTGCAGTACGACTAGCGCTGAGGGGCACCGGTAAAGAAGGATTATTTCCTAGGTTCTGACCACAAAGCCCGGCGCACTATCTATTTACCGTTGCCTCCGGGGCAATTTGCTGTACCAACGGAGTGGCCCGTGCCGGATTGCGCGGGGAGGAATCCTGCCAAAAGCCCAAATCCGAAGAAGCCCAGTCCAAGAAGCCCAAGAAGAGCATGTTCAAACGAATCCTGATCGCCAACCGCGGCGAGATCGCCTGCCGGGTCATCAAGACTGCGCGCCGTATGGGGATTGAGACGGTCGCCGTCTACTCCGAGGCCGACCGCGACGCGCTGCATGTCGAGATGGCCGACGAGGCCGTGCTGATCGGGCCGCCCGCCGCGGCCGAGAGCTATCTTCTGATCGACAAGATCGTCGAGGCCTGCCGCAAGACCGGCGCTGAGGCCGTGCATCCCGGCTACGGCTTCCTGTCCGAGCGCGAGGCGTTCCCGCGGGCGCTGGAGGCCGCCGGCATCGTCTTCATCGGCCCGAACCCCGGCGCCATCGCCGCGATGGGCGACAAGATCGAATCCAAGAAGGCGGCTGCGAAGGCCAAGGTCTCGACCGTGCCCGGCCATCTCGGCGTCATCGAGGACGACAAGCACGCGGTCCAGATCGCCGACGAGATCGGTTACCCCGTCATGATAAAGGCTTCCGCCGGCGGCGGCGGCAAGGGCATGCGTATCGCGCATTCCAAGGCGGAGGTCGCCGAAGGCTTCAACCTCGCCAAGGCCGAAGCGAAGTCGTCGTTCGGCGACGACCGCGTCTTCGTCGAGAAATTCATCGTCGATCCCCGGCACATCGAGATCCAGGTGCTCGGCGACAAGCATGGCAATGTGATCTATCTCGGCGAGCGCGAGTGCTCGATCCAGCGCCGCAACCAGAAGGTCATCGAGGAGGCGCCGTCACCGCTGCTCGACGAGACCACCCGCCGCAAGATGGGCGAGCAGGCGGTCGCGCTGGCCAAGGCGGTGAACTACGATTCGGCCGGCACCGTGGAATTCGTCGCCGGCCAGGACAAGAGCTTCTACTTCCTGGAGATGAACACCCGCCTGCAGGTCGAGCATCCCGTCACCGAATTGATCACCGGCATCGACCTCGTCGAGCAAATGATCCGCGTCGGGGCCGGCGAGAAGCTCGCAATCGCGCAGAAGGACGTCACCTTGACCGGCTGGGCGGTGGAATCCCGCGTCTATGCCGAGGATCCGTTCCGCAACTTCCTGCCGTCGATCGGGCGCCTGGTGAAGTATCGTCCGCCGGCCGAAGCCAGCCATGACGGCATCACCATCCGCAACGACACCGGCGTGCAGGAAGGCGGCGAGATCTCGATCCATTACGATCCGATGATTGCCAAGCTCGTCACCCACGCGCCGTCGCGCGCGGCGGCGATCGAGGCGCAGGCGACCGCGCTCGACGCCTTCTATGTCGACGGCATCAGGCACAACATCCCGTTCCTATCGGCGCTGATGAATCATCCGCGCTGGCGCGAGGGCCGGCTCTCGACCGGATTCATCGCGGAGGAATTCCCGAAGGGATTTTCCGCGCGCGCGCCCGAGGGCGAGATCGCGCGGCGCCTTGCGGCGGTCGGCGCTGCCATCGATCATGTGCTGGGCGAACGCAAGCGGCAGATCTCCGGCCAGATGGGCGGTCGCGTGGTGCTGCGCGAACGCCGCCGCGCGGTGTGGCTCGATCGCGCGGAGATCGCGCTCGACGTCGCGCGCGAAGCCGACGCCATCGCAGTGCGCTTCATCGGCACCGACGGGCTGCCCGGCAATCCGCATAACCTGGTGTCGAGCTGGGTGCCGGGCGAGCCGGTCTGGCAGGGCACCATCGACGGCAATTTCGTCGCCGTGCAGGTGCGGGCGATCAACAACGGCTTCCGCCTCGCGCATCAGGGTTTTGAGGTGCCGGTCTATGTCTTCACCGAGACCGAGGCGACCTCGGCGCAGCTGATGCCGGTGGTTTCGGCCGCCGACACCGGCAAGAAGTTGCTGTGCCCGATGCCCGGGCTCGTGGTGTCGATCGCGGTGACCGAAGGGCAGGAGGTCAAGGCCGGCGAGACCTTGGCGGTCGTGGAAGCCATGAAGATGCAGAACGTGCTGCGCGCCGAGCGCGACGGCACGGTCAAGAAGATCCACGCCGCCGCCGGCGCCACGCTCGCGGTCGATGCGCTGATCCTGGAGTTCGCATAGCACCGTCATTGCGAGCGAAGCGAAGCAATCCATATCTCCTCAAGCCGTGGATTGCTTCGTCGCTTCGCTCCTCGCAATGACGCGGATGGAGACAACACCATGGCCTTCCGCAAACGCCGCGAAGCACTGCGATCGATCCTCAACGGATCAAGCTGCATCCGCCCGGGCTCGGTCTATGACGCAATCTCGATCCGGATCGCGGAGGATCTCGGCTTCGAGCTCGGCATGTTCGGCGGCTCGGTGGCCTCGCTCGCGGTTCTCGGCGATCCCGACATCGCGCTGATCACGCTGACCGAATTCGCCGAGCAGATCCGCCGTATGTCGCGGGCGTCGACCCTGCCGGTGCTGGTCGATGCCGACCATGGCTACGGCAATGCGCTCAATGTCCGCCGCACCGTCCAGGAGGTGGAATCCGCCGGCGCTGCCGGCCTCACCATCGAGGACACGCTGCTGCCGCAGGCGTTCGGCCAGGCCAAGACGCAGCTGATCTCGCTGGAGGAGGGCGTCGGCAAGATGAGGGCCGCGCTCGACGGTCGCAGCGATCCGTCGCTCGTGATCCTCGGCCGCACCGGCGCCGTCTCGATCACTGATCTCGACGATGCGATCGCACGCGCGAAGGCCTATGAGGCGGTCGGCGTCGATGGGCTGTTCTTCACCGGCATCAAATCGCGCGACGAGCTGGAGGCGCTGTCGGCCGCGACGACGCTGCCGATCGTGCTCGGCGGCGCGCCGGAGGAAATGACCGCGCCGGATTATCTGGCGAGCCAGCGCGTCAGGATCGCGTTGCAGGGCCACGCGCCGTTCGCGGCCGCGACGCAGGCGGTCTACGAGACGCTGAAGGCGCTGCGCGACGGCACCTCGCCGAAGAACCTGAAGGGCATCGCGTCGTCCGAACTGACCGGCCGCGTGATGCGCGAGGCGGAGACCAAGGCGCGCAGCGGCGAATTCCTCGGCTTGAAGACATGAGCGGCGTGATCCGCCACGTCACGATCACCGGCCGCGTCCAGGGCGTCGGCTATCGTGCCTGGGTTCACGAACACGCCGGTGCACGCGGCCTCGAAGGCTGGGTCCGCAATCGTCGCGACGGCAGCGTCGAGGCGGTGTTTTCCGGCCCCGAAGATATCGTTGCCGACATGATCAAGGCGTGCGGCCGCGGACCGATCTCGGCGCGCGTCGACCGCGTGCAGGCCGATGACGGCACATCAGACCTTTTGAACCTGCGCGGGGCGGGCGAGCGGTTCGCGTTCCTGCCGACGGTGTGACGCGCGGCCTACGCCGCCGAGATCACCAGCGCCTGAATCTTTCCGTTGAGTGGGCCGTTGCCGAAGCGGCGCGTCAGCGCCTCTGCCACGCGCTCTGTGGCAGCCTCGAGACTCGGTTGACCCTGCGCCTCGATCTCGCCGCGCATCGGCGTGCCCTGGCAGTAGGCGACGGCCACGTCCAGCGGCGAGGCGGCGGGACTCCGTTGGCTGACCAGCTCGATGACGATGTCGCGGAAGCCGGCAGCGGTCAGGTCGGCGCGAATGCGCGCGGGATCGTGATAGCCGTGCGGCGTCCGTGCCATGAATTGCGGCGAGTTGCCTGGAAATACCTGAAACATCGTCTGCTGCATCACGTCGGCGAAATCGTTCTCCGCAATCTTGTCCCAGACGCTGAAGAAGTAGCGGCCGCCGGGCCTGATCACGCGCCGTGCCTCGGCGTAACCCTTGACGCGGTCGGGAAAGAACATCGCGCCGAACTGGCAGGCGACGATGTCGAAGCTCGCATCGCCAAACGGCAGCGACAATGCGTCGGCCTGCTGCCACCTGATGTTCGTCTTATCAGCGAGATGCGTCTTCGCCTGCGCCAGCATCGGCTCGTTGAGATCGGTCGCGGTGATTTGGGTATCGGGCAATTCCGTCGCCAGCACGGTGGTGACGGCGCCGGTGCCCGCCGCGACCTCCAGCAGGTCGCGCGGCCGGTGGCCCTTGATGCGCTGCGCGAGGTCGCGGGCATAGGGCGCAAAGATCATCGGCACCATGAGCCGGTCGTAGAGCTGCGGGACGGATCCCGCGAACACCTTGTCGGAAAGTGGAGCCGTCATATGCATTTCCTCGAAAAGCGGACGGCCATCGTGGCCGTCACGGGCAGAAGCCGCCTCCGAAGTATGAACCAGCGCTCCGTACGCGCCAACGGCTCGAATCGCGTCCAGCCCGCGTTGCGGAGGGCCGGCCGCAGCCCTTGACTTTCACTCCGAACGGTCTGATATTTCTGTCGTGACAGAAATAACCGCCAAGAAAAAACTCCCCGCCGTCGTCGAGCGCTTCATCCTGCATTGGGGCGACATGGGCGACGAATGGGGCGTCAACCGCTCGGTCAGCCAGATCCACGGACTGCTTTATCTGGCCGAGGCGCCGATGACGGCTGAGGACATTGCCGACACGCTTGGCATGGCGCGCTCCAACGTCTCCAACTCGATCAAGGAATTGTTGTCCTGGGGACTGATCCGCCGGGTGCCGATCCTCGGCGACCGCCGCGACCATTTCGAGGCCGAGACCGACATCTGGGAGGTCGCGGCCAAGATCGCGGCCGGGCGCAAGGAGCGCGAGATCGATCCCGCGCTGGCGGCGCTGCGCGCCTGCGTCTCCGACGCGGCGGACGACCCGGCGATCTCGCCGCTCGCCAGCAAGCGGCTGAAGGAGATGCTGACTTTCACCGAGCTGGTCGACCGCTGGTACACGCAGATGCTGAACGTGCCGCGGCCGCGCCTGGTCGCACTGATCAAGCTCGGCGAGAAGATCGTGAGTTTCCTGCCCACCGGCAGAGCCAAATAGGGACGGCGGCGTAACGGGAGTGTGCGATGGCGTCAGCAAGGAGATCGACCTTAAAGACCGCGCCGGCTTCCGATACCAAACTGCTCGACGATCATCGCTTCCGCGCCTTGCTGTCGGACGAGGATTGGGGCCGCCTGCCGGTCGCGATCTGGCGCCGTTTCTCGAAGCGGTTCGAGGACGGCAACACCGTCGTCTATGTCGGCGAGGTCGAGGAGGCCTCAACTAGCCGCGCCGGCTGGTGGCTGGCCCAGGCCGCGCGGCTGATCGGCGGGCCGCTTCCGACCGGCAGCGAGACCGGCGTGCCGATGATCGTCACGGTGACCGAGGATGCCGCAAGCGGCGGCCAGGTCTGGACCCGGATCTGCGCGCGCCGCGACGGCTTCCCGCAGGTGATCCATTCCGCCAAGCGCTTTGCCGGGCCGACCGGGCTCGAGGAATATGTCGGCTTCGGCGTCAGCATGGCGCTGCAGATCATGGTCGAGCACGAGGCCCTGGTTTTCCGCAGCGTCGGCTATTCGTTGCAGCTCGGTCCGGTTCGCCTGCCGCTGCCCGCATGGCTCACGCCCGGCGATCTCACCGTGACCCATTCCGATCTCGGCTGCGGCGACTTCCGCTTCACGCTGGAGATCATCCACCCGCGTTTCGGCCGGCTGCTCCGTCAGTCGGCCGTGTTCAGGGAGGCTTCGTCATGACACCGCTGCTTTGGACCCTGGTCGCCATCCAGATCGCGATGGGCGCGTTCGACACCTTCTATCATCACGAATTCACCGAACGATTGGCGTGGCGTCCGTCGCAGCGCCATGAGCTGCAATTGCACAGCGTGCGCAACATGCTCTATGCGCTGCTATTCCTCGTGCTCGGGTGGCTCGAGGTGCACGGCATTCTCGCGATCGCCGTCATGGCCGTGCTGGTCGTCGAGATCGTCATCACGCTGATGGATTTCGTCGAGGAGGATCTGAGCCGAAAGCTGCCGCCGAGCGAGCGGGTCAATCATACGCTGCTGGCGATCAACTACGGCGCCATCCTCGTGCTGCTTTTGCCGGTGCTGATCGGCTGGGCGATGCTGCCGACGGCCATCGTGCCGGCCTATGCGGGTGCCTTGAGTGCTTTTGCGACAGCCGCGGCGTTCGGTGCCGCGCTGTTCGGCGCGCGTGACTTTGCCGCGGCAAGGCGCTTGGGGCGGATGTCCAGCGTGCCGGCCGCGACGCTGGTCGAGACATTGCCGGCGCGGCAGACCGTGCTGGTCACCGGTGCGACCGGCTTCATCGGCAGCCGCCTGGTCGCAAGCCTTACCGCATCGGGCCATCAGGTGATCGCGCTGATCCGCAATCCCGCAAAGGCCGAGATGCTACCGCCGCCGGTGACGCTGATCACGCGCCTCGACCAGTTGCCGGCCAACACAGCGATCGACGCCATCGTCAATCTCGCGGGCGAGCCGATCGGCAACGGCCTGTGGAGCGAGGCCAAGCGCTGCAGGATCATCGCCTCGCGGATCGACATGACGGCCGACGTCGTCAAGCTGATCGCGCGGCTCGAGCGCAAGCCGTCGGTGCTGGTGAGCGGATCGGCGATCGGCTGGTACGGGCTTTGGCAGGACCAGGTGCTGACGGAGTCGGCGAAATCCCACGCCTGCTTCAGTCATGACCTGTGCGAGGCCTGGGAGAATGCCGCGAAGCCGGCCGCCGAGCACGGCGTGCGCGTGGCGTATCTGCGGACCGGTCTCGTGATCGGCACCGACGGCGGCTTCATCACGCGGATGCTGACGCCGTTCGAATTCGGTCTCGGCGGACCGCTCGGCTCCGGCAAGCAGTGGATGTCGTGGATCGAGCGCGACGATCTGGTGCGCCTGATCGCGCATGTGATCGCGAAGCCCGAGCTCTCTGGGCCGATCAACGCGACCGCGCCGATCCCGGTGACCAACACCAAATTCACCGAAGAGCTGGGGCGCCGCCTGCACCGGCCCGCGATCTTCCGCGTGCCTGCCGGGCTGCTCCGCACCGTGGGCGGCGATTTCGCCAACGAACTCTTGCTCGGCGGCCAGCGCGTGCTGCCGAACAAGGCGCTGAGCAACGGCTTTGTGTTCCGGCACGAAACCTTGCGCAGCGCATTCGAGGCAATCCTGTAGAGGAGGGCACGATGTCCAGCACCTGTTCGCGCGCTATCGGGGGTTGGTTGGCGGGCTGTGGCGCCGCGACTGCGGTGATCTCCGCCGTTGGCCAGACCTTTCTGATGCTGGCGTCCCACGGCGATTTTGCCCGGCTGCTCTACGGCATCGTCGTGTTGCTGCTTCCGTCGGCCGTGGTCTTCGTCATCACCTGTCTGCTCACCGCAATTCCCGCGGCGATGGTCGTCTGGTTCACTGAGGAGTTCCAGATCCGGGCCGCCGGCTTCTTCGCTTGCGCCGGCGCTGCGATCGGCGCGTTGAGCATCACCGTGCTGGTCCGCTCGCCGGCCGTCTGGACGTCGGGGCTTGTTTGTCTGTTCGTCGCGGCCGGATGTGTCGCCGGCCTGACCTACTGGTTCGTCATGGGCGAACTGGCAGCCCGCGAGGAATAGATGTGACCCATGCGGATGCTCACGCTACGCCGCAGACGCCACGCTGCGGAACGTCGCCGCCAGCGTCCGCAATGCCGCAAGCTTGGCGGGATCGCCGACTTTCGAATGCAGCATCACCTTCGACGCGCCGAGCCGCGGCAGCTTGTGCGCGGGTCCGATGTCGATCAGGCCCGGCGGCGCGATGCGGCGGACGAGGGGCGCGACGGCAAGGCCGGCGAGCGCGGCAGCCACCACCGCGGTGACGCCGCCGCCGATGAAGCTTTCGGTCCACGCGATATCAGCCTTGTCGAGCGCGCGCACGGCCAGGGCGCGCACCCCGCAAGGCGGTGCGAGGGTCGCGAGCGGCAAGGCATCGCCACGCGGCCAGACGAAACGCCTGGCGGCGAACCAGCCGAATTCGTCTTCCGTCAGTTTCTCGCCGCCACGCCGGCTGCCTTCCTGGCGCACGATCACGGCGTCAAGCTCGCCGGCATCGTAGGCATCAAGCATCGCGCGCGAGAAGCCGATCGTCACCGCGAGCGCAAGCTGCGAGGCCATCGCGTGCAGCCGCTCCAGCAGCGGCACCAACTCGGGACCTGCGGCATGGTCGCTGATCCCGAGCGTGAGCTGTTGCCGCGCCGGCCTCTCGCCGGACAGTGCGCGGTCGTGCACCTCGATCAGCGCGCGGGCGTGGTGCAGGAATGCCGCGCCATCGGCGGTCAGTCGCACCGCGCGCGGCGAGCGCTCAACCAGCCGCTTGCCGAGCACGGTTTCCAGCCGCTGCAATTTCATGCTGATCGCGGCCTGCGTGGTGCCGAGCGCCTCAGCGGCGCGGGTGAAGCCTTGCAGCTCGGCGACCAGGAGGAACGCCTGCACGGTGTCGATGTCGAGCGAGGTGGTAATGATCATAAATCGTTATCATTGCTATCAGGATAGATAAGATACCAAGATGATGCGGGAAGGTCTAGCTAAAGGAGGCGCGAATGACCCGCGCTAACCGAATTCGAGGAGATCCGATCATGCCGCTCATCACCGTCACCTATGCGACCTCGCGCCCGTCGCCGTCGCTGAAGTCCGATATCGCCGCCGCCGTGTCGGAGCTGACCGCAAAGATCCTGCACAAGGATCCCCAGGTCACCGCCATCATCGTCAAGGCCGCCGATGCTGCCGACTGGTTCGCCGGCGGCAAGTCGCTCGCCGAGCAGGGGCTCGCGAGCTACTGGCTCGACATTCACGTCAGCGAAGGCACCAACACCAAGGACGAGAAGGCGGCCTATCTCGCCGCGCTGTTCAAGTGGATGGGCGAGCTGCTCGGGCCGCTGCACACCGAGAGCTATGCCCATGTCGATGAGGTGAAGGGCGATGCCTACGGCTTCGGCGGCCTGACCCAGGAGCGCCGCTACATCGCCGGCAAGCTCGAGCTGGCGCCGCAGAAGGCGGCGTGAGGTCCTAGGACGTCGCTTCCGGCAGCCGCGCTGCGGTGTCGCCGAACACCTCGGCAAATGCCTGCCGGAGCGCGATGTCGAGATCGGCCATCGTGACCGGCAGCCCGAGATCGACCAGCGAGGTGACGCCGTAGCGCGGATCGACCACGCCGCAGGGCACGATCGCCTGGAAGTGCGACAGCTCGGGCTCGACATTGATCGCGATGCCGTGGAACGAGACCCAGCGGCGCAGCCGGACGCCGATCGCGGCGATCTTGTCTTCGAAGCCGGGGCCCTTGTCCGGGCGTTTCACCCAGACCCCGACGCGGTCCTCGCGGCGCTCGCCGCGGACGTTGAAGGCGGCCAGCGTGCGGATGATCCATTCCTCCAGCGAGGCGACATAGGCGCGGACATCCGGCCGGCGCTGTTTGAGATCGAGCATCACATAGCCGACGCGCTGCCCCGGGCCGTGATAGGTGACCTGGCCGCCGCGGCCGCTCTGGAAGATCGGAAAGCGCGGATCGAGCAGATCGTCGGCCTTGCCGCTAGTGCCGGAGGTATAGAGCGGCGGGTGCTCGAGCAGCCACACCAGCTCAGGCGCCGATCCGTCGGCGATCGCCGCCACCCGTGCGTCCATCGCGGCGAGCGAATCGGGGTAGGGCACCGGACGGTCCGCAATCCGCCATTCGACCGCTGCGCCGCGCGAAGCGCGGGCAAAGGTCGTCAGATCGAGGCTTTGGCGGTCGTTAACCATTAGCTAACCCTAACGTGGTCAGGTGAACCCACAATTTAGTTCCCGTTCGGCGGTTCAGAAGTGCCCACGCTCGATAAAGTCAGCGTCGATCTCATGGTGGTCCTCGGGACCACCACCATGCCGATTCACCAAGTCATGCGGCTGTCCCGCGGTGCCATCATCGAACTGGATGCCACCGAGGCCGACGAGGTCAAGATCCTCGCCAACAACCTCCCGGTGGCCAGCGGCGTCGTCCTGGTCGATCGCAACCGGATCGCGGTCGAGGTCAAGCAGATGCTGCCGAAATCTCCCGGTATCCGCGGTTAATTCGCGCATTAATCGCCTTGTCCCTGCATGCATGATTTGTTACATGGCCCCGTCGATGCGGCGGCGCCCTAGGGTTCCATCCGGCATCCCAGCGCTCGTGGCGGAATTGGTAGACGCGCTGCCTTGAGGTGGCAGTGGGTAACACCGTGGGGGTTCGAGTCCCTCCGAGCGCACCAATCTCATAAGACATTGATATCAAATGAGATTTCGGGGATGTCAATCCTCGCGCCGACTGGTGGAAGCCGGCATTGTCTCACGCAAGGCTGCCACTTCTGATTCATCCGTTGTTCGCGACGCTCGCGCCGTCTTTTGAACCGAGTCGGGCCGGGAAAGGCCGCGATTTGCTCGCTGATCAGCATCGCGCGTGATAGCCCTTGCGCCAACCGACTCCCCCTGAACAAGGCCAAGTCCGACGATGCTGTCTCTTCCCAAGACCAAGATCCGCGTCCTGCTGCTTGAAGGCGTCAACGATTCCGCAGTCCGGATGTTCGAAGCCAACGGCTATACCGAGCTGCAACGCCTGCCCAAGGCGCTGGGACCTGCCGAGCTCAAGCGGGCGCTGTCGGGCATTCATATGCTGGGAATCCGCTCGCGGACGCAATTGACCGCGGAGGTCCTGGAGGCGGCGGACCGGCTCTTGGTGGTCGGCTGCTTCTCGGTCGGCACCAACCAGGTCGATCTCGACGCCGCGCGGCGTCTTGGCATTCCGGTCTTCAACGCTCCTTACTCCAATACACGCAGCGTGGCCGAGCTGACCATCGCCGAGATCGTGATGCTGTTTCGCCGGATCTTTCCGCGCTCGATCTCCGCGCATGCCGGCGGGTGGGACAAGTCCGCCGAGGGCAGCCGCGAGGTGCGCGGCAAGACGCTTGGCATCGTCGGCTACGGCAACATCGGTTCGCAGCTGTCGAATCTCGCGGAAGCCATGGGCATGCGCGTGATCTATTTCGATCAGACCGACAAATTGCGTCACGGCAACACCGAGCCGGTCGAGACGCTCGATGAACTGCTCGCAGCGAGCGATGTCGTTTCGCTGCATGTGCCGGAGACGCCGACCACGGCCAACATGATCGGCGCGGCCCAGATCAGGCTGATGAAGCCGGAGGCCTATCTGATCAACAATTCGCGCGGCACCGTGGTCGATCTCGATGCGCTGGCGAGCGCGCTGCGCGAGGGCAGGCTGGCGGGTGCTGCGGCCGACGTGTTTCCGGTCGAGCCGACGTCGAACCAGGATCGTTTCGTCTCGCCGCTGCAAGGCCTGCCCAACGTGATCCTGACGCCGCATGTCGGCGGCTCGACCGAAGAGGCGCAGGATCGGATCGGCAGCGAGGTCGCGCGCAAGCTGATCGACCATTCCGACGTCGGCTCGACCTTCGGCGCGGTGAACTTTCCGCAGGTGCAGTTGCCGGCACGGCCGACCGGCACGCGCTTCATCCATGTCCACCGCAACGTTCCCGGCGTGATGCGGCAGGTCAACGACGCGGTGTCGCGGCACGGCATCAACATCCTGGCGCAATACCTGCAGACCGATGTGGAAGTCGGCTACGTCGTGCTCGAGACCGACGTGGTCGGCGGCGAGGGCGAGGACTTGCTGGCCGAGCTGAAGGCCATTCACGGCACGATCCGCGTGCGGGTGCTGTACGACCAGAACCGGCCACAAGCCTAGCGAAAGCGAGGGCGCGAAACGCGCTATCCTGGGGCCGGCAGGCTCCGGGCAGCACGCCGCCGCATTAAGGTTAGTGCGATGTAATCGCAACGTGTCGTTGAATTTCGTCTATTTGTTGCCGGGCTGGTACGAAGTCAAATTCTGTACGCGAAGACCAAGGCTGTAGCTGCAAGACCGGTGCTACTCCCTGACGTGCGCGAGAGCACCGTTGCGTTGCCGTCCGCCAATGGATGGCGTCACCACCAGGAAACTGACGCGCGCGAGCAGCCATGCTGGTCACGCAACATCGTCGCTCGCACATTCGAAGGGAGATCGCTCATGGAGCTTGTGACCAATCCGGCAACGGATCTGATCGAGTCGCTGGCGTCGAAAGTGTCCGGTCGCAACCGCGCCAGGAAATATCAGGAATTCATCGATCTGCTGCAGCCGCGCAGCACGGACACCATCATCGATATCGGCGTCACCGATACCGATTACTGGTCGACCGACAATTATCTGGCCAAGCACTATCCCTATCCGGGACAGATCACGGCCCTGACGCCCGAGAAGATGGAGCACTTCAGCAAGAACCATCCGCAGATCAAGATCGTCAATGGCGACGGCTGCGATTTGCAGTTTTCCGACGGCAGCTTCGATATCGGCTACTCGAACGCCGTGATCGAACATGTCGGCAGCCGCGAGCGGCAGATCCAATTCGTTCGCGAGATGCGGCGCGTGTCGAAGCGCGGTTATCTGACGACGCCGAACCGGCTGTTCCCGATCGAGGTCCACACCCGCCTGCCGCTGCTGCACCTCATGCTGTCCAAGCAGCAGTTCGATCGCTTCCTGGAATTCATCGGCAAGGGCTGGGCGGCGGGCGACTACATGAATCTGCTGTCGCGCAGCGAGCTGGAATCCGTTTTGCGGGCGGCCGGCGTCACCGATTATCGGATCAGGTCGATGAGCCTGCTCGGCCTGCCGCTCACTTATACCGTGACCTGGATGAACTGAGCGCGGCGAGGCGCTGGTGATCCTGCTCTGCATCGCCGAGATCGTGGCCAGCCAAGTCAGCTCAATCGGGCACGCGCTTGTTGGCCGCCGAGGCTTCGGCGCGCGGGGTGCGCCTGGCGACATGGACCGAGGCATTGCTCGCAGCCGGTGGTGCGACGCGCAACGGCGCGCCGTGGGCTCTACCGCGGACCGGAGCGGGGAGCTGATGTGCGGCCTGCCTCGGATGCGTCGTCTGGCGCGCGGAGATCGCCTGCGCGCGCGGCGCGCCGACGCCGGGGACAGTTGCCGCGCGCTGCGTGAGGCGGCGACTGCCGGCCGAGCGGGCCGCGAGCAGCGTCAGATCCAGCGCCTCGGGAACGCGAAACACATTGGCCGCCGGGATCGGCAAGGTCGAGACGGCGGCGAGCTGCGAGAGCTGCGGTTGCGGCCAGGCCGTACGGACGGGCACACCGAGGCGCGCGTGCTGGGCGTGATCGAGGATGTCGGCATCGCGCCAGTCCATGCCGGCAAACACGGGCGCAGGCAGCGTCCGCGTCGCGGTGAAGATGAAGTTCGGAATCTTCGGCCAGCGCGTGGTCGCCACCGTCTCGGTCGGAGGGTGCATGAACCACTGCTGCGGCTCGGTCGGCGTCGCCGGGCGCTCCGCCGTCGCCGGCACGACGTGCACGATGCGATAGCCGCGCTCCTTCAACGTATTGAGGATGCGCGGCAGCGCCGCGACGGTGCGCGGCTGGATGTCGTGCAGCAGCAGGATGCCCTTGTGCTTGGCCTCGATGCGCTGGATCGCGAGATCGTAAACCCGTTGCGGCGAGATGTGGCGCCAGTCGTCGGCCGGGAAGTCGGCGCTCCAGACCTGGATGCCCTGCGACGCCAGATAGGCCTCGGGGATCTCGGCGCGCATCAGGCCGGGAATCCGGAAGAACGGCGCGAGCTTGCTCTTGTCGCCGTTGAGGGCTGCGAGCGTCGAGGCGATGCCGTCGTCGACCTCCTGCTTCACCCGCTCGAGCGGCATCTTGTTCATCGTCAGCGGGTGGTTCTGGCTGTGCGTGCCGACGGTGTGGCCGGCCGCGATCAGCTTGCGCACGCCCTCCGGATTGAACCGGGCCTGGGAGCCGATGGTGAAGAAGGTCGCCTTGACGCATTGGCTGGCGAGGATGGCCAGCACCTGGTTGCTGTATTTCGGCAGCGGGCCGTCGTCGAAGGTCAGCACCACCTCGTGGTCGGCGAGCGGCAGGGTCTCCGGATACTGCATGGTGCCGATCCGCGGATGCTCCTTGGGATCGACGACGAGGGTCCGCGAGGTGCCGAGTGCGTTGGGATTGGGGCAGTCGGCGGCGAGGGCGGCATGCGGCGGCATCAAGCCGCAGCCCAGCAGCGCCGCGCCGATCACGGTCCGCGACCGCTTCCGGATCATCACCAGGACGTTTGCAATCATTAAATCCAGGCCGCATTCCAAACGCACTGACGAATCCTTAAGAAGGGCGCCATGAACGCCGCCTTAACAGTCTGTAATCCAGCTTTGGCCCCGGGTTCAATGTGTCCGGTCGGACACGGTCTTCATCGCCGGCGGGACGATGTGGACGACGTGAAAATTATGCTCCTGGAGATACCTCAGGAAGGCCGGCAGCATCTCGGCCGTTCGCATTTGCGGGTCATGCAGCAGGATAATTCCCTTCCGGTGGGCTTCGAGCCGGCCGGTGAGCAGCTTCAATTCTTCCTCGGGCGTCATCTTGACCCAGTCGCTGGCCCAGAAATCCGCCCCGAACACCGCGATACCGCGCTTTTCCAAATGGTCGAGCAACGTCGGAGTCGACTCGAAATAGGGGAACCGGAAGAACGGCGTGCTCGGAACCGTGCTGGCAGTGCCGCGCAAGGCGGCCTGGACCGCTTCGATGCCCCGGTTGATGCTCGCCTCGGCCTGGTCGGTCGGCAGCTTGTTGAGATGCGCATGGTCCCAGGTGTGATAGCCGACGGTGTGGCCAAGGCGCGCGATCTTGCGGACCATGTCGGGGTGCTCGGAGGCGTTGCGGCCGACCATGAAGAAGGTGGCCTGCACGCATTCGGTGCCCAGCGCCGCCAGCACCTTGTCGGTGACGAAAGGCGACGGTCCGTCGTCGAACGTCAGCACCACCTCGCCATCCCTGAGCGGCAGGGTCTGCGGAAAGCTCTTCAGCCCGACGCGCGGATAAGTCGCAGGATCGACCTCGAGCACACGTGAGGTGCCGAGTGCGTCCTTGCGCGGGCATTCGTTGGCTTGCGCCGCGCCGAACAGCGCGAGCGGCGCGATCGCGACCAACGTCGCCACAATGTTGAGGATCGGTCGTGGTGCGCTCGACATCTTTCTCATTGCACTGTGCCCCGCCGATTAGGTAATCCGGTCCGCATCAATCAGACCAGATTTTCCCCTCCTGTCAAACCGGCGAAACACGGCATGGCCGAGAATTTCGACGTTGCCGAGCCCGCCAAGGACCGCCCAAAGGACGACCCGCTCGCCCGGATGCCGATGCGGGACGAGGAGGGCCAGCTCCGCCCCGAATTCGTCGACGAGATCACCCGGGCGATCCACGCTGCCGACCGGCCGCTGCTGTGCGAGGTGGTCGCGGAACTGCACGAGGCCGATCTCGGCGACCTGATCGCGGCGCTGGAGCCCGACGACCGCGTCACCCTGGTCGAGATCACCGGCACCGATTTCGACTTCTCGGCGCTCAACGAGGTCGACGAGAGCGTCCGTGAGGAGATCCTCGAGGAACTCGAGCCGGAGACCGTCGCCGAGGGCGTCCGCGAGCTCGAATCCGACGACGCCGTCGAGTTGCTGGAGAGCCTCGACGAGGAGGACCAGGAAGAGATCCTGGAGAAGCTGCCGGCGGCCGAGCGCGAGGACATCGAGCGCAGCCTGCTGTATCCGGAGAATTCCGCCGGCCGGCGGATGCAGACCGAGTTCATCGCGGTGTCGCCGGACAAGACCGTCGGGCAGGCGATCGACTACATGCGCGACACGCCCGACCTGCCGGATCGATTCTACGAGATCTATGTGGTCGATGCCGACAGGCATTTGCTCGGCGCCGTGCCGCTCGACGTGCTGCTGCGCACGCGCCGCCCGGTTCCGGTCAAGGACCTGATCGACGAGGACCGTCGCCGGGTCTCCGCGCTGGAGGACCAGGAAGAGGTCGCGCGGATGTTCGGCAAGTACAATCTGGTGGCGGCTCCTGTGGTCGACACCACCGAGCGCCTGGTCGGCGTGATCACCATCGACGACGTCGTCGACGTGATCGAGGAGGAGGCCGACGAGGACCTGAAGGCGCTCGGCGGCGTCACCCATCCCGAAGAATTGTCGGACACGGTCTGGACCATTGCCCGCGGTCGCTTCAACTGGCTCTTGGTCAATCTCGCCACCGCGTTCCTGGCCTCGTCGGTGCTCGGCCTGTTCGAGGGCCAGCTCGAGAAGATGGTGGCGCTCGCGGTGCTGGCGCCGATCGTAGCGAGCCAGGGCGGCAATGCCGCGACCCAGACCATGACGGTCGCGGTCCGCGCGCTCGCCACCCGCGAGCTCGGCGCGTTCAACGCGATGCGCGTGGTGCTGCGCGAGACCATGGTCGGGCTCGTCAACGGCATCGCCTTTGCGGTCATCACCGGCATCGCCGCGGTGGCCTGGTTCAAGATCCCAGGCCTCGGCATCGTGATCGGGCTTGCGATCATCTGCAATCTGGTCGCCGGTGCGCTCGGCGGCATCCTGATTCCGATGGTGCTGGAGCGGGTGCGCGCCGACCCGGCGGTCGCCTCCGGCACCTTCGTCACGACCGTCACCGACGTGGTCGGCTTCTTCTCGTTTCTCGGCATCGCCACGCTGTGGTTCGGGCTGAAATAGCTCCCCCCCGGCCGGCCGTCTTATCGTTAATCGCGCCTTAACGGGGTTGGCGGATGATGCGCCTATCTTCAAGGGGGCCATCATGCAGCGGTTGCGGCTCAAGGCGGACGGACGGATCGTCGAATTGCGCGACGGGCAGGAAATCCCGCTCGTCCCCGCGCAGCCGGCCGAAGCGGCAATGCAGCCTGCGGCCGCCCAGCCGGCCGTGCGCGATTTGCGCCGCCGCGCCCAGCTCACCCAGCTCGAATTCGCCGCCAAGCTCGGCGTGCCCGTGGAAACCATCCGCAACTGGGAACAGGGCAAGCGCGCCCCACGCGGTCCCGCCCGCGCGCTGCTCGCGGTGATCGCGCATTCGCCGGAGACCGTGTTCGCCGCGCTGTCGAGCGCGCCGACGGCGGCTTGAAGGGGTAGGGCGCAGTTTGCCGTCATTGCGGCAATCGTCACATTCACCGGTGTCCTGGCGAAAGCCATAACCACCGCGTTTGATGATGAGCGGGACCGCGGCCGCAGCTTCGCGCAACAACTGAGATTTGGGGTAATGGATCCTGGCTTTCGCCAGGACGACGATGAGGACAGTTCTGGATTCAAGATGCCTCACAACGCGGTGTCATCACCCGCGAAAGCGGGTGATCCAGTATTCCAGAGGCGGCTGTGCTTGAGTCGAGAAGCCGCGGCGTACTGGATCGGCCGGTCCCGTCTACGCCAAGGCTTCGACGAGGCAAGCAGTCCGTGGCGCGCCGAAGCTTTAGCGGAGGCGGCGAGCCGGGCGATGACAGGTGTGGGTAGGACGCGGCTTCGCATTCTCGCGACATCATCTGTCCGAGCTTTTGCATGTCGTTTTCGCCGCCCTGAAAGCAGAGGGCGCAGGGAAAGCCGGGTGCCGATCGCACCCATGGGTCCCGCGTAATGAAAAACGCGGGAGGTAGGACCACGGGTGTAACCGGAAACAACCCGGCTTTCCCTGCGCGATGGTTTTACGGCTTATACGTGCTCGCCCCGGTGAGACTGGGCTTGTTTGTCACCGTCCTTCGCGAGAACGCTTGCGCGTTCCGCTAGGAGACACCTGCCGCTAGGGCGTCAGGTCTGCACGACTTCGCCGTCCGCCGCATCGCGCACGTCGTCAGTGCACAAGCAGCGTCCACCGCATCTCACCGCAACACTCCTGACGATGCGCAGCGCCCCTCGATCGGGTGAGACGGGCGGATTCATACACTGTGTCGGTCTGCGGATAAACCGAAATATTTTTGCTGCGGAGGCTTGACCCGTCGGGCAACTCAGTGATCGGGATTTTTGGCGCGAACCCGCTCGAACATCAATCAGCCGCAGCACGGCTGCTTGGCTGTCGGCACGCAGCAGGATTGCTGCTCCTGCAGCCAGCGGTCGCGCGGCTTGCAGCTCGACGGACGCGCGGAGAGATAGACGCGGACCGCGGTGTCGCCGGCATCCATGCGTTCCGCGCGATAGATCTGCATCGGCCGCACGCCGTCGCTGACTTCGAAGGTCAGCTTGGCTTGCGGATCGAAGCCGACGGCCTGGTCGACCTTGCGGATGATCGCGAGGAATTTCCCGGCAGCCATGTGGCCGCGGTTTTCCTCCTCGATGTCCCAGAGCTGAATGAAGGTCTCGCTCCAGCTCTCGGGATTCGCACCGCAATCGAGCCCTCTGAATGAGCCGGTCTTGACCTCGGTCACGTGGTAGCTGGGGCGGACGTCCCTTCCATCGTAGCTGAAGATCAGCGGCTTCTCCTTGTGCGCCTCGAGGCTGGATAGCAGCGCCGCAGCCGACAGCTCGTCCACCGGGAGCAGGGCGCCGACGATCGATCGGGTGTTGGCAAGCGTGTCCATGGCTGCTATCCTCATTTCAATGATTATTGAATTGTAGGATTGTCGAAATATGGAGGAGCGTCAAGCCCGAACCGCCTTTGCCGCGCTGTCGCAGGAAACGCGGCTGCGGATCGTGCGGTTGCTGGTGCAGGCCGGTCCCGGCGGGATGGCGGCCGGTGCGATCGCCGAGGCGGTCGCGGTATCGCCGTCCAACGTGTCGTTTCATCTGAAGGATCTCGAGCACGCCGGCATGATCGTGCCGCGTCGCGAGGCGCGTTCGATCATCTACTCGGCGGACTTCACCGGCTTGCGGGATCTCATCGCCTTCCTGATGAAGGATTGCTGCGCGGGCCACCCGGAAATCTGCGCGCCGGCGCTCGCCGATGCGCAGTGCAGGCCCTCCACAGCCAAGAAGAAGGCGCGTGCCTGATGCGCGACTTCGACCTGTCACGACGCCTCGCGGCCGAGGGGGTTGGTACCTTGCTCCTGGTCGCGACCGTCGTCGGCTCCGGCATCATGGCCGAGACCTTGACCAAGGACGTGGCGTTGGCGCTGCTCGGCAACACGCTTCCGACCGGCGCCATTCTGGTGGTGCTGATCACGATCTTTGGGCCGATCTCCGGCGCGCACTTCAATCCGGCGGTGACACTGGTGTTCATACTGAAGGGGGAACTCCGACTGCCGCACGCCGCGCAGTACGTCGCGGCGCAAATGCTCGGAGGAATCCTGGGTACAATGGTTGCGCACGGCATGTTCGGCCTGCCGCTGCTGGAGTTCTCGGTCAAGGCGAGGACAGGCTTTCCGCAGTGGTTTGCGGAATTCGTTGCCGCGTTCGGATTGATCGCAGCGATTCTCGGTGGCCTCCGGTTTCGCGAGGCCGCAATTCCATGGCTGGTCGGGCTTTACATCACGGCCGCTTACTGGTTCACCGCGTCCACGTCCTTTGCCAATCCGGCGGTCGCCATCGCGCGATCGTTCACCGATACGTTTTCCGGCATCAGGGCGCAGGACCTGCCGGGCTTCATCGTGGCCGAGGTTCTGGGCGCCGTGGTCGCGGCGGCATTCATGACCTGGCTGCTGCGCGGCACTGAGACCACAAAGGAAGCGATCCAATGACGATCACGATCTATCACAATCCCGATTGCGGGACGTCGCGCAACACCCTGGCCATGATCCGGCAAAGCGGGGAGGAGCCCGAGATCGTCGAATATCTCAAGACGCCTCCCGCGCGCGACACGCTGGTCGCGCTGATCGCAGCCATGGGCATGACGCCGCGCGCGTTGCTGCGCGAGAAAGGCACGCCCTATGCCGCGCTCGATCTTGGCAATCCGAAATGGAGCGACGACGAACTGATCGATTTCATGATGGCACATCCGATCCTGATCAACCGGCCGATCGTGGTCTCGCCAAAGGGCGTGAAGTTATGCCGGCCGTCCGAGGCGGTTCTTGATCTCCTCCCGGTCGCCGACATCGGCCGGTTCGTCAAGGAGGACGGAGAGGTGGTTTCGCCGAAGACGACGGGCACGCGCGCTGGATGAGCCGCCGTGCCGATAATATCCTGATCGTCGCGCTCGGCACCACGCAGACCCTTGCCTGGGCCTCGAGCTACTATCTGCCGGCCATCCTCGCGGACCCGATCGCGCGCGACCTCGGCATCTCGACGAACTGGCTGTTCGCCGCGTTCTCGATGGCGCTGGTGATCTCGGGATTGCTCGGTCCGCGCGTCGGCCGCCAGATCGACCGCATGGGCGGACGCGAAGTGCTGTGCGCGTCCAATCTCATTCTGGCGTCCGGCCTGATCCTGCTCGGGCTTGCGCAGGGCGGCGTCCTGATGGCGGTGAGCTGGCTGTTGCTCGGCGTCGGCATGGGCCTTGGCCTGTATGACGCGGCCTTCGCGGCGCTCGGGCGCATCTACGGCGATGCCGCCCGCCGCTCCATCACCGGCATCACCTTGATCGCGGGCTTTGCCAGCACGATCGGCTGGCCGCTCAGCGCGTGGGGACTGTCAACCATCGGATGGCGCTGGACCTGCTTCGGCTGGGCGGCGGCGCACATTCTGATCTGCCTGCCGCTGAATGGCTTTCTGATCCCCAGATTGAGGCGAGAGCATCGGCTCGCGGCGGACACGCCGAAGCCACATATTCCGATCGATCGTGCGATGGTGCTGCTGGCCTTCGCTTTCGCGGCCGCCTGGAGCGTCACGTCGGCGATGGCGGTGCACTTGCCGCGCATTCTCGAGTCGCTCGGCGCGACGCAAGCGCAGGCGATCGCGGCAGGCGCGTTGATCGGCCCGGCGCAGGTGGCAGCGCGCATTGTCGAAGCGAGCCTGCTGAAGCGCTTCCATCCGCTGTGGTCAGCACGCCTGGCCTGCATCACGCACCCGTTGGGCGCCTGCGTGATCGGCTTGTTCGGCGGTGGCTTTGCCGGTGTCTTCGCGCTGCTGCACGGCGCAGGGAACGGCATCCTGACGATCGCGCGGGGTACGCTGCCGCTGGCGATCTTCGGTCCAAAGGATTACGGCTACCGCCTGGGGCTGCTCGGCGCGCCGTCGCGGCTGTCTCAAGCGATCGCGCCGCTGGCATTCGGCTTCCTGATTGCACCGCTCGGCGGCTATACGCTTGCGGTCACGTCGGCTTTGAGTTTGGCTGGACTCGTGGCGTTGCTCGCACTCAAGGCCGGGAGGAGCCCTTCGCGGTAGCATCGCCACCCTTCATCCGGCGGACCGTGTCGATGAATGCCTTGATGATGGGTGAGTGGCCGCGGCCGCTGTGGTGGGCGATGCTGTACTGGGTCTTGATCGTGCGGTCGCTGATCTCGAGCGCGCGCAGGTTCGGGTGCGGCACGAATTCGAAGTCCGCGACGACGCTGATGCCGAGCCCGCGCTCGACCGCCTTCCAGACGCCCTCCCGGCTTTCGATCTCGAACACCGGCTCGATCCGGATGCCCTCGGCCTGCATCGTCGCCTCGAAGGCGCGCCGGGTGGTCGAGCCGCGCTCGCGCAGCACGATCGGCTGGTCGGCCAGCTCGCGCAGCCGGACCGACTTGCGCTTGAACCAGGGGTGATCGCGGTTGACGAACACGATCACGCGGTGGGTGCGATAGGGGATCATGGTGACGCGCGGATCTTCCGGCACCTCCGCCAGGATCGCGACGTCGGCCTCGAAGTCGACGATGTGGCGAAAGGTGCGCTCGGAATTGCCGAGCAGGGTCGAGATCTGCACCTCCGGATGGTCGCGCTTGAAGGCGGCGATGATCTCGGTGGCATGGAATGGACCGACGGTTGCAACCCGCAGATGGCCTCTGGTGGCCTTGCCATGCGCGGCCAGCAATTCGTGCGCCTCGTCGCAGAACGTCATGATGCCGCGGGTGATCTCGAACAGCGCGCTGCCTGCCTCGGTGAGCTCGGTGTGCCTGGGCTTGCGGATCAAAAGCTCGACGCCGTAGCTCTCCTCCAGCTCCTTGACCTGGATGGTCAGCGTCGGCTGGCCGACGTTGAGCACACGCGACGCCGCAGTGAAGCCGCCATGGGCGGCGACCGCATGGAAGGCGCGGAGCTGGCTGAATACTATTGACATAATCAATAGAACGCATCCGTAGAATGAATTTGTCAATAGCAACGGGCGACGTACCTTCGCGCCAAACGGAGGACGCGTGGATGGCCTGGACTTATTCCAACCCGGTAAGAGTTGAATTCGGAGCCGACAGCTTCGACAAGCTGCCGGCGCTGATCGGCAAGCGCGCCTATGCGCTGGTGACCTATGGCGAACCGGTGTTCGACGAACTCGAGCGCCGGCTGCGCGCCGCGGCAGGGCCGTCGGTCCTGACCATCCGCGACGTCGCGCCCAATCCGGACTACCGGCTGCTCACCGAGCAGAGCGCGCGCTTTGCCGGGCTCGCCAAACAGCCGGACGTGATCATCGCACTGGGCGGCGGCTCGGTGATCGACTCCGCAAAAGTGTTCGCGGCGGCGGGCGGCGACTTCGCCACGGTGAAAGCCTATCTGGAGACCCAGCAGGGCGCCGAGCGGCTTGCCGCGATCCCGATCATCGCGGTGCCGACCACCGCGGGCACCGGCAGCGAGGTAACCTGCTGGGGCACGGTGTGGGACGAGGCCAACGGCAAGAAATATTCGCTGGCGCGTCCGTCGCTCTATCCGACCCATGCGGTGATCGATCCGCGCCTGATGCTCGGCAAGCCGCAGCTGCTCACCATCAGCACCGGGCTCGATGCGCTGTCGCATGCGCTGGAGAGCATCTGGAACGTCAACAACAACCCGGTGTCGGCCAACCACGCGGTGGCGGCGGCGCGCGGTGTTCTCGACGTGCTGCCGAAGCTCGCCAACGATCTCGGCAATCTCGAGCTGCGCAGCCGCATGGCGCAGGCGGCGCTGTTCGCCGGGCTGGCGTTCTCCAACACCAAGACCGCGATCGCGCATTCGCTGTCCTATCCGATCACGCTGCGGCACGGCGTGCAGCACGGCATTGCCTGCTCGTTCTCGCTGCCGATGGTGCTGCGCAGCGTCAGGGGGGCGGGCGGGCTCTGCGAGGACAGCCTGAAGCAGATTTTCGGCGCGGACCTTATGCGGGCGGCCGACGACCTCGAGGATTTCATGGCGCGGCTCGGCATCTCCTGCAATCCGGCCGCCTACCGGATCGAGCGCGCCGAATGGCACGCGCTGATCGCCGACTCGCTCGAGGGCGAACGCGGCCGCAACTTCTTGGGGTCGAAAGAGCGGCTGATCGAGGCAGCGCAGACCCAGCGGATGCCGAGCGCGGTGAGCGCGTGACGGCGGCGCAGTGACAAGGAGATAACTCATGCAAGACGATCGCCAGGAAAATCGCAAAATCATCACCGTCAATGGGCGCCGCTACGATGCGCCGACGCGGCCAACCGTCGTGATCTGCCTCGACGGTTCGGAGCCCGGCTACATCGAGCGCGCAATCGAGGCCGGCGTCGCGCCGACCTTCGCGCGCTTCATGAGGGAGGGCGCGCATGTCCATGCCGCCAGCGTGATCCCGAGCTTCACCAATCCGAACAACCTCTCGATCATCACCGGACGGCCGCCCGCGGTGCACGGCATCGCCGGCAACTACTTCTACGACACGGCGAACAATGTCGAAGTCATGATGAACGATCCCAAATTCCTGCGCGCGCCGACCATCCTGGCCGGGGTTCATGACGCCGGCTACAAGGTCGCCGCCGTCACCGCCAAGGACAAGCTGCGCACCTTGCTGGCCGACGGGCTCGACTATGCGAGCGGCCGTGCGATTGCCTTCTCGTCGGAGAAAGCCGATCAGGCCACCAAGGCCAATAACGGCATCGACAATGTGCTCGACTTCGTCGGCCTGCCGTTGCCGGAGGTCTATTCGGCCGACCTGTCACGCTTCGTGTTCGCGGCCGGCGTCAAGCTGGTCGAGCGATACCGTCCCGATCTGATGTATCTGTCGACCACCGACTACATCCAGCACAAGGTCGGGCTCGGCACCAGGATCGCCAACGACTTCTACGCGATGATCGACGGCTATCTTGCCGAGCTCGATGCGCTCGGCTGCAACATCGTGGCGACCGCCGACCACGGCATGAACGACAAGTTCTTGCCCGACGGGAGGCCCGACGTGATCTACCTCCAGGACGTGATGGACGACTGGACCGGTGCGGGTGCCGCGCGGGTGATCCTGCCGATCACCGATCCCTATGTCGCCCATCACGGGTCGCTCGGCTCGTTCGCGACGATCTACACGCCCGACGGTGCCGACGTCGGCACGCTGCTGATGCGGCTGCGCGATACCAAGGGCATCGAGATCGCGCTGACGCGCAAGGAGGCCTGTGCCCGGTTCGAGCTGCCGCCGGACCGGATCGGCGACATCGTCGTGATCTCGACCAAGCACAAGGTGCTCGGCACCAGCGAATCCCGCCACGATCTCTCGGGGCTGACCGAGCCGCTGCGTTCGCATGGCGGGCTGACCGAGCAGCGGGTGCCGCTGATCGCCAACCGCAGGATCGCGCTGCCGGAAGGGCACGCCTTGCGCAATTTCGACGCCTTCGACGTCGCGCTCAACCGCATCCAGTGACGCCAGGACCAGAGGACACCATCATGAACATCCAGAGCGCAGCCGTCCGCCACGAGCAGATGCGCATCGCAGGCACGCTCGTCGACACCGACGAGCATGTCGAGGTCTTCAATCCCTACACCAACAAGGTGGTGGGCACCGTGCCGGCAGCGCGGCCGGAGCATGTCCGCAGTGCGTTTGCCAAGGCGGCCGCGTTCAAGCCGAAGCTGACGCGCTATGAGCGCCAGCGCATCCTGCTGCGCACGGCCGAGCTCCTGGCCGGCCGCAAGGAAGAGTTCGCGCGGCTGATCACCGCCGAATCCGGGCTGTGCTGGAAGGACTCGCTGTACGAGGCCGGCCGCGCCTATGACGTCTACTCCTTCGCGGGCCAGCTCGCGATCCAGGACGACGGCGAGACGTTTTCCTGCGACATCAGCCCGCAGGGCAAGGCGCGCAAGATCTTCACCACCCGGACGCCGCTGCTCGGCGCGATCTCGGCGATCACGCCGTTCAACCATCCGCTCAACATGGTGAGCCACAAGATCGCCCCCGCAATCGCGACCAACAACCGCGTGGTGCTGAAGCCGACCGAGCTGACGCCGCTGACCGCGCTCGCGCTCGCCGACGTGCTGTATGAGGCGGGGCTGCCGCCCGAGATGCTGTCGGTGGTGACAGGCAATCCGCAGTCGATGGGCGATGCGATGATATCAGATCCCGACGCCGACCTCGTGACCTTCACCGGCTCGGTCAGGGTCGGCAAGCACATCGCCAGCAAGGCCGGCTACAAGCGCCTGGTGCTCGAGCTCGGCGGCAACGATCCCCTGATCGTGATGGAGGACGCAGACCTCGAGAAGGCCGCGGAGCTTGCGGTCACCGGCGCGACCAAGAATTCCGGCCAGCGCTGCACGGCGGTGAAGCGCATCCTCTGCGTCGAGGCGGTTGCGGACGATTTCGCCGCGCTCGTGCTGAAGAAGGCGCGTACGCTGAAGTGCGGCGATCCGATGGACCCGACGGTCGATGTCGGCACCGTGATCCATGAGGGCGCGGCGAAGGAGTTCGAGCGCCGCGTCAATGCGGCGGTCGCCGACGGCGCCGAGCTGCTGCACGGCAACGACCGCAACGGCGCGCTGTATCCGCCGACCGTGGTCGACCGGATTCCCTACACCAGCGAGCTGGTGATGCAGGAGACCTTCGGCCCTGTCATTCCGATCATCCGCGTGCCGAACGATATCGACAGCGTGATCCGGATTTCGAATTCAACCGCGTTCGGCCTGTCGTCCGGCGTCTGCACCAACCGGCTCGACTACATCACGCGGTTCGTCAACGAGCTCGATGTCGGCACCGTCAATGTCTGGGAAGTGCCGGGCTACCGGATCGAGCTGTCGCCGTTCGGCGGGATCAAGGACTCCGGCCTTGGCTACAAGGAAGGCGTACAGGAGGCGATCAAGAGCTTCACCAACGTCAAGACCTATTCGCTGCCCTGGCCGGTCTAGAGCAGCGCGTAGAGGGCCGCGCGCGGACAACAACAACAACGCGGCGGCCGATTGCGATCACCGATCAATCAGGGGAGGGTTCAATGTCGATCACGTTCAGTCCGTCGAGCGTCGGCTCGGTCGGGGTGCAGAATCCGGAGCTTGCGAGCTCGTTCCGGCGCGCGCAGTGGCGCATGCTGTTCGCGGCGATGTTCTGCTATCTGTTCTTCTACACCGGGCGGCAGACCTTCGGGTTCGCGATTCCCGGCATCCAGGCCGAGTTCGGCGTCACCAAGGAGGCGCTGGGCTGGGCCAGCGCGGCGCTGTTGTGGTGCTACGCGGTCGGCCAAGCCATCAACGGCAATCTCGGCGACAAGTTCGGCGGCCGCCGGGTGATGAGCGCAGGCGCGATCCTCTCCTTCATCATGAACTGGGCGACCTCGCTGTCGACCGGGATCGTCAGCCTCACCGCGTTCTGGGGCATCAACGGCTATTTCCAGTCGATGGGATGGGCACCGGGCAGCCGGCTCTTGTCGAACTGGTGGGGCCGCCACGAGCGCGGCACGGTCTACGGACTCTATACCTTCGCGGCCGGTCTGGCCTCGGTGCTGTCGTTCGTCACCTCGCTGGTCGTGGTCGGCTATTTCCAGCTCGACTGGCGCTGGATCTTCCGCATCCCGGTCGTGCTGCTGCTGCTCGGCGGCATTGCGTTCTATCTGATCGCGCGCGAGAAGCCCGAGGATATGGGCTTTGCCTCGCCGCATGACGAGGGCGACGAGGTCGCTGCAACCGAGGCCGCAGTCGACGCCAATGAGGGCTCGCTGGCGCGCTACAAGGCGGTGCTGTCGAACTGGCGCCTGCTGGTCGCCGGCGTCGCGATCGGTTTCCAGAACGCGGCGCGCTACGGATTGCTGGTGTGGGTGCCGGTGCACTTCCTCGGCAGCAACTGGGCCAAGGCCGGCGCCAGCTCGGTGATCGATCCGCGCTGGATCAGCATCGCGCTGCCGGTCGGCATGGCGGTCGGCGCCTTCAGCAATGGCTGGGTCTCGGACAAGGTGTTCGGCTCGCGCCGCTACCTCGCCATCGTGCTCTACATGGCACTCGCCGCGATCACCTCGCTGTGCATGTACGCGATCCCGACCTCGGAAATCGTTCTCGGCATGACGGTGCTGTTCCTGTGCGGCTTCTTCACCTACGGCCCGCAATCCTCGTTCTGGGCGCTGTGCCCGGACCTGGTCGGGCACAAGCGGGCAGGGACTGCGACCGGCGTGATGAACTTCTTCGCCTATCTGTTCGCCGGCCTCGGCGAGCCGATGATCGGCCACTTCATGGACAAGCACAACCAGACCTCGCTGGTGTTCCTGGTGGTCGCGGTCTGCGCCACGTCGAGCGCGGTGGTGGCGACGTTCATCCGCCGCTAGTTCATGCACATGCGTCCCAGGCGACAGCCTGGGACGCAGCCGTCGGGGCATGTAGCCCGGATGAGCGAAGCGATATCCGGGGCAATCAGATCCCGCATATCGCTTCGCTCATGCGGGCTACGGGCTGGTTATCTCACGCCCAATTCCTCGCCACGGGCTGATCAATAACGAAGCGCTTTATCAATAATATCTCATAATATCAATATGATATTATATATTGTATGCAGAATACAAAATGTGCTTGTGGCGCCAGCCGCCTTGAAGCAGACTTCTCGCCGGGCAGGAGGGCCGGTGACCTTCGGTTACGGAGGTGACGCCAGCGGCGAAACAATCTGCCATGAGGAGCGAGCAATGAGCGATCAGGTGTCCACCATCGCAATGGCAGATGCGGCGAAGCCATCCGGCGTGCGCTGGAAGATCTTCCTGCTGATGCTGTTCCTGATCTCGATCAACTATATCGATCGCGCGTCGCTGTCGGTCGCAATGCCCGTCATGGCCAAGGAGTTCGATATCGATCCGGCGATGCAGGGCCTGATCCTGAGCTCGTTCTTCTGGACCTACGCACTGATGCAGGTGCCGGGCGGCATGCTCGCCGATCGCTTCAAGCCGCGCATCGTGATCGCGCTCGCGACATTGTTCTGGGGCTTCTTCCAAGCGCTGGCGGCCCTGTCGACCAGCTGGATGCTGCTGCTGCTGACCCGGCTCGGGCTCGGCGCCTCGGAAGCGCCGATCTATCCGGCCGGCGGCAAGCTCAACGCGATCTGGATGACGCAGACCGAGCGCGGCCGCGGCGCGACGCTGCTGGACGGCGGCGCGCCGCTCGGTGCGGCGCTCGGCTCGATCGTGATCGCCTGGCTGATGGCGGCGTTCAGCTCCTGGCGGGTCGCCTTCGTCGTCGCCGGCGTCGGCACCATGCTGTGCGGGCTGTGGGCCTGGTACTACATCCGCAACGTGCCGCGCGAGCATCCCGCGGTCAACGAAGCCGAGGCGCGCTACCTCGAGGAGGCGCATGCGATCGAGGACGCGGCGACGCCGCCGTCCTCCGGCGCCAGCTGGATGGCCTATTTCCGCTTCCGCTCGGTGTGGTGCATGTGTCTCGGCTGGATGTTCTTCAACACCACCTTCTATGGGCTCTTGACCTGGATGCCGACCTATCTGTTCAAGGTGCACGGCTTCGACATCAAGGCGCTCGGCGGCGCCTCCTTCATCATCTTCTTCTCAGGCTTCGTCGGCGAGCTGGTCGGCGGCTGGATCGGCGATACCTGGCGGGAGCGGGGCGGGGCACCCAACACCGTGTTCCGCACCCTGTTCGGCATCGCCGCGATCATGGCGACGGTGTCGATCTTCCTGGTCGCCTACGTCACCAATGCGGTCGCGGTGGTGGTGCTGCTGTCGACGACGCTGTTCTTCCTGCGCTGGTGCGGCATGTACTGGGCGATCCCGTCGGCACTGGCGGGCCGCGGCAAGTCCGGCTTCCTCGGCGGCTGCATGAATCTCGGCGGCAACATCGCCGGCATCACCACGCCCCTGATCGTCGGCTTCATCGTGCAGGCCACCGGCTCCTACTTCCTGGCCTTGATGTATTTCGCCGCCGCGGGCATTGCGCTGTTGATCTGCTCGACCCTGATCGATTACAGCCGCAAGCTCCCGGTCTAGAACGGAGCGAGCAACGGAAGCAACCATGACACGTCCCGTCCGGCTCGGCATGCTGACGCCGTCGTCGAATACCGCGCTCGAGCCGATCACTTATGCGATGCTGGCAGGTATCGACGGCGTCTCGGCGCATTTTGCGCGCTTCAAGGTGACGGAGATCGCGCTGTCGGAGGCGGCGCTGCGCCAATTCGACGCCAGCGAGATCCTTCGCGCAGCGGAACTGCTTGCGCACGCCAAGGTCGACGTCATCGCCTGGAACGGCACCTCGGCAAGCTGGCTCGGCTTCGATCGCGACGAGAGCCTGTGCGAGCAGATCACTGCGGCAACGGGTATCAAGGCCTGCACCACGGTGCTGGCCTATCGCGATCTGCTGCGGCGGATCGGCGCCAGGCGCATTGGGCTGGTGACGCCGTATCGCAAGGACGTGCAGGACAAGATCATCGCCAACTGGAATTCGGAGGGGCTCAATTGCTTTGCCGAGCGCCATTTGTCGCTGCAGGACAATTTCTCCTTTGCCGAGGTCAGCGAAGCCAAGGTGGCCGCGCTGATCGAGGAGGTCGTGCGCGAGGGCTGCGATGCCGCCGTCGTGCTCTGCACCAACATGCGCGGCGCGGGCGCCGCCGAGCGGCTGGAGCGCGAGTTCGGCGTGCCGGTTCTGGATTCGATCGCGGTGACGCTGTGGGGATGCCTCACCGCTGTCGGCTGCGATCCGTCGCGCGTGCACGGCTGGGGCAGCCTGTTCACGAATCCCGATCTGCGCGCGGCGACCGCGATCTCCGAACACAATGATGACGATATAGGCGTGC
This sequence comes from Bradyrhizobium sp. USDA 4461, assembly GCF_054055655.1. Classification (NCBI taxonomy): domain Bacteria; kingdom Pseudomonadati; phylum Pseudomonadota; class Alphaproteobacteria; order Hyphomicrobiales; family Nitrobacteraceae; genus Bradyrhizobium; species Bradyrhizobium sp. USDA 4461. The sequence continues at coordinate 6,035,851 of NZ_JBSRXM010000001.1, forward strand.
GGTGACTGAAGCCAAAACCAAAGCCGAGACCAAGGCCAAGCCGGCCAGACGTGGCAAGGAACCCAAGCACGCGATCACGGCGCAGCAACGGCGCCGCCTGCGCGTGCCGCGGGTCGGACTGCACGAGCAGGCGGCGGTGCGGCTGCGCAGCATGATCGTGCGCGGCGAGCTGGCGCCGGGACAATCGCTGGGCGAGGCGGACCTGTCCGACGCGCTCGGCATCTCGCGGACGCCGCTGCGCGAAGCGCTGAAGCAATTGGCGAGCGAAGGCCTGGTCGAGCTCAGGCTCAACCACAGCGCGGTGGTGGCGCCGTTCCGCCGCGCCGAGCTGGCCGAATTGTTCGAGGCGGTCAGCGGCATCGAGCGCTGCGCCGCCGAGCTCGCCGCGCTGCGCATGGAGGAGGCCGATTTCGAGCGGCTCGATGCACTACAAGACAAGATCGAATGGCATCACGGCCGCGGCGAACTGCGCGACTATTTCCAGGTCAACCAGCAGATCCATTCGGCGATCGTCGGCTTCGCCCGCAATGCGGTGCTGAAAGCGACGCACGAGGCGCTGCTGGCGCGGGCCGAGCGGGCGCGCTTCTTTGCGCTCTCGGTGCTCGGGCGCTGGGATGAATCGGTGCGCGAGCATCAGGACATTCTGGCCGCGCTGAAAGCGCGTGACGGAGCCCAAGCCGGGCAGATGCTGGCCCATCACGTCCGCCGCACCGGCGAGATCGTCGCCGAGACGCTGGACGACACACCTGATGACGCCGCCGTGCCGGACGCATCCGCGAAGCCGCGCGGCCGCAAGATGAAGAAAGCTGCGTCATGAAGATCCTGCTGCTCAATCCCAACACGACCGCAGCGGTGACGGACCTGCTCCATGCCGCGGGCAGCAAGGTGGCATCGCCCGGCACCGAGCTCGTGCCGGTCACCGCCACGCGCGGCGTGCCTTATATCGCGACCCGCGCCGAGGCGCAGATCGGCGGCGCAATCGCGCTGGAGATGCTGGCCGAGGCCGGCGCCGGCATCGATGCCGCGATCATCGCCGCGTTCGGCGATCCCGGCCTGTTCGGCGCCCGCGAGCTGTTTGCCTATCCGGTCGTCGGCCTTGCCGAAGCCGCGATGCTCACTGCCTGCATGCTGGGACGGCGGTTCTCGATCGTGACCTTCGCCGGCGCGCTGGCGCCCTGGTACGAGGAATGCGTTGCGATGCATGGGCTGAGCGCGCGCTGCGCCGGCATCCGCACGCTCGATGGCGGCTTCCAGTCGATTTCTGAGGTGCAGGCCGAGAAGGAAGAGCTGCTGGTCGCGCTCGCCAACCAGGCGGTCGCGCAGGACAATGCCGACGTCGTCATCCTGTCCGGCGCGCCGCTCGCCGGGCTTGCGGCAAAGGTCCGTGATCGCGTGCCGGTGCCGGTGGTCGATCCGGTCGCGGCCGCCGTGCGCCAGGCGGAGACGCTCGCCGTGCTCAGGCCGCGCAAGGCGGTCGCCGGCACGTTCCGCAGACCCGACCCGAAGCCGACGATCGGGCTGGCCGAGCCGCTTGCCGCCATCATCGAACATCGCTCACCGAAAGAGGGGACCCGCTGATGTCCATCGACACCATCATCCGCGGCGGCACCGTGGTCACCGCTGCCGACAGCTTTGCCTGCGACGTCGGAATCCGCGACGGCAAGATCACCGCGCTCGGCCATGATCTCGGCAGTGCGGCCACGGTCATCGATGCGACCGGCCGGTTGGTGCTGCCCGGCGGCATCGACAGCCACGTGCATTTCGCTCAGCCGTCGGGCGACGGCATCGTGATGGCCGACGGCTTTGCCTCCGGCACCCGTTCGGCGGCGTTCGGCGGCAACACCACGGTGCTGCCGTTCTGCCTGCAGGAGAAGGGCCAGACCTTGCGCGAGGCTCTGAAACATTACCATGCGCTGGCCGAAGGCGAATGCCATGTCGACGTCGCCTTCCACCTCATCGTCACCGATCCGACCGAGCACGTGCTGGGCCAGGAGCTGCCGGCACTGGTCGAGGACGGCTACACCTCGCTGAAAGTCTTCATGACCTATGAGGGGCTGGCGCTGTCGGATCGCGAGCTGCTCGAGACCATGTCGGTGGCGCGCGAGACCGGCGCGATGCTGATGGTGCATGCGGAGAATTTCGACGCGATCCGCTTCCTGACCGACCGGCTGGAGCGCGCCGGCAACACCGCGCCGCGCTTCCATGCGACCTCGCGGCCGATCCCGGTCGAGCGCGAGGCCACCCATCGCGCGATCTCGTTGTCCGAGCTGGTCGACGTGCCGATCATGATCGTGCATGTCTCGAACCGCGAGGCGATGGAGGAAATCCGCCGCGCGCAGCAGCGGGGCTTGCGGGTGATGGGCGAGACCTGCCCGCAGTATTTGATGCTGACCGAGAAGGATCTCGACCAGCTCAACATGGAAGGCGCCAAATACGTCTGCTCGCCGCCGCCGCGGGACGTCGCCAGCCAGCAGGCGTGCTGGGAGGGACTGCAGCAGAAGGTGTTCTCGGTGTTCTCGTCGGACCATTGTCCGTTCCGCTACGACGACCCGAAAGGAAAGCTCGCGCCCAAGGGACGCACCAGCTTCCGCTGGGTGCCGAACGGCATCCCCGGCGTGGCGACGCGGCTGCCGATCCTGTTCTCGGAAGGCGTCGCGAAGGGCCGCATCGACATCAACAGCTTCGTCGCCTTCAGCGCCACCAATCACGCCAAGATCTACGGCCTGTATCCGCGCAAGGGCACCATTGCGATCGGCTCCGATGCCGACATCGCGCTGTGGGACCCGACGCGCAAGGTGACGATCCGCCACGAGCTGATCCACGACGGCGCAGACTACACACCCTATGATGGCCTTGAGGTCACGGGCTGGCCGGTGCTGACCATGGTGCGCGGCAAAGTGGTCGTCGACAACGGCACCCTGGTCGGCAGCAAGCAGCACGGTACGTACCTTGCGCGCACCAGGCCGGCGGCAGGAGCGACCATTCCGTAACACGCGAACCAGAAGGCAGGAGACCACCATGCCCTATGCGACAACCGATGACGGCGTACGCCTCTATTTCGAGGAGACCGGATCCGGTCATCCGGTGATCCTGGTCCACGAATTCGCCGGCGACCTGCGCAGCTACGAGCCGCAGATGCGGCATTTCGGCAAGCGCTTCCGCACCATCGCCTACAACGCGCGCGGCTTTCCGCCGTCTGACGTGCCCGAGCAGGTCGCCTCCTATTCGCAGGCGCGCGCCGCCGACGACATCCTGGCCGTGCTCGACCACATCGGTGCGCCGCAGGCACATATCGTCGGCCTCTCGATGGGCGGTTTCGCGACGTTGCATTTCGGATTGCGTCACCCTGATCGGGCGCTGTCGCTGTGCATCGGCGGCTGCGGCTACGGCGCCGAGCTCGACAGGCGCGAGACGTTCCGCGCCGAGGCCGACGCGATCGCGGCCATGATCCTCAGAGAAGGCATGCCGGCCTTCGCCGAGCGCTATGCCTATGGGCCGACGCGGGTGCAGTACGAGAACAAGGATCCGCGCGGCCATGCCGAGTTCAAGCGCATGCTGGCCGAGCATTCGGCGGTCGGGTCGGCCAACACCCAGCAGGGCGTGCAGAAGGAGCGCCCCTCACTCTACACGCTGGTCGAGGAGATGAAGCGCATCACAGTGCCGACGCTGATCATCACCGGTGACGAGGACTGGCCGTGCCTGCTGCCGGGCATCCTGATGAAGCAGAGTATCCCGTCGGCCGCGCTCGCCGTGATGCCGAATTGCGGTCACGCCATCAACATCGAGGAGCCCGACGAATACAACCGCATCGTCGGCGAATTCCTGGCGCAGGTCGAAAGCGGCCGCTGGCCGCAGCGCGATCCGCGCGCGGTGAGTGCCTCGATTACCGGGATGAAGGATTAGGGCCTTTCCTTCCGATAGAATCGGAACGGGGCTCTAGAATCTTGCTTTTTTCACGCGAACCGGCATCCACTTCGCTCGAAAAGCTCTGGCACGTATTTGCCGTCCTCGCCATGCGTGGCGCTCCATTGCCTCGCGCTCGCACTGGTGCGGATCGACGCGCGATGCACATATCGTCGGGATAGAGATCAATCCAATACCGCAAGTGCTGCAACCGACGCGTGAATCGAAACGCGCGATGATGAAACGTTGTGACGAAGTGTTGCTCGCAAAAAACTTACACAGAGCTGTCATCGGCGGCGGCTAACTTGTCGCAGGTCGACGTCACAAATCCTTAAAAAATGGGGCACTACGTGAAAGCCAAGTTTCTTTCGACGGTCGGAGTCTGTCTGATCGCCGCGACTGCGGTTATGTATGGCGCTGCGGCGCAGGACGACAATCACGGCGATGATCATCATCCGCACCACATCCACACCGCAACGCCGATCAAGCATCTCGTCGTGATCTTCAACGAGAACCGCTCGTTCGATCATTATTTCGCGACCTATCCGAATGCGGCCAACCCGACCGGGTCGATCCCATTCGTCGCGAAGCCGCACACGCCGCGGGTCAACAACCTCGCCACCGCCAATCTGCTGACCAACAATCCGAACCTGAATCCGGCCAACGGCACCGGCGCGACCAATCCGTTCCGCCTCGACCGCACGCAGGCCAACACCAAGTCGCAGAACCACGCCTATACGCCCGAGCAGCAGGCGGTCGACAACGGCAAGGAAGACCTGTTTCCGAAATTCACCGGTCGCGGCACCGCCGGCGGGGTCGGCGCGTTCGGCACCAACGGCCAGGTGATGGGCTATTTCGACGGCAACACCGTCACTGCGTTCTGGAATTACGCGCAGAACTTCGCGATGAGCGACAACAACTGGACCGACACGTTCGGTCCGTCGACGCCCGGCGCGCTCGAGGTGGTGTCCGGCCAGACCAACGGCGCGCAGAACATCGTCGGCACCTCATCGTCGATCGCCGACGGCCAGGGCGGCCTGACGCTGATCGGCGACACCGACCCGGCTTACGACTCCTGCTCGAGCACGACCAGCCAGGTCCTGATGACCAGCAAGAACATCGGCGACCTGCTCAACGCCGAGCAGATCAGCTGGGGCAGCTTCATGGGCGGCTTCGACCTGACGCTGAAGAACGCCAACGGCACCACCAGCTGCGCCCGCAGCACCTTCTCGAGCAACGTCAACGGCACCGTCGTGGACTACATCCCGCACCACGCCTGGTTCCAGTACTACAAGTCGACCGCCAATCCGACCCATGCGCGGCCGAGCTCGGTGAACGCCATCGGCCACACCTACGTGCCCGGCAGCAAGACGGTCGACCCGGCCAACCATGCCTACGATCTCGAGGACTTCTATGCCTCGCTGAAGGCCGGCAATTTCCCGGCCGTCTCCTACATCAAGATGCCGGCCTATCAGGACGGTCATCCCGGCAACTCCGATCCGCTCGACGAGCAGGCGGGCAATGTCGAGCTGATCAATTTCCTGCAGAAGCAGAAGGAGTGGGGCGAGACCGCGGTCATCATCACCTATGACGACTCGGACGGCTGGTACGACCATCAGTACCTCGCGCCGATCAGCGCCTCGTATGATCCGACCGCCGACCAGGTCAACGGTCCCGGCCAGTGCGGCCGCGGCATCGGCAAGCAGACCCAGCCGAAGGGCCTCGAAGGCAAGCCGGTCAACGGCCGCTGCGGACCGGGTACGCGTACCCCGTTCATCGTCATCTCGCCGTTCGCCAAGCGGAACTACGTCAGCCACACGCTGATCTCGCAGGCCTCCGTGGTGCGCTTCATCGAGGACAACTGGCTGCATGGCCAGCGTCTCGGCGGCGGCTCGTTCGACGACAGCGTCGAATCGATCGCGGACCTGTTCGACTTCGATCGCGGCCATGGCCAGGATCACGAGTACCGGCAGGATACGCTGTTCCTCGATCCGACCGCCGGCACCGTCATCGTCAGCCCGCCCGACGAGCACCACCATCACTAACGCTCCGGGACTAGCGCCCTTGGGATTACTGGACGTCATATGAACGGCCGCATGTTGTGGCTTCTCGGCGCCGGCCTGCTCTGCATGGCCGGCGCCGTTGCGGCTGTCGAGACCGAGCGGCTGCCGGGGACAAATCCGAACCCGGTGCAGCTCAGGCGTCCGCCGGTCGCTCCGCTGTCCGGCATGGCGCAGCTTGGTCAGATGATCTTCTTCGACGCCTCGCTGTCGTCGTCGGGCGCATTGTCATGCGCATCCTGTCACAGCCCGGACCACGCCTATGGTCCGCCCAATGATGGGCCGGTCATGCTCGGCGGGCCGACGCAATCCCGGCAAGGCACGCGGGCCGTTCCCGGCCTGACCTATCTCGAGCGCCAACCGAATTTCAGCATCGGTCCGGAGAAGGACGAGGACGACAACGTCGTCGACTTCGCGCAACTGGCCGCAGCCGGCCAGCAGGCCGTGCGCGCCAGGAAGGTTGCGACCGGCACGGCCGCGTCTGCGGTCAACATCGTGCCGCAGGGTGGGCTGTTCTGGGACGGCCGCGCCGATACGCTGCAGGATCAGGCGCTCTTCCCGCTGCTCGATCCCAACGAGATGGACGGCGGCAGCATCGAGGTGGTGGCGCAGAAGCTGCGCCAGGCGAGCTACGCCTCGCGCTTTGCCGAACTGTTCGGCGCCGGCGTTTTCGACAATACGCGGCTGTTGGTCGCCGAGGCGATGTTCGCGGTTGCGCGCTATCAGGTCGAGGAGCCGAGCTTCCATCCCTACACCAGCAAGTTCGACTACTGGCTGGAGGGCAGGGCGCGGCTCAGCGAGAGCGAGCTGCGTGGCCTGCAACTCTTCAACGATCCGGAGAAAGCCAATTGCGGCGGCTGCCACACCTCGCAGACGACCCGCGACGGGCTGCCGCCGCTGTTCACCGACCATCAGTACGAAGCGCTCGGCGCGCCGCGCAACGCCGCGCTCGCCGGCAACCGCGATCCCGATCATTTCGATCTCGGGGTCTGCGGCCCGTATCGCACCGACATCGCCGAGCAGACGCAATATTGCGGAATGTTTCTGACGCCGACCCTGCGCAACACCGCAACGCGCCGCGCATTCTTCCACAACGGCGTCTTCACCAGCCTCGAGCAGGTGCTCGACTTCTATAATTTCCGCGATACCAATCCGGAGAAGGTGTTTCCGCGCACCGCCAGCGGAACGGTGCAGAAATACGACGACCTGCCGGAGAAATATCACGGCAATGTCGACGTCAGCGATCCGCCGTTCGAGCGCCATCCCGGCGAGACGCCGGCAATGACGTCGCAGGACGAAGCGGACATCATCGCCTTCCTGAAGACATTGACCGACGGTTACCAGCCGGAGCGGTGAACCGTGGTCACCGTCACCGGCGGAACCGATACGTGAGTTGGCAGGCCTCCGCCAGGCGCGCATAATGGGCACATGAATGTCGTCGAAGGCAACGGCGCCAAAATCCCCGCGATCGGGCTCGGCACATGGGAGTTGCGCGGGCGGACCTGCGCGCGCATCGTCGAGCAGGCGCTGCGGCTCGGCTACCGGCACATCGACACTGCTCAGATTTACGACAATGAGCGCGAGGTCGGCGAGGGGCTGCGCGCCTCCGGCATCAAGCGCGACGACGTGTTCGTCACCACCAAGATCTGGACCACGCATTTCATGGCGAAGGATCTCGAGCGCTCCGCCAAAGAGAGCCTGGCGCGGCTGCGCCTGACCGAGGTCGATCTGCTGTTGCTGCATTGGCCCAATCCGCAAGTGCCGCTGGCCGAGACGCTCGGCGCATTGGCGCGGGTCAAGCAAGCGGGACTGGCGCGGCATATCGGCGTTTCGAACTTCAATGTGCCGCTGATCGAGGAGGCGGTGGCGGCGTGCCCCGAGCCGCTCGCCTGCGATCAGGTCCAGTACCATCCCTATGTCGCCCAGGCCGATGTGATCGAGGCCTGCGTGCGCCATGGCATGGCGTTCGTCGCCTACAGTCCGATCGCGAAAGGGCGGGTCAAGGGCGACCGCGCGCTGGCGCGGATCGGCGACCGCTATCGCAAGACGGCGGCCCAAATCTGCCTGCGCTGGCTGGTGCAACAGAATGTGTCCGCGATCCCGCGCACCTCGAAGCTCGAGCGGCTCCAGGAGAACATCGACATCTTCGATTTCGAGCTGTCGGATGCGGATATGGCCGAGATTTCGGCGATGGCCGGCGCCGGCGCACGTTGATCGGCCGATGCGCTGCTTGCCAGGGCATCATTGTGCGGAAAATCGCTGGGCAGCAGCCCGGATCATGCTATTGCGCGCTGGCCGCTTTCCCGATTTGAACCGGAGGGGGATTGAGGCAGGCGGGTTCCGGCCGGTAATGTTGCCGGCGGGGAGACATCACTGATGTGATCGAGCGGGATGAAGTTTCGGCCAAACGCGGACATGTTGGCATCGGTGTTCGTGCACCTGATGCTGCTCGCGCTGATTTTCCTGTATTCCGAAGTCCATCAGTTCGATCCCGTCGCCGCTGACACGGTGCCGGTCGAGATCGTGACGCCGCAGGAGGTCGCCAGGACCGAGACCAAGACCGAGCTCGAGCCGGTGCCGAGCCCGTCGCCGACGCCTGAATTGCGGTTGCCGTCGCTCGACAAGCCGGTCGACTCCGCCAAGCCCGAAGCGGCAGCTCAGGCACAAGCGCCGCAGAAGCAGCAGCCGGCGCCGAAGCAGGCGACGCCACCGGCGCCCAAGGCCAGCCCGTCGCCGCAACATGCCGCGGCCGAGCCGCCGCCGGCGACGCAGACGCCACCGATGCCCCAGCCGATGCCGCAGCAACAGGCGGCGGCGTCACCGCCTGCCTATACGCAGCCCGAGCCTGACCTGTCGGTGAAATACAACGTGATGCTCGGCCTGCCGCCCGACATCTCCGTGAAGCCGGCCGCCGATGCGCCGTCGGGTCCCGGTCCCGGCAAGGACAATTTCGACGCGGCGGCCACCGAGCAGGCCGATGTCGGCTCCAGCGTGGCGGCGGAATTCCGCCGCCATCTGAAGACCTGCCTGAAGCTCCCGGCGAACGTGACCGCGAGCGACGACGTCAGGATCAAGCTCCGGGTGTTCATGACGCCTGACGGCAAGCTCGCCGCATCGCCCTTGCTGATCGAGGCCACCGCGTCGGAGAAGGGGCCGCTGCTGCTGAAAAGCGCGACCGAGGCACTGCAGGCCTGCCAGCCCTATGCGATGCTGCCGAAGGAGCGCTACGGCGAATGGAAGGTGCTCGACCTCGACTTCACGCCGCGCGATTTCGCGTCGTGAGCGGCAGCAGGTTTCAGCTTCCCATCGCCTGCCAGGCGTTGGAGGCGAACTGCCGGCGCCAGATCACGATCACGACGGCCGCTGTGGTGATGAACAGCACCCAGGGGCTGAGGAACCAGCCGAGATAGCCGAGCGCGAAGAAGAACGCGCGCTGGCCGCGGTTGAAGTGCCGGCCCGCGGTCTCGAACAGCCGCGTGGTGCGGATCACATGGGCCTCCGCCTCCGGCGTATCGCGCTGGCCGGCCGGCGGCATCGCGCCGAACAGGATCGCGACATAGTTGAACAGGCGATAGGCCCAGGCGAATTTGAAGAAGGTGTAGATGAAGATCAGGATCAGGCCGATGCACTTGATCTCCCACAGCGCGGGCGAGGGCGAGAGATTGACCGGCAGCGCACCGAGCACGGCGAGCGCGTCATTGGTGGCGCGCAGCAGCGCCAGCGCGCCGCCGATCGCGATCAGGCTGGTGGAGGCGAAGAACGCGGTGCCGTTCTGCAAGGAGGCCATGATCTGCATGTCGACCATCCGCGCCTCGCGGTGGAGCAGATTCCGCACCCAGATCTCGCGATAGACATGCATTCGTGCCGACAGGCTGTCGCGCCCATAGGCGGTGTGCTCCAGCGTGATGGCGTAGACCAGCCACTCCAGCGCAAAGAAGCCGACGGCCAGGATGTCGACCCAATAGCCGGTCATGGTGCCTTCCTTCGTCAACGCGCGGGCTGCCGCTCCGCGCCGCATCCCGCGTCATGTACAGGTTGAACGCGTGCAATGCACTATGGCAAACTGGCGTGGCAACAGGATTCCCCAGGACATGCTCAAGCTCGTCATCGGCAACAAGAACTATTCGTCATGGTCGATGCGGCCGTGGCTGGCGCTGCGCGCCAACGACATTCCGTTCGAGGAAATCTTCGTTCCGCTCTATACCGACCAGGCCGACAAGGACCGCATCCTCGCCTTTAGCAAGGCCGGCAAGGTGCCGACGCTGATCGACGGCGAGGTCACGGTGTGGGATTCGCTGGCGATCATCGAGTATCTCGCCGAGACATTTCCCGAGGCGGAGCTGTGGCCCTCGGACCGCGCCGCGCGCGCCCATGCCCGCGCGATCTCGGCGGAGATGCATTCCGGCTTCGTGCCGCTGCGCAGCGAATGCGGCATGAACCTGCACCGGCCGATCCGCGCGGTCGCGTTGTCGGACGATGCGAAGGCCAATGCGGCGCGAATCCAGGACATCTGGGCCGAGTGCCATGCGCGTTACGGCAAGCAGGGCCCGTTCCTGTTCGGCGCATTCTCGGCCGCGGACGCGATGTATGCCCCCGTGGTGCATCGTTTCCGCACCTACGCGATCCCGGTGAGAGCGGAGGCGCAGCACTATGTCGACGCGATGATGCAGCTTCCGGCGTTCCAGGAATGGACCCGCGACGGCCTCGCCGAGACGCTTCGCATCCCGCGATTCGAGGACGTCTGACTGGCCGTACGCTTCCGAATTGTGACAGGGCTCACAAAGATCGCGGCTTGACGCCGCACGGCCGAAGGCGTCGAATCCGGAACAGCGGATTTGCAAGTCGTGAAAGGACTTAGACCATGGGCATTCTGGATTCCCTGGAGAACTCGCCGGAGCTGAAAGGCATGCTTGGCCAGCTCGGCGCGGCCGTCATCCCGGTCGTGCTCGGCCAGGTGATGGGCAATGGCGGGCAGGGTGGCCTGTCGGCGATCGTCGCCAAGCTCGAGCAGGCCGGGTTCGGCGAGCAGGTCAAATCCTGGATCGGCACCGGCCAGAACCTGCCGATCACGGCGCAGCAGCTCCAGGAGGTGCTGGGCAGCGACACGGTCAAGCAGCTCGCCGCCAAGTTCAACATTCCGGTCGACCAGCTGTCCCAGGTGCTGGCCCAGCAGCTCCCGGGTGCGGTCGACAGTGCGAGCCCCAACGGCAAGCTGCCGCACACCGCCTGACGCGGTGGAACCGGGTTCCAGCCGGGGTTGGCTTCCAATTTCCGGCTGGCACGTAAATTGCTGCCTATCGCCCTGAAAAACCTGCAAAAATCGTAGCTTTGCCATGCCTCAATCTTGCTGGATTTGGGGCGGTGCGATGTGCTAGCTTGCCGCAGGGTTCTCAAAATGCCGGCCGGAGCTATCGGGACTGTCAGCTCGGCCTGCAATCTCTAAGAAAATGGAGAGGGCGTTGAAGCATAAGTACTCGATTGGCGAGATCGTCTATTTCACGGCCAGCAACGTGGCTCGCCCGGCGGCGAGCGGCACCTATGAGGTGATCCGTCTGCTGCCGACCGATGGTGACGACTGCCAGTACCGCATCAAGAGCTCGACTGAAGCTTTCGAACGGGTGGCCAAGGAGAGTCAGCTCGCGCTGTCCTGATCAGTTGTGCGCAAGCCGGAGGCTGGAGCGGGTTTCGCGCCGCCGCCGTCAAAAGGCCCTGTTCGCAGACCCATTGTGCTGAAGGTTGGACGTCGGGGTGGCGGCGTTCGCCGCCGCCGATTGTGCTTACGCTGCGTTGAGGGACATCGCGCATGAACTGGGCTTCCTCGCTGGATCAGATCTGGCGCTCACCGACCTTCCCGATGTGGCTGACCCTGGCCGCGGCGGGGTTCTTTGGGATCGTCGTTCTGGTCACGCTGCTGCGCGCGGAAAAATCCGTCGCCAATGGCGCGCTGACCGTCATTACGCTGCTGTCGATCGCGGTTGCGGTCGCCGCGACGATCCGAGGCTTCGGGCCGGGCGGGCAGGCGGCGCCGGCCGAGACACGGACCGCGCAATTGACCGGCCAGACGGTGCCGGCGCTGGCCTGCATCGACGATCTCGCCGGCGATGCCGTCCTCAATGCCTGCGAGAAGGTGCTGTTCGGCTCATCGGATACCGCGGCCGCGGCGGTCAGCTATGCCGCGGCGCAGGTCTCGCGGCTGACCGCGCTCGGCGACCTCGCGACCGCGGAGCGCAATTCGACCACCGAGCTGCAGGCGCTGCGCCGCGCCATCGAGCACGATCGCTACGGCCTGGTCGCCTACGCGCTGATGGCGCGCGACCACTGCACGCCGACCGCATGCCCCGCGTTCCGTTCGCTCGGCGACAATCATCAGATCATCGCCAACATGAACGAGCGGACCTACGAGAACCTGGTCACGCGCTATGCGGGATCCTGGAATGCGCCGGCCGCTGCCCAGGCGTCGGCCGCCGGTCTGGTCGCCGCACTGCCGCCGTCGATGCCCACGGGCAGGCCGACCAATGCGGAGTTTCCGAGCGCGGCGTCGACGCCGCCGGTCAGTATCATGACGCCGGAACCGGCGAAGCCCGCAGCGGCCGCGCCGCCGCCGGCCGCCCGCGCCGCGGCCACGCCTGCTGCCGCCCCGAAGCGGCCGACCGCGGCGAAGCGGCCGGTGCAGATTGCGCCGGCTGCTGCGCCCGCGGCGGCACCGCCGCCGGCCGCGGCGAGTGCGCCGGCGGCCGCGAGCCAGGACTGAGCGGAGGCCGAGCCGGCCCGAGCGTGCTGACGGCGGCTTGAGCCGTCATCACGGCCTCGTTTCGTGCGCGTAAATCCCGCTATCCACTGCCGTGGACAGCGCTCCCTTTTCAAAGCCCGCGCCGGCCGCTACATCCGGCGCATGCCGCTTCATCTCATCAAGCTCGCCGTCGGTTGCGACTCCGTCAAGGAACTCAAGGGCTGGGTCGCCGAGCGGATGGCGACCGCGAAGAAAAAGGGCCTGCCGCTCCGCCATATCCACATCACGCGGATGACGCCGAAGCGCGAGGAGGAGCTCCTCGCCGGCGGTTCGTTGTACTGGGTGATCCGCGGCGAGATCGCCGCGCGCGAGAAGATCATCGCGATCGAGCCGTTCCGCGACAAGGACGGCATCGGGCGCTGCCGCATCGTGATGCAGCCCAAGGTGATCGCGGTGTCGCCGCGGCCGACGCGGCCGTTCCAGGGCTGGCGCTATCTGACCCGCGGATTCCGCGCCGACCGATCTCACCAGATCGAGCGCCGCCAGCGTGGCGTCGATGCCCGAACCGATGCGCCGCGAGCTGCGCGACCTCGGATTGCTGTAAGCAATCGGGATTGCTCTGAGCAATCGGATTGCTCTGCGCGATTACTGGGTCACGAGATGCAGCCGGCCCCATTCTGAGGCCGGAATCTCGACATAGCGGCCGCCGCCGGCGTTGCTGACGGCGACGTCGAGCAGCTCGTGGTCGATCCCCATCTCGCCGAGATAGCGCCGGAACTGGTCGGTGAAGATCGAGGTCAGGCTCTCGCGATGCTCGGCCGAGACGTTGGGTGCCAGCCGGTTGTGGATCTCCATGCCGCTCAGCACCACGTGGCTGCCCGCCGGCAGGCTGCGATGCACGCCGCCCGACAGCATCAGCACGCAGGCGAAATCGCAGGCGATGCCGGACAGCTTCTCCTTCGCATCCAGCGGGCCGCCGGGCCGCTTCAGCGCGAAGCACTCCTCCTCGGACTTTCCGGCGCAGGCCTCGACCTCGGTCGCCGCGACCACCGCATCGATGCCGCGATCGCGCAGGATGCGGCCGAGGCTGGCCGCGACATTGAGGTTGGAATTCCCTTTGACGTTGATCACCACCGGCAGCTTGCGGCCGTTCTGGCGGTCGAGGATCGCCAGCAGGCGCTTGTAGGTGTCCCACTGCACCGAGCCTTCGGCGGCGATCCAGTCCGAACAGCCCGGCCCGCAGGCATCGGGCGCGCCATGCGCGACATAGAAGATCATCGCGCCGGGTACCGAATTGACGCCGCCGACCGGCGGCCGGGTCTGCGCCTGCGAAAGGCCTGCGGCCAATAGCGCGATGCCGAGACCAATGCCTTGCCTGAAAGTCCCGCTCATTCCGACCGCCCGTGAAACGCGCGATCATCCCCGCGTCGCGCGCGTGGCGCAAGCAGGAGACGGCCGCGCAGATGAGGCCGGGCCCTCATTACAGGCTCGCAGCCTGTTTGCGCGTGAACCGCCTCACACTTTTGCCGATCCGGATTTCAGACCGCGATGTTGTCGATCAGACGGGTGCTGCCGAGCCTGGCCGCCACCAGCATCCGCATCGGGCCGTCCTTCAGCGAGCCGATCGGCGCCAGCGAGGCGGCGTGGCGGACCTCGAGATAATCCAGCACGAAGCCGGCCTTGGCGATCTCGGCGGCGCCGTCGGCCATGACGGTTGCGGTGTTCTCGCCGGCGCGCAGGCGGCCTGCCGCTTGCTTCATCACCCGGTTGAGCGCGGGGGCGGCGCGCCGTTCCTCGGCCGAGAGGTAGACGTTGCGCGACGACATCGCGAGGCCGTCGCGTTCACGCACCGTCTTGGATCCGACCACCTTGACGCCGAGGTCGAGATCGGCGGCCATCTGGGTGACCACCCGGAGCTGCTGAAAATCCTTCTCGCCGAAGATCGCGACATCGGGCCGGACCTGCGTGAACAGCTTGCCGACCACGGTGGCGACGCCGCCGAAGAAATGCGGCCGGAAGCGATCCTCCAGTCCCGCGGTGGCCGGTCCCTCCGGCACGATCCGTGTGGCGAAGCCATCCGGATACATCGCCTTCACCTCGGGGTGCCAGATCAGGTCGACGCCTTCGGCTGCGAGCTTGGCGAGGTCTTGCTTCCAGGTGCGCGGATACGATCCGAAATCTTCCGTCGGCGCGAACTGCGTCGGGTTGACGAAGATCGAGACCACGACCCGCTTGGCGCGGCGCTTGGCGAGCCGCACCAGCGACACATGGCCGTCATGGAGCGCACCCATGGTTGGGACCAGCGCGACAGTCGCCTTCTTGGCGCGCAGGGCGTCGACGGCGCGACGAAGGGCAGGGACGGTACGGACGACGGTGGGATTTCTCGGCATCTGGTCTCGACTCGTGGGGCAACCGGGGTGGGATGTTCGGCGTTCGGCAGGCGGCGGACCTTACCAAGTCCGATCCGCTATCGGCAAACCGCCGCGCAAGCATTACCCGATCTCGCATCCGCATGGATCGCAGGCGGCGTGCCGCCGATCGACGCAGCAGGCGTGCGCGTTCGATTCATCATTAAGGACGCCTGCAATTGATTTCCTCTCGCAGTGATGCATTTCACTTGACCGCAGGCGTGCTCGATTTGAAGATCATCGCCGGGGATTGAATCATGTTGGTGCAGGCTAGTCAGGGTCAGTCCGGCTCCGCACATGTCGTTGTGCTGGGAAACGAGAAGGGTGGTTCGGGCAAGTCGACCACCGCCCTGCATATCGCCGTCGCGCTCTTGAAGGC
Organism: Bradyrhizobium sp. USDA 4461; assembly: GCF_054055655.1. Taxonomy (NCBI): domain Bacteria; kingdom Pseudomonadati; phylum Pseudomonadota; class Alphaproteobacteria; order Hyphomicrobiales; family Nitrobacteraceae; genus Bradyrhizobium; species Bradyrhizobium sp. USDA 4461. The sequence continues at coordinate 6,051,331 of NZ_JBSRXM010000001.1, forward strand.
CGGACAGCGCGTCGCCAGCATCGATCTCGACTGCCGCCAGCAAAGCTTCACCCGCTACATCAGCAATCGCCAGGCCTGGGCGCGGCGCAGCGGGATCGACCTCGAGCTGCCGGCGCATCACTGCATCAAATACGGCGAGACGATGCAAATCGAGGACAACGAGAACACCGAATTCGAGCAGTTCATGGCAGCGGTGAGCGCGGTGGAACGTGCCTATGATTTCATCGTGATCGATACCCCGGGGTCCGACAGCTACCTGATGCGGCTCGCGCATTCGATGGCCGACACGCTGGTGACGCCGATCAACGACAGCTTCCTCGATTTCGACGTGCTGGGCACCGTCGACCCCGCCACCTACGCGGTGACCGGCGAGAGCCACTACGCCGAGATGGTGCGCGACACCAGGCGCAAGCGCCGCCAGATCGACGGCGCCTCGACCGACTGGATCGTGGTGCGCAACCGGCTGTCGATGCTCGGCTCGCGCAACAAGCAGTTGGTCGCCGACGGTCTCAAGCAGCTGTCGCTGCGGCTCGGGTTCCGTTCGGTCGACGGCTTTGCCGAGCGGGTGGTCTATCGCGAGTTCTTCCCGCGCGGGCTGACCGCGCTCGACGACATTGACGAGGCGACGCTCGGCACCCGCCCGAGCCTCGGCCACGTCACCGCGCGCGAGGAGGTGATGAGCCTGCTGCGCCAGCTCAAGCTGCCGCTCGACGAGCGCGGCCGCCGCCGGGCCGCCAACCGGGCCGAATGGTTCAGCCAGGTCGACAAGCCGCTGGAACTCGACGACATCATCGGCAGCTAGCCCAGCCGTTGAGCTGCGGGCCGGAGAGGCAATGGAACGTCGTCAGTCTATTTCACGCCATCGGCGGCGCTGACCTCGCGGAAGCGAAGCTCAAGGCCGCGGACCATATGTCTACGGATACCTGTGGTGGCTCGGCGGCTCCCAATCCAATGGGCGCGCAGTCCGGTGGACCGGGCGTCCAGCAGATGACGATCGTCACTTCCGCGCGCTGCGGAAGCACGGTATTCTTGCGGGGTTTCCGGTCATTTCATTGCCAATTTGCCGGAACAATGCTGCCCAAATCCGGTTTCCTCCGTGCCGCCGTCGCGCGAATGCGCTGGTTGGCCCAGAGGTATTATCGTGCCACAGTGCTATCTTCATAGAAGCGATTGCACAAAGGTTGTGTGCACCGCACAATGAACGTGCTGCGAAGTCCCAACATTTGGACTTCCTGTCACGGTGCTGTGACATATATCCTGACAAGGAGGCCGAAGAGTCTCCGGCCAAGAATAGCCCTGAAAAGGCGGGCACCTCGAGGACGTCATGAAGCGTGGAATTCTCGTTCTGCTTTCTCTCTCCGTGGTGATCACGGCGGCGTATTTCACCGCGAGCAAGTGGGCGATCCGTCACGAAACTCTCATGTTCAAGGATCCGACGCGCGATGAGCGGCCGGTCGCGGTCGACGTTGCCGTGCGCTTCGACAAGGAGATGCAGGCCGACGCAGGCATGATCACGCTGCCGGTTGCGATCCTCAATCATGGCAATACCGTCAAATTCACCGAATATTCCTTCCTCGCGAACGTGTTCGCGGCGCGCGGCTATCTGGCGATCAGCATCCAGAACGACCTGCCGTCGGACGGACCGATGGTGACCAAGGTCGGCGAGATCTACGTCGGCCGGCTGCCGCAGTATCAGCGCGGCATCACCAACATCAAATTCGCGATCGAGGAGATGAAGAAGCGTCAGCCGAACGCGGACTACAGCAAGCTGACGATGGTCGGCCACTCCAATGGCGGCGACATCGCGATGTATTTCGCCAAGCAGTATCCGGACGAGATCAAGAAGGTCGTGACGCTGGACAATCTGCGCGTGCCGTTCATGACCGACGGCAAGTTCAAGATCCTGTCCTTCCGTTCGCATGACTCGCAGTTCAAGCCCGATCCCGGCGTGGTGCCGGACGAGGAGCAGTGCGAGAAGGCCGGCATCACCGTCGTGAACACCAACTTCCAGCACAACGACATGCGTGACACCGGGCCCGAGAAGGCCAAGGACTCGATCCAGGCCATGCTCGATAAATTCCTGGCCGACACCGACAGCGCGGTTGCGCCGGTCGACACGAGGAATGCGCCGCCGAAGATCCTGGAGCCTGGTCCGGTCTCGCTCTACGTGCCGGTCGAGAAGCCGCAGTCCTTCACCGACAAGGTCAAGAAGTCGCTCTCGCTGACCAAGACCGAGACCAAGAAGGATCCGTCGGTCACCAACTGACTGGCGGCCCGTGGCGCGGGCCGCCCGGCCACGTTGACCAATCCGATACGGCGGCCCACATAGTGTTTGCTGTACGAGGCAAGCGCTGATGGCCGGCAAGACGATCAAACCGACATCCGGAAACGATGTGCGCCCGGCCGATGCGCCGGGCGTGGCGACATCGAGCGCCAACGACATCGCCGCCTTCGTGGCGAAGGCGCGGGCGATGTCGCCGCATCGCGCCGGCGCACGCGGCCGATTGGTGTTCGCGCTCGACGCCACGATGAGCCGGCAGCCGACCTGGGACATGGCGTGCACGCTGCAGGCCGACATGTTCCGCGAGGCCGGCGCGCTCGGCAGCCTCGACATCCGCCTCGTCTACTACCGCGGCTTTCATGAGTGCCGTGCCACCGGCTGGATCTCCGACAGCGCGCAGCTCGCGCGGCTGATGAGCAAGATCGATTGCCAGGGCGGCAATACCCAGATCGGCAAGGTGCTGACGGAGACGCGTCGCGAGGCGGTCGCCTCGGGCGTGCGCGCCCTGGTGTTCGTGGGCGACGCGATGGAGGAGAACGCCGACGAGCTCTGCGCCAAGGCCGGCGAGCTTGGTTTGCTCAAGGTGCCGGTCTTCATGTTCCAGGAAGGCGCGGACGCGACCGCCGAGCAGACCTTTCGCGAGATCGCGCGGCTGACCGGCGGCGCATGGTGCAGGTTCGATCCCGGTGCGGCCGCGCAGCTCCGCGAATTGCTGCGCGCCGCCGCAGCCTATGCCGCCGGCGGCCGTGAGGCGCTGCTGCAACTGGCCAAGACCGCGAACGGCGCGGCGAAGCTGATCGGCCAGATGAAATAGCCCTGCGTCATCGGAGACCGCGGTGACGCGGCAGCGGTTCACGCGCCGGTGAGACGAAGCTTCGCATGCTTTTTGCCGCCGGGCCGCTTATATTCCGCGCATGCCAACCCTGATCGCCGGCGTCGTCGCCGTTGTCGTCCTTTATTCCGCGCTGCAGATGTTTCGTGCGGCCAATCCCGCCGTGCTTGCGCGTGCGATCAAGATCGGCGGCGGGGGGCTCGCGTTGGCCGTCGCGGCCTTCACCGGCGTGCGGGGCGAGCTCGCGGTGGCGATCCCGCTCGGCATTTTCGGCGCCGGACTGCTCGGCTGGTCGCCGTTCGGGACATCAGGCTTTCCCAATTTCGGCGGCATGTTCGGCGGGACGCGCAGCCCCGGACAAAGCTCGCGGGTGCGCTCGCAATACCTCGATATGAGCCTCGATCACGGCAGCGGCGTGCTCACGGGCCAGATCGTGGCCGGACCGCAGGCCGGCCGCATGCTCGACGAATTCGACCTCGCGCAGCTGCTGGCGATGGTCCCGAGCTTCGATGCCGAAAGCGTCGCGTTACTTGAAAGCTATCTGGACCGCCGTTTTCCCGCCTGGCGTCAGGACGCACAGGGAAACCGGGCAGGGGGGCACGGCCGCGCGGCGCCGAGTGGCAAAATGACCGATGAGGAGGCCTATCAGATCCTTGGCCTGCAGCCGGGCGCGTCGCGTGACGACATCGGCCGGGCTCACCGCACCCTGATGAAGAAACTCCATCCCGACCAGGGGGGCTCGACGTACCTCGCGGCCCGTGTGAACGAGGCCAGGGATACTCTGCTTCGCACGCATCTCTAACTCCGACGCTACCAACGCCACAGCCGAGAGCTGCCTTCCGTCTCTGATCGATGCCCCGTCTGGCCCGCCGCTGTCCGGCGTAGCCGATCGTTGTTTCGGGAAAACTTAACCGTAAAATCTTGACGAGAAGTTTTCATAACGGCGCCGCGCGCATCGGGCGGGCATTTGTGCCGGCCATGCAACGCAGCCGGCAAAAGCAAAAGGGCCGGCGCTTGCGGCGCCGGCCCTTGGTATGCCTTGGGATCTCTTCTGATCTCCCGGGATCCCTTGGGATCAAGTGATGCTGTCGATCAGTTGCGCACGGTGATGCAGGAGATCTCGGCGCGCTTCAGCGTCTTGCAGGCCGCTTCGGCCTGATCGCGCTCCAGACCGGCAAAGCGCGCCCGGTAGAGCTTGCGATTGTCCTTGGCGACGACTTCGGTGAACGGATCGGCCCTGCTGAGCAGGCCGCGGGCCGAGCTGCGCGCGAGATCGATGCGCTTGTTGGCTTCGCCTTCGGACTCCAGCGCGCCGACCTGGATGATCCAGCCGGTATGCGCGGCGGCCGGCTTGACGGCGCTGCTCTGCGGAGCCGCTTGCAGGCTGCGGGTGGCGGGCTCGATCGACGCCACCGCCTGCGGCGCCGGCTGCGCGGCGGGTGCCTGGACGGAAGCGGCCGGCAGCACGCCGAGGATTCCGTTGCCGGTGCCGAAATTGGCCGGCTGTGGCGGCATCTCGGGCCGCGAGGTCTCGGCGGCGCGGGCCATCATCGCATTGGAGGTCTCGGGAATCTCGCCGCGCGACGGGATCGTGCTGGTGATCGGCGGCGCCGACTGCGCTGGGCCTGCGGCAGCGAGCCTGACCTGGCCGGCTTTGACCTGCACGGTCTTCACCTTGACCGGCTTCATCGGCTCAGCCGAGCCGGGGATTGCGGCGAGCTGCTGGGTCTGGATCACGCCGGAGGTCAGCGGCGCCGGTTCGGGCTTGGCCTGCGGCTCCGGCTTGGCCGGGAGCGGCGGCAGGGCGGCGGCTGCGGCGGCCATCAGCGACGGCTTGCTGGCCGGACGCGGCGCCGGCATGGGAGTCGGGGCGGGTTCGGAGGCTGCGACCGGCGTGGTCTCCGCCGCGGCGCGCGCATCGTCCGCATCGGCAACCTCGACATTGGCGTCGGCCGGGTTGCGCTCGGTGATCGCGGCGGCCGTGCGGGTGGTCGCGCCCTTGCCGATGTTCTCGGCGAGCAGGTTGCGCATGATGGCGTCGCGCGAGCCGCCGCTGCGGCCGCCGAGCACCACGCCGACCAGGAAGCGATTGCCGCGGTGGATCGAGGTCACGAGGTTGAAGCCGGAGGCGCGGGTGTAGCCGGTCTTGATGCCGTCGACGCCCTCGACGCTGCCGAGCAGCCGATTGTGCCCGGTGATGGTGTGGCCGCGGAAATTGAACGCCGTCGTCGAGAAATAGCGATAGTAGCGCGGGAAGCGATCCTGGATGGCGCGGCCGAGCGTCGCTTGATCGCGCGCGGTCGTGATCTGCTCGTCATTGGGCAGGCCGGAGGCATTGCGATAGGTGGTCCGGCTCATGCCGAGCGCACGGGCCTTGCGGGTCATCATCCGGGCGAAATCGTCTTCGCTGCCGCCGACCGCCTCGGCGATCACGACGGCGGCGTCATTGGCGGAGCGGGTGACGAGGCCCTTGATCGCGTCCTCGACGCGGATGGTCTGGCCGGGCCGCAAGCCGAGCTTGGTCGGGTCCTGTTCGGAGGCGTGCTCGGACACCGGCATCTCGGTATCGAGCTTCATCTTCCCGGACTCGAGGCGCTCGAACAGCAGATAGAGCGTCATGATCTTGGTGAGCGAGGCGGGGTGCCGCAGGCCGTCGGGACTGTTTGACGTCAGCACCGAGCCGGTGTTGCCGTCGACCACGATCGATGCGAATTGCGGGCTGTAGCTCTCGCGCGCGGCCTCGCTCTGATGGTGCCGCACAGTGTGGCGCCGGTGGCGGCGCGCCTCGGCGCTGTCACTGGTGATCAGGATCGCCGTCGTGACGGTCACGAGCCCAAGAACGCCAACTCGCAGCGCCCGCGAGGAAGCCAAGGTTGTTCGAAGCATCTACTTCCCCGTCCCAATTTCTATCTAGATCACTGGCTCGTGGGGCGAAATTGTGCCCGGCGGCCATCGATCCTTGCCTGCGCACAGACCACGTCGGACAGAACCATCGGCCCTGGTGGCGGCTCAGGTCGCTCTTCTAGCTAAGGTGTTGTTCACAAACAGCTTTCAAGGCTGCTTGTCGGAAGGCGAACAAAGTCCGGGAATCAGGTTAGGCGGCCCGAGTTTCCAAAAGATTAAGCAACCGTTGCGTAGTCCCCCGGGGTTTATTGCAAATGCCCAGGATTCGGGCAAATACCGTTGTGCGACGCACAATATTTATTGACTTTATTGTGCGATGCGATATTTCAATCGTTGTCAGGGGGCCGGGAAGCTTCCCGGCAATGGGAATTTGCGCCTTCAAGTCTGGGAAAAGGAATTCCATCCATGGTCAAGATCGAAGACATTCAGAACTACGGCAAAGAGCATTTCGAGTCGGTCACGGCGTCTGCGAACAACCTGCAGAGCGGCGTCCAGGCGATCGCCACCGCCTATGGCGACTACGCCAAGAAGTCCTTCGAGGACACCAAGTCGTTCGTCGAGAAGCTGTCGGGCGTGAAGTCGCTGGACAAGGCGCTCGAGGCACAGACCGAGTACCTGCGCTCGTCCTACGAGACCTTCGTCTCGGAATCGCAGAAGATCGCGGGTCTCTACAGCGACTGCGCCAAGCAGACCTTCAAGCCCTATGAGGGCCTGGTCTCCAAGTTCGCGCCGGCTCAGTAAGCGCCGCCGACCAAGACAAACGAAAAGCCCGGCCATTGCGGCCGGGCTTTTTTGTTGTGCCGGGTTTATATGCCAGGCGCGGACGCTACTTCGCCAGCCGCAGCTTGCTGAGCGCGGTGCCGATCGTGTTGAACGTCGTCACGATTTGGCTCGAGCTGGTCAGCATGAAGAATTTGTCGGGGCTGCTGGCGCAATTCTTCAGCACGGTCGAGGTCGGGTCGGCGGGCGTGCTCGTGTTCACCTGGATCGTGTAGATGGTGAACATCGGTGCACCGTTGGCATCCCTCGCGTTCTGCAGATTCTGACACTGCAGCGCCTGCCGGGCATCGATCGGATTGCCTGAGGCCTGCGAGCTGCCGTCGCCATAGTTGGGCCAGCGGTCCTCGGTGTTCAGACCGTCGGACAGCAGGATGATGACCCGGTTGTAGGTCGTGTTGGAGTCTTCCGCCGGCGTGTTCAGCGGACCGCCCACCAGAAGGGACTGCCAGGCCCACGCCAGGCCGACCGATTGGTCGGTGCCGCCGGTCGGCTGCATGGCGTTGACGGCGGTCTTCAGCGCGCTCCAGTTGTAGGTCAGGGGAATGATCGGCTCGAGCTGCGGCGAGGCGTTGTCGGCGCAATAGGCCGAGTTGTTCTCGTAATACTGGTTGGCCGGGAACAGCGTCGTGACGTCGGACGATGTCGGCAGCACGCCGGTCGCATCATTGGGCTGGGTGCGGTCCGTGATACAGCCCGTCCAGGTGGTGATCGGATTGGTCGACGCCGCCCGCCAGTCGTTCTGGACGGTGGGGGTCTGGTTGGTCGAGGTCCATTTGTTGTTGGTCCATCCGACGACGGCGCTGACCCGGGGCTGGCCCGGATTGTCGGCGGTATCGTTGGGGCCGGGCTGCGTCCAGTTGTGGGTATAGATGAGGCCGGTGCATGATTTGCCCGTGCCGGTACCGCTGCAACTGCAGCCGGAGACATTGTTGTAGTTGGCGTCGAGCGGACAGGCGCAGGACGACGACCCGGAGCAGAACGTCTGCGCGGTCGTGCCGACCTGGGTGCTGACCCAGCAGCCATTGTACATGGTGTGCGTATTGTAATCGACACTCGGGCAGATATAGCCGCTGTAGGTGCCGCTCGATGGAATCGTGTTGGTGCTGTAGTTGTTCGGCGATCGTCCGGCGCCGTTGGTGGGACCGGTCGTGCAGTAGAAGCCGCCGCTGCTGTTGGACCACGGACACTGCGCGCCGGGCCCGACCGCATGCCAGTTCATCGGCAGGCTCGCCGCCATCGAGCTCGGGATGGCAGGTTGCGCGGTCGGTGGGTTCAGCCAGTCGGTCCAGTCGATATAGCTCTGGCTATAGTTGCTGGCGCTGAGGTTGACGACCTTGGCGAACGGAATGACGGAGATATAGACGTCGCCGTTGGTCTTGCTCAGCGCGCTGAGCTGGTCGATCAGGCCGCCGGATCCGGCCACCGCGTTCCGCAGCGCGGTAATCTTGCCGTTCTGGCTCATCGACCCCGTGTTATCGAGGGCGAGGGCAACGCGCATCTTGACGTTGCCCCAGGTGGTGGTCGACGAGCTGCTGAAGTTCAGCGTCGGAAACCCGGCAAGCTGCATGAAATCGGATTTGATGTAGCCGGTTCCGCCGAGCAGGATGGTCGCCGCCGCGCTCGAGGTCGGGGTCGTGTAGGTCGCCGAGACGGAGATGCCCTGGCCGTCCTTGTTGGTATAGAGGGCGCTGAAATAGCTCTGCGCCTTGCTCGGGATTTGCGCGGCCGTGATGTTGCCCATGGTCAGGTCCTTGGACAGCATCAGCGCAGCCGAATCGAGCGCCGACTGCATCGCGGTGCGGGCGTTGTTGGCGCGGGTATAGTCGATCGCGGCGCCAATGAAGGCGAAAATCGGCAGAATGGCGAGGGTGAAGATGACGGCGACATTGCCGTCCTTTGCCCGGGCAAAACGGCGGGCAGCCGCGCGGCCGCGGTCGAAAATGGCTGAGCCCAGCATGATACTCTCATCGAAATTACTGATGGCGCCATCATCTCTACGCGCGCGGCTAAACAGTTGGTGAATCGGGCCGGGGAAACCCGGCAGGAGGCCCGGCACACGATGAAAAGCAGGGCAAAAGCGCGCGCTATCCTGAATGCCCGCTAAATTGGATGCCCGACTCCTTTGTCAAATCGGGCAGAAATGATTAACCTTCCAGAAGTTGCTGCGCCGGGAATCGAACCGGTGGGCCGCGGCCGGTCTGCGCTTGCGGCAGGGCCTCCTGAGGCCCATATTCGGAGGGTCGATCCGGCCGCCGGATCGAACCGGGAGCGGCAATCTGGAAAGCATTGCTGGGGTTCCGCGATCAGTCTTGCGGCCGTCGCGACCACCTTCCAATCGCCAACCGGTTTCCCGCCGGCCCCCCTTGGGGAATTCGAACGCCTGAGCCATGTTGCGATCCACGTTGACAGCCCTGATCTCCGAGCCGGTTTCGTCCATGCCGGCGGTGCCAGCCATGCCGGCGCCGACAATGAGCAATGACGACAACCGCACCGGGGCGGGGAGCGGCCCGTCGACCTCGGTCATCACCAAGGTCAAGCCGAAGACCAAGCGGCCGAATCTTTACCGTGTCCTGATCCTGAACGACGACTACACGCCGATGGAATTCGTCGTGCACGTGCTGGAGCGGTTCTTCAACAAGGACGCCGAGGCGGCGACCAAGATCATGCTGCACGTTCACCATCACGGGATCGGTGAGTGCGGCGTTTTTACCTATGAGATCGCCGAGACCAAGGTGACGCAAGTCATGGATTTCGCGCGCAAGCATCAGCATCCACTGCAATGTGTGATGGAAAAGAAGTAGTTCGCGGGAACGATTGACTGCGCCGCGGCGCGGAACGGGTCTTGCATCGCGTTTTGATGGTGGCGAACGGCGTTCCCGTATGAACACGGAACGCGGTGGTGCGACGTCCGGACGCCCGGAATTTAGAAGAAAACCATCACCGCGGGACCGGTCTTTCGCCACGATCCGTCGTAACTATATCAATGGCGATCACGAAGGTTGTTATTGCCTGACCCGGTAATGGCGATCATGATGGCCGGGGGCCATAGAGGACGCGAATGCCAACTTTTTCTCAAAGCCTTGAACAATCGCTGCACCGTGCCTTGGCGATCGCGAACGAGCGTCACCATCAGTATGCGACGCTCGAACATCTGCTGCTGTCACTGATCGACGACTCGGATGCGGCGGCGGTGATGCGGGCCTGCAGCGTCGATCTCGACAAGCTCAGGACCAGCCTCGTCAATTATCTCGAAACCGAATTCGAAAACCTGGTGACGGACGGCGCCGACGACGCGAAGCCGACCGCCGGGTTCCAGCGCGTGATCCAGCGCGCGGTGATTCACGTCCAGTCGTCCGGTCGCGAGGAAGTGACCGGCGCCAACGTCCTGATCGCGATCTTCGCCGAGCGCGAGAGCCATGCCGCGTATTTCCTGCAGGAGCAGGACATGACGCGCTACGACGCGGTGAACTACATCAGCCACGGCATCGCCAAGCGGCCGGGCGTCTCCGAGGCGCGGCCGGTGCGCGGCGTCGACGAGGAAACCGAGACCAAGGGCAACGAGGACGCCAAGAAGAAGGGCGAGGCGCTCGAGACCTATTGCGTCAACCTCAACAAGAAGGCGCGTGACGGCAAGATCGATCCGGTGATCGGCCGCAATGCCGAGATCAACCGTGCGATCCAGGTGCTGTGCCGCCGCCAGAAGAACAACCCGCTGTTCGTCGGCGAAGCCGGCGTCGGCAAGACCGCGATCGCCGAAGGCCTCGCCAAGCGCATCGTCGACAGCGATGTGCCGGAAGTGCTGGCAGCCGCGACCGTGTTCTCGCTCGACATGGGCACGCTGCTCGCCGGCACCCGCTACCGCGGCGATTTCGAGGAACGGCTGAAGCAGGTCCTGAAGGAGCTGGAGGCGCATCCGAACGCGATCCTGTTCATCGACGAGATCCACACCGTGATCGGCGCCGGCGCCACCTCGGGCGGCGCGATGGATGCATCCAATCTGCTCAAGCCCGCGCTGGCCTCGGGCACGATCCGCTGCATGGGCTCGACCACCTACAAGGAATACCGTCAGCACTTCGAGAAGGACCGCGCGCTGGTGCGGCGCTTCCAGAAGATCGACGTCAACGAGCCGACGGTGGAAGACGCGATCGCGATCCTCAAAGGCCTCAAGCCCTATTTCGAGGATTACCATCGGCTGAAATACACCAATGAGGCGATCGAGGCGGCGGTGCAGCTGTCGTCGCGCTACATCCACGACCGCAAGCTGCCCGACAAGGCGATCGACGTGATCGACGAGTCCGGCGCGGCGCAGATGCTGGTCGCCGAGAGCAAGCGCAAGAAGACGATCGGCATCAAGGAGATCGAGACCACGATCGCGACCATGGCGCGGATCCCGCCGAAGAGCGTGTCGAAGGACGACGCCGAGGTACTCAAGCATCTCGAGCAGACCCTGAAGCGCACGGTGTTCGGCCAGGACAAGGCGATCGAGTCGCTGTCGGCGTCGATCAAGCTGGCGCGTGCCGGCCTGCGCGAGCCGGAGAAGCCGATCGGCTGCTACCTGTTCTCGGGTCCCACCGGCGTCGGCAAGACCGAGGTGGCGAAGCAACTGGCGGCGACGCTTGGCGTCGAGCTGTTGCGCTTCGACATGTCCGAATACATGGAGCGGCACACCGTGTCGCGCCTGATCGGCGCGCCTCCCGGCTATGTCGGCTTCGACCAGGGCGGCCTGCTCACCGATGGCGTGGACCAGCACCCGCATTGCGTGGTGCTGCTCGACGAGATCGAGAAGGCGCATCCGGACCTGTACAACGTGCTGCTGCAGATCATGGATCACGGCCGGCTCACCGACCACAACGGAAAGCAGGTCAACTTCCGCAACGTGATCCTGATCATGACCACGAATGCGGGCGCGGCCGACCTCGCACGGCAGGCCTTCGGCTTCACCCGCTCGAAGCGGGAAGGCGACGACCACGAGGCGATCAACCGGCAGTTCGCGCCGGAGTTCCGCAACCGTCTGGACGCCATCGTCTCGTTCGCGCACCTCAATGCCGACGTCATCGGCATGGTGGTCGAGAAGTTCGTGCTGCAGCTCGAGGCGCAGCTCGCCGACCGCGACGTCACGATCGAGCTGTCCGAGCCCGCCAAGGCCTGGCTGATCGAGCACGGCTATGACGAGCAGATGGGCGCGCGCCCGATGGCGCGCATCATCCAGGAGCACATCAAGAAGCCGCTCGCGGATGAGGTGCTGTTCGGCCAGCTCAAGGGCGGCGGCCACGTCCGCGTCATCCTGACGAAGGACGAGGCGGCCGCCAAGGACAAGATCGGCTTCGAATATGTCGAGGGCCCGGTCACGCCGAAGCCCGAGAACCTGCCGCCGCGCAAGCGCAAGCCGCCGAAGGGTGGCCCGAACAATGGCGGCGGAGGCGGCACCAAGGGCCCGGTCTCCAAGGGGCCGATGGTCAAGGTCTGAGGCGCGAGCCAAGCGATCAGCTGACAAGCAATCAAACGAAAAGGCCGGCTGCACAGCCGGCCTTTTTGTTTGCGGTGATGCGGAGCGTCGCCGCGCGGCATCACTCACCCTTGAGCCGCTGCCCCTCCTGAACCCGCACCCGGTCGGCACCACGGCTGCCGGCCGAGGACAGCCGCAGCGTGCTGAGCACGGCGCCTGCGACGGCAAAGCCGACGCCGACCATCAGCGAGATTCGCGTGCCATCGGCCGGATAGCGCGCCAATAGCGTCGCCACAAGGGCGGCGCCGATGGTCTGGCCGAGCAGGCGCGCGGTGCCGAGCATGCCGCTGGCGCCGCCGGAGCGCTCGCGCGGCGCGGCGGCGATCATGGTGCGGTTGTTCGGGGTCTGGAACAGGCCGAAGCCGGCGCCGGCAAGCGCCATGCGCCAGATCACGTCGATCGGCGCAGCGTTGGCCGGCATCAGTGCCAACGAACCCAGACCGGTCGCGAAAATCAGCAGGCCGATGCCGCCGAGCAGGCCGGCCGGATAGCGCTCGACCAGCCAGCCGGCGAGCGGGGCGGCGAACGCCACCGCGATCGGCCACGGCGTGATCAACAGCCCGATCTGCACCGCAGAATATCCGAAATGATTTTCCAGATAGAACGGCATCGCGACGAAGGCCAGCATCTGGCCGCAGAACGAGGCGATCGAGGTGCCGATCGAGAGCGCGAAGATCGGGATCCGCAACAGGTCGACCGGCAATAGCGGCGAGGGCAGGTGCTGCTGCCGCCGGTACAGCAGATGCGAGGCGACCACAGCGACCGCGAACTCCAATGCGCAGAGATACAGCGCCTCACCATGGCCGGCGCTGTCGATCGCGCTGATGCCGAACCCGAACGCGATCGCGCTCATCCCTGCGCTTTGCCAGTCGAAGGCGTGCACGGCGGCCCTGGTAAGCGGCAGGAAGCGCCAACCCAAGGCCAGCGTCACGAGGCCGAGCGGGACGTTGATGGCGAACAGATAAGGCCAAGTCCCGACCGCCAGGATGAACGAAGCGATGGTCGGGCCGACCGCGGCCGAGACCGCAACCACCAGCGCGTTGACGCCGATGCCGCGGCCGAGCAGGGAGCCCGGATAGATGAAGCGGACCAGCGCGGTGTTGACGCTGAGGATTCCGGCGGCGCCGAACCCTTGCAGGATGCGGCCGACGGTGAGCAGCGGCAGCGTATGCGCCAGCGCGCAGAACAGCGAGGCCAGCGTGAACAGCAGCAGCCCGGCAAGATAGACGCGGCGATAGCCGATGATCTCGCCGAGCGAGGCCAGCGGCAGCAGCGAGATCGTGATCGCGAGCTGATAGCCGTTGACGATCCAGATCGCAAACGCGGGGCTGGCATCGAGATCCCGGGCAATGGTCGGCAGCGCGACGTTGGCGATCGAGCCGTCGACGACGGCCATCACGAGGCCGAGCGCGATCGTGAGAATGGCCCAATTGCGCTGCGGTTGCGGCAGCCCATCGGGATGCTCAGGGATCGCGGACGACATGTCGTGGAGTGGCTCTCGGTTCCGGCGTGGCGGGCTTACCGGATGCTGGATTGGCCGTGCCTTTGCAACCCCGAATGCCGGATGCCGGCTGCGTCAGAAAACGAGGGCTGGAGCCGAGCCGCGGCTCAGCCTTGATCGTTAGCCTCGATCGTCAGCCTTGGCCGAGCAGTTCCTTGATGCGCCGCTGCAGCTGCCGCTTCTTGATCTCGCTACGGCGGACCCGCTCGTCGAGATCGCTGACCGGCGTGTCCGAGGTCATGATCCGGAAGGCGAGGCCGACCTTGTTGGCCTGGCGCCAGATCAGGCGGGCCAGGAACGAGCGCCCCTTGCGGGCGATGCTCAGATTCATCTCGTCGGGCAGGCGCGCGGCATCACCGAATTCAACGCAGGCGCCGCCTTCGCTGATATTGCGGACGACGCAATCCATCGTCGAGCCGCGCTCATTGATCTCCGCAACCGCACCGTAAAACACCTTGTCGCGAACGCTCTGGCGCCGGTCCTGCATGGGAAATCCTCCTTAAATTAACGGCAGGACTGTACCGGTCGACCCCCGCGAAAAGAAGGGTGCCGCGGAAAACCGTTGCAGTTAGTGTAAATTGTTTGCATCCGTGAAGGTCTGGATTCCCGGCTATTTTGCGCCGCAAAGCACACCCGAAGGGCCTCTGGAACCGGATTCTTCCTTTGACGCGTTTTCTTAACGCGAGCCGGTATCCGCCTCGCTCGACAACGCTTTAGTTCGGCAGCCGGCTGTGTCGCCAGTCGCGCGGCGACAGGCCGTAATGCTCGCGGAACACGCGGCCGAAATGCGAGAGATCGTTAAAGCCCCAGGCGAATGCGATCTCGCCGATATGGCGATGCGCGTGCGCCGGCGAGGCGAGGTCGCGCTTGCAGCGCTCCAGCCGCTGCGCCAGCACGAAGCGCTGGAACGAGGTGTCCTCGTCGGCCAAGAGGCTGTTGACATAGCGCGGCGAGATGCCAAGCGCGGCAGCGGTCCCGGCGAGTCCGAGCTCGGGGTTCGGCAGGTGCGCCAGCACATGCGCCTTCAGCCGGTAGAGCAGCGCGGAGCGATGGGTCGAGGCCGGCAGCGCCGCGCCGCCGAGCCGCTCGCTCATCGCCATCGCGAGCAGGTCGGCGGCCTGATCGGCGAGGCGGATCGCATTATCAGGATCGAGTCGGTCGGCGATCTCGGATAGCCCCGAGATGAACTGCCAAGCGAGCCGCTGTACGGGGCGATCCGACGTGAACGTGGTTGCCGTGAGGCCCTGGGTGCCGGCAAAGCGCCGGTGCAGCATCGCCCGCGGCACCTGGAAGATGGTCTGCGTGAAGTCGTCGTTGAAGCGCAGCTCGTAGGGCCGCGTGGTGTCGTAGAACGCGAACTCGCCAGGCTGGATCACGGTCTCGCGGCCGTCCTGCAGCACGGCGCCGGCGCCGCGCTGGCCGAGCGCGATCAGGACGAAGTCCTCGCTGGTGCGCGCGATCCGTGACGGCGTGCGCAGCACCCGCTGCCGACCCGACGACACGACCGAGCATTTCACCGCGCCGAGTTGCGCGCTGGTGATGGCGCCGTGGAAAGCGGTGCCGAGATCGGACTTGCAGTCGAGCTGCACGAACACGTCGCAGACGATGTCCCGCCAGAGCGCGAGGCGCCGATGGGTGGGCGCGTTGTCCGTGGTGAACAGGGCCGGCATGATTTCCTCCCTTCACGAGTGCAAACGCCGGCCACGCAAGCAAAGCAAGCTTCGTACCGGTGACGGCCGGGGGAATCTCCTCCGCAGTCGAATTTTCCTTCCGTCCTGGTCGAACGGCGTCCCCGATCCCGAGGCAGCATGATGTCAGAAGCGGCTTGCCGATCAAGACCGAACCGGCCGGAGCGGCCGGTCATGAGGAGGACATCATGGGCATCGAACATCCGAAATATCGCGTTGCGGTGGTGCAGGCGGCACCTGCCTGGCTCGATCTCGACGCCTCCATCGCCAAGAGCATTGCGTTGATCGAGGAGGCGGCCGCCAAGGGGGCGAAACTGATCGCGTTCCCCGAGGCGTTCATCCCCGGCTATCCCTGGTACATCTGGCTGGATTCGCCGGCCTGGGCGATCGGGCGCGGCTTCGTGCAGCGCTATTTCGATAATTCGCTGAGCTATGACAGTCCGCAGGCCGAGAAGCTGCGGCTCGCAGTGAAGAAGGCCGGCATGACCGCGGTGCTCGGCCTGTCCGAGCGCGACGGCGGCAGCCTCTATCTTGCACAATGGCTGATCGGACCCGACGGCGAGACGATTGCAAAACGGCGCAAGCTGCGGCCGACCCACGCCGAGCGCACCGTCTATGGCGAGGGCGACGGCAGCGACCTTGCGGTGCATGACCGCCCCGGCATCGGCCGGCTCGGCGCGCTGTGCTGCTGGGAGCATCTACAGCCGTTGTCGAAATACGCCATGTATGCCCAGAACGAGCAGGTCCATGTCGCGGCCTGGCCGAGCTTCTCGCTGTACGATCCGTTCGCGCCGGCGCTCGGCTGGGAGGTCAACAACGCGGCCTCGCGGGTCTATGCGGTCGAAGGGTCGTGCTTCGTGCTGGCGCCATGCGCCACGGTCTCGCAGGCGATGGTCGACGAGATGTGCGACCGCGACGACAAGCATGCGCTGCTGCATGTCGGCGGCGGCCACGCCGCGATCTACGGGCCGGACGGCAGCTCGATCGCCGAGAAGCTGCCGCCCGATCAGGAAGGCCTGCTGGTCGCCGATATCGATCTCGGCGCGATCGGGATCGCCAAGAATGCCGCCGATCCGGCCGGACACTATTCGCGGCCCGACGTCACGCGCCTGCTCTTGAACAAGAAGCCCTCCAAGCGCGTCGAGCATTTCGCGCTGCCGCTCGACAGTCTTGAGGAGGTCGACGCGGCCGCGAACTGACCGACATCCAACCGGAGGCGACTGCCATGGAATCTGCAATTCCATCCCATTTGCAAACGGCGCGCTCCCGTCATCGTCGCGTGCCCGACGACTACGCGCCGCCATATCCGTCCTTCGTCGCGCGCCACAAGCCCGCGGTCGCAGGCGTCATCATGGCCTATTTCGGCGTGCAGTTTCGCGGCGAGCCGACCGCCGCGGTGGCCGAGGCGCTGGCGCAGATCGCAAACCGTTTTGCCGGCGACAACAGCCCGGCCCATTGGGACCGCGCGCAATATCTCGACCAGGCCGGCTTCACCAATGTCGTCTCGGTGGCCTATTGGGACGATGCCGGGCGTTTCGACGCCTGGTTCGCGGGCGCGCGCGAGGCCTGGACCGGCGGCAGCGCCGGCGATGGCGTCGGCCGTTTCGTCGAGGTGCTGCGGCCGCATGTTGCGCGCTACGAGACGCTGTTCTCGTCGCTCGGCCGTCCCGAGGGCGTCGCGGTGCTTGCCGACGGCATGAGCGGCGAGGTGCAGGAGCACGCCTATTGGGGCGGCATGCGCGACCGCATCCCGCTGTCGCAGACCGACGCGATGTCGCCCGGCGGCGAGCCGCGCCTGATCCGCGACGGCGCGCGGATTCGCGTCGTGGCGCATGACAATCTCTGCCTGATCCGCTCCGGCCAGGACTGGAGCGACACCGAAGCATCCGAACGCAAGATGTATCTCGACGATGTCGAGCCGGTGTTGCGCGAGGGCATGGATTTCCTGCGCGACGAGGGCGGGCCGATCGGCTGCTACGCCAACCGCTATATGCGCGTCGTCGATGCGGACGGACTACTGACGGAAAAATCCTATGGCCAGAGCTGGTGGAAGAGCCTCGCGGCACTGGAGCGCTGGGCGGAATCGCACCCGACCCATGTCAGGATTTTTGGCGCGGCGATGAAGTATCTGTCGACCTTGGGACCGAGTGCAAAGCTCAGATTGTATCACGAGGTCACGGTCGCTGCCGCCGACGAGCAGTTCTTCGAATATCTCGGCTGCCACGACCGGACGGGGATGCTGGGGGCCGTGCAGTGAGCATAAGCGTTTGCATCCGCTGTCGTCCCCCGGCTCGACCGGGGGACCACGCTGCGGCTTCTCGATCGAAAGCGGCTGTCCCTGGAATACTGGATCGCCCGGTCGAGGCCGGGCGATGACACACCGTGAGTTGGGTAAGCGCTTGTGCTTAACGCCGAGCCTCACGCGTTAGGCGACGCGCAGGCCCTTGGCGATTTCCTTCTGCGCGTCGAACTCGCGGCGCAGGCGCGCCAGTTCATCGGCGCTGAGCGCGTCGGCGTTGCTGTAGTCGCGCTTCCAGGAGGCATCCTCGCTCCAGCGCAGCGGCGACTGCACCGTGGTCTGCGGACCGGGCGCCAAATCCAGCACGCGCAGGGCCAGCTCCAGCGTGAGGGCCTGCGAGGCCTCGTCATGCGGCTTGCCGGCGGAATTGCCGAGCGGGAAGTCGGAGAACAGGAAACGCGGCACCGCGGCGTGCTCGACGATATCCTTGGCACAGCCCATCACGACGGTCGGGATGCCGTTGGCTTCGAGATGCCGCGCCACCAGGCTGACGGTCTGGTGGCAGACCGGGCAATTCGGCACCAGCACGGCGGCGTCGACCTTGTCGTCACGGCAGCGCCTGAGGATTTCGGGCGCGTCGGTCTCGATCGTGACGCGATGGCTGCGGTTGGTCGGGGCGCCGAAGAAGCGCGGCGCGACATCGCCGATCATGCCGGCCGCGGCGAGGCGCTTGAGTTGCGCCAGCGGGAACCAGGTGCCGCTATCGGTCGCCGTGGTGTGGGTGCGGTCATAGGCGATATGCGAAATCCTTAAGTCGTGCTGTTTCGAAGTGTCGCCGTCATAGACCGAATAGAACTTGGCCCCGCCATTGTATTTGGCGCCGGGACCCTGGTCGCCCTTGGCCGGATCGAACGGCGCCGCCGTCGTGATGAGGGCGACGCGGGACTGGTTCAGCGGCTTCTTGAGCGGCTGGAACGGGGCGGAGGTGTAATGGGCCCAGCGGTAGGGGGTGGTGTAGCCGATCGCCGCGTAATAATCGCGGGTCCGCTTCATGTAGCCGATCGGGGCGTCGTCGTCGGGGGCAAAGCCGGTCTGATCGTCCGAGGCTGCGGCCATTTTGCGCTCCCATTTGCGCGCCATCATTTCAGTCCATAGCTAGACCACGAGCTTCGTGTGTCAAGCCGCGCTGCGCGGGAACAGATTTGCGATGCGAACAGGTCTTTGCGCCGCATGGGTCATGCTTCTGTTGCTGGTGTCGCCGGCCGGCGCCGGCGCAGACGACGCGCCTGCCGCAGCCCCGGCAACGCCACCCGGCGCCGAGCAGCCGGCGGCGCCCCCTGCGGACAAGCCTGCCGAGAAGCCCGTGGCGGCGCCTGAGCAGCCTGCGCCACCGCCGGGCGAGCAGGCCGCACCCTCGGCCGAGAAGCCTGCGGCACCTCCGGCAGACGCGCCTGCGGCGCCCGCCGAGAAGCCTGCGGCGGCAACCGACAAGCCCGCGGACGACGCGCGCGAGAGTGATACCCGCGAGGCGATGTGCCTGATGATCGAATCGGCGGCGCGGGCCAACGATCTGCCGCTCGAATTCTTCGCGCGCGTGATCTGGCAGGAGAGCCGCTTCCAGGCGGACGCGGTCGGTCCGATGACCCGGAGCGGCCAGCGCGCGCAGGGCATCGCGCAGTTCATGCCGGGAACGGCGAACGAGCGCGGGCTTCTTGATCCCTTCAATCCCGTTCAGGCGTTGCCGAAGTCTGCCGAATTCCTGAGCGAGCTGCGCAACCAGTTCGGCAATCTCGGCCTCGCGGCGGCGGCCTACAACGCCGGCCCGCGCCGGATTCAGGACTGGCTTGCCGGCACCGGATACATGCCGCAGGAGACGCGCAACTACGTCTCCGCGATCACCGGCTCGAGCGTCGACGACTGGGCCGCTGCCGCCCGCAACAACGGCAAGATGCCGGAGCGTCCGCCGACCAAAAGCTGCCGCGAGCTGATGGCGCTCTTGAAGCGCGCGCCCAACCCGTTCGTGGCGGGTCTCGAACAGCACATCACGCTGTCGGCGGCCAAGGTGTGGGGCGTGCAGCTCGCTGCCGGCTTCAGCCGCGACAAGGCGCTCGCGATGTATGCCCGCGCCATGAAGCGGCTGTCGAGCGTGATCGGCGACCAGGACCCGAGCCTGCTCGGTTCGCGGCTGCGCACCCGCGGCAGCGCGACGTTCTATCAGGTGCGCATCGGCGCCGACACGCGCCCCGAAGCCGACGGCCTGTGCAACCGCATCCGCATGGCGGGCGGCGCATGCTTCGTGCTGAAGAACCGGGCGTGATCTCTCCGCGTCATTGCGAGCGAAGCGAAGCAATCCATGCCTCCGCGGAATAGATAGATGGATTGCTTCGTCGCTACGCTCCTCGCAATGACGGTTGGGGCTGCCAACGTCGCATACCGGACCTGTGTCGTCACTTGCTTGACCCTCAGCTTCATCAGCCCTAAGCCGCCGCGATTGCAAAACCATCCGGTTCCCCGTGGCGCTTCCTCCGCTCGATTCTCCGCAATGGCAGACCTCGTTCCGCGCCTTCCTGTGGGGCGCGCGATCGGTCGGCGCGACCGTGCTGACGCTGGTGCTGTTTGCGACCTATCTCGGCATCGGCGCGCTGGCGCATGATTCCGGCTTCTCGCTGGGCTGGACCCTGGCGAGCACCGCGTTCGTCTGGGCGGGGCCTGCGCAGATCATCGTGATCACGACGCTCGGGTCCGGCGCTACCGTGCTGCAATCGGCTGTTGCGGTCACCGTCAGCGCGATCAGGCTGTTTCCGATGGTGGTCTCGGTGTTGCCGTTGATGCGCACCGAGGGCACCAAGCGGCGGCATCTCATTCTCGTGGCGCATCTGACTGCCGTGACGCTGTGGGTCGAATGCTACCGCTTCCTGCCGCAGGTGCCGCGCAACCGGCGGATCGCCTTCATCCACGGGCTCGGCCTCGGGCTGGTTTCGGTCTGCCTGGTCGCCAACACGATCGGCTACATGCTTGCAGCCAATCTGACGCCGCTGCTCGCCGCCGGCATGCTGATGCTGACGCCGCTCGCCTTCCTGTTCTCCACCGCACGCAACTGCCGCGAGCTCGCCGACGTCGTCGCGCTGGTGCTCGGGCTGTTGCTGTTTCCCTTGGCCGCGCTGCTCAACAGCGGCGTCGACATCCTGGTCAGCGGCGTGGTCGCGGGAACCATTGCCTATGCCGTGCACCGGGCGCGCGCGGGCATCGTGCGGGCGCGCGCATGAGCACCTTCATCGGCGATTGGCACGCGCTCGCGATCCTGTTCGTGGCAGGCGTCATTCCCAACCAGATCTGGCGCATGCTCGGCCTGTGGTTCGGCGGCGGCATCGATGAGAATTCCGAGCTCTTGGTCTGGGTGAGGGCGGTCGCCACCGCGATCCTCGCCGGCATCATCGCGCAGATCGTGGTGCAGCCGCCGGGTGCGCTCGCCAGTGTGCCGGACTGGCTGCGCTACGGTGCCGTCGCGGCGGGCTTCATCGTGTTCATGCTGGCACGGAAGTCGATCTTCGCCGGCGTGATCGCTGGCGAAATCGTGATGCTGTCAGGCAAATACTGGCTCGGCTGATTGCGGCGACCGCAATATCCGTTACTCTCGTCTCCAACAAGATAACAACGGGGGGAAACGGCATGCAGCGGCGCGCATCATCGCTATTCATGGTTGCTCTGACAGCGTTGCTGGCGACGGCGCTACCCGCGCGTGCCGCCGATTACCCGACGCGTCCGATCAAGCTCGTGGTGCCCTATGCCGCGGGCGGACCGACCGACGTGCTCGGCCGCATCGTCGGCGAATATCTCGGGCGCGATCTCAAGCAGGTGGTCGTGGTCGAGAACAAGGCTGGCGCGCAAGGTGCGATCGGCGCCGAGGCGGTGGCGCGCTCCGATCCCGACGGCTACACGCTGTTCGTGACCGCGGCCTCGATCTTCGTGCTCAATCCGCTGCTGTACAAGAAGCTGCCCTACGATCCGGTAAGGGATTTTCGTCTGCTGTCCGTCATCACCGACGCGCCGATGATCATGGAGGTGAATCCGTCGGTGCCCGCGAAGACGATCGCGGAGTTCGTCGCCTACGCGAAGAAGAATCCCGGCAAACTCAATTTCGGATCGGCCGGCACCGGCGGCACGGTTCATCTCGCCGGCGAGATGTTCAAGCAGATGGCCGGCGTCGAGATGACCCATGTGCCCTACAAGGGCGCGGGGCCCGCGCTGCAGGATTTGCTGTCGGGCAACATCCAGCTGATGTTCGACACGCTCGGCACCGCGCTGCCGCCGGTCAAGTCAGGCATGCTGCGCGCGCTCGGCGTCAGCTCGACCGAGCGCATCCCCGATCTGCCCGATCTGCCGACGATCGCCGAGGGCGGCTATCCGGATTATGCGGTCAGCGTCTGGTATGGTATCGCTGCGCCGTCGAAAGTGCCTGACGAGATCGCCGGCAAGATCAAGGCGAGCCTCGACCGGGCCTTGAACGACGAGGCGTTCCGCGCTTCGCTGGTCAGGATCGGTTTTCCGCCGCTGCGCGCGAAGAGCCAGGCCGAGATCGACAAATTCGTGAACGCCGATCGCGCGCGGTGGGCTGATGTGGTCAAGGCGCTGAACATATCGTTGGACTGACACATGGTACGTGAAATGGAATTGCGCCAGGGCGAGCTCGCCGTCGACATGCCGGCGGCGCGCGACGCCGGGCTCGTCTTCATCGGCCGCATCCGCACGCCCTGGACCTCGCGGCTGGCGACGCCGCGGCAGGGGCGGCATGACGGCCCGGTTTGCCGGCTCGAGATCTTCGAGCCCTGGGTCGCCGCGATCAAGGGCGTCGATTTCTATTCAAATCTCGAAGTGCTGTACTGGCTGCACCAGTCGCGCCGCGACATCGTGCTGCAAAGCCCGAAGAACAACGGCAACACCCGCGGCACCTTCTCGCTGCGCTCGCCGGTGCGGCCGAACCCGATCGGGACCTCGATCGTCAAGCTGATCGGCGTCGAGGGCAATGTCATCCTGGTGCGTGGCCTCGACTGCCTCGACGAGACGCCGCTGATCGACGTCAAGCCCGACCGCTGCGAGTTCACCCCGCTGGCGCCACCGCAGCCGGGCGATTTCGAGACGGAGTAGGATCTCTCCCTCGTCATTCCGGGGCGATGCGAAGCATCGAACCCGGAATCCATCAGGCCGCGCGTTTCATGGTGAAATGGATTCCGGGCTCGCGCCAAGAGGCGCGCCCCGGAATGACGAGGTGAGAGGCTACCTATTTCAACGCTGCAATCAGCTTCGCGGCATTCGCCTCCAGCACCTTGCCGTCCTCCCTGACGCTCGCGGGCGGCAGCAGCGCTATGCCGTCCTTGCGCGGCATCACATGCATGTGCAGATGGAACACGACCTGGCCGCCGGCGGCCTCGTTGAACTGCTGCACGGTGATGCCGTCGGCCTCGAACGCCTTCATGCTGGCGGCGGCGATCTTGTGCGCGGCGCGCGCGACGTGGGCGTAGTCGTCGGGCGTGACATCGAGGATGTTGCGGGCAGGCGCCTTCGGGATGACAAGCGTGTGTCCGGGCGAGCGCGGCATGATGTCCAGGAAGGCGAGCACGTGCTCGTTCTCGTAGACCTTATAGCAGGGAAACTCGCCGCGCAGGATCTTTGCGAAGGGGTTGTTGTTGTCATAGGCGGCGGGCATGGCGGCTCCTCGATTTTTTATTAGAAGGCTAATGTCCGGGTCACGAGCCAAACGTCAAGCGTCGTCGTCGACGGTCTTCCGGAACGGACCGGCCTCGGTGAGCTCGCGGCCGACTTCGGCGACATAATCGCGCTCGCGCTTGAGGTAGTCGGCAATCGCGCGGCGCAGCCCGGGGTCGGCGATGAAATGCGCCGAGTACGTGGTCTGTGGCAGGTAGCCGCGCGCCAGCTTGTGCTCGCCCTGGGCGCCGGCCTCGACCACCTTGAGCCCGCGCTGAACCGCGAAATCGATCGCCTGATAGTAGCAGACCTCGAAGTGCAGGAACGGGTGGTGCTCGATCGCACCCCAGTTGCGGCCGAACAGCGTGTCGGAGCCGATGAAATTGATCGCGCCTGCGATCCAGCGGCCGTTGCGCTTGGCCATCACCAGCAGCACGTCACGCGCCATGCTCTCGCCGATCAGCGAGAAGAACTGCCGGGTCAAATACGGCCGGCCCCATTTGCGCGAGCCGGTCTCCATGTAGAACTCGAAGAACGCGTCCCAGGCGTCCTCGGTGATATCAGAGCCGGTCAGCCAGTGGATCGTGATCCCGGCGGCAAGCGCCTCGCGGCGTTCGCGCTTGATGCCCTTGCGGTGGCGCGAGTTCAGCGAACCGAGAAAGTCGTCGAACGTCTTGTAGCCTCGATTATGCCAGTGGAACTGCTGGTCAGTCCGCTGCAGGAAGCCATGCGCGCCAAGGAACCTGGCCTCATCCTCACGGGCAAAGGTGACGTGCACGGAGGAGGCCTCGGTGGCGTTGCAAAGCGCCCTTAAGCCCCGCGCCAGCGCCGAGCCGATCACCTCGCGGTCGGCGCCGTCGCGGATCAGGAGCCGCGGCCCGGTCGCCGGCGTGAAGGGGACGGAAACCTGCAGCTTCGGATAGTAGCTGCCGCCGGCGCGGTGATAGGCCTCGGCCCAGCCGCGGTCGAACACGTATTCGCCCTGCGAGTGCGATTTCAGATAGCAGGGCACCACGCCGACGATCCGGCCATCGAGCTTTGCGATAAGGTGCCGCGGTCCCCAGCCAGTCCGCGGGCAGGCCGAATTGGAGGCCTCGGCGGCGGCAAAAAAGGCATGGGAAACGAATGGGTTATAGCTTGAACCTGCGGTGGTCTGGCAATCGCCTGTGACGGCGGGCGAGGCCAGCGTGTCGAGGTTGTGGATGCTGTCCGTGTCCGCCTTCGGATTGGCGCAGGCGTCCCATTCGGCGGCCGGAATGGCGCCGATGTCAGCTACAGCCTCCAGGGTGATTTCAGACGACGCCATCGAGAATGAAGACCGGTGCCTCGTTTGAGCATGATCTTTCCGGAACAGCTGGCTCCACTTCCGGATCATGCTCCGCATTCCGCCATCGCCGATGACGACCAACGCTTGACCAACCAACCCTTGCCAACATCGTGCGTTGCAGCGACGAGTTCAAGACTGCAAAGGGTCAGTCTGGGACATGTCAGGTTCCCGGCACAAACCCTTCGAAAATCATCTGGTCGGCGAAGCGCGCCGCGCGTTCGCGCTGTTCCGCCGTCCGCACGGTCCAGGCCAGCAGCGGGCAGCCGAACACATTGCGGGCGATCCAGGGCGCGGGCGCCGGGAGCTGGTTGACCCAGAAGGCGACGAAATGCGGCTCGGTCCTGAAGCCGTGGCGCAGATACAGCATGCCGTCGCGCTGCGCCGGCGTCAGCTTGTCCCAGTAACCGTCGTCATAGCTGCGCTGGGCGGTGATGCCGCGCGGCAGGTCCGGCATGATCTCGCGCAGCGCCAGCACCTGGTCGGGATCGAAGGACATGCCGACCACAGGACCGGAATAGGACGCCAGCACCTCGGCCATCCGGGTGACCAGCTTGCGGTCGCCGTCGAAATGGCTCTTCACCTCGACCACCAGCGGAACGCGGCCGGCGACCAGCGTGCAGAGATCGCCGAGCGTCATCATCTGCTCGGCAGTGTCCTTGAATTTGACCGCCTTCAGCTCGGCCGCGGTCTTGGACGCCAGCAGACCCGAACCCTCGGTGAGGCGGCCAAGAGCATCGTCGTGATGCACCATCGCCTCGCCGTCGGCACTGAGCTGGATGTCGCATTCGATGGCGAAATTGCCTGATACCGCGGCGTTGGCCGCGGCCGGCATGTTCTCGATGATGCCGCGTGCGGCATCATGCAGGCCGCGATGGGCGACCGGCCGCTTGGTCAGCCAATCCGGCGCGCGCATCGATCAGGCGACTTCGAACACGCCTTCGACCTCGACCGCGGCATCCGCCGGCAGCGAGGCGACGCCGACCGTGGTGCGGGCGTGACGGCCCTTGTCGCCGAATGCCGCAACCATCAGGTCGGACGCGCCGTTCAGGACCTTCGGTCCGTCGAAGAAATCCGGCGCCGAGTTGATGAAGCCGCCGAGCCGCACCACGCGCACGACCTTGTCGAGGTCGCCGAGCGCGGCCTTGATCTGCGCCAGCAAATTGATCGCGCAGCCCTGCGCGGCAGCGACGCCTTGCTCGAGCGTGACGCCGGCCCCAAGCTTGCCCTTGGCGATCAGCTTGCCGTCGGCGTTGAAGCAGACCTGGCCCGAGACGAACAGCAGGTTTCCGCTGCGGACGAAGGGGACATAGTTCGCGACCGGGGAGGTCGGCTCGGGAAGTGTGATGCCCTGTGACGCCAGTTTTTGTTCGACGGTACCCGCCATTTTTTGTCCCCCAATTGGATTGCACGAAGCCTGAAACGCGGTCAGGGCCGGGTTTGTTTCGATTGTTTCGCGCATCGTGCCGCCGGTTGCAAGCGACGGGAAAGTGAAGCCCGTGCGGCCATGGCGTGCGGAATCGCAGGGAAAGTTGCTGAAATTGACGGCACTTTCGGCGCCGAGATGAATTTTTTGTCAAACTTGCCCCAGTTGCGGCGCAATACCACCGTCACTATTGTGGCGAATCCCTGCCTCCCCGAGGAAAGACCATGACCCTGCCGTTTCGGACTCCGTTGCGTGCCCTGGTGCTCACGATCGCCGTTGCCGCAGGATCCGGTCTGGTTCAAGGGTCTGCCGCGGTTGCGGCAAGCGGGCCGTTTCTCGCGCATCAGGCGCTGTACGATCTGAGCCTGGTGAAATCGCGCGGCTCCAATTCGGTCAGCGATGCGCGCGGGCGCATCCTGTACAATTTCTCCGGCAACTCCTGCGAAGGCTACACCTCCGAATTCCGCCAGGTCTCCGAGCTCGACAGCGGCGAGGGCAAGGTGACGCTGTCGGATCTGCGTTCCTCGTCGTGGGAGGACGCGTCTGGCAAGAGCTACCGCTTCAAGATCGACACGCGGATGAACGACGGTGACTCGACGCCGGTCGACGGCATCGCCGAGCGGGTCGGCGATCATATCACGGTGAAGCTGACCCAGCCGGTGAAGAAGACCTTCAACATCGACGGCAAGATCGTGTTCCCGACCGAGCAGATCCAGCACATCATCGCCGCCGCCCGCGACGGCAAATCGGTGCTCGAGCAGACCGTCTATGACGGCTCCGACAATGGCGAGAAGGTCTACAACACGCTGACCGTGATCGGCCGTCCGATCGCAGGCGACCGCGCGCCGTCGTCGCCCGATCCGTCGACGGCGAGCGATGCGATGAAGACCATGACGCGCTGGCCGGTGACGGTGAGCTATTACGACAGCGACGCGCGCGCCAAGGACGGCGAGCAGACGCCGGTCTACGCGATGTCGTTCGAGCTCTACGAAAACGGCGTGTCCCGCGCGCTGGTGCTGGACTACAACGATTTCGTGATCTCGGGCGCGCTCGACAAGTTCGACGTCAGGGATTCCAAGCCCTGCAAGTGAGGGCTGATCTTCTCGACATACACAGCCGTCGTCCCGTGCAAGCCAACGGGTCGGCGCGCAGCGCCGCCCGATGACAGGCTCCGCGCGACCCGGGACCCATAACCACAGGGCCGAGTTGTTGAAGGGGCTGTGGCCCCAGTGTCGCGCAATGATCACCTTCGGTGGTTATGGGTCCCTGCTTTCGCAGGGACGACAGCGGAGCAAGCCTGCGCAGCTTGTGAAACCGCCTCTGGCCTGAACCACCCGCGACGAGTACGCTTCCCGAAACACAGGTGTCAGGGAGGCACATCATGAGCAAATCAGATCATCTTCGTCCCAGCGGCCTGCATCACAATCCGGCTTACTCGCACGTCGTGGTCGCGTCGGGCGCGCGCACGATCTACATTTCGGGGCAGGTGTCCACCGACGAGGAGGGCCGGGTGGTCGGCGCCGGCGATCTCGCCGCGCAGACGACGCAGGTGATGCAGAACCTCGGCCTGGCGCTGAAGGCTGCCGGCGCGAACTATTCCAACATCGTCAAGATCACGACCTTCGTCGTCGGCTACAAGCCGGAGCTGCGTGCAATCATCGGCAAGGCACGCTCGGCGTTCTTCGAGGGCATGGAGCCGCCGGCCTCGACGCTGGTTGGCGTCACCGCGCTCGCGGCGCCGGAATGGCTGATCGAGATCGAGGCGGTGGCGGTCGCGGATTGAGCGCTGTCGTGAAGAAGGACCGTCACCCCTGAGGAGCGCGCACTTGCGCACGTCTCGAAGGGCGACGGCCCCAATCTTTCCGCGCATCCTTCGAGGCTCGCTCCGCTCGCACCTCAGGATGACGTCCGGTGAGAGTTAATCTTCCGCGCTTTTCGTCGGCCCCTCATAGGCAATGCCGCGGATCACGGCGGCATTGCCGAATTTCTTGCGCAGATTGTCCATCGCGCGTTCGGCGTGCGCCGAGCGGCGGTCGAGCATGTCGGAATCGTTGGCCTGCGCGCCCGGGCGTAGTGCGCTGACACCGGCGCCCATCAGGCGGAACGCGGTGCCGTCGATCTCCTTGGCCAGCATCTCGCGCGTCACCGCAAAGATCTTTGCGGCCAATTGGGTCGGGGTCTGGATCGATTGCGAGCGGGTGCGCTGGCGGAAATCCGCGGTCTTCAGCTTCAGCGTGATGGTGCATCCTGAGAGGTCGCTGCTCTTCAGCCGCGCCGAGGTTTTCTCCGACAGCTTCCAGAGCAGTTTTTCCAGCGTCGCGAAGTCGCGGATGTCGGTCTCGAAGGTGGTCTCGCTCGAGATCGTCTTGGCGCCGCGGTCGGGCACCACGCTGCGGTCGTCGATGCCGCGCGCCAGCCGCCACAGCCGGCGGCCTTCGCCGGCGAATTGCTTCATCAGCTCGTTCTCGTCGGCGCGCTGCAAATCGGCGATGATGCGGAAGCCGCGCTGTACCAGCTTTTCCTGCGTCGCGGGGCCGACTCCGTAGATGAAGCCGACCGGCTTGGCTGCCAGCATCTCGCGCGCCTCCTCCTGGTCGAGCGCCGCAAAGCCCCTGGGCTTGTCGAGGTCGGAGGCGATCTTGGCGAGGAACTTGTTGCAGGACAGCCCGACCGACACCGTGATGCCGATGTCGCGCTCGACCTCGCGGGCGAATTTGGCGAGCACCTTGGCCGGGATCATGCCGTGGACCCGCTGCGTGCCGGAGAGATCGAGGAACGCCTCGTCGATCGACAGCGGCTCGACCAGCGGCGTCAGCGCCTGCATCGCCTGGCGCACCTCGCGCCCGACCCGGACATATTTCGCCATGTCGGGCGGGATCACGGTCGCGTCAGGGCAGAGTTCCAGCGCCTTGAACATCGGCATCGCCGAGCGGACGCCATAGGTGCGCGCGATATAGCAGGCCGCCGATACCACGCCGCGCTTGCCGCCGCCGATGATGACGGGGCGGTCGGCGATCTCGGGATTGTCGCGCTTCTCGACGGTCGCATAGAACGCGTCGCAGTCGATATGCGCCAGCGCCAGCGCGGGCAGGGTGCGGTGACGCACCAGCCGCGGCGAGCCGCAATGGCTGCATCGCTTCACCTTGATGTCGAGATCGCCGAGGCAGTCTCGGCAGAAACTGAGGGGGCCGTTGGGCGCTGTCGCTGCCGTCGTCACGGCACGTCGCGCTCCCATCTCGGGTCACTAAGCGCCTGATGGGCGGCCGCGATATTGGTCGGGTGCAATTCGGAGGCGGCGGCGAATGCCTTCACGGTGGCATCGTCACGCATCACGAAATCGAGCACGCTCGCAAGAAATTGAGGATTGGATGCCGCGTTCCGCAAGGTCTCCGGACCGATTCCGGTTTCGGCCAGGAACAGGCCCAGCCGCTCGGGATCGCCGGCAACGAAGCCGAGCGCCTGAATCGCAACGATTTCAGCGACTTCCCGCGGGTTGTGAACAGGCTTTTTCAACGCGTCGGTTTGCCTTTCCGTTAACTTATGGTCTCTATTGAGTGGCCCATCATGCCCGAGTCTTCCGCGGGTGTTCAAGCAACGGAAACCACGCTGCGGAAGTTGGATGTCGGGTTAACGGGTTAGAGCGATTCTGGCGCTAGTTTGAATTCACATTTTCGACGCGTCCCGAGCGCGGTGCGTGAGGTGCCGCAGCAGGGCCCGTCTCCTGGGTTTGGGAGGGACGGGATGGCCAAAACCGTCCTGATCGTGGAGGACAATGAGCTCAATATGAAGCTCTTTCGCGATCTGTTGGAAGCGCATGGCTATCAGACTTCGGGCACCAGCAATGGTTTCGAAGCGCTCGATCTCGTCCGCAAGCTGCGCCCCGACCTCATCCTGATGGATATTCAGCTGCCCCAGGTTTCCGGCCTCGAGGTCACGCGCTGGATCAAGGACGATCCCGACCTGCGCACGATCCCGGTGGTCGCGGTCACCGCCTTCGCCATGAAGGGCGACGAAGAACGCATCCGCGAGGGCGGCTGCGAAGCCTATTTGTCCAAGCCGATCTCGGTCGGCAAATTTATTGAGACTGTCCGACGCTTTATCGGATAGGGGAGTTGTGGTGCAATGTCCGCGCGTATCCTCGTCGTCGATGACGTTCCGGCGAACGTCAAGCTGTTGGAAGCCCGCCTGTCGGCCGAATATTTCGATGTGCTGACCGCGTCCAACGGGACCGAGGCGCTGGAAATCTGCGCGCGCGCCGAATGCGACATCATCCTGCTCGATGTCATGATGCCCGACATGGACGGCTTCGAGGTTTGCCGCCGGCTGAAGTCCAATCCGGCGACGCATTTCATTCCGGTGGTGATCGTCACCGCGCTCGATAGTCCGGCCGATCGCGTGCGCGGGCTGGAGTCCGGCGCCGATGATTTCCTGACCAAGCCGGTGTCCGACGTGGTGCTGATCGCACGCGTGCGCTCGCTGACGCGGCTGAAGATGATGACCGACGAGCTGCGCATGCGCGCCATCACCTCGCTCGAGATCGGCATGCAGGCGCCAGAGCGCAGCGCGATCGCCGACAAGGGCACCGGCGGCCGCATCCTCTTGGTCGACGACCGCCCGTCGTCCTACGAGAAGCTGGCGCCGATCCTTTCCGCCGAGCACACCGTCGACGTCGAGACCAATCCGTCGGAAGCGCTGTTCCACGCTGCCGAGGGCAATTACGATCTGCTGATCGTGTCGCTCAGCCTCGACAATTTCGACGGCCTGCGGCTGTGCAGCCAGGCCCGCTCGCTGGAGCGGACGCGGCAGGTGCCGATCCTTGCGATCTCGGATGCCGACAACAACACGCGGCTGATGCGCGGGCTCGAGATCGGCGTCAACGACTATCTGCTGCGCCCGGTCGACAAGAACGAATTGCTGGCGCGGGCGCGCACCCAGATCCGCCGCCGCCGCTACACCGATCATCTGCGCGACAATGTGCAGAACTCGATCGAGATGGCGATCACGGACGCGCTGACCGGGCTGCATAACCGGCGCTACATGGAGAGCCATCTCGCGACGCTGGCGGAACAGGCCTCGATCCGCGGCAAGCCGCTGGCGCTGATGATCCTCGACATCGATTATTTCAAGGCGATCAACGATACCTATGGCCACGATGCCGGCGACGACGTGCTGCGCGAATTCGCGGTTCGCATCCGCAAGTCGATCCGGGGCATCGATCTCGCCTGCCGCTATGGCGGCGAGGAGTTCGTGATCGTGATGCCCGAGACCGATCTGCATGTCGCCGGCATGGTCGCCGAGCGCTTGCGCCGCTCGATCGCCGGCGAGCCGTTTGCCGTCGACAAGGGCGGCAAGCGGATCACGGTCACGATCTCGATCGGGCTGACGACGCTGGAGCGCAAGGGCGAGCAGGTCACCGACGTGCTCAAGCGCGCCGACACCGCGCTCTATCGCGCCAAGCACGACGGCCGCAACCGCGTGGTGTCAGCCGCGGCGTAGCGCACGTCACGTTCTCCGCATTATCGATCGTCATACCCCGCGAAAGCGGGGTACAGTACGCGGCGGCCTCTCGTTGCAAGCGCCACTGCTTCTGGAATACTGGGCACCCTGAGTTCACAAACGAAGTGCAACACTTCCTTGAGGAGGTGTTGCGATGGGGCGGAGTTACGAGCAGCTATCCCTGGACGAGCGATGCGAGATTGCCCGGCTTTCAGCCAATGGCAGCTCGGTGCGGCAAATCGCGGCAGCTCTGGATCGCTCGCCATCAACGATCTCTCGGGAGCTGAACCGCAATTCTGGCGCCCAGGTCGGCTACAAACCCAGCTATGCCCAGCAACAGATGCGAGCGCGGCGCTGGACGGGCGTACGCCTCGAACGGGAGCCCGGCCTGCGCCGCGCGGTCTTGGAGCGCCTTGGTCAGGGCTGGTCGCCCGAGCAGGTCGCGGGCCGGCTGGCCCGCGAACACGGCCGCAAGGTGATCTCCCACGAGACCATCTACCGCTTCATATACGCCCAGATCCGGCGCACCTCGGACTTCAGCTGGCGGCGTTATCTGCCACGCGGCAAGAGCAAACGCGGCTACCGCGGCAAGAAGGGCGGCAGTCCCGCAAGCTTCATAGAAGGCCGTGTTTCCTTGGACAAACGGCCTATCGAGGCCGCCGATCGCAATGCCCCCGGTCATTGGGAAGCCGACCTGATGATGTTCTCCAAATACGGTCAGGCGATCCTGACCGTGCACGAGCGCACCTCGCGCCTGCTGCTCGGCATCCGCATCGCCAGCAAGCTCGCGCGCGGTATCGCCCGTCATCTCGTCCGCTTGTTTGCTGCCTTGCCGGAAGGCCTGTGCCAGACCGTTACCTTCGACAATGGGACCGAGTTCGCCTGTCACCTGGAGCTGCACCGCCTCGCGATCGAGACCTTCTTCTGCGATCCGCACGCGCCCTGGCAGAAGGGCGGCATCGAGAATGCGATCGGTCGGATGCGCCGCTTCATTCCACGCAAAACCGATCTCGCGACCTTCCCGACGCGCCGCCTCCGCCAGTCGATCAACGCCTACAACAACACCCCGCGCAAATGCCTTGACTTCCAAACCCCTCTCGAGGCCTTCTCTCAAGTGTTGCACTTCGAGTGTGAATCCACCCACCCGCTTTCCGGATGACGACAGGGTAGATAAACCTACGGCCCGCGCTTCACCGCGTCATAAGCCATCCGCTTGAACTCGAACGAGAACGGATGGACGAACGCCATCTGGCGCTGCGCCATCATGACGCCGGCGATGCCCGTCTTCGGCGAAATCCACCACTGCGTGCCCGCGACGCCGCCCCAGTAGAATTCACCGGCCGCATCGGGATGATCGATCGGGGAGGGGTTGAGGATCAGGCCGCCGGCAAGGCCATGCGCCTTGCCGGGCTGCTCGCCCATCATCGCGAAGCGGATCCACTGTCCTGCGGGCAGCTGGTTGGACATCATCGCCGTGATGGTGTCCGGCTTCAGCAGCGTCGGTCCGCCCGGCAGCAGGCTGCGGATCAGCGCGACCATGTCGGGCAGTGTCGAGACCAGCCCACCGCCGCCGTTGAGCCTCGCGATCGGCCGCAGATAGGCGCCGGGGAACGGTGCATTGTCGGTGCGGGTGAGGCCTGGCTTCATCGGCTCCATCAGATCCGCGCCGGCGTAATAGGCAACGAGCCGGCCGTGATCCTGTTCCGGAACA
This sequence comes from Bradyrhizobium sp. USDA 4461, assembly GCF_054055655.1. Taxonomy (NCBI): domain Bacteria; kingdom Pseudomonadati; phylum Pseudomonadota; class Alphaproteobacteria; order Hyphomicrobiales; family Nitrobacteraceae; genus Bradyrhizobium; species Bradyrhizobium sp. USDA 4461. Next base: position 6,084,722 of record NZ_JBSRXM010000001.1, read on the forward strand.
ACGAATCCGGTATCGACCATGCCGAGCGGATCGAGGATGCGCTCCTTGATGAACTGGTCGAAGCGCTGGCCGCTGACGACTTCCACCAGGCGTGCGATCACGTCGATCGCGAGCGAATATTCCCATGATGTGCCCGGCTGATAGATCAGCGGCAGATCGGCCAGCACGTCCACCATCTGAGCCAGGGTCGCATTGGGATTGTGCACGCCGCGCTCGTTCAGCGCCTTGAAGATGACGGTGCCGGGATCGAAGAAGCCGTAGCTCAAGCCGGCGCTGTGGCTCAGCAATTGGCGGATCGTGATCGACCGCTGTGCCGGCTCGGTGTCGTCGATCGATGTCGCGCCCGGGCGCAGCACCTTGCGGTTTCCGAGTTGCGGGATGTAGGTCTCGATCGGATCGTCGAGCCGGAAGCGGCCGTCCTCGAACAACAGCAGCGCCGCGCAGGAGGTGATCAGCTTGGTGTTGGAGAACACCCGGAAGATGTGGTCGGTGCGCAGCGGCGTTTGCGCTTCCTTGTCCGCCCATCCGACGCAGCCCGTGTCGGCGATGTCGCGCCCGACCAGAACCGTCCAGGAGATGCCGGACAAGAGATCGTTGTCGATATACCGCTGCATGGCGGCGCGCGCCGGCGCGAAATCGTAGCCGGTGGCCGTCACGTCAAGATCTTCCATGGTCGCTCCCCTGTTGTGCCGCCGGCTGTCGTGCGGTCACTCTCTATCTCGCCGGACGGAATTTCCGATTGGGATGCCGTCGCATGCCGTCAACGCTAACAACCAAACCGGACTTGTGTATGCAACCGGGATTTATCCAGGGCGCTTCTTGTCCGTGGGCGCGGAGTTTTCGACCTTGACGCCGGCATTCGCCAGCAGCACGCGGGCGGCTTCCCTGGCTGCGCGTGCCATCGCCGGGTCGTCGCGCACCAGGTCCTGCGCGATCGAGCCGTCGACCAAAAGCGTGAGCTGGGTCGCAAGTCCCTCGGCGTCGGCGACGCCGAGTTGCAGCAGCAGATCGCGAAACCAGACCCGGCGGCTTTCCTTGAAGGCGACCGCGATATTTCGGAAGGTGCGATCCTCGTCGTCAGGGCCGAGCTCGGCGACCGCATTGACGAACGGGCAGCCGCGAAAATCCTTCGCCGCAAAGCGCCGCTCCAGCGAATCGAAAGTCGCGAGGATCTGCTCGGCCGGCGGCTTGTCGGAGGGGCGGGGCTGCACGAAGCGGCGTTGCAGATAGGCTTCGATCAGGGCGTCTTTCGACGGGAAATGATTGTAGAGCGTGCGCTTGCTGATGCCGATCTCGGCCGCGATGGTGTCGACGCCGATGGCGCGAATGCCCTGCAGGTAGAACAGCTTGTCGGCGGTCTCGAGGATCCGCTCTTTCATGGTCTGTTTGGGAGGCGGGGAAGCCATGCGTCGGCCGTGATCCTCTTGGCTTGACAGTTCGCCCCCTGTATAGCCTAAGTACACAGGTCTGTGTAACTAAAACATGCGTGAATCGCAGGCCGTGGCACACGTGCCGCGCCGTTATGGGAGAACAAAAACAATGCCCTTGCTGCAGGTCTTGCGTCCCACGCTTCCCATTCTGATCGGTGCCTCCATCATGCTCACGCTGAGCATGGGGCTGCGGCAGAGCCTCGGCATCTTCATGCAGCCGCTGACGCACGACATCGGTATCTCGGTGTCCCATTTCACGCTGGCACTCGCAGTGCAGAACCTCGCCTGGGGCTTTCTGCAACCGCTGGCAGGCGCGATGACGGTGCGCTACGGCTTCCGCCCGATCATGGTGGTCGGCGCGCTGGCCTATATCGCCGGCCTCGTGCTGATGACGACCGCGCATGGGCTCGTCAGCATCATGATCGGTGCCGGCGTGCTGATCGGCATCTCGCTCGCCTGCACCGCGAATGCGATCGCGATGTCGGTCGCTGCCCGCGCGGTGCCGGAGACGGTGCGCTCGACCGTGCTCGGCATCGTCTCCGCGGCAGGCTCGCTCGGTGCGCTGCTGTCGGCGCCGATCGGCCAGATGCTCAATGAAGGTTTCGGCTGGCGCGTCGGGCTCGCCGGCTTCGTGATCCTCTCGGTCTTCATGATTCCGGCGGCGTTGTTCGCCGGCCGCGTCGACAAGATTCCGCTGCCGAAGCCAGCGAGTGACGATATCGGCAACGCCACTGCGGCGACCGCGGCCAAGACCGCGTTCAGCAATGCATCCTTCGTGGTGATGACCTGCGCCTACATGGTCTGCGGCATGCAACTCGTCTTCCTGACCACGCATCTGCCGTCGTATCTGGCGATCTGCGGGCTCGATCCGATGCTGAGTGCGCAGACGCTCGGCATGATCGGCGGCTTCAACGTGCTGGGCTCGCTGTTCTTCGGCTGGGCCGGCCAGCGCTGGAATAAGCTCGCGCTGCTCGGCGGGATTTACATCCTGCGCTCGCTGGCGCTTGCCTGGTATTTCATGCTGCCGGCAACGCCGGGCTCGACCTTGCTGTTCGGCGCCATCATGGGGTTCCTCTGGATGGGCGTCGGTCCGCTGGTCGCGGGCGCGGTGGCCGAAATGTTCGGCTTGCGCTGGCAGGCGATGATCCAGGGCCTTGCCTTCATGAGCCACCAGATCGGCAGCTTCCTCGGCGCTTACGGAGGTGGGCTGATCTACGACTCGCTCGGCTCCTACACCATGGCCTGGCGCATCGGCGTCGCGCTTGGTCTTGCCGGCGGCATCATCCAGGTTGCCTTCGCGCTGATCCGGCCGGCGCAGCCGCCGCTGCTCAAGACCGCCTAGCGCCTTTCCCGTTCCGATAGAATCGGAACGGAGCTCTCGACTCTAAACGCTCTAGTTTCCGATCCCGCGACAAATCAGCGGCTGCCCCGTGCGTGGGCAGCCGCTGATTGCTGCCTATTTTTCCATCGATGACTTGCTACGAGAACGTGCAATGGGGCGCGAAGCCGTTCCGTGCACGGATTGAAGTCGCTGCGTCTTCAATGCGTTACTCTGCACGCACCGGTGGCACGAATCTTGATTGAAGTTGGCTAGAAATCGTGCCGGAAGCCGTCGCTGAGGTTCCGGCCTGGGGACCCATGGGAAGGGCTGGCCGCGATGAGGCTAGTCGCCGTCATTCTCCAGCGATCCGCGCACCACGGCCTTCGCCGCGCCGCCAAGCAGGAAGCCCTTGTGCCTCGCGCGGCCCTTCGAGATATCCCGATAACCGAACGTGCGCCGTCTTTCGGCGTCGCGCTCCCGAATGCGCTGCACCCATTCCGAACACCAGCATTTCTTGTGATGGGAGGACGATGATGGAGTCTGGGACATACACGCGCCGGAACCTCGTGAGAATCGTGGTTGCTCTGCTGGGCGTGGCATTCCTTTGCCTGCTGTTCAGCGACCTTGCGCTGGCTGAGGATGCGGCGGCACCGCCGGCCTGCGGCGGCAAGATTCTCGAGAAGTGCACGCCGAATTCCGGCGATACCGCCTGGATGCTCACGTCGGTCGCGCTCGTCCTGATGATGACGGTGCCGGGGCTCGGCCTGTTCTATGGCGGCATGGTGCGCAAGAAGAATGTCGGCGACACCGTGATGACCAGTTTCGCCGTCACCTGCCTGGTCACGATCCTGTTTGCGGTCCTGACCTACAGCCTGGCGTTTCGTGCCGGCACGCCGTTTATCGGCGGCCTGGACCGCATGTTCCTCAAGGACATCCTGAGCGACATCGGCAAGGGTGGCATCGGCAATCCCAATCCGCTCGCCGCGACGATTCCCGAGTCCGTCTATATCTGCTTCCAGATGACGTTCGCCATCATCACGCCGGCGCTGATCGCCGGCGCGTTTGCAGAGCGGATGAAGTTCTCCGCGATGCTCTGGTTCATCGGGCTGTGGGCGATCTTCGTCTACGCGCCGATCGCACATTGGGTCTGGGGGCCCGACGGCATCTTCTCGGCGGGTAACGACGCTGCGTATGTCAAGGTTCTCGATTTCGCCGGCGGCACCGTCGTGCACATCAATGCCGGCGTGGCCGGCCTGATGTGCGCCATCATGCTCGGCAAGCGCGTCGAGACCGGGCCGGCGCACAACATGGTGCTGACCTTCATCGGCGCGTCGCTGCTGTGGGTCGGCTGGTTCGGCTTCAACGCCGGCTCCGCGGTCACGGCCGGAATGCAGGCGGGCATGGCCATGCTGGTGACCCAGATCGCCACGGCGGTCGCGGGCTTCACCTGGATGCTGGTGGAGTGGGGATTGAAGGGCAAGCCGACCGTTGTCGGCATCTGCTCGGGTGCTGTTGCGGGCCTCGTCGCGATCACGCCGGCCTCCGGTTTCGTCGGACCGGTCGGCGCCTTCGCGATCGGGATCGCCGCCGGCGTCTGCTGCTACTGGGGATGCACCGGCTTGAAGCGCATGTTCAGCTACGATGACGCGCTGGACTGCTTCGGCGTCCACGCTCTCGGCGGCATCGTCGGGGCGCTGCTGACCGGGGTGTTCGCGGTCGAGCAGTATGGCGGCACGGCAGGCGTCCTGGAGGGAAATACCGGGCAGTTCCTCAATCAGTGCATCGGCGTCGCGACGGTTTTCGTGTATGATGCGGTCGTGAGCCTGATCATCCTGTTCGTGATCAATCTCTTCGTCGGGCTTCGCGTCACGAAGGACATCGAGCGCGAAGGGTTGGATCTGGCACTGCACGGCGAGGTCGTGCAGTAGACTTGGCGGCGTTCCGCGCCGGCTGGCGATCTTCGCCCGCTGGCGCGGATCAAAGCTGTTCGAGGTGATCCGATGAACTGGTTCTATTGGAACACGGCGTGGTCGCTGTTCTTCAGCCTCATTTGGTTCATGACCATCACGCACAATCCGGATGCGCGCGTCGCGGATGCGCATCTGCCTGATGAGGCGTTCGGCGGGCGTTAGCTGCGATAGTAGCGCCACATCCTCAGGAACGTCCGGTGGATCTCGTCGGGCGTCCGGTCGAATGGCTCGAGATTGACGCGGACCACGCCACGATGGTCCATGCGCCACGGCAAGCGCATCAGCAGCCGATAGGCCGGCCGCTTGCGCCAATCGGCCACCAGCGCGCTGCCGAGCGGCCCGTTGAGCGCGATCTGCAATTCGTGAACGGTCATCGCGCGCTCGGCGATCTCGACCAGGTCGATGCGCGTGATGGCGCGCCAGCGGATCAGCCCGAAGGCCTGGATGAAGATGCCGTACTGATTGGCCCCGATCGTCGGACGGCCGGCCTCCAGCAGCGGGATGTTGTAATAGGTGAAGCCGGCGGCTGCCGCCGCCGGCGCCAGCCAATAGATCGCGCCGGTGATCCAGGTCGTGGTCAGGAAGATCGCGGCCAGCGCGGCCGTGACATAGACCGGAAAGTAGGTGTCCTCGCGGCCGTAGGCGACCGAGTAGCCGCCGACGTTTCCCTCGTCCAAGCCTGCGATCATGTGAGCCCTGCGCCCGGGACTTGCCCGAAAGACATGAGGGATGACGTCAGGCCACAAAGCAAAAACGGGGCCGCGAGGGCCCCGTTTGAAACGTCAGAAGCAGGCGATCTTACTTGATCTTGGCTTCCTTGAACTCGACGTGCTTGCGCGCGACCGGGTCGTACTTCTTCTTGACCAGCTTGTCGGTCATTGTGCGCGAATTCTTCTTGGCGACGTAATAGAAGCCGGTGTCGGCGGTCGACACGAGCTTGACCTTGATGGTGACCGCTTTGGCCATGTGCAAATCCTCGAAAATGAAGGGGTATCGGGAGCCGGCCAAATCGGCCCGCGTTTGGCCCGGAAACTAGCCACAAACCGTGAGAAGTCAAGGATTTCCGGGCTGAAATCCCGCCGATTCCGGCCCGATTACCCCTCGAAGAACTGATTTTTGGGCCGCGGCAGGCCCAGATTCTCGCGCAGGGTGCGCCCTTCGTACTCGGTCCGGAAGATCCCGCGCTTCTGCAGTTCCGGCACCACCCGGTCGACGAACTCGAACAGGCCCTGCGGCAGATAGGGGAACATGATGTTGAAGCCGTCGCTGCCGCGGCCCACCAGCCATTCCTCCATCTGGTCGGCGATGGTCTGCGGCGTGCCGACAAAGGCGAGCCCGCCATAGCCGCCGACGCGCTGCGCGAGCTGGCGCACGGTCAGCTTGTCGCGCGCGGCGACGTCGACGAGGCGCTGCCGGCCGCTCTTGCTGGCATTGGTCTCCGGGATCGGTGGCAATTGCCCGTCGGGATCGAAGGTGGACGCATCGGTGCCGAGGATCACCGACAGCGAGGCGATCGCGCTGTCGTAATGCACGCGGCTGTCGAGCAGCGCGCGCTTCTCCTTGGCTTCCTCGACGCTGTCGCCGACCACCACGAAGGCGCCGGGCAGGATCTTCAGATGCTCGGGATCGCGGCCGATCTTTTCCATGCGGCCCTTGATGTCGGCATAGAGCTTCTGTCCGTCCGCAAGGCTGCCGCCGCCGGTGAACACGGCTTCCGCGGTCTCGGCCGCAAGCTGCCGTCCGTCATCGGAGGCTCCCGCCTGCACGATGACAGGCCAGCCCTGCACGGGACGGGCGATGTTCAGCGGGCCCCGGACCGAGAGATATTTGCCCTTGTGATTGAGCACATGCATCTTGTCGGGATCGACGAACAGCCCCGACTCGACATCGCGCACGAAGGCATCGTCGGCGAACGAGTCCCACAGGCCGGTGACGACGTCGTAGAACTCGCGGGCGCGCTTGTAGCGCTCGGCATGTTCCATGTGATCGTCGAGGCCGAAATTCAGCGCCGCATCCGGATTGGAGGTCGTGACGATGTTCCAGCCGGCGCGGCCGCCCGAGATGTGGTCGAGCGAGGCGAAGCGGCGGGCGACGTGATAGGGCTCGTCGAAGGTGGTCGAGCCGGTCGCGATCAGCCCGATCCGCTCGGTGACGGCGGACAGTGCCGACAGCAGCGTGAACGGCTCGAACGAGGTCACGGTGTGGCTGCGCTTCAGCGCATTGATCGGCATGTTGAGCACGGCCAGATGGTCGGCCATGAAGAAGGCGTCGAACTTGCCGGCCTCGAGCTTGCGGATCAGCGTCTTGATGTGATCGAAGTTGAAATTGGCGTCGGGCCACGCCCCGGGATAGCGCCAGGCGCCGGTGTGGATGCTGATCGGCCGCATGAATGCGCCGAGCTTGAGTTGACGCTTCGCCATTGCCCCGTTCCGTCATTGTTGTGGTTAGCGGAACAGATAGGGTGGCGCTTCGCGGCGCGCCATCGGGAAGATTATTTTGTTTTTGGCCGATCCCTCGACATCGTCATTCCGGGGCTCGCGAAGCGAGAGCCCGGAATCCATCGGGCCGCATGGTCGGTGGAGGAATGGATTCCGGGCTCGCGCCAAGAGGCGCGCCCCGGAATGACGTGCGCTCCTCACGCCCCCAGCACGTCCTTCTGCATCTTGCCGCCGTAGAAGTGGAAGAACGGCACCGGCGCGTCGTGGCGGAGCGGGCCGGTGGCGAGACGACGGTCGAGCTCGGCGAGCACGTTCTTGGTCATGGCATGCGCATCCGCGAGCGGCTCGGAGCCGATCTCGACCCAGACCAGCTCGACCAGCTCGGCATCGGCATGCACCACGCCTTCGACACGATGCGCGATGGTCGAGGCATCCGCAGTGAAGAAACGGGTGTCGAAGCGTCGGACGCGGCCGGGCGGAGTGATCGCGCGCGCGATCAGGAACAGGCCGGACGGATCGGGCAGAAGCCCGGCATCGGCGAACGGCGCCCAGGGACCGTCGAGCTTCGCCGTCTTCTCCACCTTGCGGCCGAGGCAGAGTCCGGTTTCCTCGCAGGCTTCGCGGATCGCGGCATTGGCGAGCGCACGTGCGCGGCCGGGCGTGATCTTCGGGCTGCCCTTGAGCAGATTGGCTTCGAGCTCAGGCGTGATCGGGGCCGCAACCGGTACGCGGTTGTCGGCCTTGTCGACGCGGCCGCCGGGGAAGACGAATTTGCCCGGCATGAACACCACCTTGTCGTGGCGCTTGCCGACCAGCACCTTCGGCTTGGCGCCGGAGCGATCGATCAGGATCAGCGTCGCCGCATCCTTCGGCCGGAAATACGCGTGATGATCGGCTTCTTTTTCGCCCTGATGGACGACGGCGGCGGGTGCGGCAGCTTCAGTCATTTCATCCCTTTCATTTCTTCTTATCGCCCGGTTTAGCTAGACCGGCGGGATGTCGCTAGGGGCATTTTCGTCAAAGCCATGCATGCGCAGGGCCCATTGCAAGCCGATCACGGCTCCCTTCACCGGCTGCAACAATGCCAGCGATGCGAACAGCGTGAACGGCAGATAGATCGCAAGTTGCAGCCACACCGGCGGCGAATAGTCGGTCTCGATCCATAGCGCGGTCGGTACCACGATATGGCCGACGATGACGATCACGAGATAGGCGGGCAGATCGTCGGCACGATGCGGTGTGAAATCGAGATCGCAGACCGGGCAATGGCCGTCGCATTTCAGAAACTTGCGGAACAGTTTGCCTTTTCCGCAGCGCGGACAACGGCCGCGGAACCCGCGCTTCATCGCGCTCCAGACGTCGCGCTTCTCGGGCTCGGCCGCATCGCGAGTCCAGACCACTGTCGGCGGTGTCACGTCCATGACTTCAGGTCCATGACTTCAGGTCCATGACTTGCCTCGCTTCGATTTGCCGGGCTTTGGCTTCGCCGGCTTGCGGTCCTTCTTGTTGCGCGCCTTCCGCTCCTTGTGCGCCTTCTTGCCCGATCCCTTATTTGGTCCCTTGCCGAATCCCGCAGCCCGACGCTCGGCTCTCTTGCCGTCACGTTTTCTGTCACGCGGAACGGCCCGACCGTCGGATAATAGCTCAAAGCGCAGCGCGCCGGCCACTGGAGCCGCCTCGACCAGCCGCACGTCGACGACGTCGCCGAGCCGATACATGGTGCCGCTGCGCGTGCCGATCAGTGCGTGGCGGGTCTCGTCGTAGTTGAAATATTCGCTGCCGATGGTGCGGATCGGGATCAGGCCGTCGGCGCCGGTGTCGTCGAGCTTCACGAACAGGCCGGCGCGGGTCACGCCGGAGACGCGGCCCTGGAACGAGGCGCCGACCTTGTCGGCAAGGAAATGCGCGATCAGCCGGTCGGTGGTCTCGCGCTCCGCCTTCATTGCGCGGCGTTCGGTGACGGAGATCTGCGCGGCGATCTCGGCCAGCGTCTCCACGCTCTCGTCGGTCGGCAAGGCGCCTTCGCCGAGCCCGAGCGCCCGGATCAGCGCGCGATGCACGATCAGATCGGCGTAGCGGCGGATTGGCGAGGTGAAGTGCGCATAGCGGCGCAGGTTCAAGCCGAAATGACCGTAATTCTCGGCGGAGTATTCGGCCTGTGCCTGCGAGCGCAGCACCACCTCGTTGACCAGCGGTTCATAATCCTCGCCGGCAACCTGCGCCAGCACGCGGTTGAACTGCGCGGGACGCAGCGCGCCTTGTTTGGTGAAGGGCAGGTCGAGCGTCTTCAGGAATTCCTGGAGGTTGTGCACCTTCTCCTGGCTCGGCTCGTCATGCACGCGATAGATCAGCGGCAGCGCCTTCTTCTCCAGCATCTCGGCCGCGGCGACGTTGGCGAGGATCATGAACTCCTCGATCAGCCGGTGCGCATCGAGCCGCTGCGGCACGATCACCCGGTCGACGGTGCCGTCGCCCTTCAGCAGGATCTTGCGCTCGGGCAGATCGAGATCGAGCGGGTCGCGCTCGTTGCGTGCGAGCTTGACCAGCTCGTAGGCCGTCCACAGCGGCTTGAGGATCGGATCGAGCAGGGGCCCCGTCGTGTCGTCCGGCCTGCCGTCGATCGCGGCCTGCGCTTGCGCGTAAGCGAGCTTCGCGGCCGAGCGCATCAGCACGCGGTGGAAGCTGTGCGAGCGCTTGCGGCCATCGGCGCCGATCACCATCCGCACCGCGAGCGCGCCGCGCGGCTCGCCCGGCACCAGCGAGCAGAGATTGTTGGAGATCCGCTCGGGCAGCATCGGCACCACGCGATCGGGGAAATACACCGAGTTGCCGCGCTGGAGCGCGTCGCGATCGAGCGCCGAGCCGGGGCGCACATAGTAGGCGACGTCGGCGATCGCGACATGGACGATGAAGCCGCCCTTGTTGTTCGGATCGGGGTCGACCTCCGCATGCACGGCGTCGTCGTGATCCTTGGCATCGGGCGGATCGATGGTGACCAGCGGCACGTCGCGCCAGTCCTCGCGGCCCTGCAAGGTCGCGGGTTTTGCCTCTTCGGCCTCGCGCAGCGCCGAAGACGAGAACACCTGCGGGATGTCGTGGGTGTTGATCGCGATCAGACTGATCGCCTTTTCGCTCGCGATCGAGCCGAGCCGCTCCTTGACGCGGGCGGATGCGAGCCCGAAGCTTCGGGTGCGGATCAGGTCGACGCTGATCAGATCGCCGTCTTCGGCGCCGCCGGTGTCCGACTTGGCGATGTTGAGCTCGCGGCCGGCCTGCTTCTTGTCGACCGGGATCAGGCGTCCGCCGCCATCCGGATTGCGGCGGAAGATGCCGAGGATGCGGGTGCGGCCGTGATCGATCACCTTGATGACGCGGCCGCGATAGGGCGTGCCGTCTTGCTCGTCGGTCACTTCGACCCGCAGCAGCGCGCGGTCGCCGACGCCGGCCGTGGTGCCGGGCTTCGGCCGCCGCGGCGTCTCGATGCGGATTTTCGGAGCGGTGCCGTTCTCTTCGCTATCCCACTCGGCGGGGGTGGCGATCAACTCGCCGTCGCTGTCTCGGCCGGTGATGTCGGCGAGCACGGTCGGCGGCAGCGCCGCCGGCTCGTGGATCTTGCGGCCGCGCTTGGCAACCGTGCCGTCGTCGGCGAGCTCGCGGAGGATCCGCTTCAGCTCGATACGGTCGGCGTTCTTCAGGCCGAACTCGCGCGCGATCTCGCGGGTGCCGACCTTGCCTGGATTGGCGCGGATGAAGGCGACGATGGCGTCCCGGCCCGGAAAGCCATGGTCGGGTTTTCGTTTCACTTATCCTCGTGCCTTGCCGGCGCTTTTCTTCGCGGGCGCTTTCGCTGGTGCCGATGACTTTGCAGGTGACGTCTTGGCACCGGAAGCGACCGGCGCGCGCGCTTTGCTGGTCGCATCCGCTTTCGGTTTCGCCGCGGCCTTTTTCGATGCAGCCTTCTTGGCGGGCTTGGCCTCGGCGTCGCCGTCAGCCTTCTCCGGCTCGGTCTTGTCCGATTTGGCCTTGGCCGCCTTGGCAGGTTTTGCCACCTTCTTGGCCTTCTTGCCGCCGCCCTTGGCCGCGCGCTCGTCGATCAGCGCGATCGCTTCCGCGAGCGTGACCTCGTCGGGCGTGCGGTCGCTCGGGATCGTGGCGTTGACGCCGCCCGCCGCGACATAGGCGCCGTAGCGGCCGTTCTTCAGCGCGACCGCGCCGAGCGTCGGGTGATCGCCGAGCGGCTTGCCCGGATCGGCGCCGAAGCGGCGGCCGCTCGGGCCCTTGGCGATCTTCTCCGCGATCAGCGTGACCGCGCGGTTCAAGCCGATGTCGAATACCTCGTCGCCGGCCTCCAGGCTGGCATAGGTCTTCTCATGCTTGACGAACGGCCCGAACCGGCCGAGGCCGGCGGTGATCGGCTGCCCGGTTTCCGGATGCTTGCCGATCTCGCGCGGCAGCGAGAGCAACTTCAATGCCAATTCGAGATCGACATCGGCCGGCGAAGTGCCCTTCGGAATGCCCGCGCGCTTCGGCTTCTCGCCCTCGGCGTAATCCTTCTGCTCGCCGAGCTGGATGTAGGGGCCGAAGCGGCCGGCCTTCACCGTGACGTCGAAGCCGGTGTCGGGATCGGTGCCGAGCACGCGGTCGGCGCTCTCGGCGCTGTCGGCCGCGAGCGGGCGGGTGTAACGGCATTCCGGATAGTTCGAGCAACCGACGAAGGCGCCGAACTTGCCGGCCTTCAGATTGAGCCGGCCGGTGCCGCAGGTTGGGCACTGCCTGACGTCGCCGCCATCCGCGCGCGGCGGATAGATGTGCGGGCCGAGCATCTCGTCGAGCGCATCGAGCACCTCGGCGACCCGGAGGTCCTTGATGTCGTTGACCGCGCCGATGAAGCCGCGCCAGAACTCCTGCAACACCTGCTGCCAGGCGATCTCGTTGTTGGAGATGCGGTCGAGCTGCTCTTCCAGATCGGCGGTGAAATCGTATTCGACATAGCGCGAGAAGAAGTTCTCCAGGAAGGCGACCACGACACGGCCCTTGTCCTCGCCGTGCAGCCGCTTCTTCTCCAGCTTGACGTAGCCGCGGTCCTTCAGCACCTGCAGGATCGAGGCGTAGGTCGAGGGACGGCCGATGCCGAGCTCTTCCATCCGCTTCACCAGCGATGCTTCCGAGAAGCGCGGCGGCGGTTCGGTGAAATGCTGGGTGACGGCAAGGCTCTGGCGCTTCACGGCCTCGCCCTGGCTCATCGCGGGCAGGCGGCGCGAATCCTCGTCCTCCTCGTCGTCGCGGCTTTCCTGGTAGAGCGCGAGGAAGCCGTCGAACTTGATGACCTGGCCGGAGGCGCGCAGCTCCAGCACGCGGGAGCCGGCCCTGGCCTCGATGTCGACGGTGGTGCGCTCGAGCTCGGCCGACTCCATCTGGCTCGCAATGGTGCGCTTCCAGATCAGTTCATAAAGCCGCGCCTGATCGGCATCGAGCCGGCGGCCGATCGTGACCGGGCGGCGCGACAGATCGGTCGGGCGGATCGCTTCGTGGGCTTCCTGCGCGTTCTTGGCCTTGGCCTGGTACTGGCGCGGCGCGTCCGGCACGTAGGCATTGCCGTAGTCCTCGCCGATCACCTTGCGCGCCTGGGTGATCGCCTCGGGGGCGATCTGCACGCCGTCGGTTCGCATATAGGTGATCAGGCCGGTGGTCTCGCCGCCGATGTCGATGCCTTCATAGAGCCGCTGCGCGATGCGCATGGTGTGCGCCGGCGCGAAGCCGAGCTTGCGGCTGGCTTCCTGCTGCAGGGTCGAGGTGGTGAAGGGCGCTTGCGGATTGCGCCGCGCCGGCTTGGCCTCGACGGTCGCGACCTTGAACAGCGCGGCCTCGATCGCCTTCTTGAAATCCTCGGCTTCCGCGCCGGAGCCGATGTCGAGACGTGCGATCTTCTTGCCGTCGGCGCCGACCAGCCGCGCCTCGAAGGCTTCGCCGCGCGGCGTCAGCAGCGTCGCGACCAGCGACCAGTATTCCTTCGGCACGAACTTCTCGATCTCGAGCTCGCGGTCGCAGACCAGCCGCAGCGCGACCGACTGCACGCGGCCGGCGGAGCGGGCGCCGGGCAGCTTGCGCCACAGCACCGGGGAGAGGGTGAAGCCGACCAGATAGTCCAGCGCGCGGCGCGCCATATAGGCGTCGACCAGCGCGCCGTCGATCTGGCGCGGTGCCTTCATGGCCTCGGAGACGGCCTGCTTGGTGATGGCGTTGAACACCACGCGCTCGACCTTCTGGTCCTTCAGCGCGCGCTTCTCTTTCATCACCTCCAGCACGTGCCAGGAGATCGCTTCGCCCTCGCGATCAGGGTCGGTTGCGAGGATCAGGCGGTCGGCGCCCTTGAGTGCCTTGGCGATGTCGTTGAGCCGGCTCGCCGCCTTGGCATCGACCTCCCAGATCATCTGGAAATTGGCGTCCGGATCGACGGAACCGTTCTTGGCCGGGAGGTCGCGAACATGGCCGAACGACGCCAGGACCTCGTAGGAGGACCCCAGATATTTGTTGATCGTCTTGGCCTTGGCCGGCGACTCCACAATGACGATATTCATGTCATTCCAATAGCTTACGGGAAAACTTGAAGGCGGGTTCCGCTAGACTCGCGACCCGCCGTGTCGGGGCGAACATGGGTGCTGGGGCGGTCGGTGTCAAATCGCCAGATATTGAAGGAAGGGTTCCAACTGTGGAGTTTTGATCCCAAAGGTTGAAAAATGCGTCCTAGAGTTGCGGCCGGAAAGGGCGTATCTCTTTATATATAGGGTGGGAATCGGATTAGGCCTTTTGAGCAGGACAGGGGGCGGCCGGAAGCGCCGGGCATCCGGCCGGCGGCGACCGGTGGACGAGGAGACAGGCGGGGCGGGCGGCCCGGATGACGCCCTGATCCTGATCGCAGCCGCCGCGACCGAACTCGCCAAACTCGCCCAGCGCCACAAATTTGAGGTTCTCGACCATCTGCTCGCGATGGCAAGCCTGGAGGCCGACGAGCAGCTGCGCCTGCGCAGCCGACGGAAGCTGTCGTAAGGGGGAGGCGTTGGGCCTGCTTGTGCTCGGAGCTCTCTCCCTTCGTCGTCCTGGCGAAGCCAGGACGACACTGCACGTAAAGCCCGGCCTGCATCCATAATCGTCGTCCCTGCGAAAGCAGGGACCCATACTCCGCGGCGGATGTAACGGGCTTGCTCGTCATTCCACCGTCCTTCGACGATAGCCAACTGTGGTTATGGGTCCCTGCTTTCGCAGGGACGACACCAGATGTGTTGCACGGCAGGTAGGCCATGGCGTCGCGTTCTCGCGGCAGCAATTGCCCGAGCTTTGCTCTTTCGTTCCGCCCTCTCTTGAACAGAGGGCGCAGGGAAAGCCGGGTGCCGATCGCACCCATGGGCCCCGAGCAATGGAGTAGAAAGCTCGGGGGTAGGACCACAGGTGTAACCGGAGCAATCCGGCTTTCCCTGCGCGATGGGTTACGGCTTATACGTGCTCTCCCCGGCGAGACTTGGCTTTGTTGTCACCGTCTTCACAACGCGCACTGCGCAATCGGAAGAGACACCTACCGCTAGGGCGTCAGGCCTGCACGATTTCGCCGTCCGCCTCATGCGCACTCGTCAGTTGCGCAATCGGCGTCCACCGCATCTCGACCCACGTTCGTGACGACCGCGAAGCGCCCCTCGTGTCGGGTGAGACGGACGAACCATACACCGAGTTGTCATTACGATAAACCGAATTATTTTTACTCGGCAGGATTGACAGGATTTGCTGAGTTGCCCGTCGTGTCGAATTAGCAACATCCGTCACTGCAATCATCCCCGCGATCCCGCTGTCATTCCCAGGTGCGGAATTGCGCACCAGGGAATGACGGCGAGGGTTACGCCAATTCGCGCCGCGCCGTCTTCCGCACAGGCCGCGGCTTCAGCGTCGTGTCCGCTGCACCAAGCACGCGTCCGTCCTGCGAGAGCAGCGCGAGCTTCTTCACCGGCTTGCCCTTGTTGCGATCGACCAGGACGGTCGCGATCTCGTCCGGATGCTCGTCGAACTCCTCGGTCCATTGCCGCAGCGCGACCAGGATCGGGAAGATGCCGTGGCCCTTCGGCGTCAGCACATATTCCTGATAGGCGCTGCCGTCGGAGGCGGGGACCGTCTTGAGGATGCCGCGCTCGACCAGCGTGCGCAGCCGGGTCGTGAGGATGTTCTTGGCAAGCCCGAGGCTCGCCTGGAATTCGCCGAAGCGGCGGCGGCCGAGGCTGGCGTCGCGGATGATCAGGAGCGACCACCAGTCGCCGAACACGTCGAGCGCGCGCGCCACCGGGCAGCTGTCGCCGGCAAGGCTGGTTCTCTTCACCACGTGCCTCCGGGAATCTTGTTTTGACGCATTTTCTTCACGCGAACCGGGATCCACTTCGCTCGAAAACGCTTTGACGAGTTCATCACGGCCTTGTGTGGTTGCAATATTAAACCGCATGCCTTAGTTAGGCAATGAAGTTTAATAATGCAACCAACTGGAGGCGGACATGAGACTGGCGAACAAGACGGCGTTGATCACCGGCGGCAACAGCGGCATCGGGCTTGCGACCGCAAAGCTGTTCGTGGCGGAGGGCGCCAAGGTCGTCATCACCGGGCGCAACAAGGAGACGCTTGCCGCGGCAGCCAGGGAGCTCGGACCGAACGCGCTTGCCGTCGTGGCCGATGCCACCGACGTCGCGGCGCTGGAGGCCGCGGTGAAGCAGGGCGCCGAGAAGTTCGGCAAATACGACGTGCTGTTCGCCAATGCCGGCATTCCCGGCCAGACGCCGGTCGGCGGCACCACGCTCGCAGCATTCGAAAATGTGATCCGCACCAATCTCACCGGCGTGTTCTTCACCGTGCAGGCAGTCGCGCCCTATCTCAACGACGGCGCCTCGATCATCCTCAACGGCTCGGTGATTTCGGTGCTTGGCAATCCCGGCTACTCGGCCTATGCGGCGAGCAAGGCCGGCGTGCGCGCGATGGCGCGCGTGATGGCGTCAGAACTGTCGCCGCGCAACATCCGCGTCAACGTGGTGGCGCCGGGCGCGGTGCGGACGCCGATCTGGGGGGCTGCGATCGCAACGCCGGAGGCCGAGAAGGTCTTCGAGGCGCGGATCGGCAAGACCACGCCGCTCGGCCGCATCGGCGAGCCCGATCATATCTCAAAGACGGTGCTGTTCCTGGCGTCCGACGATGCAGCCCATGTGCAGGGGCAGGAACTGTTCATCGATGGCGGCGCAACGGCATCGCCCGCCGGCGCGCCGATCTATCGCGGATAATTTGTTTCTCATTGTAAGAAGCGGCCGGTGTGAAGCCGATCACACCGGCCGTTTTCGTCTGCGACTATCATCGTGGGTATTGAACCTTTGTCGTACTGCCCGGACTCCTGAATGGGCGGGGAAATTTTTCACCACGGAATCATTTTGGAGTTCCTTCATGCCGAAAGCAGCAGCCCGCATTTCGACGTCGATCCCTGTTTCGTCCGCGTCCCAGAGTTCAGACAGTTCAGACTCGACGCAGCTTGTGACCGTCGCGCTGTTTTCCGGCATCGGTTTGCTGATTTCGCTCGTCGCCGTCATCTGCGGCATTCAAGGCGTCTGGTACTGAGGCAACCCGACTTGTCCCGCCCACAACTGTCATGCCCCGCGCATGCGGGGTATCCAGTACGCTGCGGCCTCTCCGCTCAACGACCGCCGTCTCTGGAATACTGAGTCCTCCGCCTTCGCGGAGGACGACAGCGGTTTCCGGAACTAGGCCGCGTTCAGGCTGCCGGCGGCCTGCAGCGCGCCTGCAACCGCCTTTTCGCGATGCTCGGGACCGACCTGGATGCCGTCGGCC
This sequence comes from Bradyrhizobium sp. USDA 4461, assembly GCF_054055655.1. Taxonomy (NCBI): domain Bacteria; kingdom Pseudomonadati; phylum Pseudomonadota; class Alphaproteobacteria; order Hyphomicrobiales; family Nitrobacteraceae; genus Bradyrhizobium; species Bradyrhizobium sp. USDA 4461. The sequence goes on from NZ_JBSRXM010000001.1 coordinate 6,101,742, forward strand.
GGGATGAACTCAACGTTCCTGACGCCGATGAAGCCGAACACGCCGCGCAGATAGGACTCGAGATGTTCGAGCGCGGCCATCGGCGTATCGGCGCCGTAATAGCCGCCGCGCGAGATGGCGATGACGACGCGCTTGTTGCCGGCCAGTCCCTCGACGCCACCAGCGCCGTATTTGAAGGTCTTGCCCGCGACCAGGATGCGATCGATCCAGGCCTTGAGCTGGGAGGGAATGGTGAAATTGTACATGGGAGCGCCGATCACCACGATGTCGGCGGCGAGGAACTCGTCCAGCACCGCCTGGCCGGCGGCGACGTCGTCGCGCACCGACGGGTCCGGAGCCGCGCCCTGGCCGGCTGCGAGGTGCAGGCCGGAGAGGTGGGCGAGCGGGGTCTGGGTGAGGTCGCGGTAGCTCACGACGAGGCCGGGATTGGCTTGGCGCAGCCGCTCGACGGCGGCGGCCGAGACCTGGCGGCTGACGGAGTGGGGGCCGAGGACCGAGGAATCGATGTGCAGAAGTTTCATGGCAGAGGTCACCTTTGGTATAGGTTTGTAACTGGCGCTATATGAGTGACCGCCCTAAATCTCCGCAAGAACGCACATTTTTGAAACCCGAGCACACCGATGAGACCCGAGAACATTGATGTAACCGGCCCGGCGCCGCGGCCCAGTCCCGACCACAGCGATTGCCGCGCGGTCGCCTCCGTGTTGTCGCGGGTCGGCGACAAATGGAGCGTGTTCGTGATCATGATGCTGATCGACGGAGCGAAGCGCTTCAACGAATTGAAGCGCATGATCAACGGCATCTCGCAGCGGATGCTGACGCTCACGCTGCGCGGCCTGGAGCGCGACGGGCTGGTGACGCGCACGGTGTTTCCGACCATTCCGCCGCGGGTCGACTATGAGCTGACCGACCTCGGCCGCGGGCTGGCGGAGCCGGTCAAGGCGCTCGGCCAGTGGGCGTTCACCCATCTGCCGGAGATCGAAGGCGCACGACAGGATTTTGATACGCGGAATGCGGAGTGATAGTTATCCGTCACCAGCGCATTGTTGAACCGTCATCCTGAGGAGCCTGCGTAGCAGGCGTCTCGAAGGATGCACGGCCCGGCTGGTGGCCGTCGATCCTTCGAGACGCGCTACGCGCTCCTCAGGCTGACGGGGAAGCATTCGCGGTGGCGGAGCGACAGATTAGATCATCGACACCAGCCCGCCGCCGTGGCGCTCGAGCTTGCCGGCGAGCTCGAGCTCCAACAGCACCGCGCGGACGACGGCGGGCGAGACGTCGGCCATCCGAATCAGATCGTCTAGGCTGATCGGGCTCGGCCCGAGCAGATTGATGATGCGGGCGCGATCGCCGCCGTCGGTCGCAAAATCCAGCGGCTCGTCGTCTTCGTGCGCCGACAGCATCACCGGCCGCTCCATGATCGGCGTCACCGCGTTGATGACGTCGGCCGCCTCCGTGACCAAGGTGGCGCCTTGCTTGATCAAATCGTTGGCGCCGGCTGAGCGCGGATCGATCGGCGAGCCCGGCACCGCGAACACCTCGCGGCCCTGTTCGGCGGCCATCCGCGCCGTGATCAGCGAGCCCGAGCGGTGCGCGGCCTCCACCACCACGACGCCGAGCGATGCGCCCGAGATCAGCCGGTTGCGGCGGGGGAAGTCGCGCGCCCGCGGCACATGGCCGAGCGGCATCTCCGAGATCGCAGCGCCCTGTTCGAGCAGGGCGGCCAGCAGATCCTCGTGCTCCGGCGGGTAGATCCTGTCGTGGCCACCGGCGAGCACGGCGACCGTGCCGCTGGCAACGGTGGCGCGATGCGCGGCCTGGTCGATGCCGCGGGCGAGGCCCGAGATCACGACAAAGCCGGCATCGCCGAGATCGCGTGCCAGGGTGCCAGCAAATTTCAACCCGGCGCCGGAGGCATTGCGGGAGCCGACGATCGCAATCATCGGCCGCATCAGCGTGTCGCGCGCGCCGCGCACGGCCAGCAGCGGCGGCGCGTCGTCGATGGTGGCAAGCCGCGGCGGATAATGCGCCTCTTCCGGCGCGACGAGATCGATGCCGAACCTGCGGCAGGCCGCGAGCTCGGCGGTGGCGTCGGCCTCGCTGCAGATCCGCTGCGGTCCCGATGCGCCGCCGCGGCGCGCCAGGTCCGGCAGCCGCTCCAGTGCCTGCGCGGCATCGCCGAAATGGCGGAGCAGCGATGCAAAGGTGCGCGGGCCGACATTGTCGGAGCGGATCAGCCGCAAACGGTTGAGCCGTTCGGTGTCGGTGAGTTTTATCGGGCTGGGCGAGCGGTCATGCATGCGGGCCGCAGCTTCGCCCAACCTGAGATTGTGATCAACTGCGACATTGGCGCTACCGCGCGCGACGCGCTAAAAGCAGCCGCCAACATCAGGAAGTCCCCATGATCTCACTTGCCGACCTTCAAGCGCGTATCGAGCAGGGCGCGCTGTCGCCCGATGCGGCCATCGGCCAATCGCTGGCGGCGATCCGGGCGCAGGACAATGCGATCGGCGCCTTCGTCCGCTACGACCAGGAAGCCCGTGCGCAAACGTCCGGGCCGTTGCGCGGGATCGCGGTCGGGATCAAGGACATCATCGATACCGCCGACTTCCCGACCGAGATGGGGGCTGCGATCTATCGCGGCCATCGGCCGCGCGCCGATGCGCCCGTCGTGATGGCGCTGAAGCAGGCCGGCGCGACCATCGTCGGCAAGACCACGACGACCGCCTTCGCGGCGAACGACCCGACCGCAACGCTCAACCCGCACAATCACGCGCATACGCCGGGCGGATCGTCATCGGGCTCGGCGGCCGCGGTCGCCGCCGGCATGGTCCCGCTGGCGCTCGGCACCCAGACCGGCGGCTCGGTGATCCGGCCGGCCTCGTTCTGCGGCGTCGCCGCGATCAAGCCGAGCTACCGGCTGCTGCCGGCCGTCGGGGTGAAATGCTTCTCCTGGACGCTCGACACCGTCGGGCTGTTCGGCGCCGGCGTGCGCGATGTCGCGTTGGGGCTGGCCGCGATGACCAGGCGGCTCGAGCTGGCCGTGCCGTCGAAGCTCGTTGCGCCGCGCATCGGCGTGGTGACGCAGGCCTTCGCCGGGGCGCCTGATGCGTCAGGTGCGGAGGCGGTGCAGACAGCCGCGCGTGCCGCGGAGCAGGCCGGCGCCGTCGTGCGCGAGCTCGCGCTGCCCGAGATCATCGCCGAGGCCTGGCGGATCCATCCCGTGGTACAGGAATTCGAGGCGCATCAATCCTTCGCCTGGGAATACGGCCAGAACTACGATGCGATGCCGCCGCTGCTGCGCGGCCGGCTCGACGAGAGCAAGGGCGGCACGCCGGCCGAATACGACGCGGCGATGGACGTCGCGCTGCGCGCGCGGCAGGCGCTGGCCGCGCTCTTTGCCGAGGTCGACGTGCTGCTGACGCTGTCGGCGCCGGGCGCCGCGCCGCACGGCTTGAGCTCGACCGGGGATCCCCGCTACAACCGGCTCTGGACCCTGATGGGCGTGCCCTGCGTCAACGTGCCGACGCTGACCGCCGAAGGCGGCTTGCCGGTCGGCGTCACCGTGATCGCGGGCTTTGGCGATGATGCGAAGGCGCTCGCAGCGGCGAGTTTCGTCGAGGACGCGCTGAGGAAGTAGTCTCTCGTCATTCCGGCGCTCGCGGAGCGAGAGCCCGGAATCCATTCCTCCACTACTGATGCGGCCCAATGGATTCCGGGCCCGCGCCAAGCGGCGCGTCCCGGAAGGACGTAAAGGGTTATTTCGTCCCGCCGATCTTGCCTTCGGTGCCGGCCTGCAGCCGCTTGATGTTCTCGCGGTGCATGTAGAACAGCAACAGCGTCAGCATGGCGAACAGCGAGGCGAGCGCGTTGTGGCCGAAGAACCACAGGAACAGCGGCGTCACGAACGCGGCGATCAGTGCTGACAACGACGAATAGCGCGTCGTGTAGGCGGTGCCGAGCCAGATCACGGCGAAGATCAGTGCTGCCGGCCAGAACAGCCCGAGCAGCACGCCGATATAGGTCGCGACGCCCTTGCCGCCGCGAAATCCGAGCCAGACCGGGAAGAGGTGGCCGAGGAAGGCGCCGAGCGCCGCCAGCATCGCGGCGTTCGGGCCGTCGATGGTGCCTGCGATGATCACGGCGACCGTGCCCTTCAGCATGTCGCCGAGCAGCGTCGCCGCGGCGAGGCCCTTGTGGCCGGTGCGCAGCACGTTGGTGGCGCCGATATTGCCCGAGCCGATCGTGCGCAGATCCTGCGTGCCGGCGAGCCTGGTGAGGATCATGCCGAACGGGATCGAGCCGAGCAGATAGCCGATCAGGAAGGCGACCAGCAGGAACGCGTCAGCAGACATCGCAATGGTCCCCCGGACGGTCGGTCGGGCCGATGTCGGACCATCCCGTCAATGAAATATTAACCATAAATCCGCACCATGGCCTTGGAAATGAGGGAGCTTGTCATGGCTTCTGTTCGCAGGCGGCTGGAGCAGCTTTTCTTTGTCGTTTACGTCGCGGCCATCGTCGTCGGAACGACGATGGAAGCGATGTCGCAACTCGCGGCGCGCTGAGTTCGAGCCCAAACTTATTCGACCCAAACTCAAACGTGCTCGTACACGGTGCGGCCGCCGACAATGGTCCGCGTCACGCGGCCGGAGAACCGGGCGTCGTCGAACGGCGTATTCTTGCACAGCGATTTGAGATCGTCGCGGTCGAGCACCCAGGGTGTGTCGGCGTCGATCACGATCACGTCGGCCGGGGCGCCGGCGCGCAGCGTGCCGCCGGGCAGGCCGAGCAACTCCGCCGGCCGGGTCGACATCGCCCGGATCAGCGTCTTGAACTCCATCTCGCCATTGTGGATCAGCCTGAGCGCCGCCGGCAGCATGGTCTGCAGCCCGACCGCGCCGCTCGCCGCTTCCGCGAACGGCAGCCGCTTGACCTCGACGTCCTGCGGATTGTGATCGCTCATCACGACATCGATCAGCCCGGAGGCGAGCGCGGCGACCAGCGCGCGGCGGTCGTCCTCGGTGCGCAGCGGCGGCGCGAGCTTCAGGAAGGTGCGGTAGGGGCCGATGTCGTTCTCGTTCAGCGTCACGTGGTTGATCGAGACCGAGGCCGAGACGTTGTAGCCGGCGTCGCGGGCGCGCTTGAGGATCTCCAGCGACTCGGTCGAGGTCAGCGAGGCCGCGTGATAGCGGCCGCCGGTCAGGCCCGCGAGCCGCATGTCGCGCTCGAGCATGATCGACTCGGCGGCGGTCGGGATCCCGGCGAGGCCGAGCCGCGTGGCGAATTCGCCCTCGTTCATCACGCCTTCGCCGACCAGATGCGGGTCCTCGGTGTGATGCACGATCAGCGCGTCGAAATCGCGGGCATAGGTCAGCGCGCGCCGCATCACCTGGGCGTTGGTGACGCTGCGGTCGCCATCGGTGAAGGCGACCGCGCCGGCGGCCTTCAAGAGGCCGATCTCGGTCATCTCCTGGCCTTGCATGCCCTTGGTCAGCGCCGCCATCGGATGGATGTTGACGATCGCCGTGTCGCGGGCGCGGCGCAGCACGAAGTCGACGGTGGCGGAATTGTCGATCACAGGCGAGGTGTCGGGCTGGCAGACGATGGTGGTGATGCCGCCGGCGGCCGCGGCCTGGCTCGCGGAGGCAAAGGTCTCGCGATGGCTGGCGCCGGGTTCGCCGACGAAGGCGCGCATGTCGATCAGGCCGGGGGCCACGATCTTGCCGGCGCAGTTGACGATGTCGGTGCCTTCGGGGACGCCGGCCGCGCCGATGCCGCGCTTGGTGTCGCGGATCACGCCGTCGGCGATCAGGACATCGCCCGGACCGTCGAAATCGCGGGAGGGATCGATGACGCGGGCATTGGCGAGCAGGATGGGGCGGCGGTCAATCAGCATGGCGTCACGCGTTCGGCAGGTTGCGGGCGAGCGCTTCGAGCACCGCCATGCGCACTGCCACACCCATTTCGACTTGTTCACGGATCAGCGACTGCGCGCCGTCGGCGACGAAGGTGTCGATCTCGACACCGCGGTTCATCGGGCCCGGATGCATCACCAGCGCGTCGGGCTTGGCGTAGCCGAGCTTCTTCTGGTCGAGGCCGAAATAGTGGAAATATTCGCCTGACGACGGCACGAAGGAGCCGTTCATGCGCTCGCGCTGCAGCCGCAGCATCATCACGATGTCGGCGCCGTTCAGCCCCTCGCGCATGTCGCGCGCGACCTCGACGCCCATCCGCTCGATGCCCGGCGGCAGCAAGGTGGAGGGCGCCACCACGCGGACGCGGGCACCCATGGTGTTGAGCAGGAAGATGTTGGAGCGCGCCACGCGCGAATGCAGCACGTCGCCGCAGATCGCGATCACGAGCCCCTCGAGCCGGCCCTTGTTGCGGCGGATCGTCAGCGCATCCAGCAGCGCCTGAGTCGGGTGCTCGTGGGCGCCGTCGCCGGCATTGATCACGGAACCGTCAACCTTGCGCGCCAAGAGTTCGACCGCGCCGGAGGCGTGGTGGCGCACCACCAGGATGTCCGGGTGCATCGCGTTCAGCGTCACCGCGGTGTCCATCAGGGTCTCGCCCTTGCGGGTCGACATCGATGACACCGACATGTTCATGACGTCGGCGCCCAGGCGCTTTCCGGCGATCTCGAACGAGGACTGGGTCCGGGTCGAGGCCTCGAAGAACAGATTGACCTGGGTGCGGCCGCGCAGGCTGGCGCGTTTCTTGTCGACCTGGCGGTTGAGCTCGACATACTCCTCGGAGAGGTCGAGCAGGCCCGTGATGTCGTCAGCGGAAAGGCCCTCGATGCCCAGCAGATGCCGGTGACCGAGGACAAAAGTCGATTTCAATGATGGGGTCATTAAAGCCAGAGCTATAGGCGCGGATGGCCGGTGGGGCAAGCGCGAAGAGGGCTAGGTGGAGTTTTCCCCGAGTAAGATGCGACAGTCGTCTCGGCCGTCTTGCCCGGGCTTGGCGCCGGGCATTGGCACCTTGCTTTTGCTGGTTTTTCCGGAACAAGACATGATGGCCGGCCGCGGATGGCGCCGAGCCGTATGGCCCATTGGACGGTCGGGACCGAGCGCCGGGGAGCAGGGACTGGTGAGAATTGCCGTGATCGCATTGCTGGCCTTCGCGTTGATCTCGGGATCGACCTCGCCTGTCTTCGCTCAGAACTTGCCCGGCGGCTTCGTGTTCCTGCGCAACATCGATCCGACCATCCTCCAGGACATCCGCTACGCGACGTCCAACAACTTCATGGGACGGCCGATCGCGGGCTACGGTGCGGCGGAATGTGTGGTGAAGCGGGAGGTGGGGCTGCGCCTGAAGGTCGTGCAGCAGGAACTGGCGCGGCAAAAACTGTCGCTGAAGATGTTCGATTGCTACCGGCCGGCCCGCGCGGTCGCGGACATGGTGGCGTGGTCGAGGAACGGCACCGAGACCGCCGCCGAGCGGCGCTACAACCCGGCGTTCTCGAAGGCGGATCTGTTCCGCCTCGGCTATATCGCCACCCATTCGGGACATTCGACCGGCGCGGCAGTCGATCTCACGCTGGTCGATCTGGCTGCCGACAATTCGCGCAAGTTCGATTCCGCCACGGACTATGCCGACTGCACGGCGCCCGCCGCCGCGCGCGCCCCGGAGGGCAGCGTCGACATGGGCACCGGCTATGACTGCTCCGACGTCAAGGCCCATACCGCCGCCGGCTCGATCACGCCGGCACAGAGGCGCTGGCGGGCCAGGCTGGTCGCGGCGATGGCCGGGCAGGGGTTCGTGAACTACTCGAAGGAATGGTGGCACTTCTCGCTGCCGGGGGCCGGCGGCGGCGCCTATGATTTCCCGATCGGGCGGGCGCGATAGCGCGGAATTTCCTCAAATCTGAAGCGTTTCGGCAAGCCAAAGCTTGCCATCGCAAAAGTGGCTGAATGCGCTTTCAACACTCCTTAATTGTGTCCGTATGAGGTGCGGGCATTGCGGGAGCACGAAGCATGCGTCTAGCAGTCTTTGCACTTATTGCCGTCGGCGCCGCCGGCATCGCGATTTACGATCAGTACGACAAGGGCGCGAATTATCAGCGTGTCGATGCGCGCATCAGCGCCGTCAACGAGCAATGCTATCTGGAAAAGGTCGAGCGCGGCGTCATCACCAAGACGACGTGGACCTCCGACCTGACCCGCTGCGAGGTCGCCGAGCTGCTGCGCAAGGAGCATCCGAAGTGGCAAGGCTATGACCTGAGGCACAAGATCGAGGTGCGCGTGGTCTACGTCTCGCCGGTCGATGGCGTCTCGCACCAGTCGAGCCTGCAAATGTCCTCCTTCCCCAACGGCAAGCCGCTGCGCGCCGGCGACATGTTTCCGGTGCTGGCCTCCAAGACCAAGGCGGACAAGACCCGCACGATCTGACCGTCGCGGCGGTTCGAAAAGGATCGGAGTTCAACCATGCGCCTGGGCCTCTACGGACTGATCGCTATCGGCGTCGCGGGCCTCTATGCCTACATCGAGCTCGACAAGCGGGTGAACTTCCGTCCGATCGACGCGCGCGTCAGCAGCGTCAAGGAGCAATGCTATATGGAGAAGACCGAGGGCAATCGGAGCTCGACGTCCGATCTCCTGCCGTGCGAACTGACCGAGCTTCTGGCGCGCAACCATCCGAAATGGCAGGGCTACGACATCAAGCACAAGATCGAGATCCGGTTTGCCTACATCTCCCCGGTGGACGGCGCCGCGCATGAATCGAGCCTGCAACTGGCGTCCTATCCCGATAACCGGCCGCTGCACGCCGGCGACATCTTTCCGCTCCAGGCGTCCCGGAAAGAGGCCAACAGGACCCGGGCCAACGATTGGCTGGACCGGCGGCTCGGTCGCGATGCGCCGAGCCACGGCAGCATCTAGGGCAGGGACTGATCAATGCGCCAACGATCCGACCGGTTCGAGCTCAGCTAAGCGCCAATAAACCCGCGGCGCAGCAGCCCCGCCAGAGCCCCGCGAAGACTGGCGACGCCGGCAATGTTGTCCTGGGATGCGCTGAACAGCCGTACCACCAGACGCTCATATTGTTCGGCGCTCGGCTCAAGACGCGCCAGCACCGTGCGGCCGGATCGCGAGGCCATGGACATGTCGGTCCATCCCGACCCTTCCAGGTGAATTTTATAGCGGCAGCCGGCAAGCTCGAGCGGCTCGCCAGCCGCGCCCGCGAGCCGCACCGAGGACGGCGATATTGCGAGCAGGCGGCACGAAAGGATTTTTCCTTCGCCGGCGAGCCAGACAAGCTCGTTCGTTTCGAACATGTGACCGGAACGCGGCACTTCGAAGCAGACCAGAAACGCGATGAAGGCGATCAACATCGCGATCGCCGCCCACAACAGGTTGAAGAAATCGAGAGAGGAGATTTCGTCGGCGGCATACGGGGAGATGAACTCCCATGTGATGCTGGCTGCGGAGCTGGCCGCGATCAACCCAAAGATGGCGGCAAGCTTCCAGTGAACGCGCGGCGCCGATCGATCGCCTCCCTTGTCGGTGATCTTGAAGGGGCGTCCGAATGGCTTGACGATAGCGGTGAACAGGGTTGCGGTCACCGCAAAGCAGGTGACTGCGTGGGTCGCCTCCATGAACAAAGGCAGCGTCCGCGCGCGCGATATCCAGCTCATGTAGACGATTTGCCCGAGCAGCGCCGGCATGCCGTAGCGCAGGAAGGACTGATAGTCGGCCTCGAACGCGGGCAGCCCGCCGAACCAATAGATTGTCGGCGCGATCAACAGCAGCACCACGAACGGTTTGGAGAGCCAGTTCAGCACGCCGTGCAGGTAGTGCCAGCGCTCGGTGAAGCGGAAGCCGCGGCCAAATAGCGGTCCGTTGCGCAGCAGGGCGACCTGGATGGTCCCGAGGCACCAGCGAGCTCGCTGGGTGACGTATTCCGGAATGCCTTCGGCTGAAAGTCCGAAACTGAGCGGCTCGTTGAGCCAGGCCGTGCGATAGCCGTGCGCCAGCATGGTGTAGGTGAGATTGATATCCTCCGAGACGGCCTGCTCGGGAAAGCCGCCGATCTCATCCAGACGGTCGCGGCGAACGACAAAGGAGGTGCCGACGCAGAATGCGCAGCCCCACGCATCCTTGGCCGGTTGAAAGATGTCGAAAAAGAAGCGTTGATCGTCGACCCAGCTCTTTTCGGCCAGCAGATTATGCTGGATCGGATCGGCGTTGTAGTAGAATTGCGGGGTCTGCACGATCGCAATCCCCGGATCGGACAGCAGCAGGCCGATCGTGCGCTTCAGGAAGTCTCGCCGTGGCGCGAAATCCGCATCGAGCACCAGAATGACCGGCGCATTGGTGGCGCGAGCGGTTGCGATCAATCCGTTATTGAGGTTGCCGGCCTTGGCGCCCTTGTTATCCGGCCGCGTCAGGTGACGCGCGCCGACCCGATCGCAATAGTCCCGCAGCCAGTCGCGTCTCGTATCGTCGAGGACCCAGACCGTCGCATTGGCATAGTCGAGCGCCAGCGCGCTCAGGATCGATCGCTCGAGGATTTCGAGCGGTTCGTCATAGGTGCAGATGAAGATGTCGACAGCCGGATTGCGATCGTCCGAAGCCAAAAGCTGTTGTGAGGCGTCGGCCTGCGCGATGCGGTCGGTACTGCGGAACAGGATGACGATCGAGATCAGCGTGTACAGGATCGCAAGCGATTCGAACGCAATGAAGAGCCGCGGCCAGAGACTCTGCGCCGACCACTCAAACGGCGGCAGCGTATCGTTCCATCGCCACAGCGTGTAAACGACCAGAAGGGCCATCGTCGTCGCTCCGAACAGGATACGATGGCCGGCGCGCAGCGGCTCCAGCAGTCGCGCCATGACCAGAAGCCCGAGCAAATTCCGATGTCGATGGTCAGGATCGTTGAATTGTCGGCGGCAGTCGGAAACATCAGCGTATCCTCTTCCCGGTGAACGGATTCCAGCCTGTTTCAGCCAGCGCGGCCCACGCCGTCGCGCCGAGATGCGGGCGGCGATAATAGAAAAAGTCGGGATCGCCGCCGGTTGGATCGATCGACAATCCCGTCGTCAGTCGCGCCGGTCGTGCGGCGTTGAGCAGGCCGGATGACGTCTGGTCGGCCTTCAGGTTGCCCAGCAGGCGATCGCTTTCGTGGGTGTCGCCGACGATCCGGTAGGCCAAGGCGGCCTGCGCCGTGCCCTCGACCCAGAGGCCGTCGCGATCGCCGTTGAAATCGAAGCCGCCATCGACCCCGAGGTGAGCTTTCGCGAAACCGAGCGTGCTCTTCCACGCCGCGGGCGATTCAGGGATTGCCATCCAGGGCCAAAGCTGAGCGTCGAGCGCGAGCAAGCCTTCGTTGGCAAGGCTGCCGTCAGGCTTGGTCCCAAGCAGGAAGTGATCGCCACGAAAGGCGCGATCGAGCAAACGCTTGGCCTGTCCGGCCGCGCCGTCGTATTTCCGGTCGCCGGTCAGGCGAAACAGCCAGCGCGCGGCGGCGTGAACGTCGGCGTTGTGCTCCGTCGACATCCAGGTGAGCTTGACCTGCTTCGGATCATAGCCGTGAAAGCCGCCGTAAAAGCCGTCTTGAGAAGCGGTTGTGTCGATCACCCAGTCGATCAAGCGCCTTGCGTCGGCGAGATATTGAGGGTCCCCGGTTGCCTGATGCAGGGTCAGCAATGCCAATGCGGCCCAGGCGACGTTTCCGGTCGAGCTGCCGTCCTGCGCCGCGTCCTCCGCCCAGATATTGGCATGTCCATCCCACCAGCCCGGCAGATCGGGAGCGAGCTTGTTCACCGCGCCCGCACGATAGGCGTTGCGCACGCGGCCATCATCGAAGCTGCGGTCCTTGCCAACGGCGCGGCTCAGCGCGTTGCCGATCGGCCTTGCATCCGACACATTGCCGCAGGCAATCAGCGCAATGGCGGCGAGCGCGTTGTCGTAGACGAACGCCGTCGTGGCGAGACCCGCCGGAAGCGCCGGTTCATCCGTGCCGGGGTCGTAACTCCGGATGAAAACCGCGTCGGCCGCGCTTGCGCGCGGGGCGACCGCCCTTTTCAACCCGGCGCAGAATGCGTTTGCGGTTGGGGTTGTGTGGCCCGCTGCGGGCGCGCCCAGGACGGCCGCGCATAGCGTCATCACGATGGCAGACTTCATCGCGATACGAGGGTACGAGTTCCGGGCGACCCATTCTCATCGGCCGTTGGCTGCTGCGGTTGCGAGGCCCGGAATGCATCGTGCAGATGAGCCATGCCAGCGCGCCGCGCATCCGCGTCCGATGACGTGTTCTGCGCGGCGTTGACGGTGCTTGCGTCGTTCCGCATCCACGCCGCGACGAAATGGCCGAGCCGTCGCCACGTGACCGACATCGAGGGGACGACGCCGTTCTCGCGGGTCACCGTCACCCATTGGCCGACCGGACAGGCGGACTCCTCCGCCGTGGCTGCCTGCTGTGCCGGTCCGCCGTCGTTCGCCGGATCCGGGGTGATGATAGCGTAGAGTTCGCGGCGCTCGGTTTGCGGGAACGGAACCGCAAAGCGTTCGTCGGCCTTGTCGCTGGTCTTCGGCACGACCGCAGTGACGAGGCCGGATCGCAACGAGCTGCCGTCGATGCGGACGCGCGTGCCGGGCGTCATGCTCTGGCCCTGCCGGTAGGAGAAGATGGCGACAACAAAGCGCTTGTCACAGTTGATGACGGAGCTGATCGTATCACCGGCGCTCACGTGTCGCCCCATCGCGGCGCCGACGGTCAAGACCTTGCCCTGGCCGCGCGCAAGGACTTTGGCATCGGCCAACGTCGCCAGCCGTTTTTGTTCGGCGTCGATCAGGTGCTCCAGGTCGGCAAGCACTGCGGTTTGCTGCTTTTCCTCGATTTTCATCCGCATGGCGTCCAAGTCGATGTCCCTGCGTTTCTGAGCGAGATTATTGAGCGCAACCAATTCGTCGCCGATATAGATGCCCTTGCTTAGGGCGTTGAGCTGTGCCGTCTTTTGATTCAGCTTGGCCATTTCTGCGTCCGCGCCATGCATCGCCGCAGCATATTGCTGGGTCGTCGGCCTGAGCATATCCATGCTCGCGGCATTGCGTGTCACCATATTGCTCTGTCGGTCGACCAGGGCTTTCTTTTCACTGCTCGCAGCGTTGGATTGAGCGACGCGGGCGCGAAGCTCCTCGATCTGCGACTGGAACTGGCCCTTGAGCTGGTTTGTCTGGTCAGCGAGCTCGCCGTCGAGAGACGAAACATAGTTGACGTCCGAGTCGTATTTTGAGCGCGTCGCATCGAGCTTCTGCCGTGCGTCGGACGCCTTTTCCTGCAACGAGATGAGTGTCCCGCGATCAACCCTGGGATTGCTGATTTGCGCTAGCGTGTCGCCATCGCGGACGTCGTGGCCCGGAAGCGCCGTCAACAGCTCGATTTCGCCGCTGATTGGCGCCGTCAGAAGCGTAACGGGTGCGTTGACCACGGCGCGATCCGATTGATCTGCAACGATCGGGGGCGCTACCGCTGTCAGCATCAGGATAGACAGCAATCCCGCGACGCCGACCGCGGATATTCTCAGTATTGCATGATGTTTCCGCACAGTGCCGCCGGTTTCGGATCTATCAATCATCAGTTCTCTTTCGGTTGGGAGGGCCCTGGATGCGCGCTTCTTTTGGTTGGCTGACTGTTTTTCCCGGCGCAGGCTAGCGACTGCAACAATGCTGACCGCGTTTGGTTGCTGCCAAAAATGCGGCGATTAGGATTGCAGCAAGAGCGGTGGATCACGAGAGAAGCGGTCTCCAACCGGAGTGCAGGTTCCAACTGCAAGGACGGGCGGTCAGTCGAGGTCAAAGGGGCGCTCGCAGCCTTCCGCGCCCCTGGCGACGCCGGCATTGCGCCGCCATTGGCGCGGGGCATCAGCCGCGCGGGGCAAATCAGCCCAATTCATGAATAGGGGGCGCAGCGAAAGCCGCATTTTTCGCTGCCCGGCGCCTGCGCGCGGGCTATGATCCCCCGATTCCAATGCGCGACGAATGCCGAGGAGACCATGAAGCAGGCTCCGTTTGCCACCCACGACGTGCTCAACCAGTCGCCGCCGTTCTGGAACGTCGACCTGTTCACGACGGATGCGCCGCTGGTCGCGGCCGTCGCGGCCAATGGCGCCGCCGCAGCCACGGCCGAGCTGATCGATTTCGGCAGGCATTGGGGATCCGCCGCCATGGCGGAGCGCGGCCGCATCGCCAACGAGAACACGCCGAAACTGCGCAGCTTCGATGCCAGGGGCAATCGCCGCGACGAGGTCGAGTTTCATCCGGCCTATCACGAGCTGATGGCGCACTCGGCGCATGCCGGCGTGCACAATTCGACCTGGACCATGGACGGCAAGCCGGCCGGCGGCGCCGCCGAGGTGGTGCGCGCGGCGAGGTTCTACATCGCCGCGCAGGTCGAGACCGGTCATCTCTGTCCGATCACGATGACCCGCGCCTCGGTCGCGGCGCTGGCCTCGCAGCCGGACATCCTGGCGAAGACGATGCCGGTGATCGGAACGCGCGCCTACGACCCGGGCTTTGCGCCGTGGTGGACCAAGCGCGGCATGACGCTCGGCATGGGCATGACCGAGAAGCAGGGCGGCACCGATGTGCGCGCCAACATGACGCGCGCCGAGCGCGACGGCGATGGCTATCGCATCACCGGGCACAAATGGTTCATGTCGGCGCCGATGTGCGACGCATTCCTGGTGCTGGCGCAGACCAAGGACGGCTTGAGCTGTTTCTTCATGCCGCGCTTTGCGCCTGACGGCACCGTCAACGCGATCCACTTCCAGCGCCTGAAGGACAAGCTCGGCAACCGCTCCAATGCCTCCTCGGAGGTCGAATTCCACGGCGCTCATGCCGAACTGATCGGCGAGCAGGGCAAGGGCATCCGCACCATCATCCAGATGGTGCAGCTGACGCGGCAGGATTGCGCGATCGCATCCGCCGGCCTGATGCGCTCCGGGCTCGCGCATGCGCTCAATCATGCGCGGCATCGCAGCGTGTTCCAGAAGCATCTCGCCGATCAGCCGCTGATGCAGGCGGTGCTGTCGGACATGGCGCTGCATGTCGAGGCATCCATCGCGCTGGTGATGCGGCTGTGCCGCGCCTTCGATCGCGCGCCCAGCGACGCGGGCGAGGCCGCCTATATGCGTCTGCTGACGCCGGCGATCAAATACTGGACCTGCAAGAGCGCACCCGGCTTCCTCTATGAGGCGATGGAGTGCCTCGGCGGCAACGGCTATGTCGAGGAGGGCATTCTGGCGCGCCATTACCGGGAGGCGCCGGTCAACGCGATCTGGGAGGGCTCCGGCAACGTGATGTGCCTCGACGTGCTGCGCGCGCTCGGCCGCGAGGCCGATGCCGCGCTCGCCGTGCTGCGTGCGCTCGCCGATCAGGCTAAGGGCCTGCCGGGCGCCGCCGAGGCCGTCGCATCGATCGGGCAGTCGTTCCGCCGTCCCGACAGCGAGGGCGTCGCGCGGCTTGCGGTCGAACAGCTGGCGCTGCTGGCGGCCACCGCGGCGCTCAACCAGGTCTCGCCGAAAAGCGCCGAGCTGTTCGCCGCGACACGGCTTGCCGAACGCCACGCCGGCATGTACGGCGCGGTGGATCTTTCCGAAGCCGATCAACGCGCGCTGCTGGCGCGGGCGCTACCATGAAGGTTTGCTGATGGACGCACTCAATCCCGATACGTCGCCGGCCGCGATCGAACCGCCGCCGCGCCCGCCGCGGGTCTGGAAGTTCTGGGGCACCGCGCTGTGGGGTCTCTTGATCTTCGCCGCGATGTTCCTCGGCCAGCTCGCGGTCATCATCTGGCGGATCATCGCGCAAGGTGGCGAGATGTCGACAGGAGGCATCACTCATGTGGTCGCCGACGGCCTGACGATCTCGCTCTCGGTCCTCGCCGGGCTGCCGATGGTGCTGCTGGTGCTGTGGTTCGCGATCCGCCGGACCGGACTCTCGTTTGCCGATTATCTCGGGCTGCGCTCGACGTCGTGGAAGAACGTCATCATCGGCATCGTCGCGCTGATCGTGCTGGTCGGCGCCTGGGACATGGTGTCCCGCGCCGCCGGCCGCGAAGTGGCGCCGGGCTTCATGGGCGACGTGCTGAAATCGGCGCAGGAGCACAGCGCGCTCTGGCTCTTGGTGATCGCCTTCGCCGTCGCCGCGCCGCTCTGGGAGGAGCTGTTCGCGCGCGGCTGGCTCTATCGCGGCTGGTCGGAATCCCGGCTCGGTCCCTACGGCGCGATCCTGCTGTCGTCGATCGTGTGGACGGTGATGCACCTGCAATACGACTGGTTCTTCCTCTGTCAGGTGCTGACGATCGGGCTCCTGTTCGGCTATCTGCGCTTCCGCACCGGCTCGACCTGGCTGACCATCCTGCTGCACGGCCTGAACAATTTTGCCGCGACGATCCAGACCTGGTGGCTGGCGGGCTGATCGTCCGATATGCTAGGTTGAGTTCGGGCCTACCTTCGCTGCCAAATTGTTGCAGAAGAATCCAGCATGTCGAACTTTGAAAATGCCGGCGCGCAGACACCTGCTTCGGCACCGCCGCGAACCTGGGACTTCGCGGGGACCGCATTCGTCGTCCTGATCGCCTACGCCATTTATGTGCTGGCGGGAGGTTTCGCCGTGGCGTTCATCGTCGCGCTGCAAGATGGCGTAGCTACGATGTCACCGGCTCAATTCCAGGACTTCGCAGCCCAGGGGCGATGGCAAGGTCCAGCCATCATCATCGCGAGCCCGTTGGCGATCGGCGTGCTTTGGATCGCGATCCGAATGGCCGGCCGCGGGTTCGCCGAATATCTTGCGCTCAACTGGCCGAGCAGAAATGAGTTGGTTCGCGCTCTGGTGTTCATGGCCATCATAATGGTTGCCGAGAGCTGGAGCGGATTCCTCATCGGTTCGGAGGACGGCACACCCGATTCATTCCTGATCGTCAAAGGACCCGGCGGGCTGTTGACACTCCTTGTGGCAGTCTGCATTGCCGTACCGATCATGGAGGAACTCGTTGTCCGCGGATTCATGTTTCGCGGCTGGTCGCAGTCGTTCCTCGGTCCGACTGGCGCCATCGTGCTGACGTCAGTCGTGTGGGCGATGATGCATACTCAGTACGATTGGTTTTGGCGTTTCTGGATTTTCGTCTCAGGTCTTGCTCTTGGCTATTTTCGCTGGCGCAGCAATTCGACTTGGCTGACAGTGATCGTTCATTCCGCCATGAACATGGTTTGTTTTCTTGTGCGGGGCCCTTACACCTAGCTTCGCCGGCAACCATCGATCCAAGCGAGCAGGGAGCGTCGCCCACTTGGCGCGCCATGACATCGCTTGGCGGCGAGGCCGGCGCCGCGACGGCTGGTCGGGAGTCCCGGATCGCCCGTCCACGGCGCTTCGGGCACCGTCATATGACAAGGATTGTCATACAACCTCCGGGGGAGTGCTGTAGTATCCTCAGCGAATATCGCGGCTTGAAGGTTTCAAAGTCATTTTCAGGGAGAATGCGATGGCGATCTATGATGGTGGCTCCGGCAACGACAGTCTCGTCGGCGGAAGCGACAACGATGTCATCAACGGCTATGGCGGCGACGACACGCTGGCGGGCGGCAACGGCGGCGATTCCATCTATGGCGGCGACGGAAACGATGTTGTTTATGGGGACAGCAGTCAACCGCAAGGTTGGTTGTACAATTATGGCGTCCCGTCAAATGCGCTCGATACCAAGTATCTCTACGGCGGTGCGGGGAACGACGTCATATTCGCAAGTTCGGACACCGTCGAGTTTCCGAATATTCGATATCCTTACTCGCCCAACTACATCGATTACCAGCAAAATATGATATACGGCGGCGATGGCAACGACACGATCTTCGGATCGTCCGGCTACACGCATGATGGCGATTTTGTCACGCTTCCAGGCGGATTGGTGGTGCCGGGAAGCGTTTACAGCGGCGACGCTGGCACCATCTACGGCGGCGCCGGTGACGATGTCATCTATTCGATCCCGAACGTCGCGTTCGGCGGCGACGGCAATGATCTGATGGTGGCGGTCGGCGCGGCGCGCCTGTATGGCGGGTCCGGCGACGACAGCCTGTATGGCGGATCCCTGAACGATACGCTGGTCGGCGGCGATGGCCGCGATCTGCTCGAAGGCGGCGGCGGCGATGACTGGCTCTATCTCTCCACCGGCCTCGTGGGACGCAACGTGGCCTATGGCGGCGCCGGCAATGACGTCGAGATCGCAGGCGCAACCGGCAACGTCACCGAGATCGGCGATGACGGCAACGACACCCTGTACGGCGGGCCGGGCAACGACTATCAGTACGGCGGGACCGGCAACGACGTGATGTACGGCGGCGCGGGCACCGACGTTCTGATCGGCGGCGCCGGCAACGACTATTTCGACGGCGGCACCGGCGTGAATTACTATTATGGCGGCAACGGCGGCGGTCCGGGCACGGGCATCGGCACCGATACCTTCAATGTCAGCCAGGGCGGCATCGATGTGGTGCAGGACTGGACCGAGGGCAAGGACACGGTGCAGCTCAATGGTTCGGGCTTCCAGTCCTTTGCCGATGTGCTCGCGCATTCCTATCAGAATGGCGCCTACTTCGTGGTCCAGCTCAATTCCGACACCGCAGTGTGGCTGAACGGGGCAACCGCCACCAGTGTGGTGGCAGGCGACTTCAAGATCATCAGCTGAGCGGGACATCCGCGAAGATCCCCGCTGGAACAGCCCTTCGACCCAACGTGATCGCCCCGGATCGTCTGCATCTTGACGATCCGGAACGTAGCAGCGCACCGGCGCATGGTGCCGAGGTAATGCGGCAACGATCTGTCGCGCGAGGACGTCATGAAGCATGCCGCGGCGCTGAGGGACTACCAGGCGTCGGCCTTGCTCCCGGGCATCAAGATCAACAGCAGTGGCTTCCGGCCGGTCGAGCAATTGCGGTTGCTGCAGTTTGACGGCCGCAGCTGGCAGCCGATCGGTGAGGTGCTCGATACGGCGTTCACCGGTTCGAGCGGGAAATAGCGACGATCAGCGCAGGCTGCCGACTGCTACAGCCCGACCGCCGCGATCACGATCGGCATCGTGATCGCCGCCAAGATCGTCTGCAGCGTGATGATCTGGGCGAGCAGCGGCGCGTCGCCGCCCATCTGGCGCGCCAGCACATAGGCTGATGGCGAGGTCGGCACCGCGGCGCAGGCGGCGACGATGGCGAGATTGGCGCCGGTGACGCCGAACCACACCGCGAGCGCGACCGTCAGCACCGGCATCAGGACGAGCTTCAACGCCAGCGCGACGCTGGCGGCGAGGCTGGGGCGGAAGATGCCTTCCAGATGCAGGCCGGCGCCGGTGACCAGCAGGCCGATCGCCAGCGACGAGCCGCCCAGCGCATCGGCGACATCGTGCCAGATTTTCGGCAGCGGGATGTGCGCGACATTGATGGCAAGGCCGATCACGCAGGCCCAGATCAGCGGGTTCTTCACCACAGTCATCACGATCGCGCCCGCCGACCGCTTTCCGGATGAGGCATATTTCGCCAGCACGGCGACGCTGAAGACGTTGACCAGCGGGATGATCGCAACCATCGCGACCGATGCGAGCGCAAGGCCGACCTTGCCGTACAGATTGCCCGACACCGACAACGCGACATAGGTCTGCCAGCGCGTCGCGCCCTGGAAGATCGAGCTGAAGGCGGGACCATCGACCCTGGCGCGGGCGAGGGGCGCACGCAGCGCGAGACAGAGCAGGCACATTAGGAGCGCCGCGAGCAGCAGCGCGCCGCCGGCGCCTGCGACCGGGACCGTGGACAGGTCGGCTTTCACCAGCGTCTGCACCAGCAGCACCGGGAACAGCACGTAATAGGTCAGCTGCTCCAGCCCGTGCCATTGGGTCTCCAGCCGCATCAGGCTGCGCTTGAGGACGACGCCGAGCACGATCAAGAGGAACACCGGCAGCAGCGCCGCGATCACCACGGCCATGGTCAGCGCTCCCCCCGCAGCTTCGCCAGCCGGTCGAGCGCGCCCTGCAGGATGAAGATCGCGGCGTGCTCGTCGATCACCTCGGCGCGCCTGCTGCGGCTGACGTCCATCCCGATCAGCTCGCGCTCGACGGCTGCGGTCGACAGCCGCTCGTCCCACAGTCCGATCGCAAGCGTGGTCAGGTTTGCGAGATTGCGGGCGAAGGCGCGGGTCGATTGCGCGCGCGGGCCTTCGCTGCCGTCCATGTTGATCGGCAGGCCGAGCACGAAGCCGACCGCATTGCGCTCGGCTGCGATCGCGAGCAGCCGCGCCGCGTCGACCTTGAACTGCTTGCGCTGGATGGTCTCGACACCGGTCGCGAGCCGCCGGTCCGGGTCCGACACGGCAACGCCGATGGTCTTGGTGCCGAGGTCGAGGCCGACCAGCGCGCCGCGCTCGGGCCAATGCGGCGCAGCTTCGATCAAGGGAAGGATGGGGGCGGGCATGGCCTTGCGCTTAGCACGCACCCGCGCGCCGAGGCAAAGCCCGGCGGCGGGCGGGCGTCCATGCGAAAACGCCGATCAGGCGGCGATCACCCGGTCGGCGCCGCCAAGGCATGCGGCCAGTCCCTGCAACGCGCTGGACTGATGTGCGGTGCGGCGCTGGATGAACAGCGTCTCGACGCGAGCGTGCTGCGGACTGAGCTTGTGGATCTTGATGTCGCGCTGGACGTGGTCGCGCTCGACCACGGCGCGCGGCAGCAGCGTCACGCCCATGTCGGCGGCGACGCAGCCGACCATGCCGTCGAGCGTGCCGAGCTCGAAGCGCGCGGCCGACGGCCAGCCGAATTCGGTGAACACCTGTTCGAGGCGCTGGCGGTAGGTGCAGCCGGTGCGGAACACCAGCGCTGTCGGGCCCGACTCCGGCGTGCCGGCGCGCAACGCGGATAGCGATGTCCAGCGCTGTGCGGTGACCAGCACCAGTTCCTCGGTGAAGGCCGATGTCGCCACCAGTTCGGCGTGCTCGATCGGGCCGGCGACAAAGGCGCCGTCGAGCGAACCGTCGAGCACCGCAGCAACGAGATCGGCGGTCGGCGCGGTGCGCAAGGTCAGCCGCACGGCGGGATAGCGGCGGTGAAACTCGGCGAGCAGCGTCGGCAGCCGGACCGCAGCAGTCGTCTCCATCGAGCCGATCGACAGCGGACCTCTCGGCTCGCCGTCGTCGCGTGCGGCGAGCACGGCTTCGCGCGTCAGCGCCGCCATCCGCTGCGCATACGGCAACAGCCGGCGGCCGGCGCCGGTCAGCGACATGCCGCGGCTGTGGCGCTCGAACAAAGCGGTGCCGATCTCGGCCTCCAACGCCTTGATGCGCTGGGTGACGTTGGACTGCACGGTGTTGAGCTCGTCGGCGGCGCGGGTGATGCCGCCGAGCCGGGCGACGGTGGAAAAGGTGAGCAGGTCGGTCAATTCCATCTGAGACCACCGTTTCATTTTAGAGATGGGAGCGTTCTATAGTATTCATTTTCACAGAATGTTAGGCCGGGTTAGGCTGCGAGTCCAGAACAGCAAGTTCAAGACAGGGAGCGAGCGCATGCCGATCAGCACCGAATTGACGGCGCGTATGGGCATCCAGCATCCGATCCTGGCAGCGCCGATGGCCATGATCGCGGGGAGCCGGCTGGTCACGGCGGTGAGCGAGGCAGGCGGCTTCGGCATTCTGGGCGGCGGCTACGGAGATGCGGCCTGGCTCAGGGCTGAAACCGCAAAGCTGAAGAATTTCGCAAAGCCGTTCGGCATCGGCTTCATCACCTGGAGTCTCGCCAGGCAGCCCGAACTGATCGACATCGCGCTGGATGCAAAGCCGCGCGCGGTGATGCTGTCATTCGGCGATCCCGCGCCGTTCGCGCCCAGGATCAAGGCCGCGGGTGCGCTCCTGATCTGCCAGGTGCAGAGCGAGCAGATGGCGCAAGCCGCGCTCGCCTGCGGCGCCGACATCCTGATCGCGCAGGGCACCGAGGCGGGGGGTCATGGCGCATCGCGCACCACGCTCGATATCGTGCCGGCGATCATCGATTTCGCGGCGGGGCGTGCGCCGGTGGTGGCGGCCGGCGGCATCGCGGATGGACGGGGCTTGGCGGCGATGATGATGCTCGGCGCCTCCGGCGTGCTGATGGGAACGCGGTTCTATGCCAGTGTCGAGGCGGCTGCGCCCGAGGAGGCGAAGCAACTGATCCGTGCGGCGAAGAGCGGCGAGACGGTGCGCGGTGTGGTGATGGATTGGTCGCGCAAATTGATCTGGCCGGCGCCGTTCACCGCGCGTTCGCTTGCCAACGATCATCTGCGGCGCTGGAGCGGAAACGAGATCGAGCTGATGCAGCGCGCGGACGAGATCGCGGTGGAGTATGCCGCCGCGAGGGAGGCGGGCAATTTCGACATCGCTGCGGTGTTCGCCGGCGAGTCCGTCGGCTTGATCCATGATATCGTTCCCGCGGCCGAGATCGTCGGCCGTATCGTCGCCGAAGCCGAGCAGTCGCTGCAGGGCCGGCGCAATTCTCTTTCATCTTTGTCCTGAACAAGCGCGAGACACACCATGTGGCCGGACCGTCGATTGATCGATCGTTTCAACACCGAATTCCCGATCGTGCTGGCGCCGATGGCCGGCGTGATGGATGCGGAACTGGTGATTGCGGTGGCGCAGGGCGGCGGGCTCGGCTCGCTGCCGTGCGCGATGCTGTCGGCCGAGAAGGCGCGCGAGCAGGTCAACATCATCCGCCAGCGCGTGTCGGCGCCGGTCAATCTCAACTTCTTCTGCCACAAGGCGATCGACGCCGATCCGGCGCGCGAGGCGCAATGGCGGCAGCGGCTGGCGCCTTACTATCGCGAGCACGGCCTCGATCCCGATGCGCACATCAACGCCGCGAACCGCGCGCCGTTCGATGCGGCGTTCTGCGCCGTGGTCGAGGAGCTGAAGCCCGAGGTTGTCAGCTTCCATTTCGGCCTGCCGGAGCCAAAGCTGTTGCAGCGGGTGAAGGCAGCGGGCGCCATCGTGATGTCGTCGGCGACCACGGTGAGGGAGGCGATCTGGCTGGAAGAGAACGGCGCCGATGTCGTCATCGCGCAGGGCGCCGACGCCGGCGGCCATCGCGCCATGTTCCTGACCGACAATATCTCCGAGCAGCCCGGCACGTTCTCCCTGTTGCCGCAGGTGGTGGATGCGGTGAAGGTGCCGGTCGTCGCGGCCGGCGGCATCGCCGACGGACGCGGCATCGCGGCGGCATTGGCGCTCGGCGCCTCAGCCGTGCAGATCGGCACCGCCTATCTGCGCTGCCGGGAGTCCAGGGTGACCGCGCAGGGCCGTATCGCGCTGGCGCAGGCGAACGATGAATCGACCGTCATCACCAATGTGATGACCGGGCGTCCGGCGCGCGGCGTCGCCAACCGTGTGATGCGCGAGGTCGGCCCGATCTCGCCGGACGCGCCGGCGTTTCCGCATGCCGCGACCGCGCTCGGTCCGCTGAAGGCCGCGGCCGAACAGCAGGGCAAGGTCGATTTCACCAATCTGTGGGCCGGGCAGGCGGTGCGCATGGGCAAGGAGATGCCCGCGGCCGAACTGACCCGGGCACTGGCAGGCGCCGCGCTGGCGCGGATGGGGGCGCTCTCTCAGGCTTGACGCGATCTCAAGCCTGACGCGCGGGCTCGCTCTGGTTGATCTCCAGATGCTCGGTCGCGAGCCTGCGGTAATGCGCGGCCATTTCCCGGTAATGTTGCCGGGAGATCGGGTCGGTGGCGCTTTCAGCGCGGCGCTCGAACATCTCGGCCTTTTCCTGCAGGATTTTTGCCTGGGACGACATGGCGACGGCCTCGCTCAGACCAGGCAGGCCACGTAAAGGATCGCGACGCCGATCACGGTACCGATCGACCACAGCGCAGGGTCCCAGCCTCCCGGCTGGGGGGTGGTTTCGGGCATGGACATGACGGACTCCCGTAGTCTTCTCTTTGCGGGCAGTAGGCGCCGCGAATGTTTCCGGACGACTGCGCCGGGCCGGCAAAGTGGTTTCATCGCCCGGTTTTGCCGCCGAATCGTCGGCGGCCCAGGCCCGCGGCCCGTCCGGCGAGGGTCTTCGGGCTGGGCCTTGGCCGGCGCTGTTGCGGCGCAAAACCGGCCTCTGCTATACGGCAGGCTGATCTTCAGCCTGACCTTTCAGACTTGGGGCCCTATATAATGTCCGTCGACGCCACGACCGTCCGCCGCATCGCGCATCTGGCGCGGATCGCGGTCAGCGACGCCGAAGTTCCCCACCTTCAGGGCGAGCTGAACGCGATGCTGGCCTTTGTCGAGCAGCTCTCGGAAGTGAATATCGAGGGCGTCGAGCCGATGACCTCGGTGACGCCGATGGAGATGAAGAAGCGCGCCGATGTGGTCAATGACGGCGAGATCGCCGATATCATCGTCCGCAACGCGCCCGACACCGTGAACGACTTCTTCCTGGTGCCGAAGGTGGTCGAGTAGCTCTCTGTTCTGGGACGATCCCGATGTGTCTGCTCTGCGACGATGAGAAGGCCTACAAGGCCTATATGGACTTCCTCGATGCAATGGAGCGCAAAGGGAAGGTCGCCGATCCCAATGCGGCGATGGACGCCGTGCTCGACCATCTCGAGGCGCTCGACGCCGAGCGCGCCAAAGAGAATAAAGCGCGCCAGGACGACCCCGCCAACGACAAGACCCTGTCTCCGTTCTTCTGCAGCCCGATCAATAAATGACCGATTTGACATCGCTGACGATCGCCGAGGCCCGCGAGGGCCTGGCGAGCAAGTCTTTCACCGCGAGCGAACTGACCGACGCACATCTCGCCGCCATCGAAGCCGCGCGCGTGCTCAATGCCTATGTGCTCGAGACACCCGACCGCGCACGCGAGATGGCGAAGGTGGCTGACGCGAAGATCGCCAAGGGCGAGGGCGGACCGCTGGCCGGCATCCCGCTCGGCATCAAGGACCTGTTCGCGACCCGCGACATCAGGACCACGGCGTGCTCGAAGATCCTCGGCAATTTCATTCCGCCCTACGAGTCGACGGTGACCTCGCAGCTCTGGCGCGACGGCGCGGTGCTGCTCGGCAAGCTCAACAATGACGAGTTCGCGATGGGCTCGTCGAACGAGACCTCGTGCTTCGGTCCGGTCACCAACCCGTGGCGGCGCGAAGGCTCCAACACCACGCTGGTGCCGGGCGGCTCGTCCGGCGGCTCGGCCTCGGCAGTCGCGGCGCTGCTCTGCATGGGTGCGACCGCGACCGACACCGGCGGCTCGATCCGCCAGCCCGCCGCGTTCACCGCGACCGTCGGCATCAAGCCGACCTATGGCCGCTGCTCGCGCTGGGGCATCGTGGCGTTTGCATCCTCGCTCGACCAGGCCGGCCCGATCGCGCGCACCACGCGCGACGCTGCGATCCTGATGCGCTCGATGGCGGGACACGATCCCAAGGACACCACGTCGGTCGACATCGCGGTGCCGGATTACGAGGCCGCGATCGGCAAATCCGTGAAGGACATGAAGATCGGCATCCCCAAGGAGTATCGCCTCGACGGCATGCCGGCCGAGATCGAAAAGCTTTGGGAAGCGGGCGCGCAGTGGCTGAAGGCCGCAGGCGCCGAGCTCGTCGAGGTGTCGCTGCCGCACACCAAATACGCGCTGCCGGCCTATTACATCGTGGCGCCGGCGGAAGCCTCGTCGAACCTCGCGCGCTATGACGGCGTGCGCTACGGGCTGCGCGAGCCGGCCAAGAACATCATCGAGATGTACGAGAACACCCGCGCCGACGGCTTCGGCGACGAGGTGCGGCGGCGCGTGCTGATCGGCACCTATGTGCTTTCGGCCGGCTACTACGATGCCTATTATCTGCGGGCGCAGAAGGTGCGGACGCTGATCAAGAAGGATTTCGAGGACTGCTTCGCCAAGGGCGTGAACGCGATCCTGACGCCGGCGACGCCGTCGGCGGCGTTCGGTATCGGCGAGAAGGGCGGCGCCGATCCGGTCGAGATGTATCTCAACGACATCTTCACCGTGACCGTGAACATGGCGGGCCTGCCGGGCATTGCCGTGCCCGCGGGCAAGGACACGCAGGGCCTGCCGCTCGGCCTGCAACTGATCGGCCGTCCGTTCGACGAGGAGACGCTGTTCTCGCTCGGTGAAGTGATCGAGCAGGCGGCTGGACGTTTCACGGCGCCGAAATGGTGGTGAGCGATGACGGGTTTCCGTGCCAGCCTGAATGACGCCGCGCCGGATCCGGCGCTGTCGCCGCCGCTCGCCGCATTGTGGTGGGCGAGGAAGGGCGATTGGGACCAGGCGCACCGCATCGTGATGAACGAGAGCGACGCCAATTCGGCCTGGGTGCACGCACATCTGCATCGCGTCGAGGGCGATCTTTCCAATGCCGGCTACTGGTATCGCCAGGCCGGCCAACCCGTCGCAACGGACACGGTCGAGGCCGAGTGGGAGCGGATCGTCTCCGCGCTGCTGGCCTGAACGATCGGTGCCGGATGCCGCAGCCAGATGCCGGTGTCTTGGCACCGCGATCATTAACCGTGTTTCGGCCGCCATGCCGCCGCCCAGATTGGCCGTGATAGGCTAATGGAACCGGGCGGGGACCAGCGGCAATAGAGAGTAGTCGTGCGTGGGTTGGGGATAGGGGGATGGCTGTCGGCGTTGCTGGTGGCCGGGGTGGCGGCGGGCCTTGCCGGCTGCGCGTCCGTCTACAATCTCCCGGGCAACGTGCCGCTCGGTGCCGCGCTTGCCGACAACAACAGCGCCCGCGATTTCCCGACCTACGAAGATGATTTGCTGCTTGCGCTGTCGTTCTCCGGCGGCGGCACCCGTGCGGCGGCGTTCTCCTTTGGCGTGCTGGAGGAGCTCGATCATACGCATTCGAGTGTGGCGGGCACCAAGACACTGCTCGACCGCGTTGACTTCGTGTCCGGCGTCTCCGGCGGATCGATCACCGCCGCCTACTTCGGATTGAAGCGGCGCGCGGCGCTCGCCGATTTCCGCGAACGTTTCCTGCTGCGCAATGCCGAGGAAGGGCTGAAGACCAGGATCTCGCTCGGCAATATCGGGCGCGCGCTGGGGGGCGGCGTCAACGACAGCCAGTTCACCGACTGGCTCGATCAGAACCTGTTCGACGGCGCACGGTTCGAGGCATTGCCCGACGACCGTCGGCCGCGGGTGTGGATCAATGCCTCCGACATCTACAACCGCACGCCGTTCGTGTTCGGCAAGACGTCGTTCGACGCGCTGTGCAGCGACATCCGCGCCTATCGCGTCGCCGAAGCGGTGGCGGCATCGGCCGCGGTGCCGCTGGCGTTCGCGCCGATCGTGCTACAAACCTATCCCGGCGGCTGCGCCGCGCCGCTGCCGCCCTGGTACGACCGGGTACGCAACGATCCGAACGCGCAGCCGTTGCTGCGTTCCTACGCCGAGGCCCAGGCGCGCTACCGCGACGGCTCGATGCGCTACGTCAAGCTGCTCGACGGCGGCCTGGTCGACAATTACGGCCTGTCGGGACTGAGCATCGGTCTGCTCGCCGCGCAGCATCCCTATGAACCGCTGAGCGAACGCCAGGCGGCCAGGCTGAAGCGCATCCTGTTCCTGGTGGTCGATGCCGGCCGCGGCATCTCAGGCGATTTCGTGCAGACGCTGGAAGGGCCGAGCGGTGTCGAGCTGGTGTCGGCGGCCGCCGACACCGCAATCGATGCCAGCGTGCGCTCGAGCTATGCGGCCTTCACCGCGCTCGCCGACGACTGGTCGGGCAAGCTGAAGCGCTGGCGCTGCGGCCTGTCGGCGGCGGATCGCTCGAGGCTCGGGGTCGGCGCCGGCTGGAAATGCGGCGACGTCGCGATCTATGTCGAGCGGCTCGGCTTCGACCGGCTCGGACCGGAGCGGGCCGGCATCCTGAACGCCATCCCGACGCGGTTGTCGCTGCCGCCGGAGCAGGTCGACCAGCTGATCATGGGCGGCGCGGACGCGCTGCGCTCGAGCAAGGCCTATCAGCAGTTCCGGCGCGGGCTCTGATCCGCGCCTGACGCGCCGCTGCGGGCCGCGAAGGGGCAGCAAGGGGACAGCAAGGCGGCTTGACTGGCGCGGTCGGTTGCGCGAAGCCCAATCCATCCCAGATATCACTTTGTCCGGAAACCGAGATCCATGACCGCAGCTGCCGCCCCGCATAAACTGATCAAGAGCGCCACCGGCGATTGGGAGGTCGTGATCGGCATGGAGATCCATGCCCAGGTCACCTCGAACGCAAAGCTGTTCTCGGGCGCATCGACCGCATTCGGCGGCGAGCCCAACTCTCATGTCTCGTTGGTCGATGCCGCGATGCCGGGCATGCTGCCCGTGATCAACGAGGAGTGCGTCCGCCAGGCGGTGCGCACCGGTCTCGGGCTGAATGCGAAGATCAATCTGCGCTCGGTGTTCGACCGCAAGAACTATTTCTATCCCGACCTGCCGCAGGGCTACCAGATCAGCCAATACAAGTCGCCGATCGTGGGCGAGGGCGAGGTGTCGCTCGAGCTCGACGGCGGCCGCAGCACCACGATCGGGATCGAGCGGCTGCATCTGGAGCAGGACGCCGGCAAGCTGCTGCACGACCAGTCGCCGACGATGTCCTATGTCGACCTCAACCGTTCCGGCGTCGCGCTGATGGAGATCGTCTCCAAGCCCGACATCCGCGACGCCGAGCAGGCCAAGGCCTACGTCACCAAGCTGCGCTCGATACTGCGCTACCTCGGCACCTGCGATGGCGACATGGAGAAGGGCAGCCTGCGCGCCGACGTCAACGTCTCGGTGCGCCGTTACGGCGAGACCGCGTTCGGCACCCGCTGCGAAATCAAGAACATGAACTCGATCAACTTCATCGGCCAGGCGATCGAGTACGAGGCGCGGCGCCAGATCGAGATCATCGAGGACGGCGGCTCGATCGACCAGGAAACCCGGCTGTTCGATCCGAACAAGGGCGAGACGCGCTCGATGCGCTCCAAGGAAGAGGCGCACGACTATCGCTACTTCCCGGACCCCGATCTGTTGCCGCTCGAGTTCAGCCAGGCCTTCGTCGACGATCTCAAGGCGCAGTTGCCGGAGCTGCCGGACCAGAAGAAGTCCCGTTTTATTACGGGCTTCGGCCTGTCGCCCTATGATGCGAGCGTGCTGGTCGCCGAGCGCGAGAGCGCGGAGTTCTACGAGACGGTTCTTGCAGGCCTTGCCGACAAGGCGCGCGACGGCAAGCTCGCCGCCAACTGGGTGATCAACGAGCTGTTCGGCCGTCTCAACAAGGAAGGCGTCGACATCGCAGCGTCGCCGGTGTCGGCCGAGCAACTCTCCGCGATCGTCGCCCTGATCGGCGAGGGAACGATTTCCGGCAAGATCGCCAAGGACTTGTTCGAGATCGTCTGGCAGGAGGGCGGCGATCCGCGCACGCTCGTCGAGACGCGCGGCATGAAGCAGGTCACCGATCTCGGCGCGATCGAGAAGGTGGTCGACGACATCATCGCGGCCAATCCCGACAAGGTCGAGCAGGCCAAGGCGAAGCCGCAACTGGTCGGCTGGTTCGTCGGTCAGGTGATGAAGTCGTCGGGCGGCAAGGCGAACCCGCAGGCGGTCAACGACCTCTTGAAGTCGAAGCTCGGCATCTGAACCGACAGGACAATGATGTTGTCCTTGGCGCATGATCCGACCGGATCATGCTCTCGCGCGATCGCCTCTCGCCTCGTCGCGCGCGCGTGAACGCGGCGTGATCCTGCCTCACAGCCTCTTGCGACGGTCGCACCGCCGCCCTCGGCGCCGAATCGGCGCAGCTGCGATTCGTTCGCGAAACCGGCTCGGACGACCTCAAACGAGGCAAAAGCCGTCTTTCCCACGAAAATTTTTTCGTTGCCAAAAATTACGACTCGGCGTCCGCGCCGCGCCGCTTTTCGTCGCCGCTCGCGACTCAGCGCAACGTCGATCGCGCGTCGATCGCTTCGATGCGAATTCAACGAAAGCCTGCAATACAAGGCATTTCCTGCGACGTTGACAAATGCCGATGTCGGCCGCTGTTGCACTTCTCGCATCGTCGCGCGAATGCATCGTCGATTTGAACGGCGGCGCGCGCTGTGCGCACTGCCATCGCTGCGTCAACACTTCCTTAAGCGGGACACTGTTTTTTTCGGTCTGTTGGTGTATTCGGGAAGTAGTGCATATCGATTCCCGAGTGCACGCAGCGAAGTAGAGCCATCTCACATACTGGAGGGCAACATGGCTAAGAAGGCAAAGAAGGCGAAGAAGGTTAAGAAGGCGAAGAGCGCAGTGAAGAAGACTGCGAAGAAGACCCGCAAGGTCGCCAAGAAGAAGTAAGCCTCTCGCCTTGAGAGGATTGCCGGCGGCTTTGACGCCGGCACGTCGCAAGAGCCGGCGGACGGACTGCTGAGAGGCACATCCCACCCAAGGCTCTGGCTGACGAAAGAGGGTGTCGGCGAGACATCAGGTCAAACGGCTGGATCGAATTTCGGAGAGGGCAACCTTCCCAAACCGGTCCGGCAGAAGAAACAGAGATTTCTTCGTTCGGTGCGGAGCCCGCTCGGTTCCGCAATTTCACCGGCGAGAATGCCGACTGAAATCTGGTCCTGACGTGTTCGCCGACCCCCTCGTTCCGGCGGCCTGCGCAGTCCGCGCCCCGGCAACCATTTTCCCCATTCCAGCTCTGGACTGACGTCAGGCTTCACGGCCTCGCGTTGCATGTGCCTGTGCACCCGGTGGTGCGTCATTCCGCGGACCGTTCGCCGGTTCTGCCATCCCTTCGTCAATCTCAGGACTGACTGCCGACCGCCCGGGCGGCAGCGCCCGCGGGCCATTGTCCGCGATGGTTATCGTTGTCCGAAACAGCAGGGTAAACCGGCGTTCACGAATGCACAGATGTGCCTGCGGCACAGGCACTTTTGCGATTCCTGCAAACGGCCCGGGCGGCGCCGATTTACATCCCGTTCATCGCGATACTTAAACCGCTCTTCAAATTTGATGGGCCATGATCATCCCAACAAGCCGGCAAACGGCAAGCGCATGATCCTCCGGGACCAGCGCGGGCATGATCAAGAGATCAGCCCGGGGATATCAGGGTAGTTCAACAGTGGACGGGGGCCGCGCTCGGGGGAGGGCGGCCAACAACAAAAAGGGGAATGACGACAATGTTTCAGGGGGTCATCGATCAGGAAAGCGCGGTCCCGGTTGCTGCGACGGCAATCCAGGACGTGCTGTTCGAGCGTGGCATGTATTGGGCGAGCGGCCGCTCCGGCGTGGTCAATCTCGTCGCGGCGCACAAATGGTTCAACCTGGCGGCGCTCAAGGGACGTACCGATGCGATCGCGCACCGTCGCGAAGTCGCCGAGCAGATGTCCGACGTCGAGATCGCGGCTGCCCAGCGCGAAGCCCGCGCCTGGATGACGACGCACTAATCTGTCGTTTTGACGCGTTTTCTTCACGCGAACCGGTCGTCCACTTCGCTCGAAAACGCTCTGCTATCGAGCTGGGAGCCTCGGCTCCCTCGCTCCATCTAGAACCAGTATCGCGCCGCGTAGATCAAGGTCATGACAGCTCCGGCGACGATGACGAAGTGCCGGACGATGGGCGCGGGAAGGATCCGGATCAGGTAGCCTCCGGCGTAACCGCCGATCATGGCGCCGAGCAGCATCGCCAGCGTCTCCGGCCATCGCACCGCTCCCTCGCCGATGAAGATCACTGTGGCGGCGAGCGACACGCAGGTCGCGAGCAGGTTCTTCAACGCCTTGATCGCCCTGATGTCGTTGGGCTCGGTGATCGAGAGCACCGCGGTCAGTATGACGCCGAGCCCGGCGCCGAAGAACCCTCCATAGACGCACGCCAATCCAAGGACGGTACTGCTCGCACCGGTCGAGGGCAGAGCTGCCTCCGTCTGGTGCCCGATGCTCCATCGCTGGATCGGCGGCGCGAACGCGAACAGCAGCGTGGCGAATGCGATCAGCCCCGGCACCGGCAGCACGAACAGCCGCTCGGGAAGCAGCAGCAACACGCCGGCGCCGATCGCGCCGCCCAGGGTGGAGACGGCGACGAAGCTGATCGTGCGCCGGCTCGGCCGTGGCAGCTTGCCGCGATCGGCGAGCGCCGCGATCAGATGCCCCGGCGAGATCGCCACCGCATTCGACGCGTTGGCGATCACGGCCGGCAGGCCTGCCGCGAGCATCGCCGGAAACGTGATCAGCGTCGCGCCGCCCGCCAGTGCGTTGATGATGCCGCCCGCGACGCCGGCGGCGAGCAGCAAGAGACCGGTCTGAACGTCCATGCTTCACCCATTCGAGGGTGAGCAGGCTAGCGGGCGGAGCCGCGCTCCGTCTGGAACGTCTGTGACGTCGTCAATCGCGCCAGTAGACGCCCGGCGTGGTGCCAAAGGTGCGGCGGAACAGGCGGGTGAGGTGGCTCTGGTCGGCGAAACCCGCATCGGCCGCTGCTGCGGCGATCGGCTCACCGGCGCGCAGCAACTGCCGGGCAACATTGAGCCGGGCGAGCTGTCGGAAGGCATGCGGTGCGACGCCGAGCTCGCGCCTCACCAAGCGGCTGAACCCTTCGCGGCTTCGTCCCAGGCTCGCGGCAATAGCGCGGATCGACTCCGCACTCTCGGTCAGGGTGCCGCCGAGCTTCGCCCGGTCGGTGGGCCCGGCCGGGGACGGCTTGTGCGACAGGCTAGCGTCGGCGATCTCGAGGATGTCCTCGGGCGATATCTCGTCGACGCTCCGCCAGCGCTTTCCGATCCGAACGACCCGCAGCGTCGAGCAGGCGCGGCTCGCCGGTAGATAGGCGTTCAGGCAGACCGTCTCCGCGTCCGCCGTCGGCATCGGTGCATGCAGCAGTCCCGCCGGGATCAGCGCGGCATGGCCGGCAGGCACCGTGACGGTCGCGTCATCGATGCGAAAGGCGCGCGACCCCGACAGCACCAGCACAATCTGGCTTTCGTCATGGAAGTGCGGCCGGAGGCCGAGCGAGCCGGCACCGCGCCAAGATGCCAGCTCGACGATGCCGGCCCGGTCGGCTCGCCGGTATGTCCAGGCATTGGTCATGGCGAACGGGATGGTCATGCAGGTATCGAGCCGATGGAAGTGGTGCTTTCCAAACCTAGCACTGACATCCCCGACCGTCATGAGGCGTCACCGCGCGACCGATACGATCGGTGAGGCCGTCCGCATCGTCGCCATCGCGATGACGGCGGCGACGAGGTTGGCGGCGGCGCTGATCGCCACCGGGATGAAGTAGCTGTGGCCGATGTCGTAGGCGAAGCCGGCGGCGCTCGGACCCAGCAGCGTGCCAAAGGCGACGCTGGTGTAGAGGATGCCGATGATGCCGCCGACAATGCGGCCGCCGAAATGATCGGTCACCACGGCGGGCAGGATCGCGACCCAGCCGCCATAGAACACGCCGAACAGCAGCGCGAACACCGTCAGCGACCAGAAGCTGCCGGCGATCGCCCAGATCGCCAGCGACACCGCCATGCCGAGATACATCGCGACCAGGAACGCATCGCGGCCGACCCGGTCGGCGATGCCGCCGAGGAAGAAGCGGCCGGCGGTGCTGCCGACGCCGATCATCCCGAGCAGCAGCACGGCAAGCGCCGGTGCCACCTGATGATCGACCGCAAACGGCACCAGATGCACGAACGGCACGAACACCCCGAACGCGCTGATCAGGCAGGCCGCATAGAGCCCGGCGAAGCGGGCGGTCTTGATCGCACCGCGGATCGAGACGCCCTGCTGGAGCGGCGCGCTCGAGCCTGCCTCAAGCGGATCGCCGTCCGGGCCGGTGCCGTAGCGCCGGGGATCGTCCGCGATCAAGAGCGACGCGCCGATCCCGGCAACGACTGCGACGACGCCGAGCACGACATAGGCGTCGCGCCAGCCGAGGCTCGTGATCAGCCAGGTCGCGAGCGGCGGCATCACCAGCGTGCCGACGCCGATCCCGCTGACGGCGAGGCCCGACGCAAAACCGCGCCGCCGGACGAACCAGCGTTGCACGGCGCCCAGTGTCGGGACATAGGCGCAGCCGACGCCGGCGCCGATCCCGATGCTGTAGGCGGCATAGACCTGAAGGATGGTCTGCGCCTGTCCCGCCAGCACCATGCCGAGACCGACCAGTGCCATTCCAAGGCAAGCGAGCCGGCGCGCGCCCCAGCGATCGGCAAGCGGGCCGGAGACGATTCCGAGGCCGAAATACAGGAAGCCCGCGAAGGAGAACACCAGCGAGACCGAGCCGCGCGAGGCGCCGAACTCCCGCTGCAACGACTCGACAAAGGACGAGAACGTGTAGGCGCTGCCGAAGCCGATCATGGTCACGACGAAGGCGGCCGCGACGACCGCCCAGCCGTAGAACGGTTTTGCTCTCTGATAACCGGCGTGCATGACCGCGTTCCTCATGTTCGTTCTCCCTAAGCTGCGCGATCTGCTGGCTTGGCCGGCGGATAGCGCAGCATCTGCGTGCAGCGGAACAGCGCGATGGTCCTGCCGGTCGCCTCGCTCTTGATCTCCGCGTCCCACACCTGGGTGGTGCGGCCGGCGTGAACGAGGTGGGCTTCGCAGCTCACGCTGCCGTCGCGCGCGGCACCGATGAAGTTGGTCTTCAGCTCTGAGGTGGCGAAGCCGATCGCGCCGTCCGGCAAGGAGGCGAGGCAGCCGAACCCGCACGCGGTATCCGCCAACGCGACGAGGCTTGCACCGTGCAACAGCCCGTGCGGCGAGAAGTGCTTCGCGGCGATCTCGAAGCGGCCGCGGATGTGGCCACGTCCGGCGTCGAGCCATTGAAAGTCGAGCAGGCCGGGCAGGCTGCCTGCTTGCGATGCGTTGATGCGATCGACGAGTTGGCCGGTTTGGCCGCGCGCGCCGATCTCGCGCAAAGCGAGCTTGTTGGGGATATCAGTCATGTCTTGTCTCCATCAGGAAACCGAAAGCCGCCGTCAGAGCTCCATTTGATGATTAGATAATCTAACTTTATTGGCTCTGATTTCTCTGCGTTGACGCGGCTTTCAGCGTTGAGATAGGCTAATCCAACGCTGAATAGCTGAATTGGCAAACCAGATTTGCTGCGGGATTGAGATTAGAAAATCTAAATCATGGAAAGCCGGCTTCCACCCCTGAACGCGCTCAAGGCGTTCGAGTCCGCCGCCCGCCATCTTTCGGTGAAGCTCGCGGCCGAGGAGCTGTGCGTGACGCCGGGCGCGGTCAGCCAGATGCTCAAGACGCTGGAAGCGCATCTCGGCACAAAACTGTTCGAGCGGGTGCCGCGCGGCATCTACCTCACCGACGCCGGGCGCGACTATCTGCCGTCGATCCGCAATGCGTTTCGCCAGATCGCGGAAGCTTCGCGCCGCGTCGCTGCATCTGTCGACGTCGGCACACTGACGGTGAGCGTCACGCCGTTCTTCGCGTCGGCCTGGCTGGTGCCGCGGATGGCGTCGTTCCAGCACACGCATCCCGAGATCGATCTTCAGATCGTCACCAGCAACACGCTGGTCGATTTCTCGCGCAGCGGCATCGACGTCGCGGTGCGCCACGGCCTTGGCCGCTATCCGGGGCTACGCAGCGACCGCGTCGTCACGGTCGCGATGGTGGTGGTGGCGGCGCCCTCGCTGGTTGCGCGGCTCGGGCGGCCGGCCTCTCCCGCTGATCTCGCGGGCTGGCCGCAGGTCCACGACGCCGATCGCAAGGGCTGGAGCCTGTGGTTTCAGGCCAACGGCATCGAAGAGGTCTGCGCGCCGCGCGGTCCCTCGTTCGACGACAGCAGCCTGCTGCTGAAGGCCGTGCTGACCGGGCAGGGCGCGGGCCTGCTGCCGGCGGCGATGGTCGCAAGCGAGATCGAGAGCGGCGAACTGATCCAGTTGCTCGATACCGCGCATCTGGAGGAGTTCGCCTACTATCTCGTCTGCCCCGACAACCGGCAGGGGCTTCCGAAGATCGCAGCGTTCAGGGAATGGATTTTGGGACCGGCGGCGCAGTCCGCGCCTGCGGAGCGCTAGCTATCCCGCCGCCACGCGCTATCGATAAAACGCGTTGGGCGGCACGCCAAAATGCCTGCGGAACATCGCGGTGAAGGCGCTCTGGCTGGCATAGCCGGCATCGAGCGCGACGTCGACCACGCGCGCGCCCTGCGCGAGGCGTTCGAGCGCGAACAGCAGGCGGGCCTGCTGACGCCATTCGCCGAAGGTCATGCCGGTTTCCTTCGCGAACAGGCGATGGATCGTCTTCGACGTCAGCTTCAGCCTTCGCGCCCATTGCCCGGCGGTCGAGGCATCGTCCGGGCGGTTCACCAGCGCCTTGCAGATCCGCGCCAGCCTGATGTCGCGCGGCATCGGCAAATGCAGCGGCAGCACATCGATTTCGCTGAGCTGGTCGAGCAGCACCCGCATCAGCCGCTCGTCGCTGGTGCCGGGGGTGTAGTCCAGCGGCACCCGCATCGCCGCGACGAACAATTCGCGCAGCAGCGGCGAGACCGTGAAGACGCAGCTGGTCTGCGGCAGATCGGGTGCCGCGGTGCTATCAACGAACACCGTGCGGATCTTGACCGCGCCGCACATCCGGACCTCGTGTGCGAGATTGGCGACCAGCCATACCGCGCGGTTGGGCGGCACCACCCAGGTGCCCTCGGCGCAGCGCACGATCATCACGCCTTCGATCGCGTAGAGCAATTGCCCGCGCGGATGCGCATGCTGGCCGGTCGACGCGCCGCTCGGATAGTCGATCTCCATCGCCGCCATCGGCCGTGCCGTGGCGTGATAGTCGAGGTGCCGTGTGATCAGCTCGTCCAACACGTTCGTCTCGCAAGTCCCAATCGCAAGTCCCAATCGTATGTCCCAATCTCGCTAGGCGAGGTCATTCTAGCGTGAGACGGACTTTGGCGCGACAGCTAGTTGCTGGTGGGTCCTTCACCAACGCGCTGCCGGATCATGTTCAAGAAGAATGTTGCACTCCTGTATCCCTTCGTTGCCATCGTGCTGTGGGCCGGCAACGTCATCGTCTCGCGCCTCTCGGCGCACACGATCGGTCCGCAGGCGATCACCTTCTATCGCCTGCTGGTCGCGGTGCTCTTGATGTCGCCGTTCGTGGCGCGCGCCGCCTGGCGCAATCGGCGCGCGATCTGGCCGCATCTCGGTCCGCTCGCGATCCTCGGCTTCCTCGCGATGTGCCTGTTCCAGAGCCTGTCGTATCTGGCCGCCGAGACCACCACCGCGACCAACATGGCCGTGTTCACTGCGCTGACACCGCTGTTGACGGTCGCGCTCAGTGCCGCGCTGCTCGGCGAGCAGCCGACGCTTGGCATGCTCTGGGGCGCGCCTCTGTCGTTTGCGGGGCTGGTCTATCTCGTCAGCGGCGGCGACTTGCCGTCGCTGTTGCAGAGCGGCGTGCACGCGGGCGACGCGCTGATGCTGCTCGCCGCGATGGTCTATGCGTTGTATGGCGTGCTGTTGAAGCGCTGGAATCTGCCGATCACCGGATGGCAATCGACCTTCATGCAGGCGCTGTGCGCGCTGGCCGTGATGTTTCCCGCATTCCTCGCGACCCCGGCACCGCTGCGGCAGATCAATGGCGCAACGCTGCCGCTGATCCTCTATGCCGGCGCGCTGGCCTCGGTGGTGCTGCCGTTCCTCTGGATCCGTGGTGTCGCGCAACTCGGCCCGAACCGCTGCGCGATCTTCATGAACCTGCTGCCGGTGCTGACCGGCGTCGCCGCGATCGTGATGCTGGGCGAGCCGGTCAGGCCCTTCCACGTCATCGGCGGCGGCCTCGCGCTGCTCGGCGTCGCCTGCGCGCAGGCCTTCCCGCGGCCGCGGAGGACCGCGCGCGATGCGCGATAGGTCACGGAGATCGGCGATCTCGCCGTTTTGATCAGGGGTGAGGGGCCGGGGCGGAATGGAGCGTTACGGTCGGCGATCACTTGTTCATTGAAACGGAGTGATCGCGATGCGTGTCGCCTTGCGTGTGTCCTTGCGGATGTCCTTGCGTATGTCCTTGGCCTTGACGTTGGCCCTCGTGAACGCGGCTGCCGACGCGGCAACGGCACATCACCGGCGGGTGCGACAGCACCTCATCATTGCTCCAAGCGAACAGCCTGTCCCTTCGGGCTGGTACAGATATCCAGGCTTTGGGCCGATCCCGCCGGGCGAGAACCGGAATCTCGATCCGTCGACCCGCGGCAGCGGCTGACGCCGTTAGCGCCGAGATCCCTCGGTGATACGCTGCTCGAGTGTGGCGATGGTGCCCTTGAGATTGGCGCACCGCTCGTTGAGCGACCTTGCCAGGATTGGATACCTTGCGTCCGATCGGTCGTAAATTCCCGTGCGCGCTTCTTCGGTCGCGATGTCGGCTTCGATCTGCTGGCAGGCGCGGGCCAGGTCGGACAGCATCTTGCTGATCGTCGACTCGCGTCCGGCGCGTCCGCGGGCTGTCTCAAAACGATGATGCATGTTCATTTGCGGGCTCCGAATGTCTGAGTTCGGCACAGGGAACAGCTGGCGCCGAACCGTTCACGGAGACATCGCAAATTGCCTGCCAGTTGCGGGTCCGCAGGACTACGGTCGGGGCGGTCTGGCGCGGAAGAGGCCACCGGCGGGCGCAGCCTTGGTCTCGCCGGCTAGTCGCGGCGCCAGGCCGGAATGCAGGCGCTGAGCGCGGCGCGCTTGTAGTCGCGCGCGGCATCCTGGTCTCCGGTCTGTTCGGCAAACCTGACTGCGGCCTCCATGTCCTGAGCGGCGGACGCGCTGTCGCAGAACAGGCTGTGAATGTCGGCCCGGTAGCGATAGGCCCTGTAGTTCATCGGGTTGTATGACAGCGCCAGATTGTAGTTGCCTTGC
This sequence comes from Bradyrhizobium sp. USDA 4461, assembly GCF_054055655.1. NCBI lineage: Bacteria > Pseudomonadati > Pseudomonadota > Alphaproteobacteria > Hyphomicrobiales > Nitrobacteraceae > Bradyrhizobium > Bradyrhizobium sp. USDA 4461. The sequence continues at coordinate 6,140,566 of NZ_JBSRXM010000001.1, forward strand.
TCCTCGGCGGCGCCTCGGCGCGCTTCATCGGACTGGCTGTTGAAGTTGGCGAGGCGATTGAGCGACTGCAATGTCCCGAGCTCCATGTAACGGAGAGACATCGCGCCAAAACTCGCAGGAAGAGCTTCGCGCGACGGAGAAGGTTGCGTCACCGCAGTGTTCGCGCGCTCAATTTCGATCTTCTTGTATTTGATGGCGTTGGCGTAATCCCGCAAGCTCTCGAACGTGCTCGATATTTCCCCGTTGATCGGCGCAAGATAGGCGGTCGAGAGCCGTCGATCCCTGAGCAGGTTGAGGCATGCCCGAATCTTGGCCTGCGGCGGCACGACATCGCGACATTCCCTGTCAACCACACCCCACGCATCGCGGGCATGTACCCTTGGCGGCGGCTGCGCAGCCGGCAGAACGAGAGCCAGCGCGAAGCAGATCGCTATCCTGAGACCGCGGCTTGGGCCGTTCATCCCAATTCTTCTTATGTCGTCTCTTATGTCGTCGCGTACAGCCCGATCCCGACCAGGCGGAGGATCGTTCATGACGATTTGATGCCAGATAATCCGGCCGAGGGAAAGCTGACACCCAGCATGGATGGGCGCAAAGTGGGGCCGTCCGTGACTGGGAAAGACCGAACGGCCCCAGCCGGCCGGTAGCACCAAAATGGAAGAAAGCGGCCGGCGCTCCAGCTACGGTATCGCCCGCCAAATGGTTTCACCGGCCAAGCAAGGTCGCGGTCGTGCGATCCCTTTCGCGCGGTTGGGTCAGATCACCTTTGCTTCCTTGACCGTTCCTGCAGGCAATGCGGCTGCTCGCTATGAGTGCGCAGGGCCGGCTTGGCGACAGGTCGTTAGGACGAACGCCGCCTTGCTGCATTGCCATTGGCTGCCAAGTGCAGCGCTCGAGACGGGCCGCGGGGCGGCGATGATCGCCAGCACGACGACCATGCAAGCCAGCGACGTTGCGAAGACGAGCCTGGTTACCTTGGGCGAAAAGCACTGCCGTAGCCAGGGACCGAGGTCGGCGGAGCGACGAAGCTGGGCATTGTGCAAAACCCGGTCGAGATCCTGGAATTGAACGCCACTGTCTTGCTGCATGGTTCTACTCCGGAAAATATTCAGGTGAATGAAAACAATGCGGGGATGCTGAGCGCGGTTTGTTGCGCGCTCGCTTCGCGGCGGTGGAAATGATGTTTCATTCACGCGGAGGTGAATGCCGGTGTCCAGGCGAGGCTTGCTGTCGGCGATCGCCTCTATCAAACCGTGTCCAACCGTGTGCCCCCCAACGGTCCGGAAGTGGTGCGGCGCCTTTTCAGGCGAACAGCCCGGTGGCGCTGTTGGCGACCACCACCCTGAAAGGGGGCGCGCGGAACGACCGTCTCAAGCGAAGCTGAACATGCTTGCGCTGAGCTGTCCGGGCGCGATGCCGATCAGCCAGGCGGCGTTGCCGGCCGCGTCCGTGATGATCGTGGTGTTGATGCCGGGCGAATAGAACTCGGCTGCCTGAACATCGGCAAACGAATGGAGCGACGTAGCTGCGAAGCTCAGGAGGTCATTCACACCGCCCGTGTTGAAGTCCTCGATCACCATGACTCCAGATGAGGCATCGCTGATCAGGAATGTATCCCTCCCGCCGCCGCCCCACGCGTAGTCAACCCCGCCATCGCCGCTGATCAGGTCGTTACCGGAGCCCATCAGAAACACGTCGACGCCGCTGCCGCCCGTGACTGTGTCGCCTCCGTTGGAGCCGTAGACGTAGTTCTGGCCCGAACCGCCATAGATGACGTTGCCGTCGCTCTCGCCTGACGAGATGAAGATGTTCAGCCCGGAACCGCCGAACATGGTGTCGACGCCAGCGCCGCCGTAAAAATAGTTCGTGCCGGCTCCGCCATAGAGCAGGTCGCTCCCGGCTTCGCCGAACATCACGTTGACATCGGACGCCGACGTTCCCCCCGAGCCGAACAGCGCATCGTTGCCGTCGCCGCCATACAGGTAGTTGAAGCCCGTGCCGCCATAAAGCGCGTCATTTCCGCTGCCGCCAAGCAGGACATCAGTGCCGTCGCCGCCGAACAGAAAGTCGTCGCCTCCGTAGGCATAGATGTAGTCGTTGCCGCCGAAGGCGTAGATGGCATCGGCCGCATTGCTTCCCAGCAGAACATCATTCGCCGCCGAGCCGTTGGTGACGACGGTGCCGGCTGGGACATCCGGTTGGCCGGAGGCCGGTCCATAAAGTGCCTGAATGCCGTCGATGTCCGACTGCGTCAGATTGGTCACGCCGGCGGTAGCGTAGGTGTTCATGATGGCCGGGCCGCCGTCGTAATGAGCCAGGCCCAGCGCATGGCCGATTTCGTGGGTCGCGACGGCCTCGAAACTTATTCCTCCCGAAAGCTCCAAGCCGCTGGACGTAGACGAGTAAGTCTCGGCCTGGTCAAAGCTGATCGTGACATCGGGCAGAAAGTCGCCGTTGGAGTAGTAGTACGAGGTCTCTGCCAGGATCCCGTAAGGGCCGTCAAAAGTGCCGAGTCCAAAACGGATGTCGGCGCTGGCAGAATCCGCCACCTCGACGAACGTCACATCGGCCACGGCAGACCATCGCCTCAAGGCATCGATGATTTCCTGCTCATATTCACCGGGCTGAAAAAACGCCGAGTATGTCTCGGGCTGCCCCGAGAAATTGGCCGTGGCAAAACTCCACGTGATGGTCTTCGATGACCAGACGGGTCCTTCCAAGTTGTAGTCGGCCATGGAGCTTGCTGCCTGTTGCGTCTCACCGGAAGCCAATATCGCGATGCTTCGCTTCCGAAGCTTTATCTCGTCCGATTTGTGGTGCCGAAAAGGTAAATAAAGTTCTGTGAGGTCAACCGTCCGGGGCTGGCCATAAGCTCCGGAAAGCAGGTCGATCGGCACCATGAGGGTGAGACGGCAACCCTCCAGCAAGCTGCAATGAGTTCGAATTGCGGCCGGAGGTGCATAGACACCGGTTCCCGGACTGCGGTTCCCGACACCACGCTCGCACCATCGTCTACCTTTGGTAGTGCTGCGAGCTTGCTATACTCCCTTACTATACTCTGTGACCGGGATATGCGGAGGACGCCATGACAACGTACGTTGGAACGCTGAGCGACGACGACCACGCCGCAACTGCAGGTGAGGACGTATTTTATGGACTAGACGGCAACGATACGCTCGTTGCGACGACGACCGGTAGCGTCATCTATGGCGGCAATGGCAACGATAGCCTCAGTTCGAGCATCTCTCACGAGGATTCAGCCATAATCTACGGCGGCGAAGGCAATGACACTCTGTCAGCCTTCGATTCGACCTTGTCAGGAGATGGAGGCGACGATTCCATCCAGGGCCAAGGCAGTTTCCTTTATGGCGGCGAAGGCAATGATACGATCACCACGGGCTGGGACGGGTCTTTCCGTCTGGGGAACGCCTATGGTGGCCTCGGTAACGACGTCATCACTGGACCGGGGTCTGCGATCGACGGCGGCGCCGGCGATGACACGATCTATGGCGGCACCATCGGCTTGGGTAACACCCTGACTGTGCTCCAGGGCGGCGATGGAAACGACAGTATTATCATCAGTAGCTCCGGATCAGTCACCGACCGGCTGATGGCCTACGGAGGACAGGGCAACGACAGCATTTACGGCGGCCAGGGCGCGGACACCCTTATCGGCGATCAAGGTGTCGACCTGCTCGAAGGCAACGCGGGCGATGATTACCTGTACATGCCGTCCGGCGGAGGCACGGCCTATGGAGGCGACGGCAACGATGTCGCTGTTGGCTCTGGCGCCAATGACGTGCTGATTGGCGATGCCGGCGACGATACCGCCTACGGATACGGAGGTAACGACTACCTCTACGGGGGAGCCGGCAACGACGTGATGTTTGGCGGCGACGGCACCGATGTGCTGTTGGGCGGTGCAGGCAACGACTATTTCGATGGCGGCACCGGCGTGAACTATTATTTCGGCGGTGGCGGCAACAACACTTTTGTCTCCAACGATGTGCCGAGCGTCCAGGTGATTCAGGATTTCAATGCCGCCACCGACACGGTGCAACTGAACGGCACAGGCTTCAGTTCGTTTGCGGACGTGCTGTCGCACTCCTACCAGAACGGCGCCTACTTCGTCGTTCAGGTCGACAGCGACACGTCGGTGTGGCTGAACGGCGCGACCTCGAGCACCGTTAGCGCGTCCAATTTCAACATTGTGTCTTAGCTGCTGCGGTCCGTTGGATGCACCAAGGAAGCCGCGACTCGCTGCGGAAGCCCGATCCGGCGGAATAGGAAAAGAAAGCCCGCTTGTATCAGGCGAGCGGGCTCAATCAAAAGTGCCGAAATTCTGTGGCGATTTCAACGGGCTGGCGGAGAGGGAGGGATTCGAACCCTCGATACAGCTTGAGACCGTATGACGCTTTAGCAAAGCGTTGCCTTCAGCCACTCGGCCACCTCTCCGGTGGCGCCGATATGCCCGAGTGGGCGCTGAGCCGCAAGCGGCAGATTCAGATTGCGACAAGGTGATTTGGTGGCAGCGCGGTCTCCGGCGGCCCGCGGGCGGGCACCGAGCCCTTACATCGCGCATCGGCTAGCCGGCGCCGGCTCGGATCACGGACGGAAATATAAGCCGTAACAATGGTTTAGGCTGAAGATGGGGCGGGGCCGGAGGCGCGTCGCCGCACGGCTGTTGAAAACCGGCCGCAACGGCTCATTCAACCCCGGTGCCGCGATGCAGGTCGGCCTCGATCTGCAATCGGGTGCCGCCGCCGAACCGGGCGCGATAGACCTGCAGGTTCTCCATGATCCGCTGGACGTAGTTCCGCGTCTCCGAGAACGGAATCAGCTCGACCCAGTCGACCGCGTCGACCTTGGGGTCGCGCGGGTCGCCATAACGCTCGATCCACTTCCGCACGCTGCCGCGGCCGGCATTGTAGGCGGCGAAGGTCAGGATGTAGGAGCCGCGATAGTCTTCGAGCAGGCCGCCGAGCTCGGCGGCGCCGAGCATCGCGTTGTAGACCGGGTCGGTCTTCATCCGGTTGAGGTCGAAGCCGATGCCGGCGCGCTTGGCGACGTAGCGTCCGGCGTCCGGCGTCACCTGCATCAAGCCGTAGGCCTGCGCCGGCGACACCACCGCCGGATTGAACGCGCTCTCCTGCCGCGCAATCGCGTAGACCACGCTCTGCTCGACCTCGGGCCCGACCTGGCGGAACGAGGGGATGCCGTTGACCGGATAGGCGTAGTGGTCGAACGGCAGGCCGCGGTTGAGTGCGGCCTTGCCCATCAGCAGCATGCCGCGGGCATCGCCGTGGCGCGCGGTGAGCTCGCCGAGGCCGGCCAGCGCTTCCGGATCGCCGTTGTCGCCCATGTCGCCGAAGATCGGGATCGCGAGCTCGCGGGCGTCGATTTCGTAGAGCAGGGCGACCGCGCGCACGATCTCGAGCCGGTCGGCGCCGCGGCCGCGCGGCGCGCTGTTGAGCTCGATCTGCGGCAGGCCGAGTTTTGCGCGCGCGAGCTGGCCGTAATAGCTGGTGGATTGTTCGGCCGCGCGCCCATAGGCGGCGCGCGCCTCCTGGCTGCGGCCGGCAGCCTCCGCGGCACGGCCCTGCCAATAGCCGGCGCGCGCCAGCGCCGTCGGGTTGGCACTGCCGACGCCGATCCGCGCGAAATGCTGGGCGGCGAGGGCGGGATCGTTGAGGAAGCGCAGCGCGATCCAGCCCGCGGTGAATTCCTGCTCGGTCTTGTAGATGTCGCGCGCCGGCAGCGCCGCGTCGCGCGCGATCAGATAGGCGGTGCGAAACTCGTTGACGTCGATCATCTTGCGCGCCAGCAGCCGGCGCTCGACCCACCATTCGTCGACGTTGTAGAGGCGCGCAGCGTCCCTCGGCGCGCTCAGCATCAGCTGCGCGGCTTCGGCGAATTTCTCCTCGCGGCGGAGCAGCTGGATCTTGGCGAACAGATAGCCGGTGTCGCCGGACAATTCGCGCGGCACCTCTTCGAGCAGCGCGCGCAGGTTCGAGCCCTTGCGGTTGGCCGCGATCCGCGCTTTGGCCAGCGCCAGATAGCCGGAGCCGAGGCGCTTGGCCGCGCGGATGCCGGCGGCCTCGTTGTCGGTGCCGTAGAGCATGGTGTCCATGCGCGCCTTGTGATCGCCGGCGGTCAGGAACGAGCCGAACATCTCGAGCGCGGCGGATTCGGTGTCCTCGCTCATCGGATCGTTGCGCCAGGCCTCGCGCACCAGGCGCTCGGCATTGCCGCGGTCGCCGCGCCCGAGCATCACCTTGGCGAGCGCGAGCCTGCCCTTGGCCGAGACCGGCGATTCATTCTGGAACCAGCCCCAGACAACGGAGTCGTCGCGACGGTCGTCCCACAGCGAGGCTTCGATGCGGCGGCGCAGGAACGTCTGCGACGGCCAGCTCGGATTGGCGTCGAGGAAGGCGCGGTAGCGTTCGACCGAGGCGCCATTGTCCTCGCTGCGCAGGATCAGCCATTCGGCAAGCTTGCGCGCGACCGGATCGGAGATCGAGGCCTCGGCCTCGGTGGCATCCGACGGCTTGCGCTTGCGCAGCAGCTCGACGACGCCGGCGAGCGCTTCCTTGTCCGACTGCGACGTCGACGATGTCGCGGCGATCGCCGCAGGCAGCACCGGCTTGCGCGCGATCGGCGCGGCATGCTGGCGGGTCGCCGGAACCAGCGCGGGCGCGGGCACCGACCTGGTCGAGATCGTTCCTGTTGCGGCCGGCGCAGTGTGCTTTGATGTCGCGGAAGCGGTGGTCTTGGATTCGGTGGACTTAGGAGTCGTGGTCTTGTGGGCCTCGGCCTTGGGAGCGGCCTTGGCGCCGTCTGTCTTGGCGCCGTCCGTCTTGGCCGTGCCGGACTTGGACGCGGTCGTCTTGGCAGCGTCGGTCTTGGCTGCGCTGTGTTTGGTTTCGCCGCTCTTGCTCGCGGCCGGCTTGGAATGCACCGGCTTCCCGGTCGAGCTCTTGGGAGTGGTGCTCTTGGGAGCCGCACTCTTCGGCGCGGCCGGCTTCGCAGCGCTGGATTTGGCAGTCGTGTCCTGGGCAGCCGGCTTGGCTGCGGGCGCGTCTTCGGCGGCCCATGCACTGGCCGTGACGGCGGCAAGGCCGACGACGAGCGCCAGGCTCGTCGCCAGCGCCGTCGATCGCAATGTGCCTGCGCGGGCGGATCGGATCACAGAAGTCCTCTGCGGCCCCGAATCATCGGATCGTTCGGGCCATGGGTTCTTATTTGATTGAAAACGTAGACAAAATACTAAGAAGCCTGCCGGTGCGGCTGTTTGCGCCAGCACAACGGCAAAATCGCGGCTGGAACCGGCTGGGAATAGGTACGGTGCGGCCCTTTCGCCTGTCGGCCAGACCCGATATGAATTGCCTTACATGGCGTTTCGCAACAACCGGGTGCCGGTTGCACGGACGTGAAGCACGACAACAACAAGGGTCCGTCGACCTAGCCTTTAGCCTGAAGCGTTTGGAGGAAGTCCATGGCAGCCAAGACAAAATTCCGGGGATCATTCACTGCCTTGGTGACGCCCTTCAAAAACGGCGCGGTCGATGAGGCGGCGTTCCGCGGTCTCGTGAACTGGCAGATCGCGGAAGGCACCCACGGTCTGGTGCCGGTCGGCACCACCGGCGAGAGCCCGACGCTGAGCCATGACGAGCACAAGCGGGTGGTCGAGTGGTGCATCGCGGAGGCCAAGGGCCGGGTGCCCGTGATCGCCGGCGCCGGCTCCAATTCGACCAAGGAGGCGATCGAGCTCGCCGAGCATGCCGAGAAGGCCGGCGCCAACGCCGTGCTGGTGGTGACGCCGTACTACAACAAGCCGACCCAGGAAGGCCTGTATCAGCACTTCAAGGCGATCAACGATGCGATCGGCATTCCGATCATCATCTACAACATTCCGCCGCGCTCGGTGATCGACATGTCGGTCGACACCATGAAGCGGCTGTTCGAGCTGAAGAACATCGCCGGCGTCAAGGACGCGACCGCGAGCATGGTGCGGGTCTCGCAGCAGCGCGCCGCGATGGGCGAGGACTTCAACCAGCTGTCCGGCGAGGACGCCACCATCATCGGCTACATGGCCCATGGCGGCCATGGCTGCATCTCGGTGACCTCGAACGTCGCGCCGCGGCTGTGCGCGGAATTCCAGACCGCCTGGCAGAAGGGCGATGTCACCACGGCGCTCAAGATCCACGACAAGCTGATGCCGCTGCACACCAACCTCTTCATCGAGAGCAACCCGGCGCCGGTGAAATATGCGATGTCGCTGCTCGGCAAGCTCGACGAGAAGCTGCGCCTGCCGATGGTGCCGGTCAGCGAATCCACCCGCCAGGCGGTCCGCAGCGCCATGGTGCATGCCGGCCTGATCAACTGAACCGGGACCATACCGCCGTGAACACTACCGTGCGCAACGTCGAACAGAAGGGGATCGGGATGCTGAAGGAATTCCGCGATTTCGCCATGAAGGGTAACGTCGTCGACCTCGCCGTTGCGGTCATCATCGGCGCGGCCTTCGGCGCCATCGTCAACTCGCTGGTCGGCGACATCATCATGCCGATCGTCGGCATGATCGGCGGTCTCGACTTCTCGAACTACTTCATCCCGCTCGCCAAGAACGTGACCGCCACCAATTTGGCCGATGCCAAGAAGCAGGGCGCGGTGCTGGCTTACGGCAATTTCATCACGCTGATCGTGAATTTCGTGATCGTCGCCTTCGTGCTGTTCATCGTGATCCGCCTGATGAGCCAATTCAAGCGCAAGGAGGCGGCTGCGCCCGCCGAGCCGCCGAAGCCGTCCGACGAGGTCGTGCTGCTGACGGAAATCCGCGACCTCCTCAAGAAGAGCTAAAGTGGCCGAGAAGAACGAACGCCCGATCAAGGTTGTCGCCGAGAACCGAAAGGCCCGCTTCAACTACGCCATCGAGGACACCATCGAGGCCGGCATTTCGCTGACCGGCACCGAGGTGAAGTCAATCCGCAGCGGCAAGAGCACGATCGCGGAATCCTATGCGGATTCCAAGGACGGCGAGATCTGGCTGATCAACGCCAATATCCCGGAATATCTGCAGGCCAACCGCTTCAACCACGAGCCGAAGCGGCCGCGAAAACTGCTGCTGCACCGCAAGCAGATCAACAAGCTGCTCGGCGCGGTCGACCGCGAGGGCATGACGCTCATTCCGCTCAAGCTGTACTTCAACGAGCGCGGCCGTGCCAAACTGCTGCTCGCGGTCGCCAAGGGCAAGAAGCTGCACGACAAGCGCGAGAGCGAGAAAAAGCGCGACTGGAGCCGCGAGAAGGGCCGCCTGATGCGGGCGCGCGGGTAGAGCGAGTAGCGAATGGCGAGTGGCGAATAGGGCAGGAAGGACATCCTTTTTCAATTCGTATTCGCCACTCGCCATTCGCCACTTCTTGGAGCCGGACATGACGCAATCGAGCCTGACCGACGTCGACTGGAGCAAGATCCCCCCGCCGACCGACGATGGCGGCGCGGCGCATCTTGTCGGCATGACGATCCCGCCGGTGACCCTGCGGGCCACCAACGACATGTCGGTGACGTTATCGACGCTTACGGGCCGCACCGTGGTGTTCGCCTATCCGCGAACCGGCGAGCCCGGCAAGATCGGGCTGGTCGATGATTGGGACATGATCCCGGGTGCGCGCGGCTGCACGCCGCAGACCTGCGCGTTCCGCGACCTGTTCGCCGAGCTCAAGGCGGCCGGCGCCGCGCAGGTGTTCGGGCTGTCGACGCAAAGCAATGCCTACCAGACCGAGATGGCCTCGCGCCTGCATCTGCCGTTTCCGGTGCTGTCGGACGAAGCGCTGGAGCTGACGCACGCGCTGAGATTGCCGACGATGGCGGTCGCGGGCCTGACCCTGATCAGGCGGCTCGCCCTTGTGATCGACGACGCGCGCATCAGCCACGTGTTCTATCCGGTGTTTCCGCCCGACCGGAACGCCGGCGACGTGCTGGAATGGCTGCAGGCCAACCCGCGAAAGGACTAGCGCGATACGAAGTCTGGGGGCCGTCGCACGGGGCGTTGCCAAAATACCGAGGAACAACCCCATGCAAAGGAGCCGGCCGCGGCCGGCGCTCGACCAGGCAGCTTGACACGTCGGGCAACTCAGGGATATTCTTCTATTATTCCGAAATAGCGCAGGGTGTCCCCGACATTTGCGGATTGCGTTTCGCAAAGCGGATACCGGAAAGCGCGCTAGCCGAGTTCCTCGCGCACGGTCGCGAACACCTTCCGGAACATAGCGGTCGTCAGCACGCCGGTGTTCGTGTTGTAGCGCGAGCAGTGGTAGCTGTCGTAGAGCTTGAATTTGCCTCTGCTATGCACTGCGCCGTGCACAAAGGGCGCTGCGGCCAGGCGAATGTCCAACGCCCGCAATGTTGATTCGTGCGCGATTCGGCCAAGCAGCACGATCGCGCGCAGCTTCGGCATCGTCGCGATGGTGGCGCGGAGGAATTGCCGGCAGGTGTTGATCTCGGCCGGCAGCGGCTTGTTCTGCGGCGGCACGCAGCGCACCGCGTTGCTGATCCGCGCGTCGACCAGCTTCATGCCGTCGTCCGGGCGCGCCTGATAGACTCCGCTGGCGAAGCCGTATTCGAGCAAGGTCGCGTAGAGCAGGTCACCGGCGTAGTCGCCGGTGAACGGACGGCCGGTGCGGTTGGCGCCCTGCATGCCGGGCGCCAGGCCAACGATCAGCAGCCGCGCATTCGGATCGCCGAACGAGTCCACCGGCGAGTTGAACCAGTCCGGGTTGCGCGTGCGGGCTTCTGCGCGGAAGTCGGCCAGCCTTGGGCAGAGCTGACAGTTGCTGTCGGGTCGCGTCGCAGCAGTGACGAGATTACTCGTCGAAATCGTCATCGGCTCCCCGTGGGGCCATGGTGGTCGCACGCTGCAGGAATTGCGGGGAGTGGTGACGCGGTTCGCGGGGCTCGCGGGGGGCCGGACGTTCGGACGGATCGCGGCCGAGCTTGGATTGCAGCTCGACGAGATCGGTGAAGACGTCGGCCTGGCGGCGCAGCTCGTCGGCGATCATCGGCGGCTGGCTGGCAATCGTCGAGATGACGGTGACGCGAACGCCGCGGCGCTGCACGGCCTCGACCAGCGAGCGGAAGTCGCCATCGCCGGAAAACAGGATCATCTGGTCGATATGCTCGGCGAGTTCCATGGCATCGACCGCGAGCTCGATGTCCATGTTGCCCTTTACCTTGCGGCGGCCGCTGGCGTCGATGAATTCCTTGGTCGCCTTGGTGACGACGGTGTAGCCGTTGTAGTCGAGCCAGTCGATCAGCGGACGAATCGAGGAGTACTCCTGATCCTCGATGATCGCCGTGTAGTAGAACGCGCGAAGCAGCGTGCCGCGACTCTGGAATTCCTTGAGAAGGCGCTTGTAGTCGATGTCGAAGCCCAGCGTCTTTGCGGTGGCGTAAAGATTGGCTCCGTCGATGAAGAGCGCGATCTTGTTGGAAACAGGTGACGACATCAAAGTGTTCTCGCGTGGTTGTTAGTGTTCTTAGCGCGGCGGTGATCAACCGCGCGCAATTTCCGGCGCTGCTGCCTAAAGTTCTGTGAATCTTTCCCCACGACAGTCACCACCGCAATTATGGTGAGGCGAGGGCAAAAAGCCTAGACCTTTGACATTGCAATCGAGAGATTTACTTGTCCGGGACAGCAACCAAGCCATGTCGTCAGACGCTCCGGCCCTTCTGGCCCCGGCAGACCGGGTTATCAGAGCCAGTTGGGAAGGCAAATCACAAATTTTACCTTGCGAAACCGGGACCAGCCCTATAACTAACCCTCATAACCTACATGTTCGATCCCTTTTACCACGGAGCGCCTCGAGATGGCTCGCGTCACCGTCGAAGATTGCATTGATAAGGTCGACAATCGTTTCGACCTCGTCCTGTTGGCTGCGCATCGCGCCCGGATGATCTCGTCGGGGTCGCAACTCACGGTTGATCGCGATAATGACAAGAACCCGGTCGTTTCGTTGCGGGAGATTGCCGATTCGACGATCTCGCCGGAAGACCTCAAGGAGGAACTGGTGCACTCCCTGCAGAAGTTCGTCGAGGTCGACGAGCCCGAGCCGGACACGGTGCCGCTGATCGGCTCCGCCGGGGCCAGCGTCGATGCCGACGACACCGAGGTCGCGGTCGAGCGGATGACCGAGGAAGAGCTGCTGAAGGGCCTCGAGGGGCTCGCGCCCCCGGAAGAGCAGCCCGAGGAAGACGAGTAGGCGCGTCGTTCAGCTCTTCGTTTCGAACGGATTTGAAAAAGGCCCGGACATTGCTCCGGGCCTTTGCTTTTGTTGACAATTTCGCTGTTACGGTGCGTCCTATGCGGGCGCGGGAATTTGAATGGTTCCGGGGCCCGCGCGGGGTGCAGCTTCATTCAAAAGCGCACTAGATTGAGGAACAGGGGACATCCGGTCCCGCGCGAGAGGCAGCGAGTTCATGGCGTATCGACGCCGCAGTTCCATCCAGATGCAGGCTGCAACCGAAACGGTCGCGGTGGCGCCGGCGTCGTCCGCGGCGGAGCGGCCGGCCAAGCCGCGAACGCGCATGATGCGACAATATGACCTCGTCGAGCGCGTCCGTTCCTACAACCCCGACACCAACGAAGACCTGCTCAACCGCGCCTATGTCTACGCCATGAAGGCGCACGGCACCCAGACGCGTGCCTCCGGCGATCCCTATTTCTCGCATCCGCTCGAAGTCGCCGCGATCCTCACCAACCTCAAGCTCGATGACGCCACGATCGTGGCGGCGCTGCTGCATGACACGATCGAGGACACCGAAGCGACGCGGGCCGAGATCGACCATGTGTTCGGCCACGAGATCGGCGCACTGGTCGAAGGCCTCACCAAGCTGAAGCGGCTGGAACTGGTGTCGCGCGAGGCCAAGCAGGCCGAGAATCTGCGCAAGCTGCTGCTGGCGATCGCCGACGACGTCCGCGTGCTGCTGATCAAGCTCGCCGATCGCCTGCACAACATGCGGACCATGGAATTCATGCCGCCGGCCTCGCGCCGCCGCATCGCCGAGGAGACGCTGGATATCTATGCGCCGCTGGCCGGCCGCATGGGTATGCAGGAGATGCGCGAGGAGCTCGAGGACCTGTCGTTCTTCGTGCTCGACCCCGAGGCCTATGCGGTGGTCAAGCAGCGGCTCGATTCACTGGCCGAGCGCAACCGCAATCTGATCGGCGAGATCGAAACCCAGCTCTCCAAGAACCTGCAGAACAACGGCATCACCGCGCGGGTGTTCGGCCGCCGCAAGCAGCCGTTTTCGATCTGGACCAAGATGGAGCGCAAGTCGGTCGGGTTCGAGCAGCTGTCCGACATCTACGGCTTCCGCATCATCCTCGACGACGTCGGCGCCTGCTACCGCGCGCTCGGCATCGTCCACACCACCTGGCCGGTGGTGCCGGGCCGCTTCAAGGACTACATCTCGACCCCGAAGCAGAACGACTACCGGTCGATCCACACCACGGTGATCGGGCCGGGCAAGCAGCGCGTCGAATTGCAGATCCGCACCGAGGAGATGAACCAGATCGCCGAGTTCGGCATCGCCGCGCATGCCTTCTACAAGGAGGGGGCAGGCTCGCCGCATGAGCGGCTGAAACATGAGTCCAACGCCTTCGCCTGGCTGCGCCACACCATCGGCATCCTCTCCGAGAGCTCCAATCCGGAGGAGTTCCTGGAGCACACCAAGCTCGAGCTGTTCCACGACCAGGTGTTCTGCTTCACCCCGAAGGGCAAGCTGATCGCGCTGCCGCGCAACGCCAACGTGATCGATTTCGCCTATGCGGTGCACACTGGTGTCGGCAACAGCGCGGTCGGCTGCAAGATCAACGGCAAGTTCGCGCCGCTGTCCTCCGAGCTGCAGAACGGCGACGAGGTCGAGGTCTTGACCTCGAAGGCGCAGTCGGCGCCGCCGTCGGCCTGGGAGGCGCTCGCCCGCACCGGCAAGGCGCGCGCCGCGATCCGCCGTGCCACCCGCGATGCGGTGCGCGACCAGTATGCCGGTCTCGGCCGCCGCATCGTCGACCGCCTGTTTGCCCGCGCCAAGATCGAATATGCCGACGACAAGCTGAAGGGCGCGTTGCCGCGGCTCGCGCGCAGCTCGATCGAGGAGGTGATGGCCTCGGTCGGCCGCGGCGAGATCAAGGCGTCCGACGTCGCGCGCGCGATGTATCCCGACTACAAGGAAGAGCGGCTGGTGCGCTACGGCGCCAAGAAGGGGCTCGCCGCCAAGCTGAAGACGCAGAATCCGCCGCATCCGGCGCGCGCCACCTCGGTGATCCCGGTGCGCGGCATCAATTCCGACCTGCCGGTGAAGTTCGCGCCGAACGGCGGCGCGGTGCCGGGCGACCGGATCGTCGGCATCGTCACGCCGGGCGAGGGGATCACGATCTATCCGATCCAGTCGCCGGCGTTGAAGGATTTCGAGGAGGAGCCGGAGCGCTGGCTCGACGTGCGCTGGGACATCGACGAGACCATGCCGCAGCGCTTCCCGGCGCGCATCCTGGTCCATAACGTCAACGAGCCAGGCAGCCTCGCCCAGATCGCGACCGTAATCGCCGAGCATGACGGCAATATCGACAACATCCACATGTCGCGGCAATCGCCTGATTTCACCGAGCTGACCATCGATCTTGAGGTCTATGACCTCAAGCATCTCAGCGCTATCATCGCGCAGCTGCGCGCCAAGGCCGTCGTCGCACGGGTCGAGCGCGTCAATGGCTGAAGATGGGTGCGCGGCTCCCGCGCGCGCATGACACGACTAGATTTGCAGGTCAGAAAATGTCGAACGCTCCTCCGCTCCGTCTTGGTATCAATGTCGATCACGTCGCGACCCTGCGCAACGCGCGCGGCGGGGCGCGGCCCGATCCGGTGCGGCTGGCGCTTGCCGCGATCACAGCCGGCGCCGACGGAATCACCGCGCATCTGCGCGAGGATCGCCGCCACATCCGCGACGAGGACATGGCGCGGCTCAAGGCCGAGATCTCCAAGCCGCTGAATTTCGAGATGGCGGCGACCGACGACATGATGCGGATTTCGCTCGCCACCAAGCCGCACGCGGTTTGCCTGGTGCCGGAACGGCGCCAGGAACTCACCACCGAAGGCGGCCTCGACGTGGTTGGCCAGCACAACGCGCTGGCGCCGTTCATCGCACGGCTCAATGACGCCGGCATCCGGGTCTCGCTGTTCATTGCCGCCGATCCCAGGCAGATCGAGATGGCCGCGAAGCTGAAGGCGCCGGTCATCGAGATCCACACCGGCGGCTGGTGCGACGCCGTGGTCGACGGCCACAAGGACAAGGCGGAGGCCGAGTGGACCCGGATCGTGGCCGGCGCACGGCTCGCGCAGGCGGCCGGGCTCGAGGTCCATGCCGGGCACGGGCTCGACTACGAGACCGCGCAGACGATCTCCGCGCTGCCCGAGATCCGTGAGCTGAACATCGGCTATTTCATGATGGGCGAGGCGTTGTTCGTCGGCATCGCCGAGACAGTGCGCGAGATGCGGGCGGCGATGGACCGCGGCCGCGCCAAGGCGGGTGCGGTCGGCGCATGATCATCGGCATCGGCTCCGATCTGATCGACATCACCCGGGTCGCGAAGGTGATCGAGCGCCACGGCGAACGCTTCCTCGATCGCATCTTCACCGACGCCGAGCGCGCCAAGGCGATGCGCCGCGTCAACAACGAGAAGATGGTGGTCGCGACCTACGCCAAGCGCTTCGCCGCCAAGGAGGCTTGCTCCAAGGCGCTCGGCACCGGTATCCGGCGCGGGGTGTGGTGGAAGGACATGGGCGTGGTGAACCTGCCGGGTGGGCGGCCGTCGATGCGGCTGACCGGCGGGGCGCTGGCCCGGCTCCAGGAACTGACGCCCGAAGGTATGCAGGCCCAGATCGACCTGTCGATCACGGACGATTGGCCGCTGGCGCAGGCCTTCGTCATAATTTCGGCGGTTGCCGCGGCCAGATGAACCGGCGGCGCCGGAATTTTGCCGGAAAACTTCAGCAAACCCTGAAATCATTGACATTTCAATGAATTGCGAAGTTTTGACGCGGCGATTGATTGCGCCCCTGCGAACAACCGTCTAAAACGCCGCAGGGTATATCGAGCGAGACGCGGATTCCGGGCTCAGGCCGGAATTTGCCCTCAAGATCAGAATCAAGGCCATTTTCCTCACGCGAGGGCCGAGCGCTTCGCGCGAAGAGAACGTTCTGCCACCGCGTGGACATCAAGGCCCACGGGAATTGGGAAAGCAATGAGCGTGACCACCGGGACCAAATCTGAAAGCGGCTTGGGCGAAACCATCCGCGTCGTCATCCATGCCCTTCTGATCGCGCTCGTGATCCGCACCTTCCTGTTCCAGCCGTTCAACATCCCCTCGGGGTCGATGAAGGCGACGCTCTTGGTCGGCGACTATCTGTTCGTCTCGAAATATTCCTACGGCTACAGCCACTATTCGATCCCGTTCTCGCCGAACATCTTCTCCGGCCGCATCTTCGGCTCGGAGCCGAACCGCGGCGACATCGTGGTGTTCCGCCTGCCGCGCGATGACTCCACCGACTACATCAAGCGCGTCATCGGCCTGCCGGGCGACCGCATCGAGGTCAAGAACGGGCTGCTCTACATCAACGACGAGCCGGTCAAGCGGGAGCGGCTGAGCGATTACGTCGGCGAGGACCCCTGCGGCTCCGGCGATGCCGCGACCCACGTCAAACGCTGGAAGGAGACGCTGCCGAACGGCGTCAGCTATGAGGCGCTGGACTGCCAAGACAACAGCTACATGGACAACACCATCGTCTACACCGTTCCGCCCGGGCATTTCTTCATGATGGGCGACAACCGCGACAACTCCACCGACAGCCGCTTCCTGTCGCAGGTCGGCTACGTGCCGTTCGAGAACATCATCGGGCGGGCCCAGATGATCTTCTTCTCGATCGCCGAGGGTGAGCAGGCCTGGATGATCTGGCGCTGGCCGTTCGCGGTGCGGTGGAATCGCCTATTCTCCATCGTGCGATGAACGACGATACCGCAGCCATCAACGATCAAGCGCCGCCCGGCGAGCCGAGCCAGACGCCTGCCGCCGACAGCACAGCCGCGCCGAAGAAGCGGCGCAGCAAGGCGGTCAAGGCCGCCGAGGCCAAGGCCGCGATCGCGGGCACCGAGGCGCGCATCGGCTACACGTTCGCGGATCCCGTGCTGCTGACCACCGCGTTCACCCACGTCTCGGCGCTGAAGCCCGCCACCCGCAACCGCGCCGACAGCTACCAGCGGCTGGAATTCCTCGGCGACCACGTGCTCGGGCTGATCGTCTCCGACATGCTGTTCCGGGCGTTCCCGAAGGCCGACGAGGGCGAATTGTCGAAGCGGCTCGCCGACCTCGTGCGCAAGGAGAGCTGCGCCGACGTCGCCAAGTCGCTCGGGCTGCTCGAGGACATCAAGCTCGGCATGGTGAAGGCGGTCGAGGGCGCGCGGCTGCGCAAATCCGTGCTCGGCGATATCTGCGAGGCGGTGATCGGGGCGATCTTCCTCGACGGCGGCTACGAGGCGGCGCGCCAGTTCGTCGAGCGCAACTGGACCGAACGGATGCACAAGCTGCGCCGGCCGCTGCGCGATCCCAAGACCGTGTTGCAGGAATGGGCGCAGGGCAAGGGATTGCCGACGCCGGTCTATCGCGAGGTCGAACGCACCGGCCCGCACCACGATCCGCAATTCCGCGTTGCGGTCGACCTGCCGGGCCTGGCTTCCGCCGAGGGCCTCGGCGGCAACAAGCGCGCGGCCGAGAAGGCAGCAGCATCCGCGATGATCGAGCGCGAAGGCGTCGGCACCAATGACTGACGAAGCCAAAGAACAGGCGGAGGCACAGGGCGATACGACGCGCTGCGGCTTCGTCGCGCTGATCGGCGCGCCCAATGTCGGCAAGTCGACGCTGGTCAACGCGCTGGTGGGCTCCAAGGTCACCATCGTCTCGCGCAAGGTGCAGACCACCCGGGCGCTGATCCGCGGCATCGTGATCGAGGACAACGCACAGATCATCCTGGTCGACACGCCCGGCATCTTCGCGCCGCGCCGCCGGCTCGACCGCGCCATGGTGTCGACCGCCTGGAGCGGCGCCCACGACGCCGACCTCGTCTGCGTGCTGCTCGACGCCAAGTCGGGCATCGACGAGGAGGCCAATGCGATCCTGGCCAAGCTCGAGAGCGTCGCGCATCCGAAGATCCTGGTGCTGAACAAGGTCGATCTCGTGCAGCGCGAGAAGCTCTTGGCGCTGGCGCAGGCCGCCAACGAGCGGATGCGCTTCGAGCACACCTTCATGATCTCGGCGCTGTCGGGCGACGGCGTCGACGATCTGCGCCGGACGCTGGCCAGGATGGTGCCCGCCGGGCCGTTCCTTTATCCCGAGGACCAGATGTCGGATGCGCCGATGCGCCATCTCGCGGCCGAGATCACCCGCGAGAAGATCTACAGCCATCTGCATCAGGAACTGCCGTATCAGTCGACGGTCGAGACCGACAGCTGGACCGACCGCAAGGACAAGTCGATCCGCATCGAGCAGACGATCTTCGTCGAGCGCGAAAGCCAGCGCAAGATCGTGCTCGGCAAGGGGGGCGCCACCATCAAGTCGATCGGCGCGCAGGCCCGCGCCGAGATCGCCGAGATCATGGGCGTGCCGGTGCATCTGTTCCTGTTCGTCAAGGTGCGCGAGAACTGGGGCGACGATCCCGATCGCTACAAGGAAATGGGACTGGACTTCCCCAAGGAATAGAGCCGGCGTTTGCTAATGGACGTGCCCCAAGCGATGAACGTGCCCAGGAACGTGCTGTGGTTCGAAGTGCTGCTCTATCTGTCGCTGACGCTCGACGCGTTGTCGGTGGCGTTCCAGGACCGCACGCCGACCGATGTCAGAACCGATCAGATGATCATGGGCGAGACGCTGACCGCCGGCTGCATGATCCTGCTCCTGATGTATTTCGTCCGGCTCGCCGCGCGACATCGCAAGAACTGGCCGCGCTGGGCGCTGGCCGCGATGCTGGTGCTGTCGGCGATCTCGCTGGTGCAGGTGATCGGCGACAAGGGCCTGGAGATTGACAGCGCGATCGAGATCGTGTCCTGCATCCTCACCGCGGCCGGGCTGTATTACTCCTTCACCGGCGACGCGCAGGGCTGGTTCAACGCGTAGGGGTTCCGCTGTCATTCCGGGGCGGTCCGCAGGACCGAACCCGGAATCTCGAGATTCTCGGTGCGCAGTTGCGCACCTGAGGGTTCGATGCTTCGCATCGCCCCGGAATGACGTGTCGAGATCGCTGCGTCCACCCTCGGAATCCTGATAGACTTCCGACCATGGAATGGACCGACGAAGGCATCGTGCTGGGCGTGCGGCGGCATGGCGAATCCTCCGCCATCGTCGAGCTGTTGACGCGCGAGCACGGCCGCCATCTCGGCCTGGTGCGCGGCGGCGCCGGCTCGCGGATGCGGCCGCTGCTGCAACCCGGCAACAGCGTCACCGCGGTATGGCGGGCGCGGCTCGACGAGCATCTCGGCATGTACGCGCTGGAGGGCACGCGACTGCGGGCGGCGACGCTGCTGGCGTCATCGCACGCGGTCTATGGCGTCACGCACCTGGCGGCGCTGGCCCGGCTGCTGCCGGAGCGCGATCCGCATGAAGACATCTACGAGATGCTGCAGGGGACGCTCGACGACTTCGACGACACTGGCGTCGCCGCCGTGCACGTGATCCGGTTCGAGCTCGCGATGCTGACCGAGCTCGGCTTCGGGCTCGACCTCGACAATTGCGCGGCCACCGGCGAGACCACCGACCTGATCTATGTATCGCCGAAATCCGGTGGCGCGGTGTCGCGCAGCGCCGGCGAGCCGTGGCGCGACCGGCTGTTGCCGTTGCCGGCGTTCCTGCGCGAAGGCGAGGGCGGCGCCAACAGCTGGTCGGACCAGGACCTGCGCGACGGCTTCCAGATCACCGGCCTGTTCCTGCTCCGCCATGTGCTGGAGCCACGCGGCCAGGGCCATTCCGATGCCCGTGACGGATTTATCAACGCTGTCACCAGGCGGCGGAGCCGGACGCCGGTTCCGTAAGGCCGATTCGGGTCCTAAATTCCCGCCGATTCGCGGCTTGCCCGATTCACCGCCAAGGTTTAACGCCTCCCCATGGGAAAACGACAGATACCGCCGGAAAAGCCGGCCGAAATTCACGAGGTGCCGCTGCGTGATGCGCTCGAGGAGCGCTATCTCGCCTATGCGCTCTCGACCATCATGCATCGCGCGCTGCCGGACGCCCGCGACGGGCTGAAGCCGGTGCACCGGCGCATCCTTTACGGCATGGACCTGCTCGGGCTCGACCCGCGCGCCGCATTCAAGAAGTCGGCCAAGATCGTCGGCGACGTGATGGGCTCGTTCCATCCGCACGGCGACCAGGCGATCTACGACGCCATGGTGCGGCTGGCGCAGGATTTCTCCTCGCGCTATCCGCTGGTCGACGGCCAGGGCAATTTCGGCAACATCGACGGCGATAATCCGGCGGCCTACCGCTACACCGAAGCCCGCATGACCGAGGTTGCGCGGCTCTTGCTCGACGGCATCGACGAGGACGGCGTTGAATTCCGCCTCAACTACGACGGCCAGTCGAAGGAGCCGGTGGTGCTGCCGGGCGGCTTCCCGAACCTGCTCGCCAACGGCGCGCAGGGCATTGCGGTCGGCATGGCGACCTCGATCCCGCCGCACAACGCGGCCGAGCTCTGCGACGCCGCGCTGCACCTGATCGAGAAGCCCGACGCCAAGTCGAAGGCGCTTTTGAAATGGGTCAAAGGTCCGGACTTCCCGACCGGCGGCATCGTGGTCGATTCCAAGGAATCGATCATCGAGGCCTACACCACGGGGCGCGGCTCGTTCCGCACCCGTTCGCGCTGGAGCGTGGAAGAGGGCGCCCGCGGCAGCTGGGTGGTCATCGTCACCGAGATCCCGTGGCTGGTGCAGAAGTCGCGGATCGTCGAGAAGGTCGCCGAGCTCATCAATGAGAAGAAGCTGCCGCTGGTCGCCGACATCCGCGACGAGTCGGCCGAAGACGTCCGGATCGTGCTCGAGCCGAAATCGCGCACCGTCGATCCGGCGCTGATGATGGAGTCGCTGTTCCGGCTGACCGAGCTGGAAAGCAAGATCTCGCTGAACCTCAACGTGCTGATCAAGGGCCGCATCCCGAAGGTGGTCGGCTTGGCCGAGTGCCTGCGCGAATGGCTCGACCATCTGCGCGACGTGCTGGTGCGCCGCTCCAACTTCCGCAAGGGCCAGATCGAGCACCGGCTCGAAATCCTGGGCGGCCATCTCGTCGCCTATCTGAACCTCGACAAGGTGATCAAGATCATCCGCACCGAGGACGAGCCGAAGCCGGTCCTGATCAAGACCTTCAAGCTGTCGGAGATCCAGGCCGAAGCCATCCTCAACATGCGCCTGCGCAATTTGCGCCGCCTGGAGGAGATGGAGATCCGCACCGAGGACAAGGAGTTGCGGAAGGAGCTGAAGGGGATCGAGGGCCTGCTCGCCTCCGAGCCCGAGCAGTGGGCCAAGGTCGGCGATCAGGTGCGCAAGGTCCGCGACATCTTCGGACCGAAGACGCCGCTCGGCAAGCGCCGCACTACCTTCGCCGATGCGCCCGAGCACGATCTTGCGGCGATCGAGGAAGCTCTCGTCGAGCGCGAGCCGTGCACCGTCGTGATCTCGGAGAAGGGCTGGGTGCGGACGCTGAAGGGCCATGTCGAGGACCTCTCGGGGCTCGCCTTCAAGACCGACGACAAGCTCGAGCACTCGTTCTTCGCCGAGACCACCTCGAAGCTGCTGCTGTTCGCCACCAACGGCAAGTTCTACTCGCTCGACGTGGCCAAGCTGCCGGGCGGCCGCGGCCATGGCGAGCCGATCCGCATGTTCATCGACCTCGAGCAGGACGCCGCGATCATCTCGCTGTTCGTCAACAAGGGCGAGCGCAAGTTCCTGATCGCGAGCAGCGAGGGCCAGGGCTTCGTCGTCAAGGAAGAGGACTGCGTCGGCAACACCCGCAAGGGCAAGCAGGTGCTCAATGTCGAGATGCCGAACGAGGCCCGCGCGATCACGACCGTCAACGGCGACACCGTCGCGGTGATCGGCACCAACCACAAAATGGTGCTGTTCGGTCTCGACCAGGTGCCGGAGATGGCGCGCGGCCGCGGCGTGCGCTTGCAGAAATACACCAGCGCCTCGCTGTCCGACGTCGCGGTGTTCGACTCCAAGACCGGCCTGACCTGGAAGGACTCCGCCGGCCGCGAGCATAGCATGACCATGAAGGAACTGGCCGACTGGCGCGGCAACCGCGCCGATGCCGGCCGGCTTGCCCATGGCCTGCCGAAGTCGAACAAGTTCAATCGCGGCGTGGAGTAAACGTTTGGTAGCCCGGATGGAGCGAAGTGAAATCCGGGGCCGCTGTCACACGTGGCAATGATCCCGGATTGCGCTGCGCTCCATCCGGGCTACGGCCCTGCCGCGGTGTGATAGTATCCACATTTCACCGCGCTATAACCGTCGCCGACGATCTCGGGCGACGGTTGCCATGGCGCACAATCACAGTCACGACCACAGCGGTCATTCTCACGACCATTCCCATGCAGGGCACTCTCACGCCGGGCACAGCCACGCGCCCGACAGCTTCGGCACGGCGTTCGCGATCGGCGCGTCGCTCAACACCGCCTTCGTCATTGCGGAGCTGATCTTCGGCTACTCCGCCAACTCGCTGGCGCTGGTCTCGGATGCCGTCCACAATCTCTCCGACGTCATCGCGCTGCTGTTGGCCTGGGCCGGGGCGTGGCTCGCCGGCCGGCGTCCGACCGACACCCACACCTATGGCTATCGCCGCGCCTCGATCCTGGCGGCGCTGTTCAATGCCGGGCTGCTCTTGATCGCGGTCGGCGGCATCGCGGTCGAGGCGATCAACCGCTTCCGCGAGCCGGCGGAGGTCGCGAGCTGGACCGTGGTCTGGGTCGCGGCGCTCGGCATCCTGATCAATGGCGGCACCGCGCTGCTGTTCATGCGCGGCCGCGACAGCGACCTCAACGTCCGCGGCGCCTATCTGCACATGGCGGCAGATGCCGGCGTCTCGCTCGGCGTCGTGGTCGCCGCGCTCTTGATCATGGCGACCGGCTGGCAGTGGCTCGATCCGGCGATCAGCCTGGTGATCGCCGCCGTCGTGCTGCTGAGCGGCTGGGAGCTTGCCCGCGACAGCGTCAATCTCGCGCTCGACGCGGTGCCGAGGGGGATCGATCTCAAGCGGGTGCGGGACTATCTCGCCGCGCTCGAGGGCGTCACCGAGGTGCACGACCTGCACATCTGGGCGATGAGCACCAGCGAGACCGCGTTGACCGCGCACCTGGTGCGGCCCGGCGGCCATGATGACGTCTTCCTGCATCGCGTCTGCGCCGAGCTGTCGGAGCGGTTCAGCATTCACCACGCGACGTTGCAGGTCGAGATCAGCAGCGAGACCTGCCGGCTGGCACCGGCGGAAATGGTCTAGCCGTCACCATCCACTCGCATTCAATTGATCGACCGGCCCATCTCCGCGTCTTCCACGGCCGCCGACGAGGCGGCACATTGCGGCCGCGCATGCAGACAACCGGCGCGATCAGCGGAGGGCGACGTGAAGAAGGCAATCGGTCTTGCGATGCTGCTCTGGGCGGTGGGCGCTGTGCCGCACGCAGGCGCCCAGCCGGAGAAATCCGGCGTCGAGCGGCTCTACATCCTCAACTGCGGTGAAGGCGTTGCCGGCGACATTTCGCGCTGGTCGCCCGGCGTGAACGAAGGCAAGTCGATGGACTTCGTCGACAATTGCTACTTGATCAAGCACGCGCAGGGCTGGTTCCTGTGGGACACCGGCATTCCCGACGCGGTCGCGGCGATGCCGAACGGCCTTGCGCCCGCCGACCCCAAGGCCGTCACCTGGCGGCGGCCGAAGACGCTCGCCGCGCAGCTCGACCAGCTCGGGGTCAAGCCGTCGGACATCAAGGCGATGGCGGTCTCGCACACCCATCCCGATCACATCGGCAATGTCGAAATGTTTCCGGCCGCGATGCTGTATGTGCAGAAGGCCGAGTACGAATGGCCCGGCGCCAACAATGCGCCGCGCCTCAAGCCCGAGCATCCCGTCACCAGGCTCGAGGGCGACCGCGACGTGTTCGGCGACGGCAGCGTGACGATCCTGTCGACGCCGGGCCACACGCCCGGCCACCAGTCGCTGCTGGTCAAGCTGCCGCACACCGGCGCGGTCGTGCTGACCGGCGATGCCGTTCACTTCAGGGATAATTGGGACAATCGACGGGTGCCGAGCCTGAATGCCAGCAAGGAGCAGACGCTGGCCTCGATGCAGAAGATCGCGGACACGCTGACGAAAGAGAAAGCGCAGCTCTGGATCAACCACGACAAGGTGCAGCGCGACGGGCTGAAGCTGTCGCCGGAGTTTTATGACTGAGCGGCCTTGTTACCGCCCGATCAGCTGTGCGGAGCGGACGGCGCGCTCACCGGCGCGGCGGGGACGTGCTTCGGCTTCATCGTGCCGGCGTAGAACGACAGGGCGTACACCAGGATGATGCCGGCCAGATACACGCCATAGGATTGCGGCGGGGTGATCGCCCAATGCACGAGGCGTCGGATCGGATTGGGCTCGTCGCGGTCGTTGTCCATGCGCCCTTGTGCGCGAAGGGCGGGGCAAAGGAAAGCCGAATCGGCGCGCTGTTCCCTGTGAAATGGCGAGGCGAGGCGGCCCTGCAATGCCGCATGGGCGTTCGCATCTGTCACGCGACGACGAGCCCTTCCTCCCGCACCGATTGCCCGGCATAATCCACTGATGGAACTGACGCCCCGCTTGCGCCTGATGAATTGGCTGGTCCGCCAGGGCCTCACCGGCCTGCCGGAAAACGACCTGTTGCGCGGCTTCTGCGAGCGCTGCCGGGCGGCCGGCATGCCGCTGTCGCGGGCGATCGTCTTCATCGACACCCTGCATCCGATCTTCGAGGGGCGCGGCTTCCGCTGGAACGACGGCGAGAGCAACGAGGCCGACATCTTCGAATACGGCTCGACCAGCAGCGGCGAGGCCAGTCAGACCTGGCGGCGGTCGGCGTTCCATCACATGCTCGAAAACGGCCATGACGAGATGGTGATCGATCTCGCCGAGAACCATGATTTCTCGATGATCGGCGAGCTGGCCGAGAAGGGCCACAAGCATTTCGCGGCGTTCGTCCACCGGTTCGGCGAGGCCGGCACGATCGGCGAGATGGACTGCTTCTATTCCTACTACACCACGCGCCATTCGGACGGGTTCAGCGACGATCACATGGCGGCGCTGCGCGATCTGGTGCCGGTGCTCGGACTCGCGATCAAGTCGGCTGCTCAGGTCGAGATCGCCCGCACGCTCGGCCGGGTCTATCTCGGACGCGAGACGGCGGAGCAGGTGCTGCGCGGGCGCATGCAGCGCGGCATCACCGAGAAGATCAAGGCCGTGCTGTGGTATTCCGACGTGCGCGGCTCGACCGCGATCAGCGAGCGCATCGGGCCCGACGAGATCATCCCGTTCCTCAACGACTACGCGCAGGCCTCGATCGACGCGATCCATGACGCCGGCGGCGAGGTCTTGAAGCTGATCGGCGACGGCGTGCTGGCGATGTTCACCAGCGAGAACCTGGCGAGCGCCAAGCGCGCAGCGCTGCGGGCCGAGCACAGATTCCGCCACAACATCCGCGTGCTGAACGATCGCCGCGAGAACGAGGGACGTCCGACCACGACAGCCTATGTCGGGCTCCACGTCGGCCAGGTGTTTTACGGCAATATCGGCAGCGAGGACCGGCTGGATTTCACCGTGGTCGGGCCCGCCGTCAACGAGGTCAGCCGGATCGCCTCGATGTGCGCGTCGGTCGACCGGGAATTGCTGACCTCGAGCGATTTCCGCACCGGGCTCGACGCCGCCGGCCGCAACTACCTGGTCTCCACCGGCCGCTTCGTGCTGCGCGGCATCAGCCACGCGCAGGATCTCTACACGCTGGATCCGGCCGTTGCAGCCGACGAGGTGGTCGGCGGCAAGTATGAGCGGTACCTGGCGAGCTAGCCGGACTCGTTTCCCGTCATTGCGAGCGAAGCGAAGCAATCCATTTCACCGCTTGTGGAGCAATGGATTGCTTCGTCGCTTCGCTCCTCGCAATGACGCGGGGGCAGGGGCTGTTCAACACCGTGCCGGCTCTCCGACCATGTCGGGCTGCCGCGTCAGCGACACTGCGGGCGACATCAGGATCACCAGCGCCTGGGCGGCGAAGATCGCGGCCGCGAGGTAGAGGCAGGCTTCGGCACCGTAGAGGCCACCGACGACGGCGCCGAGCGCGGAGCCGAGCGGGCGGGCGCCGTAGCTCATGATGTTGATCGCCGAGACGCGGCCGAGCAGCGAGGGCGGCGTCACCGATTGCCGCAGCGTGGTGGTCGAGATCACCCAGAGGATCGGGCCGACGCCGAGCAGGAAGAAGCCGAGGCCCGCGAGCAGCGGCGTCGCGATCCAGGTGGTCAGCGCCATCACCAGCGAGGCGACCAGGCCGGTGACCGGGCCGAGCCCGATCACGGTGCCGAACGCCAGCCGCTTCATCACCCGGGTTGCGAACAGCGCGCCGACCACCATGCCGACGCCGTACATCGCAAGCGTGGTGCCGACGCCGGTGGCGCTGAGCCCGAGATGGCGCACCGCATAGGGCACGAACACGGCGAGCAGCAGGAACGACGCGGTGTTGAAGATGAACTGGGTGATGAACACCGGCCGCAGCAGGGCGTGGTGCATCACGAAAACAGCGCCTTCCTTGATGTCCTGCATCGGATGACGCCGCGGGGCGGGCTGGCGCGCCGGCTCGTAGAGGCCGGCGAGCAGCACGACCGCGATCGCCGACAGTGCCGCGGCGAAGCCGAAGGCGGGCGCGGCGCCGACCCAGCCGACCAGCACGCCGCCGAGCGCGGGGCCGCTGGCGAAGGCGACGGTGCGTGCGAGCTCGATGCGGGCATTGGCGGCGGGCAATTGCTGTGACGTCACCAGCGACGGGACCAGCGCCGGCGCCGCGACGCTGTAGGCGACCGTGCCGCAGACGGCGATGAAGCCGAGCACGGCAAGCAGCGGCAAGGTCATCAGGCCGAGCCAGAGCAACAGCAGGATCGCGGCCAGCGCCGCCGCACGCAGCGCCTCGGAGCCCGCCATCACCCAGCGCCGCGACACACGGTCGGCCAACAGGCCGGCCGGAATCGCAAACAGGATGAAGGGCAGCGTCAGCGCGGTCTGCAACAGGCCGGTCTGGCCTTCGCCGACGCCGAGCACCAGCACGGCGACGATCGGCGCGGCGGCAAGCGCGATCTGCTCGGCCGATTGCGCGGCGAGGTTGGACCAGGCCAGGCGATTGAAGGTGCTTGGCAGGCGAGGCGGCGTATCGGCGGACATGGCAGAATCCCTGGGCAAATTCGATCTCGCCATAGTGTGTGGTTGGACGACGTCCGATCCCACCCGTTTCCTGACAACGCCAAAAGCCGCGGTCCGAGAATCCGCGAAGGCGCCGAGGCAGGCGGGACATCAGCAAGGAAGGGCAAGTGCGCTCGTTGGCGTCGAGCGTGAGGTGAAGCGCGATCACGGAGACCACGCAAAAGGCGGAGCACTATGCTCCGCCTTTATCCGCATTCTGCTCGCGTCATCTTGCAATGTGAAACAAGACGACCGTACTCCTAGCAACACGCCAACCGAACGCCCAACACCAACCCAAAGCCTGTCGCCGCGCATATCTTTTTGCTTCGTTCAAGCCCTTATCGCGAACAAGCCTCAAGTATTTACGCTGTAGTCCAATACGGTAGTCGTAGAACTCTGCACGCGGCCACAGAGCCGCGTACAGAGCGGCTTTACACCACCACGGGGGGCGGCATCGGGCCATTCTGCGTGCCTTCATGATCACCTCCAAAAGTGGCGGCAACAGATTTCATGAAGGGGCTAGTCGAAAGGGTGTATGCGCCCGCGTCTTTCAGCGCCCTCCGCCCCTTAGCAGTTGAGGCATAATACTTCCGCGGGCGCCCTCTCGATTTCTTGGAGGGCGTCGAAACTTCATCAACGCGAGAATTAATCAACCCGTGCTCTTCGAGCCGTCCCAGAGCGATGTAAATTTGCGCATCTGCGAGCTCGCGACCAACGATACGAGAAACTTCAGCGGATATTGCGGTCCCGTACGCACGATCGGGTCGGTTAATAATCACGTTCATGATCGCAACCTGGACTAAGCCGAGGGTGCGGGTGTGCAAGGAGTCCGTCTCACTGTGCACATTGGTCGTCCTTCGCTTTCTTCGCCTTCTTCGCTTTCTTAGCCATAGTATCCTCTCAAGGTTTCATGGATTGAACGCGACTCCGAGGCATGCTTGGCGGAGGGCCAGCCTCGCAACATCCTCAATTATTATACTATCAACTGGTAGGTTATTCGGCAACGCACCCCACTTCGCAACTGTGGAAAACTGAAGGGCTGCGGACCGCAGAATTGCCGCCGACGGGGCAGTGGCGGCTTCGTGAGCCTAGATGCAGTTGCAAATGAGTTGCAATAACGGGAGAGATCGGCCATCCTGACGCGATGGATGCCAGGACCCCTGAAATGCCTTCCGTTTCCGCTCCCAGCGCCGGGCCGGGCGGCTGGCGCAATGACGCCGGCCATGCGCGCAGCCTTCCCGAGGTGAACGCGACCGTTCGGGTGCCGAGCACGGGCGTGTGGTGGCGCCGGCTGCTGGCCTTCGCAGGACCCGGCTATCTGGTCTCGGTCGGCTACATGGACCCCGGCAATTGGGCGACCGACCTCGCCGGCGGATCGAAGTTCGGTTACACGCTGCTGTCGGTCATCCTGCTCTCCAATTTGATGGCGATCCTGCTGCAGGCGCTGTCGGCGCGGCTCGGCATCGCCACCGACCGCGACCTCGCGCAGGCCTGTCGCGCGACCTATTCGCGGCCGGTGAATCTCTTGCTCTGGCTCGCCTGCGAGGCCGCGATCATCGCCTGCGATCTGGCCGAGGTGATCGGCACCGCGATCGCGCTGAAGCTGTTGTTTGGCATTCCCCTGATCGGCGGCGCGCTGCTCGCCGCGCTCGATGCGTTCCTGCTGCTGCTGCTGATGAACCGCGGCTTCCGCTTCCTCGAGGCCTTCGTGATCGCGCTGTTGATCGTCATCGCGGTCTGCTTCGTGGTGCAGATCGCCGCCGCGGCGCCGCCGATCGCCGGCGTGCTCGGCGGCTTCATGCCGTCGCGCGAGATCGTCACCAATCCGGAGATGCTCTACATCGCGATCGGCATCATCGGCGCGACCGTGATGCCGCATAACCTCTATCTGCACTCCTCGATCGTGCAGACCCGCGCCTATCCGCGCACCGACGAGGGGCGGCGCGATGCGATCAAGTGGGCGACCGCCGATTCCACCATCGCGCTGATGCTGGCGCTGTTCGTCAATGCCGCGATCCTGGTGCTGGCGGCCGCGACCTTCCACAAGAGCGGCCATTCCGATGTCGCCGAGATCGATCAGGCGTTCGAATTGCTGTCGCCGCTGCTCGGGCTCGGCATCGCCTCGACGCTGTTTGCGGTGGCGCTGCTCGCCTCCGGTCTCAACTCGACGGTGACGGCGACCTTGGCCGGCCAGATCGTGATGCAGGGCTTTCTCGATTTGCGGCTGCCGGACTGGCTGCAACGGCTGGTGACCCGCGGCATCGCGATCGTCCCGGTCATCGTGGTCGCCGCGCTCTATGGCGAGAGCGGCACCGCGCAGCTCCTGGTGTTCAGCCAAGTCGTGCTGTCGATGCAGCTGCCGTTCGCGGTGATCCCGCTGGTGCGCTTCGTGTCCGACAAGCGCAAGATGGGCAAGCTTGCGATCTCAGCGCCGGTCGCGGCCGTGGCGTGGATCATCGCCGGGCTGATCGTGATCCTGAACGTGAAGCTGTTGTTCGATACGATCTTCGGGTGAGCAGGCGAATAGCGAATAGGGTCAGCGAATTGAGGGCCAACGGCTATTCGCTATTGGCCAGTCGCTATTCGCGCGTTCAGTCCTGCGGCTCCGCAGGCACCTCGCCGGTCGCGTCGACGCGCAGCCAGCCCGACGGCGCGAGCCGCTGCTGCGGCAGGAAGCGGCCCTTGTAGTCCATCTTCTTGGAGCCCTCGATCCAGTAGCCGAGATAGACGTAAGGAAGGCCCTGCCGGCGGGCGCGGGCGATATGGTCGAGGATCATGAAGGTGCCGAGCGAACGCGCCTCAAGCCCCGGCTCGAAGAACGAATAGACCATCGACAGCCCGTCGCTGAGCACGTCGGTCAGCGCCACCGCCATCAGCTCGTCGCCGCGGCCGGTGATGGCGCTGTCGGCGTTGCGCTTGCGGTATTCGATGATCCGGGTCTCGACATGGCTGTCCTCGACCATCATCGCGTAGTCCAGCACCGTCATGTCGGCCATGCCGCCGTTGCGGTGGCGGCGGTCGAGATAGGCCCGGAACACCGAATATTGCTCCGAGGTCGGCACCGCGGTGCGCTGCTCGCCGATGATGTCGGCGTTGCGGGCCAGAACCTTGCGGAAGTTGCGGGAGGGGCGGAATTCGTTGGCGACGACGCGGACCGAGACGCAGGCCCGGCACTGGTCGCAGGCCGGGCGATAGGCGATCGACTGGCTGCGGCGGAAGCCGCCATGGGTCAGCAAGTCGTTGAGATCGCCCGCTTTGTCGCCGACCAGGTGCGTGAAAACCTTCCGCTCGTGGCGGCCCGGGAGATACGGGCAGGGCGAGGGCGCCGTCAGATAAAACTGCGGGGTATCACGCGAGTGCTGGGTCACGTCAGATCGTCGGGCTCCACAAACAGTAAAGGCAGCCGCGTTAGCATCGCCCCCCGGAGGCTAACGGTCAATTGGTTTAGGTGGCCCTAATAGGAGGCCCGCGCGGCCGGACTGACCTGGGTCCGGACCGAGCTGTTGATAACAACGGTTCCGAGGATGATGTCGTGCAGCAGCCGGCGGCGGCCGTTGAGCAGGCCGACCAGCAGCACCAGCGGCGACAGGAACGAGATCGTCACCCAGAACAGCACCGCATGGGTGGCGCCGAGCACGAAATAGCCGCGGGCGCCGTACCAGGTGCGCAGTTCCAGATCCATCATGCGCATGCCGATCGTGGCCGAATGCTGGCCGCCGATCGAGGCGCCGTAATAGACGATGGCCCAGACGATCGAGGCCGGCGACACCAGCCAGAACAGCGCCCAGCCGAGGCCGAGCGTGACAAGGCCGAACACCGCAATGAAGATCACGGCCAGGATCACCGGCACCGACAGCACGAAGAGGTCGATCAGGAACGCGAACACGCGCCGCGTCAGCACGCCGCGGAACAGATCCGGCTCTATCGACGGATCGAACGCATGCGGAGGCACGCCGCCGTCGTTGCGCCAGGCCTCGCTACGCCAAGCCTCGCTGCGCCGAGTGCTGCCGTCATTGCCGTAAGACATGACCAACCTCCGATGAAACTCCCGCGCAGGACATGGGATCAGGAGGCCCGCCTGCCAAGTCCACGCGAACATTAACTAGCTGAAATAATCCGGCGATTCGGCGGCTGAATTGAGCGGTTCTTACCCCACGCCGTCATTGCGAGCGAAGCGAAGCGATCCATTTCTCAGCTCGCGGCGGCATCGATTGCTTCGCTTCGCTCGCAAATGACGGCGAAGGAATTGTCAGCGTTCCGCCCGGATCTTCGCGGCGGCCTGCGGCGCGAAATAGGTCAGGATGCCGTCGGCGCCGGCGCGCTTGAAGCCGACCAGGCTCTCCATCATCGCGCGCTCGCCGTCGATCCAGCCATTGGCGGCGGCGCCTGCGATCATCGCGTATTCGCCGGACACCTGATAGACGAAGGTCGGCATCGCGAAATTGTCCTTCACGCGGCGGACGATGTCGAGATAGGGCATGCCGGGCTTCACCATCACCATGTCGGCGCCTTCGGCGATGTCGAGCTCGACCTCGCGCAATGCCTCGTCGGAATTGGCACTGTCCATCTGATAGGTGCGCTTGTCGCCGGTCAGCGTCTTGGCCGAGCCGATCGCGTCGCGGAACGGGCCGTAGAAGGCGGAGGCGTATTTCGCCGCGTAGGACATGATCTGGACGTCGCCGAAACCGTTGTCGTCGAGTGCGGCGCGGATCGCGCCGATCCGCCCGTCCATCATGTCGGACGGCGCGATCACGTCGCAGCCGGCCTCGGCCTGGGTCAGCGCCTGCTTGACCAGCACCGCAACCGTCTCGTCGTTGAGGATCTTGCCGCCTTCGATCAGCCCGTCATGGCCGTGGCTGGTGAAGGGATCGAGCGCGACGTCGCAGAGCACGCCGATATCAGGAAATTCCTGCTTGATCGCGCGCACCGCCTGGCAGACCAGGTTGTCGGGGTTGAGCGCCTCCGAGCCTTGCTCGTCGCGCAGCGACGGCTCGGTGAACGGGAACAGCGCGATGCAGGGGATGTCGAGCCTGGCGGCGCGCTCGGCGTCGCGCACGATCTGGTCGACGGTGAGCCGCTCGACGCCGGGCATCGAGGCCACCGGGGTGCGGGCGTTGTGGCCGTCGACCACGAACATCGGCCAGATCAGGTCGTCGGTGGTCAGCACGTTCTCGCGCACCAGGCGGCGGGCCCATTCGGTCTTGCGGTTGCGGCGCATCCGGATCGTGAGGTCGAGCGAGGGCGAGGCGAGGGCATCGGTCTGGCGCCGCGGCGTGTCGCGCAATTCGATCGGGCGCCCGAATTTGATCGCCATGTTGTCTTCTCCTCGACGGCAGCCTTGTCTGGACCTGATACTGGTCTGGACCTGATATAAGTCGCGTTCTAGCACCTCGCAGGGGCGCCGTCATGGCGCCGCCATTGCATCCCGGGCGCCCTTGAATTGCCGCAACGGCAATTGATTTTGCCTCCCCGGCGGGCCAAGACTGCGCCATGAACCCCATTTTGCGGCCGTTGTTCGGCGATTCGGATGTCTGACACCTCTGCACGCGATCAGGCGCGCGACAATGCCATCTCGGTCAGCGCGATCTCGTCCGACCGGATCGAGCCGGACGACAATGCCTGGACGCGGCGTCTCGTCATCTTCCTGCGCATCATGGCGGTCGTCTCGGTCGCCAAGGGCCTCTACCACTGGGCCCAGGTGACCGGCTTCGTCGGCGGCGAGGAGGAGGCCTTCGAGAACCAGTCGATGGCCTGGCAGACCGCCACGATCTATTTCGCCGTCATCGAGCTCGTCGCCGCGGTCGGGCTCTGGCTCGCGACCCCGTGGGGCGCCGTGGTCTGGCTGACCACCGTCGTGTCGATGGCGGTCATCGAGCTGATGTTTCCCGGCATCTATGGCGGCAGCCTCACCGTGGTCGGGCTCGAGGCCCTGATGCTCGCGGCCTATCTGGCGCTGGCCTGGATGTCGGCGCGCGAACGCCCGCCATAGATCCTGTCATCGATAAGGCCCGCGTGCCGCGCTGGACCGATGCAGTGTTGCCTGGCTGCGACAGCGCTGCGAATACCCGGCGGCGGCTGGCGATTTTTGGCAGCCGTGCGCCCAACGAGAAGACAGGTCAGCTGGTTCTGCTAGGTGTCTGCCGACAGATCGCACCCTTTCGAGGCGCCCCATTCCCAAGGCGTCTCTGCGGGACCTGCCGTCGGGACCCATTTCACCGGATCTCGGCGCGTGTGCCGGCCGGCTTTGCGCGGGCTGACGGCGGAACCGATCTGGCCGCGGCAACGAATGATGACCGCCTGCGCATCGCACGCGTCCGCTCCGATGCATCCCGATAAAATTTTCAAAGAATTTTCCGGTAACCGATCGGTCACCGTAAAGGGTTCCCTCACACACCTTACGCCGCCGTTTCGAATTCGAACGATGCTGTTTCCGAATGTGACAGGGCAGGCAGACGAAGCGTGAACAGGGGGCTGCCACCGTCAATGAAAAGTTGCGAAAAGCCCTTGATCCATGGGCTTAATCCACGATTCACTGTCTTAAATTCATGATCTCTTTATTCTCTTATTTAAGCGGATATTCAAACGGGCCCCTTACGTTGGACCTATCAGGCGGGACACAAGTTTCGTCGAATAAAGTCGATAAAATCGACAAACAGGGGAAGTGTCATGATGAAAGCCGTTGCGACAACGGCGGCGGATGCCGCCGATCGCGCTGCCGGCCAAGCTCCGGTGCAGCCGCTCTATCTCGAAGCCCTGACTTTGGTGGAGCGGCTGCATCGCCGGCTCCTCGACGTCATCAAGGACGAATTCGATCGTCGCGGCCGCGCCGATATCAACTCGGTGCAGGCGCTGCTGCTGTACAATATCGGAGACAAGGAGCTGACCGCCGGCGAGCTGCGCACCCGCGGCTACTATCTCGGCTCCAACGTCTCCTACAATCTGAAGAAGCTCGTCGAGCTCGGCTTCCTCGATCATCAGCGCTCGCGCGTTGACCGCCGCTCGGTCCGCATCCGCCTGACCCCGCAGGGCCAGGAAGTGCGCAAGATCGTCGACGCGCTCTATCAGAAGCACGTCAAGACGGTGGAGCAGGTCGGCGGCATCTCGAACGAGGAGTTCGCGAGTCTCAACAAGTCGCTGCATCGCCTCGAGCGGTTCTGGACCGACCAGATCCTGTATCGCCTCTGAGCCTTCCTGTTGTTCGCCTGATGGCCAAGCCGGCCGTGTGAGAAGACCGGCAGCCTTGCTTCAGTCCAGCCTTGCTCCAGTCCAGCCTTGCTGCAGTCAGCGCATCGGTCATGCCCGGCCGATGCGTTTTTCATGCTGCGCCTGGTTCATGCTGCAGTTGCGAAAATAAATGGGGCTCGGTGAGGAACCAAGACATTCCCTGCGCTTTATCTCGTTTCCCGACGTGACGTGATCCGGTCGGATCTCGTCACGTTGGATGCTTTGGACGCGTTTTCTTCATGCGAAGTGGTGCCTTCGCTTGCAAACGCTCTGATGGAGAGGCCGGATATGCTTGTCGAGCGCGGGATCGAGGTGCTGAACGTCGAGGTCGTCGGTGACGCCTACGCGATCGCCTCCAACTATCTGCGCAAATCCGGCGCCATTCCCGACACTTTCGCCACCAACGAGCGTTTGCTCGGCATCATCGTCAAGCTGTTCCAGCGCGGTGAACTGAACCGGCTCCGCCTCGCCAACAAGGCGATCGCGAAATTCGAGGCCGAGACGTTGGTGGTCGCCTGAGCGTCAACCCGGAGACTTCAATGGAAGCCGCTATCGATCGGATCATGCAGACGTATGATCTGCTGCTCAACCGCACGTCCGCTGCCAGCGACGAGGCGCGGGCGAAGGTGACGGAGTACGTGCAAACGCTGTTCGACGCCGGCGAGCGCGATCCGCATCGGCTGACCGTGTGCGGACTGACCTATCTCCGGCAGCTCGACGGCAGCACCGATCATGTGAAGGCCGGCTATACGGGGCTGTAGGGGCTCTCGTTCCGTGTTGCCGGTTCGCCTGTCAAGCAGCCTGCTCAGTGTCATCGCCCGCGTATGCGCATGCGTCTGCGGGTGATCCCGTATTCCGGAAGCAGTAGCGCGCGAGCGGAGCGGCGCAGATCGCTCAGACATCGAAACGCAGGCGAGATCGGAATTCAACAAGCCACAGCCTGTGCGCAGTCTCCTCCGGTCCGCGCAGGAGCGCGTCCCGTCTGCACACAGGAGCAGACGGGACGTCAGTGCTTACTTGTTGTCCGGCTTCCAGGTCGTGCTGGCCCGATCATACTTGAAGCCCGGCGCAGCCTTCAGGCTGTCCTTGGTTTCATCGAGAGTGAGCCACCACTTGTCGTCTTTCTTCTGAGATTTGATCGCCGTGTATGGCACGATCACATCCTTCTCGCCGGCACCGAGAAAGCCGCCGACGCCAACGACGAGGCCGGTCACCTTGCCGGTCTTGTCGACAAGCACGTCGTCAATCGTCCCGATCTTGGATTCCTTCGGGTCGTAGACGTTCTGCTTGTAGTAGTTGGTGATGGTCCAGCTCTCCGTCGGGGCGGAAGACATGGTGGTCGCCGCATGCGCGGCGGTCGCGAGCGTTGCGGCCAGGATGCAGCCGATGGCAAATTTCTTCATCAGAGAACTCCTTGGCTGAGCGCCGATTAGTTGGAGCTGCAGACCTTGACGGTCTTCATGCCGGCCTCGGCCTCGGAGCGAGTCTTGTAAACGGTGCCTGACGGGCTGACGACGGTGGTCGTCGTGTCGACCGGCTTCTGGTCGACGATCGTGCATTTCTTCGTCTTGACGTCCTGCACGACGTAGTATTCGTCCGCGGCAAAGGCCGGCGCGACGAAAGCGGCAAGCAAGGATGCCGCGACAATGGTCTTAAAGTTCATGTTGTCTCCTCCAATAGCCGTATCAATCGGCGGAGGTGGAACGGGAAAAATTGGCAAAGGTTCCTAGAATCTGCGGCCTCTGCTCGGCCGGTTGTGGCCAACGAGGATTCGTTTGCGGACTCAGCGCTAGCTTTGCGATGTCGCATTCGACGGCTGTCCGAGACGTGGCTCTGTCCCGGCCAGCAGCCGTTGAATGTTGGCGCGATGGCGCATGATGACGTAGAGGCTGCCCGCAATGACCAGGAGCCGATAGGGCAATGATTGCTCTAGGCCGCAGACCAGCGCGACCGCGGTGAGCGCCGCCAGCATTGAGGCGAGCGAGACAATCCGGGAGAGCGCCACCACGACGCCAAAGGCGATCGCGGCACCCAAGCCTACGGGCCACGAGATCGCCAGTAGCACGCCGAGTCCGGTGGCCGCGGATTTGCCGCCGCTGAAATTCAACCAGATCGAACGGCCGTGTCCCAGCAACACGGCGAGGCCGGCCAGGCAGACCGCCCAGGGCACCACGATAGGGAGATCAAGCGCCGTCGGTGGCGTGACCGATGGCCATGTGGACAGCCAGGGATAGAACCAGCGGGCAAATGCAATCGCAGCCGCGCCTTTCAGCACATCCAGCAGGAGGACGACCAACGCTGGCCACTTGCCCAGGGTCCGCAACACGTTCGTTGCTCCCGTGGATCTGGAACCGTGCTCCCTGATGTCGATGCCCCGCAGCAATTTCCCGGCCAGATAGCCCACGGGAATCGAACCGAGCAGATACGCGCCTGCCAATCCAACCAGACCTGCAATCCAGAACATCATCGCTTGCCCTCAACGCGGCAATGTCGGGTAATCATCGTTCGATGTCCATCGCGGCCGCGCCGGGAACGGGCAGGGGCTGTTGATGCGGGGTTGCGGTCTCGATGTGGTGCAAAAGGCCCGACGGCCATCACGAACGGCCGCGGCGGCCGGCACGCTGAGGAAGAATCGTCCCGGCCGCCTCGGGAAACCCCTTGGCGACGTAAAAGGCCCGCTCCGGGGCTCGCATTTCGGAGCGGGCCAGTCTGGGCGCGGCAAATATCACCGCGGCGCGAAACCTAGCGCGACATGCTGACACCACCCTGACGACGGTCAAAAAAAGAGGCGGTCGAATACCGCCCCTCGCTGTCGCAATGTTTGTGACCAGAATGCCTCGCGGCATGCTCACCATTTGTAGCCGAGGCTTGCCGTGATGCGGCGGCGATCGCCGTAGTAGCAGGAACTGATGGTCGCGCAGCTCGCGACGTAGATCTTGTCCGTGATGTTCACCACATTGAGCGCCGCGCGCCAGTGGTTGTCCCATTCGTAGTGCAAAGCAAAGTCGCCGAGCACGACGCCCGGAACGCGCGCGGTATTCGCGGTGTCGGCAAAGGACGAACCGACATAGCGCACGCCGCCGCCGAGGCCGAAGCCAGTGAGCGGACCATCGCGGAAGGTGTAGTCGGTCCAGACCGAGGCGAGCTCGCGCGGCGTGTTGGTCGGCACGGTGCCGATCAGCGCGGGATTGAGGTCCTTGCTGACGAACAGTTCGTAATTGGTGTAGCTCGCCACCAGCTTGAAATCGCGCGTGATGTTGGCGACCGCCTCGAGCTCGACGCCGCGCGAGGTGACCTCGCCGTTCTGGGTCTGGAATAAGGGGTTGTTCGGGTCTGTCGTCAGCGCGTTCTTGCGCTTCAGGTCGAACAGCGCGACGCCGAACCGCGCGTTGAGCCCGACCGGCTCGTACTTGACGCCGATCTCGGTCTGCTCGGAGGTCTCCGGCAGCAGCAATTGGCCGGCGGCATTGGTGCCGACAACCGGATTGTAGCCGGTCATGTAGGACACGTAGGGCGCAACGCCCACGTCGAAATTGTAGATCGCGCCGACGCGGCCGGAGAACTTGCTGTCCTGGCGGCTCTGATCGGCGCCGATCCGGTTGTTGTTGGTGAGATCGACCCAGTCCTGGCGTCCGGACAGCACGACGGTCAGGCGGTCGAGCTTGACCTGATCCTGCAGATAGAGCCCGGCCATGCCCTGGGTGAGATAGGCGTCCTGATACAGCGCACCGCTGTAGGGCAGATTGTTGCCGTAGACCGGATTGAGCACCTTGAGGTTGGTGCCCATGCCAAAGCCCTGGCGGTCGTCGATCCCGTAATATTTCAGATCGACGCCGACCAGCGCGGTGTGTTGCAGCGCGCCGGTGGCGAAGCGGTATTCGACCTGATTGTCGAGGTTGAGCTGGGTGGCGATGCCGCGGGTATAGAAATTGCCGCGGCTGATGTCGGCGGCCGCCGGCGTCGTCGCGTAGCCGAGCCCGTAGAGGCCGGCATAGTAGACATCGACATGCGCCATGCGCGCGTTCTGCCGGAAGTCGACGTTGTCGGTGATGCTCTTCTGGAACTGATAGCCGACCATCTCCTGATCGCGGCGGAACTGGTCGACGCCGGGATCGCCGACGAACAGGCTGGTCGGAATCCGGCCGAACGGCGCGTTGGTGACGGTGCCTTCATAGGGCAGGAAGTTCAGCGCGCGGGTGTTGGCGTGCGAGGCCATGCCGAACACCGTGAGGCTGGTGTCGGCGTCCGGCCGCCAGGTCACCGACGGAGCGAAGAAGAAGTTGTTGTCGTAGACATAGTCGGTCTGGGTGCCGCCGCCCTGGGCCTGGCCGACCAGACGATACTGCACCTGGCCGCCCGCCGGCTGCGCCATCGCGCCGCCGATGTCGAACTGGGTGTAGGCGTTGCCGAAATTGTTGATGCCGGTCTCGATGTAGCGAATCGGCTCGGCGGACGGCAGCTTGCTCACCGCATTGACGAGGCCGCCGGGCGCCGAGCCGCCATACAGGATGCCGGACGGGCCGCGTAGCACCTCGACGCGCTCGAGGTTGAAGGGCTGCAGCTTCCAGCTCGCATAGGAGGTGTAGAACAGCTGCAATCCGTCGAGGAACAGCGACTCGTTCTGTGCCGGGAAGCCGCGGATCATGAACCAGTCGTTGCGGAAATCGGCGCCGTAGGTGCCGCCGATCACGCCCGGCGTGTAGCGCAGCACCTCGTCGAACTTGCTGACGACCTTCTGGTCGCGGATCTGCTCGGCGCTGATCACGCTCACCGATTGCGGCGTCTCGATGATCGGCGTGCTGGTCTTGGTGCCGCTCGAACTCTGTCGCGCCAGGTAGCCGGTGACCGGGCCGTTGGCGCGCTCGTGCCCGCCGCCTGAGCCGGCGGCCTGCTGCGCGGCCTGTGGCTGTGCGCTCACCGGAGCGCTTGTCGCGCGGCGTGCGGCGCTGCGTGCGCGCGTGGTCCGTTGCGAAGGCTGCTGTGAGCGCGCCGCTTGCCGCTGCTGCGGCGCGTCGATCGTCACAGACGGCAGTTGCGTCTGCGCGAACACATCGTCCG
The DNA here is from genome assembly GCF_054055655.1 of Bradyrhizobium sp. USDA 4461. NCBI lineage: Bacteria > Pseudomonadati > Pseudomonadota > Alphaproteobacteria > Hyphomicrobiales > Nitrobacteraceae > Bradyrhizobium > Bradyrhizobium sp. USDA 4461. Next base: position 6,180,383 of record NZ_JBSRXM010000001.1, read on the forward strand.
CACTCGCGACCGAGAACACCACCAAGGCCGAAGCAGCCAACCGCTGCGGCCGAATCCATCCGTCCGTCATTCAACGCCCCCGAAGAGAATTTTCTTCGGCGTCGTTATCACGCTGATGTTCGTTGACAGCCTGCGCGCAGTTAGAAGCTCTCGAAGCTGTGCGCTAAGCTCGCGTGTGTGACCGCGAGACAACGGAGTACGAAGCGCAATTGCACGTGTTGCGAGAGAGCTTTGAATCGATCCAGTCTTGAACGATTCAAATCGGTATGAGCGCCTCTCTGATCGCGCAGGTCCGTGCCTTGTGAGAGGGGGCGGCGACGCTTGGCAATGGTAGGATAAAGTAGTAATTCTTACTCCACGGAGGTGTGCGGATGGCAAGCAATGTTGAGAAGCTCAGCGTGGCGCTGACCGGCGAGCAGGCTGCTGCGCTCAGGGCCGCCGTCGATGCCGGGGAATATGCGACCACGAGTGAGATCGTACGGGAGGCTGTCCGAGACTGGCAGCTGAAGCGGGAACTCCGCCAGGGAGACGTCAGACGGCTGCGGCAGCTGTGGGACGAAGGCGTGGCAAGTGGGATGGCGGGCGTGCTCGACACGAAGGCGTTGCGCAAGGAAGCCCGGGCGAGACTGTCACGCAGGTCGGCGAAGAAAGCGTAGGAGATGCCGGCGGAGATTATCTGGTCAAACCAAGCGCGCGAGGATTTGCTGGAAATCTACGTTCTGATCGGGTTGGAGCAGCCACCTGCAGCTGAACGCTATTTCGACCGAATAGAAGCCAAGGCCAATGCACTGGCATTGCAGCCACGAATGGGTGTGAGACGCCCGGATATTCGAGATGAAGTCCGGATGCTTGTCGAGGCACCTTACCTCCTGTTGTCCCGCACTCAGCCTGATGCCGACGACGGACCAATCCGTTCTGTCGAGATCGTGCGCATCGTGGACGGCCGAAGAGATCTGACCACGTTGTTCTGAGGCCAACGGAGTTCTGAGGCCAACGGAAGCTGGAGGTTCGGCCCCGGAAGCACACCAGATGGTCCGGTCCCCTCGCAATCCCCGCCATCCCCACCATATCTGGCATAATTGACCGCCACCGACCGCAACCGCTTGGCCATTTTGGGGCGATGTGGTAACGCTCTGAAACCAGCTTCGACCGCCACTCGTGACCGTCCGCATCCTGCCTAAGGGCTTGCGGCGGTGGAGATATTTCGCCGATGACCTCATCCCCCAAGACTGCTTCCGCGCCCGATTCCTTCTTCACGGCGCCTCTTGCCGAGGCCGATCCCGAGATCGCCGCCGCGATCAAGGGTGAGCTCGGCCGGCAGCGCCATGAGATCGAGCTGATCGCCTCCGAGAACATCGTCAGCCGCGCCGTGCTGGAGGCGCAGGGCTCGGTGATGACCAACAAATACGCGGAGGGTTATCCGGGCGCGCGCTATTACGGCGGTTGCGAGTGGGTCGACGTCGCCGAGAACCTGGCGATCGAGCGCGCTAAGAAGCTGTTCGGCGCGGGCTTTGCCAACGTCCAGCCGAACTCCGGCAGCCAGATGAACCAGGCGGTGTTCCTGGCGCTGCTGCAGCCCGGCGACACCTTCATGGGTCTCGATCTCGCCGCCGGCGGCCATCTCACCCACGGCTCGCCGGTCAACATGTCCGGCAAGTGGTTCAAGGCCGCGCACTACACCGTGCGCCGCGAGGACCAGATCATCGACATGGACGAGGTGCAGAAGCAGGCCGAGATCGCCAAGCCGAAGCTGATCATCGCCGGCGGCTCGGCCTATTCGCGCGCCTGGGACTTCAAGCGCTTCCGCGAGATCGCCGATAGCGTCGGCGCGTATCTGCTGGTCGACATGGCGCACTTCGCAGGGCTGGTCGCCGGCGGCGTGCATGCCTCGCCGGTGCCGCATGCCCACGTCACCACCACGACCACGCACAAGTCGTTGCGCGGTCCGCGCGGCGGCCTGATCCTCACCAATGACGAGACGCTGGCCAAGAAGCTGAACTCGGCGATCTTCCCCGGCCTGCAGGGTGGCCCGCTGATGCATGTCATCGCGGCCAAGGCGGTGGCGTTCGCCGAGGCGTTGCGGCCCGACTTCAAGGTCTACGCCAAGAACGTGGTCGAGAACGCCAAGGCGCTGGCCGAGACGCTGCGCGGCCACGGCCTCGACATCGTGTCCGGCGGCACCGACAACCATCTGATGCTGGTCGACCTCAGGCCGAAGGGGCTGAAGGGCAACGTCTCCGAGAAGGCGCTGGTGCGCGCCGCCATCACCTGCAACAAGAACGGCATTCCGTTCGATCCCGAGAAGCCGTTCGTGACCTCGGGCCTGCGGCTCGGCACGCCGGCTGCGACCACGCGCGGCTTCGGCGTCGCCGAGTTCAAGCAGGTCGGCGGCATGATCGCCGAGGTGCTGAACGCGCTGGCGCAGTCGCCGGACGGCAAGGCGCCGCTGGTCGAGGCCGCGATCAAGGAGCGCGTCAAGGCGCTGACCGATCGCTTCCCGATCTATCAATAAGAGCCGTGTGATCCGGAAAAGTGGGCACCGGTTTTCCGAAGAAATCACGCGCAAACAAGCTAGAGGTCCCGCTGGATGCGCTGTCCGAGCTGCAATTCTCTTGATACGCAGGTCAAGGACTCGCGTCCGACCGAGGACTCCGCCGTCATCCGCAGGCGGCGCGTCTGCATGGCCTGCAATTTCCGCTTCACGACCTTCGAGCGGGTGCAACTGCGCGAGCTCACCGTGATCAAGCGCAACGGCCGCCGCGTGCCGTTCGACCGCGACAAGCTGGTGCGCTCGCTGCAGATCTCGCTGCGCAAGCGCCCGGTGGAGTCGGAGCGGGTGGAGAAGATGGTCTCCACCATCGTGCGCGAGCTCGAAAGCGGCGGCGAGGCGGAGGTCTCCTCGGAGGCGATCGGCGAGATCGTGATGGAGCATCTGCGCCAGCTCGACGACGTCGCCTATGTGCGCTTCGCCTCGGTGTATCGCAATTTCCGCGAAGCCAAGGACTTTGAGGCGGTGCTCGACGAGCTGACCGGCGAAGAGGACCCGCGGCTCGCGACGTTGCGAAAATGATCTTCCGGATATTGGAAGACCAGTTCGCGCAGAAAGCCAAAGAGGCCAAGGAAGCAGCCAAAGCCGCCGACCTGCGCTTCATGCAGCTCGCGCTCGCGCTCGGCCGGCGCGGGCTCGGGCGCACCTGGCCCAATCCGGCGGTCGGCGCCGTCATCGTCAAGGACGGCGTGATCGTCGGCCGCGGCTGGACCCAGGCCGGTGGCCGCCCGCATGCCGAGGTCGAGGCACTACGGCGCGCAGGCGAGGCGGCGCGCGGCGCGACGCTCTATGTCACGCTCGAACCCTGCTCGCATTTCGGCCGCTCGCCGCCTTGCGCGGATGCCGTGGTCGCGGCCGGGCTTGCCCGCGTGGTGTCGGCGATCGAGGATCCCAATCCGGAGGTCGGCGGGAAGGGGCACGCCAAGCTGCGTGCCGCCGGTATCAGTGTTGATGTCGGGCTGTGCCGGGCGGAGGCCGCGCATGACCATGCCGGACACTTCCGCCGGATCACGGAGAAGCGCCCGCATGTGAGCCTCAAGCTCGCGGTGTCCGCCGACGACAAGATCGCGGCCAGCGGTCACCAACCGGTCGCGATCACGGGCGAGGCGGCGCGGACCCGCGTGCATCTGCTCCGCGCGCGGAGCGATGCGATCCTGGTCGGCATCGGCACGGTGAGGGCTGACGACCCGCTGCTGACCTGCCGGCTCCCCGGCATGGCGGCGCGCTCGCCGGTGCGGGTGGTGCTCGACCGCGCGCTGCGGATCTCCGGCGACAGCCGCCTGGTGCATTCCGCGCGCGAGACGCCGCTCTGGGTGGTGACGTCTGACATGGCGGAGGCGCCCGCCGCAGTGAAGCTCGGCGCTGCCGGCGCAGAGGTGATCCGCGTGGCCACCACCGGCGCGGCCGGGCTCGACCTGCCGGCCGTCTTGCATGCGCTGGCGGAGAGGGGGATCACGCGGCTTTTGGTCGAGGGCGGCGCGCGCGTGGCAAATTCTTTCGTGGCGGCCGGCCTTGTCGATGAAATCTGGCTGCTGCGCGGGCCCGATGCGATCGGTGCCGATGGCGTTCCCGCGCTGGACGCAATGCCGCTCGACGCAATCACGCAGTCGCCCGCGTTTCGGCTTCGTGCTAGCGAAACCCACGGCAAAGACAGTCTCAATATCTACGAGCGTGCGTAATGTTTACCGGAATTGTCACCGATATCGGTGAGATCGTCAGCCTGAAGCCGGTCGCGCAGGGGCAGCTGCACCGGTTGCGGATCGCCTGCGACTACGACCAGACCACGATCGCCGACGGCGCCTCGATTGCCTGCAATGGCGTCTGCCTCACCGTGGTCGCCTCCGGCACAGCCGACGGCAAGACCTGGTTCGACGTCGATGCCGCGGCCGAGACGCTCGGCATGACCACCGCCAAGCACTGGATGCAGGGCGGCCGGCTCAACCTCGAGCGCGCGCTGAAGATCGGTGATGAGCTCGGCGGTCACATCGTGGCCGGCCATGCCGACGGGATCGCCACCATCGTCAAGCGCGACGATCTGCCCGACATGGCGCGCTTTGAGCTGAGAACCACCCGCGAACTGGCGCGTTTCATTGCGGCCAAGGGCTCGGTCACGCTGGACGGCGTGTCGCTGACCGTGAATACGGTCGAGGACGTTGCCTTTTCGGTGCTGATCATCCCGCACACGCTCAGTGTCACGACCCTGAGCGGCTGGAAGGCCGGCAGCGAGGTCAATATCGAGGTCGATCTGATGGCCCGCTACGCCGCGCGGCTGTCGGAGATGAAATGACGGCTTAGCCGTCATGCAGACGTCATTCCGGGGCGATGCGAAGCATCGAACCCGGAATCTCGAGAGTCCCCGATGCACAATTGTGCATCTGCGGTCTGGTCCTGCGGACCATCCCGGAATGACGATGTCGAAAGCATTCCTGCTTGGCTTCGGCCGTTGGGGCGACTAAAAACTCGCGAAACGTTGACATCCAACGTTATCGGTGAATGTCAACAAATTGAAACGGATACGCAGATGGCTGACGCGCGGCGCGCACCCCTGAAGGACCAGACCGACATATCAGGCGCACGCGTGCTGATCGTCGAAGCCCGGTTTTACGACGACATCCAAGATGCGCTGCTGGAAGGCGCGCTCGCCGAGCTGAAGGCGGCCGGCGCCAGCCACGACGTGATCACGGTGCCGGGCGCGCTGGAGATCCCGGCGGCGATCGCGATCGCGATCGATGCCGCCGCGGCGAACGGCAAGCCCTATGACGCGGCGATCGCGCTCGGCTGCGTGGTGCGCGGCGACACCATCCATTTCGAGATCGTCTCCCAGGAATCCTCGCGCGGCCTGATGGATCTGGCCGTGAGCCGGAAATTCCCGCTCGGCAACGGCATCCTCACCGTCAACACCGAGGCCCAGGCCTGGGCGCGGGCGCGCGCCAGCGAACTGAACAAGGGCGGCGACGCCGCGCGCGCGGCGATCGCGATGCTGCGGATCAAACGCCGCCTGGCAAAGGCCTGATCATGGCTGACAGCAACAAACCCGGCAAAGCCCCTGAGCGAAAAGCCAACCGGCGCGGCGCGGCCCGGCTTGCCGCCGTGCAGGCGCTCTACCAGATGGACATTGGCGGCGCCGGGATCAACGACATCTTCGCCGAGTTCGAGAGCCACTGGCTCGGCAACGAGGTCGAGGGCGAGACATATCTGCCCGCGGAAGCGGCGTTCTTCCGCGACGTCGTCTCCGGCGTGGTGCGCGACCAGGCCAAGCTCGATCCGCTGATCGACGAAGCGCTATCGAAGGGCTGGCCGCTGAAGCGCATCGATGCGATCCTGCGCGCGGTGCTGCGGGCCGGGTCCTACGAGCTCGAGCATCGCAAGGACGTCCCGGGCCGCGTCGTGGTGTCCGAATATGTCGACGTCGCGCATGCCTTTGTCGAGAAGGACGAGACCGGCATGGTCAACGCCGTGCTCGACCAGATCGCACGCCAGTTCCGCGGCGACGAGTTTGTGCGGAGCTGAACCACGTATTCCGCCGTCATCACCTGCGCAGGCGGGTGATCCAGTACGCCGCGGCGGTCATTGGCAACAACAGCTGCCGCGGCGTACTGGATCGCCCGGTCAAGCCGGGCGATGACAGCTGAGGGGAAGGCGCGCGACATGGCAGAGCGTCACGACAGCCCCTCCGGCGAAGATTCCCTTATCTCGCGCTATTTCAAGCCGCTGGCGACCGATCCCGGCGCGTTCGGTCTCGACGATGACGCTGCCGCGCTGCGGGCGGCCGGCGAGGACATCGTGGTGACCACGGACGCCATCGTCGAGGGCGTGCATTTCCTCCCCGATGATCCGCCGGACACGCTGGCGCGCAAGGCGCTGCGGGTGAACCTGTCAGACATCGCGGCCAAGGGGGCGACGCCGGCGGGCTTCGTGCTGACATTGGCCGTGCGCAAGGTCGATGAGGTCTGGCTGAAGCCGTTCGCCCGGGCGCTCGGCGAGGACGCAGCCGATTTTGGCTGTCCGCTGCTTGGCGGCGATACGGTCTCGACGCCGGGGCCGCTGATGATCTCGATCACGGCGTTCGGCCGGCTGCCGCAGGGCAAGATGGTGCATCGCGCGGGCGCGCAGGCGGGCGACCGCGTGTTCGTCACCGGCACAATCGGCGATGCCGCGCTCGGTCTCGATGTGCTCCGGAATGGACCGGTCGCGGCGGCGCTGGCAGACGATGCCGCAGGCCGGGATTTTCTGGCCGCCCGCTACCGTGTTCCGCAGCCGCGCAACCTCCTTGCCAACGCCGTCCGTAGCCACGCCAGCGCGGCGATGGACGTGTCCGACGGTCTCGCCGGCGATCTGGCCAAGCTGTGCGCGGCCAGCGGCGTGACGGCCGTGATCAACGTCCCGAGCATTCCGTTGTCGTCGGTGGCTGCGGGCCTCGTCGCACGCAAGGCGATCGGGATCGAGACCCTCGTCGCCGGCGGTGACGACTACGAGATCCTGTGCGCGGTCCCGGGCGATCATGTCGACGCCTTCCTGCGGGAGGCCCGGCAGGCCAAGGTCGCGGTGACCGCGATCGGTGGCCTCATCGCCGGTTCGTCGCCGCCCAGTTTCCTCGACGGGCAGGGCAGGGAACTGGCGCTGACGCGGCTGTCCTACAGCCATTTCTAGAATCCTCGCGCCGGCTGGCGCCGATTTTCCTTCCAAATTGCTGCCGATATCGGCGTTTTCGGCCACAGGTGGCGTTGCACAGCGGTAACGATTTTGGCAAGGTCGCGCCCGATTTGAGGCAATCCGTTTTTGGGGAGGGTTGTCTTCGCAAAATAAGCGCCTGCCGCCCCCTAGCGGCACAAATAGGCGCGGGGGTTACATCAAGGATCTGAGGCAACATTCAATGACAGCTTTGTGGTTGATAGTGCTCTGCGGGGCGCTTTCCATCGTCTACGCGATCTGGGCGACCCAGTCGGTCCTGAACGCGGATGCGGGCAGTCCCCGCATGCAGGAAATCGCAGGCGCGGTGCGCGAGGGTGCACAAGCCTATCTGCGGCGGCAATACACGACGATCGGCATGGTCGGTATCGTGATCTTCGTGCTGCTGGCCTACTTCCTCGGCCTCTTGGTGGCCCTCGGATTTGCGATCGGCGCGATCCTGTCGGGCGCGGCCGGCTTCATCGGCATGAACGTCTCGGTGCGCGCCAACGTCCGCACCGCGCAGGCGGCAACCACCTCGCTCGCCGGCGGCCTCGAGCTCGCCTTCAAGGCGGGCGCGATCACCGGTCTCCTGGTCGCCGGCCTCGCGCTGCTCGGCGTCACCATCTACTTCATGATCCTGGTCAAGTTCATGGGTCTGGAAGCGGGCAGCCGCACCGTGGTCGACGCCATGGTGGCGCTCGGCTTCGGCGCCTCGCTGATCTCGATCTTCGCCCGTCTCGGCGGCGGCATCTTCACCAAGGGTGCTGACGTCGGCGGCGACCTCGTCGGCAAGGTCGAGGCCGGCATCCCCGAGGACGATCCGCGCAACCCGGCCACCATCGCCGACAATGTCGGCGACAATGTCGGCGACTGCGCCGGCATGGCGGCGGACCTGTTCGAGACCTATGCGGTGACCGCGGTCGCCACCATGGTGCTCGCGGCGATCTTCTTCGCCAAGACGCCGATCCTGGTGAACATGATGACGCTGCCGCTCGCGATCGGCGGCATCTGCATCATCACCTCGATCATCGGCACCTTCTTCGTCAAGCTCGGTGCCAGCCAGTCGATCATGGGCGCGCTGTACAAGGGCCTGATCGCCACCGGCATCCTGTCGCTGGTCGGCGTCGCGCTGGTCATCAACTGGCTGATCGGCTTCGGCAAGCTCGACGGCGTCGACTACACCGGCATGGCGCTGTTCTGGTGCGGCGTGGTCGGCCTCGTGGTCACCGGCCTGATCATCTGGATCACCGAATACTACACCGGCACCGACTACCGCCCGGTGAAGTCGATCGCCTCCGCCTCGGTCACCGGTCACGGCACCAACGTGATCCAGGGCCTCGCGGTCTCGATGGAGGCGACCGCGCTGCCCGCGATCGTCATCATCGCCGGCATCCTGGTCACCTACAGCCTGGCCGGCCTGTTCGGCATCGCGATCGCGACCGCCACCATGCTGGCGCTGGCCGGCATGATCGTCGCGCTGGATGCCTTCGGCCCGGTCACCGACAATGCCGGCGGCATCGCCGAGATGGCGGGGCTGCCCAAGGAGGTGCGCAAGTCGACCGACGCGCTCGACGCGGTCGGCAACACCACCAAGGCGGTGACCAAGGGCTACGCGATCGGCTCCGCCGGTCTCGGCGCGCTGGTGCTGTTTGCGGCCTATAATCAGGACCTCAAATTCTTCATCGGCGACTCCAACGCCCATGCCTATTTCAAGGGCGTCAATCCCGACTTCTCCCTGAACAACCCGTACGTCGTGGTCGGCCTGCTGTTCGGCGGCCTGCTGCCGTATCTGTTCGGTGCGATGGGCATGACCGCCGTCGGCCGCGCCGCCGGCGCGATCGTCGAGGAGGTGCGGCGTCAGTTCCGCGAGAAACCCGGCATCATGCAGGGCACCGACAAGCCGGACTACGGCAAGGCGGTCGACCTGCTGACCCGGGCGGCGATCAAGGAGATGATCATCCCCTCGCTGCTGCCGGTGCTGTCGCCGATCGTCGTCTACTTCCTGATCTACTTCATCGCCGGCGGCGGAGCGGACGGCAAGTCTGCGGCGTTCTCCGCGGTCGGCGCCATGCTGCTCGGCGTCATCGTCACCGGCCTGTTCGTCGCCATCTCGATGACCTCGGGCGGCGGCGCCTGGGACAATGCCAAGAAGTACATCGAGGACGGCCACTATGGCGGCAAGGGCAGTGATGCCCACAAGTCCGCGGTGACCGGCGACACCGTCGGCGATCCCTACAAGGATACGGCGGGTCCGGCGGTGAACCCGATGATCAAGATCACCAACATCGTGGCGCTGCTGCTGCTGGCGATTTTGGCGCACTAAGGTCTTGGCGCGCTAAGCGGCGTGCAACGAACGAATGCAAACCCCGCGGTGCGAGCCGCGGGGTTTTTGCTTCAGGTGGGTGCAAAATATCGCACCGTCATTGCGAGCGGAGCGAAGCAATCCATCGCTTCACAAGCGGGGAAATGGATTGCTTCGTCGCTGTCGCTCCTCGCAATGACGGTGTATTCCGCCAACGATATCCGCCAGTAGCTTGGCGCCAACACCTCGGAGGTCAATCAATGTCGCTCTCATCCGCACGGAACTACGCGCTGCGTGCCGCCAAGTCGCAGGACCAGAAGGAGGCCATCGAGCTGCTGTCGCAGGCGATCATGGAATTGGCGATGTCGATCGAAGCAACCGACGCCAAGGTCAAGAAGATCAATAAGTCCTCGTAGCCTGGGCCGCGTGCGTCCTACAACTCAGCGGTCGCCATCCTGAGGTGCGAGCGGAGCGAGCCTCGAAGGATGAGAGGCGGTGCATGCGGCCATCCTTCGAGACGCCGCACAAGCGCGCGGCTCCTCAGGGATGACGCGGAGTGCGCGGCGCGAGCCTTGTTCGGAAGCTATTTCACCTCCATCTGGAGGCCTTCCTTCTCGATGATGGCGGCGAACTTCTTGGTCTCGGCATCGACGAAATCGGAGAATTGCTGCGGCGTGCCGTAGTCGGCGCGCGCGCCCATGCCACTGATGTTCTTCTTGACGTCGTCGCGCTCCAGCATCGCCTTGATCTGGCGGTTCAGCTCGTCGACGACGGACGCGGGTGCGGTCTTCGGCAGGAACACGCCGAACCAGGACGCGACGTCGAACTTTGCCAGCTCCGGCGCAGCCTCGCGCATCGTCGGCAGATTGGGCGCGGACTCGCTGCGCTCGGTCGTGGTGACGCAGAGCCCGTTGAGCTTGCCGTCCTGCACCTGCGGCAGCGACGGATAGAGGTTGTCGAACAGGATCTGGATGTCGCCGGCAAGCGCCGCCTGCAATGCGGGTCCGGCGCCGCGGAACGGCACATGCGTCATCTTCAGCCCAGTGAGCTGCAGGAACCAGGCGCCGGTGAGGTGAGGGCTCTGCCCGGTGCCGGACGAGCCGTAGGTCAGCTTGTCGGGGTTCTTCTTCAGATAGGCGATCAGTTCCGGGATCGACTTGATGCCGGTCGACGGATGCGCCGAGACGATGTTCGGGATCCGGATCATGTTGGAGACCGCCTGCAACTGGTCGGCCTTGTAGGTCAGGTTGCGGAAGATGCTGTAGGCGATCGCGTTGGGGCCGGGATTGCCGATCAGGATGGTGTGCCCGTCGCCCTTGCTGCGCGCGACCTCGGCCGTGCCGATGGTGCCGCCGGCGCCGGAGCGATTCTCCACCACGACCGACTGGCCCCAGAGCGGCTGCAAATGTGCCGCCAGCAGACGCCCCATCACGTCGGTCGAGCCGCCGGCCGCTGCCGGCACGATGATGCGAACCGTCTCGTTCGGCCGCCAATCGCCGGCGCCGAGACCGGCGCGCGGCAGGATCGACGCGGCCGCCAGCACGGATGCGCCCGACAATACCGTGCGACGGGAAAATCTCTTGGCTCTCACGCGCTTACCCCCTGTTCAGGCTTCTTGTTTGCGAACAAGCCTAGGGGACCGCTTGCCCGTCGGGCAAGCGCGACAACTTGGCGCAGCAGAGGTTTTGGACTCCCGTTCGACGCGTTTTCTTCACGCGAACCGGAAGTCCACTTCGCTCGAAAACGCTCTAGTTGAAGCTCAGCAGCTTGAAGAGCGGCGTCAGATAGGACATTTCCTGGCCCGACGTCGGCGTGGTGCGGCTGACGAAGTCGAAGATCTTGCCGTCCTTCAAGCCGTAATTGGCGAGCCGGCGCACCTGGCGGTTCTTGTCGAAATAAACCGCGATCACGCGCTGGTCGATCACGCGCTGATTCATGAAGGCGACCGGGCGCGAGGTCCGCTGCGAGATGTAATAGAACACCTCACCGTCCAGCGTTGCGACCGTCGAGGGCGTGCCGAGCACGATCAGGACCTGATCCTGGCTGGCGCCGATCGGAATCTGCTCGAGCGCGCCATCGGGCAGGATATAGCCCTTCTGGAATTGTTCGCCGGTGCAGCCGCCGAGGGCGGCGGAGCAGACGAGGCCAACGACCGCGATGGCGCGGAAGCGCGAAAGGAACCCGCGCGCGGAAGCCGCGCGAGACTGTCGTGAAAGGGTGTGGTTCATCGGCGGATCTGATCCGTCCTCTTGCATCGGCCGGGGCATTGACGTACCGGGCAGCTCAATGGATTGCAATAACGCCGGCGTCCTACGGGCGCCCCCTCAACAGGCGTCCCTTTGGGGACCGGCAGCCGGAACCCGTCATGCTTTGGCCGTTCAATCACTTCAGAAAACCCCGGGTGCCCGCGCGCAGCACCATTGAGACCATCTATGGCATGATCGTGACGCAGGCGCGAGAACCGTTGTTTTACCGTGACTTGGGCGTTCCCGACACGGTTAATGGGCGTTTTGACTTGCTTCTGATGCATCTGTGGCTGGTGTTGCGGCGACTCAAATCCGCAGACGGCGGCGCGGAATTATCGCAGGCCTTGTTCGATCATTTCTGCATCGACATGGACGACAATCTCCGGGAAATGGGCGTCGGCGACCTCACGGTGCCCAAGCGCATGCAGGCGTTCGGCGAGGCCTTCTACGGCCGTACCGCGGCCTATGATCTGGCGGCGGCTGACAGCGACGAGGCGTTGGCCGCGTCGTTCTGCAAGAACATCCTCAATGGCGAGGCCCTCGACAAGGCCCGCGACCTCGCCGCCTATGCCCGGGAGGCGATGGCGGAATTGGCGCGCGCCGACCTCGCGGCGCTGACCAGGGGCGCGTGGCGCTTTCCGGCGCCGCAGGCTGCGGGCACTGCGGCATGAGCAGTGGCACAACAGGGCGGCCGGACCGCGATAACCGCGACCCTTGGCGCGTGCTCGTCAATGTCGCGCAGATTCCCGAGACCGGGCTGCATCGCGAGATCGCGGCCGACGAGGCCGCGCGCAAGGCGATGGCCGAAGTCGCGGAGCTGCGCGAGGTCGTCTCGGCGCGGGCGGAGTTCGACCTGCAGCCGAAGAGCGACGGCAGTTACCACGTCACCGGCCGGGTCCAGGCCCGCATCGGGCAGACCTGCGTGGTCACGCTCGATCCGATCGAGAATGAGATCATTGAGCCGATCGATGTGGTGTTTGCGCCGCCGGAGCAGATTCCGGAGATGTCCGACCTCGTCGACGATGCCGAGGACGGCGACGAAGAAACGCCGGACCCGCCGGAGCCGATCACGGGCGGATTCATCGACATCGGCCGGCTCGCCACCGACGCGCTGTTCCTCGGCATAGACCCGTATCCGCGCAAGTCGGATGCAGTCTTTGAACAGGAAGTTGAAGCGCCTGATCCGGAAAATCATCCCTTCGCGGCGCTGAAGGCGCTGAAGGGCAAGCCTGACGGCAAGAAGCCCAAAGACGGCGGCTGAGCGAAGTCGAAGGTGCCTTCGGCCAACATTTGAGGGGATGGCTTGCTTGCGCCGCTGCGCGAGCGGTGTCTGGCGTCACTTCAAATAAGTTTCATAATGTGTTGAAGTACAACGCATTTCTGGTATTGTTGAGTGGCGCCGCGTGACGGTTCGGCAACGCCATCCTTTGCGGTCAAGAGGTTGTGCCGAACCGTGGACACGCTATTGTCGCGGCCCGGCCTAGACCCGAATTGGTGTTTGGCCGCGCGCCGTTGACGGCGGTGACTTCAAGCTCGCGGTCTTCGTCTGAAGGGCTGTGGGAGAGCAGGCTTCCGGGACGTTCATGCCTCACAAGGTTCGAATCGCGCTTGACGCCATGGGGGGCGATGAGGGCGCATCGGTCGTCATTCCCGGCGCTGCGATCTCATTGAGCCGGCATCCCGACAGCGAATTCCTGCTGGTCGGCGACCAGGCCAAGATCGATCCCGAGCTCGCGAAATATCCCCCGCTCAAGGCTGTCTCGAAGGTGATCCATACCGATGTCGCCGTGGCGGGGGACGAGAAGCCGAGCCAGGCGCTGCGGCGTGGCCGCAAGACCTCCTCGATGTGGCTTGCGATCGACGCGGTGAAGAAGCGCGAGGCCGATGTGGCGGTGTCGGCCGGCAACACCGGCGCACTGATGGCGATGGCGCGGTTCAACCTGCGGACCCTGCCGGGGATCGACCGGCCAGCCATCACCGCGATCTGGCCGACCAAGCGCGGGGAGTCCGTCGTGCTCGACCTCGGCGCCACGATCGGCGGCGACGCGCGCCACCTGGTGTCGCTGGCGGTCATGGGCGCTGCGATGGCGAGCGTGCAATTCGACAAGCCGCGGCCCACGGTGGGTCTCCTGAACATCGGAACCGAGGAGATCAAGGGACACGAGGAGATTCGCGAGGCCGGCGAAATCCTGCGTGCGATGAACCTGCCGGAACTCGACTATATCGGTTTCGTCGAGGGCGACGGCATCGGCAAGGGTCTGGCCGACGTGATCGTGACCGAAGGTTTCAGCGGCAATATCGCGCTGAAAGCGGCCGAAGGAACCGCCCGGCAGATGGCGGAATTGCTCCGTAACGAGATGCAACGGAGCTGGATGTCCAAGCTCGGCTATCTGCTGGCCCGCCGCGCTTTCCGGGCATTGCGTGACAAGATGGACCCCAACAAGTCGAACGGCGGCGTGCTATTGGGTTTGAATGGCGTCGTGGTCAAGAGCCATGGCGGCACCAACGCGGAAGGCTTTGCCTATGCGGTCGATGTTGGCTATGAGATGGCCCGCTTCGATCTCCTCACCAAGATCAATCAGATGCTTAATCGCGACGGCAGTGCGCTGGTGCAGGCGCAGACCGCGCAGGAGGCTGTCTCGTGACTGCGATACGTTCGGTAGTGCTCGGCTGCGGCTCCTATCTGCCGGAGCGGGTTTTGACCAATGCCGAACTGGCCAGCCGGATCGACACGTCTGACGACTGGATCGTGCAGCGCACCGGCATCAGCGAGCGCCACATCGCGGCCGACGACGAGTTCACCTCGCATCTCGCGATCAAGGCCGCGCAGGCCGCGCTGGCCGACGCCAAGGTCGACGCGCAGTCGATCGACCTGATCGTGCTGGCGACCTCGACGCCCGACAACACCTTTCCGGCCACCGCGGTTGCGGTCCAGCATGCGCTCGGCATCAACCACGGTGTCGCCTTCGACCTGCAGGCGGTGTGCTCCGGCTTCGTCTTCGCGCTGACCACCGCGGATAATTTCCTGCGCGCCGGCCACCACAAGCGGGCGCTGGTGATCGGTGCCGAGACCTTTTCGCGGATCCTCGACTGGAACGACCGCGGCACCTGCGTGCTGTTCGGCGACGGCGCCGGTGCGGTCGTGCTCGAGGCGCAGCAGCATTCCGGCACCACAGACGATCCGGGCGTGCTGACCACGCATCTGCGCTCCGACGGGCGCCACAAGTCGAAGCTGTTCGTCGATGGCGGCCCCGGCTCGACCAAGACGGTCGGATATCTCCGGATGGAAGGTCGCGAGGTGTTCAAGCACGCTGTCGGCATGATCACCGACGTGATCGTCGATGCGTTCAACGCCACCGGCTTTACCGCCGAGGACATCAACTGGTTCATTCCGCATCAGGCCAACAAGCGAATCATCGATGCTTCGGCCCACAAGCTGCATATTGCGCCGCAGAAGGTGGTCTTGACGGTCGACAAGCACGGCAACACCTCGGCGGCCTCGATCCCGCTGGCGCTGTCGGTCGCGGTCAGGGACGGACGCGTCAAGAAGGGCGATCTGGTGCTGTTCGAGGCGATGGGCGGCGGCTTCACCTGGGGTTCGGCGCTCGTGCGCTGGTAGCGCCTCGTTAAAGAGTACCGACAAGTTGCCGGTATCTTTCCGGCGCCCGAATGCTGGTCGCTGTTGACCATTGCGCGCTAAGCTTTTAATTTCAGTCAAGAAATTGTTCGCCGAGAGTGCGGGGCAGGCGATGACCACGGGAACTGGAAAAACGGTAACGCGCGTCGATTTGTGTGAGGCGGTCTACCAAAAGGTAGGGCTGTCGCGCACGGAATCATCGGCGTTTGTCGAGTTGGTGCTGAAGGAGATCACCGATTGCCTGGAAAAGGGTGAGACGGTGAAGCTGTCCTCGTTCGGCTCCTTCATGGTGCGCAAGAAGGGCCAGCGTATCGGCCGCAATCCGAAGACCGGCACCGAGGTGCCGATTTCGCCGCGGCGCGTGATGGTGTTCAAGCCGTCGGCTATCCTGAAGCAGCGGATCAATGGCCACGTCGTCACCAATGGCGACGGCAGCAAGGCCGACTAAAGCGCGGTCGCGCTTTAGCTTGTTTGTTTGAGCATGATCCTTTCGGAAAACCGCTTCGCACTTTTCCGGATCATGCTGTAAAGCGTTTTCAAGCGAAGTGGATTCCCGATTCGCGTGAAGAAGACGCGCCAAACCTAGCATCCAGGGCCGCGTTCCGATTTGATCGGAACCGGCAAGGCTCTGGGCATTGAGGTAGAAGGAGCGGGCATTTGGACAAGGCGCCGGATGCGTTCCGTACCATCAGCGAGGTCGCTGACGAGCTCGACATTCCCCAGCATGTGCTGCGATTCTGGGAAACCCGCTTCGCGCAGATCAAGCCGATGAAGCGCAGCGGCGGACGCCGCTATTATCGCCCCGACGACGTCGACCTGCTCAAGGGCATCCGCCGGCTGCTCTATGGCGAGGGCTACACCATCCGCGGCGTGCAGCGGATCCTGAAAGAGCACGGTATCAAGTCCGTGCAGGGCATCGCCGACCAGACCGCGGCCGTCTCGTTCGGCGCGGTCGAGGAGGCGGTCGGCAACAGCATGGCCGAGCCGGATGAGCACGACGGCAATGACGGCCTGGATTTCGACAGCGAGGAAGCCGACGGCGACGAGCAGGGCATCGATTACCGATTCGTCGATCCCGACGAGGATCCGATCCTCTCGACCTACAAGGCGCACGCCCAGCCGGGCAAGGCCGCGGCGCAGCCCGGAAGGGCGTCCGCTGCAGCGCCGCCGGTGCGTCCCTCCGTTCCCACGGTCGATCGGGAGCGGCTCGAGCGCGTGCTGCAGGAACTGGTTGCCTGCCGGCAGATGATCGACGCGGCGATGAAGGACGGCTAAGTTTTGAGTTTGAAGAATGGTCGGAGCGAGAGGATTTGAACCTCCGACCCCTAGTCTCCCAGACTAGTGCGCTAACCGGGCTGCGCCACGCTCCGATGCCGTTCCATTAGCCGCGATCCTGTGTTCGCGCAAGGCGGACTGGGCCTTATCTGGGCCTTATAATGGCTGCCATCTGGGAGGCCGGTTCCCCGAAGCATTCGGTGGTGGGGTTGTTTTGGACCCCGCTGTGGCCCGCGTTTCAGCTCTCGGCATCCATCGCGACAATCAGGCAGGCCTTTTCGAGGCGGTTGGTCAGCATCGCAAGCTTGCCGGTGAATTCGGCCAGCTCAGCCTCGCTGAACTCCTCGAACACGGTCTTCTTGAACGCCTTGTGCTGCTCGGAAAGGCCGGCGAGATGCTTGCGGGTCTTGTCGGTCAGTGACAGCCGCACCACGCGCGCGTCGGCCGGGGAGGGCGCGCGGCGCAGCAGTTCCTTCTGCTCGAGCAGCTTCGACTGCGTGGTCACGAATGACGGATCGACGTGCAGCAGCTTCGACACCACGTTGATCGGCACGCCGTCATCCTTGTCGAGATCCGAGATGGCGATCAGGATCATCCACTGCGGACCGCTGACACCGAGGGCCTTGCCCCAGATCTGGCGGACCCGTTCCAGATGCGAATTGATCGATGAAATCTCGAGCGTGAATCGTTTGATGAGGTCGAGATGTTCGATGGCGCGCTGGCGCGTCGTATCCTTCCTTGTCACTGACAAAGCTTTCCTCTTCCCTTAGGTGCCGACTCAGCTTTGCGCTGATTTATTTCTTGGTTTCCCGCCTTGGCGGTCGAATTTTTCTCGTAAGCCACCAACGAACGCAAGTGAACGTAAAGTAATTATAACGGGCGCGTGAAGATTCGACGAAATAGGGTGTGACAAGTTTTCTCAGGTAGGTAAAGGGCTTACCACCAGCGTTGCCGGCGAGACACAGTGTGGCCGCATTCGCATTCCTGACTTTATAAACTATTTTGATTGGCGAACTCGCCAATGCATATTGAACCCGGCGGTAGGGGAATCTCGATCGTCCCGTTGCGGTGATCGTTCAAGTCCGTCGCACACCACAGATTGATCTGCGGGTGCGGGGTTTGGGGAAAGCGGTCTTGGACAATGCGGGAGGATCACAGGGCGCTCGCAGCCTTGGACTCTCCGCATATGAGCAACTTGGAGGTTTAATATGAAATTGGCGAAGAGCCTTATTCTGAGCTCGGCTGCTGCGCTGGTCGCGGTCGGCGGGGCACAGGCGGCCGATCTTCCCGTCAAGGCCAAAGCGGTCGAGTACGTGAAGGTTTGCTCCCTGTATGGCCCGGGCTTCTACTACATCCCCGGCACTGACACCTGCATCAAGCTGGGCGGCTTTGTTCGCGCCGACGTGGTCGTCAACGGCAACAGCGTCTACGGCCCGAACGTCAACGGCGCCAGCGGTGCCAACAACCGTTTCACCAACGGCTACACCTGGCGTTCGCGTGAAGACCTGAACATCGATACGCGCACCGCGACCGAGTACGGCGTGGTCCGCACCTATTTCGATGCAGTGTTCACCTGGACCTCGGACAGCTACACCGGCCAGGGCAACGGCTCGTCGATCTACTCGGCGATCGGCACCTCGGCGGCGCCGAACAATGCCTCGTCGGGTGGCGTTGCTGCCGGCACGGTCGGCGTCTACTACGCCTTCATCCAGTTCGCCGGCTTCACCATCGGTAAGGCGGTCTCGCAGTTCGCTGCTCCCTGGAACGGTTATCCGGGCAACAACTACGACGGTCTCGTCGGTGGCGTGAGCACCACCAACGGCATCAACCAGTTCACCTACACCGCGCAGTTCGGCAACGGCGTGTCGCTGGCTCTGTCGGCGCAGGATCAGGTTGCCTACATGCAGGCTGGCGTGAACAACCTCTCGGTTGGCGGCGCCTACGGCTCGAGCGACTACGCCGGCACGATCGCGCCGGACTTCGTCGCTGCGCTCAAGGTCGACCAGGCCTGGGGTATCTTCCAGGCGTCGGTGGCCGCGCATGACAACCATGCTGCCTATTACGGTGGCACCGAGCTGACCGGTCATCCCGACGACAAGTGGGGTTGGGCTGGTGCACTGGCCCTGTCGATCAAGAACATTCCGACCGGCCCCGGCGACACCATCAACATCCAGGGCGTCTACACCGACGGTGCGACCCGTTACAACATCCAGGAACTGGCCAGCCAGTTCAGCTCGGTCGCCATCTATGGCGGTTCGAACCTGCCCGGCGTCTATCAGAGCGTTGGCTTCGGCACGGCACCCGACACGGTGTTCGGTTTGAATGGCCAGCAGCAGTCGATCAAGACCTGGGGCTTCCGCGGTGCGTACACCCACAACTGGGATCCCTACTGGAACACCAGCTTGTACGGTGCTTACGCTGCGGTCATGTATAACGACACGGCCAAGTCGCTCATTTGCGGCATTGGCGGCGTCGGTGGTACGTTCCGCACCGCCTTCGGCGGCGGCGCTGGCGTGACCAGCTGCAACCCCGACTACAACATCGGTCAGATCGGCGTGATCACCCGTTGGACCCCGGTCAAGAACCTGACCTTCTCGGCCGACGTGACCTACGTCCATCTCGATCAGAAGTATGCCGGCACGATCACCACCTCTTCGGCTGGTATCGGCAAGCCGAGCGCAACCTACGAGCTGAAGGATCAGGACACTGTCCAGATGCTCTTCCGCGCTCAGCGCAACTGGTAATACCGGTTGATCTGATCACGATCCAACAGAACCCCGGCAGGCAACTGCCGGGGTTTTTGTTTGGGAAACAGCAGCCGCGAAAGCTGCGAGCGTGGTTCGGCGAAGTGGCTGCCGCCTGGCGTGAACAAAGGACGTCAAAGCGGGATTGATGAAGGCGTTGGCTGCGTCATTTCGGTCCACGCGAACAACGAAGACGAGCCATGCGATTCATTCGCCTGCAAACTTATTTACTTACCTGATCTACTAAACTATATAGCCGTCAGCCAACACATTGCATGATGGCTCTTAGCTCTCTGCTAAGCCTCCCAAACCTCCGGCAATGCCCTGCCGGAGGTTTTTGATTCAAGGCTCTTTTGATTCGAAGCTCTTTCGATTCAAGGCTCTTTCGATTCAAGGCCTGGGCCCGGCCATGATGCGAGCTTGCTCCCGTCGTCGTCCTCTCCGATTCGAGGCCGTCAAGATTTGACGGAATCGATCCGCAGTGCATTCTCGTCAGTCATGGGACGCTTCAAGAACAGCCGCCTGGCTCGCATGAGCAGCGGCCATTATTGCTTGATCCGGGATCTCGGGCTGGTAAAGGGCGGCAAGGGATTGCGGCACCATGAGGTGGTGATCGACTTCTCCTGGCGCGGCCTCTGGCGTTTCCTCTTTCCACCGCGTCCCGTGCTCCCGGCACATGATGCCGGCGGATTTCGCACCGACGCGGCCGTCACGTCTGCTCCCGGCAACAGCATCGTCGGCTCCAGCCATTCGCATTAGTCCGGTGGACTGGCACGCGCCGGCCGCGTCATCGCTTCCGCGCCTGTGACAGCCGCGTCGGAAATTGCAGCGGCGATCGCGATCAGCGTTGTCACGCCTCGTCCGTTCAAGATGTTGGCGATCCGTCGCTTCCGATTATTGAAGTCGGATTGTTCGTCGCGCGGAATGATTTCGTTGCGTCGCCGCCGCCTCGATCTGCTGCATGCAGCTCGCTTGCGCGTGCCAGCAGGCGGCGTTGCTGCGCGATAATTCGGTGATGTAGACTGCCTCACACCAAACGGTTGGGACTGCGATCCGCGCTCCAACCGAAAAGAAAAATCAGGGCGAGAAAAATCAGGGAACGGATCTCACATGAAGGATTTTGCCGGAAAGATTGCCGTCATCACCGGTGGCGGTACGGGCATGGGGCGCGAGCTGGCGCGGCAGCTCGTGGCCGAGGGCTGCAACGTCGCGATGTGCGATGTCTCGGCCGAGGCGATGGCCGAGACCAAGCGGCTCTGCGAGGTCGAGAAGCTGCCGCAGGGCCTGCGCATCACCACACACGTTGCCGACGTCTCGATCGAGGATCACTACAAGCGTTTCCGCGACGAGCTGATCGAGCAGCAGGCGACCGACAAGATCCATCTGCTGTTCAACAATGCCGGCATCGGCGGCGGCGGCAGCCTGTTCACCAACACCCGCGAGCAGTGGGAGCGCACCTTCAACATCTGCTGGGGCGGCGTCTATCTCGGCGTCCGTACCTTCCTGCCGCTCCTGGTGAAGGCCGACGAGGCGCACATCGTCAACACCTCGAGCGTCAACGGCTTCTGGGCCTCGGTCGGCCTCGGCGTATCGCACACCGCCTACAGCGCGGCGAAATTCGCCGTGAAGGGCTTCACGGAGGCGATGATCAACGATCTCCGTCTCAACGCGCCGCATGTGAAGTGCTCGGTGGTGATGCCCGGCCACATCGGCACCTCGATCGTGTCGAACTCGCGCAAGGTGCAGAACGGCGCCGACCAACTCAATGCCGACGAGCTGAAACAGGCCCGGCAGCGTCTGCAAGGGCAGGGCATCGATGTCGCCAAGATGTCGGATGCCGACATCCAGCAGCTGGCGCTCGATCGCGCCCGCATCTTCCATGACGAGGCGCCGACCACGGCGGCCGCCGCCGCCAAGATCATCCTCGATGGCGTCAAGGCCGATCGCTGGCGCATCCTGGTCGGCGACGATGCCCACCTGCTCGACGAGCGCGTGCGCAGGACCCCGGAGCAGGCCTACACGCCGGAGTTTTATCAGGACCTCGTCGCGGCGACCGGCTGGAAGGTCGGTTGATCAATCCTCCATAAGATCCGTCATGCCCGCGCGACGGCTTTGCCGTTGTCGCTGGAGGAGCGCGGAACGCGCGTCTCGAAGCATGCGCGGCCGAGCTGGTGGCCGTTCATCCTTCGAGACGGCCGCGTTGCGGCCTCCTCAGGATGACGGGGTTAACTACCCGCGCATCGCGCGCTGGCGCGATCCTGCCTGATAGGCGAGGCGGTAATGCCCTGAGCAATAGGGCATGCCGCCGAGCGGCGGGTTGCCGCAGAAGCAGAAATCGTCGGCGCCCGGGCTGCTGATCGGCCAGCGGCAGCGCTGCTCGCTGAGCTCGAACAGCGAGCAATTGTTGGCGCTGACAACGGGCGCGTCGCGGGGCTCCGGTTCGTAGAGCGCCTCCAGCAACTGCAGCTGCTGCTTCGCGGTCGCCCGCTGCGCGGCGTTTGCGGCGGACTTCTTGCGCCGTGCGCGGCGTTGGTCCGGCGTCGTACGCATCAGGTTCAGCCGCGACAGCTTGCCGATCACCGCATTGCGGCTGACGCCGATATTGACGGCGATGTCGCGGCAGGAGAGGCCGGCTTCAAAGTAGATCTTGAGTTGGTCGACGCGCTCCGGCGTCCAGGTGGGTTCGATCGCAATCATCTGACGGTTCCACGTTCTGTGTTTAGAACCGCCGCGTCGACGCGCACGTCCTTAGTTCTTGAGCTCCGCGCAAACGCTTTCGCGTTTGCCGCGAGGGATGCTCTCAGGGCGTGCGGCCGTTGTCGCGGATTGCAAGCAACCCGTCCTTGATGGCGAGCCGAATGCCTTCCTCGATCAATGTCCGTGCGACGCCCGGGACGCTCGTGCCGTGGGTGCCCTGTCTCACCAGCTTCTCGAGGTATCCGATGGTCGAGAGCGCCAACGTGACCGGGACGCGGTCGGTTTCGGCCTTTTCCGTAGCCATGGTGAAACGCTTAACTCTGAACGCCCGTACTGAAAAGTATCTATTTAGAGTCTATTTAGGAATAAGGCTGTCCGTCAAGCCGTTCAGCCGCAAAATGAAGACAGCCGCGCATCGGCAAGCCGCGGATCAACTCCGGCGCGCCGCCTTTGTCTGATTATCGAGACAAATGAAATGGTTAGGGTCGTACTTCGACCTTGACCGGGAACTTCTTGAGAAGCCGCTCCGCCGTTTCGGCCTTGTCCGGCGGTGCCTTCACGCTCAGGTATAGCCCGCGGGACGGGTCGGTGATGGCGTCGACGCTGACCTCGCCGGACAACCCTTCGAGCGCCAGCAACTCACGCGCCGCCTCGCCGGCGGCGATCTCGCGCAGCTTGGGCTTGAAGATCTTGCCGACCGGCGTGACCGGCATCTCCGCAATCACCGACACCACGCGCGGCCGCGCCGGCGGCTCCAGGATATTCTCCTGCACGAACGCCGCGAGCGCGTTCGGATCGATCTGGGCGCCCGGCTGCGCCGAGACGAACAGCATCGGCACCTCGCCGGCATAGGTGTCGGGACGCCCGACGGCCGCAGCCAGCGCCACGCCCGGGAAGGCCAGCGCGGCGTCCTCGATGGCGCGCGGATCGATGTTGTGGCCGCCGCGGATGATGACGTCCTTGGCGCGGCCCAGGATGTAGACGAAACCGTCGGCATCGATCCGGCAGATGTCGCCGGTGCGCAGCCAGCCGTCGCGGAACGCCTCCTCGGTCTGCTTCTTGTCGACATAGCCGGCAAACACCTGCGGACCCCGTGTCAGGAGCTCGCCGACCGGCGAGGGCCACGGCCCGGTGTGCAGCTTGTCGCCCTCGAGGATCGCAAGCTCGACCAGCGGATTGCGGGTGCCGACGCTTTCGGCGCGCGGCTTCACGCCGTGCACGTCATGGGTGATGGCGCCGGCGAGCTCGGTCATGCCGTAAAGCTGCTGGATGCAGGCGCCGCCCCAGGTCGCGAGATAACGCCGCTCGATCTCCGGCGGGCAGATCGAGGCACCGGTGGCGGTGACGCGCAGGGTCGAGATGTCGCTCTCCCCGACCGGAACGTCGGCCAGCGCGCCGAGGATGGTCGGCACGTTGCCGGCGATGTTGATGCGGTATTGCTCGATGATCTGCCAGAAGTTGCGGACCAGCGCCGGATCGCGCGCGCCGGCGGGGCCGGGGATCACCATCGTCGTGCCCGCCGACAGGCAATTGGCCGAGGTGCAGAACAGGCCGCCGACATGGAACAGCGGCATCGTGATCATCGCGCGCTCGCCGCGATGGAAATCCAGCGCCATTCGCGACGATACGGTGGAGGCGACCATCGCGCGGTTGGTGAGCCGCGCCACCTTGGGATGGCCTGTCGTGCCGCCGGTCGGCAGCATCACCGCGACGCGGTCGGCCTCGCGCATATCCCTGGACTTGCCGTAGTCGTCGCGCCACGCCGGATCCGGCCGCAGCACCTCGCCGTCGAACGAGATCGTGCCGTCGAGCGGCACGATCTCGATGCCTTTGAGCGACGGCACCTCGCGCTCGAGGCCCTCGATCCGCTCATACAGCCCGCCGGGCATGCCCGGCGGCGGCGCCAGCAGCAGTTTGGCGTTGATCGCATTGAGTTGGGCTGCGATCGCTTCGCGGGTGAACAACAAATTGAGCGGTTCGGCGACGCCGCAGGCGGCCGCGCCGAAGATCGCGACGATGCTTGCCGGACACGCCGGCACCAGGATCGCTACCGCATCGTCCTTGCCGATGCCCTGGCCGCGGAAATAGTTTTCCGCAGCCTTGATCGAGCCCATCAATTGATCGTTGGAGATCACGACCGGGTTGGGATCGAGCGGCGAGCGCAGATAGATCGCGGCCTCGGCGTCCGGCGCGGCCTGCGGGCCGCGGGCGATGAGATCGAGGATGCGCGGGCAGGCGGCGAGCGTCTCCTGCATCTCCTTGTCGCGCAGAGCCTCGTCGGCCGGCGAAAGCCTGTCCTTCAGCATATCCGTCCCCGTCCATTTTTGTTCGTTAGGAGGGGAGTGTAGCGAGCCGCGCTTGCGGAGCACAAGTGCGGCCTATCGACCGGCTGTCAGCCGTGGACCACGGATTTGGCGATCATGCAGTGAATGCCCTTGGAGCCGTTGACCGTCTGCGTCACGCGCAGGTCGGCGGCCAGGCTGCACAGCGTGTAGGCGTCCTCGCGCGACAGGTTGCGCTTCTCGCCGAGCAGCACGATCATGTCGCGCAGCGCCCGCACCACGCACTGGTCGAGGTCGGGATCCATCGCCATGGTCATGTAGTGGTCCGCGGTCTCGGCGCGCGGATAGGCGAGCTTGAGATCCTTGCGCAGGGTGAGGCGGAAGCGGCCGGTGAGCGCGGTCTCGATCGCGGTGACGCAGACCTCGCCGTCGCCCTGTACGCCATGGCCGTCGCCGCAGGAGAATAGCGCGCCCGGCACGAACACCGGCAGATAGAGCTTGGCGCCGGCGCCGAGCTCCTTGTTGTCGAGATTGCCGCCCATGGCGCGCGGGATCAGCGAGGAGATGCGGCCCCAGGCCGGCGGCGGCGACACGCCCATCACGCCGAAGAACGGCTTCAGCGGCAGGTCGAGTCCCCAGGGCATGCGGCCGACCATCCGCGCGCGATCGAGCGGGATGTTGAGGAAGCGGGTCTCATGAAAATCGTCGGGCAGGGTGCCGGACAGCGGCTTGATCAGATTGTAGCCCCAGTCCTGGCGCAGCTGGACGTCGAGGATATCGACCTCGAGCACGTCGCCGGGCTCGGCGCCGGCAACCGCGATCGGGCCGGTCAGGATGTGCCCGGGCACCATCCGTTCACACTTCGCATGGATCTCGTCGAGCTCCGGCGGGACATGAAATTTGCCGCGGTCGGGCACCACATCGGCGCCGCCGCTGACGGTCTCGATCGTGACCTCGTCGCCGCTCGCGATGGTCAGGACCGGCTTCAGCTTGGCTTCGAAGAAGCCCCAATGGCAGGTTTCGGGACTGGATTTCAGATGATGATGGGTCATGTGACGGCTTTTGATTGGTTTCCCAGCAGCGTATGACGCTGTAGCAGAACTTCGCAGAGGCTTCCCTTGTTTTTTGTGCTCTCCAAGACGCTCGGCATCATGCTGCTGCCGATCAATTTCCTGATCGGCATCGGCGTGATCGGCGCCGTGCTGGTGCTGACGCGGTTTGCGCGCCTCGGCCGCAGGCTGATGATTGCGGCGCTGCTGCTGCTCGCGATCTGCGGCTTCTCGCCGCTCGGCAATGTGCTGATCGCGACCTTGGAGCAGCGCTTCCCGCCATGGGACGCCTCGCGCGGCGCGCCCGACGGCATCATCGTGCTCGGCGGCTCGATCGATGCCGACCTGTCGGTTGCACACGGCACGCCTGTGGTGCGCAGCGCCGCCGATCGCGTCATCGCGGCCGCCGCGCTCGCGCGACGATATCCGAACGCGCGGCTGGTGTTCACCGGCGGCAGCGCCAATTTGATCTCGAACGATGCGCGCGAGGCCGACTATGCCGCCGAGATGTTCGAGAGCCTCGGGATTCCCAAGTCGCGAGTGACCATCGAGCGCCGCTCGCGCAACACGGTGGAGAACGCCGAATTTTCCAAGGCGCTGGTCGATCCCAAGCCGGGCGAGCGTTGGCTGCTCGTGACCTCTGCCTATCACATGCCGCGCGCGGTCGGGCTGTTCCGCAAGGCTGGATTCGACGTCGAGGCCTATCCGGTCGACTGGCGGGTCGGCAATGTCATGAGCTTCGCGACGCTGGCGATCGAGGGCCTGTCGCGCACCGATCTCGGCACGCGGGAGTGGATCGGGCTCGTGGCCTATCGTCTGGCCGGCAAAACCGACGATCTGCTGCCGGGACCGGCCGCGCGGTAGCGCAAGGCACCTGTCGCGTCGACCGTGCATTCCGGCTAACATCCATGCAAAAGGTGGCGCCAAGCCGCCGATCACGGGAGCTTACGCATGCAGCAACAGACACCGCCGGAACAATTCGATCTTGCCGCGACCGTCGCCGATCTGAACGGCCTGCTGCGGCTGAAGACCACGGTGATCGGCATCAAGATGTTCGCGCGCGTCGAGGAGATGGAGGCGATTCCAAAAATTCGCCGACCGTCGGCGGTGCACACCACAGACCAGATTGTCAGCATGGCCTCGCGGCTCGGCTGGACCGTCGGCATCACCGCCGACGATCTGGTCGGCGCGCAATGCCGCGCGGTGATCGGGCTCGCACCGCAGGACGAGACGTGGCTTGCCGGCGAGAACTATGTCGGGGTCTGGCATGGCACCGCGGAAGACGCGCGCAAGCGCCAGGAAGCGCTCGACGTGGTGCCTTATGGCCAGTACCAGGCGATGGCGGTGAGCCCACTGACCAGCGGACGCCTCAATCCGCCCGACATTTGCCTCGTCTATGCGACGCCGGGGCAGATGATTATCCTGATCAACGGGCTGCAATATACCGGCTACAAGAAGTTCGAATGGGGCGTGGTCGGCGAGACCGCCTGCGCGGATTCGTGGGGGCGGGCGCTGAAGACCGGCGAGCCGAGCCTGTCGCTGCCGTGCTTCGCCGAGCGCCGCTATGGCGGCGTGCCCGATGAGGAGATGCTGATGGCGCTGCCGCCGGCCTATCTGGTGAAGGCGATCGCCGGAATGAAGCAGCTTGCCAAGAACGGCCTGCGCTACCCGATCGCGCCCTATGGCATTCAGGCCGACGTCCGCGCCGTCATGGGGGTGTCGTACAAGAAGTAGCGGCACGCGCGTCATTGCGAGGAGCGATAGCGACGAAGCAATCCATCGCGCCGCACACGCGGTGAAATGGATTGCTTCGCTTCGCTCGCAATGACAAAACGGGGCAATTTCGTTGTGTTGGAGCCTGATCCATGTCCTCGTCGAAACTCGATGTCGTCGTCTACGGTGCGACCGGCTTCACCGGCCAGCTGGTCGCCGAATATCTCGCGGCGAACTATCGCGACAGTAGCCTGACATGGGCGATGGCCGGACGCAGCAAGGACAAGCTCGCCGCGGTTCGCGATGCGATCGGCGCGCCCGCCGACACGCCGCTGATCGTTGCCGATGCCGGCGACACCGCATCGCTGAAGGCGATGCTGGCGCAGACCAAGTCGGTCATTTCAACGGTCGGCCCGTATCAGCTGTATGGCAATGAGCTGATCGCCGCCTGCGTGGAAAGCGGCACCGACTATTTCGATCTCTGCGGAGAGCCGGTCTGGATGCGGCAGATGATCGATAAATACGAGGCCGCGGCAAAGGCCAGCGGCGCGCGGATCGTGTTCTCCTGCGGTTTCGACTCCGTGCCGTTCGAGCTCGGCGCATTCTTTGTCCAGGAGGAAGCCAGGCGCGTGTTCGGCGCGCCGGCACCGCGCGTCAAGGGCCGGGTGCGCGACATGCGCGGCACGCTGTCGGGCGGCACCGCGGCAAGCGCCAAGGCGACCTTCGATGCGGTCGCCAAGGACCTCAGCCTGGTTGCGATCCTCAACAATCCGTTCGCGCTGACGCCGGGCTTCGAGGGCCCGAAGCAGCCGCGCGGCAGCAAGCCGGCCTATGAGGAGGATCTGCACTCGTGGACCGCGCCGTTCATGATGGCGCTGATCAACACGCGCAACGTCCACCGCTCCAACATGCTGATGGGCTTTCCCTACGGACGCGACTTCGTCTACGACGAGATGGTCCTGACCGGCCCCGGCGAGAAGGGCGAGGCCAATGCCAAGAAGGTGATGGCGCTGAACGCCGAGAAGACCGGCCCGAGCGCGCCGAAGCCGGGCGAGGGGCCGTCAAAGGAAGAGCGCGAGAACGGCCGCTACGATCTGCTGTATGTTGCGGTCGCCCCCGACGGCCGCACGGTCCGCGCCGGCATCAAGGGCGATCGCGATCCCGGCTACGGCTCGACCTCGAAGATGATCTCGGAATGCGCGATCTGCCTGTTGCGCGATACGCCCGACGTCGCACCCGGCTTCTGGACGCCGGGAGCCGCGATGCAGGGAAAACTGATCAAGCGCCTGGTCGATCACGCCGGGCTGACGTTCGAGGTTGAGAAGTAGCCTCGCGAAATATTGCTCCATGTCATCGGCCGGCCTCGACCGGGCGATCCAGTACGCCGCGGCCTATCCGCTCAGGCACGGACGTCTCTGGAATACTGGATGCCCCGCTTTCGCGGGGCATGACAGCCAGAGCGCTACGCCGCCGCCCGCGGATTATACGCGTACATGAAATCCATGCCCTTGGACGACACCGGCAGCAGCAGCTTCAGCATGTGATCGCGCAGCCAGGCACCGGTCGGGCTGAACTCGCGCTTGCTGTTGCCGTTGCGGCGGGCGATCGCCACGATCTTCTCGGCGCGCGGACGCCGCTCATGCTCGAAGGCCTGGAAGGTCATGCCGAGCTCCTGGCCGTCGCGCATCAGCATGCCGAGCCGCAGCGCGTCCTCCAGCGCGAGCGATGCGCCCTGGCCGGCATGCGGGCTGGTGGCGTGCGCCGCATCGCCGATCAAGAGCGTGCGCTTGCGCGACCAGGTCGGCAGCGTCGCGACGTCGAGCGTGTCGGTGACTCCGATGTTCTCGGTGGCCTCGATGATCGCGGGGATCGGCGCATGCCAGCCGGCGTGGAAATCGCGCAGATGCTGCTTGATCGCGTCCTGGCTTTGCAGCCGGTAGGCCGCCGCGGTCATGCCGTGCGACGGCTGCGTGCTCCACCACATCGCACCCGCATCCGGATCGGGGCTGCACAGGCCGTAACCGAAGAAGCCGCTTTGTCCGAACGTGGTCTCGACCTTCTGGCCGATCGGCAGATGCTCGATCACCCTGCGCGGCACGAAGCCGCCGAAGCCGAGCAGCCCGGTGTCGAACGGCGTCGGGCCGTCCGGGATCACGTGCCGCCGCGCCGCCGAATGCACGCCGTCGGCGCCGATCACGAAATCGCCCTCGGCGGTGGTGCCGTCGTTGAAATACGCGATCACGGGTTGATCGCCGCGATCCTCGATCTTGACCAGGCGCTTCTCGAAGAACACCGAGACGTTGGAGGCCCAGGCCTTGTCGATCAGCGTCTCGTTCAAGGTCGCGCGGCACATGTTCACCGCAGGCTGGCCGAAGCGTTGCTGCATGTTCTGGTTGAGCGAGCCGAGCTTCTTGCCGTTCTGCGAATAGAAGTCGAAGGACTCCGCGATCGAGCCGTTGCGGATCAGCTCGTCGGCGAGCCCGAGCTCGGCCAGCACATGCATGCCGTTCGGTGCGATCTGCAATCCGCCGCCGATCCCGGTCGAATAGGGCCAGGCCTCATAGAGCTCGGCCTCGATGCCGGCGCGGGTCAGGAACATCGCGGTCACCGGACCTGCGATGCCGGCGCCGATGATGAGTGCCTTGCGGGGACGTCTGGTCATCATGTCTTGCTCCATGCATCCGTGTCGGCTAGGAAGGGTTAGCGGCTAATCATCTTAGTTGCTAAGATATTTATCTTCTGAGGTAAGAGGTCGCCTTTGTCAAGCGCCAAGTCGCGCGATGCGCTGATGCAGCAACTCGAGGAGGCCATGCGGCGGTCCTCCGCGCAGGGCGTGATGTACGGTCAAGCCGTTGCAAACATGGCCGGAATTTCCAATTCCGATATGGAGTGCATGGACATCCTGCACCTTGAGGGCCGCGTCACCGCGGGACGGCTCGCCGAAGTCACCGGGCTGACCACGGGTGCGATCACCGGGGTGGTCGATCGCCTGGAGAAGGCGGGCTACGTGCGCCGCGAGCGGGATGAGAGCGACCGCCGCAAGGTCTTCATCTCGGTGGTGGAGGACAAGGCGATGGAGATCGGCAAGTTCTACGTGCCGATGCAGAACGCCATGCTCAAGCTCTGGAGCAGCTACAGCGACGACGAGTTGCGGCTGCTGCTGCGCTTCGCCAATGACGGCTACAAGGGCGTGCTGGAAGCAACCGAAGCACTGAAGGCGGTGATCGACATGCCGCCGGAGCAGCGCGCCAATCTCAAGCTGCCGCCGAAGTCTCGTCGCTGATTTCGGCCGGCATCGCGCGATAGCGCTCGGTGGCCGCGTACATGCCCCACATCGTGCCCAGCATCATCCAGAAATGCCGCCAATGGTCGGTGTCGATGATGAAGCTCTCGCCGGCGATGCCGAGGAATGCCGAGAAGATCGCAAGATAGTCGCGCTGCCACGGCACCCGCGTGTAGATGTAGCGGAAGCCGATGACCGCGCTGACGAACACCAGCGCCGGATAGCAGATGCCCGAGATCCAGCCGCCCGACATGAAGGCGTTGAGGAAGGAGTTGTGGGTATCCTCGGGAAAATAGGTGTGGAATTGCAGCGGCCCGATGCCGAACGGCAATTCCAGCGCCATCTGGGCGCCGAGGATGTGGCGGCCGAAGCGGCCGAAGCGGCCTTCGTCGTAGCTCTGGTCGAAGCTCGCGCGCTGCTTGAACATGTCGGCGACCGAGCCGATCGAGAGCAGCACCGCGATCAGCGCGACCGCCAGGACCGCGGCGATCAAGGTCATCACGATGATGCGCGAGCGCTGCGCCTGCGAGCGGCTGGTGAACACCATCAGCGCCAGCATGAAGGCCGCGGTGATCAGGAGCCCGCCCCAGGCGGCACGCGAGAACGACAGCAGGATCGCAAGCGAGATGATGCCGAACGCGATGGCGTTGCGGAACGCCTTGCCGAAGCGGTCGGAGACCACGCTTTGCAGCGTGAACAGCGCCGGAAGGATCAGGAACGCGCCGAGCACGTTGGGATCCTTGAAGGTACCGCGGGCGCGATCGTACAGCGTCAGCAGGTCGTAGCCGCCGGGCACCAGATGGAAGTAGCCGGCGATGCCGGCGAGCGAGGCGATCATCGCGCCGACGATCAGGCCGCGGCGCAGCATGTCGAGGCGCGCTTCGGTGTCCTCCGACATCACCATCGCGAAGAACACGACGGTGACGGCCATGTACCAGGAGGTGAGCACCCAGTTCACCACCTCCGGCTTGTCGAGGAACGGCACCGCGCCGATGCTGTAGCCGACATTGAGCACGATCAGCGAAAACAACAGCGGCATGAACACCAGCTGCATGCGCAGGCCGGTGGCGAAGAACAGCACGCAGGCGGTCAGCGTGACCAGTTCATACGGGCTCGGCTCGATGAACACGATGGCGATCGACGCGCCGGCCAGCCACACCAGCGCCCGCTGCAACGCCAGCACGCCTGACGGCGCCGATGTCAGCGATTGAGACGTCCCGGCTGTCGCCGCATAGGCCATCGGATACTCACGCAACGCGGTACAAAAATCTTGGTTTCGTCACTGCGAGCGAAGCGAAGCAATCCACCTATCCCCGAATTGCGG
This sequence comes from Bradyrhizobium sp. USDA 4461, assembly GCF_054055655.1. Classification (NCBI taxonomy): domain Bacteria; kingdom Pseudomonadati; phylum Pseudomonadota; class Alphaproteobacteria; order Hyphomicrobiales; family Nitrobacteraceae; genus Bradyrhizobium; species Bradyrhizobium sp. USDA 4461. The sequence goes on from NZ_JBSRXM010000001.1 coordinate 6,212,154, forward strand.
CATGGATTGCTTCGTCGCTTCGCTCCTCGCAATGACGGCAGTTAGTCTCGGATCTCAGTACGCGTTCTCGTTCTTGGTAATCAGCGAGAACGGGGTCTTGAGCAGGATGTAGAGGTCGAACAGCACCGACCAGTTCTCGATGTAATAGAGGTCGTATTCGACGCGTTTCTGGATCTTCTCGTCGGTGTCGACCTCGCCGCGCCAGCCGTTGATCTGGGCCCAGCCGGTGATCCCTGGCTTGACACGGTGGCGGGCGAAATAGCCGTCGACGGCCTCGTCGAACAGCCGGTTCTCCAGCTTGCTCTGCACGGCGTGCGGGCGCGGGCCGACCAGCGAGAGGTTGCCCTTCAGCACGACGTTGAACAGCTGCGGCAATTCGTCGAGCGAGGTCTTGCGGATGAAGCGGCCGACGCGGGTGACGCGCGGATCGTTCTTGGTCACCACCTTGGAGGCGGTGGGATCGGCCTGGTGATGGTAGAGCGAGCGGAATTTGTAGACGTCGATCCGCTCATTGTTGAAGCCGAAGCGCTTCTGGCGGAACAGCACCGGGCCGGGGCTGTCGAGCTTCACCGCGAGCGCCACCAGTCCGAGTACCGGCAGCGCGGCAAGCAAAGCGAGGCCGCCGACCACGCGGTCGAACAGCCATTTCAGCACCAGATCCCAATCGGTGATCGGCGCCTCGAACACATCCAGCGTCGGCACCTTGCCGAGATAGGAGTAGGAGCGGGGCCGGAAGCGCAGCTTGTTGGTGTGGGCCGACAGGCGGATGTCGACCGGCAGCACCCAGAGCTTCTTCAGCATTTCCAGGATGCGGGTCTCGGCGGAGATCGGCAGCGCGAACAGCACGAGATCGACCCGGGTACGGCGGGCGAACTCGACGATGTCGTCGACCTTGCCGAGCTTCGGCGAGCCGGCGCAGGTCTCCATGGCGCGGGCGTCATTGCGGTCGTCGAACACGCCGAGCACGTGGATGTCGGTGTCGTCGTCGGTGTTCAGCGCCTCGATCAGCTGTTCGCCGTTCTGGTCGGCGCCGACAATGATGGTGCGGCGGTCGAGCCGGCCGTCATGCGCCCAGGCCCGCACCATCGAGCGCAGCAGCAGCCGCTCGGCGATCAGCACCGCGAGGCCGACGCAGAAGAATGACGACAGCCAGACCCGCGACACCTCGCCGCCGAGCTTGACCAGGAAGGAGACGCCGATGAACAGCAGGAACACGAAGGCCCATGACGAGATCATCCGCGTCATCTGGCGGAGCTGGCCGCGGAAGATCTGCACCTGGTAGATGTCGGCGGCCTGGAAGCAGACCACGGCCGCGGCCGACATGCCGAGGATCGAGCTGACGTATCCCCAGTGGATGCCGCCGCCGGCGAGCGGCCTGACATAGGCGAGATAGAGCCCGACGCCGACCAGGCTGAGCAGCACGAAATCGGCGAGGCGAACCACGCCGGCGATCACGACCGGCGAATAGGCGCCGCGAACTTTTTGATTGGTGACGGCGAGCGCGGCCGGCGACAAACGGCGGCGGCGTTCGATCTGCGGCTGAGCGGCCGTCGCTGACGCCGCGGCGTCCAGCATCGAGCGTGCGTTAAACGGTTCCACGAGTCCACGTCCATTCCTGCGCATGCAGATGGGCATCCGCGCGCAGCAGCGAAATTCCCCTGGACGCGACTTAAGGGGACAAATCGGAAGAAACGGTTACGTGTGCAAGAAATGGTTAACGTTCGGCAAACGCGTCGCGATAGCCGGCGAGCACGCCCTCGACCATTGCGCTCTGTGAGAAATGCTCGGAGATCCGCTCGCGCAGTTGCTGCGCGCGCGCTGTGGTCGTCGTGGGATTGTCCAGCGCGGCCTTGATGGCGTCGGCCATTGCTCCCGCATTGCTCGGCGCGAACAGGGCGTCGGTGTGGGTATCGAATATCTCCGGGATGCCGCCCACATTGGCGGCGATCATCGGAACGCCGGCGGCGCCGGCCTCGATCACCACGTAGGGCATCGAATCGCCGCGGGAGGGAACTACCAGCAGGCTGCCCTTGGAGAAGCCGAAGCGCGCCTTGACGTGGCCGATGAAGCGAACGGCATCGCCGAGCGACAGCCGCTTGACCTGTTCCTTGAGGCGCTCGAATTCCTCGCCGTCGCCGCCGAGCGTCAGTGTCACCGGCTTGCCCTCAGCGCGCAGTTTCGCCACCGCGTCGATCAGGAGGTCAGCGCCCTTGATGCGCCGGAACTCGCCGACATAGGCCACATCGGTGGCGTCGTCGGCCCTCGGGACCGGCTCAAACTCCTCCGACGTGACGCCGTTGAAGACGCAGCGCACGAGGCCGGTCGGCTTGCCCACGGTGCGCTGGTAGGTGTCGCGGGCAAACGCGCTCTCGAACAGGAACAGGTCGGTGCTGTTCATCAGCGTGCGCTCGAGCTGGCTGTAGAAGCGGCCCTTCCAGGTGTCGAGCGGGTAGTGCAGCGAGCCGCCATGCGGCGTGTAGACCCGGATCACCTTGCTCGAGCGCCGCCGCAGGCGAACATAGGCGCCGGCTTTGGCGCCATGGCCGTGCACGACGTCGGGCTTCAGCTTGCGGATCAGCCCGGCGATATGCGCCCAGACCATGACGTCGGCGAAGCGCGGCTCGCGGCGGATCGCCACGCGGTGGACGCCGAGCGTGAGGCGCGGCGCGATTTCGGCCAGCACGCCGTCGGCGCGGGTGCCGCCGGTCAGGCTGTCGGCGACGATACCGACATGGTGGCCGCGCTCGATCTGGCCGTTGGCGACATCGAGGATGTGGCGAATGATGCCGCCGACCGGGGCACGGACGACGTGCAGGATGCGGAGCGGCGCTTGCTGGTTTTGATCCTGGGCCATCGATCAGAACCAGCGCTCGCCGACGAACACGGTGTCGCCAGGCCCGATCGGGGTGCCCAGGGGAGCAACGAAGCGGCCTGCGCCCGATGCATCGGTGTGGGTGAGGGTGACCTCGTCGCGCCTGGCGCGCGGCGAGAAGCCGCCGGCGATCGCCACCGCGCTCTCGACCGTCATGTTGGGCACGTAGGGATATTGGCCGGGGGCCTGGACTTCGCCGAGGATGAAGAACGGCCGGTAGGACTCGATCTCGACCGCCACCGAAGGCTCGCGGATGAAGCCGTTGCGGAGCCGTGCGGTGATCTCGGCGGCGAGCCCCGCCGGCGTCCGGCCGCGTGCCGGCACCGAGCCGATCAGCGGCATCGTGATCGCGCCGGCGGCATCGATCGCATAGGAGTTGGTCAGGCCTTCCTGGCCATAGACCACGACGCGCAGCTTGTCGCCGGGGCCGAGATTATAGGCCTCGCGCCTCGGCGCGGGCTCGGCATAGGCGATCGGCGCGGCATAGGAGGGCTGGCCGTAAGCCATCGAGTCGAGGCCGGGGTCGCCGGCAACCGGCGACGTCCGGCCCATGCAGCCCGACAGCGCGAGCGCAGCAATCAGACAAACAGGGGGAGCGCGCAGATCGCGCATGTGAGGAATCCCGCGACAATATCGGTCCCGATTAACGGCGCTCATGGTTAACAAACAATGACGGATCAGGTGGTGGCGGCGATGTCCGGCAACCGCACCGATTAACCCGGCAGCAACCTTAATGGACTGTAATCGCCGCCATTGAAGGGGAGTCGCGGCGTCCGCGGGAGTTGGTTATGCGGTTTGCATTCTGGCGTAGAGACAAGGAAAAGGCCGTCGTGCAACGGGCGGTGCCGAAGTCCGCGCGCGTTGCCGATGAAGCTGTCGTGAAGCCGGTTGCGCCGAAGCCCATTCCCGACAAGCCGGCGCGTCCGGCCGAGGCAACCGATCTCGATCTGCATGTGCTCGGCCGCGCGCTGGCACGCAAGCGCGGCTGGATCGTCGTGCCGACCGTGCTGGTGTTTGCGTTGTCGCTTGCCGCCGTCAACGTCGTGACGCCGCGCTACAAGTCGGAAGCGCGAATCCTGATCGACAATCGCGAGAACGCCTTCCTGCGTCCGAACGGCGAGCGCGACCTGGAGCGCACCTCGCTCGATGCCGAGGCGGTGACGAGCCAGGTGCAGCTATTGCTGTCGCGCGATCTCGCGCGCGACATCATCAAGAAGAACAAGCTCGCCGAGCGCCCCGAGTTCGATCCGGTGCTGCGCGGCTTTTCCCCGCTGAAGTCGCTGCTGGCGCTGTTCGGCATCGGCCGTGACCCGTTCAGCCTGACGCCGGAAGAGCGGGTGCTCGATTCCTATTACGAGCGCTTCCAGGCCTACGCGGTCGACAAGTCGCGCGTCATGGTGATCGAATTCCAGTCGGAGGATCCCGAGCTTGCGGCGCGTGTCGCCAACTCGATCGCGGACGGCTATCTCGTGCTGCAGCAGGGCGCGCGGCAGGATCAGGCCAAGTCCGCCAGCACCTGGCTGCTCGGCGAGATCGACAAGCTGCGCGGCAAGGTCGCGGACGCCGATTCGCGGGTCGAGGAGTTCCGCTCCAAGTCGAGCCTGTTCGTCGGCACCAACAATATCCCGCTGTCGAACCAGCAGATGGGCGAGCTGAACACCCAGCTCAACAATGCCCGCGCGCTGAAGGCGGATGCCGAGACCAAGGCGCGGCTGATCCGCGAAATGCTTCAGGGCGGCAAGCCGATCGAGGCCTCGGAAGTGCTCAATTCCGAGCTGATCCGCCGGCTCGCCGAACAGCGCGGCACGCTGCGCGCGCAGCTTGCCGAACAATCATCGACACTGCTCGACAACCATCCGCGCATCAAGGAATTGAAGGCGCAGATCGCCGACCTCGACCGTCAATTGCGCGAGGAGGCCGGCAAGATCTCGCGCTCGCTGGACAACGATGCCCGTGTCGCCGACGGCCGCGTGCAGGCGCTGCAGGCGAGCCTCGACCAGTCGAAGAAGCAGGCCTCGTCGAGCAACAGCCAGGACGTGCAGCTGCGCGGGCTGGAGCGTGAAGCCAAGGCGCAGCGCGATCTCCTGGAGGCCTACCTCGCCAAGTATCGCGAGGCGACCGCACGCGAGAACATCGAGGCCGCGCCGACCGACGGCCGCATCATCTCGCGGGCCACGGTCTCGAACACGCCGGCCTATCCGAAGAAGCTGCCGATCGTGCTGATCGCGACGCTGGCGACGCTGTTGCTGTCGTCAGGCATCATCATCACCGGCGAGTTGCTGCGGATCACCGCGCCCGGCGCGGTCGGCCGGGCCTTCGCGCCGGCGGCCGCCGTGATCCGGCGCCGCGAGCCGGTCATGGAGGCCGCGGCCGAAGACGAGCCGGTGCCAGCGCTGCCGCCTGAGCCCGCCCGCGCGGCGCCGGTTGCACCGAGGACACCGCCGGAGCCTGAATTGCCGCCGGCGCCGGCGGTTGCCTATGAGCCCGTCGTCAGCGAGCCGCAGCCTGCGCCGGCCCATGCGGTCGACGAGATCGATGAACTTGCCGAGCGTCTTGTCGCGGCCGGTCCCGCCGCGCATAAGGTCACGGTCCTCGGTCCGGCGACCGGTGAGAGCGTGACGGCGACGGCGTTGGCGCTGGCCCGTCTGATGGCGCGCCAGGCCAAGGTCGTGATGGTCGATCTCGTCGGCTCCTCGCAGGTATTGGCGGCAGCCACCGTCGACCCCGCAGCGCCCGGCCTTGCCGAGTTGATGCAGGGCGAGGCGACGTTCGCGCAGATCATCACCAAGGATCGGCAGTCGCGCGTCCAGATCGTCAGCGCCGGGCGTCCGGGCTTCGATCGCAGCTATCTGCAATCGCAGCGGCTCGTGCTTGCGATCGATGCGCTGCTCAGGGTCTACGACCACGTGCTGCTCGACGCCGGTTCGGCGCTCGACCTGCCGGCCGAACTCTTGACCGCGAAGGCGCAGGCCGTCGTGGTGCCCGATGCCGCGATGACGCAGGATGCCCGCCGTTCGATGGTCGACCAGCTCAGGGCCGTCGGCTTCTCCGAGGTGACGATGCTGAGCAAGCCCTGCGCGCCGTCGCAAGCGGCTGCTGCCGGCCCGCGGGTCGTGGCGGCCTGAATCGAGCCGTTAAAGCGAGATGAGATCCGATCGGATCGTCATCGCGCTGTTCCCTGATGGCGCTTCAGTGTGCCAGCACCGGCTCGCGCGCGGCTCGCTCCAGCACCGGATCGATCCGCAGCCGGATCGTGACCAGGGCGCCGATCAGTCCGACGACCGCGAGCAGCAGCAGGCCCGCGGTGAATCCGCCGGTCAGGTCCTTCAGGTAGCCCATCGCGAACGGGCCGGCGAAGCCCGACAGGTTGCCGAGCGAGTTGATCGCGGCGATACCGGCGGCGGCCGAGGCACCGTTCAGGATGCTGGCCGGCATCGGCCAGAACATCGGCGGCACCGCGGAGACGCCGATCTGGGCGAGGCAGAGCAGGCCGATGATCAGCACCGGACTTGAGACCAGCCCGGCGAGGCCGATACCGACGGCGGCGAGCGTCAGCGCGCCGGCGACGTGGTAACGCCGCTCGCCGGTCTTGTCGGAATGGCGGCCGAGCAGCACCATGCCGATCGCGCCGAACACGAAGGGCAGGGCGGCGAGGAAGCCGGTCTGGGTGTCGGTGACGCCGAACGCCTTGATGATGGTCGGCAGGAAGAACGCGACGCCGTAGCTCGCTGCATTGAGGCAGAAATACACCAGCGCGCAGGCGAGCACCCGCGAATCGGTCAGCGATTGCATGACCGAGATGTGCTCCACGGCTTCCTTCTTCTGCCGCTCGATCTCAAGTGAGTTCTGCACCCATTTGATCTCGTCCGGCTGCAGCCAGCTTGCCTGGCGCGGGAAGTCGGGCAGCATCGCCAGCACGGCGAAGCCGACCAGCACCGACGGCAGCGCTTCGCAGATGAACAGCCACTGCCACCCGGTCAGGCCGGCACCCGACAAATTGAGCAGCAGGCCCGAGATCGGCGCCCCGATGATGCTGGAGATCGGGATCGCGAGCATGAACAGGCTGATGACGCGGGCGCGATAGATCGTCGGGAACCAGAGCGTCAGATAGAAGATGATGCCGGGGAAGAAGCCGGCCTCGCAGGCGCCGAGCAAGAGGCGCAGGAAGTAGAAGATCCATTCGCTCGAGACGCCGCTCGCCGCCGACATCTGCGGGATGAACGCGAATGCCGCCGAGACGATGCCCCAGCTGATCATGATGCGGGCGATCCAGCGCCGCGCGCCGAACCGCTCGAGGAGGATGTTGGAGGGCACCTCGAAGAAGAAGTAGCCGACGAAGAACAGGCCGGCGCCGAGCCCGTAGGCGGCTTCGCTGAGCCCAAGCGCGGCATTCATGTGCAGCTTGGCGAAGCCGACATTGACGCGATCGAGATAGGCCACGAAGTAACACAGGATGAGGAACGGAATCAGCCGCCGCATCATCTTTCCAACCGCGCGCTTCTCGACATCGTCGCTCATCGTTCCCGTCCCTTCTGGCTTTTCGATTCGGCGCACGGTCACCGCGCTCTCCGGGGGCGTACAGTGTACACCCGCAGCGGTCCGTCGCTTGGCCCTTGCAAGTTTTGTTGCAAGCCTTGCGTTCATTGTTGTGTAATTGACGGCCGCGTGACTAATGGCATTTGGGAATGGAGCCACGGCGAAACTGTCATGATGCACCGCGGTATAACGGTTGGAACTCGGGTATTTCAGCGAAGCCGGATACCGGGGGGCGTATAGAAAACGCGTCGAGACAAGAAGCTGGAGTTCTGTTCGTTCCGATTGGATCGGACCGGACGGCTCTTCCCGGGCAGGATGGTGACGGGCCGTGATCAATAATCTGAAACTGCGCCAGTTGCGCCTGCTGGTCGCGCTCGACAGCGAGCGCAAGCTGCAGCTGGCCGCCGAGCGCCTCAACATCACCCAGTCGGCGGCATCCAAGATGCTGGCCGAAATCGAGGCGGTGGCGCGGGTTCCGCTGTTTGAACGGACCGCGCGCGGCGTCGAGCCGACCGCCTACGGCTCGATCCTGATCCGGGGCGGCCGGAGCGTGCTGGCCGACCTTGACCGGGTCACCAATGAATTCGCCGGCTACCGGTCCGGCGAGCTCGGCACCGTCTCGGTCGGGACGGTGGCCAAGCCCAGCATCGACCTCGTCGTCGACGTCATGCAGTATCTCGGCGAGAAGCTGCACCGGGTGAGCATTTCGCTCGATGTCAGCACCAGCCCGCCGCTGGTCGCGCGGCTGCTCGCGCTGGAGCTCGATTTCATCGTGGCGCGAATACCGGCCGGCGTCGATCCGGCGCAGTTCGACTATCACGAGATCGGCGCCGAGCAGGCCGCGCTCCTGGTGCGCGCCGAGCATCCGCTGGCCGCGCTCGACAACGTCAATCTGGAAGACACGGTCGACCTGCAATGGATCTCCCAGCCGCGGGAATCCTTCATGCGCCAGGCGCTCGAGCGGCTGTTCTACAGCCGGGGCATTGCACCGCCGCAGCGCATGATCAACACCGAATCCTTTTCCGCGTCGATCGGGATTGCCGCGGGGATCGATGCGATCGTGCCGGTGCCCTTGCTGATCTTCGATCTGCTCGATCCGCAGCGCTTCAAGATGCTGCGCATCCGCGACCAACTGATGCTCGAGAGTTACGGGCTGATCAAGCTGCGCAAGCGCGCGCTGTCGCCGGCCGCGACGCTGGTGTTCGATGCGATGATGCGGCTCGGCGTCGAGAGCGGACGACAGGCGGCGGAGGGCTCGCCGGTCTAGCCCGCAGGAATCCTCAGCGGAACATGCTGCGCAGGTTCTGCGCGATCTCCAGCAGCGCCGGATTGTGCTTCACAGCGCGCTTGGCGCGGCTGATCGCCGACAGCATGCCGGCCGCCGGCTTGCCGCGCAGGCTGAGCGGAATGAAGCTGTCGACGATTGCTTCGTCGTCCTTGCAGAACAGCCGCTTGTACTCATCCGAGCCGATGCCGAGATCGAGGGCGCGGTAATCCTGCCCGGCATGGCGATCGATGATGTCGCGCATCAGGATCAGCCCGGGGCTGAACTTGGCATTGGCCGACATCGTGTAGGTGTTGAACATCATCGAGAAGCGATGGCCGTCGGAGACGCCGGCGAAGATCGCGATCACTTCCTCGTCGCACTCCAGCGCGTGGATGTCGATCGCATAGCCGTTGCCGTCGGCGCGTGGCGCGAGGCAGGCGGCGCGGATGAACTGCTCGACGCCGGGTTCGGCGAACACGTCGGGCAGCTTCTGCTCGGCCATGCGCTGCGGCTTGACGCGGAAGAACCAGTCGAGCAGCCGGCAGACGTCCGCGCTCGTGCTCGCGACATGATAGCGGTAGCCGGGCAGCGGCTGCAGCTTGCGCTCCTTGCCCTTGAGGCGGCGGCGGAACGAGTTGCTGATCAGCGTCGCGGGCGCGGCGCCGGGCTCGATCACCAGCAGCGGGCAGTCGTTGACGGAAGCCTGGTGCGGCAGCAACGCCAGCGGATTGGGCTGGTCCTGCCAGCGCAGCGGCTGCTGGCACAGCACCAGCGCATCGACGCGGGAGCGTTCGGCGATCGAGCCGATCAGGGCGGTGATGTCGGCCTCGGTCGCGTTGGCGGCGAAGTCCTTGTCGCACAGCGCCATGTTGAAGGTCGCGTGCTTGCCGCCCATGAAGCTCGCGCAGGTCGCGCCCAGGCGAGATTCGACGGCGAGCGGCAACAGCAGCAGCGGCCGGCGCTCGCCGTCATGGGCAACGACGATGAAGGGCCGCAAGCCCTCGCGCTCGCCGACCTGGCGCTGCCAGTTGGCGAGGAAATCGAAGCGCTGATAGGGTGTGTAGCTGTGCTGTGGCGTCTCGAGACTGCGCCAGGTCGCTTCGGCCGCCGCGAGGTCATGAAAAATGTCGACGCCGGCCACGCGGATTGCGTTCGGCCACGTTCGCGTGCCCGCCGTCTGGCCTTCAGCTGCCGCCGCCATGATCATCTCGGAGCCCAAATTTTTTAAGGTATTAATTTACAGGTCTCAGCTGGCGCGACATTCGCAGGGAAATGTCAACAAAGAGTAATAAGAATGCGTCGATGGGGGCGTGGCGGTTGGCGGGAACCGCCGGGCAAAAGGCTGGGACAGGCGGGAGATTTTGGCGCCGGATAACGGGATCTTGCGGCGGGCCAGGATGGAGCTCGCATATTTCAGCGGCGCCTTCAGGCTGCGGGAGCGCGAAGCCGGCGGCGCCGGGGCGATCCTGCGCTTCGCGCGCGTCCGGCCCGCGCGCCGGGCGCGGTTTCAGCCGCTGAGGTCGCAGGAGATCACGCCGGCATTCCTCGATCGCACGATCCGCGCGCTGAAGCGCTGGAAGTACGACATCGTCGGGATCGACGAGGCCTGCCGCCGCGCGGTGACCATGCCGGAGCGCCGGCGGTTTGCTTGCCTGACCTTCGACGGCGCCAGCAAGGACATCGTCACCCATGCCTATCCGGTGCTCGCCAGGCACGGCGTGCCCTTCACGCTCTATCTGCCGACGGCGTTCCCGGATGGCGTCGGCGTGGCGTGGTGGCTGGCGCTGGAGGACATCATCGCGCGCGAGCGCCGCATCAGCCTGGTGATCGACGGCAGGGAACGCCACTTCGCGATCTCCAGCCTGTCGGACAAATACGAGTTGTTCGATTTCCTGTCCGGCTGGCTGCGCCGGCTGCCGCCGTCGGATCTCGCCTATGCGGTGAACGATCTCGGTCGGCGCTATGCGGCCGACGCGGTGCAATTGTCACGCGACGCCTCGCTCGACTGGGCGGACCTGGCGAAGCTCGCGGCCGATCCGAACGTGACGTTCGGCAGCGCCACGGTGAACTATCCGGCGCTGTCGAGCGTGAAGGATGCCGCCGCGCAGCGCGAGATGGCGATGGGCAAGGCGGTGGCCGAGAGCGCGCTTCGCCGGCCGGTCAGGCATTTCGCCTATCCCTTCGGGGACCGCGACGCCTTCGCCCGTCCGGATGTGGTGATGGCCGAGGAGGCCGGCTTTGCCAGCGCGGTGTCGACCATCTCGGGGGTGGTCGAGGCGCAGGGCCGGACCAACCTCTATGCGCTGCCGCGGATCGCGTGGGATGGCCGGGTGCGTTCGCTACGGATCATGCGGGTGCTGCTCTCGGGCGTGATGTTCGCGCCGGTGCGGCCGACGCGGAGCGCGCGCGGCCAACACGTGATTTAGGCGCGATCAGGCCGCGACATCCAGGACACGATCGGCATCGCCGGCAGCACCCAGCCGAGGCCTGCAACGACGTAGAAGATCGCCTGCAACAGGCCGGAACTGGCGAGCCACGGGGTCTGGGCCACGGTCATGCCGAGCAGCGACCACACCACCACCAGGATGAGCAGGAAGATGGTTCCGAGCAATTTGCGGGTGCGTATGGCCATGGCGGATATCTGTAACTCGTGATCTCAAGCGTTTCGGCAGCGCTTGCGCGGCCGGCGCGGCGGACTATAAGGGGCGCGAAAATCCAATCAAGTCAGGGCGAAATGGCCGGTATTTCCGCAAAGACATCGCAGCTCCGCGCCGTCCGCGTATGGCTGCTCGCAGTCGCCGGCCTGATCGCGCTGATGGTGCTGGTCGGCGGCGCCACGCGGCTCACCGAGTCCGGCCTGTCGATCGTCGAATGGAAGCCGGTGACCGGCGCGCTGCCGCCGCTGACCGAGACGCAGTGGAACCAGGCCTTCGAGGGCTACCGGAAGATTCCGCAATATCGCGAGCTCAACGCCGGGATGACGCTCGCGGAGTTCAAGACGATCTTCTGGTGGGAGTGGAGCCATCGGTTGCTCGGCCGGGTGATCGGCGCGGCCTATCTGCTGCCGTTCCTGTATTTCCTGTGGCGCGGCGCGGTGAGTGGCGAGCTCGGCCGGCGGCTCTGGGTGATCTTCGGCCTCGGTGCGCTGCAAGGCGGCGTCGGCTGGTGGATGGTGGCATCCGGCCTCTCGGAGCGTGTCGAGGTGTCGCAGTATCGGCTGGCGACGCATCTGGTGCTGGCGCTGCTGATCTTCGCGGCGATCGTCTGGACGTTGCGGCGCCTGACTGACCGCCCGTCCGTGATTGCGCCCGTCAGGCTGAAGATTACAAGCGCGGTGCTGCTCGTGCTGACCTTCGTGCAGCTCTATTTCGGCGCGTTGGTCGCGGGGCTACGCGCGGGCAGGGTCTACAACACCTGGCCCGACATCGACGGCGGTTTGATCCCGTCGGCCGATCGTCTCTGGTTCGAGACGCCGTGGTGGCGCAATTTATTCGACAACACGCTGACGGTGCAGTTCGAGCACCGCATGACCGCGTATCTGTTGTTCGCGCTGGCGATCGCGCATGCGATCGATGCCGTGCGTGCGCGCGCCGGCGCTGCGGTGATTGCGGGCGCGTGGTGGCTGGTTGCGGCGATCACGCTGCAGGCCACCCTCGGCATCCTGACGCTGCTGCATCAGGTGCCGATCGATCTGGCGCTGACGCACCAGGCCGTCGCGATCGTGGTGCTGACGCTCGCGGTGTTGCAAACCGAGCGCTTCGCGGCGCGCCGCACCGAACGGGACCAGCCGACCCTGGTTCCGGTCGGCCAGTCGCTTTGATCCTGATCAATCAGGACAGGTAATCGAGGCCGATATCGAGCGCGGCCGAGCTGTGGGTCACCGAGCCGACCGAGATCAAATCGACGCCGGTGGCGGCAATGGCTGCGGCGGTCGCCGCGGTGATGCGGCCGGAGGCCTCGGTGATCGCCTTGCCGCGCGCCATCGCCACCGCCTGGCCGAGCTGCTCGGTCGTCATGTTGTCGAGCAGCACCACATCGACGCCGAGCGCCAGCGCCTCTTCGAGCTGCGATAGCGTGTCGACCTCGACCTCGATCTTGACGAGATGGCCGGCGTTGGCCTTGGCGCGTTCGATCGCGGTGCGGATGCCGCCGGCGAGCGCGACGTGGTTGTCCTTGATCAGCACGGCGTCATCGAGCCCGAAGCGGTGATTGCTGCCGCCGCCGGCGCGCACCGCATATTTCTCCAGCGTCCGCAGTCCCGGCGTGGTCTTGCGGGTGCAGACGATCTGCGCGCGGGTGCCTGCGACGGCCTTGACCAGCGTGGCAGTGGCGGTGGCGACGCCGCTGAGATGGCAGAGGAAGTTGAGCGCAGTCCGTTCCGCGGTGAGCAGGCTGCGGGCTGGGCCATCGATGATCGCGATGACCTGGTTGGGCTCGACCGCGCTGCCGTCGGGCCGCTCGGCGCGCAGCGTGACGGCTGGCGACACCGTCTGGAAGGCCGTCCGCGCGACATCGAGGCCGGCGATCACGCCGGGCTGCCGTGCCCGCATCACCAGCCGCGCCTGCTGGCTGGCCGGTACGATGGCGTCTGCGGTGATGTCGCCGGCGCGGCCGAGGTCTTCGCGCAGCGCGGTCTGCACGATCGGTTCATAGAGCAGCGGCAACAGGGGATTGAGGGTCATGATAGGGCGCTCCTGGCTGATAGCTTGGATTCAACGATGTCGCGTGCGGCGGCGAGTGCTTCGGCACGGGTGAGGGACGACGGCGATGCCGACACCGCGGTGTGCGGGAAATCGGTGCGGAAATGGCCGCCGCGGCTTTCCTCACGCCGGATCGCGGCAACGGCCATCATCAATCCGACCAATGCTGCGTCGGATGCCGCGCTCTGGCTGCGTGCGAGCGGAGTGAGGCTCCGGATCGCGCGCGCGATGCCGTCGCGATCGCGCAGCACGCCGAGCCCCTGGGTGAGGATCGGTCGTACCGCCGAAGGATCGGACGCCGGGGGCAGCGTGTCGTCACGCAGCATCGCGCGCGGGCCTGCGCTCACGCCTTCGATGCTCTCGGCGACCCAGCGCGCGCAGACGATCGCCTCCATCAGCGAGTTGCTGGCGAGCCGGTTGGCGCCGTGCAGGCCGGTGCGTGCGGCTTCGCCGCAGGCCCACAGGCCCTGCACGCTGCTGCGGCCAAAACCGTCAACCGCGATGCCGCCCATATGGTAGTGGACAGCCGGCCGGATCGGAATCGGATCACGGGCGGGATCGATACCGGCCATCTTGCAGAACGCGCTGATCACGGGATAGCGCTCGGCGAAATCCGCACCCGGATGCTGGCGCGCATCGAGGAAGGTGCGATGCCCCGCGGCACGATGGCGCCACACGGCGCGCGCGACGATGTCGCGTGGCGCAAGCTCGGCGCCGGGCTGACCGGCCATGAAGCGCTGCCCGGTCTCGTCGATCAGCACAGCGCCGTCGCCGCGGATCGCCTCGGTCAATAGCGGCATCGGCCGTGACGGACCGTCGAACGCGGTCGGGTGAAACTGGACGAATTCGAGATCCGACAGCCTTGCGCCGGCATGCGCCGCGAGCGCGAGGCCCTGGCCGGAGCATCCGGCGGGGTTGGTGCTGTCGGAAAACAGCCCGCCGATGCCGCCGGTTGCGATCACGACGCGGTTGGTCGCGATCGTCAGGGGTCCGCGGTCGCTGGCTGCGAGCACGCCACGGACCGCATTGTCCTCGACCAGCGGCCGGCGCGCCTCGACGCCTTCCAGCAGCGTGATCGACGGCGTCCGGCGGACCGCCGCGATCAGCGCGCGCATGATCTCCCGGCCGGTGCCGTCGCCGGTGGCGTGCACGATGCGGTTGCGGCTGTGCGCAGCCTCGAGCCCGAGGCGCCAGCTGCCGTCGGCGCGGCGGTCGAAGGCGACGCCGAGCTCGGCCAGATGCTCCACCGCGGCGGGCGCGGCATGAACGATGCGGCTCGCCGCGGCCGCGTCGCACAGGCCGGCACCGGCCGCGAGCGTATCGGCGAGATGCAGCGCAGGGCTGTCATCCGCGCCGACCGGAGCGGCGAGGCCGCCCTGCGCCCACATGCTGGAGGCCTCGGCGCCGAGCGGAGACTTCGAGAGCAGCACGACCGGCTCGGGCGCGAGTTGCAGCGCGGTCATCAGTCCTGCGGCACCGCCGCCGATGATGACCGGGCGGCCATTGAGATCGGAGAAATCGTTGCTCATATCGTCAGCATCCTTTCGACACTCCTGCGCGCGCGATCGGCGATCTCCGGATCGATCGTGACCTCGTGCTGGTTGGTTTCCAGCGCGTGGCGGATGTTCTTCAAGGTGATCCGCTTCATGTGCGGACAGAGATTGCAGGGGCGGACGAAGTCGACATCCGGATTGCGCGCCGCGATGTTGTCGCTCATCGAGCATTCCGTCAGCAGCACGACGCGCGGCGGACGCCTGGTCTCGACGAACGACTGCATCGCCGCCGTCGAGCCCGCAAAGTCCGCTTCCGCGACCACCTCGGGCGGGCATTCCGGATGCGCGAGGACGGTGACATCAGGATAATTTTCGCGCAGCTGGCGGACGTCGTCGGCAGTGAACAGCTCGTGCACCTCGCAATGGCCCTTCCAGGCGATGATCTTCTTGCTGGTCTGCTTGGCGATGTTCTGCGCCAGATATTCATCGGGCAGCATGATGACGCGCGCGGCGTCGAGCGACTCGACGACCTTGAGCGCATTGCCTGACGTGCAGCAGATGTCGGATTCCGCCTTCACCGCGGTCGACGTGTTGACGTAGGCGACCACGGGCGCATCCGGGTAGCGCGCGCGCATCAGCCGCACGTCCTCGGCTGTGATGGAATCCGCCAGCGAGCAGCCGGCCGCAAGATCGGGGATCAGCACGGTCTTGGCCGGATTGAGCAGCTTCGCCGTCTCGGCCATGAAATGCACGCCGGCGAGCACGATCACGTCGGCGTCGACCTTGGTCGCTTCGCGCGCCAGCAACAGACTGTCGCCGACGATATCGGCGACTCCGTGGAAGATTTCCGGCGTCTGGTAATTGTGCGCCAGCACCACCGCGTTGCGGCGGCGCTTCAGCGCGAGGATCGCATCGACGTCCTCGGCGAAGGTGGCCCATTCGAATGGCGGGATGACGCGTCTGACGCGCTCATAGAGCGGCGCGGTGCGGGTGAGCAGATCGGTATCGGGTGCAACCATTTATACTCTCCGTGAGCATAAGATGGCTTATACTTATCCTGAGCATAAAGCGTGTCAAGTGCGTGAAAGCGGAAGCTTGGTCCCGGCGACGGCCCGTTCGGCCAATACGGCATGGCGGAAGCGGAACAGCTTGGCCGGCCGTCCGACGGTATCGGCAGCCATTGCGCCTGTCTCTTCAACGAGTTCCTGCTGTTCGATGAGCCGGCGGAAGTTCTGCTTGTGGACCAGACGGCCTGCGAGCGCCTCAACACTGCGTTGCAGTTGCAGCAGGGTGAACTCGGCCGGCATCAATTCGAATACCACCGGACGATATTTGATCTTGGCGCGCAGCCGCGCGATCCCGGTCGCGAGGATGCGGCGATGATCCGCCGTCATCGGCTTGCCGGGCACCACGGTCGCATCGCGCGCGCGCGTGCGGTCGGCTTCGGGGATCAGCGACGCTTCGTAGAGCAGCTCATAGCGCTGCAAAACCAGCTCTTCGTTCCAGTCGCGATCGTCGAGACCGAACGTGATGGCGCAGCGCTGCCAGCGCTCCCGCTGCAATGTCGGCGTCGGCGCGGCTTTCGCCCATGCCTTCAGCTTCGGCGCGATGATCTTGGCCAGGCACGAAGGCGGGCCGGCGCGATGATCCTCCCAGGGGAAGTAGTCGTACCAGCCCGACCAATGCGCCTCGAAGCCTTCGCCGACCCGGTCCTCGCGGGTCAGGCCGAGATAGCTGATCGAGACGCTGTGCGGCCCCTTGGCGTCGCCGGAGCGGCCGCGATCGGCAAAGGTATAGAGCTGCTCGACATAGCCGAGCGGATGGCCGGTCTGCGCCTCGACCCAGGCTCGCAGCGCAGTCTGCAGCGAGCGGTGGGTGAACTCGAACGGGCCGCTCGGCAGCGCGGCACCGCCGGCGATGGTCATGATCCTGGGCGTGCCGTCGGTGACGGCGACGAGCACGGCGACGAGGTCGGCGGTGACGGCGTTGCCCGAAGCCGTTGCACTGGATTTCTGCGGCGATCTGGCCACGCGATCGTTCCGCGCTAGCAGTAGCCGTAGACGCCGCAGGCGTAGGGCAGGCGGTCCCAATAGTCGACATAGGCGCCGCCGTAATAGGGGCCGAGATACCTGTAGGAACGCGAATTGCCGTAATAGCCGGGCAGTGATGACGATCCCGGCAGCAGCGGCTCGCCGCGCACGAACGGGATATACGGCTCCGAATTGAGCGGGATCACCTTGGGCTCGACGACCACGAGCTGGCGTCCGCGCCGCACATAGGCCGGCCCTGTGATGGTGGTGCGGTAGGCGTAGTGCCGGCGCGGCAGGCCGGCCGGCAATTGGCGTGCAGCCTTGACGGTTGGGCTCTTGGCGACGACCGGGCCGTCGGCGGCGTCAGCAGGCGATATCGCAGACAGCGCGATCGCGAGCGGCAATATCCAGCGCAGCATCCATGGTCTCCCGAATCATCCGGAGCCTATCACTGCCACTTTATGCCGGATTGAACGTTAACGAGAGACCTGTCGGGATTAAGCGTTAACGGGAAACCTGCCGTTTGGCCGGAATTGCCGGAGCGATGCGGCGCACTGCTCCGGCACATCCTTTGGATTTAGGCGCGCAGGGCCTGGTCGAGGTCGGCGATCAGGTCTTCCTTGTCCTCGATACCGATCGAGAGCCGCACCACCTCGGGCGCCGCGCCGGATTTCACCTTGGCGGCGTCGTCGAGCTGGCTGTGGGTGGTGGAGGCCGGGTGGATCACCAGCGAGCGGGTGTCGCCGACGTTGGCAAGATGTGAAAACAGTTTCAGGTTCGACACCAGGTTGACGCCGGCGTCGTAGCCGCCCTTGAGGCTGAAGGTGAACACCGCGCCGGCGCCCTTCGGCGCATATTTGCGCTGCAGCGCATTGTATTTGTCGCCAGGCAGGCCGGCATAATTCACCGCCGAGACGGCCGGGTGGGTGGAGAGGAATTCCGCCACCGCCTTGGCGTTGTCGCAGTGCTTCTGCATGCGCAGCGGCAGCGTCTCGATGCCGGTGAGGATCATGAAGGCGTTGAACGGCGACAGCGCCGGGCCGAGGTCGCGCAGGCCGAGCACGCGGCAGGCGATCGCGAAGGCGAAATTGCCGAAGGTCTCCTGGATCCGGATGCCGTGATATTCCGGGCGCGGCTCGCTCAGCATCGGGTACTTGTTGTCCTTCGACCAGTCGAAGGTGCCGGCGTCGACGATGATGCCGCCGAGCGAGTTGCCGTGGCCGCCGAGGAACTTGGTCAGGGAGTGCACGACGATGTCGGCCCCGTGGTCGATCGGCTTGATCAGATAGGGCGAGGCCAGCGTGTTGTCGACGATCAGCGGCACGCCGGCCTTGCGGGCGACTGCGGCGATCGCCTCGATGTCGGTGATGCTGCCGGCGGGGTTGGCGATTGACTCGATGAAGATCGCCTTGGTGTGCGGCGTCACCGCACGCTCGAAGCTTTCGATCTCGTCCGGATCGGCCCAGGCCACGTTCCAGCCGAACGCCTTGAAGGCGTGGGTGAACTGATTGATCGAGCCGCCATAGAGCTTGCGCGCGGCGATGATCTCGTCGCCGGGCTTCAGCAGCTGTTGCAGCACGACGACCTGCGCGGCGTGACCGGAGGCGACGGCGAGCGCCGCGGTGCCGCCTTCGAGCGCTGCGACGCGTTCCTCGAGCACGGCGTTGGTCGGATTGCCGATGCGGGTATAGATGTTGCCGAAGGCCTGCAGGCCGAACAGCGAGGCGGCGTGATCGGCATCGTTGAACACGAATGACGTGGTCTGGTAGATCGGCGTCGCCCGCGCGCCGGTGGTGGGATCAGGCTGTGCGCCGGCGTGCACGGCGAGGGTGGAAAATCCCGGAAGGCGATCGGTCATTCTTGGTGTCCTGTTGTGGCCTGGTCGAAAATGCGCGGCATGCTGATGGCGGCGGCCGCCGCCGTCAAGCGCGTTCGGGACGCCGCCATTTGCTGAAAAGGCATCCCACGCCATACCGGCCGAGCGGAACGATTATTCCGCCGCGATGTCAGGTGGTCTCGGTCTTGTTTTTTGCCGCGCGGTCGGATGCCGCAGTCTGGCCGCCGCCGAAGCTCGTGCGGTTGAGCGACAGCCGCATGCCCTGCGTCGGGATCGGTGCACGCTTGGAACTCAGCGTGCGCGAGTTGACGCCCATCCAGGAGATTTCAGACGACAGACGGCCATACTCGATCTTCGGACAGCGATTCATCACCACCTTGAGACCGGCGGCTTCCGCCTTCTCGGCCGCGGCATCGTCGCGCGCGCCGAGCTGCATCCAGATCACCTTCGGCGGCGGCGACAATTTCAGCGCCTCGTCGACGACGGGCATGATGTGGCTTGAATTGCGGAAGATGTCGATCATGTCGATCGGGCGGTCGATATCCGCAAGCGAAGCGACGAACGGCTTGCCCATCAGCGTCTTGCCGACATGGCCGGGGTTGACCGGGATCATGTCGTAGCCGCGCTGCGCCAGATATTTGAAGGCGAAATAGCTCGGCCGCACATTGACCGGCGAGGCGCCGACCATCGCGATCGATTTGACGCCGTTCAGGATGCTGCGGATGTAGTTGTCGTCGTAGGCGTCGTGATTCATTTTTCTTCCGCTTTGTCATTCCGGGATGGTGCGTTAGCACCAGACCTCAGATGCGCAATCGCGCATCGGGGAATCTCGAGATTCCGGGTTCGATGCTTCGCATCGCCCCGGAATGACGACCTGCGGTCGTCACTTGTCCTGCCACTTCGGATCGCGCTTCTCGATGAAGGCGCCGATGCCTTCCTCGGCGTCGCGTGCCATCATGTTCTCGGTCATCACCTCGGCGGCGAAGCGATAGGCGTCCGCGAGGCTCATCTCGGCCTGGCGATAGAACGCCTCCTTGCCGAGCTTGACGGTATAGGCCGATTTCAGCGCGACCTTCTCGGCTAGCGCGATCGCGGCGTCGCGCTCGGTGCCTGCCGGCACCACGCGGTTGACGAGGCCGATGCTCTGCGCCGTTGCCGCGGAGACCGGCTCACCGGTCAGCAGCATTTCCATCGCCTGCTTGCGCGGCACGTTGCGCGACAGCGCCACCATCGGCGTCGAGCAGAACAGCCCGATGTCGACGCCCGGTGTCGCGAACGCCGCCGCCTCAGAGGCGACCGCGAGGTCGCAGCTTGCGACGAGCTGGCAGCCGGCCGCGGTCGCGATGCCCTGGACCGATGCCACCACCGGCTTCGGCAAATGCACGATCGCCTGCATCATCGCGCTGCACGCGTTCATGATCTCAGCGAAATAGGCGCGGCCACGGTCGGCATCGGTGCGGCGCGCGGTGAGCTCCTTGAGGTCGTGGCCGGCGCAGAACGCCGGGCCGTTGGCGGCGAGCACGACGGCGCGGATGCTCTTGTCACCGCCGATCTCGTTCAGCGCAGCGTGGAGTTCGCCGATCAGGCCTTCGGACAGGCTGTTGCGCGCCGCTGGCCGATTGAGCGTCAGTAGCGCGATACTGCCGACGGTCTCGCGCAGCAGGATCGGCTGGTGTTGCGGCGCTTCTGCGCGGGCGGCTTGGGCGGACATGGTGAAATTCCACGTTGGTCTGTATGACAACTTAATGTAACAGGCAGGCAGACGCGAGGGCAGGGACCGCATGGCGATTGCGAAAATGAGCGTGGCTGAGCTGGAGGAGTTCCTGCGCAAGGAATTTCCGCAGGCGTTCGCCTTCGACGACATCAGGATCGAGAGCGCCGATGGCGAGACGGCGCTGCTGCGCCAGGCTTTCAGCGAGCGCATGCTGCGGCCGGGCGGTACGGTGTCGGGGCCGACGCTGATGGGGCTGGCGGATTTCGCGATGTATGTGGTGCTGCTGTCGGCGATCGGGCCGATCGGCCTTGCCGTCACCACTAACCTCAACATCAACTTCCTGCGCAAGGGCCAGCCGGGGCAGGACGTGCTCGCGGTCGCCAAGCTGCTCAAGCTCGGCAAGCGGCTTGCGGTCGGCGAGGTGAACCTGTTGTCCGGCACCTCGCCGGATCCGATCGCCCATGTCACGGCGACCTATTCCATTCCAAATCAATAGTCTTTTTCGCGGTATTATTGCACCATATTTTTAAGTCATTGTTTTTACTGATGTAATTCCTGTGCGTCGGCGTTGACGCGCGCCCGCGGCTTCTCTAGAAACCCACCCAGTTCGGCGCATACGGCGCCGATTTCTTTTTCACGGATTTCACACATGAGCACGTTCTCGGCCAAGCCCGCCGAAGTGACGAAGAAGTGGGTCGTGATCGACGCCAAGGGTCTGGTCGTCGGTCGTCTGGCCACGCTCGTCGCGATGCGCCTGCGCGGCAAACACCTGCCCACCTACACCCCGCATGTCGATTGCGGCGACAACGTCATCATCGTCAACGCCGCGCATGTGGTGCTGACCGGCCGCAAGCGCGACCAGAAGACCTACTACAAGCACACCGGCTTCATCGGCGGCATCAAGGAGCGCACTGCGAAGCAGATCCTCGAGGGTCGCTTCCCCGAGCGCGTCGTCGAGAAGGCGATCGAGCGCATGATCCCGCGCGGTCCGCTCGGCCGCATGCAGATGGGCAATCTGCGCGTCTATCCGGGTGCCGAGCATCCGCATGAGGCCCAGAGCCCCGAGAAGGTCGATATCGCTTCCCTGAACCGCAAGAACACGAGGGCCGCATAATGTCCGACACGTTGCAGTCCCTCGACCAGCTCTCGCAGGTCAAGCCGGCCGCGCCCGACGCGCCGAAGTACGTCAAGAAGGTCGACAAGTTCAACCGCGCCTACGCCACCGGCAAGCGCAAGGACGCGGTTGCGCGCGTGTGGGTCAAGCCCGGCTCCGGCAAGATCTCGGTCAACACCCGCGAGTTCGAAGTCTACTTCGCCCGTCCGGTGCTGCGCATGATGATCCAGCAGCCGCTGGTCGCTGCCGCCCGCAACGGCCAGTACGACGTCATCTGCACCGTCGCCGGCGGCGGTCTGTCCGGCCAGGCCGGCGCGGTCCGCCACGGCATCTCGAAGGCGCTGACCAATTTCGAGCCCGAGCTGCGCAGCGTCCTCAAGAAGGGCGGCTTCCTGACCCGCGACTCGCGTTCGGTCGAGCGCAAGAAGTACGGCAAGGCGAAGGCCCGCAAGTCCTTCCAGTTCTCGAAGCGCTAATTCGAGCTGTAAAATTCGCGGCAATTGCCGCGAGCATCGAGTTGCAGAGGGCGCCGCAAGGCGCCCTTTTTGCTGCGTCCAATGCCGCGCGCTTCGCGGTGAATTAGCGCAGTTTTTCATGAAAACTTGCGTGTGCGTGCAAACGAAATCGGAACTCGGGCCTTCTAGCGTGCGATCTCGCACCGGCGCTGCATCACCGTATTAATTGCGCCTGCGAACGTTGCATCACACCGGGCTGGGGTGAGTTTATGTCGTTCGATCCATCGACGCTCTATTTGTTCGCCACCATGGTCGCGGGCATGCTCGGCGCCATGCTTTGGCTGTTCGGCAGGCAGGAGAACATTCCCGCGCTGAAATGGTGGGGCACCGCCTATCTGCTCGGCGCGGCCTCGGTCGCGCTGTGGACGGTCGGCAGCGCGATGCTCGATCCGATGGTGCTGCTGGGCCTCAATGCGATCGGCTTCGCCGCCTGCGGCATGGTCTGGAACGCCGCGCGGATCTTCCACGGCCGCAAGGCCAATTTGCCGGGCCTGCTGCTCGGCCCGATCGCGTGGATCGGTGCGGTGACGACGGTGCAGGATCCGGCGATGCGCCTGACCATCGGCGCTGCGATCGTCGCGGTCTACGCGGCGCTGACCGCGTCTGAACTGTGGAGCGAGCGCCGCCGTGCGATGCAGCGGCGCTGGATTGCGATCGTGATCCCGGTCGCCCATGGCTGCGTGCTGATGCTGCCGATCCTGGTCGGCGATCTGCTGCGCCTGAACGGCCAGAATGTCATCTCCAGCTTCTGGGTCACGCTGTTCTCGATCGAACTCGTGCTCTATGCGATCGGCACCGTGTTCGTGATCTTCATGATGGTGTCGGACCGTGCAGTGGCCGTGCACAAGACGGCCGCGTCGATCGATCCGTTGAGCGGCATGCTCAATCGCCGCGGCTTCACCGAGGCCTGCATGCGGGTGATCGACCGCGAGGCCACGGCCGGTCGGCCGGTCACGGTGATGATCTTCGACCTCGATCACTTCAAGTCGATCAACGACCGCTTCGGCCATCCCGCGGGCGACGAGATCCTGAAACTGTTCTCCGCCGTGGTGGTCAACAGCCTGAGGATCAGCGATCTGTCGGGCCGGATCGGCGGCGAGGAATTCGCGGCGCTGTTGCCGTGCTCGCTGGAGGAGGGCGTCCTGGTCGCCGAGCGGGTGCGCGAAGCCTTCGAGAACAGCAACATCACCTGTGAGGAAGGCGCGGTCGAGACCACGGTCAGCATCGGCGTCGCCGGCGGTCCGGCCGGGACCGAGCTCGAGGTGCTGCTGGCCTCGGCCGACACCGCGCTCTATCAGGCCAAGCGCGGCGGCCGCAACCGCGTCGAGGCGGCGGAGGAGCTGCCGCTGTCGCTGGAGAACTGGCGGCG
This sequence comes from Bradyrhizobium sp. USDA 4461, assembly GCF_054055655.1. Taxonomy (NCBI): domain Bacteria; kingdom Pseudomonadati; phylum Pseudomonadota; class Alphaproteobacteria; order Hyphomicrobiales; family Nitrobacteraceae; genus Bradyrhizobium; species Bradyrhizobium sp. USDA 4461. The sequence goes on from NZ_JBSRXM010000001.1 coordinate 6,235,601, forward strand.
CAAGACCGCCGGCCTGCCGGCCGCGGCGCGACAGAGGCCCGCGACTGTGCGGACATGAGCACGGTAACGACTGGTTAACCATTCGATCCCATGCTTTCGGGCATGGAGTCGATCCGCAGCCGCAATCCGCAATCCGCCCTGATGTCGCTCGAAGCCGACGCGGCTTCGGCCCGCAGCGGATTCGCCTGCCTGTTCGCGGACTCCGATGAATACGAGACCGCGCTGATCGCCGAACGGCGCGCGCAAGGGCGATACGAGGCGCCGAACAGCCGCTGGCCGATCGTGATGCTGCTCGGCCTGTTGCTGATGGTGGTGGGGACAGTCCTGCTGTTCTCCTGAAGTGCTTTCGTTGTCGTCCTAACGCGTTTTCCTGACGCGAACCGGTACCACTTCGCTTGAAAACGCTTTAGCTGTGCGCCGGAGCCTGATCCTCCGCCTTGAAGTGATCGATCATCACCTTGGCGATCGCCATCAGCGGCAGCGCCAGCGCCAGACCCCAGACGCCGAACACGACGCCGAGCAGGATCTGGAACGCGAACAGCGTGGCCGGCGGGATGTCGAGCGCCTGGCGCTGGATGATCGGGGTCAGCACGTAGCTTTCCAGCGCATGCACGCCGAGGAACAGGACGAAGGCCGACAGCGCCGCGATCCAGCCGCTCGCCAGGCTCGCCAGCACCACGATCAGCCCGCCGAGGATGGCGCCAACCGTCGGGATGAAGGCGAGCAGCCCGGCCTGGATGCCCAGGATGAACGAGCTCGGAATCCCGATGATGGCAAGCCCGATCCAGGTGACCAGGAACACCGCCGCCATGGTGATGATCTGGGCGATAAGCCAGCGCTCCAGCGTCTCGCCGATGCGGTCGACGATGACGGTCGCCTGCGCGCGGTATTTGGCCGGCGCGATGAACAACAGCCCGGCGCGGTAGATGCCGGGCTGCGCCGCGAAGGCGAGCCCGAGGAACAGCACGATGAAGAAGTTGCCGACCACGCTGACGGTGCCGAGCAGGACTTTCAGCGTCTGACTGATGATGGCGCCGCCGCTGGAGGCCAGCGCGCCGGCGCCGGGGATGCCATGGGACTGGGACGCCGCCGCCGGGCTCGTTGTCGTCGTCGCCACCGCTGTGCCTTCGCCCTTGGCCTCGCCGGCGGCATTGGTGAAATCGAGATAGCTAGTATCGACGCCGTGCTGCTCGAGGAATTCCTTGACGCTGCCGAGCTGCGATTTGATCGTGTTGCTCAGCACGGTGGCCTGCTGGGCGATGGTGGTGCCGCCGAGGAACACGATGCCGGACAACAGGCCTGCCATCGCCAGGCAGACGATCGCAAGCCGCAGCGCGTGCGGCAGCCCGGTCAGCCGGCCGAGCAGGGTGGTCATGGCATTGAGGCCGACCCCGAGCAGCATGCCCGCGAACAGCAGGAACAGCGTCGCGGCGAACTGCCAGGCGAACAGCAGCAGGGCGGCGAACAGCACGATGCCGATGCCGCCGATGGCGATCGCCCACGCCAGGTCGTTGCGGGCCTGCAGGCGATTGTCAGCCGAGTCAGTCACGGGTGATTCCCCTTTCGCGGACGGTGTCCGGAGCAGTCTTTGGCGAAAATCCCGCCGGGATCAAGCTGGGCCGGCCGTGCCGGTTTGCCGCTGACGCGCCGTGGTGACGGGGACGACCTGCCGGGCGTCCGGCCGGATTTCGGCCCGCCGGGGCGCCAATCTGTGCAGGGCTGCAAGCCCCCCTGTGCAGGAATAGACGGTTGATCCGGCGGGAACTCGAAGGCATGATCGTCTCCGCAACGTCGCAAGCTTAGAAGAATCATTGCGCGAGACTTCAATAATGAGACGGCCCGTGGTCGGCGTGATCGGAAACGCCCATCGCATCGAAAATCGTTTCACAGTCCAGATGGTCGGGGAGCGCAACCTGCGTGCGGTTGCCGAGGTCTCGGGTGCCGTGCCGCTGATGTTCGCGGGCAGCCCCGAAATCACCGAGGTCGGTGCCTTGCTCGACGTGGTCGACGGCGTCGTCCTGACCGGAGCCCGCGCCAACGTCCATCCGACCCGCTTCAACACCGAGCCCTGCGCCGCCCACGAGCCCTACGACATCCACCGCGATGACGTGGCGCTGGCGCTGACGGAGGCCTGCGTCGCGCGCGGCGTGCCGATCTTCGGCATCTGCCGCGGGCTGCAGGAGATGAACGTCGCCTTCGGCGGCTCGCTGCATCCGGAGATCCGCGAGATTCCGGGCCGCATGAACCACCGCATGCCGCGGCTCGAGAACGGCGAGATCCATCCCGATCCGACCGTGGTGTTCGCCGATCGTCACGATGTCGCACTGACGCCGGGAGGCGCCTTCGCAAAAATCCTTGGCCGCGAGACCATCCGGGTCAATTCGCTGCACGGTCAGGGCATCCTCGAGCCCGGCAAGCGCGTCGTGATCGAGGGCATTGCCGAGGACGGCACCATCGAGGCGATCCGGATCGCCGACGCGCCCGGTTTTGCGCTCGGCGTGCAGTGGCACGCCGAATACGATCCGCAACGCAATCCGATCAACCGCGCGCTGTTCGAGGCCTTCGGCGACGCGCTGCGCGAGAGGCGGCGCGCGGCGTAGGGGCTGCTTTCACTGCTGTTGTTCCTGCGCGTTTTAAGCACGATGTCATCACCCGGCTTGACCGGGTGATCCAGTATTCCAGAGGCAGGCGCTATTGAGCCGATGGGCCGCGGCGTACTGGATCGCCCGGTCAAGCCGTGCGATGACGGTTTTAGGTGAGGACGCAGTTTTCCATTCTCGCGACATCTTTTGTCCGAGCTTTGCTCTTTCGTTCCGCCCTCTCCGTTGGTGAGGGCGCAGGGAAAGCCGGGTGCCGATCGCACCCATGGGCCCCGAGCAATGGGTAGAAAGCTCGGGGGTAGGACCACAGGTGTAACCGGAGCAATCCGGCTTTCCCTGCGCGATGGGTTACGGCTTATACGTGCTCTCCCCGGCGAGACTGGGCTTGTTTGTCACCGTCTTCACAACGCGCATTTGCGCAATCGGAAGAGACACCTACCGCTAGGGCGTCAGGCCTGCACGATTTCGCCGTCCGCCTCATGCGCACTCGTCAGTTGCGCAATCGGCGTCCACCGCATCTCGACCCGCGTTCGTGACGACCGCGAAGCGCCCCTCGATCGGGTGAGACGGGGAATTCATACATTGAGTTGCTCTTCGGATAAAGCGAAATATTTTCGTCGGGGGGCTTGCGCCGTCGGGCAACTCAGATGTAAGGGCCCGCGGCTCTCTCCCCTCGTCATTCCGGGGCGTGCGAAGCACGAGCCCGGAATCCATTGGGCCGCATCACGTGTGGTGAAATGGATTCCGGGTTCTCGCTTCGCGAGCCCCGGAATGACGAAGGAGGTTGCGGCTTGTGACGTCGGGCAACTCAGTGGCGCGCGCGCAAGGGGACGTTGCTCGCCGATGCAGAGGAGATAACCGAAATTCCTCGCTCACCGCCCGCGGCATTCAATCCTTCGGTCCACCGCTCGAACACGCGACGTAATTCGGGACGCCTGGATTCCGGTGTTCGCGAGCGTTGCGTAGTTCATCTGCATATTCCTTCACTGTCGCACGCGGCTTTGCGAGATAGGTCATCACGCCTGGCTCGAAACTATGGAATATCTTCTCTGTCGAAATGGTCTAGCTTGCTTGCACTGCAAGAGCGCGGTCGCAAGCGTGATCTTCGACCGTTGCGTAATGGGACGTGGTTATGTCAGTCGAGTCGATCGAAACCGTCGTTGATGTTCAGGCCGCTGACAAGGACAGAAGCAAGACGCTACGCTCTTACGCCGCCAGGCTGCCGTGGATCGTTATCATCCAGATGCTGGTGGTCGCCGCGATCCTGCTGGCCGTGCAGGTCGCGGTCGATAGCGGTGCAGTGAAACGAATCTATCTGGCGTCACCGACGCAGATTCTTGGCGCTTTCCCTCAGCTCTTCACCAGGGAGAATTTGCTGTTTCATCTTTCGGTGACCCTCGCCGAGGCCGGCGTCGGCGTGGCGCTGAGCGCGATCCTCGGGATCGCGACCGGCATCGCCATGGCCCTGTTCCCGAAGGTGCACCGGTTTCTCAACCCGTTCCTGATCTGGTTCATGGCGATCCCGAAGGTCACCATCATTCCGCTTCTCACGCTCTATCTGGGCCTCGGCTTCGAACACAAGGTGTTCATCATCTTCCTGTTTTGCTACTTCCTGTTCGTCTTCAACACCATTGCCGGCATCAAGCAGGTTCAGGACAACCATATCAAGGTCGCGCGGGCGCTCGGCGCGAGCCAGCGTCAGATCATCTGGAAGGTGGTGCTGCCGTCCGCCACGCCGTCGATCGTGGCCGCGGTGCGCATCGAGGCGGCGACCTGCCTGCTTGCGACTCTCTTTGCCGAGATCGTCGCCTCCAAGGCCGGCGTCGGCAACCTGCTCAACAAGCTGTCGGGCATCTACGACACCGCCGGTGTCTTCGCCCTCGTCATTCTCGTCACGTCGATCGCATTGCTGATCATCTATCTGGTTGATCTGCTCGAGCGGCGCGTCTTGCTCAGGTGGAAATACGTCTGACCGATCCCGGTTCCGCGTCTTCCCGTCACAGTTCGTTTCGAAGGGATCGATCATGCTCTCAACAGCCCTACCGGCTCGTCTGCTCGTCTTGACCGCACTTGCGCTCGGCTTCGCCGCGGCGGCCGGTGCGCAGGAGGAGAAAACCCTCAAACTGCAGGACACCACAAGCTATACGCAGCAGCCGATCGTGTTCGGCGTGGAGAAGGGGTTCTTCGCCGAGGAAGGCCTGAACGTCGAATTCGTCGGGACGCAGGATCCGGTCACGGCCACCTCGCGCGGCGACGTGACCTTCGCCTTCGGGCCGACCAGCGTCTATCTGCGTGCTGCCGCCCTGGGAGCGCCGATCAAGATCGTCGCCGCCGCGTTCCGTTCGAAAGGGCCGTATTTCCTGATCGCGCGCAAAGGCATCAAGTCGTTTGCGGACCTGAAGGGCAAGACGATCGGCGTCGGACCCGACACCAGCGGCAACCTCGCGTCGGTCGCGCGTTATCTGCTGCGGGCCGAAGGCATCGATCCCGACCGCGACGTGACATTGTTTGCCGCCGGTGCCACCGAAAAGGCCTACGGCGCGCTGGAGACCGGCCAGGTCGACGCCACCATCATCCATCAGCCCTTCGCGGCGCTCGGGGAGATCGAGGGAGTCTCGACCACGCTGGCGCGGGCCTGGGATTATCTGCCGACCTATCACACCGGCGTCCTGATCGCGGGCGACGCGGTGATCGCGAACGATCCCGATCTGCTGCGGCGCGGCCTACGGGCCTACTTCAAGTCCTATACCTACGCCAAGGCGCACTACGACGAATACCTGCCCTGGCTGCAGGCCCGCCTGAAGATCAATCCGGAGGCGGTGAAGCGCGCCATCTATCAGGAGGACGACGTCTGGGACGCCAATCCGGCGATCGATCCGAAGGCGATCCACGACACCCAGCAGCTCGAGATCGATGTCGGCAACCAGAAGGAGTTCTACGACGCCGCCAAATACATCGATGAGCGCTTCATTCCCCAGGAGTACGTGAAGCCGTTCGTCTATCCCGGGCGCAAGACGCAGTGAGCGAGAGCAAGCAGGAGCGCGAGGGCATGCCTGCCTTCACCATCAGGTCGCTCGACAAGATCTATCCCGGCACGCCGCCGGTGCGTGCGCTCAGCAACATCAGCTTCTCGGTCGAGGAGGGCGAGTTCGTCGTGCTGCTCGGACCCAGCGGCTGCGGCAAGAGCACGCTGCTGGAAATCCTCGCCGGGTTGCAGCAGCCGAGCGGCGGCTCGGTGCTGTTTCGCAACAAGCCGATCGACGGCCCCGGCGGAGAGCTCGGCGTCGTATTCCAGGATGCCTCGCTCTATCCGTGGCGAACGGTTGCGGCCAATGTCGGCCTCGGGCTCGAATTACGCGGCGTGGACAAGCAGCAAGCCCGGCGTTTGGTCGATGAGCATCTGGCGCTGGTGGGGCTCGATGGCTTCGGCGGCAAATTCCCGCACCAGATCTCCGGGGGCATGAAGCAGCGCGCCGGCATCGCGCGTGCGCTCGTCAATGATCCCGACGTCATCCTGATGGATGAACCGTTCGGCGCGGTCGACTACGTCACCCGCAACAGGCTGCAGGAAGACCTGATCCGAATCTGGCAGCAGCGCCGCAAGACCATCGTGTTCGTGACGCACGACGTCGGCGAAGCGGTGTTCCTTGCCGATCGCATCGTGCTGCTGTCACCGCGGCCCGGACGGATCGCCGAGATCGTCACCCTCGAGCTGCCGCGCCCGCGTCGGCGGGGCGACATCGAGCTTCTGCAACGCGAAGCCCGGATCTACGAGGCACTCCGCGCGCTGGAGCCAGCGGCGACTGCAACCGTGGCCTGACTGAACGGAGACCAACATGGCCAAACCGCTCCACCTCGGCTTTCTCTATGCGCCGCAATCCGGCCAGCAGACGCATGACGAAAGCTTCGATCCGCTGAATCCCGTCCACCTGACCAGTCTTGCGCGCGACCTGGAGGAGGCCGGCTTTGGCTTCCTCCTGATCGACGACAGCGTCGGCGATGCCGCGCCTGCCCGCAGCGAAGCGTTCACGACGGCGTCCTTTCTCGCGACCAGGACGCGCCGTATCGGTCTGATCGCGGCGGCCAACACCAGCTATGTCGAGCCGTATAATGTGACGCGGCTCGCCGCCTCGCTCGATCATGTCACGCATGGGCGGGCCGGCTGGCTGGTCTCGACCGGCGCGGTCGATCCTGCCGGCGCCAATTACGGGCAGGCCGCGGTTGCGCCTGACCTCCACTATGCGCGTGCCGGCGAGATCCTCGATATCGCGCGCCGGCTCTGGGATAGCTGGGAGGACGATGCCTTTGTTCGCGACAAGCACAGCGGCGTGTTCGTCGATGGCAGCAAGATCCATCCGATCGATCACGCCGGGCCTTCGTTCAGGGTCAAGGGACCGCTGAACGTCGCACGGCCGCCTCAGGGCCAGGTCATCGTCGCTCACCGCGTGGTGGACAAGCGGTCGGCGGAGTTCGCGGGTCGGCACGCCGACATCGCCATCCTCGGGGCCGGGACGGAGGGCGATGTCGTCGCCTTGCGTGACGGCGTGCTCGCGGCTGCGCGGGCCGCGCAGCGCGATGAGCGCGTGCGCCTGTTTGCGGAGATCGTGCCGTTCATCGGGCTGGACCATACGGCAGCCGCGCCAGGGACGTCCGCCCTCAATCATCTGTCGGGCACCCCGTCGGAGATCTCTGACCGGATCGAGTCGCTGGCGAATGCCGTGACGCTGGATGGCCTGCTGGTGGCGCCTCGGGTTGTCGGCCGCGGCCTCGATGCCTTTGCCCGCGATGTCGTCCCGGAACTGGTGCGGCGGCAGCGGCTGCGGTCCGGCGACGGACCGGCCAGCCTGCGCGACAGGCTCGGCCTGGCCCGGCCGCGCAATGTCTTCGAACAGCAAGCACCACGGCCGGCCAGCACGGCTGCCTGAACCATCCTGCGAGCGTTTCATCATGTCCAAGCGAGAATTGCATTTCGGCTTGATGTTCTGGGCCGGTGGCACACACCCGAGCGGCTGGCGCTATCCGTCCTCGCATGCAGGCGCCGCCTTCGACATCGAGTTCCTGCAGCGGGTCACCCGGCTTGTGGAGGCGGCCAAGTTCGACTTCCTGTTCCTTGGCGATCGGCTCGCGAGCGATCCGAGCCTGCAAACCACCAATCCCTCGCAGATGTCGCGCCTCGAGCCGTTCGTGTCCGGCGCGAGCCTGGCGGCCGCGACCAGCCATATCGGCATCGTCGTCACGGCCAATCCGACCTATTACGATCCGTACAATCTCGCGCGGATGCTGGCGTCGCTGGATCATTTGAGCCAGGGCCGCGCGTCATGGAATCTGGTGACCGGCGCCGATGAGATCGCCGCGGGCAATTTCTCCCGCCAGGCCCATTGGGACACTGAGCGGCGCTACGACTGGGCGGACGAATTCGTCGCCGTGGTGCGGGGGCTCTGGGATAGCGATGCGATCACGCCGCTGCATCACAGGGGGCGCTATTTCGACGTCGCCGGGCCGCTGAATGTCCGGCGCCCGCCGCAGGGCCACCCGGTGATCCTGCATGCCGGCACCTCGGACCGTTCGCGCGAGCTCGGCGCGCGCGATGCCGATGTCATCTTCGCCGGCCAGGCGACGATCGAGAGCGCGAAGGCGTACTACGCGGACGTCAAATCCAGGGCCGGCAAATACGGCAGGCGCGATGCCGACATCGCGATCCTGCCCGGGCTCACTCCCGTCGTCGCGGAGACCACCGAGAAGGCCGTCGCGATCTTCGACCACCTCAATTCCTTTGTCGCGCTGGAGCCCGAGGGCGATGGCGGCGAGGCCAGCCGCTACGGATCCCTCGGCAGGATGGGCAAGCGCCGCAACCTCACCGCGGTGTCGGCCGCGATCGGCGTCGACGTTTCCGGTCAGGACCGGGATGCGCCGGTCGATCCCGCGGTGCTGGCGGAGGCTAATGAAAACGGCCGGCGGCTGTTTGCCGATGTCACGCGGCTCACCCGCCGCGACGTCAAAGGTCCCAACCGTCTGACCTATCGCGATCTCATCGTCGGACACATCAGCACCGGCGCGGTCGTGGTCGGCAATCCGAGGGAGGTCGCCGATCACATTCAGTTCTGGTTCGATGAACGGGCGGCCGACGGCTTCAATATCTTCCCGCCTTATGTGCCGGAATCCGTCGAGGCCTTCACCAGCCTGGTCGTCCCCGAATTGCAGCGGCGCGGCCTCTACCGGACCGAATATTCCGGTTCGACCTTTCGCGATCATCTCGGCCTGGCCAAGCCGGCGTCGGTTCTCTCCAACGGCTCCAGCCTGCAGGGCTGACGCGCATTGCAGGAGCTCCGCGGGGTTCGCTCCCGCGCCACGTCGCGTTTGACAAGGCCTTCCGCGAGGCGGTGAACGTCTCCGCCGTCGCCCGAGCAGGGCCGGGATCACGCGAAGATCGCCTCAATTGACCCCGATCCGCCCCATACTGGGACCGGTTCATCCGGCATCGGCCCATGCCTGCGGCTTGTCTCCGTACTTATACGGACACGAAAGTGGCGGATTGGCAGCCCGGACTCGGCTAAGCAAAGGGGTAAGCCACCCGATATTGCCCCGGCGCCGACGTCCTTTCTGACACTGTTTTCCTTTTCCATTTTCCGGTGCAGCGGCTCGCGATGAGTCGGTCGGGATGAGTTTGTCGGGCCGCCTGGCGGCCGGGTTGATGCCTCCGGTCGTGGTGCTGCTGCTCGCGCCGGGCTTCATCCATGCCGTCACCTCGTCGGGCATCCTGCTCGCGGGTGGCGTGGTTGCGGTGGTATTGATGAGTGCTGAGGGGATTGCCAGGCCAACGTCCGAGCCGCTCGCCCAGATGACACGGGCGGCGGAGACGCTGTCGCGCGGCGAGCCGGCGCCGGTCCGCCCTGATGGCAATCCCGAAGCCGCGCGGCTCGCCGCGACGCTGGCCGAGTTGTCGGCGCAATTGGGCAGCAGGCAGAACCTGCTGGAGAAGACCATCGAGAGCATCCGCGATCCGGTGGTGGTGGTCGAGCAGCATGGGGTGGTCGTGATCGCCAACGCCGCGGCGCGGCGGCTGTACAAAGTCGACCCCGGCTTCGACACCCTGACCGGGGTTCGCAGCTTCCAGAACTATTATCCCGACGGCACGACCGTGATGCCGATCTCGGAGACGCCGGTGGCGCGCGCGTTGCGCGGCGATGACGTCGACGATTTCGAGCTGATCGTCAGACCGCTGTCGCCGGATCCGGAGGTCTGCATCGTCGCCAACGCCAGGCCGCTGCGCGACGACGCCGGCAGGTTGCGCGGCGCGGTGGCCGTGCTGCACGATGTGACCGCGCAACGGCGGGCGCATCAGGCGCTGGTCGACAGCGAGCAGATGGCACAGGCCATCATCAGGACCGCGCTCGACGCCTTCGTCCAGACCGACCAGGACGGCATCGTGCTCGACTGGAGTCCGCAGGCCGAGGCACTGACCGGCTGGACGCGGACCGAGACGCTCGGCTGCCGGGTGGTGGAGCTGGTGTTTCCGGAGGAGCTTCGGGATGCGCACAGGCAGCGGATCGCCCGATTCCTGCAGGAGACCGCCGGCGGCGGCATGGGGATGCGGTACGAGTCCGAATCCGTGCACCGCGACGGCCACCGGTTCTTCGTCGAGGTGTCGCTCAATGCGCTCAGGCGCGGCGACGGTTACGTCATCAATGCCTTCGTCCGGGACATCACCCAGCGCCGGATCGCCGAGGAGCAGCTGATCCAGGCGCAGCGAACCGAATCGCTCGGGCGGCTGACCGGCGGCATCGCGCACGACTTCAACAACATGCTGACCGTGATCACCGGCACGGTCGAGATCCTTGCCGACGGCGTCAAGGACAACCCGCAGCTTGCCGCGATCGCCAAGCTGATCAGCGATGCCGCCGATCGCGGCGCGCAGCTCACCACGAGCCTGTTGGCATTCGCGCGCAAGCAGCCGCTGCAGCCCGCGGAGACCGACGTCAACGACCTGATCGGCGAGGTGGTGCGGTTGCTATCGCAGACGCTCGGCTCGCAGACCGAGATCAGGACCGAGCTTGGCCGCGGCGCCTGGCTCGCCTTTGTCGACCGCAGCCAGCTCGGTGCTGCGCTGGTCAATCTCGCCATCAATGCGCGCGATGCCATGCCCGAGGGCGGCACGCTGACCTTTGCGACCCGCAACGTCCAGCTCGGCGTTCCCGACGCCGTGGCGCGCGGGGTCGAGCGCGCCGGCGACCATCTCGTGATCGAGGTGAGCGACACCGGCACCGGGATTTCGCCGTCGCATCTGGAGAAGATCTTCGATCCGTTCTTCTCCACCAAGGAGGTCGGGCAGGGCACCGGACTCGGGCTCAGCATGGTGTTCGGCTTCGTCAAGCAGAGCGGCGGCGGCATCGAGGTCAAGAGCGAGCCCGGACGCGGCGCGATCTTCAGGATCTATCTGCCCAAGGCCGACGGCGCCGCGCAGCGCGCAGCCGAAGAGGACGATCAGCCGGTCAGGGGCGGCAGCGAGACCATCCTGTGCGTCGAGGACGATCCCACGATCCGCGCCTACGTCACCGAGCAGCTCGAAGGCCTCGGTTACAAGGTGCTGGTGGCGGCCAACGCGGACGCCGCGCTCGAGATCGTCGGCTCCGGCACCGCGTTCGATCTTTTGTTCACCGACATCGTGATGCCCGGCAGCATGAACGGCCGGCAATTGGCCGATACGCTGATGGCCGGGCGTCCGGCGCTGCGGGTGCTGTTCACCTCGGGCTACAGCGACGGCGTGCTGCCGGCACAGCAGGGGCGCAGCGGCCACGGCATCCCGCTCCTCACCAAGCCGTATCGGCGCAGCGAGCTGGCGCGAATGCTGCGGCGCTGCCTCGATCTTCAGATCGACTTCCAGGGCGATCCGGTTCCGCAGCCTTACTCCGTGCAGCCCGATCTCGAACGCTTCCTGCGCGAGAATCCGCCTGACAAGACGTAGCGCGCCCAGGCTGCTATGCTCCTGCAACAACGGCGCGGCCGGTCAACGGCCCGATTCTGGGGAGCATGGAATGCAGGACCGCAAATGGTCGAGACGCGACTGGCTCAAGGTGACGGCAGCGACCGCGGCCGGCATGGTGTTCGCCGAACCCTTACGGGCGGCGGCGCCGCCGGCGGAGGCGGTGACGCCGGACCTGATCGCGGCGGCCAAGAAGGAAGGCAAGATCTCGTTCTACAGCGCGCTGGAATTGAACACCGCCGAGCGGCTCGCGCGCGACTTCGAGCAGAAATATCCCGGGATCAGCATCCGCGTCGAACGTTCCGGCGCCGAGCGGATCTTCCAGCGCATCGCGCAGGAGCAGGGCAGCGGCATCCATGCCGTCGACGTCGCCAACTCGACCGATCCCGCGCATTATCTCGACTGGAAGAAGAACGACTGGCTCGCCGCCTATCTGCCGGAAGAGGTCGCCAGGAATTTTCCCGCCGACCAGATCGATCCGGACGGCACGTCCGCGACGTCCTGCGCCTGGTTCGAGGTGATCGGCTACAACACCGAGCAGGTCAGGCGCGAGGAGGCGCCGAAGAGCTACGCCGATTTGCTCGATCCCAAATGGCGCGGCAAGATCGTCAAGGGTCACCCGGGCTACTCCGGCGCGATCATGACCGCGACCTTCGTGCTGGCGCGCGATCTCGGCTGGCCGTATCTGGAGAAGCTTTCGCAGCAGCGGGTGATGCAGGTGCAGTCGGCGGCCGATCCGCCGAAGAAGATCCTGCTCGGCGAGCGCGCGGTCATGGCCGACGGCAACGACTACAACCTCGTGCTGGCCAAGGACCAGGGCAAGCCGGTCGAGGTGGTCTATCCGGCCGAGGGCGCGCCGCTGATCATCGTGCCGAGCGGCATCTTCAAGAACGCGCCGAACCCGAACGCGGCGCGGCTGTTCCAGAGCTTCGTCTTCAGCGCCGAGACCCAGCAGATGCTGGCCGACGAGTTCGCGCACCGCTCGTTCCACGGCAAGGTGAAGGAGAAGGCGGGCCACGTGCCGCTCGACAAATTGAAGATGCTGAAGGCCGATCCGGCCCAGGTGCAGGCGCAGAGCGAGGCGATCAAGGCACGCTACGCGAAGCTGTTCAGGGTGTAGACGTTAGGCGTCGCATCGTCGTCCCGGCGGATGCCAGGGCAACGGTGCGGTGACTGCGGTCGGCTAGCCTCCGACTTCCGCGCTGAGCATGGGCCCGAACAACTCCCAGCGCTCGCCTTTGAGCCGTCGGAGCTGCATCTGCTTGATCGGCGCGAAATCGATCGGGCTGGTGTTGATGGTGATTCCCGGCAGCAGGTTGTTGGTGCGGAAAGCCCTGAGGTTCGCGGCCTGTCTCATCACGTTCGCCCGCGTGAGATCGTCGCCGCACTGCTTCAGTACCTGGACCAGGGTCTGAGCGGAATTGTAACCCGTCACCACCAGGCCGTCGGCCCGATTGCCTTCGGGGAAGTACTTAGCGAGATATTCGTCGAAGGCCTTCATGCCGGGATCGTCCTTCCATTGCGGGTCGAGCGGATCCATCAGATAGGCCACCGAGATGATGCCTTGCGCGTTCTCGAAGCCCGCAGGCTGGATCACGGCGCCGATCGAGGAGGCGACCAAATTGAGGATGTGCAATGGCTTCCAGCCGATCTCGGCCGTCTTCTTGATGGCCTGCGCCGCGAATTTCGGCGTGGCGATGTCGACGAACACATCGGCATTCAGCGATTTCATCTTGACGATGTGCGTGTCGATGGTCGGCTCGGCGACCTCATACGCATCCTCGACAACGATCATCGATGCCGCCTTGTCGCCGAGGCCGTCCTTCAGCCCCTTGAGGTAGTCCTTGCCGTAATCGTCGTTCTGGTAGAGCACGGCGATCCTGCCGTTCGGCTTTTCCTTCAAGATGTGCTTGGCGTAGATCCGGCCCTCGCTCTGATAGCTGGGCTGCCAGCCCATGGTCCACGGAAAGTTCTGCGGATCATTCCATTTGGTCGCACCGGTCTGAATGAACAGCTGCGGCACCTTCTTCGTGTTCATGTATTTCTGAATGGCGCCGTTGGGCGCCGTGCCGAGCGCGGCGAAGATCAGCAGGACTTCGTCGCCCTCGACCAGCTTGCGCGCCTGCTCGACCGTTTTCGGCGGGCTGTAGCCGTCATCATAGGAGATGAAATTGATCTTGCGGCCATTGATGCCGCCTTCGGCATTGATCTTGCGGAAATAGGCCGCCTGAGCCCGGCCGCTGGTGCCATAGGCGGATGCCGGCCCGCTGTACGGCATGATGTTGCCGATCTTGATTTCGGTATCGGTTGCGCCGGTGTCGTATTTCTTCTGGGCAAATGCGCTGCCGGAACAGACGGCGAGAATAATGATGGCGGTCGAAACCGCCGCCATTCGCCGAGCGACGAAGGACATCTCGTTTCTCCCAAATGCAAAATGAGCGTGTCTGTTTTATCGCGGCCGCTTTCGGGGCCTTGCCGTTGAGTGAACACCCGGCACCGATCATTGTCGATTCCGAACGTCAAAGCGTGCGTGCCGCGTCGCATCACGTCGCGCAGTTTGTCAGTGTTGCTGACCGTAATCTTCCGGGTGGCTATGCCGCACGCATCGTGCGCTGGGCGCGATAGGCCTGCGGCGACAGCAGCGTCAGCTTGCGGAAGGCCTTGCGAAAGCTGCTCTCGTCCTCGTAGCCGGTGGCGCGGGCGATCGTCTTGATCGGTTGGGTCGTGGTCTCCAAGAGCGTGCGGGCGTGCTCGACGCGGCGGCGCATGATGAAGGCCTGCGGGGGCTCGTGGGTCAATTCGCGGAAGCGGCGGTTCAGCGTGCGCTCGCTCAGGCCCAGCGCATGTGCGAGGCTGCGCACCGTGACCGGCGTCCTGCCGGTGCGGCGCACCAGCATGTCCGCCTTGATCAGTAGCGGGTCCTGCCCGAACATGTAGCCGAGCGGCATGAAGATCGCCTGGGTGCGCTGTGCGGTGTCGATCACCGCATAGTCGGCGCAGACCTTTGCGACCTCCGCGCCTTCGACCAGCTCGATCAGCCGCAGCAGCAGATCGACCCATGACATCGGGCCGGCGGCGCAGACCAGGCGGTCGGCCTGGGTGATGACGGCATCGCTGGCGAGGTCGACCTTGGGATGGCGGCGGCGCAGCTCGCTTTGCAGCCACCAGGTGATGGTGGCGCGGCGGCCGTCGAGCAGGCCGGCATTGGCGAGCAGCAGCACGCCGCTGCAGAAGGCGCCGATCAGCCGGCCGCTCGCGTGCTGCCGGCGCAGCCAGGCGCCGGCGCGGTCATATTGCGATTGCAGGCGCTCGGCGGTCAGGTGGTCGACGAGGCTGCCCGGCACGATGACCGCGTCGCAGCCGGTGCGGCTGCCGACGGCGCCATCGACCGCGAGCAGCTTGCCGCCGCCGGCGCGCACTGCCTTGCCGTCGAGCGAGAGCGTCTGCCAGCTGAAGCGCGCGTTGCCGCCGCGCAGCTGCATCACATGGTTGGCGAGGGTGAGGATGTCGGCGATGCCGGCGACCGCCGATTGCATACAGCCTTCCAGCGCAAGGATCGCAAGTTTCATGGGGCCTCCAGACGTTGCCGTCATCCTATCCGATCGGGGCGAGCGGGCCAGTGGCAGATATTGCCCGATCTCTGTCCGATCGGCCACTGCCTGATTAGGCCATGGCGGTCCATCTTCGCGATCGTTGTCACCACCTCAGCAATGGAGAGAGACCATGCCTTACGTCACCATTTCCACCGTCCGCGGCATCTTCGACGTCGCGCAGAAGCGCGCGATGCTCGAGCGCGTCACCGATCTCATGGTCGAGATCGAGGGCCAGGGTAATCCCGATTTCCGCCGCAACGTCTGGGTCAAGATCGAGGAGGGCGAGCCGGCGAGCTGGTCGCTCGGCGGCATGATCCCGTCGCCGGACCTGATCGCGGGCAATTTCGGGCCGCTTGACGCCGGCGGGCGGCGGATTGCGAAAGCGAAGGTGTAACCGACCGCGACGACGACAAAAGGCGCTTCCACCGGAAGCGCCTTTTGCACGCACGATTGGAAAGGTCGGCGCAGATACGTCAGGCGGCGATCGCGGCGGCGGCGCGTTCGGCGATCAGGATCGTGGGCGTCTGGATGTTGCCCGAGATCATGATCGGGATCACCGAGGCGTCGGCGACGCGGAGGCCGTCGAGGCCGTGCACCTTGAAGCTTGTGGGATCGACCACTGCCATCCCGTCGTTGCCCATGCGGCAGGTCGAGGACGCATGGTACAGCGTCGTGCAATGGCCGCGGACGTAGTCGGCGATGTCGGCGTCGCCGGTCGCCTCCACGCTCGGCGTGATCTCGCCCTCGATCAGCTCTTTCAGCGGCGACTGCGCCGCGATACGGCGGTTGATCCGCACGCCTTCGACCAGCGTTGCGATGTCACTGCCGCTCGGATCGGACGAGAAATAGCGCGGGTCGATCGCCGGATTTTCCAGCGGATCGGCCGAGCGCAGGGTCAATTCGCCGCGGCTGTTCGGCCGCTGCAAGGTCGAATGCAGGGTGATGCCCGGCTTCGAGGACAGGAAGCGCACATAGTCGCGGTGCGGGCTGATGGCGCCGTAGAGCTGCAGATCGGGCTCGACATCGGGGCGGCTGCGGACATGGGCGCCGGCGGCGACCCAGGGCGAGGAGCGGGGACCGCTGCGGCCGTCCTGCCATTCCTTCAGGCTGGCCTCCAGGCTCTCGTCGGTCCAGGCGCCGACGCCGATCTTCTCTTTGGTGTAGAAGGTGATGGGGATGTTGATGTGGTCCTGCAGATCCTTGCCGACGCCGGGCAGATCGTGCACCGGCGTCACGCCGACGGCCTTCAGCTCGTCGGCAGGACCGATGCCCGACAGCAGCAATTGCTGCGCGGAGCCGATCGCGCCTGACGACATCACGACATCGCCGGCCGCGTGTGCGGTCTTGAGCTGGCCGTTCTCGAGATAGTCGACCCCGGTGGCGCGGCCCTTCTCGACGATCACGCGGATCACGCGGACGCCGGTCCTGACCGTCAGATTCGGCCGTTCCAATGCGGGACGCAGATAGGCCTTGCCGGTGCCGAACCGCTCGCCCTGCTTGATCACGAACTGGAAGAAGCCGGCGCCTTCCTGGCTCGCGCCGTTGAAGTCGCGATTGTGCGCATGACCGGCGGCGTTGGCCGCTTCCAGCCAGAGTTTTTCGTGGGGATCGACGAACGGAACATGGGCGACATACAGCGGGCCCTTGGTGCCGTGCAGCGGGCTGTCGGTGAAATCGCCATTGTTCTCGAAGGCGATGAAGTCAGGCAGCACGTTGCGCCAGCCCCAGCCGGTGCAGCCGGCCTTTTCCCAGCCATCATAATCGGAGGGCAGGCCGCGGATGTAGATCATTGCGTTCATCGCGCCAGAGCCGCCGACCATCTTGCCGCGCGGCCAGAACACCCGGCGGCCGCGACAGCCGGCCTGGGGCTCGGTGTAGAACCCCCAATCGACCGCGGTGTTGAACATCGTCGGCCAGTCCGAGGGGATGTCGGACGCCAGCGGCGCGGCGCGGCCCGCCTCCAGCACCAGCACCTTGCGGGCAGGATCGGCGGACAACCGATTGGCCAGCACGCAGCCGGCCGAACCTGCGCCCACGATGATCGTATCGTACATCTGTCACTCCATTGGTCACGCCGGCGTGTCGCCGGAGATTTCTGCCGTCATCGCGGGACCGCGCGAGCGCAGCCGGCGCAAGCGGTCCCAGATGCTCTCAAACAAGCCGATCAGGCCGTTCGGCATCAGCACCATGACAGCGGCGATGATGATGCCGAGCCCGAGCGAGCGGAATTCGCCGATCTCGCGCATCGCCTCGTCGGCGGCGACCAGCACGATGGCGCCGACCAGCGGCCCCCAGAGACGGCCGATGCCGCCCACCACCACCATCGCGATGATGAAGAACAGCTGCGAGAACGACAGCACGCCGGGGCCGATCGCATTGAAATGCGCGGCATAGAGCCCGCCGGCGAGCCCGGTGAAGAACGCCGACAGGCCGAACACCAGCAATTGCATCTGGAAGCGGCTGATGCCGCGGGCCATGGCGCAGCCGGGATTGTCGCGCAGCGCGCGGAAGGCAAGCCCGATCGGGCCGCGGATGATGGCCCAAGTGAACAGCATCGTGATCGCGAAGAGCGCCACCACCAGCGCGTAGTCCGCGACCAGGAACTTGGCCTTGAACATCGCGCGGGTGCCGAGATCGCCGAAGCGCGCGAAGCCGACCGCGCCGCCGGTGAGTTGCCGGCACTGGGTGCCGACCATCACGAAGCAGTCGGTGTCGGTGACGATCAACAGATACATCACCTGCGCGACCGCGAGCGTCAGCAGCGCGGTATAGGCGCCGCTGAGGCGCAGGCAAGCCGCACCGATCACCAGGCTGAACAGCACGGTCGCGATCGCCGCGAGCGGCATCGCAGCCCAGACGTTGAGACCGAAATAGAAGCACAGCATCGCGGTGGCGTAGCCGCCGAAGCCGAACAGCGCCATCTGCGCCAGCGAGAACACGCCGGAGAAGCCGAACAGCAGGTTCCACTGCGAGGCGACGATCGCATAAAACAGGCCGAGCGTGACCTGGCCGATCACGTAGCGGCTGTCGACATAGAACGGCAACGCAACCGCCGCGGCGAGCACGACGAGACCGATCAGGAGGTTGGCGAGATCACTGCGTTTCACATCGGCCTCACAGACGCCGCACTTCGACCCGGCCGAACAGCCCGCCGGGCCGGCGGATCAGCACCAGGATCACGATCGCCAGCAGCGCCGGAAAACCCCAGCGCGCGCCGGCCAGGAACTGGACCAGCGCCTCGACGATGGCGAGGCCGAACGAGGTGATGATCGCGCCGGGCAGGTTGCCGAGCCCCGCCACCACGCACATGATGAAGGCCTTCAGCATCGGATCGGCGCCGAGCGAGGGCGAGAGCTGGGTGATCGACGACACCAGCACGCCGCAGACGCCGGCGAGCATGCCGGACAGGATCAGGACCTGGAGATAGACCCGTGCCACCGGCACGCCCATCAGCTTGGCGGCATCGGGGTTCTGCGCGGTGGCGCGAATGGCGCGCCCAGCTTTGGTACGGGTGAGAAACAGCGCGGTTGCGCCCATCAATGCGATGGCGCTGACGATGATGACGAGGTTCTGCCAGGGCAGCACGAAGCCGCCGAGATTGATCGATCCGCCGACCGAGAGCGGCTGCCCCAGCGGCTGGCCGCCATAGAGCCGCAGCACCGCATTCTCGAGCGTGAGCGCGACGCCGAAGGTCGCGATCATGATGGTGGTCTCGAAGGTCTCCGGGCTGCGGCGCGACAGCGGATAGGCGACCAGCATGAAGATCAGCGCGCCGATCACGCCGCCGACCGCGGCGGCGGCAAGCACCGCGAGCGGCACAGGCAAGCCAAGCTGGCTGGCGGCGGTGAACGCGGTGTAGCCGCCGAGCGTCAACAGCGTTCCGTGCGCCATATTGAGCATGCCGAGCGAGCCCCAGACCAGCGACAGGCCGAGCGTCGCCAGCGCGTACAGCGCGCCGGTGGTGATCCCGGAGACGATGACGGGTCCTATGATCTCCACGCGATCAGCCTCCGAGATAGGTTGCGAGCAGCTCGTCGCGCTGCAACAGCACGGATGGTTCGCCCGACCAGACGAAAGCACCGTTGTCGAGCAGGTGAATGCGGTCGGCGATGTCGGCGACGCGCGCCGGGTTCTCCTCGACCAGCAGGATGGTGCGGCCGCTGGCCTTCAACCGCCCGATCACCTCGTAGATCTGCTCGATGATGATCGGGGCGAGGCCGAGCGACGGTTCGTCGATCAGCATCACGGTGCCCTTCATCATCAAGCCGCGGCCGATGCCGACCATCCGCCGCTCGCCGCCGGACAGGCTGGCTGCGATCTGGCTCTGCCGCTCGGCGAGCTTTGGCAGCAGCGTGAAGACCTCATCGAGCCGCCGCGCCACCGCCGCCTGATCGGAATCGAGATAAGCGCCCATCAGCAGGTTCTCGAGAACGCTCATGCCCGCGAACAACAGATCGCCTTGCGGCACATGGATCACGCCGCTGGCCGCGACCCGATGCGCCGGCTGGCCGGAGATCAGGCGGCCATTCAGCGAGATCGATCCCTTGCGCACCGGGAGCAGGCCGGAGATCGCGCGCAGCAGCGTGGATTTGCCGTGCCCGTTCGGGCCGACCACGGTGACGAGCTCGCCCGGATCGAGCGACAGCGAGACGCCCGTGAGGACGTTGCGCGCGTCGTAGCCGGTCACGAGCCCGTTGACGACGAGGCCGGAGGAATTGGACGGGTCAGCCATGGGCACTGAGCTCCGGCTGCTTGACGAAGAAGGCCTTGAGCCGGCTGGTGGCGGCCTTGCCCAGATAGGTCTCGACCACGGTCTGGTCATCGGCGACCGCCGAGGGCGCGCCTTCGAAGATCGCTTTGCCGTGGTGCATGATCACCACGCGCGTCGACAGCGAGAGCAGGAAGCGCATGACGTGCTCGATCAGCAGGATCGCAATCCCCGATGCCGACAGCCGCCTGACGACGTCGGCGATGCGATCGACCTCCGACGGGCTGAGGCCGCCGACCGGTTCGTCGAGCAGCAGCAGTTGCGGGGAGGTCGCAACGGCGCCCGCGATCATCAGAAGCTTGCGGTCGAGCACCGGCAGGTCGCGCGCGATGCGCTGGCGGCCGGCGATGCCGACCAGATCGAGCGCTGCGGCGGCGCGTTGCCGGGCGGCCCGGCTGACCGCAAAGCCCGGGAAGCGGCGGTTAGTGTCGCCGAAATGCGCGGCGACCTCGATATTCTCCTGCACCGAAAGGCTGTCGAACGCCGCATTGAGCTGGAAGGTGCGAGCGATTCCGGCGCGGCACACCTCATGTGCGGCAAGGCCGGTGATGTCGCGCCCCGCAAACAGGATGCGGCCCTCGGTGATGTCAGTGACGGCGGTGACGACGTCGAAGAATGTCGTCTTGCCGGCACCATTCGGGCCGCCGAGCCCGACCACCTCGCCGGGGCGAACGCTCAAGGACAGACCATCCACCGCACGGAGCGACCCGAAGGTCTTGGTCACGTCCTCGCAGACGAGCAGCGGGCCGTTCGTCTGGTCAGGGGAGGTCACCGCGTCGGCCTTTACGCCTTGATCCACGGCGGCAGCTTCATGGTGTCCGTCGCGTAGAGCGCGGGCGCGATCAGCTTGGGATCGGTGCGGTAGTCCTGGTGTTGCAGGAACTGGTGCACCATTCCGAGCGACGGATCCTTGATCTGGGTCGGATAGCAGAAGGCGGACTGGCCCTTCGGATCGGCGTGGTAGATGCCGTTGACGCCGCGATAGATCAGCCGCTTCATCGCTTCCGAGATCTTGCGGGTCTGCTCCTTGTTGCTGGGCTCGCTGGCGCCGCCGGCGATCGCGGCCGACAATGCATAGTGCCACAGCCCGTCATAGGTCTGCGAGCCCGTGATGAAGGCGGCATTGGCGCCGAACTTCTCGCGATAGGTCTTGCGGTAGGCCGCGGAGAATTCGTCGGGCAGGCAGCCGATCACGGTGGAATAGATCACGCCGTTGACCGCTTCCTTGCCGATCTCGCGGAATGCAGGGAGTGACGGCCCGTATTGCATGTAGACCAGGCTTTGGGTCGGCTCGGGCAGGAACTGGGTCATGAACTGCGCCAGATCCTGCGGCAGGAAGTGCGTCACCGCGATCGCGGCCGGCGGGTCCTGGCGCAGCTTGGCGAGCGTCGGTCCCCATTGGTTGGTCGGGAACGGCACGGTTTCATAAAGACCGAGCTCGAAGCCGAATTCCTTGACGCGGTCGCGGATCGCGTTGGCGATCACGATCGAATATTCGTTCGCCGATGGGATGATCGCGATCTTCTTGTTCGGCGGGTTCCACTGCTTGCTGTCGATCAGCGATTTCAGGAACAGCAGGAAGCCGGGGCCGTAGTAGAACTCGGGCGGATCACCCTGGAAGCAGGAGTAGTAGCGCTGCGGATCGCTGAGGAATTTCGTGTTGTGCGAGATCAGCGTGTTGTAGTGCACGAAGATCACGTCGTTGTCGGCGGCGACGTCCATCTCCACCATGTTGGTGCCGACATTGTAGCCGTTGATGATCGCGCTGGCCGAGTGGCGATCGATCAGGCGTTGCATCGCCTGGGTCACGATATCGGCGCCCATCTCCTTGGTGTCCTCGATCGCGATCTGGATCGGACGTCCCAGGATGCCGCCGGCGGCGTTGATCTCTTCGGCGGCGAGCGTGAGGCCGTTCTTGAACTCGATGCCGTCAGCGGCGGCAAAACCTGACATCGGCAAGGCCGAGCCCACCTTGACCGGGCCGCCTGCGGCGCGCGCGCCGTTGTTCAAGCTCGCCAGCATTGCAATTGAACCTGCGCCGGCGGCAACGCCGCCGAGAAGTGAACGTCGGTCGAGCATGATCGTCAGTACCCTTCGTCTCCGGCGCGGACTATCCGACGCCTCCCTTTAAAGCAGGAGATGCACGGCCGCGGCTGTTGCAGCGATTACTGCACGAACCGTGCCATGGCATCCGGCAATCGCATTCAGCAATGCCATCGTCAGCGCGCAGCAGGCAGCCGGCTGACGAGCGCGGCAGCCGCATCGATCACCGCGGCCTGATGCGGTTGCAATTCATTGCCGCCCCATGCGGCCATCAACGGCTCCCAGGGATCCGCGATATCGGTCTTGATGCCTGACAACTCCTCGAGCACCGCGAGCCCGCAATAGGGTGCGTACATTTCGGAGTAGCCGCCTTCATGCGTCATCAGGATGCGGCCGTTGCACAACGTCTTGGCAGCAGCGCGCAGCATGCGCGTCATCTCGCGATACGCCGCAGATGACAGCATCATGCGGCCGAGCGGATCGACGCCCGATGCATCGAAGCCCGATGCCACCACGATCATGTCGGGTGCGAAGCGGTAGAGCGCGGGCAGCACGACGCGTTCGAATGCTGTGCGATAGGCGCCGATGCCGGAGCCCGGCGGCAGCGGGACATTGATGTTGTAGCCGCCGCCTGCGCCGTCGCCGTTCTCGGCAAGCGCACCGGAATCGGGCGGGAACAGGTTGTCCTGGTGCAGCGAGATCGTCAGCACGCTCGGGTCTTCGTAGAACACCGCCTGGGTGCCGTTGCCGTGATGGACGTCCCAGTCGACCACGGCGACGCGCGCCACCTGGCCGGTGGCCTGCAAATGCCGGATCGCGATGCTGGCGTTGGCGAACAGGCAGAACCCCATGCCCAGCTCCGGCCGGGCATGATGTCCCGGCGGACGGACCAGTGCATAGGCGGTCTCGACCGCGCCCGATGCGACCGCTTCGCCCGCGGCAATGGCACCGCCCGCTGCAAGCAATGCGATCTCGTAGCTGCCGGCGCCGAGCGGCGTCAGTTGGCTGGCATCGCCGCCGCCGGCGTCGCTGAGGCGCTTGATATGGGCGATATGCTCCGACGTATGGACGCGGGCGAGTTCGGCCACCGTCGCCGCGCGCGGCCTGATCTGCACGAGATGATCGAGCAGGCCGCTGACCTCGACCAGGTTGCGGAAGCGGCGCTTGGTCTCCGGATTCTCGGCATGAGTGCCGGGCTGGATCGTCAATCCCGGCGGAAACACCTGGGCCCAGTTGCCGGTGTTGTGCCACATGTAAAGTTCATGGCAGACGAACCCAGTAGCCATGCGAACGATCCCTTGTCCCTGTCGCGCCCGCCTCGTGTCGATCTATTCCACCGCGCTGATCGCCTCGTCGAACGTATCCGCGATCTTGTCGGCGTGTTCGGTGGTGAACGTCAGCGGCGGGGAGATGATGAAGGTATCGGCGAGGTTGCGGATCAGGACGCCCTTGGCGACGCAGCGCTCCCAGATGCGCTGGCCGAAATTCTCCGCGAGGTCGAATGGCCGCTTGGTCACGGGATCGGCGACCAGCTCGATGCCGAGCATCAGCCCCTTGCCGCGCACGTCGCCCATATTGGGATGACGCTTCTGGATGTCCTTCAACCGCGCCAGCAGATAGGCGCCGACCTTGCCGGCATTGGCCGGCAGCTCCTCCTGTTCGACGATGCGCAAATTGGCGATCGCGGCGGCGCAGGCGAGGGGATGGCCGGCATAGGTATTGCCGTGCATGAAGGCGCGCGGCGTGAATTGCGACTTGTCGTCGGACTGAAAGGCGGCTGCGACCTTCGCGTTGATCAAGGTGGCACCGAGCGGGATGTAGCCGCTGTTGATCCCCTTGGCGAACACCATGATGTCGGGTTTGACGCCCCAGGCGCGGCTGCCGAACATGCTCCCCGAGCGGCCGAACCCAGTGACGACCTCATCGGCGATCAGCAGCACGCCGTGGCGATCGCAGACCTCGCGCAGCAGCGGCCAGAAATTCGCCGGCGGCACGATCACGCCGCCGGCGCCCTGCACCGGTTCGGCCATGAAGGCGGCGACGCTGTCCGGTCCCTGATAGACGATCTCGCGCTCGAGCAACTCGGCGCAGAGCCGGCCGAGCGCCTCCGGGTCCGACGTGAACGGGTTGCGATAGACGTGCGGCGTCTCGACCTGGAAGAAGCCCGGCAGCAGTGGCGTGAATTGCTCCTTGTAGACGTTGACGCCGCCGGCGGACAGCGCTCCCAATGTCACGCCATGATAGGCGCCGCGCAGCGAGATGATCTTGGTGCGCAGCGGCTGGCCGGCGAGCCGCCAATATTGCTTGGCGAGCTTGATCGCCGCCTCGTTGGCCTCCGAGCCGCCGGACGAGAAGAATGCGCGCACCATGCCCTCCGGCGCAGCCAGCCGGCAGAGCTCGTCGGCGAGCGCGACGGACGGGCTGTTGGTGGTGTTGCCGAAGGTCGAATAGAAGCTGAGACGATCGAGCTGCTCGATGATCGCCTGTTTGATCTCGGGTCGGCCATGCCCGACATTGACGTTCCACAGCCCGGCCTGTCCGTCGAGATAGCGGCCGCCATGGCCGTCCGAGACATAGACGCCTTCGCCGCCCTCGATGCAGATTGGCGGGTTCTCGGCGAGGAAGTTGGCATTGGCGAAGGGGTAGACGACGTGACGGATCAGCGTGTCGTTGTTGCGAGCGGTGGCTGCGGTCATGGTCCCGTTCCTCTCGACGAGTGTTGTCCCCGGTTCATCCGGTGCTCATTGCCGCAAGGATAAACACAGGAGACAAAACTGGTCAAATGACCAATTTTGTGCAACATGCAAATTTGTGCGGCACGGGATAAACAATCGTTGAGCGCATTGGAGAAACGGATGGCAATCGCGGGACGTGAGGCGGTCGGTGCCAAGGGCGAACGGACGCGGCGCCAGATCATCGAGGGCGCCTTGCAGGCACTCGGCACCGGCGGCGTCGCGGCGACCACGACGCGCGACATCGCGGCCGGCGCCGGCGTCCGCCTCGCCACGCTGCACTATCATTTCGAGAGCAAGAGCGCGCTGCTGCTCGCGGTGCTTGAACATCTGATCGACGAGACCACCACGGCGCTGCGCGAGGAAACCGGCGATAGCGCCGACATCGCGAGCTGCATCCGCGAATCCCTGCGCGCCGGCTGGCGCTATCTGACGCGAACGCTCGAGCTGCAGATCGTGCAGTATGAACTCACGCTCTATGCGCTCCGCCGTGACGATGCGGCCGGGCTAGCGGCCTATCAGTACGACGCCTACATCAAGGTCTATCAGGACATCCTGCAAGGCGTCGCGGTGCGAACCGGCGAGCTCGATGCGGCGGGATGCGCCGACGTCGCCCGCTTCATGCTGGCCGGTATCGACGGCCTGCTGTTGCAGGAGCTGGCGAAGCCGAACAAGGCGCGCTCGTCACGCGCGATCGAGACGCTGATCGCGGCGACCCAGGGATTCGCGAGCCGGCTGTCGAATGATCGCAAGGCGCGAAAGTAAGTGCGCAGAACCGTCGGATGGGTAGAGCGAAGCGAAACCCATCATGTTTTCCGCGGACCAGAGTCGATGGGTTTCGCTGCGCTCTACCCATCCGCACCGTTCAAAACAAAAGGCGCTCCCATCGGAAGCGCCTTTCGCATTCGTGCGTGCTGCAAGACTTACAGCGAGTAGTACATCTCGAACTCGACCGGGTGCGGGGTCATTTCGAAACGGGCGACCTCGGTCATCTTCAGCTCGATATAGGCGTCGATGAAGTCGTCGTCGAACACGCCGCCGTTCTTGAGGAACGCGCGATCCTTGTCGAGGCTCTCGAGCGCTTCGCGCAAGCTGCCGCAGACGGTCGGGATCTGCTTCAGCTCTTCCTTCGGCAGATCGTAGAGGTCCTTGTCCATCGCCGGACCCGGATCGATCTTGTTCTTGATGCCGTCGAGGCCGGCCATCAGCATCGCGGCGAAGCCGAGATAGGGGTTGGCCATCGGGTCGGGGAAGCGCACCTCGACGCGCTTGGCCTTCGGGTTCGCCGTATAGGGAATGCGGCAGGACGCCGAACGGTTGCGCGCGGAGTAGGCGAGCAGCACCGGCGCCTCATAGCCCGGGACCAGGCGCTTGTAGGAGTTGGTCGACGGGTTGGTGAAGGCGTTGATCGCCTTGGCGTGCTTGATGATGCCGCCGATGTAGTGCAGGCAGGTCTCCGACAGGTCGGCGTACTTGTTGCCGGCGAAGGTCGGCTTGCCCTCCTTCCAGATCGACTGGTGGACGTGCATGCCCGAGCCGTTGTCGCCATAGACCGGCTTCGGCATGAAGGTTGCGGTCTTGCCGTAGATGTGGGCGACCTGGTGGATGCAGTACTTGTAGACCTGCATCTGGTCGGCCATCAGCGTCAGGGTGTCGAACTTCATGCCGAGCTCGTGCTGGGCGGACGCGACCTCGTGATGGTGCTTCTCGACCTTGACGCCCATCTTGGCCATCGCGCCGAGCATCTCGGAGCGCATGTCCTGCACCGAGTCCTGCGGCGGCACCGGGAAGTAGCCGGCCTTGGTGCGGATGCGGTGGCCGAGGTTGCCGCCTTCATATTCGGTCGACGAATTGATCGGCAGTTCCGAGGAGTCGAGGCGGAAGCCGGTGTTGTACGGGTCGGCCGAGTAGCGCACGTCGTCGAACACGAAGAACTCGGCCTCGGGGCCGACGAACACGGTGTCGCCCACGCCCATCGACTTCACCATCGCCTCGGCCTTCTTGGCGATGCCGCGGGGATCGCGGTTGTAGGGTTCGCCGGTGGTCGGCTCGAGCACGTCGCAGGTGATGACCATGGTGGTCTCGGCGAAGAACGGATCGATCGTCGCGGTAACGGGGTCGGGCATCAGGCACATGTCGGATTCATTGATCGCCTTCCAGCCGGCGATCGACGAGCCGTCGAACATCGTGCCCTCGGCGAAGATGTCATCGTCGATCATGCTGACGTCGAAGGTGACGTGCTGCCACTTGCCGCGCGGATCGGTGAAGCGCAGGTCGACGTACTTGACGTCGTTGTCCTTGATCGATTTCAGGACGTCTTTGGCGGTCTTCATGAATACCCCTTATGATGTGCGGGTCGGTTTCCAGCGGTGAGCGACGTTATTCCCGCTTTTGGCGGGTTCGTGTGACTGCTCAAACGAAATCAGGCTGCCGAAGCAGCCTTTTTTCTCTTTTGCCGTCAGAAATTCCGGATAGCACCGCCCTTAAATAGCGTCCAGCCCGGATTCGCCGGTCCGGATGCGGATGGCTTCCTCGATGTTGGAGACGAAGATCTTGCCGTCGCCGATCCGCCCGGTCTGGGCCGCGCGACGGATCGCGTCGATCGCCTTCTCGACCAGCTCGTCGCCGATCACGATCTCGATCTTCACCTTGGGCAGGAAGTCGACGATGTATTCCGCACCGCGATAGAGTTCGGCGTGGCCCTTCTGGCGGCCAAATCCCTTGGCCTCGGTCACGGTGATGCCTTGCAGTCCGACTTCCTGGAGCGCTTCTTTCACCTCGTCGAGCTTGAAGGGCTTGATGATGGCTTCAATCTTCTTCACTGAGCGCCTCCCGGGCATTGCAGATTGCAGGGTCGAGTTCGATGCGCGTGGGGCGCAGTCAGGTTGGTCGTAAGCCTTCCGGCTTGTGGCCGGAAACACGCGCAATGGTCGCATGATGCGGCCCTTGTACGCGGCTTCCTCAAAAGCAGGGTCTATGCCAAGTTGTTAAGGTCCCCGATTTCGGAACGTTATCAGCCTTTTAACAGGCAATCGGTTGATATCGAACCACATGGGCCATGATATCCAAGCCTAACAAATAGGCAAATAGATCAATCCGTATGCATTCGGTCATGAGAAGTCCCGCGAACGTCACAGGAATTGCCTCTCGAAAAGGCGAAGCGATTGAGGATTCGGCATGGACGTTCTGACCACAACCGAGATGGAGCGCGCCGACCGGCTGACCATCGCAGCCGGCACCCCGGGCTTTGCGCTGATGATGAGCGCCGGCCAGGCCGTCGCTGAAGCCGCGATGGACCTGGTCGAGGAGGGGCCGATCGTCGTGGTCGCCGGCCGCGGCAACAATGGCGGCGACGGCTTTGTCGCCGCCGCCGAGCTTGCCGCGCGCGGCCGCGAGGTCTCGGTGATCCTGCTCTGCGAGCGCGACAGCCTGCAGGGCGACGCGGCGCTGGCGGCCAAGGGCTGGAAATATCCGGTGCTGCCGTTCAACCCGCAGGCGCTCGGCAAGCCGGCGCTGATCATCGACGCGTTGTTCGGCGCGGGCCTCAACCGGCCGGTCAAGGGCGATCCGCTGGAGATGATCGCGGCCATCAACGCCAACGGTACGCCGGTGCTGGCGGTCGACCTGCCGAGCGGCATCAACGGCACCACGGGTGCCGTGATGGGCGCGGCCGTGCAGGCGACCGAGACCGTCACCTTCTTCCGCAAGAAGCCCGCGCATCTGCTGCTGCCGGGCCGGATCCATTGCGGACGGGTGCGCGTCGCCGACATCGGGATCGACGCGCAGGTGCTCGACGAGATCAAGCCGCTGACCGCGGAGAACGTGCCGCAGGCCTGGCGCTGGTCGTTTCCGGTGCCGCGGATCGACGGCCACAAATATGCGAGGGGGCATGCCGTCGTGGTGTCGGGCGATCTCGCCTCGACCGGCGCGGCGCGGCTTGCCGCGCGCGCGGCGCTGCGCGCCGGCGCCGGCCTCGTGACGCTGGCTTCGCCGCGCGATGCGCTGGCCGTCAACGCGGCGGCGCTGACCGCGGTGATGGTGCGCGCGGTCGACAACCCGATCCAGTTCGCCGAACTGCTCGACGACAAGCGCCTCAACGCCTGCGTGATCGGCCCCGGTGCCGGCGTCAGCGCGCGCACCCGCGACTTCGTGCACACCGCGCTGTCGGCGCAGCGCCATCTGGTGCTCGACGCCGACGCGCTGACGAGTTTCGCCGGCTCGCCGGACCGGTTGTTCGAGGCGATCAAGGCGTCCGATGGACACGGGGTGGTGCTGACGCCGCATGAGGGCGAGTTTCCGCGGCTGTTCAGCGACATCTCCAACAAGCATCCCGGCCGCTCCAAGCTCGAGCGCGTGCGCGCCGCGGCCGAGCGCTCCGGCGCGGTGGTGCTGCTGAAGGGCGCCGACACGGTGGTCGCCTCGCCCGACGGCCGCGCCACCATCGCCGCCAACGCGCCGCCCTGGCTTGCCACCGCCGGCGCCGGCGACGTGCTATCAGGCATCATCGCAGGCTTCCTGGCGCAGGGCGTCGCGGCCTTCGAGGCCGCCAGCATCGGCGTCTGGCTGCACGGCGAGGCGGCCGGCGAGGCGGGGCCCGGCTTGATCGCGGAAGACCTCACCGAGGTGCTGCCGGCCGTGTTCCGCCGCCTCTATGACGAGTTCGGGATTGAGTATTAGGCGGCCCTGCGAAGGCCTCTCGGAATGCGGCACTACTTCGCCGTTCGCCTTGAGCACCGCTGAAGCCGGCGCACAGGGACGCCGGGTCGCTTGCGTGGCAGCCGCTGCCCCGCATTGTTCGCGGGAACTGAACAACTGGTTAGATATTTGCGTTTCTTCGATCGGTCCGGCTGGCCTATACGATCGCGATCGTTGCCTCGCATGGACCAATTCGATGAACGCACCGAGCAATCCGCTTTCCACCACCGAGCGGACCGCCGCTCCGTTTCACGGGAGCGTCGACCCGGCGTCCTATCGCGCGGCGATGCGCCATCACGCCGGTGCGGTGACGATCCTGTCCGCGGGCGGGCCGGGCGACCGGACCGGAATGACCGCGACGTCGGTCTGCTCGCTGTCCGACACGCCGCCGCGGCTGATCGCCTGCGTCAACCGCGCGGCGAGCGCGCATGGCCTGATCCGGCGCACGGCCGCGTTCGGCGTCAACATGCTGCATGCCGACCAGGCCGAACTCGCCAACGTGTTCGCCGGCCGCCGCGGCATCGAGCGGGACAGTCGCTTCAGGGAAAGTGACGGCTGGCTGTCGCTTGCCACGGGCGCGCCGATCCTTAAAGGAGCGCTGATCGGGCTCGACTGCGAGCTGATCCACGAACATGCGCACGACACGCATTCGATCTTCGTCGGCGCGGTGCGCGCGATGCATTTGCGTGAGGGGGAGACACCGCTGATCTATTTCGGCGGCGCATTCCGCGCGCTCGCTCCGGCGTGACGACTGACGACCGACGGCTCAGGGGCGCGGCTTGAGGAATTTGTGAACCACTGACGTCAGCGCGCTGGCGGCCGGCGAGAAAGATTGGCCCCGCAGCGAGACGATGCAGACCGTGCGCTCCAGCGTCGGATTCGTGATCGGCAGCGCCTGCATCGTCTTCCTGACCGGCCGCGGCAGGGCGACCTTCGGCAAAATGCCGACGCCAAGGCCGGCGCCGGCCAGCGCGGCCAGCGTATAGCTGTGCTCGACCTCGAACTTGATCTTCATCTGAAGGTTACGCACCGCGAGCGCGCGCTCCAGCATCGAGCGCAGCGCCGCCGATTTGGAGTTGAGCAGGATCGGGTAGGCGGACAGTTCAGTGAGATCGACCGAGCTGCGCTTGCGAAACGGGAACGCCCTCGTCGCCAGGGCATAGATCGGATCGTTGAACAATGGTGCAAACTGAAACTCGGTCGAGCCGTCCATCTCCGGTCCGATGCCGAAATCGGCCTCACGCCGGCGCAGGCAGTCCAGCATGTCCTCGGCCGCGAGCTCGCGCAGATTGATGTTGATGCCGGGATAGCTCGCCTGGAAGGCATGCAGCGCTTGCGGCAGGACGGTCGCGGCGATGGTCGGCACGCAGGCGAGCGACAGCGTGCCGCGCTGGATGTCGATCACCTCGCGGATTTCGCGCAGACCGTTCTCCCATTCGCCGAGCGCGCGTCGCGCATGCGTGAGCAACTGCAATCCTTCCGCGGTCAGTTCGACGCGCCGCGTGGTGCGGTGAAACAGCGCGGCGCCGACCTGGTCCTCCAGCAGCTTGATCTGCATGCTGACCGCGGATTGCGAGCGGTTGAGCTGCTCGGAAGCCTGGCGAAAGCTCTTGTTCTCGGCAACCGCAATGAACATGTGCAGCAGCTTGAAATTGATCTGCGACATCGATTGTGCCCCGCAGAGATTATCCCGACAAACTGAATAGTTCTTAAGATAATCTCGTTAGAAAGATCAGTGTCGGACATCTAGCATGATTGCATTGGCCGCGGGAGACGATCCGGCGGCGCGATGCAGAAAAGAAGCTTCATGTCCTTCACCGTCACCAAGCCGCGGACACGCCGCGTCCAGCGTTCCGAGCTCGCGGTTCCGGCCACCTCCACCCACTTCTTCGAGCGCGCGGCGAACAGCGCGGCCGACTTCATCTTCCTCGATCTCGAGGATGCGGTGGCACCGCCGCGCAAGGTCGAGGCGCGCGAGATCGCGATCGAGGCGCTGAACCGGATCGACTGGGGCAACAAGACGCTGGCGGTGCGGATCAACGGGCTCGACACCGAATGGGCGCATCGCGACATCATCGAGATCGTCAGTCGCGCGCCGCGCCTCGACCTCGTCATGGTGCCGAAGGTCGGCACCGCCTTCGACGTCCGTTTCGTCGACGCGCTGCTGACCGGGCTCGAACGCGAGTTCCCGCGCGCAAAGCCGCTCGGCATCGAGATCCTGATCGAGACCACGCTCGGCCTCGCCAATGTCGAGGACATCGTGCAGGCGTCGGAGCGGCTGGAGGCCGTCATCTTCGGCATCGGCGATTACTCGATCGACCTGCGCACCTGCGGCGAGATCATCGGCGCGTCCGATCCGCGCTATGCGGTGCTCACCGATGCCGGCGAGGGCGGCGCGCGCCAGATGCACTGGAACGACCAGTGGCATTTCGCGCTGGCCCGCATCGCCAACGCCTGCCGTGCCCACGGCCTGCGCGCGATCGACGGCCCCTACGCCAATTTCGGCGATGCCGCGGGCTTTCGCGCCAGCGCCGCGCGGGCGGCCGCGCTCGGCTTCGAAGGCAAATGGGCGATCCATCCCGCGCAGCTCGAGATCGCCAATGAAATTTTCTCGCCCACCGCGCGGGAGATCGGCTGGGCGCGCGAGATCGCGGCCAAAATCCAATCCGCGAGTGCCGGCGGCGACGGCGCCTTCGGGCAGGACGGCGTGCTGATCGACCTCGCGGTGCTGAAGCGCGCGCAGGCGATCATCGACCGTCACGAGGCGATCGCGGCGGCGGGCAGGGAGGGGGCGCGCAATGTCGCATGAGCCGCCGCTGGCCGGCATTCGGGTGCTCGACATCGCGACCTTCGTGGCGGCGCCGTTCTGCGGGACCGTGCTGTCCGACTTCGGCGCCGAGGTGATCAAGATCGAGCAGCCCGGCACAGGCGATCCCTTGCGGCGGTTCGGCACGCCGAGCGAATGCGGCGACAGCTACGTCTGGCTCAGCGAGGCCCGCAACAAGAAATCGGTCACGCTCGACCTGCGGGACGCGCAGGGTGCCGCGCTGTTCCGCGAGCTGGTACGCCAGTCGGACGTGGTACTGGAGAATTTCCGGCCGGGCACGCTGGAGAAATGGGGCCTCGGCTTCGAGGCGCTGCGCGAGATCAACCCCAGGCTCGTGATGCTGCGGATCAGCGCCTACGGACAGGACGGCCCGTTGCGCGACAAGCCGGGCTTTGCCCGGATCGCCCACGGGTTCAGCGGACTGGCTTATCTCGCCGGCGAAGCCGGACGCCAGCCGGTGATGCCGGGCTCGACCTCGCTCGCGGATTATATCTCCGGGCTGTGGGGCGCACTCGGGGTGCTGTTGGCGCTGCGCCATGCGGACGCGACCGGACACGGCCAGGTCGTCGACATCGCCCTCTATGAATCGGTGTTCCGCCTGCTCGACGAGATGGCGACCGTGTTTGCCAAGACCGGCTTCGTGCGCGAGCGGCTGGGCGCCGACACGGTCAATGTCGTGCCGCACAGCCATTACCAGGCCGCCGACGGCAAATGGGTGGCGCTGGCCTGCTCGAGCGACAAGATGTTCGAGCGGCTGGCGCAAGCCATGCAGCGCCCCGAACTTGCGACCGATCCGCGCTACGCGGCAATGGCCGGGCGGCTGGCGCGGCGCGAGGAGGTTAACGGCATGGTCGCCGATTGGATCGGCAGCATGCCGCTCGAGACGGCGCTTGCGGAATGCGAACGCTATGACGTGCCGTGCGGGCCGATCTACAGCATCGCGGACATCTTCGCCGATCCGCAGTACCGCGCCCGCGGCAATATCGTCGAGGTGCCGTCGCGTGCCGGGCCGATCGCGGTGCCGAGCGCAATCCCGAAGATGTCCCGCACGCCGCCGCAGTTCCAGCATGCCGGCGCGGCGCTCGGCGCGCATACCGATGAAATCCTGACCTCGCTTGCCGGCGCAACGGCGGCGGCGCTCGCCGCGCTGCGCAACGACGGGGTGATCTGACATGAACCCATTATCCTGCGGCCACGAAGGAACGACGCCATGACCAGGCAGATGAAACTGATCGGCTTCCTGCAGGCCCAGAATTGCTCGAACTATCCGGCCTCCTGGCGCCACCCGGAGGCGCGACCGAACTGGTTCTCGCGCGAGTATTATCAGGAGATCGGCCGCACGCTGGAGCACGGCAAATTCCATCTCGCCTTCTTCGACGACCGGCTCGCGATCCCCGATCGCTTCGGCGACGATTTCCGCGAGACCGTCCGCCACGGAGTGCGCGCGGCCAAGCTCGATCCGGTTGCGGTCGCGCTGACGATGGGACTGGCGACCGAGCGTCTCGGCATCGGCGTGACTTACTCGACCACCTATTACGAGCCGTTCCATGTCGCGCGGGTGTTCGCGACGATGGACCTGCTGCTGGGCGGCCGCGCCGCCTGGAACGTGGTGACCTCGCTGAACGATTCCGAGGCGGCGAATTTCGGCGCCTCGCGGCATCTCAGCCATGATCTGCGCTACGACCGGGCCGACGAGTTCATGGAAGTCGTGCTCGGGCACTGGAACAGCTGGGAGGACGGCGCGGTCCGCTTTGACCGCGAGAGCGGCCTGTTCGCCGACCCGGCGAAGGTGCACCGGCTCGATCATCACGGGCAGTTCTTCCGCTCGCGCGGGCCGTTCACGGTGCCGCGCTCGCCGCAGGGGCATCCGGTGATCATCCAGGCCGGGCAGAGCGGCCGCGGCAAGACCTTCGCGGCGCGCTGGGGTGAGCTGATCTTCGTGATCTATCCCACCCTCGACATCGCCAAGCGGCAATATGCCGATTTGAAGGGAACATTGGCGAAGACGGGCAGGGACATCAGCATCGCGCCGGCGGTCTACCCGGTTGTCGCCGAGACCCAGGCCGAGGCCGAGGACAAGTTCGCGGCGATCGACGCCCTCGCCAAGCCGATCGATGCGCTGACGCTGTTGTCGGAGGTCTTGAACTACGATTTCGCGGCCAAGCCAATGGACGAGCCGTTCACGTCGGATGAACTGGCCTCGATCAGCGGGCTGCAGGCGATCCGCGACCGCGTCATGAATCTCTGCGGCAAGCCCAACCCGACCCCGCGCGACTTCGTCCAGTTCAGCGGTCGAGGGACGCTCGCCGAACTGCCGACCTTCGTCGGCTCGCCCAAGGCCGTCGCCGATCAGATGGAGCGCTGGTTCTCCGAAGGCGGCTGTGACGGCTTTGTCGTCGCCGCCACCCATGTGCCCGGCACCTACCAGGACTTCGTGCGCCTGGTGGTGCCCGAGCTGCAGCGCCGCGGCCTGTTCCAGCGCGAGTACCAGGGCGACACCCTGCGCGAGAACCTCGGTTTGCCGCGACCGCAAGCCGCGCATGCAAGCAAGGCCTGCGAGGAGGCGCGCGTTTCGACCGGATGATGCCGGCACGACCATCACTGCAGACAACGATCAAAAAACAAAATCAGGGAGGCAGAATTGACCACGACAGGCGTCAATGCGGGTGGGCGGCTCGACAGGTTGCCGATCTCGGGATTTCACTACCGGATCTTCGCACTGATCGGAGCCGGACTGTTCGTCGATGGCTTCGAGATTTTCCTCGCCGGCAGCATCCTGGGCGCGCTGGTCCAGTCCGGATATTCGGACCTCCCCCAGAATGCGCGCTTCATCTCGGCGACGTTTGTCGGGATGCTGATCGGCGCCTGGCTGGCAGGCGTTGCCGGCGACCGCCTCGGACGGAAGTTCGCCTATCAGGCTAACCTGCTGATCTTCGGCATCAGCGCGCTGGCGGCGACGCTGGCGCCGTCGATGAACTGGCTGATCGCGGCGCGCTTCGTGATGGGCCTCGGGCTCGGCGCCGAGATCGTCGTCGGCTATGTCGTGCTCAGCGAATTCATCCCGCCGCAGCAGCGCGGGCGCTGGGGCGCGGCGCTCGCGACCTGCACCAACGGCGCGTTGTTCGTCGCGACGCTGGTCGGCTGGGTCGTCATTCCGCATCTCGGCTGGCGCTGGATGTTCGCGCTGTGCGGCATCGGCGCGATGATCGTGTGGTTCCTGCGGCGCTCGCTGCCGGAATCGCCGCGCTGGCTGGAGACGCAAGGCAAGAGCGCGGAAGCGGAGGCCGTGCTGGCTGCGATCGAGCAGGAGGTCGGCAGCGGCGAGACGCTGCCGACCCCGGCCTATCAGCCCGCTCCGGTCCGGCCCGATACCAGCTTCACGCGGCTGTTCTCGCGCGCGTTGATCGCGCGGACCATCGTCGGCTGCATGATCCTGATCGGGCTCAACACCGCGGTCTACGGCTTCATCGCCTGGATTCCGACCTTCTTCGTCAAGCAGGGCATCAACCTGTCGTCGTCGCTCGGCTACACCATGCTGATGACGCTCGGCAGCCCGCTCGGCACGTTGTCCGGCATGTGGATCGGCGAGAAGATCGACCGCAAGCCGTCGCTGATCGTGCTGTCGCTCGCGGCGGCCGGGCTCGGGCTGATCTATCCGATGTTCATCAATCCGGTTGCCTTCGTCGTGATCGGCTTCCTGCTGGTGTTCACTGTGGCGGTGATGCTGGCGCTGGCCTGGGGGCTCTACATCCCCGAGCTGTTCCCAACCGAGCTCAGGATGCGCGGATCCGGCATCTGCAATACGGCCGGCCGGCTGATGTCGATCGTCACGCCGTTCGCCGTGGTCGAGCTGTTCACGAGGTTCGGCGTCACCGGCGTCGTCTCGGTGGTGGCCGGGCTGCTGGTGGTGCAGGCGGTCGCGGTCGCCGTACTCGGCATCGAGACCCGCAAGCGTCCGCTGGAGGCGTTGCGGCCGGAGGCGATGGACGCTGAGGGGCCGCTCGCGCAGGCACGCGGCAAGCTGCAACCGAGCCCCGGAACGATCGCCGGCGGCGAGTGAAATCAAGCGCGTGATGTCCGCATGATCCGTGCATGCGAACATCGGCTCGTGGCCATGTCTCACGATACTTTTGGTGGACGCGTCGCGGGATGCGGGCTAAACGCGCAGGAAATTCCCTCGGCACCGTGAATCTCGCTCGTGAGTGGCAGGCAGAACAATTTCCTTGCTCAGGCGCTGCAACAAGGCGCATTGGCGTTGCGGGCGCAGCAGTTTGCTCAGGCCGAGCAGATCGCGACCAACATCCTGAAATCGAACCGCACGGACCGGCACGCCGCGCTGCTGCTGGCGCATGCACTGATGGGGCAGAAGCGAGGCGACGAGGCGATCGCGCCGCTCGAGCGGGTTGCGCGCCGCGGCGAGGACGGCGAGGTTGAAACCCTGCTTGGCGCGTTGCTGTGTGGCGCGGGTCGCGCGCCGGACGGGATTGCGCAGCTTCGCCGCACGGCAGCGCGCCGGCCGCCATACCTCCCCTCGTTCCGGGAACTCGCCGGCCAGCTCGCCAAGGCCGGTGACTACGACGAGGCGATCGGCACGATCGAGGCCGCCCTTGCGCTGGCTCCTGACAGCGTCGACCTGAAGTACGATTTGGGGCGCCTGTTGCACGATGCCGGCCGGATCGAGCGGGCTGTGAGCGTCCTCACTGCCGCGCATCGTGCTGCACCGGAACGTCCCGACGTCCTTAGCCAGCTCGGGCGAGTCCTGATCCTTCATGGTGATTACGCCGCGGCCGCGGATGCGCTGCGCCGCGCGCTCGCGCTGTATCCGGACGACCGCTTGACCCGTGCCCATCTCGCGTCATCCCTGTTCGAACAGGGTGAGCGCGGCGCAGCCGAGGCGGCGCTGCGTGCCGTCGTCCGGGGGCAGCCCCAGCTATTGGGACGCGCGGCATTCGTCATGGCCGCGGGGT
This sequence comes from Bradyrhizobium sp. USDA 4461, assembly GCF_054055655.1. Taxonomy (NCBI): domain Bacteria; kingdom Pseudomonadati; phylum Pseudomonadota; class Alphaproteobacteria; order Hyphomicrobiales; family Nitrobacteraceae; genus Bradyrhizobium; species Bradyrhizobium sp. USDA 4461. The sequence continues at coordinate 6,272,806 of NZ_JBSRXM010000001.1, forward strand.
CGCATGGCCGCTTCTTCTTCTCGCAGCGCGCGGCCGCGAAATTCCTCGGTGGTGACGCAGGCTGAGCGCAGCGGACGACACCCCGTCGTGCTCCAAGTTAAATGAGTTAAGTGCAGTCCAGCAGTGTCACCGTAATCCGTAATCCTGCCAATGCATCAAGAGGCCGCGCAGCAACAATGGATCGACGTCGACATTGCCGATGTCAGCGCCGGGCGAACCTGTGCATCGCGCCCAGCAAGGGGGTTGAGCGGGCAACCTCGTTCGTCCAGGCGTGCGACGTCTCCCGTATCTCGCCCGGCGTCAATCCGAACTTGCGACGGAACGCCCGCACGAAGGTGGAATCGCTGCTGAAGCGCAGACTGATCGCAAGATCGAGCAGCCGGATGTTCTTTCCATCCGGTTCAGCGAGCCGCCTCATGGCGAGATTCAATCGCTGGTCCTGGACGTAAGCCGCAAGGCCGCCCTCGGGCTTGAACATCCGGTAGAGGCTTGCCCGCGAAATGCCGAACCGGCCGCACAGATCTTCTGCGCCGAGCGGCTCGGTCTCAAGATGACTTTCGATGTATCGTTTGATCATGGCCAGGAATAGCTCGCGATCGGCAGGTTCGACATCGCCCGCCGCATCAGCGGAGCTTCCAGCCGCTTCGGCGACGAGATCAGCGATGACGTCGATCAACGCAGCAGGAGCGCCCTCGCTTGTCTCGGCGATCCGCCACAGTTCCGCGTATTGGGACGTCAAAGGGGAGACCGCCTGCCGGCTTCCTGCGGACAACAAAATGCCCGTTGCAGAATCGGGGTGGGCCAGCCGCGGTGCCAGGACCGACCGTGGCAGCACCAACGTCCGGACACGGCAGCGACGGTTGCAGCCTTCGATCAGAATCGTCCGGCTCGGTCGTGCCATGTCGACGAGAAATATGTCGCGCGGGCGAACTGTCAATTCGCGGCGGCCGGAGGTGAAGGCCATTTCTCCTTCCACGCACTCGGCGATCTGAAAGACGTCAACACCTCCGCTGGCGACGTCCGCCGCTGTACGCTCGTATCGAACGCCGGTCGTGGCGGTCTCGATCAGCAATGCGCCTCCCGCCTTCAACGGCACCCAGATCGATCGCGACGATAATTCGAAATCGTTTTCCGAGGCGAGCGGGATGATTTCGGAAACGCCCTTCGTTCGTTCGCGCAGTTGCTGCAGGACTTGGCTACCCCGGCCTTGTAACATCGAGGACATGCATGCATTTCCGGCTTGGATTTGGCCACTTACCATGACATTTGCATCCTTGCATCCCAGGCGATCGCAAGACGAAGAGCAAGTTGACAATTGCTTGAACGGCGAGGCTTTCGTGGTTTTTTAAGCCGACGGCTCTCCTGGGACTTGTGCGCAACGCTGCCGGCATCAGGGGCGGCAGCGGACCGATGGTTCCGATGAAGGCTTCCTGTCGAACCGATCTCTGCTCGCGCAGCAAGGGTCGGCCGCTGCTGCTGCTCGGCGGGCGAGCCCAGGTAATCAGGCTCAAAGCGCTCATTCGCATCTGCCCACCGGGCGGCGCGAACCATGTGTCGTTTGCGCATCACTCCATTTTCGAATCTGCGGCTGAGACGCTGGGCACAGCGCGCAATGTCTTGACCTGTTACGCCTTGGCCCGCCGATGCTCGAAGGGACGGCGGATGAATTTCGGAGCGAGCATGCGTGTGTCCTATTGCCCTGGCCGTGTCGTAGGGCGCTGCGTATCTCGCCTCGGTTCGACCACGCTCGCGCTGGCGCTGATCCTGACCATCGCTCTGTCGGCTTCTGTCTGTGCGCAAACCGCCGGTGGCAACGGAGGCAAAGCCGCTACTGCTGGCGGTGCCGGTGGCGCCTATGGGGTTGCAGGTGAGGCGGGGGGCAACGTCGGCCCAGGCGATTGGGGCGCCGGCGGTGGCGGTGGCGGCGGTGCGAATGCCGCGGGTGGAAATGGCGGGAATGGGCCTTCCGGAAATGGAGGCAGCGGCGGCGTGGCTGGCCAGGTCGGTGTCAACAACGGCGCTGGCGGGGCCGGAGCGAGCCAGCCGTCCGGAGGTGGCGGCGGCGGCGGCGGCGGTGGCGGCGCCGATGGAAGTGTCGCTTCGATCAGCACCGTCTATGGTGCCGATCATTCTGGCGGTGCCGGTGGCGTTGGCGGCGATGCTCCTGCGACCCAGAGCGATATTTTGGACTCTGTGACTGCAGGTGGAGGAGGGGGCGGCGCCGGAGGAAATGGCGTTACCGTAACGGCGGCCGGTGCAACCATCACGCTGAGCAGCGGACATTCCCTGATCGGGGGGGCTGGCGGGAGCGGAGGAGGAGCATTCGTTGACTTTGGTGGCAGCGGAGGCGCTGGCGGCGGCGGGGGAACCGGAGTCGCTTTTCAAGCGGGTGGTGCGCTCATCAACAACGGCACTGTCGCGGGAAGCTCCGGCGGTGCAGGCGGTGACGCGTTTGGTCATTACATCGACGCTAGAAGCGACAATGGCGCCGGCGGCGCAGGTGGAATTGGCGTTTTCTTTGCCAACACCGGGTCGCTGAACAACCTAGGCATCCTCACCGGTGGCAACGGCGGCGCAGCGGGACTTGACCAGAACAACGGCCGCGCCGGAATCGGCGGCAACGGTGGCGCGGGTGCAGTCTTTGCTCAAGGCGCGACCGCAACGAATCGTGGGACGATCGCCGGCGGCAACGGCGGCACGGGTGGCTCGAGTATCAACGAGTTTGGTGCATCCGGTGGAACGGGTGGCGCAGCGGTATCGGTCATGGGCAACGGGGAATTGACCAATTTCGGAACGGTCAGCGGTGGGCAAGGGGGGAGTGGTGGATATGGCGTCGGTAACAGTGGAGGAAGCGGGGGAGCTGGCGGAGCAGCCATCTTCGTCACCGGCAACGGCGAATTGACCAATTCTGGAACAGTGGCCGGCGGGACCGGAGGAACTGGTGGACTGGGATCAAGTCTGAATGGAGGAGGCGGGGGAGCAGGCGGAGCAGCCATCTTCATCACTGGCAATGGGGAATTGACCAATTCTGGAACAGTGGCCGGCGGAGCCGGAGGGGCCGGTGAATTTGGAGGTCTGAATGGCGGAAACGGCGGGAATGGCGGAGCCGGTGCATCGCTCGCCCTCGGTGGGGTCGTGCGCAACATGCCGACCGCTACGATCGCGGGCGGCGATGGCGCTGCCGGCAACGATGGTTCTCTTAATGGCGGCGCCGGCGGCCGCGGCGGTACCGGCGCATCGCTTGGTCAAGCCGGCGCCATCGCCAATTCAGGTGCTATCACGGGCGGTCGCGGTGGCGACGGTGGAAAGGCCTCGATTGGAGGAAATGGCGGAGCGGGCGGTCTCGGCGCGTCGCTTGGTCAAACCGGCGCCATCACCAATTCGGGCGCTATCACGGGCGGTGGTGGTGGCAACGGTGGGACGGGCACATTTGGAGGCAACGGCGGAGCGGGTGGCATCGGCGCCTCGCTCGCTCAAGGCGGAACGCTCGCCAACACGGCCACCGCAGCAATCGTCGGCGGCAATGGAGGGATCGGTGCGACGGGAACAAATCTGGGTGCCGACGGCGCGGGCGGAGATGGCATCACGGGAGCCAATCTGACGGTCATCAATGCCGGGTCAATCTCGGGCGGCCTTGGCGGAGATGGTATGACGCGTGCGAATGCGATCACCTTCACGGGCGGCAGCAATGTGCTGGAGCTGCAGGCCGGCTCGACCATCACCGGCAACGTGGTCGGCACCGGCACCGACACGCTGCGGTTGGGCGGATCGAGCAACAGCAGCTTGGACATCTCAAGCATTGGACCCTCGGCGCAGTATCAGGGCTTTTCGAACGTCGAAAAGACGGGCACCAGCACATGGAGGCTGACGGGCACCACCAATGCCGCCGCATCCTGGAGCATCGATCAAGGCACATTCCAGGTCGACGGCACGATCGCCAATGCGACAAGCGTGAACGTCAACGCCGGTGGCACGCTGTCGGGAACGGGCGTGGTCGGTCCTGTGACAACCACGATCATGTCCGGGGGCAGCTTCGCACCGGGCAACGGCACGCCGGGCACCTCGATGACGATCGCCGGCAATCTCGTCTTCCAGTCCGGTGCGCTGTATTTTGTCCAGGTCAACCCGTCGACAGCATCATTTGCGACCATCACGGGCGCCGCAACTCTCGGCGGCGCCACTGTGAATGCGGTGTTCGCCAGCGGCAGCTATGTTGCCAAGCAGTACACGATTTTGACCGCGGGGGGTGGGGTCAGCGGTACTTTCGGTCCGACGGTGGTCACCACCAATCTGCCGACCGACTTCCACACGACGCTGAGCTCCGACGCCAACAATGCCTATCTCAATCTGGTGTTGGACTTCGTCCCTCCCGGCGTGTCGAACTTCGCCCTTCCCGGCGGTCTCAACGGCAACCAGCAGGCGGTTGCGAACGCCTTGACAAGTTTCTTTGACGTCAATGGCACGATCCCGCTGATCTACGGCGCGCTGACGCCGGCGGGCCTCACGCAAATCTCCGGCGAGATCGGCACCTCATCGCAGCAGACGACCTTCGACGCGATGAACCTCTTTATGGGGCTGTTGACTGATCCGTTCCTGCAGCGGAACGGCCGTTCGGGTCTGACGTCGCCTGCGTCCAGCTCTGCGGAGGATGAGGAGCTGAGCGCCTACGCCGGCCGAAATCGAAACGAGGCCTTCGCGATGTTCACCAAAGCGCCGCCGGCGAGCTTCGAGCGGCGCTGGAGCGTGTGGGCGGCAGGATTTGGCGGCTCGCAATCGACCGACGGCAATGCGCTGGTCGGCTCGAATAAGAGCATCAGTTCGATCTCGGGCACGGCGATCGGCGCTGACTATCTGTTCTCGCCCTATACGCTCGCCGGCTTTGCACTCGCCGGCGGTGGCACGAACTTCAGCGTCAATGGCCTCGGCTCAGGACGCTCCGACCTGTTCCAGGCCGGCGCCTATCTGCGCCACACCCATGGACCAGCCTACATCTCGGCAGCACTTGCCTACGGCTGGCAGGACGTCACCACCGATCGCATCGTGACGATCTCGGCTGTCGATCATCTGCGCGCGGAGTTCAATGCCAATGCTTGGTCCGGACGCATCGAGAGCGGGTATCGCTTCCTCGAACCATGGAGCGGGGCTGGGCTGACGCCCTATGCGGCCGCGCAGTTCACCACGTTCAATGTGCCTTCTTATGCCGAGCAGGTGATCTCAGGCGCGTCAGCCTTCGCGCTGACCTATGGCGCAAGAAGTCCGACCGACACGCGTAGCGAATTAGGTTTCCGCACAGACAAGTCGTTCGCGCTTCGCGATGGCGCGCTGACGCTGCGCGGGCGCCTTGCCTGGGCGCATGACTTTGATCCGGATCGTTCGATCGCCGCGACCTTCCAGGCGCTGCCGGGCGCAAGCTTCGTCGTCAACGGCGCCGCTCAGGCTTCGGACTCCGCACTCACCACGGCGTCGATCGAGAAGAAATGGACGAACGGCTGGTCGGCCGCTGCGACGTTCGAGGGTGAGTTCTCGAATGTCACGCGCTCTTACGCAAGCAAGGCCATCGTGCGCTGTGCGTGGTAATGTAAGGATCGCCAAGGGAGCGAACTTCAAAATTCAAGGGCACTACCAAACTTATGATTCTAGTGTGCTTTATGAATGCCAAGTTCGTGAAAATGGCAGCCGCGAGATCACACGAACTTCGCATTCAGCACACTAGGCCCTGAATTTTCTGCGGTAGAGGTTGGGCTCGCGCTTGAGCTCGCCGCGAAATTCGCCGACGCGCTTGGCTTCATCCGTGGTGAACGGCGATGCCTCCGCGGTCCAGCTGTCGCGCTTCACCGGAATGCACTGCGCGATCGGAGTCCCCTTGGGCAGGACGCCTCTGAAATTCTTATCGTGCCAGTATGCCGGGAAATGCACCCAATTGTCGGCATAGAGATCGGAATTGACCAGGCCGGTGAGCGTGGTGAACGGCAGGTCGAACCGGTTGACGGGATGCGTGAAGTAGACCGCGTAGCCTTCGGGAGCTTCGACGGTCCACAGATTGTGGAATTTGAGGAAGAAGCGTCCCTCTTCGAACAGCGGGGTGCCGGTGACCTGACCGGGGTCGTGAAATCCGATCGGCGAGCGCGGGAATTCGGGCGTGCCTCCCGGCGGCAGGTCGTGGTCCCAGGTGATCTCGCCGTCCTCGATCTTGAGATCGCAGACCAGCGGCAGCAGGAATCCGCTGGTCATCGCATCGACGAATGGCGGGCAGCGCTTGATGGTGTCCTCGTCGTGCAGGTTGATCGAGGAGAACGCCGTCGCCGGCATCGCCTTGAGCCAGTCGGGAACGCCCTGGGCCGCTGGGATAGGCCGCGGAATCAGTCCCTCAAGCTCCGCCGGACAACGGAATTTGAGCGTCAGCTTGTTGGTGGTGGACATTGGGCGCTCCGATGTCTTGTTGGCCTACATCAATGCGTGCCAAAGGTGAAGCGCATGATCGCCGGTGGGCAGCCGCCGCCCATTCGCCGATTTATGATTGCGACAGGGCAGGCTGCATCACTTGCGCACGAGATAAAGCGGCGTTCTCAGCGTCAGCTGATAGGATGGCTTCGGTACCCATATGATCTGGGCCGTGACCCCGAACAGACGATTGTCGTTGTCGTCCATCCGATCGAGATCGAGCCTGAGAATGGGCTGGGTGAAGGACTGGATCGGCGCGAAGCTCAGGAGCTGCGCGCCGCCAAAGTATTGCACGCCGGCGCGGCCGGTGAATTTCCAATTGCTCGGCCACTGATAATAGCCGCCGACATAGCCGATGACGTTCGGATGGATCCTGGCCAACGCGGTCGCGACCTCGACGCGGGTGTCCTGGATGCCCGCCAGCATTCCCCGTGTCGCGTCCTCATCGAAGGCGTAGTCGAACTCGAGAATGTTGTTGAAGGTCGTCGTGGCCGTCGGCCCGTTCGGGATTGTCTGGGTGAACGTCGATTGCCAGGTGATGGTCGGGATCGAGCCGCCGTTCTGACTGTAGAGGTCCGCCTGGAACCCGACGTTCCAACTGGTGGCGTCGAAGGGTGACCAACCCTGCGCCGGCCCGTAGGTCGTCGTGCCGGACATGCCGGCGTAGAGCGAGACCGTATCGGAGACATCCACCGTCAAGGGGAAATCGACGGCAAGCGATTGGCGGGATGGCAGGGGTACGCTCGCGGGAAGCGAGCCGCCCCTGGCAAGCGCGAGCGACTGCAGCGCGCTGAAGAGAGCCGGGCTGCCGAAACCGACCGGCAGGGCGCCGGCCGGCACCGTTGCGTAGCTTGTCCGCAAATCGAGATAGATATTCGGCGCCGCGTTCGAGTTGCCGCTGTCGTCGTCGCGATCCTTGCCGGACGCCGGTCCGGTGAGGCATGCGGCGATCAGGCCGGTCAGGACGAGCCTCGACAACACCAGGGACTTGCCGAATGAGGTGGTCGAAAGGCGCGGGGAAACTGGCACGACCTCCGGGCTCCTCACCCATTTCGACGCGCCAAAGCGCGATGAGACTGGATCGAATCTAGCTTACCAGATATTTCGCCACCGCCGGCTCGTTCCACTCGATGCCGAGCCCCGGACCGCGCGCGGTCACCGCGCCATCGATGATCTCGGCGGGCCTTGTGAGGATCGCGCCGGCGAAGTCGAGGAATTCGAGCCAGTGCGCGGTCGGCGTCACCGCCAGCAGATGCGCGCTGACCTCGGCGAACAGATGGCTCGACATCGGGATCGAGGCGGCATCGGCCTGTCCCGCGACCTGCATCCAGCCGGTGACGCCGCCGACCTTCATCACGTCGGGCATGATGAAGTCGGATGCGCCGGCGGCGACAGCCTCGGCGAAGCCGCGCGGAAACCACCAGTTCTCGCCGGCCTGGATCGGCGTCGGCGAGGTCTCGCGGACCTTGGCGTGGCCGGACAGGCTTTCCTGCGGCACCGGCTCCTCGATCCAGTGCAGATCGTAGGGGGCAAGCCGGGCGATGCGGCGGGTCGCTTCCGCCGGATCGAGCGACTGGTTGAAGTCGATCATCAGCGCGATGTCGGGACCGAGCAGGGCGCGCACGCCCTTGACGACGCGCTCGTCATTGGCGGCATCGCCGTCGCCGCCCTTGATCTTGATGCCGCGAAAACCCTGGTCGAGCGAACGGCGCAGCGCGCGCTCGTCAGCCACCGGATCGACCACGCCGTAGCTGTCATAGGCCCTGATCGGCTTTGCCGAGCCGCCGAGCAGCTCGACCAGCGGCCGGCCGGCGAGCTGGCCGAGCACGTCCCAATAGGCCATGTCGAGGCCGGACACCGCCATGCCGACCAGGCCTTGCGAGCCGAGCAGCCGAAACCTGGCGTCCATCGCCTTCATCAGGTCGAACGGCGCGACCGGCTTGCCGATGAGCTCGCGGCCGATCTCCTCGATCAGATAACAAAGCGGGTTAAGCGTGAGCTTGCTGTAGGCGAAGATGTAGGTACGGCCGGTAACACCTTGATCGGTCTCGACATCGATCAGGAACAGCGGGCCGGAATCGATCACGCCGAAGGCGTTCTTCACCGGACGCTTGAGCGGCACCACGACGCTTCGCGCCTTCACTCCGCGGATCGCCGCAACTGTCTGGCCCATGGACGTTTCCCCTTGTTGTTATTGGACACTGTACCATCGGACGAGCCGGGGCGCGGCCCAATCGGCTGCGACCTGCTCGATCAGATAGCGGCCGGGATACTCGGCGAGGAAGGCGATGCGCTGGGTCTGGCCGGGCTCGATCGCGAGCGTGTCGAGCCAGAACGGCTTCCAGCCGTCGTCGAGCCGATCGAGCAGACGGAAGTGGTGGCCGTGCAGGCGAAAGACGCTGGCGATCGCACCGCGGTTGGTCAGCGCCAGCACCACCGGCCGGCCGGCTTTGGCCTGAAACGCCGGCGCGGCCGACGGCTTGAACTCCGCAGGGCGGAACCAATCGGTCGGCATGCCGAGCGCGAGATCGAATCGTGCGGCGCTCTTGAGGTCGAGCGCGGCCGGCATGTCGTTACCCGGCAGCGGCGGCGCGGGCGGGAACGGCGCCGGCCGGATCGGCGGTTCGTTCGAGACGATGAGCTTGCCGACCGGGCGCGCCTGCTTGCCGTCATGCAGCAGGATCGGAAAGCCGGTTCCGGCCGGCCCGGCCGCGTCGACAAATACATCCGTACGGCTGCCGGGAGCCAGCACCAGGGCACCGTTGCGGGCCGAAAACGGTTCGGCCGGCTGGCCGTCGATCGCCATCACCCGGACGTCGAGGTTCTCCAGCTTGACCGCCAGCACGCTGCGTTGGCTGCCATTGATGAAGCGGAGTCTGAGCCGGGTATTGGCCGGTGCCGAGATCTCGTATGAGATTTTGCCGTTAATTGTATGAATTGGCGTCGAATCCTTGGGATCGCTGCCGGGCGGGATCGCGCTGCCGTCCGGCCGCAGGCGCCATTCCTCGATCAGCAAGACCTCGTCGCGATCGACCGCGACCGGGGAAGCGCCGGTGACGATCAGCGGGCGCGGCCGCGTCGGCGCCGCTCCGCCATCGCCGAGCAGCGGCGTGCACAGGAAGGTGCCGGCATGGCGGAGCGGCAGCTGGAAGGTATCCTTTGCTCCTGTGGCGAGGGGCGCCCGCGAGGCCAGCGGCTCCGCGGCCGGGATGCCATCGAGCCCGCGGCAATCGAGCGCGGCCGAGACCGGCAGCTCGTTGCCAAAGGTCACATCGAGCAGCTCGCCGCGCTTGAAGCGCAGCTCGCCGCTGCCGAGCGACCAGACCGGGGTTTCCGGGCCGTCCGGACGCAGCGCGATGCGGTCGGTTTTGGCCACCAGCGCGACCGCGGCGCGGCCCTGTGCCGAGCCGGTCGCAGGCCATGCCGGGCAAAGCGCCGCGGCGCCGAGCGCGGCCATCAGGTGGCGCCGGGTGAGCGAAAATTCGGGACGTGTTGCGGGACTTGCCATCCGGCCGATGCGGACCATTTTAGAGGGTACCTGTCCAGTCGCGATCGGTCGCAGGGCGGGCTCTCCAGTGGCCATTTTTTTGCTGCGAACCGGTGGGCGCATGTTATAAGCCCGGCCGCCCGCGGCATCGCGGCCGGACTGGATGCTTTTCGCGCGGGCGTGGCGGAACTGGTAGACGCGCTGGATTTAGGTTCCAGTGACGAAAGTTGTGGGGGTTCGAGTCCCTCCGCCCGCACCAAGCGCTTACAGCGTTTGCATGACGATTTCTTGGAGAACCTTGGGCCCCGAAGGGGTCGAGGGTTCGCCGAACCCACAGACGTCAGGCCGCAAGGCTTAAGCGTCGCACAGATTGAACACTGTCACGGCTGCTTCAAGCCGCGGCAAAAGCGGAAGAAGATTGATACCATGCAGGTCACCGAGACCCTCAACGAGGGACTGAAGCACGAATTCAAGATCAGCGTTCCGGCATCCGATCTCGATGCCAAGGCGGGCGCCAAGCTGGTCGACCTCAAGGACAAGGTCCGTCTCAACGGCTTCCGTCCGGGCAAGGTGCCGGTGGCGCATCTGAAGAAGATCTACGGCCGCTCGGTGATGGCCGAGACCATCGACCAGACCATCAGCGACACCAACCGGCAGATCTTCGAGGATCGCGGCTTCCGCCTCGCCGGCGAGCCGAAGATCACGATGCCGACCGAGAAGGCCGAGGTCGAGGAATTGCTGTCGGGCAAGACCGACCTGACCTACACCGTCGCGATCGAAGTCGTGCCGCCGATCCAGCTCGCCGATTTCAAGTCGTTCTCGGTCGAGAAGCCGGTGGTCGAGGTCTCCGACGCCGACGTCGACGATGCCATCAAGCGGATCGCCGAGGGTAGCCGCCCGTACAACGCCAAGGCCGAGGGGGCCAAGGCCGAGAAGGGCGATCGCGTCACCATCAACTTCAAGGGCACCATCAACGGTGAGGCCTTCGAGGGCGGCACCGGCGAGGGCATCCAGGTCGTGCTCGGCGCCGGCCAGTTCATTCCGGGCTTCGAGGAGCAGCTGACCGGCATCGGCGCGGGCGAGACCCGCACGCTGATGGTGCCGTTCCCGAAGAACTACCTTAACGAAAAGCTCGCCGGCCAGCCGGCCGAGTTCGAGACCACCGCGACCCTGATCGAGGCGCCCGGCGAGGTCACGGTCGACGAGGAGTTCGCCAAGACGCTGGGCCTCGAGTCGCTCGACAAGCTGAAGGAGCTGATGCGCGAGCGCCTGACGGCCGAGTTCGCCGGCGCGACCCGCCAGAAGGTCAAGCGCGCGCTGCTCGACCGCCTCGACGAGAGCCACAAATTCGAGGCGCCGCCGTCGCTTGTCGCCGAAGAGTTCAACCTGATGTGGAACTCGATCAAGGCCGAGATGGACTCGTCCGGCAAGACCTTCGCCGACGAGAACACCACCGAGGAAGCGGCCAAGGAAGAGTACCACAAGATCGCCGACCGCCGCGTCCGCCTCGGCCTCGTGCTGTCGGAGATCGGCGAGAAGAACAAGATCACCGTGACCGACGACGAGGTGTCGCGTGCCGTGATCGAGCGCGCGCGCCAGACGCCCGGCCGCGAGAAGGAAGTCTGGGACTACTACCGCAGCAATGCCCAGGCGCTGGCCCAGCTCCGCGCCCCGATCTACGAGGACAAGGTCGTCGACTTCGTGCTCGAGCTCGCCAATGTGACCGAGAAGAAGGTCACCAAGGAAGAGCTGTTCAAGGATGAAGACGACGCCGAGAAAACTGCCGCTTAATTCCGGCACCTCGCGTTAATGATGAACCGCGAAAGCGCGCCTCGCGACGGCTCCCGTCGCTAGGCGTGCGGACGCGAATCAGCTTGAACTCCTGCGACCTGCCCAGATGGGTAGTGCGGCCAGCTGCCCGGTCTTGTCGGCCGGAAATTGGCCCATATCTGGGTTAAGCGTTAAGCCAAGTCGTCTTGAGCAAAGTGTCGTCTTGAGCAAAGTTCTGCATCACCCCTAACCCCTGGGTTCTTCCATGCGCGATCCCGTTGAAACCTACATGAACCTCGTGCCGATGGTCGTCGAGCAGACCAATCGCGGCGAACGCGCCTACGACATTTTCTCGCGCCTCTTGAAAGAGCGCATCATCTTCGTCACCGGCCCGGTGGAAGACGGCATGTCGACGCTGATCGTCGCGCAGCTCCTGTTCCTCGAGGCCGAGAATCCGAAGAAGGAAATCTCGATGTACATCAACTCGCCGGGTGGCGTGGTGACGTCGGGCCTTGCGATCTACGACACGATGCAGTTCATCCGTCCGCCGGTGTCGACGCTGTGCACGGGGCAGGCGGCCTCGATGGGCTCGCTGCTGCTGGCAGCCGGCGAGAAGGACATGCGCTTCACGCTGCCGAATTCCCGCATCATGGTGCATCAGCCCTCCGGCGGCTTCCAGGGCCAGGCCACCGACATCATGCTGCACGCGCAGGAGATCCTGAATCTCAAGAAGCGCCTCAACGAGATCTACGTGAAGCACACCGGCCAGACCTACAAGGCGATCGAGGACGCGCTCGAGCGCGACAAGTTCCTCACCGCCGAGGACGCCAAGGCGTTCGGCCTCGTCGACAAGGTGATCGACAAGCGTCCCGAGGATCCGGCCTCCGCGAAGGCCGCCTGATCCTGGCAGAGATCCCGAGGCGTTGGTGTGACCACCACATTGACGCCTCACATACCCGGCAAAGCGGGGGACGGCGGAGTACCCCGCAAGTGCATGGGCGGGAGCGGAAAGTTCCGCTTTCGTGCTCATTGGCCGGCGTGGTAATCCCGCAACGTTCCGTGGATTTCGACGTGTATTCCACGTGCGGTCGTGGAAAATCACGGTATTGTCACGGTCTTGAGCCGGCCATCCGATTAGCGAATTCTTGATAGTCGGATGCCAGCATGGTTGGCTGTAATGCATCGACTATGATCGCGGAGATTCGAATAAACCGTGATTGCAACGGTCAGTATTGCGTAGGGTCTTTTTTGGTACGGAATTTGCTCTATCTACCCAAGACCCCGGTTTTGTGCCGGATTGGGTCGATCTGGCAAACAAGATCGAACGGCGGACGGAGATAATGAATGAGTAAGGTCGGCACGAGCGACGCCAAGAACACGCTATACTGCTCGTTCTGCGGCAAGAGCCAGCATGAAGTTCGCAAGCTGATTGCCGGACCGACTGTCTTCATTTGCGACGAGTGTGTCGAACTGTGCATGGACATCATTCGCGAGGAGAACAAGTCCTCGCTGGTGAAGTCGCGCGACGGCATCCCGACGCCGAAGGAGATCTGCAAGGTTTTGGACGACTACGTGATCGGCCAGAGCCATGCCAAGAAGGTGCTGTCGGTCGCCGTCCACAACCACTACAAGCGGCTCAACCATCAGACCAAGCACAACGACGTCGAGCTCGCGAAGTCGAACATCCTGCTGATCGGTCCGACCGGTTCGGGCAAGACGCTGCTGGCGCAGACGCTGGCGCGCATCCTTGACGTTCCGTTTACCATGGCCGATGCGACGACGCTGACCGAGGCCGGCTATGTCGGCGAGGACGTCGAGAACATCATCCTGAAGCTGCTGCAGGCCGCCGACTACAACGTCGAGCGTGCGCAGCGCGGCATCGTCTACATCGACGAAATCGACAAGATCAGCCGCAAGTCGGACAATCCCTCGATCACCCGCGACGTGTCGGGCGAGGGCGTCCAGCAGGCGCTGCTGAAGATCATGGAAGGCACGGTGGCCTCGGTCCCGCCGCAGGGCGGCCGCAAGCATCCGCAGCAGGAGTTCCTGCAGGTGGACACCACCAACATCCTGTTCATCTGCGGCGGTGCGTTCTCGGGCCTCGAGAAGATCATCTCCGCGCGCGGCCGCTCGACCTCGATCGGCTTCGCGGCGCAGGTGCTTGCGCCGGAGGACCGCCGTACCGGTGAGATCTTCCGTCACGTCGAGCCGGAAGACCTGTTGAAGTATGGCCTGATTCCGGAATTCGTCGGCCGTCTGCCCGTCGTCGCGACGCTGGAGGACCTCGACGAGACCTCGCTGAAGAAGATCCTGACCGATCCGAAGAACGCGCTGGTGAAGCAGTACCAGCGGCTGTTCGAGATGGAGAACATCGAGCTGACCTTCGCCGACGAGGCGCTTGGCGCGGTCGCCCGCAAGGCGATCGAGCGCAAGACCGGTGCGCGCGGCCTGCGGTCGATCCTGGAGAGCATCCTGCTCGAGACCATGTTCGACCTTCCGGGCCTGGAAGGCGTCGAGGAAGTCGTGATCTCGCGCGAAGTGGTCGAGGGAACGGCGCGTCCGCTCTACATCTACGCGGATCGTTCCGACCGCGCCGTCGAGAGCAGCGCGAGCGCGTAAGAGCGCGGTCTCCGACCCGCCAAAAATGCACGGCTGCCGGGCGATCCGGCGGCCGCTGTGGCGCAGCAGCAGCGCTCTTGCGGCGTAGCCGCAAATGCTTGTTTAGCCTATATTTCCCGGCACTTCTCGGACTTGACACCCCCCTGCCGGATAGCCACCTAATGCTATCAGCGAGGGGTCTCACGCGTTGAGATTCGTCGCTTCACGATGCGGAATAAGCGGCTGCTGACGGCATTCTCGTTCCGGATCACCAAGGCACCTTGTGGCGGTTGCGCAAGCAGGCGGACTGCGTGCAAGGGGGCAAAACAAAAGGAATAGGCCATGACGACTTCAAAACCCCGGCCAACGATCGTCCACGGCGAAAGCCACTCCTATCCGGTGCTGCCGCTCCGCGACATCGTCGTCTTCCCGCACATGATTGTGCCGCTGTTCGTCGGCCGCGAGAAATCGATCCGCGCCCTCGAAGAGGTGATGAAGAACGACGCGCTGATCATGCTCGCGACGCAGAAGAACGCGTCCGACGATGATCCGGCTCCCGATTCAATTTACGAGACCGGTACGCTCGCCAGCGTCCTGCAGCTGCTGAAGCTGCCCGACGGCACCGTGAAGGTGCTGGTCGAGGGCCTCGAGCGCGCGCGGGTCGAGAAGTATTCCGACCGCAGCGAATATTACGAGGCGACCGCGGTTGCGCTCGCCGACACGGACGCCAACTCGGTCGAGGCCGAGGCGCTGGCGCGGTCGGTGGTGTCCGACTTCGAAAGCTATGTGAAGCTGAACAAGAAGATCTCCGCCGAGGTCGTCGGCGTGGTCCAGGCGATCACCGATTTCGCCAAGCTCGGCGACACCGTCGCCTCGCATCTCGCGGTCAAGATCGCCGATCGGCAGGGCATCCTGGAGACGTTGTCCGTCACGCAGCGCCTGGAGAAGGTGCTCGGCCTGATGGAGAGCGAGATCTCGGTGCTGCAGGTCGAGAAGCGCATCCGCTCGCGCGTCAAGCGCCAGATGGAGAAGACCCAGCGCGAGTATTACCTGAACGAGCAGATGAAGGCGATCCAGAAGGAGCTCGGCGACGACGAAGGTCGCGACGAGCTGGCCGATCTGGAGGAGAAGATCTCCAAGACCAAGCTGTCCAAGGAAGCGCGCGAGAAGGCCCAGCACGAGCTGAAGAAGCTGCGCCAGATGTCGCCGATGTCCGCGGAAGCGACCGTCGTGCGCAACTATCTGGATTGGCTGCTGTCGATCCCGTGGGGCAAGAAGTCCAAGGTCAAGAAGGACCTCGAGGCCGCGCAGGCGGTCTTGGACTCCGATCACTACGGGCTCGAGAAGGTCAAGGACCGCATCGTCGAGTATCTCGCGGTGCAGTCGCGCGCCAACAAGCTGACTGGACCGATCCTGTGCCTGGTCGGGCCTCCCGGCGTCGGCAAGACCTCGCTCGGCAAGTCGATCGCCAAGGCTACGGGGCGCGAGTTCGTGCGCGTGTCGCTCGGCGGCGTGCGTGACGAGGCCGAGATCCGCGGTCACCGTCGCACCTATATCGGCTCGATGCCCGGCAAGATCATCCAGTCGATGCGCAAGGCGAAGACTTCGAACCCGCTGTTCCTGCTGGACGAGATCGACAAGATGGGCGCCGATTTCCGCGGCGATCCGTCGTCGGCGCTGCTCGAGGTCCTCGACCCCGAGCAGAACTCGACCTTCAACGACCATTACCTGGAGGTCGACTACGACCTGTCCAACGTGATGTTCATCACGACCGCGAATACGCTGAATATTCCGGGCCCGCTGATGGACCGCATGGAGATCATCCGGATCGCCGGCTACACCGAGAACGAGAAGGTCGAGATCGCGCGCAAGCATCTGATCCCGAGCGCGCTCTCCAAGCACGGTCTGGACTCCAAGGAATGGTCGATCGACGACGCGGCCCTGCTCTTGATGATCCGCCGCTACACCCGCGAAGCGGGCGTGCGTAACCTGGAGCGCGAGCTCTCCACACTCGCCCGCAAGGCGGTGAAGGAGCTGATGATCTCCAAGAAGAAGTCGGTGAAGGTCACCGAGGCGAATATCGAAGAGTTCCTCGGCGTTCCGAAGTATCGCTTCGGCGAGATCGACGACGAGGATCAGGTCGGTATCGTCACGGGTCTGGCCTGGACCGATGTCGGCGGCGAGCTGTTGACCATTGAAGGCGTCATGATGCCCGGTAAGGGCAAGATGACGGTCACGGGCAATCTGCGCGACGTGATGAAGGAATCGATCTCGGCGGCGGCGTCTTACGTCCGCTCGCGTGCGATCACCTACGGCATCGAACCGCCGATGTTCGACCGGCGCGACATCCACGTTCACGTGCCGGAGGGCGCAACGCCGAAGGACGGTCCGTCCGCCGGCGTGGCGATGGCCACTGCGATCATCTCGGTCATGACCGGCATTCCGGTCCGCCACGATGTCGCGATGACCGGCGAGATCACGCTGCGCGGTCGCGTGCTGCCGATCGGCGGTCTGAAGGAGAAGCTGTTGGCTGCCGCTCGCGGCGGTATCAAGACTGTGCTGATCCCGGAGGACAACGCCAAGGATCTCACGGAGATTTCCGATGCGATCAAGGGCGGCATGGAGATCATCCCGGTCTCGCGGCTGGATGAGGTCGTCGCCAAGGCGCTGGTCCGCGTGCCCGCGCCGATCGTCTGGGAAGAGGAGACCAGCAAGGTCGACGTCAAGCCCGATGCTTCGGATGAAGCGTCCGGCGGCCTGACGGCGCACTGACGCGAGCTCCAGTTGAAATAGAAAACGGCGCCTTCGGGCGCCGTTTTTGTTTTGGCGGTTTGCGAGCGAGGGGGCTCGGTCGAGGCCGACTACTCTTTTTTCTCGACCATGAAATTGCCGAGCGCGCCGAGCGCCATCAGCACGCTGGTCCCGAGGAACACCGCGCGCCATGCCGATATGGCCGCCGATGAATCCGCCGGCGAGCGGGCCGATCACCTGGCCGGCATATTGCGCCGAGATCGAGTAGCCGAGCATGCTGCCGGTGACGGCGTCGGGGACGTTGTGCCGGATCACGCTGGCGATGCAGGGCAAGAGGCCGCCGAGCGCGAGCCCCATCAGGAAGCGCAGCAGGATCAGCTGCCAGCCGCTGACCACGAAAGCCTGCGGGATCAGGAGCAGCGCGGAGACCGCAAGGCAAATGGTGATGATCCGCCAGTGGCCGACGCGATCGGCGAGCTTGCCGAGATGCGACGACGACAACAGGCTGCCGAACGCCGCAGCCGACATCACGAGCCCGGCCACGAACGTGACCTGTGGCGCCTCGACCAATTGGGCGACATAGACCGTGATGATCGGCTCGATCGACATGTTGGCGATCATCAGCAGCAGGCCGGTTCCCCACATCGCGATGACGGGGCGCTTGTCCGGAACCAGCGCCCAGCCGCCGCGCGATTTGCTACCTTTAGCCGTCTTCGGACGCGGCTCCTCGCGGATCAGGAAGGTGGTGCCGAGGAAGGTGAAGAAGATCACGCCGCCGATCAGGAAGAAGGTCGCGCGGATGCCGATCAGGTTCGGCAGCACGCCGCCGATCAACGGACCAACCAGGCTGCCGGCCATGATGCCGGCGGACAGCACGCCGATCGCCCAGCCGGACCGCGCCTTCGGCGTCTGCGCCGCGACCAGCACGGTCGAGCCCGAGGCGTAGCCGCCGAGCAGGCCGGTCAGCAGCCGCAAGCCGACCAGCTCGTAGACGTTATGCGCCATGCCGATCAGCGACATCGCGATCGCCATGCCGAGGCTGGCGCGGATCAGCATCAGCTTGCGGCCGTAGCGATCGGCAAGCCGGCCCCACAGCGGCGCCGTCAGTGCCGCGCTGAAGAAGGTTGCGCCATAGGCGATACCCGACCATTGCACGATAGCGGCGTGATCGGTGACGCCGAGCTGCTCGACATAGAGCGGCAGGAACGGCAGCAGCAGGGTCATGCCGACGATGGTCGTGAAGGAGCCGAACACGCAGACGATCAGGTTGCGCTTCCAGGGGCCCGCGTCGAGCAGGGCTTCGCGATCGACTTCCATATCCATGTCAGCGCAGCCCGATCACGGCGAAGCCGCGCGCCCGCAGGCCGCGGCGATCCTCGTTCAGCGAACGCAGCAGGCGATCGCGGGTGTCCTTGATATGATCGGCGGCTTCGCGCGCGGCGACCTCCGGATCGTTGGCCTCGATGAAGCCGAGGATGCGGCGGTGCTCGCGCCAAGCCTGCTCGCGCGACGGTTCGGTCCACACTTCGAGCCAGCGCGCCCGCGACAGCCGGGTCATGGCGCCCTTGATCGCCTTGACGATGAAGGGGTTGCCGGAGAGCCGCGCGATCTCGACATGGAAATCCGTGCCGACCCGGTGCCATTCCTCGCGCGGCGCGCCGGACTGGCAGGCATCGAGCATCTCTTCGATCGCGGCGATGTCGGCCGCGCTCGCGCGCGCACAGGCGAGACGGACGGCCGTCGTCTCCAGCGGGATCCGGAACTCGGCCAGCGCTTCGAGCTCACCGAGGTCGATCGGCGCGACGATCCAGTTGCGGCCGTCGCGGCGGACCAGCTCTTCGCCTTCGAGCCGCACCAGCGCGGCGCGGATCGGAGTGCGCGATCCCTCGAACCGGCTCTCCAGCCAGCGCTCGGTCAGCCGTTCGCCGGGGCCGAGGTCGAGTGAGAGGATCATTTCCCGGAGCTGGTCGTGGATTTGCAGCATCTGTGACATGGCGCCGTTCCTGCGTCAGGTGATCGGCGTATCCCGGTTTGGTATCCCAAACAAGGCCGATCCGGGATACCAGCATTGCGCCCTGACGTGGTAGGCCGGAGGCCCGGCCGTGCTGGTGGAACCGGGGTCCGGCGAGTGACTTTGTCTGACGGACTTGGGAGAGTGCGGATGCAGATCGACGGGCAATGCCATTGCGGGGCGGTGACCTATCGGGCCGAGATCGACCCCGAGCTCGTGTCGATCTGCCATTGCACGGACTGCCAGGCGCTGACCGGCTCGCCCTATCGCGTCACGGTGATCTGCGCCGCCGAGCAGGTCCACCTCACCGGGCGTCAGCCAAAGGTGTACGGCAAGCGGGGCGATAACGGCCGGATCCGCTTCCAGCATTTTTGCGGCGATTGCGGCTCGCCGCTGTTCACGAGCGGCGAGGATGGCGGCCCCGACGACTGGGGCATCCGCTGGGGCAGCATCCGCCAGCGCGGCCAATTGCCCCCGCGACGCCAGCTCTGGTGCCGCTCGGCTGCACCCTGGATCAACGATCTCCAGGGATTGCCGGCACGGTCCACGGATTGAAAAGGATTGAAGCCCACGGATCGAGACTTTGCGGCCTTGCACCTCGGGGGCAGGCGAGGCTAAAGAGGCGCCGCGGGCAAGGGCGGTTAGCTCAGCGGTAGAGCACTGGTTTTACACACCATTGGTCGGGAGTTCGATCCTCTCACCGCCCACCAGCCTTCGCACCTCACGGGCTACGGCTGGGCAAGCCAGCCTTGAGCACAAATTCATCCGCTTGTTCGGTGCCGCAGGGTGAAGGCTGTCACGCCGAAGCTCGAAGAGCGCGGCGGACCGGTTCTCCCATCTCTGATACGCCGCCGCTCTATTGCTGAAGCATCTTGATCGTCGAGATCGGCCACTTCCCGATATGGCCCTTGATCGATATGCGCAGCCCATGGGACTCGTCTAGGAACACGTCCGCGACGGTCCCCGCCGTCCCATCGGTAAGGACCACAGCCCTTCCAACCAGCTCAGCCTCCACTTGCACGTACTCGCGCAGGATGACGATGGCGCGGTGTTTCACGAGCTGCAAGGCGGCCTCGGGCTGATGAGCTCTCCGTAGCAAGGCCATGGCTCGGCCTCCATGCGCGCGCGGAGAGGGCGCGATCCCGGCCTCGGGGTAGTTGTGGGGTGGCCGGGATCGCGCTTGCTCCGCGCTGGTGTGCAAAGGCTATTTGGTCTCCGATCGGGGAAAAGATGCCGAAAGTCACGCTTTCGCCTGAGAGCGGTTCCTGCCGGCGCGATGCGATGTGGGTTTGATGCCGACGCGGCTGCGATGCTATTCTTCCCCGCCTAACCGGGAACTTGATGCATGCGCAAACTCGCCGCGATTTTTCTTCTCACCATGATTGCCGGACCAGCACTCGCGCAGGCCGACCACGTCCAGCGCTATCGCGAAGAGGTCGAGAAATCACCGGCGGATCTGGCCAACGAGGCGCGGCAGCAGCGCGCCTATCAGCGTGCGCTGAGCGGCGTGCCGGACCAGAAGCCGTCCGACCCGTGGGGCATTGCGCGCAGCAATGACGCGCCCAAGGGCGCTGCCGCGAAGACCGCCGCACCGAAGCAGGCCAAGCCGACCAGCGCAGCCGCCAAATGATTCCCGTCTGCGGATCCGTCCGATGAAGTACTACGTTTGCAAATTGACCGGACCGCGCCCGACCTTTCCGCAGGACATGACGCCGCAGGAGGCCGCCATCATGCAGGCGCACGTCGCCTATTGCGGTGAGCTGCTGCAGGCCGGCAAGGCGCTGATCTTCGGACCGGTCGCCGATCCCACCGGTGTCTGGGGATTGGGCGTGCTGCAACTATCGGATGATGCCGATCCCAACGAGATCGTCGCCAACGATCCCGTCACCAGGGCCAACGCCGGATTCACCTATCAGGTCACGCCGATGTTGCGCGCTGCGACGCGCGAGAGCTGCTAGCATCGCCGGATGCTTCCGCAACGAGGTTTGATCCGATGAACGCAGGCCACCCGCAAAACGCCGATCAGATTGCATATTGGAACGGGCCGGGCGGACAGCGCTGGGCCACCCGGCAGGCCGCGCAGGACATCGTGCTGCAGCCGGTGCTCGATCTCCTGATCGATCGCGCCGCGCCGAAGGGAGGCGAGCGTGTGGTCGATGTCGGCTGCGGCAGCGGCGCCTCGAGCTTCGCGCTGGCGGCGAAAGTCGCGCCCGACGGCCGGGTGCTCGGCGTCGACGTCTCGGAGCCGATGCTGTCGCGGGCGCGGCAGAGCACGCCGCAGGGATTGCCGGTCGAGTTCGCGCTGGCCGACGCGACCGTCCATCCGTTCGCGCCCGAAAGCTTTGATCTGTTGGCCTCGCGCTTCGGCGTGATGTTCTTCGCCGATCCGGCGGCATCGTTCGCCAATCTGCACAAGGCGATGAAGCCGACCGGTCGTCTTGCCTTCGCCTGCTGGCAGGAGCCGCGCGAGAACCCGTTCTTCATGGCGCCGCTTGCCGCGGTCTACAAGCACGTGCCGAAGCTGCCGCAGCTCGGGCCTGAGGATCCCGGTCCGTTTTCGTTTGCATCCGAAGCCCGGGTGAAGCGGATCCTCGCTGAAGCTGGCTTCTCCGGCATTGCGATGGAGCCGTGCAGGGTCGAGCTCGATGTCGCCACCGGCCGCGGCATCGATGCCGCGATCCAGGGCACGCTCGAGATCGGACCGGCCAGCCGCGCGCTGGAAGGGCATCCGGATGAGGTGCGCGCGGCCGCCATCGCCTCGATGCGCGAGGCGCTGGCGCCGTTTGCGAAGGGCGATTCGGTGCTGCTGCCGGGCGCGATCTGGATCGTCACGGCGCGGGCGTAACGGAACGGGTTGTTAGCGCCGTCATTGCGAGGTGCATAGCGACGAAGCAATCCATCGTGCCGCGTGCGGAGACATGGATTGCTTCGCGGAGCTTGTCATCCGGCGGCGGTTCGCGCCGACCGGTTGGTTCGCAATGACGAAGAGGACTGTTCGAGATCTCAGGCCCGCTCTTCCCAGATCATCGCCAGGTGCACGATGGTCTGCACGGCCTTCTCCATGTCCTGGCGGCTGACCCATTCGAGCCGCGAGTGGAAGGCGTGCTCGCCGGCGAAGATGTTCGGGCAGGGCAATCCCATGAACGACAGCCGCGAGCCGTCGGTGCCGCCGCGGATCGAGGTCTTCACCGGCGCGAGGCCCGCGCGCTGGATCGCCTCGATCGCATAGGCGACGATCTGGGGATAGCGATCGATCACCTCCTTCATGTTGCGGTATTGCTGCTTGACCTCCATGCGGTAGGTCGAGCGCGGATACCCCTTCATGACGTCCTTCACGATCGCTTCGAGCAGCGTTTCCTTCTGCTTCAGGCCGGCCTCGGTGAAATCGCGCACGATGAAATCGATCCGCGCGGTCTCCAGCGCGCCTGAGATCGCGACCGGATGCAGAAAACCTTCCTTGCCCTCGGTGGTCTCGGGCGAGCAGGTGTCCTTCGGCAGGCGATCGACGATTGCGGCCGCGATCTTGATCGCGTGCTCCATCTTGCCCTTGGCGAAGCCCGGGTGGGTCGCGACGCCTTCGATGATGATGCTGGCGCCGTCGGCCGAGAAGGTCTCGTCCTCGATATGGCCCGCAGTCTCGCCGTCCATGGTGTAGCCGAAATCGGCGCCCAGCTTCCTGATATCGACCTTGTCGACGCCGCGGCCGATCTCCTCGTCCGGCGTGAACAGGATCTTGATGGTGCCGTGCTTCACCTGCGGGTTGGTGACCAGGAAATGCGCGGCATCCATGATCTCAGCGAGGCCGGCCTTGTTGTCGGCGCCGAGCAGGGTGGTGCCGTCGGTCGTGATGATGTCGTTGCCGATCTGGTCGGCCAGCGCTTCGTGCTCGGCGGCGCGGATCACCTGCGAGGCGTCGGCGGGCAGCATGATGTCGCCGCCGCGGTAGTTCGTCACGACCTGCGGCTTGACGTTCTTGCCGGTGCAATCCGGCGAGGTGTCCATATGCGAGCAGAAGCAGATCACCGGCACCGCCTTGTCGGTGTTGGCCGGGATCGTCGCATAGACGTAGCCGTGCGGATCAAGATGCGCGTCCGATATCCCCATCGCCTGCAATTCGGCGACCAGGAGGCGGCCGAGATTCTTTTGCTTCTCGGTGGAGGGCGTGGTGGGGGAATCCGGGTCGGACTGGGTGTCGATCACGACATAGCGCAGGAAGCGCTCGGTGACGGTGTGCTTGAAGTCGAGGGCCGGTGCCAGCATGAAGACCGCGCAAGGAGAGGGACGGGAACAAAGCGCCCGGGCGAGTTCGGTTCGCGCAGGCAGGATGCATCAGGAGACAGAGCTATAACAGAAAAGCGCCACTCCGGGGCCGCGCACGAGCCGGAATGGCGCTTGAGATCAACGGAGCGTAAAGCGCCTAGATCGCTTCCTTCAGCTCCTTGGCGGCGCGGAAGGCGACCTTCTTGCTGGCCTTGATCTGGATCTGCTCGCCGGTCGCCGGGTTGCGGCCCATGCGGGCGGCGCGCTTGCGGACCTGGAGGATGCCGAGGCCGACGATCCTGATGCGCTCGCCCTTCTTGAGGTGCTTGGTGATGCGGGTGACCATGTCGGTCAGGATCGCCTCGGCCTGCTTCTTGGACAGTTCCTGCTCTTCGGCGATGGCCGCCGCCAGGTGCTTCAGCGTGATCGTCGCCGGGGTCGCTGCTTTCTTCGCCATGTGTGGCCCTCCTCGTTGCTGAATGGCTGGATTGCTGCTTTCACGCGAATGGCGCGCCGTTCGCGTCGGGAAAATGCGTCTGGAAAAGTCCTGAAAGCCGCCAGTTCTGGGGATGGGCAGCGCCGGGCCGGCCACAGGAAACCCAGACGTATCAGGCCTTATTCGATTCGGGGCTTTGCCGACACCACCGTTCCCCCTGAAAATAGCCGACAATGCGCGTCCCACAGCGTAAAATCGGCGGCGCTGTGCAGGGATCCGGAACGTCCTTGACTAACGGGATGCGGGCCTTTATGCCCTCGGTCCTGCGCGGATCAGTCCGATGATCAGCATCCGCGGGAGTAGCTCAGTTGGTTAGAGCGCCGCCCTGTCACGGCGGAGGCCGCGGGTTCGAGTCCCGTCTCTCGCGCCATCAATTCAAGCGCAAAATCAAAACCTTAGCTTAGTTCCCTGATCGTTGCCGCTGTTGAGAAGTGTCACACGCCAGTGTGAGACGTTCGGCCGCCTGTTGTTCGGCCGCTTCGCGCTTTCTTGCCCCCGACCGCACGTCCGATCGAAACGGAACGATCAGGCGGCAAGACCGACGGCGTCGCCGGCCTGCGCTGCCTGCTCTCGACGATGCGAAGCTGCCGCCTGCTGTTCGGGCGTCAGCCACCACAGCAGGAACAGCAGCGCGATGCCGTTCGACAGCAGGCCGGTCGTGAGCGGCACGTTCATGACCGCCTGCACGGCGATGCCTGACGATACCGCGGTGAAGCGTGGCGAGAGATGCCGCGAGACCATCGATCCCACCGCCAGGATCAGACCGCAGACGAGGGCCGATGCCGGCGCGAGCGCGAGACCGACCGAGGCGATGCCTTCGGTGGCGAGGAAGGAGGCGTTGAAATTGCCGTCCCGATAGATCGCGCCGAGCGTCGGACCGAGCTCGCCATACGGGCAGGCGGTCAAGTGGCGCAGTGCGGTGATCTGACAGAACCGGGTGAGCTCATGATGGGCAAAGAAGTCGGCGTATTGATCGAGCGCGAGCGACGGGATCGCGACGAAGCGCAGATTGATGGCGCTGAACACGACATAGTTCCTGTCGGCGCCGAGAACGACGAACGCCAAGAGGCCGATGATCATCGGAATGACGAAGGCGAGCACCGTGGCCAGCCGCGGGTCGAACCGGCCGAACAGCCAGAACAGGAACGGCAGCCAGAGCGGCAACAGCAGCACGGTCTTGTTGTTGACGACCGGATAGAAGCTGAGCGCAATCAGCAGCACGCCGGCGGCCGGCAGCCACTGCCTGCGCGACGCCAAATGCGCGAACAGATAGGGCAGCACCGCGCCGATGATGATCCCGGTCAGATAGTTCAACAGCGCCGGCCGCGCCACCGCGTTCCGCGCCGCGCCGTAGGGATTGCCGAAATTGGCGCCGTAGGAGATGTCGCCGATCAGCACCGCGAACGACGATGCCAGCAGCACGATGGCGATGCGCTTGACGGCCGCATCGGACAGGTCGGGCCGCCGGAGCGGGACCGTCTGGACCATCAGGGGGACCATCGCGGCGGCCAGTGCGGCGATCATGGCCCAGCGGGCGGTCGCGTGCGGATAATCGAATGCGCTGAAGAAGCTGAGCCAGACGAAGCCGAACACGGCCGACAGCAGCGAGAAGCTCACCAGATAGCCGAAGCTGAATCGTCCGGCGACGAAGGCCGGGATGAACACGACCATGATCGCGGTGCCAAGCACCGCCTGCGCCGTGAGGTCGGATCGCCAGACGTGCATCGCCGGGAACGCGTGCCCGCAGGCGATCAGCGAGGCGACGCTGAGGACGAAGAAGCCGGCGATCGTGACACCGACAGCCAGGTCATCGCGCGTCAATGGCATCGGTCCGTCCGAATTGAAAGCTTGTGGCAGCTAGCCAGCCGGACTCGGCCGATGCAAGTTAAGCAAAGTTAAGCGACGTCTCGGTCTGTGTTGGTGTGTTTCTATCCGGCGTCCTGTCATCGCAGTGCCGTATTGAAGTCATGGACGGCCACACGTTGCCGTGATCAGGCAAAGAATGCGGCGAGGGCCTCCAGGTCGGATTGTCCCGGCGTATCGCCGCGCAAATTGGC
This sequence comes from Bradyrhizobium sp. USDA 4461, assembly GCF_054055655.1. NCBI lineage: Bacteria > Pseudomonadati > Pseudomonadota > Alphaproteobacteria > Hyphomicrobiales > Nitrobacteraceae > Bradyrhizobium > Bradyrhizobium sp. USDA 4461. The sequence continues at coordinate 6,298,677 of NZ_JBSRXM010000001.1, forward strand.
GTCGATCACGCGGCGGCAGGCGTCGACCGTGTGGGTGTCGCCCAGTTCGTTGGCCGCCTCCAGGATCGACCAGACCGTGTCCATGGGAACGTCGCTCTGCATGGTCGCTTTCGGGTCTGACAGCATCGGCGTCGCCGGGGTTAGAATTCGAACAGGTCGCGGCCGCGCCGGGCCAGGATGTGCAGATCGGCGACCGTGCCGCGCACCGCGCTGCAACGGCGGCATTCGATGATGGTGTCGCCGGACGCGCGCGCCGGATCGGCGACCTTGATCGCCAGGCTGCCGCAATCCGTGCAGGTGATCTTGAAGCCGGTCGAAATGACTTGCTGCTGTAAATTCATTGTGGCCTGCGCCCCTGTTGAGACAGACCATACGGAACAATTTTTAAAACGGGGATCGCGGAGCGGATCGCAATCGAACGACTGCGTTAGGACGCGATTAAGATTTCGCCGCCGTCGCGCGGCCCGGCAAATGCAGCGCCGGCCTGCCGAGCCCGGCCGCATCGGTGCGCACGCGGTCCCGCGCATTGACGGTGATCACGCCGGCAGCATGCGCCCAGACCGCGAGGTCGGACACGCTGTCGCCGGCGTAGATGAAGCCCTCCGGAAAGGTCGTGCGCAGCAGATCGGCCTTGTTGGCACCCTTGAGATTGTGCGCGCCGTCGGAGGCGAGCACCTGGTCGATCCAGGGCAGACGCGATGCCAGCCGGTCCGCGAGCAAGGCGTCGGCCGCAGTCGCCAGCACGATGCGGCGGCCGGCCGCCGTCTCGCGCTCGGCCAGCGCGACAACGTCCTGGTGCAACTCGATCTCGCTCCAGTCGATGCGCTGGCGCAGCGCGAGCTGGCGCTTCAGCGCCGCGCGGCCGCGCGTCAGCCAGGCGGCGCATGACACGACGATCAGCGGATTGCGGCGCAGGACCGAGACAAAGCTGAGATAGAGCAGGTCGCCTTTGATCAGCGTGCCGTCGAGGTCGAGCACCAGCGGCAGCGACGTCGGCAGTCCGAGCAGCGTGTGCGATCCGCCAAGGCGGGAAGCATCCCGCGGCATTGCGATGATTTCGCCGGGCAGGCGAGGCTCAGTCATTCGCGGCGCTCAGCCGGGTTGCGACCTGGCGCACGTCGATCTCGCGCGCCCCGGTCTCGGTGGTCCTGCAATCGCCGTAGCCGAACTTGCCGGCAAAGGCCACTCCATCCCGACCGGAGCGAGACGCACGACACGGCCGCCGGTCGCGGCGTTGGAGCCGCAACAAAAAAGCCGCCCGAAGGCGGCCGTCTTGTTTGCGGAAGCCTGACGCAATCCTTAGCGGACGGTCGAGGTGCCCGACGAGGTGATCGCCACCGGCTTGCCGGCCTTGATGACCTGGGTGGTCTGGGCAGTCTGGGTGAAATCCGCGTTGTTGCGGGCCGAAATGCCGAAAGCTGCAATCCCGATCGCCGCAACGAGGGCAACTACCACAATCTTGAGGTGGGTCGCGCGATCGGCTGAATGGATCGAGTGGTTCATGGTCGCCTCCGGGCGTCTATGCGCCGTCTATGGCAGCTACTGGTAAGCCCCATCTGTTTCCGGATCGTTTCGTGAGTTCCCGGAAATGGTTTCGTGCCACGGGCGGATTGGTTTCACCGTGCCTTGCGTCACACAGGCGGAGGGCCGAAACTGGCTCCAGGCGCCGAACGCGCTCGGGAGAAAAACAATAATGAAAACAATGAAAATGACGCGCCGGGGCTTGCTGGGAACCGGCTCTGGCGCCGTCGCCGCCACGCTGTTTGGCAAACGAGTCCTTGCCGCTGCCGAGTTCGACTTTAAGCTCGGCGTTGACACGCCGGAAACCCATCCGCTGACAATCCGTCTCGTCGAGGCCGCAAAGGACGTTGCGGCGCAGTCGTCCGGGCGGGTCAACATCACGGTGTTTTCGAACAGCCAGCTCGGCGGCGACCCCGAGATGCTGTCCCAGGTCAGGGCCGGCGGTATCGAATTGATGGCGGCGCCGAGCCTGACGCTGTCGATCCTGGTGCCGCTGTCAGGCTTGCCGAGCATCGGGTTTGCCTTCCAGTCCTACGACCAGGTCTGGGCCGCGATGGACGGCGGCGTCGGCGATCTCGTGCGCGAGGCGATCGCCAGGTCTGGCGTCGTGCCGCTGAAGAAGGTCTGGGACAACGGCTTCCGCCAGATCACCTCGTCGTCGAGCCGGCAGCTCAACAGCGTCGACGACCTCAAGGGCTTCAAGATCCGCGTGCCGGTGACGGCATTGCTGACCTCGCTGTTCTCCGGCCTCGGCGCATTGCCGTCGAGCATCTCCTACAGCGAGCTCTACTCGGCGCTGCAGACCCACATCGTCGAAGGGCAGGAGAATCCGCTGGCGCAGGTCTCGACCGGAAAGCTCTACGAGGTGCAGAAATACTGCGCGTTGTCGAACCATTGCTGGAGCGGCTACTGGATCATCGGCAACCGCCGCGCCATGGCCGGCTTGCCGCCCGATCTGCGCGAACTCATCAACACGACGTTCGACGCGGCGGCGGTGAAGGAGCGGGCCGATCTGATCGAGATGGATCGCTCGTTGCAGGCCGAACTGACCGGGAAGGGCATGACCTTCAACAAGCCCGATCCGGTGCAGTTCAGGGCCGCGCTGGTGAAGGCCGGCTTCTACACGCAGTGGCAGAAGACCTACGGCGCGGACGCCTGGGCGGCGCTGGAGAAATACACCGGCAAGCTCACTTGAGCCCAGTCTGACATCATGCGCGTGATTACCTGACGCGTAATCGCGCGCGCGGCCTCCTTTTGCGATGGTCGGTGCATCGGCGACATGGCGCCGATCGATCCGCACAGGGAGAGACACGATGGCCAACCAACCGCTTTATGCGACCGCCAGGGACGGCACAAAACTGTTCGTGCAGGATTGGGGCTCGGGGCGGCCGGTGTTGTTCCTCGCCGCCTGGACGTTCAATTCCAGTGTCTGGGGCAACCAGATCGTCGCCTTGAATGCAAAAGGCTATCGCTGCATCGCGCCGGACCGGCGCGGCCATGGCCGTTCCGACCTGCCGACCACGGGATACGATCTCGACACGCTGACCGATGACGTCGCTGCCGTGATCGAGCAGCGCGGACTGCGCGACGTCACCATCGTCGCGCATTCGATGGGATCGATCGAGGCGGTGAACTATCTGGCGCATCACGGCGCGGACCGTATCGCGCGGCTGGTGCTGGTGGCGCCGACAACGCCGTATCTCATCCAGACCGACGACAATCCGGACGCGGTGCCGCGAGCGATGGTCGAGGCGCAGAATGCCGCGATCGCGCAGGACTTTTCGAAATGGATGGGTGAGAACGAGGCGCCGTTCTTCATGCCCGACACGCCCGAAACCACGCGGGCCTGGGTCAGGGAGATGATGCTGAGCGTGCCACTGCCGGTGGCGCTGGCCTGCCGCAAGACGATCTCCTTTGCCGATCTGCGCACTGCGGCGAGTGCCATCGATCGCCCGACGCTGATCGTGCAGGGCGACAAGGATGCCAGCGCACCGCTCGAGCTGACCGGCGCGAAGACCGCAAAGCTGATCAGGGGAAGCAAGCTCGTCGTCTATGAAGGTGCGCCGCACGCTCTGCCGCTGACGCACAGCGCGCGCCTGATGGCCGACTTGCTGGCCTTCATCGACGCTTAGAGTTTTGACGCGTTTTCTTGGCGCGAACCGGTACCCACTTCGCTCGAAAACGCTTTAGCTCGCGCGCGCGATATCCGCACGGATCCAGCGCGCGGCCCAGACGAACAGCAGCGCGCCGAGCGTCGTCGTCACCGCCGCCGACAGCAGCGAGTAGCGCACCGCGTCGACGCCGTAGCTGCCCTTCAGGGCGTCGTTGATCATGCCGACGGCGAGGGGGACCGACGCCCTGGCCGAAGCAAGTGGCGGTGAGCAACACGAGCGCCGAGGCCAGCGCCCGCATGCTCGGCTTTGCCACCGTCTGGGCAATCGCGAAGATCGGGCCGAGATGGAAGCCGACCATGAACGACGTCAGCGCCAGGGTTGCGACCATCAGCGTGAAGCTTTGCGTCAGCATGCATAGCGCGAAGACGGGGCCGGCGAGGCCGGACATGATCGCCGGCGCCCACAGCTTCCAGCGGTCGTCGCGCCGGCCGATTTCGGCCACCACGAGGCCGCCGATCAAAGTGCCCGCCATGCCGGCGAGACCCTTGAAGGTGCCCGCATAGCTGCCGATCTCGGCGCTGCTGAGATGATGGATGCGTGCCAGGAACGGCGGGATCCACACCGCGGTGGCGTAATTGGTGTAGGTCGTGAGACAGAAGCCGACCAGCACGATGACGAAGCTCGGCTGCGATGCCAGGAAACCCAAGGTCGGCCCGATCGGCTCGGCCTTGAAGGTTTCGGCCATTGCGCCGCGCTTTGGCTCGGAGATGGTCAGCCACAGCACCGCGGCGAGCGCGATACCGGGCAGGCCCGCGGTGAAGAACGCCATCCGCCAGCCATAATGCTGATTGACGTAGCCGCCGATGAAATAGCCGAGGAAGACGCCGAGATAGGTGCCGATGGCGTAGATGCCGAGCGCGCGCGGACGCTCGTTCTTGTCGAACAGATCGGCGATCATCGATTGCGAGGCCGGCGTGCCGGCGGACTCCCCGATGCCGACGCCGACCCGTGCCAGTGCCAGCGCCGTGACGTTGGAGGCCATGCCGCAGAGATAGGTCATGGCGCTCCAGAACGCGAAGGCGAGAGCGACGATATTGCGGCGGTTGAGGCGATCGGCCATCCGCGCAATGGGAATGCCGAGCAGCGAATAGAACAGCACGAAGCCGAACCCGGCCAGCAGGCCCATCGTGGTGTCGCTGAGCGCAAACTCCTTCTTGATCGGCTCGATCAGCACGTTGAAGATCGTGCGGTCGAGGAAGTTGAGGGCGTAGATGATGGTGAGCAGCGCAAGGGCGTAGTAGCGGCGCGCGGAAGGCGCGGCCGCGGCTTGCGTTGGCACAGCCGCCTGCGGTGCGACGTCGACCATGACTTGCTCCCCTCGATTGTCTTGTTGTTCTTGTTTGCTTGGGCGCGAGCCTTCAGGCCTCGCGGATGTAGTTTCCCGCTTCGAACTGCACCGGCCCGGCATCGGCGTCGAACGACACGCCGATCGGGTCGCGGCCGGCGGCGACCGCCTCGAGCTGGTCGGAGAGCATCCGGCGGATCATCAGGATGCCGCGGTCGCTCTGGCCGAAATGCTCTTCGGAATGAACGGTCACGGGGCCCTGGCCGACCTGCGCCTCGTAGTCGCCGGGGAATTGCTGGTGCTCGCGCTCGGTCATGTCCCACCAGAACTTGCCGTTGAACTTCGAACGCATGCGGCCGATATCGCCGGAGTTCTTGACCCGGCCGGCGACATAGATGCGGAACGAGGTGTCGTCGATCGGCAAGGTCCAGCCGATCGACTCGACGCGGGCGAATTGCGCGACCCGCGGATTGGGGACGACGCGGAGCGTCGGGAGGGCGGCCTCGCTGACGCGATAGAATATCCTGCCGTCGTCCTGTTTGCGGATCGAGCGCACCGCGACGCCGCGCGGCGACATCTCGAACTTCACCTCGGGGATCGAGGCCATCATGTTGGTGAACTGCGGCCCCGAGAACGAGCCGTGCAGCACCGGCACGTGGTAGGGGTCGACCACGTTCTCGAAATGCTGCAGCCAGTTGCAGGGGATCACGGCCGGGCCGCCACCGCCGATCGAGGAATCGTCGGCCTCGACGAATTCGCCGTCGTCCATGGTCTCCAGGCACTCGTAGCGCGGCAGCACAGGCTTCTTATCGGCCGGGCCCATATAGGCGAAGATCAGGCCGTAGCGCTCCCGCACCGGATACCAGGGCTGGCGCACCTTGTCCTTGAACAGGCCGCCGTCGGGCTCGCAGGGCTGTTCGAGGCAGTGGCCCTCGGTGTCGAACTTCCAGCCGTGATAGCAGCAGCGGATGCCGTCTTCCTCGACCTTGCCGTAATAGAGTGTGGTGCCGCGATGGCAGCAGCGCGCGTGCAGCAGGCCGACCCGGCCGTGCTTGTCGCGAAACAGGATCAGGTCCTCACCGAGCGCGCGGACTTTTCTGGGGATATCGGTCGCGTCGCCGGCGAGGCCGATCGGGTGCCAGTAGCGGCGCAACAGCTCGCCCATCGGCGTGCCGCGCACCACCGAGGTGAGCTCGGTCCGGGTGCTGGACGGCTTCATCGCATAGGCCGTGCCGAGGTCGTGATCCCGCTGGGTGACGGTCATTTATGTCTCCTCCCGCCGCGGGTCTGACGCCTGCGGCCGCTTCATCGTTGATGAAGTCAACGATATATCGATGACATTGTCAACGATCTCGTTTAGCTTGGCAGTGGCGGGCTTTGTTGGCAGAGGTTGGCGATGACCGAGAAGCTCAGGACTGAGAAGGCGTTGCCGCCGGAGGCGATCATCGACGCGGAGCTCGCGCCGGTCACCGCGATGATGTCGTCACGGCTGATGGTGCTGGCGAATCTGCTGAGGCGCGGCGCGATGCTGCGCTACAAGCGGCTGACCGGCCTGTCCTCGGTCGAGTTCGGCCTGGTGGTCTCGCTCGGGCGGCGCCCGCCGATGAGCGTGGTGCGGCTGGCCGAGGCCGTCGGCATGGACAAGGGGCAGATCAGTCGGGCGCTCGCCGAACTCGTGGCGCGCAAGCTGGTGTCCAAGGCGGCCAACCCGCGCGACAACCGGGAGACCCTGATCTCCCTGACCAAGGCTGGCCTCGCCGCCCATGACGCCATCGTGGCCGGCGCGCAGGAGCGAAACCGGCGCCTGCTGGAACAGCTTGATCCACAGGAACTTGCACTGCTGCTCGGACACATCGACCGGCTGACTGCCACGGCCGCCGAGATGCTCGCTGCCGAACGGGAGCTGGGCTGATATGGCGAGGTTGCAGGGCACGGGATCGCCGCCGCGGCGTTGCCCGAAGAGGCAAGCGCATCCGCCCGATGAGGCCGAGAGCCCGCGGGAACGACGGTAAAAGCGTCAAAATTGCTTGTCTTGCGCCCCCTGTTGCGCTGCGCTAAAGCCTGCAAGAACAATTCCAATCAACGAATCTGCGGGACGTCCGAAACCGCAGCAAGAAGGCCTCGCCGATGACCGGCATCCTGCAGAATTACCTTCCACTTGTGGTCTTTATCGGAGTTGCCAGCCTGATCGGTCTGGCGCTCCTGATCGCGCCGTTCCTGGTCGCGTTCCAATCGCCGGACCCGGAAAAGCTGTCCGCCTATGAATGCGGATTCAACGCTTTTGACGATGCCCGCATGAAGTTCGACGTCCGCTTCTATCTGGTGGCGATCCTCTTCATCATCTTCGATCTCGAGGTGGCGTTCCTGTTTCCCTGGGCCGTGGCGTTCGGAAAGCTCGGCGTCACTGGCTTCTGGTCGATGATGGTGTTCCTGGCCGTACTGACGGTCGGGTTTGCATATGAATGGAAGAAAGGTGCGCTCGAATGGGATTGAGCCCCACCGCGCTACAGCCGGCGATCGCCAAGCCTGCAATCGCCACCGCCCCGAAGGGCATTCTCGATCCGTCGACCGGCAAGCCGGTCGGCGCCAATGATCCGTTTTTCCTCGAGGTCAATCACGAGCTGTCCGACAAGGGCTTCTTCGTCGCGGCCGCCGATGACCTGATCACCTGGGCGCGCACCGGCTCCCTGATGTGGATGACCTTTGGTCTCGCCTGCTGCGCGGTCGAGATGATGCAGGTCTCGATGCCGCGTTACGACGTCGAGCGCTTCGGCTTTGCACCGCGTGCCTCGCCGCGGCAGTCCGACGTGATGATCGTCGCGGGCACGCTGACCAACAAGATGGCGCCCGCGCTGCGCAAGGTCTACGACCAGATGCCGGAGCCGCGCTACGTCATCTCGATGGGCTCCTGCGCCAATGGTGGCGGCTACTACCATTATTCCTACTCGGTGGTGCGTGGCTGCGACCGCATCGTGCCGATCGACATCTACGTGCCGGGCTGCCCGCCCACGGCGGAAGCGCTGCTTTACGGCGTGCTGCTGCTGCAGAAGAAGATCCGCCGTATCGGCACCATCGAACGCTAAGGTTTCAGGCATGGACGACGGCAAGCTCGACGCCCTTGGGCAGACGATCGTGAGCGCGCTTCCGGGCGCCGCCACGGCGCACTCGGTTGCGTTCAATCAACTGACTATCGACGTCGAGATTGGCAGAATCGTGGACGTCGTGACGTTTCTGCGCGACGATCCCGGCTGCCGTTTCGTCAACATCACCGACGTCACCGCGGTCGACCATCCGAGCCGCGAGAGGCGTTTCGACGTCGTCTACCATCTGCTGTCGCCGACGCTGAACACCCGCATCCGGCTGCGCGGCCAGGCCGACGAGACCACGCAGGTGCCGTCGATCATCGGCGTCTTCCCGGGCGCCGACTGGTTCGAGCGCGAGACCTACGACCTCTACGGCGTGATCTTCACCGGCCATCCGGACATGCGCCGCCTGCTGACGGATTACGGCTTCGACGGCCATCCGCTGCGCAAGGATTTCCCGCTCACCGGCTTCGTCGAGGTTCGCTACGACGACCAGGAGAAGCGGGTGCTGTACGAGCCGGTCCGGCTCAACCAGGAATTCCGCAAGTTCGATTTCCTTTCGCCCTGGGAAGGCGCGGACTATCCGCTTCCCGGTGACGAGAAGGCCAAGGCGGAGCCGAAGCCATGAACGAGCAACCGCAAAATCTTCGCAACTTCACCATCAATTTCGGTCCGCAGCATCCGGCGGCGCACGGCGTGTTGCGCCTCGTGTTGGAGCTCGACGGCGAAGTCGTTGAACGCGTCGATCCGCATATCGGCCTGCTGCACCGCGGCACCGAGAAGCTGATCGAGCACAAGACCTATCTGCAGGCGATTCCGTATTTCGACCGGCTCGACTATGTCGCGCCGATGAACCAGGAGCATGCGTTCTGCCTCGCGGCGGAGAAGCTGCTCGGCATCACCGTGCCGCGCCGCGGCCAGTTGATCCGCGTGCTGTATTGCGAGATCGGCCGCATCCTGTCGCATCTGCTCAACGTCACCACGCAGGCGATGGACGTCGGCGCGCTGACCCCGCCGCTGTGGGGTTTTGAAGAGCGCGAAAAGCTGATGGTGTTCTACGAGCGCGCCTCGGGCTCGCGCATGCACGCGGCGTTCTTCCGCGTCGGCGGCGTGCACCAGGACCTGCCGCCGAAGCTGATCGACGATATCGAGGCGTGGTGCGATCCGTTCCTCAAAGTCGTCGACGACCTCGACCGGCTGCTCACCGGCAACCGCATCTTCAAGCAGCGTAACGTCGATATCGGCGTGGTGCCGCTGAAGGAAGCCTGGGAGTGGGGCTTCTCCGGCGTGATGGTGCGCGGCTCGGGCGCGGCCTGGGATCTGCGCAAGTCGCAGCCCTATGAGTGCTACGCCGAAATGGATTTCGACATTCCGATCGGCAAGAACGGCGACTGCTACGACCGCTATCTGATCCGCATGGAAGAGATGCGCCAGTCGGTGCGTATCATGAAGCAATGCGTGCAGAAGCTGAAGGCGCCGGACGGGCAGGGCCCGGTCGTGGTCGAGGACAACAAGATCGCGCCGCCGCGCCGTGGCGAGATGAAGCGCTCGATGGAAGCGCTGATCCATCACTTCAAGCTCTACACCGAAGGCGTCCACGTGCCGGCTGGCGAGGTCTACGCTGCGGTCGAGGCGCCGAAGGGCGAGTTCGGCGTCTATCTCGTCGCCGACGGCAGCAACAAGCCCTACAAGTGCAAGATCCGCGCGCCGGGCTTCGCCCATCTGCAGGCGATGGATCACATCTGCAAGGGCCATCTCTTGGCCGACGTTTCCGCCATCCTGGGCTCGCTGGACATCGTGTTCGGCGAGGTCGACCGGTGACGATGTCCGTATCCGCACCGCGCGCTAATTGAGAGTTTGATCGATGTCCGTCCGGCGCCTTGCCCCGAAGGAATTGCAGCCCGCGAGCTTCACGTTCACGGACGAGAATCTGGCCTGGGCCAAGAAGCAGATCGAGAAATATCCGCCGGGCCGCCAGGCCTCGGCCGCGATCGCGATCCTGTGGCGCGTGCAGGAGCAGCATGACGGCTGGGTCTCGGAAGCGGCGATCCGCGCCGTCGCCGACCTGCTCGAGATGCCGCATATCCGCATGCTGGAGATCGCGACCTTCTACACCATGTTCCAGCTCTCGCCGGTCGGCAAGAAGGCGCATGTCCAGGTGTGCGGCACCACGCCGTGCCGGCTGCGCGGCGCGGCCGACCTGATCGAGGTCTGCCAGCATCGCATCCATCACGATCCGTTCCAGCTGTCGAAGGACGGCAACTTCTCCTGGGAAGAGGTCGAGTGCCTCGGTGCCTGCGTGAACGCGCCGATGGTCTTGATCTGGAAGGACACCTATGAGGACCTGACCAAGGAAAGCTTCGGCAAGGTGCTCGACGGCTTTGCCGCCGGCAATCCGCCGAAGCCGGGCCCGCAGATCGACCGTCAGTTCTCGGCGCCCGCAGGCGGGCCGACGACGCTGAAGGAAACCACCTGATGCGGGGCTTTCAGGTGCGGGCGAACGGGCAGGAAGACGGGGCAGGGAGGGGCGCAGCGATGCAGGCCTGGCGCACGATCGCGCTGCATACCGCCGTCGCGGCCGGCTTCATGTTCCTGCTGCAACGTTACGGCCTGAGCGCCACGCTGGAATCCAGCCTGTTGTGGGCCATCGTGTTCGGCGGCTGCGCCGCCGGGCTCGCTTACTCCCAAGCCAATCGGTGATGTTCGGAAAGTTTTTGTTATGCTCGACGACAAGGACCGCATCTTCAAGAACCTCTACGGCCTGCATGATTGGGGCCTCGAGGGCGCGCGCCGCCGAGGCGCCTGGGACGGCACCAAGGGGATCATCGACAAGGGCCGCGACTGGATCATCAACGAGATGAAGGCATCGGGTCTGCGCGGCCGTGGCGGCGCGGGCTTCCCGACCGGCATGAAGTGGTCGTTCATGCCGAAGGAATCCAAGGACGGCCGTCCGAGCTATCTCGTCGTCAACGCCGACGAGTCCGAGCCCGGCACCTGCAAGGACCGCGAGATCATGCGGCACGATCCGCATCTTTTGGTCGAGGGCTGCCTGCTCGCGAGCTTCGCGATGGGCGCGCATGCCTGCTACGTCTACATCCGTGGCGAGTTCATCCGCGAGCGCGAGCGCCTGCAAGCCGCGATCGACCAGGCCTATGACGCCAAGCTGGTCGGCAAGGACAACATCAACGGCTGGCCGTTCGACATCTACGTCGCGCACGGCGCCGGCGCCTATATCTGCGGCGAGGAAACCGCGCTGCTCGAGAGCCTCGAGGGCAAGAAGGGCCAGCCGCGGCTCAAGCCGCCGTTCCCGGCCAATGTCGGCCTCTATGGCTGCCCGACCACCGTCAACAACGTTGAATCGATCGCGGTCGCGCCCGATATCCTGCGCCGCGGCGCCGCCTGGTTCGCCGGCATCGGCCGGCCGAACAATGTCGGCACCAAACTGTTCTGCATCTCCGGCCACGTCGAGCGGCCCTGCAACGTCGAAGAGGCGATGGGGATTCCGTTCCGCGAGCTGATCGAGAAGCACTGCGGCGGCATCCGCGGCGGCTGGGACAATCTGAAGGCCGTGATCCCCGGCGGCTCGTCGGTGCGCATGGTGCCGGCCGAGCAGATCATCGACACGCCGATGGATTTCGACTCGCTGAGCAAGCTGCGCTCGGGCCTCGGCACCGCGGCGGTCATCGTGATGGACAAGTCGACCGATTTGATCCGGGCGATCGCGCGCATCTCGTATTTCTACAAGCACGAGAGCTGCGGCCAGTGCACGCCGTGCCGTGAGGGCACCGGGTGGATGTGGCGCGTCTTGACCCGCATGGCCGAGGGCCGTGCCCACAAGCGCGAGATCGACATGCTGCTCGAGGTCACCAAGCAGGTCGAGGGCCATACCATCTGCGCGCTCGGCGACGCAGCCGCGTGGCCGATCCAGGGGCTGATTGCGCATTTCCGTCACGAGATCGAAGAGCGCATCGATCAATATTCGCACAAGGCCGATCTCGACGATCAGGGCGTTCGTGATCCCGTCCACATGGTCGCGGCGGAGTAGAGAAGACACATGAGCAAGATCATCGTCGATGGCAAAGAGATCGATGTGCCGGCCGAGTACACGCTGCTGCAGGCGTGCGAGGCGGCCGGCGCCGAGATTCCGCGGTTCTGCTATCACGAGCGGCTTTCGATCGCCGGCAATTGCCGGATGTGCCTGGTCGAGGTGAAGGGCGGCCCGAAGCCCGTCGCCAGCTGCGCCTGGGCCGTGCGCGACTGCCGTCCGGGCCCGAAGGGCGAGCCGCCGGAGATCTCGACCCGTTCGCCGATGGTCAGGAAGGCGCGCGAAGGCGTCATGGAGTTCCTGCTGATCAACCATCCGCTGGACTGCCCAATCTGCGACCAGGGCGGCGAGTGCGACCTGCAGGACCAGGCGATGGGTTACGGCGTCGACACCAGCCGTTTCGCCGAGAACAAGCGCGCGGTCGAGGACAAGTATCTCGGCGCGTTGGTCAAGACCTCGATGAACCGCTGCATCCAGTGCACGCGCTGCGTCCGCTTCTCCGCCGAAGTCTGCGGCGCGCCGGAAATGGGCGCGACCGGGCGCGGCGAGGACATGGAGATCACCACCTATCTCGAGCACGCGTTGAGCTCGGAGCTGCAGGGCAATCTCGTCGACATCTGCCCGGTCGGCGCGCTGACCTCGAAGCCCTATGCGTTCGCGGCGCGGCCCTGGGAGCTCGGCAAGACGCAGTCGGTCGACGTCATGGACGGCGTCGGCTCCGCGATCCGCGTCGACACCCGCGGCCGCGAGGTGATGCGCATCCTGCCGCGCATCAACGAGGCGGTTAACGAGGAGTGGATCTCCGACAAGACCCGCCACGTCGTCGATGGTCTGCGCACGCAGCGCCTCGACCGTCCCTACGTGCGCGAGAATGGCCAGCTCAAGCCTGCGACCTGGCAGGAAGCCTTCGCCGCTATTGCGGCCAAGGTCGGCCGCAGCGACGGCAAGCGGATCGGCGCGATCGCCGGCGATCTCGCCGCGGTCGATGAAATGTACGCGCTGAAGCAGCTGCTCGCCGGGTTCGGCTCGGTCAATCTGGCGGTGCAGGGCGGCGACGCCTTCGACGCCAAGGCGGGCCGCGGCTCCTACATCTTCAACCCGACCATTGCCGGCATCGAGCAGGCCGACGCGATCCTGATCATCGGCTCGCATCCGCGCAAGGAAGCGGCCGTGCTGAACGCGCGGATTCGCAAGCGCTGGCGAGCCGGCGGGCTCAAGGTTGGCATGATCGGCGCCAAGGCCGACTTCACCTATGATATCGACTATCTCGGTGCGGGCACCGATACCCTGGCCGATCTCGTCGCAGGCAAGCATTCCTTCGCCGACGTGCTGAAGAACGCGCAGCACCCGATCATCCTGGTCGGCCCCGGCGCCTACACCAGGCATGACGGCGCCGCGGTGCTGGCGCAGGCGGCCAAGCTCGCCGTCGATGTCGGCGCGCTCAAGGACGGCTGGAACGGCTTTGCCGTGTTGCAGGATACCGCCTCGCGCGCCGGTGCGCTCGATATCGGCTTCTCACCTGCGACCGGCGGCCTGACCGCCGCGCAGATGACGACCTTCGGCACGCTCGACGTGCTGTTTCTGCTCGGCGCCGACGAGATCAAGGCGCCGGACGGCACCTTCGTGGTCTATATCGGCACCCATGGCGACCAGGGCGCGCATCGCGCCGACGTGATCCTGCCGGGCGCGGCCTATACCGAGAAGTCCGGCATCTACGTCAACACCGAGGGCCGGGCGCAGATCGCCAACCGCGCCGCGTTCCCGCCGGGCGAAGCCCGCGAGGACTGGGCGATCATCCGCGCGCTGTCCGACGTGCTCGGCAAGAAGCTGCCGTTCGACTCGTTGCAGGCGCTGCGCCAGTCCATGTTCAAGACCTATCCGCACCTGATGCGGCTCGACCAGATCGAGGCCGGCAACGCTGACGACGTCAGGGCGCAGGCCGGCAAGGGCGGCAGCGTCGACAAGGCGGCATTCAAGCCGACCGTCGAGGATTTCTATCTGACCAACCCGATCGCGCGGGCCTCTGCCGTGATGGCGGAATGCTCGCGGCTGGCGTCGGGCAAAATGCTGACGGCAGCGGAGTGAGCGTGACCTGATGGCTGATTTCTTCGCAAGCGCGTTCTGGACCGGCTTCCTCTGGCCGCTGATCATCATGGTCGCGGAGAGCCTGCTGCTGCTCGTCGTGCTCCTGATCGCGATCGCCTACATCCTGCTCGCCGACCGCAAGATCTGGGCGGCAGTGCAGATCCGCCGCGGCCCCAACGTGGTCGGGCCGTTCGGATTGCTGCAATCCTTCGCCGACCTGCTCAAATTCGTGCTCAAGGAGCCTGTGATCCCGTCCAGCTCCAACAAGGGCGTGTTCCTGCTGGCGCCTTTGGTCTCCTGTGTGCTGGCGCTGGCCGCCTGGGCCGTGATCCCGTTCAACCTCGGCTGGGTGATTTCCGACATCAATGTCGGCATCCTCTACATCTTCGCGATCTCGTCGCTGTCGATCTACGGCGTCATCATGGCCGGCTGGTCGTCGAACTCGAAGTATCCGTTCCTGGCCGCGCTGCGCTCGGCGGCGCAGATGGTGTCCTACGAGGTCTCGATCGGCTTCGTCATCATCACCGTGCTGCTCTGCGTCGGCTCGCTGAACCTGTCGGCGGTGGTCGAGGCGCAGAACACGCGCGGCCTCGCGCACCTGATCGGCCTCCCGCAGCTCACCATCCTGAACTGGTATGTGTGGCCGCTGTTCCCGATGTTCGTGGTGTTCTACGTCTCGGCGCTGGCGGAAACCAACCGTCCGCCGTTCGACCTGGTCGAAGCGGAATCCGAGCTGGTCGCCGGCTTCATGACCGAATACGGCTCGACCCCGTATCTCCTGTTCATGCTCGGCGAGTATGTCGCGATCACCACGATGTGCGCGCTGGCGTCGATCCTGTTCCTGGGCGGCTGGCTGCCGCCGGTCAACCTGCCGCCGTTCACCTGGATTCCGGGCATCGTCTGGTTCGCCCTGAAGGTGTTCTTCATGTTCTTCATGTTCGCGATGGCGAAGGCGATCGTGCCGCGCTACCGCTACGATCAACTGATGCGGCTCGGCTGGAAGGTGTTCCTGCCGCTGTCGCTGGCGATGGTGGTGATCGTGGCCGGTGTGCTGCAGTTCGCCGGCATCGCGCCGAAGTGAGGCCGTCATGAGTGTCAATGTCAACGCAACAGCCCGCTCGCTTCTGCTCTCGGAATTCGTCTCGGCGTTCTTCCTGGCGATGCGCTATTTCTTCCAGCCGAAGCCGACGCTGAACTATCCGTTCGAGAAGGGCCCGATCTCGCCGCGCTTCCGTGGCGAGCACGCGCTACGCCGCTATCCGAACGGCGAAGAGCGCTGCATCGCCTGCAAGCTGTGCGAGGCGATCTGTCCGGCGCAGGCGATCACGATCGAAGCCGGCCCGCGCCGCAACGACGGCACCCGCCGCACGGTGCGCTACGACATCGACATGGTGAAGTGCATCTATTGCGGCCTGTGCCAGGAAGCATGCCCGGTCGACGCCATCGTCGAGGGGCCGAATTTCGAATTCGCGACCGAGACCCGCGAGGAACTGTACTATGACAAGGCCAAGCTGCTCGCCAACGGCGACCGCTGGGAGCGCGAGATTGCGAAGTCGATCGCGCTCGACGCGCCGTACCGGTGAGGTGAGGGCATGATCCTTCCGGCGCTGTTCTTCTATCTGTTTGCCACGGTCTGCGTGGCCTGCGCGGTCATGGTGATTGTCTCGCGCAATCCCGTGCATTCCGTGCTGTATCTGATCCTGGCGTTCGTCAACGCCTCCGGCCTGTTCATCCTGATGGGCGCCGAGTTCCTCGGCATGATGCTGATCGTGGTCTATGTCGGCGCCGTCGCGGTGCTGTTCCTGTTCGTCATCATGATGCTCGACGTCGACTTCGTCGAACTGCGCGAGGGCTTCATCCAGTACCTGCCCATCGGCATCGTGATCGGCGGCATCTTCATGTTCGAGCTCTTGCTGGTCGTTGGCGCCTGGGTGATCAACCCGCAGGTGACCAAGACGATCACGGCTGCGATCCCGAGCAATGTCAGCAACACCGAGGCGCTCGGCCTCGTGCTCTATACGAAGTACATCCATTACTTCCAGCTTGCCGGCATGGTGCTCCTGGTCGCGATGATCGGCGCTATCGTGCTGACGCTGCGCCACAAGGCCAACGTCAAGCGGCAGAACATCAACGTGCAGAACGCGCGCACGCCGGACATGGCGATGGCGATGCGCAAGGTGGCATCGGGGCAGGGCCTGCAGGATGCCGATGCGGCGGAGTGGGTGAAATGACGATCGGGCTAGGGCACTATCTGGCGGTCGCCGCGATCCTGTTCACGCTCGGGATCCTCGGCATCTTCCTCAACCGCAAGAACATCATCGTCATCCTGATGTCGATCGAGCTGATCCTGCTGTCGGTCAACATCAACCTGGTGGCGTTCTCGACCTTCCTCGGCGACATCGTCGGCCAGGTGTTCGCACTGCTGGTGCTGACGGTGGCCGCCGCCGAGGCCGCGATCGGCCTCGCCGTGCTGGTGGTGTATTTCCGCAACCGCGGTTCGATCGCGGTTGAAGACGTCAATCTGATGAAGGGCTAGGCGCGCATGATCCGGAAAAGTGGATGCCGGTTTTCCCCGACAAACGCCTTCGTTTGTCAGGAGATCATGCGCAGTGAGAGAATCCGATGATACAGGCAATCGTCTTCCTGCCGCTGCTGGGAGCCATTCTCGCGGGCATCATCGCGCTGACCGGCGCGCATGCGCGCTGCCCGAGCGGCGACACCGTCGACCATCACGATGATACGCACGGTCATGCCGCCGTCTCGCACAGCGAGAAGCCCGTCAACACGATCGGCGAGGACGCATCCAAGGTTCACGTCTCGCACGACGAGCCGATGGAGCATGGCGGCCATGACGACCACCATGTCTCCGAGCCGCCGGCGGCGGGCTCGCGGCTGGCCGAGCTGATTACCACGGGTCTGCTGTTCGTCTCGGCGGCGCTGTCCTGGTTCACCCTGGTCGATGTCGGCTTCATGCACCATGACGCCCGCGTCGTGCTGCTGCCCTGGATCACGTCGGGCGACCTGCAGGTGGCCTGGACGCTGCGGGTCGACACCCTGACCGCCGTGATGCTGGTCGTGGTCAACACCGTCTCGGCGCTCGTCCACCTCTATTCCATCGGCTACATGGACGAGGATCCGAACCGGCCGCGCTTCTTCGGCTACCTCTCGCTGTTCACCTTCGCGATGCTGATGCTGGTGACCTCGGATAACCTCGTGCAGCTGTTCTTCGGCTGGGAGGGCGTCGGTCTCGCGAGCTATTTGCTGATCGGGTTCTGGTACCAGAAGCCGTCGGCCAATGCGGCTGCGATCAAGGCCTTCGTGGTCAACCGCGTCGGCGACTTCGGCTTCGCGCTCGGCATCTTCGCGATCTTCGCGCTGGTCGGCTCGACCGATTTCGAGACCATCTTCCACGCCGCGCCCGGGCTGACCGGCAAGACCGTCGACTTCTTCGGCCATCAGGTCGACGCGCTGACCCTGACCTGCCTGTTCCTGTTCATGGGCGCGATGGGCAAGTCGGCCCAGTTCCTGCTGCACACCTGGCTGCCGGACGCGATGGAGGGCCCGACCCCGGTGTCGGCGCTGATCCACGCCGCGACCATGGTCACCGCCGGCGTCTTCATGGTGGCGCGGCTGTCGCCGTTGTTCGAGCTGTCGCCGACCGCGCAGGCGGTGGTGATGTTCTTCGGCGCGACCACGGCGTTCTTCGCCGCCACGATCGGCCTGGTGCAGAACGACATCAAGCGCATCGTCGCGTACTCGACCTGTTCGCAGCTCGGCTACATGTTCGTGGCGATGGGAGCGGGGGCCTATTCGGTCGGCATGTTCCATTTGTTCACGCACGCCTTCTTCAAGGCGCTGCTGTTCTTGGGCTCCGGCTCGGTGATCTACGCGATGCATCACGAGCAGGACATCCGCAACATGGGCGGCCTGTGGCGCAAGATCCCGTACACCTTCGCGGTGATGTGCATCGGCACCCTGGCGCTGACCGGCTTCCCGCTGTTCGCCGGCTACTTCTCCAAGGACGCGATCATCGAATCTGCCTATGCGGCGCACAATCCGTTCGCGACCTACGCCTATCTCCTGACGATCGCGGCCGCCGGCCTGACCTCGTTCTACTCCTGGCGTCTGATCTTCAAGACGTTCTTCGGCGAGCCGCACGACCAGAAGCACTATGAGGCTGCGCATGAGAGCCCGGTCTGGATGCTGGTGCCGATCGGCGTGCTCGCCGCCGGCTCGATCCTGGCCGGCCTGCCGTTCAAGGAAGTGTTCGCCAGCCCGCACGGCGTCGAGGAGTTCTTCCGCGAGTCCATCAAGATGAACCCGCACATCCTCGAGGACATGGAGCACATGCCGAGCTGGCTCGCGCCGCTGCCTACCGTGATGATGGCGCTCGGCCTGTTCGTCTCGTACCTGTTCTACATCCGCAGGCCGTACCTGCCGGTCGAGCTCGCGAACCAGCAGCCGATGCTGTACCAGTTCCTGCTCAACAAATGGTATTTCGACGAGCTGTACGACTGGATCTTCGTCCGTCCGGCCAAGTGGCTCGGCTATACGCTGTGGAAGAAGGGCGACGGCTTCGTCATCGACGGATTCGGTCCCGACGGCGTTTCGGCCCGCGTGCTCGACGTCACCCGCAACGTCGTGAAATTGCAGACCGGCTACCTCTATCACTACGCTTTCGCGATGCTGATCGGAGCTGCCGGATTGATCACCTGGTTCATGTTCGGCTTGGGAGGCCAGTAAATGACAACCTGGCCCATCCTTTCGGTCACGACCTTCCTGCCGGCGGTCGGCGCGATCCTGGTCTATCTGCTGGCGCGGGGCGGCGACGAGAGCGCCAACCGCACGGCGCGCTGGATCGCGCTGTGGACCACGCTGATCACCTTCGCGGTGTCGCTGATCCTGGTCGCGCGCTTCGATGCCGCGAACACCGACTTCCAGTTCGTCGAGAAGGCGTCCTGGCTCGCCACCGGCATCACCTATCACATGGGCGTCGACGGCATCTCGCTGCCGCTCGTGATCCTGACCACCGCGATCATGCCGCTCTGCATCATCGCGAGCTGGAAGTCGGTGACGAGCCGCGTCGGCGAATACATGATGGCGTTCCTGATCCTGGAGACGCTGATGGTCGGCACCTTCTCGGCGCTCGACCTCGTGCTGTTCTATTTGTTCTTCGAGGGCGGCCTGATCCCGATGTTCCTGATCATCGGCGTCTGGGGCGGTCCGCGCCGGGTCTATGCGTCGTTCAAGTTCTTCCTCTACACCTTCCTCGGCTCGGTCTTGATGCTGCTCGCCATCATGGCGCTGTACTGGAACGCCGGCACCACCGACATCCCGACCCTGATGCACACCGCGGTGCCGCGCTCGATGCAGACCTGGGCGTGGCTGGCGTTCTTCGCCTCGTTCGCGGTGAAGATGCCGATGTGGCCGGTGCACACCTGGCTGCCTGATGCGCACGTCGAGGCGCCGACGGCGGGCTCGGTGATCCTGGCCGCGATCCTCCTGAAGATGGGCGGCTACGGCTTCCTGCGCTTCTCGCTGCCGATGTTCCCGCTGGCCAGCCACGACTTCGCGCCGTTCGTGTTCACGCTGTCGGTCATCGCCATCATCTACACCTCGCTGGTGGCGATGATGCAGGAGGACATGAAGAAGCTGATCGCGTACTCCTCGGTCGCGCATATGGGCTTCGTCACCATGGGCATCTTCGCGGTGACGACGCAGGGCGTCGCCGGCGGCATGTTCCAGATGGTCTCGCACGGCATCGTCTCCGGCGCGCTGTTCCTCTGCGTCGGCGTAGTCTACGACCGCATGCACACCCGCGAGATCGCGGCCTATGGCGGCCTCGTCAACCGCATGCCGCTCTACGCGCTGACCTTCATGGTCTTCACCATGGCCAATGTCGGTCTGCCCGGCACCTCCGGCTTCGTCGGCGAGTTCATGACGCTGCTCGGCACCTTCAAGATCTCGCTGCCGACCGCGTTCTTCGCCACCACGGGCGTGATCCTGTCGGCCTGCTACGCGCTCTGGCTCTACCGCAAGGTGGTGTTCGGCGCGCTGGTCAAGCCGTCGCTGATGTCGATCAAGGATCTCACCTTCCGCGAATGCGTGACGCTGTTCCCGCTGATCGCGCTGACCATCTTGTTCGGCGTCTACCCGAAGCCGGTGCTCGACATGTCGGCGGCCTCGGTGCAGCAACTCGTCAACAATTACCAAACCGCCGTGACTGCCGTGAAGGCAGCCGCGCTGACCGTCCAGTAAGGCCTCCGCCCATGAGCTTTTCCAGTGCAGGTTATCAGTTGCAGCCGGTGCTGCCGGAGCTGGTGCTCGCGGTCGGCGCCATGGTGCTGTTGATGATCGGGGCCTATCGCGGGCAGGGCACCACGCGCCTCGTCACCGCGCTCGCGGTGTGTCTGCTGATCCTGACCGGCGTGCTCGAGCTCTGGCTGCCGGCCGGCAAGCTCGTCACCTTCGGCGGCAGCTTCATCGTCGACGATTTCGCCCGCTTCCTGAAGGTGCTGGCGCTAATCGCTTCGGCGGCGACGCTGATCCTGTCGACCGAATACCTGTCGCAGCCGTCGACCCGCAATTTCGAGTTCGCGATCCTGGTGCTGCTGTCGACGCTCGGCATGATGGTGCTGATCTCGGCCGGCGATCTGATCTCGCTCTATCTCGGCCTCGAGCTGATGAGCCTCGCGCTCTACGTCGTCGCGGCCAGCGCGCGCGACAATGCCAAGTCGAGCGAGGCCGGTCTGAAGTACTTCGTGCTCGGCGCGCTGTCGTCGGGCATGCTGCTTTACGGCGCCTCGCTGATCTACGGCTTCACCGGCACGGTCAGCTTCGCCGGCATCGCGGCGGCCGCGACCACGGGAAGCATCGGCATCGTGTTCGGCCTGGTGTTCCTGCTCGCCGGCCTGTGCTTCAAGGTGTCGGCGGTGCCGTTCCACATGTGGACGCCCGATGTCTATGAGGGCGCGCCGACCCCGGTGACCGCGTTCTTCGCCTCCGCGCCGAAGGTCGCGGCGCTCGCGGTGTTCACCCGAGCGACGCTGACCGCGTTCCCGGGCATCGTCACCCAGTGGCAGCAGATCCTGGTGTTCGTGGCGATCGCCTCGATGGCGCTGGGCTCGTTTGCCGCGATCGGCCAGAGCAACATCAAGCGCCTGATGGCCTATTCCTCAATCGGCCATATGGGCTTCGCGCTGGTCGGCCTGGCTGCCGGCACCGTCGAGGGCGCGCAGGGCGTGCTGGTCTACATCGCGATCTATGTCGCGATGACGCTCGGCTCGTTCTCGATCATCCTGGCCATGAAGCGCAATGGCGTGGCGCTGGAGCAGATCAGCGATTTCGCCGGCCTGTCCCGCACCAACCCGCTGATCGCCTTCGTCTTCGCGATGCTGCTGTTCTCGCTGGCCGGCGTGCCGCCGCTCGCGGGCTTTTTCGGCAAGTGGTACGTGTTCGTCGCCGCGATCAAGGCCAATCTGTTCACGCTCGCGGTGATCGGCGTGCTGACCAGCGTGGTGGGCGCGTTCTACTATCTGTCGATCGTCAAGGTGATGTATTTCGACCAGCCGCTCGGCAAGCTCGATCCGGTCCGCGTCGAGCTGCGCACCGTGCTTGCGGTCGCCGGCATCTTCAACATCTTCTTCTTCGCCTATCCGGGCCCGCTGGTGAGCGTGGCCACGGCGGCCGCGAAGTCGCTATTCTGACGCGGACGGTTCCGAAACGGGATGCTGGCTTTCGGAACGGATCATGCGCATAACTCCGACATGACCTTCACGCTCGGACCCCGGGCCATTACGGCGGGCTATCGGCTCGCCGCCTTCGATCAGATCGGCTCGACCAATGCCGAGGCGATGCTGCGCGCCCGCGACGGCGAGCAGGGGCCGATGTGGTTCGTGACGCCGGAGCAGACCGCCGGCCGCGGCCGCCGCCAGCGGGTCTGGGTCGCGCCGCGCGGCAACCTCGCCAGCAGCATCCTCGAGGTCACGGACGTCCAGCCGGCGGTCGCCGCCACGCTCGGTTTCGCCGCCGGGCTGTCGCTCGAAGCAGCACTCCGGAAAGTCAGCATCGAGGCCGCGCTGCGGCTCGGGCCGGGCACCCCGAAATTCACCCTGAAATGGCCGAACGACGTCTTGGCCAACGGCAGGAAGCTGTCAGGCATCCTGCTGGAGGCCGAAGCGATCGGCGATCGGCTTGCGGTCGTGGTCGGCATCGGCACCAATGTCGTCGCCGCACCCGAGGGAACGCCGACGCCGGCGGTGTCGCTGGCCGCGCTCGGCGTCGAGATCGGTGCCGAGGAGCTGTTTACCGCACTGTCGGACGCCTGGGTCGAGTTTCGCGGCATCTGGGACGATGGCCGCGGCTTCCCCGAGATCCGCCGGCTGTGGCTGGAGCGTGCCGCCGGGCTCGGCGACAAGGTCGCGGTCCAGACCGGCAGCGCGACCCTTGAAGGCACCTTCGATACGATCGATGAGACCGGCTGCCTGATCGTCCGTTCCGCTGACGGACAGCGCATGCCCGTGACGGCCGGCGAGGTCTATTTCGGCAACGCAGCCTCGGTGAGGGCGAACTGATGGCGCGACCCGACGAGCTCACCTTTGCACCGCTCGGCGGCGTCGGCGAGATCGGCATGAACCTGTCGATCTATGGCCTTGGCAACCGCCACCAGCGTTCGTTCCTGGCGGTCGATCTCGGCGTCTCCTTCGGTGACGAGGAGCATCTGCCGGGCATCGATTTGATCATGCCGGACGTCCGCTTCCTCGAGAAGGAACGCAACAACCTGATGGGCCTCGTGCTGACGCACGCCCATGAGGACCATTTCGGCGCCATCATCGATCTCTGGCCGAAGCTCGGCTGCAAGATCTACGCGACGCAGTTCTCCGCGGCGCTGTTCGAGGCCAAATGCGCCGCCGAGCGCAACCCGCCGAAAATTCCGGTCACCGTGATCCCATCGGGCGGACGGGTCGATATCGGCCCGTTCAATGTCGAGTTCATCCCGGTCGCGCATTCGATTCCCGAGTCGCACGCGCTGGCGATCAAGACCGAGGTCGGCACCGTGCTGCACACCGGCGACTGGAAGATCGATCCGACCCCGATCATCGGCCAGCCGACCGACGAGCGGCGTCTGCGCGAACTCGGCGACGAGGGCGTGCTGGCGCTGGTCGGCGATTCCACCAACGCGGTGCGTGACGGCCGGTCGCCCTCGGAGACCGAGGTTGCGGCCACGATCAAGAAGCTGGTCAAGGCGGCCAAGGGCCGGGTCGCGGTCACGACCTTCGCCTCCAACGTCGCCCGCGTGCGGGCGGTGGCGGATGCCGCCAACGCCGCCGATCGCGAGGTCGTGGTGGTCGGCCGCGCCATGGAGCGCGTGGTCCAGGTCGCCCGCGAATGCGGCTATCTCGACGCCTCGCACAAGTTCCGCAGCGCCGACTACTACGGCCATTTCCCGGCCGACAAGGTGCTGGCGCTGTGCACCGGCAGCCAGGGCGAACCCCGCGCCGCGCTGGCCCGGATCGCCAATGACGACCATCCGCAGGTCACCCTGAACAAGGGCGACACTGTGATCTTCTCCTCCCGCACCATTCCCGGCAACGAGAAGGCGGTCGGCTCCATCATCAACAACCTGGTCATGCAGGGCGTCGAGATCGTCACCGACCGCGAGCACCTGGTGCACGTCTCCGGCCACCCGCGCCGCGACGAGCTGCGCGACATGATCTCCTGGGTGCGGCCGCAGCTCCTGATCCCGGTCCATGGCGAGGCGCTGCATCTGTCCGAGCACGCCAAGCTGGCGCGCGCCGCCGGCGTGCCGAAGGTCTTGACCTGCCGCAACGGCGACCTGGTCAAGCTCGGGCCCGGCGAGCCCGGCATCGTCGGCGAAGTGCCGGCGGGCCGGCTCTACAAGGACGGGACCATCCTGGAGGATTCCAAGTCGCGCGCCGTGGTCGAGCGGCGCCGGATGGGCTTTGCCGGCTGCGCCTTCGTCGCCATCGCCATGACCGCGCAGGGCGAGCTGGTCGACGATCCCGAGGTTGATCTGGTCGGCATGCCGGAGAACAATGCGGCGGGCGAACTGCTCGACGACATCGTGTTCGATGTGGTGGTATCGACGATCGAGGGCCTGCCGAAGCCGCGGCGGCGCGATCCGGATGCGCTGGGTGAGTCGGTGCGGCGGGCGGTGCGGGCCGCGCTGAACGAGCAATGGGGCAAGAAGCCGATCTGCGTCGTGCACGTCCTGACGGTCTGAGCCTGAAGCATGATCCGGAAAGCGTGCGGCGATTTCCGAAAGATCATGGAAAGACAAGTAGCTGGAGCACGATCGTCGCATCGCGCTTGAGCTCTATAAGGTAGGGAGACAAACATGCTGGGCCGGCTCAATCACGTTGCGATCGCGGTCAAGGATGCCAAGAAAGCCGCGAAGATCTACGGCACGGCGTTCAACGCCGAGATTTCCGACGCCGTGCCGCTGCCGGAACACGGCGTCATCACGGTGTTCGTGACGCTGCCCAACACCAAGATCGAGTTCATCGAGCCGCTCGGCGAGGCCTCGCCGATCGCGAAATTCGTCGAGCGCAATGCCGACGGCGGCATCCACCATGTCTGCTACGACGTGCCCGACATAATCGCGGCGCGAGATCGCATGATCGCCGAGGGCGCACGCGTGCTCGGCGATGGCCAGCCGAAGATCGGCGCGCACGGCAAGCCGGTGCTGTTCTTCCATCCCAAGGATTTTTCCGGCGCCCTGGTCGAGATCGAGCAGGCCTGAGGCCAATATGGCGTACCAGATCTCCACCGGCCTTGCGATCTACTTCGTATTGTGGTGGCTCGTGCTGTTCCTGACGCTGCCGTTCGGCGTGCGCAGCCAGCACGAGGACGGCGTCGGCGCGCCCGGCACCGACCCCGGCGCGCCGATCCTGGCGCGAATGGGCCGCAAGCTGCTGTGGACCACGCTGCTGTCGGCCGTGATCTTCGCGATCGGGATGTGGGCCTATTATGCCGGCTATCTCTCGGTCGAGCGGTTGTCGAGGCTGATGGGAATGCCGTTCTAGAGAACGGTTCGGAGGAATAGGTTCGTAGCCCGCATGAGCGAAGCGACATGCGGGAACACTTTTACCGGGTACCGGGGAGCCTGCCATCGGGCGCGCGTTGGCTCACCCGGGCTACGAATTGGAATTTCAAGGATGCCGATGGAGTGAGGATCAACCTCACCCCGGCGATGCGGAGGAGGCGACCACGATGAACCTGCAGGCGCAATCGGCCCCAGGGCAGAGCGCATATCGGATCCTGCGGGAAGCCGATCTGCGCGACTATCTCGCGGGGCTTCCCGCCATCGTCACCCACCTCGGCGGCGCCCCCGCCGACTGGTCGATCAGCGAGGTCGGCGACGGCAACCTCAATCTCGTCTTCATCGTCAAGGGACCGGGCGGCGGCATCGCCGTCAAGCAGGCGCTGCCCTATGTGCGGCTGGTCGGCGAGAGCTGGCCGCTGCCGCTGTCGCGGGCGCATTACGAGCATCTGGCGCTGGTGCATCAGGCGCGGATGGCGCCCAAACTCGTGCCGGCGGTGCTGCACCATGATGCGCCGCTTGCGCTCACCGTGATGGAGCTGCTCGAGCCGCACATCATAATGCGCAAGGGCCTGATCGGGGCCACGCGCTATCCGCGCTTCGTCGAGGATATCTCGACCTTCCTGGCGCAGACGCTGTTCTTCACGTCCGATCTGGCGCTGTCGGCCGCGGAGAAGAAGCAGGGGATCGCCGGTTTCGCCGGCAACCACGCGCTCTGCAAGATCACCGAGGATCTGATCTTCACCGATCCCTACCGCATCGCCGAGCAGAACCGCTGGACCGCGCCCTATCTCGACGCGACGGCGGCAGCCTTCCGCGACGACCTCGACCTTCATGTCGCGATCTCCAGGCTCAAGCTGAAATTCATGGCGAGCCCGGAGGCGCTGCTGCACGGCGACCTGCACACCGGCTCGATCATGGTCACGGAGACCGAGACCAGGGTGATCGATCCCGAATTCGCCTTCTATGGCCCGATGGGTTTTGACATCGGCGCCGTCATCGGCAACCTGCTGATGGCCTATCTGGCCTCCGCCGGCCACGAGCGCGCCGCGGGCGATCGCGCCGCGTTCGAGGCCTGGCTCCTGGCCACCATCGAGGGCGTCTGGAGCGAGTTCTCGCGAAAATTTCTCGCGCTCTGGCGCGACGATGCGAAAGGCGACGGCTATCCGCTGTCGCTGTTCGCAGGCGAGGCGGGCGCGGCGCGGCTGGAGGCGGAGCGGCAGGCCTACATGGCGCGGCTGTTTCAGGACACGGTCGGCTTCGCCGCCGCCAAGACCATCCGGCGCATCCTCGGCCTCGCGCACAACATCGATTTCGAATGGATCGCCGACGAGAAGCAGCGCGCGATCTGCGAGGCGCGGGCGCTGAAGCTCGCACGCAACATGATGCTGGAGCCGGCGTCGTTCACGACGATCGGCACCGTCACCTACGCCGCGCGCGAGCTACGCCACTGGCAGCCGGATTTCGCCAGATGATCGCGGCCCGAAGATCTCGCGATGTACCGTCGCCGCCGACAAAAGAGTAATCCTCCGCTGCCCGGCAGAGGCTAGTCTAGCGCCGGCTCGGCCGGGCCTCTTCGGAAATCCTGCCACGACTGCAACAGCCGGCTCTGCCGGCCGCTTGCGGATCACGGAATAATACCGAGGCTCCGCCCCGCCGCCACCGGCCGAATGATGCCATAGCCGTAGTCGTAATTGGGCACGGCGCCGCCTGCCGGCGACGCCGTCGCCTGCAACACTGCGATCATGCTTGCAGGATCCGTCGCCGTCGGGGGCTGCCGGGTTCGCAGCGCGGCGATGCACCCGGATGCGACGGCGCATGATGTCGACGTTCCGGTGTCCGGCTCGAAGCCGCGCGGGCCTCGTAGCACCTTCGAACCAAGGAACTGCGTATAGGCAGTGATGTCCGGCTTCTGTGGAGGCATGCCCGCGATCGACGGTCCTTGCGAGGAATAACAGACGCGCACGTCGTGAATATCGCAGCCGGCGAGTGTCAGCACATCGTCATACGCGTTGGCGCCCATGATCATTCCCGCCGTGCGTTGCAGACATACAGCGCTCGGGCACCCGTTGCCGCAATTGCTGGCGGCGAAAACCACGTCGGCCCCGAATGCCGTCAGCAACCAGACATACAGTGCGAAGGGGTGATTGGGATTGTCGATGTAACGCCTGGGATCGTTGGGCGGAAATTCGTCGAGGCTCGGATGAAAGATGCCCCAACTGTTGTTGACCACGAGCGCGCTCTGCGAAATGGTGCCGATGATCGCCCAGCGCCAGATCAGGACAAAATAGCCACGGATCATTTCTCCGATCGTTGCGCTGACAGTGTGCTCCCCGGCCGGCCGTCCGAGCAGCAGCGGATAATCGAGCAGCGTCACGTTCGGGGCGATCGCGAGCACGCCATAAGCGCACATCGTGCCATGTCCGATGCGATTGAGACCCGGCGTCGTGGCCAGGGTCGGGGGCGTCCAGGAATTGCCGACATCAAGCGCCGGGTTGAAGCCAAGCCGCTTGGCAAGGTGCGGTCTGTAGATGCCGGTATCGACGATGGCGACGGCAACGCCTCCACCATAGAGTCCGTTGTCCTGCAACGTCGCCGTGTCGAGGTCTTGCCGAACCTGGTGGGTGTCGCCGGTGGCCTGGTTTGCCGGGGGTAAGGCATAGTTGCCGCGGAGATCCGCGTCGGACCAGACCGGCTCGCCATCGTTGAAATCCGGTTTGGCGAGGCTCGCGGGAGCAACGTAGGCGCGGATCAGGAATTTCTTCGATTTATCGAGGGCAAGCAGCGAGCGTGCCTTTGCGCCCCTGTCGTTGATCGAGACAGCAGGTCGGCGATCGGCGCCGTCCCAGATCGGCACGGCGCCGAATTCAGTGTCGACGACGAAGTCGTGCGTCGCATTCGCGTCGGCGTAACTCCGCATTTGCCGGGTTGGGCTCCGGCCCTCCAGCATGTCATTCGCGGCCTGGACTAGCGTGTCGTGCTGATTGCGCTGCGCCAGCACCCGTACATAGCCGGTCGGCATTTTCCAGGGGTTCATGGCTCCTTCCTGGTCCAGTGGTTCAGGTTGGGCGCGATCTCGCTACCATTCGGTCTGCGCGAGCGCGAACGTGGCCGCATAGAACGGGCAAGCCGTGAGGAACGGTTTCAGCGCGAGCGCTGACCTGGCGCCGGCGTCGATGTCCTCGCGATAATGCAATCCCGCGATCATCCGGTTCATCGCGACTCGCGCAGCCAACGCGCTCAATGCCTGGCTGTATTGAGGCAGCAGATCGGAAAGGCACGCGGACGTGAGCGTGCCGATGAGCGCGTGCCCGGCCGGATAGGCTGGATGCCCCGGGACCGGGACCGGCGGATACAGTGTCGGGCAGACCTGGTTTGGTCGCGGCTGGTACCAATAGGGTGGGGCGCCGGCACCAGCCATGTTCGAATACTGAAGCTTGAGCTGGACCATGGTGAACTCGCCGATCCGGGCCATGATCTTCATCAGCAGGAACGTGTGCGGGCGGGATGCGGCATTGATGTTGAGAAGCTGCAGCCAGCGCAGCTGAAAATTCTGATCTTCCTCCACGATCTCGCCGAGCGCTTCGGGGCGCTCCGCGACAGCCAGCACCAGGAGTTCGTCGATCATCTGCGTCGTGACCGGGTAGGTGGGTGGTGGCAGCGCGACCGCCGCCTGCCAGTGCTGGCCGCCGATCTGCTGCGCCAGGAACTCGGGCAGGATCGCCGTGGCGCGCAGATCCGGATCCCATTCCGCTTCCGTGAACTTCGCGTTGTACGCCCGCGGTATGGCGATCTCGGCAAGGGGCCGATCTGCCCGCATCGCAAACACCGGCGTTGCATTGCCGGCGCCCGAGCCACCTGTCCAGTTGCCTCCGAACCAATTTCCTCCGAACCAATTGCCCCCCATCACGGACTCCTGTCGTTCGCTGTGAAATGCACCACGACTTCAGTCTGGCAAACCCGCTTGCCGCAAATGATCGATGAAGCGCTCCCGCAGACCTTCTTTGAATGGACACCTCTCGCTGTAGGCCGAAAGTTGGAAGCGAGGCTGTATTTCAAGAAGCGTCTTGGCGACGGCCCGCGCTTCTGCGCCTCGGCCATTTGCAACATAGGCGGCTGCCAGGACACGCAAGTTGGCGGATAGCCGTCCGTTTAGAGCAGCGGTCTTGCGTGCCCAGACGACCGCTTCATCAAAATTGCCACTGATGTAATGCGCTTGGCCGAGGAACATCAGGTAAAAATATGCCTGTGTGTCGGCCGGCGATAACCGCAATCCCTGTTCAGCGCGCGTGATTGCCGATTGCCCCTCCTCAAGGTAGCCGTACACGCCGCTGCTAAGCGTCCAAGCCATAGCATTTCCGGGAGAAGCGCTCAATGCTCTATCAAAGAGGTCGAGTGCGGCATCGTAGTCTTTGAATAAAAGTGCCTTGGTGTGTCCAAGAACCGCCAACGCGAAGCCGTCGGCCGGAGCACGATCGACCGCGGCGGCGGCAAGACGTGCCCCTTCAGCGGCGTCGGGGCCGCCCTCGGCGCCCCAACCTTGCGCGACATTGTGAATGTGCCAAAGCGCGGCATAGGCATAGGGGGTCGCATAGTTCGGATCCGAAGCGATGGCGGCCTGCAACAATTCGCCCGCTCGACTGAAGTCGAAGAAATTCATGCGATACATGAAGTCGATCGCCTTCATCAGCAACTCATAGGCATTGAGATTGTCCGAACGCTTGCGGAGTGCCCGCTTCAGCTCCGCCTCGCGGACCTGGGGGGCGATACTCCACACGATGCGCGTCGCAATGCGGCTCTGAAACTCAAATAGCTCGGAGACATTTCCGTCATAGTGATCTGCCCACAGCACGATCCCGGCCTCGACGTCCTTCAGTTCCACGCCAATGCGAAGCTGCTTGTCGGCGCGGCGGATGCTGCCGCTCAACACATAACGAACGCCGAGCTCTTGGCCGACCTTCTGGCTGTCGATGGGGCCGGTACGATAGGGAAGCGTGGACGTGCTTGAAATGACGAACAGCCCACGGATGCTCTGAAGCGCCACAACGATCTCGTCGGCCGTTCCGTCGCCGAAGTAATCGTCCTCCGGGCTTCCTTGCGTACGAAACGGCAGGACCGCGATGAAAGGCACCTTGGCCTGGCGGCTCGCCCGGCTCGGCGGCAAGCGTTCGGCTTCCGGTAGCAGGAGAGAATAAGCGTGGACCGGCCGCGAAAGATGCTTGAGCCGGAGCAGGCCGAGGTCTTCGACAGCCACCTCGAGCCGGTCCTTGATCTCCTGAAACATCCCATCTGAAATCACCACGCCGCCGGCCGGCGCTGACTGCTCCAACCGCGCCGCGATGTTGACGCCCTTTCCGAAAATGTCCTCCGATTCAACGATGGTCCGTGCAACGTTCAGACCCATCCGGAATTGTATCTTCCGATCATGTCCTTCTTGGCTCTGTGCCGCGGCGACTTCATGCTGCAAGGCGACCGCGCATCGCGCGGCATCGAGTGAGGAATCGAACGAGGCGAGAAAGCCGTCACCCGTATTCTTCACGATCTTGCCGCGGTAGGAGACGATGCACGGGTTGATCACGCCAAAGCGAAGCGCGCGCAGGCGAATGTGGGTAGCTTCCTCCGCCACCTCGGTCAGGCGGGCATAGCCGACAACATCAGCGGCCAGAATAGCGAGCACGCGCCTCTGCGGCGGCGATTCCCCAGTACTGACCCCCGGATGGATCACCGCTACTGCCCCGCGACGTTGCCGAACGCGATCAGCATAGCAGAACCTGGCGCCATTGACAGCGCTCGCCGGACGCCCTGAATGCTTGAGCAAGATCGACACGTGCTTGCGCGCGGTTGGCCGCTTGTGGCTTGCTGGCCTGCGGCTCGCTGCAGGTGCCCATGCCACTGATTTGCCCGACGGCGCAAGCCCCTTGGACAAAAATATTTCGCTTTATCCGAAGGACAACTCAGTGTATAAATCCACCCATCTCGCCCGATCGAGGGGCGCTTCGCGGTCGTCACGAACGCGGGTCGAGATGCGGTGGACGCCGATTGCGCAACTGACGAGTGCGCATGAGGCGGACGGCGAAATCGTGCAGGCCTGACGCCCTAGTGGTAGGTGTCTCTTCCGATTGCGCAATGCGCGTTGCGAAGACGGTGACAAACAAGCCCAGTCTCGCCGGGGAGAGCACGTATAAGCCGTAACCCATCGCGCAGGGAAGGCCGGGTTGTTTCCGGTTACACCTGTGGTCCTGCCCCGAGCTTTCTACCCCATTGCTCGGGGCCCATGGGTGCGATCGGCACCCGGCTTTCCCTGCGCCCTCTTCAAGGAGAGAGGGCGGAACGACAAGCGAAGCTCGGACAATTCATGTCGCGAGAACGCGAAGCTGCGTCCTCATCCTCGTCGTCCTGGCGAAAGCCGAGGATGCACCGCCATATCGACAAATGGAGAGAGACGCGTGTTCATCTCTATCATCCTCAATCCGCCGCCTGCTCGCGCAGCCGCTGCGCATACACGTTGATGATCAGGGCCGCGAGCAGGATCAGGCCGCGGATCAGGATCTTCAGGAAGCTGTCGATATTGACGTGGTCGAGGCCGTTGTTGAGCACGCCGAGCACGAACAGGCCGACGATGGTGTTGCCGATGCCGCCGCGGCCGCCGAACAGGCTGGTGCCGCCGACCACCACGGCCGCGATCGAATCCAGAAGATACGTGTCGAACTCGTTCTGCTGCGCGCTGCCGAAATGGGCGACGCCGAGCATGCCGCCGATCCCCGAGCAGACCGCCGAGATCACCATCACGGCGCCGAGGATGAGCTTGACGTTGAGGCCGGCAAATTCCGCAGCCTCGCGGTTGCCGCCGACCATGTAGACGTAGCGGCCGAACCGCGTGTAGGTCAGCACCAGATGGCCGCCGAGCAGCATGATCGCGGCGACGATCACGATCCAGGGGATGCCGCCGATCGAGCCCGAGCCGAGCGTCGTGATCAGGTCCGGCACCTTGTAGGCGATCTGGCCGCGCACCAAAAGCGCCGAGACGCCGGCTGCGATCTGCATCATGGCGAGCGTCATGATGAAGGAGGGGATGCCGATCATGGTCAGCCCCAGTGCGTTGACGAGGCCGAGCAGCGCGCACAGCGCCAGCGCCAGCATGATCGCGACGATGCCCGGCATCGGGACGTTGGCGATGTTGACGTAGGATTCCTGCAACGTGAAATACGCCACCGCAATGCCGGTCACGTTGGCGATGCTGGCGATCGACAGGTCGATCTCGGCGCACAGGATCACGAAGGTGAGGCCGACCGCGATGATGCCGGTGACCGACACCTGAGTCAGGATGTTGCCGACATTGTCGATGGTCGCAAACGACGGGCTCGCGATCGCGAAGAAGGCGCTGAGGAAGATCAGCGTCAGGAACGGCGCGATGTTGCGCATCTGCGAGCGCAGGAAGGACGCCAGCCCGCGCGGCCGCTTGTGATCCGCAGGTGCCGTCGCGCTGTCACTGCTTGCCATTATTCCACTCCATTCAGCGCGATGAGCCGCTCATCGCGCTTCCTTGATTTACTTGCGCATGATCCTTTCGGAAAACCGCTTCGCACGTTTCCGGATCATGCTCTACGCCGCCTCCAGCAGCCGATCCTTGCTGACCGCTTCGCCGGCGAATTCGCGCACCACCGCGCCGCGCTTCAGCACCAGGATGCGGTCGGCCAGCGACAGCACCGTTTCCGGCTCGGTCGAGAGCACGATGATCGCCAGTCCCTTGGCGCGGAGGTCGCGCACGATGTTGATGACGTCGTTCTTGGCGCCGACATCCATGCCGCGGGTCGGCTCGCACAGCACCAGCAGGCGCGGCGGGTAGGTCAGCCATTTCGCCAGCGCCACCTTCTGCTGGTTGCCGCCGGAGAGCATGCCGAGATCGAGGCCGACCACCGGCGGCCTGATCTGCAACTGCTCGACCTGGCGCTGGGCGATGGCCCGCTCGCGCATCGGCTTGAGCAGCAGCGCCGAAATCCGCTCCAGGATGCTGATCGAGATGTTCTTGTAGACCGGCTCCTGGTGGAACAGCATGGCGCGGCGGCTCTCCGGCACCAGCGCAACGCCGGCGCGCCGGGCGGCTGCGGTGCTGCGGAAGGTTTTCGCGGCGCCGTCGACCGCGAGCGTTCCGCCGTCGGGCCGCAGCTTGCCGAACAGGATGCGCGACAGCTCCAATTGGCCGCAGCCCATGAAGCCGTAGATGCCGAGCACCTCGCCGGCGCGGGCCTCGAACGAGACGTCCTGCAGGGTGCGGCCAAGCGACAGTTGGTCGACCTTCAGGACCGTCGCGCCGCCGCCGGATTGCGGGAGCATCAGGTCGTCGGTGTAGCTGTGCTCCAGCGCCTCGCCGCCGCGGCCGATCATGGCCTCGATCAGCGCGCCCTTGGTGGTGTCGGCGGAGGCGGTCTCGGCGATCTTGCGGCCGTTGCGGAACACGGTCACCACATCGGAGACGCGCAGGATGTCCTCGATGAAATGCGAGATGAAGACGATGCTGGTGCCTTCGTCCCGAAGCTTCTGCAAGGTCGTGAAGAGGCGTTCGACCTCGGGCGGGGAGAGGGCGGAGGTCGGCTCGTCCAGGATGATGATGCGCGCGCCGGAGAACAGCACGCGGGCGATCTCGATCAGCTGCTGCAAGCCGATCGGCAAATCGCCGAGCCGCGTCATCGGATCGACGTCGATACCGAACCGAGCGAGCTGCTCGCCGGCCTCGCGCGCCATCCGCCGCCACTGCACGAAGCCGAGGCGGTTGGTGGGCTGGTTGCCGAGGAAGACGTTCTCGGCGACCGTGAGGTCAGGCGCGACGCTGAGCTCCTGATGCACCATGCCGATGCCGGCGGCGTGCGCGTCGCGGGTGGAACGGAAGCGGGTCTCCTTGCCGTCGAGCATGAAGCGGCCGGAGAACTCCGGATGCACGCCGGCGATGATCTTCATCAGCGTGCTTTTGCCGGCGCCGTTCTCGCCGACGAGACCATGGATCTCGCCGGCGTGCAGCGCGAAGTCGACCCCACGAAGGGCTTCGACACCGCCGAAGGCCTTCGTGATCTGGTTCAACTCGAGGATCGCCGAGCGTCCTTGCGACATGAGGCCGCGCTCAGATCAGGAAGTGATCCTCCATCCATTGCATGCCGGCGGCGTTGGCCTTGGTCACGACGGGACCGTCGGTGACGACGTTCTTCGGGATGCCCTGGCCGCTCTTCTCGCCGCCGACCACGGCGGCAACGCCCGCGACGATCGCGCCGCCATGGATGCGGCAGGACGGATTGCGGACGGTCGCGAACATGCGGCCTTCGCTGACCGCCTGGATCGCCGGCGGCATGGCGTCGACGCCGCCGATCAGGATGTTGGTGCGGTTGCGCGCCTTCATGATGTTGTAGGCGGCGAGCGCCATGTCGTCATTGTGGAAGAACGCCGCGTCGATCTGCGAGTATTTCGTCAGATAGGTTTCCCAGAGCCGGGCGGTCTTGGAGACGTCCCAGTCGGCGGGCTGGGTGTCGAGCACCTCGATGTTCGGGAACTGCTTCACGACCGAGTTGAAGCCCTTGGCGCGGCCTTGCGCGCCGGTGTGGCCGAGCGCGCCCTGGGTCATGATGACCTTGCCCTTGCCGCCGATCGCGTTGCACAGCGCCTGCGTCACCGAAGCGCCCATGAACTCGTTGTCGGGCGCCAGGAACGAATGGACGTTGATTTGATCGAGCGGCGCGATCAGCGTGTCCATGTCGATGACAGGCGTGCCGGCGTCGATCATCTTCTGCACCGGCTGGGTCAGCGTGCCGATGCCGAAGGCCTGGATCGCGACGAAGTCCCATTTCTGCGAGGCCATGTTGTCGATCGCGGCGCGCTGCTTGACGGCGTCGAGCTGGCCGTCGAACCAGGTCACCTCGACGTTGAACAGCTTGCCCCAGAACTCTGCGGCCTGCTTGCCCTGCGCGCACCACGTCGCCTGCAGCCCGGCGTTGGAGAATGCGGCCTTCAGCGGCTTTTCCGAACGTCCCGTCTCGGCTGCGAGCGCGGACGTCGTCATGCCCATTCCGCCGAGCAGGCCGGCTGCAGCTCCACCTGCGGCCGCCATCTGCAGAAGGTCGCGCCGCGTCGTCGACGCCTTGTCCATCCCCTTGTCGATGCCCTTGTCGATTCGCTTGTCGATTCCTGGCATTGTTTGCTCCCTCATGTTTTTTCTGACCGTCGGCGTCAGTTGCACGCGCCGCGGATAAAGGGAGTGTGTCACAATCGGAACGGCGACGCTACGCCTTCGCGTCTACCAGATGTTTCTATTGCAGCACGACGGCCTCGATCTCGCGGAGCAGCTTGTGCCACGCAGCATTGATCTCCTGCGACCATTGCTCGCCGAGGATGTCGCGCAGGCAGTCCGCGATCACGGCGAAGAACGCGACGAACAATTCGCGCGGCGTGCCGTAGGCGTCATGCGAGAACACTTCCGATTCGATCAGACGAAAATGTCCGTGCCGCTCGCCGACGAAATCGAGGATGGCCTCGATCGTCAAAGCTAGCATCGAGCCTTTCACGGACTCGCTGCCTTCGCTGCGAAACATCGCCTGCGCCTCGGGATGCTCGCGAAACAGGCGCTGGTACACGCGCGGCGTTAGATCATCGCAGAGTGCGGCTGCCAGTTCGAAACTACGTTCGATTGGATTCGCTGATGAGGTCATTGCACGATGCGATCATCACATAAAAAAAGAGCAGGGCTCCAAGCCCTGCTCCAAAAATTGTGTCGACCCTATTTGCCCCAAAAATTCGATTTGATCTTGATTGATGGGGTGACGCTGCTTGTGCGCGTCGGGCTCCTCCCGAGACTTGGACCACCAGGACACACCTCGCGGCTGGCCTGAGCCCGAATTGGTAGACCATCTTTCCAGCCTTGTCACCATTTTCGGCAACGATTGTTCAAATTTCGAGCAATTTGCGAAATGATTGGGATGGCGCCACCGCCGGTTGCGAAAGTCGCTTGAAAACACGTGATGGGGTAAGGGGATACGACCGTGTCGGGACTGCCGTGACGCAAGTGTCACGCTCGGCTAATTCCGTCAGTTGGAAGAAACCGGGCGCGTCCACGATCTCGACTTCCGACGGCCGTGGTGGTTAGGTCCGTTCCGGATGGATTTTGCGATGCGCCGGCGGCTGAAGAATTTTCTGCCCATCGTCCTGGTTGCCCTGCTGGTGCAGATTTTCGCACCGATCGGGGCCTGCTGGGCGGCGAGCCTTGCGCTGTCCGATCCGCTGGCGGCCGCCACCATCTGCCACGGCGACGCCGGTTCCGGAGCCGCTCACGGCGACCAGACCGGTCACGACGCCCATGACGGCTGTTGCTCCGCCTGCAGCGTGCTGCAGACCGGTGCGCCGGTCGATCATCCGCAAGTTGCGATCCAGGCCGTCGAACGCGTGCCGAGCCGGATCTCCTGGCTCGATTTCGCCAGCGAGCTCGATCGTTCGCGGGCGGGCCTCACCGCGCAAGCCCGCGCGCCGCCGCTGTTCTCCTGACCACGTTCCCGCTGCCGGTGCGCGTCCGCGCCGGCGAGTGCCCTTGAACAAGCCGGCCGAACAGCCGGTGTCAGGATTCATCCATGTTTCGGTTTCAACCGCGCGGCGGGGCAGGTGCGCTCGTGCTGGGCGCGGCCCTTTCCACGTTCACGTTCGAGGCGGAGGCGCAGACGACGCTGCCCTCCGTCACCGTCGACGCCCCATCGCCGCGGGCGGCGCGCGCCAAGCCGGCGGCGCCGAAACCGCGCGCGCGGGCGGCATCGGTCCGGCGTGTCCCGAAGCTGGCAGCGGCACCGGCCGTGGCCGCAGCCCCGGCTGGCGGCGCGCGACCAGGAGAGACTCTTGGCGCGACCCGCGACGGCTTGAACCGGGCGCCCACGGGCCAGACCCAGACCACCATCGACCGCAGCCAGTTCGACAACCGGCCGTCGTTCTCGGTCGCCGACGTGCTGCGCGACAGTCCGGGCATCTCGATCAAGCAGGGCAACGGCCCACGCGATTTCGGCATCTCGATCCGCGGGTCGAACGCCCGGAACGGTTTCGGCATCCGCAACCTGGTCATCTTCGACGACGGCTTCCCGGTGACCCAGCCGGACGGCCTGTCGCGCAGCGACCTGATCGATCCGCATGCCTATGGCGCAATCGACGTGGTCCGCGGCCCATCGTCGGCGCTGTACGGCAATTACGCCACCGGCGGTGCGTTGAACTTCCGGACCCGGCCGGGTGGCACGATCGACGGCGTAGAGTACGGCGTCGACGGCGGCAGCTTCGGCTATCTCAACAACTATCTGGCTGCCGGCAAGAAGGTCGGCAATTTCGAGGGCTCGCTGTTCGCGAGCGACGCCCGCGGCGACGGCTATATCGGCAACAGCTGGTTCAACACCCAGACCGTCAATTTCCTCGGCACACTTCAGGTGACGCCGGACGACCGTTTCACGTTCAAGCTGATCAATAATGATCTGACCGCGCGGCTGCCGATCCGCTCGTCGCTCAATCAGTTCACTCAAAACCCGTTCCAGCAGGGCTGCACGACCGGCGCGACCGCCGCGCCGGGATGCGGAACCGTGACCCTGTTCAACAATGGCTTCAACTCCGCGGCGGGGACCGACAAGGAAACCGCGGTCCAGGCGGGCCTCGGACGCGACGACCGCCGCACCATCGTCGGCGGCCGCTGGGAGCACGATTTCGACAACCAGACCACCTGGCGCAACCAGTTCGTATTCGACGACCGCAACATCAGCCAGCCGACGGGATCGACCAGCGCGATCGGCGACTTCCCGTCTTACAACTACATGAGCGACGTGGTCAGGCGCGGCGATATCTTCGGACTGGATTCGACGACTTATTTCGGCGGCTTCTACAACACGCTCACGGCCTCGAGCGACACCCGCAATGTGATGCCGGGCGGCAATGCGACGCTCGGAAGCCTGTCCAGCAATCTGTTCAGCACGACGGCGAATTACGGCCTGCGCGCGCGCGAGGAATTGAAGCTCACGCCTGCGTTGACGGCCATCGCCGGCATCGGCTGGGAGACCACCAAACTCACAGGGCGGAACACCGCCTATACCTACACCGGTGCGGCCGGGGCGACGACCACGGCGATCACGACCGCGGACCGGCAATTCCAGAATACCGCGCCTGAGCTCGCGTTGCTCTACCGGCTCAACAGCGAATGGCAACTACGTGGCCGCGTGGCAACGGGCTATGGCACACCGCAAGTCAGCAACCTGTTCGTCCTGCCGGACGGCACGTCGGGCAACAACACCCAGCTGCGGACGCAGAAGAATCTCGGCTACGATCTTGGCGCCGACTGGACGCCGAACAATGCGCTCAAGGTCAGCGTCACCGGGTTCTACGAATTCTTCAAGGACGAGCTGGTTTCGCAGGCCACGCCAATCTCCGGCGTTTCCTACACGTTCAATGCGCCACGATCGGAGCACCGCGGCGTCGAACTCGCCGCCGACTGGAAATTCCTGCCGGGCTGGCGGTTCACGGCGGCCTATACCTATCTCGACGAGGTCTACACGGAATACGTCGAGAACCTCACCAACGGTGCGGTGTTCAGCTTCAATCGGGCTGGCAACAAGATCCCCGGCATTTCGCCGAACGAGCTGACGACCCGGTTGGGCTATGACCAATTGTCGGGCCCATTGCAGGGGCTCGGCGGGTTCGTCGAAGTCCAGTGGAAGGACAGCTTCTACATGGACAACGCCAATCTCCTGAAGGCGCCGGGCTACGAGCTGGTCAATCTCAATGTTCACTACACGACGGCTCTGATCTCCGACTATTTCAAGTCGCTGAATCTGTATCTCGAGGTGCGGAACGTGTTCGACCGCACTTATGTGGCTTCGGCGAACAACATCGCGAATTCGGTGACCGCGGCCGGCATTCAAAATCCCGCGAGCGTACTGGCGAACGCGACCAACTCGATCTATGCCGGATCGCCGCGCGCCTTCGTGGCAGGCATGAGGATCGCGTTCAAATGAGCAGCGCATCGATGACATACCGCAAGTCTGCGGCTCTGACGGTGTTCGCAACGATGATGCTTGCGGCCCTGCCGAACCTTGCCAGCGCGCAGATGAGCCATCAGCACGCCTCCGAGGCGGCCTGCGAAGACACCAGCCTGCGTTGCGCGAGCAAGGTCACGCCGGCCTTTGGGCCGGACGGCACGTTGTGGCTGACGTGGATCGCCGGAGGCCAGATCTCGGTCGCAAGCTCGAAGGACCAGGGCACGAGCTTTTCCTCCCCGGTGCAGGTCACCCGTGACCGTCTCAACCTGGATTGGGGGCCGGATGCGCGGCCGAAGCTTGCAATTGATGCCAAGGGCGGCATCGCCGTGGCGTTTTCGATCTTTCGCGATCAGGCCTTCAACGGTCAGGTGCTGACCACGCGGTCGACCGACGGAGGGCGCAGCTTTGAGCCGCCGAAGCCGATCACCGCGAACAATGAGAGCCAGCGGTTCGAGGCGATCGGCTTCGATTCCGCCGGCGCCGTGTTTGCGGTGTGGCTCGACAAGCGCAACCGCGTCCCGGCGCAGCAGCGTGGCGAGAAATATGATGGGGCCGGATTGTTCTTCGCCTCGTCGAAGGACGGCGGCGCGACCTATTCCGATGCGCAGCTGGTGGCGGACAATACCTGCGAATGCTGCCGTCTCGCGCTGGCGTTCGACGGCGCAGGCCATCCGGTGGTGGTGTTCCGGAACATCTTCGAAGGCGGTGTGCGCGACCATGCGATCGTGACATTCACCGATCTCGCAACGCCGGGTGAGCTGCATCGGGTGAGCCGCGACGACTGGCAGATCGCGGCATGTCCGCACCATGGTCCGAGCCTGACCATTTCGCGCGAAGGGACGTATCACGTGACGTGGTACACCAATGGCAAGGCGCGCAAGGGCTTGTTCTATGCGCGGTCGCGCGACGGCGGCAAAACCTTCTCCGATCCGATTCCGGTCGGTCAGCCGAACCGGAGCCCGTCGCGGCCGCAAATCATCGCGGGGCCGCGGGGGCTCGTGATGGCCTGGAAGGAATTCGACGGGCAAACGACATCGATCAATCTGATGACATCGCACGACGATGGAGCGACCTGGTCGCCACCAGCCGTGATCGCCGGGACCGTCGACAGCTCCGACCATCCGCTGCTCGTCTCGGACGGCCGCCAGACCTATTTGTCGTGGATGACGAAGGCCGAGGGTTACCATTTTCAAGCGATCGAGGGCGAACCATGACGCGTCATTTGCTCGCGGCTCTTGTGCTGCTCGCGACGCTGCCGTCCGCATTGGCGGCAGGCGAGGGCGCGCCAAAGCCGTTCGAACGCGGCAGCTGGCAAAAGCTGCTGCATACCCATGCCGGTCATCTGACCCTGGTGCATTTCTGGGGCGTGACGTGCGGCCCCTGCAAGGTCGAGCTGCCGCAGCTCGGTCAGTTCATGAAGGATCACCCGGGTATCGACGTCGTCACGATCAGCGCCGATCTGGTGCCGAACCTCCCGGAGGCGACCCGATCGATGCTGGATAAGGCCGGGCTCGGATCGGCCGAGAACTGGATTTTCGACGACGGCTTTGCCGAGCGGTTGAGATTCGAGATCGATCCGACCTGGCAAGGCGACATTCCGCGAACCATGCTGATCGCGCGGGACGGCACGATCACGACGATCGAAGGCTCGGCCGAAATGGCCGATCTCAACAAATGGTCTGAAGCTCAGACCGCAGCAATCCGATAACGCGACGATCTCAACCTGAAAGGAAATCCGCCGCCATGAAAATGCTCTCCCGCATCCTCGCTCTCACCGCGCTGACCGCGGCGCTGGTGTCGACGTCCGCGCGCGCCGAGGACGTCAAGGCCGGCGACCTCGTGATCACCCAGGCGTGGACGCGCGCGACGCCGAACGGTGCCAAGATCGGCGGCGGCTATCTGACGATCGAGAACAAGGGGACGACGGCTGACCGGCTGGTGTCGGGCACAGCCGATATCGCCGGCAAGGTCGAGGTCCACGAGATGTCGATGGACAACGGCGTGATGAAGATGCGCGCGCTCGACAAAGGTTTGACCATCGAGCCGGGCAAGACCGTGAAGCTCGCGCCCGGTGGCTATCATCTGATGATGTTCGATCTGAAGAACCCACTGAAGCAGGGTGACAAGGTGCCGGTCACGCTCGAGTTCGAGAAGGCCGGCAAGGTCCCGGTCTCG
Source organism: Bradyrhizobium sp. USDA 4461 (assembly GCF_054055655.1). Classification (NCBI taxonomy): domain Bacteria; kingdom Pseudomonadati; phylum Pseudomonadota; class Alphaproteobacteria; order Hyphomicrobiales; family Nitrobacteraceae; genus Bradyrhizobium; species Bradyrhizobium sp. USDA 4461. The sequence continues at coordinate 6,340,137 of NZ_JBSRXM010000001.1, forward strand.
CTCGATGTGCAGGCGGTCGGCGCGCAGGCGCCGGGCAGCGGCGATCATTCCGGCCATGGCGACCATTCCGGTCACATGGACATGAAGAAGATGTGAGGCGGCCATGCGGTCACACACGCTCCTCATGGCCACGGCGGCGCTGCTCGCGGCGTCGCCCGCCGTTGCGCATATCACGCTCGAAGGAAAGCAGGCGACGGTCGGTTCGTACTACAAGGCGGTGTTCGCGGTGCCGCATGGCTGCGCGGGATCGGCGACGGTCAAGATTCGCGTGCAGATTCCGGAAGGCGTGATCGGGGTCAAGCCGATGCCGAAGCCCGGCTGGAGTCTCGATACGGTCACCGGCAAGTACGCCGCGCAATACGACTATCACGGTGCCAAGCTCTCCGAGGGCGTCACGGAAGTCGCCTGGAGCGGCGGCAAGCTCGCGGACCAAAACTACGACGAGTTCGTGATGCAGACGTTTCTCACCGACACGTTGAAGCCCAACACCACGCTGTATTTCCCCGTCGTGCAGGAATGCGAGCAGGGTGTCAGCCGCTGGATCGATATCCCGGCCGAGGGGCAGGGTGGTGGGCACGACCATGGCAGCAAGACACCGGCGCCCGGCGTCAAGCTGCTACCGAAGTCGTAAGGCCATGCGGCGGGTCGCAAGCGCAGTGAAAGCAAGTCTTGCTGTGCTGCTCTCGGCGTTGTTCTTGGCGTTGTTCTTGGCGCTGTGCCTTGCGACCGCGGCCCATGCGCATGCCGTCCTGATCGCGGCCGAGCCGGCGGACGGCAGCGTGGTGGCGGAAGCACCGAAGACGGTTGTGCTCCGTTTCAACGAAGCGGTGGCGCCGACGGCGGTTAGCCTGCTCGATGCCGCGGGCAAGCCGCGCGACGTCGCGTTCCGCGCCGTCGATCAATCGGTGATAGTGACGCTGCCGGCAGGTCTGCCTCAGGGCACGCAGGTGGTGAGCTATCGGGTGGTGTCGCAGGACGGCCACCCGGTGGCGGGCTCACTGCTGTTCTCCATCGGCGTCGTCACCGGCTCGGCGGCGCCATCAGGCGATGGCGTGCTCCACGCGCTGATCTGGCTGGCGCGGCTCGCGCTCTATTTCGGACTGTTCGCCGGCGTCGGCGGTGTGTTCTTTGCCGCCTGGATCGGGCAGGGCCCGGCCGGCGAGCGGCTGATCATGTCGGCGCTGAAGATCGGCCTTGCCGGCGCGGTCACTTCACTCGGCCTGCAGGGCGTCGACCTGTTGAACCTGCCGCTCTCGGGACTTCTGACCTGGGCGGCATGGGCCAGCGCCGCCGGCACCAGCCTGTTTCCGGCCCTGTTGCTCGCGATTGCCGCGATGCTGATCTCGGCAATCGCCTGGCGCAGCCCGTCATTCCGCGCGGCCTTCATCCGCACCGCGGTCGCGATGATCTGCGTCGGGCTGTCGTTCGCCGTCAGCGGCCATGCCGCGACCGCTTCTCCGCAATGGCTGACCCGGACGGCGCTGTTCATCCATGGCGTCGGCCTGGCGTTCTGGATGGGGGCCCTGGCTCCGCTGGCCGTGCTTGCCTGGCAGCGCAAGGATACGCTGCTGCGGGTGCTCCGGCGGTTTTCGACGCTCGCGGTGCCGGTGGTCGCACTGATCGCCTTGTCGGGCCTGGCGCTCGCGATCGTCCAGCTCGACAGCTTTGGCGCGCTGATCGACACCGCATATGGCAACGTCCTGGTCGCGAAACTTGTGCTCGTCGCGCTGCTGCTCGGGTTCGCCGCGCTGAACCGGCTGGTGTTCACACCGGCGATCGCGCGCGAATTTCACCGGACACGGCCGCTGCAGCGTTCGATCGCGGTCGAATTCGTGCTGATGATCGCCATCCTCGGTCTCGTCGCACTGTGGCGCTTCACGCCGCCGCCGCGCGTGCTGGCGATGTCGACCGATGTTCCGCTGGCGGTGCATATCCACACCGATGCGGCGATGTTCCAGGTGCTGATCGGGCCGGGCAAGGTCGGGCAGAATGACTTCGTGCTGCAGCTGATGAACGGCGATGCCAGCCCGTTCGCCGCCAAGGAAGCGACGGTGACGTTGAGCCTGCCCGAGCGCGGCATCGAACCGATGGAACGCGCCGCCGCGCGCGGTCCCGACGGCTATTGGCACGTGAAGAAGGTGCCGTTGACGGTCCCGGGGCGCTGGCACATGCAGATCGACGCCCTGGTGAGCGATTTCAAGAAAGTGACACTGGAAGACGATTTCGAGGTCAGGTAAAGCCGCGGTCGGCAAGCTCGGCGCTTTGCCAGGGCGCAATTCGATCAAAGGGCCGAAAATCGCCTGATTTGAAGGGTTTTTGTCATTCGGCGGCCTTGTGTTTTCACACCCGATCCGGTTTCACTGCAGCTCTTCCCATGCTTTCCTGATTCCCGAGTAACGCCATGCGATTGTCGCGGTTTTTCCTGCCCATCCTGAAAGAAAACCCGAAAGAGGCGGAGATCGTCTCGCATCGGCTGATGCTGCGCGCGGGCATGATGCGGCAGGAGGCCGCCGGCATCTATGCCTGGCTGCCGCTCGGCTTCCGGGTGCTGAAGAAGATCGAGCAGATCGTGCGCGAGGAGCAGGACCGCGCCGGTGCGCTCGAGCTGTTGATGCCGACGTTGCAACTCGCCGATCTCTGGCGCGAAAGCGGCCGCTACGACGCCTATGGCCCGGAGATGCTGCGCATCCTCGACCGTCACAAGCGCGAGCTGTTGTACGGCCCGACCAACGAGGAAATGATCACGGAGATCTTCCGCTCCTACATCAAGTCCTACAAGAACCTGCCGCTGAACCTCTACCACATCCAGTGGAAGTTCCGCGACGAGCAGCGTCCGCGCTTCGGCGTGATGCGCGGTCGCGAATTCCTGATGAAGGATGCCTATTCGTTCGACCTCGACGAGGCCGGCGCACGGCGCTCCTACAACAAGATGTTCGTGGCTTACCTGCGCACCTTCGCGCGGATGGGCCTGAAGGCGATCCCGATGCGGGCCGAGACCGGCCCGATCGGCGGCGATCTCAGCCACGAATTCATCGTGCTCGCCGACACCGGCGAGTCCGGCGTGTTCATCAACCGCGATGTGCTGGACCTGCCGGTGCCGGGCGAGGACGTCGATTATGACGGCGATCTGACGCCGATCATCAAGCAGTGGACCTCGGTCTACGCTGCGACCGAGGACGTTCACGAGGCCACGCGCTTCGAACGGGAAGTGCCCGAAGCAAAGCGGCTCAACACCCGCGGCATCGAGGTCGGCCAGATCTTCTATTTCGGGACCAAATATTCCGACACCATGAAGGCGATGGTGGCGGGCCCCGACGGCGTCGACGTGCCGATCCATGGCGGCTCCTACGGCGTCGGCGTGTCGCGTCTGGTCGGCGCGATCATCGAGGCCTGCCACGATGACGCCGGCATCAAATGGCCCGAGGCGGTGGCGCCGTTCCGCGCCGCGATCCTCAACCTCAAGCAGGGCGATGCTGCGGTCGACGGCGCCTGCGAGCAGCTCTATCGCGAGCTCTCGGCGAAGGGCGTCGACGTGCTCTACGACGACACCGATCAGCGTGCCGGCGCCAAGTTCGCCGCGGCCGATCTGATCGGAATCCCCTGGCAGATTCTGGTCGGACCCAAGGGGCTTGCGGACGGCAAGGTCGAGGTCAAGCGCCGCAGCGACGGCTCGCGCGACAACATGACCCCCGCCGACGTAGTCGCGAAGCTCGCGGGTTAAAGTTTATTCACGCTGCGCTGTCGGCGGGGTAATCCGGCCACATTTGGCCCGAATCATGGGATTATCGAGAGATGGATGAGACCATGAACGAGCCAGTCCGTACCCCGCCTTTTGCGCCATTCGAATGGCTGCTGTCCGGACGCTATCTGCGCGCGCGCCGCAAGGAAGGCTTCATTTCGGTCATCGCCGGATTTTCGTTCCTCGGCATCATGCTCGGCGTTGCCACGCTGATCGTGGTGATGGCGGTCATGAACGGCTTCCGCAAGGAACTGCTCGACAAGATCCTCGGCCTCAACGGACATCTTCTGGTGCAGCCGCTGGAATCGCCGCTGACCGACTGGAAGGATGTCGCCGACCGCATCAGCCAGGTGCAGGGCATTCGCCTTGCCGCGCCTGTCGTGGACGGGCAGGGGCTCGGCTCATCGCCGTTCAACGCCGCCGGCGTGTTCATCCGGGGCATCCGTGCCGACGACCTCAACAACCTCACCTCGATTGCCAAGAACATCAAGCAAGGCACGCTCGAGGGTTTTGACGAGGGGCAGGGGGTCGCGATCGGCCGCCGGCTCGCCGACCAGCTCTCGCTGCACGCCGGCGACATGATCACGCTGGTGTCGCCGAAGGGCGCGGTGACGCCGATGGGCACCACGCCGCGCATCAAGCCCTACAAGATCACCGCGGTGTTCGAGATCGGCATGTCGGAATACGATTCGACCTTCGTGTTCATGCCGCTGGCCGAGGCGCAGGCCTATTTCAACCGCAACAACGACGTGTCCTCGATCGAGGTGTTCACCACCAATCCGGACAAGATCGACACCTACCGCAAGCTGGTGACGGAGGCCGCCGGGCGGCCGGTCTTCCTGGTCGACTGGCGGCAGCGCAATTCGACCTTCTTCAACGCACTGCAGGTCGAGCGCAACGTGATGTTCCTGATTTTGACCATGATCGTGCTGGTTGCGGCGCTCAACATCGTCTCCGGGCTGATCATGCTGGTGAAGGACAAGGGGCAGGACATCGCGATCCTGCGCACCATGGGCGCCTCGCAGGGCTCGATCATGCGGATCTTCCTGATCACCGGTGCCTCGATCGGTGTGGTGGGAACGCTGACCGGCTTTGCGGTCGGCATGTTGATCTGCCTGAACATCGAATCGATCCGGCAATTCCTGTCATGGCTGACCAACACCGAGCTGTTCTCGCCCGAACTGTATTTCCTGTCGAAGTTGCCGGCTGAGGTCGATTTCGGTGAGACACTCGCCGTCGTGATCATGGCGCTGACGCTGTCCTTCCTGGCGACGCTCTACCCGTCGTGGCGCGCCGCGCGCCTCGATCCGGTCGATGCGCTCCGGTACGAATAGGAGCGCACATGGCGGAGGGGGCGGAAGACACACCGGTCATCTATCTTCATGACATCAAGCGGGAATACCGGCAGGGTGAGGCGACGCTGACGATCCTGAACGGCGCCAAGCTGGCGCTGTGGCCCGGCCAATCGGTGGCGCTGGTGGCGCCGTCGGGATCGGGCAAGTCGACGCTGCTGCACATCGCGGGTCTGCTGGAGACCCCCGATGACGGCGAGGTCTATGTCGCGGGTACGCCGACCTCGCAGATGTCCGATGTCGACCGTACGCAGATTCGCCGTTCCGATATCGGCTTCGTCTATCAATCGCACCGGCTGTTGCCGGAGTTCTCGGCGCTCGAAAACGTCATGTTGCCGCAGATGATTCGCGGCCTCAAACGCTCCGAGACCGTCAAGCGCGCGACCGAGATCCTGGCCTATCTCGGACTTGGCGACCGCATCACCCACCGTCCGGCCGAGCTCTCGGGCGGCGAGCAGCAGCGCGTGGCGATCGCACGCGCGGTGGCCAACGCGCCGCGGGTGCTGTTTGCCGACGAACCGACCGGCAACCTCGATCCGGGCACGGCCGATCATGTCTTCAACGCGCTGATGCAACTGGTGAAGGCGACCCGCGTCGCGATGCTGATCGCGACCCACAACATGGATCTCGCCGCGCGGATGGACCGCCGGGTGTCGCTGTCGAACGGACAGATCGTCGAGCTCGAATAGCGGCATTGTTGCACGAAGCGGGTGACGCCCCGCGTTAAGAGCGCGCGCTAAGCCATAGAATTCGAAGCCCTTTTCGCTGTACTTCAAGCGGCACGGAAGGCGCCTGGATTCTCAATAGGCCGGGCGGGACCGTCTGCCGGATGCCCGCGTCCGATGGTCGACCGGCGGACCCACATAGTAGGGGTTGTCGATACACATCGCTCCCAGCCCGGACGCCGATGCCTGGCACTGCGCCATCGAGGTGTAGCCGCAGTCGGTGTCCTCTCCGCCCCAACGGTAGTTGCGTTTGCAGACCGGCGAGGTCGAATCGTATTTCTGCGCGTTGGCCGGCGCACTCGCGACGATGCCAAGGGCCGCGAGTCCGAGGATCAAGCTGCGCATCAGAGTCATAGAAGCTCTTGCGGGAATTGTGCATCAAGCCGCATTCCGCAGCCGTTGCCCGAAGCCCGGACTGTCAGTGGATGAACAGATCGAAGAAGCTGTCACCGCGCTCCCGCGCGGGCGTGTGAAGATACGAGCGCGGGTCGTTGTCGCCGGCATAATAGGGGTTGGCGACGCAGGTCTGGCCGATGCCGTTGGCTGTCGCGAGGCACGCTTGATACGACGGATAAGAGCAGTTGCTCAGACCCGGGATAACGGTCGCCCTGAATGCAGAACGGGTAGCGCACGCCGACGGCATGTGACGGAGCGGGGTTGAGCGTAGCGAGGGCGACCACCGAGGCCGCAGCAGCAAATATCATCGTCCGCATGTGCATTCCTTTTGCTGCGAAGATTCGATTTCGGCGATGATCCAAATCGGACAAGCTGGTGCCGGTCAACACGATCTTGCGCGCAGTTGCGCGCGCGGATTTGAATTGTGAAAATTATGCGGCAGCCGTGTGGCAGAGGTTCCAGGAAGTGGCTTGTAATACAGTATTAACTTCAAATTTGAGCGAAGTCGTTTGGGCCTGCCTGTTGCAGCGAAGTTACAGCAATTCCGTTCCGGGCTGCTATGAGGGTGTCTCGCGGCCTTGGGGGCCTGTAGAAAAGTTGGAACGGGAAAAATGAAGAAGATTTTGCTTGTCACCGCCAGCCTGATCGCGCTCAGCGCGACCGCTGCTTCCGCGGCTGACCTCGCGGCTCGCCCTTACACCAAGGCTCCGCCGCCCATGGTTGCCGCTGTTTATGATTGGACCGGCTTCTACATCGGTATCAACGGTGGTTGGGGCCAGAGCCACGACAACCGTTCGGTCGACGGCCTCGGTGGCGTCGGCAGCTACGATGCCAACGGCGGCACCGTCGGTGGCCAGATCGGCTACCGCTGGCAGACCGGCGGCTGGGTGTTCGGTCTGGAAGCTCAGGGCAACTGGGCTGACTTCTCCGGCAGCACCGGCAACCTGGTCGTCCCGGGCGGTGTCGTTCGCTCGAAGACCGATGCGTTCGGCCTGTTCACCGGCCAGATCGGCTACGCCTGGAACAACGTCCTGCTGTACGCCAAGGGCGGTGCTGCGGTTACCGACCGCAACTACCAGTTCCTGGCTCCCGGCGGCGCGCTGGCGTCCTCGACCGGCTACGACACCCGTTGGAGCCCGACGGTTGGTGTTGGCCTCGAATTCGCCTTCGCCCAGGGCTGGTCGCTCGGCGTCGAATACAACCACATCTTCGAAGACACCCATGGCGCGACCTTCGTCACCCCGGCTGGTGTTGCGGTTACCGGCTTCCACACCGGTGGCGACACCGACATGGTCCTCGGCCGCCTGAACTACAAGTTCGGTGGTCCGATCATTGCCAAGTACTGAGCCAAGTACTTAGCCAACGACTGATCGCTCGCTTGATCCAAGCGACGGCGAAAACCCCGGGCTTCAGCCCGGGGTTTTTTGTTGGCTGGACGGGATTGCCCTGGGCTGAGGCGTCCTGAGAAAGCGCCCGGCAATGCGAAGCTGCGGGGCGGCGTGGGCCCTCGCTGCCAGCTCCCGCCATGATTAACCAAGGGAATTCTTTCGAGGTCAGTTTTCAAGCTCACCCACCACCCTTGCTTGACTCCCGGAACAAAAAAGGAACAATGTTCTGCATACGTTCCAGTTCAGGGAGAGCGGCCATGTTGAAGATTTTCGTGCAGGAAGCTGCGGCGCTGGCATCGATCACGCTGTTCGTGGGGATGATCGCGGTTTGGGCCCAGCTGATCACCCAGTTCTGAAGATTGTGCCCGCGGGACACGGGCATCGGTACCCCCTGGGGAAAAGCGGGAGGACCTGCAGCCACGCCGGGTTCGGCGTGGACTTGGCGGGATCGAGGCCCCACGATGGGGACGCGAGTCGGGCCTGATGCTTTCGCGTTCCGGCCGAGGCACTCGCACTATCCTTGCCTCGAGCCTTGCCTCAAGAGATCCCGTAAGCAGCCATGCCGAATGCCGGATTCGTCCATCTTCACGTTCATTCCGCCTATTCGCTGCTGAAGGGCTCGATCAAGATCGCCAAGCTTGGCGAGCTTGCGAAGGCCGATCGCCAGCCGGCGCTGGCGCTCACCGACACCGACAACATGTTCGGGGCGCTGGAATTCTCCGACAAGATGGCCGGCTACGGCATCCAGCCGATCGTCGGCTGCGAGCTGGCAGTGGATTTCGGCGACGTCGACCCCACGACGCGGAGCATCCTGGCGACGAGCGGGCCTACGCGAATCGTGCTGCTCGCGGCGCGCGAGCGCGGCTACCAGAACCTGATGCGGCTGAACTCGCGGGCGTTCCTGGAGACACCGGTCAACCAGACCCCGCACATCAAGATCGATTGGCTGACCGACGCCGCCGAAGACCTGATCGCCCTGACCGGCGGCCCCGACGGGCCGATCGCGCTGGCGCTGCGGGCAGAGCAGGCGGCGCTTGCGGCCACCCGCTGCGAGCGTCTGGCCGGCCTGTTCGGCGATCGCCTCTACATCGAATTGCAGCGCCACGGCGCCGACAAGGAGCGCCGCACCGAGGGCGGCCTGATCGATCTCGCCTATGCGAAGGGCCTGCCGCTGGTTGCGACCAACGAGCCGTATTTCGCCAGCAGTGACGATTACGAATCGCACGATGCGCTGCTGTGCATCGCCGGCGGCCATCTGATCGCCGAGACCAACCGCGAGCAATTGACGCCCGACCACCGCTTCAAGACCCGCGCCGAAATGGCGGTGCTGTTCGCCGATATTCCGGAGGCGCTGGCCTCGACGGTGGAGATCGCCGAACGCTGTTCGTTCCGGCCGAAGACCCGCAAGCCGATCCTGCCGTTCTTCACGGTCGGCGGTGCGGCGAGCGCCGATGCCGCGGCCGACGAGGCCGCCGAGCTGAAGCGCCAGGCCGAGGAGGGGCTCGCCAACCGCCTGCGGGTGCACGGCCTGTCGCCGGGCATGACGGAAGAGGACTACAGCAAGCGGCTCGCCTTCGAGCTCGACGTCATCACCCGCATGAAATACGCGGGCTATTTCCTGATCGTGTCGGACTTCATCAAGTGGGCCAAGGCGCAGGGCATCCCGGTCGGACCGGGCCGCGGCTCCGGCGCCGGCTCGCTGGTGGCCTGGGTGCTGACCATCACCGACCTCGATCCGATGCGCTTCGCGCTGCTGTTCGAGCGCTTCCTCAATCCCGAACGCGTCTCGATGCCGGACTTCGACATCGACTTCTGCCAGGACCGCCGCGGCGAGGTGATCCAGTATGTGCAGGAGCGCTACGGCCGCGACCAGGTGGCGCAGATCATCACCTTCGGTACGTTGCAGGCGCGCGGCGTGTTGCGCGACGTCGGCCGCGTGCTGCAGATGCCCTACGGCCAGGTCGACAAGCTGACCAAGCTGGTGCCGCAGAATCCCGCGGCCCCGGTGACGCTGGCGCAGGCGATCGAGGGCGAGCCGAAGCTGCAGGCGTTCCGCGACGAGGATCCGGTGGTGGCACGCGCGTTCGACATCGCGCAGCGCCTCGAAGGCCTGACGCGCCACGCCTCGACCCACGCCGCCGGCATCGTGATCGGCGACCGGCCGCTGAGCAAGCTGGTGCCGATGTACCGCGATCCGAAATCGGACATGCCGGTCACCCAGTTCAACATGAAATGGGTCGAGCCGGCCGGCCTCGTGAAATTCGACTTCCTCGGCCTGAAGACGCTGACCGTGCTCGACGTCGCGGTGAAGCTGCTCAAGCAGCGCGACGTTCATGTCGACCTCGCGACGCTGCCGATCGACGATGCGCCGAGTTATCAGATGCTGGCGCGTGGCGATGTGGTCGGCGTGTTCCAGGTGGAAAGCCAGGGCATGCGGCGCGCGCTGATCGACATGCGGCCGGACCGCTTCGAGGACATCATCGCGCTGGTGGCGCTGTATCGCCCGGGCCCGATGGCGAACATCCCGACCTATTGCGCGCGCAAGCACGGCGACGAGGAGCCGGAATATCTGCATCCGATCCTGGAGCCGATCCTGAAGGAGACCTTCGGCGTCATCATCTATCAGGAGCAGGTGATGCAGATCGCGCAGCAGATGGCCGGCTACTCGCTCGGCCAGGCCGACCTGCTGCGCCGCGCCATGGGCAAGAAGATCCGCGCCGAGATGGACAAGCAGCGCGACATCTTCGTCGCCGGTGCGATGAAGAACGGCGTGGGCAAGGGCCAGGCCGAGACGATCTTCGAGCTGCTCGCCAAATTCGCCGACTACGGCTTCAACAAGAGCCACGCGGCGGCCTATGCGCTGGTGTCGTACCACACCGCCTACATGAAGGCGCATTATCCGGTCGAGTTCCTCGCGGCGTCGATGACGCTCGAACTCAACAACACCGACAAGCTGTCCGAATTCCGCTCCGAGGCGCAGCGGCTCGGCATCAAGGTCGAGGCGCCCAACATCAATCGCTCCGGCGCGACCTTCGAGGTCAGCGACAACACGATCTACTACGCGCTCGCCGCGCTGAAGGGCGTCGGCATCCAGGCCGTGGAGCAGATCATCGCCGAGCGCAACAAGGGCGGCGCCTTCACCTCGCTGGCCGATTTCGCCGCACGGGTGAGCCCGCGCGCGGTCAACAAGCGGATCATCGAGAGCCTCGCGGCGGCAGGCGCGTTCGACACGCTCGATCCGAACCGCGCGCGCGTGTTCGCCGGAGCGGACGCGATCCTCGCCGCCTGCCAGCGCAGCCACGAGGCGGCGACCTCGGGCCAGAACGACATGTTCGGCAGCGCGCCTGATGCGCCGAGCATCATCCTGCCGCAGGTCGAGCCGTGGCTGCCGGCGGATCGGCTGCGGCGCGAATATGATGCGATCGGCTTCTTCCTGTCGGGCCATCCGCTCGACGATTACGCGACCGCGCTGAAGCGTCTGCGGGTGCAATCCTGGGCGGAGTTCTCGCGCGCGGTGAAAACCGGCGCCACCGCGGGCAAGGTCGCGGCAACCGTGGTGTCGCGGATGGAGCGGCGCACCAAGACCGGCAACAAGATGGGCATCATGGGCCTGTCGGACCCGACCGGCCATTTCGAGGCGGTGCTGTTCTCGGAAGGGCTGGCGCAGTACCGCGACGTGCTGGAGCCGGGCGCGGCCGTGCTGCTGCAGCTCGGCGCCGAGCTGCAGGGCGAGGACGTGCGGGCGAGGGTGCTGCACGCCGAACCGCTGGATCATGCCGCGGCCAAGACGCAGAAGGGCCTGCGCATCTTCGTCCGCGACACCAGGCCGCTGGATTCGATCGCGCGCCGGCTCAACATGCCGGACGCCGCGCCCGTGCCGGGCGGTGCGGCAAAGCCACAGGTAGCCAAGCCCGCGTCGTCAGCTGCGCCTGTCGGTGCAGCCGACGGCGACGTCTTGCTGGTGATGATGCTCGACCTCGGGACGGAGGTGGAGATGAAGCTGCCCGGCCGCTATAAGGTCTCGCCGCAGATCGCCGGCGCGATCAAGGCGGTCGCCGGCGTGGTCGACGTCGAGACGGTGTAGGGGCAAGGCGATCGCATTCGGCTTCCAAAGGGGCGATGTTTCGCTGCGCGTACCCAGACGCAAAATGAAGACATTTCAATTCGGCCCTTGTACCCATAAAGCCTGGCCGCGTGATGCAACGCAGACCACGTTCGCTTTGCGCCCTTAGAGGCGTCGGACGATTCGAGAAAGCGGCCGTCTTATTCGCCAGGCCCGCGAGGCAGTTTCGCCGGCCGTCGCGTCGAAACCTGTTAATCCCTCAGCTTGGAGGATTGCGCGCCGTGACGATCCACGTCGCGCCGTCGATCATCACGGACCGCTCGCCGGGGCAGTCCGCGAAGGCGGCACGAACCGCGGCCGAGGCGCGGGCGCGGATGTCGTCGGGCTGATCGACAAGCGCGCGCGACAGCGGGCCGACCTCGAACGTCATCTTCACCGCGTCGTCGATCGCCGCGTCCCGCGTCGCGCCCTCGCCAAACGGGACGGAAGCATCGAAGGGCGCGATAGCGATATCGGTGAAGCCGGCCCCCGTCAGGATGCGCGCCACCCGCCCCCGGTCGCCGAACGAGAACGGGCCGGGCGTTTCGGGATCGGGCGGCGCGGTCGCCGGGACGATGCCTTTGATCGCGCCCATCGGCAGGCGCATCCAATCGTTCTCGGCCGCGCCACGCCAGCAGACGAAAGTGACCCGCCCGCCCGCCTTGAGCGCGCGGCGCATATGGGCGAACGCGCCTGTCGGATCGTCGAAGAACATCACCCCGAAACGCGAGAACAGGATGTCGAACGCCCCCTCGGGCAGCTCGGCGCTGCTGGCGTCGGCGACGCGGAACAGGGTTGGCGCATCCTGTGGCGCGAGCGCGCGCGCTCGGGCGATCAGCGGTTCGGATATGTCCACGCCCAGTACTTGGCCCCCCGCGCCGACGCGGGCAGCCAGAGCCAGACTCGACGCGCCTGCGCCGCAGCCGACGTCCAGCACGCGCTCGCCCATCGCGGGCGCGGCGGCTTCGATCGCGGCCTGACCGAACACCGCCGCTATGGCGTCGAGCCGGGCCTGGTGGGCGAGCCAACGCTCTCCGCTTTGGTCATTCCAGCCGGCGATCCGATCGGCATTGTACTGTGCCATGACATATCCTTGTTCTCTGAACCGTCCGATGTCAAAGCGCGCATCCTCTCCAGCGAGCAGCGAGGGCGAACGGGATGAAGCGCTCGATTCCCCGCTGATCCTTGAGAGGAACGACAAGATCCGGGTCGAAGCTCCGTGTGCATCGTCAGCCTTCAGAGCCCCGCTTGTTCGATGAGCTCCACACGCCAGCGCCCCGGGAGTTAACCGTCCACTATTCTTTTCAACGTCGCCCTTTGCATTGATCGCGGCGTCAGACGATTTGAAAAGGCTGCCATCTTGTTCGTCAGGCCCGCGATCACCAAGGCCTTACCTTCCATAAGCGCCCGCACACCGCTCGCGGCGACCGGACGAGGCTTCATGGTGAGGAGGCGCAGCAAGGCCGTTGTGGCTGCGCCGGCTGCCGCATCGAAGCCCGTCGCGGTGTGCCCCGGGCAGAGAGTGGTAACAACCACACCATGCGGGCGGAGTTCGTCGTGCAGGGCCTCGCCAAGGGCGAGTACATATGCCTTGGTCGCCGCATAGGCCGCGTAGCTGGGAACGGCTTGGAAGGCCATGAGGCTGGCGACGAGAAGGATATGTCCAGAGCGCCGCGCGGCCATGTCACGGCCGAACAGGTAGGTCAGCTCTGTGAGCGTCGTGATGTTGAGCTGGATCATGTCTGTCGTGCGCTCGATCGGCGTGTCCAACAAAGCGCCGTGCAAGCCGTATCCGGCATTGTTCAGCAAGATGTCGATCGTCACCGACCTCGCATCGAGACTGCTTTTCAAGTGGCTGGCGGCGCCCGGCGCGGCAAGATCGATCGCCTCGACCAGCACGTCCATCCCGTATTTGCGGCGGAGATCGGCGGCAAGCTTTTCCATCGACTCCCGCCTTCGGGCCGCCAATACGAGATTGACTTTCTGCGCAGCCAGGAGATCTGCGAAGTCGAGGCCGAGGCCACTCGACGCCCCGGTGATCAGAGCCCATTTCCCGGCGAAGCTGTTCATTGGTTCTCTCAAACCACCATCGACTGCTGGGCAAAGATACCCGCCATCGCGCCCTGCGATGATGCCTGGGTGACCGAGGGCAAGAAGGGCGTGGTGAGGTCGCCGGCGGCGTAGATGCCAGGCGTGCTGGTTTGACGGCGTTCGTCGACCTTGAGGACGATGCCGGCGGGCGTAGCCACGGTGGCAAGGCCCAGTGCTTCATGCAGGCTCGCGGACGGCTTGTTGCGCGGATTGGCGAACAGGATGTCGACCGCGACGTTGCGGCCGGTATCGAGATTGACGGCGGCGATATGGCCCTTGTCATGGGCGACCTCGACGATCCGGCCATCGACGAGAGGTATGTTGCGGCGCGCCAGATCGGCCTGGATATCGGGCGGAATGTCGTGACCATCGGCGAAGAGCGTCAACTTGTCAGTCCAATCGTGGAACAGCCTGACCTGATTGTGCGACTGCGGGCTGGACCAGACGAGGCCCCAATGCTGGCCGGCGACTTCAAAGCCGTCGCAATAGGGGCATGGCACGATGGACGTGCCCCAGCTTTCGGCGTAGCCCGGAACATCAGGCATCTGGTCGGCGACGCCATAGCTCAGGATCAGACGACGCGCCCCAAAGCTTTCGCCATCGCCAGTAAGGACAGAGAAATTGTCGATGGCGCCGGAGACGCTGTCGGCCCGGGCACTGACAAGCTTGATCGTGGGATAACGCGCCAACTGCCGTCGCGCCTCGGCCAGAATGTCTAGCGGCGGCTTGTGATCGTGGCCGAGCAGGCCATGCGAGTGTCCGGCGAAGCGGTTGCGTGGCAGGCCGGTATCGAGAACGGTAACCGCGCGGCGGGCACGGCCGAGCTGCAGGGCGCCCGCGAGACCGGCAAAGCTGCCGCCGATGATGACGACGTCATCCATGGTGATGGGCTCCTGCGCATTGGCTTGCACACTTCAGATACTGCATGGTATCGTAATTTAACAATTAGAATACTGTCAAGTACTGGAATTGCCGTGACCGAAAACAGCCAGGGCCGGCGCGGCCGGCCCGTCAACGAGGCGCTTGGCCAAACGATCGTCGACGCCGCGCGCGAGCTCTTTGTGGAGTTGGGTTTTCAAGCGACGACCTTGGACAAGGTCGCCCAGCGGGCGAAGATATCCAAGCTCAGCATCTACAGGCACTTCGAGAACAAGGAGGCGCTGTTCAGCGCGGCCATGGCGGCCGGCTGCCATCAGTTGTTTGCACCACAGGCCCTTCTTGAAGGCGTCGACGGTTCGGTCGAAGATCAGCTCGTGGCGGTGGGATCATCGCTGCTTCGCACGCTGTTGAGATCAGACGTCCGCAGCCTCGAAGCCATGGTCATGGCCGACAAGACGAGTCAAAACGCGTTGAGCAAGCTCCATTTCGAAGCCGGCCCCGCCCATGTCATCGCCGAAATCGAGGTCCTGTTGCGTCAGTTGCACGCGAAGGCGGTTCTGAACGTGCCCGATCCTCTCCGGTCCGCCCGCTTGTTCGCCGCGCTGTTCAAAGGATCCGATCTCCTGATGATCGCACGCTTCGATCAGGCGAAAGCAGAGCACGACGACGAAATCGAATCCTATTGCCGGTCGGCCGTCGCCATGTTCATCGCCGCGCACGGTGGCAACGACGGCGTGGGCGGATGTTTGCCCGCCCCAAGGTCAAAAGACAAAATTTGAATCGTGCGTGACCACGTCGGTCGCGGGCCTGCTCCTTTGCATGGGGTTGTTTTTCGATATTTTGGCCGCGCGCACTTGCGATAGGCATTAGGCCGCCAAACGGGGCCGTTTCGGCACGATTTGGGCTCAGCCGGCGGGTGTAACCGGCCGTATTTCCTTGCTTCTGGCGCAAATCGCGCTATATAGCGCGCCATCTCACACGGAAACATGGCTCAAAAGGCCGTCCGGTGGCAGCCGGGCCATAAGGCTCGTCTGCTCACACGTTTCCGGAGGAACCAACCGGAGAATTATCACTATGTCGCTGCCCGATTTTTCTATGCGTCAGTTGCTTGAAGCTGGCGTTCACTTTGGCCACCAGGCCCATCGCTGGAACCCGAAGATGCAGGATTACATCTTCGGCGCCCGCAACAACATCCACATCATCGACCTCGCGCAGACCGTGCCGATGCTGCACCGTGCGCTCCAGGCGGTCAGCGATACCGTCGCCAAGGGCGGCCGCATCCTGTTCGTCGGCACCAAGCGCTCGGCCCAGGACGGCGTTGCCGACGCGGCGAGGCGTTCGGCGCAGTACTTCGTCAATTCGCGCTGGCTCGGCGGCACGCTGACCAACTGGAAGACGATCTCGGCCTCGATCAAGCGCCTGCGTCATCTCGACGACGTGTTGTCGTCGGGTGAAGCCAACTCCTACACCAAGAAGGAGCGGCTGACGCTGCAGCGCGAGCGCGACAAGCTCGACCGCTCGCTCGGCGGCATCAAGGACATGGGCGGTCTTCCCGACATGATCTTCGTGATCGACACCAACAAGGAAGACATCGCGATCCAGGAAGCTCAGCGGCTCAACATCCCGGTCGCCGCGATCGTCGACACCAATTCGGACCCGAAGGGCATCACCTATGTGGTGCCGGGCAATGACGACGCCGGCCGCGCGATCTCGCTGTATTGCGACCTCGTGGCGCGCGCCGCCATCGACGGCATCTCCCGCGCCCAGGGCGAGTCCGGAATCGATATCGGTGCATCGGCTGCGCCCGTGCAGGAAGACCTCCCGGCGGCTGCGCCGTCCGGCTTCCAGGGCCTCGCCGGTCCGCGCGGCACCGCCGACAACCTCAAGAAGCTCACCGGCGTGTCCGGTGCGATCGAGAAGAAGCTCAACGACCTCGGCATCTTCCACTACTGGCAGCTCGCCGAGCTCGACCACGACACCGCGCACAAGATCGGCGAAGAAGTCGGTCTGCCGAGCCGTGCCGACGCCTGGGTCGCCCAGGCCAAGACGCTCGCCGAAGCGGAATAAGAGTTACGCGGCGTGGCCGGGGTCTGCCCGGCCGCCGCTTTGCTTCCACGAACAACGATTTCCCTGTTGCAGACGGCGGCGTCATCGGGCGCCGCGGTTTCTGTACAGGCAAGAAGGACATTGAACGATGGCAACGATCACAGCAGCGATGGTCAAGGATCTCCGCGAGTCGACCGGCGCGGGCATGATGGATTGCAAGGCGGCGTTGACCGAGAACAACGGCGACATGACCGCTGCGCAGGATTGGCTGCGCAAGAAGGGCCTCTCGAAGGCCGCCAAGAAGGCCGGCCGAGTCGCCGCCGAGGGCCTGATCGGCGCGCTGACCGCCGGCACCAAGGGCGTGCTGGTCGAGGTCAATTCCGAGACCGACTTCGTTGCGCGCAACGAGCAATTCCAGGGCCTGGTCAAGATGATCGCCCAGGTCGCGCTGAAGCATGGTGCCGACGTCGAGACCATCAAGGCGTCCAAGGTCGGCGATGCCACCGTCGAGACCGCGATCTCGGATGCGATCGCCACCATCGGCGAGAACATGACGCTGCGCCGCGCCGCCTCGCTCGAGGTGAGCCAGGGCGTGGTGTCGAGCTATGTCCATAACGCGGTCATCGAGGGCGCCGGCAAGATCGGCGTCATCGTGGCGCTGGAGTCGACCGGCAAGGCCGACGAGCTCGCCGTGCTCGGCCGCCAGCTCGCCATGCACGTCGCGGCGGCGAAGCCGCTCGCGCTCGACCCGGCCGGGCTCGATCCGCAGACCGTCAAGCGCGAGAAGGACGTGCTGGCCGACAAGTACCGCCAGCAGGGCAAGCCGGAGAACGTCATCGAGAAGATCGTCGATTCCGGCCTCAAGACCTACTACAAGGAGGTCTGCCTGCTCGATCAGGCCTTCATCCACGACAGCGGCAAGTCGGTTGCCCAGGCGGTGAAGGAAGCTGAGGGTAAGGTCGGCGGCCCGATCAAAATCGCTGGCTTTGTGAACTATGCTCTCGGTGAGGGAATCGAGAAGCAGGAGAGCGACTTCGCCGCCGAAGTCGCGGCCGCCAGCGGCAAGAAGTAACCGCTGACACCAAGGCCTCCGGCGCTTCGCGCCGGAGGCCTGCCTGCGCGGGATAAGAAAGCGATCGCATCATGGCCGAGCCGATCTATCGTCGCGTGGTGATCAAGCTGTCCGGCGAATATCTGGCCGGCTCCCAGGGCTTCGGTATCGATCAGCCGACGGTCGACCGCGTCGCCGATGACCTGATCGCAGCCCGCAAGCTCGGTGTCGAGGTCGCTGTCGTGATCGGCGGCGGCAACATCGTCCGCGGGGTCGAGGTCTCCTCGCGCGGCGTGTCGCGGCCGACCGGCGACACCATGGGCATGCTCGCCACGATGATGAACTGCCTCGCGCTGGAGGCGGCGATCGAGCGCAAGGGCAACCCGGCGCGGACCTTGTCGGCCTTCGTGATGCCGGAGATTTCCGAGCTGTTCACCCGTACTGCGACGCACAAATATCTCGCCGAGGGACGCATCGTCCTGCTCGGCGGTGGAACCGGCAATCCGTTCTTCACCACCGATACCACCGCCGTGCTGCGCGGGGCCGAGATCGGCGCGCAGGCGGTGCTGAAGGCCACCAATGTCGACGGCGTCTACAGCGCCGATCCGAAGAAGGACCCCAAAGCCAAGCGCTTCGACCGCCTGACCCATTCGCAGGCGATCGAGGGCGGCTACAAGGTCATGGACGCGACCGCTTTCGCACTTGCTCGCGAGACGTCGCTGCCTATCATCGTGTTCTCGATCGCGGAGCCCGGTTCGATCGGTGCGATCCTGCGCGGGTCCGGACACGGCACGGTCGTCGCCGGCTGATTGCCGCGCCTCAAGGTCCAAGCTTTTTGGACCCGAGGGCGTCGATAGCCGGTTTCTAGTGAAGGGAGAAACGTCATGGCCGCAGCTGGGTTTGACATCAACGACGTGAAGCGCCGCATGCAGGGCGCCACACAATCGCTCAAGCACGAGCTCGGTGGCCTGCGCACCGGCCGCGCCGCGGCATCCATGCTGGAGCCGGTCCAGGTCGAGGCTTACGGCTCGCATATGCCGCTCAACCAGGTTGCAACCATCAGCGTACCCGAGCCGCGCCTGCTCTCGGTGCAGGTTTGGGACAAGACGATGGTCAAGGCCGTGGAGAAGGCGATCGTCGACTCCAACCTCGGCCTGTCGCCGGCGACCGAAGGCCAGGTGCTGCGGTTGCGGATTCCCGAACTCAACGAGGAGCGCCGCAAGGAGCTCGTCAAGGTCGCGCACAAATACGCCGAAGCGGCCAAGGTCGCGGTCCGCCACGTGCGCCGCGACGGCCTCGACATCATCAAGAAGCTCGAGAAGAATCACGAGATCTCCGAGGACGATCAGGAGCGCCTGTCGAACGAGGTGCAGAAGGCGACCGACGGCGTGATCGCCGAAGTCGATCAGCTGCTTGCCGCCAAGGAAAAGGAAATCCTGACGGTCTGAGGGCCTACGGGAACGAGCCTATGTCGAACGCCGCCGCCCCAGCAACCGACGGACCGGATCGCTCCGGCAGTCCGTTGCATGTGGCTGTCATCATGGACGGCAACGGACGCTGGGCCGCTTCGCGCGGGCTGCCGCGCGTCGAGGGCCATCGCCGCGGCGTCGAGGCGCTGCGCCGCGTGGTGCGTGCCGCCCATGAACTCGGCATCGTCTACCTCACGATCTTTTCGTTCAGCTCGGAGAATTGGTCGCGCCCGGCCACCGAGATCGGCGATCTGTTCGGCCTGTTGCGCCGCTTCATCCGCAACGATCTGGCGACGCTGCACCGTGACGGCGTGCGGGTGCGCGTGATCGGCGAGCGTGACGGTCTCGATGCCGATATCTGCGCGCTGCTCAACGAGGCCGAGGAGCTGACCAGGAACAACGACAAGCTCAACCTCGTTGTCGCCTTCAACTACGGCTCCCGTGCGGAGATCGCCGCCGCCGCACGGCGGCTTGCCCGTGAAGTCGCGGAAGGCAAGCGCGACGCTGACTCCATCGATGCCGACACGCTCGGGCAGTATCTCGATGCGCCCGATATCCCGGATCCCGACCTGATCATCCGCACCAGCGGCGAGCAGCGTCTGTCGAACTTCCTGATGTGGCAGGCCGCCTACAGCGAACTGGTATTCGTGCCGATCCATTGGCCGGATTTCGACAAGGCGGCGCTCGAAGGCGCCATTGCGGAATACGGCAAGCGCGAGCGCCGGTTCGGCGGCCTCGCTGTGAAAACCGGCTCGTGACCGAGGGCGAAGCCGCGTCGGCGGCAGCAAGCGAGCAACGGCCGGCAGCAAGCGAGCAGCCGCCGGCAGCAAACGAGCAGGGGTCGCGCAACCTCGTGATGCGCGTGGTTGCGGCACTGGTGCTGGCGCCGCTCGCGATCGCGCTGGCTTATCTGGGCGGCATCGCCTGGTCGCTGCTGGTGACGGTGGCGGCGATCGGATTGTACGTGGAATGGCTTGTCGTCACCGGGCTCGGGCGGGAGCCGCGCGTCGTGGTGCCCGGTGCCCTCGCGCTGCTGCTTGCCGGAGTTTGCCTGATGGCCGGCCGCGTCGATGCGGCCCTGGACGTGCTTTTGGTCGGCGTGGTTGCCGTCGTGCTGACATCGGGCGTGCGGCGTGGCTGGGCCGTCGCCGGATTGCTCTATGCGGCGGGGGCCGAGATCGCGTCGGTGCTGCTGCGTCTCGATCCGGCGAAGGGCTTTGCCGCGCTGATGTTCGTGTTGCTGATCGTATGGGTCACCGATATCGGCGGCTATTTCGCCGGCCGCAGCATCGGCGGGCCGAAGCTCTGGGTGCGCGTCAGTCCGAAGAAGACCTGGGCCGGCGCGATCGGCGGCTTCGTGGCGAGCCTCGCGGTTGCCGCCGGCTTTGCCGCCTTCGAGATCGGCACGACCGGGCCGCTGCTGGCGCTCGGCGCCGTGCTGTCGGTGGTCTCGCAGCTCGGCGATCTCTTCGAATCCGCAGTGAAGCGGCGGTTCGGGGTGAAGGATTCGAGCCACATCATTCCCGGTCATGGCGGCCTGCTGGACCGCCTGGACGGATTCGTCGCGGCCGTCATTGTGGCGGCGATTTTCGGCTTTCTCCGTGGTGGCGCCGATGGCGTCGGCCGCGGTCTTATGGTTTGGTGATGAGATGAGCGCAGTTCCGTTGCGTAACAACAAGGCCGTGGCGGCGTCGGCCGTGCGGACCGTGACCGTCCTCGGTGCCACCGGCTCGATCGGCGACAGCACGTTGGATCTGCTGCGTGGCGCGCGCGACCGCTATCAGGTCGAGGCTCTGACCGCGAACAGCAATGTCGAGGGTCTCGCCAAGCTCGCCAAGGAGTTCGGCGCACGGTTCGCCGCGATTGGCGATCCCGCGAAGCTTTCAGAACTGAAGGACGCGCTCGCTGGAACCCGGATCGAATGCGGGGCCGGGGAGAGCGCGATCATCGAGGCCGCCGCGCGGCCGGCGGATTGGGTGATGGCGGCGGTCAGCGGCGCGGCCGGACTGAAGCCGGCGCTTGCCGCGGTCGATCGCGGCGCCACCGTCGCGCTCGCCAACAAGGAGTGCCTGGTCTGCGCCGGCGACATCTTCATGGAACGGGCCAAGAAGGCCGGCGCCTGCATCCTGCCGGCGGACTCGGAGCACAATGCGTTGTTCCAGGCGCTGGCGTCCGGCAATCGCGAAGAACTGACGCGGGTGATCATCACCGCGTCCGGCGGCCCGTTCCGCACCTGGGCGCCCGCCGACATCGAGCAGGCGACGCTGGAACAGGCGCTGAAGCATCCTAACTGGAGCATGGGGCAGAAGATCACGATCGATTCCGCCTCGATGATGAACAAGGGCCTCGAGGTCATCGAGGCGTCCTATCTGTTCGCGCTGGCGCCGGACGAGATCGACGTGCTGGTGCACCCGCAGTCGATCATCCACGGCATGGTCGAGTTCTCCGACCGCTCGGTGGTGGCACAGCTCGGCACCCCGGACATGCGGATCCCGATCGCGCACTGCCTCGGCTGGCCCGACCGCGTCGTCGGCCCGTCCGCCAAGCTCGATCTCGCCAAGATCGGACAGCTCACCTTCGAGGCGCCGGACTTCCAGCGCTTCCCGGGGCTGCGGCTGGCTTACGAGGCGCTGCGGATGGGGCATGGTGCGACGACGGTCTACAACGCCGCGAACGAGATCGCGGTCGCCGCGTTTATTGCCGGCAAGATCAAGTTCGGAGCGATCGCCCGGCTGGTCGAGGCGACGCTGAACGATTGGATACGGTCCGGGAATCAGCCACCGCTGCACTCGGCGGATGACGCGATTTCCGTTGACCATATCGCGAGAAATAAAGCTGCCGCCCTATTGCCTCAAATTGCCTTAAAGGCAACCTAGAGGGTTGGGGACGGAGCCTGATGGCTCTTGTCGAGGGGAATCTGATGCCCGAGTATTTTCTTCATAGTATCAATGCGTTGAGCCATGGGCTCCTGGGTTACATCGTTCCTTTCCTGTTCGTCCTGACCATCGTCGTCTTCTTTCACGAGCTCGGCCACTTTCTGGTCGCGCGCTGGGCTGGCGTGAAGGTTCTGACCTTCTCGCTGGGCTTCGGACCGGAGCTTGCCGGCTTCAACGACCGGCATGGCACGCGCTGGAAGATCTCGGCCATCCCGCTCGGCGGTTACGTCAAGTTCTTCGGTGATGACAGCGAGGCATCGACGCCGCAGGCCGAGACGCTCGCCGCCATGACGGCGGAGGAGCGCGAGGGCAGCTTCCATCACAAGTCGGTCGGCAAGCGCACCGCCATCGTTGCGGCGGGCCCGGTCGCGAATTTCATCCTCGGCGCCCTGATTTTCGCAGGCATGGCGCTTTACTACGGCAAGCCGAGCACGATCGCCCGGGTTGACGGCCTGGTGGCCGAGAGCGTCGCGGCGAATGCAGGTTTCAAGGTTGGCGACGTCGTCGTGGAGATCGACGGCAGCGCGATCCAGAGCTTTGCCGACATGCAACGGATCGTAGCGTCGAACGCTGGTTCAGAGCTTGGCTTCAAGGTGAAGCGGGATGGCGCGATTGTTTCGCTCAAGGCGGCGCCGGCGCTGAAGGAGGTCAAGGACCCGTTCGGCAATGCCCACCGAATCGGCGTGCTCGGAATCGAGCACAAGGCTCAGGTCGGCGAGGCATCCAGCGCCCCGGTCGGCGTCTTCGAAGCCCTGAAGATCGGCGTCGAGCAGGTCTGGTACATCATTGCCAGCACCTTCAAGTTCCTGGGGTCGCTGTTCGTCGGGACCGGTAATCCGGGCGAGGTGAGCGGGGTCATCGGAATCGCCAAGCTGTCGGGGCAGGCCGCGAGTGCCGGGTTCCAGTTCGTGGTCAATCTCTGCGCCATCCTGTCGGTCTCGATCGGCCTGCTGAACCTGTTCCCGATCCCGCTTTTGGATGGCGGACACCTCTTGTTCTACAGCGCGGAGGCGCTTCGCGGCCGCCCGTTGTCGGAGCGGACGCAGGAGGTGGGTTTCCGAATCGGGCTGGGTTTGGTTCTGATGTTGATGGTGTTTGCGACCTATAACGACATCCTCAGGATCGCCGGGTCCTGAAGCAGGCTTTTTTGTGGCGTTGCCAATGGGCAACGTCTTGGTACGAAAATGGAAATGTTCTGCTGTAGTAAGTTTGCCCCCTTGGCAAATTTGGTTACAAGCTGAGCGGCAGGTTGGGAATCTGTCGGGTCGTTGGGGAACGATCCGGCATTGCTAAGATAAGGGCGCGTTGCGCATGATGTTTGGAATGCGAGTGAGGGGGGGGCTGTTCGCCGCCTTGGTCATGTTCGCCGTGCCGGTGGCTGCCACCTTGGCGGCCGTAGCTGTGTCTGCGCCTGCGCAAGCGCAGACCGTCGATTCGATCACGGTGGAGGGGAACCGCCGCGTTGAGCTGGAAACCATCCGCTCCTACTTCCATCCCGGACCGGGCGGTCGGCTGGGCCAGGCCCAGATCGACGACGGCCTGAAAGCGCTGATCGAGACCGGCCTGTTTCAGGACGTTCATATCGATCAACGGGGCGGCCGCCTCGTCGTGGTCGTGGTCGAGAACCCGGTGATCGGCCGCGTTGCCTTCGAGGGCAACAAGAAGATCAAGGACGAGCAGCTTACCGCCGAAGTCCAGTCCAAGCCGCGCGGCACCTTCTCGCGCCCGATGGTCCAGTCGGATGCGCTGCGCATCGCTGAAATCTACCGCCGCTCCGGCCGTTACGACGTGCGGGTCAATCCGCAGATCATCGAGCAGCCGAACAACCGCGTCGACCTGATCTTCGAGGTCAATGAAGGCGTGAAGACCGGCGTGCGGTCGATCGAATTCATCGGCAACAATGCCTATTCGGCGTCCCGCCTGCGCGACGTCATCAAGACCCGCGAATCGAACCTGCTGAGCTTCCTCGGCGGCAACGACGTCTACGACCCCGACCGGGTCGAGGCCGACCGCGACCTGCTGCGCCGCTTCTACCTCAAGAACGGCTATGCCGACGTCCAGGTCGTCGCCGCGCTGACCGAATACGATCCCGACAAGAAGGGCTTCCTGGTCACCTTCAAGATCGAAGAGGGCCAGCAGTATCGCGTCGCATCCGTCAACTTCACCTCGTCGATCAATACGCTCGATCCGAACGCGCTGCGCTCCTATTCGCGCGTCAATGTCGGCTCGCTCTACAACGCCGAGGCGCTGGAGAAGTCGGTCGAGGAAATGCAGATCGAGGCGTCCCGCCGCGGCTACGCCTTCGCGGTTGTGCGGCCGCGCGGCGATCGCAATTTCGACAATCACACGGTGTCGATCACCTTCGCGATCGACGAAGGCCCGCGCACCTATATCGAGCGCATCAACATCCGCGGCAACAGCCGCACCCGCGACTACGTGATCCGCCGCGAATTCGACATCTCGGAAGGCGACGCCTACAACCGCGCGCTGGTCGACCGCGCCGAGCGCCGGCTGAAGAACCTCGACTTCTTCAAGACGGTGAAGATCACCACCGAGCCGGGCTCCTCCAGCGATCGCGTCATCCTGATCGTCGATCTCGAGGAGAAGTCGACGGGCGACTTCTCGGTGTCGGGCGGCTATTCGACCACCGACGGCGCGCTGGCCGAAGTCAGCGTCTCCGAGCGCAACCTGCTCGGCCGCGGCCTGTTCGCGAAGGCGTCGGTGACCTACGGCCAGTATGCCCGCGGCTACTCGCTGTCGTTCGTCGAGCCCTATCTGCTCGACTACCGCGTCGCGCTCGGCCTCGACTTCTATCAGCGCCAGCAGCTGTCCAACAGCTACATCGCCTACGGCACCAAGACGCTCGGCTTCAGCCCGCGCCTCGGCTTCAGCCTGCGGGAAGACCTGTCGCTGCAGCTGCGCTACTCGATCTATCAGCAGGAAATCACCCTGCCGTCGACGCTGGCCAACTGTAACATGAACACCAGCAACGGCTTGCTGGCGTTCAACCCGTCGCCGGCCTGGGTGCAGGCGAACGGCGCAGCCGCCGCCAACGCGCTCGGTGCCACCGACGCCTCGGCCAACGGCCTGTGGTGCTACAGCGACGGCGAAGCCTCGCTGCCGGTCCGCAAGGAACTGGCGGCCGGTGCGACCATCACCTCGGCACTGGGCTACACGCTCAACTACAACACGCTCGACAACAACAAGAACCCGACCGACGGCCTGATCATCGATTTCAAGCAGGACTTCGCGGGCGTTGGCGGCGACGTCAGCTACATCAAGAGCGCGATCGACGCGAAGTACTACACCCCGCTGGTCTCCGACATCGTCGGCGTGATCCACGCCCAGGGCGGTATCCTGAACAAGATGGGCAGCACCGAGCTGCGCATGCTGGATCACTTCCAGATGGGTCCGAACCTGGTCCGCGGCTTCGCGCCGAACGGCATCGGTCCGCGCGACATCAATCCCTACGGCACCCAGGATGCCATCGGCGGCACCAAGTACTGGGGCGTGTCGGCGGAATTGCAGATGCCGTTCTGGTTCCTGCCGAAGGAAGTCGGGCTCAAGGGCGCGGTCTATGCCGACGCCGGCGGCCTGTACGACTACCAGGGTCCGACGTCGTGGACGGCGACGGGCGAGGTCAACACGCCCGGCTGTATCAAGCCGACCAACAACCCGCCGTCTCCGGGCACCTGCCTTGGCCTGCAGTATGACGACAGCAAGGTTGTCCGTACCTCGGTCGGTGTCGGTCTGATCTGGCAGTCGCCGTTTGGTCCGCTGCGCTTCGACTACGCGGTGCCGCTGACCAAGGGTGCGTATGACCGCGTGCAAGAATTCCGGTTTGGCGGCGGTACGACGTTCTAATACCGCTGCTCGATCGGACTGCGACGGATGGAATGGCGCAGCCGAGCTTCTTCAAAAGTCCTCCTTCGTCATCGCTGGCTGACATTGCCGCGCTGACGAAGGCGCAACTGGTCGACCCCGAACGGGGCGCGCTTCAGATCAGGGGGCTGGCCTCGCTCGACGAGGCCGGTCCGATGCATCTCGCGTTCTTCGACAATCTCAAATACGCAGACCAGCTGGCCGCGACCAAGGCCGGCGCCTGCCTGGTCAGCCCGCGCTTCGAGGCGCAGGTGCCGAAGGGCACGGCGGTGCTGCGGATTGCCAAGCCGTTCTTCGCGTTCGTCGAACTGACCCGCGATTGGCATGCCGACGCGCTGCGGCCGCAATCCTGGTTCGACACCGAGGGCATCGCCCCGTCGGCGATCATCGATCCCACCGCGCGTCTCGAGGACGGCGTCATCGTCGATCCCTTGGTCGTGATCGGCCCGCGGGTCGAGATCGGCGCGGGCACCATCATCGGTGCCGGCGCGGTGATCGGCGCCGACGTCAAGATCGGCCGCGACTGCAATGTCGGTGCCAAGACCACCATTCAGTTCGCGCTGATCGGCAACAACGTGCTGATCCATCCAGGCTGCAACATCGGCCAGGACGGCTACGGCTTCATCTTCTTCGGGCCGGCCGGGCACGTGAAGGTGCCGCAGACCGGCCGCGTGGTGATCCAGAACAATGTCGAGGTCGGCGCCGCCTCGACCATCGACCGCGGTTCGCTGCGCGACACCGTGATCGGCGAGGGCACCAAAATCGACAATCAGGTCCAGATCGGCCACAATGTGACGATCGGCCGGCACTGCCTGCTCGCGGCCCAGATCGGGCTCGCCGGCAGCCTGACCATCGGCGACAATGTCGCGCTCGGCGCCAAGGTGGGCATCAACAACCACCTCAAGATCGGCGACGGCGCCCAGGTGACGGCGATGAGCGCGGTCAAGGACGACATCCCGCCCAACGGCCGCTGGGGCGGGCATTTCGCCAAGCCGACCAAGCAGTGGTTCAGGGAAATTCTCGCGGTGGAGCGCCTGGTGCGCGACAATGAAGCCAAAGGCAAGGAACAGGAGTGATGGAGGAGGCACCGGTCAAATTCGAGCTCGTGGATATCAACGATATCCTGAAGACGCTCCCGCATCGTTTTCCGATGCTGCTGATCGACCGCGTGATCAAGATCCGCACCGACTACAGCGGCATCGGCATCAAGAACGTCACCTTCAACGAGCCGCCGTTCCAGGGACATTTCCCGGAGCGGCCGGTATATCCCGGCGTGATGATGATCGAGGCGATGGCGCAGACCGCCGGCGTGATCGGCATCAAGTCGGTCGAAGGCACCGCGAAGCCGCGCGCGGTGTACTTCCTCACCATCGACAAGTGCAAGTTCAGGAAGCCGGTGATGCCCGGCGACACCATCGAGTACCACATGCGCTCGCTCGGCCGCCGCAAGACGATGTGGTGGTTTCACGGCGATGCCAAGGTCAACGGCCAGGTCGTCGCCGAAGCCGATGTCGGCGCGATGCTGACGGATTGACTTGACCAGAGCATTTTCGAGCGAAGTGAAAACCGGTTCGCGTAAAGAGAATGCGTTAAAACAAGAATCTAGAGCCCCGCTCCGATTCCATCCGAGCGGGAAAGGCGCTAGCCGTTACGACCTCGCGCAGCCATATCGGCCGTCGGCGCCCGCGATTCGTAACACGCGATTGAGGTAGACGCCCATCGACGGCGCGCTCATCAGTGCGTCGAAGGTCGCGCTGGGGACGCCGCAATAGCGCTGGGTGCTGCCCCTGACCGCGACCAGCAGCGTGCGCTCGCCGGCGCTGTAGCAGACCCGCTGCACCATCGTGCTGCGATTGATGTCGCGGCAGTCGAAGCGCGAAAGATCGACCGTCGTGCTGTTGCCGAGATCGACCGTCTCCGGGCCGATCGGCAGAGAGAACAGGCTGAGGATCAGCGCGGCGGCCCGGACCATGGGATCGGTTGCGACCTTCTCTTGCAACAGGTGGTCATGATACGTCACTGGACAGGGCGGGCAAAGTCGCGCTAACGACCGCCCAATCGACAGCGTAGCGCTTTGGCGCCATTAACGAATTCCGGATCTGAACTGCATGAGCATGATCGACCCCACTGCGCGGATTGCGGATGGAGCTGTGATCGGGGCCGGCACCGAGATCGGTCCGTACTGCATCATCGGCCCCAATGTCGTGCTCGGCGTGAACTGCAAGCTGATCGCGCATGTCACCATCAGCGGCCACACCAAGATCGGCGCCGGCTGCGTCATCTCGCCATTTGCCGCGCTCGGCGGGCCGCCGCAGGATCTCAGCTATCGCGGCGAGCCGACCCGTCTCGAGGTCGGCGAGGCCTGCACGATCCGCGAGGGCGTGACGATGAATGTCGGCACGATCAAGGGCGGCGGGCTCACCCGCGTCGGCGACCGCGGCTTCTTCATGAACAACAGCCATGTCGGCCATGACTGCACGGTCGGCAACAACGCGATCTTCGCGACCTCGGCGACGCTCGGCGGCCACTGCGAGATCGGCGACTTCGTCTATATCGGCGGCTTGTCGGCGGTGCACCAGTTCACCCGCGTTGGTTCGCAGGTGATGATCGGCGGTGTCTGCGGCGTGCGCGGCGACATCATTCCGTTCGGATTGGCCAACGGTCAGTACGCGGCGCTCGAAGGCCTCAACATCATCGGCATGCGACGGCGCCAGTTCACCAAGGCGCGGCTGGCCACGGTGCGCGCGTTCTATCAAAAACTGTTCCACGGCCCCGGCGTCTTCGCCGAGCGGCTGGCCGCGGTGCAGCCGCTCGCGAGCGAGGATTCCGCGATCGCGGAAATCCTCACCTTCATCGAGGGTGGCAAGCACCGGCCGCTCTGTCTTCCCGCCGATAGCAAATGAGCAGGGGATGGCCGCCAGCATGACGTCCGCGGCTCCCTCGCTTTCCTCGCCGGTCGGCGTGATTGCCGGCGGCGGCGCCATGCCGTTCGCGGTTGCCGATCAGCTCGCCGCACGCGGCATCACGCCGGTGCTGTTCGCGCTGCGCGGCGCCTGCGATCCGGCGCGCTTGCAGAAGTTTCGCCACCGCTGGATCTCGGTCGGCCAGCTCGGGCGGGCGACCCGGCTGTTCCGCGACGAAGGCTGCCGCGACCTGATCTTCATCGGCACCCTGGTGCGTCCCGCGCTGTCGGAGATCCGGCTCGACTGGGGCACGCTGCGCCTGCTCGGCCACGTCGTGCGCGCCTTTCGCGGCGGCGACGATCATTTGCTGTCGAGCGTCGGGCGCATCCTCGAGCAGCAGGGCTTTCGCATGGTCGGCATCAAGGACGTCGCGCCCGATCTCCTGATGCGCGGAGGGCGCCGTGACGCGGATGACGCCGGACAGCGCCGCGCTCGCCGATATCGGGCGCGGCCGCGGCGTGCTCGACGCGCTCGGCCCGTTCGACATCGGCCAGGCGGCCGTGGTGATCGACGGCCATGTGGTTGCGGTCGAGGACATCGAAGGCACCGACGGCTTGCTCGCGCGCGTGGCCCGGCTGCGCGCCGAGGGACGTATCCGCGCCAAGGCCGGCCGCGGCGTGCTGGTGAAGGCGCCGAAGAGCAAGCAGGATCTGCGCTTCGATCTGCCGACGATCGGTCCGCGCACGGTCGAGGGCGCCGCGGCGGCCGGCATCGCGGGGATCGCGGTGATCGCCGGCAACACGCTTGCGGCCGAGCCGCAGGCGCTGATCGAGACTGCCGACGCCAAAGGTCTGTTTGTCATCGGGCTGGCCGGCTGATGCAGGCGCCTCGTCCCACCACCAGCCGCAAGGTCTTCCTCATCGCGACCGAGGAATCCGGTGATCGCCTCGGCGCGGCGCTGATGAAGGTGCTGCGCGAACGTCTCGGCGACGCCGTGACGTTTTCCGGCGTCGGCGGCCGCGCGATGACCGGCGAGGGCATCACGCCGCTGTTTCCGATCGAGGAGCTCTCGATCATGGGCTTTGCCGCCGTCGTGAAGCAATTGCCGAAGATCCTGCGGTTGATCCGCCGCACCGCCGATGCCGTGCTCGCCGACGCGCCTGACATGCTGGTCATCATCGACAGCCCCGACTTCACCCATCGCGTCGCCCGTCGCGTTCGCGTGCGCAATCCGGACATTCCGATCGTCGACTACGTGTCGCCATCGGTGTGGGCCTGGCGGCCGGGCAGGGCACGCGCGATGCGAACCTATGTCGATCACGTGCTGGCGCTATTGCCGTTCGAGCCGGAGGAATACCGCAAGCTGCAAGGACCGCCGTGCAGCTATGTCGGTCATCCCCTGACCGAGCAGCTTGCGGCGCTGCGGCCGAACGAGGAGGAGCAGAAGCGGCGCGACGCGCAACCGCCGGTCCTGCTGGTTCTGCCGGGCAGCCGGCGCAGCGAGATCCGGCATCATCTCGCGCTGTTCGGCGCGGCACTCGGCCGGCTCAGCACACAGACGCCGTTCGAGCTCGTGCTGCCCACCATGCCGCATCTCGAGGCGATGGTGCGCGAAGGCACCGCGTCATGGCCGGTGGTGCCGCGGCTTGCGATCGGCGAGACCGAGAAGCGCGCCGCGTTCCGCACAGCCCGGGCGGCGCTCGCGAAGTCGGGCACGGTGACGCTGGAACTCGCGCTGTCGGGCATTCCGATGGTGACGGCCTATCGCGTCGGCGCCGCCGAGGCGTTCATCCTGCGCCGCGCCATCCGGGTGTCGTCGGTGATCCTCGCCAATCTCGTGATCGGCAGCGACATCATCCCCGAGTTCCTGCAGGAGAACTGCACGCCGGACAAGCTCGCGGCGGCACTGGGCGACGTGCTCAAGGATTCGCCCGATCGGCTGCGGCAGCTCGTGGCATTCGCGACGATGGACGGCAAGATGTCGACCGGCGACCAGCCGCCCAGCGTCCGCGCCGCCGACATCGTGCTGGCCGAGATGGACCGGCGTTCGAGTTAGCCAATCGATGACCTCGTCCGCGGCGACATCCTGCCGCAACGGTTTCGCTTGCGCTGGAATTTTAGATAACGCTAATATTAGCTATGTTTAATATTACGGGAGAGCCCGCCATGAAGATCGATCCGGTTGCCTATGTCGGAGCCGTCGTTCGCGACGTCGCCGTCCGGGAACGCGATGGCAAACCCGCGCGGGCGGTGATTGCGACCCGGAGCTACGACACCGACATCGCCGATCTCTGGGATGCGCTGACCAATCCCGAGCGCATTCCGCGCTGGTTCCTGCCGATCTCGGGAGATCTGAGGTTGGGCGGCCGCTACCAGTTCCAGGGGCAGGCAGGCGGCGAGATCACGACCTGCGAACCGCCGCGCAGGCTTGCGGTGACCTGGGAGGCGATGGGCACGATCAGCTGGGTCACCGTGACCCTGACTGACGACAATGCCGGCGGCACGCGGCTCGAGCTGGAGCATCTCTCGCTGATCGAGGGCGACTTCTGGGATCGCTATGGGCCCGGCGCCGTCGGCGTCGGCTGGGACCTCGCCCTGATGGGGCTCGCGCTCTACATTGCCGCAGGCCCTGGCGGGCAGTTCGATCGCGCGGCCGCGGCGGCGTGGCCCGGCTCGGAGGAGGGCAAGGACTTCATTCGCCGCAGCAGCGCGGACTGGTGCAGCGCCTCGATCAAGGCGGGCACGGACGAGGCGGCGGCGCGCAGGGCCGGGGCCAACACGACAGCGTTCTACTGCGGCGAGCCCGAGCCGGGCGGCGGGGGCTAGCGGCCCATGCACGCTTTCGACATTCTCGGCGACCCCGTCCGCCGGCGCATCCTGGAGTTGCTGGCGACCGGTGAGCACAGTTCGGGCGAGGTCGTCGTGGTCGTGCAGCGCGAGTTCGGCATCACGCAGTCGGCGGTCTCGCAGCAGCTGCGGATCTTGCGGGACGCCGGCTTTGCGTCGGTGCGCGCCGACGGTACCCGCCGCATCTATGCGGTGGAGCCGGGGCGGCTGCGCGAGGTCGACGACTGGCTCGACCGGTTCAGGGCGTTCTGGCTGCCGCGCCTCGACGCGCTCGCAACCGAGGTTGCGCGCGGCAAACGAAAACGGCGCCATCGGGAATGACGGCGCCGTCTCGGTATTCCCAGTGATGCAGCTTAGTTGCGCTTGTCGATCGGCACATAGTCGCGGCGCGCGACGCCAGTGTAGAGCTGGCGCGGACGGCCGATCTTCTGCTGCGGATCCTCGATCATCTCGCTCCACTGGCTGATCCAGCCGACGGTGCGGGCGACCGCGAACAGCACGGTGAACATCGAGGTCGGGAAGCCCATCGCCTTCAGCGTGATGCCCGAATAGAAGTCGACGTTCGGATACAGCTTGCGATCGATGAAGTAGGGATCGCTGAGCGCGATCTTCTCGAGCTCCAGCGCAACCTTGAGCATCGGATCGTCGCCGTGGCCGGTCTCCTTCAGCACCGCGTGACACATCTTCTGCATAATCTTGGCGCGCGGATCGTAGTTCTTGTAGACCCGGTGACCGAAGCCCATCAGGCGGACTTCGCTGTTCTTGTCCTTCACCTTGGCGATGAAGTCGGGGATCTTGTCGACCGTGCCGATGTCGGCCAGCATTGCCAGTGCGGCCTCGTTGGCGCCACCATGGGCCGGTCCCCACAGGCAGGCGATGCCGGCCGCGATGCAGGCGAACGGGTTGGCGCCCGAGGAGCCGGCGATACGCACCGTCGAAGTCGAGGCATTCTGCTCGTGGTCGGCGTGCAGGATGAAGATCTTGTCCAGCGCGTCGGCGAGAACGGGATTGATCTTGTAGTCTTCGCAGGGCACCGCGAAGCACATGTTGAGGAAGTTCTCGGCGAACGAGAGCGAGTTCTTCGGATACACAAAGGGCTGGCCGACCGTGTACTTGTAGGCCATCGCAGCCAAGGTCGGGATCTTCGCGATCATGCGGATCGAAGCGATCTCGCGCTGCTTCGGATCGTTGATGTCGGTGGAGTCGTGATAGAACGCAGCCAGCGCGCCGACCGCGGCAACCATGATTGCCATCGGATGCGCGTCACGGCGGAAGCCCTGGAAGAAGCGGGCCATTTGCTCATGCACCATGGTGTGGTGCGTGACCATGTAGTCGAACTCCTTCTTCTGCGCCGGGGTCGGAAGCTGCCCGCGGAGAAGGAGGTAGCAGGTCTCCAGGAAATCGCCATGCTCGGCGAGCTGCTCGATCGGATAGCCGCGGTATTCGAGGATACCGGCGTCGCCGTCGATATAGGTGATCTTCGACTGGCAGCTGCCGGTCGAGGTGAAGCCGGGGTCGTAGGTGAACACCCCGGCCTGGCCGTAGAGCTTGCCGATGTCGATGACATCAGGCCCAACCGTGCCGCTCAGGATCGGGAAATCGTAGTTCTTGTTGCCGATGGTGAGTGTGGCTGTCTTGCTGGATTTTGCGTCCATCGCGATATCCCCGATGAATTCGTTGCGAAAACCGACCTTGCCCAGTCGCTAAATTGCGGCCCATGGCGGGGCGGAACGGCTTGTTGAGAAGGCGTCCGGGGATGGGTAGCTCATTGCAATGTGCGCTGCAAGATGGACCCTGGAGGGGGTCCATGCAGGATCACGCCGCCTGATCGGCGAGGCGGGCGAGGCACTCCTGGCGTCCCAGGACGGCCAGCACGTCGAAGATGCCCGGCGACGTTGTGCGTCCGGTCAGCGCCACGCGCAGCGGCTGGGCGACGGCGCCGAGTTTGAGATTGTTCTGTTCGGCGAAATTCCGCATGGCGGTCTCGGTGC
The DNA here is from genome assembly GCF_054055655.1 of Bradyrhizobium sp. USDA 4461. Lineage (NCBI taxonomy): Bacteria > Pseudomonadati > Pseudomonadota > Alphaproteobacteria > Hyphomicrobiales > Nitrobacteraceae > Bradyrhizobium > Bradyrhizobium sp. USDA 4461. The sequence goes on from NZ_JBSRXM010000001.1 coordinate 6,373,934, forward strand.
TTTCCGCCGTCCAGTCGTTGACGGCTTCCAGCGCAGTTCGCAGGCGGCCGATCAGCGCGCGCGTGTCCGGCGTGAGCAGCGCCGCCGCTTTCGGATCGAGCTCAAGCGGCCGATCGGCGAAGATGAAGTAGGCGCCCGCGATCAGCTCGATCAGCGTCTTGGCGCGCTCCTTCAGGCTCGGCATCGCCCGCAGCAATTGCGCACGGGTCGTATCGTTGAGCTTGGCCCTCAGCGCGGCACCTTCAGGAACATAATCCAGCACGCGCTCGAACTGGGTCACGAGGGATTGATCGTCGCTCTGCCGGATGTAGTGCCCGTTGAGGTTCTCCAGCTTGGCGAAATCGAACCGCGCCGCCGAGCGGCCGATGCCCGAGAGGTCGAACGCGTCAATCATCTCCTGGGTCGAGAAGATCTCCTGGTCGCCATGGCTCCAGCCGAGCCGGACGAGGTAGTTGCGCAAGGCGGCCGGCAAATAGCCCAGCGCGCGGTAGGCGTCGACGCCGAGCGCGCCGTGCCGCTTCGACAGTTTCGAGCCGTCGGGGCCGTGGATCAGCGGGATGTGGGACATGCTCGGCAACTCCCACTCCATCGCGTCGTAGATCTGCTTCTGGCGCGCGGCGTTGATCAGGTGGTCGTCGCCGCGGATGATGTGAGTGACGCCCATGTCGTGGTCGTCGACCACGACCGCGAGCATGTAGGTCGGGGTGCCGTCGCCGCGCAGCAGGACGAGGTCGTCGAGGTTCTCGTTCTGCCAGACCACGCGGCCCTGGACTTGGTCCTCGATCACGGTCTCGCCGGTCTGCGGCGCCTTGAGGCGGATGGTCGGCTTGACGTCGGACGGCGCGGTCGCCGGATCTCGGTCGCGCCACATGCCATCATAGAGACGGGTGCGGCCCGCGGCGCGCGCCTTTTCGCGCATCGCGGCCAGTTCCTCCGGCGTGGCGTAGCAGTAATAGGCCCGCCCGGCAGCGAGCAGGCCCTCGGCGACCTCGCGATGGCGGGCGGCGCGGCTGAACTGGTAGATGACGTCGCCGTCCCAGTCGAGCTCCAGCCATTTCAGGCCGTCCAGGATGGCGTCGATCGCCTCCTTGGTCGAGCGTTCGCGGTCGGTGTCCTCGATCCGGAGCAGCATCTTGCCGCCGAGCTTCCTGGCATAGAGCCAGTTGAACAGCGCGGTGCGGGCACCTCCGATATGGAGGAAGCCGGTCGGTGAGGGGGCGAAGCGGGTAACGACGGGATTGGTCATGATCGAACGAGACGTATGCTGGGAACGGCGGTGGTGTATAGCAGGAACCGGACATAACTAAAGCCTCGGTTGGCCTTTTGCCCGCCAAACCAGACCTGAAACCAGCTTCAAACCAGGCTTGGCCGGAGGGCACGAATTTGGCAGAAGGTTGAACTGACTCCTCCAGGGAACCCTTTGATGACGACTGACACGACGGCAGAGGCAGGGCGCGACTTCATCCGCGACATCGTCCAGGCCGATCTCTCCTCCCACAGGCACAACCGGATCGTGACCCGCTTCCCGCCGGAGCCGAACGGCTACCTGCATATCGGCCACGCCAAGTCGATCGCCTTGAATTTCGGCATCGCGCAGGAGTTCGGCGGCCAGTGCAATTTGCGCTTCGACGACACCAATCCGACCAAGGAGGAGCAGGAATACATCGACTCCATCCAGGCCGACGTCCATTGGCTCGGCTACGATTGGGGCACCAACCTCTTCTTCGCGTCGGATTATTTCGACCGTCTGTATGATTGGGCCGAAGGCCTGATCAAGGCCGGCTATGCCTATGTCGACGATCAGTCGCAGGAGGAGATCCGCACGTCGCGCGGCACCCTGACCGAGCCGGGCAAGAACTCGCCGTTCCGCGACCGCTCGGTCGAGGAGAACCTCGACCTGTTCCGCCGCATGAAGGCCGGAGAGTTTCCCAACGGCGCCCGCGTGCTGCGCGCCAAGATCGACATGGCGGCCGGCAACATCAACCTGCGCGATCCCGTGCTGTACCGCATCCTGCACGCCCACCATCCGCGCACCGGCGACAAATGGTCGATCTATCCGAGCTACGACTACGCCCACGGCCAGTCGGACGCGATCGAAGGCATCACCCATTCGATCTGTACGCTGGAGTTCGAGGATCACCGTCCGCTCTATGAGTGGCTGCTCGACAAGCTGCCGGTGCCCTCGAAGCCGCGCCAGTACGAAATGGCACGGCTGAACCTGACCTACACGCTGCTGTCCAAGCGTGTGCTGACCCAGCTGGTCCGTGACGGCCACGTCTCGGGCTGGGACGATCCGCGGATGCCGACCGTCGCCGGTCTCAAGCGCCGCGGCGTGCCGCCGGCCGCGGTGCGCGAATTCATCAAGCGCATCGGCGTCGCCAAGGCCAACAGCGTGGTCGATGTCGGCATGCTCGAATTCTGCATCCGCGAGGAGCTGAACCGCACATCGCTGCGTCGCATGGCGGTGCTGCGACCGCTCAAGGTTGTGATCGAGAACTATCCGGAAGGGCAGGTCGAGGAGATCGAGGCGATCAACCATCCCGACAATCCGGACGCCGGCACGCGCAGAATCGCATTCGGCCGCGAGCTCTATATCGAGCGCGACGACTTCATGGAGAATCCGCCGAAGAAGTTCTTCCGTTTGTCACCCGGCAATGAGGTGCGGCTGCGTTACGCCTACTTCATCAGGTGCACCGGCGTGATCAAGAACGACGCCGGCGAGATCGTCGAGCTGCGCGCGACGTATGATCCCGCGACCAAGGGCGGCAACGCGCCGGACGGCCGCAAGGTCAAGGCGACCATGCACTGGTTGCCGGCGGCGCAGTCGAAGCCGGCGGAGATCCGGATCTACAATCAGCTGTTCGCCAATCCGAGCCCGAACGCCGCCGATTTCGTCGCCGACCTCAATCCGCAGTCGCTGGAAGTGCTCAGCGATGCGCGGGTCGAGCCTGCGATCGCCGAGAGCAATTCGCCCGAGGTGATGCAGTTCGAGCGGCAGGGCTATTTCGTGCGCGACGCGGATTCGACGCCGGACAGGCTCGTGTTCAATCGCACCATCGGGCTGCGCGACACCTTCGCCAAGGAAGTCGGCGGCAACAAGGGTTAGACAAGGGCTAGAACAGTCCGGCAAGGACAGCTGACGGGGCGATCGATGCCAAGTGAAAGCGACGACATCGCCTCCGCCATAGTCGCGAAATGGTCCGCGGGATTCAGCAAGCTCGACGCGGAGGCGCTTGCCGCGCTGTACTCGCAGCACGCGTTCTTCTTCGGCTCGAACCCGACGCTGTATCGCGGCCGCGACGACGTCAAAGCCTATTTCGACGGCCTGCCGCGCTGGCAGGCGCCGCGCGTTCGCTTCAGCGAGGTCAGGACCGAGCGGGTGAATACCGATCTCGTCAACATGGCGGGCATCGCGTCGTTCTTTCTCGACGGCGATGCGCCTTCGCTCGCCGTCAAGATCACCTGGGTGATCGCGCGCGAGGACGGCGGCTGGAAGATCGCCTGCCATCACGTCTCGTCACAGACGCCGTTGATCTAGCGCACCTCAGCGCGTCCCCTGTCCCCGGAGATCACAGCCTTCGGTTGCGTGTTTCGGTTCCGTTCCGCTAGTCGGGTGACTGCGGCATCCGCTAGCCTGCTGCCCGGCAGGGATCGCGAGCGGAATGGCGGAGCAGGGCACGACGCCGGGCGGCAAACGCGGCTACGCGGGGACGTGGCCGCCGCGGGCGGCTGCGCCGGTTGGCAGCTATCTTCCGGTACGTGCCAGTATCTGGCGGCCTTACGTCGAGACCTTGCGGCAATGGGCGCGCGCGGAAGCCGGCGCCGGACGGCTGTTGCCGTGGGTGCCGGTGGCGTTCGGCACCGGCATTGCGTTCTACTTCGCGGCAGAGCACGAGCCGGTGCTGCCGGTCGCGGCGAGCGTCGCGATCGCGCTCTGCCTGCTGGCGCTGCTGCTGCGGCGGCGCAGCGTGTTTCCCGCCGTCGTGATACTTGCTGCGGTCGCTGCGGGCTTTGCGATGGCGACATGGAAGACGGCGCGGATCGCCCACGGCGTGCTGGCGCGTCCGATATATTCCGTAGCGCTGACCGGCTTCGTCGAGACGCGCGATATCCGCGAGAAGACCGACCGCTTCGTGCTGCGCGTCGTATCGATGGAGAGCCAGCGCGAGGTGCCAAAACTCGAGCGCGTCAGGCTCTCGGTGAAGAAGGGCACCGCGCCCGACGTCGGCAGCTTCGTGGAATTGAAGGCGCGGCTGATGCCGCCGCTCGGGCCGCAACGTCCGGGCTCCTATGATTTCGGCCGCGACCTGTATTTCCAGGGCATCGGCGCCTCCGGCTTCGCGATGGGCGCGGTCAAGACCAGGGAGCCGCCGGCCGCCGGCGGCCTCGCGCTGCGCTATGCCGCCTTCATGCAGTGGCTGCGCGATGCCATCGACGCGCGGATCCGCACGACGCTCGACGGCGATCAGCGCGCGATCGCGACCGCCCTGCTGACCGGCCGGCGCGACGCGATCACGACGCCGGTCAACGATGCGATGTTCATCTCGGGGCTCGGCCATGTGCTGTCGATCTCCGGCTACCACATGGCCGTGGTCGCGGGCGTGGTGTTTTTCACGATCCGCGCGCTGCTGGCGCTGTTTCCGGCGCTGACGGCGGGATACCCGATCAAGAAATGGGCGGCGGCGGCTGCGCTCGTCGCCGCGGCGTTCTATCTGCTGCTGTCGGGAGCCGAGGTCGCGACCCAGCGATCGTTCTTCATGACGGCGGTGGTGCTGATCGCGGTGATGGTCGACCGCCGCGCCATCACCTTCCGCACGCTGGCGGTGGCGGCGCTGATCGTGCTCGCGATTGCGCCGGAGGCGCTGGTGCATCCGAGCTTCCAGAACTGGAATGCGTAAGCGGCGCAGGCCGTGTTTTTACCTGTAAACCCATTGAATTGTTTGAGTTTTGCGGGCCGACCGGAATAGGGCTCCGCGAACAAAAACAGGCCGAAAGACAGCAAAAATCAGGGTCTGACGGCGCAAAGTCCCGGAAAAAGTCCCGGAGCGTGTTCTTGGCTTGTTCCGTGGTGGCGTTGTCATGAATGAGCATTTTCAAACAGGATCAAAAAAGCCCGGCCGCGGCATGGCGAAGGCCTCGCTCGATCTGATTGCGCAGATGCGCGACATCGCCGAGGAGGCTCAGCCGATCACCGGACGCGGCATCGGTTACAAGCTGTTCACGCGCGGGCTTATCACGTCCATGTCCACCAACGAGATGCAGAAGGTTTACCGTCTGCTGCGGATTGCGCGCGAGCAAGGTCTCATCCCATGGGAATGGATCGTCGACGAGACCCGAGAACTCGAGCGGGTATCGACGTGGAAAGATCCCGCAGCATACGCTCGCACCGTTGCCCGGTCCTATCGCCGCGACTTCTGGGATCAGCAGCCCTGCCGCGTTGAAGTCTGGTCTGAGAAAGGCACGATCCGGGGCGTCCTAAAACCCGTGCTCGACCATTACGCGGTTGGATTTCGTGTCATGCACGGGTTTGGCAGCGCGACCGCGGTCTATGATATCGCCGGCGACGATGACGGGCGTCCCATGGTGGCGCTCTACGTTGGGGACCGCGATCCGAGCGGCCTGTTCATGTCCGAGCACGATCTGCCGCAGCGACTCGCTGAGTACGGCGGCAGTCACATCGACCTCAGGCGGATTGCGTTAACGGCGAACCAGGTGATCGGCCTGCCGTCGTTCCCGGTCTCGGACAAGCGCAAGGACCCCCGCTATCGATGGTTCGCCGAACGATACGGTCAGCGGTGTTGGGAACTCGACGCGATGGATCCGCGTGATCTCCGCGACTGTGTCGAGGCAGCAGTCAGGGGGCTAATCGAGCCCGTTGCGTGGGCACGTTGCGAAACAGTCAACGCCGCTGAGCTGGAGTCCCTGCAAACGATCCTATCGGGCTGGAGGGCCGGCCCATGAGCAGGAATCGCAAATCATCGGGTGACGATATTCAAGGTCGCCGTTTCGTAACGGTGTTCCATGAGGCGGCGCTGGGCTGCTTTCGATACGGACGTCGCCAGAGCCCCGGATGCCCTCGCGACCGCGACGCCTTGCTGCCGCCGTCGCACTTGGGCGCCGCCGCCGCGGATGGCCCGTAAACGAAGCCACAAGCACCACCCACAACATTGCAAGGCAACGCTCGGCGATCCCGAGAAACTCGAAACGGTGGCCATCATGGAAAATCGCAAACTGCTTCGCCGACGTCAGGCGTCAGACTACCTGCTAGACAATTTCGGAATTGCCCGCAGTGTGCAAACGCTCGCGCGGTACGCATCATGTGGAGTTGGACCGGACGTCATCCATGTAGGAAGGATTCCGTTCTACAGGGCCTCTGATTTGGACCGATGGGTTGAGTCACTCATCGCTGCGTCGCCGCGGTCACAAACGCCTCCCACCACCACACACCATAGTGCACATGTCTGATCGATGGCAGGGCGTCTCCGCTCGGAGGAGCGCTGTGTCTTCCGAGTTGTACTTCAAAAACAAAAGCGCCCCCGGGTGACGAAGCCGGAGGCGCCTTGAAACTCTCACTACTCTCTTTCGGCCACCACCTAGGGAGAGCATCGCAACCACATCTCGACAGGGATCGAAATATGAATGTGCTATCTTTGGCAGAAGCCGTTTCAGAACGCAAGGAAAATCTAACCTCCCACAAAGCAACCAGGGCGGAAACGCGCGCGGCAATCGATGCGGCGATAGCGACCGATCCAACGCGCAGCGCTCGGTCCATCGCAGAAGAAATTGGCTGCGACCATAAGACCGTCAGGGCGCGCCGTGGGGAAATTCAAAATTCCCCAGTGGGGAAGTTGAAGCGCGGAAATTCCCCAGCCGCCGAGGTGCCAGCCGCTGGCGCTCGAGATGACTTCGATTGGTCTGTCGACGGGGCGATGGTGCTCCGGGAGCAATTAGCCACTGCAATCTACTTCAACGACAGCGGCGATCTCGTAATTCGACAGAGGCAATGGCCGGGCGAGGACAACTTGATCTTCGTTGCCCCCAACTGCCAGCAAGAATTCATCGACAAGCTCACCGATGCGCTGGGTATACCCAGCTTTGGCGGGCCCACGCGCTGATACGAACCACCACGTTCGATCGGCCGTGGCACGTGATTGCGGGTCTGCTCGGAGGCTCCCGCCGCAAATCAAACGAACCACAGCCGATCGTCGCGAGAATAGCGACAGGTCGAGATCGGCCATGATCCTGTCGCCGGCAACGTGAGGCCAAACCTCGCATCCGCAGATGAATGACCGCAGGGCACCGCACCTCGAAGCGGTGAGTGACGCCGGTGTGCTCGACGATCGTTTGATCGAACCGGAATCAAAACACGCGGGTTCAGGTGTCCCCATTCCTTCCCGCGGCCTTCAGGCGCCCGGTAACCCCGGGAACGGTTGCAAGGCAAGTCGCTCCGTCAGCGGGATGACAACCCGCCCCGGGCGTCTTGCGAGACGAGCCGAAAAAATCGTCTCAAGCGCCGGCCCCTTCCAGAAGGGCTTGGCGGGCGGACACGGCGGGGGCAACGCCGTGCTGAACCCCATGAGGGTCGGAAGGGCAAACTAGTACGCGGGGCCGACGAGGTCCTCTCCCTAGTCAGGAGCTTCAGGAAGGGCTGGCCCCATACTGAAGGCGGAAAGGGGGAGAGGTATGTCTGGTGCATTTGGCGCGCAATTCGGCCGGTAACCCGTTCCGGCTCTTTTCTTTCAGTGCGCCGAACTGGACCTTAGGGGCTTGGCCCAGCCGCGCGTACACGTGTCTCTGAACCCGCCAGGCATCAGGCGGCGGCTTCGGATCGGCACGTAGCCCAGCGTGCGCATGACGGCGGCAAGGCGTCGCCCTCGGGCAGTCGTTGCATTGACTCGGAGCAGATCCATGATGGCGTGGGTCGAAATGGACTCCACGTTTTTCAGCTCGGGCTCGAGCTGCGTACACCAGGGATCATCGTACCCTTCGGCAGCCTCGAGCCGCGCCTTGGCCTCTTTCATCCTGCTGGCAAAGCTCATTCTATCCCCTCTTGGCCTGGTCATCGCGAACGGCAGAGCCCGCGGCCCCGCTGTCCTGGACTTATCGGGACAAGGTAGCGCTTATCTTACGAGGCCCGCTGGCAGCGGTCGTGCCGGGCAGGCGGGGCGGTCCACAAATCTTCCACACTGGCATGTCGGCGGCCTACGGCGCATATTCGGCGGCATGGGTTGGAGGTTTTCATTCAAGTCTGGTCGGCGGGCCATTGCCTGGGTGGTCAGCGTCCCCATGATGATTTTGTTCATCTACGGTGCGGGCCGGTTTGGAGATGGTCCAATTCGGGAGTGCGCGAATGGCGGCTGCCTACCGCACGACTGCCATAGCGCCTATTGCTCGACGCGGGGCTATTCTCATACCGCTGATCAATATCGGGCGTACAAAGATTGGGAGAGAGTTATCTTCATTGTTTGGCCGATCGGCATGCTCGTGCTGGGCATACTGAGATGGACCGAGAAGCGGAGCCAATAACTCCCAAACGCCCTTAGGCCCTCACGCCCCGGCGCCAAGCGCGAGATCATGGGGGCAGGCTGCCTCAATCTCCGGCGCGGGACTACGCCCCCGTGCGACTACGGTACCACCCTTAGCTGCTGGGTTATGAGCCCCAGCCGGGTGTATCAGTTTGGGAGACGCAGTCAGCAAGCGCAGGATTGGCAGATGCACGAACGCGAATTCGACGTTCTCTGTGCGATGTTCGACGGCCTGGTGGTGGCATCCGCCGGCTTGTTGGCCTTTGGCACATCCTTGCTTCTGTCGACGTGACGCGCGGGCCGCCCGCTAGGTCTGCCGGCAAGCCGCGCAGCCGGCGAATCTGAGGAGGATCAGGCCAGCATCGCCGCAATCGCGCTCGCGCTGTAGGACTGTCCGCCGGGCCGCTTCTTTCCCTTGCCGGGCTTGGTGACGATGCCAGCCTCCGCCATCGCCTTGCTGATGTCCCGCAGGGAAATGCGTGGCTGTTGTGCACGCAGCTGCCGAGCCATCGCAGCGGCCTCCGGATGGCTTTCAGCGATAGGCTTGCGGCCCTCTACACGGGCGCCAGAGCGGCGCTTGCGCTCACGGGCGCCACGTAGCTTTGCCACCGTCATCGCCTTGTCGAACTGCGCTACAGCACCAAGGATTTGCCGCACCAGCACCGCGGTCGGTGTATCGTCGACAAACGAGTCCGGCTTGTCCGCAGCGATTAGCGTGATGCCGTCAGCCTGCAGGCGCCGGAAGCCGGTTTCCTGCACAATTAGATCACGAGCGAAGCGGTTGGCAGTCTCGACGATGATGGTGCGGATGCCATTGCCGGCGATCTGTTCTAAGGCCGCCGCGAAGCCCGGCCGGGCGTCGATAGCATCGGCGCCCTTGACGGCCGGATCATCGTGCCAGGCAACGATGCGGTAGCCCGCGCGGCTTGCATACGCCTGTATGGCTTTGCGCTGCCGAACCACCGAGTCTTTGTCGTCGCCGACGTTGGCGGCCGAACTGGTCCGCGTGTAACCAATGGCTGCCTTACGCTGGCGTTTCTCTTGCTCGGACATGGCCTTAACCATGATTTGTAGTTATATCTCAGGAAAATACTACAAACCGGGGCTATGAGCAAGATTGGTCTGCTCGACCTTGCCGAGGTACTCCGCAAGCGGAACGCCGCTCGCATCTGATTTCAAGCGGGCCGCGTTGCTGCGTAGGCCATGAGTTCGCTGTCCGGCCTTGCCGGTGCTGGGGACGCGGGGCGGGGGATAGAAGCGCGTCCTCGGCGGTGTCGGACATCACCAGCTCCTCCGCCGCGCGCCACGCGGCGGCTTTGGTTAGTCCGACCGCGACGACGTCGTCGTTGAGGGTGACGGCATAGGTCCCGTCGCGAACGCGAATGATGTCTATGGTGGTCATGGGGTGCGTAAACGCGCGCGCTGGCGGCGAGGTCCCCGTGGCCGCCCGACAGCTGCGAGCCCGACACGTTGCTCCCGGTCGGCCCAGGAACGAAAGCACAGCAGCACAGTTGCAGCCTCAAAAGCGCGCGCCGCACTTGGTCAACTGGCTGCGCTGGTCCCGTTGTTAGCCATGTCAGCTCTTGGCCGCGACGGGACCCCCCCCCGGGCTCGAGTCGGAAAATAAACGTAGGTCGGCGGATCTGTGGCGCGACCGGCGGCAAAAAATCTCGGCGGACGGATCCGTATGAGGGGGGAGATGCGTATGTTGGGAGTGACTAGCTTGCGGCAAGCCATAGAGAAACTTGGTCCCTACCAATCACTCGCGCTGTTAGCCGTACCGGTCTGTCTGGTTGAGCCTTTGAAACTCATCGCTCTAGCGGTGGCTGGTGAAGGCCACTGGATCAGCGGCACAGCGATGATCATCGCAGCGTATGCCGCCAGTCTACTCATTGTGGAACGACTGTTCGCGGTGGTGAAGCCAAAGCTGCTGAAGCTTCACTGGTTTGCGAAGCTGTGGGCTTGGTTCATTGTCATACGAGATAAGCTCGCCCGTGCGTTTCGGAGCACGTCGGCTCCGTGACGCGCGTATGAAGAACTGATGGCTGTAGCATCAACTTCACCCGAAGTGCGCGGCGGGCATCCCGGCTAACGCTGATCGTCGCGCCGTCCAAATTCTAAATTTCTCCCGCAGCGCTTCGAGATCCAAACGACGCCCCACACCGCGCCGGCTTCACGCGTAGGCGCTCGATGGACCTCCCTGGGGGTAGCTGGACAGGCCGGGGGCCTCGCGCGCGCTTAACAGTGCCCCAAAAATACCTAGGACCTCGAAACCGAATTTGTAAACGAAGCCGCAAGGAGGCCGACACATTGGTTGATCTCGCTTGGTCTGTTGACCTGGCGTTTAAACAACGGGTCGGTGCCCGTAGATGAGAAGACCCCATGACCAGTCGTACTGCATGGACCGGGGGCAATGGCGCCGGGCTAACCTGGACCACCGGCATCAATTCCTCCGATCTCGTGTCGATGGCAAACGGCAAGACGGTTCTGTCTACCGTCAGTGACATCGCCAACGGTACCAATCTCGATCAGTTTATGGACGTGTCGGTGCGCTGCGCGATTGCGTCATCGACAATTGCCTCTGGCGCGACACTGGCGCTGTGGCTCTATCAATTGCTTGATGATAGTTCGACGTATGGTGACGGGCAATTGACGGCTGGAACGCAGGCGACGGTGACACCAACGTTCGCGCCGTGCGGTGTAATTCCGCTGATAGCTGCGGCGTCGCAAACATTGCTGGTGGGCGCTGTTCAGGGAATTCTGCTGCCGCCGGGCTCGTTCCGTCTCGCGCTCCAGAACAATTCTGGCTTTGCGCTGACCAGCGGAACACAAACCGTGAAATACCGAACATACAATCAAAACCTGAACGCATGATCGGTCATGGGGCTAATTATCCCGCGCAATCGATTGGTCTATCCAGGCTTCCGGGCCGAGATCAATCGCGATCATCCTGCCTATACGCCGCATCTGCGCTATGTCGGTGTTCCGGTTGGCAATTCATTTGTGAACTTGCTGACAGGAAAGGGAGCTACCGTCAGCGGATCGCCGGTCGCTCAGATCTCACCGCTTCAAGGTGCCGGCGTGTACTTCCCGAGTGGGGCAGGGCTCACTGCTACAGGGATCATAGACACGCCGGTCTCTGGCGTGACCATGGCTGCGATCGTTACGCCTCAGGATGCGTCAGTGACGTTTGGGGGCGTATTCTACACAGGCAATGGGGCGTCGAGCAATAATGACTACGGACTGACAACCAGCAGCGGCTTGTTGTTCAAGATTTACACGCACGGAAACGTCCAGGCCATCACCGGATTTCCTAGCTATGTGGTGGGACGACCATACTTTGTCGCGATGAGCGAATACCCATCCGCTTCCGTCTCGACGGCGTGCTGGGCAGGCGTGATGGTCGATCTTCTGACCGGTGAGACGTGGTCCGGCATGACCTTCGGCGTGAACGCCCTGACGACACCGGCCGCGGCGACGTTTTATATCGGCGGACAGGCCACCACGCACGCCAGCTTGGCGCTGATCTCTGCCGTGATGTACTCGGCCGATGCCGTATCTCCGCAGGGTTTGCTGGCGTGGGGCGCCGACCCATGGGCCTTTTGGTATGCGGGGCTTGTGAGGCGAACGGCCTTCTCAGGGCTCGCATCACCGCCTGTGGCTAAACCAAGCTTTTCAGTCATGGCGATTTTATAGGAGCGGGGATGTCGTTGTCCACTAGCAACATTGGGTAGCGCGGCGTTCACTACGGTGGGGCTTGCTCAAAGTCTTTCAAGTCGTAGCAAACCCAACTTCCCCTCGGGAACAACCCTGTCGCGACTGTCGCCATCCCCATGGTCTTGCACTCCTCCATCGTCAGCTTGTAGCCCTCAGATATTTTTATGTTGCCGTCTGATTTCACAAAGGCAATCACGCCCAGCGCGCGCATTATTGCCTGTTGGCGAGTGTTGTCGTGGCACACATAGGAAGACCAAGAGCCCGCCAACTGGGTCCCGGCTTTAATTGCAAGTTCGCCAGCTTGCTGACATTGGTCCAGGTTCTGCGATGGCTGAGAGACGATGTTGATCCTTTCGGAGATATTTAAATTCAGCGTCGCAACGATCAGTATCAGCGGAGACAGGTCAGCCATGAGCCTCAATCTCCCAGTAACGCCATAGCAATGCCTGCTGGATCAGGCGCGGCGGCCTTCGGAACCCTATGCGTTCGGCAGTCATACGGCCCATCCGCACCGGTACCCTTGATGTTCTGATTGTAGAACTGTCCCATCGAAGGCGCGGCAAGGAATGCGTCGAGTACGGCCGGCGGTAGTTCGCAATAGTGGTAGTATGTGCCGCGAAGATTGATGAGCATATAGCTCTGCGCCTTGTCGTAGCAGACGCGCTGAATAAAGCTGCTACGGGCTATGTCGGTGCAGGCGAACGGTTTGAGATCAACCGCGCCCCGATATTTGACGTCGACCGTTTCAGCGCTCGCAGACGCGGCAACCAATGCGCCGCAAAGCGCGACAAACGCCAGTATGCGCACAACTCGCTCTCCAGGCCAGACTCCATCCAAGCGCAACCTCAGGGCGCGCGCAAGCGGATTTCAGGTGCTGCTGCAGCGGGCGAAAGCACCGGCCCAGGGAGTGTTTTAAAACCGAGTCCGGCGTCTGCTCTAACCTAGGCTTACTGCTTCGGATCCAACGGAGACATTTAGGCCGTTTTTGGTGCTATGATTAGTCGCTAACGGCAGTGCAGCATCCACGTTTCGGGAATTCCCCATTGATATCCAAAGACCAGTCGGGACTTCAACGCGGGCCTCTCGTCAACGAGCCGGCCCGCGAACGTGCCGAGCGCTTGGCCAATCTGCTGGCCTCTATAGTTGAGTCCAGCGACGACGTGATCGTCAGCAAGAATCTGGACGGCATTATTACGAGCTGGAACAAGGCGGCCGAGCGCATCTTTGGCTACTCGGCCTCTGAGGCGGTAGGTCGGCCCATTACGCTTGTGATTCCCGAGGAGCGGCTAAGCGAAGAACGTGAGATTTTAACGCGCATCCGACGTGGTGAACGGATCGACCACTTTGAGACTGTTCGGCGACGTAAGGATGGTAGCTCAATCGCCGTTTCGCTCACTGTTTCTCCGGTCAAAGATGCCCACGGCAACATCGTTGGCGCATCGAAGATTGCCAGGGATATTACCGAGCAGAAGCGGGCTCAGGAGCAGATTAGCATTCTCGCTCGCGAGGCGGAGCACCGAAGCAAGAACATCCTCTCGAACGTACAGGCAATCATCAATCTTTCTCAGTCCGACACTTCCGAAGGTCTCAAGGAGGTGATCAGCGGGCGTATCCAAGCGATGGCAAATGTTCACTCGCTGTTTGTTGAAACGCGGTGGATAGGCGCTGAAGTCTCGGCGATCGCCAAGCAGGAACTTGCCCCTTATCTTGATGAAGACGGCACGCGGGTCCGGATGGACGGTCTTCAAACCGTGTTAGAACCTACCGCGGCGCAAGCGATTGCTGTTGTCCTGCATGAGTTGGCGACCAATGCTATCAAGTATGGAGCGCTATCCGACAAAAAAGGCTGGATAGAATTGGCCTGGTCGCGCGCCGACAATCGACAGCTGGTGCTCCGCTGGACCGAACTGGGCGGACCGAGCGTAAATGCGCCACAACGCAAGGGCTTTGGTAGTCGCCTCATCGAAGGAACCATCAAACCACTTGGCGGTATGGTGCGCTTTGACTGGCGCTCGGAAGGCCTTGAATGCGAAGTCGCCGTTCCGACGTGAAATCCCATCCGAACTGGCTTCTTAGCCCATCTGCGAGGTTGAGCCGTGCTTGACGGTGGTCCGCTTGCGCGGCAGGGCGGACAAGATGTGTTCAACCTGAGTTCTTCGCGGCTTGATCCGAAGCAGCATTCAGACCGCACCATAGAAGTGCCGATACTGCCAGGCGGCTTCCTTTTGCAATTGTGCTTCAGACCACGATTGGTCTTTGAACCGAGTGACCGACATCGGTGATAGATCGACAGGCGGCTTGCCGTCCACGATCCAGGCCGCAAGCGCCTCACCGACGGCCGGCGAGATCGAAAGACCGGCGACGTTGCAGCCGCTGGCAAAATAGAAGCCGCTCGCGCCGTCGGCTGGGCCGAGGACATGGTGGCCGTCAGAGGTCATCGTCGGAATGCCGCCGCGCAATTCGCGCACCTTGGCGGTTTGTAGGAACGGGAGCTGATCCTTCACCTCATCGGCGGCTGCATGAAGCACGCCGATGTCGAGCGGCATGTCCTTGATGTCGAAGCCGGTCCCAAGCTTCTCCATATCGAAGAAGCGCGGCGTTTCCTCGTAGACGCCCCACAGGAATCCACCCTGACACGGGCGTACATACACGGCGGCATCCATGATGCGGATCATCGGCAGGTCGGCACGCGCGCCATCCAGGGGCTCGGTGACGATCAATTGCTGCCGTGTCGGCACCAGCGGCACGCGGATCCCGCTTGCCTCCGCGACCTGCCGCGTCCATGCGCCGGCCGCATCGACAACGACAGGGCTTTCAATGACACCGTTCGCCGTGGTCACGCCGATCACCGCGCCGCCGACGATGTTCACGGCACGTACGTCGGTCTTTGGTAGCAAGATTGCGCCATTAGCCGCGGCGGCCTTGGCGAAGCCAATGGCAACCTGCGCCGGGTCGAAGTATCTGTCGTCACCTATCCTCATCGCCGCTTCAACGCCTGTCGGCTTCAAGAATGGATTGAGCCGATTGGCCTGCTCTGGAGAGATCAACTCGACATCAAGGCCCATGCGGCGACCTCGCTCAAGGTCGCCCTTGATAACCTCCGCGTCTTGCGGGCGACGCGCGATTCTGAGGCTGCCCGAGTGCACCCAATCTAGAGGCTGCCCGGTTTCTTCCGTGAACGTTTCGATCTTCCGACATGCGTCCTTGATGAGGCCTATCATCAATTCGCCTTTGCGAACGCAGCTCACCATGCCTGCCGCGCGGGGTGACGTTTGCGATCCGATCTCATGCTTATCGATCAGAGCGACGCTGAGGCCATTACGTTTGCTGAGGTAGTAGGCAGTCGCCGCGCCCAATGCGCCAGAACCAATAATAATCGCGTCGGCCTTGCTAATCATGGTGCAATGACCTCGAAATACGATGGCGATGACCAAGATTAACACGCGGCGTGGGACATGACCACTCCGCTGTCCTAGGGCCGAGTGACCTTGTTCGCCAATCGCTCAGCTAGCCCAACAGGATGTTTTTGGCGGTTGATCGCCGATTCTTGCAGCTTCCTGGGCAGTTGCTGGTCGTAGCGGATCGCGCCCTGACTCGGGTTTCTGATATCGAGAGCCTGGTCCCGCAGGCCGCCGGCGATGCTTTGGTTCTTGTTGATCGTAGTGGTCAGGGTGGAGTAGGGCGAGACCAGACCGCGCCCCAGGAAATCAGCCTCCTGCGCGACCGCTCTAGCTGCACCGCGCCAATCGCCACGGGCGGCCTTGGCAACATCCCCGGGTTCGATGATTGGCTTCCCGCGCCAATCGAGACCTGAAAGCTGCGACATGGCTGTCGAGAGCGCCGGAGACAGGGTGAATGTATCGCGTGCTGCCGTGGTGAGGTTTTCCTTGCCCCGTGCCGCTTCGTAAAGATGGTACGGGATCGCGAGAGGCCCGCGCCGCGAGGCGCTTGCGTGGTCGTTGCCGCTGATCCACCGCGCGGCCTTATCCAGAACCGGATAGACGGCGAATGAGAGCAGCCCCATGGCGAACAAGTTTCCGATCGCGTCCAGCTTGTTGCCGCGAGATCCGCGCACGAGGTCCTTGGCGATGTTGACGTAGGAGTTGAAGACCCCATAGTGGTAGCGGCCGAAGACCATGAAAGTAGGTTCGGACAAAATCTGAGAGAAGATCCGCGCTCCTTGCTTGCTGCCCATGATGGTGGTTGGGATCCGATAGTTCGGAATGTGTCGCTCCGCTTTCGTGATGGCGTCCTGCATCGACATTCCGTCGCGCATGTGCTCGAGCACGGAATGAGTGAGAAACATATCGTTAGCGGCCCACATGGCGTGGCTTGAAGCCTTGTAAACAGCCTTCACAAGATCGCTTGGACCGACGCCGAACTGGCGCGCAATAGGGTCCCATCTTGACGGGTTCTTTTTGACCGCTTCCCCAAATCCCTTTGCGAGATTCTCGAGAGCGCTGCGCGAAATCACGCCGCCGTAGATCGTACCGGCTCCGCTCTCACGCAACTGCTTCTGCAATTCGTCCTGGCGAACGACGGACTTGATCGCCTTCAGGCCATCCAGGGCGAGGCTTTTATAACCGCCAGTACCGGGGAGCCATCGGAAGCCGCGCTCAACGAACCAATGTTCTCCCACGTTGCGGATGTGCGCCGTCGGCATCCAGAAGATCGTTTTGGTGACGGCTTGGCTCAGTTGCCGCAGGCGGTTGATTGCAGGCTCGTTGATCCCTGGGCGGGCGAAGTCATCCATGACATACGCAAGCTGCGGGTCCATCTTCCAGCCCTTGAAGTTTTGGAGCCGCGTCTCGATGTAGTTGTCCGGTGCTTTCTCGCCTGGCTTTTTGGCGTGCTTCAGGAATTCGGGGTTTGATTTAAGATCCTGCAGGAACTGCAGGTGCCGCGCAATCTCGCCAAGGTCGAGATTGGCCGCAGAGGCGGAGAGGGCGGCGTTGTGGTAATATTCGGGCTTGCCGCCGCCGGCCACGCGGGCGTGCTCTTCGATCTCCGGTGTCGTCGCTTCCTTCATCGTGAAGTCGCGGTGACCCAACTGATAGCTCTCGCCATTCTTGTATTCGAAGCCGGGGTCGACCACCTTCATCGGTCGGCCATTGTTCCACAATGTGAAGCCGTCATGGTTTAGCGAGATGACATAGCGACGACCCTCCGGGCTCTCCAACGCAACGAACTTGCGATCGAGCATCGTGCCGCGAGGACGCGTGGCGAGCGCATACGTGCCCTCGATCGGATCGGCGCTCTCACCCGGGTTCAGGATGTTTCGCTCCGGCGAGTCGCCTTTTCCGATGCGGTAGATGTGTTCCGTAATCTTGGGACCAAGCATGTCCGGATCAAGCTTCGAAACCTGATCGAAAAGCCGGTCGTTTTCGTCAAAGAGGGGTTTCAGGTGCTGATTATAGAGCGCCTGTTCATGCGGATCGAGCTGGCCGATCTTGCCGGCCTCGCGCGCAAAATACATCCGCTCGAGCGTCTTTGGGTTGTTCAGCTCCTCCGGCAGTGACGCCGCCCACTTCTGCAGGTCAATGACGTGTTGTTCTTTCGCCTTGCGCACCTTGTAGAGTTCGTCCGAGAGCGAGCGTGCGTATTCCTCCTGGGGGCTGAGATTGTCATCGTGGACGCCGCGGGCGATGTAGCTCTTGGTCGGCTTGCGTCCCGGCTCGAGGAATGAATGGAGAAAGGCCGATCCCTTGAGCTTGGACTTCAGGTCGTCGACAATCTTGCCGTGGTCGACCCAGCCGCCTTCGTCTTTCAGGAGCTTGTCCATCAGGCCGCGCACGGTGGGCGACTTGGAGTCGCGCACTGTCTCGGGCAGGTCGGGCTTCGTGCCGGGTAGTCCTTCGGCGCCGACTTCGCCCTGGACTTTATCGTCCTTCATGGCGGCCGGCATCGATGCGCCGGGTTCGGGTTCACCTGGCATCTCGTCAAATGATGGCAGCTGCACACCCTCAACCTGTTGTGCGGGACGAACCACTTGCTGCTGGTTGGGCTCTTGTACTGGCTGTGGCGCAGATTGGCGGGCAGGCTTTCCCTCGAGTTGATCCAGCAACGCCGCCGCCGTTGCCGGATCCACATCCCCTGTGGTCAGCATGTCGCCCTGTTCGGACGGCGCGTTGTCTTTTCCGTAAACGCGCTCCGACCGCTCCGGACTGGATTGTGGATTGCCTACGGTGTCGCCGGTCTCGGGAGGAGCGGGCTGGACGGTCGCAGCTTCGCCCTCGACGGCGGGCTGCTGCGATACCTGCGCCTCTTCCTGTGCCGGCTGGGCAGCTGGGTTGAGGTCGACATTGGGGCGGCCGGCGACGCGGCCAACTGCGCGAGCGCCAGCGCCGGACAGGGCTTCACCAGCGCGGTTGAAGCGCGGGAACGCTGCGCCCGCGGCGCCTGCGACCGCCAGCTTCGTCGGGTCGACTGAGCCTTCGTTGTAGAGTTCCTGCCCGGCCTCGAAACCGCCCATGAGCGCGCCGCCGAGGACACGCTCACCGACACGGGCGCCGGCTGCGGGAGACATTGTTGCGACGGCCGGAGCAATGCCGCCGACAAACGCCGTCTTCGGGTTCGCCTGGATGTTGGCGGCACGCTGCGCGTCATCGTTGAAGCCAATAGCGTCAAGGGCGATCGCCTGCGCTTTATCGGTCGCGGTAGAACCGCCGATCATACCGATCAATCCGCCAATGATGGGCCCGGCCGGCGCAAAGGGGCCAAGGAATGGCGCTGCAGCCGTACCTAGCGCAACGCCCGCTCCGGCACCGGCAACACCGCCGGCAGCTGGCAAGGCACCATGCGCAGCCTCGCGCCCGAATGTCTTTAACTTGCTCTCGGCTTGGGGGCGTTCCGGCGGATGCTCCGTTCCCGGCCACTGATCGTCGGACAGCAATCCGACGTCGGCGTCGGACAAGTAGGATTGTTCACCATTTTGCGGTGCTGCGCGGCGCTGTGGTTGCTGGTCTGCCCGCGGAAACTGCCGATCCCACTCCTCACCGGCCCACTGGTCTTCACCTGAAGTCTGAACCGGCGCAGCATCAGCTCGCGGGAAGCGCTGATCCCACTCCTTGCCGGCCCAATCCGGAAGATCATCGAACATGAGGGGACGTTCGTCCGTCATGTCATCGAACGATGGGAGGGTATAGTTCTTGGCCATAGCGGCGCCTCTCTGACGGGATCAATTTCTCGTCCGAGCGTGCGCCCAATTGCGTTTATAGGAACTTGGTGGCTTGAGGTTGCGGATCGCGGTGGAGCGTCCCCGGCGGCGAAATTTTTTGGCTGCCAGTGCTTCCTCAACAGTAGGCGAGAGGTGACGAGATGGCCAGCGCAACAGGCGACCAGCAGATCGCGCCCAGCAGAGCTGTCCGACATCGACTAAACAATGAAACTTCAAGCTAGCGCAGGAATCCGCTGAACATTGGCTGCAGGAATATGTGACATCCCACGGACGCCACCTCAGCCGTTACGAAGCCGAAGCGGAGATAGAGCCACGCCCAGAGTACGCCGGGCGCGACGTAGCGGATGGCGTCGTAAAACAGAAGTGACGCGGTGACGGGTTCCAAAACCACCACGTTGAACGAGATATTGATGCATTGCGCTATGATCATCGCCACGGCGATGTTCGGAGTGGAGGCCAGCCGAAGTTTGCTCAGCGCGAAGGCGAGGACGGAAAACACAAAAAGGCGGTAGATGATGTTCTCGAGAAAGGCGCGCATCATGAAGCCGATGAGTCGCACATAGAGCGGCTGCTGCAGCAGCTCGACGAGTTCGGGCCGCAACTTCGCCCTGAACAGGTAACAATCGAGCACGGCGACATAGACCGCGACGGCGAGCGCAGCCATAGTGCCGATCCAGAATGGACGCTTGGCGCTATGTCCTTCGATGTGTAGGCCGCATCCGGATCGTGATGCTGCGAGCCAGCCTGTCCAGGCCATGACGGCAATCAGCGCGATTCGGGCAAGCATGCTCCCGAAGGTGGCCGCAGCGAATATCGTATCAAATGGCGCGAAGGCAGCGATCGCGCACCCGATTGCGATGATCCAGCGCAAACCTGGATCGAAAAGACGTTTGCGCTCTGCGCTGGACCGGTACGGACTCAAATCGGGGCCGCGCTCAGTCTGTTGAAATTCCAAACGCGTCACCACAAAAATGTTTTTGCCCTGCAATGGTCGAGAGACTATCTCGCACCTTCCTAGCGAGCAAGCATTCTACACGTCAGGCGTGCAGTTAACCTTTCCGCGTCACTTATCGGCGGCCGCGCCCGCGGAACATGCTCCGAAACCCTCGTGGCAGCCGACGAGATTCATTGTCCGGCTTCGGCCTGTTGCACTTGGGGCAGGGAGCACCGGCGCCGCCGCACCGACAAGCATGATTGCCGATCCAAAGGCTGATCCGGGTGGTTCTCGCGACGCAGCCGGTATCGTCACACAGGATGCAGGCGGGCTCACTCATAGGTCTTCCCGCACGCCACGAAAGAACGGATGCCGCACCTTCCCCTCGGCGGATCTGGCCCGGTACTCGATCTCGGCAAGGATCTTTGGCTCGACCCAGATTCCCTTGTGCCGGATGCGCTTGGTGTAGGGCTGCGTCTGTCGGATCAGCGGGGTCAGGCGCTTCCGGAGATCGGCAGCCGAGGCTTTGTCAAAGCCATGGTCGACCTTGCCAGCATAGATAAACTCGCCGCCCTCGCGCCGGCCGACATAGATGCCGTCCCAGTCGTTGCCGTCGAGTGCAAAGCCGGCGATGGTCAGTGTCTCGCGCTGGACGCACGTCTTCTTCACCCAGTCGCGGCTGCGGGTGCCGGTCGGATAGACGCTGTCGGCGACCTTCGATACGACGCCCTCATAGCCGAGCTTGCAGGCATGGGCGAACATCTCAGGCCCGTCGACCTCGAAGCTTTCGCTGAACTGAATCTCCGTGCCAGCAATGAGCTTCTTCAGCACGGCCTTGCGCTCAGTTAATGGCAGCTTCCGCAGATCGCGGCCGTTGAGATAGAGCAGATCGAAAGCCACCAGCACGATCCTGGTCGAGTGCCCGCGCAACTCGTTCTGCAACACCGAGAAATCGGTGGTGCCATCTGCAGCCGGAACGACGATCTCACCGTCAATGATCGCGGAGGCGGCCGAGATGTGCCAGGCATCTTCGGCGACCTTCTTGAAGCGCTTGGTCCAGTCGTGCCCGCGCCGGGTGAAGATCTTCACTTCCTCGTTGGCGAGGTGGACCTGGACGCGGTAGCCATCGAACTTGATCTCGTGAATCCAGCGGGTACCGCTCGGCACCTTCTCGATCGGCGTCGCCAGTGCCGGCGCGATGAAGCCGGGAAAGCGCGCCTTGGTCCCGATCGGCTCGGGCTTCCTCCGCTGAAACGCCACAACGCAACTCCACAAACGATGAGCTGATTCAAACTGTCACAGTCGCGATCGTTCCGTCGATCGAGGTCCGCAATTGGAACTGGCGATCTTAGCTTGCGTTTTGCCAGAACGACAGCGAAGCGGCTCACCGCGAAGCCGACGCGGAAGTCCGCCTGGCCCTGCAATAAGGAGAGCCGCATGGACATGAAAGAAACCTCGGCCATGACGGAAGCTTCTGGGCTAATCGAGGAGCAGGACGGCAGCAGTCGGACTTTCGAAGCGCCCGGTCGACAGCCGCAGCAGCCTTCGAAGGACGTTGCTCTGCGCTTGGCCGAGCGCTTGCGTGAGGTTGCCGTGAAAGCGCCCCTGCAGTCGCTCTTCGTCGCCTTCTTGATCGGGATCTGGGTCGCCCGGCGGCGCTAACCGAATCTGCCAACCGGCATGCCTCATGGCCAGAAGCTCATAATGTTTCTGAGCCCATGGCTCTGAGCAGCTGCATTGCTGACCAATTGATAGGGTTCAGGACGTGCGCGAGATGGTCAAAAGGTCGCGGCTCCATGGGCACGTTCTGGTCGGCGGGCGCACGCATCGCACGTCCCGCATAAATGGTCCCGACGCTCTTTGGCGGCGGGACCAAAATTCCAGGTCAATGTAGCACTACATCGATTTCTTATGGCGTTTATGGCGCTTATGAGAACTGCTCTTCATTCCCGTTCCGCTCTTCATCCCACCCTTTTCGGCAGTGTCATTGGCCGTTGCGCCAGGATTTGCCGACGCCGGGCTGCTTGAAGCGCCCTGACCGCTCTTCTGAGAGGGCGAATTGCCACCCCCACCACCGCCGCCGCCTCCACCTTGAGCGGACGCCGCTGCAATCGATCCAAAGATAAACGCCGTCGCCAAAACCACTTTCGTAATTCTCATGGGTATTCCTCCGAATGTGCCCCATCCGGCAAACCGGTGGGGTCCGAGTCGTTCCTAGAACGCGCAGTGACGGGCGCAGCACGTGGTGTAGCTAAGAACAATGTTTTGTGCGGACGATCATGACGGAGAGGCGGGTGATAGGCCCTGGCGTCCAGAGGGATTGGAAGCCGGGGCCTCGCGTGTGCTGTTTTGTACAGAAGTTTGGAACGGATTACCCTCCGAAGGAGGAGTGAAACGAGCGGGTTCGCCCCCTGCAGGCACCCGATCTGGCTAATGAAAATAGGTCATTCCTCCCGCCACGGCCGCGACGACTAAAGACAAAGCGGCGGCGGCGATAATCCAAGGCATGTCTTTGCGCTCTCGGGGGGTCATCAATAATGCCTACTAGGGGTGTAGAAGCGAAAGCAGGCGTTGGCGGTTCTGCTCTCTGTCGAGCTGATTTTTGCGCATCACTTCGAGTTCGGCTTCAACCTTGGTGACGTTTTGATTCAGCCGCTTCGATTCGATCAGCAACGCCTCAAGCTCAGCGAGCCGCCTTTCACCTTCGACCACGTCGAGTTCAATCTGCCTCAACTCGTCCATGATCGCGTCTTTGTACATCTTAGTCGCGCGCACCTGTGCGGTTACAGCCGTGTGAGCTTAAACACTTCCAAGAGCTCGCCGTTCCTTAAAGCCTTACGCTGGAGGATTTTTAGGAAGGTCACGGTGGGAATAAGTGGGAGCGGCAGGATGAAAAGGGTTTAGTCTATGTCCGGCGTTGAATGCTATCGGCGCCCGGGACGAGGGGCCGCTCGGCTCATCGGCGAGGAAGGCGCGAGGCCGCGAGGCGCGCTCGCGCCTATGTCGGGCCGCTGGGCACTGCTCCTGGCGCTCTGGAACGGTCCGAACGCTGATGGATTTTTCCGTTCATGAGCGCGGACGATTATCTCGAGAGGGCTGAACAGTACCGTCGGGCCAGAGAGACAGCCGACGACACGTTCACGCGCTATTTTCTTGAGCGGATGGAGCATGGTTATCGAATCCTGGCTGCCAGCGAAGCAGCACTCGCGGCCTCGCAAAAAGCGGAAGAGAAACTGAACAATCGGCGCGACTAGCTGGACCCGTCAGGCTCTTAGTTTCCGGTACTCGCCGTTAGTCGTAGGGCAGGGCTTGATCGGGTCGGCTGAACGCCTTCCTCTCATCATGTAGACTTGGCCTCAGCGACTGCGCCCTTCGCTATAGGAACGCGGTGTTCCGTCCAGAGTTAGTTCACCATGACCAGTGAGAGCGTACAGGCAACTATAGAGGATGCCGTCCGGATCGCTTGGAATTTCCTTCATGGTTCCGGCGAGATTATTGATGGCTATGAAGCAACCAGTTTCCTCGTGGCCGCGATAGGAAAGCTCGCGCTGGCTGGTGAGCGGCGCAAACTTATGCTGGCGAACCGCGCCATCGATGCCTACCGGCGGAGCAGGACGCAAGCCGCATGAACAAACGAATTGACGAGGCGGTAGCGGTGCGAGCTTATGAGCTGTGGGAAAAAGCGGGAAAGCCCGATGGTCGCGACGAAGAATTTTGGCGCTTGGCCGAGCAGGAGTTGATCAACGAAGACCGATCCTCACCGCTCCGAACGCCTGACACCCTGTAATCAGTCCGAAGTGCCCGACCAGCGAAACCGGGCCTGAACGTCGGAAGGGTACCGAGGCGGCGGTGAACCTGATCCGACGTTTGATTCCCATCAAAATTGATAGTCCCACAAACGTTCGCCGCGGTGAGCGGGCAAGGCAGCTCGCTGACGGTCACGCATAAAGCTTCGGGAAGGTTCTCCTCGCATCGAACGCCCGAGCGGTTGGCCACCTCAGAGCGGACCTATTGAAGTTCTAGCTCGAAGATTGGGGGAACATATAGCTTACATGAAACTTACATTCCCGTTCCGCAGGAACCTAGCTGGGAGGGGAATGCATGGGTCAAGTACGCCGTCGCGTCAAGCAAACCAACTCACTTGAAGAGCGCCTTTTCGAGCGAGCCAAGGAATTACGCGACCAAGCCGCAATGCTGGCCCCAGGGACCGAGAAGGAAGCGCTGTTGAAGCTGGCGCGGCAAGCTGAGGCTGGTGCAAGCATGACCGAATGGCTGCGCGGTCCCAGACTACAGTCTACGACATGAACCGATCCGCGGAGCCCAGCAACGCGCTAAAGATGGCAGCTGGAGTGTCTGTTTTGCTCACCCTATTGCTCCTGGGTTTTTTCTTTATCGCGTTTTAGCGTAAGGGCGGCTCGATTGGTGGCGCTTCCACTCTCCCCAAGCTGCTGGCGGGGGCTTCCATTCGACCCCGGAGTTCTCCGGATACATCCATAAAGAACTCTTTAAAGCCGCGCTGCGATCCTGGTTATCGATGGATCAAGACCCGCCACGGGAACGGCTCGTGCCCTTGTTGAGGCGCGGTTACGTTCGACTGGCGGGTTGGATGGTACGCGACAACAGAACGGTGGAGGCAAGCCGATTGCCGGAGCCGACGCGGACCGAAGCGCCAGCTAGAACCCAGGAATCGTCACGACATCCGGAGCCGCCCAGACCTTAAAGGAGCGTGATTTCATGAAGGGCTTGTTGCTCGCTTTCGGCATCCTTTTGGCACTTTACGTCGCCGACCAGCATTTCAACCACGGTCAGTACACCGACGCCGTCCAGCGTATGGCGGCTCAGATGAGACATTCGTTCGGAGTGTAAGGCCGTGCCAGCATAGCGCCATGCAATGTTCGTTACAGGCCGGCGCCGACGTCGATCCCGTATCGCGCAAGGGCGATCGACAGCACCAAACCGAAAAGGCTGAATAGAGTGACCACCGCAAGGCTCGACATCGGCCGGTGCGTGGCCCGGAGATCCGTTACGGGCTTCGAAAGAGCAACCATCTGAAATTCTCCCCAAATCAATGCGGAGAGGCTAGTAGTTAAATATTACCAGCAGATTTCGCCGATTGTTTCAATTGAGCTTCGCCGGAACGCGCAGTTCTCACGCCGGATGGGGATCGCGCTCAGCGCCGGGTAGGCGCTGCTGTTTCTTTCAACGAGCAGAGGGCGGCAATGGCCACGCCAAATAGGAACGCGGACCGTTTTCCTTCAGTTGCCCGGGAGAAATCTTGGAGCCAATCACTATGAAACTTCTAGCCGCCGCGCCGGCCTTCCTGGTCCTCGCCCTTTCAGCCGTCTCTGCGCAGCCTTCAGGGAGTCCCAGCGGCCGCGGTGCTGTCACCGGTGATCCGGCAGCCAGCTCGATGACACCAAGCAGAGACCCCCGGGGCACTACCGGTATGTCCCAAAGCACGAGCAGCGGAAGCGGAACGTCCACCTCTGGCGGAAAGGACGCTACCGGGGATGAGGGCCGAGATGCGATGCCCGAAAGCAACAAGGCAGTGCGTCCGGAGAGCCAACAGCCTCGTAAACCCTGAGGCGGAGGGGACGTCCTTCTGGCGGCGCCGCAGTGTGTCACCGCTCTCCCGGCCACCACGTCGACGGCGGGTTCAGCGCGGATATTTTGTTCGTCCGCAATGCCACCAGGTGGCTGCGCTTGAACGGATGGCCGTTCCGGCGCGAACACTGCTTGCACCGCATGTACCGTTCCAACTCGTGGATCGGCGTCCACTTTGGGCGTCTGACGATGTCCAGTGCGACCGTCTGATGGGTGTCGCAGCCGAGGCACTTCACCTCGAGATAGCCGTAGCCGGCGTTCAGAGCATCGCCGAGGGCAGGGGATGGCTGGGCTGGTCCCTGGAAGGCGAGCATGCGGGCATTCCATGCCTGACAGGCAAGCGAGTCGGCATCCCGGCGTGCCTCCACAGCCCGTTCGGCCAGATGCCGGACGGTGGCGCCGAACATATACTCCCGGGATTTCGAGCCCATGCGGCCCTGATCGCGCTGAATCCGGCGATCTGGAAGCCGCTAGGACTGGCGTCCGGCGTGTGCTGGAAATGCGAGACTTTGGTCAATCAGGAGTCAGGACGACGGCTTCCGAAAAGGCACCACCACTCCGTCGGCCGCACGAATTGCTACCTTGGCCAGTTCCAATGCGTCGAACCCGACATTCACAAGCGCATCCGCGACGCCCTGACGGTCTAGCTCGCGCACGATCGCCTCGCTTACCCTCATCAATCGATCGGGGTCGGCTTCTGTCATGGGCATGGCGTAGCTAATGACGACGGGCGGAGGAAAAGTTCGAACCGTCGGGGGCTGTTTAGTTCGACCGGTCGACAGAACAAATTAAGATGGCCGTCGAATAACGCCCGGCAGCCTGAAGCCGCCGGGCGATAACTGTCGTCTCCATGTTGCAGTCCTATGTATCTACACATTTCAGCTGACATCAAGCTTACGCCGGCCCCGTAAAAGACCGGTCGATATTTCGATGACCTCATAAGAAATAATTAGGGTATCTAAGTTACCTTACTTCTCGATCCTGACCTTGCCCGTCCGGATCACCTGCATATTGATGCCTTGGAATTCGGCCCCGTCACGTCTCAGCGTGACGGGGTTTTCCATTTTGGCGCTACCGTGCTTTGCCGGATTGCTGCGCGTGCGAAGTGGGCTACAATTTTCGGGCCGGGGCAGGATTTCAGCGAAGATCAGTATTTCGAGAATTTCCGGCAGGGGGCCGTTTACGCGAGCGGCCCCTTTTCTATTCGGCGGACGGGTGAGCCCTCACTGGGAGCGACCGGAGTATGCTTGATGATCCGGCCGCGGTCGTCTTCTGCCATCACGGCTTTCAGAATGGAATCACATCGCCGTCCGCGGCGCGGATCACGACCTTGGCCAGATCCATGATCTTGAAGCCTCGATCAGCCAGCATGTTGGCGACGCCCTGACGGTCCATTTCGTACACGACCGCCTCGGCGACCTTCATCAGACGGGCAGTCTCGGCGGTGGGGTCTGACATCGGAGGGGCCGGCGGTGGGGGATGCGAGAGGGGGCAAGTCGCAGCTCGTGTACGCAAAATCAGGCTGAATGAATATGGTCAACGGTGTGTTAACCGCGAATCGGGCCTCCTACCCGGAACCCGCGTACGGCAAGCTCCGTTGTGGTTTGGTAGAAAAAACCATGCCCATTGAGGGATTTCCATGATAGGCAAGCCAGACTCAGGCCAGAATCGGACGAGAAGCAGGGCGTCCAACAAGCAACGACATGGGGCCGTCATGGGAAATCGCGAAGCCGTACTAGGCACACTCGGAATAGCCGTTGGCGGCCATCAGGCTACCTTGGGCTCGTACGAGGCCGCATGGGAAACTAACTTCTCGGCCTACTCCGATTACACTCCGGTCACTGTCAGGTCACACACAACGCGGACCGATCATGCCGGCGTGGAACGAAATAAATCAAGAGATTGATAGTCTTAGTGCGCCCGATGCGCACGACCAAGTCCGCAAGAAATACCTCAAGGCTCTGACTTCCAAGACGGGGCGCCCCGTCATTGGGTACTATTCCGGCTTCCTTTGGAAGCGGGACAAGGAAGGTCGTTTCCACGCGGAATGCGCGATCAGCGACCTCGACATGAACGGCTTCATGGCCGTCATCCATGGTCTGCCCAAGGACAAGGGGCTTGATCTGATCCTGCATACGCCGGGCGGCGGGATCGAGGCCGCCCGAGGGATCGTCGAATACCTCTACAAGATCTTCGGCAAAGACCTGCGAGCGATAGTGCCGCACATGGCTATGTCAGCCGGTACGATGATGGCCTGCGCGACGAAGACCATCCTTCTTGGGAAGCACTCTTGCTTGGGCCCGACCGATCCGCAAATACGCGGGTTCGCCGCGATGGGCATCTTGGCCGAGGTTGATCGTGCCATGGACGAGATAAAGAAGGACCAGATGAAGGCCCTCCTGTGGCAACAGGTATTCGCGAAGTACCCGCCCGCGTTTATCTCCGACTGCGAACGATCGGTCGAGGGAGCTCGGACGATGGTGAAGGAATGGCTGCAGCACAACATGCTATCAGGCGCTTCAGATCCGCTGACCGCTGCAGAGGCAGTAACCAAGAGCCTGATGGACTATAGCGGCACAACCGAACATTCGCATCATTTCCTGATCGACAAGTGTATTGAAATCGGGCTGAGCATCGAAGCGATAGAGTCAGATCAGGAACTGCAAGAACGGATCCTGAGTGTCCATCATTGCTACATGGCGAGTTTCGCCCGCTCATCGGCTTTGAAGATCATCGATAATTCCAACGAGCAAACTTGGACAGTCGACGGAACAACACCCTAAGTAAGGTTGCTGGTCGGGCGATTGCGGAGCAAGGAAGTAGCAAAAGGCCTGCTCAACAGCGGTGAGCTACTGCGCCGTCAAGTGGGTGCGGAAAACTCACTCGTCCTGCCAGTCGATGACGAGTCGACCGCCAAAAAAATCGACGGCAAGCGCGATCTTATTGAAGTCATCGCCTTTGGACTTGCGGCGAGGACCAACGAAGTATTCGCCACAACCAAGCTGCCGGCTCAACTTCTTGATGCTGATTTTGTCCTCTTCGGCTCGACGCCTGATTTGCTGTCGCAGATCATCAGGCAATGCTGGCTTGTCCTTCTTCAACTGCATTCGCTTTGCCTGCTGAAGAATCGAGCTTTCGGAATGACGTGGAAATGCACCTTTCAGATCGGCGCGCTTGCACGAAGGCCACATTTTCCGAAGCCTGACCAGTTCGGCGCCAGTCCATGAGTTTACATAGGCGTTGCATCCTAGTGCCTTTCTCCGGACCCTCACTGCTTCGGGCGTGCGGTTCTTGAACAGTTTTGCCAATTCCCGAATTGGCTTGGCCGCGTGTCTACGAATTTTCCTATCCTCCGCAGGCGTCCACCACCGCGGCTGTGTGGAGAAGCCCATCGCGCTACGTCGGCCCTGTACGGCATTTTGCGTTCGGCCAGGAAGCAACTCGACTGCCCGCGCAATCGAGTTCGCGCATATGATTGCGTCCTCTTCGGCTGTCCAACGCTTCGGTGTGGTGGCACCGAGCGCCCTTCGCCGGGCCCGGCAGGCTCCCCATGATCGACCTTGCAGCCTCCGCGCCGCTTCAGCTGGAGCAAACTCCTTGATTATCGCGTCTTCCTGCTGAGTCCACTGATCGGCACGGTTCGGCATCGGGGCGCGCCTCCACGCAGCCTTGAGCCTTCTGCTGATCTCAGGAGGTTGGAATGCTTCTCTGACTTGATGTCCCCGCAATACCCGCAATTCACCGGGCGATGGGCAAGCGCCGCGGCCGGGCCTAATTGCCCATTGAGCGCAGAGCATTTTCGGTCATTTGCTTCCGGTAGGCCGCGCGTGCGTTGAAGCGAGCCGCGATCAACAATGCTGCAGGAATGCCGACTACTGCGAGAAAAGCCAAGGTGCCGATGGTTGCCATCGTCTAGCTCCCGGTGAGAACTTCCAAGATTCTGAATCAGCCAGGAGTTGAGCGCAAGGGTTAATCCGACCCGTCGGTCGTTCACGTCGTGCGATTTTTTGCAGTGGAGAACACCGGACGAGCGTCACCCTTGCTGCCCAAATATTTGATGCGACTCACCCTTCTTGTTTCCCGACGCTGTCCCGCGCCAAGTGGAGGGAAACAATGTGGCATTCGCCGAAGGGAGTTATTCAGAGGAAAGGGCTGACCGATGAAAAGGCAACGCGCATGCTCGAAGGCTTTCGAGCCGGCAGCACGCTGCGTCCTTATCATTTGCCAACGGCTAAGTTCAAAGCATATTGCGACTCTCATCCGGCCTATGCGGAGATCGCGCTGCCGCTCTTAGCGGCAAATCTCGTGGCCTCAAATAAGCGCAAGGGCGCACTGAAGCGAAACCAGACGCACTGCAAGGCCGGCCATCCCCTGTCCGGAACCAATCTCTATATCGAAAAGAGAACCGGTTTTCGCAGGTGCATGACTTGTATACTGCGGCGCAATGCTGAGCCGAGCCCGCCGACCACAGAACAGGTCGAGCGCGTGACGGCCGCGATCAACGCGGGTCAGAGAGCGGTTCAATTCTGTGGCAACGGATCTCCTGACCGGATCTTCGGTTTCAACAAGCTGAAGATACTTCGACAGAACAATCCGGAGTTCGACAGGCTTTACACGACCAAGATTTTACTCGTTCGGCCTCGATCGAATATGGTCACGCATCGCGAGGTCACCCTCACGCCGGCGCAGCAAGAATATCAGCGCGTCGCTCGACTCGTGCCGTATCAATTGCCACACGACATCAGGGACGACGTCATTCAATCCATCTTCCTGGCAATTCTAGAGGGCTCATTGCAACTGGATCAGGTGCAGGCTCGGGTCAAAGAGTTTGTGAGGGCGCACTATCGCGAAGCCAACAAGCATGGTGTTGGCAAGTTCGGCCTTAGGTCATTGGACGCGCCGATCAAAGTCGACAGCAAGCTGACTCGAATGGACGTTATCTCCTTGAGACGATGGGAGGCTGGTGAGAGATAGAGGGGAAGCAATCTCAAACGCTGATGGCCGCTGGGCTGAGCCCGGTCGCTGTTATACGCAGGCCGTTGCCGTAGTTTTACGGAATCAGCCTGGTCCGATTAGGCGTTGTCATTCTCAATCTGCGATGCAGAGTCGACTGGCTTCGCGCATTTTAAGGAGCGACAGATGATTGATCAAAGAACCGCGCCTTATGCGGCGCTGCTGTTGCGTATCACCATTAGCGGATACTTCATCGCCGCGCTGTACGGCAAATTTTTTCTGAGAGGGATCAGCGCCTGGTGGCAGGGGCTTGTTAAAGCGGGCTACCCGGACTGGGTGCTTGCATACACCCTTAGCGCCGAATTCGCGTCTGCAATTTTGCTGCTGCTGGGCGTCTATGCGCGTTGGGTCAGCTTGTACACGCTCCCAATGATGCTTGGAGCGACCCACTACTGGATGGTTCGAAAAAATTTCTGGTTCGTGGAAGGTGGATGGGCAATGCCATTCGCGTGGTCAGTCATGTTGCTTGTCCAGGCACTGCTAGGAGATGGGGCGCTCGCATTGAAGATGCCGAGCTTGCCATGGGAGCGCGGATATAAACAACGGGCGGCGGTCTAGCCCAAACATCGCTGAAAGTTTGCCCGTCCTATCACCATCAACGCGTGGAGGGGGCTTCGCCGAATGGATCAAGATCACAGAAAGAGTTTCGTCTCAAGTTGAGACGAAAGTGGCGGGAAAGGGAAGGCCCGAAGGCGGGATCAATGCTATGGCCCGAGCCATTTCGTCCTCCACCGTGGGCGGCCCAAACTTTGGTCTTGCGTGGGCATCCAGCCGCTGGCGCTTAGCCTGCTTTGGCGCGGTTGGCGGCTTCTGCCTCTCGCGCAAGCCGTTCTGCCTTTAGGCGCTCTCGGTTCTCGTGGAATGCCTTTTGCGCTTTGGCGTAATCAGTCAAAGCTTCCTTGGCTTCCGCCTGCCTGAAGACCTTACGAGCTTCTCTTTCTGCGCCTGTCGGCATGCTCCTTCGCTCTCGATCGTGTGCCATTGCTGCACCTCCTTTGAATCAACGAACGGCGCCGGCTTTCGATCCTATCAGGACGAAGGGTGCTCGTTTCGGGCGGATCATTTCCGGTTGCGGTCGCGCCGCACCTTTTGGAATTCGTCGGGCCCCTTGACGAGCTGGCGCTTGCGGTCGGCTTGCTCTTCCGAACTGGCGGTGCGGTCCGCTATTTTGTCGATTGCTTTGTCTGCCATGTCGCGAGCACGCTGGCGCTGGCTTTCGCTCTTGGGTCGGACTGCAGTGGCCGACGTCAAGCCAATCTCGACCAGCCGGCGGATAGCCTCGGAGCGGCTCAAGGCTTCAGTGGCCGAATAGGCGTCGATCGCCTCAATCATCGCCTCGGGAAGACGGATGTGCACTCCAGGGTCGCGCCCGCCGGTGGGTGGCCGGCCGCGCTTCTTTTTTGGTGCTACCATAATTGACTTTGCCATAATTACGGTGCTACCATAAAATCGAGCCGAGAGGAAGCCGCGAACTTCCATCTCGGCCCTAACCCGAGGCCACGAAGGAGTGGAATCCAAATGACCCAGGCTGACAGCGTGCTTAGCACGCCACCCTTAAGCACGTCTCCACAAACGGCAGCGGACTCCGCTGGTGCGCTCTTCCTCAAGACCGACATTCCCCCAGAGCAGATATTCAAGACCATCTGGCGCCTGCGCCGCGAGGCCATGGACGAGATCGCCAGGCTGATCCGGTTTCTCGACGACACCGATAATCACATGGAGCGTGAGCCGGACGACGACGAACCGTGGCTCGGCTTCCAGGAAGCGTATCCAGGTCTCGGTATGGGAGGTGGAGGCGACGATCGGGAAATTGACCTTGGGACCTTCGACCGCATGATGGACCAGACACACGCGGGCCGGCAGTACTTTGTCGAGGCGCCGGCAGCCCCCGACGCCGAGCACGATACTGCGGATATTGAGCCGAGCCTCGGCAGCCTTGACCAGAATGACAGTCAGGAGCGATGGGCCGTGGGCGGGCAGCGCGATCTCGAGAAGGATCCTGCGGAGACGGGCATCGGCGACTATGACGGCTTGCTCGAGCAGGCGGGGACGCAGGACCCGTTTCAGGGGACTATCGCCTGAAGGCTGATGCCTTGGCCCGCCGGTGCAGCCGGCGGGCCTGTTGCCCCGATCTCACCACTTCGTGAACGTTTCACAGGGGTGCAGGGCCGGAAAACTTGGATACCGACCCATTGAATACACCCCCGGCGCCGCGTCAGCATCGATGCATTGATTTGCCCCATGGCCAATGGGAAAGCGCGGAATCCACCCCTTCATTGGGCCTCGGTTTCGCGAAATTAGCGAACCACGTGCGCTGTGGCTTGGCCGGCCGAGCGCCCAATGGAGCCTATCTGACGTGATCCCCCTGACGCCCAAAGAGACCGCCATGCGGCTCGGCATTACCGTCGAGCAGCTTGCCGCGTTCACGTCAGACGGCGAGATTGCCTACATCAACGTCGGCCGCGGTAAGAAGCGTCCGCGCCGACGATACACAGAGCAAGACATTCAGGAATTTCTGGAGAGACGCCGCAGGAGGGAAGTGTGTCTGTCTACCGCGACAAGCGTTCCCCGTACTACCAATTCGATTTCCAGCTCAACGGTCATCGGTTTCATGGCTCAACGAAATGCACGTCGCGCAAAGACGCCCTCAAATTCGAGGCCGCAGAACAGGAACGGGCCAAGAAGCTGATAAAAGCCGCCAGCCGCGCGAAAGCATCGCTCGCGATCGACGATGTGGCCGACCGTTTGTGGAATGATCAGGCGCAGTACGACGCTGAGCCGAAGGCGACTGAAACAAACCTTGCGCGGCTGATCGAATATTTCGGAGAGGCCAAATCGCTGACGGACATCGACCACAAGGCGGCCAAAGAGCTTGTGGCCTGGCGCCGTGGTCATCGGGTGTCGCGGCGCGGCAAGCGGACCAAGAAGGAAGAGGAGGCATTACCGCTAATCTCCAATGCCACCGTGAACCGCTCGGCCACCAAGGTCCTGCAGCGGCTGTTCGCCTTTGCCAAGGCTGAAGGCGCGATCTTCGAGGCCGAGCCGAAATGGGATGAGTTGATCCTGCCCGAGCCCGAGGAGCGGGTCCGTGAATTGAAGAGCGAGGAAGCCGACGCGATCGATGAGGCGATGCGCGACGACTACGGCCCGTTCTTCGACTTCGTTCGCGCTAGTGGCATGCGGCTGAAGGAGTGCGTGACGTTGCGGTGGGCGGAAGTGGACTTCGGCGCCAAGCAGATCGTGAGACTTGGGAAGGGCGGCCGGCGCGTGGTATTTCCGATCACCCCGGCGGTCCGGGAGATCCTGTTCCCGCTGCAGGGACAGCACACCGAGTTTGTCTTCACCTATGTCGCCGTCTACGGCAACAAGCGGCTGGGCCGGGTGAGGGGGCAGCGCTATCCCTTGACCTATAACGGAGCCAAGACAGCCTGGCAGCGTCTCCGAGCCCTTTCCGGTGTCGCCGATTTTCGCTTCCACGACTTCCGCCACGACTTCGGGACCAAGCTCCTGCGGGACAGCGGCAACCTTAAGCTCGTGCAGAAGGCGCTCAACCACCGCGACATCAAGAGCACGCTGCGATACGCCCATGTGTTGGACGAGGACGTTGCCGCAGCGGTCGAGCGGCTCGCGGAGTCCCGGAAAAATCCCCGGAATAAAGTGCAGAAGATCAGCTAACCTGTTGGGAATGCGAATGATATCGGAATTGGCGTCTAACCTTCCAGATGTCGTTCGCCGCGACGCTCGGGCTGGTGGCGCTGGTGCAGATCGGGCTGCCGAACCTGCTGGCGTCGCCGGATCATTCGGCGACCGCGCGGGTTGCGCTGTGGGGCGGGCGCGAGCTGACGATGCTGATGCTGGCTTCCCTCGTGGCAGGGCTCGCGACGACGCCCTATGCCGCATTTCATTTCCATCGCGTGACGCCGTACGGACTGCTCGCCAACCTCGCGGCGATGCCGGTGGTGTCTGCGGTCGTGATGCCGGCCGGCCTGCTCGGGCTCGTAGCGATGCCGTTCGGCTTCGACGGCGTGTTCTGGGCGATCATGGGCTTTGGCATCGACTGGATGATCCTGGTGACGCAATGGGTCGCCGCGCTGCCCGGTGCGGTCGGCCGGATGGCGGCGTTCGGGATCGGGCCGCTGATCGCAGCCAGCGCGGGCCTGATCCTGCTCGGGCTGCTGCGCACGCCGCTGCGCTGGTCGGGCGCGGTGCTGCTGGTGGTGGCCTCGGTCTGGGCGCTCAGGGTGCCGCAGCCGGACGTGCTGATTTCCGCCGATGGCCGCAACGTCGCGGTGCGCGGCGGGGACGGGCGGTTGCATCTGATGCACAGCGCCAAGGATGCGTTTTTGGTCAAGGAGTGGCTGGCGGCGGACGCCGATGCGCGGACCGCCACTGATGCATCGCTCGGCGAGGGCGTCTCCTGCGATCCGAGCGGCTGCGTGGTCCAGGGGCCCGGCGGCGCCTTCGTCGCGCTGGCCAGCCGGCCGGAGGCGCTGGTGGATGATTGCGAGCGCGCGGCGCTGATCGTCACCGCCCGGCCGGCGCCGCGGGGCTGCGCGGCCTCGGTGGTCGACGCCGAGCGGCTGCGGCGTCACGGCGCGCTGGTGCTGCGGCGGACCAGTGACGGCTACGCCATCGATGCGGTCAAGCCCGGCGGGATCGACCGGCCATGGTCGCCTGCGGTTCCCGGCGACGGCGAGGCCGAGGCGACGCTCCGCGCCCCCGCCACCGCGCCACGGCCGGCCGTCGACGCCACGCCGGGGGAGAGCGATCTGCAGGGTGAGGATTAGCCGGGGTCTGGCGAGGGACCGGCCGGCAATTCGAACAGGCCGAGATGGTATTCGTCGGAATCGGGGCCGGCGTCGGGCTTCTTGACGAGGGTGAAGGACGCCTCGGGGAATTGCTGCCAGACCTTCAGGTCGTCAGCCGTCACCGTCAGCCAGCCGAACCGGAACATGTAGCGGCCCGGCTCCGTGACGCGTCCAGCCTTTTGCCATGTGACCTTTTCGACCACCGAGCAGGTTTCCGTAAGTGCACGTCCTCTGCGCCTGATGATGCGCCAAGGCGGCCGCCGACGGAAATCTCCTGCCGCGCCCCGGAACCCGACGTCCGGGGTCGCTCGAAATCGTTTCGGTCACTCGCCGCCGGGTCATCCTGCGGCGACGATGCGTTCAACCCAAAAACAGCGACGCAAATGCGGAGGGCCGCCGCTCCACAACCTTCGGCTTCTGCGCGACCGGCGGATGCAGTGCCGGCAATTGCAGCACGCTGACGCGCTGTCCCTCGACGAGCTGGGTCACCAGCACATGGCTGCCGTCGGGGAATTCGACCGCATCATGATGGCGATCCGGCACGTCGGGCTCGACTTCGTTGAACACGCCGACGCGGAAATTCAGCGTCTTGGTCCAGATCCAGCGGCTGTCGTAGCGAACGTTCTCGGCGAAAGCGAGCTCGGTGCCCGGCAGCATGCAGACCGCGACAGTCGGATCGTTCTCCGACGCAAAGCCGCGGGTCGACGTGCCGCGGAAGGTCGTGGTGATCAGCGTCTCTCCGACAATGGCGGGGCGCGATGCCACGGCGTGCAGACTATAGTCACACATCGGATGGCTCCTCAAATGGAGGTAGCGACCCGTGCCTCTCCTTGAGGCATAGGGCCTCTACCAGAGTGGACGATAGCGAACGAGTGTCAGCTCGTTTCTGGGCGATTGTACGACTCGCCCGAGACCGCCTCAATCACAAACACGCGACACTGCGTGAGAGGTATCGGAGCGCATCGAGCAGGCCGCATGCCGCGCTATCTTCCAAGGAACGATCCGATCTGTCGCTCGTTCCTCGCCGCCGCAAGTATTTGCCTCGCCGCCGCAACTATTTGCAATTCAGTACTTGCGATAGAGCCCGATCAGCTTGCCCTGGATGCGGACCCGGTTCGGCGGCAGGATGCGCACTTCATAGGCGGTGTTGGCCGGCTCCAGCGCGATCGAAGCGCCGCGGCGGCGGAAGCGCTTCAGGGTCGCTTCCTCCTCGTCGATCAGCGCCACCACGATGTCGCCGGTGTTGGCGACGTCGTTGCGCTGGATCAGCGCCATGTCGCCGTCGAGAATGCCGGCATCGACCATCGAGTCGCCGCGCACCTCCAGCGCATAATGCTCGCCGGAGCCGAGCATGTCGGGCGGCACGCTGATGGTGTGGCTGCGGGTCTGCAGCGCCTCGATCGGCGTACCGGCAGCGATCCGGCCCATGACCGGGACCGCGACCGGTCGATTGCCGTCATCCTCGGCGATCGGCGGTGTAGAGGTGCGCTTGCCGAGGGTGCCTTCGATGACGCTCGGGGTGAAGCCGCGTCGGCCGTTGCCGCCGCCGGCCGACAGCTCGGGCAGCTTGATGACTTCGATGGCGCGGGCGCGGTTGGGCAGGCGGCGGATGAAGCCGCGCTCCTCCAGCGCAGTGATCAGGCGGTGGATACCGGACTTCGAGCGCAGGTCGAGCGCATCCTTCATCTCGTCGAAGGAGGGCGGGACGCCGGCCTCTTTCAGACGTTCATTGATGAAACGCAGAAGTTCGTACTGTTTGCGCGTGAGCATCTCGAGTATTCCCCCGGTTGATAGCGTCGTTCGATTCCGAGACTCTTCGGTGGGATCTGCAGACCGGGCCTGACCAAGGGAGCATGGTGCTTGCTGCAAGCGCTCCTGGGCGGCCTCCCGATTGTAGACACCAGTACTCGAAACAAATCATGAACGGACACTATATGTTCGATATGTGTTCCGCAACCACTTAATTTCCGGTGAACACGCCCGGCGGCGCACAATCGCCGCGGTGAGAAAACCCTATTCGGGCAGCATCAGGATCTCGCATTCGCTGCCGGCGACGGCGGCCGGCGCAAACGGCGGACGCACGAGAAGTGCCCGTGCCGCAGCGAGATTCCCGAGCAGCGAAGAATCCTGCTGCATCACGGGCGTTGCGATCAGCGTGCCGTCGTCGCGCGTCTCGAGACGCGCGCGCAGATAGTCCTCGCGCTGGTCGTTGGCAGCGAGGTCGCGGCCGAGCAAAGCGGTCGCGCGGCGATGATGAATCGCTTTTCGGCCGCTCAGCGCCCGAATCAACGGCACCAGAAACAGGAAGGCGCAGACATAGGACGACACCGGATTGCCGGGCAGGCCGATCACCCGCATCGCCCCGAGCCGGCCATGCATCATCGGCTTGCCGGGCCGCATCGCGATCCGCCAGAACGCCATCGCGACGCCCTCGGCCTCCAGCGACCGCTTGACCAGGTCGTGGTCACCGACCGAGGCGCCGCCGGTCGTGATCAGGATGTCGGCTCCGGTGTCGCGGGCCCGGCGGATGCCGGCCGTGGTGGCCTCAACCGTATCGGCGGCAATCCCGAGATCGATGGTCTCGGCGCCTTCGGCACGCGCCAGCGCCCGCAGCGCATAGCCGTTGGAATAGACGATCTGGCCGGGTCCGGGCTGCGAGCCCGGCATCACCAGCTCGTCGCCGGTCGCCAGCACCGCGACCTTCGGCCGGCGATGCACGGCGACTTCCGGATGGTTCATGGCGGCGGCCAGCGACAGCGCGCGGTCGGAGAGGCGGCTGCCGGCGGCGAGCAGAACGTCACCCTCGCGGAAGTCGACACCGGCGGGGCGGATGTGCCGTCCAACGGCGGCAGCCTCGGTGATCGTGATGTGGTCGCCGTCGACGGCGGTGTCCTCCTGGATGATGACGGCGTCGGCGCCGTCGGGGATCACGCCGCCGGTGAAGATCCGCACCGCTTCGCCTGAGGCGACCGTGCGCTCGAACGGCCGGCCGGCGGCGACTTCGCCGATCACCTTGAGCCGCGCCTTCAGGTCAGCCGCATCGGCGGCGCGCACCGCATAGCCGTCCATCGCCGACATCGGCTGCGGCGGCTGGGTGCGCCGCGCGGCGAGGTCGCGTGCCAGGGTGCGGTGATAGGCGGCATCGAGCGCGACCATCTCCTCCGGCAGCGGTTCGGCGCCGGCCAGGACGGCGGACAGGGCATCGGCAACCGGCATCAGGGCCACGC
Organism: Bradyrhizobium sp. USDA 4461; assembly: GCF_054055655.1. Classification (NCBI taxonomy): domain Bacteria; kingdom Pseudomonadati; phylum Pseudomonadota; class Alphaproteobacteria; order Hyphomicrobiales; family Nitrobacteraceae; genus Bradyrhizobium; species Bradyrhizobium sp. USDA 4461. Next base: position 6,412,939 of record NZ_JBSRXM010000001.1, read on the forward strand.
TCGGAGCTCCTCAAGTCCAGGGTTCAAATACCGAGCGCGGTCAGCGCCCTTGCCACGTCATCCGTCGATGTCACGTGGACGGCATGAAGGCCGCGCGCCCGCGCGCCTTCGATATTGGCGGCCAGGTCGTCGAAGAACAGGATCCGCGACGCCGGCACGCCGATGGCTTTTACCACATGATCGTAGGCCGCGGCGTCGGGTTTCCGATAGCCGATGCTCGAGGACAGGAACACGGTGCGGAAATGGCTCAGCAACTCGGCGTGGACAACCGAGAAATGCGCGACATGGGCCGGATTGGTGTTGGAGAACGCATAGAGCGGCATCCGCTTCGCCGCGGCCGCGAGCAGGGGGGCGATATCGGGCATCTCGCCGGTGAAGATCGCATTCCAGCCTTCGAGGAACTGGGCGTCCGTGAGGTCGATGCCGAGCGTCCGGCGCAGGTTTTCGAAGAACGCCGCATCGTCGATCCGGCCGATCTCGTGATGCTTGAAGCTGTCGTCGACGACAAAGCGCGTGGCGAGGTCGGACGGCGCGCAGCCGGCATGCTGCGCCCAGTGCGCCATCACCTTGTCAAAGTCGATGTCGAGCACGACGCGGCCGATATCGAACAGCAGCACGTCGACGGAATCGGGGAGGGGGTGCGAGGTCATTGCGTGGAACCATGTACGAAAATTGCGGGCAGGCGGCAATGTCCCCGATTTGTGCGGGAGGCATGCGACTGATGTGCTGACAGTGGCTCCCGCTCGATCCATAGCTTCGCATGCTCGCGCCACAATTTCAGTGTCGTCCCGGCCTAGTGCGCAATTGCGCACGGGGGCCGGGGCCCATAACCACAGGGTTGTGTTGTTGAAAACAAGCTGTGGCCCCAGCGTCGCGCAACAATTCGCTTTTGGGGTAATGGGTCCCGGGCCTTCGCCGGGACGACGGCGAATGTGTGGCGCCGCTTGTGAATCATACGTCCGCATTCTCGCGACATGATTTGTCCGAGTCTTGCTTCTCGTTCCGCCCTCTCCGTTGGTGAGGGCGCAGGGAAAGCCGGGTGCCGATCGCACCCATGGGCCCCGAGCAATGGGGTAGAAAGCTCGGGGGTAGGACCACAGGTGTAACGCGGAGCAATCCGGCTTTCCCTGCGCGATGGCTTACGGCTTATACGTGCTCTCCCCGGCGAGACTTGGCTTTGTTGTCACCGTCTTCACAACGCGCATTGCGCAATCGGAAGAGACACCTACCGCTAGGGCGTCAGGCCTGCACGATTTCGCCGTCCGCCTCATGCGCGTTCGTCAACTGCGCATTCGGCGTCCACCGCATCTCGACCCGCGTTCGTGACGACCGCGAAGCGCCCCTCGTGTCGGGTGAGACGGGGAATTCATACACCGAGTTGCGCTTCGGATAAAGCGAAATATTTTCGCGCACGGTGATTGACAGGTTTTGCTGAGTTGCCCGTCGTGTCCGGACCGCAACACCCTGCAAACACATCGCCGTCCGACGTGTGCCCTCAGCGGGCTGCACCCTTCTTCTCCAGGCGTCCAGGAGCGGCCGACGTCGATAATCGCGCCCCTCGCTGGGCCGTCTCTTGTCGGGCGATCGCTCATTAGGAACGACAGCACCTGGCACCGCGTATTGGATAACAAACGCCACCCAACAGGAACGGCAGGTCGGCGTTTCCGGTGCCCTTGGCTCTGTCCCCGAGCCAGGGGCACACCTTCGTGGTCTTCAGGGGCGTGTCATCACCGCGCCTAATGTGTCGTAGGCGGCGATATCGTTCCAACGACTTCCATGTCTTCTTTCCGCACAGTCACCCAGCGTCCTGTCTCGGCAGCGATCTTTCGAGCTATTCTTACAGCGGCATCCTCGTCCGCCAATTCAAGCATGATGATGCTGCCTTTCCCCGAGAAGGCGTCGGGGTTTGAAATGTTGATGATGAATAGGGGTCCTTTTGGAAGGATCATCGGAGTGCCCCAGCCCGCAGAAGCCAGCATCGCATCACGCGATACCCTGTGCTTTCGTGCGCGGCGACACCGTGCAACCGCTACCAAGTTCCCGCCTTAACCTGGTTAAAGTACGTGGGATGTCGCGCAACTCGAAAATGGAGCTTTCGCATCGGTCCAGCAATCATGTTGCTCCGGTCCGCCCGCCGACGCGTTGGACGCTTTGCTTGCAAACCGTACGGCTTCACTTGCTTGGATGCTTCTCAATGGTCGCCTTGGCCCTGGCGATCGCCTCTTGAGTGCTCTGGAAGGTTTGCGTTCTGATCGGAGGACCGCCCGCAAGAGGCGTGATCTCGACGAGGAAGCCGCCGCCTCGCTGCTCGACGATCGTTAGACGATGACCCTGATATTCGATCGGCTCGGCTGACATTTCGGATGCCGTTTGGACGATGGATGCGCGACAAGCCTATGAAGGCATTGCAGCCCCCGGGGTTGCTAGGAACTTCTCGATCTCGAGGGCACGCCGGGCTTCAAGTGACTTCCTCAGCATGCGTTCACGTTCGGCTCCAGGCGGCAAGCCGCTTGCCCTGGTCCTGGCCGTTTCGGCAAGCTTTAGCAGTCTGAAGGTCAGTGACGTCGTTTGCTTAACCCGATTTCGTCGTTTCTTTCCCATGGCGTTCGGCCCGCGCGAACAATTGTCGCGCGAATTCGGCCACCAATGGCCTTGCATGGCATCTACATAGGTTAATCCAGTGCTGGCGGAATTTTTGCTGCGGGCAGGAACCAACTGGCGCGAGCATGCGGGGTGACGTGGCTGACGGCGTGTTCGGTCAGGGACGACGAGAGCCGAAACGTTCTCGTCGCTTCACGCCCGTTGTTTCTGAAATCCGAATTGGTGGAGCGGCCGCTGTTTGGGGCTCAGCGAAATTAGGACATGGCTTCTGACATGCATTTTTAAATGCGGGTCTCGGAGACGAGATGCAAACTGCGGGGATGTTGACACCTCATCGAATGGACAGCGTGGAGATGGGCTTTCTCGGCTTTGCCGGAATGTCATTCATCGCGCTCGTCGCCAGCGTGAGCTGGCTCCTGACCGGGTGACGCCGAACACGATGGACGAACGGACCTTGGCCTCAGTGTGGTGCCCACTCGCTGGGGCCCTTTCTTTCCGAGCTCCCTGGACTGGAGGCGGGTGAGGGATGCCCCACCTGGATGCTTGCCTGGGAGTTCTGCGCCGACTGATCGCAGAAGGCGACGTGAACCGCATTGCGCTGGCCGAGAGAGCGGTCAACGAGTATTGGGACGCGACCTTGCTTGGAGCCAGGAGGAGCGGACTCCGGCTCCTCCAGCAAGACGTGCTGACGCAGCTCAATGCCGTTGTGGGAGATCAGCGCGGCTTCGCCGAAACGGTGAATGCTTACATCGAGAAAAAGCTAGGCTCGGCATAACCCGGCCAGGGTCGCCGGATCGCCCCATCGAGCGCTTCCGTGCCACTCGATGCAAAACTTGTTTCCTCCCTGGCGTCATCCGCCGACGGTCTTCTCAAGGGCGACCAGCAAGCCGAAGACCGATCCCGTCACAGCGAGGAAGGCAGCAAAATAGTAAATGCGGTACATGACTGGTCGATCTGTTCCGGTCTAGCCGAGGAGATTGAATTTCGCCCAAGCGTTCCTCAGTGGGCGTTCCCGAACGCGATGCGCCGCAAGATCGGTTGAGCTACCTCGCCGCAATCGACTGTTGCACGCCATGTCGGTTCCTCGTCTCGCTTCATCGCCGGCCGTGCGCGAGCTCTGCAGGCGACGCTCATCGAGACCGGTCGTTCCTCGAACGCGAATGGAACAGTCGGCAAACCAATGTTTTTCCGTACATGGTTGGATTCGTTTGGAGGCCACCCATGCGGGACGATTATGACATCTTTGCCCACTCGGACCTTTGGTTGGCTGCGGTGGTTGCCTGCGCGCCCTCGATATTGATCGTCACGCTGATGATCATGTCGCTGATCGAGCCGCAGTTCCCCGGTTGAGGTTTCAATATTGGGTGGTCGCTCAAACAAGCGTTCTCGGCCGACTCGTTTTTTGCCGGACAGCGCTCACATCCTGGAAAGCGCCAAACCGAGATATGCGATCAGCGCCCCGGTGCTCAGAATAACAACGACGAGCGCCTGCTCTGAACGTGCCTGTAGGGTTTTGCGGGTCACGGCGTTGACGCTCCATCTTCGAAATCATTCGATCCAACTAATTGTGATCAGTTTCCGTTCCGGTTCCTTTCCAGGAACTTTCAACGATACGGACGAACGCGGAAATAAGGCCCGCATCGTCAAACCCCGTACGATTCCGGTACTCCGAACGGGCACGAGAAAGTGTCGGGCGCGAGGTCTAGGATGGCGTGACCAAGTTGCTCTGGCCTCAGCGTGTGTACCCCCTCGCTGGGGCCTTTCTTTGCGCAGCCGATTGACGCTGCCGCCGTCTTGAAGGTCTAAAAGAATCTCGGTTGCCCGTCACACGGATGGGTGGAGATGGAGATAGTGGGGATCGAACTGGCCGCGTTCCTCCAGCCCCGCGCGGTCGAGCAGATTGAAGGCGGCGCGGTCTATCTCAATCAGTCCCTCGCTTCGAAGTTCTTGCAGAACCCTGTTGACGTGCACCGTCGACAGGGCCAGGCAGTCGGCGAGTTCGGCCTGCGTGATCGGAAACCGGAAGGTCTCGCCCGAGGTCCGGCCGACCGCCTCCAGGCGGCGCCGCATTTCCGACAGCAGGTGGGCCATGCGCTGAGTGCCGGTTCGGCGGCCGACATTGAGGATCCATTCCCTGAAGATGGACGCGTCGATCAGCGTCTCGCGCCAGAGCGCGGCGGCGATGTTCGGGAACGCCGCGTTGATCCGCTTCAAGGCCTCATGCGGGATGAAGCCCAGCGTGCAGGGCGTGAGTGCGACCAGATCGTGGTCCATGATGCCGAGGTGGAGGCTTTGAAGATCCGGAATCTCCCCTGGAATATGCAGTGACAGGATTTGTCGCTGCCCATCGGGCGTCGACTTGGCGCGGAACACGAAACCGTCCGCGACCAGGCAGCATTGGGTCGCTCTCTGCCCGTCCGCCACGATGATCTCGCGCGCGCGGACCTCACGCCTCTGAATCGGGAGTGTCCTGAGCGCCTCGATATCCGCTTGATCAAGCCTGTTGGATACGCAGATCTTGCGCACCAGTGCGTCCGAGAGAGTTTCAGCCATCGTCCCGGTTCCCTGTCACTTGAGCCAGGACGATCAGGGAGGTCCGGCTGCTTCGGAGGGCGCGGGCGCAACCGGCGCCCGAAGGTCATTGCCGACGATGACATACAACAACCGGGATGGGAGCCGCGTTCCAGATGAGGACGCGCTCTGTCGCTGGTCGAACGGCCCAGGCACAACCAACCGGGCTCAGCACTCGCCCAGATCGATCCGCGTCAGGATGCCCTGCCGCAGCGCGAGGCGGACCAGCTCGATATCGGTGCCGACGCCGAGCTTGTCCTTGACCAGGGAATGCAGGTTGGCGACCGTCTTGGGACTGAGGTGCAGCGCCCCGGCGATCTCCTCGGTGGTTTTCTCCGCGAGCAACATGCGCAGCACCTCGAACTCGCGCGCAGTCAAGAGGTCGGCGGCGGCGGTCTCGCCGGCGAGGCGGCTGAGCGCGAGTTGGTGGTCGATGTCAGGACTGATCGCGATCTTGCCGGACAGCGCATCCATCACGGCGTGCACCAGCGTCTCCGGCGGGCTGGTCTTGGTGACGTAGCCGCTGGCGCCGGCGCGGATCGCCTGCACGGCGAAGGCCGCGTTCTGGTGCATGGTGAACACCAGGATTTTTGCGTGCTTGTCCCATTGCCGGAGGCGCCGGATGGCTTCGATGCCGCCGATGCCGGGCATCGACAGGTCCATGATCACGAGGTCGGGCCCGGTCTCCTTGTAGAGACGATAGGCCTCGGCGCCGCCGGAGGCTTCGGCGACGACACGGAGGCCCGGCTGCTTCTGCAGCATCGACCGGTAGCCCTCGCGCACGACGGCATGGTCGTCGACCAGCATGATGGTTCGCGCTGTATTGCTCATGCCGCGTATTCCACCGGAGCGACGCCCGGACCGGCTGCGACGGGAACGGTGACGCGGAGCGAAGAGCCAGCGGGCTGTCCGGTCTCAAAGCTCAGCCGTCCGCCCAGCGCAGCGACCCGTTCGCGCATGCCGAGCAGGCCCATGCCGGACTTGATCGGGGAATCGCCGGGCCGGCCGTCATCCTCGATCGCCAGCGCGATTTCGCCGGCATGGCCTGGCGCGGCCTCGCGCATCTGAAGCCGCAGCGTCACGCGGGTGGCGCCGGCGTGCTTGGCCGCGTTGGTGAGCGCTTCCTGGACGATGCGGTAGAGATTGGCGCTGACCGAGGTGGGAATGCGCTCGAGCGATCCCGCCATGGCGATCTCGAATTGCGGCGCTCCCCGGCTGCGGCCGTTCCAGCCGGCGATCAGGCCCTCGAGGCTCGCCGCAAGTCCGAGTTCGTCGACATCGGGCGGGCGTAACCGGAACAGGGCGCCGCGCAACGTCTCCATCATGTCGGTCGCGGTCCGTGCGATGCCGTCGCATTCGGCGAGCAAAGGCGGACAATCCTGAACCGCGGTCAGGCGCGCCGAGGCGGCGAGCGCGCGGATCGCGGCCAGCGATTGCCCGAATTCGTCATGCAGCTCGCGCGCGAGGTGCCGGCGCTCCTCGTCCTGCACCAGGATCAGTTTTTGCGTCAGCGCGCTGCGCTCGGAGAGCGCGGTGGCGAGGCGTTCGGCGAGCTGGTTGAAGACGTCGCCGATCGCCGACAGTTCGGCGAGGTCGAATGGCGGCAGGCGCGCGGCGAGGTCGCCTCTGGCGATCCGCTCGAGCCCGTCGCGGATCAAACGCGTCGGACGCAGCGCACGCGCCAGCGCCGCATAGACCAGCGCGCAGAGCAGCGGCAGTGCGATCAGCAGCGCCGCCATCAGGCGGCCGGCATCGTGCCAGGCCTCGGCGGTCAGCACCGCCGGATCGACCCAGACCACGGCCTCACCGATCACTTGGCCGATCGCCTGGCCGCGCGAAACCACCGGGCGGACGGCTTCGCGGCCGGGATCGAACAGGCGGCGATAGAGCGCCGCGAAGACCTGCGGCGGCGCGGCCGCATCGGTCTGCGCCCCGCCGCAGAAGCGCTGGCTGATCTCGCCGCTGGTGCTGCGAAAGGCCAGGCACAGGCCGGGCGCCATGACCGAGCCGGCAACGCTGTCGAGATCGGGGAATTCAGCGCGGGGGTTGTTCAGCCACTGGATCTTGCTCTGCTGCAACTCCAGCGTCTTGGCGGTGACGTCGGCAATGGCCGCGATCCTGGCGCGCACCGCGCGATCGGACTCGATCAGGAAGTAGCCGGCGATGGCGGCAAAGCAGAGCGCCGTCACCGCGGCCACACGCAGCATCAGCCGCAGCTTCAGATCGCTTCCGGACCAAATCCACATCGGCGCATCCTCAAGGGGTCGCAGACGGCCCTTGGCGCTCGGTCGCGGGCAGGGCCGTCCCGCATATTAAACGGCAGAACGGAAGCGCCGAGAAGCGCCGCCATGGGCGTTCTTCGGCCGCGGATCGTCGTCGTGAAATTTTCCCGGCGTCGGCCGGGAGGTGCGCCGCTGCGGCACGGAGGCTCGCCGGCCTAGGCTGCGAGCGAGCCGCCCGCACCAACAGCTGAAAGGCCACCGACCATGCGCCAGTCCCGCCTCGTCTTGCTCTCCGTTACCCTGATCGGCCTGCTGGCCGGAATCTGTCCGCTGCGCGCCGGCACCGCCGCAGCGGCGGCGGCGGCGTTCCCGCTCGGCGTCAGCATCGACGATTTCAGCTATCTCGATACGTCGGGCGAGGTGATCGACCAGGCCGCCGCGCACCAGAAGCGGCTCGAGGCACTGGTGCAGAAGCTGCGCGCCGATGTTGCCGCGGAGCCGCGCTATCGGCTGGTCGCGCCCACGGCGCCCGCGGGCGAGGCCCGGATCAAGGTGATCGGCGGCGTGCAGAAGATGAGCACGTTGGTCCAATGGGCCAAGGTCGCGGTGATCGACGTCAGCGCGAGCCAGGTGCTGTACGAGAAGCTCTATACGTTCCGTGGCGACACCGATGAGGCGTGGGACCACGCCGCGATGTTCGTGTCGCGCGAGGTGCGCGACGCCCTCGCGGCGGCGCTGCCGCCGGACGCGGCTGCCGCTGCGGCACCGACCGGGCTTGCGGTGTTCGAGTTCGAGCTCGAGGATACTTCCGCGACACCGGTCGCCGGGCTTGCCGGCTCCGACCTGGCCACTCTTGCCGAGGTGACGAAGGGCGTGCGCGACCGCATTGCGCAATCCGGGCGCTACCGCCTGGTCGACACCGGCGCGGTGACCGCCGAGCCGGTCAAGGCGCGCGCGCTGCGCGACTGCGACGGTTGCGAGGCGGCGATTGCGCAACAACTCGGCGCCGATCAATCGCTGATCGGCGTGATCAGGCGGGTCAGCCGGACCGAATACACGGTCGGCTTCCAGGTGCGCGATGCCCGCAGCGGCGCGGTCGTCGCGCGTGGCGACAGCGGCCTGCGGATGGGCGCCGATTATTCCTGGACCCGCGGCGCGGTGCATCTGATCGGCGACCGCCTGCTGGCGGTGGCGCGCAGCGGTAGGCCGACCGACCATCGCAAACTGCGATAGCTGCTAGACACAGCGTTATCTGGTTCCCGGCTCATCTGTGCGCTATCAGGACCGCCTGATCCCCGCACAGGAGCCGCAAGATGCGTTTGCCCGCCGTCCTTTTCGCTCTCACGCTCGCCGCAAGCCCTGCGGCGGCCGAGGAGCTGTCGGGCACGCTGCAGAAGATCAAGGAGACCAAGAAGATCACGCTCGGCTTTCAGGAAGCTTCGGTTCCGTTCAGCTATCTCGACGACAATGCGCGGCCGATCGGCTTTGCGCTCGATATCTGCCTGAAGATCGTCGACGCGGTGAAGCAGCAGCTCGGCATGCCCGATATCGCCGTCGACTATCTGCCGGTGACCTCGTCCAATCGCATCCCGCTGATGGTCAACGGCACGCTCGATCTGCACTGCTCGGCGACCACCAACAGCGCCGAGCGCCAGAAGCAGGTGACCTTCACCAACACCCACTTCCTGAGCGCGACGCGCTTTGCCGCCAAGAAATCGGCCGGGATCAACGGGATCGACGATCTCAAGGGCAAGTCGGTCACCGCCGTGGCGGGCTCGGTCAACCTCACGCAGCTCATCAAGGTCAATACCGAGCGCAAGCTCGGCATCAACGTGCTGCCGGCCAAGGACCAGGCCGAGGCGTTCCTGATGCTGGAGACCGATCGCGCCCAGGCCTATGCGCTCGACGACGTCCAGCTCGCGGTCGCGATCGCGCGGTCGAAAGAGCCTGCGCTCTACATGATCAGCGAAGAGGCGTTCTCGAAGGCAGAGCCGTTCGGCATCATGCTGCGCCGGGAGGACGCGCCGTTCAAGGCGCTCGCCGACCGCGCCACCGCGGAGCTCTACCAGAGCCCGCAGATCGGGGTGATGTACAGCAAGTGGCTGGAGCAGCCGACGCCGCCGAAAGGCATCAATTACAACGTGCCGATGTCGCCCGCACTGCGCCACGCGTTCGCCCATCCGAATTCGAGCTACGATCCGGATGTGTATGAGGTTGCGAAGTAACCCGCATGAGCCAACGGGTCGCGCGAACGCGCGCTCCGCGACATGCGGGGTAAGGCCCAGGTTGAGTCGATGGAGCGGCCCCGGATTTCGCTTTCGCCCATCCGGGCTACATTTCGTCGTTGGAATGGTTTTCCGCGTCAAGCCATGGATATTTGGAACGGCTTTTCGCGCCCGCGGCGAAAAACGAAATAGCGTCTCATATACTTCGGCCGCTGCAGGACATTCTGGACGAGTTCGCGCGTCGCAGCGACGACTTTGCCGCGAACCTAGCCCATATGGGCTAAGGGCTTCCGGTCAACCAACTCAGCTGCGCGTGGACCTTCGCTGCTTTGCGACGTAAGCACTGGGACTGAAGGAACTGCTGCGGGCCTCGATGCCGTGCTGCCATGCGGAGCGGGACGGTTGCAGGCCGCGCCAGGACCGTATCATGATGACGTCAATCAACTCGTGTCGAATGCGACTCGAGCGGGACCGATCGCCGTCGGTGCCGACCTATGTTTGCAGCGGGTTTCTTTCCTTGATGCCGATTGTTGTTCGGAGCCGACATTGAATCACGACGCATTGGCCAAGCTCACCGTCACCGTCATTGTCCTGGTCGCGTTGCTGGTGTGGCGCGTTGCCGATCAGAAGAGATCGGTCGATTGCGGAGCCGGCTGCCCGACCGACGTCTCCGCAATCCGCAAGACCGCTCAGTAGCAAGACGGCTCAATAACAAGACGGCTCACCAGCGTCGCGCGAGTGACGTCTCGCGCCGCGCCGCTCCGGTTGACCTCAACGTCACTCGCTCAGCGTTTTGCCGGCGGACCGCTCTTGTTGCCGGGCAATCCCTTGACGTTTGACGGATCCTGCTCCCGGACGTGCAGGTTTTGCGAGCTTGAGCCAACCGTGCTCTGGTCGTGAGCCGCCGGTCCGTTCTTGTTGCCCGGCGCCCCGCTGATGCCGGTGCCGGAATTCTGGGCGCTCGGAGATGTCGCGGCGTCCGTGGAACCCGTCGTGGCATCGGGGCGGCCCGGAGGCGTGGCGGCCGCTCCGGGACGCTGCTGGTCGCCGACATAGCCGGATTCACCGGAGTTGCGCGTCTTGGCGCCCTTGTCGGCCTCGTTTTGCAGGTTCTGCGCGGCCGCGAACGGCGCCGTTGCCATGGTGGCTGCGATGAGCAGCGCGATCGTGCTGGTCCTCATGAGAGTCCTCCCTGGGTTGCCGGGGACAACACGTTTCGCGACGATCATTTCCTGTGCGCGGAGGAATTTGTCGCGATGGAACACACGATTGCCGACGAGCCCGCGCTGCATCGGTGGGACAATGGCTGCTTCCGCGTGCTCCGCCGGCCCCTATCGGCCCCAGCGCAGCGCGTATATCGTCGGCGGCACATACAAGATCGACCCGGCCGCACCGGGGCGTGCCCGTCAAATGAGGAAGCGATGTCCGAGACGCTGCTGTTTTCGCCGATCACCATCCGCGGCGTCACGCTGAAGAACCGCATCGTGGTGCCGCCGATGCATCAATATTCGGCCGAGAAGGGTTTCCCGACCGACTGGCACCTGATGAATGCCGGCAAGTTCGCCGCCGGCGGCGCCGGTCTCGTGATCGTCGAATCGACCAAGGTCGAGCGCCGCGGTTGCGGCACGGTCGGCGATCTCGGCATCTGGGACGACAAGTTCATCGCCCCGCTCAGCCGCCTCGCGGGCTTCATCAAGCAGCAGAACGCGGTCGCCGGCATCCAGCTCGGCCATTCCGGCCGCAAGGCGCGTGCGAGCCGGCCCTGGGAGGGCGACCGTCCGCTCGAACGCTCTGCGGCGATCGAGGATTGGGATGCCTGGACGCCGGTGGCGCCGAGCGCGATCGCCCATAGCGAGCGCTGGCCGGTGCCGCGGGCGCTGGAAACGCACGAGGTGAAAGACCTCGTCGCGGCCTGGGGGCAGGCGGCGCGGCGCGCCCATGAAGCCGGGTTCGAGGTGCTGGAATTGCACGGCGCCCACGGCTATCTCGTGCATGAATTCCTCTCGGAGCGTTCGAACCAGCGCAGTGACGCATATGGCGGCACCGAATCGAACCGGATGCGCTTCCTGATCGAGGTGACGGAGGCCGTGCGCGCGCACTGGCCGGAGCACAAGCCGCTGTTCGTGCGGCTGTCGGTCGAGGACAATGCCGGCTGGGGTCCGGAGCAGAGCGCCCGGCTGGCGGGCATCCTCAAGCTTGGGGGCGTCGATGTGATTGACTGCTCGTCGGGCGGAATCAGCGAGATGGCGCCGATCCTGGGCAAGGAGATCAAATACAACTATCAGGTGCCGCTGGCGGAATATGTCCGCACCCACGCCGATATCATGACCATGGCGGTCGGCTTGATCATTCATGGTGACCAGGCCGAGCGGATCCTGCGTGACAAACAAGCAGATTTGATCGCGGTCGGCCGGGAAATCCTCAATAACCCCAACTGGCCGATGGATGCGGCATTGAAACTCGGGGTTGAAGGGCCATTTCGCAATGTTCCTCCGCAGTTTGGCTATTGGTTAGGCACCAGGGCCAAGCGCGGATTCGGCACCCGGCCATCGACCTGGCAGAACGGATTGCTGGAAACTGGCCCAGAGGCCGACCGGGAGCTGACTTGAGGCCGGCCAAGTGCCTGACTAAGTGCTGATTTGGCGCCGATCGGGGCCTCGTGACAGGACCGTAATGGTCCGGTGACGAAGCGGCCTTGATCCGACCAAAAAGCCGTTGTGTGGTGCCCCGCGTCGGGGTGAGGCGGGCCGAATGTTGCGAAACGTTGCCGGCCGATAGCGAAGGGATCACGGATAATGCGCAAACATGTTGGCTTCTTCCTCGGGACGGTTGCGGGAGCGTGTCTCACCCTGCTCGTGGCCTCGCCGCAGGGGGCGCATCTGTTCGCCGTCGCCAATGCCGCCGCGCATTCCGACAACTCCAACACCTATTCGCAGCTCAACCTGTTCGGCGAGGTGTTCGAGAAGGTCAAGACCGACTACGTCGAGAAGCCCGAGGACTCCAAGCTCGTCGAAGGGGCGATCAACGGCATGATCTCCTCGCTCGATCCGCACTCCCGCTACATGAACGAGAAGGGCTGGGCGGAGATGCAGGAGACCACGCATGGCGAGTTCGGCGGGCTCGGCATCGAGGTCACGATGGAGGACGGCTTCGTCAAGGTGGTGGCGCCGATCGACGACACCCCGGCCTCGCGCGCCGGCATCATGTCGGGCGACGTGATCACCTCGATCGACGACGACCAGATCCAGGGCATGACACTCGATCAGGCCGTCAACAAGATGAAGGGCGCGCCCAACAGCTCGATCCGGCTGAAGATCGTGCGCAAGGACGCCGACAAGCCGATCGAGCTCTCGATCACCCGCGAGATCATCCGCGTCCGCCCGGTGAAGTATCACGTCGAGGGCAACGACATCGGCTATATCCGGATCACCTCGTTCAACGAGCAGACCACCGACGGATTGCGCAAGGCGATCACGGATATCCAGAAGCAGGTGCCGCAGGACAAGCTCGACGGCTATGTCATCGACCTGCGCAACAATCCGGGCGGCCTGCTCGACCAGGCGGTGTCGGTGACCTCGACCCTGATGCAGCGCGGCGAGGTGGTCTCCACCCGCGGCCGCAATCCGGAAGAGACCCAGCGCTTCACCGCCCATGGCGGCGACATGACCAAGGGCAAGCCGCTGGTGGTGCTGATCAACGGCGGCTCGGCCTCGGCCTCCGAGATCGTCGCCGGCGCGCTGCACGACCACAAGCGCGCGACCCTGATCGGCACCCGCTCGTTCGGCAAAGGCTCGGTGCAGACCATCATCCCGCTCGGCACCGGCAACGGCGCGCTGGCGCTGACCACGGCGCGCTATTTCACGCCGTCGGGCCATTCGATCCAGGCGCTCGGCATCAAGCCCGACATCGAGGTGCTGCAGGAGGTGCCGGACGAGTTCAAGACCCGCTCGGAGATCAAGGGCGAGGCCTCGATGCGCGGCCATCTCTCGGCCGAGGGCGCCGAGCAGACCGGCTCGCAGTCCTACGTCCCGCCGGACGAGAAGAACGACAAGGCGCTGGCCGCGGCCTTCAACCAGCTGCGCGGCGTCACCGTCAACGCCGACGCCAAGAACGCCGACACCAAGGCCGCGCAGAAGCGGCCGGTGCCGAACTAGGCGCTGAGCTGTGTAGCCCGGATGGAGCGAAGCGAAATCCGGGACCGGTCTCCCGGAGGCGAGGTCCCGGATTGCGCCGAGCCTGTCATCGGGCGCGCGTTGCGCAGCTGCCGTCGCAGGGGTGTGCTGCCAAAATATGGAAAACAACCCCATGCAAAGGAGCCGATGGCGGCTGGCGCTCGATAAAGCGCATAGCCGCCATCGCCAAAGAAGGTCTGCGCGCGGCCATTGCAACGCTTTGTGACGTGGTGGGAGCAACCGCGGACACGACACGGGCCGCATGGTGCACGTCAGCGCGTGGTCCTCAATTGAGTGCACTGTCACCGTAATTCCGGATTATGCGGCTCTATAATCTCGGCTGCCTGTCGAGCCAGCGCCGCAGCGTCCGCAGCGTCCGCAACATCGCGGATATCGGCGCGGAACATGACGTCGAGGCATCTACTGGAAGAGGATCGGCAATTGCCGCTCTAGTGCAACATCAACCAATCCTCGCATTCTCTCGACTAGGAGCTCTCCGTCAACATCAATGAACGATTCTAATGCATTTCTCGGCGCAAGACCTATCGATCTGGCAACCGTCCGTTGCCATTCCGACGGAAACGCCACAGCCGGTCGCTGTCTCGCATCTTCCGCAACCGCATCCAGTTCGTCCGCGAGCTTCTTGCACTCCAGAACGTTCCATTCTCCATCGCAATCCGAATGCAAGATCAGCGTTGGAAATCTGGTTCCTGCTTTGCCACCTTCCAGCTCGTTGACCACATAGCTTCGAAAAAAATCAAAATCGGCGTAGGAGCCAACTTCGACACCCGCGATGTCTTCGTCATCGGCAAAAACACAAAGATAAAGGCCCATCAAAGAGGTTCCCGCTTAATGACATTTGGCAGGTCGCGTATTAATTCCTTCAGGGATGGAGCCAACCGGGATTTCTTCGGCAGTTTCAGAATCAGCTTCCTCCCGGTCGTCGACGCGTTGAACGCAAGTAGGCGTACTTGATACGTCGCGCGGAGTTCCTTGACGTTCTTGATTAGGTAGATCTTACCCGCCGCTTCAGCGTCTGGTCGAGCTTTCCTCGGCACTTGATGGCGGGTGAACTTGTACTCCATCGCTAGGCTCCTCAGCGAATCGGTGCCGTACGCACGCCCCATCGGACGAAATAGTCGGCTAATACAGTCCCAATGGGACGGCTGGTATATACGGTAAACGGTTGATTGGTTACAACAGAGTAGTACGTCTGAAGTCTGAGTTGATAGGTTGAATTCAGCGCAGAGCAATTACGGTGACAGTGCACTTAACACGCGCTCAATCGTGCTGCTCCACAGACGCCTTAGGCCCGCGTTTGCCTGGTTTGAGAATGCGGCCCGTCTTGCGCTCGATGCGGGCAAGGAAACGCTCGTCACCGAGCGGCCGCCCGATGCTCTCCGCGGCGCGTAGCCTCTCAAACAGATCCGCCTCCGGTTCGCATGCCAGGATCGGCGAAATCCGGAAAGCGATCGCGCACCGGCGCCAGCGCCGTGATGCCGTCGTCCTTGCCGCGCAAATGCGCCCGCGTGCTCGACCAGCGCCAGTCCTGCGCACGCTGCACCAAACGCGCCCGCACGGGATTGAGTGACACATAGCGCAGCGCCGCCGCGAAATGCGGCTCGTCCATCGCGACGGCGCCGAACCGGCCCTGCCAGAAATGACCGGTGCGTTTGCGCCGCGCCTGGATCGTGCCGGCATAGATGCGATGCACGCGCGCCAGTGCGCGGCGCAGCCCGTCGGGATCGGACGGCACCAGGATGAGGTGAACGTGGTTCGGCATCAGGCACCACGCCCACACCTCGACCCCGGCCGCGGCGCAATGGGCGGCGAGCAGGTCGCGATAGAGCGCAGTCGTTGTCGCCAAAGAAGGTCTGCGCGCGTCCATTGCCACGCTGCGTGACATGGTGGGGGCAACCGGGGATCACGACACGGGCAAGGCGAGCCATGCCGCATGGTGCACGCCGGGACGTGCCAATTAAATGCACTGTCACCGTAATTCAGTCCGGCTCGCAGTCCTACGTCCCGCCGGACGAGAAGAACGACAAGGCGCTGGCCGCGGCCTTCAACCAGTTGCGCGGCGTCACCGTCAACGCCGACGCCAAGAACGCCGACACCAAGGCCGCGCAGAAGCGGCCGGTGCCGAACTAGTTAGTAGACGAACCTTTCTACACGTCATGGCCGGGCTTGGCCCGGCCATCCACGACTTTCCCGAAGCGGATGCATTAGACGTGGATGCCCGGGACAAGCCCGGGCATGACG
The DNA here is from genome assembly GCF_054055655.1 of Bradyrhizobium sp. USDA 4461. Taxonomy (NCBI): domain Bacteria; kingdom Pseudomonadati; phylum Pseudomonadota; class Alphaproteobacteria; order Hyphomicrobiales; family Nitrobacteraceae; genus Bradyrhizobium; species Bradyrhizobium sp. USDA 4461. The sequence continues at coordinate 6,428,992 of NZ_JBSRXM010000001.1, forward strand.
AGTCCTATGTAGCGAAGCCTACGCCGCGCCGGCGACAGGTTTGCGCCGGCGTGTGGCGCCCGCACCCGCCGCGGGGCCGTGGCGGTGCCCGGCCAGCAGCTCGCGGATCTGCACCGCCGGCTTCGGCGGACTGAACAGATAGCCCTGCATTTCCGAGCAGCCGAGCTCGCGCAGCAATTGCTGCTGCTGGGCGGTCTCGACGCCTTCCGCGGTCGTGGTCATGCTGCGCTCGGCGGCGATGTTGACGACGGCCTCGACGATGCCGGCCGAGCCCTGGGGGTCGGCGATGTCGGTGACGAAGCAGCGGTCGATCTTGATCTTGTCGAACGGGAAGCGCTTCAGATAGCTCAGCGACGAATAGCCGGTGCCGAAATCGTCGAGCGCGATCCGGATGCCGATGGCGCGGAGCTGATGCAGCGCGGCGAGCGCGGTCTCGTCGTCGCGGATCAGCACCGCCTCGGTGATCTCGAGCTCGAGCCGGCCGGCTGACAGGCCCGACGCCGCAAGCGCCGCGATCACCTTGAGCGCCAGCGTGCCGCTCTTGAACTGGACCGGCGAGACGTTGACGGCGAGCCTGATGTGGTCGGGCCAGTTCACGGCCTCCTTGCAGGCCGTCATCAGCACCCATTCGCCGAGCTGGTTGATCAGCCCGGTCTCCTCGGCGATCGGCACGAACTCGGCCGGCGAGATCATGCCGCGCAGCGGATGACGCCAGCGCACCAGCGCCTCGCAGCCGGTGATCTCGTTGCTGCGCAGGTCGACGCAGGGCTGGTAATACACGTCGAGCCCGCTGCCGGCCGCGATGATCTGCCGCAGCTCCATCTCGAGCTCGCGGCGGGCGCGGGCGTCGGCGTCCATCGCCGGCTCGAAGAAGCGCGCGACGCGCCGGCCGGCCGATTTGGCTGCATACATCGCGAGGTCGGCGTTCTTCATGATCTGGTCGAGATCGGTGCCGTCCTTCGGCGCCATCGCGATTCCGATGCTGGCGTCGGTCGTGACCTGGTGGCCGAGGCATTGATAGGGCGAGCGGATCGCCTCGTAGATGCGCGCGATGAGGTCGGTGACCTCGATCTCGCTCTTCACGCCGGTCTGCACGATCGCGAATTCGTCGCCGCCGAGGCGGGCGACGAAATCGCCGCCGCCGATCACGCCGCTCAGCGTCCTGGCAACGGACTTGAGCAGCTCGTCGCCGACCATGTGGCCGAGCGAATCGTTGACGCCCTTGAACTCGTCGATGTCGATATAGAGCACGGCAAGCTGGCTGTCTGATGTGACATGCGATAGCTCGCGCTTGATCTCCTCGTGGAACAGGGCGCGGTTCGGCAGGTCGGTGAGCGCATCGTAGTGGGCAAGGTGCGTGATCCGTTCCTCGGCGCGGCGGCGCTCGGTGACATCCTCGTGGGTGGCAAGCCAGCCGCCGTCGGCGAGCGGCTCGTTGACGACCTGGATCGAGCGCCCGTCGGGCGTCGTGATCACCATGGTGTTGCGAACGCCGACGTCGCGCAGCACGAGGCTGACGTAACGTTCGACATCGCCCTGGAACGAGCCGGTCAAATGGCGGTGCACGATGACGTCGCGGAAGCTGCAACCGGGCTTGATGATATCGGCGGAGAGGGCGTACATCTCGATATAGCGCTTGTTGCAGATCACCAGGCGCTGGGCGGCATCGAACAGCAGCAGGCCCTGGGTCATGTTGTTGACGGCGGTGTCGAGCCGGAGCTTCTCCAGGGTCAGGCGCTGCTGCTGGGCGCGATGCTGCTGCACCAGCTTGCGCACCACGAGCGTCAGCAGGATCGCGATCGCCAGCACGGAGATGCTGGTCACCGCGATCAGGATGCCGATCTGCTCGCGCCAATTGGCGAGCGCCGCTTCCGTGGTGGTTGTCGCGACCACGACGATCGGGAATTTGGTCAACGCCCGCGACGACAACAGTCGGTCCTTGCCGTCGACCGGGCTGGGCAACCGTGTGGTGCTCGCCGGCAGCTCGAACACCTGCTGCTGGTTGGCGGGGCCGCTGCGGAAATTCTTCCCGATCAGCTCCTCGACATGCGGATAGCGCGCCAGCAGCGTGCCGTCGCGATGGTGCATCGAGATCGCGGCACCTTCGCCGAGCGCAACGGTTGCAAAGAATTTCTCGAAGGTCGCCGGCTCGATGCCGCGGCCGACCACGCCGAGGAATTCGCCATGCGGACCGGTGACCTTGCGGACGATGACCGTGGTCCAGCCGCCGTTGACGCGGCTGACCACCGGCGCGACCTGCATGTCGGGCGAATAGGGGCTCGATTTGAAGATCTGGAAGTAGCTGCGGTCGGCGATGTTGACCTGCGGCAGCGGCCAGGCGCCCGAGCTGTTGATCAGCGCGCCGTCGGCGTCGAACACGTTGAGGCTGCCGACATTGGACAGCGCCTCCATCTTGGACTTGAGCATCGCATGGATGTCGGCGGCCGACATCCGCCGCTTGTAATTCTCCGGCGTCGCGATCCCGTTATCGCGCATGAACGCGATCAGGTCGCGCTGCACCACCTCGAGATCATCGAGCTGCTGGTCGAAATGCCGCGCCAGCAGCAGCACGGTGTTCTCGAGTTCGCGCTCGCTGTTGTGCAACGCGCGCTCGCGGAAATTCTCCGCCATCAGGGTCGCGCCGATCGCGATCGCGGCCATCAGCACGGCGCCGCCAAGGATCAGCCAGCGGATCGGACCGCTGCCGATCACCGAGGTGATATTGAATGACGCGCTGCCGTTTGGATTCATCTGACGCAATCGGATCCCCGCGTTTCACCCGGAAGTAGCTTTCATGCACCTCCGGCCCGCGAAAGTCGTATCCAAACGAAATGGAGCGCTAGTTAGCGAGATTGGCTAACGAGCGGTTGCCTTGCGTCGACAGCCAAGCTGCCCGGCACCGTCCATTCGATCCGCGGTTCATTGAGGTGACCGCGCGCGCGGTCACTCACCCGCGCGGTAGTGCCCGGACTTGCCGCCGATCTTCTCGATCAGATGGATGCCTTCGATGCGCACGCCGCGCTCGACCGCCTTGATCATGTCGTAGATCGTCAGGCAGGCGACCGAGACCGCGGTCAGCGCCTCCATCTCGACGCCGGTCGGCCCGGTCACCTTGACGCTGGCGCGGACGATGCAGCCGGGCAGCTTGGCGTCGGTTGCGATGTCGATCGTGACCTTGCTCAGCGCCAGCGGGTGGCAGAGCGGGATCAATTCGGAGGTCCGCTTCGCCGCCATGATGCCCGATATCCGTGCGGTCGCCAGCACGTCGCCTTTCTTGGCCCGGCCTTGCTCGATCAGCACGAGCGTGGCCTTGCTCATCAGGACGCGGCCTTCGGCGACGGCGGTCCGTTCGGTCGCGGGCTTGGCCGAGACGTCGACCATGCGCGCCTCACCCTTGGCGTCGATATGGGTGAGGGCCGTGCCGGTCGGCTCGGCCTTGGTCACAGCCTTGCTCGCAACCTTGCTTGCAGCCTTGCTCTTGGCTTTGGTCTTCCGCGCCATCGCGTCAGCGCGTGCCGGAGGCGCGGGGCGCGGTCGGCCGCGTCAGCAGGGTCCGGGTCGCCGCCGTGACGTCCTGCTGGCGCATCAGGCTCTCGCCGACCAGGAAGGTCGACATCCCCACGCGCTCGAGGCGGGCGAGATCGTCCGGCGTGAAGATGCCGCTCTCGCCGACCATCAGGCGGTCGCGCGGGATCAGCGGCGCCAGCGCCTCGCTGGTCGCGAGCGTGGTCTCGAAGGTGCGCAGATTGCGGTTGTTGACGCCGATCATCGGCGAGCGAAGTTTCAAGGCGCGGTCGAGCTCGGCGCGGTCGTGGATCTCGATCAGGACGTCCATCCCGTAGGAGATCGCGGCGTCCTCGAGCTCCCCGGCCGCGGCGTCGTCGAGTGCGGCCATGATGATCAGGATGCAGTCGGCGCCATGGGCGCGCGCTTCCGCGACCTGATAGGTGTCGAACATGAAATCCTTGCGCAGCACCGGCAGATTGGTCGCCGCGCGGGCTGCGACCATGAAGTCGAGATGGCCCTGGAACGAGGGCGCATCTGTTAACACCGACAGGCACGCCGCGCCGCCGGCTTCATAGGCCTTCGCGAGATCAGGCGGATCGAAGTCAGCACGGATCAGCCCTTTCGAAGGCGAGGCCTTCTTCACTTCCGCGATCAGCGCGTAGTCGCCGCGTGCGTGCTTGTCCCTGAGCGCGCGGACGAAGCCGCGCGGGGCCGAGGCCGATTTGGCCTGCGCCTCGACCTCGGCGAGCGGACACGCGCGCTTTGCAGCGGCGATTTCCTCGCGCTTGTAAGCCTCGATCTTGGTCAGGATGTCGGACATGACTCAACGCCTTGCTTGCGCATGATCTGATTCGAAAAACCGGTTCCCACTTTTTCGGATCATGCTCACCCGTTGGAAACTGCGACCAGGTGCTTAAGCCGCGCCGCGGCAGCGCCGCTGTCGAGCGACTGCGCGCCGATCGCCACGCCTTCCCTGAGGTCCTTGGCGCGGCCGGCCACGATCAGCGCCGCGGCGGCGTTGAGCAAGGCGACGTCGCGATAGGCGCTCGGCTTACCGTTCAGCACGCTGGAGAGCGCGATCGCATTGGCATCGGCATCGCCGCCCTTCAGCGCCTCGCCGCCGACGCGGCCGAGGCCGGCGTCCTCGGGGGTGACTTCCGACGTCCTGATCTCGCCGTTCTCGAGCGTGGCAACGAAGGTCGGGCCGGTGAGGGTGATCTCGTCGAGGCCGTCGGAGCCGTGCACGACCCAGACCTTGTCGGAGCCGAGGTTCTTCAAGACCTGCGCCAGCGGCTGCACCCATTGCCGGGAGAACACGCCGACCATCTGCCGCTTGACGCCCGCCGGGTTCGACAGCGGCCCGAGCAGGTTGAAGATGGTGCGGGTGGCGAGCTCGACCCGGGTCGGGCCGACATTCTTCATCGCCGGATGATGCGCGGGCGCGAACATGAAGCCGATGCCGGCCTCCTTGACGCAGCGCCCGACCTGTTCGGGCGTCAGGTCGATCTTGACGCCGAGCGAGGCCAGCACGTCGGCCGAGCCGGAGCGCGACGACAGCGCGCGGTTGCCATGCTTGGCGACGGGGATGCCGGCGCCGGCGACGATGAAGGCCGCGCAGGTCGACACGTTGACCGAGCCGGAGCCGTCGCCGCCGGTGCCGACGATGTCGACCGCCTCGGCCGGCGCCTTGACCGGCAGCATCTTGCCGCGCATCGCGCTCACCGCGCCGGTGATCTCCTCGACGGTCTCGCCGCGCACCCGCAGCGCCATCAACAGCCCGCCCATCTGCGACGGCGTGGCGTCGCCCGACATCATGCTGTCGAAGGCGGATGCCGCTTCCTCACGCGTCAGCGTGGCGCCGGTGGCGACTTTTCCGATGATCGATTTCAGGTCGTCCATTCGCTGGCTCAGGGTCTGTTGTTGGAGCTTGATCTCCGGACAGCGCGCCGTCGCGCTGTCCGGATCATGCTCAATTATTCGCGCCTGTCACCTGTGCGAAGGCTGCCTCGTTGACGATCACGCCGATGTCAGACTCGATCTTGCTGACATATTGCGCGACCTGCTCGTCGCTCAGCGAGCGCTTCAACGCCTCGGTGAGCTGCTTGACCTCGTTGGAGGCGAAGTCGACCGGCGGCACCGTAACGTCGGTGACGCGGAACACCACCCACTGGCTGCCGCCGGCGACCGAGGTCTGGCCGTCGCCGTCTTTGGCGGTGCGGAACGCGGCCGCGATCACGCCGGCCGGCACGTTGGGCGGCGTTGCCTCGCGGCGGAAGTTCGCCGCGGTCTCGACCTTGACGCCGGCCGCAGCCGCCTCGTCGGCGAGCTTGGCGCCGCCGTCGAGCTTCTGCACGATCTCGGTCGCCTTGGCGCGCAGCTTGGCAGATATCTGGTCCTCGCGCCATTTGGCCTCGACCTGGTCGCGCACCTCGTCGAGGGTACGCTCGCGCGACGGCGTGATGCCGAGCACGTCGTACCAGACATAGCCGTTGTTGAACGAGATCGGGTCGTTGTCGACGCCGACGTCGCTGTTGAAGGCCTGCGATACCACGTCGAGGCCGCGCGGAATGTTGGTCGCGACCTGGCCGTTCGGCAGACGTCCCGAGCGGTCGACCGCGTCGATCGTGACAGCGGCCAGTTTCAGCTTCTGCGCCGCATCGATGACGCTGGAGCCGCCGCCGCGCTCGTCTTCCATCTTGTCGCGCAGCTCGGCGACCTTGGTGCGGGCGCGCTCGGCGGCGATCTCGCTCTTCACCTGCTGCGCCATGCTCTCATAGGTCGGGGTCACGCCCGGCTCGATCTTGCCGACCTTGACCAGCGCGATGCCGAAGCGGCCCTGCACCGGCTGGCTGACGTCGCCTGCCGGCAGCGCGAAGGCGGCATCGCCGACCGCGGGGTCAAGGATCGCCGACTTCGCGACCAGGCCGAGATTGACGTCGGCCGGGTTGAGGTTGCGCTCCTTGGCGATGTCGTCGAACGAGGTGCCCGAGGCGATGCGCGCGCGGGCGGCCTGCGCCTCGCCGGCGTCCGGGAACACGATCTGCGAGACCTCGCGCTTCTCCGGTTTGCTGAGCCGGTCCTTGCGCTCCTCGAACAGCTTCTTCGCATCCTCATCCGACACCGTTTCCCACTTGCCGATTTCCTCGGGCGTGATCGCGACGAAGGCGATCTTGCGGTATTCGGGCGCGCGGAACTGGACCTTGTGGTCCTCGAAATAGGCAGCGAGCGCCTCGGGCGAGGGTGGATCGATGGTGCCGGCCTGTGCGGCACCGAGCGTGACGAAATCGATCGAGCGCTGCTCGTTCTGGAAGCGGGTCAGCGCCTCGACCATCGATTTGGTCGGCTCGATCCCGGACGAGACGGTGCCGGCGATCTGCCGCCTGAGCCCGACGCGGCGCTGCTCGGCGATGTAGCGGCCTTCGGTGTAGCCGAAATTGCGGATCACGGCCTGGAAGCGCTGCGGATCGAACTGGCCGTTGAGGCCCTTGAAGTTCGGATCGTTGTAGATCGTGCGCAGCACCTCGGCGTCGGACTGATTGAGACCCATGCGGCGCGCCTCCTCGTCGAGGGCTGCTTCCGCGAGCGTCTGCTGCAGCACCTGGCGGTCAATGCCGAAGGCGCGGGCCTGGTCCGGGGTCAGCGGACGGCCGAACTGGCGGCCAAGCTGCTGCAACCGGTCGGTATAGATCTGGCGGAACTGCTCGGCCGAAATCTCGGTCCCGCCGACCTTGGCGAAGGTCGACTGGCCAAACCCCTTGAAAATGTCGGCGATGCCCCAGATCCCGAAACTGACGATCAAAACGCCCATCACCACGGCCATAATCGTCTTGCCGAGCCAGTTTGATGAGGCTTTCCGCATTCCTCGAAGCATGGGTCCAACTTGTTTTACAGGAGGGGAACCGGTCGCGCCCAAATGGGACCGAAAGTCGGGACTTTTGGTCCGGCAGCAGGGCGTCACCGAATTGAAAACGCTTATAAAGTGGCCGAAGCCCCCCCGCAACCATGGGTGAGGGGGCGGATTGAAGCGGGTAGGCTCTTGTTCGGACGCGTTTTCTTCACGCGAACCGGTGCCCGCTTCGCTCGAAAACGCTCTGCACGCCGCGCAACGGGAGCCAAGCCGCGCTCTGGAAGTCGCCGCCTGGCTCTGATAGCGCTGACGACGCTTCGAAGATGGGAAAATCCGACATGACCGACGCCATCCGGCCGCTGATCGCCGGCAACTGGAAAATGAACGGCCTGAAATCCTCCTTTGCCGAATTTGACGCGATGCTGGCCGGCGCCGGCGACGTCGCAGGGAAGGCCGACCTGCTGGTCTGTCCGCCGGCGACGTTGGTCGGGGCGTTCGCCGACAAGGCACGCGGCTCGAAGGTTGCCGTCGGCGCCCAGGATTGCCATCCGAAGCCGTCGGGCGCCCACACCGGCGATCTCTCGGCGGAGATGTTCAAGGATCTCGGCGCGGTCGCCATCATCGTCGGCCATTCCGAGCGGCGCGCCGACCATGGCGAGTCCGACGCCTTGATTCGGCAGAAGGCGGAGGCCGTCTGGCGCGCCGGACTGACCGCGATCGTCTGCATCGGTGAGACCCGCGAGCAGCGCGATGCCGGCAAGACGCTTGATGTCTGCGGCACCCAACTTGCGGGCTCGCTGCCCGACGGCTCGACCGCGGCCAACCTGGTGGTGGCCTATGAGCCGGTCTGGGCGATCGGCACCGGCCTGACCCCGACCGCCAAAGATGTCGAGGACGTTCATCGGTTTATCCGCGGTCAGCTCACCGATCGCTTCAAGGCCGAGGGAAACAGGATCAGGATCCTCTATGGCGGCTCGGTGAAGCCGTCGAACGCGGCCGAGCTGATGGCCGTCGCCAACGTCAACGGCGCGCTGGTCGGCGGCGCCAGCCTGAAGGCCTCCGACTTCCTGGCCATCGCCGCGGGGTGTTAGGCGGACGGCGCTCCACCCACGTCATTGCGAGCGAAGCGAAGCAATCCATTTCACCGCATATGTGGATCGATGGATTGCTTCGTCGCTTCGCTCCTCGCAATGACGCCTCGGGCTAGGTTGCAGCAGCGCCGATCCGCTTCCAGTAGATCATCGTCCCCGTGAGCCCGCCATGCGGCTTCAGCGCGTAGTCCGGGATGATGCCGCTGAGCTGAAAGCCCGATCGCTCGTAGAGCGGCGCGGCGCCGTCGTCGACCGCGGTGTCGAGCACCAGCAGCGTGCGTCCGTGCTCGATCGCGAGCCGCTCGGCCGTGCGCAGCAATGCGGTCGCGACGCCGCGGTTGCGGTGGCTGGGCCGCGTCATCATTTTTGCAATTTCCGCCCGATGCGGCTGGTTCGGCGGCAGCTTGAGCAGCAGCGTCACGGTCGCGATCAGATCGTCGCCCTCGAATGCCCCGAGCACGATGCGCTCGCCGCGCGCGGCAGCGCCGAGCGAGTCCTGCCAGAACGCATTGGCATCGCCCGGCGATAGCGGATGCATGAAGCTCACGGAGCCGCCGCTGGCGACGGTCTCGATCAACAGCCCGCTGAGCGCGCTGCGAATCCCGGGCCCGTCGGCGAGCGGCTTGATCGAAAACTGCGGCATGCGTCAGCTCCGGGCCAGGGCGACCACATAGGTGCACCCGGTGTTGGTCTCGTTGGCGAAGGTGGTTTCCGCCGGCGGGCCGAAGCCGAAGCAATCGCCGCTCGCGAGCACCTGACGCGCGCCGCCTTCGGTGATCACGAGGCTGCCGCTCAAGACCCAGACCAGCTGGCGGATATGCGCGTAGGACGAGGCGGGCAGGGTGACGGATTGCTTCGGCGGCAGCTCGACCCGCACCAGCTCGACCGGATGGTCGGGACGGCTGAACACCTGGCGGCGCAGATAGCCGGTTTCCGGATCGCGCCACAGCGGCTGGGTGGCGGCGCGCGACAACCGTTCGCCCTCGCCCTCGGCGCGCAGCATCAGGCCGGCCAGCGTGAGGTCGAACGCCGAGGCGAGCCGCACCAGCACGACCGCAGTCGGGCTGACCTCGGCGCGCTCGATCTTGCTGATCGTCGCTTTCGAGACGCCGGCGCGTTCGGCAAGCTCGGCCAGCGACCAGCCGCGGCCATCCCGCTCGAGCCGGATCCGCTGCGCCAGGCGCTGGCTCAGGTTGTCTACTAAAGTATCCATACGTCGATCATAGTGGAATTGACCGGTTCCGATCAAGGGCCCCGGCGGGCGCCGTCTGTGCTGCTTGTGATGTCGGCCGTTGCGACTATCTCGGGGGTGACAATGCCCGGTGCAATCGTGTAACAGGGCGCGACTTTCACGAAACCCGCAAAGCCGATAGCGCCGTTTGTCTGGCCGCTTGGCGGCTTGTGACGGAAGGCTTGCGATGCAGACTGTCGTTATCATCATCCATCTCATGATCGTTGCCGTCATGATCGGCGCCGTGCTGCTGCAGAAATCCGAAGGCGGCGGCCTCGGCATGGGCGGCGGTGCCGGCTTCATGTCGAGCCGCGGCACCGCGAACCTGCTGACGCGGACCACCGCGATCCTCGCGGTCGGCTTCTTCGTGACCAGCCTGTTCCTGTCCTGGTACGCGGGCTACGACCGCAAGCCGAGCTCGATCATCGGCACCGGCGCGCCGGCGCAGCAGACGCAGCCGGCCAGCGGCACGCCGCTGACGCCACCGACCTCCGGCGGCATCCTCGATTCGCTGAAGAAGACCGACGAGCAGCAGGGCCAGCAGGCTCCGAGCGGTCCGCAGGCGCCACGGTCGCAATAAAGCGGGGTGGCCATGCAGGATGCGGCGCTGGCATCCTGCATCCAGAACCCCCATTAATGCTCTGAAATCGCTCTCAGTTTAACGTAACCCACAGCCCGGTGATTTGTTTGCCGGGAACAGCCGATTCGTTTTGCGAATCGCAGCAAGCGGATTAAAGGTAAAGTCCCATGGCGCGGTACATATTCATCACCGGCGGCGTGGTCTCCTCGCTCGGCAAGGGTCTGGCTTCAGCGGCGCTCGGCGCTCTGCTGCAGGCCAGAGGCTACAAAGTCCGCCTTCGCAAGCTCGATCCCTATCTCAACCTCGATCCCGGAACGATGTCGCCGTATCAGCACGGCGAAGTGTTCGTCACCGACGACGGCGCCGAGACCGATCTCGATCTCGGCCATTACGAGCGTTTCACCGGTCGTCCGGCCACCAAGGCCGACAACATCACGACCGGGCGGATCTATCAGGACATCATCACCAAGGAGCGCCGCGGCGATTATCTCGGCGCCACCATCCAGGTGGTCCCGCACGTCACCAACGCGATCAAGGAATTCGTGCTGTCGGGTAACGACGAGTACGATTTCGTGCTGGTAGAGATCGGCGGCACCGTCGGCGACATCGAGGGCCTGCCGTTCTTCGAGGCGATCCGCCAACTCAAGAACGAGCTGCCGCGCGATCATGCCGTCTACATTCATCTGACGCTTCTGCCGTACATTCCAAGTGCCGGCGAACTCAAGACAAAGCCGACGCAGCACTCGGTCAAGGAGCTGCGCTCGATCGGCATCCAGCCCGACATCCTGCTGTGCCGCACCGACCGCGAGATTCCGAAGGAAGAGCGGCGCAAGCTCGGCCTGTTCTGCAACGTGCGCGAGAGCGCCGTGATCGAGGCGCGCGACGTCGACAATATCTATGCGGTGCCGGAGGCCTATCACGCCGCCGGCCTCGACGACGAGGTGCTGGCCGCGTTCGGCATCACCGCGAAGATTCCGCCGGCGCTGCAGAGCTGGAACGTGATCAACGAGCGCGTCCGCAATCCGGAAGGCGCGGTGACGATCGCGATCGTCGGCAAGTACACCGGCATGAAGGACGCCTACAAATCGCTGATCGAGGCGCTCTCGCATGGCGGCATCGCAAACAAGGTGAAGGTCAATCTCGACTGGATCGAGAGCGAGGTGTTCGAGAACGAGGACCCGGCGCCGTTCCTCGAGCACGTCAACGGGATCCTGGTGCCCGGCGGCTTCGGCCAGCGCGGCGCCGAGGGCAAGATCCGCGCGGCGCAGTTCGCGCGCGAACGCGACGTGCCGTATTTCGGCATCTGTTTCGGCATGCAGATGGCCGTCATCGAGGCGGCGCGCAATCTGGTCGGCATCGAGGAGGCCAACTCGACCGAGTTCGGCCCCACCAAGGAGCCGTTGGTCGGCCTGATGACGGAATGGCTGCGCGGTAACGAGCTCGAAAAGCGCTCGCAGAGCGGCGATCTCGGCGGCACGATGCGGTTAGGGGCCTATCCTGCGGCGCTGAACCGCGGCAGCCGGGTCTCGCAGGTCTATGGCGGTGCGACCGAAATCTCCGAGCGGCATCGCCATCGCTACGAGGTCAACACCGCCTACAAGGACCGGCTCGAGCAGCACGGCCTGCGCTTCTCCGGCATGTCGCCCGACGGTGTGCTGCCGGAGATCGTCGAATACGAGGACCATCCCTGGTTCATCGGCGTCCAGTTCCATCCCGAACTGAAGTCGCGCCCGTTCGAACCGCACCCGCTGTTCGCGTCGTTCATCGAGGCGGCGGCGAAGCAGAGCCGGCTGGTTTAAAGCCTCGATCAGCTGCGCCGTCAGACGGCGGCGCAGTCCTCGCTGGCCCGGCGTTCTTTCTTGATCGGTAAGACATCTGCACCGGGCGCCGGCGCGGCGTCGCGCGTCATCAATCTGTGTTGCGGGCGCCTCGTCAGCCGGTAGACTGCGGCCGGCGGCACGTTGAGGATGGCGCGGTCGACCAGCGTGGCGCGCAGGCCGAGCCGGTCGAGGATCGGCCGCCGCACCGGACAACGCATGCCGTAGGTGAATTGATAGAAGGCGCCGCCGGGACGCAGATAGCTGAACGCGCCGCCGACGATCGCCATCACCTTGCGCGGCGACATGTTGAGCAGCGGCAGTCCGCTGACCACGGCGCCGACCGGCGCGCCGTCGTAGAGCCGTTCCGAGGCCAGCCGCGCCGCGTCCATCCACAGCACGCGCGCGCCGGGGAAACGCAGCTGCAACAGCCGCATGAAATCCGAGCCGTATTCGATCAGCGTGAGATCCTGCTGGCGCACGCCACGCTTCAGCAGCTGGTAGGTGAACGCGCCGGTGCCCGGTCCGAGCTCCAGCACCGGGCCGGTGTTAGCGGTGATGTCGCGTGTGATCAGTTCGGCGAGCGCTGTGCCCGACGGCGCGATGGCGCCGACGCGGCCGGGGGCTGCCATCCACGCCGTGAAGAAAGACAGGAGATCATGTGACATTGGGATTCCCAGCAAAGTATCGCGGCGCTTCGACTCAGATGCGAAGCGTGATGCGTTGTTTGCGGGAGCTGCATTGCGAGAACATTGCGCAACATTGTGCGCATCACGACAGCAACGGCGCCGGCGGTAAGGTGAGACGGAAGCACGCGCCGCCCTTCGGGCCGTCGAGCACGGAGACGTGACCGCCATGCAGCCTTGCGATCTCACGCACCATGTTGAGACCGAGACCGGCGCCGCGGTCGAGCGGTGCGAGGCGGTAGAACGGATCGAAGATCCGCGCGCGCTGGTCCTGCGGAATGCCGTCGCCTTCGTCTGATACATCGATGGTCGCGGCGCTGCCGACGTGGATCGTGATGGTGCCACGGCGGCCGCCATGCTGGATGGCGTTCTGCACGAGGTTGGTCAGCGCGCGCTCCAGCGCAGCACGGTCGCCAAGCGTTTCGACCCGGTCGGTTGCGGTTTCGAGCGATAGTTCGTAGCCAGCCGCGATCGCGAGCGGCGCGAGATCGGCCGCGACATTGCGCGCGACCGCGACGAGATCGACCCGCACGAACGGGTTGCGGCACTGGTCGAAGCGCTGGATGTCGAGCAACTGCTCGGCGAGGGTCGCAAGCCGCGCCGAATCCTCCAGCAGGCGGGTTTTCTCGGGGCCCGGAGGCAGGGATTCCAGCCGCGTGTTGAGGATCGCGATCGGCGTGCGCAATTCGTGCGCCGCGTCGGCGACGAAGCGCTGATGGCGCGAATAGCCGTCGTCGAGCCGCTTCAGCGCATCGTTGACGGCGGTCACCAGTGGGGCAACTTCGAGCGGCAGATGCTCCGCCGACAGCCGGCTGCCGCGCTGGCGGAAATCGATCCGGCGTGCTTCGTCGGCCGCGGTGTCGAGGCCGGCAAAGGCTCGCCTGATCACCATCGGCGTTGCCACGAAGGTCGCCGCGGCCATCAGCATCAGGCCGGGCAGGGCGACGGCGAGAAACGCCAGCGAGGTGGCGAGCACCGTCTTGGCGCGCGTCATCGGTCCTTGCGTGGCCGTCATCACCTGAACCGGTCCGGCATCGGTGTTGACGCGCTTCATGCGGGCCGGCGGCTTGCGCGGGTCGTCCTCGAACATCTGCCAGCCGAGCCGCGCCTGGCTGATCTGGTCGAGCGCATCACCGATCCTGGCAAACTCGTTCGGCACCGCACCTTCCGACAGTGAATGGCCCTGCCGGTCGCGCACCACGAACCAGAGGTCGGGCGTGTTCTCGCGCAGCTCCTTCAGATCCGGTGTCGGGCGCAGCATCAAGCCGCCTTGAGGATCGCGCGCGAGCGCACCCTGCACGATGCCGATGACGTGGTCCTCGTCGCGCGGCACGAGCAGGATGCCGGAGGCGCACAGGCCCGCGATCAGCAGGATGACGAGCAGGGCGAGCAGGGCTGCCTGCAACGTCACCAGCCACCAGCTCAGTTTGGAGCGCAGGCAATAGTGATCGGCCGCCTCGCTCATGACGTCTGCTTCAGGAGGTAGCCGACGCCGCGGATGCTGTGGATCTCGACGCCGGCATCGGCGTCGGCAAGCTTGCGCCGCAGGCGCGAGACATGGGCGTCGAGCGCGTTGGACTGGATCTCGTCCTCGTTGTAGACGGCTTCCTCCAGCGTCGCGCGCAGCACGGTGCGGCCCATGCGACGCAGCAGGGTCTCCAGCACCAGCAGCTCGCGCCGCGGCAGCTCGAGCGGGCGGCCGTCGACGCTGGCCTCGCGATGGCCGCAATCGAAGGCCACGCGGCCGGCCTTGATGATCTCGAGCTGGAGGCCGGCGGGCCGGCGCAGCACGGCGCGCAGCCGCGCCAGCAGTTCCTCGACCGCGAAGGGTTTGGCCAGATAATCGTCAGCGCCTGAGTCGAGGCCGGTGATGCGGTCGGCGAGGTCGCCGCGCGCGGTCAGCACGATGATCGGCACGCCGTCCGCCTTGGCGCGTAATTTCGGGATCAGCGTGAGCCCGTCGCCGTCTGGAAGCTGGCGGTCGAGCAGCACCGCGCCATGGACATCGGCGGAAATCGCTTCCTCGGCCTCGGCAAGGTTCGGCACATGGTCGACCACCATGTCATAGCCCTTCAGGGCCTGCGACAGCGCCGCCGCCATCTCGGCCTCGTCTTCGACCAGCAATATCCGCATGTGCTTTGGGTCCAGATCCCGAAGGGCTGCTTTTAAGGCAAGTAACATTGCAACAACATTGCGGAAATGGCCGCCTGCGGCGAGCAGGGGTGCCATGTTGTCACTCCCTCAAGACAGTCCGGAACCGAGTAGCTATAACCGCCCCCGCAAACAATTCTGGGGAGTACCGCCAATGATCTACGAGACCCGCGTCTATCGCTGTCTGCCGGGCCGGCTGCCGGCGCTGCTCAAGCGTTTCGAGACCATCACGCTGAAACTGTGGGAGAAGCACGGCATCAAGCAGGCTGGCTTCTTCACGACGCTGGTCGGCGAATCCAACCAGGAACTGACCTATCTGCTCGCTTGGGAATCGCTCGCCGAGCGCGACAAGAAGTGGACCGCGTTCACGACCGATCCGGAATGGATCAGCGCGCGCGCCAAGACCGAGGAGGACGGCCAGATCGTTCTCAACATCGTCAACCAGCTCCTGGTGCCGACGTCGTTCTCAGCGGTCAAGTGATGCGGTGGCCGTCAGGGGCACGATGACGAGGCCTCGTCGTGCCGCAGCTCCTTATTGCGGGCAGCCCGAGGTCTGATCGCCCTGGGTCACCATCGGCTTGCCGTTGATGAAGACGCCGTGACTGCCTGAGGTGGTCTTGCCGCCGCAATGCGTGCGGTCGCCCATCACGACCGCCGGCTTGCCGTTGATCAGCACGTTGGGCACGCCTTCGACCAGCGGGCCGCCATTGCTGGTGGTGTCTCCGCTGCGCGCCGCCGGCTTGCCGTTGATGGTGACGCCGGCGGCGCCGCTGGTGACGACCCCGGGCAGGCTGCTGGCCTGGCCATAGGCCAGGCCGGACATCGCCGACGAGGCGACAAAGGCTCCGATCATCAACAGGCGCATGTCATCCTCATTGGGACTCTGTTCCGCTCAATCTACAGGGGCGGATGGGGCAGGATTGTGATAGCACGGCCCACCCACGGCGTCAGCGCAACCCCCTCATCGTGCGGGATGGCTTGATCCCTCCCGTGTGGGATTGCATGGTCGCAGGCCAATAAGGATGCAGCATTTTGACCAATCAGGTTTCCGCGCCAGCCGCGCCGATCGTTGCCGTTGGATCGGCCAAATTCGGCAACGCCTTGCCGCTACAGATCATCGCCGGTCCCTGCCAGCTCGAGAGCCGCGCGCACGCGCTTGAAGTGGCCTCGGCGCTGAAGGAGATCGCGGCCAGGCTCAAGATCGGTCTGGTGTACAAGACCTCGTTCGACAAGGCGAACCGGACCAGCGCATCGGCGGCGCGCGGCATCGGACTGAAGCAGGCGCTGCCGATCTTCGCCGAAATCCGTTCGTCGCTCGGGCTCTCTGTGCTGACCGATGTGCATGAACCCGACCAGTGCGCGGAGGCGGCCCAGGCGGTCGACGTGTTGCAGATCCCGGCGTTCCTGTGCCGGCAGACCGATCTCTTGCTGGCCGCGGCCGCGACCGGCAAGGCCGTCAACGTCAAGAAGGGCCAGTTCCTGGCACCGTGGGACATGACGAACGTGGTCAGCAAGATCACGGGCGCCGGCAACGCCAATGTGCTGGTCACCGAGCGGGGCGCGTCGTTCGGCTACAACACGCTGGTGTCCGACATGCGCGCGCTGCCGATCCTGTCGCGCACGACCGGCGCGCCCGTGATCTTCGACGCCACCCATTCGGTGCAGCAGCCCGGCGGCAAGGGCACTTCGTCGGGCGGCGAGCGCGAATTCGTGCCGGTGCTGGCGCGCGCGGCGGTCGCGGTCGGGGTTGCCGGCGTCTTCATCGAGACCCATCCCGATCCGGATCATGCGCCGTCCGATGGACCCAACATGGTGCCGCTGCGGGAGTTCGAATCCCTCGTCAAGCGGCTGATGCAGTTCGACGTGCTCGCCAAGACGGCAGCCTGACCGGCGGACAACGACATGACCGCAACCAGCGGCATGCCGCCGGCCCTCAACGTGATTACGCTGGCGACCTTCGCGGCGAGCCTGTCGGTGCGCGCGCTCGATCCGGTGCTGCCGCATGTCGCGGATGATTTCGGCGTCAGCATCGCGACCGCGGCGAGCTTTGCCGCGGTGTTCGCCTTCACCTTTGCCGCGGTCCAGCCGGCGATCGGCGCCGCCGCCGATCTGTTCGGCAAGGCGCGGCTGATGACGATCTGCCTCGGGCTGCTCGGCGTTGCCAACATCCTCGGCGCGCTCTCGACCTCGTTTCCGATGCTGTTCGTGACCCGCATCCTCGCCGGCGTCGGCTCGGGCGGCGTGTTTCCGGTGGCGCTGTCGTTGACCAGCGATCTCGTCGGCCCGGACAAGCGGCAGCTCGCGATCGGACGGACGCTGGCGGGCTCGATGACCGGCAATCTGCTCGGCGCCACGGCCTCGGGCCTGATCGGCGATCTGCTCGGCTGGCGCGGCGTGCTTGCGGTGCTCGGCGGCCTCGTGATCGTCGTTGCGCTGGCGGTCGCAGCCGGCTTCCGCGGCGCCGAGCTGAACCGGCCGCCGCGCACCAGCCTGAAGGCGCTGCGCCACGGCTATCGCACCATCTTCACCAACCCGAACGCGCGGATCTGCTATTCGGCGGTTTTCGTCGAGGGCTGCTGCGTGCTCGGCCTGTTTCCCTTCATCGCCTCGTTCCTGTTCGAGCTCGGCGAGACCTCGCTGTCGATCGCCGGCATCGTGATCGCGGGCTTTGCGATCGGCGGATTGCTCTACACGCTGACGGTGGCGCGCCTGCTGCCGATGATCGGGGTGAGGGGGATGATGATCGTTGGCGCGACGCTGGTCGCGATCCAGCTGGTCGGCGTCGCCTTCGGGCCGCACTGGAAGCTGCAGATGGCGGGCCTCCTGGTGATGGGCCTCGGCTTCTACATGATCCATGGCTGCCTGCAGGTGTTCGCCAGCGAGCTGTCGGTCGAGGCGCGCGCCACCGCGCTGTCGCTGCACTCGTTCTTCTTCTTCATGGGCCAGACCGTCGGCCCGATCGCCTACGGTTTCGGCTTGCAACACGCCGGCAAGACCGCGACGCTGGTCTCGGCGGGCGCGGTGATGGTCGTGCTCGGCTTCATCTGCGCAAGATTCCTCAAACAGCGGGCGCCAGCCGACGCGCATGCAGGGACCTGAGTGGGGGCTGCGAGGCATCCACGCCTCAATGGCTGCTCCCGGCCGCTATTGGTTCCCGCCCGACCCGGCGGACAATGCCGTAATCGCCAAAGGCTGCTGTCCGTTCACCGGACGCCACCACAGGAGGTATGGCTGGATCGGGTAACCCCCGATTAACTGTACCTATTTACTTTACGGCTAGCCGTCGGCTGGTCCGGAGTCTTGTTGTGACGGTCGGGTTGGAGTTTGTAATGACCGCTCAGCAGGCAGACAGCAGCAAGGCAATCAGCGCCATTCTGCGCGGGGGGGCTGGATCGGTTCGGGACGGCGTCGACTTCAAGGACGTGACGGGCATTCTGCTCCGGCGCAAGGGCTGGATTTTCGGAGTGGCTGCGGCCTTCTGTGCGGTGGCGACGATCTATCTCGCGATCGCTCGGCCGATCTACACCGCGACCGCAGAGGTCTATGTCGATCCGCGCGACCGCACAACGCCGAAGGAAGAGCCTGCGGTGCAGAACTCCGTGCCCGGCGACGGCTTGCTGCTTGTTGAAAGCCAGTTGAAAATCATCACGTCCGGCGAAGTGCTGACGCGCGTCGTCGATGACATGAAGCTGGCTGACAATCCGGATTTCAATGGCCGGAGCGGCCTCTCGGCGACGATCAGGGCTCTGCTCGGATTGTCGCGGAATGAATCCCCCGAACTGGTTGCCTTGCGCAATCTGCGCCTGAACACGGTCGTCAAGCGCAACGACCGTTCATTCGTCATCGATATCATGGTTTCGGCCAGGACACCGGAGCTGGCAGCCAAGCTCACCAATGCCGTGGCCAATGCCTTCCTCGAAGGGCAGGCCAGCGCGAACGCAAATTTCAACCGGCGCATTTCGGATGCGATCACGTCGCAGCTGGACCGGATGCGTGCTGCCGTCAACCAATCGGAGCAGGCCGTCGCTGCCTACAAGGCAGCCAATAACCTGGTCGGCGCGCGAAACAGATTGGTGACCGAACAGGAGCTCGACGAGGCCAATACCCAGCTGACCAGTGCGAAGACCCGGCTGAACGAGGCGCTGGCACGCGTCAAGCTGATTGAATCGATCGAGGCTGGCGGCGCGCAGTTGGAGGCCTTGCCGGAAGCCGTCCAGTCCGCGACGATCGCGCAGCTTCGGGCCCGCGCGGCGGATGTTTCCCGCGACGAAGCGCAACTGGCGCTGATCAATGGACCCAATCATCCCGCCCTGCGGGCCGCGCGCGCCCAGCTCCATGACGTGCAGGTCGCGATCAAGAACGAAGTCAGGCTGATCGCCGAGGCGGTCCGAAACGTGGCCGCCGGCGAGCGAACAAACGTCCAGACCCTCCAGGCGCGTTTCGATGCATTGAAGAAGCTCTCGGAAAACAACGAAAAGGTCATGGTGCCGCTGCGCGAGCTCGAGCGTAAGGCGGACTCCGATCGTTCCCTCTACGAGACCTTTCTTGCGAAAGCCAAGACGGCGGGCGTGCAGGAGGTTATCGACACCACCAATATCAGGCTGATCTCGCAAGCGTCGCCGCCGGATCGCAAGAGCTGGCCGCCGACCGCGATCATCATGGCGGCAGCGTTGTTCGGTGGTCTTAGTCTGGGCATCGTCCTGGCCCTGGCGCGCGAAGGTTTCGATCCTGGGGACAGGGAGGCACCAAACCCGAATACGAGGCGCGTAAGGGTGCCACCGCCGGTGCAGCCGGAGGCCAGCCATCCCGTCAGAGCGGACCGGCAAATGGGCGGCCAAGTCCGACTGGACGATTTTGCGGCAGAACTGCTTGGCGCACCCTCGGGGCATTCCGTGCTGCTGGTCCGCGCCTCGTCCGAGGCCTCGCTCGATCTGGCGGCGCTGGAACTGGCACGTTCGGTCGACGCCGCAGGGCAGAAGGTAATCGTCATCGATGCCGATCTGGCGCGCCATCCCGTGACGTCGCGGTTACGTTTCGCCCAGCGCCCGGGCATCCGCGATGTGCTGGCGGGCAAATCGACGATCGAGCGGGCAGCCCACGCATTGGGAAAAACCAACATTCGGATCGTTCCGGTCGGCGTAACGACATTGGCTTCGCCGGACCATCAGATGCGCTATTTGCTCTCGACTGCCTTGAAGGAGGCACGCAGCTTCGATCGCGTCGTCATCGACGGTGGGGAGCTGGGCGGGACGCCGTCCGAATTGGGGCTTTACGCCATGGCTGACGAGGTGATCTTCCTGGAATCTCCGAGAGGCGCCAGGACGGATGATGCGCAGGTTCTGGCCGAGTTGCTGAAGCACAATCAAATCAAGGCCAGATCCGTCATTGTCGATTCCGATCCCGAAACAGTGGCGGCATGAGTCCCAACAGCCGCGTTTGCGATGATGGAATCACGCTCCCGCGTGCAGCGTCGTCTGGCGGAACGATCAGACTGAGGTTGCCGTTTGCCGGCCCTCGCATCCAAAAAATGCTGGCGGCTTATTTTGTCCTGCTGTTCGTTCCTTCGACGTTTCTCGATCTGATCGGGTATGATTATTCATCGATCGGCGGAATGCCGCTCACGAAGATACACGTAGCCACCTATTTCATCGTCTTGCTGTTTGTGGCCTTCATTGTCTCATATCCGCAGAAGTCGGATCTTGCCCGTTACTATCTCGCGACAAAGCTTGGAACGATCTACTTCTTTCTCGCGACAACCTTCGCAGTGATCAACATCGTCGTCGGTCGGCGGAACGGATTCGGGATGTATTTCGACACCGATCTACATCTGTTTCTGTGCTGCATGCTGCTGCCATTCGTGCCGCCGGACGGCATGGAAAGGCTTGAGCGCTTCCTGCATTGGTTTTTTGCGATCAACGCGGTTCTCGGCATTTTCGAGCTGGTTTCCGGCGTCAATGTTTTTCCGCTCATGACATACTCGCCGGATGGCATGACGACCCTGGAACCGCGGGCAACCGCTTTTCTCAGTCATCCGCTTCACGCGGCAACCGTAACCTGCGCTTACATCGTCAGCCTCCTGGTCGGCGCCGGCAGGCTGTTGCGTCCCGACTTGCGCATTCCGATGATCGGCTTGCAAACGGTCGCGCTGCTTGCCTTTGGCGGCCGGACCGCTTTGCTGTTGACCCTGGCCATCCTGGCTTTCGCCTCGCTATGGCAGGTGCTGCGGTTTACCGGGGGAAGGCATATTTCGCGCACCAAGGTGATCCTTGCGATCGCGACCGTTCCGGTTGGGATCGCGATCGTCTCCGTTCTGGCCTACGCCGGATTCTTCGACCAGTTTCTCGATCGCTTTTCGGAGGACGGCGGCAGCGCCCGCAGCCGCGTGCTGATGCTCCCGCTTCTCTTGTCCTTTAACTGGACGGACTTTCTGTGGGGCGCCAACACCGACTATGCCCTGGCGCAGGTCTATTCCTTCGGTTTGGAATGGGGGGTAGAGAATCCCTTTATCCAGATGAGTGTTTTTCAGGGCGTGGTGGTCGCATCCCTGGTCATGTCGGGGCTGCTGCTACTCTTGTATGATGTCTACAAGCGTCTTGATGCCACCGTGATCTTTCCGATCGTCATTTACCTGTCGCTTTGCAACACTTTCGGATCATTCGCAGGGCGCTTCGTCAATTTTTCGATTTTCATCGTCATGATCTCGGCGCTGTTCCGGCGGCGCGATGTTCCGAGGGACTACGTGACCTGACAAGGAACACTTCATGGCCGTGCTGACGTTGGACCCTCATATCGCTCCACCCGCGATTGTGCTTCAAATTGCAGATCGCGAGCGGCCATCGGCACATGGCGGCCGCCTCCTGCCATCCGGCTTCTTGAAGACGTCGGGAAGCCAGATCGTGGACGAGACGGGCCGCAGCGTTCGCATCGCGTCGATCGGTTGGAACGGTACGGATAGTCCGCCGGGCGCGGCGCTCTCGGGCCTATGGCGGGTGAGCTACACGACTGTCCTGGATTCCATCGTCGCCGATGGATTCAACGCGGTCAGAATCCCCTGGACCGATGCCGGCCTCGATGCGCCGCTCAATGGCTACAGTGATCGGCTCGGCTGGATTCATACGACCTTGAACTGGGATCTGGTGGCCGACCCGGTGCCGGATGTGGACGGACACTATCGATACGTCACCACGTTGCAGCTGTTCGAAAAAGTCGTCGCCTACGCCGGTCAGCTCGGCTTGAAGGTGATTTTCGACCATCACAGCAACGCGGGGACCGAGCAGAAGAACGGCCTTTGGTTTGATCTGGGACCGGGGAGCGAGGGGAGGGACGGAGGCATCAAAGGTCGGATCACCGCCGACACGTTCAGGCAAAATTGGGTGCGGATGGCCCGAACATTTGCCGGAAATTCCACCGTGATCGGCTTCGATCTGCATAACGAGCCGAACGGCGAAAAGGGGCGCATTACCTGGGGAGGCGGCGGGCCGACGGACATCAAGGCGATGTGTGAAAGCGTGGGCTCGGCGATCCAGTCGGTCAACAAGGACGTGCTGATTATCTGTCCTGGGCCGTTCTTTTATTCACCCCCGCCGCCGGCCTCGGGGATGGATCCAAGATATGCCTCCCCTGCGGGAAATCTGACCGCTGCGGGGGCCAATCCCGTGAAATTGCCGATTGCCAACAAGCTGGTCTACACCGTCCATGAATATCCGGACGAAGTGTCCGATATTGCGCGATTTGGTTTGGCGCAAAGTGGCGCAGACTACGTCGATCGGATGAACCGTACCTGGGGCTATCTGGTCCGGGACAATATCGCGCCGGTCTGGATCGGCGAGATGGGCTCGTCGCTGCGGACACAGGCTGATCGTGACTGGGCCGCGACATTGATCGGCTACATGGCGGGCGAATATGGCAGCCAAGGCGGCCCGGCATTTGGCCCCGGTCAACAACCCATCAGCGGCAGTTGGTGGTTGATCGGTCCATCGAACGATCCGCCCTATGGTTTGCAAACGGAATGGGGCATCGGCAATTACCGACGGGAACAGCAGGCGATCACCGACCGCATGCTGATGCGATAGATATCAAGGCTCCAACCTCCCTGCGGGATTCAGCCGCGCCCGCGATACGTCGCGACGCCCTGGTCGGGAACCCAGATGCCCTTCGGCAGTCTTCCGGTCTGGAAGAACACGTCGATCGGGATGCCGCCGCGCGGATACCAGTAGCCGCCGATGCGCAGCCATTTTGGCTTGATCTCGTCTGATATCCGCTTGCCGATCATGACGGTGCAGTCCTCGTGGAAGGCGCCGTGGTTGCGGAAGCTCGCGGCGAACAGCTTCAGCGACTTGGATTCCAGCAGCCAGCGGCCCGGCACATAGTCGATCACCAGATGCGCGAAATCCGGTTGGCCCGTCACCGGGCAGATCGAGGTGAACTCCGGCACCGTGAAGCGGACCAGATAATCGGTCCCAGCTTGCGGATTGGGCACGCGGTCGAGCTGCGCCTTGTCCGGCGCGTCGGGCCATTCAACCGCGCGGCCGAGCTGCAGGCCGGGGGAGGTCGTTGATTTGCTGGATGTCTTTGCCATTGGGGTCTCCGTTCGGGTCTCATAGAGCATGATCCGGAAAAGTGGAAACCGGTTTTCCTGCAAAACAACCCCATGCAAAGGAGCCCGTCAGGCGGCCTTTTCCCCCTCGATGCATTGCGGTAGAAGCACCGCCATCCGACCCCCTCACTGCCATAAGAGGTTCTCATGACTGACATCGTCGACATCATCGGCCGCGAAATCCTTGATAGCCGCGGCAATCCTACGGTCGAGGTCGATGTGGTGCTGGAGGATGGGTCAATCGGCCGCGCGGCAGTGCCCTCGGGCGCCTCCACCGGTGCCCATGAGGCGGTGGAACTGCGCGACGGCGACAAGACGCGCTATCTCGGCAAGGGCGTGCAGAAGGCGGTTGCCGCGGTCAATGGCGAGATCTTCGAGGCGCTCGCCGATCACTCGGTCGAGGACCAGGTCGCGATCGACCAGATCATGATCGATCTCGACGGCACGCCGAACAAGAGCCGGCTCGGCGCCAACGCCATCCTCGGCGTCTCGCTGGCCTGCGCCAAGGCCGCCGCCGAATCCTTCGACATGCCGCTGTATCGCTATGTCGGCGGCACCTCGGCGCGGACGCTGCCGGTGCCGATGATGAACATCATCAATGGCGGCGTGCATGCCGACAATCCGATCGACTTCCAGGAATTCATGATCCTGCCGGTCGGCGCCACCTCGTTCGCCGAGGCGCTGCGGTGCGGCTCGGAGATCTTCCACACCCTGCGCGGCGAATTGAAGAAGGCCGGCCACAATACCAATGTCGGCGACGAGGGCGGCTTCGCGCCGAACCTGCCGTCGGCCGACGCCGCGCTCGAGTTCGTGATGAACGCGATCGGCAAGGCCGGCTACAAGGCCGGCGACGACGTCGTGCTCGGCCTCGACTGCGCCTCCACCGAGTTCTTCAAGGAAGGCGCCTACGTCTACGGCGGCGAGAACAAGACCCGTTCGCGCTCCGAGCAGGTGAAGTATCTCGCCGATCTGGTCGGCCGCTATCCGATCGTCACCATCGAGGACGGCATGTCGGAAGACGACATGGACGGCTGGAAGGAGTTGACGGATGCGATCGGCAGCAAGTGCCAGCTGGTCGGCGACGATCTGTTCGTCACCAACGTCAAGCGGCTCGCCGACGGCATCAAGAACGGCCGCGGCAATTCGATCCTGGTCAAGGTCAACCAGATCGGCACGCTGACCGAGACGCTGGCGGCAATCGAGATGGCCTACAAGGCCGGCTACACCGCCGTGATGTCGCATCGCTCCGGCGAGACCGAGGACTCCACCATCGCCGACCTCGCGGTCGCGACCAATTGCGGGCAGATCAAGACCGGCTCGCTGGCGCGCTCCGACCGCACCGCCAAGTACAACCAGCTGCTGCGCATCGAGCAGCAACTCGGCACGCAGGCGAAATACGCCGGCAGGGCGGCCTTGAAGGCGCTGGCGTAACGCCCCAACTGATCGGGACTGAACAAGACGCAAAAAAGGGAGGTCGGGATGAGCGACGGCAAGAGCGGTCTGCAACTGCGT
This sequence comes from Bradyrhizobium sp. USDA 4461, assembly GCF_054055655.1. Classification (NCBI taxonomy): domain Bacteria; kingdom Pseudomonadati; phylum Pseudomonadota; class Alphaproteobacteria; order Hyphomicrobiales; family Nitrobacteraceae; genus Bradyrhizobium; species Bradyrhizobium sp. USDA 4461. Next base: position 6,454,010 of record NZ_JBSRXM010000001.1, read on the forward strand.
TCGCTGCTCAAGAAGGATGGCGAGCTGGAATTGTCGCTGGTCAATGTCCCGACCCCCGAGCCCGGTCCCGACGAGGTCGTGGTCCGGGTCGAGGCGACCCCGATCAATCCGTCCGACCTCGGTCTCTTGATCGGCCCCGCCGACATGACGGCCGCCAAGGTCTCCGGCAGCAAGGACCTGCCTGTGGTGACCGCGCGCGTGCCGGACGCGGCGTTGCCGGGCCTCGCCGCGCGGCTCGACGAATCCATGCCGGTCGGCAATGAAGGCGCCGGCGTCGTGATCCGGACCGGCTCCTCGGACGCCGCGAAGGCGCTGATGGGCAAGACGGTCGCGATGATCGGCGGCGCGATGTATGCGCAATACCGCACGCTGCGGGTCGGCGAATGCCTGCCGCTGCCCGAGGGCACCACGCCGGCGGAAGGCGCCTCCTGCTTCGTCAATCCGCTGACCGCGCTCGGCATGACCGAGACGATGCGGCGCGAGGGGCACAAGGCGCTGGTGCACACCGCGGCGGCGTCCAACCTCGGCCAGATGCTGAACAGGATCTGCCTCAAGGACGACATCGGCCTCGTCAACATCGTGCGCAACAAGGAGCAGGCCGAGATCCTGCACAAGATCGGCGCCCGGCATGTCGTCGATTCCTCGGCGCCCGATTTCATGGACAAGCTCACCGCCGCGCTGGTCGAGACCGGCGCGACCATCGCCTTCGATGCGATCGGCGGCGGCAAGCTCGCGGGCCAGATCCTGGTCGCGATGGAGAGCGCGATCAACAAGACCGCCAAGGCCTATAGCCGCTACGGCTCGAACGTGCACAAGCAGGTCTATGTCTATGGCAGCCTCGACAGCCGATCGATCGAGCTGCCGCGCGGCTTCGGCATGGCCTGGGGCGTCGGCGGCTGGCTGCTGTTCCCGTTCCTGATGAAGATCGGACCCGAGGCCGGCAACAAGCTGCGCCAGCGCGTGGTGGCCGAACTGAAGACGACCTTCGCCAGCCACTACACCAAGGTGGTGTCGTTGCAGGAGACCCTGCAGCTCGACAACATCGCCGTCTACAACAAGCGCGCGACCGGCGAGAAATTCCTGATCAACCCGAACAAGGGATGAGGACTGAAACGAAAGGCCGTCCCCGGGACGGCCTTTTTACTTTAGCGTAGACCAATTCCGCGAAACGCTGCGTTTCCGGAATTGGGTGATCCATGCACTTGCATCTTTCTTGACGGGCCGGTAGGTGAGGTCCACGAGCTTCACGCAAACCCGAGGGGAAATCTGTAATGGCCTATAACATCGTCACCATCGTCGGCAGCATCCGCAAGGAGAGCTTTTCGCTGAAGATCGCCAATGCGCTGGCCAAGCTCGCGCCCGCCTCGCTGAAGCTCGAGGTCACGACGCTGCAGGGGATTTCCTTCTTCAACCAGGACCTCGAGGCGGCCCCGCCGGCGGACTGGCTCGCGCTCCGCGAGAAGCTGCAGAAGTCGAACGGTGTGCTGTTCGTGACCCCCGAATACAACCGCTCGATCCCGGGCGTGCTGAAGAACGCGATCGACGTCGCCTCGCGGCCCTACGGCAAGAGCTCGTTCCTCGGCAAGCCGGTCGGCATCATCGGCAATTCGCCCGGACCGCTCGGCGGCGTCAGCGCGGTGAAGCATCTGCAGAACATCCTGCCGGGCATCTCGGGCCCGATCCTCGGCCAGCCGGAGGCCTATCTCAACGGCGTCGGCGATGCCTTCGACGACAAGGGCGAGCTGACCAAGGAGTCGCTCAAGGCCGTGTTGCAGCAGTATCTCGACGCCTTCGCGGCCTTCATTGAAAAGCAGAACCGCTGATCCGGAGCGGTCGTCGTTCCGGTTGAATCGGTATCCGCGTCGCTCGAAATGCTCTCGTTTAGCGTTCGTTAACTCCATGGCCGCATCTTCGCGGCCATGGTTTCCCGCACGCGCCTCAAATCGATTCTGTCCGGTCTCGCCCTCTATACGCTGGCGGCGCTGATGGTCGGTTATTTCGGCGTCAACGCCTACACCGGCAAATACGGCCTGAATGCGCGCCAGGAGCTCGACCAGGAAATCATCGCGCTGACCTCGGAGCTGGCGCGGCTGAAGAAGGAGCGCGCCGAGGGCGAGCAGCGGGTGTCGCTGCTGCGGTCGGACCGGGTCGACCCCGACATGCTGGACGAGCGCGCGCGCTTCCAGCTCGACTACGTCAACCCGCGCGATCTGGTCCGGATCAACAAGCCGAACTGACGCGTTCTCAAATTTCAAAAACACGTGCGCGCTATCACAAAAGTGTCGCGCCGCGCTGCACTGCGGCATAGCAAAATTCCATCGGGCGAACGCAATCCTTCCAAGCCGATTTGAGTTGGGTTAGAGAGGGTTCTTCGACTTCTCTCACCCGGAATTGCCATGGCCACACCGAAGAAAACCGTCGCAAAGGACTCAGGGCAGGAGAAGGCTGGCTCGCCGCCGGAATTCTCCAAGCAGCAGGAGCTCAAGGCGCTGCGCGACATGCTGCTGATCCGGCGCTTCGAGGAGAAGGCCGGCCAGCTCTATGGCATGGGTGCGATCGGCGGTTTCTGCCATCTCTATATCGGCCAGGAAGCCGTCGTGGTCGGCATGCAGATGGCGCTGAAGCCGGGCGACGAGGTCATAACCGGTTACCGGGACCACGGCCACATGCTGGCCACCGAAATGGAAGCCAAGGGCGTGATGGCCGAATTGACCGGACGCCGCGGCGGTTATTCCCGCGGCAAGGGCGGCTCCATGCACATGTTCAGCAAGGAGAAGCATTTCTACGGCGGTCACGGCATCGTCGGCGCACAGGTGCCGCTCGGCACCGGCCTTGCCTTCGCCAACCGCTATCGCGGCAACGATAACGTCAGCGTGACCTATTTCGGCGACGGCGCCGCGAACCAGGGCCAGGTCTACGAGAGCTTCAACATGGCGGAGCTGTGGAAGCTGCCGGTGATCTACGTGATCGAGAACAACCGCTATGCGATGGGCACCTCGGTGTCGCGCGCGTCGGCGCAGCAGGACTTCTCCAAGCGTGGCGCCTCATTCAACATTCCAGGACGACAGGTCGATGGCATGGATGTGCGCGCGGTGAAGGCCGCCGCCGATGAAGCCACGGCCTGGTGCCGCGGCGGCAACGGACCGATCATCCTGGAGATGCAGACCTACCGCTACCGCGGCCACTCGATGTCCGATCCGGCGAAGTACCGCACGCGCGAGGAGGTCGAGAAGGTCCGCCACGACCAGGATCCGATCGAGCAGGTGCGCAACCGCTTGCTGGCATCCGGCGTCAGCGAGCAGGACCTGAAGGCGATCGACGCCGAGGTGCGCGAGATCGTCAACGCGGCCGCCGACTTCGCCCAGCACGATCCGGAGCCCGATGCGTCCGAGCTCTACACCGACATCTACCGCTGACCCCACCCGCGCAGACGAATCTCAAGACCGATTTCGGGAGCTGATATGCCCATTCAAGTGCTGATGCCTGCGCTGTCGCCCACCATGGAGAAGGGCAACCTCGCCAAATGGCTGAAAAAGGAAGGCGAGACCATCAAGTCCGGTGACGTCATCGCCGAGATCGAGACCGACAAGGCGACGATGGAGGTCGAGGCCACCGACGAGGGCACGCTCGGCAAGATACTGATTCCGGAAGGCACCGCAGACGTCGCGGTCAACACGCCGATCGCCACCATCCTGGCCGACGGCGAAAGCGCCGCCGACCTCGCCAAGGTGCCGGCCGCTCCCGCGCCGCAGCCGAAGGCTGCCGAGGCCGCGCCTGCTGCCGAAGCCAAGGGAGATGTAAAGGCGGAAGCGCCGCAGCCGGCGGCGAAGGCACCGGCCGCGCCCGCCAGCGAGCCACTGCCCGATCCGGAGATCCCCGCCGGCACCGAGATGGTCACCCAGACCATCCGCGAAGCGCTGCGCGATGCGATGGCCGAGGAGATGCGCCGCGACGGCGACGTCTTCATCATGGGCGAGGAGGTCGCCGAGTATCAGGGCGCCTACAAGGTGACGCAGGGCCTGTTGCAGGAGTTCGGCGCCCGCCGCGTGATCGATACGCCGATCACCGAGCACGGCTTTGCCGGCGTCGGCGTCGGTGCGGCGATGGCCGGGTTGAAGCCGATCGTCGAGTTCATGACCTGGAATTTCGCGATGCAGGCGATCGACCAGATCATCAACTCCGCCGCCAAGACGCTCTATATGTCGGGCGGGCAGATGGGCTGCTCGATCGTGTTCCGCGGCCCGAACGGCGCCGCCGCGCGCGTCGCCGCCCAGCACAGTCAGGACTATGCCGCCTGGTACTCGCAGATCCCGGGCCTCAAGGTGATCGCGCCGTATTCGGCTGCCGACTACAAGGGGCTGCTCAAGGCCGCGATCCGCGATCCCAATCCGGTGGTCTTCCTCGAGAACGAGGTGCTGTACGGCCACACCGGCGAAGTGCCGAAGCTACCCGATTTCGTGGTGCCGATCGGCAAGGCGCGGATTGCCCGCGCCGGCAAGGACGTCACCATCGTCTCCTGGGCGATGGGCATGTCCTATGCGCTGAAGGCCGCCGATGAACTCGCCAAGGAAGGCATCGAGGCCGAGGTAATCGACCTGCGCACCATCCGCCCGATGGACACCGAGACGGTCATCAACTCGGTGAAGAAGACCGGCCGTGCCGTCACGGTCGAAGAGGGCTGGCAGCAGAGCGGCGTCGGCTCCGAGGTCGCCGCGCGCATCATGGAGCACGCCTTCGACTATCTCGATGCGCCGGTCGCGCGTGTCTCCGGCAAGGACGTCCCGATGCCCTACGCCGCGAATCTCGAAAAGCTCGCTCTGCCCTCCGTCGCCGAGGTGGTCGCGGCCGCCAAGGCCGTGTCCTACCGGTAACGCCGATGGCCGGTCCCAAGGAGCAGCCGCTGCCGCCCGACGTGATGGGCCGCGACGACGCCGTCGAGGTGCTGCGCGCCTTTGTGGTCGACGGCGGCCTGTCGATCGCGTTCCAGCGCGCCTTCGAGGAGCCGGACATGTGGGGGCTGATGCTCGTCGACATCGCCCGTCACGCCGCGCGCGCCTATTCGCGCGAGAGCGAATACACCGAGGACGAGGCGCTCGCGCGCATCGTCGAGATGTTCGAAGCCGAAATCGCCCGGCCGACCGACATGGGCCAAACCAAACCGCGGTCGCAACAAGGTCACTGACAATGCCGATCAATATTCTCATGCCCGCGCTGTCGCCGACGATGGAAAAGGGCAACCTCGCCAAGTGGCTCAAGAAAGAGGGCGACAAGGTCAAGTCCGGCGACGTGATCGCGGAGATCGAGACCGACAAGGCGACGATGGAAGTCGAAGCGGTCGATGAAGGCACGATCGCCAAGATCCTGGTGCCCGAGGGCACCCAGGACGTTCCGGTCAACGACGTGATCGCGGTGATGGCCGGCGACGGCGAGGATGTGAAGGCGGCCGCCATCGCCGGGGCGGGCGCAGCGCCAGCGCCGAAGCCCGCCGAGGCACCGAAGCCCGCGGCCCAGGCCGCGCCGGCCCCTGAATCAGCCCCGAAGGCCGCACCGGCTCCGGCACCCGCGGCCGGGCCGACCCAGGCGGCGGCACCTGCGGCCGCGGCGTCGCAGGCCAATGGCCACGCCCGCGTGTTTTCCTCGCCGCTGGCGCGCCGGTTGGCGAAAGAAGCCGGCATCGATCTCGGCCGCATCACCGGCACCGGGCCGCATGGCCGCGTCATCGCCCGCGACGTCGACGACGCCAAGTCCGGCAAGGGCCTGAAGGCGCCGGCGGCTGCGCCCGCCGCGGGGCCGAGCATCGCGCCGTCAATGTCCGACAAGCAGATCCTGGCGCTGTTCGAGCCGGGCTCCTACGAGGTCGTGCCGCATGACGGCATGCGCCGCACCATCGCGCAGCGGCTCACCGCCTCGGTGCAGAACGTCCCGCACTTCTATCTCACGATCGACTGCGACATCGGCAAGCTGCTCGCCGCGCGCGAGGAGATCAACGCGGCCGCGCCGAAGGACAAGGAGAAGAAGCCGCTCTACAAGATCTCGGTCAACGACTTCGTCATCAAGGCGATGGCGGTCGCGCTGCAGAAAATCCCGAACTGCAATGTCAGCTGGACCGAAGGCGGCATGCTCAAGCACAAGCATTCCGACGTCGGCGTCGCGGTGGCGATGCCGGGCGGCCTGATCACGCCGATCATCCGCAAGGCCGAGACCAAGACGCTGTCGACCATCTCCAACGAGATGAAGGACTTTGCCGCCCGCGCCCGTGCCCGCAAGCTGAAGCCGGAAGAATATCAGGGCGGCACCACTGCGGTGTCGAACCTCGGCATGTACGGCATCAACCACTTCACCGCCGTGATCAACCCGCCGCACGCCTCGATCCTCGCGGTCGGCACCTCGGAGGAGCGCCCGGTGGTGCGCGGCGGCAAGATCGAGATCGCCAACATCATGAGCGTGACGTTGTCGTGCGATCACCGCGCGATCGACGGCGCGCTGGGTGCCGAGCTGATCGGTGCCTTCAAGCAGCTGATCGAGAACCCCGTGATGATGATGGTGTGACGGGCATCGGCCATGTACGCGATCGCCGGTCCGTACGTCCTGCTCGTCGCCATCGCCGTCGCGTTGCTGGTCGCGGTCAACCGCGACCTGATCTCGACGTTCCAGTTCAGGATGATGATGATCGGCGCGGCCGTGCTCGCGGTGGTGTGGACCATCTTCCTCGGTGCGGTATGGCAGGAGTACCGATGAATGGCCGGCACGGCCCGCACGCGCTGGCCCTGGATCTCGCTGCTGCTGTCGGCCGCGCTGGTGTGCAATCCGGTCGGGTTGGATTTTCTGCACTCCGCGTTCTTCGCCGGCGAACAACTGGCGCGGAACATCGCCCAGCCGATCGTGCTGACGGCCCTGGCCATCATGGCCGTGACGATCGGGCTCGAATGGCTGGTCAGGACATTGATCGCAAGAAGCCGCGCGCGCGGCGTCACACATTGAGTTGAACGGGAGCCGCCATGGCCGACACATCCTTCGACGTCATCATCATCGGCTCCGGCCCCGGCGGCTACGTCACCGCGATCCGCGCCGCGCAACTCGGCTTCAAGACCGCGATCGTCGAGAAATCCTATCTCGGCGGCATCTGCCTGAACTGGGGCTGCATCCCGACCAAGGCGCTGCTGCGCTCGGCCGAGGTCTACCACTACATGCAGCACGCCAAGGATTACGGGCTGTCGGCGGACAACGTCTCGTTCGATCCGAAGGCGGTGGTGCAGCGCTCGCGCGGGGTCTCAAAGCGGCTCAATGACGGCGTCGGCTTCCTGATGAAGAAGAACAAGGTCACGGTGATCTGGGGCGACGCCACGATCGATGCGCCCGGGAAGATCACGGTGAAGAAATCCACGGTCGAGGCGCCGAAGGGCGCGAGCGGCGAGGGCACCTATCAGGCCAAGCACATCATCGTCGCGACGGGCGCACGGCCGCGCGTGCTGCCCGGGCTTGAGCCCGACAAGAAGCTGATCTGGACCTATTTCGAGGCGATGGTGCCGGAACGGATGCCGAAATCGCTGCTGGTGGTCGGCTCCGGCGCGATCGGCATCGAGTTCGCCTCGTTCTTCCACACTATGGGCGCCGACGTGACGGTCGTCGAGGTGCTGCCGCAGATCCTCCCCGTGGAGGACGCGGAGATCGCCGGCCTCGCCCGCAAGCGCTTCGAGAAGCAGGGCATTAAGATCATGTCCTCGACCAAGGTGACGAAGCTGGAGAAGAAGGCCGACAGCGTGGTCGCGACCATCGACGACGGCAAGGGCCAGCCGCAGAGCAAGGAATTCGAGCGCGTGATCTCGGCGGTCGGCGTGGTCGGCAATATCGAGGGGCTCGGGCTGGAAAAGCTCGGCGTCAAGACCGACCGCGGCTGCATCGTGATCGACGGCCTCGGCAAGACCAATGTCCCCGGCATCTACGCGATCGGCGACGTCGCGGGCCCGCCGATGCTCGCGCACAAGGCCGAGCATGAGGGCGTGATCTGCATCGAGGCGATCAAGGGCCTGCATCCGCATCCGATGGACAAGCTGATGATCCCGGCCTGCACCTATTGCAACCCGCAGGTCGCTTCCGTCGGCCTCACCGAAGCCAAGGCCAAGGAAGGCGGCCGCGAGATCCGCGTCGGTCGCTTCCCGTTCGTCGGCAACGGCAAGGCGATTGCGCTCGGCGAGGACCAGGGCCTGGTCAAGGTGGTCTTCGACAAGAAGACCGGGCAGTTGCTCGGCGCGCACATGATCGGGGCCGAGGTCACCGAGCTGATCCAGGGCTATGTGGTGGCCATGAACCTGGAGACCACCGAAGAGGAATTGATGCACACCGTGTTCCCGCATCCGACGCTGTCGGAAATGATGAAGGAAGCGGTGCTCGACGCCTACGGGCGGGTGCTGAATATTTGACGCCGCGGACGCCGCCCCCGGTCCCGTCATCCTGAAGAGCGCAGAGCGCGTCTCGAAGGATGCACGGCCCGGATTACTCCGCGGGACCGTTCGCCCTTCGAGACGGCCGCTGCGCGGCCTCCTCAGGGTGACGGGTCTGGCAGAGAAGACATCACGAAGAACAAGAAGGACAGAATCTCGTGAAGGACAACGACAACCTCACCATCGAACGCCCGACCTTCGTGACCCATCTCGAATGCGCGATGGAGGGCGATCATTATGCGGCCGACCAGGTCCATAACCTGTCCAAGGCCGGCAAGCCGCTGCTGGTGCGCTATGACCTCGCCGGCGTGAAGAAGGCGCTCACAAAGGACGCGCTGGCCCAGCGTCCGGCGGACCTGTGGCGCTATCGCGAGCTGCTGCCGGTGCGCAAATGCGGGGACATCGTCAGCCTCGGCGAGGTCACGACGCCGCTGATCCGGCTGCCGCGGCTCGGCGCCAAGCTCGGCGGCGGCGAGATCATCGTCAAGGACGAGGGGCGGTTGCCGACCGGATCGTTCAAGGCGCGCGGCCTTGTCATGGCGGTGTCGATGGGCAAGGCGCTCGGCATCAAGCACATGGCGATGCCGACCAACGGCAATGCCGGCGCGGCGCTCGCGGCCTATGCCACCTCGTGCGGCATCAAGACCACGATCTTCTGCCCGGCGGATACGCCTGAGGTCAATGTCAGCGAGATCGAGCTGCAGGGCGCCACCGTCTATCGCGTCAACGGCTATATCGACGACTGCGGCAAGATCGTCGGCGAGGGAAAAGCAAAAGTCGGCTGGTTCGATACCTCGACCCTGAAAGAGCCGTACCGGATCGAGGGCAAAAAGACCATGGGCCTCGAGCTCGCCGAGCAGCTCGGCTGGGACGTGCCGGACGTGATCTTCTATCCGACCGGCGGCGGCACCGGCCTGATCGGCATGTGGAAGGCGTTCGACGAGCTCGAAAAGATCGGCTTCATCGGCTCGAAGCGCCCGCGCATGGTGGCGGTGCAGGCGTCCGGCTGCGCGCCGATGGTGCGGGCCTATGAGGCCGGCACCGAGCACGCGGCACGCTGGGAGGACGCCCACACCATCGCCTCCGGCATCCGCGTGCCGCAGGCGATCGGCGATTTCCTCATCCTGCGCGCGGTGCGCGAAAGCAAGGGCTTTGCAATCGCCGTCGACGACGACAAGATCACCGCGGCGCTCAATGAGGTCGCGCGCGTGGAGGGGCTGTTGCTGTGCCCCGAGGGCGCCGCGACCTATGCCGCCTACAAGCAGAGCCTTGCCGACGGCCGCGTCGCGAAGGGCGACCGCGTGATGCTGTTCAATTGCGCCAGCGGCCTGAAATACCCGCTGCCGCCGATCACCCGCACGCTGGATCGGCACAAGCCGATCGACTTCTCGCAGTTCTGAGCGGTCATTCTAGTTCGTCATTGCGAGCGAAGCGAAGCAATCCATTTCACCGCTTGCGCTGAACCATGGATTGCTTCGTCGCTTCGCTCCTTGCAATGACAAAATCATTCGAGGGAGTGCATGATGCGTAGAACGATCTGGGCTGCCTTGGCTGCATTGTTGACCATCACCAGCCCAGCGCATGCCGAAACCTGGCCGGCGCACCCGATCACCATCGTGGTGCCGTTCGCCGCCGGTGGTCCGTCGGATGCGATGGCGCGCATCCTCGGGGAGCACATGAAGCAGTCGCTCGGCGAGGTGCTGCTGATCGAGAATGTGACCGGGGCAGGCGGCTCGATCGGCGTCGGCCGCGCGGTGCGTTCGGCGCCCGACGGCTACACCGTCTCGTTCGGCCATCTCGGCACCCATGTCGCGAACGGCGCGATCTACAAGCTCGGCTATGATCTCGTCACCGATCTCGAGCCGGTGGTGCTGCTGCCGAGCAACCCGATGATCATCGTCAGCAAGAACGCGGTGCCGGCGAAATCGCTCAAGGAGCTCCTGGCATGGCTGAAGTCGCGGCCGGAGCCGCCGACCGCGGGCACCGCCGGCGCCGGCAGCGGCAGCCACATCGCCGGGCTCTATTTCGAGAACGTTTCCGGCATCAAGCTGCAATACGTGCCGTATCGCGGCACCGGGCCGGCGCTGAACGATCTCGTGGCCGGCCAGATCGACATCATCGTCGACCAGACCTCGAATTCGATCAACCAGGTCCGCGCCGGCAACATCCGCGCCTACGCGGTGACCGATTCCAAACGGGTCGCGAATGCGCCGGAGGTTCCGACGGTCGACGAGGCCGGCCTGCCGGGCTTCCACATGACACTGTGGTCCGGCCTCTGGGTGCCGAAGGGCACGCCGAAGGAGATCGTGACCAAGCTCAACGCCGCCGCGGTCGCGGCGATGGCCGATCCGACGGTGCAGAAGCAGCTCGAGAATCTCGGCTTGCAGATGCCGCCGAAGGACCAGCTGACGCCGGAAGCGCTCGGCGTCTGGCAGAAGGCGGAAATCGCGAAGTGGTGGCCGATGATCAAGGCCGCCAATGTGAAGGTGGATTGAAGATTGTCGGGCGGATTAGCCGCAGGCGTACTCCGCCATTCGCGGGCCGGGCGGCGCGGCGGGTTACGCGTTGCTAACTAATCTTACTGCGTCATAATTCTGCCTCCGCCGTCATTGCGAGGAGCGATAGCGACGAAGCAATCCATCCAACCGCGTTTGCGGGACGGTGGATTGCTTCGCTTCGCTCGCAATGACGGCTGGATTCGTTCACGGCCTCTCAGGATCGGCTGAAAGAGCGCTTGTGACGCAGTAGTACTAACCCGCCCTACGTTCCTACTGTGATGCCGGCGCCGCATTGCTCTCCTGCGTCACGACGCGCTCGCCGTTCTTGGCTATCGCCGTGCCGGCGTCCTCGAACCGCGCCTGGTAGACCGCGAAATTCTCCATCACGCGCTGGACGTAGTTGCGCGTCTCCGAGATCGGGATCCGCTCCACCCAGTCGACCGGATCGACGTTGGGATCGCGCGGGTCGCCATAGGCCTTGACCCAGTCGCGGACGCGGCCGCGGCCGGCATTGTAGCCGGCAAACGTCATGATGTGGCAGTTGCGGTATTCCGACAGCAGCGCGCTGAGCTCGGCTGCGCCCATCTGGGTGTTGTAGACGGGATCGGACACCATCCGGCTCCAGTCATAGCTGACGCCGAAACGCTTGGCGGTGTCGCGGCCGGCTTCCGGCGTCACCTGCATCAGCCCAACGGCGTTGGCCGCCGACTTGTCGCGCTGGTCGAACGCGCTTTCGGTGCGCGCGATCGAGTAGGTCATGCTGCGTCCGATATCGGGCGCGATCGGGGTGTGCTTGGGAATGCCGATCACCGGGAAGGCGTAATGATCGAAGGCGAAGCCGCGCCCGAGCGCGATCTTGCCGATCTGCAGCATGGCGCGGGCATCGTTGCGGCGGCCGGTGAGCTCGGCGAGCGCCTCGAGCATGCCGACATCGGTGCTTTCCTCGGCCAGGTCGGCCGCGAAATAGAGCACGATGTCCGGTTCGCCGATCGCATAGAGCATGTCGGCGGCGCGGACGCGCTCGTCGGCCGCCATGCTGGAGGCGCTGGCGGCCGGCGAGGGCGCGTGCAGCTCGACGCCGCCGTCGCGGCCGAGCTTGGCCAGCGCGAGCTGGCCATAATAGGCGGTCGGGTACCGCGCGGCGGCCTGGTAGTCGGCCCGCATCGCCACGCTGTTGCCGAGCGCCTCGGCGGCGCGGCCGCGCCAATAGGCGGCGCGCGACAGCACCGTCGGGTTGGTCTGGCCTTCGTCGATGTGGGCGAAATGCGCCGCGGCGGTCTTGGCATCGTCGAGATAACGCAGCGCGATCCAGCCGCGCATGAAGTGCATGTCGGAGCGGTAATAGGGATTGTCCGGCGCCGCCGCGCCCCGGATCACGTCATAGGCCGCCTGGTACTCACCCTGGTCGAGCAGCTTGCGGGAGAGGATGCGCCGCTCGCGCCACCACTGGTCGGTGTCCTGCTGCGCCATCGTCTCGGGCGCTGCCGCGATTGTCACGCGCGCCGCATCGTCGATCCGGTTCTTTGCGAGCAGAAACTGGATGCGACACAGCGTGTAGCCGAGATCGCTGCGGGCATCGGCCGGCACGTCGTTAAGCGTGTCCTCGGCCTTGCTGGATTGCCCGCGGACCGCGCCGCAGGCCTTCACGATCGCCAGATAATCGCTGCCGAGGTGCTGCGCCGCGCGCCGGGCGCCGGCGAGGTCCTTGGCGCCGATCCGCTTGTCCATGCGCGCGCGATGGTCGTCGCGCGTCAGCAGATCCTTGAACGCGTCGTAGGCGTCGCTCTCGGTCCGCTCCAGCAATTCGTCCGAACGCCAGGCCTCGCGGACCAGCCGGGCGGCGCCGTCGCGGTCGCCTTCGGCGAGCAGGGTGCGGGCGAGCGCGAACTTGCCCTTGGCGCTGATCGGCTGGTCGAGCGTGAAGCCGTGCACCGTGGCCGGATCGCTGCGCTCCTGCCACATCCGCGCTTCGGCGCGTTTGCGCAGCAGCGTGACGCTTGGCCAGTCCGGGTTGGCGGTCATGAACGCCGCATAGCGGCTGAACGGCGCATTCGATTCCGAATGGCGCAGCAGATACCACTCGACGAGCTTGCGTCCGACCGGGTCGGTGATCCCAGCCTGGATATCGGTGGCGTCGTTGGTCTTGCCCCGGCGCGCAGCTGTGATCGCGTCCCTGACCATGGCGAGATCGCCCGACAGTTGCGGCCCGGCGGGTTTCACCGGTTCTGCCGGCGCGGTCTCAGCCGATTTTGACGGAACGGATTTGGTCTTGGCGGATTTGTGCTTGTCGGCGCCATGCCTGGCGTGCCGGCGCTTGGCCGAGGCCTCGCGCGCAACCTTGCTGCCGGCCTTTGATGAGCCACCGGCCTTGGCGCCGTGGCTGCTCTTGGCCTGGTGCTGGTGATGCGGCTTGGCGTCTGCCTTGATCGGCAGCAGCGCGAGCGCGGCGGCGGTGGCGAAGCACGCCAGCGGACGTAGGCAACGGTTCATTCCCTGGTCCCCCCTGAGAAACCATGAGGCACAACAGAACGCGTCATACGGCGGCACAACCGCCGCAGATTACCACTACCCTCGATTCTCGAGTGTTAATGCGGCTGCAACTCAACAGGGAAAACGCGGCGAAATATGGAATGCGGCGTGTGGAACCCGCGGGAACCGGGATTTTTACGGGTGAAGCGCCGCACTTTGATCGGGTGACCCTGAGATGTATCCTCGCTGCAAACGCCGTGGGGGTTGCCGATGTCACCGACAGATCACTTCGTGCGAGCCGAGGCGCCATGACGGCTCGCCTCACGACCATTCTCGACGGTGGTCGCTATTTCGAAGGCCCGCGATGGCATCTCGGGCGGCTCTGGTTCGTCGACTGCATGGCGCGGACGCTGCTCAGCGTCAGTCCGTCCGGCAACTTGCAGGAGCATGCTGCGGTGAGCGACGACACGCCCTGTGGTCTCGGCGTGCTGCCTGACGGCGACATCGTCGTGCTGACGATGTTCAGGAAGCGGCTGCTGCGTTTCTCCAACGGAGCACTGTCGCTCTATGCCGACCTCTCCGAGGTCGCGGCCGGCACGATCGACGACATGATCGTCGACGGGCAGGGCCGCGCCTATATCGGCGATCTCGGCTTCAATCTGCCGCCGCCGGAGGGCCGCGGCGCCGTCGGCCGGATCATCCTGGTGATGCCCGACGGCAGTGCGCGCGTCGTCGCCGACGGCTTGCGTTTTCCCAACGGCATTGCCGTCTCTGCCGATCATCGCCGGCTCGTCGTCGCGGAGATGGATGGTGCCGGCCTTGCCGATTACGACGTCGCAGCCGATGGCGGCCTGAGCCTCCGCGGGCGGCTCGGTCGCATCAATGATCCCGACGGCATCTGCCTCGATGGTGACGGCGCGGTCTGGGTCGCGTCGTTCACCGAGGATGCGTTTGTGCGGATCGATCGCAATGGTGTGGAGCGGCAACGCATCTCCGTGCCCGGCCGCCGCGCACTGGCTTGTGCGCTCGGCGGTGCGGATCGCAGGACGTTGTTCTGCCTGAGCGCAGAGACATCGTACGAGGAGCTGCGGAAGGGCAAATCGGTGTCGCGGTTCGACGTGGTCGAGGTCGAAACGCCCGGTGACGGCTATCCCTGAGTCACAGTCGGGAAGCTAGGACTGCTTCTTCTTTTTCTTCCCTTTCTTCTTCAGGATGTCGGCCTGGCTCCTGAAGGCGCGCGCGAGCGAGCGCATCTGGTTGGCGACGATGGCGTCCGCCGTCGTCGTTGCGACCCGTTCCGCGGTCTGCGCCTGCTTGCGAATTGCCTTGGCCATTTTCATGAAGGAACCAATCGCGCAGCGCCGCTCTGGTTCCAGCGCGCGCGCCGGCATCTTGAAGGCTTGAGTTTCGTTCTTGTTTCGTTCATATTGGCTTGCCCGGGAGAATGCCGCCATGGACGCCGAACGAGACCGCGCAATCATCAGGCTATGGAACGAACTCCGCCGGCTCCAGCGCGAGGGGCGTCCGACGGCGTCGCTCGTCCGTCGCATCGAGCAGGCACTGGCGGCACGGGAGCAGGAGGCGGCCTGACCGCCATCCACTCCGCTTCCGACGCGTTAGCGCCCGCCGTCCGGCCCCATCACCAGGTTCGGCAGCCAGGTCGAGATATCCGGGAAGACGCACAGCATCAGCACCGCGAACATCATCAGCAGCACGAACGGCAGCGTGCCCCAGATCACCTCGCTCAAGGGGATGTCGGGCGCGACGTTGCGGATGACGAAGATGTTGAGGCCGACCGGCGGATGGATCAGGCCCATCTCCATCACGATGGTCATGACGACGCCGAACCAGATGATGTCGAACTCGGCCGCGCGCAGCGGCGGCAGGATGATCGGCGCGGTCATCAGGATGATCGAGACCGGCGGCAGGAAGAAGCCGAGTACGATCACCATCACCAGGATCGCAAACAGCAGCTCCCAGCGCGGCAGGTGCATCGCGACGATCGCCTCGGCCGCCGACTGCGAGATGTGCAGATAGCTCATCACGTAGGAATACAGCAGCGACATGCCGATGATCAGCATCAGCATGGTCGACTCGCGGATGGTCGATTTCAGGATCGGCGACAGGTCGCTGGGTTTCCACACGCTGTAGATCACGGCGATCAGCCCGAGCGCCAGCAGGCCGCCGAGGCCTGCGGTTTCCGACGGCGTGGCGTAGCCGCCATAGAGCGCGATCATCACGCCGGTCAGGAGCAGCACGAACGGGATCACGCGCGGCAGCGCGCTGAAGCGTTCGGCCATGGTGAACTCGTCGCGCTGCAGGATCGCCGCGTCCTCGCCGGTCTCCGCATAGGCGGCCTTGGCCGTCGCATATTCCCTGCGGAAGCGGAACACGGCGTAGAGGCCGAACAGCGACACCAGCAGCAGCCCCGGGCCGATGCCGGCGAGGAACAGCCGCCCCAGCGATTTCTCGGCGGCGACCGCGAACAGGATCATCGTGATCGAGGGCGGCAGCAGGATGCCGAGCGTGCCGCCGGCGGCGATGATGCCCGCGGCAAAGCCGCCGGAATAGCCGCGCTTGCGCATCTCCGGAATGCCGGCCGAACCGATCGCCGAGCAGGTCGCGGGCGATGAGCCGGCCATCGCCGCGAACAGCGCGCAGGCGAACACGTTGGCGACGCCGAGGCCGCCGGGCACCCGATGCAGCCAGGCATGCAGCGCCGAGTAGAGGTCCTGGCCGGCGCGCGATTTGCCGATCGCCGCGCCCTTCAGGATGAACAGCGGGATCGACAGCAGCGTGATCGAGGCCATCTCCTCGTAGACGTTCTGCGTCACCGTATCGAGCGAAGCCGCCGGCATGTAGATCGCCATGAACACGACCGCGACTGCACCGAGCGCGAATGCGATCGGCATGCCGGAGAACATCGCAAACAGGGTGGCAAGCCCGTAGGAGATGCCAATACCAAACACGGTCATCGGCGCGCGCCACCGGTCAGCGGAAGGATGATCTGCAAAAGTAGTTGCACGCAAAGCAGCGTCATGCCCAGCGCCATCAGCCCGTAGGGGATGGCGAGCGGCGGCGACCACATCGAGTTGGAGACCTGGCCGTCGACATAGGCCTCGTGGGCCAGGGTCCAGGACTTCCAGGCGAAGAAGGTGCAGAACGCGAAGCTCGCGACATCGACCAGCCACAGCCGGATGCCGTTGGCGCGCGCCGAGAGCAGGCCGACGAACGCCTCGATGCTGACATGGCCGCGCTGGCTCTGCACATAGGCCGAGGTCATGAAGGTAGCGCCGACCAAAAGGAACACGGCGGCCTCGTCCTGCCAGTAGTTCGGGCTGTGGAACAGGGCGCGCCCGAGCACGCTGTAGCTCAGGATCGCGCAGGCCGCGATCAGGGCGAGCGCGGCGAACACCACGATGACATTGTTGCAGACGGACAGCGCGCGCCCAAGCATCGCCACGGCGGTATTGCCCGTGGCGATGCCAGTGGTTTCGGCTTGATCCGCGACCGGACCATGCATCATGCGGCGACGTCGCTTGCGAGCTTCAGCAGGTTGGCGGCCGTCGCCGTCTTGGCACCATAGTCCTTCCAGGCGGTGTCGCGCGCGATGTCGCGCCACTTGCCGACCACGGCGGCATCGAGCGCACTGACCTTGGCGCCGGCCTTCTCGTAGACCTTGGCGACTTCGGCATCGTCGTCCTGCGCGCCCTTGCGGCCGAACGCCTCGAGCTCGGTGCCGACCGCGAGGATGATGTCCTGCTGGTTCTTCGGCAGCTTGTCGAAGATCGCCTTCGACATCATCAGCGGCTCCAGCATGAACCAGTACGAGGCGCCGGCGCCCGAGGTCAGCGACTTCGCGACCTCCTCGAGGCGGAACGAGATCAGGCTGGTGGAGGAGGTGATGCCGGCATCGCAGGCGCCGGTCTGCATCGCGGCGTAGATCTCGTTCGACGGCACCGACAGCACCGCGGCGCCGGCGGTCTGCAGCACCATGTCCATCTCGCGCGAGCCGCCGCGCACCTTCAGGCCCTTGGCGTCTTCCGGCGCCACGATCGCCTTGGAGCGGCTGGCGACGCCGCCGGCCTGCCAGACCCAGGAGATCAGGAGAATGCCCTTGTCGGCGAGGAAATCGGTCAGGGCCTTGCCGACCGGCTCCTGCTTCCAGCGCAGGCCCTGGTCGTAGGTGGTGACGAGGCCGGGCATCAGGCCGATATTGGTCTCCGGCAATTCGCCGCCGGCATAGGGCATCGGATACAGGCTGAGATCGAGCGCGCCCTTGCGCATCGCGGAGAACTGCGCGTTGGTCTTGATCAGCGACGAGTTCGGATAGATCTCGGCGGTCAGGTCGCCGCCCGAGCGCTTGGCGATTTCGGCAGCGAACATCCGGCACAGCCGGTCGCGGAAGTCGCCCTTGTCGATGGTGCCGCCGGGAAACTGGTGCGAGATCTTCAGCGTGGTCGCGGCATGCGCGGTCCCGACGCCCATCCGCAGCACGGCTGGGGCGGCGAGGGCGGACGCGAGGACGTGGCGGCGTGTGAGCATGGTTGTTCCCCTGAAGAGCTTCTTGAGTGGCTGTTAGGCCGGCGCGGAGCCTTAGCTTAGCCGGTCTTCGCCTGAATATTCTCTAGTCTGATAGTTCGAGGCGCCCTGATAGTGCGAGCCGATAGGCGGCAGCAAGTCTTGCCGTTGTTGCGGCGCACACTGCCGCGCCGGTGCTGTGGCTCTATTCAACCCAGGCGAGCACGCGCCGTGCAGCTTCAAGAATTTGTTATTGGAGGTAACAACCGGCCTTGCAAGCGCGTCGAGCAGATAGCGGCAAGTCGTCGCGCTCACATTCGACCACACAAGGGATCATCATCATGACCACCAACACCCGCCTTGGCCTTTCCGCCGCGCTGCTCTCGTTCAGCCTCGCGCTGGCGCCCGCCGCCTTCGCTCAGGACAAGATGGGCAAGGACGACGCGATGAAGAAGGAAGACACGATGTCCAAGGATGCCATGAAGAAGGACGGTGGCATGATGAAGAAGGACGACGCCATGAAGAAGGATGGCGGTGCGATGATGAAGAAGGACGACGGGATGAAGAAGAACTGATCGCCGCCACCCCTCATCGTGCGCAGGCCCGCCATCGTGGCGGGCCTGGTCCTGCTTAGCGCTTCTTCTTGCCGCGCTCCTTGCGCGCGGCGTAGCGCGCGTCACGCTTGGCCTTCTGCTCGGCGAGCAGGGCCTCCTCTCGAGCGGCTTCTTCTTCCTTCTCGCGCGCGATGCGGGCGGCCTCGGCCGCAGCGGCTTCTTCCTCGCGGCGCTTCTGCTCGGCCTTCTCGGCCTCACGGGCTTCCTTGGCCTTGGCGCGGCGTTCGGCGATCGCCGCGCGCTCCTCGGCACGTGCCTTCACCGTCGGATCGTCAGCGCCCGGCTGGGCGCGAAACTTGTTGAGGAGGTTTTGCCGTGCCTGCAGGGCCGCCTTTTGGCGGTCGGCAAAACCCGGTTCCTTGAAGCCACTCATAGAGGAAGCCTGCTGCTTTCTGTTCGGGTGATGGATGGGGTTTGGTTCGGCGCTTCAATAAGTGAACGGCGGCGAAATTGCCAGTGGCGAAGGGAAGGTTGTGGAGCAGGGGTGATATGAGCTGATAGCAAATGGTGGACTGCTGGTGACTGCCTCGCCAGGCTGCCGGCCTGGTGAGTGGTTGGTCACCGAATCTGCCGCTCATCTCTTTGTTTGAGCATGATCTTTTCGGAAAACCGGTTTCCACTTTTCCGGATCATGCTCTAGCCGCGCTGAAGCTGCTCGCGCCGCCCGTTGCCGAGCACCTTGGCGACGGTCTCGGCGGTCATCGCGCTGCGGTCCGAGGCACGCTGGGATTCCAATCTGTCGCGGGCCTTTTCGGAGATCAGGAGGCTGATCAGCTGCAGCCGGCTGGTCTCGTCGATTGCTTCCGAGAGCAGCTGCCTGTAACGCCGATAGTCGTAGGTCGTTGCTTGGGTGGTTGCTTGCTGTTCGCTCACTGGCACGCCCCGTACACGCGCTCCATTGCTGCTATCAGTGTTTCGCGAGTCGTGACCGCCTGCAACGGAATTGCAGTGCTCGCAGCTGCGGGCACGCATTTCGCTGTACAAGTGTTGCAGAATTGATCGCACCCAAGCGTGCAAATCGTCATGATGCGCGCGTTGCAACCGGGAACCGAAACAAGGATGAGCGAACCCGAAGATGGAGGCAGCCGCCGGGGCGCGCTGATCGGACTGCTGGTGGCCGCGGTGATGCTCGCGGTGGGACTGTGGCTCGCGCATGACCTGACGGCGGCCAGCAAGATGCAGGACTGCCTGATGTCGGGCCGGACCAACTGTAACGTGATCGAGCCGGCACGCTGACCCATCTTGCGGCAGTGCAATATCGATCCCACATCACCCGCAAAGATCAGGGCTGATCTGTTTGCTACCGGTTGTGATTCCGATCACACGCGGACGGGTGGGTTGCCTTAATCGACTCCCAGAGATCGGCGGGAACCAAGGCCATGATATCCAAGCTGTGGTCCGGAAAGGGCGCGGCGCTGGCTGCCGCAGGCGCGGCGGGTGCCGTTTTGGTAGCGTATCTCTCCCTGACGTTGGCGTCGCCCGAGCCGGTGTCCAGCGCGGCCCTCGGGCCGGCGTGGCAATGCAGCCGGGTGGCGTTCGTGGTGACAACTTGCAGCCGGACGGCCGAGACCGAGCGAGAGGCCAAAGCTGAGGGAGAGGCCAAGGCTGAGCCAGAGGCTAAGGCTGAAGGCGACATCAAGCCGGCGGCTGAGATCCAGGCGATCCCGGTGCGGGCAAAGGACGATTGTCCACCGGAACCTTAAATGCTGTTTTCTGACACGTTCGTGTGCGCCGATCCGGAACGCTCTCACCGGCGGGCCGCCGCAGCGGCAGCGTTTCAGATTATTTCTTGGTGGTGCCGCGCGGCTTGATCGACAGGCCGAGGCGCATCGCCATCTTCTTGATTCGCTCGGGCGAGCGGCCGGTGGCCTTCACGACCTCTTCCAGCGACTTGGAGGAGCGAGCCAGTTCGATCAGTCGTCGGTCCTCCTTGAACGACCACCGCGGCTTTCGGGCCATCTTGTTGGTATCCTTGCGCATTGCTGGGCAACAAATGCCGCCAGGCGGGGTCGCCTGACGGCCTTGCCGGTGTGGGCCCGGACCTTGGGGAAATGTCCGGTGGATAACCAATACTGCTTCCGGAAAAGGTCGCAATTGAAACCGGAATTTAACCTAACCCATCAAGGTTACTCGCAAAGTCATTGGATAGAGCGTGGCAGGAGGCCTTATGCGCAAGGTCGCCATTTTGAGTGCCGCAGCATTTTTACTGTCCGGTTGCTGGCCCGACCCGGAGGTCACGGGATCGACCAACAGCTGCGCGGCCAACCTTTACAGCCAATACAATCCCAAGGTCATGGATCAGTGCGTCAATGCCTGCATCAAATGTGACCGCGGCAACGTCACCACCTGCACGACCTCCTGCACGCTGAAGGGGGCGCGGTAATCGATCCGTGCACCCACCGACGCGAACCGGACATCGTGGTCGCACGCGTGCGCGTGGTCGCGTAGCCTCGCGAATTAGGTGCGCCTTGCGCGGCGTGATGAACGCCGTTATCGCCTCTGGGCAGCGGCGCAGTCAGCGCGCCGGCAACTGAGAGCGTGGAACCGAACGCGATGAGCGATCCTTCCTATGTCGCGGTCGATTGGGGCACCAGCAGCTTCCGGCTCTGGCTGATGAACGGTGGCGGCCAGGTGCTCGGCGAGCGCCGCAGCGATGAGGGCATGACGGCGGCCGCCAGGACCGGCTTTGCGGGCGTGCTGCAATCGCATCTCGATGCGCTCGGAGTTGCGGCTGAACTGCCGGTGGTGATCTGCGGCATGGCCGGCGCGCGGCAGGGCTGGGTCGAGGCCGGCTATGTCGATACGCCCGCGCATCTCTCCGACATCCTCACAGGCGCCGTCGCGGTCAGCGGGCAGGCGCGCGAGATCCGGATCCTGCCCGGGATCGCGCAGCGCGATGCCGCGGCGCCCGACGTGATGCGCGGCGAGGAAACCCAGTTGCTCGGCGCGCTCGGCCTCGATGCGGCAGACGCGGCCGATGTCTGTCTGCCGGGAACGCATTCCAAATGGGTGCGGATGCGCGGCGGCACGGTCGAACGCTTTGCGACCTTCATGACCGGCGAGCTGTTCGGCGCGGTGGCGCGCGACACCATCCTGGCGCACGCCGTGGCCGGCGCGGAGCAGGCGGTCGACGGCGATGCGTTCCGCGCGGCCGTCGCCGAGGCGTTCGCCGCACCGGCGCGCGCGGCCAATCTGCTGTTCCGGGTGCGCGCGCGGCAGCTGCTGTTCGGCGGCAGCGCGCAGGCCGCGCGTGAGGCGATCTCGGGCACGTTGATCGGCGTCGAACTGGCGGCGGGACTCGCGGAGCGCGAACCAGCCACACCGGTGAGGCTGATTGCGTCGGGCCGGCTGCAGCGGCTCTATCAGATGGCGATCGAGGCGCTTTCGATTCCGCTCACGGTCATGGATGCGGACGAGGCGGTTCGCCGCGGCCTCAGCAACGCCGCGACGGCGATCTGGAACAAGTGAAGGATCCACGCATGAGCATTCCGTTTCCGCCGATGCAGCGTCCGTTGGTCGCGATCCTGCGCGGCATCAAGCCCGAAGAAACGCCTGATATCGTCAGGACGCTGATCGAGGCGGGCATGACGGCGATCGAGATTCCGCTGAACTCGCCGGAGCCGTTCCGTTCGATCGAGATCGCAGCGAAACGCGCGCCCGCCGATGTGCTGATCGGCGCCGGCACGGTGCTGACGGCGGCAGACGTCGATCGTCTCCATGACGCCGGCGGCCGCCTGATGGTGTCGCCGAATGTCGATGTCGACGTGCTGGCTCGCGCGCGGGATCACGCGATGGTCACGCTGCCCGGCGTGTTCTCGCCGACGGAGGCGCTGCTGGCGGCACGCGCGGGCGCCTCGGGCCTGAAATTCTTTCCGGCGAGCGTGCTCGGCGCCTCCGGCATCACGGCGATCCGCGCCGTACTGCCGCCGGATCTGATGATCGCCGCCGTCGGCGGCGTCTCCGACCAGAATTTTGCCGAGTATGTCAAGGCGGGGATCCGTGCCTTCGGTCTCGGCAGCAGCCTCTACAAGCCGGGCATGACCGCCGCGGATATCGCTGTCCGGGCCAAGTTGACGATCGAGGCCTATGACAGGGCCGTGCAGGGCGCCGGCTAAAGCATGATCCGGAAAAGTGCGAAGCGGTTTTCCGGAAAGATCATGCTCAAACGAGGAGCCAAAGCGCGCGACGATTCAACCCCAATCCCCAACGCGCTTTAATCGTCCCGCTTGCCTCCGTCGATGACCCGGAACAGCGGCGCCGCCTTGCGCGGGTCTTCGAGCAACTCCTCGACCATTGCGATCGCGGCGGCGACGTATTTTCCCGTCGCCGCATCGAGCGGCCGTTCGGCTTCGTCCGAGAGCGCGAGCCTGGCGCCTTCGAGCAGTTTGCGGGTCCGGACGGCGGCGTCGTCGCCGGAAGTGAGGGCGGCACGCGCAATCGACCGCAGCACGAACAATTCGCCCTCCAGCCGCAGCAGGCGGTCGTTCAGCTTGGTCAGGACAGTGTTCAGGTTCCGCATGACGTCCTCTCCGGGCGATGGATCGTCTTCCTTACACGGTCATTCCTGACGAAATTCTTGTGCCGGCCCGACACTATCCGGTTCGCCGAATGGTGGCCCGGCTCAGCACCGGATCGATCGGAGCGTGCGGCCTGCCATCAGGCGCACACGGACTGACCAGTCAGGCGAGCGACCGGCAAAGCCAAACTCAATCGCCGTCCGCGTCTTCGCTGCTCCGTGCGTCAGAAGCCGAGCGGCCGCCATAGTGGCGGGGAACGGCGGCGGTCTTTCTTGCGCTCACACCCTCGTTCTCGCGCATGTCCTTGCGTGCGCGCCGCGCCGTTCGCATCGCGCGCTTGATGTTGGCATCGTGCGAGTCCTCGTCGAAGAACAGGACGATCTCGCAACTCGGGCACTGGCGCGAATAGCCGTTCTGCAACCGCTTGGCCCGGTCGCGAAAGACATTCTTGCAACGTGTGCAGCGGATCTGGACGGAGTCTTCCATATCGGTTCCGAAATATCGATGAACAATGAGCGCGCTCGCAATCTCCTTGAGGAAGCAATTCCGCATTAACAAATCGCGAAGCCTATCGCCGACGAAAAGGGCGTGTTGGCTGCTCAAACGGTGCCGGAACTTTGTTCACGCACGGAGAACTACGGAATGGAATCGTGCGCTGAATGAGAAAGAACGGGCGCGATTTCAGGGCGGAGCGTGGACACAAACACCGTGAGCACAAAAAGAAAGGCCTCAGCGCGTGGGCCACGCTGAGGCCAAGTTGACACTTTGGTCGTGAGGCACCGTCAACCGACGCCTCAGCGCTTAACCTACCTTCGTTTCTCACCAGCAAAATAGCCCATATGGGCCATGATCGGTGGCCGAGGACGTGCAGGTTTTGCACCATCAGGATGTTGCACCACCTGGGCCAATGCCAACGCCGTCCGCAGGGATTTCAAGCGGGCGGCGTTGTGCCCTTTGCGCGCGGCATGTCGCGCCTGCGATCGACGCTCGAGTTGTCTGGTGTCTTCGATTGCTGTTCGCCGGCATCGATTTGCGAGCCGCCGTGTTTCGCGACAAGCCAGATCCCGATCCGGGTCGATCGGCGGTCCGGTGATAGCCAATTTGGGACATGCGCCTTGGCACAAACTGTGCACACTTGAGGTCGTCAGGATTTTGCATGACCTTCCTGGGGCTAGGGCCGACGCCGTCCGCATATATTTCAAGCGGGCGGCGTTGTGCATTTTGGCTGTTGTCAGCGATCCACCGGCCGTAGCTCCAGGTTGTCGATTTTCACTGTTGGAGTTGAGCCGGCGTTCTGCTCATTCAATGGATGTAACGTGATCGATGCAGTCGAGCCACCGGTCAGAACATTGGTATCGGCGCCCCCGGGATGGGTGTAACCACCGGTGAGGTCGTCGCCGCCGAGCCACGGCACCGCCGCCATCACCTTCCAGGTCAACGCAACGTCCTGGTCGCCGATGAAAACGCCGAGGTTCCTGATGGCTGCGACGTAGCGACTGTCCGGCGCACTATCGGCGTGCAGGACGCAATCGAGCGTGGTCACGGGGCCCAGAATGAAGCCGGTGTCGGGGCCGCCGCGGCAATCGAGCGTTCCGGCTTGCACCTGTTGTGCATCTGCCGTCGTGATGGGCGGGGCGAGGATTGCCGCGCCGCATATGACAAGCGCGATCCTGCGGCTCGTTGTGGGCATGGTGCCGGACAACGCGGATCGATGCGCAATCGGTCCACACCAGTCGAGACGGCCTTCGCTGGTGGTTAAGAGAGCCTTAGAATGCGGATCCGGAACGCGGAGTGGCGCAGCTCGCATTCGCAACGGATGGGCTCGCCTCGCGAAAGTACGCCGCCGGGCTCGAAATGTATTGTCCCGGCGGCGCCCTGTTCCAATCTGGGCCCGCAATCCCAGTATTGGTGTGTCTGCAAGACCGCCCCCAAGGTTCGAAAGCACCGGAGTCCTACGGGGATCAGCGATTGGCGATCGTCTGGTGTTGGCCGCTGACCTTCTTTTGCCCCGGCGGCGCTCCGGTTGTGGCCCAAATGACCGCCGCAATTGCCATCGCGGTCAGTAGCGCGCCGGCCAGGGGCGATGGTTTGTTCAAGCTCCGACCGGTCAGCTGCGATGCTCGAGCTTCCGCATCTCCTGCACGCGAGCCAGGCAAAAATCCCGATACAATTCGTTGATGAAATCCCACATGACCGAATCCCCTTTGGTCCAATGATGGGACGCTAGGCCGGGTTTGTTTCCGGCCGGCTTCGCGGCTTGCGGAAAATGGTTTCGTCGAGGCGGAGTGGCGTGGCTGGCGATCCCGGCAGGATTCGAACCTGCAACCCGCGGAGTAGAAATCCGCTACTCTATCCAGTTGAGCTACGGGACCGTGCCGGCCTTGTAGCACCGCCATTATGAAAAATCCGCTTTTCCGCCAAGCCCTGCCGAACCGATTTTTGTGGTCGCGCGACAAAGGCGAGCAGGGGTCCTCGCCCTGCATTGGCCTGTCCAGTCCGCCGAGCCGCCATTGACGCGGCCGCCGGGGCTGGTCGAAGGAATGTCGGCAATGCGAGCTGCGACGTTTTCGTCCGTTCATGTCCGTGCCTTCACTCCGTCACCATTTCGCGCATTTTTGTCCCCAACGCGGCGCTCGACCGCGAGGCGTTCAGGAGCTCCATCATGACCGGATTGGTTCGTGCCGCCGCAATTTGCGCCACGCTGGCGCTCGCCATGGTGAGTGCCCAGGCCGCGGACAAAGCCTTCAGGCGCGACGATCTCGCCGATTCCGCGATCAAGCTGGAAGCCCAGATCAAGAGCGAGGCGGGCGCGGTCAACAAGTCGGCCGCGACCTTGCGCACCGACGCGGACGCCGCCTTCAAGCGCAATGACTTCCGTGGCGGGCTCACGATCCTTGGCCAGATCGCCGCGACCGCGCCGGAGGACGGCGCCAACTGGCTGCGGCTCGCCAAGACCGTGTTCCAGATCCGCACCGCGAGCTCCAGCGAGCAGACCTTCCTGATGGAGCGCGCCTCCACCGCCGCCTACATCGCCTATCAGCGTGCCGGCAATGCCGGTGAGGAGGCCGACGCGCTTGCGGTGCTCGGCAAGGCACTCGCCGAGCGCAAGCTGTGGCGCCCGGCGCTCGATAGCTTGCGGCTGTCGCTCGACCTGCGCGAGGTGGCCGACGTCCGCGGCCAGTATGAGAAGATGCGCGACGAACACGGCTTCCGGCTGCTCGATTATACCGTCGATTCCGACGCGGCCTCGCCGCGGGCCTGCTTCCAGTTCTCCGAAGAACTGGCCAAGCGCGTCGACTTCGCGCCGTTCCTCGCGCTCGCCGGCACCGACAAGTCGGCTCTGTCGGCGGAAGGCCAGCAGCTCTGCGTCGACGGGCTGAAGCATGGCGAGCGCTACAACATCAACCTGCGCGCCGGCCTGCCGTCGACCGTCAAGGAGACGCTGCCGAAATCGGCCGAGTTCAACATCTATGTCCGCGACCGCAAGCCGTTCGTGCGGTTCACCGGGCGCGCCTATGTGCTGCCGCGGACCGGACAGCGCGGTATCCCGGTGGTCAGCGTCAACACGCCGGCGGTCACCGTCGACGTGTTCAGGATCGGCGACCGCAATTTGATCAACACGGTGATCGATAGCGACTTCCAGAGCACGCTGAGCCGCTACCAGCTCTCCGACCTCGGCGACCAGCGCGGTGTCAAGGTGTGGTCCGGCGAGCTCGCGACCGCCACGACGCTGAACCAGGATGTCGTCACCGCGTTTCCGGTCGATCAGGCGCTCGGCGACCTGCAGCCCGGCGTCTACGTCATGACCGCCGCGGCCAAGGGGCCGGGCAGCGAGGACGACGGCACCTTGGCGACGCAATGGTTCATCGTCTCCGACATGGGCCTGTCGGCGTTCTCCGGCAATGACGGTATCCACGTCTTCGTCAACTCGCTGGCTTCGACCGAGCCGGTCGCCAATGCCGAGGTGAAGCTGGTCGCCCGCAACAACGAGATCCTGGCCACCCGCAAGACCGATGCGGCCGGTCATGTGCTGTTCGAGCAGGGGCTGGCGCGCGGCGAGGGCGGGCTGTCGCCGGCATTGCTCACGGTGATGGGCGAAAAGTCCGACTACGCCTTCCTGAGCCTGAAGACCAATGCCTTCGATCTCACCGATCGCGGCGTTGCCGGCCGGGCGATCCCGGCCGGTGCCGACGCCTTCGTCTACGCCGAGCGCGGCGTCTACCGGTCCAACGAGACCGTCTATCTGACCGCGCTGCTGCGCGACGGGCAGGGCAACGCCCTGACCGGAACGCCGCTGACCATGGTGATCGAGCGGCCCGACGGCGTCGAATTCCGCCGTGCGGTGCTGCCCGACCAGGGCGCCGGCGGCCGCATGTTGGCGCTGGCGCTCAATTCCGCGGTGCCGACCGGCACCTGGCGGGCGCGGGTCTTTACCGACCCGAAGGGCTCCGCGGTCGGCGAGACCACCTTCATGGTCGAGGATTACATCCCGGAGCGGGTCGAATTCGACCTGACCAGCAAGGAGAAGATGATCAAAGCTGAAGTTCCAGTGGAACTTGAGGTCTCCGGCCACTTCCTCTACGGCGCGCCGGCCTCGGGCCTGCAGCTTGAGGGTGACATGCTGGTCGCACCGGCGGCGAATGGCCGGCCCGGTTATCCGGGCTACCAGTTCGGTGTCGACGACGAGCAGACCGCAAGCAACGAGCGGACCCCGATCGAGGACCTGCCGGAGGCCGATGCCAATGGCGCGGCGACCTTCCCGGTCAAGCTCGACAAGGTCCCGGCCTCGACCCGGCCGCAAGAAGCCCAGATATTCATCCGCATGGCGGAGACCGGCGGCCGCTCGGTCGAGCGCAAGATCGTGCTGCCGGTGGCCCCTGGCGCGTCGCTGATCGGCGTCAAGCCGTTGTTCGGCGACAAGAGCGTGGCCGAGGGCGAGAAGGCCGAATTCGACGTCGTGTTCGTTGCACCCGACGGCAAGCAATTGCAGCGCGACGGGCTGCGCTACGAGCTGTTGAAGCTCGAGTCGCGTTACCAGTGGTACCGGCAGAATTCGTCGTGGAACTATGAACCGGTCAAGTCGACCCGCAGGGTCGCCGACGGCGACGTCAATCTCGCGGCCGACAAGCCGATGCGCTTGACCTTCCAGCCGCAGCCGGGCCGCTACCGGCTCGATGTCAAATCCACCGACGCCGACGGTCCCGTGACCTCGGTGCAGTTCGATGTCGGCTGGTATTCCGACGGCAGCGCCGACACGCCCGACCTGTTGGAAACCTCGATCGACAAGCCGGAATATGCCTCGGGCGACACCATGACGGTGTCGGTCAATGCGCGCACGTCAGGCAAGCTCACGGTCTATGTGCTCGGCGACCGCCTGCTGACGACGCAAAGCGTCGACGTCAAGGAGGGCACCCAGCAGGTCAAGCTGCCGGTCGGAAAGGATTGGGGCACCGGCGCCTATGTGATGACGACGCTGCGCCGTCCGCTCGATGCCGCCGCCGGGCGCATGCCCGGCCGCGCGATCGGACTGAAATGGTTCGGCATCGACAAGAAGGCCCGCACGCTGGCCGTCGAGCTGTCGCCGCCCGCCTTGGTGCGGCCCGGCTCGACGCTGAAGATCCCGGTCAAGCTCGGCGGGCTCAATCCCGGCGAGGACGCCAAGGTGGTGCTGGCCGCAGTCGACGTCGGCATCCTCAATCTGACCAACTACAAGCCGCCGGCGCCGGACGATTACTATCTCGGCCAGCGCCGGCTGACCGCCGAGATCCGCGACCTCTATGGGCAATTGATCGACGGCATGCAGGGCACGCGCGGCCAGATCCGCAGCGGCGGTGACGCCGCCGGTGCCGAGTTGCAGGGCTCGCCGCCGACGCAGAAGCCGCTGGCGCTGTATTCTGGCATCGTCACGGTCGGCCCTGACGGCACCGCGGAAGTGAGCTTCGACATCCCGGAATTCGCCGGCACCGCGCGGGTGATGGCGGTGGCCTGGAGCGCAACCAAACTCGGCCGCGCCACGACCGACGTGATCGTGCGCGATCCCGTGGTGGTGACCGCGACCTTGCCGCGTTTTCTGCTGACCGGTGACAAGGGCACCATCAGCATGGATATCGACAATGTTGAAGGCGCCGCCGGCGACTACGCCATCAGCGTCAAGGCGACCGGCCCGATCAAGGCCTCGGGCAATTCGAGCATGACGGTGAAGCTCGCCGCCAAGCAGCGCTCGTCGCTGGCGCTCGGCCTCGAGGCCGGCGGCGCCGGACGCGCCGATTTCGATGTCAGCATTTCAGGCCCGAACGGGCTGACGCTGGCGCGGCACTATGCGCTCGACGTCAAGCCGGCGACGCAAGTCTTGGCGCGGCGCTCGATCCGCACGCTGGCGAAGGGCGAGAGCCTGACGCTGACCTCGGACATGTTCTCCGATCTGGTGCCGGGCACCGGCAGCGTCTCGGTCTCGGCGAGCCTGTCGACCGCGCTCGATGCCGCGAGCATCCTGAAGGCGCTCGACCGCTACCCCTATGGCTGCTCCGAGCAGATCACCAGCCGCGCGCTGCCGCTGCTCTATGTCAACGATCTCGCCGCCGGTGCTCATCTTGCGATGGACACCGCAGTCGACCAGCGCATCCGCGACGCGATCGAGCGGCTGCTGGCGCGGCAAGGCTCCAACGGTTCGTTCGGCCTGTGGTCGGCGGGCGGCGACGACGCCTGGCTCGACGCCTATGTTACCGATTTCCTGACCCGGGCCCGCGAAAAGGGCTTTGCGGTGCCGGACGTGCTGTTCAAGAACGCGCTCGATCGCGTCAGGAACTCGGTGGTCAATGCCAACGAGCCGGAGAAGGATGGCGGCCGCGATCTGGCCTACGGCCTCTACGTGCTCGCGCGCAACGGCGCCGCGCCGATCGGTGACCTGCGCTATCTCGCCGACACCAAGCTGAACAATCTGGCGACGCCGATCTCCAAGGCGCAGCTTGCCGCGGCGCTGGCGCTGGTCGGCGACAAGGCGAGGGCCGAGCGGGTCTATGGTGCGGCGCTCGACGCGCTGAATCCGAAGCCAGTGATCGAGTTCGGTCGGGTCGATTACGGCTCGGCGCTGCGCGATGCGGCGGCGCTGGTCTCGCTTGCGGGCGAAGGCAATGCCCCGCGCACCACGCTGACGCAGGCCGTGCTGCGGGTGGAAGCGGCGCGGGGATTGTCGCCCTACACCTCGACGCAGGAGAATGCGTGGATGGTGCTCGCGGCACGCGCGCTCGCCAAGGAGACGCTGGCGCTCGACATCAACGGGCAGGCGGTCAAGACCGCGGTCTATCGCAGCTATAAGGCCGAGGAGATGACGGGCCAGCCGCTCAAGATCACCAACACCGGCGATGCGCCGGTGCAGGCGGTGATCTCGGTGTCGGGCTCGCCGGTGACGCCGGAGCCTGCCGCGTCCAACGGCTTCAAGATCGAACGAAATTACTTCACCCTCGACGGCAAGCCGGCCGACGTCAGCAAGGCGAAACAGAACGACCGCTTCGCGGTTGTCCTGAAGGTGACGGAAGCAAAACCCGAGTTTGGGCACATCATGGTGGCCGACTATCTGCCGGCCGGGCTCGAGATCGACAACCCGAACCTGGTGTCATCGGGCGATTCCGGCACGCTGGAATGGATCGAGGATGGTGTCGAGCCGAAGAACACCGAGTTCCGCGATGACCGCTTCACCGCGGCGATCGATCGCGGCGCCAACGACAAGTCGGTGTTCACGGTCGCCTATGTCGTGCGCGCGGTGTCGCCGGGCAAATACGTGCTGCCGCAGGCCTGTGTCGAGGACATGTACAACCCCTCGCGCTACGGCCGCAGCGGCACCGGTTCGGTTGAGGTGAAGCCGGCGAAATGAGCGCAACGTTGACGACAGCACAAGTGCGCAGATCACGCTGGCGACGGATCAGAACCGTCCTCGCGATCTGCGCGGTCGCGACGCTTGTCGGCGCCGGAGCCTTCGCCGGTTGGGTCGTCTCGCTCGGTCCGCTGCCGCTCACGCTGGCGCAGCAGGTCTCGACCACGGTCGTCGACCACAACGGCAAGCTGTTGCGCGCCTATGCGATGGCGGACGGACGCTGGCGGTTGCCGGTCGATGCGAAGACCGCTGTCGATCCCGGCTATCTGAAGCTGTTGTTCGCCTATGAGGACAAGCGCTTCTACGAGCATCACGGTGTCGATCCGCTGGCACTGTCGCGTGCCGCGCTCCAACTGCTCACCCGTGGCCATATCGTCTCGGGCGGCTCGACGATCACGATGCAACTGGCGCGGCTGATCGAGCCGCGGCACCAGCGCTCGGTCTACGCCAAGCTGCGGCAGATGGTGCGCGCGGTCGAACTCGAGCGGCAGCTTTCGAAGGAGCAGATCCTCGATCTCTATCTCGCGCTGGCACCGTTCGGCGGCAATCTCGAGGGCATCCGCGCCGCCTCGATCGCCTATTTCGGCAAGGAGCCGAAGCGGCTCTCGCTTGCCGAGGCCGCGCTGCTGGTCGCGCTGCCGCAATCGCCGGAGCGGCGGCGGCTCGATCGCTATCCGGAAGCGGCCCATGCCGCGCGCGACCGCGTGCTCGACCGCATGGTCGAGGATGGCGTGGTGTCGAAGGACGACGCCGCGCAACCCAGGGCAACGGCGGTACCGAAGCTGCGCAAGCAGATCCCGATGCTGGCGCCGCATTCGTCGGATCAGGCGATCGCGACGATGAAGGATACCCCCATCATCAAGCTGACGCTGGACGCCACGCTGCAACGGAACCTGGAGGTGCTGGCGCGCGACCGCGCCGTTGCGCAGGGGCCTGATGTCTCGGTCGCGATCATCGTGGTCGACAATGAATCAGGCGACGTGCTCGCGCGCGTCGGCTCGGCAGACTATTTCGACGAGCGGCGGGCCGGGCAGGTCGACATGACGCGCGCGGTGCGCTCGCCGGGGTCGACCTTGAAGCCGTTCATCTACGGCCTCGCCTTCGAGGACGGCTTTGTTCATCCCGACAGCCTGATCGAGGATCGGCCGATCCGCTTCGGCACTTACGCGCCGGAGAATTTCGACATGACGTTCCAGGGCACGGTGCCGATCCGCAAGGCTCTGCAATTGTCACTGAACGTGCCGGCGATCGCGCTGCTCGACCGGGTCGGCGCCAGCCGGCTGTCGTCGCGGCTGAAGCAGGCCGGCACCAATCTCGTGCTGCCGAAAGACGAAGCGCCCGGCCTTGCGATGGGTCTCGGCGGCGTCGGCGTCACGCTGCAGGATCTTGTCCAGCTCTATTCGGGTTTGGCGCGGCTCGGCGCCACCAAGCCACTGCGCGAGATCATGCAGGCGAATGACGGCCGGGACACGATGCGGCTGATGGACCAGGCCGCGGCCTGGCAGGTCGGCAACGTCCTGCTCGGCACGCCGCCGCCGGAAAACGGCGTGCACAATCGGATCGCGTTCAAGACCGGCACCAGTTACGGCTATCGCGATGCCTGGTCGGTCGGCTTCGACGGCCGCATCACGATCGGGGTCTGGGTCGGCCGTCCGGACGGCGCGCCGGTGCCGGGCCTGGTCGGCCGCACCGCGGCGGCGCCGATCCTGTTCGATGCCTTTGCGCGCACCGGCAGGATCCCGGCGGCGTTGCCGAAGCCGCCGCGTGGCGTGCTGGTCGCCTCCAATGCAAAGCTGCCGCCGCCGCTGCGCCGGTTCCGGCCGCTCGGCGAACTGGTCCGCAGCGGCAACGACCAGGCGCCGCACATCCAATTTCCGCTGAATGGCTCGCGCATCGACGTCGATCAATCCGAGGGCGGTCGCAATGCGCCGATGCCGGTCAAGGTCGCCGGCGGCGTGTTGCCGCTGACGGTCCTGGTGAACGGTGTCTCAGCCGGGGACATCGACAGCCGCCGCCAGCGCCTGATCGAGCCGCCGGGGCCGGGCTTTGCGCGGCTCACCGTGATCGACGCGACGGGTGCCGCGGATACCGTTGTGATCCGCGTGCAATGATGGCGCGGGAAAGCGGAACGGCAGCGTTGGAAAGCGGAACAGCACGGTTGTTTGCGGTGCGGTTTCATCGTATGCGAAACCCATGGTGGATAGCCTCCAACCCCGGCGCTTCGGAGCAGGGCAACAGTCTGTAAAACCTGCGCATTCCAGCCGCAGGCTGTTCATGGCGTTCGAATTCGCAACGGCCAGCCAATGGCGTTCGATCCTGTTCCTGACGCTGACTTGTCTGGTTCTGTTCCTGCCCGGCTTCTTCACTATCCCGCCGATCGACCGTGACGAGGTGCGCTTCGCCCAGGCGACCAAGCAGATGGTCGAGAGCGGCGATTTCGTCGACATCCGTTTCCAGGACGACGTCCGCTACAAGAAGCCGGTCGGCATCTACTGGATGCAGGCGGCGGCCCTGAAGACGATCTCCGCGCTCGGGGTGCCGCGCGCCCAGGTCCGGATCTGGGTCTACCGCCTGCCGTCTTTGATCGGCGCCATCGGCGCCGTTTTGCTGACCTATTGGACCGCGCTTGCCTTCGTGACACGACAGGGGGCGGTGCTGGCCGCCTTGATGATGGCAAGCTGCGTGCTGCTCGGGGTCGAGGCGCGGCTCGCCAAGACCGACGCGATGCTGCTCTTGACGGTCACCGCCGCGATGGGCGCGATGGCGCGGGTCTATCTGTCCTGGCAGCGCGGTGAGGATCCGGCGCATCCGTCATGGGGGCCGCCCGCGATCTTCTGGACCGCGCTCGCGGTCGGCATCCTGCTCAAGGGGCCGCTGATCCTGATGTTCGTCGGCCTTGCGATGGCCGGGCTTGCCATCCTCGATCGATCGGCGGCGTGGTTCTGGCGCATGCGCCCGGTGTGGGGCCTGATGTGGACCCTGGTGCTGGTGCTGCCCTGGTTCGTGCTGATCTTCCTGCGCGCGGGTGATGCCTTTTTCGCCGACTCGGTCGGCGGCGACATGCTGAGCAAACTTGGCGCTCAGGAATCCCACGGCGCGCCGCCCGGACTTTATCTCCTGTTGTTCTGGATCACGTTCTGGCCGGGTGCACCGCTCGCCGGCATGGCGGCGCCGGCGATCTGGCGTGCGCGACGCGAGCCGGGCGCCCAGTTCCTGCTGGCCTGGCTGATCCCGTCCTGGATCGTGTTCGAGGCGGTGCTGACCAAGCTGCCGCATTACGTGCTGCCGCTCTATCCGGCGATCGCGATCCTCACCGTGGGCGCGCTGGAGCGGCGGGTGCTGTCGCGCTCCTGGCTGATCCGCGGCGCGGCGTGGTGGTTCGCCATCCCTGCGTTCGGCGCGGTGCTGGTGATCGTCGGCGCGATCAAGGCGATCCATCAGCCGGTGTTTCCGGCCTGGCCGCTGTTCGCGGTGGCAATGGTGTTCGGCCTGATCGCATGGTGGATGTTCGAAGACAGCCGCGCCGAGCGCTCGCTGCTCAATGCGGTGATCGCCGCGGCGCTGATGGCAGGCGCAACCTATGGCGTGGTACTGCCGCGGCTCACCACCGTGTTTCCGAGCCAGGAGGTTGCACGCGCATTGCGCAACGTGACCTGCGTCGGCCCGAAGGCGGCGGCCGCCGGTTTCCATGAACCGAGCCTCGTATTCATGACCGATACCTCGACGCTGCTCACCGACGGCTCGGGTGCGGCGGATTTCCTCGGGCAGGGCTCCTGCCGCTTCGCGCTGGTCGAGCAGCGCTCGGAGCGCGCTTTCGTGCAGCGCGCCGAGGCGATCGGGCTGCGCTACAACGCGCCGGTGCGCATCGAGGGTTACAACATCTCGCAAGGCAAGGCGGTCTCGATCGCGATATTCCGTTCCGAAGGGACGGAGTGACATGCCGGCGCTGCCAGCCAACCCGGAATCCGCCAACTATTTCGGACGATTGCTGACGCTGGTCTGGCTGTCCCTTGCCCAGCTCGTGCGCGCACCGTCGCATTCGCGACGGGCCGAGGCGGCGCGGCGCTCGGCGCGCCACGTGCTGTTGCTCGTCGTCATCGTCGGCGCCGTGATCATCACGCTGATGTATGCGGTCGATGTCGCCGAAATCAGCCTGATGCCGCCACGCGGCACGCCAGGGCTCTGGTGGGTGAAGGTGCTCACCGATTTCGGCAAGGACGAGTATGTGCTGAGCGCGCTCGGCCTGCTGCTGATTGTAGTCGCGTTGGCGGCACCTGCGCTGCGCGGCGTGCCGCGCGCCACCTTGCTCGGCCTGGGGACACGGCTGCAATATCTGTTTCTGTCGGTCTCACTATCGGTAGCGGTGGGCGAGCTGATCAAATGGATCGTCGGCCGCGGGAGGCCTTTTGTCGGCGGCAAGGCCAACGCATTCAACTTCCAGCATTTCGCCGGCACCGAAGCCTATTCGAGCTTTCCCTCGGGCCATTCGATCACGGCGTTTGCGCTGGCTTTTGCCGTCTCGGCGGTGTGGCCGCGCGCGCGGGTCGCGATGCTGGTCTATGCGCTGATCATCATCGCGACGCGGCTCGTGCTGCTCGCCCATCATCCGAGCGACGTGGTGGCCGGCGCGCTGGTCGGCGTCGTCGGCGCCATGGCCGTGCGCTACTGGTTCGCCGCCCGCCGCCTTGGTTTCGCCATCGGTCGCGATGGCACCGTTTTGGCGTTGCCGGGACCGTCGGAAGGGCGCCTCAAAGGGGTTGCGAGGAGCGCCTTCGCCCCATAAAAGCGGTCGCCCGGCGGCCGGATCGGGCGGGTTCCAGCCGCGAGCCCTCCATCAACCACGAGTGCCGAATTGCCTGTTTCCGACCAGACGCCGGTCGCCGTTTCCATCGTCGTGCCTGTGCGCAACGAGGCGGACAATATCGCGCCGCTGATCGCCGAGATCGCGGCCGCGCTCGACGGCCGTTGGGCCTACGAGATCGTCTACGTCAATGACGGTTCGACGGATGCGACCGGCGAGCGGCTGGGCGCGATCATGGCGCAGCGGCCCAATCTCCGGCAGCTCCGCCATGCGGTCTCCTCGGGCCAGTCGGCCGCCGTGCGCAGCGGCGTGCGTGCCGCGCGCGGGGCGATCGTGGCGACGCTGGACGGTGACGGTCAGAACAATCCGGCCTTCCTGCCCAATCTGATCGCGGCGATCGAGAGCGGCAATGGCCGGGTCGGTCTTGCCGCGGGCCAGCGCATCGGCCGCAAGGACACCGGCTTCAAGAAGCTGCAATCGCGCATCGCCAACGCGGTGCGCGGCGTCATCCTGCGCGATGGTACCCGCGACACCGGCTGCGGCCTGAAGGCGTTTCCGCGCGACGTGTTCCTGGCCATGCCCTATTTCGACGGACTGCATCGCTTCCTTCCGGCGCTGGTCCGCCGCGAGGGATTTGCGATTGCCTACGTCGATGTCGTCGACCGCCCGCGCCATTCCGGCGTCTCGAACTACGGATTTTTCGACCGGCTCTGGATCGGGATCATGGATCTCGCCGGCGTGTGGTGGCTGATCCGCCGCAAGAAGCCGACGCCGGTCGTCACCGAGGTGACTGATGTCTCCGAAGTGACGCGCGGCACTGAGGTGAAGTGATGCTGATTCAGTTTGGCCAGGCGCTGAGCGCCTATTTCTACGACACGTTCGTCGCCAAGTTCGATTTCTGGCTGGCGTTCGGCCTGGTCGCGCAACTGCTGTTCACCGCGCGTTTCCTGGTGCAGTGGATATCCAGCGAGCGCGCCGGCCAGAGCGTGGTGCCGATGGCGTTCTGGTTCTTCTCGATGGGCGGCGGCTTGATGACGCTGATCTACGGGCTCGCCAAGCGCGAGCCGGTCATCATCATCGGGCAGGGCCTCGCGACGCTGATCTATATTCGCAACATCATGCTGATCCTGAAGAACCGCGGGCGTGCCTCGAAGACGCTCGAGAACTGATCGTCGCGATCATCCCCAGTCCCGGCATCAATTGCGGCCGAATCTGAACGGCGGTCAAACAATCGCCCCAAGGCGTATGGCATCTACGGCCTGCCGTGGGCGTAGCGGCATCCGAAGACCCTGCGCCACCGGATGAGGGGCGTCGATGAACGGCCGTGGCGAAGCGACGAAAGCGGGTGGTCAAGCATCCAGCGCCCGCGATGTCCCGCCGTTTGACGCGCCGCCGCTGACTGGCGATGGCGAGTTGCCGGACCGGCGCACCATCAGTCTCCGCTGGATGGCGGGGACGGTCTTGATCGGGGCCGCCGCCGTCGCGCTGCTCGGTGGCGCGCTTCGCGGGACGTTTGGCTATCACGCACGATTCGCAGTCTCGCCGATCGTCTCGCTTCCGCGCTTCACGGCACAAATGGTCGACGAGGCGGGGCTCGGCGACCGGCTCGATCGGAAGCAGGGCGCGCAAGGCAATCGCTCCGCACTCAGGATCGAGCAGCTGAGCGACGCCGGCGCGGTCCGTTCGTTCACCCGCGTGTCCGCGCGGCTCGCGGAGATCGATCCCGAACCGCAGCAGGAACACGGTCGCGATGTACCGGCAGACGGCAAGGACCAGCAGCGAGCATCCTCGCCAGGCGCTGCGCTATCGGACTTACCACCCATCATCCGGACAGGTCCGTCACGCCGCGAGCTGCCGGGCGGCACCAGCGCCTACGCCGCCGATGAAGACGTGCCGCATCCGGCTGCGCCGATCGGTGACGCCGTCAACGTCACCAACCTGCCGAAATCAGTCGCGTCGCCTCGCCACCGTCGGCACGTCATCATCGCGCGAGCTGGCGATACGCTGTCGGCCATCCTGCGGGCCTTGACCGCGGCTGCAGAGGACGCGCCGGCCGTGCTTGCCGCTTTCCCGCCGGCGGGCACTCAAGCGGCACTGTCCGGCGGCGAGAAGATCACGATCGTTGAACAGAGCGGAGAGGGTGGCTCGCCGCGCAGTCATGTCGCGAAGGTGTCGATCGAACGGACGGACTCCAGTGTATCCGCCGTCGGTCGTACCGATGGCGGCCAATACCAGGCCATCGTGCCCGAGCAGCCGGATGCCTCCTCGCGGAGCGAAAGCTTGCTGCGTCAGTCGATCGACACGCATGCGGTCGCCGGCGAAACGCTGCGCGACGGCCTCAACGCGCTGGCGCGCTCCAATCACGTCGACGAGGGAATCGTTGCCGAACTGATGCGGCTTTGTGGCCGCGACTTCGACCTTGATGCCCCGCTCGGCGATGCCGACGCGGCCAAGATCATCTATGCGCCCAACGACATCGGCCAGCCGGAGCTGCTCTTCATCGACCTGACGGCCGGCGGGCAGACGCGGCGGTACTATCGCTTCACGGCACCGGACGACGGCAGCTCCGATTTCTATGATGAGGCTGGACAGTCCATCACCAAATTCCTGTTGCGCAAGCCGGTCGTCAGCGGGCGTCTCGGCGACGGTTTCGGCTGGCGCATTCATCCGATCCTTGGCGACCGCCGCTTCCATGAGGGCGTCGATTATGCAGCGCCCTATGGCTCGCCGGTAGCGGCCGCGGGCGCCGGCGTCGTCGAGATCGAAGGCTATGAACGCGGCTACGGGAAATATATCCGCGTGCTTCATGATCGCGGCTATGAGACGACCTATGCCCATGTCGCGAGCTTTCCGCCCGGGCTGAAGATCGGG
Organism: Bradyrhizobium sp. USDA 4461; assembly: GCF_054055655.1. Classification (NCBI taxonomy): domain Bacteria; kingdom Pseudomonadati; phylum Pseudomonadota; class Alphaproteobacteria; order Hyphomicrobiales; family Nitrobacteraceae; genus Bradyrhizobium; species Bradyrhizobium sp. USDA 4461. The sequence goes on from NZ_JBSRXM010000001.1 coordinate 6,492,612, forward strand.
GACCGTGTTCGTCAGGGCGAGACGATTGCCTATGTCGGATCGACCGGACTCTCGACCGGACCGCACCTCTATTACGAGGTGCGGATCAACGGCCGCAATGTCGATCCGCTTCGGATGAAATTGTCCGGCGGCCGGCTGCTGCAAGGCGAGCTCCTTGGAGCATTCGATCGCCAGCGCGACAGCATCGACCAACTCGCCGCAGCCTCCGGCTCTCCTCTGCGGCATCCCGGCTCCGAACACCGGCCGCCGACCTGACCTCGAAGACGCCCGATCAGAGCCGTCCGGGCGCCGGCAGTTCGGCCGCATCCACGGCGCTCTCGCGATCGGCGGCGGTCTCGCCGGCGGCATCGAGCACGGGGTAGGCGACCGAGCAGATGTGCGAGTGGATGCGGCGAAGGTCGCGCAGCACGTCGAGATGCAGCGAGGTGGTCTCGATGGTCTGCGGCCGGCCTTCGCGCAGGCGTTCCAGATGGCGCTCGACGGCGGCCAGTTCGGCCGCGCGCAGCGCCGCCTTCTCGGTCAGCAGCTTGCGGGCCTCGTTGGCGTCGCCGGACATGAAGACGCCGAACGCCATCCGCAGCGAATCGATCGTGCGCTTGTGGAACGCCGACAACTCCTCGGCGCCTTCCGGAGAGAATTGCAGGCGGTGCTTGATCTTCTTGGTCGCGAGCTCGCTCAGGTTCTTGTCGAGGATGTCGCCGATATGCTCGAGGTTGATCGCGAACGCGATGATCTCCATGGCGCGCTGACCCTCGCGCTCGTCGAGGCTGCCGCGGGTGAGCTTGGTGACGTAAAGCTTGATCGCCTCGTTGAGGCGGTCGACGGTGTTGTCCATCTTCGACACCTGGTCGACCAACGCGCGATCGTTGGTCATCATCGCCGCCATCACCTTGCGCAGCATCGCCTCGGTGTAGTCGCCCATATGCAGCACCTCGCGCGCGGCATCGGCCAGCGCGAGCGAGGGCGTCTCCAGCGCACCTTCGTCGAGGTAGCGCGGCCGTGACGGATCGGTCGCCTGCGCCCGCTTGGGCAGCAGCCGCTCGAGCAGCCGCGCCATCTGGTCGAGCACGCCGATGAACAGCAGCGCGGTTGCGACGTTGAAGGCGATGTGGAACAGCGCAGTCGCCTTGGCGAGATCAGGCTGCCAGGCGTAGATGGCTTCCGTGATCGACCGCAGGAACGGCGCCACCAGCAGGATTCCGACGACGCGGTTGATGAGGTTGCCGACCGGCAGCCGGTAGCTCGCCGGATTGTCGCGCCGCGCGCCTTCCAGCAATGGATTGATGGCGCTGCCGAGGTTGGCACCGAGCACGAGCGCGAACGCGGCATAGGGCGAGATGAACTGGGAATAGGCCAGCGACATCACCAGCAGCACGCTGGCGACGCTGGAATGCACCAGCCAGGTGACGACGGCGCCGATCAGGATGCAGAGCACGGGATCGCCGGTGATCGCGTTCAGAAATACGCGCACGCCCGGCGCATTCTCGGCCGGCGCCATCGTGTCGAGCAGGATGTGCAACGCGAGCAGCATCAGGCCAAGCCCGATCGAGACCCGGCCGAGATCCTTGATCCGGGAGCGCGGCCCGCTGCGGAACGCGACGAGGCCGACGATGAACAGCACGGGCGCCACGGCCGCCACGTTGAACGAGAGCACCTGCACGATCAGCGTGGTGCCGATATTGGCGCCGAGCATGATCGCGAGCGCCGGCACCAGGCTGACGATCTCCTCGGCGGCGAAGGAGCTGGTGATCAGCGCGGTCGCGGTTGAGCTCTGGAGCAGGGCGGTGAGGCCGAGGCCGGCGCCAAGGGCGGTGAACCGGTTCTTCAGCGCCCGCGCCAGCAACAGCCGCAAATCGGGCCCGAAGGCCCGCAGAATTCCGCTGTGGACCATGTGCAGGCCCCACAGCAGGAGCGCGACGCCCCCCATCAGATCAAGCAGAACAAGGCTTCCCATACGTCTTGGATATCCCGGCAAATTCGAGTCGAAGGGGTCACGCTATCGCCAAATGACCTGGGATCAACCCTTTTTGTTCCTGTTGGAAACGGTTGGCGGCGGCGCTGACGGGGGCGGGCCTGGTAAACGAACCTCGAAAATGTCCGCTCAATTGCGATGGGTTCCGCTAGGCAGTTTCCAATCTTTCCCCGCTATGACGGTAGCAACGAGAGAGCTATCCAGCCAGCAAGCTGCCCAGAAAGGCGTGGGGATCAGGATGTTTGTGAATCGCCGCAAGAGCGAACGCCGCGAGTGCCGGAGCGTCGCCAAAATTCAATTGGGCACGGGGTCGTTGCCGCGTGACTGCATGATCACCGACATCTCGGCGGGTGGCGTCAAGGTGATCGCCGAATATCTGGAGATTCCGCCGGAATTCACCATCATCCTGTCGTCCGGCAGTCCGCGCCAGTGCCGTCTGGCCTGGCGTATCGGGCACGAATTCGGCGCCCAGTTCGTCGACTGAACCACAGCAGCCAGGCTGGCTGGCCGCCCGGCATCCGGCGGCGCTTTTGGGCCGGATGACGGCGAGATGATGGCATCCTTAACCGGAACTTAGGGTTAAGCTGTGAGCATCCCGGAACATTCGCTGTTCCGAGTCTCGTTGATGTCTGAGAAACTTTCCCGACCTTTGGGCCGCGTGCGCCAGCTCGCCGGCCCGGTATCTGCCGTGATCCTGCTGATCGGGCTTTCCGCCTGTCAGACCTCGGGTCCGTCCGACATCACCGGGTCATTGGGCGACACGGCGGAGGCCACGCCGGCCCCGGCCGATCCGCGGCGCGACATCGCGACTTACCACGAACGGGTCCGCTCCAATCCGAAAGATACCGACGCTGCCCTGAAATACGCCCGGGCGCTGCGCGCTACCGGCCAGCGGGCGCAGGCCGTCGCCGTCATGGAGCAGGCGGTGCTGGCGCAGCCCAGCAACAAGGCGCTGCTCGCAGGTTACGGGCGGGCGCTCGCCGACAATGGCAATTTCCAGCAGGCCTTCGACGTGCTCGGGCGCGCCCACACCCCGGAGGACCCGGACTGGCGCATCCTGTCGGCGCAGGGCGCCGTGCTCGACCAGCTGGATCGCCACGACGAGGCACGCCAGTATTACGCGAGCGCGCTGAAGATTGTGCCCGACGATCCGTCGGTGCTGTCCAATCTCGGCCTGTCCTATCTGCTGTCGAAGGACCTGCCGAAGGCCGAGGAGACGCTGCGTCACGCGCGAGAGCGTGCTCCCGACGACATGCGGGTGCGAACCAACCTTGCCGTCGTGGTCGGCCTGCAGGGCCGCCAGGCCGATGCTGAAGCCATCATGAAGGCCGATCTGCCGCCGGAGCAGGGTTCGGCCAATGTTGCCGCGCTGAAGCGGCTGTTGGCGCGCAGGGACGCGAGCCGGACCGATACCGACAAGATTCCGGTCGCGGCCAGCCGCCGCGACTAACGCGTTTTCAGGCGAGAATCTGGCGGGCTAGAGCCCTTTCCGTTCCGATGGGATCGGAACGGGACTCTAGATTCTTGTTTGGCGCGTTTTCTTCGCGCAAAACGGCAGCCACTTCGCTCGAAAACGCTCTAACCGGCGGCCCGGCGCCCATTGCCGCGGCGCGACTGCAGCTTCTTGAGGATCGGCGACAGGAACGATTCGCGCGCCTCGGCGAGGTCAGGGCGACCGGTGAGGCGCTGGGCGATCTGCAGGAATGTCCTCGTGGTGCGATGGCGTGCGGAGACTTCCGCGATCATCTGGCCATTGTTGGCGGCTTCGCCGAATAGCCTGCAATCGAACGGGATGGTCGCAATCGGCTGACTGTCGATCGTCTTGGCGAAGTCCTTGATCTCGATCTCGGGGCGCTTCGACATGCCGACCTGGTTCAGACAGTAGAGCGGCGGCCGGTCGTTCGGACGCGCGGCCTTCAGCAGGTTCATCATGTTCTTGGTGTTGCGCATATTGGCAAGGTCGGGCTCGGCGACGATCAGGATGTCGTCGGCTCCCACCAGCACGCGCTTGGTCCATGCGGTCCATTGGTGCGGGACGTCGAGCACGATGCAGGACGTGGTCATGCGCATGGTGTCGAAGATGGCGTCGAATGCTTCGGCGCCGAAATCGTAGACTTGGTCGAGGGTGGCCGGCGCCGCCAGCAGGCTCAGATGATCGCTGCACTTTGCGAGCAGGCGATCCATGAAGGCGCTGTCCGGACGTTCGGGCGAGAACACCGCGTTGGCGATGCCCTGTGTCGGATCCTGGTTGTAGTCGAGCCCGGCGGTGCCGAAGGCGAGGTCGAGATCGATCACGACCGAATCCAGCCCGAGGTCGCGCGCGATGGTCCAGGCAACATTGTGGGCAATGGTCGAGGCGCCGACGCCGCCCTTGGCGCCCGCGACCGCGATCAGGCGGCCGACCGAGACCGCTTCCGAGGACGAGAACAGGCTGCAGATCGAGCGCACGACATCGAGCACCTTGACCGGCCCGATGACGTAGTCGTTGACGCCGCGCCGCACCAGTTCGCGATACGGCGCAGCCTCGCCGGGCGTACCGAGAACGACAACGCGGGTGCCGGGATCGCACACCGTGGCGAGTTCGTCGAGGCCGGCGAGGAAATCGCTGTCCGGCTCGGTCTCCAGCATGATGACGTTGGGCGTCGGCGCCTTGTGATAGGTGTCGATCGCCGCGGCGATGCCGCCCATGTGGACGGAGAGGTGAGCCTTGGCGAGCCGGCGGTCTTCGGCGGCGGCGCGCGCGGTTGCGGCGGTCGCGACGCTGGCGCAGAACGCCTGCACCGAAATCCGCGGCGCCGGCGCGATGTGGTCGTTGGCGTGCTGCGGCTCGTGTTGTGGATCGGTCATTTCCCGGCGTCGCTCAACTTGGCTTTATCGGCTTCAGGATAGTTGGTCGTGGTCGACTCGCCCTTGCTGTATTTCTGGAACGCGACCGAGCGGCGCGGTGTGTAGGCGGCGGTTTCGGTCCGCGGCTGCTCGAGGTCGGATGGATTGGCGACCATCGCGGCGAGATTGCGCTGCGTGGCGCAGCCGAAATTCTCGTACTGCTTGTTCTCGTTGTAGCTCGGATTGTAGATCGAGGGAGCGAGATCGCTCGGCCACAGGCCGCAGGGACCGGCGACCGCGGCCATCTTCGGGTAGCTGAGGCGAATGGTCGGAAGCGCGCGCGGGTCGTCGACGTGATAGGCGCGCCTGGTGATGGCGTGGCCGGGCACCCCCATCGACGCCAGCACGCCGCGGATCTCCTGGTACACCGCCTGCGCCGAGCGCGCGTTCGAGGTGTCGGCCGGCACGTCGACCGCGATCGCGCCGGTGCCTTCACGGCGCCAGGTGCGGGCCAGTCCCATGACGTCGTCGCGCTGGGTTTCGGTGAGGTTGCCGCGGGTCCGGCTCACGAACACGACGATCGACTGCTCGCCCTCGGTGATGGCGATCGGATGCCGTTGCCGGTAGTCGTCGGGCACGGTGCCGGTGACGACATTGTCGCCGGTCAGGTTGCAGCCGCCGAGCGCGATCGCGCTGACGACGAGGGCGCCGCACAGCGACAGCGCTCTGACGTGACCGGCTTGCGTGTTGCGTGTCATCATAGGATCCCCCAACCCCCTTCAGGCCCGCGCCTCAGTCGATGATGAAGCCGAAATTGACCGGCGTGGCGCCGATCGGCTCGCCACGGGCTGCAACGCCGTAGATGCGATTGACGCGCGCCAGCAGCGCCGATTGTGCGTCGGAGGCCGGAGCAAATCCGTCATCCGGACGGGACAATTCCTTCTGGGCGACCGCGCGCACCACATAGGGCGTCACGATGACCATGAGCTCGGTCTCGTTGTTGACGAAGTCCTGGCTCCTGAACAGCTGGCCGAGCACCGGGATCTGATCGACGCCCGGCATTCCGTTGATGGCCTGCTTGGTCTGCTCCTGGATCAATCCGGCCATCGCGATCGAACCGCCGGAGGGCACCTCCAGCGTGGTGTCGGCGCGCCGGGTCTTGATCGAGGGAATGGTGGTGCCGTTCTGGCCGCCGGTCAGGGCGTTGTCCATCGAGACTTCGGAAACCTCGGTCATCACCTTCAGGCTGATGCGTCCCTCGGACAGCACCACCGGGGTGAAGTTGAGCGAGATGCCGAACTTCTTGAAGCTGACGGTCTGCACGCAATTGCCGATCGTGCCCGACGTCGTCGTCTGACAGGTGACGCCGGTTGGGATCGGAAACTCGCCGCCCGAAACAAACGTCGCCGACTCGCCGGAGATCGCGGTGAGGTTGGGTTCGGCCAGCGTCTTGACCACGCCCGCGCTTTCCATCGCGCGCAGCGTCGCGGTGACGGTCGGCACACCGAGCTTGTTCAGGGCAGCGCCGGTCAGCAAGTTGCTGGTGAGCGGCCCGTTGTTGGCGGTGAAGGGGTTGGCGTTGTTGAAGACCACAGCGGCAGTGCCGTAGTTCATGTTGGCGCTGAGATCGACGCCGAGCTGCTTGATGACGTCGCGGCGGACTTCGGCGACGGTGACTTTCAGCATCACCTGGTCGCGGCCGCGCACCACGATGGAGTTGACGACCTTGTCGGCGCTGCCGACCAGCTTCGCGGCGATGTCGCCGGCCTGCTGGGCTTCGACCGGGCTCGCCACCGTGCCGGTCAGAACCACGCTTTCGCCGACGCCCTCGATCTGGACGCCCGGCAGCATCTGCTTCAGCGCGGCGCGCATGCCGTTGAGGTCACGCTTGATCGCGATGTCGTAGGAGGCGACCTGGTTGCCGTCGGCATCGAAGAACACCACGTTGGTCTGGCCGACCGCCGCGCCGATGATATAGGCGCGCTGCGCCGAGCGGATCACCGCGTTGGCGATCTTGGGATCGGCAACCAGCACGTCCTTGGCCTCGCGCGGCAGGTCGACCACGACAGACTTGCCGACCCCGAGCGAAACGAACCGCGTCTTGGCGGCGATGCTGCTCGTGACCGCGACATCCGCGTTCTTGTCGGGATCGGTCGCGCTGGCGAGGGCAGGGATCAGCATCAGGGCGGTGACCGCCGAGAATGACAGCGAGCGGACCAGTGTGGTCCGTGTCGCCAGTTGTTTTGCAGCCGTTGTCATAGCGAAGCCCCCATCACTTCTGTGTCGTCTGCGAGCTCGGGATGCCGAAGCGCACCACCTTGATGCTCTCGCCGCGCTTCGGGGCCTGGTCTCTGGTCTCGTCGGTCTTCTCGTTGACGTCGGCGATGCTGCGCAGCGCCAGCGCCAGCGTGCCGCTCTGCCGGGCACGCGCCAGCGTTTCGGCCTGCTCGGGCTTGAGTTCGAGGGTCACGGTCTTGCCGACGAGGGAGTTGTTGCCGTCCTTCTCTTTCGGCGCCTGGTCGATCGCCAGCACGCGAACGTTGGACAGCAGGATCTCGGTCGTGATGATGTCGCGGCTGCCCTGAACCTGATCGGGGTTCTTGTCGCGTCGCGACAGGATCACATCGACGCGGTCGTTCGGCAGGATGAAGCCGCCGGCGCCGGTCTCCGGCGAGATTTCGGTGGAGATCGCGCGCATGCCGGAGGGCAGGATCGCGGCCATGAAGCCGCTGCCATTGGCCTTGACCAGCTTCTGCTCGCGGATCGGCTCGCCGATGATGAATGGCGTGCGCGCAATCGAGCCGATGACGTCGTTCATGGCGTCGGGATTGGTGTCGTGGCGGATGAACGCGGCGCTCGCGGTCTCAGCCGGCCAGCGCTGCCATTGCAGGTCTTCGGCCTTGACCGACTGGCCAAGGCCGATGTCGGACTTCGCCACCAGCACCTCGACGGTCGGCAGTTGCACCACCGGCGGCGCGACCGGCGCCGGTTTTTTATCGCCGACGCTCGCGAGATACATGGCCGCGAGGCCTGCGACGCCGGCGATGCCGAGGACCACGATGCGTGCCGTCTTCATGCGATTGTCTGAATGCCCTTAACGCCGGGCAGTCACGTTCCTTGCGGCACTGACAGCCCTTCCCGGAGGCATCACTACGGCCGCAAAAGTATAAGGGAACTTGATGGAAGGTCCGGACAATTAAGGGATTGGTGGGGATGGTGAACGGCGAGTTATCGGCGCCGGCCGCATCTCCGCAGAATCCCGGAGATCGTGCGCGCTCCAGCGCGTGCGGCCTTGGTCGCAACGCGCCGTCGCGGCATGTCCGTTGTGGTTAATCCCGCCTAACCCGGCAGCCGGCGCCGAGGATCAGAGTGCGGCCTTCAACGCCGCAAAGCCGCGATCGAGATCGGCCTTGAGGTCGTCGACATTCTCGAGCCCGATATGCAGCCGCAGCGTCGGTCCGCCCGGCGACCATTTGGTCGCGGTGCGATAATCGCTGCAGTCGAACGGGATCGCGAGGCTCTCGAAGCCGCCCCAGGAAAAGCCCATGCCGAACAGCCTGAGCGCGTTGAGCATGGTATCGACTGCGGTTTGCGGAACGGGCTTCAACACAATGCTGAACAGACCGGAGGCGCCGGTGAAGTCGCGCTTCCAGATCGCGTGGCCGGGATCGGTTTCCAGGGCAGGGTGCAGCACGCGCGCGACCTCGGGCCGGGCGGCCAGCCAGCGTGCCATCTCGAGGCCGGAGCGATGATGTTGCGCAAGCCGCACTGATAGCGTGCGGACACCGCGCAGCGCGAGATAGACGTCGTCGGGGCCGGCGCAGACGCCGAGCAGGCGGATACCCTCGGCAATCAGCGGCCAGGCCTTCGCGTTGGCCGAGATGGTGCCGAACATGATGTCGGAATGGCCGCCGATATATTTGGTCGCGGCCTGCATGCTGATGTCGACGCCCTGCTCAAGCGAGCGGTGATAAAGCGGCGTCGCCCAGGTGTTGTCGTCGATGACCAGCGCGCCGCGGGCATGGGCCACCGCCGCGATGGCCGGAAGGTCGGGCATCTCGAAGGATTGCGATCCCGGCGCCTCGAGCAGCACGGCGCGGGTGTTCGGCTTGAACAGGGTCTCGATGCCGGCGCCGATCAGCGGGTCGAAATACGTGGTCTCGATCCCGAGCTTGCCCAGCATGCCGTTGCAGACGTTTCGCGTCGGCCGGTAGGCATTGTCGCAGACCAGCAGATGGTCGCCGGCCTTCAGCACGGCGAGCAGCGTGGTGCTGATGGCGGCCGCGCCTGACGGTGCGAGCCCGACCCCGGCGCATTGCGGGCCTTCCAGCGCCATCAGCACGTCCTGCAGCGCCCGGGTAGTCGGGGTGCCGTGGCGGCCATAGGTGAATTCGGCGCGATGGGCGTGGAGGTCTTCCGCGGTGGGATAGAGCACGGTCGAGCCGTGAAACACCGGCGGATTGACGAAGCCCTTCTGGGCCTTGGTATCGCGGCCGGCCGTGACCAGGCGGGTTGCGATGTGCTGCGGGTGGGCGGGCGTGGAGCCGTCTGAGGAGGTCATGGATCGCTGCCGTTCGACTTTAGACTTTTTGCCGCGGCCGCACCGCGTCGGACGACGGGGCTGCGCCGGGAGGTGTTACTAACAGGACGCAGAAGACATGCGTCAACCCCTTGACCCGGCTCGTCAGTCGCTATGTGATGCGGCGCAACTACCAGTCGCCGCACGTTGAGGGGCCTGCCGCGACCTACGATCCGTTGCCCGATCGGTTTGCCCGCCAAACTGCCGGTCGGACCAGCATCTTTTGCTGCATTGGATCATTGGGATGGCCCGTGAAACGCGCGAGGCGATCACAAAGCAAACGTCCAACGGACGACCCTGAAAGGCCCTGCCCATGAAATGCGCATCCCTGGCTGTTTTTCTTGCCGTTGCCGCTGCCGCCCTGTCGGGCCAGGCGGCCTCGGCGCAAACCCTCAAGACGGTCAAGGATCGGGGCCAGTTGTCCTGCGGCGTCAGCCAGGGCCTGCCGGGCTTCTCCGCGCCCGACGACAAGGGGAACTGGACCGGGATCGACGTCGACGTTTGCCGCGCCATTGCCGCCGTGGTGCTCGACGACCCTACCAAGGTCAAGTTCGTGCCGCTGTCGGCCAAGGATCGCTTCACCGCGCTGCAGTCCGGCGAGATCGACGTGCTGTCGCGCAACACCACCTGGACGGTGTCGCGCGACACCTCGCTCGGCGCCAATTTTGCCGGCGTGACCTACTATGACGGGCAGGGCTTCATGGTGAAGAAGTCGCTCAAGGTCAATTCGGCAATGGAATTGAACAGCGCGTCGGTGTGCGTGCAGACCGGTACCACGACGGAGCAGAACCTCGCCGACTTCTTCAAGGGCAACAACATGAAGTACGAGGTGATCGCGTTCGGCAGCATCGACGAGGCCGTCAAGGCCTATGAATCCGGACGCTGCGACGTCTTCACCGATGACGCTTCGGGACTCTATGCCAGCCGTCTCAAGCTCGCGAACCCCGCCGATCACATCGTGCTGCCGGAAATCATTTCCAAGGAGCCGCTGGGGCCGATGGTGCGCCACGGCGACGACCAGTGGTTCGACATCGTGAAGTGGACGCTGTTTGCGATGATCAATGCCGAGGAGCTCGGCATCACCCAGAAGAACGTCGACACGATGCTCAAATCCGACAAGCCGGAGATGAAACGGGTGCTCGGCACCGACGGCAATCTGGGCGAACAGCTCGGCCTCACCAAGGATTGGGTGGTGCGGATCGTGAAGGCGGTCGGCAATTACGGCGAGGCCTTCGAGCGCAACGTCGGCACCGGCTCGCCGCTCGGCATCGCCCGTGGCGTCAACAATCTCTGGAACAAGGGCGGTATCCAGTACGCGCCGCCGATCCGCTGATCGATCCGGCCGACGGCTGCGGCGATGAGCATCGCGCCCCGCAAACCACCGCTGCAATTGGCCCTCAGGCTCAAGCGTGCGCTTGGCGGCAAGAGCGGCTGGAACGGAGTGGCGGCCCAGATTGCCTTCGCCGCGATCCTGGCCTGGATCGCCTATGAGGTCGTCGCCAATGCGCGCTCCAATCTGGAGACCCAGCACATTGCATCGGGCTTCGGCTTCCTCAACTACAATGCGGGCTTTGACGTCAATCAGAGCCTGATCGCGTACAACAACTCCGACACCTACTGGCGGGTGTTCTTCGTCGGTCTGTTGAACACGATCCTGGTCTCGGTGATCGGCATAGTCTTCGCCACCGTGATCGGCTTCATCGTGGCGCTGTGCCGGTTGTCGCCGAATGGGCTGCTGTCGAGGATCGGCGGCATCTATGTCGAGATCGTCAGGAACTTGCCGCTGCTGTTCCAAATCCTGTTCTGGTATCTCGCCGTGCTCGCAGCGCTGCCGGCGCCACGGCAGAGCATCTCGATCTTCAGCGCGGTCTTCCTCAACAATCGCGGGCTGATCGTGCCGCAGCCGATCAGCGAGCCGGGGCTCGATCCGTTCCTGGCCGCGTTCGCGGTCGGCATCGTCGTGGCGCTGGGTTTGCGGCGTACCGCGCGGCGGGTCCTGTTCCAGCGCGGGCAGATGATCCGGATCTGGCCCTATGTGCTGGGGTGCCTGGTCGGGCTGCCGCTGGTTTCGATGCTGGTCTTCGGCTGGCCGTTGACGTTCGAGCTGCCGCAGCTGAAGGGCTTCAACTTCGCCGGCGGCGCGCGGATCATCCCCGAATTCGTCGCGCTGACGGTGGCGTTGTCGACCTACACCGGGGCCTTCATTGCCGAGATCGTCCGCGCCGGCGTCCTGTCGGTGCACAAGGGGCAGATGGAGGCGGGCTCCTCGCTCGGGCTGAGCCGCTCCGCGACGCTGCGGCTGATCGTGGTGCCGCAGGCGATGCGCGTCATCGTGCCGCCGCTGACCAGCCAGTACCTCAATCTCACCAAGAATTCGTCGCTGGCGGTCGCGATCGGCTATCCGGATCTGGTCTCGGTGTTCGCCGGCACCGCGGTGAGCCAGACCGGGCAGGCGATCGAGATCATCGCCATGACGATGGGCGTCTACCTGCTGCTCTCGCTGACGACGAGCGCGCTGATGAGCATCTACGGCTGGCGGATCAACCGGAGCATGGTGGCATGACGGACATCTCCGCCGTGTCCTTTGTCCGGCAGGATCTGGTCGCCGAGCGTGCGGCACCGGCGAAGACCACCGGCTTGATCGGCTTCCTGCGCACGCGGCTGCTGAATTCGCCGGGCAACATCCTGCTGACGATCCTCGGGCTGTTGCTGGCCTGGTACCTGATCATCCCCGCGGTCAAGTTCCTGCTGGTCGACGCGGTCTGGACCGGCACGGATCGCACCGCCTGCCTGGCCGAAAAGGCGGGGCACGAAGTCGGCGCCTGCTGGCCCTATATCCAGGCCAAGCTGACGCAACTGATCTACGGCTTCTATCCGGAAGCCCAGCGCTGGCGGGTCAATCTGACCTATGGTCTCGGCGCCGCCCTGTTGCTGCCGCTGCTGATGCCGCGCCTGCCGGCCAAGGGCCTGAATTCCGGCCTGTTCTTCTTCGCGCTTCCCGTGGTGGCATTCTTCCTGCTGCATGGTGGCGGCATTGCAGGTTTCGGCGTGAGCTGGACCGCCGGTTTGTTGCAGCTGTTCGAGCAGAGCATCGGCGGCGCCGGCGATCTGCTGGTCAATCTCAGCAAAGGTTCGGCGCTCGCCCCGCTGCTGTGGGTGCTGGGCAAGCTGCTCGTGCTGGCCGGCGCAATCATCCATTGGCTGATCTACCCGCTGACCTGGTTGCGCGATCTGTTGCAGGCCTCGTCGCTGCCGGTCTGGAGCGATTTCGTGGTCACCGCCGCGATCGTCACCGCCGCGCTGTTCGTGCTCGGCGGCGGCGTGCGGACGGGCGGCAAGGTCCTGATCGGCAGCGTGCTGACGTTTGCCGGAATCGCGGTTGGCATCAAGCTGATGGGGCTCGATCGCGGCGGCTTTCCGATCGTCGACACCCGGCTGTGGGGCGGCCTGCTGGTGACGCTGGTGATCGCGATCACCGGGATCGTCGCCTCGATGCCGATCGGGATTGCGCTCGCGCTCGGCCGTCGCTCGAGCATCCCGCTGATCCGGATCTTCTCGATCGCCTTCATCGAATTCTGGCGTGGCGTGCCGTTGATCACGGTGCTGTTCTTCGCGACCTACATGCTGCCGCTGTTCGTGCCGGGGAATTTCGCGGTCGACGGCCTGTTGCGTGCGCTGATCGGCGTCGCCATCTTCACCGGCGCCTATATGGCCGAAGTGATCAGGGGCGGATTGGCTGCGGTGGCGCGCGGGCAGGCGGAGGCGGCATCGGCGCTCGGCCTGTCCTGGTGGAAGACCACGTCGCTGATCGTGCTCCCGCAGGCGCTGCGCTACGTCATCCCCGGCATCGTCAACAGCTTCATCTCGCTGTTCAAGGATACCTCGCTGGTGTCGATCGTAGCGCTGTTCGACCTATTGGGTTCCCTGCGGGCATCGTTCTCGGACCCGGCCTGGTCGACGCCGACCACGGCGTTCACCGGATTTGCCTTTGCCGGAATGATCTATTTCGTGTTCTGCTTTGGAATGTCGCGCTACTCGCTGTTCGTCGAACACCGGCTCAACGCCCACCGCCGCCATTGAACAAGGTCACCATGTCCACAACTCCGATCGTCAACATCTCCACGCTCAACAAATGGTACGGCGACTTCCACGTGCTGCGTGACATCAACCTTGAGGTTGGCAAGGGCGAGCGCATCGTGATCTGCGGCCCCTCAGGCTCGGGCAAGTCGACCCTGATCCGCTGCATCAATGCGCTGGAGGAATTCCAGGAAGGCGAGATCACGGTCGACGGCATCGAGCTCGGCCCGAATTTGCGCCGGGTCGACGAGGTGCGGCGCGAGGTCGGCATGGTGTTCCAGAGCTTCAACCTGTTTCCGCATCTCACCGTGCTCGACAATTGCACGCTGGCGCCGATCTGGGTGCGCAATATCCCGAAGAAGGATGCCGAGGCGGCCGCGATGAAGTTCCTCGAGCGGGTCAAGATCCCGCATCAGGCGAACAAGTTTCCCGGTCAGATGTCAGGCGGCCAGCAGCAGCGCGTCGCGATCGCCCGCGCACTGACCATGAACCCGAAGGTGATGCTGTTCGACGAGCCGACCTCGGCGCTCGACCCGGAAATGGTGAAAGAGGTGCTCGACACCATGGTCGACCTCGCCAGGGAAGGCATGACCATGCTGGTCGTGACCCACGAGATGGGTTTTGCCCGCGAGGTCGCCAATCGCGTCGTGTTCATGGACGCCGGCCAGATCATCGAGTCGAACACGCCGCAGGAATTCTTCGCCAACCCGCAGCATGCGCGGTCGAAGCTGTTCTTGAGCCAGATTTTGCGGTGAGAGCACAAAGCGCGAGTAGGGAGTAGCGAATGGCGAGTAGGGATTCCCGCTATTCGCCACTCACCACTCGCTACTCGCCTTTCAAACGAACGGCAGCTCGATCTTGGTGCGCTTCTCGAGCCACTCCGGCACCGGCAGGTTCTTCGAGCGCATGAACTCCGGATTGAACAGCTTGGACAGATAGCGGCTGCCGGAATCGGCCAGGATCGTGACGATGGTCTTGCCGGGCCCGAGTTGCTTGGCGAGCTGGATCGCGCCGGCGATGTTGACGCCGGTCGAGCCGCCGAGGCAGAGGCCCTCGTGCTCGAGCAATTCATAGATCACCGTCACGGCGTCCGTGTCGGAGATCAGGAATGCGGTGTCGACCTTGGCGGTCTCTACCACCGGGGTGACGCGGCCGAGCCCGATGCCTTCGGTGATCGAATTGCCCGGCGTCATCTTGGGTTCGCCGTGCTTGAACAGTTCATACATTGCAAAGCCGTGCGGGTCGGCACAGGCCGTGACGATGTCCTTGTTCTTCTCCTTCAGGTAGCGGCTGATGCCGGCCAGCGTGCCGCCGGTGCCGACCGAGCAGATGAAGCCGTCGATCTTGCCGTTGGTCTGCTGCCAGATTTCCGGTCCGGTCGACTCATAATGCGCCTTGGGATTGTCGAGGTTGTTCCATTGGTCGGCAAACAGCACGCCGTTCGGTTCGGTCTTGCGCAGCTGATCGGCGAGGCGCTTGCCGAGATGCTGGTAGTTGTTGGGATTGGAGAACGGCAGCGCCGGTGCCTCGACCAACTCGGCGCCGCACAGCCGCAGGAAGTCCTTCTTCTCCTGGCTCTGGGTCTCCGGGATCACGATCAGGGTGCGATAGCCCAGCGCGCTGGCGACGACCGCAAGCCCGATGCCGGTATTGCCGGCGGTCGATTCGACCACGAGGCCGCCCGGCTTCAGGACGCCACGCTCCTCAGCCTTCAGGATCATCCATTTGCCGGCGCGGTCCTTGACGGATTGGCCCGGATTCATGAATTCGGCCTTGCCGAGAATGGTGCAGCCGGTCAGTTCGGATGCGTGTTTCAGCTTGATGAGCGGGGTGTTGCCGATCGCTTCAATGACGTCTTTGTTGAATGCCATGCGGGGGTAATCTTTTGCCGGTCCGTGTGGTGCCCTGGCCGGAAACTAGTGTGCCGACGGCAAAAGGGGAAGGCTTTTGCAGTGCGGCGAATTTCGTACGACGGTCAGCCGCTGGCGTTGATCAAAACCCTTGGCAGGACGCTCGTTTTGCGAATGGCCTGCGATCCGGCCAAATCTTGCTGCAATTGACCATGCTGCGTCAGATTCTGTGCGCGGACCCAATTCAGGATGATCGCTCGACCTTGTACAGCCCCACATTAAGGGCGCCAATTTCAAAGCCCAGCCTGCAATATGCCAAGTAGTACTCCCACATCCGCTTGAACCTGATATCGAAGCCGAGTGCTTCAATCGACGGCCAGGCGACGAGGAAGCGGTCGTGCCAATCTGCCAGTGTCCGTGCATAGCTATCGGCGAAGAACTTGGTCGAAACCAGCCGCAATCCGGAATTGCTCACCAGTTGCTTGACGATCTCGACGGTCGGCAGCATTCCGCCGGGAAAAATGTAGCGCTGGATGAATTCCGGCCGCCTGCGATAGCTTTCAAAGCGACGTTCGTCGATCGTGATCACTTGCAGCACCGCGACGCCGCCGACATCGAGCCGTTGCCGCAGTTCGTCGAAGAACAGCGGCCAATAGGCTTCGCCAACCGCTTCCAGCATCTCGATCGAGACGACCCGGTCGTAGCTGCCATCAGTGTCCCGATAGTCCTCGAGCCGCAGGTCTGATTTCTCCGAAAGCCCTTTTACGGCCAGCTGCTCGCGCGCGTAGCCGAGCTGTGCGGTCGACAGCGTCAGTCCGGTGACGTGACAGTCGTGTCGTTCGATCAGGTGCCGCGCCAGCGCGCCCCAGCCGCAACCGATCTCGAGGATCTTCTCGCCGCCCTTGAGTTCTAGCAGATCGGTGACCCGATCAAGCTTGGTCTGTTGGGCTTGCGCGAGGGTTGGGTCGGCCGAGATGTAGATCCCGGACGAATAGGTCATGGTCGGGTCGAGCCAGAGCCGGTAGAAATCGTTGCCGAGATCGTAATGAGCCCGAATGTTGCGCCGGCTGCCGCGCCTGGTATTGCGATTCAGCAGGGCATGGCGAAGCCAAATAAAGGGTTGCGGAGGCCTCAGCCTTTCGAACGAGGTTGCGTGGGCCGATCGTGGGGCGGCCGCGCTGAGAAATGCGTGGATGTTGGGCGTCGACCATTCGCCGGCAAGGTAGCCTTCAGCAAAGCCCAGGTCGCCGCCGACAAGCAGCCGCAGCAGGCACTTCCAGCTGTGAATCCTGATATGCACCGGTTCTCCGCCGCGCAAGCCGGAGATTGTGACGCCGCGCCCGCCGGGCAATTGTACGAGTATTTCGCCGCAATCGATCCGGCGGAGCAATCGCCGTAGCAGCACCCCGATC
This sequence comes from Bradyrhizobium sp. USDA 4461, assembly GCF_054055655.1. Lineage (NCBI taxonomy): Bacteria > Pseudomonadati > Pseudomonadota > Alphaproteobacteria > Hyphomicrobiales > Nitrobacteraceae > Bradyrhizobium > Bradyrhizobium sp. USDA 4461. The sequence goes on from NZ_JBSRXM010000001.1 coordinate 6,509,328, forward strand.
GTCGCGCGGAGCACCGGCGGCCATTCGACGGGCATCCAGCCGGGGGCGGTCTGCTCATGGTCAATGCGCATGCAAATTCGTCCGTTGCTTAAATGATTTGGCCACGCGCGTCATGCCGTTCGCGGATGGTCTAGGTCGTTCGCAAATGCGCATGCCCTTCAGCCAAAGCCGTGCCGCCTCCCAATGGATCGCGAGGATGACCTTGGTCGTCACCAGCGGAATTCCAAGGAAGCTGCGCAACAGCGTCCAGTCGCTCAGTGGCTGGCGCGACCCGCCAAGGCAGGCGCTCAGTATGGTTTCGCCGTCTTCGCTCGCGCTGATACCGAGCGCGAAGCGCTCGCCGGGCAAGTGCAAGCGGAAATGATAGCTCTGGTTCATGGCCATGAACGGCGACACATGGAAGTCCTTGTTGCAGTCGTGCCGAATGCTCGCGTCGTCGGCATCGATCGCCGCTACATAGGCGTGACGTTCGCCGAATGTGTTGTGGACTTGATAGACGATCGCCGCGAGTTGGCCGGAGTCTCGGTAACAGAAATAAAGGCTGAGGGGATTGAAGCTGTAGCCGAGTGTCCGCGGCATGCAGAACAATTGGATTTGTCCGCCTGCCAGATCGATATCGGCTTGCTCGAGCTGTCGCTCGATCTGAGCGCGGAGCGGCGTTGCGCGGCCGTCGCCGTGATCGGTGTCGTACAGCGCGAATAGGTTAAAGTGGTTGTGCGAGAATAGCCGCAACCGCGAGATCAGCGCGGGCATCTCGTCGAGATCGAGCAGCAGCCAAAACGCGCGGTAGCGGAACCGATGAGATGTCGGACGCAGACGCCGATGCATCACGCTACCGCGATAGAGGCAGGAGCGGAGTGTCATGGCTGCAGCTCCCGTTCGGGCAAGGATCTAGTATTAGCGGCGAGCACAATGCGTCCGGATTCGTTCGGCACGTTCCACGGCCTGCGTACCTTGCCAAGTTGCTCGGCGACCGCAAGCCCCGATTGCAACCCGTCCTCGTGGAAGCCCGCGCCGAAATGCGCGCCGCAGAACCACATGTTTCCGTCGCCTTGCAGCGACCAAAGCCGGCGCTGCGCGGCGATTGCGGCCGCATCGAAGATCGGGTGCTCGTAGACCTCCGTCTGATGCAGCGTGTCCGCCCGCGGGGGACGGGCGGGATTGAGCGTGACGAACAGCGGCATATGCCGCGGGATGCCCTGCAGCCGGTTCATCCAATAGGTGACTCCGGCCGGCGTGGCACGTCGGCCGCGCGATCCGACATAGTTCCAGCTCGACCAGGCCAGGCGCCGTTGCGGCATGAACGTTGTATCGGAATGGAGGACGGCGAGGTTGCGGCAGTAGCGGAAGGCACCGAGCAATCTGGATTGATCCGAAGTCGGCTCATCAATCACCGACAGCGCTTCATTCGCGTGCGTTGCCAGGACGACATGATCGTATGGTCGCGTTTCGCCGTGAACGTCGGTCACGGTCACACCGCGCGCCGAGCGTCGTATCCTGACCACGCCGCAGTCGAGCTTGATCCGGTCTGCGAACGGCTGGACCAGCCGCTGCACATAGATGCGGCTGCCGCCGGTCACGGTTTCCCATGCCGGCCGCTGGGTTAGCTGAAGCAGGCCGTGATTGTGGTGGAAGCGGATGAACGTCGCTGCGGGAAAGGCAAGAATTTCATCTGGAGGCGCCGACCAGATGGCGCTTGCCATCGGCAGCAGATGGTCGTCGCGGAACGCTGAACTGTAGCCGCCTTTCGCAAGATATTCGCCGAGGCTGATGGTCTCGTCACGCAGCAGCGCCGCATCGCGTGTCGCGCGATCGTAGAACCGGACCAGGTCGCGCAGCATCGACCAAAAGCGCCGTCGCAGCAGATTGCCGGGCTGAGCCAGCAGGCCGGAAAGGCCGGTCCCGGAATATTCCAGATCGCCCTGGTCAAGAGAAACCGACAGCGACATCTCCGATGCTTGCGTGGAGACGTCGAGATATCGGAACAGCGCGGCAAGGTTAGGGTAGGTCTTCCGGTTGAACACGATGAAGCCGGTATCCACGGCGACGCGCTGGCCGCCGAGGGACGCAGTCACGGTGTTGGAATGCCCGCCGATCCGATTGGATTTCTCGTAGACGGTCACATCGTGCCGTTGGCTGAGCAGCCAGGCGGCCGAGAGGCCGGAAATGCCGGTTCCGACTACGGCGACGTTTAGTTTGCCGTCGTTCCTCAACGACTATTCCTTTTCGATCCACTAATGCGCCGGCGCGTCGTGCGGACGACGACATGGGTAAGAACGACGGATCATGACCGTTGGATCACCGGTAGTGATCCAACCTCAGCCAGAGAGCGTTCCTGTTGTATGCAAGCCGCCATACGACATATCTCCGGGATTGCCGGTCTGGTCAGGCCGGGCGCGATCCGGTATTGCGGTCGCAGAGCGCTAAACGACAGGGAGTGTCCGCGCGGCATGCTGAGTGAAACTCCCGACAACGAGACGTCGGATGCCGCCCGATGGGCGCGGCTGATCGAAGCCGTTGCTGTTCGCAGGGATCGCGAGGCCTTCGCTGCGCTGTTTCGGCATTTTGCGCCGCGCGTAAAGGCGTTCATGAAGCGCTCGGGGGCGAGCGAGCAGCTTGCCGACGAACTGGCGCAAGAGGCCCTGCTCCTGGTGTGGTCGAAGGCCACTCTGTTCGACCCCAAGAGCGGTGGTGCCGCCGCCTGGATATTCACGATCGCGCGAAACCTGCGCATTGACGCGCTCCGTCGTCAGAAGCGAACTCCGAACAGTGATACGTCGGAGACGGACCTTGAGTTTCAGCGCGACGAGGGCCCGTTGCCTGACGCGGGAGTGGCGGCGTATCAAATAGAGGCGCGAGTCCGCGATGCACTGTCGGTGTTGCCGGACGACCAGATGCGGGTGATCGAGCTATCCTTCTTTCACGAAACAGCCCATGCGGATATCGCAAAGGCGCTCGATATCCCGCTCGGCACCGTCAAATCGCGCTTGCGGCTGGCGATGGCCCGGCTGCGCAGCTTGCTGGATGACTTCGCATGACCGTCCATCATCACCCCCCGGACGAGTTGTTGGCGGCGTTTGCGGCCGGCACGATCGACCTGGGTCAGCATATTGCGATTGCCACCCATTTGATCGGCTGCGCCAAGTGCCGCGGAGCGGTACGGGCAATGGAGCATGTTGGCGGTGCGGTGCTGGACCAACTGCGGCCGGCCGCGATGTCGGATGGATCGTTTGAGGCGTTGGAGCGCAGATTGGACGAGGCGTCGGCGGCGTCCGTTCCTGTGCGACGCCCGGGGCGGGCATTCCGCGATGTGCCGGGCTTGCCGGACTTTCTGGGCAGCTATCCCGACAGTTCGTGGCGATGGATTGCGCCAAAGGTGCATTTGCGGCCGATCCGGCTGCCCGAGCCGAGCGCGACGCGCGCCTTTCTGCTGAAATCCAGCCCCGGCACGAAGATGATCGAACATACACACACCGGCTTTGAGATGACCTGCGTGCTGTCCGGAAGCTTCGTTCACGCCGGTGGCCAGTTCGGGCCGGGAGATTTCGACTTTGGCGACGGTACGGTGGATCACGATATCTGGATCGACTCGACGGAAGACTGTATTTGCCTGGTCGCAATGCAGGGCGATTTGAAGCTCAACGGAGTGATCGGCCGCTTGCTGCAACCGCTGATCCGCATGTGACGAGCGCCCCGGAAGATGCTCTCCATGAGCCTGCTTCAGTTGATCTCCCAGTTCATCGTCATGGCTCTTGTGCTGTCTGCGCTCATGACGATCGCCTGGCAAATTCAGCGACGAACAGACGCTACCGGATGGATCGACGTCTGCTGGACATTCGGGACCGGTCTGGTTGCTTGCGCGGCCAGCCTCGTCCCGGTCCCGCAGGGCGGGACGGCCAGCGAGCGGCAGCTCGTGGTGGCGCTGCTGGTCGCGATCTGGTCGCTCCGGCTCGGTGGTCATCTGCTGCTGCGAACCTGGAAAGCCGGCGACGATCCGCGCTACCGCGACCTGATCGAACAATGGGGCGCGACGGCCGATAGGCGCATGTTCCTGCAGTTGCAGGCGCAGGCAGCAGTCGGTTTGATCCTGGCGGCATCAGTCGCGCTCGCTGCGCATAACCCGCGCCCCGGGCTGGGGTTTGGAGATCTGCTCGGCGCGCTGCTGCTGCTCACCGGTTTGATCGGGGAGGCGTCATCCGACGCGCAGCTACGCAAATTTCGCTCGGACCCTGCCAACCGACATCGGGTCTGTGAAGTCGGGCTGTGGAAGTGGTCGCGTCATCCGAACTATTTCTTCGAATGGGTGTGCTGGTTGGCCTATCCGCTGATTGCCATCGACGCTTGGTACCCAGCCGGCTGGATCACGCTCCTGGCGCCTGCCTGTATGTACTGGGTTCTGGTTCATGTATCCGGCGTGCCGCCGCTCGAACAGCACATGGTGCGCTCGCGCGGTCAGCAATTCCGCGACGTGCAGGCGCGAACCCGGCCGTTCTTTCCGTTCCCGAAGCCGACGTCAGGCCACTAACCTCGCTGTCACGAGACAGGCCATCGTCGCGGAAATCGCACCGAGCAATGTCCCCCAAGTGACATCGAGCAGGGTGAGTTGGACGGTCCAGTTCCGCAATGTCGCCTGGTTCGTCAAATCGTAGGTCATGTAGCTGAAAAAGCCGAGCAGTGCGCCGCTGAGCGCGGCCGAGCCGAGGCTTCCCAACTTTAGGGCAGGGAGTACGGCGAACACCACCAGCCCAACTGGGTAGATCAGGTAGAAGACGATCGCCGGGGGCAGGTTTACTTCGGTCGACAGGATGTCCCCGAGCGTCGGACGGTATAGTCGGCTCGCCATCGTTCCAAGCCAGGCCATGTCGCAGAGTAGGAAGACGAGCAACGTCGAGAGGTAAGCGTAGAGATAGGTCATGTCGGGTCCGAAGGTTGAACGCCGCTATCAGCCGCAAGGTGCGACTTGCTGGAAGGTAACGACGGATCATGGCGTCTGGATCATGGTAACGCAGGGTAAGGCGCCCGAAATTGCGGATTCGGCGCAACAGGGGTGAAGAAATCCCCATGAAATCTTTGTTAGAATCCGAGCGGCTGAGATATCGCCCGAAGGCGCGGAAACGCTGCAAAAATGGGGGAAAGTCGCCATTTGGGGTGGCGACGAATCACGGTGGACGCGACGTCGCGCAATCCTGACAGGGCTGTCCGCCCCATCATCCCGAGGGTAGAATGGACAAGCAGGTTCCATTGAAAGCATTGCCCCGTGAACGTTACCCAGACCATCGCTGAACGCGTCATTCGTGCGCCACAGGCGAAGTCTGGCTGCGGCGGAGAACGGGTGTGATCCAGACCGCGTCCGCGATGGTGCCTGGAGGCCATTTCGGCCTCGTTGTCCGCCTGCGACGGCTCGCGGGACGCTCGCTGGTCGCCCTCGGCCTGGTCGCGGGCTCCGCCGGCTGCATCCTGACCCAGGACATCCCCGATCCGGCGCTCGACGTGCCCCAGGGCTACAAGGTGGCGCGCCTGAGCCGGCCGGGCGACGCGCTTCCGACGCTCGACTGGTGGCGGGGCTTCCGCTCCAAGGAGCTGACACAGCTGATGGAGGAGGCGCAGACCGTCAACCTCGACATCGCCGCGGCCGTGGCGCGCTTCCGCCAGGCCGACGCGCTGGCGCGGCAGGCTGGCGCCGCGCTGCTGCCGACCGTCAATCTCAATGGCTCGGAAACCTACTCGCGGACGTCCGGCTCCAGCGCCAGCGGCCTCACCAATGGCGGGCGCGAGGTGGTGAACTACAATGCCTCGCTGAGCGCCAGCTATCAGCTCGATTTCTGGGGCCAGAACCGCGACGCCGCGCAGGCGGCGGAGGAGACCGCGGTCGCCGACCGGTTCGACCGCGAGGTGGTGGCGCTGACCACGCTGGCAAGCGTCGCCAACGCCTATTTCACGGTGCTCGCGACGCAAGATCGGCTACGCACCGCGCAGCGCAACATCGCCAGCGCCGAGCGCATCCTCAATGCGATCCGGGAGCGCTTCAAGGCCGGCACCGGCTCCGATCTCGACGTCGCCCAGCAGGAGAGCGTGCTCGCCAATCAGCGCGCGCTGGTGCCGCCGTTGCGGCAGACGCTCGACCAGAACATCAACGCGCTCGCGGTGTTGGTGTCGCGGCCGCCCGAGAGCGTGCGCGTCGCCGGCGGCTCGCTCAACTCCGTCGCGATCCCCCGCGTCACGCCGGGCCTGCCGTCGGAATTGCTGACCCAGCGTCCTGACATTCGCCGGCAGGAGGCGCAGCTTGCATCCGCCACGGCCAATGTCGGCAGCGCGCGGGCGCAGTTCTTTCCGAGCATCCAGCTGACCGGAACGGGCGGTTACCAGAGCCAGGCGCTGGTCTCGCTGTTCCAGCCGCACGCGGCCTTCTTCAACCTGGTCGGCAGCATGACGCAGCCGATCTTCGACGGTGGCCGGATCCTCGGCAATTTCGAGAACGCAAAGGCGCGGCAGGACGAACTGCTGCAGACCTACCGCAAGACCGTCGTGCAGTCGTTCACCGATGTCGACAACGCGCTGGTCGCGATCCGCGAGACCACGCGGCGGCTGCAATTGCAGCGCGACGTGCTGTCGTCGTCACGCCGCGCCTTTGACCTCGCCGAGCAGCAGCTCAAGGCCGGCACTGCCGACATCGTAACTGTGCTAAACACGCAGCTGACCTTGTTTCAGGCGGAAGATGCCTATTCGCAGGCCCAATTGGCCCGGCTTTTGGCGATCGTGAGCCTCTATCAGGCACTGGGGGGCGGCTGGGAACCGAAGATGGAAAGACCGGTCGATGCTCTTTAAGCCCGACTCCAAAAACGGCAAGGACGACGAGAAAAGCACTGCGCCGCGCAAGCGGAGCCTGATCTCGCGCCTGCTTGGGCGCATGGTATCGCTGCTCATTACGCTCGTGATCCTGGGCGGGCTCGGCTATCTCGGCTGGCTCGCGTTCCAGCCGAAGCAGGGCGGAGGCGGCGGGCGCGGCGCAGGCGCGCGGCCCGATTTGCCGGTGCCGGTGCTGGCGGCGACGCCGCAGCTGCATGACGCGCCGGTCTATCTTGACGGCGTCGGCTCGGTGAAGGCGCTCAACACCGTCACCGTGCGCTCGCAGGTCGACGGCAAGCTGCTCAAGGTGAATTTCGTCGAAGGCCAGGACGTCAAGAAGGACGACGTGCTGGGCGAGATCGATCCCGCGATCTATCAAGCGCAGTACGACCAGGCCGTCGCCAAGAAGGCGCAGGATGTCGCGCTGCTCACCAACCAGAAGCTCGACCTCGCCCGGTATGAACAGCTGGCGTCGACCAATGCCGGCTCCAAGCAGCAGGCCGACACGCAACGCGCGCTGGTCGCGCAGCAGGAGGCGCTGATCAAGGCCGACCAGGCCGCGATCGACAATGCGGCGGCGACGCTGAGCTACACCAAGATCGTGGCGCCGATCGCAGGCCGCGCCGGCCTGCGCCAGGTCGACCAGGGCAACATCATCCACGCCTCCGACACCACCGGGCTCGTGATCCTGACCCAGTTGCAGCCGATCGCGGTGTGGTTCAGCCTGCCGCAGCAGCAGATCATGCGGGTCAACGCCGCCGCCGCGAAGGGCCAGCTTGCGGTCGACGTGTTCGGCAATGACGGCGTCACCGTGATCGACACCGGCAAGCTCACCGGGATCGACAACCAGGTCGATCCGACCACCGGCACGCTGAAGCTGAAGGCCGAACTGCCGAATGCCAGCTACCAGCTCTGGCCCGGCCAGTTCGTCAACGTTCGCCTCAAGGTCGAGACCTTGGCCCAGGCGATCGTGGTGCCGACCTCGGCCGTGCAGCGCGGTCCCGCCGGTACCTTCAGCTACGTGATCGGTGAGGACAACGTCGTCACCGCCAAGCCGGTGACAGTCACGCAGCAGAACGAGCATGAGGCCGTCATCGCCAGCGGCCTGACCACATCGGATCGCGTCGTGACCACGGGCTTTGCCAATCTCTCCGATGGCGCAAAGGTCGTGGTCGGCAAGGACGAGGGGCCGCCGGCAGCCGATCTCGCGCCGCGCAAGCGCAGCCGCAATCCCGATGGCAAGCGCGGCGGGGCGCAGGGCGACGGCCAAAGCAAGGACGGCAGGCAGGACGGTCAAGGCAAGAACGGCGAGCACCGCGGCCGCCGCGAGCATAGCGACGGCGATCAGAAGGGGCAGACCGGACCGGCGCCTGCACCGGCGGCGGGGAGCGAACAGTCGGGCGGCACGCCGAAGGCGCAGCCATGACCGACATCCTGACCTCGTAATGTCCGACCTACCAGCGAGCACGCAGCCATGAGCGTCTCCGAACCGTTCATCCGCCGGCCGATCGCCACCTCGCTGCTCGGCATCGCGCTGATGATCGGCGGCGCGCTCGGCTATTGGGCGTTGCCGGTCTCCGCACTGCCGCAGGTCGATTTCCCGACCGTGCAGGTGACGACGCAATTGCCGGGCGCAAGCCCCGACGTGGTGGCCTCGCTGATCACGGCGCCGCTGGAGCGGCAGCTCGGCCAGATCCCGTCGCTGTCGTCGATGAATTCGACGAGCTCGTTCGGCGTCAGCCAGATCTCGCTGCAGTTCGATCTCAACCGCGATATCGACGGCGCCACCCAGGACGTGCAGGCCGCGATCAATGCCGCGGCGGGTATCCTGCCGAAGACGCTGCCGTATCCGCCGGTCTACGCCAAGGTGAACCCGGCGGACGCGCCGGTCATGACCCTGGCGCTGACCTCGGACACGATCTCGCTGCGCGCGATGAGCGATCTCGCCGACACGATCCTCGGCCAACGGCTGAGCCAGATTTCCGGCGTCGGCCGGGTCTCGATCCTCGGCGGCCTGAAGCCTGCGGTCCGCGTGCAGGCCGATCTGGCGCGGCTCGCTGCCTACGGCATCGCTATGGAGGATCTGCGCAGCACGATCGCCGGCGCCAACGTGTCGGGGCCGAAGGGCTCACTCGACGGCGCGCAGCAATCCTACACCATCGCCGCCAACGACCAGATCGCCGCCGCCGACGCCTACCGGCCGATCATCATCGCCTATCGCAACGGCTCGCCGGTCACGATCGGCGACGTCGCGCAGATCGTCGACGGGTTGGAGAACGACCGCACCGGTGGCTGGTACCAGGGCACGCCGGCCGTCATCATCGACATCCAGCGCCAGCCCGGCGCCAACGTCATCGACGTGGTCAAGCAGATCCGCGGCGAAATCCCGCGGTTGCAGCGCGCGGTCCCGGCCGGCGTCAAGCTGACCGTCGTGTCCGACCGCACCGTGACGATCCGCGCCTCGGTCCACGACGTGCAGTTCACGCTGATCCTCAGCGTCGTGCTGGTGACCCTGGTGGTGCTGTTGTTCCTGCGGTCGCTGCGCGCGACCCTGATCGCCGGCGTGGCCTTGCCGCTGTCGCTGATCACGAGCTTCGGCATCATGTATTTCGCCGGCTTCAGCCTCGACAATCTGTCGCTGATGGCGCTGACCATCGGAACCGGCTTCGTGGTCGACGACGCCATCGTCATGATCGAGAACATCGTCCGCCACATGGAAGACGGCGAGACGGTGATGGAGGCCTCATTGAGGGGCGCCAGCGAGATCGGCTTCACGGTGATCTCGCTGACGGTCTCGCTGATCGCCGTGTTCATCCCGCTGCTGTTCATGTCCGGCCTGGTCGGCCGCATGTTCCGGGAATTCGCGCTGACCCTGACCATCGCGGTCGTGACCTCGGCGATCGTCTCATTGACGCTGACGCCGATGATGTGCTCGCGGCTGCTCAAGAACATCCATGAGGAGATGGCGGTGCCGGGGCTGGCCGCGGTCAGCCGCTTCATCGACCGGATGGTCGAGTTCTACCATCGCACGCTGCTCTGGGTGCTGCAGCGTCAGCGCGCGACGCTCTTGGTGACGTTCGCGACCATCGCGCTGACGCTCATCATGTATGTGCTGGCGCCGAAGGGTTTTCTGCCGTTGCAGGACACGTCCTCGATCACGGCGGTGACCGAGGCCGGCCCCGATGTGTCGTTCGCCGAGATGCAGCGGCGGCAGAGCGCTGTCTCCGAGCTCATCAAGGCCGACCCTGATGTGGTCGGCGTGGTCTCGGTGATCGGCTCGGGCTCGGTCAATCCGACCACCAATGTCGGCCGCCTGGTCATGACCTTGAAGCCGCTCGACGAGCGGCGCGACGGCGTCGTCAAGGTGATCGAGCGGCTCAAGCAGAAGGTCGCGACGGTGCCCGGCATGACCGTCTACTTCCAGCCGGTGCAGGACGTGCAGATCTCGACCCAGTCGAGCCGCTCGCAATACCAGTATACGCTGACCGCGACCGACGCCGCCGAGGTCTCGCAATGGGCGCAGAAGCTGGTCGCCGAGATGCGGCGCGACCCGATCTTCCGCGATGTCTCGTCGGAAGCGCAGGACGGCGGCTTGCGCGCCGCGCTCGACATCAACCGCCAGCGCGCCGGCCAGCTCGGCGTCAGTCTGCAGGGTGTTACCGACACGCTGAACGATGCCTTCGCTCAGCGGCAGATCTCGACGATCTATGGCCAGGCCAACCAGTACCGCGTGGTGCTCGAGGCGCTGCCGATGTACCAGCGCGACCCCTCGATCCTCGACAAACTGTATCTGCCCGGAGCCAACGGCGCGCAGGTGCCGCTGTCGGCGGTGGCGACGCTGATCCGCACCACGGCGCCGCTCGCGATCTCGCACCAGGCGCAATTCCCGTCGGTCTCGCTGAGCTTCAACCTAGCGCCGGGCGAGGCGCTTGGCGATGCCGTGGTGGCAGTGAAGGCAATCGAGACCCGGATCGGAATGCCCGGCAGCATCGTCGGGATCTATTCCGGCGACGCCGCCGAATTCGCGCGCTCGCTGGCCGGACAGCCCTGGCTGATCCTGGCCGCGATCATCACGATCTACATCGTGCTCGGCGTGCTCTATGAGAGCTACATCCATCCGATCACCATCCTGTCGACGTTGCCCTCGGCCGGCGTCGGCGCCATCCTCGCCTTGATGCTGTGCGGGCAGGACCTCTCGGTGATCGGCCTGATCGGCATCATCCTGTTGATGGGCATCGTCAAGAAGAATGCTATCATGATGATCGACTTCGCGCTGGAGGCCGAGCGGCATCAGGGCATGTCGTCCTATGATGCCATCGTGCAGGCCTGCCTGCTGCGCTTCCGGCCGATCATGATGACGACCCTGGCGGCGCTGTTCGGCGCGCTGCCGCTCGCGATCGAAAGCGGCACCGGCGCCGAGCTGCGCTTTCCGCTCGGCATCTCGATCATCGGCGGCCTGCTGCTGAGCCAGCTGCTGACGCTCTACACCACGCCCGTGATCTATCTGGCGCTCGACCGGCTCAATCGCCGGATCGAGCGGGCGGTGCCGGAGCCGGGCCGGGGCGGCCCGCCGATCGCGGGAGCCACCGAGGGCATGCAGTGATCTCGATCTCGGAGCCCTTCATCCGCCGGCCGGTGGGCACCACCTTGCTGGCGATCGGGCTGTTCCTGGTCGGGATCGTCGCCTACGAGTTCCTGCCGGTCTCTTCGGTGCCGAATGTCGACTTCCCGACCATCCGGGTGTCGGCGTCGCGGCCCGGCGCCGATCCCTCTGTCATGGCCGCGACCGTCGCCGCGCCGCTGGAGCGCAAGCTCGGCACCATCTCGGGCGTCGACCAGATCACCTCGACGAGCTCGCTCGGCACCACCAGCATCCAGGTGCAGTTCTCGATCGGCCGCGATATCGACCGCGCCGCGCGCGACGTGCAGGCCGCGATCAACGCCTCGCTCGCCGATCTGCCGAGCGACCTGCCGTCGCTGCCCAAGTTCCGCAAGGCCAATCCGGCCGCGGCGCCGGTGTTCGTGCTGGCGCTGACCTCGAAGACGATTTCGACCAGCGCGATGTACGACGTCGCCGACACTGTGCTGGCGCAGCGCATCTCGCAGGTGCCTGGGGTCGGCGAGGTCACCGTCAGCGGCGCCGACCAACCGGCGGTGCGCATCGCGCTCAACCCGGTGTCGCTGGCGAATGCCGGGATCGCGACCGACGACGTCCGGACCGCGATCATCAATGCCAATCCGCTCGGCCCGGTCGGCATCTTCAATGGCGAGCGGCTGAGCGAGACGCTCTCGATCAACAAGCAGATGCGCACCGCGGCCGAGTTCCGCGACATCATCATCAAGAGCTCGAACGGCAATTTCGTCCGCCTCTCTGATGTCGCCGAGGTCGAGGATTCCGTCCGCAACTCGCGCTCGATTGCCTGGTTCAACAAGCAGCCGGCGGTGCTGATCCAGATCACCAAGCAGGGCGACGCCAACGTCATCGATACCGTCGACAGCGTGCGCCGGCTGCTGCCGGAACTGAAGAAGTGGATTCCGGCCGGCGTCGAGATCTCGACCCTGGTGGATCGTACCGGAACGATCCGCGCCAGCGTCGAGGACATGCAGTTCACGCTGCTGGCGACCGCGGTGCTCGTGATGGTCGTCGTGTTCGTGTTCCTGCGTCGTGTGGTGCCGACGATCGCGGCCGGCGTCTCGGTGCCGCTGGCGCTGGCCGGCACCTGCGCCGGGATGTGGCTCGCCGGCTTCTCGATCGACAATCTGTCGCTGATGGCGCTCGCGATCTCGGTCGGCTTCGTGGTCGACGACGCCATCGTGATGATCGAGAACATGTACCGCAACCTCGAGCAGGGCATGGCGCCATATCCGGCGGCGGTCGAGGGCGCCAAGCAGATCGGCTTCACGGTGCTGTCGATCTCGCTGTCGCTGATCGCGGCCTTCACCCCGCTGATCTTCATGGACGGCATCGTCGGCCGGCTGCTCCGCGAATTCTCGCTGACCCTGACCTTTGCCATCATCGTGTCAACGCTGGTGTCGGTGACGATCACGCCGATGATCTGCGCGCACTACATCAGGGAGGCGACCTCGGATCGCGCCACCTGGTACGACCGCGCCATCGAGGGCACGCTGTCGCGCGTCGTGGCGTTCTATGCGTCGACGCTGCGGATCGTGCTCGGCTATCCCTTCCTGACCCTGGTGGTGTTCTTCGCTACCGTCGCGCTGACGGTGACGCTCTACATCAAGACGCCGAAGGGCTATTTCCCGACCGACGACAGCGGCTTTGTGATCGGCTCGACGCGGGCGTCGGCGGATATCTCGTTCCAGGCGATGCTCCAGCTGCAGCAGCGGCTCGCCGACATCGTGATGGCCGACCCGGCGGTCGCCGGCATCGGCTCGTCGGTCGGCTCCGGCGGCGGCCCGGGCGGCGCCACCTCCAACCGCGGCACCATGTTCATCAGCCTGAAGCCGCCCGAGGAGCGGGCAGGCCTATCGACCGCGCAGGTGATCGACCGGCTGCGCCGCAATCTGTTCATGGTGCCGGGCATCCGCCTGTTCATGTTCGCCGCCCAGGACATCCGCACCGGGGGCCGCCAGAGCGATTCCGACTACCAGTACACGCTCGCTTCGACCGATCTCGAGCTGTTGCAGAAATGGGCGCCGCTGGTCGCCAAGCGGATGGAGACCGTCGAGGGCATCACCGACGTGTCATCTGATCGCGATCCCGGCGGCCTGCAGCTCAACCTCGTGATCGACCGCAAGACCGCTTCCAGCCTCGGCGTCCGGGTGCAGGACATCGACAACGCGCTCAACAACGCGTTCTCGCAGCGGCAGATCTCCTACATCTACACCCAGCGCAACCAGTACGTCGTGGTGCTCGAGATCGATCCGAAATTCCAGAGCGATCCGTCGAACCTCGAGCGCATCTATGTCGCAGGCGCCAATGACGTGCAGGTGCCGCTGTCGGCGCTGGTGCACTATCAGCGCGGACTGTCGGCGCTCGCGGTCTTCCACTCCGGCGGCTTCCCCTCGACCACCGTGTCGTTCAACCTGCTGCCCGACGTGCCGCTCGAGGTCGCGACCACCAACATCCAGCAGGCGGTCAACGAGCTGCACATGCCGGAGGGCATTCGCGGCAGCTTCGACGGCAATGCCGGCGACTTCAACAAGACCAGCGGGCGGCAGCCGCTGCTCATCCTCGGCGCGCTGATCGCGATGTATATCGTGCTCGGCGTGCTCTATGAGAGCCTGGCGCATCCAATTACGATCATCTCGACCCTGCCGTCAGCCGGCCTCGGCGCGTTGCTGGCGTTGCAGGTGACCAACACGCCGCTGACCGTGATCGCCTTCGTCGGCATCATCCTGTTGATCGGCATCGTCAAGAAGAACGGCATCATGATGGTCGACTTCGCGCTCGACGCGGAGCGGCATCAGGGGCTGTCGTCGCGGGACGCGATCTTCGAGGCCTGCCGGGCCCGTTTCCGTCCGATCCTGATGACGACCATGGCCGCGCTGTTCGCGGGCATTCCGCTGGTCATTGCGACCGGTCCGGGCACCGAGCTGCGCCGGCCGCTCGGCATCACCATCATTGGCGGCCTGTTCGTGTCGCAGATCCTGACGCTCTACACCACGCCGGTGATCTATCTCCTGATCGACCGGCTGCGCCAGCGCCGCGAGCCGTCGGGCGTGCACGCCCCGGCGGAATAGGTTGAATTGTACAGCTCCGCGCGCGTATAGCGGAGCCATGTCCGACCCGACCGAAGTCAAAGCCGACGTTGTTGCCGAGATCGAGGAGTGCCCGCATTGCGGCAAGCCGCTGCCGCTCTGCATCTGCGACAGCGTCACCCCGATCGAGAGCCGCATCCAGCTGCTGATCCTGATCCATCCGCAGGAGCAGGACCGGGCGCTCGGCACCGCGCGGCTGTTGGCGCAGCATTTCGAGAACGCCGTGGTGCGGATCGGGCTGTCCTGGCCGAGCCTCGCCAAGGCGCTCGGCCGGCCGGTGCCTGATCCGTCGCGCTGGGCGGTGCTCTATCTCGGCTCGGCCAAGGTCGAGGAGCTCGAGACCGAGGCCGAGATCGTCGCGATCAACCGCAAGGGCGAACTGGAGCCGCACCAGCGCGCCATCCTGTCCGATATCGAGGGGGTCGTGCTGCTCGACGGCACCTGGAGCCAGGCCAAGGCGCTGTGGTGGCGCAATGCCTGGATGCTGAAGTGCCAGCGGGTGATTCTCGGGCCGAAAAAGCCCTCGCGCTACGGCAAGCTGCGCCGGGAACCGCGTCGCGACGGCCTGTCCACCATCGAAGCGGCCGCGATCCTGCTGGCCGGGCTGCAAAAGCGGCCCGATATCGCAGCAACGTTAACCGACAGTTTCGAGCGGATGCTGGCGAGATTCCGCGAAGTCCAGGCCAAAATGCCGGAATTGGCGCCAAAACCCAGGAAACGGGACTATCGGAAGCGTCGGCGATAGCTATTGGGCTTGGTTGCCTATCTGAGAGAGGGCGTATATGAAGTGCGCCGCAAGGGGCCACGTGGCGGAGTGGTTACGCAACGGTCTGCAAAACCGTGTACACCAGTTCAATTCTGGTCGTGGCCTCCATTCATCTCATCAATGGCTTGCAGCCGATCAATGAGAAGCCGCATTAGCTTGCGGCATACCAACCTTCAGGAAACGGAATCAGCGGCCACGGCGCCTGGTTGTCATTGGCAGCACGCGGCGGCGGCTGAATACGGGGCGAGGGCTGAGCCACGAAATCCTCCTGAGCAATGGGCGCGATTGCCGTACGCACGGCGTCCAGCAGCAGATCAAATTCGACTTCGCTCATCGCGCTCTCCGAGGTTCGAGAGCGCAATGGTCGCAAAACTGTCTTCGGTCCGGATTGAGCGATTCGTTCGAATTTTATGAAAAGAACGATGGCGCCCGGCTTGGTTAATGAATCACTGATACCCCTCCCGCGGGGGGAACCTAGGTCGGCATGGCCGCACCTCGTGTGAGACAAATCACATGTTTCGAAAAACTGTTCCGGACTGTCCGGCAGTATTCATAGCCGTCAAATATCGCAGGAATTTTAGGGAGACGTGACAGCGAGGGCAAGCTGGCCGTCGGTCGCGTGTCGCGGTGCGCGAGCAACCACGCGATCCCAAGAGATCAGCAATGGATCGGCGGGCGTCACGGATGAATCTTGAGCAGGCCTGCCCAATTCTCAGGCCCGGCTGATCCAATTTTTTGTACGTCCCGGGACAAGCCTTCCCGGCATCGTTCCCCGTAGCCTTTCCGTCGAGTTTTGGGACATGGCCTTGCCATGACAAATTCGGAGGAGTTGGCAATATGCAAAATTGGCTTTGTGGGAGTGGATGGCGCGCGTCGCGTTCAGTGTGCCTGGCGATATTGAGTGCCGTCGCCGCCGCCGGGCTTTTGACGCCGGTTGGCGCCCAGGCTGCGCCTGCCGAATGCGCCGCATTGCAGGCGAAATATCCGGACTGGAAGGGCAAGACGCTGGTCAACGCCATCAACCCGCATACACCGGGTTATGAAGCGATCGATCCGAAGGATCCCAGCAAATATGTCGGCTTCGACATCGATCTCGGCGAGGAGATCGGCGAGTGTCTCGGCTTCAAGCTGACCTACAAGGCGGTGACGTTCGCTGCGCTGCTCACCACATTGGCGAGCGGGCAGGCCGACATCGTCATCTCCGACATCTATGCCACCGAAGAGCGGGCCAAGGCGGCCGACTTCATCACCTATTCGAAGGTGTTCGACGGCGTGCTGGTCGCCAAGGGCAATCCCAAGGGCATCAACGGCATCAATCTGTCGCTGTGCGGCGCCGCAGCCGCCGAGAATACGGGCTTCGTCGAGGTGCCGCTGGTGCAGGCGCTGATTCCGCAATGCAAGGCCGCCGGCAAGCCGGAGCCGACGCTGCAGCTCTACGACAACAACGCGAACTGCATCCAGGCCATCCTGGCGGGGCGCGCCGACACCTACGTCAACGACGTCAACACGGTCGACAACGCCGTGAAGGCCTATCCCGACAAGCTCGAAAAGGCGGTTGCGGTCACCATTCCGTATTCGGTCGGCATCGCCGTGCCGAAGGACAAGCCCAAGTTCCGTGAAGCCGTGATGGCGGCGCTGACTGAAATCCACAAATCCGGCGATCAGCTCGCGCTTCTGAAGAAGTGGGATCTCGACCCCAATAACCTGAAAGAGCCGGGACTGCTGACCGTCAACTGATCCTGATGTCGCTGTTCCTGCACTATCTCAGTCTGTCGTATCTGCTCGAGGGCATCGAGATCACCCTCCAGGTGACTGCCCTCGGGCTCGGCGGCGGGCTGCTGCTGGGGTTGATCCTCGCCTCGATGCAGCTCAGCCGGTTCGGGCTGCTGGCAGGGTTGGCGCGGGGCTACACCGTGATCTTCCGCGGCACGCCGCTGATCCTGCAAATGGTGTTTGCCTACGACGCGCTGCCGCATATCGGCATCAAGCTGCCGGCGATCCTCGCGGCAGGTCTCGCATTGGCCTGTAACGAAGCTCCCTTCATCGCCGAGATGTTGCGCGCCGGTGTGCTGGGCGTCGATCGCGGACAACTCGCCGCCGGGCAGGCACTGGGCATGACGCCATCCGTGCTGCTGCGGCGGGTGGTGGCCCCCCAGGCGATCCGGACCATGATCCCGGCGTTCGGCAACGAGGCCGTCAGCGCCTTGAAGAATTCGTCGCTCGCCTCGGTGATCGCCGTGCAGGAATTGACGCTCCGAAGCACGCAGCTTGCATCCTCGACGTTCGACTTCTTCTCGATCTTTTTTGCCTCCGGCCTGCTGTATCTGGTGCTGACGGGCGCCGTCAGCCTGATCCAGCTCGTGCTGGAGCGGATGCTCGATCTCGACCGGCGCCAGCGCGGTCTTGCGGATCTCCTGCCGTGGCGGCGCGGCGATCCTGAAGCCGTGCTCGCGCTGGTCGAAAAGGCCGCGCCCGGTATCGAGGTCGCGGTGCCGCCCGCTGACATCCCGCCACCGGCGACGCGCGTTCTGTCGGCGGAGGGGCGCGCCAGGCGGGCCGCGGCGATCGCGCGCAACAACGTTGCGGTCGAGGTCAGGGACTTGCGCAAGAGCTACGGCGCGCAGGCCGTGCTTAACGGCGTCGACCTGACGGTGCGCGTCGGCGAAGTCGTGGCGTTGCTCGGGCCCAGTGGCTCCGGAAAGAGCACGCTGCTTCGCTGCATCAATCATCTGGAGGACTGGGACGCCGGCACCGTTCGGGTCGGCGGACGCCGTCTCGGCTTTTCCGAACACGGCAAGGCGTTGTCGCCGCGCGCAATCGCGAATGAGCGCGCCAGCGTCGGCGTCGGGATGGTGTTCCAGCAGTTCAACCTGTTCAGCCATTTGACGGCGAAGGAGAACATCGCGGGGCCGCTGCGCTGGGTCCACGGAATGACGCGGGTCGATGCCGACCGCCGGGCGAGCGAGCTGCTCGACCGCGTCGGCCTCAGCCATCGCGCCGATGCGCTGCCGCGTCATCTCTCCGGCGGCCAGCAGCAGCGGGTGGCGATTGCACGCGCGCTGGCGCCAAACCCGAGCGTGCTGCTGCTCGACGAACCGACCTCGGCGCTCGACCCCGAGCTCGTCAACGAGGTGCTCGAAGTGATCCGGCGGCTGGCGGTCGATGACGGCCTCACGATGATCATCTCGACCCACCAGATCCGTTTCGCCGACGAGGTGGCCGACCGCGTCGCCTTCCTCACCGGCGGCGCCATCCTCGAGGAGGGACCGGCGCACGAGGTGCTCTCCAACCCGCGCAACCCCGTCACGGCGCGTTTCCTCAACGTGATGGACGCCGACAAAACGCCGGAGACGGTGCGATGAACGCGACCGGCGACCGGACGATCCTCCGATCCATCGAAGAGGCATTTGCATGAGGCACTTCAATCTGCCGGTTTCGCCGGCGACCGTTCACTGGGGTTATTTCAGCAAGAAGGTCGCGCCCGCGCTCACGCTGCTTTCGGGCGATCGCGCCACGATCGAAACGCTGACCCATCACGCCAACGACGACTACGAGCGGATGATCGCGAACGATCCGGGCGCCGAAAGCGTGTTTCACTGGACGCGCGAGCACAAGGCGGTGGCGCGCCGCGGTGCCGGCTCAACCGACGCGCCGTTCATACGCGGCTCCGGCGAGGGGCTCGGCGTTCATCTGCTCACGGGTCCCGTCGCGGTCGAGAATGCCGAGCCGGGCGATGTCCTTGAAGTGCGTATCCTGGACATCAAGCCACGGCCGAGTTGCAGCGCCTGCCACGCCGGCCGCTGCTTCGGCTCCAACGTCGCGGCCAATTGGGGTTTTCACTATCACGACCTGATCGAGGAGCCGAAGCCGCGCGAGGTCGTAACCATCTTCGAGCTCGACACTTCGGGCGAACCCTTCGCCAAGGCGGTCTACAACTACGTCTGGACGCCGCAGACCGATCCCGACGGCATCGTTCATCCGACCATCGATTATCCCGGCGTGCGGGTCGATCACGGCACCATCCGCAAGCGCGAGAACATCCTGACGGGCGTCAAGGTGCCGGCGCGGCTGCATTTCGGCACCATGGGCTTGGCGCCGTCGGAAGCGGATTTCGTCAGCTCGATCCCGCCGAGCTATACCGGCGGCAATATCGACGACTGGCGGATCGGGAAGGGCGCGCGGATGTACTATCCGGTGGCCGTGCCCGGGGCCTTC
Source organism: Bradyrhizobium sp. USDA 4461 (assembly GCF_054055655.1). Lineage (NCBI taxonomy): Bacteria > Pseudomonadati > Pseudomonadota > Alphaproteobacteria > Hyphomicrobiales > Nitrobacteraceae > Bradyrhizobium > Bradyrhizobium sp. USDA 4461. Next base: position 6,528,877 of record NZ_JBSRXM010000001.1, read on the forward strand.
TTCTCGGTCGGCGATCCCCATGCCGCCCAGGGCGACAGCGAGCTCGGCGGCACCGCGATCGAGACCTCGCTGACCGGCGATTTCGAATTCATCCTGCACAAGAAGAACGATCTCGGCGGTACCGCGCTGGAAGGGTTGACCCATCCGATGCTGGAAACCGAGCAGGCCTGGTCGGTCTATGGCTTCACCTATCCGAACTACCTCGCCGAGCTCGGCGCCAACGCCCAGACCGAGATCGCCAGCCATTCCAGCCTCGACCGGGCGATGCGCGACGCGTTCCGCAAGCTGCGCCGGTTCCTGATGACGGTACATCGGCTCAGCGAGGACGAGGCGATCTCCCTGATGTCGGTCGGCGCCGACTTCGGCGTCACCCAGGTCGTCGATGCCAATTGGGGCGTGCACGGCACCATCCGGAAGAACGTGTTCAGGTGCGATTAGGCGCAACTGGCACGCAGGTTGCTTCGATCGACCCCGATTGGGTCGATGCGATGAGCTTCCGTCCGTACACGAGCGAATCCTATGCGCAGGATGACCGGCCCGAGGCGTGGCGGGACGTGCTGGGCGCCATTGGCCTGCGGCCGGACCCCGCCAGGCCTCCTTATGATGGCCATGCCACCGCCTCGCACCGCAGCGCTGCCGGGATCGCGCTGACCCGGATCGCCGCGGGGGCGCAGACGGTGGCGCCATTGCCGCAGGGCGCCGAGGGCCTCCCGATTGCGCTGCTGCCGATCGACGACGGCGTGATGCTGCGGCATGGCGCCAGCCATCAGATCGTTCCGGTCGGCCACTTGCTGCTGTTGCCGAGGAGCGGGGATTGCAGCGTCGTGTTCCAGCGCGACATGCGGGCGATCGTGCTGTCGGTGACGCCGGACGCGCTGCACGGCCGGATTCCCGGCAAGCTGCGGCTGGGCGAGGCGCGCGTGGTGGCGCCGGGCGGCGTGGCCGCTGTCTTTTCCCGCATGCTCGATGCGACCGCGCGGACGCTGGAGACGCTGGACGACAGCGCATGGATGACCGTGGCGCAGGCCATGGCCGATCTCCTGCTCACCATTGCGCATCAGTTCGCCGGTGCGGCCCCCGATGCCCGCCATACCGCATCGCAGGCTGCGACCCTGCACCGGATCTGCCAGGCGATCGAGCGGCGGCTCGACGATCCCAACCTTGCGCCGGCGAGCGTCGCGCAGGCCGAAGGGATTTCGGAACGTTACCTGCAGAAGCTGTTCGAGGGGGTCGGCGACAATTTCACGCACTATGTGCGCGAGCGCCGGCTGCAGCGTGCCTGGGCCGACCTGTCCAATCCGGGCGAGGCGCATCGCTCGATTTCCGAGATCGCCTATCGCTTCGGCTTCAGCGATTCTGCTCATTTCAGCCGCGCCTTCCGCCATCGCTTCGGTCTGCCGCCACGCGAATTCCGCCAACAGGAGGCTGAACGCGCAGCCCCCGCGTCGATCGGCCAGCGCGGCTGGCCGCAGGATGCGCTGGCACAGTTGCGCACGCATCCGCCGGTGGCGACCTCGCCGAAAACCGCGGCAGTGTCGCGCGACGATGACCGCGCGGTTCATGGTGCGGTTCATGGTATTCTTGACGCACAGGCGCACCATCACCTCGCGGTCGAGGCGGACAAGGTTCACTGGGGCTATTTCAGCCGCACGCTGCCGCCGCAGGCCGAGATCGCATCGGGCGACACCATCACGATCGAGACGCTCTCGCAGCATGCCTCCGACGATCCGGAGCGGATGATCTCGGGCGATCCCGGTGCGGAGAGCGTGTTCGGCTGGACCGCGGATCGCAAGAATGTGGATCGGCGTGGCGCCGGCCCGATGGATGCCTCGGTGTTCGGGCGCGGGGCGGGCGAGGGGTTCGGCGTGCATATCTGCACCGGCCCGATCGCGGTGAAGGACGCGCAGCCCGGCGACGTGCTCGAGGTGCGCATCCTCGACATCGTGCCGCGGCCAAGCCGCCACCCGCAGTTCGAAGGCCGTGTGTTCGGCTCCAGCGTCGCCGCCTGGTGGGGCTATCATTACGGCGAATTTCTCGCCGGTCCGAAGCCGCGCGAGGTCGTCACCATCTACGAGATATTTCCCAGTGGAGACGGTTCATCGCATGCCCGGGCGCTCTACTCCTATCGCTGGGAGCCGCAGACCGATCCGTCCGGCGTGGTGCACGCGACCTATGATTATCCCGGCGTCCCGGTTGCGCCCGGCAGCGTCAAGCGCCGCCATGCCGTGCTTGACGGCATCCGCATTCCGCTGCGGCCGCATTTCGGCGTGATCGCGGTGGCACCGCGCGAGGTCGATTTCGTCGACTCGGTGCCGCCGTCCTATTTCGGCGGCAATCTCGACAATTGGCGGCTTGGCAAGGGCTCGACCGTCTATCTGCCGGTGGCCGTGCCGGGCGCGCTGCTTTCCGTCGGCGATCCCCACGCGGCGCAAGGCGACGGCGAGCTCAGCGGCACTGCGATCGAATGCTCGATGACAGGCACGTTCCAGGTGATCCTGCACAAGAAAGGCAGCCACACCGGACAGCCCTTCGCCGACCTGAGCTATCCCCTGATCGAGACCGGGACCGACTGGGTGCTGACCGGATTTAGCCATCCCAACTATCTCGCCGAGTTCGGCGCGCAGGGGCAGAGCGAGGTCTACGCCAAGTCGTCGCTCGATCTCGCGATGAAGGATGCCTTCCGCAAGATGCGTCGCTTCCTGATGAGCGTCAAAGGCCTGAGCGAGGACGAGGCGATCGCGCTGATGTCGGCGGCGGTTGACTTCGGCGTGACCCAGGTGGTCGATGGCAATTGGGGCGTGCACGCCATTCTGAGCAAACGGCTGTTCTGCGACGGCTGATCGCGCAAAGCGGAGACCAACAGTGAAATTCCATATGATTGCAGGCGGACCGAAGCCGGTCGCGCCGTTCAGCCATGCCGTCGAGACTGACGGCTTCGTGTTCGTGACCGGTCAGATGCCGGATACGCCGGCGACGCCCGGCGTGCTGCCGGATGGAATCGTCGCCCAGACGAACGCCGTGATGGAGAACCTGCGTGTCGTGCTCGCAGGCCTTGGTCTCGGCCTCGAGCATATCGTGATGTCGCGGATCTATCTGACGCGTTTCAACGACGACTATGCCGCGATGAACGAGACCTACCGGACGTTCTTCCCGCCGGATCGCCTGCCGGCGCGAACGTGCGTCGGCGTCACCGGGCTTGCCTATGACGCGCTGATCGAAATCGACCTGGTGTGCCGACGGCCGTGACGGCCGCTGACGTCATCCCAGATCGGTCAGGTCGCGCGGCAGCATGGCCTTGAACTGCGTCAGCGCCTGCCGCGCCTTCTTCGGCGGCAGCGTGATGGCGTGACGTACCGCGGCTGCGATCAGCGTCATCGTCAGTCCCGAGAGCGTGGCAAGGGTTGCGGCCGGCATGCCGGGCGCGACCCGCTTGATCGCATCGGACAACAGGCCCGAGAGCACGGCCATGTCCTCGGCATCGAGCTTTTGCAGCGCGCGGTCAGCCTGGGTCGCCTGCCAGATGTCGCGCACGCCCGGCTCGCGCATGAACATCTCGTAGTAGCTGTCGACGATCCGGCAGAGCGCAGGATGCAGATCGCGTGCGGTCGTGACCACGGAAAGGTCGCGCCTGACGCAGTCGCGCCCGGCGGCGTTATGACGTTCCGCAAGCGTGCCGATGATCGCGGCCTTATCCGGGAAATATTGATAGAGCGAGCCGAAGGCGACGCCGCTGCGCGCGACGATGTCGCTCATGCGGAACGCCTCGCTGCCCTTTTCCGCCATGATCTCGGTCGCACAGGCAAGGATACGCTCGAAGCGATCGCGGCTGCGCTGCTGCGTCGGGGCCATCCGCGCCAGCCCGGGCAGGGCGGCGCGCGCCGCCGGCGCGGCCTTTCGTTTCGTCATCGCTGTCCTCCACAAACCGGTTGACGTCTCTAATACGAGAGTTTATCGCATTTCACAAATACGAGTTATTCTCGCATTTGGAGGGTGGAGAGATGCGCCATATGCTGACCTCGGGCTTGCTGTGGTTTTCTGCGCTCGGCTGCGGCCTGCTTGCCGGGGTTTATTTCGCGTTCTCGGCCTTCGTCATGACCGCGCTGGGCCGCATCGATCAGGCCGCCGGCATCTCGGCGATGAACGCGATCGATGTCGCCATTGTCCGCTCGCTGTTCATGCCGGTCTTCCTCGGCACCACGCTGTCCTGTACCGCGCTGGTGGTGCTCGGCGCGCTGCGTTGGCAGGAGCCGGGCGCGATGCCTATGATCGGCGGCGGCATCCTCTATGTCGTCGGGATGTTCGTCGTCACCGCCGTCTTCAACGTGCCGCTGAACGATCAGCTTGCGGCCACCGATCCCGCGAGCGCTGCGGCCGCGCCGGTCTGGGCGCGCTATCTGACCGACTGGACCTTCTGGAACCACGTCCGGACCGTTGCCTCGCTGGCGGCGACCGCGCTGTTCACCGTCGCGATCGCTGCGGAATGAGGCGGGGGCGGGGACGCCCGAGCCAGAATCGCCGGCGCGGCGCAATGGCCGCGCCGACAGAGTGCTTCCGGACACGCGACGGCGCCGACAGGACAGCCGGGACGGACCTGCACCGCCCTGGAACGCCGGCAAACCCTTGTGCAGCAGAGGTTTACCGTCCGCCGCTAAAGTTTGGCCGGAGCCCCATTTGGTTCTTTGCAAGCCCGAAAGGCTTTGTTATACGCTGCCCGCTCGCGAACACTTGTTCGCCTATTCCTCGGTAGCTCAGCGGTAGAGCATTCGACTGTTAATCGAATGGTCGCTGGTTCGAATCCAGCCCGGGGAGCCAGTTTTGCTGGCCCCATCAACATCCGACATCGCCAATCACAAGCCTGTGGTCTGTTACCGGCAGAACCAAAAACGTCGTCAAATCGACTCAATAGCCGTCGACACTTCGTCTTGCCGGGTCTTGAGAGGTGATTTTGATGGCCATTAACCTGATCGACCTGTCGATGCCGCAGCCAACGCTCGTTCCGAACGATGCCCCCTGCATCAGTGATGACGAGTGCGTTCGCCTGCTCGCAAAAGCCGTCGAGGAGCACGATTCCGAGCATCTTGACGAAGTGGCCCGCCTGATCGGCCGGCTGGCGGTCACGATCGAGTAGGCGCGCGCCGCGGCGCATGTCCTGCACGCCAACGCCGTGTTGCGTTTTGGCGGAGCCTGTTCCAAAAGATGGCCCTGTTCGAGCTTCTCCAGCGGCAATGCCGCGATTTGCAGGGTCCCGCCAATGACCGGTTTTTCGACCGCGCGCCAGTACATGGTCGATGGTCAGGTGCGTCCGAGCGACGTCACCGATGATCGTATTCTCGAAGCCATGCTGACCGTGCCGCGCGAGGTATTCGTGCCGGCCGACAAGCAGGCGCTCGCCTATCTCGATCTCGATCTCGATGTCAGCGAGGGTGGGACGGCCAGGCGCTGCCTGATCACGCCGGCGCTGCTGGCCAGGATGTTGCAGGCCGCTGCGATCAAGGCCACCGACCGCGTCCTGGTGGTCGGCTGCGCAACCGGTTACGCCGCCGCCATCGTGGCGCGCATTGCGGCCGAGGTCAGCGCAACCGAGAGCGATTCGGCGCTGGCCGCCAAGGCGACCGCGGTGTTCGCCCGCCTCGGCATCCAGAATGTGACGGTCAAGACCGCTGCGGCCGCCGATGGCGATGCCGCGGGCGCGCCGTTCGACGTCATCGTCCTCAATGGCGCGACCGAGGCTCTCCCCACCGGGCTGTTCGGCCAGCTCAAGGAGGGGGGCCGGCTGGTCGGGGTGTTCGGCCTGACGCCGCCGCCGCGCGCCGCCCTCGTGACGCACTCCCACGGGGATTTCGGCCATCGTGAGCTGTTCGACGCCACGGCTCCCGTGCTGCCCGGACTGGAGCGGCTGCCCGCCTTCGTCTTCTGACTACCGCACTGCGCCAGCTGATAAAATCCCGTTCCGAATCAGAAGTGTGGCCCGTTTGCCCCATGTGAAGAGTTTCGACCGCGTTCCGTTGCGGGGTAGTTCCGTTGCCCTTAGCTGCGGACTAAGGTGAGGCGGGACTCACTTCGTCTGAGGCGACCGCCGGACCGACTTGCGTGTGGAGACGGCGACTACAATGATTGGATTACCGGGGATGCGTGGGGTGAAGGCTATCACCGCGGCTGCGACTGCCGTCCTTCTATTGGCGGAGATGGGCCCTGTGCCCGCGCTCGCCGAAACTATCGAATCCGCGCTGGTGCGGTCTTACCAGAATAATCCCCAGCTGAACGCACAACGTGCGTTGGTGCGGTCGACCGACGAAAACGTTCCGCAAGCGCTCTCGGGCTACCGCCCGAAGGTTTCGCTCACCGCGAATGCGGGCGGACAATATACCGATGAGCAATTGGGGCAGGGAACTCCGGCTGTGTCGGGCGTGAGCCGGCAGCGGACCGTCAGCCTCACCGCCAATCAATCGCTGTACAACGCGCAGACCGCGCCCAGGGTGCGGGCCGCCGAAAGCCAGGTGTCGTCGGCGCGCGAAGCATTGCGTGCGCTCGAGCAGTCCGTGCTGCTGGCCGCGGCGACCATCTACATGGACTATCTTCGTGACGCGGCCATCGTCGAGGTCCAGCGCAGCAATACGCGCGTGCTGGAACAGACGCTGAAGCAGACCCAGGATCGCTTCAACGTCGGCGAAGTGACACGAACCGACGTCGCGCAATCCGAGGCACAGCTTGCGGCGGGCAGGACCCAGCAGCTGACAGCGGAATCCAACCTGACGACGACGCGCTCGAACTACCGCCGCATCATCGGTGTCGACCCGCAGAATCCGGCGCCGGGCTCGCCGGTCGACCGGTACCTGCCGGCGACGCTGTCGGCCGCCGTCGAGCTCGGCCTGACCCAGAACCCGAACGTCACCGCAGCGATGTACGGCGTCGACGTCAACTACTTGCAGACCAAGGTTGCCGAGGGCGCGCTGCTGCCGTCGGTTGCGCTGCAGGCATCGGTCAGCCAGGGCTACGAAACGCAGTTGACCGTATACCGCCTCTTCAATGCCTCGGTCGGCGTTCAGCTGACGCTGCCGATCTATCAGGGCGGTGCGGAATACTCGCTGATCCGGCAGTCCAAGGAATCGCTGGCGCAGCAGCGCCTGGTCCTGGAACAGACAAGAGATCAGGCACGTGCCAACGTCGTGACCGCGTGGGGCCAGTTGATCGCCGGCAAGTCGCAGGTGGCATCGGCGCAGGCGCAGGTGACCGCGTCGGAGATCGCGCTGAACGGCGTCCGCGAAGAAGCCAAGGCCGGCCAGCGCACCACGCTCGACGTGCTCAACGCGCAGCAGGCGCTCGTCAATGCGCGCAACGCGCTGGTCACCGCGCAGCATGATCGCGTCGTCGCGTCCTACAACGTGCTGAACTACATCGGCCGTCTGTCGCCGCAGGTGATGGGCCTTGCCACCAGCGTCTACGATCCGAGCGTGCATTACCAGCAAGTTCGTGACAATTGGGCCGGCGTACGCACGCCCGACGGCCGCTAAACACCTTCACTTCATCGTCGCTTGTCGCGCCATGTTTGTGGTTCTGAGCTAATCAGAACCACGGACTGGCGCGTTTGCTTGCAATCGATAATTGGCCTGACATACCGTTTTATCGGGCAGCAAGCCGATTCGCGGCGCGCCGGCGTAGCGTGATGACGGGTGCGACGCCACCTGTGGTCACGCTGCAGTGGGCGACACGAAGCTTGCACAAAGCCTCGGGCGGGCTTGATCTGGGGACAAGTCGGGCGGGAGCCGTGAAAATCTCCGCCCGCATCATCGGAACCGGCGAATCCTCTCGGGCTTGATGTAAAATAAGTTTCGATGTGGAGTCGGAGATGACGCAACCTGCGAAGGTCCAAGAGCCCTCGATGGAGGAGATCCTGGCGTCGATCCGTCGCATCATTGCCGACGACGAGGCGAAGCCGGGCGCTGCCGAGAAGCCTGCGGCCGCCGCACCGCCGTCGCCGAAGGTTGAGCCGCCGCCCGCAGCCAAGCCCGCGATGAAGAGCCCGCCGCCCGCAGCGCCACCGGCCGCGAAGGCCGCCGCGACCGCGCCGAAATCACCGCCGCCTGCGCCGGCGCCGGCCAGCAACAGTCAGGACGACATCGACTCGCTGCTCGCCAGTCTCGACGAGGCGACGCCGGCGGCCGAGATCCGGCCGTCTCCGCAGCCCGAAGCCCAACCGGAAGCCGACGTGTTCGAGCTCACCGACGACATGGCACTGCCGGACCCTGCCCCTGCGGCAGCCGCGCCGTCGTTCCGCAAGGTCGAGCCGCAAGATGATGTCGAGTTCACCGAAGCCCGCAGCCGGGCGCAGGAACCTGGTCGCGAACAGCCTGCAAGCGAGCCTGCGCCGATGCAGCAGATCATCTCCGGAACCACGATGCGAGCGGTCGAGTCCGCGTTCAACTCGCTGGCCAACACCGTGCTGAGCAACAATGCTCGGACGCTGGAGGATCTGGTCAAGGAGATGCTGCGGCCGATGCTGAAGTCCTGGCTGGACGACAACCTGCCGGGGCTGGTCGAGCGGATCGTCAAGGCCGAGATCGAGCGGGTCTCCCGCGGGCGGTAGCTCCGCGCGGGAGGCCGTGCTGGCCGCGAGGGCCTGGCGGCCTCCATTTCAGCCCCCAAATGCCCAAAACACCCAAAACGCCGTTTTGACGTACCGGTCCGGTTGACTTGGTGCGCTCCGGCGGCTTTCTAGCCTTTCCTCATGGTCCACAGCGCATTGTCATGATCGAGAAAAACTACCAGCCCGCCGATATCGAGCACCGCATGGCCCGGATCTGGGAGGACAGCGGGGCGTTCAAAGCCGGCCGGCCCGAGCGCAAGGATGCTGCGCCTTTCACCATCGTGATCCCGCCGCCGAACGTGACCGGCTCGCTGCATATGGGCCACGCGCTCAACAACACGCTGCAGGACATCCTGTGCCGGTTCGAGCGGATGCGCGGCCGCGACGTGCTGTGGCAGCCCGGCACCGACCATGCCGGCATCGCGACCCAGATGGTGGTCGAGCGTCAACTGATGGAACGGCAGGAGCCGGGACGGCGCGACATGGGCCGCGCCAAATTCCTCGAGCGGGTCTGGCAGTGGAAGGCCGAGAGCGGCGGCACCATCGTCAATCAGCTGAAGCGCCTCGGCGCCTCCTGCGACTGGTCGCGCGAACGCTTCACCATGGACGAGGGCCTGTCGCGCGCCGTCGTCAAGGTGTTCGTCGAGCTGCACCGGCAGGGTCTGATCTACAAGGACAAGCGCCTGGTCAACTGGGACCCGAAGCTGCTCACCGCGATCTCCGATCTCGAAGTGCAGCAGGTCGAGGTCAAGGGCCATCTCTGGTACCTGCGCTACCCGATCGAGGGCCGGACTTTCAGCCCCGAGGATCCGAAGTCGTTCATCGTGGTCGCGACGACGCGGCCCGAGACGATGCTGGGCGACACCGCGGTCGCCGTGCATCCGGACGACGAGCGTTACACCGATCTGGTCGGCAAGCACGTTATCCTGCCCTTGGTCGGCCGCAAGATTCCGATCGTCGCCGATGACTATTCCGATCCGGAGAAGGGCTCGGGCGCGGTCAAGGTGACGCCTGCGCACGACTTCAACGACTTCGAGATCGGCAAGCGCCACGGCCTGCCGCAGATCAGCGTGCTCGACCAGGAAGGCTGCCTCAACCTCACCGGCAACGAGGACTATCTGCGCGGCCTGCCGATGGGCGCGGACGAATTCGCCGCCGAGTTTGACAAGATCGAGCGCTTCGCCGCGCGCAAGAAGATTGTGGCACGGCTGGAGGAGTTCGGCTTCCTCGAGCGAATCGAGCCCAACACCCACATGGTGCCGCATGGCGACCGCTCCGGCGTGGTGATCGAGCCCTATCTGACCGACCAGTGGTATGTCGACGCCCACACGCTGGCGCAGCCGGCAATGGCGGCGGTGCGCTCGGGCGAGACGACATTCGTGCCGAAGAACTGGGAAAAGACCTATTTCGAGTGGATGGAGAACATCCAGCCCTGGTGCATTTCGCGCCAGCTGTGGTGGGGCCATCAGATCCCGGCCTGGTATGGGCCGGACGGCAAGGTGTTCGTCGCCGAGACCGAGGAAGAGGCGGTCGGCAACGCGCTCGGCTATTACGTCGAGCAGGAAGTCATCACGCCGGAGCAGGGCCACGAGATGGCCACCGATCCCGCCAAGCGCGAGGGCTTCATCACGCGTGACGAGGACGTGCTCGACACCTGGTTCTCGTCGGCGCTGTGGCCGTTCTCGACACTGGGCTGGCCGGACGATACGCCGGAGGTCGCGCGCTACTACCCGACCAACACGCTGGTGACGGGCTTCGACATCATCTTCTTCTGGGTCGCCCGCATGATGATGATGGGCCTGCATTTCATGAAGCAGGCGCCGTTCTCGACCGTCTACATCCACCGCCTCGTCCGCGACGAGAAGGGTGCCAAGATGTCGAAGTCGAAGGGCAACGTCATCGACCCGCTCGGCGTGATCGACGAATACGGCGCCGACGCGCTGCGCTTCGCGCTGACCCGCGAGGCGGCGCAGGGCCATGACATCCGCCTGTCGCCGCATCTGGTCGAGACCAACCGCAATTTCGCGACCAAGTTCTGGAACGCCTGCCGCTTCGCCGAGATGAACGAGTGCGTGAAGCCGGACGGTTTCGATCCCAGGGGCGCCAAGGAGACACTGAACCGGTGGATCGCGCACGAGACCTCGCGCGTCACCCGCGAGGTGACCGAGACGATCGAGGACCATCGCTTCAACGACGCCGCCGCGGCGATCTACCGTTTCGTCTGGAACGTGTTCTGCGACTGGTACCTGGAGCTCGCAAAGCCGGTGCTGATGGGCGAGGAGGGCGCGGCTAAGGCCGAAACCCGCGCCATGATCGCCTGGACGCGCGACGAGATCCTCAAGCTGTTGCATCCGTTCATGCCCTTCATCACCGAAGAGCTGTGGGCCGTGACGGCCAAGCGCGACGGCCTTTTGGTGCTGGCGGCCTGGCCGCGCAAGTCCGGCGTGACCGGCGAGCAACTCGCGGCGATCGCGACCGCCGGTCCAGTGGCCGATCCGATCATTCCGCCTGTCGTTGCCGCGCTCGACACCGACGAGTTCAGCGATCCCGCAGCCGAGGCCGAGATCGGCTGGGTGGTCGATCTCGTCACCGCGATGCGCTCGGTGAAGGCGGAAATGAACATCCCGCCGTCGACACTGACGCCGCTGGTGATCGTGACGACGTCGGATGAGACGCGCGACCGCGCCCGGCGCTGGAACGACACGATCAAGCGCCTCGCGCGGTTGTCGGACATCTCCTTCGCCGACGCCGCGCCGGAGGGCGCCATGCAGCTTCTGGTGCGCGGCGAAGTCGTCGCATTGCCGCTGAAGGGCGTGATCGATCTGGCGGCCGAACGGGCTCGGCTGGAGAAGGAGCTCGGTAAGGCCGATGCCGACATCAAGCGGGTCGACGCAAAGCTCTCCAACGAGAAGTTCGTCGCCAACGCGCCGGAAGAGCTGGTCGAGGAAGAGAAGGAAAAGCGCGCCGCAGCTCAGGAGCGCCGGACCAAGATCCTCGAGGCGATCGAGCGGCTGAAGAAGGCGTCATAGCCGCTCAAAATCGCTTGCTGAGGAATTTCGATCCCTTCAGCCCGTAGCGCCAGGGCAGTTCGACCGCCTTGGTGATGCCGATCCGGATGCCGGTGACGATCTCGGGCGTCTCCGTCCGCGCATGCAGCGCGATCGGCGGGCGATCGAGCGGCAATTCGCTGTGTGCGATGGTGATGCCGAGTGCCTCGCAGAGCTTGCCGGGACCGGAGCACAGCGCGCGCGCGTCCTCCAGCCCGCGCCGCCGTCGCATCGCGGCGAGCCCATGGGTCGGCTCCAGCGCGCGGATCAGCACGGCGCTGGCCGAGCCCGGCTCCTCGCAGACGAAATTGACGCACCAATGGATGCCGTAGGAGCGGTAGACGTAGGAGAAGCCCGGCGGGCCGAACATCACCTGGTTGCGCGGGGTCGGGCCGTTGTAGGAGTGCGCCGCCGGTTCGGTGTGATGGTAGGCCTCGACCTCGGTGATGATGCCGCCGACGCCGCCGACCAGGAAGGTCGCACCGATCAGGTCGGGCGCGACCTCGAGCACGTTGCGGTCGAAGAAGGAGCGCTTCAGCGCCTTGCCGAGGCGCGGCGCGGTCGCACGGGTGAGGCGGGGTTTTTGAGCCATTTTGAGGTAGGAATCGGCGTGGAACAGGCCGCAACACTGCCAATATATGGGCTGATCTGCTAGCGTCGCGGCGCGGGTTGCGAGCCGCATCAACACCGATTAGCTATGGTTTCTCGCGACTTGCAGGCACCTATGGTCACCATCGTCGATACCATCTCCACCACTCAGCTTCGCCCGCGGCACCCCGAAAAGGTGAACCGGCCGGATGCCGTGTCGCCGCCGAAGCCGGACTGGATCCGGGTTCGCGCGCCGAACACGCGCGGCTATGCGGATACCCGCAAGATCGTGAAGGAGAACGGCCTCGTCACGGTGTGCGAGGAGGCGGGCTGCCCCAATATCGGTGAGTGCTGGGACAAGAAGCACGCCACCTTCATGATCATGGGCGACACCTGCACCCGGGCCTGTGCGTTCTGCAACGTCAAGACCGGCATGCCCGGCGCGCTCGATGCCGATGAGCCCGAACACGTCGCCGAGGCGGTCTCCAAGCTGGGACTGGCGCATGTCGTGATCACCTCGGTCGATCGCGACGATCTCGCTGACGGCGGCGCAGAGCATTTTGCGCAAGTGATCCGCGCCATCCGCGCGCGCTGCCCGACCACCACGATCGAGATCCTGACGCCCGACTTCCTGCGCAAGGACGGCGCGCTCGAGCGCGTGGTCGCGGCCAAGCCCGACGTCTTCAACCACAATCTGGAAACCGTGCCGTCGCGCTATCTGACGGTCCGTCCCGGCGCCCGCTATTTTCATTCGATCCGCCTGCTGCAACGGGTCAAGGAGATCGACCCAACCATCTTCACCAAGTCGGGCATCATGGTCGGCCTCGGCGAGGAGCGCCACGAGGTGCTGCAGGTGATGGACGATCTGCGCTCGGCCGAGGTCGACTTCCTGACCATCGGCCAGTACCTGCAGCCGACCCGCAAGCATCACGCCGTGATGCGCTACGTGACGCCGGATGAGTTCGCCGGCTACGAGCGCGTCGCCTATACCAAGGGTTTTCTGATGGTGTCGGCGAGCCCGCTGACGCGCTCGTCGCATCATGCCGGCGAGGATTTTGCCAAACTGCAGGCGGCCCGCACGGCCCGCGGCCGCTAGATTTGTAAACGGCGGTGAGCCGGCGCCGTCACGCGCCGTTGCTTGATCGAGCCTTGATTGAGCCTTTGGACGGGACCAATGCAGCGTGTTCTGGTGATGGGATCGTCGGGATCCGGCAAGTCGACATTTGCGCGGCGGCTGTCCGTCATGACGGGCATCCCGACCGTGTCGATCGACGCGCTGTTCTGGAAACCGGGCTGGATCGAATCCGACAAGAACGAATTCGAGCAGCGCATGATCGCAGCCGCGCGCGAGCCGCGCTGGATCATGGACGGGAATTACACGCGATATGGCGCAGGTGAGCTGCGCCGCGAGCGCTCCGACACGATCATCTGGTTCGACCTGCCGCGATCGACCTGCATGCTGGGCATCGTCAGGCGCATTGCCGGCAGCTATGGCGAGGTACGCCCCGAGATGGCCGAAGGTTGCCCGGAGAAGATCGATCTGGAGTTCTTCCGCTATGTCTGGACCTATCGCCAGCAGCAGCGGCCGAAACTGCTCGAATATTTCAAGGAACTGCGCCCCGATCAAGCGCTGGTCTGCTTCACGGATCGGGCGCAGGCGGACCATTATCTGGAGAGCGTCGCACGCCGGCAAAACCGTGCGAGTATTCACTGATGCCAAAACTCTGATGCCAAGATTCTCAAGCAAGCGGCGGGTTCGCCACACCGCGTCTCAAATGTTCGATCTGGTCGCCGACGTCGAGCGCTATCCGGAATTCGTGCCGCTGTGCCAGGCGCTCAAGATTCGCCAGCGCACGCCGAAGGACGACGGCACCGAAATCGTGGTGGCCGACATGACGGTCTCCTTCAAGCTGGTCAAGGAGACCTTCACCAGCAAGGTGACGCTCGACCGGTCCAATCTGAAGATCCTGGTCGAATATCTGCGCGGCCCGTTCAGCAATCTGGAGAACCGCTGGAGCTTCGAGCCGAAGTCGGAGACCGAATGCGACGTCGGCTTCTTCCTGAATTATGAATTCAAGAGCCGGATGCTGGCGATGCTGATGGGCTCGATGTTCGACGCCGCATTCTCGCGTTTCGCCGCGGCGTTCGAGAAGCGCGCGGACCAGGTCTACGGCAAGCCGGCCTAGCGAAGCTGCTTGCCAAGGCTGCCTGTCTCCGCAGGGGCGCACTGCCAAAACAGCGAAAACAACCCCATGCAAAGGAGCCGGCCGCGTGCATTCGACCCGGCAACTCGACATGTCGGGCAAATCGGCGGTATTATTCTACTATACAGAAATTGCAGACCCGCTGACCCCGCGCGAGGGGACGTGGCGGTAGCCATGCGCGATTGCGCTGCCGTCATTGCGGCGCGATAGCGACGAAGCAATCCAGGTCTCCCCGCGTGGTGAGATGGATTGCTTCGCGCAGCCTGTCATCGGGCGCGCGTTCGCGCGACGCGTTGGCTCGCAATGACGGAAGGTTGCCGTTACGGGCAGGAACGGCGCACGCCGCCGGAGGCGATGTAGGTGCCGGACGCCGGATCGTAGGTGCGGAAACGCTGCGAGCAATAGGCGTCGTTGTTGGCCTTGGCCTGGCTCGCCGCGATGGCGCCGCCGATGATCGCACCGGCCGCAAGCCCGCCGATGATCGCAGCGCCGTTTCCACCACGGTCGCGATAATACCCGCCGCGGTAGCCGTAACCACCCCGATAGCCGTAACGCGGACCGCCGTGCCAGTGGCGATACTGCACGTGTTCGACGGAGGTCGGCTGGTCCTGCAAGCGGGCGGCGGGTGCGAGCGGGGCGGCGAATGAGGGGGCGACAGTCGACAGCGTCATGGCGCCGGCAGTAATTGCGGCCACGACCAAAGTTCCCAACTTCATCATTTTCTCCTTGTTGTGGGATTTTGCCGTTCGAAGAACGGTCGAAACGGCAGAGTTGGAACAACAGAAAGCGGCGAGCCGGCGTCCAGGTTCCACCTGAGACAGGCGGCACTGGGCCGCAGTTGACTGAAGGGTAGCGAGACGTGCGCCCTGGCGCGATTCGACTCTCGTCGGCCTATCCGCGTGGCGGCCGTCGCCGTTTCGCGGCGTGGCTGCGCGGCGAACGGGCCACCCGTGGCCGCAACCTGCTGGCGGCCTCGCGGCGCGGCTTGGCGGCTTGCGGCGGACGCGCAAGCTCCATCAGCATGCGCAGCGCTTCGACGACCGAGCGCTGCCGCACCGTGCTGCGGCCGATCGCGCCGAAGCGCTGCTCGCGATGCAGGATGCGGCCGTCGCGCGCGGCGACGGCGAAATGCACCAGGCCGACCGGCTTGCCCGGCGTCGCGCCGCCGGGGCCCGCAATCCCGGTGATCGAGACCGCAAGGTCGACGCCGGCCTTTTCCAGCGCGCCGATCGCCATCGCGGTCGCGGTTTCCTTGCTCACCGCACCGAAGGTCTCGAGCGTCGCGGCCTTGACGCCGAGCATCACCCGCTTGGCCTCGTTCGAATAGGTGACAAAGCCGCGGTCGATCACGTCGGAGGAGCCGGGGATGTCGGTGAGCGCGCCAGCAACCAGGCCGCCGGTGCAGGATTCGGCGGTCGCGATGGTCAGCTTGCGCATCCGGCACAGGTCGAGCAGCGAGCGGGAGAGGGCACGAGCGTCGCTGCCGCCCATGTCAGGCACTCCAGCTCTTGTCGTCCCAGGGAAGACGGATGGTCGCGCTCGCGGTCGCTGCGATGCCTTCCTCGCGGCCGGTGAATCCGAGCCGCTCGCTGGTGGTCGCCTTGACCGCCACGCGCGAGACGTGGACGCCGGAGATCTCCGCGATTTTCGCCCGCATGGTGTCACGCAGCGGACCGATCTTCGGCCGCTCGCAGATCATCGTCACTTCGAGATTGGCGATCCGTCCACCACGCGCGGTGACACGCTCGACGGCGTATTTCAGGAATTGGTCGGAGGAGGCGCCCTTCCACTTGGCGTCGCTCGGCGGGAAATGCGAGCCGATGTCGCCGTCGGCCAGCGCGCCGAGGATGGCGTCGACCAGCGCATGCAGCCCGACATCGCCGTCGGAATGAGCCAGGAAGCCGCGTGTATGCGGCACCCGCACGCCGCAGAGCATGACATGGTCGCCGTCGCCAAAGGCGTGCACGTCGTAGCCGGTGCCGGTCCTGATGTCGCCGAGCTGGCTTGCGAGCCGCGCTTCCTCGCGCACGAAGTCTTCGGGGGTGGTCAGTTTCATGTTGGCAGGATCACCTTCAAATGTCGCAACCGTCAATCCCGCCCATTCGGCAAGCGCCGCATCGTCGGTGAAATCGGAGCGCGCCTCGCGCGCGGCACGACGATGCGCTTCCAATATTACGTCGAAACGAAAAGCCTGCGGCGTCTGCGCGATCCGCAGCCGCGCGCGCTCCGGTGTCGCCTCGACGTCGCCGGCATCGCCGGTGAGCTTGATGGTATCGGTGACGGGAATCACCGGGATCGCGGCGCCGGTCCGGCCGGCGGCGGCAATCGCGCGCGAGATCACGGCCGACGTGACGAAGGGCCGCGCGGCGTCGTGGATCAGGACGATGTCGGGCTTGTCGGCGGCGAGCGCCTCGAGCCCGGCATGCACCGAGGCCTGCCTTGTCGCGCCGCCCGGCGTCGGCGGCCGATGGCGAAGGCCCGCGACCGCCTCATCGAACAGCGCGGCGTCGTCGGGATTGACCACCGGCTGCACCGCAAACACGTCCGGATGCGCGGAGAACGCCTCCATGGCGCGGTAGATCACCGTCTGGCCGCCGATCATCCGGTATTGCTTCGGCCCGCCTGCGCCGGCGCGCAGCCCACGGCCTGCGGCGACGAGGATGGCTGCGGTACGCTCAGGCTTCGGCATTTTGAACCAACGACAGACGAATCGGGGATGAGGGGGGCGGCTGATACCGCCGCGCACAGCCCTTAGCATGACCGCTGCGCAAAAACAGAGCGTTTGCGATGACTGTGGGAAAAGCAGATTTTGTTGCAGTGCACTTGCGTCAGTGGTAGGAATGTCTAAACCGTAGGCATGAGCCTTGACTGCACAAGAATTGTGCGCAGAATAGACCATGTCAGCTGCAATGGCGTTGCTGACAAAACGACGAGACGGCTGTGACCGGCGTGCAAAGTAGTCCTCGTAACCCATTGAAGATAGGCGATATTGCTATCGTCAACCGGGTTCTTCTCGCGCCCATGTCAGGGATCACGGACGCGCCCTTCCGGCGACTCGCGGCCACCCTGGGAGCTGGTCTGGTGGTCTCCGAGATGACGGCCAGTGATGATCTTGTGAACGGCAAGCCGATGTCGAAGC
The DNA here is from genome assembly GCF_054055655.1 of Bradyrhizobium sp. USDA 4461. Classification (NCBI taxonomy): domain Bacteria; kingdom Pseudomonadati; phylum Pseudomonadota; class Alphaproteobacteria; order Hyphomicrobiales; family Nitrobacteraceae; genus Bradyrhizobium; species Bradyrhizobium sp. USDA 4461. The sequence continues at coordinate 6,546,439 of NZ_JBSRXM010000001.1, forward strand.
TGCGTTGCGAGGCCGCCGGGATCGGGCCGCATGTGGTTCAACTGGCCGGCTGCGAGACCCGCTGGATGGCGGAGGGCGCACGGATCGCCGAAGCCGCCGGCGCCGACATCATCGACATCAACATGGGTTGTCCGGCACGGCACGTGACCGGCGGCCAGTCCGGCTCGGCCCTGATGCGCGACCTCGACCACGCGGTGACGCTGATCGACGCGACGATTGCCGCGGTCAAGGTGCCGGTGACGCTGAAGATGCGGCTCGGCTGGGACGACCGCTCGCTCAACGCACCCGAACTGGCGCGCCGCGCCGAGGCGTCGGGCGTGCAGATGATCACCGTGCATGGCCGCACCCGCTGCCAGTTCTACAAGGGTGAGGCGAGCTGGACGGCGGTGCGCGCGGTCAAGGACGCGGTCACGATCCCGGTCGTGGTCAACGGCGACATCACCTCGTTCGACAAGGCTGTCGACGCGCTGGACATGTCGGGCGCCGACGCCGTGATGATCGGCCGCGGCGCGCAGGGCCAGCCCTGGCTGCCCGGCCAGATCGGACGGCGCCTGGAGACCGGGATCGCCGAGACCGCGCCGTCGCTCGCCGAGCAGCTCAAGCATGTTCGCGCGCTCTATGACGAGGTCTGCAGCCATTACGGCCTGCGCGTCGGCCTCAAGCATGCGCGCAAGCATCTCGGTTGGGCGCTGGAGATCGCGGCCGCCTATAGCTGCGCGCCGGCGGCGACCTTGAAGACCTGGCGACAGGCGATCCTGACTTCGGAAGAGCCGTCCAGCGTGCATCGCTCGCTCGAAGACGCCTACGACGATTTTGCCTGGAGTGCTGCCGCATGACGTCAGCCATGGAATTTCGCCGCCCCGTGCCGACCGACGGCGAGGCCATCCTCAACGCGCTGCCCAATCCGGTGCTGCTGGTCGCGCCCGATGGACGCATCGTCGATGCCAACATCGCGGCCGAATCCTTCTTTGAGATCTCGACCCAGTTCCTACGCCGGCAGTCGCTGAAGGAGCTGGTGCCGTTCGGCAGCCCGCTGCTGGCGCTGATCGAGCAGGTGCGGACCAGCGGCTCGCCGGTCAACGAATACAAGGTCGATCTCGGTACGCCGCGGATCGGCGGCGATCGCCAGGTCGACCTGCACGTCGCGCCGCTGACCGAGCGGCCCGGTCACATCGTGGTAATGCTGCAGGAGCGCACCATCGCCGACAAGATGGACCGCCAGCTCACTCATCGCAGCGCGGCGCGCTCGGTGATCGCGCTGGCCGCGATGCTCGCCCATGAGATCAAGAATCCGCTGTCGGGCATCCGCGGCGCCGCGCAGCTCCTGGAGCAGCAGGCGTCATCCGAGGACCGGCTGCTGACGCGGCTGATCTGCGACGAAGCCGACCGTATCGTCACGCTGGTCGACCGCATGGAGGTGTTCGGCGACGACCGCCCGGTGGCGCGCGGCCCGGTCAACATCCATTCCGTGCTCGATCATGTGAAGCGCCTGGCGCAATCGGGCTTTGCCCGCAACGTGCGCTTCATCGAGGACTACGATCCGTCGCTGCCGCCTGTGCTCGCCAACCAGGACCAGCTGATCCAGGTGTTCCTCAACCTGGTGAAGAACGCGGCCGAAGCCGTCGCCGATCTCGGCACCGATGCCGAGATCCAGCTCACCACGGCGTTCCGGCCGGGCGTGCGGCTGTCGGTGCCCGGCAAGAAATCGCGGGTCTCGCTGCCGCTCGAATTCTGCGTCAAGGACAACGGCTCGGGCGTGCCGGAAGACCTGCTGCCGAACCTGTTCGATCCCTTCGTCACGACAAAGCAGACCGGCAGCGGGCTCGGCCTCGCGCTGGTCGCCAAGATCGTCGGCGATCACGGCGGCATCATCGAATGCGAGTCGCAGCCGCGCAAAACCACTTTCCGCGTGCTGATGCCGATGTACAGCGCCGCCAAGCAACACGACCATAGCAACCGCGATGACGTTCCGGGTACGTCCTCGCCTGCCTCTCAGGACGCACGATGAGGAACAACAACAATGCCTGCAGGTAGCATACTTGTCGCTGACGACGACACTGCCATCCGGACCGTCCTGAACCAGGCGCTGTCGCGCGCCGGCTATGAGGTTCGCCTGACCGGCAACGCCGCCACGCTGTGGCGCTGGGTCAGCCAGGGCGAGGGCGACCTCGTCATCACCGACGTGGTAATGCCGGACGAGAACGCGTTCGATCTGCTGCCGCGGATCAAGAAGATGCGGCCCAATCTGCCTGTCATCGTGATGAGCGCGCAGAACACCTTCATGACCGCGATCCGCGCCTCCGAGCGCGGCGCCTATGAATATCTGCCGAAGCCGTTCGACCTGAAAGAGCTGATCACCATCGTCGGCCGCGCGCTGGCCGAACCGAAGGAGCGGGTCTCGAGCCCCGCCGACGACGGCGAGTTCGACTCGATCCCGCTGGTCGGCCGCTCGCCGGCGATGCAGGAAATCTATCGCGTGCTGGCGCGGCTGATGCAGACCGATCTCACCGTGATGATCTCGGGCGAGTCGGGCACCGGCAAGGAGCTGGTCGCCCGCGCGCTGCACGATTACGGCCGGCGCCGCAACGGCCCGTTCGTCGCGGTCAACATGGCGGCGATCCCGCGCGACCTCATTGAATCAGAGCTGTTCGGCCATGAGCGCGGCGCCTTCACCGGTGCCAACACCCGCGCCTCCGGCCGCTTCGAGCAGGCCGAGGGCGGCACGCTGTTCCTCGACGAGATCGGCGACATGCCGATGGAGGCGCAGACCCGGCTGCTGCGCGTGCTGCAGCAGGGCGAATACACCACCGTCGGCGGCCGCACCCCGATCAAGACCGACGTCCGCATCGTCGCGGCCTCCAACAAGGACCTGCGCATCCTGATCCAGCAGGGCCTGTTCCGCGAAGACCTGTTCTTCCGGCTCAACGTGGTGCCGCTGCGGCTGCCGCCCTTGCGCGAGCGCATCGAGGATCTGCCCGATTTGATCCGGCACTTCTTCTCGCTCGCCGAGAAGGACGGCCTGCCGCCGAAGAAGCTCGACGCCCAGGCCCTGGAGCGGCTCAAGCAGCACCGCTGGCCGGGCAACGTCCGCGAGCTGGAAAACCTCGCCCGGCGGCTGGCCGCGCTCTACCCGCAGGACGTCATCACGTCATCGGTCATCGACGGCGAGCTGGCGCCGCCGGCGGTCACCTCGGGCAGCACTGCAACCGTCGGCGTCGACAATCTCGGCGGCGCGGTCGAGGCCTATCTGTCCTCGCACTTCTCCGGCTTCCCGAACGGCGTGCCGCCCCCGGGCCTCTACCACCGCATCCTCAAGGAGATCGAGATCCCGCTGTTGACCGCCGCGCTGGCGGCGACCCGCGGCAACCAGATCCGGGCCGCCGACCTGCTCGGCCTGAACCGCAACACGCTGCGCAAGAAGATCCGCGACCTCGACATCCAGGTCTACCGCAGCGGCGGGTAGGCCCACGGGCGGGGCTTCAGGCCTCGCTGCCTTTATTGAGTAGTCACAAATGGTTTTGAGGACACGGCGCCGCACTGCGGTTTGCGCCGCGGAAATGTCGCAATTCGGCAACATTGTGATATGATTGCATCAGTTCGCAATTCCCGCGGGCGATCGCACTCAGCTCAATTGCCGGTATGACCAGCGCAGAGACCACCGCTTCAACATTACACGCGTCACCGGCCGGGCCCAATCCAGAGGCAGGGGCGGAGGCGCGCGGCTTCCCCTTGCGGCGCTGGCTGGCGCCGTTCGCCATCGCCCTCGCGCTGCTGTCGGGCTTCCTCACCTTCGTGGTGTTGACCAACCTGACCCCGATCGAGCCGACGCCCGAGGTGGTGCGCTCGTTCCTGATGATCAACGCCGGCACCATCCTGCTGCTGGTCGGGATCATCGTCCGGGAAGTCTGGCAGATGGTGCAGGCGAGGCGGCGCGGCCGGGCGGCGGCGCGGCTGCATGTGCAGATCGTCGGCCTGTTCTCGGTGATCGCGGTGTTGCCCGCCGTGCTGGTCTCGATCGTGGCCAACGTCACCATCGAGCGCGGCCTCGACCGGCTGTTCTCGGGTCCCACCAAGGAGGTGATCCAGAATTCGCTGACCATTGCCAGCGCCTACATGCAGGAGCATGCCCAGCTGATCCGCGGCGACATCCTGGGGATGGCCAACGACATCTCCCGTGCCCGGCTGACCCCGCTCTACGACCAGGACCGCCTCTCGTTCCGCGAGTTCCTGACCGCGGCCGCGGCCGCGCGCAACCTGCCGGTCGTGGTGCTGATGGACAAGGACGGCCACATCCTGGAGAGCGCCGAGACCGGGATCAACCTGAGCTACGCGCTGCCGCCGCCGGATTTCCTCAGCAAGGTCAACGATACCGATCCCGAGATCTCGGTATTCCCGGAGAGCTATGTCGCCTCCGTGGTTCGCCTCAAGACCTTCGACGACACCTTCCTCTACGTGGCGCGGCTGCTTGATCCGGCCGTGGTTGCCCAGCTCAAGCAGACCCAGACCAGCGCCGCCGAATATGCCCAGCTCGAGACCCGCCGGCTCGGCATCCAGGTCGCGTTCGCGCTGATGTTCGCGGTGATCGCGCTGACCATCCTGATGGCCTCGGTGCTGATCGGGCTGAACTTCGCCAACGGCCTGGTGTCGCCGATCCGCCAGCTGATGGGTGCGGCAAGCGAGGTCTCGACCGGCAATCTCAACGTCCAGGTGCCCGTCAACAAATCGGCGAGCGACCTCGCGCTGCTCGGCGAAACCTTCAACAAGATGACGCAGGAGCTGCGCACCCAGCGCAACGAGCTGGTCGATGCCTCCGAGACCATCGACAGCCGCCGCCGCTTCATCGAAGCGGTGCTGTCGTCGGCGAGCGCCGGCATCATCGGGGTCGACGGCTCGGGCAGCGTCGGCATCCTCAATCGCTCGGCGGAGAAGCTGATCGGGCATGCCGAGTCGGAGACGCTCGGTCATCCGCTCTCGGACGTGCTGCCCGAACTCGACGAGATGATGAAGACCGCGCGCGAGGGCACGCAGCGGCTGGTGCAGGGCCAGGTGACGATCCTGCGCGACGGCAACGAGCGCAATCTGTCGGTTCGGGTGTCCGCCGAGCAGACCAGCCAGTCGCGCGACAGCTACATCATCACGCTCGACGACATCACCGAACTGGTCTCGGCGCAGCGCACCTCGGCCTGGGGCGACGTCGCGCGCCGCATCGCCCACGAGATCAAGAACCCGCTGACCCCGATCCAGCTTTCGGCCGAGCGCATCCGCCGCAAATTCGGCAAGACCATCACCGAAGCGAAGGACAAGTCGATTTTCGAGCAGTGCACCGACACCATCGTGCGCCAGGTCGACGACATCAGGCGCATGGTCGACGAGTTCTCGCGCTTTGCGCGGATGCCGAAGCCCGTGATGGAAGGCGAGGACGTCGCCGACGTGGTGCGCCAGGCCGTGTTCCTGATGAAGGTCGCGCATCCCGATCTCGACATCGAGGCCGACATCAAGCAGTCACCGCTGCCGGCGCAGTTCGACCGCCGGCTGATCTCGCAGGCACTGACCAACATCATCAAGAACGCCACCGAGGCGATCGAGCAGGTCCCGCCCGAGGAGCTCGGCAAGGGCCGCATCGACGTCGTGGCGCAGCGCGAGAATGACGACATCCTGATCGACGTCGTCGACAATGGCATCGGCCTGCCCAAGGTCGCGCGTGCGCGGCTGCTGGAGCCCTATGTCACGACGCGGGCGAAGGGGACCGGCCTCGGACTTGCGATCGTCGGCCGCGTCCTCGAGGACCATGGCGGCCGCATCGAGCTCAAGGACGCCTCCGATTTCCGCGAGGGCCAGCGCGGTGCCTGGATGCGGCTGCGCTTTTCCGTCACCGGCCAGGCGGCCAAGCCTGAGACGAAGCCCGAGGGCAAGGAGCAAAAGCCGGACGAGACCGAACCCGACAGCGAAAAAAATCCGCCGCAAGAGCCGACCAACGGCCCGGCACAGGCGACCAACAATGAACCAAAAATTCAAGAACCAATCCAAGACCCCGCTAATCCAGAACCCAATAATCAAGAGCCAAATGCGCAACAGCCAGAAATCCATGTGCCAAAATTCAAAGCCGCGACGGGCGACTGACAACGCAGGTGTAACCCATGGCCAGTGACATTCTGATTGTCGACGACGAAGCTGACATTCGCGACCTCGTCGCGGGCATCCTGGACGATGAGGGGTTTTCCACGCGCACCGCGCGCGACAGCGATTCGGCGCTCGCCGAGATCGCCAACCGCCGCCCGAACCTGGTGTTCCTCGACATCTGGCTGCAGGGCTCCAAGCTCGACGGCCTGCAGCTGCTCGAGCAGATAAAGAAGGACAATGCCGATCTGCCGGTCGTGATGATCTCCGGCCACGGCAACATCGAGACCGCCGTCGCCGCGATCAAGCGCGGCGCCTATGACTTCATCGAGAAGCCTTTCAAGTCGGACCGGCTGATCCTGGTCGCGACCCGCGCGCTGGAGACCTCGCGGCTGAAGCGCGAGGTGAAGGAGCTGAAGCAGCTGGCTCCCGCAGCCAGCGTGCTGACCGGCCGCTCGGCCTGCATGAACCAGCTACGCCAGACCATCGACCGTGCCGCCAAGGCCAACAGCCGCATCCTGATCGTCGGGCCGTCCGGCGCCGGCAAGGAGCTCGCCGCGCGGACGCTGCATCACGCCTCCGGACGCGCCGAGGGACCGTTCGTGGTGATCAACGCCGCTGCGATTACGCCGGAGCGCATGGAGATCGAGCTGTTCGGCATCGAAGGAGCCAATGGCGAGCAGCAACGCAAGGCCGGCGCGCTCGAGGAAGCGCATGGCGGCACGCTGTTCATCGACGAGATCGCGGACATGCCGCGCGAGACCCAGAACAAGATCCTGCGCGTGCTGGTCGATCAGACCTTCCAGCGCCAGGGCGGCACCAGCAAGGTGCATGTCGACGTCCGCATCATCTCCTCGACGGCGCGCAATCTGGAGGAAGAGATTGCGGCGGGCCGCTTCCGCGAGGACCTCTATCATCGCCTCTCCGTGGTGCCGATCCGGGTGCCGCCGCTGTCGGAGCGCCGCGAGGACATCCCCGAGCTGATCGACTATTTCATGGACCAGATTTCGGCGGCGACCGGCCTGCCGAAGCGGCAGATCGGGCAGGACGCGATGGCCGTGCTGCAGTCGCATGTCTGGCCCGGCAACGTCCGCCAGCTCCGCAACAACGTCGAGCGTGTGATGATCCTGGCGGGCGGCGGCCCGGAGGCGATCATCACCGCCGACATGCTGCCGCAGGACGTCGGCTCGATGGTGCCGGCGATGCCGACCTCCAACAACGGCGAGCACATCATGGGCCTGCCGCTGCGCGAGGCGCGCGAGGTGTTCGAGCGCGATTATCTGATCGCCCAGATCAGCCGCTTCTCCGGCAATATCTCGCGGACCGCGGAGTTCGTCGGCATGGAGCGCTCGGCGCTGCATCGCAAGCTGAAGGCGCTCGGGGTCGGCTGACCCGGAACGCTCCCGGGTCGGCGGCCTGGAGCGACGCCCCGGCGATCCGCCGGGGATACCGGAGCCTGTTCGGGCTCGGGCCGGGTGGCCGGTAAGGCGAGAGCGGAGCCGGTACAACCGGGGATTTATCCACTCTCCGCGAGAATATTCGTCTCTTTCCCTGCCATTTCTTAGAATTGCCACCGTGTTCCTACCGACTGCACTGCGAACCGGCTTGCCTAAAAACCGCGCGTGGCCTCTAATCCTACCGCTACGCCTGCCAGAGGGGGATCTCAGGGCAGGCGGGCAGCCGGAGGAGGCCCCGTCAGAGGGCCGCAACCGGTTCAATAAAAAGAAGCACAAGCTTGCGGGACAAAAACAATGGCGGCAGACCGCGCACAAAATCTACAAGACACCTTCCTGAATCACGTTCGTAAAACCAAGACGCCACTGACGATATTTCTGGTCAACGGAGTAAAGCTGCAGGGCATTGTCACATGGTTCGACAATTTCTGCTTGCTGCTGCGGCGCGACGGTCACTCGCAGCTGGTCTACAAGCACGCGATCTCGACCATCATGCCCGGCGCCCCGATTCAGCTGTTCGAAGGTGGTGAGGACGCACCGGCTTGAGAGTGAACTGATTGGAACCCTTCGATCGTGAAGGGGGCGCCGACCGGACCAAATCCAGGGCCGGGCCGACGGGGAACGGCAGCAGCGGGCGGGTGATCGTCATCGGCCCGTACCTGCGCATGCGCCGCGGCGACGGCGATGCGCAAACGGAGTCCTCTGTCCGCGACTATGAAGCCCGGATCGAGGAGGCCGCCGGCCTTGCTGCGGCGATCGAGCTCACCGTGGTCGACTCCATCGTGGCGCCGATCAGCCAGATCCGGCCTGCGACCTATCTCGGCAAGGGCAAGGTCGAGGAAATCCACGGCCTCGTCGCCAGCAACGAGGTCGAGCTCGTGGTGATGGATTGCGCGCTGTCGCCGATCCAGCAGCGCAACCTGGAGAAGGCCTGGAGCGCCAAGGTGCTCGACCGGACCGGCCTGATCCTCGAGATCTTCGGCCGTCGCGCCAAGACCAAGGAAGGCGCGCTGCAGGTCGAGCTCGCCCATCTCAATTACCAGCGCAGCCGCCTGGTGCGGTCGTGGACCCATCTCGAGCGCCAGCGCGGCGGCTTCGGCTTCATGGGCGGCCCCGGCGAGACCCAGATCGAGGCGGACCGTCGCCTGATCAGCGAGCGCATCACCAAGCTCGAAGGCGAGTTGAAGAAGGTGCAGGCGACGCGGCGGCTGCATCGTGCCGGCCGCCAGCGCGTGCCATACCGCGTGGTGGCACTGGTCGGCTACACCAATGCCGGCAAGTCGACGCTGTTCAACCGCCTGACCCGATCCGACGTGCAGGCCGCCGACATGCTGTTTGCGACGCTGGACCCGACGCTGCGCGCACTCAACCTGCCGCATGGCGGCAAGGCAATGCTGTCGGACACGGTCGGCTTCATCTCCAATCTGCCGACCCAGCTGGTGGCCGCGTTTCGCGCCACGCTGGAGGAGGTGCTGGAAGCCGACATCATCCTGCATGTCCGCGACATCTCGCATGAAGATGCGGAAGCTCAGGAGCGCGACGTCGAGGGCGTATTGCGCCAGCTCGGCATCGATCCCGACGCCGATGGCGGCCAGCGGGTCATCGAGGTCTGGAACAAGATCGATCGCTTCGATCCGGAGGAGCGGGACAACCTGCGCAACATCGCGGCACGCCGTCCGCCGGAGCGGCCCTGCTTCCTGGTTTCGGCCGCAACAGGCGAGGGGATCGACGCGCTGTTGACGGCGATCGAGGATCGCCTCGCGGCCAAGCGTACGACCCTGCAGCTGTCGATCGACGCCTCCGACGGCGCCGGCATCAGCTGGCTGCATCGCAATGCCGAGGTCCTGGACAAGGAGCTCAATGGCGAGCGTTTCGACATGACGGTGCGCGTCGACGAGACCAAGCGCGACATCGTCGTGCGCCGGTTCGCCGCGGTGCCCCACGAGGTCTGAACGAAGCACGCGGGCCGGTCGCAATCCCCCGAAATGTGACGGCGCGGTGACGCAGCCTCACTCCGGCCCGCCTGCGACGTGCCGCCGCACTTTCTGTTTGAAATCTGCGCCGCCTTGGTTCATTGCGCTGCTTGACGCAAAGCCGAGGCCGATCGATGCAGGACACGGAAACCATCACCCACGACACGCTCGCCGGCCAGCACGGTGATCTCGCCCATGCCCGGGCGCCCGAGATCGTCGATGCGCTCAATGCCAGGGAGCCGGAGGAGGCCGCGCAGCTGCTGCGGTCGCTGCCGTCGGAGAAGGCGATCGAGGTGCTCGACCTGCCCGGGCTCGACAACACCTGCGAGATCCTGGCCGAGCTGCCGACCGACACTGCGGTGTCGCTGCTGTCGGGCGTCTCCGACGACCGCGCCGCGGACATCTTCAAGGAGCTGGTCGAGCCGCTGCGCACCACGCTGCTGAACGGCCTCAATCCGGAAACCCGCAACGTCATCTCGGGGCTGCTCGCCTATCCCGAGCGCAGCGCCGGCAGCATCATGACGACCGAGTTCGTCAGCGTGCCCTCGACCTGGACGATCGCCGAGGTGCTGCATCACATCCGGATGGTCGAGCGCACCCGCGAGACCGTCTATTCGATCTTCGTCATCGACCCGGTCAAGAAGACCCTGATCCAGGCCGTGCCGCTGCGCCGCCTGATCTCGGCCGATCCGCATGCCAATGTGCTGACCGCAGCGCCTGCGCGCAAGCCGCTGATGATCGCGCCGGAAGCCGACCGCATGGAGGCGGCGCGGCTGATCTCGCGTTACGATCTGCTCGCGGTTGCGGTCGTCGACGGCCCCGGCCACATCCTCGGCATCGTCACGGTCGACGACGTCATCGACGCCATCGTCGAGGAATCGACCGAGGACGCCCAGAAGTTCGGCGGCATGGAAGCGATCGACGAGCCTTACTTGCGGATCGGTTTCGGCGAGATGATCAAGAAACGCGCCGGCTGGCTGTGCGCGCTGTTCCTGTCGGAAATGCTGACCGCGACCGCGATGCAGTCGTACCAGAGCGAGCTCGAGAAAGCGATCGTGCTGACGCTGTTCATCCCGCTGATCATGAGCTCCGGCGGCAATTCCGGCTCGCAGGCGACCTCGCTCCTGATCCGCTCGCTGGCGCTGCACGAGGTGCGGCTCGGCGACTGGTGGCGGGTCGCGGTGCGCGAACTGCCGACCGGCATCGTACTCGGCGCCATCCTCGGCCTGATCGGCATCATCAGGATCACGCTCTGGCAGACGCTCGGCCTGTTCGACTACGGCCCGCATTGGGTGCTGGTTGCCGCGACCGTCGGGGCCGCGCTGGTCGGCATCGTCACCTTCGGTTCGCTGTGCGGCTCGATGCTGCCCTTCATCCTCAAGCGCATCGGCTTCGACCCCGCCAGCGCCTCCGCGCCGTTCGTCGCGACGCTGGTCGACGTCACCGGGCTCGTTATCTATTTCGGTGTTGCCGCGGTGATCCTGCACGGGACGCTGTTGTAGGCGAGGAGGACGCGGCTGCTCCACATATTCGATATCGTCCCTGCGAAACCGGCGACCCATAACCACAGGCCATCGTGTATATACGCGGTCGTAGTTTCACGCGACAACGTCGTCCGTCGATGACTCGCGCGGGACTGTCGCCGGCAGCCTATCGATAGATCACGCGGTATGGGTCCCTGCTTTCGCAGGGACGACAGTGCTAGTTGCGGTCTTCGCCTCATTCCACAACGCGTCCATCTCCTCGAGCGTCGCGTCTTCGAGCGAGCGGCCCTTCGCCGCCAGCGCCTTCTCGATATAGGCGAACCGCCGCTCGAACTTGGCGTTGGTCGCGCGCAGCGCGGTTTCGGGATCGGCGTCGACGTGGCGGGCGAGGTTGACCAGCGCGAACATCAGGTCGCCGGTCTCTTCCGCGATCTCGGCCTTGTCGTTGCGCTCCAGCGCGGCCTCGATCTCGTCGGCTTCCTCGCGGATCTTGGCAAGCACCGCGCGCGGATCGTTCCAGTCGAAGCCGACGGTGGAGGCCTTGCGCTGCAATTCCATCGCCCGCGTCAGGGCAGGGAGGCCCGCCTTGACGCTGGCGAGCAAGGATGTGTGTGCGGTGTCCCCCGGCGGCCGCCGCGCCGCGCGCTCGGCCTTCTCCTCGGCCTTGATGCGCTCCCAGGCGCTCTTGACGCCGGCGGGCTGGATATTGCCGTCCTTGTCGGCAAACACATGCGGATGTCGGCGGATCATCTTCTTCGTGATCGCCTCGACCACGTCGCCGAACGCAAACGCGTTCTGCTCTTCGGCCATCCTTGCGTGATAGACCACCTGCAGCAGCAGGTCGCCGAGCTCCTCGCGCAGATCGTCGAGATCGCCGCGCGTGATCGCATCCGCAACTTCATACGCCTCCTCGATCGTGTAGGGCGCAATCGTCTGGAAATCCTGCTCGAGGTCCCACGGGCAGCCGGTCACCGGCGTGCGCAGCGCAGCCATGATCTCGATCAGGCGGGAAATGTCGCGGGAAGGGGTCATGGGCCACCGGGCTGTGAGGGTAGACGCCTTATGCCAAATCGACCCTGTCGATCCCAGCAAAACGCGCCGGAATCACGGCGCTGTCCACCGATTGGCCGTCAGGCCAAGGAATGCTAAAGCCCGTTCCATGACCGATCAGAACACTTCCGACACGGCGCTGGTGCTGTTTTCCGGCGGCCAGGATTCCACCACCTGTCTGGCCTGGGCGTTGTCGCGCTTTGCGCGCGTCGAGATGCTCGGTTTCTCCTACGGCCAGCGCCATGCCGTGGAGCTCGATTGCCGCGACCGGCTGCTGGCCGGGATCAAGTACGTGCGGCCCGACTGGGCGGCGAAGCTCGGCGACAGCCATACCCTCGCGATCCCGACGCTGTCCGAGATCTCGGACACCGCGCTGACCCGCGACGTCGCCATCGAAATGGGCGCGGATGGGTTGCCCAACACCTTCGTGCCGGGCCGCAACCTGGTGTTCCTCACCTTCGCTGCGGCGCTCGCCTACCGGCGCGGCATCCGCCACATCATCGGCGGCATGTGCGAGACCGACTACTCCGGCTATCCGGATTGCCGCGACGAGACCATCAAGGCGTTGCAGTCGGCGCTCAACCTCGGCATGGCCAAGGACTTCGAACTGCACACGCCGTTGATGTGGCTCGACAAGGCCGCGACCTGGCGGCTCGCACACGAACTCGGCGGGGCAGGGCTGGTCGACCTGATCCGCGAGCACTCCCACACCTGCTATCTCGGCGAACGCGGCGCACAGCACGATTGGGGTTACGGCTGCGGCGAATGCCCGGCGTGCAGCCTGCGGGCCAAGGGCTGGCGGGAGTACGTCGCGCAGGGCAATCGCTGAGTTGCCCCGGCAGCAGTCCCACTTATCCGTCATTCCCGGTGCGCAATTGTGCACCTGAGGGCTCGCGCCGAGAGGCGCGCCCCGGAATGACGGAAGAGAGAGGAAAACGCCGCTACTCGAAATCCGCGGCCGTCAGGACGATCGGTTGGCCGTGCGGGGTGCGGTCGGCGGCGTGGTCCCAGGCATCGCGATAGCGATGCAGCGTCTCTTGCGTCGTGACGCCTTTGGCGGCGACGAGATGCTCGAGGGTTGCCAGCCAATGCTGGTAATAGGTCTCGCCGGTGTCGGGATCGCCGGCGGCCTGCGCGCGCTTGATCTGGTCGGCGAGAGCAGCCGCCCATTCGGGCCAGGTGAATACGCCGCGATCATGCAGCGTCAGCGCCATCGCGAAGGCCTGCGCTTCCCAGGGCGCGCGGAACACCGGGCCGTCCTGATCGCGGGGGATGCTGGAGACGGCGCTGGTCGCGCGCGCGGCGGCGCCGGCATCCATCACACCGCCTCCAGATACGGCTCGAACGCGTCGATCGAGACCTTGATGGTCGGATCGGAGTCCGGTCCCCACAGCTCACGTCCATCGAACACGACGGTGTAGAGCCACTGCGGATGCTCGCCGGCGTCATTGGCCGCCGTATCGGGAAATACGTGGCAGCCATGATCGCGCTCGACGATGCCGACATGACCGCGCACATAGCGCGGCAGCCGCGTGTGCGTGGCAGGGTGGATGTTCTTCGCCCGCACCCGATCGCCGGCCTTGAACTTCGCCGGGGCCGGCGCCGCGCGGCCGAACTTGCCGCGCACCATGATGCGCTCGACGTCGGCCATCGAGAACGTGCCGTGCTTGAGCGTTTTCGCCGGCGCAACGGAATGTCCGGATGCTACGTCGTCCCTGGAGATGTAGCCCTTGTCGAGCAGCAGGGCTTCCAGCCCAAGGAACCATTTCTTGTAATAGGAGCTCGACAGATAGACCTGCGGGGGCAGGGTCTCGCGATAGAAGCGGGAGGTGTCGATGTTGAAGGCGCCGACCGCGCCCATCGCGCGGACCATCGCGAGCACGCGCGATTCCCATTCCTCATGGAACATCGGCTCGTTCGGTTCGGGCTCGACCTTGCCAAACCCGTCCATGCCGCCCATGTCGTGGACGCCGTTCACGACGGGGCTCCCGGCGTTTTCGGGAATCCGGTGCCGATCATCGAGTCGCGCGTCACGAGTTCGGCGAGCTGCTCTTCGCTCCAGCCCTCGGTGCCTGCGGGCCGCATCGGCAGCACCAGGAAGCGCGTCTCCGCGGTCGAATCCCACACGCGAATTTCGGTATCTTTGGGCAGGCTGACGCCGAAATCGGCGAGCACGCCGCGCGGATCCTTGACCGCGCGCGAGCGGTAGGGCGAGGCCTTGTACCAGACCGGCGGCAGGCCGAGCATTTCCCAGGGGTAACAGGAGCAGAGTGTGCAGACGACCATGTTGTGGCGGCCAGGCGTATTCTCGATCGCGACCAGATGGTCGCCGACCCGGCTGACATGGCCGAGCGTGCCGACCGCCTTGGAGGCGTCCTCGAGCAGCGCCTTCTTGAAGGCGGGATCGCTCCAGGCCTTGGCGACGACCCGGGCGCCGTTATGCGGGCCGATCTTGGTCTCATAGGCCTGCACGATGGCGTCGAGCGCGGCAGACTCGACATAGCCCTTTTCGGTCAGGATCGATTCCAGCGCACGGACGCGCAGTTCGGTCTCCGACAATTCGGAATGGTCGTGATCGTGGTGGTGATGATCATGTTCGCTCATGCCCACAGAATAGGCGAAACCGCCGTGCTATGTCGAGGCAAGCCGTACACAACAATGCGAGCTGGGAGGTATGCGTGGTTGACGATGTGACGATCGAGAAGGGCCTCGGGCCGGAGGGGCGCATCGCCGTGGTGCGGTTCGACCGCGGCGACGCAGACGGGTGTCACGGTCGACAAGCGCGGCTCTAGCGTTTGGTGATGCCGCCGCGACCGGCGAGGTCGGCCTCCCAGCCGAACACCGAGCGTCCGTCGAGGCCAGGCGAACGCGCGCGCTCATTGGCCACGAAGGCATCGAAGGACGGACCGGTCGCCGTGCGTTCCAGCCTGCGGGCCTGATCATCCAGCCGCTTCAACGCTTGCAACTCCTCGTCACGGCCGAGCTTCGCCTGCTGCACCGCCGATTTCAGCACGCCGATGGTCTCGTCATAGACCTTGATCGGCACCGGAAACGGATGACGGTCCTTGCCGCCATGTGCGAGCGAGAACCGCGCCGGATCGCGGAAACGATATGGTGTCCCGTGGACCACCTCGGCGACCATCGCGAGCGACTCCACGGTGCGGGCGCCGACGCCAGGCGTCAGCAGCAGTTCGGGGAAGTCCAGCGGTCCGCACTCCGCGGCGGCGGCGAGGGTGCCGTGCAGGCGACGGATGAAGACGTCGCTGGAGCGCACATCGTGATGCGCGGGCATGATCAGGTGCAACAGATCGCCCTGCGCCTCTACCTTCTCGGTCAGCTCTGCATATTCCCGCGCGATGCCGTCGGGACCGAGCCCGGCGAGCAAATCGAGCTGGGCCTCGCGCGAGGCCTCGGCGCGGTGGTCGGTCAGATTGACGATCTCACCCTGCGATGGGCCGTCGATCGCGCTGTGCGGCTCGTCGACAAAGCAGCGCAGGCCCTCGGAATGCCAATGATAGCGCCGCGCCTGACGCTTGCTGTCGCTCATGCCTTGCTGGACCACGGTCCATTTGCCATCCGCCGTGACGAAGAAGCCATGCAGATAGAGCTCGAACCCGTCCTGGACCGCGGCACTGTCGACCTTGGCGACCAGACGGCTGGCGCGGGTGAGGGCAACGCCATCGAAGCCGGTCCGCTCGCCCAGCGACGTCAGCTCGTCCGGCGTGCGCCGCGAATGCTTGCCGCGGCCGCCGCAGACATAGATGCCGAGCTCGTCCTGCATCGGCGCCAGCCCGCGCTTGAGCGCGCCGATGACGCTCGTGGTGATTCCAGACGAATGCCAGTCCATGCCCATGACGGCGCCGAACGACTGGAACCAGAACGGATGCGAGAGCCGCTGCAGAAACGCGTCACGGCCGTAATGATGGACTACGGCCTGGGTGATGATCGCGCCCAGAGTCGCCATGCGCTGCGCCAGCCACGGCGGCACGCGTCCACCATGGAGGGGCAGATCAGCGCTGCCGGTACGTCGGGCCATCGATCTGCAAACCTCGCGTCATGCCTTCGATCGAGCCTCGACACGACATCCGTGAGTCAAGGCCGACGATCCTCGACGACTCCTGGCAATCCGTCGAGGACCGCGAGGGGATTGTGATCGCCAAACGCCCCGCTGTCGACCCTGCGGAGACCCGGCCGGATCATCCGGGTGTCTCCTCAGGCCGCCTCAGCGTTGATGCGCTCTGGGTCGCGGAGACCAGGCCCGGATCGAGCGCCGGCGCGTCCGCGCATTGGAACAGGGGCGAATGCAAAACGTTTGAAAGATGCCGTCATCGCCTCAAGCAAGGGCATCCATGCCGATCACGGTCCGACCGACCCAGCCGGATATTGCCATTGCGGGCTTTATTTCGCGCAACACGAACCCGCCAACGGAACGCGCCGCCTCGATGCTGACATGGGCGGCGGACGAGCACGTCGTCTGCGCCCTGGCACTTGGATGGTGGCTATGGTGTCGGAGCAAGCCGGAGCCGCAGCGTCTGGCGAGCGATCATCTTCTGGTCACGGCGTTAGCCGCATCGCTGGTTCCGCACTTGCTCAAATCGGTATTCAATCAGAAGCGGCCGGACCGGCTCACCCTTCGTGGTCATCTGCACGGCGTCCCAATCTCTGGCAAAACTGAGGATTCGTTTCCGTCCGGCCATGCAATTCAGGTCGGCGCCATCAGTTCGGCAACGAGCCAGCTTCCCCGGGGCGAGCGCGGAATGGTCCGAGCGCTCGGCGCTTGCCTGATATCAACCCGCGTTCTGTTGCTCGCGCACTGGACGAGTGACGTCGTCGTGGGATCGGCGATCGGGGTGGTGCTCGAGCGGCTGATCCGGCGCGTCACAGGGTACGGGCGGCTCGATCAGGTCTGAGGCGATGCGTCGTTAGCTCAGGTCTGGGTCACAACATCCATCAGGCCAAGCCATAGGGAAGCAATGGAATAGCCGCCGGCAGTCGTGGCCACGTCCACATCCGAAATTCGCATAAGGTATATTATGGAATATTTATATCTATAATTGGATCAGATGTTTAGTGGGAAATCTTCGCACGAGACCGCAGCTTGGCTGCCGTCCCGGCTTGACCCGGTCATTGGTTCGGCTCGCCCAGACAGCGCAGCGGTCGACGCCGGCGCGTCTCGTCAGAAAGCCGATATTGCCGCGGCGTACGGACGCTGCAATAAGCCCCAGCTGTGCAGAGATCGCTGGTGACCCCACAGCATCAGGTCCGTATAGGATGGCATCTCAGAACAACAACAAGCCTCTCGAGGGAGCAAACCCAATGAGCTTTTCACGACGCACGCTGCTGAAGGTCTCCGCCGCTTCCGCCGTCCTGGGCGGAATTGGCGCGCCGTATGTCGCGCGCGCCCAGTCGGCCGAGTTCTCCTACAAGTTCGCCAACAACCTGCCGGAGTCGCATCCGTTCGTGGCGCGCGCCCGGGAGATGGCGGCGGCGATCAAGACCGAGACCAATGGCCGGTTTGACCTCCAGGTGTTCCCGAACAGCCAGCTCGGTTCCGACACCGACATGTTGAGCCAGGTGCGCTCCGGCGGCGTCGAGTTCTTCACGCTGTCCGGGCTGATCCTGGCGACCCTGGTGCCGGCCGCCTCGATCAACGGCATCGGTTTCGCATTCCCTGACTATCCCACGGTCTGGAAGGCCATGGACGGCGAGCTCGGCGCCTATGTGCGTGGCGAGATCAACAAGGCCGGCCTCGAGGTCATGGAGAAGATCTGGGACAACGGCTTCCGCCAGACCACGTCGTCGACCAAGCCGATCACGGGTCCTGACGATCTCAAGGGCTTCAAGATCCGCGTGCCGGTGTCGCCGTTGTGGACCTCGATGTTCAAGGCGTTCGATGCCTCGCCCGCCTCGATCAATTTCAGCGAGGTCTATTCGGCGCTGCAGACCAAGATCGTCGAAGGCCAGGAGAACCCGCTGGCGCTGATCTCGGCCGCGAAGCTGTACGAGGTGCAGAAGTACTGCTCGATGACCAACCATATGTGGGACGGCTTCTGGTTCCTGATGAACCGTAGAGCATGGGCGGCACTGCCGGACGATATCAAGACCATCGTCGCCAAGAACGTCAACGCCGCCGCCGTCAAGGAGCGCGAGGACACCGAGAAGCTCAACGCCACCGTGAAGCAGGAGCTCACGGGCAAGGGCCTCGTGTTCAACCAGCCCCAGGTCGGGCCGTTCCGAGACAAGCTGCGCGCCGCCGGCTTCTACGCCGAGTGGAAGGGCAAGTACGGCGAGAAGGCCTGGGATCTGCTCGAGAAGTCCGTCGGCAAGCTGTCCTGATCGATCAAGCGGGAGGCTGGCCAGCGGGAGATTTGCTATGGCTCATGTCGAGATGACGCCGGCCGTGGCCGGCGAGGCGGCGTCGCAGCCCCCTCGCCGCCGCTCCGTACTCGGTTCCATCGAGGCGGCGCTTGGATGGCTGGTGGAAATCCCGGCGGCGATCCTGGTCGTCGCTGAGGTCGTGATCCTGTTCGCCGGCGTGGTGTCGCGCTACGTGCTGCATGCGCCGCTGATCTGGTCCGACGAACTGGCCTCGATCCTGTTCCTGTGGCTCGCGATGCTGGGCTCGGCGGTCGCGTTCCGCCGCGGCGAGCACATGCGAATGACCGCGCTGGTCGCGAGCGCCGGACCGCGGCTGTGGGCCTATCTCGACGTGGTCGCGACCTGCGCCGCGCTGGCGTTCCTGATCCTGATCGTGCGGCCGGCCTATGAATACGCCTACGAGGAAAGCTTCATCACCACGCCGGCGCTGCAGATCTCCAACACCTGGCGCGCGGCGGCGCTGCCGGTCGGCACCTGCCTGATGGGGCTGTTCGCGCTGCTGCGGCTGGCGCGGGTCGGTAGTTTCAAAACCTTCCTGCTGGCGGCGCTGACCGTGGTCGTCCTGATCGGCCTGTTCTGGCTGGCGCAGCCGATGCTGCGGCCGCTCGGCAATCTCAATTTGATCATCTTCTTCGTCGGTGTGGTCGGCTTCTGCGTGTTCGCCGGCGTGCCGATCGGCTTTGCCTTCGGCATGGCGATCTTCGGCTATCTGGCGCTGACGACACGGACGCCGCTGATGGTGCTGGTCGGCCGGATGGACGAGGGCATGAGCCACCTGATCCTGCTGTCGGTGCCGCTATTCGTCTTCCTCGGCCTCTTGATCGAGATGACCGGCATGGCGCGCGCGATGGTCGCGTTCCTGGCGAGCCTGCTCGGACATGTCCGCGGCGGCCTGCATTACGTGCTGGTCGGCGCCATGTATCTGGTCTCCGGCATCTCCGGATCGAAGGCCGCCGACATGGCCGCCGTCGCGCCGGTGCTGTTCCCCGAAATGAAGCAGCGCGGCGCCAAGCCGGGCGATCTGGTCGCCCTGCTCGCCGCAACCGGCGCGCAGACCGAAACCATTCCGCCGAGCCTCGTGCTGATCACGATCGGCTCGGTGACCGGCGTCTCGATCTCGGCGCTGTTCACCGGCGGCCTGCTGCCGGGCGTGGTGCTGGCGATCACCCTGTCGGGGCTGGTGTGGTGGCGCTACCGCGGCGAGGATCTCAGCCACGTGCAGCGCGCCTCCGGCGGCGAGATCGGCAAGGCATTGGTGTTCGCCCTGCCCGCATTGGCCCTGCCCTTCGTGATCCGCTACGCCGTGGTCGAAGGCATCGCCACCGCGACCGAAGTCTCGACCATCGGCATCGTCTACGCCTTCGTCATCGGCCTGTTGATCTACCGCAAGTTCAACTGGCGGCGGCTCGTGCCGATGCTGATCGACACCGCGTGCCTGTCGGGCGCGATCCTGTTCATCATCGGCACCGCGACCGGCATGGCCTGGGGCCTGACCCAGTCCGGCTTCTCGCGGGCGCTGGCGGCGGCGATGACCGGGCTGCCCGGCGGGTCAGCGACCTTCATCGCGGTCTCGATACTGGCCTTCGTGATCCTCGGCAGCGTGCTCGAGGGCATTCCGGCGATCGTGCTGTTCGGGCCGCTGCTGTTTCCGATTGCGCACCAGGTCGGCGTCCACGAGGTGCACTACGCCATGATCATCATCCTGGCGATGGGCATCGGATTGTTCGCGCCGCCGTTCGGGGTCGGCTATTATGCCGCCTGTGCCATCGGGCGCGTCGATCCGGCCGAGGGTATCCGGCCGATCTGGGGCTACATGCTGGCGCTGTTGATCGGCCTGATCATCGTTGCCATCTTCCCCTGGATATCGATCGGTTTCCTGTAAAGCACCTTGCGGATGGATAGAGCCATGAGTGCAGCTCAAAACCAGTACTCGATCGGGTTGGACAAGACGCCGGCCAATTACGTGCCGCTGACGCCGCTGAGCTTCCTGGCGCGCTCGGCCGCTGTTTATCCCGACCATCTCAGCGCAGTCTATGAAGGCCGCAGCATCACCTGGAAAGCGACCTACGAACGCTGCAAACGGTTCGCGTCCTATCTCGCGGGCCACGGCATCGGCCATGGCGACACCGTCGCTGCGATGCTGCCGAACATCCCGGCGATGAACGAGCTGCACTTTGCGGTGCCGATGACCGGCGCGGTGCTGAATGCACTCAACATCCGGCTCGACGCGGCGTCGATCGCGTTCCAGCTCGATCACGGCGGCGCCAAGATCATCCTCGTCGATCCCGAATTCTCCGGCGTGATCGCTGAGGCCTTGACGCTGATGAAGGGCGCAAAGCCGTTCGTGATCGACGTCGACGACGCGGCGTTCGCCGGCGGCATGCGGATCGGCGAAATCGAATATGAGGCGGCGGTTGCGGCGGGCGATCCGGCCTTCGTGGAGCGGCCGCCGGCCGACGAATGGAACGCGATTGCGCTGAGCTATACGTCGGGCACGACGGGCAATCCAAAGGGCGTGGTGACCCATCACCGCGGCGCCTATCTCAACGCCGTCAGCAACATCCTGGCCGGCAATCTCGGCCAGCACCCGGTCTATCTCTGGACGCTGCCGATGTTTCACTGCAACGGCTGGTGCTTCCCCTGGACCATTGCGGCGACCGCCGGCGTCAATGTCTGCCTGCGCAAGGTCGATCCGGCCAAGATCTTCGAATTGATCCCGAAGCACGGCGTCACCCATATGTGCGGCGCGCCGATCGTCTACAACACGCTGATCAATGCGCCCGATGCGCCAAAGAGCGGCAAGGCAAAGCCCGTCGTCGGCCTGATCGCGGGTGCGGCGCCGCCGGTTGCGGTGCTCGAAGGGGCTGAAAGCATCGGCATCAAGCTGACCCATGTCTATGGACTGACCGAAGTCTACGGCCCCGCCTCCGTCTGTGCCGAGCAGCCCGGCTGGGACGAGCTATCGGCGGATGCGCGCGCGCAGCTGAAGCGACGTCAGGGCGTGTCCTATCCATTGCAGGAAGGCGTCACGGTGCTCGATCCCGAGACCATGCGCGAGGTGGCGCGCGACGGCGAGACCATCGGCGAGGTCATGTTCCGCGGCAACATCGTGATGAAGGGCTATCTGAAGAACGAGAAGGCGACGCAGGAGGCCTTCGCCGGCGGCTGGTTTCACACCGGCGATCTCGGCGTGCTCGACGAGCACGGCTACGTCATCATCAAGGACCGCTCCAAGGACATCATCATCTCCGGCGGCGAGAATGTCTCGTCCGTCGAGGTCGAGGACATCCTCTACAAGCACCCGGCCGTGCTGTTCGCGGCTGTCGTCGCCAAGCCCGATCCGAAATGGGGTGAAGTGCCCTGCGCCTTCATCGAGCTGAAGGACGGCGCCAAGGCG
This sequence comes from Bradyrhizobium sp. USDA 4461, assembly GCF_054055655.1. Lineage (NCBI taxonomy): Bacteria > Pseudomonadati > Pseudomonadota > Alphaproteobacteria > Hyphomicrobiales > Nitrobacteraceae > Bradyrhizobium > Bradyrhizobium sp. USDA 4461. Next base: position 6,568,292 of record NZ_JBSRXM010000001.1, read on the forward strand.
ACCGAGGCCGAGATCATCGCCTATTGCCGCGAGCACATGTCGGGCTTCAAGACGCCGAAGTCGGTGGTGTTCGGCGTGATCCCGAAGACATCCACCGGCAAGATCCAGAAATTCCTGCTGCGCAATCAGGTCGGATCAGCCAAGGCGATCTCGGCCTAACAGCGCCACATACATACCCGCTGTCGTCCCGGGCTTGACCCGGGACCCATAACCACGAATGCCGATTGTATTGCAAAGCTGGAGCGACAGCTTACTTCAACAACGATGCCCTGTGGTTATGGGTCCCTGCTTTCGCAGGGACGACAGCGAGTATGTGGCGCCTCGCTCTGGATCAACTGGATTTTCAGCCGGCCCGATCGAGCGTCAGCCGCATGCCGTCATAGGCCGGGATCACACCGGCCGGCAGGCTCTGCCGCAGCACCTCGTAGTCGAGGTCGGAATGCATGTTGGTGATGACGGCGCGCTTCGGCTTGAAGCGCTCGATCCACGACAGCGCGTCCGCAACGCTGAAATGGCTGGGATGCTGCGCGTAACGCAGGCCGTCGACGATCCAGAGCTCAAGACCTTGCAGCGCCGGCCAGCTCTCCTCGGGAATGTCGTGCAGATCGGGCGTGTAGGCGGCGTCACCGATCCGGTAGCCGAGCGCCGGGATCCGGCCATGCTGCACCAGGATGGCTTCAAGCTTCAGCGGACCGCCCTTCCCCTGCACCGTATGGCTCTCGCCGGCCTCGATCGAATGCCGGGTCAGGATCGGCGGATAGTCGCTGCCTTCAGGCGAGATGAAGCAATAGGAGAACCGGGCCATGATGTCCTTGGCGGTCGACTGGTTGAAGTAGACCGGGATGCGGCGGCGCTGGTGCAGCACGACCGAGCGCAGATCGTCGATGCCATGGGTCTGGTCGGCATGTTCATGGGTCAGGAACACCGCGTCGATATGCTCGACATTGGCGTCGATCAGCTGCTCGCGCAGGTCGGGTGCGGTGTCGATCACGACCCGCGTCGTGCCGTGCTCCATGGTGCGCTCGGCCATGATCGAGCAGCGGCGACGGCGATTTTTGGGATTGTTGGGATCGCAGGCGCCCCAGCCGAGCGCCGGGCGCGGCACGCCGGCGGATGAGCCGCAGCCCAGGATGGTCAGTGTCAGCGTCATGCAGCAACCTTCGGCGCCGGCACCTTGGAGAACAGCCGGAAGAAGTTTTCGCTTGTCTGCCGCGAGATCTCCTCCAGGGAGACGCCGCGGGTTTCGGCGAGCACCTGGGCGACCTCGACGACGTAGGACGGCTCGTTACGCTTGCCGCGGAATTTGCCGGGCGCAAGATACGGCGCGTCGGTCTCGACCATGATGCGGTCGGCCGGCAGCTCGGCGGCCAGCGCGCGCAGCGTGTCCGACTTCTTGAAGGTCAGGATGCCCGTGAACGAGATCGAAAGCCCGAGCGCGATCGCCTTCATCGCGAGCTCGCGTCCGCCGGTGTAGCAGTGCAGGATGGCCTTGAACGGGCCCTTCGCGACTTCCTCCTCCAGGATGCGGCCGCAATCCTCGTCGGCCTCCCTTGTGTGAATGACGAGCGGCAGGCCGGTTTCACGCGCAGCCGCGATGTGCGCACGAAAACCGCGTTCCTGCGCCTCGCGCGAGCCGTGCTCGTAGAAATAATCGAGTCCCGCCTCGCCGAGCGCCACGACCTTCGGATGCCTGGTGAGTTCGATCAGTTCGCTGGCCGGGATGCCGTCCTCTTCATCGGCATGATGCGGATGGGTGCCGACCGAGCAGTAGACGTCTGGAAAGCGCTCCGTGATCGCGAGCAAGCCGCCGAGCCGCTTCACGCGGGTCGAAATCGTAACCATGCGGCCGACGCCGGCCGCTTCGGCGCGGCCGACGATCCCGTCGAGATCGTCGGCGAAATCAGGAAAATCCAGATGGCAGTGACTGTCGACCAGCATGAATTTCGAACCGCTCATTCGGTCTTCGGTTCCACGTAGCGCGGGAACACGCCGACAGGCGCCGGCAGCGCCGTGCCCGGCTTGATCCGCTCCCCGATCGCCGCGAAGCTGCGCGCATCCGCCGGGATGCCGAGGCTGTCGAGCATCTTGCCGCAGGACTCCGGCATCACGGCCTGCGCCATGATCGCGATCTGCCGCACGACTTCGGCGGTGACATAGAGCACCGTCTTCTGGCGCGCCGGATCGGTCTTGGCCAGCGCCCACGGCGCCTCGCCGGCAAAATAGCGGTTGGCCTCGGCAACCACGGCCCAGACCGTGTTGAGCCATTGATGGATCTGCTGCGTCGCCATCGCGGTCCGCGACGTCTCCAGCATGGCATCGGCCTGCGCCAGGATCGCCTTGTCGTTGTCGGTGAATTCGCCGGGCTCCGGCAGCACGCCGCCGAGCTGCTTGGCGATCATCGACAGCGAGCGCTGCGCCAGATTGCCGAAATCATTGGCGAGGTCGGCATTGATGCGCGCGACGATGGCTTCATGGTTGTAGTTGCCGTCCTGGCCGAACGGCACCTCGCGCAGGAAGAAGTAGCGCACCTGATCGACGCCGTACTGGTCGGCAAGATTGAAGGGATCGACCACGTTGCCGACCGACTTCGACATCTTCTCGCCCCTGCTGAACAAGAAGCCGTGCGCATAGACCCGCTTCTGCAGGGGAATGCCGGCCGACATCAGGAACGCCGGCCAGTACACCGCGTGGAAGCGGATGATGTCCTTGCCGATGATGTGCACATCGGCCGGCCAGTAGCGCCAGCGCTTGTCGCTCTCGTCGGGATAGCCGACGCCGGTGATGTAGTTGGTCAGCGCATCGACCCAGACATACATCACATGCTCGGGATCGTTGGGGACCTTGACGCCCCAGTCGAACGTCGTGCGCGAGATCGAGAGATCCTTCAGTCCGCCGCGCACGAAGCTCATCACCTCGTTGCGGCGCGAGTCCGGGCCGATGAAATCGGGCTGGCTCTCATAGAGCTGCAACAGCCTGTCCTGGTAGGCCGAAAGCTTGAAGAAATAGCTCTTCTCCTCGACCCACTCGACCGGCGTGCCCTGTGGGCCGCGGCGGACATTGTCCTCGCCGACCGTGGTCTCATCCTCGGCGTAGTAGGCCTCGTCGCGCACCGAATACCAGCCGGCATAGGTGTCGATATAGATGTCGCCATTGTCCTGCATGCGGCGCCAGATCTCCTGCACCGATTTGTGGTGAGCAGGTTCGGAGGTTCGGATGAAGCGGTCGAACGAGACGTTGAGCCGTTCGTCCATCTCCTTGAACCGCGCCGCATTGCGGGTCGCGAGATCGTGCGGCGTCATCCCCTCGCCCTGCGCGGTCTGGATCATCTTCTGACCATGCTCGTCGGTGCCGGTCAGGAAGAACACGTCCTTGCCGTCGAGCCGCTGGAAGCGCGCCAGCGCGTCGGTCGCGATCGCCTCATAGGCGTGACCGATATGCGGCTGGCCGTTCGGATAGGCGATCGCGGTGGTGATATAGTAGACGTTGCCGCGATCTGCGGCGGGCGCGGATACAGGAGCCGCGGCGGCGGGTTTGGGCGGCTTCGGCGCGCGGACGGCTGACGGTCTCGACGCCTTCTCGGCAGCCGGCGCTTTCTTCGGCGGAGCGGGCTTCTTTGCAGCCGGTACGACAGCCGCTGCGGCGGCCTTCTTCGGCGCGGCCTTGGTGGCCTTCGCGGCGGCTTTCTTGACCGTCTTCTTCGCAGCCTTCTTCACGGCCTTCTTGGCAGCCTTCTTCGCTGCCGACGTCTTGGCTCCCGTCGTATTGGCTCCCGTCTTGGCCTTGGCGGCCGTCTTCGCCGTCTTGGTGACGCGCCCGCCCTTCTTGGCCGTGCGCGACTTCGCCGCGGCTTTCCGGGTCGCGCGGGCGGGCGATGCCTTCTTCGTCTTCTTGGCCTTGTTCGACGATTTCTTCTTAGCGGTCGCCACCACGGAATCCTTTGCAGATCGAAACGAGATTGTCGGGAGTGTTGTCAGGCAGATTGCTTTTAGACTGGTGTTTTCAGACTTGGCGTCTACCGGGTCGCGTCCGCGAGCATCGAAAACACCGAGAAAACCAGCGGCTTGCGCTCCAGATTGTAGGCTTCGGTATCGCGCGCGGCGCGGACGATCTTTTCCCATACCTCCGCCAGCCGTGCAAGGCGCGGCAGGTTGGCATTGACGTCGCCGCTGCGCATGCGCTCGCTCATCCAGCGATCGATGCCGTCGACGAAGGCGGCGAGCGCGACGCGGTCGCTGGTGCCGAGCGCATCACCCAGTGCATGCAGCTCGCGCGGATCGACGCTCGGCAACGTCGCGAGCAGCGCGGCCGTGCGCTGCTGCAGCTTCAGCGTATCGCCACCGAGCAGCGACAGCGCCCGCCCGACGCTGCCCTCGGAGGCCGCCGCGGCTTCCAGCAGCGCCGGATCCGCAGCGTCGATATCGATTGCGGCCGCAGCTGCGCGCACCACGTCGCCGGCCTCCAGCGGCCGCAGCAGCAATTTGCGGCAACGGGACAGGATGGTCGGCAGCACCCGCGACGGCGCGTGGCTGACCAGCAAAAACAGCGACCGCTGCGGCGGCTCCTCGAGGATCTTCAGCAGCGCGTTCGCAGCGTTCGGATTGAGCTCGTCGACGGTGTCGACGATGCAGACGCGCCAGCCGTCGACCGCGGCAGTCGAGCCGAAGAACGAGATGGTCTCCCGCGTCTCGTCGACCGTGATCACCGTGCGCATCACGCCGCGGTCGTTGAGGCCGCGCTCCAGCACCAGCAGCCCGCCATGGGCACCGGCCGTGATCTGCCGCGCTACCGGATCTGTGGGATCGACCCGCAGCGTCGGCGCGGCCTGCACCTGGGACGATCGCGGATTGCGAAACGCCAGCACGAACCGCGCCATGCGGTAGGCCAGCGTCGCCTTGCCGATCCCCTGCGCGCCGCCGATCAGCCAGGCATGCGGAATCCGTCCGCTGCGATAGGCATCGAGCAAGGTGCTCTCTGCCTCACGATGCCCGAACAGATCGGAGGTTTCGCGCGGATGCCGAGCCGGGCTCTCCTGTTCGACCTTGCGCGCGCTCATGCGGGACTGTCCGCGGTGAGCGTTGCGCGCAGATGCTCGCGCAGCGCGGCCCATATCGTGGCCGTGACGGTGTCCGGATCGGGCGTGGCGTCGATCAGGATGCAGCGCTCCGGGTCCTCGGCCGCGATCCGGCGGTAGGCCTCGCGCAAATCCTGATGGAACTTGATGCCCTCGGCCTCGAAGCGGTCGGCCGTGGCGTTGCCGCGGCGCGCGGCGGCGCGTTGCAAACCAACCTCGACCGGCACGTCGAGGATGAAGGTCAGATCGGGCTTGAGATCGCCGATGGTGACGCGCTGCATGGCATTGACGAGACCTGGCGGCACCTGCCCAAGCTGGCCCTGATAGGCGCGGGTGGAATCGAAGAAGCGATCGCACAGCACCCAGATGCCCTGGTTCAGCGCCGGCAGGATCACGGTGCGGACATGGTCGTCGCGCGCGGCGGCAAACAGCAGCGTCTCGGCTTCGGGCCCGAGCAGCTTGCCCATTCCCGACAGCACGAGGTGACGGATGATCTCCGCGCCCGGCGAGCCGCCCGGCTCGCGGGTCACGATCACACGCAGCTTGGCGGTATCGAGCCGTTCGGCGAGCTTGCGGATCTGGGTCGATTTCCCGGACCCCTCGCCGCCCTCAAAGGTGATGAAGCGACCGCGCAAGCTCGGCCGTTGGAGTGCCGCGTCCGCCATGTCAGAGCTTCTCGACTCCTGCGCGGAACATGCCGATCACCAGCTCCTGGGCACCGTCCAGCGCACGGCGCATCGTCGATCCCGTGCCGACCGCATCCGCCGCGTAGACCGGCGTCTCCATCGCGACATTGGCGCCGCGCCACACGCGCACCACGCCGATCTTCTGGCCGGCCGTGATCGGCGCCTTGACCGGGCCGCTATAGATGACGCGCGCGAGCAGCTTGTCGTTGCCGTTCTTCGACACCATCACCTTGATCGGATCGGGACTCACCAGCTTGACCGATCGGCTCTCGCCGCCGAACACGCGGGCGTAGCCGACCGGCTGATTGGCCGCGATCAGGACCCGGGTCTCGAAGCTGCGAAACCCCCATTCCAGCATCTTCTTGGCTTCGGTCGCGCGGTCCTCGGAATCCTCGAGGCCATTGACCACCACGATCAGCCGCGTGTCGTTCTGCACCGCCGAGCCGACCATGCCGTAGCCGCCTTCCTTGGTGTAGCCGGTCTTCAGGCCGTCGGCGCCGGGCAACGCATTCAGCAGCGGATTGCGGTTCTGCTGGCGGATCTTGTTCCAGGTGAATTCCTTCTCGCCGAACAGCTTGTACCGGTCCGGATAGGTCAGGATGATGTGCCGCGCCAGCACCGCGAGTTCCCGCACCGTCATCTTGTTGGCGGGATCAGGCAGCCCGTTGGAATTGCCGAAGGTCGACTTGGTCATGCCGAGCTCGCGGGCGCGCTTGGTCATGAAGTCGGTCGCAAACGTATGCTCGTTGCCGGCAATGCCTTCGGCGAGCGCGATGCAGGCGTCATTGCCGCTCGGGATGATCGCGCCATGCAGGAGGTCGTCGACCGAGACCTTGCTGTTGATGGCCGCGAACATGGTCGAGGTCCCGGACGGCGCCCCGCCGCGCCGCCAGGCGTTCTCGCTGATCCGGTATTCGTCCGTGAGCTTGATGTCGCCCTTCTTGATGGCGTCGAACACCACCTCGGCGGTCATCAGCTTCATCATGCTGGAGGGCGCGCGCAGCTCGTCGGCGTTCTTCTCGAACAGCACGCTGCCCGAGGAGGCCTCGACCAGGATCGCGGTCGGCGCATCGCCGTCGAACCCGCCCTCTTCCTTCTTGGCGCCCTGGACGCTGTTGTTGGCCGCGTAGGCCACCCCGCCGCAGCCGATCGCCAGCGCGACGGCGGCCGCGACCAGGCCGCGCCAGTGCCGCCCGGCGCGAGCTAGTAACGTGCGGGGAACTGCGGTTGGGGCTGGCATCGGCGATGTCCTGAAAGACTGCGTTCTAACAGCTGGAAGTATCGCAAACAACTGAGGTTTCTGCGCTTGTGCACGGCCGGCTGGATTGCCGGCGGCATTGAACGTCCGTATCCTTGGAACCAGCTAGCGACAGCAGAACCAGCAAACAAGGCGGAAACGCGAATGTCATCCTCCCGCACCATTTCCGCCAACGGCATCGACTTGTTCGTGCGCGAGGCAGGCCAAGGCCCGCTGGTCGTGCTCTGCCACGGCTGGCCGGAACTGTCCTATTCCTGGCGGCACCAAATCGCGGCACTTGCCGCTGCGGGCTTCCGGGTCGTCGCGCCCGACATGCGCGGCTTCGGCCGGACCAGCGCCCCGGCTGATGTCGGCGCCTACACGATCTTCGATACCGTCGGCGACATGGTCGCACTTGTCGCTGCGCTCGGCGAGAAGCAGGCGATGGTCGTCGGCCATGATTGGGGCGCGCCGGTCGCCTGGCACGCAGCCCTATTCCGTCCGGACATCTTCACCAAGGTCGCCGGCCTCAGCGTGCCGCCGCCATTCCGTGGTCGCGGCCGCCCGCTGGAAACCCTGCGGGAGAGCGGAATCACGAATTTCTATTGGCAGTACTTCCAGCCACCGGGCGTCGCCGAGGCTGAGTTCGAGCGCGACATCGCCCACACCATGCGGCTGGTGCTCGGGCGCGGCGTCTCCGATCCGAGCTCAATGTTCGTCGACGAGGCCAAGGGCTTCCTCGGCAAGCTGCCGACCGGAATGCCGCTGCCGGCTTGGATCACCGAGGCCGACATCGCCGAATTCGCCGACGGCTACCGGCAGTCCGGATTCCGCGGCGGCCTGAACTGGTACCGCAATCTCGACCGCAACTGGGAGCTGACCGCGCCTTGGCAGGACGCGCAGATCCATCAGCCGTCGTTGTTCATCGCCGGCTCGAACGATTCTGTCATCACCGGGCTGATCGGCGCCAAGCGGGTTGCGGACATGGAGCGCGTGCTGCCGAACCTCAAGCAGAAGCTCATCATCGAGGGCGCCGGCCACTGGATCCAGCAGGAGCGCCCCGGCGAGGTCAACGCGGCGCTGATCGCGTTTCTGAAGTGATCAGAGGAAGTATCTGATTCAGTAGAGGCCGCGCCCGCTGAGGACTTCGGCGGGCCCACGCGCGTCGATCGGCACATAGGCGGCCGCCGGGCTCGGAGCTGCGGCATAGCGCGGGTCACCCTCGTAGGAGACTTCGCGCTGATTGTTCGCGACGCGGCGGTGCGACCGGCTCGAGGCCGACATTTCGGAGGTCGCGTTCACCGAGGCGTAGTCGGCCTGGGTGTTGCCGAGGCTGTAGGGCCGCCCTTCGGGCAGCGGGACATCGCCGCGGATCCGGCCGGCCGAAGACGACACTTCCGGGATGAATGGCCGGGCCGAGGCGACCCGGACCATCGACGGTGACGGCGCCGGCGTGCCGGTGCGCAGGGTCGCCATCAGCTGGCGGTCGTCCGACCCCTCCAGCGGCGCCCGGCCGACATATTCGACCCGGACGCGGGCGACGCCATTGCCTTTGAAATCAAGCAGTTCGGCGGCTTTGTTCGAGACGTCGATGAGGCGGTTGCCGTGGTAGGGGCCGCGATCGTTGACGCGGACGATGAGCGATCGGCCGTTGCTGAGGTTGGTGACCCGCGCGTAGCTCGGCATCGGCAAGGTCGGATGGGCGGCGGTCAGCGAGCCCATGTCGAACACCTCGCCATTGGCGGTCAGGCGGCCGTGGAAATCATCGCCGTACCAGGACGCCATACCTTCGGCGCGGTAATTCTCGTTCTCCTCCGGCACATAGGTGCGGCCGGCGACGACATAGGGCTTGCCGACGCGGTAGGTGCCGCCGCCCTTCGGCACGGGGTCACCCAGCGCCACGACGCGCGGGCTCGACGATACGCCGTATTTGGGATCGATCCGGCTGGCGAGGTTTGAGTTGGCGCAATTGGCGAGGACGAGGCACGTCGCCACCGCAGCGGCGCTGCGCGCCGTCCGGATCATCGAATCTGGCCGTCTAGTCCCCATCTGCCCCAAGTACCATTCTGCCGGACCCGCGCCTACTCCGAGGCGCGGAGAACGATTCTGTCACTGTGCGGCCCACCTCCGCACCGGATGGTGAAGATATCGCAACTGGAACACGGCGGAAATGGGGAGAGCTGCCCGGCGGTGGCGTCTTGGTGAATGGTCTGTTGCGTCCCCTCCGTCGTTCTACTGACCCTCGGCCATGCAAAACGCCCTCGCCTGTCCCGCTATCAGACACACTGTTGCAGCAAATCATCAGTCGGGGGGCATCTTGGATTCCGACAATTGAATCTTTTTGACTGTGCAAGGCTGCAATCGTTTTCTCCTCCGCGTGGGGCGCAAAGGAAGTTTGCGATGATCGAGACGGTTACAGCGGTGATGGGCCTGGTGAGTGCGGCGATCTTCTTGGCGCATGCCGTGGAAGGCTATCGGTACCGGGCCTGACGGTCCGTTGAAAGGCGGAAAGACGCGTCACCTCTTTCCAGGAGCGAATGTTCGGAAAGCTTTAATCAATTCGGATGAGCATCGGTTGAAAGCAGGTGTATCATGCGTAATCACGATTTGGTCTCCGACGGATTTCTGACCCTGACCGCAGCAAGCCTCGTGCTGCTGTGCTCCAGCCTGCTGGCGTTCGCATTCGGCTGAACGCGCGACACCCTGGGTGCGATCCGCGCCTGCGCCACGACAGGCATCCCTCGCCGACCCATGGTCGGCGCCAATCCTGAAATCTCCGTATACCGGCTAAAGCATGCACGTAGCGATGCAATCGCAGACGCTTGCCTTGCCTCGTCGGCACAGTGGCTGCGCTGTCTTCGCCCGGACTCACTCCTCGTGCACGCTGCACACTGGTAGGGAGCGGACTGACGGATGACCGGCGCGGTCAGAGAGGGAACATCCGCTCTCCTCATCAGCACGGATGGCCGGCTCCTGTTGCAGCGGCGTGACGATCTTCCCCACGTCTCCGATCGCGGAAAGATCAGCCTGTTTGGCGGCCGGCGCGAAGGTGCCGAGAGCTTCCTGGAATGCGTCGTTCGCGAGATTCATGAGGAGATTGGCTATTATCTGCCGCCCGAGCGGTTTGAGCTGATCGGGCGGTATTCCGGACCGGATCATGTGACGCCAGGCGGCACCCTGCGCGGCGAGGTGTTCCTCGCCCGCGACGTGCCTGTCGAGCAGCTGAACGTGACCGAAGGCCGCCTCGAGATCGTCGCCGTCGACGAGCTCGAACGGATCAGCGACCTGCTCGCGCGCCCCGCGGCGTATGCGCTGGCGATCTTCCTGAAGCGTGATTTATCCGAGTGACGACACCAGCTCGCGGACGAGATCGTCGAGCATGGCCAGCGCGACCGCCGGATGGGCGACGTCGATATCGTCCACGTGCCAATACGTCACCCTGCCCGCGACTTCGGGGAACCGGCGCTCGATCAGCGGACGGTGCTCTGCCTCCTTGAGCGCGATCACCAGGTCGGCACCGTCGAAATCGGCCAATGTGCAGGGCTGCGGATAGCGCGTTGCGCCCTCCGGAACGATGCCCTCCGCGCGAAGGCGGTCATCGGTGAAGACCGACATCGGCCCGACATTGTCGGGCGAGCCTCGCTCAGCCGCACCCCTGGAGGATGCGTGCCATGCCAGACGCTTGGTCTTGGCGAGATGGTTGAACAGCTCTTCCGCGTAGCGGCTTCGATAGTAATTGCCGGTGCAAAGGAACAGGACGCGCTTCATATTCAAATTCAGTCTGTTGGCTGCCGGTGAACCGAGCGAACGACCTATCCGACAGCGGCGTTCCTGCCAAGTTCGCGTTGCGTTCGGCGCCGCCCTACGGTAAGGGCCTGATCCGATCGATCCGGAAGGGTGGCCGAGTGGTTTAAGGCACCGGTCTTGAAAACCGGCGTGCCCGCAAGGGTACCGTGGGTTCGAATCCCACCCCTTCCGCCACCGTCCCTTTGATCTTGTTGAACTGTTTCTCGGGTGCGGGCGATCCCCGGGCAAAAACGTCGCTTGACGATGGATGACCAGGAAGCGTTCGACGGGGCGCGGCGAACGTCTGTTGATCGCATCCGTATGGAAGCTGTGGCGCAAATTTAGATATCCATGGCGTGGGGAGACCATTCGTTGTCGTTCTCCGCCGGAAGTTACGCCGCAATGGCCGCCCTATGCGGCGGATACTCCGGTCGTAACTCATTGGACAGAGTAAAAGCCCTGCTATTCAGGTGGCGGCCAGCCCTTCCTCGGTGAGCGCCTTGACGACCGAGGGCATCTTCCTCATCCGCCCAAGATAGCTGCCGAGCCGTTCCGGCACTTCGACCCCGAACATGGCGGCCCACGACAGCATCACGAACAGATAGAGATCGGCGATCGTGATCTGATCGCTCACCAGGAATCGCTTGTCGCCGAGTTGCTCCGCGATCGTCGTGAAGCGCCTGTCCAGCATCTGCCGGGCCTTGTCCTTCTCTGCGTGCGGCGCGTCGAAGAAGTATGGCCTGAAGTTGACGTGGATCTCGGTTGTCATGAATTCAGTGGCTTCCAGCGCGCGCCAGCGGACGAGGCCATCCAGCGGCAGGAGTTTGCCGGTCAGTTGCGCGATGTAGGCAAGAATGACGAGGTTCTCGGTCAGGATCGTCCCATCGTCGAGTTCGAGCGCAGGCGTATAGCCCTTGGGGTTGATCTTCCGGAAGTCACGGCCTTCTTCCGTCTGCTTGTCGCGACCAACGCGAACAAGTTTGTGAGGCAGGCCGGCCTCGATCAGCGCGATGTGGCTGGCCTGGCTGCACGCGCCGGGCGCGTAATAGAGGATCATAAGGCTCTCCGTAGTGGTGGGGTGAAGCATGTTCGAGGTCTACGTGGTCAACGATATTGACCACCACCACCTAAGTGACTATCGGAGGCCTTCCAAGAACGCATATTTTTGGGAGCAAGTCAGATGGATATGCCTTCGTCACCCGAGGCTCCCCCCGACTGCCGCCAGGTTAGCGAGGTACTCAGCCGCGTAGGAGACAAGTGGACGATGCAGGTTGTGGTTGCGCTTCGCGACCAGCCGCGCCGTTTCAACGAGCTGAAGCGTCAGGTCGGCGACATCTCGCAGCAAATGCTGACGCGAACTCTGAAAACGCTCGAGCGGGACGGCATGGTTGAGCGGACTGTCTGTCCCACCACACCCCCGCAGGTCGAATATACGCTGACCGCGCTGGGGCACTCGCTGTCGGAACCTGTGCGGCATCTGGCGCAGTGGACGCGCGCGAACATAGCAACCATTCACGCTAACCGTTCGCGATACGACGCAAGTCACTGAGGCTGGTCGAGCGAACGGGATAAGCCACTATCTGGTCTACGCCCGTGACGGCGTCTTTCTGCCTGCTACTCGAAGAAGCAGGACTGTAGCGGGTTTCAGGTGGCTATGACGCAGACATAGTGCCCATCTTCATCGTTCCCGGCCCGCCAGCGCCCCGGTCGCGCGCGCCGTGCTGCCTCACTCAGATCCAAGAGCAAGACCACGCGGGTGCGGAGGCGACAACGATCGAACAGACAGCATAGAGGTAACAGGCTGCGCGCAGCCGTATCCCGTAACCTCCCGCTACGCGCGATCCGCAGAAAGTGAACGCTCCGGCGTTGTACGGTTGTTTCTGAATATTGCCCGGGCTGAAGTCGCGATGGTAGCGCTGAGACGCAATGCGTCGCGCACTTCCGTGGCTTTTGGCCGTCATTTTTCTGGTCGCTTTTGTCGCTTCCTTTGCGGAGCTGCAAAGGATGCGCAGCCGCTTCGGGGAAGTATCGCGGCACGCCTTTCACGATCATGCCGCGGTGCGCGAATTCATGATCCGCGCCGCGCTCAGTGGCGCAACGGCGCCGATCGTCGTGCTTGGCGACAGCATCACTGAAATGGCGCCGCTGCCGCGGCAGCTTTGCGGACGTCCGGTCATCAATGCCGGCGTTGGCGGCCAGACCATTCGGGAGGCAACGCGCCTCGCCGGGCGCCTGCTCGCCGACCAGGACGCGTTCCTGCTCGTGCTCGCAGTCGGCGCGAACGATGCCGGATCGCCAACGGCGCAACGCGACTTCGCCGACCTCATCGACACCGTCAAGCCGCTGTCGACGCGGCCGCTGGTGGCGATTGCCGTGGCCGCCGACCGCGCGACCAATCAGGCGATCGAAGCGGCCGCGGCCGCGCGCGGCATTCGCTTCATCGACCCGCATCTGCCGTCCGGCGCGAAGATGCCCGACGGCATTCACTTCACCGCTGCCGCGTACCGCGCCTGGGTGCCGGCGCTCGAGGCGGCGATCTCGGCGGAATGCACCATGTGATCCGGGGACGGATCGCCTTGTGCGGTTCACCCGGTCTATTCAAACCAGACCTCGCGTGCTCGCAACGGCGGCCGGCTCACGCCAGCCGCTGGGCATTTTGGAGCATTCGTGGCATCTTCATCGCCATTCAGTTGGGCATGGCCACCATCGTGCGCGCCGCTCGGGCGGTGGACGGCCATGTCGGGCACCCGGCCGCATTGCAGTGATCCCTCGTTTGGCGCTCGCTGTGGCCGCGTGAAGCGAAATTCATATTCGGATGAATAATTGAGGTGATCGGATGATTCAAAGTCACGAGGAGAAGCCGGACATTGGTCCGGGAAGCGCAGCCCCGTGGTTTTCACAACAAACGCTCTCGGTACCGAATTATACGTTTTCGACCGCTGCCGGCCGGTATCTCGCACTCTGTTTTCTTGGCAGCGCGGGTGACGATCCGGCACGCGAATTGATCCAGCAGGTTCTGGACGCGGCTGACGTTTTCAACGGAAAGCACGCGGCCTTCTATGGCGTGACGGTCGATCAAAAGGACAAGGCTGAGCAGAAGATATCCGAGAGAGACGGTGTTAAGTATTTTTTGGATTTCGACGGCAAAGTTAGCCGTCTCTACGGGGCAATTTCGGAGGGCCAAGCCAAGCAATCCCGCTACACGCGGATGTGGGTGCTGATCGATCCAACGCTGCGGGTAATCGGCTTGCTTCCGATTGCGCGAACCTCCTGGCTGATATCGCACCTGCGTTCTCTGCCGCCGCCAGATCGCTTCTCTGGAATACGTTTGCAGGCCCCGATCCTCTATCTGCCGAATGTCTTCGAACCGAGCTTCTGCAAGCGCCTGATCGATCTTTATGAGGCGAACGGCGGCCAAATGTCCGGCGTCATGCGTGAGATCGACGGCAAGACGGTCGGTGTGACGGACCTGCGATTCAAGGCGCGGAGAGATTATCTTCTGGAAGATGTCGAACTGAGGCGGCAGGTCGACCAGAGAATCGATCGAGCGATCGTCCCGGAGATTGCCAAGGTTCACCAATTCAAGGCCACTCACATCGAACGATACATGGTCGGCTGCTACGACGCCGCCGACAACGCGCACTTTGCGCCCCATCGTGACAACACGACCAAGGGAACGGCCCACCGCCGCTTTGCGGTTTCAATCAATCTAAACCAGGATTTTGAGGGAGGCGAAATCGGTTTTCCCGAATACGGACCTCAATCATTCAAGCCGCCCCCGGGGTGCGCCGTGGTCTTCTCTTGCTCATTATTGCACGCCGTGAGTTTGGTCACGCGCGGAAGGCGCTATGCCTTCCTCCCCTTCCTCTACGACGAAGCGGCTGCGGAGATCCGCGATCAAAACCGGAGCTTCATTACAAAGCCCGATCAGTAACGGGTCTCGCTGCCGGTGGATGACCGATTTGGATTTCATCGACGTCAGCAGCCGCGGCATATGGTTTTGAGCTTTGCGTTCAGTTTTGCGTTCTCATCGGCAAGCATCTCGACAACGCTTCGTTTCTTCGATGGCGCTTCTGAAGTACCTGATGGCGCGGTCTTGTCTTTCTCCGGGCTGCTGCCTGCGATCGACGCGGCCTTGTCATAGCAGGACAGTCGATCGCTCGCGTTCGAAATGGCCGAGCATCCGGAAGTTTGAGCGGCCGCGCCATGACAAACGATGATAAGACATGCAGCGAACGGGACAATCCTCATCTAAAACTCCTTCGAGTAAACATAAACGGCTTGGCTTCGCGTTACGGCAATTGTCGAGCTAACCCGCAAGGCGTCAATAGCATTCTTCACAGACCAGCGATCAGCCGCCTGCCGGCTGATACAACGGACCCCAGGCTCGTTTGCCGCGTTTTCTCGACTGATCAACGTCAGGTCTGCCGGACGAACTCCGCGATCAGGCCGGAGATCTCCTGCGGGGCATCCTCGAAGCAGTAGTGCCCGACACCGGCAAGACGCCTGATCGGGGCCGCCGGGAAGATCGCGGAAAACAGCGGCAGGAAATGCTCGGCACGCAGCGTGCGGTCCGCCTCGCCCCAGATCGCGAGCGCGGGCTTGCTGCGGATCAGGCGGTCGGCGGCGGGATCGGGTGCTGCGAACGTATGTGCGCCGGTGGCAAAGCCCTTGGCCCACCCGATCGCGCCGAGGCAATCGGCGGGACGCGCGAACGGCGCGCCGTAGGCCGCGAGCCAGGCGTCGGTGATGACCGCATTGTTCTCGAAGCCGTTGAGTTTCAGCGTGCTCAGGATGTTGAAGCCGAGCTGTCCAAGCACCGGTTCGAGTTCATCGCTTGCCTCGGCCCTGGCGATCCATTGAAACCAGGGCGAGACCTCGGCGTTTGCGACCACGCGCTCGACCAGGTCGCGCTGCCCGAACGGCGTCGGCCCGTTGGCCGAGATGATGCGCCGGATGCGATCCGGATGGCGCGCGGCGAATCCCATGCCGACCGGTCCGCCGAAATCATGCATGACGAGGGTGATGTCGGTGAGGTCGAGTGCGCCGACCAGCGCTTCGAGATTGTCGACATGGTCCTGCAGCCAATAGCTGCGCTGCGCCGGCGTCGCGCTCTTGCCGAAGCCCATGTGATCCGGAACTACCACGCGATGCGTTGCGCTCAGCACCGGCACCAGATGGCGGAACAGATAGCCCCAGGTCGGTTCGCCGTGCAGGCACAGCACCACCTCGCCGTCCCGCGGGCCTTCGTCGAGATAGTGCATCTGGAAGCCCGGAGCTGCGCTGAAATGTGGCGCGAACGGAAAGGTGCCGTCGAACGTGGCGTCGGCTTGGATCATGGCGAACCTCACGATGGTTTTAGTTTGAAACCAGCGTGTATCGCTTGAGGTTTCAATTTGCAACCGCTATATCAGCCCGACGGTCGGACCTGACACCGAGCCGATCGACCCCGCGAAACCAAGGGAGCGTCAGGCGAATCGCGATGGCCAAGAGAGTGAGCCACAGGGAGTCCTTGTGCGGCGTGGCCCGGCCGCTGGATGCGATCGGCGACTGGTGGTCGCTCCTGATCGTCCGCGATGCGTTCGACGGGCTGCGCCGGTTCGGCGAGTTTCAGAAGAGCCTCGGGCTAGCCAAGAACATCCTCTCGGCCCGGCTGCGCAATCTGCTCGCGCACGGCATCATGGAGACGGTGCCGGCAGCCGACGGCAGCCCGTATCAGGAATATGTGCTGACCGAGAAGGGGCGCGGGCTCTTCCCGCTCCTCGTCGCGCTCCGGCAATGGGGCGAGGATTTCTTCTTCGACCCCGATGAGGCGCATGTGCTGCTGGTCGACAAGAAGAACGGCTTGCCGGTGCGCCGGCTTGAGTTGCGCGCGCAGGACGGACGCGTGGTCGGTGCCGAGGACACAATGGTGCGGCTTCCGCCGGCGCTGCGCTCAAACGCGCCCGCATAACAAGCGCCGCAATTTGCGCGCGTCGCAAGCAGCAACCGGATCTTAACCCTCCTTGCCGCAGCATCGGCGCGTGGAGGTTCGACCAATGCAGACATTCCGGATTTCGCTGAGCGATGGGGAGCGGAAATTCCACACGGCAATTCAAGCGCCGGACCCCGCCTCCGCGCGCATCAAGGCCGCCTACTTCTTCGACATATCGAAGTGGCGAATTCTGAGCGTGTCGCTGAGTGGAGCGAGTGCGGTAGCGGCATAATCGCTCTGCGCGCCCTACGCCATCCGGTCGAGCTCGGCTGCGGCAAGCCTTGCAATCTGCAGATCGATGTCGGCGAGCGGATCGCCGTCGCCGAGAAACCATGCCGCCGACAGGCCGGTCCAGGCGATGATCCATGACAGCAGGCGCCGGCGATCGAGCCGCGCTTCTTCCAGGACGATGTCGAGACGCCGTGCAAAGCGGCCTTGCTCGGTTGCGACGGGGCGTGTCGGATCGGCAAGATCCGGATTGGTGAAGATGTTGGCGAAGTCGAAGCCGCGGTCGCCGACGAGATGCTTTGGATCGATCGCCAGCCAGCCGCGCGCGCCGAAGTCGAGCACATTGTCATGGTGCAGGTCGCCATGCAGCACCACGATCTCGCGCTGATCGGCGAGCAGCGCTTCAGCGATCTCAGCCGATCGGTTCAGGATGCCGCCATGCGTCCTCGCTGCGGGCCACAACTCGCGAAACCAGTGTGTGAGCGGCGTCAGGTCCGGCCGCGGTTTGGTTCGCTCGGCGTGGAGCCGGTCAGCCGTTGCACAGAGGATTCGGCAGGCGTCGTCGTCCCGGCCGGTTCGTGCCATCTCGCTCAGCGATGTCGATCCCATCGCCCGTTCGAGCAACACCGCGTCGCCGTCGCGGGCAAGGACCCGCGCCGCACCGTCGCCGTCCCACCACTCCATCACAATGGCGCCGAGGCGTTCGTCCACCTCGTGCGAGAGCTTGAGCATGGCAGGCATCCCGTGTCGCCGCACCGGCAGCAACCGTGCAGCACGGGTCACGATCGGATTGCCGTCGGGAACGAGGCTCCAGGCCGAGAGATAGGGTTCGAACATCTGGCTGGCTGATTGGGATGAAGGCGCTTGACCGACGTTCTAATCATTGCCCGCACGCGCTGCCACGCCGGTTCCCTGCGGCGCATCGTGGCAGGGCTTCCTCCAGCCAGTTCCCTGCGGCCGTGGCCATGTTGGCTGATGACAGCCCCCACCCTTCTCGCGCTACAATGTTGCAGCCGGTGTGACGGAGGATGTGGCGATGCCGCGAAAGGGAATTACCGGACACGACGAATGGGTGGTGACGGAGGCCCTGGCCACGGCGCTGGTTGCGCTTGAACAGCTGCCGTCGAAGCACCAGCCGCGCGCGCACATGGAGGATGTCCGGAAAATCCTGACCGCGCGGTGCGAGGCCGGCGCCGTCACGCTGCATCTGGCGCAGGCCAAGTGCCGGTTGTTTCCGGATACCGACCCGCTCACGATCTACGAGGACTACGGCCTCAAGGACGGGCTGGGATAGCGACCCGACGGCTACTCGTGGCTGACGCGCCAGATCGTGCCGTTGCCGTCTTCGGAGACCAGCAGCGCGCCGTCGCGCGCCACGGTCACGCCGACCGGGCGGCCCCAGACCTCATTGTCGCCGAGGACAAAGCCGGTGACGAAATCCTCATATTCGCCGGTCGGCACGCCGTCCTTCAGCCTGATGCGAATGACCTTGTAGCCGGTGCGCTTGGATCGATTCCACGAGCCGTGCTCGGCGGCAAAGCCATCGCCGCGATACTCGGACGGAAAGTTGCTGCCGGTGTAGAAGGTCAGGCCAAGCGAGGCCGAGTGGGCCTGCAACAGCACGTCGGGGACCGTCACCTTGTCCTTGAGGTCCGGCCGCGCATCGGCATGCGCCGGGTCCTCGTTGGCACCGATATAGTACCAGGGCCAGCCGTAGAACGCCCCTTCGCGAATGCGTGTCACATAGTCGGGCACGAGATTGTCGCCGCGGCCGTCGCGCTCGTTGGTCGAACACCAGGGCGTGCCGCTGCCGGGCTGGATTGCCAGCCCCACGCAGTTGCGGATACCGGTGGCGAACAGCTTCCGGTTCTTGCCGTCGGGATCGAAGGCGAGCACGGCGGCGCGATCGGTCTCGGCTCCCCACGCTGCGCCAAGCGCATGGTCGCGGCTCCAGGCCTCGATGCCACCAGGTGGCTGGCCAAGCCCCTCGCCTGCGTTGCCAGCGGAGCCGACCGACACCAGCATCCGCTTATTGTCGGGTGTGAAGGCGATGTCACGCGTGGAATGGCCGTAGCCGTGCGGAAGATTGGCGACGATCGTCTCGGGTCTTTCTTGTGCCTTGAGATCGCCGCTGCGGTAGGCAAAGCGCACGACGCTGTCGGTGTTGGCGACATAGAGCCATTGCGGATCATCGCCGCTCGGGAAGAACGCGATGCCGAACGGCCGGTTCAATCCGGTGGCGTAGACTTCATTGGTGGCCGGCTTGCTGGCGCCACTCTCGCTGCGCAGGACGCGAATGCGACCGGAGCCGGTTTCCGCGACGAGGATGTCGCCATTGGGCGCGGTCCGGATGATCCGGGGGCCGCTCAACCCGCTCGCGAACAGCTCGACCTTGAATCCCGCCGGCACCTGCGGCACGGCCGAGGCAGGCCGCCGCACCACGCGCGACGAATTGCTGCTGGAGGCCGTAGCACCCGGTCTGGGCAAGTCCTGCGACGTGATCAGGCGCACCGTGCCGGGCTTGTCACGCTGCCAGTCGCCGAAGGCGTCCGCGCCTTTGAGGACAGGCTCGGCATCTGATCGCGCAATGCCGACCGTAGCGAGGAAAATGACGGACAGACTCACGCCGGCAAGTTTCGTTTTATGCATTTGCGCCTCACGTGAAATCCTAACAGCCACGCAATTCATAGCGCGGTTCGGCTGCTAGCCGCATTCACAATGTCGTCTGCCCTAGTGTCCCTTTGGCGGTCCAGCCAGGTCGACCGGCTTGATGATCAAGGCAAGCGGGATCATCACGAGGCCGACGATCGAAAGCATCCAGAACACGTCGATGTAAGCAAGGAGATCGACCTGCTGCTGCAGGGTCTGGCCCACCCAGGCGATCGCCTGAGATGCGGCGTCCGACGCATTCGATCCCTGCGCCTGGAAGTAGCGCGTCATCGTGTCGATGGTTTGCTGATACCCAAGATCGGACGGCGCGGCATGCTCGATCAGCCGGCTCTGGTGAAATTGCTGGCGCTGCGCCAGCGCTGTTTGCGCCAGTGCGACGCCCATCGATCCACCGATATTGCGCGCGACGTTGATCAGCGCCGAGGCCTGGTTGGTCTTGTCCGCCGGCACGCCGTCATAAGACGCTGTCGTGACCGGCAGGAACAGGAACGGAAGCCCCGCGGAGAGGAAGATGCGCGCCAGCGCGGCATAGCCATAAGTGATGTCGCCGTTCAGCCCGGTCAGATGCCACATCGAGAACGCGACGATGCAACCGCCGAGCGCGATCAGATATTTCGGCTGAACACGGCTGACGAGATTGCCGACCACCGGCATCAGGATCAGGGTGACGATGCCGCCGGGTGACAGCGCGAGCCCGGCAAGAAACGCGGTATAGTTCAGCTCGGTCTGCAACAATTGCGGTATCAGCTGCGTCGACGAGATCAGGACGGCGCCGGTGCACAGCATCACCAGGAAGCACGATCCGAACTGGCGGCGTCCCAGCAGGCGGAGATCGACGATCGGATCCTTGCGCGTCAGCTCCCAGGGGATCAGCGCAATCAGGCAAACCGCCGACGCCAGTGCGAAGCCCGTGATCATGTCGGACCCGAACCAGTCCTTGCGTTGGCCTTCGTCCAACACGAATTCAAGCGAGCCGAGCCCGATCGCGACCAGCACGAAGCCGATATAGTCGACGCGCAGGCCGTTCTTGAGCAGTTCCTTGCGCTCCTCTTCGGCGCCGGACGGCTCCTTGACCAGGGTCCCAACCAGGAACAGTGAGATCAAGCCCATCGGCACGTTGATCAGGAAGATCCAGTGCCAGGTGTAGGTGTCGGTGATCCAGCCGCCGAGCGTCGGCCCGATCACGGGAGCAACCACCACTGCCACGCCGTAGATCGCGAATGCCTGGCCCCGCTTGGCCGGCGGAAAGGAGTCGGCAAGGATCGCCTGCTCGCTGGTCGCCATCCCGCCGCCGCCGAGGCCCTGGATGATCCGAAACAGAACCAGCGCCTCCAGGCTCCAGGCCAATCCGCACAGCAGCGAGGCGAAGGCGAACGTGGCGACGCAGATCATGTAGAACCGCTTGCGGCCGATCACGGTCGACAGCCAGCCCGAGATCGACAGCACGATGGCATTGGCAACGAGATAGCTGGTGATGACATAGGTGCTCTCGTCGATGCCGACGGCCAATCCGCCCGCGATGTGGCGCAACGCAACGTTCGCGATCGTGGTGTCGAGCACCTCCATGAAGGTCGCGATCGAGACGACGAAGGCAATCAGATAGGGATTATGCCCGCCCGCAGCCGAACGCTCGGGCGACCAGGCCGCGCCGCCACCTGCCGCGACCTCGCTCATCGCACCCTGGTCCAGGGCACGACCGACATGCCCGGCCCGACCGGCACATCATCAGGCCAGTTGTCGACCACGATCTTCACGGGAACGCGCTGCACGACCTTGACGAAATTGCCGGTCGCGTTCTCCGCCGGCAACAGGCTGAACGCAGTGCCCGAGCCGGGTTGAACCGAAGCCACGTGGCCGGTGAGCTTGCGTCCCGGATAGGCGTCGATCCTGACTTCGACCGGCTGACCCGGACGCATGTCGGTCAGCTGCGTTTCCTTGTAGTTTGCGGTGATCCAGACTTCGTCAGGGACGAGCATCATGACGCTCTGTGCCGGCGCGACAAAGGTGCCGACCGCACCGCTCAGCTTGACGACGCGTCCGGACTGCGCCGCAGTGATGCGGGTGTATTGCAAATTCAGCTTGGCTTGATCGAGCTGCGTCTGCGCCTGCTCCAGCGATGCCTTGCTGCTCTTGAGCTGAGCGTCGAGCGTCTTGACGCCGAGCTCGGCCGCGGTCACCGCTGTCCTCGCGCGGCTCGCATTGGCCTGTTGAGCGTCGAGGTCGGAGCGTGTCTGCTGCTGGCGCTGCACCGTGCCGGCCCCCTTCTCGACGAGATCTTGCGCGCGGGCGGCCTCTTGCTCGGCAAATTTCAGTTGTGCTTCGGCCTGTTGCGCCTGCGCCCTGGCTTCCTTGATCTGCTCCTGCTGGCTGTCGATCTGAGCCTCGACGTTGGCGATATTGGCCTCGGCGACCGCAACCTGCGCCTCGGCCTGATCGACTGATATCTTGTAGTCACGCTCATCGATCCGCGCGAGGAGATCGCCGGCATTGACGTGCTGGTTGTCGGTGACGGGGACCTCGACGACGTAGCCGCCGACCTTTGCTGCAACGGCAAAACTGCGCGCAGCCACAAACGCGTCGTCGGTCGATTCATAATGCCGGACGTTGAGCCAGTAGATCACGCCACCAACGAGCGCGAGCAGCAGCAGACAGGCGCCGGCCGTGGCAAGCATCCAGTGCTCGCGGAGCCGGTCGCGCATCGACGGCTTGCGGTCGGTATCCGGCTGCGGGGGCGGCGCACGGTCTGGACGCGTTTTTTGCTCTGGAGCGTGGTTGGGCTGCCGCGGTTCCTCAACGGAGGGCCCGCGCTCTCGGGTTTGGGCATCCACGGCAGCACCTCAGGCTACGAACGGAGCGATCAGCACTCGTTAACCGCAGCGCCGGAGGCTTGGTTCCTGCTAAACGGCCCTGGAACTGACCATAGGCTCACGCGCAGCTGCTGATAGGTCGCGGTACGCCGTGGTCTCCGCAACAAGCGACTTGAGCGGAACCGTGAGCCGGCAGATCAGGCCCTCGGCGCGCCAATCGAAATCGGCCCTTCCACCGAGCTGGGTCTCGATACTGGCGATCACGCTTCGCGTGCCGAAACCCTTCTGCTTCGGCTTGGTCACCGGCGGCCCGCCGGATTCCACCCAGGCCAGGATCAGCGTGTCGTCCTGCACTTCCCAGGTGATCGCGAGCCGGCCCGGCAGCACCGACAGGCTGCCGTATTTGGCGGAGTTGGTGACGAGCTCATGCAGCGCCAGCGCCAACGTCTGCGCGGTCGCGGGCTGCAACTGCACCTCGGCGCCCTCGATCTGGATTTGCCCGGCCTCGGAATAAGGCGCGATCTCTTCGGTCACCAGCCGTCGGATCTCAGCCCCCTGCCAGCTCGACAACGACAGCACGGTGTGAACCCGCGCCAGCGCCGTGATGCGGCCCTCGACCGCCCGCACATAGGCGGTCACGTTCTGCGCGCGCGTCAACCGCACGATCGATTGCGCCAGCGCGAGCGCATTCTTGGCACGATGGTCGACCTCGCGGGTCAACAGGCTCTGCCGTTCCTCGGCCTTCTTGCGATCGGTGATGTCGACGGTCACGCCGCTCACCCGCACCACCCTGCCGTTCCGGTCGCTGGTCGCCGCCGCCGTGCCGACGCACCAGCGCACCTCGCCATCCGGCCGCATGACGCGGAATTCGGCTTCATAGGACGTCTGGCCGTTGCCGAACCCGGCCCAGGCCTGCTTCAGCTCTTCGACATCGTCGGGGTGGAACAGCCCCTGGATATTGTCCGATGTCAGCGCGAAGGTTTTGGGATCGACGCCGAAGATCTTGTATTGGCCCTCGTCCCACATCCAGTCGCCGTTGACCCAGTCCCAGTCCCATGAACCCATTTTGCCGGCGGCAATCGCCATGCTGCGGCGCGCCTCGCTTTCGACCAGCCGGGTGGTCGACTGCTCGAGCTCGGCGGTGCGCGCGCGCACGCGGTCCTCGAGCTCGGCGTTGAGGCGTTCGAGCTGCCGTGTCTTGCGGTAGAGCTCGGCGAACACCCGGATCTTGGCCCGCAGCACCTCGGGCACGACCGGCACCGGGACGTAGTCGACCGCGCCCATTTCGTAGCCGCGCAGCCGGTCGATATCGCTGACCTGGATCGCCGAGATGAAGATCATCGCGGTCTTCTGGAACCGCGGATGCTCGCGGATCATCGCCGCGAGTTCGAAGCCGTCGAGCTCGGGCATGCAGACGTCGACCAGGATCACCGCGACTTCGTTCTTCAGCAGGAACTCCAGTGCCTCGCGGCCGGACGACGCCGCGACCAGCGTCTCGCCGAGGTCCTTCAGGATGACCTCATAGGCCAGCAGCTTGGCCGGCTGGTCATCGACCAGAAGGATGTTTACCTTTTCATGGTCCATCATGTTCGATCGCCGATCAGCGGTGCAGCCACATGCGGATCGCCAGCAGCAATTGCTCGGTGTTCACGGGTTTCGCCAGATAGTCGGACGCACCTGCCTCCAGGCATTTCTCGCGGTCGCCTTTCATCGCCTTCGCGGTCAGCGCGATGATCGGCAGCCGCGCAAAGGCGGGATTTTGCCGGATCGCGCCGATGGTCTGGTAACCGTCCATCTGAGGCATCATGATGTCCATCAGCACGATCGCGATCTTCGGGTTGGACTCGACCAGCGAGATCGCCTCGTGACCTGTTGTCGCAGTCAACACCTTCATACCTCGCCGCTCCAGCACGCTCGACAGCGCGAAGATATTGCGGGCGTCGTCGTCGACCAGAAGCGCGGTCTTGCCAATCAGATCCTCATCGGAACTGTTGAGCTTCTCCAGCATCCTCTGTTTTTCGACGGGCAATTCCGTGATCACACGGTGCAGGAACAGTGACGTTTCGTCGAGCAGACGTTCGGGCGACTCCACACCTTTGACGACAATGCTGCGCGCCATCGTGTGCAGTTCCGCGTCCTCCTCTGCCGAGAGTTCCCGGCCCGTAAACACGACAACGGGAATATTGGACAGCGTCTCGTCCTTGCGGATCTGATCCAGCACCTCGAAGCCGCTCATGTCGGGCAGCCGCAGATCGAGCACGACGCAGTCGCAGGGATGTTCGCGCAAGGTCGAGAGCGCTCCTGCCCCGGTGTCGCTGGTCACGATCTCGATATCCTCGTGCCCGAGCAGTTCGGTGATGCTGAGCTGCTCGGCCGCATTGTCCTCCACGATCAGCAGGCGCTTGCGGCGCGGCCTGGCATATTCCTTGATCTGCGACAGCGCCGCGCTGACGCCTTCCGTCGTGGTCGGCTTGTTGACGAAGGAGAACGCGCCGCGCGCCAGTGCGTGCTGCCGATCCTCGTCGAGCGTGATGATCTGGACCGGAATGTGACGGGTCAGCGGATTGTGCTTCAGCTGGCTCAGCACGGTCCAGCCCAGCATGTCGGGCAGAAAGACGTCGAGCGAGACCGCGCTCGGCTGGAACTGCTTGGCGAGATCGAGCGCCTCGGCGCCTCGGCTTGCGACCAGCACCTTGAAGCCCTTGTCGCGCGCCAGATCGATCAGCACCCGCGCGTAATGCGGGTCGTCCTCGACGATCAAGAGGATGGTGTCGCCGGCCTCGAGATCGAGCCGGTCATCCGGAAGCTGCTCGATCACACGCTCCTGCGTACTCGCCGCCTGCAGCGACGGCGCCGAGGTGTGCGGCATTTGTATCGGCTGAGCCTGCGGCCGCAGTGCGACCGAGGGTCCGGCATATTTCAGCGGCAGGTAGAGCGTGAAGCTCGAGCCCCTGCCCGGCGCGCTGCGCAGATGGATCTCGCCGCCGAGCAGGCCCGCCAGCTCGCGGCTGATGGCAAGGCCAAGACCGGTGCCGCCGTATTTGCGGCTGGTGCCGGCGTCGGCCTGCTGGAACGCCTCGAAGATCAGCTTCTGTTTGTCCTGCGGAATACCGATGCCGGTATCCGACACTTCGAACGCAACCACGGCAGGCGCGGTGTTGAGGATCGCGTGCTCCGCGCTCCAGCCGCCGATGGCCGCCGAGACGGTCAGGCTGACGCCGCCTTCCGCGGTGAACTTGAACGCGTTCGACAACAGGTTCTTCAACACCTGCTGCAGCCGCTTGGAGTCGGTGACCATGCTGCGCGCAAGGTTGGCGTCCACGTCGATGCTGAAGGACAGGTGACGGTTCTCGGCCTCATGCCGGAACGGCCGCCCGACAGTCTCGAGCAGGCTCGAGGTCAAAATCTCCTCAGCGTCCACCGTCACCGTGCCGGACTCGATCTTGGACAGATCGAGGATGTCGCTGATGAGGTTCAACAGGTCGGTGCCGGCGCCGTGAATGGTGCGGGCGAACTCGACCTGCTTGGCGGTCAAATTGCCGTCGGGGTTTTCCGTGAGCTGCTGGCCGAGGATCAGGATCGAGTTCAACGGCGTCCGCAGCTCGTGCGACATGTTGGCCAGGAACTCCGACTTGTACTTCGAGGTCAGCGACAGCTCGGTCGCCTTCTCCTCCAGCGCGCGGCGGGCCTGTTCGATCTCCTGGTTCTTGCGCTCGACGTCGACGTTGCGTTCGGCGAGCTGCTGGGCCTTCTGCTCGAGCTGGTCGTTGGTCTGCTGCAATTCCTTCTGCTGGGTCTGCAGCTCGCCGGCGAGCTGTTGCGACTGTTTCAGCAGCGCCTCGGTCTGCATCGTCGCCTCGATGCTGTTGAGCACGATGCCGATGCTGTCGGTGAGCTGTTCGAGGAAGGTGATCTGCGAGGTCGTGAACGACGAGATCGAGGACAGCTCGATCACCGCCTTGACCTGGTTCTCGAACAGCACCGGGAACACGACGAGGTTCTTCGGCATGATCCGCATCAAGGCCGAATTGATCGGCACTGCGTCGCCCGGAATGTCGGAGACGAGGCGCTGGCGCTTGTCGAGCGCGCATTGACCGATCAACCCCTCGCCGAACTGGACGATCTGCGGATGCGGGTTGCTGCTGTCGCTGGCATAGGCCGACAGCAGGCGCAGCTGCGCATTCTCGGGGTTGTCCACCTGATAGATCACGCCCATATGGGCGTTGATCAGCGGCGCCAGCTCGGTCAGCAACAGGCGGCCGACGGTCGCGAGGTCGCGCTGGCCCTGCAGCATGTTGGTGAAGCGCGCCAGATTGGTCTTCAGCCAGTCCTGTTCGGTGTTGCGCTCCGTCGTCAGACGGAGGTTGCCGATCATGGTGTTGATGTTGTCCTTGAGCTCGGCGACCTCGCCGCGCACGTCGACCTGGATCGAGCGCGTCAGGTCGCCCTTGGTCACGGCGGTGGCCACTTCCGCGATCGCACGCACCTGCGAGGTCAGGTTGGCCGCCAGCAAATTGACATTGCCGGTGAGATCCTTCCAGGTGCCGGCGGTGCCGGGCACGTTCGCCTGGCCGCCCAGCCGTCCCTCGACGCCGACCTCGCGCGCCACGCTGGTGACCTGTTCGGCGAAGGTCGCGAGCGTCTCGGTCATGTTGTTGATGGTGTCGGCGAGCGCGGCCACCTCGCCCTTCGACTTCACCGTCAGGTTCTGCTTCAGGTCGCCATTGGCGACCGCGGTCACCACCTTGACGATGCCGCGCACCTGCTCAGTCAGGTTCGCTGCCATGACGTTGACGGTGTCGGTGAGGTCCTTCCAGGTGCCGGCGACACCGGGCACCTCGGCCTGGCCGCCGAGCTTGCCTTCGGTGCCGACCTCGCGCGCCACGCGCGTCACCTCGCCGGCGAAGGCGTTGAGCTGGTCGACCATCGTGTTGATGGTGTTCTTCAGCTCGAGGATTTCGCCCTTCACGTCGACCGTGATCTTGCGCGACAGGTCGCCGCGCGCGACGGCGGTCGTCACTTCCGCGATGTTGCGGACCTGGGTGGTCAGGTTCGCGGCCAACAGATTGACGTTGTCGGTCAGGTCCTTCCAGGTGCCGCCCACGCCGGGCACCACTGCCTGGCCGCCGAGCCGCCCTTCGGTGCCGACCTCGCGCGCCACGCGCGTCACTTCGGCGGCGAACGAGCGCAGCTGCTCGACCATCGTATTCAGGGTGTCCTTGAGCAGCAGGATCTCGCCGCGCACGTCCACCGTGATCTTCTTCGACAGGTCGCCGCCGGCGATCGCGCTCGCCACTTCGGCGATGTTGCGGACCTGCGCGGTCAGGTTGGACGCCATGAAGTTGACGTTGTCGGTCAGATCCTTCCAGGTGCCGGCGACGCCGGGCACTTCGGCCTGGCCGCCGAGCTTGCCTTCGGTGCCGACCTCGCGCGCCACGCGCGTCACCTCGCCCGCGAAGGCGTTGAGCTGGTCGACCATCGTGTTGATGGTATTCTTCAGCTCGAGGATTTCGCCCTTCACGTCGACCGTGATCTTGCGCGACAGGTCGCCGCGCGCAACGGCGGTCGTCACCTCGGCGATGTTGCGGACTTGCGCGGTCAGGTTGCCGGCCATCGAGTTGACGTTGTCGGTCAGGTCCTTCCAGGTGCCGGCGACGCCGGGCACGTTGGCCTGGCCGCCGAGGCTGCCGTCGGTGCCGACCTCGCGCGCCACGCGCGTCACCTCGCCGGCGAAGCGGTTGAGCTGGTCGACCATCGTGTTCAGCGTTTGCTTCAGCTGGAGGATCTCGCCGCGAACGTCGACCGTGATCTTGCGCGACAGGTCGCCGCCGGCGATCGCGGTCGCGACCTCGGCAATGTTGCGGACCTGGGCCGTCAGGTTGCCGGCCATCGAGTTCACGCTGTCGGTCAGGTCCTTCCAGGTGCCGGCGACGCCGGGCACCTCGGCCTGACCGCCGAGCTTGCCGTCGGTGCCGACCTCGCGCGCCACACGCGTCACCTCGCCGGCGAAGGCGTTGAGCTGGTCCACCATCGTGTTGAGCGTTTCCTTCAGCTGAAGGATTTCGCCCGACACGTTCACCGTGATCTTCTTCGACAGGTCGCCCTTCGCCACCGCGGTCGCGACCTCGGCGATGTTGCGGACCTGCGCAGTCAGGTTCGAGGCCATCGAGTTGACACTGTCGGTGAGGTCCTTCCAGGTGCCGGCGACGCCGCGCACCTCGGCCTGGCCGCCGAGCTTGCCTTCGGTGCCGACCTCGCGCGCCACACGCGTCACCTCGCCGGCGAAGGCGTTGAGCTGATCCACCATCGTGTTGATGGTGTCCTTGAGTTCAAGGATCTCGCCGCGCACGTCGACCGTGATCTTCTTCGACAAGTCGCCATTGGCGACCGCGGTGGTGACGCCTGCGATATTGCGGACCTGCGCGGTCAGATTCGAGGCCATGAAGTTGACGTTGTCGGTCAGGTCCTTCCAGGTGCCGGCGACGCCGAGCACGTTGGCTTGACCACCGAGCTTGCCTTCGGTGCCGACCTCGCGCGCCACGCGCGTCACTTCCGAGGCGAATGCGTTGAGCTGGTCCACCATGGTGTTGAGCGTTTCCTTCAGCTGAAGGATCTCGCCCGAGACGTTCACCGTGATCTTCTTCGACAGATCGCCGCCGGCGATCGCGGTCGCGACGTCGGCGATGTTGCGGACCTGAGCGGTCAGGTTCGACGCCATGAAGTTGACGTTGTCGGTCAAGTCTTTCCAGGTGCCGGCGACGCCGGGCACCTGGGCCTGGCCGCCGAGCTTGCCTTCGGTGCCGACCTCGCGCGCCACGCGCGTCACTTCCGAGGCGAACGAGTTGAGCTGGTCGACCATCGTGTTGATGGTGTCCTTCAGCTCGAGGATTTCGCCTGACACGTCGACCGTGATCTTGCGCGACAGGTCGCCGCGGGCCACCGCGGTGGTCACGTTGGCGATGTTGCGGACCTGGGCGGTCAGATTGCCGCACATCGCGTTCACCGAGTCGGTGAGATCCTTCCAGGTGCCGGCGACGCCGGGCACGATGGCTTGGCCGCCGAGCTTGCCGTCGGTGCCGACCTCGCGCGCCACGCGCGTCACTTCCGAGGCGAACGAACGCAGCTGGTCGACCATCGTGTTGATGGCCTCTTTCAGCTGCAGGATCTCGCCGCGGACGTCGACTGTGATCTTCTTGGACAAGTCGCCGTTGGCGACTGCGATGGTGACCTCGGCGATGTTGCGGACCTGGCCGGTCAGGTTGTTGGCCATCGAGTTGACGCTCTCGGTCAGGTCCTTCCAGACGCCGGTCACTTCCGGCACCTGAGCCTGGCCGCCGAGCTTGCCCTCGGTGCCGACTTCGCGGGCGACGCGCGTCACCTCCGAGGTGAAGACCGAGAGCTGCTTGATCATCGTGTTGACGATGTTCGCCGACTGCAGGAATTCGCCGCGCAGCGGCCTGCCCTCGACGTCGAGCTGCACGGTTTGCAGCAGATCGCCCTGCGCCACCGCGGCGACCGCGCGGGTGACCTCGCGGGTCGGCCACAGCAGGTCGTCGATCAGCGTGTTGACCGAGCTCTCCATGTCGGCCCAGGCGCCGCTGGCGAGGCCGAAATTGACGCGCTGGCGGGTCTGTCCCTCGCGGCCGACGACCTGTCCGACGCGCGCCAATTGCTGCGCCATCCGCTCATTGGCAGCCGCGATTTCGTTGAAGGCATCCGCGATCTTGCCGTCGATCCCGAGATAGTCGCCGCGCATCCGGACCGAGAAGTCGCCGCCGCGCATCGCCTGCAGCGACTGCAGCAGATCGTGCGAGGAGTCGAGACTTCCGTTGGATGATTGGGCGCGACGGGTATCAGCACGGGGACGAGGCGGCGAACCGAGATCGGTCATGGAATTTCCCCTACGCGCTGGCCAAGAGTCCCAAGGATCCAAGGACTCGGAAGAGCCAGTGTGACCATAAGAATGACTGCCCTTGATTGATTCAAGCGGGAAAACGCCAGGACCGCAATTTGTGACACAAATCGAGTACCTTAATCGTGAATGGAACCAAAAGTTCCAATCCGCAATTGGAACTTTTGGCGCAGCGTGATCGTGCAACCGGAAAAGGACGACCGGGGTTGAAGCGCGCGCGTCGTGCGCCGACCGGCGTCGAAATTCCGGTCGTGGTG
This sequence comes from Bradyrhizobium sp. USDA 4461, assembly GCF_054055655.1. Taxonomy (NCBI): domain Bacteria; kingdom Pseudomonadati; phylum Pseudomonadota; class Alphaproteobacteria; order Hyphomicrobiales; family Nitrobacteraceae; genus Bradyrhizobium; species Bradyrhizobium sp. USDA 4461. The sequence continues at coordinate 6,598,920 of NZ_JBSRXM010000001.1, forward strand.
CAAAGCGACGGCTAGCGGTCTGCCGGCCAGCTTCGCCGCACCAATTGCACCCGCTCGATGCGGCTGCAGTGTTCGCAGCGGTATTGGAGAATATCCCTGCCGTCATTGCCCGGAGAGCTGCTCTCGAGCCGCATCGTCCTGACGCAGCTGATGCAGGAGATCAGCGTCAGCAGCGGGCTGCGATCGTCATTCATCGATGCCCGCGGTGGCGCGGTCGGATCGGCGATCATGGCGCTGGGCGATGCTATGGCGTTGGCTCTCACCACAGGAAAATGCAATCCCGCGCTCCGGGTTCCAGCCCGGAAACCTGTTCAGGCGCGAGACCGCGCCAAGCACCTGGCTGCACCTGGTCCGGATCAGGTTCGCGCGACGCTCTGGCCTGCCGCGGTCTTCCCCTTGCCGGGTTTGCTCCGGTCCGGCTTGACCGTCGCTGCCGGCCGATCCGCGTAGCTCCGGCTCAGCCGCTCCCTGACCGTCGGCAGTCGATCGCCGCCCCCGGCGGCCTTCCACCGACCAATGAGCTCAGCCACCTCGGCGCGCATCGCCATCAGCCGGTATGACGCTTCGCTGCAATCAAGGTCGCGATTGACCTGATCCCGGATCGACGCCTCGATCAGGGTCATCTCAGCCCGCAAAGTGCTGATCTTCCGGCGAATTTCATTGATTTTGTTATCCATGGCTTGTTAGAACAAAAATAGAACATAATGTCAAGTCACGATCCAGCAAGCGAGGTCAGCGATGAGCATAGCAGCAGTGAGATATGGCGGGGTCGCGGAGCGCCTTGGCGGACTGATGACCCGTGCCCAGGGGCTGCGGTTGAGGAGCCTCGCCGAAGAGGCCTATCAGCCCAACCAGTACGCGGGTGACCTGACGTCCGAGGAAGCCGAACGGCGCATCGACGCGTTGAAGGCCGAGATCGCGCTGGCGGATTCTTTCTGAGCCGCCCCACCTCCCGCAAGGCTTCGATATGGCGGCGCAGCCAGTTCTGCTATTGCTGCTTCGTCTTGGGGGGAGCGTCACGTGCTTGAGCTGGAGAAGCGGTCGCCGCTGGCGTTCCCGATCGTGCTGAAGGACGGCCGCACGCTCGCAACCGTCGGCGATGCGGCGGACTATCTATCTGCGCTGAGCCTCGATCAGCGGGAGCGCGGCTACTGGAAGGCCGCGATCATGATGTTGAACAACGCCATGCGCGAACCGAGCTATCTAAAGATCGCAACGATGAACATGCGCTCCGCCCTTGTGTATGACCGGCTCGTCGACGACGTTGGCCCCTGATTGTGGTGCGGCAGCTACAGCCGAATCGACAGCGGCTGCGTAAGGCCCTGTCCGTTATGGCCGCAAACAAGGTAACGGCGGTACACGCGACGGCAGGACGCGCAATTGCGCATCGGCCGCACTCTCGGGCCGCCTCGGAGGGCCAAGGCGGCCCATTTCTTTTCAAGGAAGTTTTGTCTTTTCAGAGCAATTTTGCGCGAACGAACAACGTCCGCAGCGCGTTGGTCGCCTGCACCGTCAGCATTGCGTTCCCGGCCGCTCGCTCCAGCGCAGCCAACGCGTCGTCATGCAGTGAGCGGAACTCCATCCATTCGACGGCGCTGAGATTGCTGATGAAGCGGTAGGCCTGGCCGACGGTCGCAAGCGTCACCGTCTCGCCGTTGAGCCGCACCTTGAATGTCGCCTTCAGCGGCGTGTCGGATTTGGAAACGTCAGCCATGGCGCGGTTGTGCGCCGCGCGGCGCTAATGTCAATCTAATTTCTCTGCTCCGGCGCTGCTGCGCCGGCCCCACGGAATCGCAATGTCTGTTAGCGTTTCGTGGGGGTGATTCGTGCCTGATCTTGCCAACACAGCCTATCTCGATGCGCTCAATTCCGAGCAGCGCCGCGCCGTCGAGCACGGCGTCGGCAAGGATTGCATCGTGGGCGCGCCGCTGCTGGTGATCGCGGGCGCCGGCTCCGGCAAGACCAACACGCTTGCCCATCGCGTCGCGCATCTGATCTTAGCCGGCGCCGATCCGCGCCGTATCCTGCTAATGACCTTTTCGCGGCGCGCCGCCGCCGAGATGGCCGGCCGCGTCGAGCGGATCGCGCGGCGCGTGCTCGGCGATCGCGCCTCGGTCATGACCGACGCATTGAATTGGGCCGGCACGTTCCACGGCATCGGCGCTCGGCTGCTGCGCGAATTCGCCGAGCGCATCGCGCTCGACCCGGCCTTCACGATCCATGATCGCGAGGACTCCGCCGACCTGATCAACCTTGTCCGTCACGATCTCGGCTTCTCGCGCACCGAAAGCCGGTTCCCGACCAAGGTCACCTGCCTTGCGATCTATTCGCGCTGCGTGAACGCGGAGATGCCGATCGAAGCCGTGCTCGGCCAGTTCTTCCCGTGGTGCTCCGGCTGGGCCAGCGAGTTGAAGCAGTTGTTCGCGGCCTATGTCGAAGCCAAGCAACGGCAGAACGTGCTCGATTACGACGACCTGCTGCTCTACTGGGCGCAAATGATGACGGACACTGCGCTGGCCGAGGAGATCGGCGGCCGCTTCGATCATGTGATGGTCGACGAATATCAGGACACCAACCGCCTGCAATCCTCGATCCTGCTCGCGCTCAAGCCGGCGGGACGCGGGCTCACCGTGGTCGGCGACGACGCGCAGTCGATCTATTCGTTCCGCGCCGCCACCGTGCGCAACATCCTCGACTTCCCGGGCCAATTCAGCCCGGCCGCCGAGATCATCACGCTCGACCGCAACTATCGCTCGACGCAGCCGATCCTCTCCGCCGCCAACGGCGTGATCTCGCTCGCCAAGGAGCGCTTCACCAAGAACCTGTGGACCGACCGGACCTCGACCCGCACGCCGCTGCTGGTCACGATCCGCGACGAGGCCGATCAGGCGCGGTACATCGTCGAGCAGGTGCTGGCCAACCGCGAGGAAGGCGCGCTGCTGAAGCAACAGGCGGTGCTGTTCCGCACCTCGTCGCACAGCGGACCGTTGGAGGTCGAGCTGACCCGCCGCAACATCCCGTTCGTGAAGTTCGGCGGCCTCAAATTCCTCGACGCTGCGCACGTCAAGGACATGCTGGCGCTATTGCGCTTCACCGCCAATCCGCGCGACCGGGTCGCCGGCTTTCGCATCCTGCATCTGTTGCCCGGCGTCGGGCCGGCCTCGGCGCAGCGAGTGCTCGACCACATGGCCGAAGCCGCCGATCCGATTGCAGCCCTCGTGGCGCTGCCCGCCCCGCCGCGCGCCGGCGCCGACTGGCGGCTGTTCGTCGAGGCGATCGGGAACCTGCGCTACTCGGAATGGCCGGTCGACATCGAGCGGGCGCGGCTCTGGTACGAGCCGCATCTCGACCGCATCCATGAGGACAGCGAGGTGCGCCGCGCCGATCTCATTCAGCTCGAGCAGATCGCCGCCGGCTATCCGTCACGCGAGCGCTTCCTGACCGAGCTCACGCTCGATCCGCCCGACGCCACCAGCGACCAGGCCGGCCTGCCGCTGCTCGACGAGGACTACCTGATCCTGTCGACCATCCACTCCGCCAAGGGGCAGGAATGGAAGTCGGTCTATGTCCTCAACGTCGTCGACGGCTGCATGCCATCCGACCTCGGCGCCGGCACCTCGGCGGAGCTCGAGGAGGAGCGCCGCCTGCTCTATGTCGCGATAACCCGCGCCAAGGACGATCTGCACCTGATGGTGCCGCAGCGCTTCTTCGTCCATGGCCAGGCCGCCAAGGGCGATCGCCACATGTACGCCTCGCGCACCCGCTTCATCCCGGAACGGCTGCTGCCGATGTTCGAGCGGACCAGCTGGCCGCGCGCCGCGCCTGCACAAGCCTCGACCGCGAACCGAACGCCGCCGATCGACATCGGCGCCCGGATGCGCGGCATGTGGCGCTGACGCCCGCCAGAGCGTTTATTTCAGGGCGACGCGGAACGAAGTTGCCGGCCTCGCGTTGACGCGCCGTTCGTAATCGGCAAACGACCATCCCAGACGGCTTCGGCGCGGTGTTCCGCGCGGGAGCCGTCTTTTTTGCGCCGCGCAGCGCTAACCTGCCTTCACGAAACTCAGTCCAATCCGCGTCTTCTTGCTCCAGATCACCTGGCACTCGTAGACGACGGAGGCATCGCCGGCCATCACCAGGCGGAATCTGTGCGGGACGAAGGCCGGGTTCTCGACTTCGATCGCCGCCCCGTCCGGGGATACGTTGACGATCGTGCAGTGCATGACCGAACCGCCCGACGAGACATAGCCGGGTTCATTGACCTCGGTTCGCGGATGCCTGCGCTTTTCGTCCACCCGGCCTGCCCCCACGCTCTGTTCGCGCAAAGGTGGGCGATCGGCATTACCGGAGTCAACGGCTGGCGCGGCTCACGTCGGGCTTTCGCACCATGATTTGTGCGCAGCAGTAAGCCGAATTGCCTATCGTGTCCGTGCAGATGAGCTCCGCGTCGGCGCGGGCTTGCCGTTCGCGGCGGCGCGAGGATAGCCTCATCCGATGGGCGATGCGCTGGCGCGACGCACGCTCCGAACAATAATGAACAGGCGCCATGGGGAGACGCGCCATGTTCGAGATTCTCGATCGCCGGACGACTCTGACCGGCAACCAGATCAAGATTCTTGCGGCCGCCATCATCGGCGATGCGCTGGAATTCTTCGACTATTTCCTGATCGGCTTCGTGCTCGCCTTCCTGATCGGGCCCTGGAAACTCACCTTCGGCCAGTCGGCGACCGTGCTCATGAGCTCGGGCATCGGCGCCATCATCGGCGCCTATCTCTGGGGTTGGCTCGCCGACCGGGTCGGGCGCCGCATCGTCTTCATCGGCACGGTGCTCAACTTCTCGATCGCGACCGGCCTGCTCTATTTCACCCCCGACAATGGCTGGGTTTATCTGGCGATCCTGCGCTTCTTCGTCGGCACCGGCGTCGGCGGCCTGTATTGCGTCGACCTGCCGCTGGTGCAGGAGTTCATGCCCTCGCACAAGCGCGGCTGGGTCGGCGGGCTCGTCACCTGCGTGATCCCGCTCGGCGTCGGCCTCGGCGCGGTGCTGGGTGCGATCATGGGCACCGATCAATGGCGGCTGCTGTTTGCGATCGGCGTGCTGCCGGCGGTTCTGGTGCTGCTGGTCCGGCTCTGGGTTCCGGAATCGCCGCGCTGGCTGTGCCGGCAAGGACGCTATGACGAAGCCCGCAAGTCGCTCGCCTGGGCGCTCCAGCTCCAGCCCTCCGAACTGCCCTTGCCGAGCGCGGCCGACGCCGGCCCGATCGTTAAGACCAGCTGGTTCGACCTGTTCAAATATCCGCGCAGCCTGATCGTCTCCTGGCTCGGCAATGCCGGCGCGCAGACCGGCGTCTACGGCATCACACTGTGGGCGCCCTCGCTGTTCGTCCTGCTGCTGAAGGTGACGCCACAGGAGGCCGCCAAGATGATGATCCTGCTCAGCGTCACCGGCTTCCTCGGCCGCATCTCGTTCTCCTATTTCTCGGAACTGCTGGGACGGCGCGTCGCCGGCGGCCTGCTCGGCTTCGGCGCCGGTGCGCTCACGATCATCGCGGGCTATCACTACGACGCGACGCTGTTCGGCATGTCGGCGTTCTGGCTGCTGCTGGGTGCCGCCTTCTTCTTCGCCGACGGCGGCTTTGCGATCGTCGGTCCCTATGCGGCGGAGGTCTGGCCGTCGCATCTGCGCACCACCGGCATGGGCTCGGCCTATGGCTTCGGCGGCATCGGCAAGATCATCGGGCCGGTCGGGCTTGCCCTGATCGTTGGCTCGAACAATTACCTCAAGCCGGACGTGCCGTTGACCCAGATCCCGACTGCCTTCGTCTATCTCGGCTGCTGGTTCCTGATGGCGGGCGCCGTCTATCTGTTCTTCGGGCTTGAGACCCGGGGCAAGTCGATCGAGCAGATCGACAAGGAGCTCAATGCGACGGCCGACGTCGCGGCCTCCGCCACCATCCGGCGCGCCTGAGGGAGGCGGACATGAGCGTGACTTCAGCCGATCTTGCGGGCGATCGCGACGTGATCGCCCGCGCCGAGGCGATCAGGGACGCGGTTGCAGCGGCGTCCAACGAGATCGAAACGGCGCGCCGCCTGCCGCCCGACCTGCTCGACCGGCTGCATGAGGCGCGGCTGTTCCGGTTGCTGTTGCCGCGTTCGACCGACGGGATCGAGACCGATCCCGTCACCTTCTTCCATGTCATCGAAGCCATCGCCAAGGCCGACGCTTCGACGGCGTGGTGCCTGAGCCAGGCCGGCGGCTGTGCGATGTCGGCGGCCTATCTCGATCTGCCGGTCGCGCAGGAGGTGTTTGCCGACCCGCGCGCCGTGCTGGCCTGGGGTCCCGGCCCGAAGGTCAAGGCGATCGAGTGCGAGGGCGGCTATCGCGTCACCGGGGTCTGGTCGTTCGCCTCCGGCGGGCGGCACGCCACGTGGCTCGGCGCCCACTGCCCGATCTATGCCGCGGACGGTTCGCCGCGCCGCGACGCCAATGGCGAGCAAATCGAGCGCACCATGCTGGTGCGGACCGAAGACGTCGCTTGGACCGACATCTGGAACACGGTCGGGCTGCGCGGCACCGCCAGCGACCAGTTCGCGCTGGATGATTTCTTCGTCCGCGCGGATCATTCGATCACCCGCGAGTTCGACCGCGAGTGCCGCGAGAACGGTCCGCTGTACCGGATGAGCAACCACACCTGCTATCAGATCGGCTTTGCCGGGGTCGCCTGTGGCATTGCCCGCAGCGCGCTCGACAATTTCCTCGACGTCGCCCGCAACAAGGTGCCGCGCGGCATGACGAAGACGCTGCGCGACAATGCCGTGGTGCAGTCAGGCCTTGCCCAGTCCGAGGTCAATCTGCGCGCCGCCCGCGCCTTCCTGCTGCAGTCGATGGCCGACATCTGGCAGGATCTGGTCGCCGGCAACAGCATCACGGTCGCGCAGCGCATGACGATCCGGATGGCCGCGACGCACGCCATCCACAAGGCCAAGGAAGCCGTCGACTTCGCCTACAACACCGCCGGCGCCACCGCGATCTTCGACGGCCATCCTTTGGAGCGCCGCTTCCGCGACATCCACACCGTGACCCAGCAATTGCAGGGCCGCTTCAGCCATTTCGAGACCGTCGGCGCCTGGATGCTCGGCGTCGATGCCGACCTCAGCTTTGTCTAATCTCAATTCTCAAGGAGACGAACCATGCCACTGGGCGGACTACAGCATTTCACCATCGAACCGCAGGATCTGGAGAAGACCAAGACGTTCTATTGCGAGGTGCTCGGGCTCGAGAACGGCGATCGCCCGCCGCTCGATTTCCCCGGCTACTGGCTCTATTCCGGCGGCCAGGCCACGGTCCATTTGATGGGCACCCGCAAGCCGCGCGACGGCATCGTAGTGCGCGGCACCGAGAAGAAATATGAGGACACCGGTCGCCTCGACCACATCGCCTTTGCCGCCACCGACGTCGACGGCGTGCGCAAGCGCCTCCAGGCGAACAACGTCAGCTTCCGCAAGCAGATCGTGCCGCGTACCGGCGACACCCAGATCTTCCTCTACGATCCCGACGGCGTCGGCGTTGAGCTGAACTTTCCCAAGAGCTGAACCGGCTTACGCTGAACTGATCTGCTCAACAATTGGTCGGCGTATCTGCCGGCCAGTTTTCATGTCGCGCAATCGGTTCCCGACAAGGCCCCGACTCGGCCATCACTCGGGCGTGATCCGGTCCGTTTTTCTTCAATATTGAATGACGAATTAACCGGGCCGCGCCGCTGCGGCAGAATAGCCGGGTGCTGCGCCTTTAACCTACCCCAGGGCATGGTGGCCCGGCTATTCGTCCCCACATCGCCGGCGACAGCTCCGTGAAGCTCTTCGAGCGAAGTGGATATCCATTCGCGTAACGAGAACGCTTCGGAACAGGAGTCCGGAGCCGTCATTCGGATTCCATGGACGGCTCTAGTCGAGCCCGCGTTCGTGGCTGAGGCGGACCATTTCGTTGATGAAGATTTGTTTCTGCTTGTCGTCGAGGCTCGCATAGAGCGGCTCGGCGGCGTCGGCAACGTTACGCTGATCGCCCGCGCGGTCATTGAGGAACTGGGCCTCGTTGCGCATCTGCTCGATGATGTCATCGGGTGGATCGCGTTGAGCCCGCGCGATGCGCAGGTTGAGCCGGTCGGCGCCGTTATGGCCGAGATAGTGCATCGCACTGTTGAAGCCGGCCCAGTTCTTTTCCTGCTCCGGCGTGAGATTGAGTTCCTTCTTGATCCGCTCGATGTTGGCGTCGCTGTTGGCGACGATCTGTTCGGCCGTGAGTTGCGGCGCGCCCGCCTGGGTCAGCATCGTCGGCGGCTGCTTGGCACCCTTGTCCTTGGTCGCGGCCTTGGCCGATTTGCCGGCCTTGGCGCCCTGCTTGTCGCCTGACGCCGGCGCCTGCGCGTTCTTGCCGTTGCCGGCACTGGGATTGGCGTTGTTGGCGTTGTTGCCGGTGAACACCCCGGTCACGCCGGTGACCACGCCGACCACGCCCCCGATCGCGCCGCCCAGGACGCCACCGACCGGTCCGGCGGCCTTGTTGCCCTCGCGCGCGCCTTTCTCGACGCCCTGCACGATCTGCGCATCGACCATGTGAGGCACTGCAAGCAGCGTGACGGTGGCGGCCCCAACCGCGGCGCACAACCTCCATTGTGCTCGCAGCTTCGCTACCGGGATGAGCATGATCGGATCTCCGTGATCGATGGTGGATTGCACCTTTGATGCGGGGGTCGGTTCGACGAATCCGGACTTTATCGTTTCCAGCTTCAGCGAGTCTATCGGTCACGGCGGGCATCAACATGACGGGAACACGGTTGATCCGGCCCAGCCGGAAACCTGCGGCTCAACCGCGCACCGTCTCGCGCGTCTCTGCGTCGCGCATCGCGTGCATCGCAACATGATTACACGAAGCGCTGAAATCCACCTGCAATTGCGACGCCGCCGCTGACCCTGCCTGCAATTTGACCACAACGTTAGTACTACGCGGGACCGGCATCTCGTTTCTCGACAGCCGCAAGCAATTCTGTTCTGATCAGTGTGAACGAAATCCCGCGACGTCGCGCCAACGCGACGCACAAAAACAACGACGGGATTCGAAAAAGTCTTTTGTCCGTCGGCGACCAGGGAGGGAATGCCATGTCACGGAAGAAGCTTTCGCGCCGAGAATTCGTTGCAGCGACAGCGCTGTCATCGGCGGCGCTCGTTACAGCCCCTTACGTGCGCGGCGCCTACGCAGCCGGAAAGCTCTCGATCGGTTTCTGGGATCACTGGGTGCCCGGCGCGAACGGCGAGTCGACCGCTCTGGTCAAGGAATGGGCTGAGAAGGAGAAGGTCGAGGTCCAGATCGATTACATCACCAGCGTCGGCAACAAGAACCTCGTCACCATTGCCGCCGAAGCGCAGGCGAAAACCGGTCATGACATCTTCGCCATGCCCACGTGGTGGGTGCACTCCAACGCCGAGCAACTCGAGCCGGTCAACGACGTCATGGAGCCGCTGATCAAGCAGAATGGCGAGGTCAACGGCACCGTCAAATATCTCGGCCAGCTCGACGGCAAATGGCTCGGTGTCCCCACCTGCCTCGGCAGCCAGATCAAGGGCCCCTGCTCGCGCATCGACCTGATGAAGAAATATGCCGGCATCGACGTGCAGGAAATGTATCCGGCAGGCAGCCCGCCGAAGGCGGACAACTGGACCCTCGATACCTTCCTCAAGGCGGCCGAAGCCTGCCACAAGGCCGGCTTCCCGTTCGGGATCGGGCTTGGCGAAACCAGCGACAATGTCGACACCGCCGGCGCGATCTTCCAGTCGTTCGGCGCCGAACTGGTCGACGCCAAGGGCAACCTGACCGTGAAAACCGACGCGGTGCGCCAGGCGCTCGACTACTACAAGAAGCTGATCGCCTTCCTGCCGCCCGACGTCTCGGCATGGGACGATGCCTCCAATAACAAATGGCTGGTGGCCGGCAAGGGCGCGATGATCATGAATCCGCCAAGCGCATGGGCGGTGGCCAAGCGCGACGCACCGCAGATCGCCGAGCAATGCTGGACCCACGGCTTCCCGGCCGGTCCCAAGGGCCGCTTCGCGCCGTTCCTGCCCTACTTCCTGTCCCTCTGGAATTTCTCCAAGAACAAGGAAACGGCCAAGAGTCTGCTGACCCATTTGTCGCAGCCGGCTTCGATCGAGCGGCTGGTCAACGCCAGCGGCGGCTACGATCTTCCGGCCTTTGCCAACCTGACCACGTTGAAGATCTGGCAGGAGCAGGCCCCGCCGAAGGGCACGCTGTACCACTATCCCAACCCGTACAACCATCAGACCCTGTCGATCGCCGCGTCGCCGGCGCCGCCGAAGGTTGCCCAGCAGATTTACTTCCAGGCCACCCTGACCAAGATGTGCCTGCGATACTACCAGGGTGAAAGCATGGAAAAGACCCTCGCCTGGGCCGAGGGCGAGTGTGAAGGCTTTATGCGAAGCTGACGACAAGCGAGCCCCGCACGGCCGGCCGATCGTGCCGGCCGCGCGAGCTCTCGCCGCTACATCCCAGCCGCCGAGCCGGCGAGTCTGCAACCAACCCGCGCGAGGGACCTGCGTTATGGTTGATGTCGCATTCCACCCCAACCGCGCGGCCGCAGCCCAGTCGGGTCGGCGCCGCGTCGGCTTGCGCAACGCGCTGCGGCGCAAGTCGATGGCCGCGTTCCTGATGACGTTGCCGCTGATCGTCCTGATCGCTGTTCTGGTGCTCTACCCTGCCTTCTTTTCGCTGCACCTCGCGACGCTGAACAAGGCGATGACCAAGTTCGTCGGCTTCGGCAATTTCGAGTTCCTGTTCAAGCGCGACACCTTCTGGCTGGTGGTCAAGCAATCCTGCATTTTCGCGATCTCGGCGGTGATCTTCAAAGCCCTGATCGGTTTCATCGTCGCGCATTTCGTGCACAACGTGCCCGCCAACAAGCAGCGCAAATGGCGCGGCATGCTGCTGGTGCCGTGGGTGATCCCGCCGGCCATGAGCACGCTGGCCTGGCTCTGGCTGTTCGATCCGTCCTACAGCGCCTTCAACTACACGCTGTCGTTCTTCGGCATCGGGCCGATCCCGTGGACCGGAGATGCGATGTGGGCGCGCTTCTCGGTGATCCTGGTCAACGTCTGGTACGGCGCGCCGTTCTTCATGATCATGTATCTGGCGGCGCTGAAATCGGTACCCGACCAGCTCTATGAAGCAGCCGCGATCGACGGCGCCAATTGGTGGCAGCGGATCTGGTACGTGACGCTGCCGATGATGCGCAACATCATCGCGATCACCACTCTGTTCTCGCTGATCGTGACCTTCGCGAATTTCGACATTGTCCGCATCCTGACCGCGGGCGGCCCGCTCGATCACACCCATATCTTCGCGACCTGGGCGTTCCGCGTCGGCATCGAGGGCAGCGACATTCCGCTCGGCGCCAGCGTCTCGCTGTTCATGGTGCCGATCCTCGCGGTTGCAGCGATCTTCATCCTGCGCGACATCTCCAAACGCGGGAACGAAGCCTGATGAGCACGATGACGATCGACAAGTCCGGCCCGACCCGCAAGGTCAAGTATGGCAGCATGAGCCGCGACCGGACCTGGGCGCTGCGCTGGTCGTATTTCTTCCTGACCCTGTTTGCGATCTTCTCGCTGACGCCCCCGTTCTACATGCTGATCACCTCGCTCAAGGGCAGCGCCGAGATTTCGGCGGCGACCAACCCGTGGTGGGTGCACCAGCCCACGCTGGAGAATTACGTCGAGCTCCTGACCTCGAACCAGTTCCTGCGCTTCTTCTGGAATTCGGCCTGGGTCTCGATCATCGTGGTCACCATCACGATGCTGATCAGCGTGCCGGCCGCCTTTGCGCTGTCGCGGATGAAGTTCTGGGGCTCGGCGACGCTCGCGACCGGGGTGTTCCTCACCTACCTGATCCCGGACAGCCTGCTGTTCATTCCGCTGTTCAAGATGTTCGCGGTGTTCGGCGACTGGACCGGCATCCAGCTGGTCAATCGCTGGTATGTGCTGCTGTTCATCTATCCGACGCTGACGGTGCCGTTCTGCACCTGGATCATGATCGGCTATTTCGCCTCGATCCCGAAGGAGCTCGACGAGGCCGCGATCATCGACGGGGCAAGCTGGTTCCAGACGCTGACGCGGATCTTCATCCCGGTCGCGCTGCCTGGCCTGATCGCGGCGACGATCTTCGCCTTCACCGTGTCCTGGGCCCAGTTTCTCTATCCCTTGGTGTTCACCACCTCGACCGACCAGCTGGTGCTGCCGGTCGGCATCATCACCACGCTGATCAAGGGTGACGTCTTCAACTGGGGGCAGATCATGACCGGTGCCCTGCTCGGCGCCGCGCCGCCGCTGATCATCTACGCCTTCCTGATGGACTACTACATTGCCGGCCTGACCGCCGGTGCGACAAAGGGTTGAACTTATGGCCGACGTCAGTTTGCGCAAGGTGGTGAAACGTTACGACGAGGTCGAGGCGGTGCGCGGCATCGACCTCGATATCGCCGACCATGAGTTCGTGGTGCTAGTGGGCCCGAGCGGCTGCGGCAAGTCGACGACGCTGCGGATGATCGCCGGCCTCGAGGACATCTCCGACGGCGACATCATGATCGGCGGCGACGTCGTCAACGACGTGCCGCCGAAGGACCGTGACATCGCGATGGTGTTCCAGAACTATGCGCTCTACCCGCACATGACCGTCGCCGAGAACATGTCGTTCGGGCTGCGGCTGAAACACTATCCCAAGGCCGAGATCAAGAGCCGGGTCAGCGAGGCCGCCCGCATGCTCGACATCACCGACCTGATCGACCGCAAGCCGAAGCAGCTCTCCGGCGGCCAGCGCCAGCGCGTCGCGATGGGACGCGCGATCGTGCGCAATCCGAAGGTGTTCCTGTTCGACGAGCCGCTCTCCAACCTCGATGCCAAGCTGCGCGTGCAGATGCGGATCGAGATCAAGAAGGTGCACCAGAAGGTCCGCACCACGACCGTCTACGTCACCCACGACCAGGTGGAGGCGATGACGCTGGCCGACCGCGTGGTGGTGATGAACCACGGCAGGATCGAGCAGATCGGCACGCCCAGCGAGCTCTATCACAAGCCGGCGACCAAGTTCGTCGCAAGCTTCATCGGCTCGCCCGCGATGAATTTCGTGCCGTGCCGGCTCGAGGATGTCGGCGGCAAGCTCAACGTGCGGCTGACCGACCGGCTCGCCTTCGCGCTGCCGCCGGCGCGCGCCGCCCGCTACCAGGCGCTCTCGCGCAGCGACAAATTGTTGCTGGGCATCCGCCCCGAGCACGTCATGGAGGCACGGCCGCACGCCGAGCCCGGCGTCGAACCGTTCGACGCAGTGCTCGACGTCACCGAGCCGATGGGCATGGAGACCCTGGTCTATTTCACGCTGGAGGGCAGCCAGGTCTGCGGCCGGGTCAACCCCAATGCCGGCGCGCAGGATGGCAGCCCGCTCCGATTGGCTGTGGACCTCAACAATATGCATTTGCTAAACGAGGTGACCGGCGCCGTCCTTTGACGGCGTACAAGAAACCTCAAGGGCAGGAAATGGCCACCAACAAGAAGAAGATCTTCATCACCCAGACTCTGTCTCCGGGCGCGCGGGCGCTCCTCAACGAGCGGGACGACGTAGAACTCATCGAATTTCCCAACCTGATCTCGGCCAAGGATTTCCAGGCGATGCTGGAGCAGCATGCCCCGGTCCATGGCGTCGCGCTCGGCGCCACCCGGTTCGGCGAGGCCGAGCTGGAAGCCTCCAAGGGCATGATGGTGGTGACCCGGATCGGCGTCGGCTACGACGCCGTCGACGTGCCGGCGCTGTCCCGCCGCAAGGTGCCGCTGATGGTCGCAGGCACCGCCAACTCGCCGTCGGTCGCCGAGCAGGCCCTGTTCATGATGCTGACGCTGGCCAAGCGCGCGCAGGAAATGCATTCGATGGTCAAGGACGGCACCTGGGCGAGCCGGCTCGGCGTGCTGCCGTTCGATCTCTACGGCAAGACCGTGCTAATCGTGGGCTTCGGCCGCATCGGCACCCGCACCGCCAAGCGCTGCCTGGCGATGGAAATGAACGTGCTGGTGTACGACCCCTACAAGCCCGCCAGCGAGATCACCGCGGCCGGCTGCGAGGTGGTGCCGAGCCTGGAGGCAGCATTGCCGCGGGCGGATTTCGTCACCATCCATTGCCCGAAGAATCCCGAAACGATCGGCCTGTTCAACGCGGCCCGGATCCGCCTGATGAAGCCGACCGCCTATCTCATCAACACCGCCCGCGGCGGCATCGTCGACGAGAAGGCGCTGCACGACGCGCTGGTATCGGGCAAGCTCGCCGGTGCAGGCCTCGACGTGTTCGAGGTCGAACCGCCGCCGGTCGGCCAGCCGCTGCACGCTTTGCCCAACGTGATCATGGCGCCGCATGTGGCGGGCGTCACCGTCGAGGCGGTCGATCGCATGAGCGAACAGACCGCGCGCAATATCCTGAGCGTGCTGGACGGCAATCCGCTGCGCCAGAACGTGATCAACCAGGACGTCCTCGGCTGAGCTTTCAGCCTTCCCAAAAGCGCGATGAGATAGGTCGTCGCGCTTTAGTTTGTTTGAGCACGATCTTTTCGGAAAACCGCTTCACACTTTTCCGGATCGTGCTCTAGTTGCGCCGTGGCCGATCCGGCAAGGTCGGCCCGGCGATGCGGAGCATGCACATGGCTTTCAAGGAATTCGGCAACTACGATGCGGTCGGTCTCGCCGAGCTGGTCCGCAACAAGGACGTGACCGCGAAGGAATTGCTCGACGAGGCGATCGCGCGCACCGCCGCCATCGATCCGAAGATCAACGCTGTTGTCGTCAAGCATTACGACTACGCCGAGCGCCAGATCGCCAAGGGTTTGCCTGACGGTCCCTTCACCGGCGTGCCATTTTTGCTCAAGGACCTCGATCTGCTCGAGGGCACGCGCACCACCTCGGGTGCCAGCCTGCTGAAGGATTTTGTCGCCGACCATAACAGCACGCTGGCGCAGCGCTTCCTCGACGCCGGGCTTACGATCTTCGGCAAAAGCTCAAGCCCGGAATTCGGGCTGATGCCGACGACGGAATCCCGTCTGTTCGGCCCGACCCGCAATCCCTGGAATCTCGACCATTCCTCCGGCGGCTCGTCCGGCGGCGCCGGTGCTGCGGTTGCGGCGCGCATCCTGCCGGTCGCACATGCCAGCGACGGCGGCGGCTCGATCCGGATCCCCGCCTCCGCCTCCGGCGTGTTCGGCATGAAGCCGACCCGCGCCCGCAACCCGGTCGGCCCCGACCGTGGCGAAGGCTGGGGCGGCTTCTCCGTCGGCCATGTGCTGAGCATCAGCGTCCGCGACAGCGCGGTCATGATGGATGCGATCCATGGTCCGGAGCCGTCGAGCCTCTACGTCGCGCCTCCGCCGGAGCGGCCGTTCTCGCAGGAGGTCGGCCGCGACCCCGGCCATCTGCGTATCAGCTTCACCGACAAGTCGCCCTATGGCGATGCCATTGATCCGGAGATATCAGCGGCGGTCCGCGACGTCGCCAAGCTGCTGGCCGGGCTCGGCCACCATGTCGAGGAGCGCGCACCGCCGCTTGCAGCCGATCCGGCCGCGACCATGACGACGATCGTCGCCGGCAACACGGCGCTGACGATCCGCCTGCTCGAGCAGCGCGTCGGGCGCACGCTGACATCTGATGATGTCGAGCGGTTGACGCTCGCCAGCGGCCAGAACTCGGCCAAGATGACCCCGGCCGATTATGTCGCCGCGCAGCTTGCCGCATTCCAGATCTCGCGTGGGCTCGCGACCTTTTTCGAAGGCTGCGACATCTTTCTCAGCCCGACGCTGTGCGCGCCGCCGCTCCGCCTCGGCGAGCTGAACACGATGTCCGAGGACCTCACCCACATTGCGCCGGTGCTGCGCCGCTATATGCCGGGCACCTCGATGTTCAACATGTCCGGCCAGCCGGCGATGTCGGTGCCGCTGGCCTGGAACAAGGCCGGATTGCCGCTCGGCATGATGTTCGCGGCCAAGCTCGGCGAGGAAGGCCTGCTGTTCCGCCTCGCCGGCCAGCTCGAACAGGTCCGGCCCTGGAAGGACCGCCGCCCGCCGGTCTGCGCCTAGCTGACAAAGGACAGTCAGATCAGGTAGATAGGAAGGGCGTCGGCGCGATTCCGCCGGCGCCATGCCTGGGGGGCCGAACCGTGAGTGACCCGACCGACAATGCGCTCGCCGCGATCGCAAGCATTCTCGATCAGACGACGACGCCTCCCGAGAAGGCCAAACCGTCCGACAAGACGGCTGACAAGGCAGCCGAGCCCGCTGAGGAGCGGCCGGCCGCGATCGCGATGCCGCCGCCTCTGCCAACATCGGTCGAAATCGTTACGGTGGAGACCGTGTCGATCACGACTGTGTCCACCGAGCACGCGACTGTGTCCACCGAGCACGCGCCCGCCGCGCCGTCGGCGGTCGAGCCGCCTCCGGTCGAACAGTCCGAACCTGCCGAACAGCCCGAGCCAAGCCAGCCCGAGGCCCGCGAACCTGAGGTCGTCGAACCGGCAGCGGTCGAACCGGAGCCAAGCGAGCCGGAGCCTGAACCCGTCCAACCGGCCCAGCCGATCGAGGCGAACGGCTATTCGAAGTCCGGCCCGGGCCCGATGGCCGCACTGCGCTTTCGCTGGACGGTGCGCGAGGACGGTGGCCGATACTATGTCGACGAGACCGTCGGCGAAGGATCGACCCCGCTGGTCAACGGCCCGATGGACAGGGACGCGGCGATCAAATTTGTCGACGATCGCGAAGCCGAAGCGCGCCGCCGCTTCGAGCACTTCAGGCACGAGATCATCAGCCGCACTGCGACCGCCCTTCAGGCGCGCAAGGACAACACCGAAGCTTGAGTGACGACGCCCACCCAGGGGCACCGCAATGGAGAACACTTTTATGTTTCGCGCGCTGGCCGGCCTCGCTCTCGCTTTGCTTCTGTCCGCCGCGCATGCGCAGACCGCGCCGTCCCGGCTCGATGAGATCGTCAAGCGCGGCACGCTGCGCGTCGGGATGACCGGCGACTATTTGCCGTTCACTGCGCTCGACAAGGAGACCAATACCTTCCGCGGCTTCGATGTCGACATGGCGCGATCACTCGGCAAGGCGCTCGGCGTCAAGGTCGAGTTCGTGCCGACATCATGGCCGCAAATGATGAGGGATTTCGAGGCCGACAATTTCGACATCGCAATGGGCGGCATCTCCATCACCTTCGACCGGCAGAAGAAGGGCCTGTTCTCGACACCGATCATGCGCGAGGGCAAGACGCCGATCGCGCGCTGCGCCGACCAGGGCAAGTACGACACCCTCGCCGAGATCGACCAGCCCGGCACCCGCGTCATCGTCAATCCCGGCGGCACCAATGAGCGGTTCGCGCGCGCCCATGTGAAGGCGGCCGACATCCGTGTCTTCAACGACAACACCAGAATCTTCGACGAGATCGCCAAGGGCGACGCCGATTTGATGATGACCGACGCGTCCGAGACACGTTATCAGCAGAAGCTGCACCCCGGCGTGCTCTGCGCCGTGCATCCCGACAAGCCGTTCGACTTCGCCGAGAAAGCCTACTGGATGCAGCGCGACGTCGCCTTGAAGGCGTTCGTCGACCAATGGCTTCACATCGCGCGCGAAGACGGCAGCTACGCGAAGATCTACGCTGCGTGGTTCGAATAGCCTGCGTCAAACGCACGCGCTCATCATTCGATGCGGATCGCCTGAAACCAGACCGCAATCAGTGATTTGAACCTCATCGGTGAGGACACGACTCATGTTCTGACCGTGATTTGGGACACGTTCAACGAGGCGGTCACCGGATAGCCCTTGCGAAGGGGTTCCCTGCAGTGGAGGTCGAGATGAGGCAGCTTCTGGCGATCGCCACCCTTGCGCTGGCAAGCACGGCCGCAGCACAGGCGCAACACACCTTCGACTATGGCGGTCGCACCATCCGCATCGATCCCGATCGCGGCACGGTTTCGATCCCCGGCGTCTACGACAATACTCCCCGCCACACCAAGCGCGCCAGGAGCAAGGATGCCGAGCAGAAGCGCGAGCCGGCTCCGAAGGAAGCCAAGACGGATTCTCAAACCGCGCCGGCTGCACCACCTGCTGCGGCGCCAGCGCCTGCTCCAGCGACCGTTGATCAGACTGCTGCCCCGGCCGCGCCAGCAACATCTCAGCCGGCCGCCGCGACCACACCGCCGTCACACGCGCCGCCCCACGCAGCGCCGCCGGCAAGGCCCGTCACTGTCGGCACCGCGCCGCCAAGCGCGCCGGCGCCCAAGCCGGCAGCAACCCCCGTGCAAGCAGCCAACTCCCCGCTCGGCCTTTGGCTGACCGAGGAAAAGGAAGGCAAGGTCCGCATCGAGCAATGCGGTGCCAATCTCTGCGGTTATTCGGTCGACAAGAAGTCGAACGCCAACGGCGAGCAGGTTCTGATCAACATGAAGCCCGGCAAGGACAAATGGAGCGGCCGCATCTTCGATCCGAACAGCGGCAGCACGTACGATTCCACCATCGCGCTGAAGGGCCCCGACACGCTGCGCGTCCAGGGCTGCGCATTCGGCGGCATGTTCTGCGGTGGCCAGACCTGGACGCGGGTGAACTGACCTCTTGTAGCCCGGATGGAGCGCAGCGAAATCCGGAACTCTTGCCGCGGGGGCGCCCCGGATTGGGCTGCGCTTCATCCGGGCTACGGTCACCGAAAACAAAAAGCCCCACTCGTGAAAGCGGGGCTTTTCGGTTTGAGCTCGCGGCTGCGTTCAACCGATCTTGCCGTTGTAGTCCTCGTCGGTGACGTGCTCCATCCAGGTCGAGAACACGCCGTCGAGTGCCTCCTGCATGGCGATATGGGTCATGCTGTTGTCGGGCGAAGCGCCGTGCCAGTGCTTCTCGTTCGGCGGAATCCAGACGACGTCGCCGGGGCGGATTTCCCGGATCGGGCCGCCCTTGGCCTGCACCCGGCCGATGCCCGAGATCACATAGAGCGTCTGCCCGAGCGGATGGGTGTGCCAGGCGGTGCGCGCGCCGGGCTCGAACGAGACGCGCGAGGCGTTCAGCCGCGCCGGCGCCGGCGCCATGTTGATCGGGTCCTGCAGCACGCTGCCGGTGAAATGCTCCGCCGGCGCGCGGCGGGTCGGCCGCGAGCCGGAAACGTGGATATCCATGGGGTTACCTCCCTCTCTTGACGTTATTTCTTGGTCGCGGCGTAGCGTGCCTTGGTCTCGGCGTTCATCGGATACAGGCCGGGCAGCTGGGCACCATTATTCACCTCGTTGACGATCCAGGCTTCCATCCGTTCCTGCTCCGGCCCTTCGGCCAGCACGTGATCGAGGAAGGCCTGCGGGATCAGCACCGCGCCGTCCTGGTCGGCCACGACCACGTCATTCGGAAACACGGCAACGCCGCCGCAGCCGATCGGTTCGCCCCAGCCGACGAAGGTCAGGCCTGCAACGGACGGTGGCGCGGCATAGCCGTCGCACCACACCGGCAGGCCGGTGCCGAGCACGCCCTCGACGTCGCGCACCACGCCGTCGGTGATCAGCGCCGTCACCCCGCGCTTGACCATGCGCGCGCAGAGGATGTCGCCGAAAATGCCGGCATCGTTAATGCCCATGGCATCGACCACGGCGATGCAGCCCGCCGGCATCGCCTCAATCGCGGTGCGGGTCGAGATCGGCGACGACCAGGATTCCGGCGTCGCCAGATCCTCGCGGGCCGGCACGAAGCGCAGCGTGAAGGCGGGTCCGACCAGCCGCTTCTGTCCGGGCTTCAGCGGCTTGGTGCCGCGCATCCAGATGTTGCGCAGACCCTTCTTGAGCAGGACCGTGGTGATGGTGGCGGTGGACACGTGCGACAGCGTCGCGATCGCCTCAGTGGACAGTGACATCTGGAAAGCTTGCTCCGATGGGAGGAAAAAGACTGGCGCATGTTGCCGGGCAAGGGCGTTGCGTCAAGGGCTGAACGAAAATCCTGCGATCATCTAAATTTATCGCCGGCATGCCGATTAATTTATTGAAGTTGCTGCATCATTTTGCACGAAGCGAATTCCGTTTTAGATCGAAACACGCTAGCTTGATGGCGACCGAAGCCTGCTTGTCCCATGGCCGAACCCTTAAGTCCTCCCCGCCTTTTGCCGAGCGGCGACAGCGCCGTCACGGTGGAATTCAGCCGCACCATCGATGATGCCGCCAACCGGCGGGTGCTCGCGCTCGACCGCATGATCTCGGCCGAGCCGATCGCCGGCATCACCGAGACCGTGCCGACCTACCGCTCGCTGCTGGTGCATTACGATCCCGTGCAGATCGGCTTCGATGCGCTCGGCGAGCAACTGCTGGCGCGCGCCGCCAAGGCGCTGCCGAGCGAGACCGGAACGCGGCGCTGGCGCATCCCTGTCACCTATGGCGGCGAGCACGGCATCGACCTCGAGGATGTCGCAAAGACGCTCCAGACCACGCCGGATGACATCGTGGCACGCCACATCGCCGGCGACTATCGCGTCGCCATGATCGGCTTCACGCCCGGCTGGTCCTATCTCAGCGGTCTGGAGACATTCCTGCACATGCCCCGGCGCAAGGACCCGCGGCTCTTGACGCCCGCCGGCACCATCTCGATCGGCGGCATCCAGACCGGCGTGCAGTGCCTGGCCGGCCCGAGCGGCTGGCACCTGCTCGGCCGCACGCCGGTGAGGACCTATCAGTTGCATCGCGATCCGACCTTCCTGCTGGAGCCGGGCGATGCCATCACCTTCACGGCAATCGACGCCAAGACCTTTGCCGAACAGGACCGCGCCGCCGCGGCCGGCGAATTCGTCGCAGAACTGGTGACGCCATGAGCAAGCTCGTCGTCACCTCGATCGGCCCGGCGAGCTCGGTGCAGGATGCGGGTCGCCCGGGCTCGCAGCGCTATGGCCTGGTGCCGAGCGGCGCGATGGACCGGCTTGCGCTGGCCGCGGCCAATATCCTGGTCGGCAATGCGCCGTTCGCTGCCGCGGTCGAGATCGGCCCGTTCGGCGCCAGCTTCACCGCGCGCAACGGCGCCGTGCGCATCGGACTGGCCGGCGCATCGCGCAATGCTGACATTGGCGGCCGGCCTGTTGCGTTCGACAGCTCGGCAACGCTGGCCGACGGCGAGACACTCAATCTCGGCTTCGCGCGCGGCGGCTCGTTCAGCTATCTCGCGATCGAGCACGGCATCGAGGGCGAACCGATGTTCGGCAGCCTTGCGGTCAATGCCCGCGCCGGGCTCGGCAGCCCCTACCAGCGGCCACTGCAAAGCGGCGACGAATTGAAGACACAAGCCGCCAGCGGAGCCGCCGAGCGCCGGATCGAATTGCCGGCCGCGACCGACGCGCCGATCCGCATCGTGTTCGGCCCGCAGGACGACGAGTTCGCCGCGGACAGCAAGAAGCTGTTCACCGACAGCGAGTGGAAGATCTCGGCCACCAGCGACCGCATGGGCTACCGGCTCGAAGGCCCGGCCATCAAGCATCTCAACGGCCACAACATCGTCTCCGACGGCACCGTCAACGGCAGCATTCAGGTCCCCGGTAACGGCCAGCCGATCGTGCTGATGCCGGACCGCGGCACCAGCGGCGGCTATCCGAAGATCGCGACCGTGATCACGGCCGATTTCGGCCGCTTCGCGCAGATCTCCGCCGGCCGCCCGTTCCGCTTCAAAGCAGTGACGATGGCGGAAGCGCAGGCCGAGGCGATCAAGTTCCACGCGCTGCTGCAGTCCCTGCCCGACCGCCTCCGCGGCATCGAGGATTTCGGCCTCAACATCGAAGCGCTAAGAGATGCTAACGTCGCAGGACAGGCGGTCAGTGCCATCGACGCTGCGACGTGGCAGGTCGTCGTCCCGTAGAGCATCATCCGGAAAAGTGCCAAGCGGTTTTCCGACAAGATGATGCTCAAGCAAGTGAGCCAACACCAACAATCATCGGATCTGTCGTCATGACCTCAACCATCGACCTCAATTGCGATCTCGGCGAAAGCTTCGGGCCCTGGGAGATGGGCAACGATGCCGCGATGATCGAGCTTGCGACTTCGGTCAACGTCGCCTGCGGCTTCCATGCCGGCGACGCCGACATCATGAGGAAGACGGTCGAGCTCGCGAAGGCGCGCGGCGTCAGCGTCGGCGCCCATCCCGGTTATCGCGACCTGCACGGCTTTGGCCGCCGCCCGATGCCGGGACTGACGTCCTCGGAAATCGAGAACCTGATCGCCTATCAGATCGGCGCGTTGCAGGCGATCGCGACCGCGGCCGGGCACAAGGTCACCCATGTGAAGGCGCATGGCGCGATTTCGAATGTTGCTTGCGAGGATGACATGACCGCCAGGGCGATCGCCAACGCGATCAAGGCGGTCGATCCCAATCTCATCTTCGTGGTGCTCGCGAATTCGAAATTGGTGCGCGCCGGCGAAGCCGCCAATCTAAGGATGGCGCACGAGGTGTTCGCCGACCGCGCCTATGAGGACGACGGCAATCTGGTGTCGCGCAAGAAGCCGGGCGCCGTGCTACACGATCCCAAGGCGATCGCCGAGCGCGTGGTGCGGATGGTGCAGGATGGCGCGGTCGTCTCGGTCACCGGCAAGGTGATCAAGATGCAGACCGATACCGTCTGCATCCATGGCGACACGCATGGCGCGGTCGAGATCGCGCGCGATCTGCGCGCAGCGCTGAAGCAGGCGGGCATCACGGTCGCGCCGTTCAAGACCGCGCACTGAGCCGCAAACGTATCCATCGGCAAGGGCCGGCCGCGGCGCCGGCCCTTTAGATTCCGTTAAGAGTCTTCTTAAACCCAAACTTGCCGTTTGATTGCTAGTTGCAGCTTCCGAGCCTCTGATTGTCCTCTCAGGAAATTGGGTACGAAAGCATGTTCCGCACCAGCCTCTCCCTCGCCATTGCCGCGGTCGCCACCGCCGCGTTCGCCAGCGCGGCCTCCGCCGGCTGCTACAGCTGCTATACGCCGCCGCCCCAGCCCTGCACGACCTGCTATCAGGTGCAGACGGTGCCGCCGCAATATCGCACGGTGCAGGAAACCGTGATGGTCGCGCCGGGCCGCGTCGTCGCGCATCGCACGCCGGCGCAATATCGTACCGTGATGGTGCCGCAGACCGTGATGGTCGCGCCCGAAGGCGTCGCCTATGAGCGCATCGCGCCGCAATACGCCACCCAGGAGCGCACCGAGATGGTCTCGCCGGGCTATTCCTACTACGCGCCGGTTCAGCAGACCTGCAATACCTGCGGCGGTGGTTACGGCTACAGCTACGGCTACGGTCGCGGCTACGGCTACTGAGCCGTCAGCATCCAGCTAACACAAAGCCGCCGCCTGAGGACATCAGACGGCGGCTTTGCAGTTTCCTCAGGGCCTCAGAACGGGTGGACGGACAGCGTGCCGAACACGATGGCCGCGATCACCGCAAAGGCGCTGTACAGCGCCGCGGTGTGAACGCCGGTCCCGGACTTCCTTGAAATGTGTCGCGCGTAAAGGTGCAGGCGGGCTTCCGCCGATAGTTCGCGCATGGTCGATCTCCAACGCCCCATTCTCGGGCATATGGAATATCGTTCGCGCCGCAATTCAAGCGGGTGACAAAAATAGCGATGCCACCGCCTTCGGGAACGCGGTTCCGAGAGGAATATTCCTTCTCGAGAGCGGGCCCGAGAATCCTATTCGTTGCAATCCAAGGCGTCCGGAACCCGCGCCGGCCCCGCAACAACCAAAACTCGTGAAACAACCCCATGCAAAGGAGCCGAAGGTAAGCCACTACGCCGCGTTCAGGGCTTCCAGCGTCCGATCTTGAAGGCAGCCAGATGGCCCGGGACGTCGGCCGGATCGAACGGTGGACCGGCGAACGCGCCGATGGCGCTGGAGGCGCCTGCCGGGCGCCCTGACGCGGCGTCGTAGAGGTCGGGCCTGAACACGGCCATCGCAGCCTTCAGCGCCTCCGGCCGGTACGGCGTCTGGCCCCAGCGGACCATCTGGGCATAGAGCCAGGCCGCCTGCGCCGGGTCCGGCCGCGCCGCGGCCTCGCGCCCGACCAGCAGATAGCGGCTGCTCTCGCGCATGGTGCCGTCGGGCGAGATCTTCAGCCGGCCATCGAGCGTGCGCTGGATGACGCTGGCATCGACGCCGATCCGCTCGGGTGAGCTGAGGATGCGTGCCACCTCGCCCCGGTTCTCGGGCTGCTCGATGAACTCCGCGGCGCGCAGATGCGCGCGCACCAGCGACGCGACGATGTCGGGATGCTTCTCCGACCAGCCCTGGCGCACCGCGAGCACCTTCTCCACCGCGCTGAGCAGGATATCCGAGACGAAATGCAGGATGTGGCCGATGCCGAGATCGACCGCGATCGAATTCCACGGCGCGCCGACGCAGAACGCGTCGACGTGGCCGTTGGCGAGGCTGTCCGCCATGTAGGGCGGCGGCAGCACCACGAGCTGGACGTCCTCATCGGGATCGACGCCGCCGGCGGCCATCCAGAACCGCAGCTGGTAATTGTGGGTCGAGAACGGAAACGTCATGCCGAAGGTCAGCGGCTCCGCCCCGCTCTTGCGCCGCTTTGCCACCACGCGGGCCAGCGCCTGCGAGGTCGCCATCGGGTCGAAGCGATCGCCGTCGAGCTCCTCCATCAGCGCCGCGTGCAGGGCTGGCGACACCGTGATGGCGTTGCCGTTGAGCCCGAGATTGAAGGGCGCCGTGATCGGCACCTTGACGTGGCCGAGCCCGAGGCTCGAGGCGATCGCCACTGGTGCCAGCAGATGGGCGGCGTCGAACAGGCCGATATTGAGCTTGTCGCGGACATTCGACCACGACACTTCCCGCACCAGGGTGACGTCGAGGCCCTCGTCGGCGGCGAAGCCCTTGTCGACGGCGGTGATCAGGGCGGCAGCGTCCACCAGCGGGATGAACCCGATGCGCAGGGGTGTGGTCATTTCAAGAGCTCCGACGCCGTCAGGATCGATTGCGCGATCTCGCCGATCTTCTTCTTCTCGCGCATCGCGGTCGAGCGCATCAGCACATAGGCCTCCTCTTCGGTCAGCCCCTTCACCTTCATCAGGATGCCCTTGGCGCGATCGATCACCTTGCGCTCCTCCAGCGCATGCTTGGTGCGGTCGAGCTCGTCCTGCAATTTGGAAAAGGCATTGAAGCGCGACACGCAGAGATCGAGGATCGGCTTCATCCGTTCCTTCTTGAGCCCGTCGACGATGTAGGCCGAGACGCCCGCCTCCACCGACGCCTGGATCGAGGCGGCGTCGCTCTGATCGACGAACATCGCGATCGGCCGGCGGACCGCGCGGCTGACCTGGAACATCTGCTCCAGCACGTCGCGGCTGGGGTTCTCGAGGTCGATGACGATGATCTCGGGGTCAAGCGCATAGATCCGCGACAGCAGGCTCTGCATCTCGCTGATATGGACCACGTCCGTATAGCCGGCCTCCCGCAGTCCCTCCTCCAGGATGGCCGCGCGGATCGGGCTCTCGTCGACTATGACGATCTTGGGAGACGATTCTGCGCTCATCGACAACTCTTAAAGCCCGGCGAGAAGCATCCATATCACGCCGGAAGCCCGCGGAAAGGGTTGTAATTCTCGGCAATTGGGACTAGCTCCTGCCCATCAATCAGGCAGATTTGGGACGATATGCAAGAGGCCGCCGCGCCGAAAGTGAGCTTCGTGTCCTTGGGGTGCCCCAAGGCGCTGGTCGATTCCGAGCGGATCATCACCCGGCTGCGCGCGGAGGGCTACGAGCTGGCGCGCAAGCACGATGGCGCCGACATCGTGATCGTCAACACCTGCGGCTTCCTCGACAGCGCCAAGCAGGAATCGCTCGCTGCGATCGGCGAGGCCATGGCCGAGAACGGCAAGGTCATCGTCACCGGCTGCATGGGCGCCGAGCCGGAGCAGATCGAGAGCGCCTATCCCGGCGTGCTCTCGATCACGGGCCCGCAGCAATATGAGAGCGTGCTGGATGCCGTGCATCGCGCGCTGCCGCCGGCGCACAACCCGCATGTCGATCTGGTGCCGCCGCAGGGCGTCAAGCTGACGCCGCGGCACTACGCCTATTTGAAGATTTCCGAAGGCTGCAACAATCGCTGCAGCTTCTGCATCATCCCGAAGCTGCGCGGCGACCTGGTGTCGCGGCCGGCCAATGACGTGCTGCGCGAGGCCGAGAGGCTGGTGAAGGCTGGCGTCAAGGAATTGCTCGTGATCTCGCAGGACACTTCGGCCTATGGCGTCGACCTGAAATATGCCGAGAGCCCGTGGCAGGATCGCAGCGTGCGCGCCAAGTTCTTCGACCTCGCCAAGGAGCTCGGCGAACTCGGCGCTTGGGTGCGGCTGCAATATGTCTACCCCTACCCGCATGTCGACGAGGTCATCGGCCTGATGACCGAGGGCAAGGTGCTGCCCTATCTCGACATCCCGTTCCAGCATGCGAGCCCCGACGTGCTGCGCGCGATGAAGCGCCCGGCCGCGCAGGAGAAGACGCTGGCGCGGATCCAGAAATGGCGCGAGCAGTGCCCCGAGTTGACGCTGCGCTCGACCTTCATCGTCGGCTTCCCCGGCGAGACCGATGCCGATTTCGCCTATCTGCTCGACTGGCTCGATGAAGCCGGGATCGACCGCCTCGGCTGCTTCAAATACGAGCCGGTCGCCGGCGCCACCTCGAACGCGATTGGCAATGCCGTGCCCGACGAGGTCAAGCAGGAACGCTGGAATGCGCTGATGGCCCGGCAGCAGAAGATTTCGGCGCGACGGCTGAAGCGCAAGGTCGGCACCCGCCAGCAGGTGATCATCGACGAAGTCGGCCCGACGGTCGCCAAAGGCCGCTCAAAGGCCGATGCGCCCGAGATCGACGGCGCCGTCTACCTCACCAGCCGCCGCCCCCTCAAAGTCGGCGAGATCGTCACCGCCAGGATCGAGCGCTCCGACCAATACGACCTGCACGGCAGCGTCGCTGGTTTCTGACGTCGCCTAATGGGGCGCCGGTGGAGCGGCGAGCGCCGGGTCCAACGTGCGGAGCACGCGATGGATACGCACCGAGCTACCGATGCCTGCACTGCGCACATAGGCATCGATGACCTCCTCGCTGTCGACCACCACGAGTCCAAACAACTTGCGGTCGTCAGTTGCATAGGTGCAGATCCAATGCATCTTGCCCTGCGTCGCAACGATGGCATCCAACGCAATGCGCGCATGACGCGCCGCCTGCGCGTCGTCGGTCACGTCGAAATTGGCCGGAAGATCTCGTTCGATCAGCAGCTTGATCACGGCGCCACCTCCAAGATTGCTCCAAGATTGCCTCGTCGCAGCTTAACTCGCTCCGCGAGCCGGTTGCGTGCGATATCACCTCCCGCTTGACGCCGCCGCCCCTTCGGCTGTATGGCCCTGCGCCATGAAGCTGAACCGGACCCACCGCCGCGCCATCTGCCGTCGTCGCTCCCGCGACGATGCTGGGCTGCGCCGTGTCCGACGCCATCGCTGATTAGCTGACATCAGCCAGGGTTTTCGAGAAGGCCGCGCCCCCAAAGCGCGGCCTTCTCGCTTTTCGGCCTGCCCCTTCCCCACACGACCCCAGAGGAGATCGACATGACCAACGCTACCCAACCGTTCGACGCGCTGATGGACATCACCGCCCGCCCCGAGGTCGTGTTCGTACGCGGCGCCGGCTCGTATCTGTGGGACAACAACCGCAACCGTTATCTCGATTTTGTGCAGGGTTGGGCCGTCAACGCGCTCGGCCATTCGCCGCCGGCCATCGCCGACGCGCTGGCCGCGCAGGCCCGGCGGCTGCTAACCCCGAGCCCGGCGTTCTACAACGAGCCGAGCCTGAAGCTGGCAAAGGCGCTGGTCGAGAACAGCTGCTTCGACCAGGTGTTCTTCGCCAATTCCGGCGCCGAGGCCAATGAGGGCGCGATCAAGCTCGCGCGCAAATTCGGCGCCAAGTACAAGGGTGGCGCGCACGAGATCATCACCTTTGAGGGCGGCTTCCACGGCCGCACGCTCGCGACCATGTCGGCCTCGGGCAAGAAGGCGTTCGAGCCGCTGTTCGAACCGAAGGTCTCAGGCTTCCGGAAAGCGCGGCTGAACGACATCGAGTCGGTGCGCAAGCTGATCTCTGCGTCGACGGTCGCGGTGATGCTGGAGCCGATCCAGGGCGAAGCCGGGGTCTGGCCTGCGACGGGCGAATTCCTCAGGGAGTTGCGGGCGCTGACCCAGCAGCGCGGCCTGCTCCTGATCGTCGACGAGATCCAGACCGGCATGGGCCGAACCGGAAAGCTGTTCGGCTATGAGCATGCCGGGATCGCACCCGACATCATGACGCTCGGCAAGGGCATCGGCGGCGGCGTGCCGCTGGCGGCGCTGCTCGCGACCGAGCATGCCTCGTGCTTCGACCACGGCGATCAGGGCGGCACCTTCAACGGCAACCCGCTGATGTGCGCCGCCGGCCTCGCCGTGCTCGATCAGATCGGCAAACCCGATTTCCTGAAATCGGTTGCCGATGCCGGCTTGCTGCTGGAGCGCGAATTGCAGCGGCTGTCGGCGCGGCATGGGCTAGGCGAGATCAGGGGCCGCGGCCTGTTGGTCGCGCTCGATCTCAAGATGCCGATCGGCGCGGCCGTGGTTGCCGAAGCATTTGCGGCCGGCGTGCTGATCAACTCGCCACAGCCGGACGCGCTGCGCTTCATGCCGGCGCTCAATGTGACGCGGGAAGAGATTTCCGCTGTCATCGATTGCCTGGACATCGTGCTGACGAAGGTCGGTGCGGCCAGGCGGGTGGCGTAGCAACCACTGTCATTGCGACCGAAGCGAAGCAATCCATCCCTCCGCGCATGCGGGACAACGGATTGCTTCGTCGCTTCGCTCCTCGCAATGACGGCAGAAACTTACGGCCTGAGAATCGCCGCGCCGGTGGTCGCCCGGCTCTCCAGATCGGTATGCGCCTTGGCCGCATCCTTCAGCGCATAGGCGTGGTTGATCGGCACGTGCAGCTTGCCGTTGATGACGGCGGCGAACAACGTGTCCGCGCCTTCGAGCAGTTCCTTGCGGGTGCCGACATAATCGTTGAGCTTGGGCCGCGTCGCGAACAGCGAGCCGTGGTTGTTGAGCTCGGCGAGCGGGAACGGCGGCACCGGGCCCGACGCGTTGCCGAACGAGACGAACAAGCCGCGTGGCCGCAGGCACGACAAGGATCCCGGGAAGGTGGTCTTGCCGACGCCGTCATAGACGACGTCGCAGAGCTCGCCGCGGCTGATCTGCTTGACGCGTTCGACGAAGTTCTCCTCGTTGTAGAGGATGACGTGGTCGCAGCCATTCGCGAGCGCGAGATCGGCCTTGGCCTTCGAGCCGACGGTGCCGATGACATGCGCGCCGAGCGCGTGGGCCCACTGGCAGGCCAGCAGTCCGATGCCGCCCGCCGCCGCGTGGATCAGCACGCGATGGCCATGCTCCACCTTGAAGGTCTTGTGCAGGAGGTACCAGACCGTCAGCCCCTTGAGCATCAGCACGGCGCCCTGCTCATAGGTGATGTGGTCGGGCAGTTTTACCAGTTTGTCTGCCGGGATGACCCGCTCGGACGCGTAGCCGCCGAGGTTGTAATAGTAGGCGACGCGATCGCCTGGGTGGAAATTGGTCACGCCGGGGCCGACGGCCAAAACGTCGCCTGCGGCCTCGTTGCCGGCGATGAACGGTAGGCCGGGCGCCTTGTAGAGGCCGGTACGGAAATAGACGTCGATGAAGTTCAGCCCGACCGCATGCTGGCGGATCCGGACCTCGCCGTTCCCCGGCGGGCCGACCTCGACGTCCTCATAAGTCAGGACTTCCGGGCCCCCCACCTTGTGCACGCGCACAGCCTTGGTCATGTCGTCGCTCCCCTCAGATATCGGCGCCAGGCAAGCGAATGCCAACGGCGCTGGCTTGTCAACCAAGCCGCGTGGACCAAGCCGCCTGGAACTTGGCCACTAGATGCATGATCTCCGCGCAAACGCGTTCCGCGTTTGTCGCGAGGGAAAACCGCGTCGCACTTTTCCGGATCATGCCTAGCCTGCCGCCTTCTTGCGGTTGCGCCTGGCCAGCACGTTGAATGCCTCGACCGCGGCCGAGAACGCGATTGCGAAATAGATGTAGCCGCGCGGAATGTGGAATTTGAAGCCGTCGGCCACCAGCGCCACGCCGATCAGCACCAGAAAGGCCAGCGCCAGCATCTTGGTGGTCGGATGCTCCGCGACAAACCGCGCCACCGGTCCGGACGAGATGTACATGATGGCGCAGGCGATCACGACCGCCGCGATCATGATCTCGATGTCCTGCGCCATGCCGATCGCGGTGATGATCGAGTCCAGCGAGAACACCAGGTCGATGACGATGATCTGCACGATCACCCAGAAGAACGCGTTCGGGCTCGGCTTGTCGGTCGCCTCGACGTCACGCGCCTCGACCTCGGCGTGGATCTCGTGGGTCGCCTTGGCGATCAGGAACAGGCCGCCGCCGATCAGGATGATGTCGCGCCAGGACAGCGCGACGCTCACGAAAGCGATCACCGGCTGCGTCAGCCCGATCAGCCAGACCAGCACGCTGAGCAGGATGATGCGGAATACCAGCGCCAGCAGCAGGCCGATCTGCCGCGCGCGATCGGCCTGCGGTTGCGGAATCCGCGAGACGAGCACCGACAGGAAGATGACGTTGTCGATGCCGAGCACGATCTCGAGCGCAGTCAGAGTCAGCAGCGCAGCCCAGGCTTCCGGGCTGGTGATCAATTGCATCATGCTCTGAAGGCTTTCATCCGGCGAATCACGGTATCGCTGCCGACGATGTAGACGGCAATGGCACAGAGACCGAAGGTGATCGAGGGGCCGACGACGAAATCGTTGGCAAGCGTGTACATGCCGAGCAGCGCCCAGGCGGCGAGCAGCCACAGCGTCAGCCAGCGCAGCCGCACCACGCGCAACGGATGCAGCACGTGGAACGGCGCGAAGGTCAGCACGATCAGCAGCGCGACCACGACGGTCGACAGCACCGGCGGCAGATGCAGCAGGAACAGATAGAACGCCGCCGCATTCCACAGTGCCGGAAAACCGCGGAAATGATTGTCGTCGGATTTCATGCGGCGGTCGGCGAAATACAGCGCGCTGGACACCACGATGCCGATGCCGAGGATCGGCGCGGCCAGCGGCAGCAGCATGCCGCTCGCGGTGATCGCATAGGCCGGCACGAACACATAGGTGACGAAATCAACCACCAGGTCGAGCACCTCGCCCGACCAGTTCGGCTGCAACCGCACCACGTCGAGCCGGCGCGCCAGCGGGCCGTCGATCCCGTCGATGATCAGCGCAACCCCGAGCCAGCCGAACATGTTGGCCCAGTGCTCCCGCACGGCTTCCAGCATGGCCAGCAGCGCGACGCCGGCGCCGAGCGCCGTGAAAATGTGAACGGAGAATGCGGCGGTCCGCATCCGTTCTGGCAACGCATCGGGCTGGCTCGAGTGCTCCATCGGCCGAAGTGCTATCAGGAATCGGCCGGCTTTGCATATGCGCTGTTGCGGCGTTCCGCCGCGCAAAGCGTTGGAAACTCTTGGTGGTTAGCAATGGCTTGAAAATCGGGCCAAGCATGTCAAATGTCCCTGGTATGACCGACAGCTCGCAGTATTATGACGTTATCGTAATAGGCGGCGGTCCGGCCGGTTTGACGGCCGCGATTGCTCTCTCCGACGCCGGCGCGCGGACCGCGCTGTTGGCGCGCCGCGCTCCCTACGCCGACAACCGGACCACCGCACTGCTCGGCGGCTCGACCGAGATCCTGGAACGGCTCGACGTCTGGCGGCGGTGCAGCGACAGAGCGGCGGCGCTCAAGACCATGCGTCTGGTCGACGACACCGGCCGCCTGATCCGCGCGCCGGAGGTGCGGTTCTCCTCCGAGGAGATCGGGCGCGAGCAGTTCGGCTTCAACATCGACAACCGGTCGCTGGTCGCAGCGCTCGAGGAGCGCTCCGGCGAAATGGCCGCGCTGACCCGGTTCGACGACGAGGCGGCCTCGGTGCAGCCGGGCGATGCCGCAGTCACGGTGGCGACGCGGCAGGGCCAGTCGCTCACCGCCCGGCTGGCGGTCGGCGCCGATGGCCGCAATTCATTGTCGCGCGAGGCCGCCGGCATCGAGGTGACGAGCCGCGCGCTCGGGCAGTCCGCCCTCACCTTCAACATCACGCACACGCGGCCGCACCACAACATCTCGACCGAATTTCACACCGGGCACGGCCCTTGCGTGTTCGTGCCGCTCGCCGGCAACAGAAGCAGCGTGGTCTGGGTCTCCTCGCCGAAGGAAGCCGAGCGCCTGAAGGCGCTCAGCGACGACGAATTGTCCGTCGCGGCCGAACGCCAGTCGCACTCGATCCTCGGGCGCGTCGAGGTCGAGGGCGGCCGTCACGTGTTTCCGCTCGCGATCGAGCGGCCGCGGCAATTTGCAAAAGACCGGATCGCGCTGGTCGGGGAATCCGCCCACGTGCTGCCGCCGATCGGCGCGCAGGGCCTCAACATGGGGCTGCGCGACGCTGCCGACATTGCCGAGATCACGGGCCAGGCGATCGGCCGCGGCGAGGATCCCGGCGCGCCGAACGTGCTGTCACGCTACCAGGCGGCGCGGCGTCCGGACGTTGCCAGCCGGACCTGGGCGATCGATCTCGCCAACCGGTCGCTGCTGAGCGACTTCCTCGGCGTGCAGACGGCGCGTGCCGCCGGCCTGCATCTGCTCGGCGCATTCGGCCCGCTGCGGCGGCTCGCGATGCGCGAGGGCCTCGCGCCGTCCTGGCGGCGGTAAACCTTCCTCAAGGAAACACCAGCCGGCCGCTCTGGATGAACCACATCACGCTGGTCAGCGTGACCACCGAGGCGAAGGTGCCGATCAGCACCGCGACCGAGGCCGGCTCGATCCAGGTATCGTTCTGCCGCGCGATCACGAACACGTTGAGCGCCGGCGGCAGCGAGGCCATCAGCACCGCGGTCGCCGCCCAGGGCTGCGCGAACGGGCCGAACAGCAGCATCAGGCCGAACGCGAGCAGCGGATGGATCAGCAGCTTGATCGCGACCACGCCCGGCACCTCCCACGGCACCCGCTCGAACGGCCGCAGCGCCACCGTGACGCCGAGCGCGAACAGCGCCATCGGCGCGGCCGCGTTTTGCAGGAACTGGATGGTGCGGTCGAGCGCGACTGGAATTGGGACATGAAACGCGGCGACCAGCGCGCCGAACACCGCCGACATGATCAGCGGGTTCTGCACGATCTGCTTGAGCACCACGCCGAGCGCGTGCAGTAGCGAGGGATGGTCGCGGTCGGTGAGCTCGATCAGGAGCGGCACGATCGAGAACAGGAAGATGCTGTCGCAGCAGAAGATCAGCGCGGTCGGCGCCGCCGCCTTGGCGCCGAGCACAGCAAGCGCAAGGCCCGGCCCCATATAGCCGATATTGCCGTAGGCGCCGGACAGGCCGGCCAGCGTCGCCTCGCGCAGCGAGAGGCCCCCGATCAGCTTGCCCGCGACCATCGCCAGGAAGAACGCGATCACGGTGCCGAGCGTGGTGGCGATCAGGAATGGCGGGTTGTTCAGCTCCGCAAACGGGGTCTTGGACATGATCCCGAACAGCAGCGCCGGCAACGAAACGTAAAGCAGGAAGAAATTCATCCAGGCGAGCCCGCTCTCGGGCAAACCCTTGGCTTTTCCGCACGCGTAACCGATGAAGATCAAGCCGAAATACGGCAGCGCCAGATTGAGGATATCGATCATTCTGAAAGTAGTTTCTCGGCGGGTTTTCGGGTGGTTTTTGCAGGGCTGGAATCGGTAAACCGATGGTTAATTCGAAGCTTAGCCCCTAGCATCGGCCACAATGTTGGTCTATCGACGAACCATGATCAAAGCGCGCACCGCCAAATTCCAGATCGGGCAGATCGTCCGTCACCGGGTGTTCTCCTTCCGGGGCGTGATTTTTGATATCGACCCGGAGTTCAACAACACCGAGGAATGGTGGCTGTCGATCCCCGAGGACATGCGGCCGCACAAGGACCAGCCGTTCTATCACCTGCTCGCGGAAAACTCGGAGACCGAGTACGTCGCCTATGTCTCTGAGCAGAACCTGCTGCCCGACGAGTCCGGCGAGCCGATCCGGCATTCGCAGGTGGCGGAGATCTTCATCAAGGACAAGTCGGGCGGCTACCGTCCGCGCAATCCCTCGCTGAACTGACACGCCCCCGGGCGTGCGAATGCTGCGGCATTCGCCCGGCACGTTCACACGCCCTCACGTTTGGCGAGCGCCACCGCGATCGCCCAGACCACAAAGCCCGCCAGCGCGAGGCCCGCGCCGACAAGGCCGGTCGACGTCCAGCCATAGCCTGCCGCAACCGCCATGCCGCCGAGCCACGGGCCCAGTGCATTGGCGACGTTGAAGGCGGAATGGTTGAGCGCAGCAGCAAGGCTCTGCGCCTCGCCCGCGACATCCATCAGCCGGGTCTGCAACACCGTGGCGAGCGCCCCGCCGAGCCCGATCAGGAACACGTCGGCGCTCAGCGTCCAGACATTGCCGGCCGCCAGCGGATACAGCGCCAGCGTCGCCGCCGACCACAGCAACAGCCCGCCCGCGGTTGCCATCAGCGCGCGGTCGGCGAAGCGCGGCACGATGATGTTGCCGGCGGTGAGGCCGGCGCCGAACACGCACAGCGTGACCGGCACCAAAGCGGGCGATGTGTGAGTCACCGCCAGCATGGTCGACGCCAGATAGGTGTAAACCGAGAACAGCCCGCCGAAGCCGATCGCGCCGATCCCAAGCGTCAGCCAGACATGCTTGCGCCCGAGCGCCGACAATTCGCGCAGCGGGCTTGCATTGGTGTTGGCGGCATCGCGCGGGGCGAAGATCAGCACCAGGATGGCGGTCAGGAGCGCGAGGCCGGCCACGATCGCGAACGCCCAGCGCCAGCCGATCACCTGCCCCACCCCATTGGCCAGCGGGACACCGATCGTGGTCGCGATCGTGAGGCCGAGAATCACGCGGCCGACCGCTGCCGTGCGCTTGTCCATCGGCACCAGCGAGGCCGCGACCAGCATGGCGATGCCGAAATAGGCGCCGTGCGGCAGCCCGGCGAGGAAGCGCAGCACCAGCATCGTATGATAGTCCGGCGCGAGGCCGGAGAGACCGTTCATCAGCGCGAAGAAGCCCATCAGCGCGATCAAGAGATTGCGCCGCGTCATCCGTGCCGACAGCACGGCGATGACAGGCGCGCCGACCACGACGCCGAGCGCGTAGGCGCTGATCGCGTGGCCCGCCTGGGGTTCGCTGACGTTGAGGTCATGGGCGAAGAACGGCAGCAGGCTCATGGTCGCGAATTCGGCGATGCCGATCGCGAACCCGCCCATCGCCAGCGCAAGATGGACGATGCCGGGATGAAAGCTGCCTGGAACGTTGTCCTGGTTGACGCGGATACCAGCATCGACCGCAGCAGCGGCGACCGGCGGCTCTGTGGGCCGGGACACCGGTTCCCGACGCTGCGTGCTGACTTGCTGGGACATTGCGCGACTTCCATGACTGCGAATGGCGGCCAGCGGTCACGAACAACCACGCGCGTCTGCGCATCGAAGGCGCTTGTCCCGCGCTTTCGTCTGGCCTCCCGTATCGGATTTGTGATTGTGCTGCGACGCCGGATTTGTCCGGACAAGACATCGACGATCCGCGCTCACGGCGCGACGCAACCGCGATGCCCTTCAACCAACATCGCACACGATGCGCACGATCACCAGCGCAGCAGGCTGCCATCAGCCAGTCGGTATCGCATGACAAAAAGGCGCCCTTGCGGGCGCCTTTCGATAGCGACGATCTCGCGCTTTCTTGAACGCGTGATCGAAGTTCCTACTTGCCGTTTTACTTGGCCGCCGGATTGGCCGGAGCCGCTGGCGCGGCGCCGCCGCCCGCGCCTTCCAGCTTCTTGCGCTGCTCTTCGGCGCGCTTCTGCAACTCTTCCTGCAGCTTCTTCGAGTTTTCCTCGAACACCTTCGGATCGGTCGGCGGGCCGTCATAGGCCTTGGCGAATTCGGTGTTGAGCGGCAGCGGCAGGGTCAGCGGCGCGCCGTTCGAATTGATCGCCTGGACCACGAGGTTCTGGCCCTTCTTCATGTTGGCGATCAGCTCGGGGGTTGCTTCATAGTCGGACATGCAGCCGTTCTGGAAGCAGATCACGTAGGGCGCCTGCTGCGGCGGATTGTTGTCGACGATGATGCGGGTGCCGTGCACGAGTTGCATGCCGAGCGGCAGCGTGACGCGCAGGATCTTCTTCGGCTCGCCTTCCGGTTCGATGATCACGGCGGCGATCACCGGCTGGCCCGACTCGATGCGGCCGTCCTTGCCGGTGAAGCAAACCTGCTTGGCGTTGGCTTCCTGGCCCTTCAGGCAGAACTTGGTCCAGGGGGCGTAAATGAGCTGGATCTGCTGATCCTGGGGCGGCTGCTGGCCGGCGGCCGCTGCGGGCGCCTGACCCGCGGCCGGTGCCGGGGCTGCGGGCGCCTGGGCTGCCGGAGCCGGCGCCTTCGGAGCTGCCTTCGGTGCCGCCTTGGGCGCTGCCTTCGGTGCCGCGGGCGCCGGCGCTGCCGGCTGCTGGGCCTGAGCGGCAGGAACCAGGAGCGCTGCAGAGAATGCCGTCGCCGCCATCAGGGCAACAATGCGCCCATGCGGCCGGACCGGGGCGGCCAAGATACGGAAATTCATTGCGGAAAACCCTTTCTGAACGGCAGCGCCCGAAACCGCTGCAGGCGCCGACACATAGCCGCGAAACACAGCTGCTCGCGCGGCTGTCTCCTAGTCAATTGAGGCGGATACGTGACTGGCGTTCCCGCCTATCCAATTGCACGCCTTCAATACAGCGGCGCGCGGAAAGATCAATGCCGACAAGCGTATTTGCGCCCATGTGACGACGGGTTTCAGCGCCCTGTGATAAACCTTTCGGCGTGACGTTTCGCGAATCAAATCCCGCACCTCACACACCTGTTCCCGGGCGCGTTGTCCGGCGCGGCTTGACGTTCGGCTTGGCATTCGGCTTGGCATTCGGCTTGGCGTTTGTTCCGGCACTCGTCCTGGGTCTGCTGAGCTGGCTCGGCCCCGCGGCGGCGGCCGAGAGCTATGCCCTCGCGATGCATGGCGCGCCCGCGCTGCCGGCCGACTTCACCCACCTGCCCTATGCCGATCCGGATGCGCCCAAGGGCGGCCGCCTGGTGCTGAGCCCCCGGGAGGGCACGTTCGACAGCCTCAATCCCCTGATCGTCAGGGGTCTCGCCGTGCAGCAGCTCAGGGGCTACGCCTATGAGCGCGGCTATGTCTACGAAAGCCTGATGGCGCGGAACAATGACGAGCCGTTCACGCTGTACGGCCTGCTCGCCCGCAGCGTCGAGACCGACGACGCCAGAAGCTATGTGACATTCCATATCGATCCCCGCGCGCGCTTCTCCGACGGGCACGCGGTCACGGCCGACGACGTGGTGTTCTCGCTCGAACTGCTGCGCGATCACGGCCGTCCGCTGCATCACCAGTATTATTCGAAAGTCGCAAAGACCGAAGTGCTCGACCCGCTGACGGTGCGGTTCGATTTCGGCGGCGTCGCGGACCGCGAATTACCGCTGATTCTTGGCCTGATGCCGATCCTGCCGCGCCATGCCACCGACGTCGCCAAATTCGAGGAGACCACGTTGGCGCCGCCGATCGGCTCCGGTCCCTACCGCGTTGCGGAGGTCAAGCCCGGCGCCAGCGTGAGCTTCACCCGCAATCCCGATTACTGGGGGCGCGATCTGCCGGTGAACCGAGGCCTGTGGAATTTCGACGAGATCAGGCTCGATTACTACCGCGACGCCAACGGCCAGTTCGAGGCGTTCAAGCGCGGCCTGTACGACTTCAGGACCGAGCCCGAGCCGCTGCGCTGGCACGAGGGCTATGACTTCCCGGCGATCAAGAGCGGCGACGTGATCCGCGATCCCGTCAAGATCGGCACGCCGGCACCATCAGAATATCTGGTGTTCAACACCAGGCGGCCGAAATTTGCCGACATCAGGGTCCGCCAGGCGCTGCTGATGCTGTTCGATTTCGAATGGATCAACCGCAACTACTATTTCGAACTGTATTCGCGCGCCGGCGGCTATTTCGCCGGTTCGGAATTATCCGCCTATGGCCGCCCCGCCGACGAGCGCGAGCGCGAGCTGCTCAAGCCGTACCTCGCGCACATCGCCCCCGACATCCTCGAGGGCCGCTACCACCTTCCCGTCACCGACGGCTCGGGGCGCGACCGCAGCGTGCTGCGCGATGCGCTCAAGCTCCTAGCGGACGCCGGCTATGCGCTCGACGGCACGGTGTTGAAGCAGCGATCGACCGGGACGCCGCTGCGCTTCGAGATCATGGTCACGACCCGCGAGCATGAGCGGATCGCGCTGGCCTATCAGCGCGACCTGAAGCGGGCCGGCATCGACGCCGCGGTACGCGTGGTCGACGCGGTGCAGTTCGAGCAGCGCCGCGTCGCCTATGACTACGACATGGTCCCGATCCGCTGG
The DNA here is from genome assembly GCF_054055655.1 of Bradyrhizobium sp. USDA 4461. NCBI lineage: Bacteria > Pseudomonadati > Pseudomonadota > Alphaproteobacteria > Hyphomicrobiales > Nitrobacteraceae > Bradyrhizobium > Bradyrhizobium sp. USDA 4461. Next base: position 6,637,562 of record NZ_JBSRXM010000001.1, read on the forward strand.
GACCAGTCGCTGTCGCCCGGCAACGAGCAGTGGTTCTACTGGGGCAGCCAGGCCGCCGACGTTCCGGGCACCCGGAATTACATGGGCGCCAAGGATCCGGCGATCGATGCCATGATCGCGGCACTGCTGGCGGCGCGGGAGCAGCCCGCCTTCGTCTCGGCGGTGCGTGCGCTGGACCGGGCCTTGATGTCGGGCTGCTACGCTATCCCCCTATTTAACGCGGGAGAGCAATGGAACGCGCGCTGGAATCGGATAGAACGGCCTTCGACCAATGCGCTGACGGGCTACCTGCCGGAGACCTGGTGGCAGAAACCCGGCGCGCAATCCCGATGATCGACCAGGCGACGCGGCATGACCCGGTCCGATCGAAGCGATGCAACCGACGTTGAACCTGTGAACCAGTCGATCACCTCGCCAACGCTCGATACGCTGTTCAAGCGCACCTTGGCGCGGCAACCCGATGCGCTGGCGCTTGTCGATCCGCTCAACAAGCAGCGTGTCACCGGCCAGACCCGCAAGCGCCTGACCTATGCCCAGGCCGACCGTGCGATCTCGGCGATCGCGGCCCACTTCGTCGAGAACGGATTGCCGGCCAATACGGTGATCGCCGTTCAGCTGCCGAGCACGATCGAGTTCGCATTGACGGTCCTGGCCGCCCATCGCGTCGGTCTGGTGGTGGTGCCGCTGCCGCTGCTGTGGCGGCAGGCCGAGCTGACGTCGGTGCTCAACCGCACCGCGGCGCGGGCGATCGTCACCTGCGGCAAGATCGACGGCGTCTCCTATGCCGACATCGCGATGAACGCCGCGGCCGAGGCGTTCTCGATCCGTCACGTCTGTGGCTTCGGCACTGACCTGCCCGAAGGCATGGCCTCGCTTGACGAGGCGATCCTGCGGGACTCCAGGACCTCGCGCCCGATGATCCAGGACGGCCGCAAGCCGGCGCTGATCTCCTTCGACGTCACCAGTGACGGCTTTCGTCCGGTGCCGCGGGCGCATTTCGGCCTGATCGCCGGCGGGCTCGCGATGTCGCTGGAGAGCGATCTGGCGCAGGGCGCGACCATCATGGCGGCGTTGGCGCCGATGTCGTTTGCCGGCATCTGCTCGACGCTCGTGACCTGGCTGCTGTCGGGCGGCACGCTCGTCATGCATCATCCGTTCGACGAGGACGCGTTCGAGACCCAGTTCAACGACCACGCCTGCGACACGCTGATCGCGCCGGCGCAACTCGCGCTGCGGCTCGACGAGCGCGGCCTGTCGGAGCACCTGCCAAGCCTGCGCAACGTGATCGGCCTCTGGCGCACGCCGGAGCAGGTTGCCTCCAGCGCGCACTGGACCTCGCGGCGGGTGAGCATGACCGACGTCTACCTGTTCGGCGAGGCCGGGCTGTTCGGCGCCCGCCGCAACGCCGAGGACGGCGCGCCGGCCGCGATCAAGCCGGGTCCGCACAGCGCGCCGCGTGAAGCGCCCGGCGCATCGATCGCCGGCGAGATCCTGCTGACGCCGAAGGGCACGCTCGGCCTGCGCGGCCCGATGGTGCCGGTCGCGGCCTACGCGCCGCCGCCTCCGCCGGCCGACACCCTGATCGCGCAGCCGCCGCGCGATTACGTCGACACCGAATATGCCGCGCGGGTCGATCGCGTGACCGGCGCCATCAACATCACCGCACCGCCGTCGGGGGTGATGACCGTCGGCGGCTACCGTTTCCATGCCCAGGAGCTGCAGGAATGGTCGCGCCGCCTCGGCCAGGGCGCGCTGCTGACGGCATTGCCGGACCGACTCAGCGGCCACCGGCTGGCCGGACGCGCCCAGGACAATGCGCGGGCCCGCGACGCCCTCACAGAACTTGGGCTTAACCCATTGATGGTCGAGGCTTTTCGCGACCGCAACGGCGCCGGAATGAGTTAAAATCTTATCATTGCGTTAGTCTTAGCATTGTGTTGACGCCGCATTAAGCCATGCCCACTAGCATCGCAGCCGTTGCTGTTCCTGAGCATTGGTTTCGAGCGTTCGAATGTCTCAACAAGGTCCGGTCCTCATCGTATCGGCGTCGGCAAAGCCGCCGTTCGCCGCCGCCCTCGATGAGACGAAGCTGTTCCCGGTCGTGGTCACCGACTGGAACGAGGTCGGACGGGCCATCGAGCAGGTCAAACCGGCGGCGATCATCGCGGCTGCCGAGGGCGTCGACTTCGTCACGCTGACCGGGCTGGCCAAGCGCGCTGCCGCCCGCGCGCCCTATCTGCCGCTGATCGCGATCGATCCGGCGACCACCCTGCCCGACACCGTGATCGCGTTCTTTCAGAAGAAGGGACTGCCGGACCGCCTGGTCGCCCGGCTCAACGCGTCCTTACGGGTTCGCGCGCTGCATGCGACCGTGATGCGCCGCCTGGTGCCGCCGGCCCCGATCGCGATGTCCGATATCGATCCCATCGGCGAAGCCACTGCGCTGTTGATCGGCCGCGGTGGCGCCTACCCGACGCTGTCGGTCGCGCTCGGCGAACGCGCCGGCGTGGTCGGTGCGCTCAGCATCGAGGCCGCCGCCAAGCATCTCAGTAGCCGCGACATCGACGGCATCGTACTGGCCGAAGGCTTCACGCCGCGCGTGATGGATGCGTTCCTGACCGTGCTGACCGAGGACGTCCGCTTCCGCCCGTTGCCGGTGATCGTCGCCTCGGGCGAGCTGACGCCGCGCTACGAATTGCCCAATCTCGAGATCGTCACGGCCGGTCCGACCCGCGTCGCCGACATGGCGCTGCCGATGATCCGCCAGCATGCCTTCGAGGCGCGGCTCGGCCGCATGCTCAAGGCGATCGACGCCAAGGGCCTGCTCGATCCGCGCACCGGCCTGCTCACCAAGGCCGCCTTCGAGCGCGACTTCGCAACCGCCGTCTACCAGACCTCCGAGCGCGGCGGCGCGCTCTCGGTGGCCCGCTTCACCTTCGACACCACGCAGCCGCGCGCGCAATTCGACGGCGCGCGGATCATCAGCCGGCTGATGCGCCAGGCCGACTTCGGCGCGGTATATGACGACCGGTCGCTCGTCGTGGCCTTCGCCGGCACCGACCAGCGCAACGCCCAGGCGATCACGCGGCGCCTGGCCAGCGTGATGCGCCACACCCAGAACGGCCGCCGCGACATCAGGGCCGAGCCCGCCGTCAGCGTCGCAACGCTGATGCCGGGTGATTCCGCCCAGTCGCTGCTGGGACGCTTGTTCGGGACACCGGAGCGCGCGGCGTCGTAGCGTTGCGACCACAAATTACCCGCATCGTCATTTCGAGCGAAGCGAAGCAATCCATCTCTCTGCGCCCGCGGAACGATAGATTGCTTCGTCGCTATCGCTCCTCGCAATGACGTGGAGATAGCTGTCTCACATCAGGGACCTCAGGAAGAGGAAGCCGGACGGCAGGGCTCACTAGCTCGCTCGGCGCCCTTGCGTGACATGAATCCACATCTCGAAAAACTCATGCTTCGAAAGCCGCTTAAGATGGTCAAAATGTTCGATCATGCCGCTCTCCATGAGCACTTTGCGGGCTTGCTCCGACAGGATTTGGGGATTGGCAATCTGGAGCCAATACTGAAAGGCTAACAACTCGGCGGCGATCTTTTCACCGCACAGCTCCACGCCGTGGACCGCATAGAAAATCAGGATTTGAGTTAAGCCCGGCGTGAAGGCGAAAGAATCGTCAGGGTCTCGGTCAGCGTGCTTGAAGAAATTGGCCGGTTCCTTGAAATAGCGGATGAATTTGCTTCTCTCCCCCGGCTTGATACTTTTGGAATCGAATAGCAAATCCTCTCGGTCGGGATTGCGAGCCTTGCTAACGGCGTGGATGACTTCGTAAGCCGCAAACGCGAGGGCGTGAGTTGAGACGGGATCGATATCGTAAAACCACATCCTGATAGCGGTCTGTAGCTGTCTCTGGGCAGCATCGATCTTGTTGATTTGAAGCGTTCGATGGTCGTCAGTCATGGCGGAAGAGAAGTCCTAGGTTGCAATGTTCCGAGACGCGGCCCGCGAAGCAGAGGCCACCGATCCCGAAGACGCATTCAACGCAACACTGAAGAACCTTGGCCAAAGCTCAACGCGGCCAGAAGATGCCGCCATCGGCGGATGACGGCGAAACCGATATTTCCCGTCGTCAAAAGCCAAAGTCGAGTTGATCAGGCGATGACCGTAGGCTCATCCGGTGCCACGATGCGCGATGTGAACTGCACACGCGTTCGTAGCGCCCTTCACGCCAACGCCCATACGAACTGACAAACACGTCCTTTGGACCTTCGCCATGTCTGATCATGGCCAAGTCCTTTCTGTTGCGCGGGACATACTGCCCGCAGGCTCACTCCCTCGGCTTACGCGGGAGCGCGCTGTGGCAACCTCCAGCCCTGCCAGGCCGGATCACAGAAGGGTGCCGATGGCGGCAAACCCTAGTTGACCCTGAGACGAGTGTTCTAGGGGGCACTTAGACTTGTTGAGTCGACCTTCGCTGACAAGGCCGTGTCTATGAAATCCACAATTGCCCTCACGCCGCCTTCTTGCTTTCCGCGAGATTGGCGAGCTGGCGCAGGATCTCCGTGGTGCCGGCGAGCCGCTCTTCCGGAGTGTCCCACTCCTGGAAGAACACCACCTTCATGTCGGGCCGCACCTTGGCGGCCTGGCCGTGCTGGCGGATGAACGTCACCAGCCGCTCCGGATGCGCAAAGCTGTTGTCGCGGAATGCGATCACGGCGCCCTTCGGGCCGGCGTCGACCTTGCCGACATTGGCCCGGCGGCAATAGGCCTTGATCGCGGCGACCTTGAACAGATAACGGACTTCGTCGGGCAGCACGCCGAAGCGGTCGCGCATCTCGGCGGCGAAGGCGTCGATGTCCTCATCGGTGTCGAGATCGGCGAGCCGGCGATACAGCGACAGCCGCACGCTGAGGTCGTTGACATAGTCCTCGGGGATCAGCACCGGCATGCCGATCGTGATCTGCGGCGACCAGCGGTCGGCAGCGGGCTCGGCGACGCCGGCCTTGAGGTTGACGATCGCCTCCTCGAGCATCGACTGGTACAGCTCGAAGCCGACTTCCTTGATGTGGCCGGACTGCTCTTCGCCGAGTAGATTGCCGGCGCCGCGGATGTCGAGGTCGTGCGAGGCGAGCTGGAAGCCGGCGCCGAGCGTCTCCAGCGATTGCAGTACTTTCAACCGCCGCTCCGCCTGCGCCGTGATCTTCTGCTGCGCCGGCAGCGTGAACAGCGCATAGGCGCGCAGCTTGGAGCGGCCGACGCGGCCGCGCAGCTGATAGAGCTGAGCGAGGCCGAACATGTCGGCGCGGTGCACGATCAGCGTGTTGGCGTTCGGGATGTCGAGGCCGGACTCGACGATCGTGGTCGACAGCAGGATGTCGTATTTGCCGTCGTAGAACGCGGACATGATGTCCTCGATCACGGTCGGCGGCATCTGGCCGTGGGCAACCGCGACCTTCATCTCCGGCACGTTCTTGTCGAGGAAGTCCTTGACGCCGGCGAGGTCCTCGATCCGCGGCACGACGTAGAACGCCTGCCCGCCGCGGTAGCGCTCGCGCAGCAGCGCTTCGCGGATCATCAGCGGATCGTGCGGCGCGACGAAGGTGCGCACCGCGAGGCGATCGACCGGCGGCGAGGCGATGATCGAAAGTTCGCGGACGCCGGTCAGCGCCAGCTGCAGCGTGCGCGGGATCGGGGTCGCCGATAGCGTCAGCACGTGGACCTGGGCGCGGAGCTGCTTCAGCCGCTCCTTGTGGCTGACGCCAAAGTGCTGCTCCTCGTCGACGATCAAGAGGCCGAGGTCCTTGAACTTGATCGCCTTGCCGAGCAGCGCGTGGGTGCCGACGACGATGTCGACGCTGCCATCGGCGAGTCCCTTTTTGACCTGGTTCAACTCCTTGGTCGAGACCAGCCGCGAGGCCTGCGCGACATTGACCGGGAAGCCTTTGAAGCGCTCGGTGAAGGTCCGCGAATGCTGCCGCGCCAGCAGCGTGGTCGGCACCACGACCGCAACCTGTCGGCCTTCGAGCGCCACGGCGAACGCCGCGCGCAGCGCCACCTCGGTCTTGCCGAAGCCGACGTCGCCGCAGATCAGCCGGTCCATCGGACGGCCGATCTCGAGATCCTTCAAGGTCGAATTGATCGCCCCGAGCTGGTCCTCGGTCTCGTCATAAGGGAAGCGCGCGCAGAACTCGTCATAGACGTGCGGCTGCAGCGGGAATTTCGGCGCCTCGTGCAGCTGCCGCTCGGCGGCGATCTTGATCAGCTCGCCCGCGATCTCGCGGATGCGGTTCTTGAGCTTGGCCTTGCGCGCTTGCCAGCCGCCGCCACCCAGACGATCGAGCTCGACATTGGCGCTGTCGGAGCCGTAGCGCGACAGCAGCTCGATGTTCTCGACCGGCAGGAACAGTTTTGTCTCCGCCGCATAGTGCAGCTCGAGGCAGTCATGCGGCGCACCGGAGACTTCCAGCGTCTGCAGGCCCACGAAACGGCCGATACCGTGCTCGACATGCACGACGAGATCGCCGGTCGCCAGGCTCGTCACCTCCGAGATGAAATTGTCGAGCTTGCGGCTCGCCTTGCGCGGCCGCACCAGGCGGTCGCCGAGAATGTCCTGCTCGCTGATGACGGCGTATTCGTCGGTCTCGAAACCGGATTCCATGCCGAGCACGGCCAGCATGGTCTCGTTGCGCGGCGTCGCCTGGACGATCCGCCAGGTGTTGACGCTCGTGATGTTGAGCAGCTTGTGGTCGCGCAGCATCGCGCCCATGCGGTCGCGCGAGCCCTCGCTCCACAGCGCGACGACGACCTTCTTGCGTTGCGATTGCAGCGCGCCGATGTGGCCGACCACGGACTCGAACACGTTGATGTTGCTGTCGGCGCGCTCCGGCGCGAAATTGCGGCCCTGCCGCGCGCCGGCATCGAACACATCGGGCGAGCCCTCGGGCACCGCGAACGGCGTCAGCCGCGCCAGCGGCGCCTCGCCGAGAAGCCTGCTCCATTCGGCCTCGGTCAGATAGAGCTTGTCCGGCGGCAACGGCTTGTAGATCGCGCCGCTGCCGGGATGCTCCAGCGCCTCGCGCCGCGCGTCGTAGTAATCCGCAATCTGCGTGAACCGTTCGCGCGCGGCGTCCTCGCCCTGCGGCTCGATCGCAATCGTCGCGCCGTCGAGATAGTCGAACAGTGTGTCCATCCGCTCCTGGAACAGCGGCAGCCAGTGCTCCATGCCGGGATGGCGCCGTCCCTCCGAGACCGCCTCATAGAGCTGGTCGTCGCGCTCGGGCGCGCCGAAGGCCGCGACATAGCCCATGCGGAAGCGGCGGATGGTCTCGGTCGTCAGCTGGAACTCCGAGACCGGCACCAGATCGAGGCCGCGCATGTCCAGATGCGTGCGCTGGGTCTCGGAATCGAAGGTGCGGATCGATTCCAGCGAGTCGCCGAAGAAGTCGAAGCGCACCGGCTGCTCGAGGCCGGCCGGAAACAGATCGAGGATACCGCCGCGGACGGCGTATTCGCCGGGCTCGCGCACCGTGGACGATCGGGTGTAGCCATTGTGCTCGAGCCATGCGACGACCGAGTCCATCGGCACCACATTGCCGGGCGCAACCGACAGCGCCTGCGCGGCAACCTGGTCGCGCGCCGGCACGCGCTGCACGGCGGCGTTCACAGTCGTGAGCACGATCAGCGGCTTGTCACTGCCGACCAGCCGCGACAGCTTGGCCAGCGCAGTCAGGCGCTGCGCCAGGATGCCGGAATGCGGCGAGACGCGGTCATAGGGCTGGCAGTCCCAGGCCGGAACCTGCATCACGGCGATGTCGGGCGCGAAGAACTCCAGCGCGCGGGCGAGCTGCTGCATCCGCGCGCCATCGCGGCATACCACGGCAAGGCTGACCGCCGACCGCTTCGGCTGCGCGGCGATGGCACGCGCCAGGTCGGAGATCACGAGCCCCTCGGCGCCCTCGGCGACGTTGGCGATGGTCAGCACCCGGCCGGGCGCGAGCATCGCGGCCGGTGATTTCATCGGCTGCTTCATGCGCTGGGATCCGCGATCCGGAACGCCTTGATGCGGGCAAACAGCGCGGTGGCGTATTCTGAAGGCAGCAGCTTGTCACCGGTCAGCGCGGCATAGAGGTCGGGATCCGGCACCTCGATCAGATGCTCGAGCTCGCCGAGTTCCTGATCGGACAGGCCGGCGATCTCGGCATCGGCAAACCGGCCGAGGATCAGGTCCATTTCCCGGGTGCCGCGGTGCCAGCAGCGAAACAAAAGCCGCTTGCGGCGGTCATCGAGCCCGTGGCTCGATCGTGTCGATCCCGTCATGTCCCAAATCCATTCGAACGCCAAAAGCCCGGACGTGCCGGGCGGGCTTGATATAGCGACGGCGGTGCCCGATGTCAGCCCTCATTCGCCGTCTTTTGGGCTTCCTTGCGCGCATGACGTGAGTCGTGTGTAAAGGACGCCGATGCGCCCAACCCTGCTCAATCCGCTGTTCGCCCCGGTCACGACGCTTTCGGGTGTCGGCCCGAAGCAGGAGAAGCTGTTGCGCTATCTGCTCGACCGCAGCGAGACGCCGCGGCTGGTCGACCTGTTGCTCCATTTGCCGGCGAGCGTGATCGATCGCCGGACGCGGCCGAAGATCCGCGATGCCGTGGTCGGAACCATGGTGACGCTGGAAGTCACCGTCGACCGCCATCGCCCGCCGCCACCACGCAACTCGCGCGCGCCCTATCTGGTCTATGCCAGCGACGATACCGGTGACGTGGTCTTGACCTTCTTCCGCGCCCAGCCCGGCTATGTCGAGAAGCTCTTGCCGGTCGGCGAGAAGCGCTACGTCTCCGGCACGCTTCAGATGTATGACGGCATCCCGCAGATCGTGCATCCCGACCGCGTCGTCGACGAGGCCGGCTTTGCAAAGCTCTCCGGCATCGATCCGGTCTATCCGCTGACCGAGGGGCTTGCGATCGGCTCGCTCCGCCGCGCCATCGCGCAGGCGCTGACCAAGCTGCCGGAGCTGCCGGAGCTGCCGGAATGGATCAGCCCCGAGGTGCTGCACCGTTGCAACTTCCCGCCGATCCGGGAGGCGCTGACCCGCGTCCATGTTCCGGTCGAGCTGACCGACATCCTGCCCGACGGCCCGTTCTGGTCGCGCCTGGCGTTCGACGAGTTGCTCGCCGGCCAGCTCGCGCTCGCTTTGATCCGCGCCACGCTGCGCCGCCCGGCGGGGGTGCGCAACGCCGGCGACGGGCATTTGCGCCGGAAGATCATCGACGCCCTGCCCTATGCGCTGACCAGGTCGCAGCAGGAGGCGGTCGCGGCGATCATCGCGGACCTGCAACAGCCGGTGCGGATGCTGCGCCTTGTGCAGGGCGACGTCGGTTCCGGCAAGACCGTGGTGGCGCTGCTGGCCGCCGCCGCCGTCGCTGAGGCCGGCAAGCAGTCCGCGCTGATGGCGCCGACCGAAATCCTGGCGCGCCAGCACATCAAGACCATCGCGCCGCTCGCGGAGAGCGCCGGGATGCGGGTTGCGATCCTCACCGGCCGCGAGAAAGGCAAGGAGCGCCGCGAGCTGCTGGCGCGGCTCGAGGCCGGCGAGATCGACCTCCTGGTCGGCACCCATGCGCTGATCCAGGACGACGTGATCTACAAGGCCCTGGCGCTTGCGGTGGTCGACGAGCAACATCGCTTCGGCGTGCGCGAACGCCTTGCGCTGACCTCCAAGGGCGAGGCCGTCGACGTGCTGGTGCTGAGCGCGACGCCGATCCCGCGCACGCTGGTGCTGACCTATTTCGGCGACATGGACGTTTCGGAGTTGCGTGAGAAGCCGGCCGGACGCCAGCCGATCGAGACCCGTACCGTGTCGATGAGCCGGATCGAGGACGTCATGGATGGCGTCGGCCGCGCGCTCGGCGCCGGCAAGCTGGTCTACTGGATCTGCCCGCTCGTCGACGAGTCCGAGGCCGAAGGCACCGAGCATCTGACCAACGCGACCGAGCGTTTCGAGAGCCTGCAGCAGCGGTTCGGCGATCGCGTCGGCCTGGTGCACGGCCAGATGAAGGGCACTGAAAAGGATCGCGTGATGGCGCAGTTCGCCGCGCACGAGATCGGGCTGCTGGTCGCGACCACGGTGGTCGAGGTCGGTGTCGACGTGCCGGCGGCGACCATCATGGTGATCGAGAACGCCGAGCGCTTTGGTTTGGCGCAGCTGCATCAGCTGCGCGGCCGCATCGGCCGCGGCTCGGAAGCGTCGACCTGCCTGCTGCTCTACAAAGAGCCGCTGGGCGAGATGTCGAAGGCGCGGCTCAAGGTGATCCGCGAGACCACCGACGGATTCCGGATCGCGGAAGAAGACCTCAAGCTGCGCGGCGAAGGCGACGTGCTCGGCATCCGCCAGAGCGGCCTGCCCGGCTACCGCATCGCGCGTTCCGAGGTGCACGGCCAGCTCATCACCCAGGCCCGTGACGAGGCGCTGCGGATCATGAAGGACAATCCGAAGCTGAAGGGCGACCGCGGCGAAGCGCTGCGCGTTCTGCTCTACCTCTACGAACGCGATGAGGCCGTGCCGCTGATCGGCGCGGGGTAGCGATGTTAGGTCAACGCCCCCAACGCGGAGGACGGCGGCGCGACGTATGCCTGATGTGAGTAATATGAATCTCGTCCACAGCGACCGTATAAAAGATCAGATACCGCAGTCGGGGCACCACAATAACTCTGACACCCGGCTCGTCAGTCACCCGGCCCGAGAGCGGATGATCGGCAAGTTCCCGCGCGCGATCAATCAGCCGAACGACGAAGCGAGACGCGACTGCAGGGCTATCTTGGCTGATGTAGGCGTGGATCCGGTCGAGATCACGCTGTGCGGTCCGACTAAAGCGAACCTTCATGCGCGGCGATGCAACTCATAAAAGTCTTCGATCTCTTTCTCAGTGGCAAAATCGCCCTGACGCGATTCTTCCAATCCTGAGCGAATTGCGGCTCGTTCGTCGTCGGACAACCGATAGACGCCCGTACGACGCGATTCGATTTCACGCGCAAACTCGGCAAGCTCTTCCTGGTCTTCGATCGGCCAGGACTCGACGCGCTCCAGCAGAGTTTTCGTTCCCGGATTCATGCTAACCCTCGACTTTGGCCGGCGCCGCCGGCTGCAGCGAGGCCTGGTTGGCCGTACCCTGGTTGGCAATGCGCGCGGCATTGGCCATGCCGGCGAGTGCCGCGGCGCGCTTCTGGTCGGTGGAGCCGGGCTGCACCACGCCGGCCGACATGATCAGCGTCGCGGCATCCTCGGTGCTCATCTCGATCTCGATGATCTTGCTCTTCGGCACGTAGAAGAAGAAGCCGGTGGTCGGGTTCGGCGCGCAGGGCAGGAACACCGAGATATGCTCCTCCTCGCCGGGCAGGCTGGCCGCGAGCTCGGCGTTCGGCGCCTGCGAGATCAGCACGATCGACCACATGCCGGGCGAAGGAAACTCGACCAGGCCGACGCGGCGGAAGCTCGAGCCGTTGCCCGAGAACAGCGTCTCGAACACCTGCTTCAGGCCGCGATAGATCGCGCGCACCGCAGGGATCCGGCCGAGCAGCCGCTCGCCCAGATCAACCAGGGTGCGGCCGATCAGATTGGCGGTGAGGAAGCCGAGCAGCGTCAGCGCGATGACCGCGACGATCAGGCCGGAACCGGGCAGCCCGAACGGCAGATAGGTTTCCGGCCGGTAGGCCGTCGGCACGAACGGGCGGACCAGATTGTCGACCCAGTTCACGAACCACCAGGTCAAATACAGGGTGATCGCGACCGGCCCGGCCACCACAAGGCCGGTCAGGAAATAGGTGCGAAAACGCGCCATCAGCCCGCGGGGGGCATCCGGGGCCAATTCACCCGTCGAGGCGGGAGGCACTTGGTTGGAAGTCATTGCGGTTCCAGGGTCGTCGAAGCGGCCGTAGTCCACCACCCAGCTAAGCCATTCCGGCGCATTTTTGAAGGGCCGCGTAGCGGCCCCGCTTGCGACTATTCGACCGTGACTGATTTGGCCAGATTCCGGGGCTGATCGACGTCGGTGCCCATCACCACGGCGGTATGATAGGCGAGCAGCTGCACCGGGACGGCGTAGACCATGGGCGCGAAGGTCGCCCCCATGTCCGGCATCACGATCGTCACCAGCGACTGGATGGTGGCCTCCGCGGCGCCCTTGGCGTCGGTCATCAGGATGATCTTGCCGCCACGGGCGGCGACCTCCTGCATGTTGGAAACGGTCTTCTCGAACACCTTGTCGTGGGGTGCGATCACCACGACCGGCATGTGCTCGTCGATCAGCGCGATCGGCCCGTGCTTGAGCTCGCCGGCGGCATAGCCCTCGGCATGAATGTAGGAAATTTCCTTCAGCTTCAGCGCGCCTTCCAGCGCCAGCGGATAGCTGGTGCCGCGGCCGAGATAGAGCACGTCGCGCGACTTCGCGATCTCGCGCGCCAGTTTCTCGATCTGCAGCTCGGTGGTGAGCGCTTCCGACATCAGCCGCGGAATTTCGACCAGGCCATGCACCAGCTTGGCCTCGTCGGCATCGGACAGCTCGCCGCGCGCCTTGCCGGCGGCAACCGCGAGCGAGGCCAGCACCATCAGCTGGCAGGTGAACGCCTTGGTCGAAGCGACGCCGATCTCGGGACCGGCGAGCGTCTGCAGCACGGTCTCGCTCTCGCGCGCGATCGTCGAGGTCGGCACGTTGACGACCGAGAGCGTGTGCGCGCCCTGCGACTTGGCGTAGCGCAGCGCCGCCAGCGTGTCGGCGGTTTCGCCGGACTGCGAGATGAAGATCGCGAGGTCACCCTTGCGCAGCGGCGCTTCGCGGTACCGGAATTCGGAGGCGACATCGAGCTCGACCGGCAGCCGCGCCAGCCTCTCCAGCCAGTATTTCGCGACGAAACCGGCATAGCTCGCGGTGCCGCAGGCCGTGATCGAGACGCGCTGGATATCCTTGAAGTCGAACGGCAGCTTGACCGGCATGGTGACGCGCTCGGTCGCCATGTCGACATAGCGGGCCAGCGTGTGCCCGACCACTTCCGGCTGCTCGTGGATCTCCTTGGCCATGAAGTGGCGGTAGTTCGCCTTGTCGACTAGCGCCGTCGCGGTGGTGTGCTTGATCGCCTCGCGGTGGACGATGGCGTTGTCCTTGTCGAAGATGGTGGCGCCCTTGCGGTTCAAGACCACCCAGTCGCCGTCCTCGAGATAGCTGATCGTGTCGGTGAACGGCCCGAGCGCAATTGCATCCGAGCCGAGATACATCTCGCCGTCGCCATGGCCGATCGCGAGCGGCGGGCCGTTGCGGGCGCCGATCATCAGATCGTCATGGCCGGCGAAGATGAAGCCGAGGGCGAACGCGCCACGCAGCTGCGACAGCACCGCCCTCACCGCCTCGACCGGCGCGACGCCGCCCTTGAGCAGATCGTCGACCAGATGCACCACGACCTCGGTGTCGGTCTCCGTCGAGAACACCGCGCCCTTGGCTTCGAGATGGTCGCGCAGCTCGCGGAAATTCTCGATGATGCCGTTATGCACCACGGCGACGCGTTCGGTGGCGTGCGGATGCGCGTTGTTCTCGGTCGGCCGGCCATGGGTGGCCCAGCGGGTGTGGCCGATGCCGGTATGGCCGCCGAGCGGCTTGGCTTCCAGCCGGGCCTCGAGATTTTTCAGCTTGCCCTCGGCGCGGCGCCGCGCCAGGCCGCCGTTCTCCAGCGTGGCGACACCAGCGGAATCATAGCCGCGATATTCGAGCCGCTTGAGCGAATCCACCAATTGCTCCGCGACCGGAGCGCGTCCAAGAATGCCGACGATGCCGCACATGCGGTTCAATGTCCCCAAAATCGCCGAAAATTTGCCGAAGCGGCGACACGGTCCCTTAACGGGAATCGCCGGCCGCGCGATACTCAATAATTATTGCCGATTGCGACAATCTTAAACGGCCGCCTCGATGCGAAAGGCTGGTTAATCGGGGCTAACCATTTTGGCAAGAGTGCGTCGGCAGGCGCTCTCGTCGGCAGCCCGGCTTGAGCCGTCGTACGCCTTCCGGAACAGCCTTACCAGCTGTCCGGTCTCTGTCCATTGGTCGAGCCGCGCGGGCGCTGAAGTGAGTCACCAGACCGCAAAAGATTCCAGTCGGAATGGTCGCGGCATGTTTGCGCATGGCGTGTTTTGCAGCACCGCCGCCTAAGAGCGGTACAACCACCGCCGGCAAACGCTGCAAGCCGCGTCAACGCCTCGTTAATGCCTTTCGGAGAGGGTGCCGCCGCCGGAGGTACCCTGATGCAAACCACGCACGATCGTGAGACGCCGCGACTGGACGTGCTCGCGGAACTCGACATCCTCGACACGCCGCGCGAGCTTGCCTTCGACCGGTTGACCGGATTATGCCGGAAGATCTTTCGCGTACCGATGTCGACGCTGACGCTGATCGACGGCCATCGGCAGTGGTTCAAGGCCTCTGAGGGCATGCAGGATCGCGAGACCGCACGCGGACCGGCGCTCTGCAACATCGCGATCGCGCAGGACCACCCCCTCGTCATTGCGGACACGCTGCGCGACCCGCGCCTCGCCGACAACGTCTTCGTGCACGGCAAGCCCCATATCCGTTTCTATGCCGGCGCGCAGCTCAAGATTTCAGGCGCGGTGGTCGGGACATTGTGCGCGATGGATACCAGCCCGCGCGACTTCGATGCCGACGCCATCAGCATGCTGTGCGATCTTGCGGCCATTGCCGTCGACGAACTGATGCTGCGTAACCTGTCGATGCAGGATGGCCTCACCGGCTGCTCGTCGCGGCGTGCCTTCCGCGGCGAAGGCGAACGGCTGACCGCGCTGGCCGGGCGGCATCTCAGTCCGCTTGCCTGTGCCGTGCTCGATGTCGATCACTTCAAATCGGTCAACGATACCTACGGCCATGCCGTCGGCGACATGGTGCTGGCGGCGGTCGCGGACGCTGCGCGTTGTGCGCTGCGCGGCTCCGACACGATCGGCCGGCTCGGCGGCGAGGAGTTCGGCATCCTGTTGCCGCACACCGGGCTCGACCAGGCGATGGGCGTGCTCGAGAAGGTGCGCGCCGCCGTCGCCGCGACCCGGATCGAGACGCCGGCCGGCACGATCCGCGTCACCTGCAGCCTCGGCGGCGCGGCCCTGTCGCCAGGCAATTGCTTCGACGACATGCTGCGCAACGCCGATCTTGCGATGTACGGCGCCAAACAGGGCGGCCGCAACCAGGCGCTGGCCTGGGTGGATCGTGCGCCGTCGATTGCGCCGACCGCGCGGCGCGTGTTCAAGGCCGGTACGATCAGCTTCAATGCCGGCCATTCCACCATCGACTGTACGGTGCGTGGACTGTCGCGCCAGACGGCGACCATCGAGGTGCTGTCCACGTCCGGCATCCCCGATCAGTTCAAGCTCGCCATCGCCGCCGACGCGCTGTCGCGGGCCTGCCGGATCACGGGCAAGGCCGACAACAGGATCGAGGTCGCCTTTACCTGAGGAGCGCCTTTGGAGTGTGGAAGCCAGTCGGCGCAAAGTAGCCAACCTCTCTCCGTCGTCGTTCCGGGGCTCGCGCCAAGAGGCGCGCCCCGGAATGACGAGTGGTTGCCTCAATGCTCGACCAGATAGAGCCGCCAGCGCTCCGGCACACCCTTGAGCTGGTGCGCGCCGCGGTCCTTGAAGCGGACTTCGGACTTCGCCATCAGATCCCTGACCGCGCTCGAGACCAGCACCTCGCCGGCCCGCGCCTTCGCTGCGACACGCGCGCCGATGTGAAACGCAAGACCGATCACCTCCGCCCCGCTCACCTTGTATTCGCCCGCATGCAGCCCGACCCTGATCTCGAGCCCGAGCGTGCGCACGGCGTCGCGGATTGCGGTCGCGCAACGGATCCCGGCCGCCGGCGCGCGGAACGTCGCCAGCAGACCGTCTCCCGTCGTCACGACTTCCTTGCCCCGCATGGCCTTCAGCTCCCTGCGCACCGCGACGTAGTAGTGATTCATCACCGTCGCCCAGCGCGTGTCGCCGAGCCGCGCGGCCTTTTCGGTGGATCGGACGATGTCGACATAGAGGATCGTGGCGAGCGCCTGTTTGAGTTGTGAGTCCCGATCGATGGTCAGGCGCCGGTTCGCGATGTTTCCGGTCAGAGGCTCATAGCGATGGCTGCGCCGCCGCGCGATGGCGGCCTTGGTGTAGTCCTGGGCACGCGGCACCGTGCGGCAGCGAATGGTTTTTTCCTGCGGCGGAAACGTCCAGTAGACCTTTCGCCCGGCTCCGGCGCCGTGAACCTCCACCGCGCCCCACTTCAGGAACACCGTCGATCCGGTCCGTCGAATGCACCAGGCCTTCGACGTGTATCCGGACACGTTCGATTGATGGACTCCGATGCGAAGGAATTTGGGCATGAACGTCCGGCCGGTCGAACGAGCGCTTGAGGCTTACTCGTCGAGCGTAATCAGACATTCCCGCGTTGGCAACAGGAGTGGTTCACAGGAGTGTTTCGCAGGCGACCGGCATTTGCGCAGACGCTCGAACCGGTGTCAGGCGCGAAACATGCGACCGCTCTGGAGCCTGATGAGTTCGCGCCCCTGCCCGTTCGATCCGGTGTCGGCATCGTCGGGCGGGATTGCCTCGTCTTGCGCTTCCGCGATGGGCTCATCGCGAAATCGTGCCGGGGTCAGCCGGCTGCGGTCGACCGTCAAGCCGAAGATGTCGAAGCGGTTGTAATAGCCGACCACATCGTGAAACTGCTTCGGCTCGACGCAACGATTGAGATCGATCTCCGCGTAAGCGATGCCCTCCTGGTCCTGCAATTCATCGCCGAACACGACCCCGGTCGGATCGACGAAGAAGCTCGCGGCGCGCGGCGTCCGGTCGATCACGTCGGCGATGCTGCTGTCGCGTTCGATGAGGAAGCTGCGCATCGCCGCGTCCATGTAGCCGGCGGTCACGATCCCGAACACCTTGGCTTCGAAGCAGTGGGCGCTGGCGCGGATGCGGTTGGCGGCGACATTGTCGAAATTGCCGCCGCCGGCCGGACGCCGGGTCGGCCACATCGGCGGCCAGCTCGAGATGTGCACCTGTTCGCCCTGCGCCATAAGCGCGAAGCGCGCCAGCGGATTGGTATTCTCGCCGCAGATCAACCCGCCGATCCGGCCCTGCCGCGTCTCGGCGACCTGAAGGCCCGCGCCGTCGCCCGACGACCACACCAGTTTCTCATAGAAGGTCGGAACCAGCTTGCGATGATGGACCAGGATGTCGCCGGTCTCGCCGATCAACAGGTTCGAATTCCACAGCCCGCCGACGCTGACGGCCGAGCGCTCGCTGATGCCGATCGAGACCGTGACGCCGAGGGCGCGCGCCTCGGCGCACAGCTGCGCGACTTCAGGTCCGTCCGCCAGCACGGATTGCTCGGCCATGCGCACGAACAGGTCGTGGTTGTCGATCGGAGGCCACAGCGCGGCCCAGACCGGAAAGGCGGGAATGTAGGTTTCGGGAAACGCGATCAGCTCGGCGCCGGCCCTGGCCGCCTCGCGGATGATGGCGATCGCCTTCTCGGTGGTGGCCCGGCTGTCGAGGAAGACGGGCGCGGCGTGGACGGCAGCAGCCTTGAAACGAGGGAGCATCGTGAAAATCCCGGCTAGGATGAGGGGAGCGAAGCGGTATCATCCCGGCCTTGGCGGCATGCATGGGAATTGTCGCAAGGCCGGTTGCGAAGGATCGGAGCCGCCGGGCGCTGGAACGGGAATTGCTTTGCTGACTGACGAGGGGCCGCAATCCGGAGGCAGGTCATGTTCGATACGATCAACTGGGACGATTTGCGGGTGTTTCTCTGCGCCGCCCGCGCCGGCAATTTGAGCCAGACAGCCAAGCGGCTGCGGCTGGACCATTCCACCGTCAGCCGGCGCATCGCCCAGATGGAAGCCTCGCTCGGGATTGCGGTGTTCGAACGTCACCGCACCGGCCTCAAGCTCAACGACGTCGGCGAGCGGCTGCTGCGGCATGCCGAGCGGGTCGAGAGCGCTGTCATCGCCATTCGCGAGGAAGCCAGCGCCAGCGACACCCAGGAGCTCGCCGGGACGGTGCGGCTCGCGACCATGGAGGGCATCGCCTCGCTCTACCTGGCGCAACGCTTCGCCAAGCTGCGCCGCAGCGCGCCGCAACTCTCCGTCGAGCTCGTCACGTCAGCCCAGACGGTCTACGTCCACAAGCGCGAAGCCGACCTGTTCGTGTCGTTCTTCCGGCCGCCCGGTCCGGGCCTGATCTCGGAGCGCATCGGCAAGTTCCGGCTCGGGCTGTTCGCGAGCCAGGACTATCTCGACCGTCACGGCATGCCGGCAAGCCTGCGCGACCTCGGGGATCATTGGTTCGTGTCCTATATCGAGGATCTGGTCCAGGTCGACTCGGTGCGCTGGCTCGCCGACGTCATCGAGGAGCCGAAGGTCGCCTTCCACTCCAACAGCATGATCGCGCAGATGAATGCGGCAGCGGGCGGCCTCGGCATCGTGATGCTGCCGAGCTTTGCCACCAATAACCGGCCCGACCTCATCCCCGTTCTGCCAGCCCTCGCCAGCACCGCTCGCGAGGTCTGGCTCAATGTGCACAGCGACCTGCAATTTGCCCCGCGCATCCGCGCCGTCCGCGCGTTCCTGAAGAATACCCTGAAGCAGGACCCCGACATGCAGGTCTCGCTGGCGGACGCCGTGCCGCAGCCGCGCACAGCAGATTGCAAAAATCCATAATTCCCTTCCATCGGGGCCCGGCTGAAGCTTGCCCGATTGGCGCAAGGCGTTGCGCGCTGAAGGTTTGATGGGGGCCGATATGAACGCGATGAGTCCGGGCAATGCCAAGCCGACGCCGAACGGCGTTGCACTTGCCAAGCGACTTGCCAAGCGACGGTTGACCGTCGCGCTCATCCTGAGCGCTGCGATGATCGTGATCTATTTCGGCTTCATGGCGCTGTTCGCGTTCGACAAGCCGCTGCTCGGCACCATCCTGGCGCCCGGGCTGTCGCTTTGCATCCTGCTCGGCCCGCTCGTCATCATCTCATCCTTCGTGCTCTGTCTGATCTACGTGCTGTGGGCGAACCGGGTGTTCGACGCCGGCATCCGCAACCTTCGCTGAAGAGGCAGAGCAGATGGGCAGCAGCACACTTTCGATCGGGTTCTTCTTCGCCTTCATGGCATTGACGCTGGCGATCACCTATTGGGCTGCGCGGCGCACGCGCACCACGGAGCACTTCTTTGCCGCCGGCGGACAGGTCACGGCATGGCAGAACGGCTGGGCCCTCGCGGGGGACTTCCTGAGCGCCGCCGCGCTGCTCGGGATTGCCGGCATCGTCACCTCGAACGGTTTCGACGGCATGGTCTATTCGATCGGGTGGCTGGTCGGCTGGCCGATCATCCTGTTCCTGATCGTGGAGCCATTGCGCAATGTCGGCCGCTTCACCTTTGCCGATGTGGTGGCCTATCGCCTGCGCCAGCGCCCGGTGCGGCTCGCCGGCGCGGTCGGCACCCTCGCCGTCATCCTGTTCTACCTGATCGCCCAGATGGTCGCGACGGGATCGCTGATCAAGCTGCTGTTCGGCCTGCCCTATACCTGGTCGGTCGCCGTGGTCGGCAGCGTGATGCTGGTCTATGTGCTGTTCGGCGGCATGCTGGCGACGACCTGGGTGCAGGTGGTGAAGGCCGCGCTGTTGATGGGCGGAGGCATCCTGCTCGCCTTCCTGGTGCTGACCCATTTTGACATGAACCCGCTGAAGCTGTTCGCCGCGGCGTCCGAGAAATACGGCAGCAGGGTCCTGCAGCCGGGATCGAAGGTGGTCTCGGGACAGTGGGACGCGATCTCGCTCGGGCTCGGCCTGATGTTCGGGACCGCTGCGATGCCCCACGTGCTGATGCGGGCCTACACGGTGAAGGACGCCAAGGCCGCGCGGCTGTCGATCCTCTATGCCACCGGCCTGATCGGCGTGTTTCACCTCATGGTCTTCATCATCGGCTTCGGCGCGATGGTGCTGGTCGGTCCCGAGGCGGTGGCAAAGGCCGGAGGCGGCGGCAACATGGCCGCCCCCCTGCTCGCACTCGCCGTCGGCGGCAATGCGTTCTTCGGCTTCATCTGCGCGGTCGCGTTCGCGACCATGCTCGCCGTCGTCGCCGGGCTGACGCTGTCGGGCGTCGCCACGCTTTGCCACGACGTCTGGGCCAATGTGATCCGCAACGGCAGCGCCTCGGAGACCGAGCAGCTCAAGGTCGCGCGGATCGCGACCGTCATGATCTCGATCTTCGCCATCATTCTCGGCATCGCATTCGAAGGCCAGAATGTCGCCTTCATGGCGGGGCTCGCGTTCTCGGTCGCCTGCGCCGCCAATTTCCCCTCGCTGGTGCTCGCCATCACCTGGCGCCGTTTCACGACGCCTGCGGCGGTCGCGAGCATCCTGGTCGGCACGCTGAGCTCGCTGGTGCTGATCTATCTGTCGCCGACCATCCAGGTCGACATCCTCGGCAAGCCGCTGGCCGCGATCGAGCATCAATGGTGGTTCGTGTCGCTGCGCAATCCGGCGATCATCAGCATGCCGCTGTCCTTTGCGGTCGCGATCCTGCTGTCGCTGGTCACGCGGGAGAAGAATGCCGATCTCGCCTTTGACGAGATGCAGCAGCGCATCCTGCTTGGACCGGTCCAGCCAAGCGCCAACGAGCCCGCACGGGCGAAGAGCGCGGCCTGAGCCTGTCGGCAATCCCGATCGCGTAGCCGGCGCGGACGTCCATCTGTGACGCGAACGGCATCGGAACTTTTCTCTCCGTCGGGATTTTTGCTGTTTTGGGGCAGCGAACGTCAGCATTGGAGAGAGGAGAGCCATGAAGCGGCGACGCCGGGTTAAGCAGATTTTCCCCCTTGAAGAACGCCTCGCCCAGGAAGCCAAAGCGCTGCGCAAACGGGCTAAGGCGCTTCCGCCCAGTCGAGAGCGAGAAGCATTGCTGAGGAAGGCGCGACACGATGAGACCACGGCTCATTTGACGGAATGGCTGATGTCATCAGGCCCACGGGGCCCGATCTAGGACGGGACGACATGCCGGCGAACCACCACCATATCGACGGAGTGGAAATCGCCTTTGTCTGCGCCGCGGCGGTGTCCTTTGTGACCCTGATCGCAAGCGTGGCTTGGCTCTTGGTTTGGTGAAATCCCGCTCCCCGTGATTCAAGCTGCAAAACCGGCCATTCGCCCGAACGCCCCGGCTCGGCTGGCGGCTGTGCTTGGCAGATGATCGCTTGTGGAGGATGCTGAGCCTGCCGCTGATGGCAGCCTCAATGCGTCCGACGGATGAGCTATCTCACGACGTGTCGGACACGTCTCCGGCCGCGGCTACCACCCCGCCGGCAGGTCCGGCAGTCGTTCCCCGCACGACCGGCCAAGGCCGACTTTTTTTCACGACACTTCTTGACTTCCGAAACCGGTTTTCTAATTTTTTGCTCGCTAGGCCCTTGCGGGCCAGCACCTGGGCGCCAGTCGGGCCCAGGCGAGACGGGCACCGGTCGTGTCCGGTGCCATTCATATCCATCTTGCTCTATGGAGGATTTGGCTATGCGCACATACGACTTCTCTCCCCTGTTCCGGTCAGCCATTGGCTTTGATCGGCTCTTTGACCTCGCCGAGACCGTCCAACGTGCCGGCGAAGACAATTATCCCCCCTATAATATCGAACGGCTTGCCGAGGATCGGTACCAGATCGCGCTCGCGATCGCCGGCTTTGCCCCTGACGAGATATCGGTGACGGCAGAGCAGAACGTTCTGACCATCGAAGGCACGAAGGTCGAAAAGGCCGAGCGTGAGTACATCTATCAGGGCATCTCGACACGTCGCTTCAAACGACTGTTCAGCCTGGCCGATCACGTCGAGGTCAAGAGCGCGTCGTTCGATAACGGCCTGCTCAGGATCGAGCTCGCCCGTGAAGTGCCGGAGGCCATGAAGCCGAGGCGAATTGCGATCAATGCAGTTCCAAGCAAGGCGACGCGCCAGTTGGAAGGCGTGGCAGCCTAACGATCCGCAAAGCCGCGCTCCGCTGGGGCGCGGCTCCTCATCTCTGGCTTCGTCTCAAGAATGGAGGCACCCATGCGGCCGACGACCGCGACTGTCGACAATGTCCTTGCATTTCGCCAGCCCAGAGGCAGGCAATACGAACATCCGCGCGATGTGCTGCGCGATCCCTGCCTGACGGTGGCGGCGAAGAGAAGCATTCTGGCATCCTGGGCTTCGGATGCCTGCGCCGTCGCATCCAATCCTGCTCTGCGCGCGCCTCCAGAACTCAGATCGCCCGTTCCAGTGGGCGATATC
Source organism: Bradyrhizobium sp. USDA 4461 (assembly GCF_054055655.1). Taxonomy (NCBI): domain Bacteria; kingdom Pseudomonadati; phylum Pseudomonadota; class Alphaproteobacteria; order Hyphomicrobiales; family Nitrobacteraceae; genus Bradyrhizobium; species Bradyrhizobium sp. USDA 4461. The sequence goes on from NZ_JBSRXM010000001.1 coordinate 6,659,888, forward strand.
CTCGATGCGCTGCGCACCCTTGACGATCCGCGCGAACCGCCAGGAGGCAGGCCGGCCCGGCTCCACTCCACCGAGCGCCGCGTCGCTGCTGCATAGGAGCGGCCCATGACCGAGATCAGGCTTCCGAAGCAAGTCATCGACAGGATTGAAGATCGCTGGTGGTCAAGGTTCAACAAAGATCGGCAGCGAACTTCGGAACAGATCGATGAGCGCCTCGAACGGCTGCGCGCACATCGCAACAATGTTGGCCGATATCGGCGGCTGCTCGGCACCGAGCTTTCCGACCTGGAACGCGATTTCGTCAACCGACGTCTTACTGAAGAGATGGCAGCGATGCAGGTGTTGGCGGCCGACATACCGCCTCTTGTCCTTGATCCACCGGCGAACGAGCAAATTGTCGGGCAGTCAGGAGAGGGCCGGCCATGACAGAGCTGCAGCGTCTGCTCATACGTGGGAGCGAAAAGGTCATCAGCCATTATCAATTCCTGCTCGATACCGCGAAATCAGACCACGAGCGCGAGCTGCTCACGCGACGAATCGAGAAGGAACGACAGATGCTGAACGATCTGCTTTATGGCGCGTCTGCGCGTGCGGCCTGACCAGCCGCGACGAGCAAGAAGTATGTCGCGAGAATTCAGCGCGTGTCCCGCTGACTGCGCCGCATACTCCTTGTCGTCCCTGCCTGGTGCGCACCAGGCAGGGACGACATCTTGGTGTGGCGGCAGGTTCGCGATCACGCCAAAAGGAGAAGACTACTTCCCCTTCGCTGCCTTCGCCTTCAGCTTCGCCGCGCGGTAGCGCGCCGCGCCGCCGTCGCGGATCGACTGTTCGCTGCGCTCGATGGCCATCGCATCGTCGGGCACGTCCCTGGTGATGACCGAGCCGGAGCCGATATAGGCGCCCTTGCCGATCGTCACCGGCGCGACCAGCGACGAATTGGTGCCGACAAAGGCGCCCTCGCCGATCAGCGTCCTGTGCTTGAGGAAGCCGTCATAGTTGCAGGTGATGGTGCCGGCGCCGAGGTTGGAATTGGCGCCGACATGGGCGTCGCCGACATAGGAGAGATGGTTGACCTTGACGCCGGCCTCGAGCGTCGCAGCCTTCGTCTCGACGAAATTACCGATCCGCGCGCCGTCGCCGAGCGAGGTGCCGGGCCGCAGCCGCGCATAGGGACCGACCGACACCTGCTTGCCGATGCTGGCCTCGACAATGTGCGAGAAAGCATGGATCACGGCGCCGTCGTCGATCGCAACGCCCGGGCCGATCACCACGAACGGCTCGATCACGACGTCCTTGCCGAACTTGGTGTCGGCGGCGAGATAGACGGTCTCCGGCGCGATCAGGGTCACGCCGGCCTCGAGCGCCTGCTTGCGCAGCCGCGCCTGCATCACAGCCTCGGCCTCGGCGAGCTGCGCCTTGGTGTTGATGCCGCGCACTTCGTCTTCGCTGGTCTCGATCACGACGGCCTCCAGTCCCAATTCCTTGACGATGGTCACGGCATCGGTCAGATAAAATTCGCCCTTGGCATTAGCCTTGCCGATCTTCTCGATGATCGCGAGCGCGGTCTTGCCGTCGAACGCCATCACGCCGGCATTGCACAGCGTGATCTTGCGTTCCTCGGGGCTGGCGTCGGCCTGCTCGCGGATCGCGACCAGTCTGCCGTTCTCGACCACCAGACGGCCGTAGCCGGCCGGGTCGGCGGCACGGAAACCGAGCACCGCCAGCGCAGCACCCTCGCGCAGCGGCGCACGCATGCGCGCAAAGGTCTCGGCCGAGATCAGCGGCGTGTCGCCGAACGCGACCAGCAGGTCGTCGGCGCCGCTGGCGATCGCCTCGCGTGCGGCCAGCACCGCATGTGCGGTGCCGAGCCGCTCGCGCTGCACGAAGGTCTGCGCGTCGGGCCGCACCCGGCGGGCTTCGGCGGCAACCGCCTCATGGTCCGGTCCGATCACGACCGCGAGCTGCGATCCGTCGCCGGAGGCGGCGGCATTGAGCACATGCGCCAGCAGCGTCTGCCCGGCCACCGGGTGCAGCACCTTCGGCAGCGACGAGCGCATCCGCGTGCCCTCGCCGGCCGCAAGCACCACTGTCAGGCTGGTTCGCGCAGTCATTCGCAATCCTCGATCTCGCGCGCAGCTCGCTGCGCCAAACTTGGTTCGAGGCCGTCTTTAATTGTTTTCCCCGCCGGAAGAAACCGATTCGCCTCCGTGGCGCTCCGGATTCAAGTTCCCGATCCATTTCCTGTTAATCTTTGCCTCGTGATTCGGCGGGCCTTGAGGAGGGCCAAGCGGGCTTTGGCCAAAGATCGCGACAATCTGGCGGCGGAATTCGACACCGAGAGCAGCTCCGGCTTTTTGGCCGAGGAGGATGCTTTCGATCGTCGCATGCTCTGGCGGCTCGGGTCGTGGGGCGTGGCCGCGGTCGGCGCAGTCACCGTCGCGGTAATGGCCAACCAGTCGGCGCTGACGCTGAAGCGCAATCAGATCGCCGCAACCGACGTCGCGCGCCAGGCCCAGCAATTGCAGACGCTGGCCAAGGAGAGCCACAACGAGACGCGCCGGCTGGCGTCAGCGATCGATACGCTGAACGCCGATCGCGACCGGCTCTATTCGCGCGTCACCACACTGGAACAAGGCTTGGAATCCGTGACCGGCGCGATCGCCAAGCAGCCCGCGGCGCCAGCTCTAGCGCCGCCCGCACCAGCCAATTCGGCGCCAGCAGCTCCGGCACCGGCACCAACTGTCGCCGGTGTCGCCACGATACCGCCGGCCGCGTCGGACAAGCCGCCGACGGCCGACAAGGTGCCGGCATCTGCCGACAGCAAGCCGCCCGCAGCGATCGAGAAGACCGTTGCGGCGGCTGAAAAGCCCGCCGCCGACAAGAAACCAGCGCCCGCGGCGTCGAAGCCGCAAGTCGCCGCGGAGAGGCCGCCCGCCTCCGACAATGCGCCGCCGGCTTCGTCCGCCGCCCCGTCCGTTGCCAGTCCAATGAGCGCCGCTGCTGCGGCCACCGCAGTGGACACCAAAGCCGCTGCGCCGCCGCCCTCCGACAAGCCGCTGACTGATAGGCCTCAGCTGGCATCGCTCGATCCCGCCTCGACCAAGCCGGCCGAAACGGCCAAGCCGCCGACCGCGAGCGATGCGGGCGTGGCGCCGAATCCACCGCCGGTGATCAAGGCGGATCCCGACGCCGACGCGGAGGACGAGGCGGACGCGCCGAAGGCCCAGATCCAGCGCACCGAGTTCGGCGTCGATCTCGGCACGGCAAATTCGGTCAATGGACTGCGCGCGCTGTGGCGGGGCCTGCTAAAGTCGAAGTCCAATGCCGCGCTGGCCGCGCTGCGGCCGATCATCGTCATCAAGGAGAACGGCAACGGGCTCGGCATGCAGCTGCGCCTGGTGGCCGGACCGCTGAACGACGCCGGCACCGCCGCCAAGATCTGCGCCGGCCTCAGCCTGGTCCAGCGGACCTGCGAGACCGCGGTCTATGACGGCCAGCGGCTGGCCTTGAACGAGCCGCCCGCCGCAGCCAGGCCGGCCCTGCCGCACCGGCGGTTCGTGCCGAAGCGCGCCGCCGTGGCGCCGCCGCAGCAGGCTGTTGCCGAGGACAAGAAGCCGGAGCCTTCGACGATCTCCTCGATGTTCCGGCGCAACAGCCAATGATGATGCCAGGCCAATGGATTGCGGCCAAATTCTCGACCGATTTCGCGGCTTACGCCGAGCCTTGTCCCCGCCCCCTTTCCCGACCATAGTGCCGCGATGACCAAACCACCGTTCCGCCTCTCCCCCTATCAGGTCCAGTTCCTGCTGGTCGTGGGCTTCCTCACCGTCGGCTACGCGCTGTATGTGCGCTATCTGGCCATCGAGTTCTCTCCGGTCGCGCTGGCCTGCGACGCCGGCGGGCAGACCATGCTCTGCAAGGCCCGCGCGCTCTCGACCGTGCTGTTCAAGAACTCGGTGTTCGGGATCACGGCGCTGGTGATCGCCGTGCTGAATCTGACGCGGCCGTCGATCGTGCTGCTCACCGCCGGCCTGATCGCCGCGGGGCTCGGCATCGTGCTCTACAACGTCGTGCTGTCGGGCCTGGCGATCGGACTGTTTATCCTGGGTTTTGCGCGGCCCGCGCCCGCCACAGCGTAGCGGCCAGCAGCAGGAACATCACGCAGGTCCAGTCCGACTGCCAGTTGATCGTCCCCTCGTTGAAGATGGTATAGGCGGCAGCGATCGCCAGCAGACCGGCGAATACGGATTCCGCAATCGGCCGGACGCCCTCCTTCGGACGGTTGAGCATGGTCAGCAGCGCGAACGGCACCACGGCCATGGTCAGCGAGGCATAGGGGAAATCGCGGTAACGCGGATCGAAGGCGAAGCCGAGCGCGGCTTCGGCCGCGATCACGGTGGTCGCCGCCAGCACGATCGCCAGCACCGCCCCGAACATACCCTTGCCGCGATAGTCGCGCGGTCCGACCAGTTCGAGGAAGGTCGGCAGCGAGCGCCCGGCGATCAGCGCATGCGCGGTCAATAGCGGCGCGGCGATGCCGGCCGCCAGCAGCACGCCCCAATGCAGCCAGCCGGCAACGCCGTAGCTCTCGTAATACATCTTGTCGCCGGCGATCCCGAGCAGCGTCCCCGCCGTGGTCGCCGAAAGGCCGACCGCGATCCAGGCCGCCGGCCGCGGCGTCCAGGGCCGGCGCCGCAACGTCAGCCAGGCGACCAGGAAGGTGACGACCGACAGCGCCATGCCGCCGGCCATCTGCAGCTTCCAGTCGGGATAGTTGCTGATCGCAACGCCCGGCGGATACTTCACCTGCCGCTTGATCCAATCGAACAGGCCCCAATTGCCGCCGACGGTGCCCTCGAGCTTGCGCTTCCAGGGCTGGTCATAGGCCTCGATCAGGTTGACGCGAAAGCCCTCGCGCTTGGCGAGGTCGAGGATCTCCGACACCACCCGCGCCTGGTTGGTGCGCGACGGCAGTGCGCCCTCCCGCATCCGCCCCTGGCTCGGCCAGCCGGTCTCGCCGATCAGGATCTCCTTGCCGGGAAACGTCACCGCCATCCGCTTACGGATATCGTCGACATGCGCCGCGGCGTATTTGGCCTTGATCGGGATGTCCTCCCAATACGGCAGGATGTGAATGGTGATGAAATCGACCGCGTCATAGATCTCGCGGTTCTTCACCCAGTATTCCCAGACGTCGGCATAGGTGACCGGGATATTGCCGGCCGAAGCCTTCACCGCGCGGATGTTGCCGGCAAGATCGGCGGCCGTCATCTCGCCGCGCAGCAGCACCTCGTTGCCGACGATCAGCGAGGTGACGACACCGGGATATTCCTTGGCGAGGCGGACTGCGATGGCGATCTGCTGCAGGTTCTTGAAGCGGTTGCTGCTGAGCCAGATGCCCTGCATCACCGTCAGCCCGACCTTGGCCGCAACGCCGGGGACCTGGTCGAGGCCGTTCTCGATCGAATAGGTGCGCACGCAGTCGGTGACCTTGGCGAGATCGGTCAGATCCTGCTCGATCTGCTCGACCGGGACTTGTGTCGTAGGATCAAGCGGCGTCTGGGCGCCGCGGAACGGCGTGTAGGACACGCATTGCAGCTTTGCGGCCGGATCGATCGGCGCACGCGCGAGCGTGATCGGCGTGGCGAGCCACCACCACACGGAAGCAATCACGACGAGCGAGATCAGGAGAAGCGCCAGTGGCGTACGAAGCGAAATCGGTTCCATCCTCCGGGGGACCGTCGAATTAGCCGGTCACAGCCCATCTGCCAAGAGCGGGATTAGGTCAATACCATGGTTGTCCTGCGACAGTTTCGCGCCGGATCGATAAAGTTGTGAGTTTGCTGGACAAAATACCAAATTCCAGTCATCTGACTCCGCCAGAGTCTCCGCCGCACTGGAGACCTATTTGGACGGCATCACGCGAGCCGTTAGGATGATCCCGCGGGGGTAGGAACATTATCGGGGAATACATGCGTCGACGGCTGCTTGAGTTGAAGAACACTGCTTTGCGTCACCTTGCCGTCACCGGCGTTGTGGCCAGTCTTGCGCTCCTGACCGGAGCCGGCGGCGCTTTCGCCCAGAGCGGCACGCCGAATCCGCCGGATCAGGCCAAACAGCAGCCCGGAAATCCGGCCGATGCGAACGCCAATGCCGCGCGGGAGGCGAACCAGCGCAAGGTCGAGGAGTTCGGCGAGGCTCAGCAGGCCATCAACGGCCCAGCCGGCAACCCGGAATGCGTCTGGCTCGGCCGCCGTGTGGTCCGCCTGATGTGGAACGACGACCTCGACACCGCGTTCCGCCACCTTGACCTGTATGACCGGTTCGGCTGCCCCGGCGGTCACGTCCAGGCTGCGTTCCGCTGCCTGACCCGGTTCGGCGCCCAGATCGACGACAAGGTGCGCGGCAGCCTCGACGGCCGCATCCACGCCTGCTGGATCAATCCGGGCGCCCAGCCGCAGGCCGCGGCGGCTGCCGCGGCGCCGAGCCCGGCACCGTCGACCGCCGGCAACGCCGCGCCCGCACCGGCTGCCTCGCCCTCGCCTGCACCGGCCCCGTCGGCCACACCTGCGCCGGCGTCGAAATAGCGGCGCTCGCGCGACCGGGGGTCCGGCCGCGATTTTTTCGCGGCTGGAACGGCTTGCGCCCTTAAAACGCCATCGCGGCACACCAGTTGTTAAATCGGATGGCGGAGATATCTTTTCCTCCACCGTGATATTGGTCGAACCCAGGGGACGGGTTCGCTTAGTCCTCACTCTCAGGCCCCGTATGGTTTAACCGCGATGCGCGCCGTCGTCGCCGTCCTGTTGCTTGTCACCGCCGCCCACGCCGCCCTGTGGGGTCTCTTCCAGGAGAAACAGTCGGCGCCCGATTTCCGCGGCACGCTGCCGAGCCTGTCCTACGCCCCGTTCGAGTCAGGGCACACCGTCGCTGACGTTGCTGCCGACACCGAGAAGGTGCGCGCCGATCTCAGAAAGCTCTCCACCCTCACGAAAGCGGTCCGGCTCTATTCATCGACCGAAGGCAACGAACTGGTGCCTCCGGTTGCCGCCGAGTTCGGCATGAAGGTCACCGTCGGCGCGTGGATCGACAAGGACGCCAACCGCAACAATCGCGAGCTCGACGCCGCGATCAACCTGGCCAAGCGCAACAGCAACGTCATCGGCATCGTGGTCGGCAACGAAACCGTGTTCCGCGGCGAGCAGGTCCCGCTCGAAAACCTCGGCACGGTTCCGGAGATCGGCGTGTCGCCTGAGGACTCCGAGCGAATCCTGCGCGAGGAAGCACAGCGCCTTCACGACGCGGATACGCAGCCCGAGGACAAGCGCGCCGAAGCGGTCAAATGGGCGGTTGCCGAAAACAACGTGCAGCGGCTGGTCAGGGTGATTCAGCGGGTCAAGAAGTCGGTCAACGTTCCCGTCACGACCGGCGAAATCTGGAACATCTGGCGCGATCATCCGCAGCTCGCCAACTCGGCCGACTTCATCGCCGCCCACGTGCTGCCGTACTGGGAAAACTTCACCGACAAGCAGGCGGTCGACCAGGCGGTCGATCGCTACAATCTGTTGCGCGACTCCTTCCCCGGCAAACGCATCCTGATCGCCGAATTCGGCTGGCCGAGCCAGGGCTACAATCTGCGCAACGCCGAGCCGGGCGCGTTCCAGCAGGCCACCGTGCTGCGCAACTTCGTTACCCGCGCCGAAGCCATCGGCATGGACTACAACATCGTCGAGGCCATCGATCAGCCCTGGAAGTTCTTCGAAGGCGGCGTCGGTCCCTATTGGGGCATCCTCAATGCCGACCGCGAGGCGAAGTTCGCCTGGACCGGACCGATCACCGACCTGAACTACTGGAAGATCGCGCTGGTCGCCGTGCTGGTCGGGCTGTTCATGTCGCTGCCGATCCTGCGGCTGGACCAGCCGACCGTGATGCAGGCGCTGCTGCTGTCGGCCGCGGCCAATGGCGTCGGCGCCTGGGTTGCGACCGTGTTCTCATACTGGACCACGCACTATTTCGTCTGGGGCTCGGCGTTTGCGCTCAGCCTTGGCCTGGTGCTCCTGGTTCCTCTCGTACTTATCGCGATGGCGCGGATCGAGGAGATCGCGGCGGTGGCATTCGGCCGCGGCCCGCGTAGGCTGATCGGCAAGAGCGCGCCGCTGGCGCCGGCCACGATCGGCGAGAACGTCAAGTTCCCGAAAGTCTCGATCCACATCCCGGCTTACTTTGAGCCGGTCGAGATGCTGAAGCAGACGCTCGATGCGGTGTCGCGGCTTGACTATCCGAACTTCGAGTGCGTCTGCATCATCAACAATACGCCCGATCCCGACTTCTGGCGGCCGATCCAGGATCACTGCCGGCTGCTCGGCGAGCGCTTCAAGTTCATCAATGCCGAGAAGGTGCAGGGCTTCAAGGCCGGCGCGCTGCGCATCGCGATGGAACGCACCGCGGCCGACGCCGAGATCATCGGCATCATCGACGCCGACTATGTCGTGCACCCGGATTGGCTGAAGGACCTGGTGCCGGCCTTCGCCGACCCGCGCGTCGGACTGGTGCAGGCGCCGCAGGAGCACCGCGACGGCGACCGCTCGCTGATGCACTACATCATGAACGGGGAATATGCCGGCTTCTTCGATATCGGCATGGTCCAGCGCAACGAGTTCAACGCCATCATCGTGCACGGCACGATGTGCCTGATTCGACGCGCCGCGATGGACAAGGTCGGCGGCTGGTCCTCCGACACGATCTGCGAGGACACCGATCTCGGCCTCTCGATCCAGCAGGCGGGCTGGCTCACGCACTACACCAATGTGCGTTACGGCGAAGGCCTGCTGCCTGACACCTACGAGGCCTTCAAGAAGCAGCGCCATCGCTGGGCCTATGGCGGCTTCCAGATCGTCAAGAAGCACTGGCGGCGCTTCCTGCCCGGCGCCAGCCGGCTGACGCCCGATCAGCGCCGCGAATTCTCGCTCGGCTGGCTCAACTGGCTCGGGGCCGAAAGCCTCGGCGTCGTGGTTGCGATCCTCAATCTGATCTGGGTGCCGATCGTCGCCTTCGCCGACATCGCGATCCCCGACAAGATCCTGACCTTGCCGATCATCGCCTCCTTCGTCGTCTCGCTCGTACATTTCGTCGCGCTCTACCGGCTGCGGGTGAACATCAAGGCCGGCCAGATGCTGGGCGCCATGATCGCGGCGATGAGCGTGCAGTGGACGGTGTCGCGCGCGGTGGCGCAGGGCCTGATCACCGAACATCTCGCCTTCGCCCGCACCTCCAAGGGCGGCCTGTCGCGCATGTCGATCGAATTCCAGGCGTTCTGGGAAGCGGTGATCGGCGTACTGCTGCTGATCGGCGCGATCGTGCTGATCGTGACCAACGGCTTCAAGCAGGTGCGCGAAATCTACATCTTCGCCGGCGTGCTGGTGCTGCAAAGCCTGCCGTTCCTAGCCGCGGTTTCAATCGCGATCCTGGAGAATTCGCGGATCAACGAGTTCGCGTTCTGGCGTAACAGCGCGATCCGCACCGCGGAACTGATCGGACTTCGCCCGGTCAGCCTGCCCTCGGTCGCCGCCCCGCAGCAGCCGGTCGGCTCGGAAATCCGCCACGACGGCTAACGCCTGATCCGGACCCCGAGGGCCGCGTCAGCGCAAAGTGCGCAGCGGTTTTCCGGAAAGATCATGCGCAAACAAAGTCAACTTCAAGAAACGGCCCTAACCGCAGGCGCCGAATGGGCAAATCCGCCGCAACGGTACACAATTGACCGCCCGCCGGCTATTGACCCGATGGGCCCCGCCCCCTACACAGCGCGGACTGGAGCATGATCCGGAGCGGTTCACCGCTTGCGTCCGGATCTGATGTTCAGGTGAGTGAGCGCGTAGCTCAGGCGGTAGAGCACGTGACTTTTAATCATGGGGTCGAGGGTTCGAGTCCCTCCGCGCTCACCACATCAAATCAAGCACTTAAGACCGGAATAGACCCAAGCCAAGCGAAAGCCAATTCAGACCGTGCACACACCATGCACACTTGGCGATTGCTCGGCATGGCGTACTTTGTGGCCGCATTGGCAGCCAATGTGATTGCGGTCTGCCTGAACTGAGCTGGTAGGATCGCGCCATGTGGCACCTCTTCCAGTCGCTGGTGATCTTCGCAGTCCTGGCGTCCAACGTGCATTGGCATTGGACGCCGAACGGATACCTGGCCGGAATGATCGGCGTCGGCCTTGCATGGCTGCTCACCCAGATCATCAACGAGCTGCCGCGGACGCTTCAGGGGTTGCAGGGACGCGGTCGGCGAGCTTGAAACGACACGGCCCCAGTCTTGGGGAGAACCGGGGCCGTGGAGCAGCAGCGAGGCATCGGGGTTAGGGATTCGACGCCTCGCGCTCAACCGGCGCCCCAGCGTGCGGCGGTGTGGGCGTCGTACTGAAATTCAGAACCTTCGACGCAGCTACGTCAATACCTCAAGCGGATGATCCGGTGACGCTTTTCGGTAAGTCCGGCGAACCGTCTGAGCGGGATAGCGTGTAAGCAAACGACCCCAGCGCGGGCGGCGCGCCAGGCCGTTGAAAGCTCGCAACTCCCGACGTTGCCGATTGTTCCCGCCGCATTGATGAAATGCAGAAGCAACCGGAGCGCAGGCACAAGCGTTTGCTTGCGCTTGGGAATTTCAGGGCCCAGGTTTTTGGAGTGGAACGCCGCCGGGCATGTATTTCAGATCCCGGCGGCGTCTTTTGCTGGATGTTCAGATCAGCATGCCGCTGCTGATCGTCGCCAGTTTGCGGGCGAGCAGGATCGAGCAGCGCGCGACCCAGAGCCGGATCCTCATCACCAGCGCGCGGATCAGCCGCATCGGTCCTGCTCCCGGTCCATCAAGCCGCCAGCAGCCCAGCGGCGCTGATCGCCGCCAAGGCTGCCCAGCGACGGCTCGTCATCCTCGCCCGGCTCCCGGCCGTCGTGCTCGTCCTCAAGGTCGTGACCGAGGCCGGCGCACAGGTCGAGTTGATGGCCGGTGCTGCTCCGCTCCCAATAGCCGTACGCTGACGGATGGCGCTCGAGGAAGCCAAGGCTCGGCTCGTCGTCGCTGTCATCCCGTTCAAGATCGCCATCCGGATCGGGATCGCAGGGCCGGACGCCTCCTGGCGAGAGGTTTTGTTCGAGCTCGTCCCAATCAATCGGGTGGTCGTCAGCCTGGTCCTCCAACTCCGTGGTGACATACGGATCGGAGGCATCGAGGAAGGCGATCAGCCGATCAATCTCGGCCGCGGCCTCTTTCCTGAGTCTGGCGAGGGCGTGGAGAGTCGTTTCCCGCTCCCGCTGTTGAAGTGCGAGGCCGGACAAAATCGCACCAGCGGAGTCCGCTGGCCTTCCTGTGGTGGTTTGCATGTTTGGTCTCTGGATCAATGCCGGCTTGCTACGGCCGGTTGCCAGTGGGCAGCACTGGCGCCGGGAAGTTAGCAACGCCGCCAGAGACGGCGCGCGACGGCTTTCCCCTTGCGGGTCTTGTATAGCCGCCGCCTTCCCGGCATAGTGGTGCCGTTCACGCTGGCGGCTAACCAGCGCGTCCTAATCGATGGCATGTTTGATCCCGGCAAGGATCGCCCCGCCATCGCCCTGGTGCTTCAGGCCCGGCAAGGCCTTCGGCGGGAGTTGCTAAGCTCCGTCTGGCATCACATCCGATTTGCGTTAAAAAATCCATCCCCTCCCTTGGGGCATTGCCTTTGCCCGCGCCTTCCGGTTGAGTCCGCGGCGGAGGGCTACCCAATGAATAATTCGAAACTGCTCAGCCGCGCGCTCGGCGGGATGTTGCTTGCTACGACCAGCCTGGCGCTCGCCGGCTGCGGCGTGGCGCGCTCCGTCCAGGCGAACAACGCCTATGACGCCTCGCTGGCTGCCTACAAAGACTGTCTGGCCCGATCGGGTGCCGCAGGCTGCGAATCTCAAAGGCTCGCGCTGGAGGCGGACAAGGACCACGTCGCGATGACGCGTGCCCCGGTCGTCATAGGCGGTGGTGGCGGCGGTTCTGCCTACGTCGCACCCAGAGTCGATCCCGTCGTGTGCAACACCATGCGCACCGGGATCATGTCTACGACCACCTGCAATTAGACTGCACTGCATGACCGGCAATGATTTCATAGGACCTGCTGTCGTCGCCGCGATCGTGTCCGGCATTGTCACCATCGCCGGCTTCATCGTCTCAAACAGGACTACGACCAGGCTTCACTCTGAAAAACTCAAATTTGACGAAGCTCTCGCCGAAAAGAAATTCCGCTTTGATGTCGACTTGGCTGAGAGAAAATTCCGATACGATCGGGAGCTTCACGACCACAAGCGGCGCGTCGAGTTCGGAGAGGATTTGCTTGCGGCATTCTATAAGATGAAGGAAGTGATAACCGCTGCTCGCTCGCCGGCAGCGTTTGGAAATGAGGGAGCCAGCAGGCCTCGCCAAGAAAATGAAGGCGAGTCCTTGGCGAGAACGAAAGATATGTACTTCGTCCCCCTCGAGCGGCTTACGAAGCACCAAGACTTTATTTCGGACTTCTTCAGCAAACGCTTTCGGGCTCGCGCCATTTTTCGCGGGACCGAAATCGATCGAGCGTTTCAGATCCTCCACGAGGTAATTATTTCAATCCAAGTTTCAGCCGAGATGCTGATAAACGCTGTTGGAAGCGGGCGCCGTCCTGATGATAATTTCTATTCGACACTTGAGGACGATATTTGGGGAAGCCGTAGCGAGAAAGACAAATTGAACCCGAAGGTCAATCAGGCGATCGATGTCGCCGAAGATGTGCTCGGTCAGATGTTGGAGGCTGCGGCTAACGACTCGCAATGAAGCGAACCGATTTCCACATCCACGACGCGCGGTAGCCTCGCTCTGTTCCCTGCCCCAACGTCTTGAGAATTTGCGTGCGCTCAGCAGTTGCGGAATCAATCGCGCATGCCCTGGCGTCGCAAGCCCGCTCACTTCCTTCGCTACTGGTCCGGTCCTGTCGATCGCAACGCCGGCTTTAAGACCGTGCTGGTGTTCTGCGTCGGGTGTCAGCAGCACAACGGCCGGCTGATGCTCGCCGATCTGCCGGAGTGGGATTGGCAGGACATCTCGGCGCACTTGAAGTGCACCGCCTGCGGCAAGGTCGGTTGGGTCGATACCCGGCTCGATTGGGGCGAGGTGATCAACTTCGCCAAGGGCGTGTCGGGCTGATGCGGGACGCGCTTAGTGTCCCACGTTTTGCAAAATCGCCAAGAGATCGATGTGCGCCAATTTGAGGATCACCGCGAAAACGATCAACATGACCGTCCAGAGAAAGGCGCCGAAGCACGCGATGCCCGACTCACGCCAAAACGAGCGGTGCTTTAGAGCATCTTCGACGATCTTAGGCCGCTCCTTGTCGAGGATATAGGATGCGTACGAGGTCAAGGCCACGTTCGCTTCTTCCCTCACGCCATTGATCCTCATGGCGGTCCAGCTTGAAATATAGGCGCGCAGTTCCACATCAGTCGGTGGCCGACCATGGTTTTCGCAGTAGTTGATTACCCACTCGCGCTTGGCTGCCTTGTAGTAAAAATACGCAACCACCCCGACAAGGATATGCTCGTCGTCGGGGTTCTCATCGATCAGTTGTTCGAAAACGCGGTTATGAACCTCAACCACGGCCGCGGGGTCGGCCGGCTGAACTTCCTGGTGGCTCAACTGCCCTTGCCGCCGTGCTTGCGAATGTCGTCGAGGGTCCTACGGACCGCGCTGCCAGTGACCTTCAGCGCCTGCTCGTACACTTTGCGATCGAGAACCGTCGCAGTCTTCCCATTTGGCAATTGGTAGCGCACAAGGACATCACCGCCCGTGTTGCCGCTCTTGTTGCTCACGGTGAATACTTCACCAGTAGATTTTCGGATTGTTGCCATGGCCGTAACCCGCCCCCGCTGCCCAGCAGTCCGGTTAATAGGCGTTTTCATCTGAGTCTTCCATCCAAATTGTGGGCCTAGCTTCCGATTCGACGCTTGATCTAGATCACACAATCGGCTAGCCGCGACGGCCCGCCATCCATCTATTGATTGGGTATGCTCAGACAATATTCGGTTCGAATGTCCGGTTCCTATATTTTGGCGAACTCATTGAAAAACAGTAAAAATCCACAGATTAAGCTTTGGTTAGCATCTGCGGCAAAACCACTCAGACTCAAGCATACCCCATGTTCGGATACTCGATCGGCCCGCTGAACCCCTTGGGTCGCGAAACGATCGGCGACCCATTCGGCTCCGAAAAGCACAGCGCCACGGCATCGCCCTCGTCCGGGCTCGGCATGCCGCGCTTCTTCATCTCGTCCTTGCTCTCCAGCACCAGCCGCCCGTCGCTGGTGTACTTGTAGCCAGGCCCCGTCAGATCGGCCTGCAGGCTGTCGCTGTCCGGCAGCGAGAAATGAGAGCCCGCCAGCGCGTCCTTGAGATTGGACCACATCTCGGCGCGGCGATTTGCCGGGCCGCCTGACGGCTTGCCGCTGTCGTCCAGCGGTGGCGGCTCGATCGGCTTCGATCCGAAGTTGACGCTGTTCAGGATGCCTGAGCCGAAGCTGCCGCCATACCCCTGCTCCACCAGCCGGTCATAGATGCCCGCGCCAAGCCCGCCAACATCGATGTTGACCTTGGCCGGCTTCTCCTCCCGGATGATGCTGGCGACCCAGCCGGCGACCTGCATGGTGTCCAGGCCATGCCGCTTCTCGATCCTCTCGATGCAGCTGCCGCGGCGCCAGGCGATCGCGGTGCTATCAGCGCCAAACCGCGCAGGATCGACACCCACGATCAGAGGCCCCGTCCCCTCCGTTGCCGGATCCTTGCGAGCTCGCAACACCAGCTCATGCGGTATGAAGCTGTCGAAATTCGATGCCAGGAACGCCTCATCCGGTGTCAGCGGATACTCGCGCTTGAAATAGTTGATATCGCCCTTGTCCGCGATCTTGCAGCGGCGCCAATAAATCTGCTCGGCATCGAGGCCGTGCAACTCGGCAAGCTTCTTTTCCTCGCCCGTCATCTCGAAATCGTCCGGCACGGCCCGGCGATAGGTCGGATCGTCCGACCAGGGCAGGAACACAGCCCTGAAGCTGTTCTCGCCGGCCAGTGCCTTGCACCAGAACTGATGAAACTCGTCACCAAACTGATTGCCGGTCGTTTCGATGATGATTTCCGTGTCCGGCAGATCGGGCACGGTTTCCATCAACGCCGCCAGCTGTTCCTTCAGGTTCACCCAGAAGGCAGCCTCTGACGCGTGCAGCGCCTGCGCCGTGGACGATCGGCCGGCGCCGTCCTCCGTGGCAACGGACACCAGATAGCCGGAATCGATGTTGGCGAACTTCAGCTCTTCGGCATTCGATGCGCCCGTCGCCGGTCGCATGTCGTCCGGCATGTGGTCGTGGAAGCGCTTCACCAAATTGAACAGGTTACGCGATGCCGGCTTCTCATGCGCCACGATCGCGGTCAGGAAGCCGGGATTGCGGATCGTCTTATGATAGTAGCGGCCAGACACATAGGTGCTGACGCCTTCCTGCCGCGCTTTGAGCACCACGATCCGGACCATGCCGGTCGCGGCGCGCTGCTCCTCGATGATCGCGTGGAGCTTCCTCTGGACCGGATTGAACACGAACGGCACCAGGCCGCCGGCCTTCGGCCGGATCTTCAGATGCGTTTCGGCAAAATACTCAAGATCGCCGTCAAGCCGCTCGAAGTGATCGAGCGTCGCGCTGATCTGCTCCAGGGCATTCATCAGTGCAGGATCCCGCTCGCGGACTGCTCGACGCGATCGACATCCTCCCAGCTATCCAGCCAGTGCCGCGCGTCGTCGTAGCTGACAGACCAGCGATCGGCGAGCGTGGCGATAAGGCGCTGACGTTCGGCAATCTGTGCCATTACGACCGGATCACTGAGACCGGAAAGCAACCCGACGCTCATTGGCCCTCCAGCAAGTTCTGCACCGCCTGGCACTGGCACGCGCCAGCCCGCGCGATCAGAAGATTGCGCAAAACCCCGAGCGGTACACCGGGCGTGTCTTCCTTCAGCTCCTCGGCCTTCCGATCAATCCACGCATCGAGCTCGGCGCGAAACTCGCCGATCCTCTCGGCGAGGGATTTTTCAGGCTGCGGTTTCGGTTTCAGCATGTGCTTCCTTGACCTTCTTGAGCCGGTTGCGCAATTCGGACGCTTCGGTTTGTGCGTGGCGCAGTGCACGCTCGCGGTCGTTCTCGCGCCGCAGGATGGTCTGCTGCACTCCCCACGGCAGCATCCGAAACGTCTCTTGCTCCTCCTTCCGCCACGATCGCGGCGCCTCGGTGGTACACGCATCGGCAAAAGCCTTGAGTACCACGGTCGAGCGCCCAGGAGGCGAATAGTTCAACGCCTCATGCGAGGCATCGACGCTGGCGATCTCCGCCCACAGCGTTTCGGCGTCGAGTGCCGCGTGTTCACGAATGAAGGCCGCGACGACCCACGGCGCCGCCGGCAAAGGATGCTGCGCGACGAGGCGACACCAATGCTCAAACCGTGTCATCGGCCATTCCGACGCAGAGCAGCATGGATCTGCTGGAGCCGCGCGACGTGCGAACGCCGCTCGAGCCCGCTGCCCGCCTCTTCGAGGCTGAGATGCTGATCGGCATTCGCCGCATCTTCCGCGGTGTATCGGTCCAGCACCTGACTTCGGTTTTCGTGATCGAGCGTGGCAAACCACTTTTCCTGGCTCGCCGGTGACGAGTCGACGCCGCGGTTGATGCCGCTACGCTTGTTCTGTTCGAAATAATCGTCGCTCATTTTCTGCTCTCCCTCATCGCGCTGAGCATCGCCACGGCATCCTCAATCCGGCCGCTCGAATCCAGCTTCGCTGTCAATGACCGCAGATCGGAGGCCCGCGCGGCGCCGCGAGGCTGGGCAGCACCAGGCCGCTGAACCGGAGGCAGCGGCTGTCGCGATGGCTTGGGCGGGTTGGACATCAGCTTGTGATACTGCGCCGCATCGATGAGAGCTTTCTGTGCCCAGAGAGGCACGCGCGACTGCTGCAATTGGACAAAGTCCTGCTCTGTTGCGCCCAACCCTTGCAGATAAGAGCGCACGCCATCCGCCGTGGCACGGTCCACGGCGCCATACTTCGTTTCATAGGCCTTGGACTGTTCGGCGTTGTAATCCAGGATCGCTCGCAACTCCCGCTGCAAAGCCGCCTGGCGCTCGTTTTGCGCCGCGGCCATCAGCTGCCCCGTTTCACGGTCAAGCTGCTGGATCTGCGCAAATCGTTGCGGGTTCTGCTGCTGGATCGCCGAGAGCACGCTTACCGCATGGTTTGCATCCGTGACACCGCGCAACTCCGGAACCATCGCAAACGTCACCTGCCGAGCAACAGCAAGAGCACCATCCAGCTGCTGCGCATACGCTGCCCGCGCCTGCTCGGCGGCAGCCGTGGACTGCTGGACGTGCTCCGACAATGCCGCGTGGGCCTCCGGATGATCCTCCAGCCACTGCAAGGCCTCCGCCTGCGGATCAGCCGTCTTTGCTGGCTCGCCCGGCTCGGCCGGAACCTCGTCACCCTTGGCGCCGACCTCCGCCGTCTTGTCGAGCGCATCGACACTGTCCAGCAGTTCGATATCAGCAACGGCCTGATCCAACTCAGCCTGATACTCGCGGTAGGCCGTCAAGCCGTATGCAGCGGATTCCGGCGTCAGCGAAATCTTTGGACCTTCGTGGTCCGGATTCTCGAGATCATCCAGAAGGCCCGTGCGGTCGTGGTTGTAGAGGCCGATCTTCTCAGGCTCCTGCTCATCCTCGCGACGCGCAACAATCTCTTCGGCCGCCTGCGCCTCATCGAGCTCGGCATCAGTCTCAGGCTTTACGAGCGGAGTCCAGCCGGCGTCAGCCTCCAGGCCTGCGAGACCGAATTTCTGCTCGCCTGCAAATTGGCCGGTTGCTTCATCACGTGGGATATCGGACATCAGATGATCCTCATGATGATTGAGCACAGAAGCGTCGGCTGCACGATGCCAAATGCCTGGCTCGATCCGCCCTGCGCTGTGCCGGTGAACGTGCCAGTACCGCCGGAAAAGGTGACGTTTGAATTAGATCCGTTCGGGATCGGAATTGGGTTGCTGCCACCGGGAACGTTGACATTGCCCGCGAACGAAGTGAATTGTCCGGTCGACGTGCCGCTAACAGCGGTGACCGAGCCAGCGGGCGTATAGGGCGGCAAATTCGCTGTGGCGAGAGAGCGAGTTTCAGAACCGCCAGTGCCCCCGTTCGTGAGGAAGTTCATCGTCGCGCCGGTCAAATTGAGGCCGCCAGGATCAGCACCAGCCGGAACGCGGCCCCGGAAATCGGGTATGCCAAAGGTGGTTGAACCGTTTCCCGCTCCGTACGCGGTGCCCAAGATCGAAAACAGCGTGGAATAGACCGAGCGCGATAGCAGCTGCGACCCGTTGCAGAAAGCAAACGAACTGTTTGGAGCCACCGTCCCTCCGAACAAAAGCATGCCTCCGACCGGCACGGAGTACGGATTGCCGATGAAGCCCTGCAAGTAGAACTCGCCGGCAGTGTTGTTATAGAGCGCCACATAGGGTGTGCCCTGAAGCAGCGTTCCAGCAGGAAGATCAACACCAGGCGCCGAGCGAAGCAACTTTGCCCCAAGCCCATCGACATTGAGCGTACAAGCGCCAGTGTTGGCCGTGTGAGGACTGAACGCGATGACTTGGCCGGCAAGCCGAGTGAGACTGTCAAACGCCTGATTGGACGTGACCGTGTAAGCCGTTGACGTGCCGGCGGTGACGATCGCGCCAGCGATGTCATCCCGATACTTCGCGGTGCCGGCCATCAGCGCTCTTGCGCTGTCGTTTACCGATGACGGCGCCTGACCCTCTGCCCAGTTGATCGTCGGGTCCTGGTTGGCGTTGTTCGCCGCCGTCTGTGACCACCATGCAACGCCGGTCATGCGTGCTCCTGCGACTTCAGGGCCACCGGATAGGTCCGCACCACCCGCTCACCATCGACGCGCAGCGGAAGCGGTTTGAGGCGCCAGTGCTGTGCGGGATCGAAAGGCGCGCTGTCCTCGTTCTCGATCGGGAGCCACTGTCCGCGATCGTCAGCGGCAATGCGATAGCTGGTGGTCAGCACCTCGCCGCCGGGCGTGACGAGCGCATATTGCTGGTCAGCCACAGCAAAGCCCTCAGAAGCCAATGCAGCGTCCGCCAGTGAGCGCATCAGCGTGCTCAGGTTGACGCCGCGGCGATCGGCCAAGGCCTTCAGGAGGTCCTGCCGGCCGTACTGGAAGCGAACCTCCATCACTGCACTGGCCCGAGATAGTTCGCCACGGTGCCGGCACCGCCGCCGGTCACGACATACTGCGGCACGCCGACGACCAACGCCGCATTCGTCAGCTCAGGCCGGAAGCCCGTGAAATGCCAATCGTAGCCAGGCGGGATGATGAGATCGCCTGCGACGCTGGGCGCGTTCATAGCGAGGGATTGGCTGGCATAGGTGCCGACCAGAGTTGCCGCACCGAAGCCGCTGGCGGCATTGCTGGCGACGACCGCCGGTCGATAGAGCTGGTAGTTCGAGGCCATCACTTCCCTCCAAATCAGATGGAGCAAGTGTGGAGCGTTCGCGGCGCGGCTACAAGACCCCGTAATCTTTAGTCACGTGCTTATCGTTGATTTTATTTATCTTTCCCAGATATTCTGGTCTATGCACACGCTATGCACACTTAGCCCGCAATTTCCGGCAATTGACCATCAGTGGGAACATGCTTCGCCAGCCTGGCGCGCAGATCGTCCTCAATCCATCCGAACACCATTTCCGAATCGATCCCAGTTGCGCCGGCAGCTTGGATCACTTCGACCAGGCGCCGCATGCTGCGCATCTCCTGGCTGTCCAAGGGACCGCTGCGCTGCTCGATCGAGACTGCGATGTCCCGCGGGATGATGCTGAACAGCACGCGCAGGTACGTGCTCGGGTCGTCCTGCCTCACACGGGCCAGTGTCTTCTTGCCATGCGCCGTCCAGTCCGCCAGTGCATCGGCGCACGCCGCCTCGGAAAACTTACTGCGGGCCCCCTGTGGCCTGCCAAGGGGGTTTCCTGACTGTCCCGGCTTCCACGGTCTCAATCCACTCTTTGGGTTCTGTTTCATCACTGCCCTAAAATTCCTTCGGTCACGGGTAACGGTCACGGTCACGGATGGTCACGGGCGTTACTCGGTCACGGAAGTAACGTCACGGTTCACTCCCCCTATAGGGGAGTGACCGTCCGTTACCGGACCACGGTCCGCCCATCTCGGCGAGAATGCAGGATCCATTTCGCCGCACACCGCGTAGAGCCATTGAGTGAAGTTGTCGTAGTATTTCCCGCGGTGAACGACGGTAAAGTATCGCTGGCCGATGGCTGTATCCTTCTTGGTGGCGACTGCGTAATCCCCCTGGATGGGACCGATCCCCAACAAAACCGGCACCGGCTCGCCCTCGCTGAAAACGTGCCACGCGATGGGCTCGTCCTCGAACAGTTTCCCGTCAATGATGCGCAGGACGCTGGTCCCACGGGGATTGCCCATCATGCCGCGGTATTGAGCTCCTGAACTAGGCAGGGCCTTGTACTGCCCCCGCTTCCTGAGTTCATCGAGGATGTCAGCCATTGGTCCTCCAGACGCCGGCATACTCGCGCACCAGTCCCTTGTCCTTCAGCGCCATGCGGGCCTCATAGTGCCGTTGCTTGGCGGCGATGCCCTGCTCTTTGGCAAGTTCGCTCCATGCCTCGGTCGTCAGCCCTGATGGCCCAGCGTCGGTGAGCAGGCGATACATGACGCGCTGATTGGTCGAGAGCTTCGGTTCGGTGCTGTTGCCGGCTCCCGATGTCGCGGTGACTTCCTCGGTGCTTACGATGTTAACGGTGATCGGGTCGCCATCCTTGTCCTTGCCGAATTCATGGGTTTCCGACCTGAACGAGAACAGCGGGCCTTCCGGCATGTCGTTCGCCTTAGTAACGGTCGCGGTTTTGATCTCCTTGCCGGAAATCTCCACCATCACGTCAGCATCGCCGTAGAAGGCGTTCGATCCTCTGGCGCCGCGGCTTTCGTCCTTGCCAGTGTGGCCGATCAATGCCACGTGCGGTGGCCCGATGGTACCAGGACCGGGATCGAGCGCGTCTTTGATGCGCTGGATGTTGGCGAAAACTTTGCCCTGGTCTTGGGCCTTGTCTTCGTTGCCGCCGCCGGCCGCGATCGTCTTTGCGAAGGTATCAAAGATCAGCAGTTGGACTGGAAGGCAGGTGTCACACTCGCGCACCGTCTTAACGACCCTAGAGACACTCTCACGATCCATCAGGTCAATTGTGTCGCGCACTACGACGATGCCAAAATACCCGCCGTCATCTTCGTTTGGCGGCCCCATGCGCTCGAAATGAGCTCGCAGCCGACGCTTGACGAGATCGGCCCGCTCAAGGGCGAAGTACACTACGCCCCACAAAGCAGGGACCTTGCGATCGTGCCAGGATCCATCGGCTGAACCGTTGGAGACAGCTACCGCAAGTTCGGCCATGAGTGCGGACTTCATGCCGCCAGGCGGCGCAATCCAAGCGGATGTTTCCCCGCTGGCGATCAGACCTTTGACGAGCCAATGTTTTGCAGGGAGCTTTCGCTCCTGCAAAATCTCCTCAAGAGTGTCGTGCCGGTAGACGCCGGGCGGAAACGTCTTTGCCTTACGGGGCATCAATGCATCCATGCTCACCCCCGCATCAATTCGGGATAGACGAGATCCAGCGCGCCCATCTCCTCCAGTTTCGCGTCAACCTGCGCTGACGTGATCCTGTCGTTCTTGAGCTGGAGGCCGATGATCTTCGCCTCGCTGGCGAGCCACTGCGCGCGGCTGCACATGAAGCGCAGGCCCGCGAGCTGGAGCTGCTTCCGGATCGCCGGATCGGAGACCATGAGGCGATGGTTCATCGCTGGGCCTCCCCTTCTGCATCTCGGATAATGCGAGCCTCGTCCCGGAATTTTGACAGGTTGTCAAAATCCGCCGCGGCGTCGTGCTCGTCGGCAATCGGCCGCACCGTGCAGACCACCAGCGGCTGCGGCCCGTAACGCTTGTCCAGCGTCATCCGGCAAATCAGGCTGTCGTCGCGGTAGACCACGCCGTTGAGGGCATCGTTCCAGGCCTTGGCGATATTGTCCAAGTCCGGTTTTTTGCCGGGCTTGATGTCGCCGGTGATCGCCTGCTGGCGCTTCCGTTCCGACCAGGACGCCGGCACCGGAAAAACCGCGCGCAGCACAAACTCAAGCGGTTCGTCGAAAGCTTGGCGATCGCCCAACTCCTGCATCGCAGCAGTGCGGATCATGCCCTCGTAGGAGCGCGTCTTCTCCGGCGTGTAGTGTCCAACATGACCGCCGCGGACGAATGCTCGAGCGCGGCCCTTACCCTGCGGAGTGCCCGCAAGGCAGATGGTGATTGATCCGCTCATGCCGCATCTCCGTGCAACAGAGGAGCGACGATCGACGCCATCGCGAGGCTGATCGCGCAGCGGCGCGTCAGTCGGGCAGCTTGCAGTTTAAGAAGAGGTGCCTTAGATTCCTCAGCGTCTCGCCAGACACCATTTGGAATCGGGTCGCCCTCTCGGCGGCCCTTTTCTTTTTCGGCCATGAGCTATGCGACCTCCCGAACGTCAGAGGTCGATTTGCGCTTGCCGGCCTCGAGCCATGCATCAAGATCGTCGGGGTCATAGCGGACGCCGCTCTTCGCGCCTTTCCGCTTGATGTACACCGGACCACCCCCGATGCAGCGGAGCTTCGCGAGATAACCGGGCGTCGTGCTGGCATATTTTGCCGCATCGGCGGTGTTGAGCGGTGGGCGCCGCTCCTTTACCGCAGTTGCAGTTTTTTCGGTTGGCATTGGGAAAGCCTCGCAAGTGTTGAACACTCGGAGACATTCGCGGGAATACGTGAACTGGCGTTAGCTTGAAGAAACCTCGGAGATTATTTCCCGCTTAAGAGCGTTGATGCGGTCGATGTGCGTCTTAGGCTCGCGGACTGGAAGCAGACCAGCCCTCACGAATGCCGTTACAGCTTTGGGGATCGAACCGTAACGATCTTCGCTGTCGATAACTTGCAGGTCGATCTCGCGATATTTTCTCCTCCCCTTCGGAGCTCCGTGCGGCTTCTTTCTTTTGGCCTCCATCAGCAGTCCCACCACCTTTTTGATGGTGTGTAGAGACTTTGGATATCCTCCCTTGTCAGCGAGTGCCCGTTCCTCGAAATCATCAATCAGCGCTCGCATAATGTCGAACCCGGATTGGACATCGGTGCGAGAGGTCATTGCTGCGCTCCAAACTGCAGAACGTTGTCTGTCGGCGGCTTCAGGATCAGCTCGATCAGTCCCGCCAGCTTCTCCAGCGCATCGCGCTTCTCATCCAGGTACTCGTACCGGTCATAGGTTTCGCGCACGCCGCCGATGACATGCCCCAGCACCCGCTCGGCATGGTCTGCCGGCACCTTGGCGCGGCTCATGAGGCTGCGCGCGGTGCGGCGCAGATCGTGCAGCGTCCACCGGGGCATCGCCTCCCGCTTCTCGCCCTTCCGGATCTTGGCGATCGCCGCATCGAGCTCCTTCTTGGCCTTCGAGAAGCCGCTGAACGGCCGCTTGCCCTCGGTGGTCGAGAACACGAACCAGGAATTGCCCTTGAAGCCTTCCGGCTTGGCGCCGATCAACGCCTTGGCCTGGTCGGTCAGCGGAATGACGTGATCCAGCTTGGTCTTGTAGCGCTCGCCCGGGATCGTCCACAGATCGCCGTCGATCTCAGCGGAATTCATCTCTGAGGACTCATTGCGGCGTGTCGCCATGACCAGCAGCGACTTGACGTAGTTCGGATAGCAGACCGGCACATCCGCGCTGTCCAGCGCCTTCCAAACATCCCGGATTTCCTCGTCGGTCAGCGTCCGCTTTCGGGCCCGGTCCTTCGGCTTGGTCCGGGCCATGCCGCGGACGATCGGAGACTTGAACTCGTCATCTCGAGCGGCCTGCCAATTGAAGGCCTTGCGGACATGCGCCAGCACCCGGTCGGCCATCACAGGCCCCGCCTCGTCCTCAACGTGATCGAGCATGGTGACGAGCTCGCTGCGCTTCACGTCATAGATCGACTTCGGGCCCAGCGCCGGCCGAACATAGGTGTCGAAGGCGTGCTCGATCTGGTCCTGGCTGCGCAGCTTGCTGGCGTGACGCTTCACGAACGCGTCCAGGATCGCGTTCACGGTGTTGGCGCCCGATAGTTTTTCCTTCTTGGCCTCCGATCGCGCCTGCTCCTGCTCGGCCACGGGATCGCGCAGGTCCGCCACCTCGCCTGCCCGCTTCTTAGCCAGCGTCCGCGCCTCGTCGGCGGTGATGGAACCATGCAGGCCCAGCCCCAGCCACTTCGATTGGCCCCCAGCGTTCCGGTAGCGGTAACCATAAGTGACTTTTCCGCTCGGCAGCGCCCGCGCCACGAACCCCTTGATCTCCGTGTCGTAGAGGATTTCGCCCGGCTCCAGCTTATCGACCTTGGTCTTGACGATCTTGACCTGCATCGCCCCGCTCCGTGCACACCAAATCATTACGTGGTCTATATGCACACTCTATGCACACAGACCCGGGTCAATTCAAGGATAAAGTTGACACTCCCGGGAAAATCTCGGAATCTACAGTTCTTCAGTGAGTTACGGAGATTTTTGAGATTTCTGCGGCGATGAAAGGACTTAGCCTGTGTGCACGCCTGTAACTTTTAATCATGGGGTCGAGGGTTCGAGTCCCTCCGCGCTCACCAACTAACGTCTTCCCATAGCCCAAACAGAAATCCGATCAGCGCTGGAATCCATCCTGTGGGCTTCGCCGGCAAACAGAGAGCTGACAGGCGCGGCTGGAATGCTCGGCCGCCGCCCAGATCAACGAGCCGGCGGGTTGTAGCGATCCAAGATCACGGTTCTCGAGACACTCTGCGCCGATCGAGAGATGGCGTCATCGAACCTGTGATAGTGGTCGAACTGCTGCTGCTCATCGCGCGGCTGCGGCGCTCCGGTGGACGCGTAAGGACTATTCGCACCGTTCCAATGCTCAGATCCTGACACGACGCAACCCCATCTTGGTTCAGATGCAGGCTGGTTAGCATCGTTGCGCGGGTATCTCTGTATCGCCGTGGCAACAGCGCGAGCAATCCGCGCAAACATCAGCACACGGATTGTTTCCGTGGTTCTCCGTCCGTGAACAGTGCTCGAACTTTTGATTTCGCTGAAAGATACGCCCTGAGACTCTCCACCGACGGGGATAGGACTGAAGACAAAAATTGAAAAGCCGAGGCCGCCGAATGGTCGTGTTGCAATGATCGAGGATAAATGCGCTTAGAACTTACGTCCGTCGGATGCCATTTTCTTGCATTCGCCGCTGACGGTCAGCGATTTCCCTCCCGACGACAGGGTCTTGGTCGCCTTGCCAGACTGTCGGGAAATCGTGATCGACAGCGAAG
This sequence comes from Bradyrhizobium sp. USDA 4461, assembly GCF_054055655.1. Taxonomy (NCBI): domain Bacteria; kingdom Pseudomonadati; phylum Pseudomonadota; class Alphaproteobacteria; order Hyphomicrobiales; family Nitrobacteraceae; genus Bradyrhizobium; species Bradyrhizobium sp. USDA 4461. The sequence continues at coordinate 6,685,368 of NZ_JBSRXM010000001.1, forward strand.
CGACGAGATCATTGCCACCGATCGTGATATTTGTCGGGCCATCGAAGGAAAAGGAATCCTGGCTCGCTTTCCAACCTCCGGCTGGATCAACGTAGTATTGCAGGGTCGAGGCAGCCATGTTCCAGTCATCGGTCGAGGCGGCTGGAAAATCGCACTCCAATGCTGCGATCGGGGCTTGCGCGTGACCTTCCAGCGTCAGCGCTCCCAAGGCCAGCAGCGAAAGAAATCCATCTCGTATGACGCGCACGGATACACTCCTCAAAGCTCCCCACGGATGGCCGCAGCATACCTCCTGAGCGCGAGCGAGGCGAGCGCCTGGCGGTAGCCATCTCTCCTTCGGCGTGCAAAATGCGATGCCAGGAGCTCGCACATGAAACTTGCCAGGACTGTCGCAGTTTGGCTCGTGCCTTGCGTGCTTGCCGCAACGGCCAATGCACAGAGCTGCCTGACGGGCCCCGTCAAGACGAAGGACGGCACGTTGCAGACATGGACTGTCGTCAATCGGTGCGGCGCACCGGTCACGCTGCGCTATTCGCTGACAGGTCCCCTCGGCAAAGAAGCCAAAACCGCAATCGTCTCCGCCTGCAGCAGGCAACGGATCGTGCAGACCTTCGAGACCGATCGAATCGATTTTCTGGACACGGCCTACGGTCCGGGCTGGGAAAAGATTTGCCCGTCATTGGACGATGAGATCAGCCCCGGGAAACGACCGGAAAAAGCAACCCACGAAATGGATCAGATCCCGTTTCCATCCATCAGCCCGCCGCCCCTGACCGGTCCCAGGCCAATGGGTCCCGCGGGCGGGAAACCCATTCCCAAGGGATAGCCTGGGCGTTGGCGCCGCGAGCTCACGGGTCCACCGTCAGCGGCAGTTCGCCCTGACCGCCTGTCCAGTCGATGATCTCGAGCGGGAGCCCGCGCTTGAGCATCTCGGCTTCGAGACTGCCGGCGTGCCGTTTCCACTCCGGCGTCGAGCGGACACGGAATTTCGGGTCTTCGCCGTTGGCCTCGAATTCATCGTCGGCTTTCAGCGCGCCGCGGATGGCTTCGTACATCATCTTCAGGCTGGCGTCGGTGAAGGCGCCGTAGTCCATCGGTCGTCTCCCTCAGCACTGTGAGAAGCAAAAGGCCGCCACGTAACGTCTCGTGGCGGCCTTCTGCTAGCGGCCCATCCAGACGGCCTAGGACGAGGTTGCGTGAGTCGGGTTAAGGAAACGTTGTTCGCGCGGGCGGCACGCATGGCGCTCGCCGACGAGGACGGGCCCCGCCGAAGCGGGGCCCTTCCGCGTGATGGAGATCGGGACTTACTAGTCGTCCCAGTCGTGTCCACGGATCACTACACCGCGGTCGCGATCGTAGTCACGATGGTGGTTGTACCAACCATGGTGCCAGCCACGATCATAGTCCCGATAGACGCGACGACCCTCATATCGATCGCCGTAGTAGCCGCGGTCGCCGCCGATATAGACGCCCACGCCCTGCGCGCTGGCGATGGTCGGTGCCGCAATCGAGAGAGCCGCAACGGCGGCGAGTGCGTAAGTCAACTTCGTCATGACATCCTCCTTCCAGTACGCCGTGACAACGACCGGCGTCCGCGCATGTTGCAGGAACTAGTTCGGAACTTTTCTGAACGCCTGTTCAACATCGTGGCGCATTCGACGCATTGTCACGGACCCGCGGAGGAAGACCGTTAGAGTCGCTTGCGATGCCCTATTTCCCCTGGATTCCACCTGGTCGGAAACCGCGCTGACGGCGGGGAACCGGAGCAGGTTTCCGTCAGGTTCGCATTCGCGGATTTGCCCGTAATTGCCCTCAAAGCCCCAGGCAGCGAAACAGTTGCGTGAGCGCGGTGTTGGCGGATTGGGCGCGCCGCTCGACGACCTCGGCGGCGGTGGCGTAGTTGCGCGCCAGGATCTCAAGCGCGCGTCGGGCATCCGGCAACGTGGATTGCTCCGCCATCTCCAGGCACTGGTGCTCGAAGTAGCGAAGCTCCTCAAGTTCGGTCATTGCGATTCGTCCGGTTGGTTTTGCATCTTCGAACTGAGTGCTCCCGCGACCTAGTGAAAATTTGGCAAGATTGTTGCGGGCACCGGCCGATTCATTCGCAGTGTTGCTGGATGCATGATGTGATCATCACCGCTGCGTGACCGCTGCCGATGCGCGCGGTGCGAATCGACAGGCGCGCCCGACTGCCCCAGAATGCGTGAGTCTTGCCCGGCAGTCCTGTCGTCGGAGCGGGCCGCGGTTGATTCGGCATGGGGTTGGTTGTTGAACCAGATGAAGAAACGCGATTGGGCCTTCGTGGCCGCCTGTGCGGCCGGCGCACTGGTCTTCGGCGTCTGGAGCTTCCAGATGGGTCTTGCGTTTCATCGATCCCAGCCGGCTCCGACAGATCTCTCGAGCTCGCATCGGCACAGTCCGGCGACCCCGGATTAGGCCCAGGCCAGGCCTGCAATGACGGCGCCGTCATCGTCCTCGGACTCCGCCCGCGTCCGCCGCCTGCGCCGCAGGCCGTCCTTGGCGCGGCGGTGACGAATCCCGAACCGGTGCACCCGCCGCAGCGCGCCGCCGACGACATCGATGGCCTGCCTGACGACGACCATGACGGTCGCGACCCGCGTGAACAGGCCGACCAGGAAGATCATCGAGAAGATGTCGATATAGGCCAGCAGATCGCCCACCAGCATCAACTCGGGCGGCAGCGGAATCCGGTGCCAATAAGCGCCGATCAGGATGACGACCGGGATCAGCGCGATCAGCTTGCGCAGCGTCAGCCGGTCGAGCAAGGCGGCGAGTTCGACGACCAGGATCTGCCACAGCCAATCGCCCAGCGCCGCCGGCTTGTCGATCGTCCAGACCCGCCAGATCCGTTTCCACATCGCAGCGTTTGCCTTGTCCCTGCCTGGCGCCCCGAGGGCAATCGCCACGGCTACCGCTTCGACGACGCCTCGCTGCCGTCGCCCTCGACGGCAGCGCCTTGCGCGTCGGCCGCATCGGCCGACGGAAAGATGCGCTCGTAGTTGGCGCGGGCCTCGCGGATCAGACGCGCCCGTTCCAGTTCAGACTTCGAGATGAACCTGATGATCTCGCCCATGTGCTCTCCAGGGGGCCAATTCTCCATTCACAGCCAATGCAACCATCGTGCCTGTTGGCCGGATGGCCGCCGGCCTCGCCGCTCAGCGGAGCGCCCGGGGCGCCGCGCGCGGCTGGCTGAACGCAACGCGCGGATTGATGCCGCAGCTCGCAGCGCGGCCTGATGCCGACGCCTGGCACTGCTGGTAGGTCTGGTAACCGCAGTAACCGGGATACCCCTCCTCCTTGCCCTGGATGCACCAGGGATAGTCGTAAGGGTCGGCCGCCGCCGGCTGTGCGGCGCCGACAATCCAGCTCGTCCCGAGCGCGGCGAACGCGAGACGCGCCCAATTCGTGCTGCGCATGATCCTGCTTCCTTCTCAATCGGCACCCAGCCGTCGATGTAGGTACGCAGGCCAAATCTGCGAGGTTTTCGCTCGCCGGCTCAAGAAGCTGTGACCCGCGCATGACGGCGTGCCTTGAAACGGAAAAACTGCCGCGAACGGGCTTGGCGCATACAAGCGCCTACAAAAAACACGAGGCCCGGTGTGCCTAGGAGACCGGGCCTCGTGTCTGATGTCCCCCGCCTCAGTGGCGGATCAGACGTCGTGGTTACGCGAGCTTGTCGGCGCGATCCATCCCGGATGACTACGGGGTCGGCCGTGCGCGGAAATCACTTGCTGTAGCTGTAGAACCCCTGCCCGGTCTTGCGGCCGAGATGACCGGCATCGACCATCTCCTTCAGCAGCGGCGCCGGCCGGTACTTGGGATCGTTGAAGCCGGTGTAGAACACCTCCATCACCGACAGCATGGTGTCGAGCCCGATCAGGTCGGCGAGCGCGAGCGGGCCGATCGGATGGTTGCAGCCGAGCTTCATGCCGGCGTCGATCTCCTCCGCGGTCGCGATGCCTTCCTGCAGCGCGAAGATCGCCTCGTTGATCATCGGGCACAGGATGCGGTTGACCGCAAAGCCCGGGCTGTTCTTCGCGGTGATCGCGACCTTGCCGACGCGCTTGGCGAACGCTTCGGCCTTGGCGACCGTGTCGTCGGAGGTCTGCAACCCGCGGATCAATTCGAGCAATGCCATCACCGGCACCGGATTGAAGAAATGCATCCCGATGAAGCGGTCGGGACGATCGGTCGAGGCTGCCAGGCGGGTGATCGAGATCGACGAGGTGTTGGTCGCAACCAGCGCGCTCGGCTTCAAGCCGGCGCAGAGATCCCTGAGGATCTTGACCTTGAGCTCCTCGTTCTCGGTCGCGGCTTCGATCACGAGATCGCAGGAGGCGAGCTTTGACTTGTCGGTGGTGGCATCGATGCGCGCCAGCGTCGCGTCGCGATCGGCGGCGGTCATCTTCTCCTTCGCAACCAGGCGCTCGAGACTGCTCCCGACCGTCTTCAGGCCGCGCTGCACCGCCGCGTCGGAAATATCCACCATGGTGACAGCAAGCCCCGCCGCCGCGCAGATCTGCGCGATGCCGTTGCCCATGGTTCCGGCGCCGATAATGCCAACCGTCTCGATCATTGTATCCGTCCCTCGCAGCTTGCGCGGCCGCACGGCCGCATCGTCAAAAACGGCGGACCGTGGGGTCCGCGGATGGCGCATGAATAGCAGCCCGGCCGCACTGCCGATACAGTAGACGATGGTATTCTGGTGAGGGTTACTCGGGGCGCGGCGGATGCGGCCGCCGGGGCGGAACGGCGCGGCGCGGCGGGACCTCGGTCCGCGACGGCTCGGCCGCGCGAGACGGCTCGAACACGCGGTTGAGCCGCACGATCCACCAGGCCAGCCGGCCGTAGCTGCGGCGCAGTGCCGATCCGAATCCTTCGTCGATGTCCTGGTCACGATCCATACGCCTATCGTTAACGTGCATCCTTGAAGGAACGGTGAGTGCCATCACGTGCGGCGCCGGCAATCGTTAGGAACTTGGCAACTATTTCGCGCAAGCCTTGCTGCGTTGACGGCGCGGGCAGCGGTAATTTTCCGGATTGCGTCTCGAAGACCCTGCGCCGCAGCATCGCCATGCCGGTGCGACTCGCATTTTGTTGATCGAATTTTCCGCGGGGCGCCGCGACACAAGGAAATTAGACGACGAGGGCTACGCCCATGCTTTCTGAAAAATTCTTTTTGGTTCTTGAGACATTGCTGAACGGCCAGACCCGTTCCGACGGAAGCCCGCGGGTGGTGAGCACCTCGCCCCACGTCCCGATCAAGCTCCCGCGCGAAAGCCAACCGCAAGGCAGCCCGCCGCGCTAGGCAGAGTGCCGAAGCGAGGTTTGGTCGCGACCTCTTCCGCGCCTGATCGTCAAGTCGGTGTCGCGATCCCCCGTGATCCAGCTCATAGTCGGTGAAGGCGAGCCACGCTACACCACTCCCGCAACGCAGTGGTGCCGCCATGGACTCGGAGACCGACAGCAAGACCGACTTCGCGGGCATCGCGGTCGCGATTTGCGTCGCCGCCTACATCGCGATCATACTGGCCTATCTCGCCCAATACGATCTCGGCCTGACCGCGCTTCAGACGCGTGATCTATCGATGACGGCTGCACTGTTCCTCGCGCTGCCGGTCGCGCTGGATCTCCTGCGCAGCGGCCCCCGCAACCTGCGCTGACGCGCGCAGCACGCGCCTGCCCACACCCGATCTCCCCCGCCGCGACCGCGCCCAACACAACATAGCGCTAGGTGAAGCGAGGCGAATCAGCGTTACTTTGCAACTGATCGCTTCGTGGGATTTGGCAGCATGACCCAGCCCGACGGTTTGGATCAAAATATTCGCGAATTGCAGGAATGGCTCCGCAACGCCTGGCAGCAGCTTGCGGATCCCTCGCTCACCGCCTTCTCCCGCCGCGAACTGCGCAACCAGATGAAGCAATGCAACGCCGATCTGCGCGTGCAGCTGCAGGCGGCGTCCGAACGGCTGAGCCAGCCCCTGCCTTCGGGCAGGACGTTCGCCAGGCCGGAACTGCGGATCCTCGTCTAGCGTCCGTCTGCCGGCGCGCCAAAATGCCGCGATCAACCCATCCGCCCCCTCTGCTTGTGCGGGAGGCGCTGAGGCAGAGCAAAACCTCGCCGGCATGCCTATATTGGGCGTCGTCGGGCGGCCAACGCCGCTGAAGCTTTTGGGGACTCCCGTGTTATATCTGGAACTTGCGATCGTGACGGTCTTGATCGTCGTCAACGGTCTGTTGTCGATGTCGGAGCTCGCGATCGTCTCCTCGCGTCCGGCGCGCCTCGCCGCGCTGGTCGAACGCGGCGTCAGCGGCTCGCGCCGCGCGCTGGCGCTGGCCTCCGATCCCGGAAAATTCCTCTCCACCGTGCAGATCGGCATCACGCTGATCGGCGTGCTCTCGGGCGCCTTCTCGGGCGCCACGCTCGGCCAGCGGCTCTCGCAATGGCTGTTCGAGCTTGGCGTGCCGGCCAACGTCGCCGACGCCGCCGGTGTCGGCATTGTCGTCGGCGTCATCACCTATGCTTCGCTGATCGTCGGCGAACTGGTGCCGAAGCAGATCGCGCTGCGCGATCCCGAGGCGATCGCGGTGCGCGCCGCACCGGCGATGACGGTGATGGCGAAACTGTCGCTGCCGGTGGTGTGGCTGCTCGACCGCTCCGGCAAGTCGCTGCTGTGGCTGCTCGGCCATCGCGAGGACGCCCAGGACCGCGTCAGCGAAGACGAGATCAAGACGCTGGTGGTCGAGGCCGAGAACGCCGGCGTGCTCGAGCCCGGCGAAAAGGAAATGATCGCCGGTGTGATGCGGCTCGGCGACCTGCCGGTCGGTGCCGTGATGACGCCGCGCCACGAGGTCAGCCTGATCGACCTCGCCGCGCCCGCGCCCGAAATCCTGGCGACGTTGCAGAGGAGCAATCACTCGCGCTGCGTGGTGTTCGACGGCAACCGCGATCATGCGCTCGGCATCGTGCAGGCCAAGGACGTGCTCGACGTCTACCTCGCCGGCCAGACCCCCGACATCCGCGCGCTGACGCGCGATGCGCCGATCATCCCGGAGACCGTCGACGCCCGCGACGTGGTCGCGATCCTGCGCGACTCCGCGGTGCATATCGGCCTCGTGCATGATGAGTACGGCACCTTCCAGGGCGTGGTCACCAGCGCCGACATCCTCGAGGCCATCGTCGGCGCCTTCCATACCGAGCAGGGCCCGGCCGAGCCGGCCTATGTCAGGCGCGATAACGGCTCCTATTTGATTTCAGGCTGGATGCCGGCGCTGGAATTCAGCGAGCTGCTCGGCATCACGCTGCCCTCGCCGCGGCCTTACCAGACCGCGGCCGGCTTCCTGCTGCACGCGTTCGGCGCGATCCCCGATACCGGCGCGAAAACCACCGCGCAGGGCTGGAATTTCGAGATCGTCGACCTCGACGGCCGACGCATCGACAAGGTGCTGGCGAGCAAGGCGCCGGCGGCCTGACATTGCCAGCCGGCCGGCCTGTTGATAACGGGCAGGACAGCAAAACGGGCGGCCGCTGTGTGCTATCGGCATAGCGGCAGCCCTCGATAGGTCCAAAGTAACCCCCACGGAATTGATCCCATGCGCATTACCCTCGTCGGTTCCCGCCATTTCGGCGTGACGACCCTGAACATGCTGCGCGAGCACCACGTCACGCTGGTCAGGGTGGTCGTCCATGACGGCGAGGACCGGCTGGCGGCCGCAGCCCGGGCGGCGGGCATCGAGGTCGTGGTCCAGGCCGATCCCAAGCTGGTGACCGCCGCGGAGATCGCGCCCGGCACCGACCTGATCGTCACCGCCCACAGTCACGCCCGCGTCAGCAAGGAGGCGCTCGCCGTCGCCAAGCTCGGCGGCATCGGATACCACCCATCGCTGTTGCCGCGTCACCGCGGCATCGCGGCGGTGGAATGGACCATCAAGGAAGGCGATCCGATCGCCGGCGGCAGCATCTATCATCTCGCCGATCGCATGGATGCCGGCGCGATCGCCGCGCAGGACTGGGTGTTCGTCAAGAAGGGCGAGACCGCCCGCGAGTTGTGGGAGCGCGCGCTGGCGCCGCTCGGCTTACGTCTGCTCGGCGAGGTCATCGACTACGGCAAGGTCAATGGCACGCTGCCGGCCAAGCCGCAGGACGAGCAGTTTGCGACCAAGGCGCCCAACCTGAGCCCCGGCAAGCACTAGGCCGCATCTAGGTACTAAAATACCACATCTAGAAACGAGGAGACACGATTCTTTCGTTCCTGAGCCGGAACCAGATTCACTATGATGTGTTTGAGTTCACAGGAACATTCGGGGGTTCCCGCGACGCAGCAAATTTTGAACACATTGTGACAGGATAAGCCGCGTCATCACACGAAATTACAGGGATTTGATTCATGCGTTCGATCCGCATCCGCGACCTGATTTTGGTCGCTTCGGCTGCCGCCCTCACCGCTGCTCCCGCGTCCGCTCAGCAGCCTTATGACGGCCTTTGGAACGTCACTGTCGTCACTAAGACCGGAAGCTGCGAGCCGTCGCAGAGCTCGACCGTGACCGTCGCCGAAGGAAAGATCTCGGCACAGGGTGCGGCGATCTCCGGCACCGTCGGCAGTGGGGGACTTGTGCGAGTCTCGATCAATGGTGCATATGCGAACGGACAACTCAGTGGCAACTCCGGATCGGGGAAGTGGAATGGGGCATCAGCTGGCGTACCGTGCAGCGGCCGATGGGAAGCATCCCGTCAGTAAGATCACCAGCCTATCAAGTTTCTTCGCCAGCGCGCGGCGGCCCGCATTTGCAGCCGCCGCGTTTTTCGTGACCGCCCTCGCGAGCACGGCGGGCCATGCGCAGTCCGGCCCGTTCGCCGGCATGGCCGGCACCTGGTCGGGCGCCGGCTCGGTCACGCTGGACGATGGATCCAGCGAGCGGATTCGCTGCCGTGCGACCTATCACGTCGGCGGGCCCAGGATGACCATGAGCCTCACCTGCGCCAGCGACGCCTACAAGTTCAACCTGGCGGCCGACGTACAGGCTGAAGGCAGCGCGGTGACTGGATCGTGGAGCGAATCCAGCCGCAATGTCAGCGGCGATCTGCGCGGTCGTGGCGGCGGCGGCAACTTCCAGGTCGTGGCCAGCGCCCCCGGCTTCAACGCCGACATCTCGATGCGCACCAGCGGCAACAAGCAGTCGGTCACCATCAGGGCCGACAGCCAGTTCCGCGGCGCCAACATCACGCTGTCGAAGTAATCAATCGTCCTGCGACGAGAAAAGCCCTCGGGGTCATCCCCGGGGGCTTTTCATTTGGCCGCGCGTCAATGACCCCGCGCGCGTCCAGCGGCGCTATGCGGCCGGCACGAACGCCGTAACCTCGATCTCGACCTTGGCGCGCTGATCGACCAGACCGTCGATATAGAGCAGCGTCGACGGCGGGAAATTGCGCCCGAGCGTCTCCTTCCACGCCGCGCCGATGCCGGCGCCCGCGGCCTCGTATTCGCTGCGGCTGGTCAGGTACCAGGTCAGGCGCACGATGTGCTCGGGGCCGGCGCCGGCCTCGTTCAACAGCTTGACGATGCGCTTCAGCGCGGTGCCGACCTGGGCGGCCATGTCGGAGGCGTAATCGCCCTTCTCGTCGCCGCCGGTCTGGCCTGCGAGCACGATCCATTTGCCGCGGCGCGTCGAACGCGACACCGTGCGAGAAGCCGCGGGGTTTCGACCATTCGGCCGGTTGCAAGACACGCATGAGCAGATCCTCCCTGATTGTCATTCCGGGGCGCACGCGAAAGCGGGCGAACCCGGAATCTCGAGATTCCGGGCCTGGTTCTTCGAACCATCCCGGAATGACATCTTGTGCTTAGCAGAGATCGCGCAGCCGGCGCACCACCGGTCGACGGAATTGCGCGTTGCAAATTCGTGGCAGCTCGCCGATACCGGGAATCCCTCCTCACCTCTTTTCCGTCATGGATCGCACACCCTCAAAGACCCGCGCCGCGCTGTGGATGTCCGGCTGGCTCGCGCTGATGCTGATCGTGGCGGTGGCCGGTCGCGAGGCGACGCGCGAGGTCAACGTCTTCCAGCTGATGGCGGTGCGCGGCGTGCTCGGCTTCGTGATGCTGTATCCGCTGATCGCCATGAATGGCGGGCTTGCCGTGGTGAAGACCGCACGCGTGCACGTCCACATCGCGCGTAACCTGATCCATTTCTGCGCCCAGCTCGGCTGGTTCTATGCGCTGACCCTGATCCCGCTCGGCCAGGTTGTGGCGATCGAATTCACGATGCCGATCTGGACCGCGATCCTGGCGGCGAGCTTTCTCGGCGAACGCATGACATCCTGGAAGGTGGTCGCGATCGTGCTGGGACTGGTCGGCGTGCTCGTCATCGTGCGGCCGGCCGGCGCGATCAATCCGGGCCAGCTGATCGCGCTCGGCGCGGCCGTCGGCTTCGGCATCTCGGTCGTCGTGGTCAAATCGCTGACCCGAACCGAGCAGACACTGACCATCATGTTCTGGATGCTGGTGGTGCAGTCGCTCGCCAGCATCGGGCCCGCGCTCTATGTCTGGACCTGGCCGCCGCTGTCGACCTGGGGCTGGCTCGCCGTGATCGCATTCTGCGGCACCTTCTCGCATTATTGCATGGCGCGTGCGTTGCTCCACGCCGACGCGACCGTGGTGATCCCGATGGATTTCGTCCGGGTGCCGCTGACGGCCATCGTCGGATGGCTGATCTATGCCGAGCGGCTCGACGCCTACACGGTGCTCGGCGCGGCGATGATCCTGGCCGGCAACCTCTTGAACCTGACGCCGGGCGGAAAGGCGCCGGCGCACGCGAAATGATCTCGCGTCGCGCCACGTCCAGCGCAGCTTGCCTATCGTAGCAGAGAGCCCGGGATCTCCCGGGCTCCCTGGTCCAGAAAGCGCTACTTCCCCGCGGCCTTGCGCAGGGCCGCATTGATGCGGTCCTGCCAGCCGGGACCGCCTTCCTGGAAATACTCCAGCACGTCCTGGTCGATCCGCAGCGTGACCTGCTCGCGGACGCCGGGCACGGCCACCGTCTTCGGCACCGCGTCGGCGACCTTGGTGGTGGCGCGCTTGAACGCCGCCTCGGCCTCGCTGCGGGCATCATTCAGGGTTCGCGGACGTCTCGGCTGGTCGGCCATGTCTGGGATTCCTGTGGCTCAAATTCCTTCAAACAACGCTGTCGAGAGATAGCGCTCCGAGAATGACGGCACAATCGCCAGAATAGTCTTGCCCGCAGCTTCCGGCCGCTTGCCGATCTGCAAGGCGGCCGCGATCGCGGCGCCCGAGGAGATACCGCCGGGGATTCCTTCGTTGCGCGCCAGCGCGCGCGAGGTCTCGATCGCGGTCGCGCTGTTGACCTTGACGATCTCGTCGATCACCGAGCGGTCGAGGATGTCAGGGATGAAGCCTGCGCCGATGCCCTGGATCTTGTGCGGAGTGTGCTGGCCGCCCGACAGCACCGGGCTCTCCTCCGGCTCCACGGCGACCACCCGCAGCGACGGCTTGCGCGGCTTCAGCACCTGGCCGACACCGGTGATGGTGCCGCCGGTGCCGACGCCGGCGACGAAATAGTCGATGGTGCCGCCGGTGTCGTTCCAGATCTCCTCGGCGGTGGTGCGGCGATGGATTTCTGGATTGGCGAGGTTCTTGAACTGCTGCGGCATCACCGCGTTGGGCGTCGTGCGCACCAGTTCTTCCGCGGTCGCGATCGAGCCCTTCATGCCCTGCGCCGCCGGCGTCAGCACGATCTCGGCGCCGAGGAACGCCAGCATCCGCCGCCGTTCGATCGACATCGATTCCGGCATCACGAGCTTGAGCCGGTAGCCGCGCGACGCGGCCACATAGGCGAGCGCAATGCCGGTATTGCCCGAGGTCGGCTCGATCAGCACGGTATCGGTGTTGATGATGCCGGCCTTCTCCATCGCCACGATCATCGCCGCACCGATGCGGTCCTTCACGCTGGCCGCCGGGTTGAAGTATTCGAGCTTGGCGAGGATCGTCGCGTTGACGCCTGCCGCCTGCGGCAGTCGGCGCAGCCGCACGATCGGCGTCGAACCGATCGCATCAACGATGGAGTCAAAGACGCGGCCGCGTCCGGGTTGCACTGCACTCATTGTCGACGGCGCGTCCATCAAGCGGCTCCTCGTTGCGGGATATGCTGGAAATATGCGGTCTTGCTCATTTGAGGCAGCGCACCACAACGCGCAAGTGTGAAACGGTCGCGACGCGAATTCGTTGCATCGCAAAATCGAACCTCAGCCAAATAACGTAAAACCTACGCATTTGTGTTGCGACATGGTCAAACAAGTGCGCTTATATACTTTCGTCAGGTGCAGCTCAGAACGCAAAGGAGGTCACATGCCAGCTCTTGCTGAAGTTCTGCCGACCACGGCGTCTCGGCCCGATCCGCGCGGCAGCGATTTGCCGACCTGTCCGGTGTGTGCGGATTCCATGGTTGCGGCGGAAGCGTCGGCCTACCTCCACGCCAATTTGATCAGCTACCTCTGGACCTGCGACACCTGCGGTTACGGGTTCGTGACCAAGCACGCGGTCAAACCGATCGTGTGCAACTGATCACATAAGCTCACCTCTGAGCGATGTCCCCGCGCGCCCAACCGGCGCGCGTTTTCGTTCTGAAATCCTCGAACGTGCCGCTCGCCACCGCATCGCGGATGCCCTGCATCAGTTCCTGGTAATAGGCGACATTAATCTCGGACAGCAGCATTGCCCCAAGTGTTTCGCCTGATCGCACCAGGTGATGCAGATAAGCGCGCGAATAGTCGCGTGCCGCCGGCCACGAACTCTCCTCGTCGAGCGGACGCGGGTCGTCGATGTGCCGGGCGTTGCGCAAATTGATCTGGCCGAACCGGGTGAATGCCATGCCGTGGCGTCCGTTCCGTGTCGGCATCACACAGTCGAACATGTCGACGCCGCGCGCCACCGCCTCCAGAATGTCCTCCGGCGTGCCGACACCCATCAGATAGCGCGGCCGATCCTCCGGCAGCGCCGGTGCGGTCTCCTCGATCATCGACAGCATCACCGCCTGCGGTTCGCCGACTGCGAGGCCGCCGATCGCGTAACCGTGAAAGCCGATGTCGGTCAGCCCGCGTGCGCTGGCGTGACGGAGGTCGGGGATATCGCCGCCCTGCACGATGCCGAACAGCATGTAACCGTCCGGTGCACTTTCGAAGGCGCGCTTGGAGCGCTCGGCCCAGCGCAGCGAGAGCTGCATCGCGCGCTCGATGTTGGCGCGCTCGGCCGGCAACCGCACGCATTCGTCCATCTGCATCGCGATGTCGGAGCCGAGCAGCCGCTGCACCTCGATCGAGCGCTCCGGCGACAGTTCGACCTTGGCGCCGTCGATATGCGAACGGAAGGTCACAGCCTTCTCGGTCACCTTGCGCAATTCCGAGAGCGACATCACCTGGAAGCCGCCGGAATCCGTCAGCATCGGGCCGCCCCAGCCGGTGAAGCGCTGCAGGCCGCCAAGCCCGGCAATGCGCTCGGCGCCCGGCCGGAGCATGAGATGATAGGTGTTGCCGAGCACGATATCGGCGCCGGCATCGCGCACCTCGCGCCAGTGCATGCCCTTCATCGCCCCTGCGGTGCCGACCGGCATGAAGGCGGGCGTCCGCACGAGGCCATGCGGCGTGGTCAGGCGGCCGGTACGGGCGGCGCCGTCGGTTGCCAAGAGCTCGAAATGATTGGGAAGCGTCATGCGGCTGCTTATTGCGTGTCACTGACGCCCGATCAACCCGTCGGGTAACAGCTTCCGCGCGACTTCGTGAACGCGCACAGCCGAACGCAAGCTTGCTCTGGAACCGTGCCTCCGTTAAACAAAACGAAACCGTATCGTTTTATGTCAACAATATGGCGGTGGACCGTCCCGCCGCGACAGCAATCCCGCCCGAAACCCGATCGCGATGTCCTCCCCCTCCAGCGCCCGGCCTGACGGCATCCGCAATCGGATGACGATCGTGCGCATGATCCGGCAAGCGGCCCTGCTGTGCGGGCTTGCGGTCGTGCTGGCGGCCTGCAGCTCGATCCCGCGCACGCCGTATACGGCCGCCGACGCCGCCAGTTCGCGGGTCCTCGATCTCGACGGGCTGCGCCGTTATGCCGACGAGCCGGCGTCCAAATTCAAACTCGAGAAGGACAACCTCGCCCCGATCAAGACCTACCTCGCCCTCTCCGGCGGCGGCGCCGACGGCGCCTACGGCGTCGGTGTCCTCAGCGGCTGGACCGCGGCCGGTAACCGTCCCTCCTTCTCGGTTGTCTCCGGCGTCAGCACCGGCGGCCTGATAGCGCCCTTTGCATTCCTCGGCTCGCGCTACGACGACACGCTGAAGGAGGTCTATACCTCAGGCATCGCGGAGAGCCTGCTGCAGGACCCGAGCCTGATGCGGGTGCTGTTCGGCTCCGGCCTGTTCGGCAACAAGCGGCTGCGCGAACTGGTGGCGCGTTATGTCGGTCCGGACATCCTGAGCGAGGTGGCGCGCGAGAACACCAAGGGCCGCAAGCTCCTGATCGTCACCACCGATCTCGACACCCAACGCACCGTGATCTGGGACATGGGGCGGATCGCCGCGGTCGGAACGCCGGACGCGTTGCAGCTGTTTCGCGACGTGATGGCTGCCTCCGCCTCGATCCCGCTGGTGTTTCCACCGATCATGATCGACGCCGAGGGCCAGGGCCGCCGCTTCCAGGAGATGCATGTCGATGGCGGCGTCACCGCGCCGGTGCTGACGCTGCCCGACGCGTTGATGTTCCGCGAGCGCGCCTGGCCCGCCAATGGCCGCATGAACATCTACATCCTCGTCAACAAGAAGCTCGAAGGCAATTTTGAGCTGGTGTCGAACTCGACGATCGACGTCGCCTCACGCAGCATTTCCGCGATCACGCAGGCGCAGACCCGCTCCGTGATCCTGTCGACCTATGATTTCGCCCGCCGCAACCGGCTGGGCTTCCATTTGTCCTATATCGAGCGCGATTACCCGGCGCCGGAAACCCAGGGCTTCGACACCGGCTATATGCGTGCGCTCTACCAGTACGGCTACGACAAGGCCGCCGCAGGCCAGGCCTGGACCGCGACGCCGCCCTGAGCGGCCCGCCCCCGATACCGCCGAATGGACGAATCCGCATCGCGCGGGTTATAGACCGGAGGGACCCGTCCGACGCACAACGAGATGAATGGGCAATGGGATTGACGGCAACCAAGGCCAAGGTGGCCAACAAGGCGACCAAACGCGGCGTGATCAAGTCACGCGGCGGCCGGCCGACCCGGGACGCTGCGATCGAGCGCGACCAACGGCTGATCGAGGTCGCCACGCGCCTGTTCCTCGAGCGCGGCTTCGAGGCGACATCGATCGACGCGGTGGCCGAGGCCGCCCGCGTCAGCAAGCCCACGGTCTATGGGCAGTATGGCGACAAGCGCGGTCTGTTCGCCGCGGTGCTCCGGCGCGAGATCGCCCGTTGGCTTGCACCGCTCGCCGCCGCCGCCGCCGAGATGCACGGCGACGGCAACTGTGACGGCCAGGTCGAGGAGCGGCTGATCGATCTCGGCCGCCAATTGCTGGTGCTGAATTGCAGCGCCGATTCGATCGCCTTCAGCCGGATCCTGACCGCGCAGGCGATCAATTTCCCTGAGGTCGCCAAGCTCGCGGTCGACGAGGGCTGGTCGAAAGCCGTGTCCACGACGGCGGATTTCTTCGACCATCTGGTCGACAAGGGCGCCCTCGACCTCGAAGATACCACGATTGCGGCCGAGACCTTCCTCAACATGGTGGTCGGCCACACCCATCGGATGGCGACATTCGGGATTCCGATCGACATGAAAGCCGCCGAGACGCGGATGGAAGTGTCGATCCGGCTGTTCCTCGCCGGCGCCGTCGGGCCAAGGGACCGGCTGCACGAGGCGGCCAAGGAGGCCGCGAAGGTGCGCCGCCGGCCGTCCCGCTGACAGTTTAATAGGATCGTTTCCGCGTCTTACACGTTGCCGTGATGAGCCTTGAATAAACGGAACGAAACCGTATTGTTTAGTTGCAAAGAGACGCCGAACCCGGATCAGCCCCCAATGGGTTTTGCGCCGCCTTGTAAACTTCGATCGTCTAGGACGGAGCTGCCGCCATCGCTTCGTCTGAACGTTCGGCGGCCGGCCTTTGACTAACAAGGGCCGGCCGCATTTTCCCGGCCCAAGAGGCCGATCCGAAGCGCGGGCAACGCGCGAGCATGAGTTCGATACAGGTTTGACGATGAGAACAGGACGATTGCGCGGACTGCTGCCTTGGACATTTGGGCCTTGGCTATTCGGAACGCGGCTCTTTGCCACCGCGCTGCTGGCCCTGCCCTTCGCCTCGCCGGCGCATGCGATCACGAACTCGGCGGCCGCAGCCCTCACCCCGCAGGACAGCGACAGCGCGCTCGACGTGCACGCGGTTCGCCGCGAGCTCGACAGCTTCCAGGCGGCCCAGATCTCGCTGCGCAGGGCGATGGCGATCGCGGAGGCGTTGCATTCCGGCGCGATCACCGCTGACGTCAGCTTCGATGGGGCGACCGAGCCCGCGGTCTACCGGGTCAAGACCATGCAGCGGGATCGCATCTGGCAGCACGCCATCAACGCCTCGACCGGCGAAGTCATCGGTGGCGAGGCTCCTTCGTCGCTGGCATCCCTCGATGCCGACGACCGCGACAACCTCACGGTGCTCAGGGCGCTCCGGCATCGCCTGGCGGACGCGGTGCGCGTCGCCGAGCACACGACCTCGGGCAAGGCGATCTCGGGTGGCCTGATGCGCGAGCGCGGCAAGCTCAATTTCGTCATCGTCGTGCTCGCCGGCAACGATCTGAAAGAGGTCATCCTCGAGCCGCCCGGCGCGCGCCGGCGCTGAGCATACCCAGTAATCCTTCGCCAGATTTTCGCCCAAAAGCCGTTGACGGACGCCGATCTGTCCCGCATAAGTCCGCACCATGATCACCGCGACCAAACGCACCAGCAAAACCACCAAGCCCTCCGGGGCCTCGGGAGGCGTGCGCGCGTAGTCGGTCGAACCGCATCATCTCTGCCCGAAGCCCCGCCTGATGAAGGTCCGGGGCTTTTTTGTTGCCTGAATTTCAACCCGAATGGAGGACAAAGTGAGTAACGATCCCGTCGTCGCGATTGTCGGCGTCACCGGCGCAGTCGGCGCCGAATTCATCGCCACCATGGACAAGCGCGGCTTCCGCGTCGGCAAGCTGAAGGCGCTGGCGAGCGCTCGCTCGGCCGGCAAGACCGTCACCTTCCGCGGCAAGCCGGTGGTGATCGAGGAGCTGACCGAGCGCGCCTTCGAGGGCGTCGACATCGCGCTGTTCTCGGCCGGCAGCGGCATCTCCAGGAAGTTCGCGCCGCTTGCGGTGAAGTCCGGCGCCGTCGTGGTCGACAACTCCTCCGCCTTCCGGATGGATCCGAATGTGCCGCTGGTGATCCCGGAGATCAACGCGCGACGGATCCGCGATCACAAGGGCATCATCGCCAACCCGAACTGCGCCGCCATCACCGCGCTGGTGCCGCTATGGCCGATCCACCAGAAGAACCGCATCAAGCGCGTCATCATCTCGACCTATCAGGCCGCGAGCGGTGCCGGCGCCGCCGCGATGGACGAACTCGTCGAATCGACCCGGGCCAATCTCAACGGACAGGTCTACACCCCGAAGGTGATGCCGCACCCCTACGCCTTCAACCTGTTCAACCACAATACGGCGGTCGATCCGGAGACCGGCTACAACGACGAAGAGACCAAGGTCATCAAGGAGACCCGCAAGATCTTCGAGGACGAGAAGATCGCGATCGGCGTCACCTGCGTGCGGGTGCCGGTGCTGCGCGCGCATTGCGAGGCGATCACCTTCGAATGCGAGAAGCCGATCACCGAGGACCAGGTGCGCGCGATCATGGCGCAGGCGCCGGGCGTCAAGATCGTCGACGATCGCGCCAAGAACTACTTTCCGATGCCGATCGACGCCTCCGGCCAGGACGACGTGCTGGTCGGCCGCATCCGCAAGGATCTCAGCGACCCCAGCGGCCACTCGATCTCGATGTTCGTCGCCGCCGATCAGCTGCTCAAGGGCGCCGCGCTGAACGCGGTGCAGATCGCGGAGCTGCTGCCCGAGCGCGCGATGGCATGAGGGAAGCTGGAATGTGCTGAGGTCCCGCACGCCCAATGCGGCGCGCGACGACATGAAGCAGTCAGGCGATGCCTCGCTCATCAGGCTCGGCGAGCTGGACGGCGCCTGCTCCACCAGACCTACATCGTCGACGTCGGCCGGGTTTGATCCCGGCCGACGCAGGTCGCCCCGTCCTTCGAAACAGCAGGCAGGGATAGACGAGCGTCATACCAACTTCAATTGACTCCGGCCGGCAAGCTTGCTCGAATGGGCCTCGTACGATCGGCCGGTGTAACCTGCTTCACACCGGCGGCGTGCGGGCTCTGCTAAATTTTTCGCCGGTAAGTTGCCTGCCTGATGCTGGCTTTGACCTGCACGACGTTCGGTCGGCCAGCCCAACTGAACTGTCGTTAATTGGACCGGATATTTTAGGAAGCCTCATTCGCGGACAAGGCATTGTTTCGGAGGTTTCAAGATGACGACATTTACGGCCAATACCGAAGCCGTCAGTTTCGCGACCCTTTTTTCCGTCTTCAGCGAGAACAATCTGGCTCATCTGGCAACCGCGTTTTCGAACGAAACCGCGTCCGGATTCACCTACACGAACGACAATGGTTTCACGACCACTGTGACCGGAACCAATTTCACTTATACGACTGTCCTGTTCGTCCAGGTTCCTGCATCAGGGACAGTTACCGGGATTTCAGTGCTGCACAATGGGTCCCCCTATTTCACGGTGACCAATACGTCGGTCGCAGTCGACTTCAGCTCATGGTACGCGGGAGGAACGGTCCAGATTCCTGTCACCGCGCTCATGAATGCCTTCTTTGCAGGCAATGACCAGATCACTGGTTCTACAGCGAGTGACTCGCTCTCGGGCGGGGACGGCAATGATACCATGTACGGCGGGGGTGGAAACGACTCCGTCGACGGTGGGCCCGGCAACAATCTTCTTTACGGCGGCGATGGCAACGACTTGGTCACCGGCGGATCAGGCAACGACGTGCTTGTCCTCGGAAACGGTAATGACACCGGTTACGCCGGAAATGGCAATAATTACATCTACGCCGGCAGCGGCGATGATCTGCTGGTGGGCGGTACCGGACTCGACGTGCTGCTCGGGGAAGACGGCAATGACTCCATCTACGGCGGCGCCGGCTTCAACTATCTCTTTGGTGGATCGGGCAACGACGTTCTGATCGGCTCAGGAGGCACCTCTGCCAGCGACGTCAACGTGATGTTTGGTGGCGACGGCGCGGATTATCTCTACGGCGGACAAGGCACCAATTACTTCTACGGCGGCGCCGGCGTCGATACCATGTATGGCGGATCGGGCCTGAATATCTTCGTCTCCTCGGGCGAGACCGACGGCAACGTCATCTACGGCGGCTCTGGCCAAAACTACGTTTATGGCTCCGATGGCGGAGATACGGTCACGGGCGGCAGCGGCGTTGATGTGTTCCTGATGGGCTCCGGCGCTGACGTTATCAACGGCGGCGGCGGCGTCGACTACGCTTGGGGCGGCGGTGGCTCGGACACTTTCGCGATCACCGATGCGGCTCCCGAGGTCATGGTGATCGAGGACTTCAATGCGGGTGGCGTCAACGACGTGCTGAATTTCTCCGGCACGTCGCTGCACTCATTCGCCGACGTCCAGGCCGCCTCGTTCTACTCGCCGGGCATCAACACGACGATCGTCACCGACGCGGCCGGCAACGCTGCCTGGTTGATCGGCGTGGCTCCGTCGCAACTCGATGCGAGCCTGTTCACGTTTACCTAGGCCGTGAACTCATCGGAAGACGTCGAGCAAGCGCAAGCGGCTCTTGAAGAGTGTTGGCGTGTCGTCGGATGCCGCCAACACGACTGCGTTTGATCTAGCGATCTGACCCGGGGTGATCCAATGCCTCGAGCCTTTCCGTTCCGATTAAATCGGAACGGAGCTCTGGATTCCGGTCTTGATGCATTTTCCAGGCCGAACCGGTACTCACCTCGCTCAAATGCCCCGCGGGCGAACCACGTATAGCTCGCGCACGCACTGCCTTCGCAGACCCAACCCGTTTAAACAGTGTGAGAGCAAGCGGACCAATTTTCGTGCGCTGGTTGAGAATTGCACGCTCGACATTAAAATGCAATTAGAGGGCGAAGGGACACGGCTTATGCCTTTTTCCAAATGAGCATTGCATCGGGGCTCTCAGCATGACGACATTTACCGCCGCCAACCAAGCCATCAACTTTGCGACCCTGTTCTCCGTCTTCGTACCCGCGAACCAGAACGACTATATTGCGGGTTTTTCGAGCCGAACTGGTGCAGGATTCGTTTGGGCGAACGTGGGTACTCAATACGCAGCTTTTGTGTCCGGAAGCGGCTTCACCTACACGGATGTTAACAATGATGGCATCTACTTTGCTGCAGCATCTGGCACTGTCACATCGATGCAGACATCGCACAACGGTGCGGTAGATTTTAATATATCGAATACATCAGTCGCGGTCGACTTCAGCTCTTGGTACACTATCAGCCCGACGCAAGCGGAGCCATACGCGACGACCGTTCATATTCCAAACGACGCGCTGCTAACTCTGTTTTTCTCGGGCGATGACAACATTTCCGGTTCTACCCTGGGCGACACTCTCTCGGGCGGAGCCGGCAACGACACCATGGACGGCGGCGGCGGCGACGACATCGTCGACGGCGGCACGGGAAACAACCTGCTCTACGGCGGCGATGGCAACGATCTGGTCAGCGGCGGCGTGGGTAACGACGTGCTCGTGCTGGGCAACGGCAACGACACCGGCTACAGCGGCAATGGCAACAACTACATCTACGCCGGCGCGGGCAACGATCTGCTGGTCGGCGGAGCCGGCCTCGATGTCCTGCTCGGCGAAGACGGCAACGATTCCATCTATGGCGGCGCCGGCTTCAACTATCTGTTTGGCGGAGCGGGCAACGACATTCTAGTCGGCTCGGGAGGCACTGGCGCTAGCGACGTCAACGTCATGTTCGGCGGCGACGGCGCGGATTATCTCTACGGCGGACAAGGTACCAACTACTTCTATGGCGGGGCCGGCGTCGATACCATGTATGGCGGATCGGGCCTGAACATCTTCATCTCCTCGGGCGAGACCGAAGGCAACGTGATCTACGGCGGATCGGGCCAGAACTATGTCTACGGCTCCAACGCCGGAGATACGGTCACCGGCGGAAGCGGTGTCGACGTATTTTTGATGGGCTTTGGCAACGACGTCATCAACGGTGGCGGCGGTGTCGACTATGTCTGGGGCAGCGGCGGCTCGGATACGTTCATGATCACCGATGCGGCACCCGAGACCATGGTGATCGAGGACTTCAATACGGGTGGCGTCAAAGACCTGCTGGATTTTGCCGGCACGTCGCTGCACTCATTCGCGGATGTCCAGGCCGCCTCGTTCTACTCGGCGGGCATCAACACGACCATCATCACCGACGCGGCCGGCAATGCGGCCTGGCTGATCGGCGTCGCTCCCGCGCAGCTCGATGCGAGCATGTTCAATTTTACCTGAGCCGCCGAAAAGACTGAGCCATCGGTCTGGCTCTTCCGCTCCAGGACACCACTGCAGTGATGGGCAGACGATGCCCATCTTGCTTATTGGTCTGATTTCCCGCGAAACAGCAGGCACGCGTCACCGTAGGAATAGAACCGGTAGCCATCCCTGATCGCATGCGCGTAGGCGCTCTGCATGGTATCGAGGCCGGAGAAGGCCGAGACCAGCATGAACAGCGTCGAGCGCGGCAGATGGAAGTTCGTCATCAGGATATCGACCGCGCGGAAACGATAGCCAGGCGTGATGAAGATCGAGGTTTCCGCCGCGAACGGCTGCACGATGCCGTCAGGCGTCGTGGCGCTTTCAAGCAGCCGCAGCGACGTGGTGCCGATCGCGACGATCCGGCCGCCTTTTGCGCGCGCGGCATTCAAGGCGGAAGCGGTCTCCGCGGTGATGCAGCCCCACTCGGCGTGCATCTTGTGCTCGGAGGTCTCCTCGGCCTTGACCGGCAGAAACGTCCCTGCCCCGACATGCAGCGTCAGCCGATGCAGTTCGACGCCGCGGCTGCGCAGTGCTGCCTCGAGCGCCGGCGTGAAATGCAGCCCGGCCGTCGGCGCGGCGACCGCGCCTTCGTTCGAAGCGAACATGGTCTGGTAGTCGCTGACGTCCTGGTCGTCAGGCGTCCGCTTGGAGGCGATGTAGGGCGGCAGCGGCGTGATCCCGACTTCTGCGATCGCCTGGTCGAGCACCGGACCGTGGAACGAGAATGACAGCGTCACCTCGCCCTCCTGCCCCTTGGCCTCGACCTCTGCATCGAGATTGCCGAGCAGGCAGACCTTGCCCTCGTTGCCGAAGCGGATGCTGTCGCCGGGGCTGAGCTTCTTCGCCGGCTTGACCAGCGCCTGCCAGCGCGAGCCGTCGAGCCGCTTGATCAGGGTCGCCTCGATCTTCGGCTCGGTCTCACGGCCGATGCGGCGGCCCTTGAGCTGGGCTGCGATAACCTTGGTATCGTTGACGACGATCTGATCGCCCGGCTCCAGCCAATGCGGCAGGTCGGCAATGGTGGCGTCGCGCAGCGCGCCGTCCGGATGCACGACCAGCATCCGCGCGGAATCGCGCGGGCTGGCGGGCCGAAGCGCGATGCTTTCGGGCGGCAGTTCGAAGTCGAAAAGATCGGTGCGCATAGATGCCCAGCCACGTCGTTCCGGGGCGATGCGCGAGCATCGAACCCCAATGCGCAATTGCGCATTGTGGAACCTCGAGATTGTGGCGCGAGATTCCGGGTTCATGCTTCGCATGCCCCGGAATGACGGTGCCAGTTACGCGTCGGCAGCCATGCGCGCCTTGACGATCTTGTCCGGGTTCTGCACCGGCTCGCCGCGCTTGATCTTGTCGACATTCTCCATGCCCTCGGTGACCTTGCCCCAGACCGTGTACTGGCCGTTGAGGAAGGAGGCATCGTCGAAGCAGATGAAGAACTGGCTGTCGCCGGAATCCGGGTTGGCGGCGCGCGCCATCGAGGCGGTGCCGCGGACATGCGGCTCCTTGTTGAACTCGGCCTTCAGCTTCTTGCCGCTTCCGCCCATGCCGGTGCCCTGAGGGCAGCCGGTCTGCGCCATGAAGCCGTCGATCACCCGGTGGAACACGATGCCGTCGTAGAAGCCTTCGCGCACCAGCTCCTTGATCCGCGCGACATGGCCGGGCGCGAGATCCGGGCGCATCTCGATCGTGACCGGGCCCTGGGTAGTTTCGAGGATCAGAGTATTTTCGGTAGCAGCCATGCTCGCTTCTCCTGGCTTCGGGGTGGATATTTCTTGTTCCTGAACGGGATCGCGAATGGGCGGCCAGCCACTGCGCCGCCCAGGCTCTCGGTAAATGGCATCGGCGTGCAGCGTTGCAACGTCTCCATCACCGCGACCCGGTATGCGATCCGGTCATTGTCGGTCGCCTCCTGCGATTCATAGCTGATCCTCGGATGCCCGAGGATCGCGCCCTCGCGGTTGAAGCTGACGATGACGGTGATGTCGATCGGGCCGGCCTTGTCCGCCGGCGGCGGCCGCCAGCAGCGATGGATGGCAAGGACGACATCCCTGATCGTATTGAGTTGCTCCGGTTCGGCCCGCACTGGCGTCGCCAGCGCAAGGCAGATCAGCGGCGCGGCGAACCAGGCAAGCGGTTTGCTGGGCCCCGCCATCCGGATCATTTGATGTCGGATGCGACCTGCACCTTCACCATCTTGTCGGGATCGGTGACGGCGCCGCCGGGCGAGCCGGCCGATGCCTTCTTCAGCTTGTCGACCACGTCCATGCCCGACACCACCTCGCCGATCACGGTGTACTGGCCGTTGAGGCTCGGCCCGTCGGCGAACATGATGAAGAACTGCGAATTTGCGCTGTCGACGCTGTCGCCGCGCCGAGCCATGCCGACGATGCCGCGCTTGAACGGCACCTGCGAGAACTCCTGCTTCAGGTTCGGATATTTCGAGCCGCCGGTGCCGTTGAAGTTCTGGCCGTCACCGGTCTGCGCCATGAAGCCGTCCATCACGCGATGGAACGGCACGTTGTTGTAGAAGCCCTCGCGCGCCAGCTGCTTGATGCGCTCGGCATGCTGGGGCGCGATGTCGGTGCGCAGCTTGATGACGATGCGGCCCTTGGTCGAGTCGATCACGATCGCATTGGCCTTGTCGAGGCCGGCGGGCAGCGGCTGCGCGACCGCGGGCACGACGCAAAGCAGCGCGGCAACAAATGCAAGAATGCGGATCATGGAAACTCCGGATCTCTTTAGCGTTCGGGATGTGGCAGGCCCCGCCGGTCTCAACTGGCGAACTTGGCCTTCAGGCTAGCGGCGACTGATGACGGCACGAATGCAGAGAAGTCGCCGCCCATCTGGGCGATTTGGCGCACCAGTGTGGCCGTGATCGGGCGGACCGCGACGGATGCCGGAACGAATACGGTATGCACCTCGGGCGCCATCGCCTCGTTCATGCCGGCGAGCTGCATCTCGTAGTCGAGATCGGTGCCGTCGCGCAGGCCGCGAATCATGATGGTCGCGCCGAGCTTGCGTGCCGCGGTCACCGTCAGATTGTCATAGGTGGTGCAATCGAAGGCGCAGCCGGCCTGCTGGGCGATCGGGCCGCACACCTCGCGCAGCATCTCCAGCCGCTCCTCGGTCGAGAACAGCGGCTTTTTGCCGGCGTGGATGGCAACGGCGACCACCAGGCGGTCGCACAGGCTTACGGCCTGCCGGACCACGTCCAGATGGCCGTTGGTGACGGGATCGAAGGAGCCTGGATAGAGCGCGATACGGGACATGGTCCCTCCTAACCCGCCCGGCCCTCCCCGGCAAGCCGCCCCGGTTCCCTCGGCCGCGCGAAATAAATTCCGCCTCGTCCAGTGAACGAGTTCTGGGATGCCAGCGTCTACGAGGGTGAATGTTTCGTCGGCCACTGGCGGATGAAACAAAACCGGCCGGCGACGAAACCATTTCCCGGGGTGGCGAAGACACCAGGAAACTTGCGGCCGGTAGACATTGGACAACGAAACGACGGGCCCCGGGGGCCCGATCACATGGGGACCGTCATGATCAAGGCACTTTCCGCTATCGCCGTTGCCGCGTTCATTGCCGCCGCGCTCACCGTGCTGCCGGGCTTTGCGCCGCAGGTCGAAGCCTCCACCCCGCAGCCGCTGGCCAAGGCTGACCGTCTCGACATTCATCCGGTCGGCAAGGATTGCTCGCAGCAGGCCTGGCCGAATTTCGAAGCCTCCTGCCTGCGCAGCGCCGGCAACAAGACGGTGGTCCGCGAAGCCCGCCTCGTCACCGCCGACCGCACCCCGTAGAATAAATTTACCGGCGAGGTCGACACCGGTTCGCGTGAAGGAAATGCGACGAGGTCGTACCTCGGAGAGTTGCCGCCCCGGCGCGATCGGAGCGGCACACCAGCCGTCAGCCTGACGTAAGGTCAAGGCCGTCACGCAGAACCCAATGGTAATTTGCGACGTCTCGTCGCAGACTATCGTTTAAGGCGCCCGGTTGGATGATCCGGCGGGCGCAAGCCATCGGGGGATCGCCGTGACCAGTACGCCCGCCATCGTCTCTTCCGGCCACCCTCCAACCAGTCCGATCCCGGTTGCGGTCACGCTCGGTGCGTTGGGTGTCGTCTATGGCGACATCGGCACCAGCCCCCTCTACGCCCTGAAGGAAGCTGCCAAGGCTGCCGCCCATGGCGGGCCGCTGACCTCGAGTGCGGTGCTCGGCGTGGTGTCGCTGATCCTGTGGGCGCTGATCCTGATCATCTCGGTGAAGTATGCGATGCTGATCCTGCGCGCGGACAACCGCGGCGAAGGCGGCATTGTCGCGCTGCTGGCGCTGCTCTCGGCCCGCAACGCGGCGCCCGGCACCTGGCGGGCCCATCTTTTGGTCGTCGGACTGATCGGCGCCGCCCTGCTCTATGGTGATGGCGCGATCACGCCGGCCATCTCCGTGCTGTCGGCGATCGAAGGCCTCAAGGTCGACGCGCCCTCGCTGGCGCCTGCGGTGGTGCCGCTCACCGTCGTCATCCTGATCGGCCTGTTCATCATGCAAAAGCAGGGCACGGGCTTCATCGGCAAGATCTTCGGCCCGGTGATGCTGTTCTGGTTCGCCGTGCTGGCGGCGCTCGGCATCCACGGCATCGTCAAGGCGCCCGGCGTGCTGGTCGCAGTCAGCCCGTACTATGCATTCGATTTCCTGATCCATCAGGATTTTCACGTCAGCTTCGCCATCCTCGGCGCCGCCTTCCTCGCAGTCACCGGCGGCGAGGCAATGTACGCCGACATGGGGCATTTCGGCCGCTTTCCGATCCGGCTCGCCTGGTTCGCGGTCTGCCTGCCCGCTTTGGTGCTCAACTATTTCGGCCAGGCCGGCGAGCTGATCAACGACCCGAACTCGATCGACAACCCGTTCTTCCAGCTCGCCCCCGACTGGGCGCACTATCCGCTGGTGCTGCTCGCGACGCTCGCCACCGTGATCGCCTCGCAGGCGATCATCTCCGGCGTGTTCTCGCTGACCCAGCAATCGATCCAGCTCGGCTTCCTGCCGCGCATGCATATCCGCCACACCACCAGCGATGCGATCGGACAGATCTACGTGCCGCTGGTGAACTGGCTGCTCGCGGCCGGCACGCTCGGCGCGGTGCTGGCATTCGGCACCTCAGACGCGCTCGCCGGCGCCTACGGCATCGCGGTGTCGCTGTTGATGGCGATCACCACGCTGCTCGCCGCCCTGGTCGCGATCCAGTGGGGCTATTCGCCGATCCTGGTGATCGCGGTGAACGGCTTCTTCTTCATCATCGACTTGATCTTCTTTGCGGCGAACACCGAGAAACTGTTCGAAGGCGGCTGGTTCCCGCTGCTGCTCGCCGGCGCGGTCGCGTTCCTGATGATGACCTGGCGCAGCGGCGTGAAGCTGGTCGAGAAGGCGCGCAGCAAGCTGCGTCAGCCGGAAGAGGATCTGATCGAGACCGCGGTCAACAAATGCAGCGCCCGCCTGCCCGGCACCGCCGTGTTCCTGGCTTCGGCCCCCAACGGGGTGCCGCTGGCGCTGACCCAGTTCGTCAAGCACAATCACGTGCTGCATCAGCGCGTGCTGCTGGTCACCGTGCAGATCGAGGAGCGGCCGCGGATTCCCGACGAGGACCGCGCCGACGTGATCGAGATCAGCCCGGGCATCACGCGCATCATCCTGCATTATGGCTTCATGCAGTATCCGACGATCTATGAGGGGCTGAAGACCGCCTGCCGGCAGGCCAAGCTGCCCGGCATCGATCTCTCCGACGTGACCTACTACATCGGCCGCGAGACTATCATCCCGCGCGAGGACATTCCGGGCATGTGGGTGTGGCGGGAATCGCTGTTCGCCTTCCTGCAACGCAACGCCGAGCGGTCGGCGGCGTTCTTCGGCGTACCCACCGGCCAGGTCGTGGAGTTCGGCACCGAGATCGAGATCTGATCTCATCGTCCGCGTAGCCCGGATGAAGCGCAGCGCAATCCGGGACCAGCGTGCTGCGTCGACAGACCCCCGGATTTCGCTTCGCTCCATCCGGGCTACGAGATCGGCCCCGGCGGCCTTAGCCGCCGTTGCCGTTCTCGCCGTTTTCCTCTTCCGGAATGTGCTCGACCGAGACCACGTGCTCGTCCTCGGCGGTGTCGAACACGATCACGCCCTGGGTCGAGCGGCCGGCGACGCGGATGTCGGCCACCGGGCAGCGGATCAGCTGTCCCTTGTCGGTGACCAGCATGATCTGGTCGGCATCCTCGACCGGGAACGACGCCACGAGGTTGCCGTTGCGGTTGTTGACGCTCATCGCGACGATGCCTTTGCCGCCGCGGCCGGTGGTGCGGTACTCGTAGGACGAGGTCCGCTTGCCGTAGCCGTTGACCGAGACGGTCAGCACCACCTGCTCGGCGGCCGACAGCTCGGCATAGCGCTCCTGCGACAGCTGGATCGCATTCGCGGTCTCCTCGCCCTCGGCCTCGACCGGCTCCTCGGTCGCGGCCTCGCCGGCCACCGCGCGGCGCATCTTCAAGTAGGCCGAGCGCTCGTCCGAGGTGGTCTCGACATGGCGCAGGATCGCCAGCGAGATCAGCCTGTCGGCCTCGGCCAGCGCAATGCCGCGGACGCCCATCGAGGTGCGGCCGGTGAAGACGCGCACATCGGTGACCGGGAAGCGGATGCACTGCCCGCCGGCGGCGGTCAGCAGCACGTCGTCATGCTCGGTGCAGATCTGCACGTCGACGATCGCCTCGCCCTCCCCGAGCTTCATGGCGATGATGCCGGAGCGGCGGACGTCGACGAAGTCGGACAGCTTGTTGCGGCGGACGGTGCCGCCTGTCGTCGCGAACATCACGTCGAGATTGCCCCAGGAGGATTCATCCTCCGGCAGCGGCATGATCGTGGTGATGCGCTCGCCCTGCTCCAGCGGCAGGATGTTGATCAGCGCCTTGCCGCGCGCGTTCGGAGCGGCCATCGGCAGCCGCCAGACCTTCTCCTTGTAGACCTGGCCGCGCGACGAGAAGAACAGCACCGGCGTGTGCGTGGAGGCCACGAACAGCCGCGAGACGAAATCCTCGTCGCGGGTCTGCATGCCGGCGCGGCCCTTGCCGCCGCGGCGTTGCGCCCGGTAGGTCGACAGCGGCACGCGCTTGACGTAGCCGGCATGCGACACGGTGACGACCATGTCCTCGCGCTGGATCAGGTCCTCGTCCTCGACCTCGCCTTCCTGCTCGATGATCTCGGTCTTGCGCGCCGTGGCGAACTGCTGCTTCACCTCGGCGAGTTCGGTCTTGACGATGTCCTGCACGCGGGCACGCGACCGGAGGATGTCGAGATAGTCGGCGATCTCGGCCGCGAGCTTGTCGAGCTCTTCGGAAATCTCGTCGCGCCCGAGCGCGGTCAAGCGTTGCAGCCGGAGGTCGAGGATCGCCCTCGCCTGCTCCATCGACAGCCGCAGCGTGCCGTCCTCGTTGATGCGATGGCGGGGATCGTCGATCAGCGTGATCATCGCCTCGACGTCGCGCGCCGGCCAGTCGCGCGACATCAGGGCCTCGCGCGCGGTGTTCGGATCGGGCGAGGTCCGGATGACGCGGATGATCTCGTCGATGTTTGCGACCGCGATCGCAAGGCCGACCAGGATGTGGGCGCGGTCGCGGGCCTTGCCGAGCAGGAACTTGGTCCGCCTTGTCACCACCTGCTCGCGGAACGCGACGAAGATGTTGAGCAGGTCCTTCAGATTCATGGTCTGCGGACGGCCGGAATCCAGCGCCAGCATGTTGGCGGGGAAATTGGTCTGCAGCGGCGTGAAACGGTAGAGCTGGTTGAGCACCACATCGGGCACCGCTTCGCGCTTCAGCTCGATCACGACGCGATAGCCGTCGCGGTCGGACTCGTCGCGCAGGTCGCCGATGCCCTCGATCTTCTTCTCTTTCACGAGGTCGGCAATGCGCTCGACCATCGTCGCCTTGTTCACCTGATAGGGAATTTCGGAGATGATGATCGCTTCGCGGTCCTTGCGGATGGTGTCGATCGTCACCTTGCCGCGCATCACGATCGAGCCGCGGCCGAGATGGTAGGCCGAGCGGATGCCCTGGCGGCCCAGGATGACGCCACCGGTCGGGAAATCAGGTCCGGGAATGATGTCGATCAACTCGTCGATCGTGAGCGCCGGATTGTCGATCAGCGCGACGCAGGCGTCGACCACCTCGCCGAGATTGTGCGGCGGGATGTTGGTCGCCATGCCGACGGCAATGCCGCCGGCGCCGTTGACCAGAAGGTTCGGAAAGCGGGCCGGCAGAACCGACGGCTCCTGCTCCGAATTGTCGTAGTTCGGCTGGAAATCGACGGTCTCCATGTCGATGTCGGCAAGGACGGCCAGTGCCGCGCGCGTCAGCCGCGCTTCGGTATATCGATAGGCGGCCGGCGGATCGCCGTCGATCGAACCGAAGTTGCCCTGGCCGTCGATCAGCGGCACGCGCAGGGAGAAATCCTGCGCCATGCGGACCATCGCGTCGTAAATCGACTGGTCGCCGTGCGGGTGATATTTACCGATCACGTCGCCGACCACGCGCGCGGACTTGACGTATTTCTTGTCCGGGGTGTGTCCCTGCTCATGCATCGAGTAGAGGATGCGCCGGTGCACCGGCTTGAGCCCGTCGCGCGCATCGGGCAGCGCACGCGACACGATCACGCTCATCGCGTAATCGAGGTAGGACTTCTTCATCTCGTCGAGAATGGAAACGGGACGAATATCTGAGGGCCCCGGCGGCTCGCCGGGCTTGTGGTCGTCGTTATCGGACAAAGGGGAAATCCGGTCGGTTCTACTGGGGAATCATATAGCGTATCGATGGCCCGAAAACCACCCTTGCCCGGCTCCCGCAGGCCGTTTTTCCGTTCGTTTTTTCATGGACTTACGGGTGGGTCGGCAGGACCACGGCCGCTTGGTCGAGAAGCGCGTGGCGAATGGCGAATAGCGAGTGGAAAACGCCCTCTTCGCTACTCCCCATTCGCTATTTGCCCATCCCATCGCTGGCCGAAAACCACCGCATGCATGATCCGCCCGGGCATGAACGTGAACAGCCCGGCAATGACCAGCGTGCCGAAGAAGATGCCAATCATCGTGTATTTGTGGCGGCGGACGTTGTGACGCCGCGCGGCCATGACGCCGAGCACCAGCATGAGCAGCGAGAAGATCGACAGCAGATGGATCGGGCTCCACGGCCCGAGCAGGCGGATCTGGTGGATCCAGAACGAGCTTCCGGCGACCACCAGCATCAGGATCACCCAGATCCAACCCAGCGTCCGGTGCGGCAGCGTGCCCTTCGGCGCGGCAAGCTGGATGGAGCCGAGCACGAAGGCGGCCATGGCGGCAAAGGCATGGAGCGGGATCGCAGGCGCGGCGTCGAGCAATGGCGCGAGGCTCATGATGGCGGCCCTCGAATTGATCCGCGGCAAAGCCTCGCTCACCGCTGGGTAATGTAAATATCATTCACATTGACCTGTGTCAAAGTCGCGGGAACCGGCTCTGAGCGCCGCCATCTGGGCGAGACGCTGCAAGCCGTTAGAAAGTTATCCTCATAATTCACATGAGGAAACTGTCGCGACACATCGAACCACCGTTCCGGCAAATGATCGTCACGGAACGGCGGCTGACGCGGTGTCCGAGCGCACGCTCAGAACGGGATGTCGTCGTCCATGTCGCTGTTGCGGCTGCCGCCGGCGGCGACCGCACGGCGCGGCGCCGAGCTGACCGGACCGGACGAGCCGAAATCGCTGCCGCCATCATCGGAGAAGCTGCTGCCGCCACCGCCGCGCCCGTCGAGCATGGTGAGGTTGGAGTTGAAGCCCTGCAGCACGACTTCAGTCGAGTACTTCTCGACGCCGCTCTGGTCGGTCCATTTGCGGGTCTGCAACTGACCCTCGATGTACACCTTGGCGCCCTTCTTCAGGTACTGCTCGGCGACCTTGCAGAGGCCCTCGTTGAAGATCACGACGCGGTGCCACTCGGTCTTTTCCTTGCGCTCGCCGGTGCCCTTGTCGCGCCAGGTCTCCGAGGTGGCGATGGACAGATTGGCGATCGGACGACCGTCCTGGGTCCGCCGGATCTCCGGATCCTTGCCGAGGTTTCCAACCAGGATCACCTTGTTCACGCTTCCTGCCATCGCATCATCTCCACTCAAAAACCGGGCGTCCGGACATCGGCCGCCACTCTCAACCTTCGCCACTTACATTGCAGGCGTCGTGGATGACCCTATACGCCGGCGGCGGCTTGGCGCCCTCCGCCGTCGCACGGTTATCCACGATAATCAGATATAGCATCCCGGCCGGGAATGTTCCAGTTTTGTTCGCCACAACCAGCCGTAGAGGCCGTCCGTGGCGATGATATGGCAGCCGGCTTCGCTCCCAGCCGCCCGCCGGCGACGCGACGTCAGAAAAACAATAAACAAATCAGCGCCTTATTCCGGCGGCACTTCTTCCCCGAGTGTGGCATTTGGGAGACGGCCTTTCCGGTTGAATCGGCGTATAGCTATCAACCAACGGACGGGCGCTCGCGTCTGGGATCGCGCTTCGGGACCTTTGGAAGCCGATCGGGGAGCTGGGGAGATTGACGATGAAGAAGTTTTTGCTCGGGACGGTTGCTCTGATTGCGTTTGCTGCGCCTGCCGCGGCCGCCGACCTCGCGGCGCGCCCGTACACCAAGGCGCCGCCAATGATCGCTGCCGTCTATGACTGGAGCGGCTTCTACATCGGCGCCAACGGCGGCTGGGGCTCGAGTCACAATTGCTGGGACCAGGTCCCCGCCGGCATCTTCATCGGATCGGATGGCTGCCATGACGCAACCGGCGGCGTCGCCGGTGGCCAGATCGGCTATCGCTGGCAGGCCGGCGCCTGGGTGTTCGGCCTCGAAGCGCAGGGCGACTGGGCTGACCTGAAGGGCAGCAACAACAGCGCGATCTTCCCGGGCCTGTTCACCAACCAGACCAAGATCGACGCGTTCGGCCTGTTCACCGGCCAGATCGGCTACGCCGTCAACAACGTGCTGCTCTACGCCAAGGGCGGTGCGGCGCTGACCGACAATCGCTTCAGCACCTTCGTTACGCCGACCGGCGTGCTCGCCGGCAGCGCCAGCGACACCCGCTGGGGCGGCACCATCGGCGCCGGCATCGAGTTCGGCTTCGCGCCGAACTGGACCGCTGGTGTCGAATACGACCACCTGTTCATGCAGGACAAGAACTACAACCTCACCACGCCCGGTGGAGCGCTGTTGAGCACCATCCGCGACCGCCAGGACGTCGACCTCGTCACCGTCCGCGTGAACTACAAGTGGGGCGGCCCGGTGGTTGCGCGCTATTGATTGCGCGACACGGATTGGATCGACACGAAAGGCCGGCCTTGTGCCGGCCTTTCTGTTTGCCGGGGTCGGTTGCGAGTTGAGCCCCGCCCCCGAATCGACATGGTTAAATCCTAATAAATCGTAAAATATACAGTAAAATCAAAATGTTACCGGTGTTGCGCGGGCGCTACGCCCGATCTGCAACCTGCAATGGTAGCCTGTCCTGCGATGATCGAATCGAAGCGGGATGGATCCATGAAGCAGCTTCTGTGTGCAGCCGGCCTCGCCGTGCTCAGCGTTTCGTCCGTGTCGGCGGCTGACCTTGCCGCAAAGGCCCCCCAGCCGGCGGTTGCCGCGCCCCTGACCAGCTGGAACGGCTTCTATCTCGGCGCCCAGGGCGGCGGCGGCTGGGGCACCAGCAGCGAGACCTATCTCGGCGCTCCGAACGATGCGACGTTCATCGGCACGCAAAGCTACACCACCGGCGGCGGCTTCATTGGCGGCGTGATCGGCTACAACGTCCAGGCCGGCCCTGCCGTGTTCGGCATCGAGGGCGCCTACCATTGGGCCTCGATCACCGGCCGCTCCAACGTGATCAATGTCGGACCGCCAAGCGTGCTCGACACCTACTACACCGAGCTGCGCAGCTTCGGCGACATCAAGGGCCGGCTCGGTTACGCCGACGGCGCCACGCTGTGGTTCGTCAGCGGCGGCGCTGCGGTCGGCGACATCCTGCATCGCTACAATGCCGGCCTCGCGCCGCCCTCGGCCTCGGCCAGCGACACCCGCTGGGGCTGGACCCTCGGCGCCGGCGTCGAATACATGTTCGCCGCGAACTGGTCGGCCAAGCTCGAGTACAACTACATCGATCTCGGCAAGGTTGCGCCGATCCAGTACACGCCCGCGCTCAACGATCGCTCGGAGTGGAAAGACACCTTCCACACCGTCAAGCTCGGCATCAATTACCATTTCAACGCCGCAAGCCCGGTCGTAGCAGCGAAATACTGAGCCT
The DNA here is from genome assembly GCF_054055655.1 of Bradyrhizobium sp. USDA 4461. Classification (NCBI taxonomy): domain Bacteria; kingdom Pseudomonadati; phylum Pseudomonadota; class Alphaproteobacteria; order Hyphomicrobiales; family Nitrobacteraceae; genus Bradyrhizobium; species Bradyrhizobium sp. USDA 4461. The sequence goes on from NZ_JBSRXM010000001.1 coordinate 6,719,422, forward strand.
GCTGCGGTTGATCGCGCGACGCGCGCGTTCACATCAAAATAAAGGCCGGCCTCGCGCCGGCCTTTTCGTTGCGCAAGCACACGGCGCGGCTGTTTTCCGTGCATTGTGGTTTCACGGATACACAACTTCCGAGATTTCTATGTAGAAACACGTGATCGTCACGCGACACTGCTGTGACGCTCCCTTCAATGTTTGAAGGGGACAATAAGAAAATGTGGCAAGAAAAACGGGAATTTGGACTTTGAAAATCAGGAATGTTTTGCTGGCCTCGGCCGGCATGTTTGCCCTCAGCGCAATTGCACCGGCAATGGCCGCCGATCTCGGCGCGCGCGCCCCCTACGTGAAGGCTCCGCCGCCGGTCGCGATCACCAACTGGACCGGCTTCTACATCGGTGGCTTCGGCGGTTACGCCAGCGAGAACTCCGGCAATCCGAAGATGGAAGGCGGCTTCGGCGGCGGCACCATCGGCTACAACTGGCAGGCCGGCAACATCGTGTACGGCCTCGAGGCCGACGGCGCCTGGGCTGACGTCGATGCGTCGGTCAGCGCGCTCGGCGTCACCGCGAAGAGCAAGATCGACGCGCTCGGCACCGTGCGCGGCCGCTTCGGCTTCGCGGTCGACAAGGTGCTGTTCTACGGCACCGGCGGCTATGCCTGGGTCGACAACGAGATCAGCGTCACCGCGCTCGGCGCCACCGTCTCGCAGAGCAACTTCCACTCCGGCTGGACCGTCGGCGCCGGCATCGAGGCGTTCATCGCCCCGCAGTGGTCGATCAAGGGCGAGTACCTGTATCGCAGCCTCGGCAGCGAGACCTACTTCGGCGTTGCCTCCGGCGACCTCAACCTGCACAGCGTGCAGTTCGGCGTGAACTATCACTTCGGCGGCCCGATCGTCGCCAAGTACTAAAGCATGATCCGGAAAAGTGCGAAGCGGTTTTCCGGAAAGATCATGTCAAACAAAGACCTAAGGCGCGATGACGATTCGATCCAATCTCATCGCGCTTTAGGCAACGGACCAGGCGGATCCAGCATCGGATCGCACCGAAAGGCCGGCCTCGCGCCGGCCTTTTTGCATTTCGGAACCCATCCTGCTGCCGGCTGCTGCCATCCGGCAAACTATCCGTTGATGGCCGCTATTCAGCACTGGAAATTGCCGGCCGTTCTTCCTACGTTCCAGTCTTCACACTCATCGGCGCAAGCTCCCGGCATCACCGGCGACGCGCGCCCAAAAGGCGCCCGATCATGCGCCCGGAATTGTCGCTATGGATGAAGTGCTCAAGGCGAAGCGCCAACAGAACGCGGGCTCCTCATCGCGCGCCATCACGATCCGCGGCGCACGCGAACACAATCTGAAGAACATCGACGTCGAGATTCCGCGCGACAAGCTGGTGGTGTTCACCGGCCTGTCCGGCTCCGGCAAATCCTCGCTCGCATTCGACACCATCTACGCCGAGGGCCAGCGCCGCTACGTCGAATCGCTGTCGGCCTATGCGCGGCAATTCCTGGAGATGATGCAGAAGCCGGATGTCGACCAGATCGACGGCCTGTCGCCGGCGATCTCGATCGAGCAGAAGACCACCTCGAAGAACCCGCGCTCCACCGTCGGCACCGTCACCGAGATCTACGACTACATGCGCCTGTTGTGGGCGCGCGTCGGCGTGCCCTATTCGCCCGCCACCGGCCTGCCGATCGAGAGCCAGATCGTCTCGCAAATGGTCGACCGCGTGCTGGCGCTCCCCGAGGGCACCCGCCTCTATCTGCTGGCGCCGGTCGTGCGCGGCCGCAAGGGCGAGTACAAGAAGGAGCTCGCCGAATATCTCAAGAAGGGCTTTCAGCGTGTCAAGATCGACGGCACCTTCTACGAGCTGTCGGAAGCCCCTAGCCTCGACAAGAAATTCCCGCACGACATCGACGTCGTGGTCGACCGCATCGTGGTGCGCCCCGACCTCGCCCAACGCCTCGCGGAAAGTTTTGAGACCGCACTGAAGCTCGCCGAGGGTCTTGCGGTGATCGAATATGCCGACGCGCCCGCGGCGGCCGCGCAGGACGAGAAGAAAGAAGACAAGAAGAAGACCGCGAAAATCCACGACAAGAGCGGCCCCGAGCGCATCCTGTTCTCGGAAAAATTCGCCTGCCCGGTCTCCGGCTTCACGATCCCCGAGATCGAGCCGCGCCTGTTCTCGTTCAACAACCCCTACGGCGCGTGTCCGGCCTGCGGCGGCCTCGGCGTCGAGCAGCACATCGACGAGGACCTGGTCATCCCCGACAAGGAGCTGACCCTGCGCAAGGGCGCGATCGCGCCGTGGGCGAAATCGTCGTCGCCCTATTACATCCAGACCCTGACCGCACTCGGCAAGCACTACAAGTTCACGCTCGACACCAAGTGGAAGGACCTGACCAAGAAGGTCCAGAACGCGCTGCTGCACGGCTCCGGCGACGACGAGATCAAGTTCTCCTATGAGGACGGCGTCCGCTCCTACGACACCAAGAAGCCGTTCGAGGGCGTCGTCACCAACATCGACCGCCGCTACCGCGAGACCGAGAGCGAATGGGCGCGCGAGGAGCTCGGCAAGTATTTCTCCGACGTGCCCTGCGAAGGCTGCCACGGCTACCGGCTGAAGCCGGAGGCGCTGTGCGTCAAGATCGGCGGCAAGCATATCGGCGAGATCTCCGAGCTCTCGGTGAAGCGCGCCGGCGAGTGGTTCGAGACGGTGCCGGAAGCGCTCAATGCGCAGCAGAACGAGATCGCCGCGCGTATCCTGAAGGAGATCCGCGAGCGCTTGACCTTCCTGCTCGACGTCGGCCTGAATTATCTGACGCTGTCGCGTTCGTCCGGCACGCTCTCCGGCGGCGAGAGCCAGCGCATCCGCCTCGCCTCGCAGATCGGCTCGGGGCTGACAGGCGTGCTCTACGTGCTGGACGAGCCGTCGATCGGCCTGCACCAGCGCGACAATGCCCGCCTGCTCGACACCCTCAAGAGGCTCCGCGACCTCGGCAACACCGTGGTCGTGGTCGAGCATGACGAGGACGCCATTCGCCTGGCGGATCATGTGCTGGATATCGGCCCCGGCGCCGGCATGCATGGCGGCCACATCGTCGCCGAAGGCACGCCCGACCAGATCATGCGCAATCCGAAATCGCTGACCGGCAAATACCTCACCGGCGAGCTGTCGGTGCCGGTGCCGGATCGACGGCCGCCGAACCACCGCCGCACCATCAAGGTCGTCAACGCCCGCGGCAACAATCTGAAGAACGTTTCGGCCGAGATCCCGCTCGGCCTGTTCACCTGCGTCACTGGGGTCTCCGGCGGCGGCAAGTCGACGCTGCTGATCGACACGCTCTACAAGTCGATCGCGCGCAAGCTGAACAACGCCAGCGAGGGCGCGGCGCCGCACGATCGCATCGAGGGCTTGGAGCATATCGACAAGATCATCGACATCGACCAGTCGCCGATCGGCCGCACCCCGCGATCGAATCCGGCGACCTATACCGGCGCCTTCACGCCGATCCGCGAATGGTTCGCCGGTCTCCCCGAGGCCAAGGCGCGCGGCTACGAGCCCGGGCGGTTCTCCTTCAACGTCAAGGGCGGCCGCTGCGAGGCCTGCCAGGGCGACGGCGTCATCAAGATCGAGATGCACTTCCTGCCCGACGTCTACGTCACCTGCGACACCTGCAAGGGCAAGCGCTACAACCGCGAGACGCTCGAGGTGCTGTTCAAGGGCAAGAGCATCGCCGACGTGCTCGACATGACCGTCGAGGAAGCCGCCGAGTTCTTTAAGGCGGTGCCGCGCGTGCGCGAGACCTTCCAGACCCTGCACCGGGTCGGCCTCGACTACATCCATGTCGGCCAGCAGGCCACCACGCTGTCGGGCGGCGAAGCCCAGCGCGTCAAGCTGGCGAAGGAGCTGTCGAAGCGCGCCACCGGCCGCACGCTCTACATCCTGGACGAGCCGACCACCGGCCTGCACTTCCACGACGTCGCAAAACTGCTCGAGGTGCTGCACGAGCTGGTCGCGCAGGGCAACACGGTTGTCGTGATCGAGCACAATCTCGAAGTCATCAAGACCGCCGACTGGGTCATCGACCTCGGCCCCGAAGGCGGCGACGGCGGCGGCGAGATCGTTGCCTGGGGCCCGCCGGAAGACATCGTCAAGGCGCCGAGGAGCTACACGGGTAAGTTTCTGGCCCCGGTGCTGAAGAAGGCGAACAGCAAGCCGAGGAAGAGCAGCGCGAGCGAGGCGGCGGAGTAGCGCGGGCCGGCCATCCTACGGATTGCCGCGATGGGCGGCGATCTGTCAGACGTTTGCCCAACAAGTAGCCCGCATGAGCGAAGCGATATGCGGGGTTCATAGACCAGACAGTAAATAGCCTGGATGAACGAAGCGATATCCGAGGACTGTCGGTCGGACACACTGACCGCTCCCGCATGTCGCTTCGCTCATGCGGGCTACAACACCACCCCCTCACCTGCGCGCTACACCGCCCAATAATTCAGGTGCGTGTACGATCGCGAGCGGTCGCCCCAGTCGAATTCGTCGCCATCGAATTCGCACGGACCGGTGCGCAAATCCTCAAACGTCACTTCGGCCTCGAAGGCCTGCCGGGCAGGATCAAAGTGCAGCGCGGTCCATCTGACGGGATAGTGGTGGTGCGTGCTCAGCACGCCGCCGGTCTTGATGATGGCGTAGGCCACCGTGCCGCTCACCTTGTCGAGCATCAGCCGCTCGATCGAACCGAGCTTGGCGCCATCGCGCCCGAAGACGCAGACATGCTCGACCCTGTCACTGGGCACCAAGGTATGATGCATGGCATCCTCCCTGTTTCCTCATATTTGCCGGCCATTATACGCCCGTCATCCTAATCGGCCAACGGGTCGCGTGAGCGCGCGGCCGACGACCCGCTCCGCGAAATCCGGGAGATTTCTCGCAAAGTGCGCCACGTGCCGTCGTCATTTCAAGACACAGTGTTAATCTACTCACAGTTGCATTCCTGGACATGACTTATCGTGGAAGCGCAACCGGCAGCACGCAGTGCAATGGTGCAATATGGAACAGTATAGGTTCGATCACCCGTTCTTTCGCCCGCTCCGATGGTTCGCCCGCATCAACATGGTCGCCGGGGTCTTCATCCTCTGCTTCTCCGTCCCGGGCCACCTGCAATACGTCGGCCTGGGCCTGCTCTTCCTCGCGTCTGGCGTGGCATTCATTCACGCCCATCGCAAATCCGTGCTCAGGCGCTATCGCGTCGATCACGATGTCTACCGAACACCACGCTATCTAGCGTTCAGCAACTACCTCCTGTGGAATCGAACCAAGCTGCGTTGGGTGAATGCTCTGACCGGATTCCTCGCTTTCGCGGCGTCCTACATGGCGTTCGGCTTCTGGCTGGGACTGCTCTTCACCACCGTTGCGAGCTGGAGTGCGTTGCTCGCCAGCGCCGCGATCAGGATGCTCGTCAAACGTCAAATCGACACGTTCTTTCGGATCGTGGTGTTCCGCCGCAACGCGCGCGCGTTCGCGACAAGCCACATTGCAGCAGTCATGCCGGTGTGCGGCACGTATGGGCAGACCCTGCTCTTGACCGACGAAACGCTGGCAACGGCTTGGGAAGGCGGTGGTGCCAGAATGGACAATTGGGTGCTCGCTGAGACCTACATGCCCCTCATTGCCAAGCCGGGATCACATGACGACTGGAAGCAAGTCATCGCGACCCAATTGAAATTTGCCGATTTCGTCGTCTTCGACTGGCCCGGGGAGATAACCGAGAATATGCTGTGGGAACTGCTTCAGACGATCCAGCGCATTCCGATCGAGCGCATGATGATGCTGGTGTCGCACGACAACATCGAAGACGTGGAACGGATGCTGCGCGACCTGTTGCACGTCGACCAGTTGCCCGAAAGCCTGATCATACTCAGCCCAACCGAGCCGATGCTGACTTTGATTTTCATGCGCAAGTTCGAATGGACGATGAATTCACTTGTCAGGACGCCACGCGTCCGTCCCGAGACCGCGCTTGCACTGCAGCCCGCCGCTACTCCGTCCGCCTGAGAAACGCCCCGAACGCCCGTGGCCCGTCGCCGACCTTGACCTCGCCAATCACCTTCAGCTCGGCGGCGTCGATGACGCTGAGCGTATTGCTCTCCCAGTTGGCGACCAGGATCCGCTTGCCGTCGGCGGTGGCCTCGATGCCTTCGGGGTAATCGCCGACCGTGATCCGCTTCACCGGCTGCAAGGTCGCGAGGTCGAACACGCTGACCTTGCCGTCATACTGGTCGGTGACGAAGCCGCGGCCCTGCGCCAGCGCCACCGCATAGGGGCGCAGGCCGACATGGACGCGGCCGATCTCCTGCGCCGTGGCGATGTCGATCACGGAGACGTCGTTGGAGCCGACATTGGCGGTGTAGGCGCGCTTGCCTTCGGCATCGATGGTGACGCCGAACGGCCGTGCGCCGACCTTCACGGTCCCTCGCCGCTCCCGCGTCGACGTATCGACGATCGAGATGCTGTCGTCGTCGCGGTCGGCCGAGAGCAGCAGCAGCCCGTCCGGCGTCACCGCGAGCCCGGACGGCGACGCGCCGACCGCCATGCTGGCGGTGACCCGCTGCGCCTTGGCGTCGATCACTCGCACCGCGGCGGCATACCAGTCGGCGACATAGACCGTCGCGCCGTCGGGGGCGACCGCGATGCCGAGCGGCCCGCCGCCGACATCGATCCGGCCGACCACCGTGCGCGACGACGCGTCGACAACCGTGACCGCCTTGGCATCCGGGCTCGTCACATAGACGAAGCGGCCGTCATTGCTGACGGCGACGCCCGCCGGCTTGCCGCCGATCGCGATCGTCGCGACCGGCCTTGACGTCGCGAGATCGACCACCGTGAGATCGTCGCTGAGCTGGTTGGTGACGAAGGCCTCCTCGGCGCGCGCGGCGCCGAGCAGGCCGAGCAGCGCCACCAACGCGATCGCGCTCACAGTAGACAACTTTATCCACGTCATTGCGAGCCACCCGGTCGGCGCGAAGCGCCGCCGGATGACAGGCTCCGCGAAGCAATCCATAGCTCCGCAGAAAGGAAAAATGGATTGCGTCGTCGCTTCAGCGCAAAATTGCCTTGCAATTTTGTCGCGAGCTCCTCGCAATGACGGCAAGTTTCGCATCCGCTCAGGTGCCGCTCTCGATCTTCTTCTTCAGCGCCTCGAGCCCGGCCTTGTAGAGCCCGCTGACCGCCTTCACCGCCGCCTCGTCGCTCAGCTCCGGCGGCGGATCGTTGTTGGGAAAGCCGCGGTAGAACGCGCCGGCCCATTCCAGCTTTGTCTTGCCCTCGGGCGCCGGCGAGACCGTCAGCGTCGAGGAATAATTGGTGACCGGCAGCACCTTCACGTCGACCGCGGTGATCCGGTATGAATAGCTCATCATCTCGGGCTCGTATTTGTAGAGCTCCTCGTCGACGGTGGCGCCCGGCCCCAGCGTCAACCGCCGCGTGGCGCCGATCTCGTTGCCCTTCTCGCCCTCGGTCTTGATGACGCCGGCGAGCCAGCTCATGTCCTGGAAATTGCCGATCACCGCCCACACCTTGGCCTGCGGCGCGTCGATCTCGATGGATTCGCGCACCTTCTGGCGGGTCGGCCCATGGGCCCAGGCGGCCCCCAACACAGCCAATGCCGCCACCACGACGCCAGCCCGCGCGATCGTTCGCCTCATCCTTGGTCTCTCCCGATATGTGTCGGCCATCCGCCGCCCGGCGCATGCCGCAGTTTATGGCTCGACGTTCTAGACCAGATCGGGGACCGGCTGCTTGCACGAGAGCGAAGTTGGCGGCCGGCGGCTTCCCCGGGAGGCAAGTCCGCCGCGGTGGCGGCTTCACGCCTCGATCGCCGCCTCGACGAATCCCTTCGGGTCGTCGCAGAACTCGCGCATCAGCCGGTAGTGATCGGTATCCCGCAGGCTCACCGGCTCGAGGCCATATTTGCTCAGCCGCAGCAGCGTCGCGTTCGGATAGGCCATCAGCACCGGCGCATGCGTCGCCATGATCACCTGGCAGTGGCGGGTGCCGTGCATCCGGTGCAGCAGCTTGAGGAACTCGATCTGCCGCGATGGCGACAGCGCGGATTCCGGCTCGTCGAAGATGAAGATGCCCTGCCGCTGGCAGCGCTCCTCAAAGAAGCGCAGGAAGCCCTCGCCGTGGGAATGCGACAGGAAGTCGGGCGGAAGGCCTCCGGCGTCCATCGCGGCCTCGTCCAGATATCGTGCGACCGAGAAGAAGCTCTCGGCGCGGAAGAACCAGCCGTTGGTGATCTTGGGCAGCCAGCTTGCACGCAGCGCCGACGCAAGCGAGCCACCCATTTTCTCCAGCGCCCGGCCATGGTCGACCGCGCGGTAGCCCTTGCCGCCGCCGGCGTCATCGTAGCCGGCCATCACGGCGATGCCCTCGAGCAGCGTCGATTTGCCGGTGCCGTTCTCGCCGACGATGATGGTGATCGGCTTGTCGAAACTGAGTTCGAAATCGTCGCGCAGCAGCGGCAGCACGAACGGATAGGCCTCGCGGTCTGGAATGCGTGCGGGATCGAGCCAGACCCGCCGCAGATACGGCGCGGGCATGTTGATCGGGCGATTGCGTCGGGTCATCTGCGCGGTTCCGGGGAAACAATGGCGGGCGGCCCAGTTTATGATAGGTCCCCGCAGCAATCCTAGATGGCTCGATAGCGCATGCCCAGCAACGCCTACGCCCTGTTCCGCAACGCCGTCAGCACCGAGCAGCAGGTGGTCTGCGTCTATGACGGCCGGCCGCGCGAGCTCTGCCCGCATATCATCGGCCACAACAAGAGCGGCGAAGAGGTCGTGCTGGCCTGGCAGTTCGCCGGCGAGAGTTCAGGCAGACTGCCGCAATGGCGCTGCCTGCGGCTCGCCAATGTCAGCGACATCCGCCTGCGCAAGGGCCGCTGGCACGAGGGCGGCTCGCACCGCACCGAGCAGACCTGCGTCAGCGCGATCGACCTCGACATCAACATCCACGTGCGCAAGCGGCGGTGAGCGGCCCATACATCTGAGTTGCCCGACGGCGCAAGCCCCCGCAGCAAAAATATTTCGCTTTATCCGAAGGGAAGTTCAGTGTATGAATTTGCCGTCTCACCCGACACGAGGGGCGCTTCGCGGTCGTCACGAACGCGGGTCGAGATGCGGTGGACGCCGATTGCGCAGTCGACGAACGCGCATGAGGCGGACGGCGAAATCGTGCAGGCCTGACGCCCTAGCGGTAGGTGTCTTTTCCGATTGCGCAAATGCGCGTTGTGAAGACGGTGACAACAAAGCCAAGTCTCGCCGGGGAGAGCACGTATAAGCCGCACAACCATCGCGCAGGGAAAGCCGGGTTGTTTCCGGTTACACCTGTGGTCCTACCCCCGAGCTTTCTACCTATTGCTCGGGGCCCATGGGTGCGATCGGCACCCGGCTTTCCCTGCGCCCTCTTCAAGGAGGGAGGGCGGAACGACAAGCAAAGCTCGGACAATCATGTCGCGAGAACGTCGTTGCACATCCTCAGCGCTGTTTGACGATGTACCAAATTCCCCGCGCAAAAGCTTCGCCTTTGTCGCTGGAGGTGCGAGCCTTGCGGCGCAATTGCGCCGCTGGCGAGCCTCGAAGGATGCACGGCCCGGCCGGTGGCCGTCGATCCTTCGAGACGCGCGCAAGAGCGCGCTCCTCAGAGGGTGTGATTTTTTTGGGGTTTCAGCGAGCATTATAGCCGAAAGCCGGCGCGGTGTGATTCTCTGGCGATGATGGATTCGCGGGAGGTGATGTTGGCTGCCGATGAGTTGTTTGGGGACCTGCCGGAGCAGGCGAAGCCACCAGTCGAAGCGGGCTTGCCCGGCGCTCCGCGGCTGCGTGAGCCCCAGCGCGACCAGATTGCGCTGCGAGCGGTTGATATTGAGAGCCTGATCGGGGAAGACCATCCGGTGCGGCTGATCTGGTCTTATGTCGAAGAGCTTGATCTGAGTGAGTTGGAGGACCGGATCAAGGCTCGCGGCGATCGTCCCGGTCACCCCGCGACCTCGCCCCGGCTTTTGCTGGCGCTGTGGCTCTATGCCGCCAGCGAAGGCGTTGGCAGCGCGCGGGCGTTGGAGCGGCTGTGCGAGAGCCACGATGCCTATCGCTGGCTGTGCGGCGGGGTGTCGGTGAACTATCACCTGCTGGCGGACTTCCGGGTCGGCAACGCCGATCTGCTTGACCGACTGCTCAGTGAGCATCTGGCAGCGTTGGCAAAGGCCGGTCTCGTCGATCTGGAGACCTTGGCGCAGGATGGCATGCGGGTCCGGGCCAGCGCCGGGGCCGCCTCGTTCCGGCGCGAGGCGACGCTGGATAAGCATTTGGCGCAGGCTGAGGCCGTGGTGGAAGACCTCAAGCGCGAGGTCGACACACGCTCGGACGCCAGCAATAAGCGTGCCCGGGCAGCCAAGGAGCGGGCCGCGCGGGAACGCAGCGCGCGGGTGAAGGCGGCGCAGACGGCGCTCGCCGAGATCAAGCAGCAGCGCAAGGAGCGCGAAGAAAGTCGCGGCAACGGCAAGACGCCGAAGGAGCCGCGGGCCTCCACGACGGACGCCTATGCACGGGTCATGAAGATGGCGAACGGCGGCTTCCGCCCCGCCTACAACGTGCAGGTGACGAGCGTGGCCGGCGAGCAGATCGTCGTCGACACCAGAATTTGCAACATCGGATCCGATCGCGGCCTGATGCGCCCCATGCTGGAGCGGCAGCGTGCGCGGCCCGGAGGGTTGCCCAAGGACCATCTCGTCGATGGCGGCTTTGGCAGTGCCGAGGACATCGAATGGGCCTATGCCGAGGGCATCGATATCTTTTGTCCGCCCACTCAATCCAAGCACGGTACCGATCCCTATCTACCGCGGCGCGGCGACGGTCCGGGGGTGTTGGCCTGGCGTGCGCGAATGGCGAGCGAAGAGGGCAAGGCCCGATACAGGTCCCGGTCGATCTGCGAGTGCATCCATGCCCGCTGGCGCAATTGGGACCTGCGGCAATTGACCGTGCGCGGCATCGAAAAGGTCCGTGCCGTCGTGCTCTGGTACGCCCTCGTCAACAACATCCTGCAAGGCAACCGCCTCTCCAGAGCCTAAACAACGGGTCATCGCCGAACTCGAACTCAAACCTGCCAATTGCTGCGACGAACAGCCGCCAAAAACTCCGCAGGAGCCGAATCCGTCACAAGCTCTCAGGATGACGGAATTGACAGTTGCGCGGTGGGCCAGGACGACGCGGGGAAGCAGTCGCCGCCTCGGTTCAAGCACTGCTGTCTCTGGAATACTGGATCACCCGCCTATCCCTTCGCGGGTGATGACAGCGAGTGCTCGGCCATTTGACTGCTGGATCCGCTCCCAGTCCCGTCATCCCCGCGCAAGAGACTGCCCGCCCCTACGGCCGCTCCGCCTCCTCCAGCACTTCCAGCACCAGCTCCATGGTCATCAGCACCGGATTGTCGCCGCGCACCAGGCGGCCCTCGGCGATGCCGCCGAGATAGTCGACCAGCGCGATGTCGAGACTGGCGCGCAGGCGGCGATTGGCGTCGGGCGCGATCTGCCCCGCGGTCACCGCGAGCTCGGTCGCGAACGGCACAACGCTGTGGCCGTCGCTGAAGACCGCGCCGATGGTCGAGCCGACGCCGCCGTGCAGCCGCGCCCGCAAAATGCCGTGCTGGCGGCAGAAGCCTTCCAGCGCGCAGGCGAAATCCTGGTTCGGCCGCAGCCGCAGCGCGAAGGCATGGCTGGTGGTCTTCGCAGCATGCGGCGCGCATGCGACCGGACCGAACAGCTTGAAATTGGTCTCGCTGTCGGGCTCGGCCCGGAACGTCGCCCCCTCGATCCCGAACGCATTCACCTCGAACGGTTCGGCAACGAAGGTCTCGTCCGGCAGCATGTGTCCGCCGTTGCAGCGGCCGTCGGCCTCGGTCCACAATCCATGGCAATGGAAGAACGACGCGCCGTCGCGCTCGCCGAAGGTCAGCGCCGCGAGCTTGAGCCGGGTCACGCCATCGGGACGAAACGCGTCGCTGTAGAACGCCGCGTTGACGCCGTCCTTCGACAGCGCCGGCATCACATAGGCGAATGGCCCGAGCGCGCCGCCGGTCGCGTTCAGCACGCCGCCGGAAAAACCTTCAGCCGCAAAGCCGCGGCGCACGGCTTCGAGCAAGGAAATGCCGGCCTCGAGCACGAATGAAAACGCGCGGCCGCGCGCGGCGACCCATTGGATGCGCTCAGCATGCGGAGCGCCAGGCTGGGCGATGCTGCGCATCGCCTCACGCGCCCGTCGATTTGGCGATCACCTCGAGCAGCCCGCGCGCCTCGAGCTCGTCGCGGATCAACCGCTTCGGCACCTTGCCGTAGCCGGACTTCGGCAGCGCCTCCCAGAAGAAGAAGCGTTTCGGCATCTTGTAGCGCGGCACTTTCGGCGCGAGATAGGCGGCAAGCTCCGCCTCCGCGACCGCCTCGACGCCTTCGCGCGCGACGCAGACGGCGACGCCGACCTCGCCCCAGAACGGATCCGGCACGCCGAGCACGGCGACCTCGCCGACCGCGGGATGGGTCAGCAGCTTCTCCTCAATCTCGCGCGGATAGATGTTGGAGCCGCCGGAGATGTACATGTCGGAGGCGCGGCCGGTGATGTAGACGAACCCCTCCTCGTCCATATGGCCGAGATCGCCAGTGCGGAACCAGCCGTCGCGAAACGCTTTCGCATTAGCCTCGGGGTTGTCGTAGTAGCCGGCGAACACGCCGGGGCCGATCACGCAGATCTCACCGGTCTCGTGCGGTTTCAGCTCGCGTCCGTCGTCGCCCTGGATCGAGACCTGCATGCCGGTGCGCTCGAATCCGCAGGTGCCGATCCGCGCATGCGGGCCGTCCTCGGGATCGTGCAGGCCGGGCGGCAGCACCGTGATGTTGCCGGTGACCTCGCCGAGGCCAAAGTACTGCACCAGCACGCCGCCGAGCTTGTGCAGCGCCGCCTTCTGGTCCTCGCGATACATCGGCGCGCCGGCATAGATGATGTAGCGCAGCGAGGAATGATCGTGCTGGTCGGCGGCGGGATGCTCGACCATCATCTTCAGGATGGTCGGCACCGTGAACATGTTGCTGACGCGGTGCCTGGCGATCAGGCGATACGCTTCCGCGATGTCGAACTTCTCCGACGGCAGCAGGATGGTCGGCACGCCGCGCGCGGTTTGCACCAGCTGATGCACGCCGGCGCCATGCGACAGCGGCGCGACCACCAGCGAGGCGTCGTCTTCGGTGGTGCCGGGCATCAAATCGGCGAGATGGTTGGTGATCACGAACGCCATCTGGCCATGGGTCAGGACCGCGGCCTTGGAGCGGCCCGTCGTGCCCGAGGTGAAGAAGAACCAGCAGGGATCGTCGTACTCGACGGCGACGTTCTCGACCTCCGCACTCGCGTGTCTGGCGATGACGTCACCGACCGTCGCCTCGCCGAACGTGCCCCCCTCGCCGATCCGCCAGACGAATTCGAGCGCGGGGTTGGCAGCCGCCTTGGCATGCTCGGGGAAGTCGGCATGGCACAGGAACGCCTTGGCGCCGGAGGCCGTCGCCAGATAGGCGACCTCGTCCGGCATCAGGCGGAAGTTGGTCGGCACCCAGACCGCGCCGAGCCGGAAGGCTGCGAACATCGACCAGAACATCTCGTCGCAGTTCTTGGAATGCACCAGGATGCGGTCGCCCTTGACGATGCCGCGGGCGGCGAGCGCCGCCGCGAGCGCCGAGACGTTCTGGTCGATATGGCGCCAGGACCAGGCCTTCTCGTTCCAGATGAAACCGGGACGATCGCCATGGCGGCGGGCGTTCTGGGTCAGGATGTAGGCGAGGTTCATCACCCGGCGCGACACCCGCGCGATCCCGCCGCGCGGCGCGGTCACCTCCGCCCCGGTCATTGCCGCCCCGCCGATACGCACAACAGACAGGGCAAGGTCAGGACAGGCATCGGGTGTTTCCTCGGTCAGAACCGGGCGTCTTCAAGCGCCGCAAGGGGTTGCTGCCACCCGGTTTATCGCCAAGCGACGCGCCTCGGCAAGGCCTGCCCGCCGCGGCGCCATGGTACCGCGTGCTGGCGGCCGGCCAGCCCGACCGATCCTGCCCGAACCGCTACTGCGGATGCTTGGCCAATTCCTGTTCGCTCAGGTTCCAGTCCTGCCAGAGCTGTAGCGCGCCGATCAGGGCGACCAGCGCGCCGAGCAGGATGTGCCAGGCCTGCAGCGCCTGGTCCGCGGCGTAACCGAAGACCAGGGGCGATGCCATCAGCCAGAGGCCGAGCACGATGCTCGCCACCTCCTCCCAGCGATGCAGCGCGACATATTCGAGCTGGGAGATGCCGAGCACCAGCATGCCGACCATGAAGCTGTTGAGCACCAGATGGCTGCGCTCGAGATCGACGGCGCCGCTTACCTGCATCGGAAACCAGGGCGAGACCATGATCAGCACGCCAAGCAGCATGCCGAGCCAGTCCTCCCAGGGGCGGTGTCTGTTGAAGAAGCGATTATCCGACATGACGAACCTCCTTGCGACAAGGGGCATACGTCAGCGGCCGGTCCTGCCATTCCGCACCAAACGACCTTCGGGCCGCATCACGGGCGTATGTCTGGGCACAAACCTAATCGAATTGCATCGGCTCGCAAGGCCCGATCCGCCTGTGTGCGATGCGGCAGGGCCGGAGGCGGCAGACACCGTCGATCATCGCGCTCCGCCGAGGCGCGCCAGCGTCTCCTTGGCGGTCTTCAGGTCGGGCTGCAACTCGAGCGCCTTGCGCAAATCGGCCGCCGCGCCGGTCTTGTCGCCGAGCCGCAGCTTGGCCTGGCCACGGTTGTTCCAGGAATAGACGTCAGCGGGATCGTATTGCAGCGCCTTGTCGTAATCGGCGAGCCCGCCCTTGTTGTCGCCCTGGAACAGCCGGACCATGCCGCGGTTACGCCAGCCGCGCGCATCGGTCGGCGCAAGCTTCACAGCCTCGCCGTAGTCGGCGGCGGCGCGGTCGAGCTGCTCGGCCTCGCGATAGACATTGCCGCGGTTGATATAGGCGAGCACGTTCGGATCGAGCTTGATCTCGGCGGTGAAGTCGGCGATCGCATGCGCCGCGTCGCGCTTGCGGTAGTAGACGAAGCCGCGATTGCCATAGGCGGTGGAGAGCTGCGGATTGTATTTGATGGCGAGATTGAGATCGGCCAGCGCGCGGTCGAGATCGCCCTTGTTGAGCCAGGCATCGCCGCGGTTGTTGTAGGCCATCGCGAAGGCGGGATCGATGCGGATCGCCTCGTCGTAGTCGGCGATCGCATGATCGAGATCGTTCTTGAAGGCGTAGACGCGGCCGCGGTTGGTGTAGGCGCAGGCAAACGCCGGATCGAGCTTGATCGCCTCGTTGAGATCGGCGAGCGCGGCATCGAGCTCGCGCTTCTCCGTCAGTCCATGGCCGCGGTTGCAATAGGCCCCGGCCAGCCGCCTGCCGCTCTGGGTCTTGCCGTCGATGACCGCCGTGCAGGCAGTGACGCGGTCACCCGGGGCCGTCGCAGCGCCGATGCAGGTCTGCCAGCTCGGATCATCGGCGGCAGCCGCCTTCGGAGGATTTGGCAGCGTCAGGGCGGCGCCGAGCAATGCGGCGGTCAGGCAGGCCAAAATGCGCATATCGTCAATCCAGAAATGCCAATATGCGGGTTGGTCGCGGCTTTGCACCGGCGGGTTCAAGCGCTTAGATCAAGTCCTGTGAATCAAGTCAGGATTTTGCGATGGCTGCCGTCCGCGACAACAGGAACCAAAACCGCTTCGAGCTCGATACCGAGGGCGGCACAGCCTTTGCGAATTACCGTCGGACGCCTTCGGCCGTGATCATCACCCACACCGAGACGCCGCGCGCCCTGCGCGGCCGCGGCATCGCATCGGAGCTGGTCAAGGGCGCGCTCGAGCTGATCCGCGCCGACGGCCACAAGGTGATCGCCGGCTGCGGCTTCGTGGTCGACTACCTCAACAAGCATCCGGAATACGCGGATCTTGCCGGCTAGAGCATGATCCGGAAAAGTGCGAAGCGGTTTTCCCTCGCGACAAACGCCAAAGGCGTTTGCGCGGAGATCATGCTCAAACAAAGAACCGTCGACGTCAGACGATCTTGATCGACATATCGGGTAAGCCCTCGAGCTTGCAGAGCAGCACATCGCCCTTGACGACCGGGCCGACATTCTCGGGGGTGCCGGAATAGATGATGTCGCCGGCCTTCAGCTCAAACGCCTCGGAGAGCTTTGCGATCTGCTCGGCGACGCTCCAGATCATGTTCTTCAGATCCGAGCTCTGCCGCACCGCGCCGTTGACCGCGAGCGAGATCGCGCCCTTGGTGAAATGGCCGGTCTTGTCAGCCGGATGGATCGGCCCGAGCACCGCGGCGTGGTCAAAGCTCTTGCCGATCTCCCACGGCTTCTTCTCGGCGGCCATGCCGTTCTGCAAATCGCGCCGCGTCATGTCGAGGCCGAGCGCGTAGCCATAGACGTGGTCGAGCGCCTTGTCGGCGGGAATGTTGGTGCCGCCGGATTTCAGCGCGGCAACCAGTTCGACCTCGTGGTGATAGTTCTTGGTCAGCGAGGGATAGGGATGATCGGCGACGGTGCCGACCGCGACATTCTGGATCGCGTCCGTCGGCTTCTGGAAGAAGAACGGCGGCTCGCGGGTCGGATCGGAGCCGCGCTCGAGCGCGTGCGCAGCGTAGTTGCGGCCGATGCAGTAGATGCGGCGGACCTGGAACACCTCGGTGGCGCCGACGATCGGGATCGTGACCGGCGGGACCGGAAACATCGCTCTCGGCGCGGCCTCGGCATGGGCCGGCGCGGACTGCGCGGCGGCGCCGGCCAGTGCCAGTGCGCCGGTCGCAAGCATCGTCCGGCGATCGAGGTCAGTCATGGATCAGCTCCTTCTTGTTGCTTGTTGGCTGATCTATAGAGGCTCGCCGGTCCATAAAAAAGGGCCCGCGCCGGCGCGGGCCCCCCGTGTCAGGCGGGATGACCATCCCGTCAGTGCTTGATATCCGGGGGCAGCTTGCCGCCATTGGCCGCAAGCTTGGTCATCACCTGCTTGTGCAGCCAGATGTTCATGCTGGCGGAATCGTTGGTGTCGCCGGTGTAGCCGAGCTCCTTGGCGAGCTCCTTGCGGGCCGACAGGCTGGAGTCGATGTCGAGCGCCTTCATCAGATCGACGATCGAGGTCCGCCATTCGAGCTTCTCGCCCTTCGCGGCCACCGCCTTGTCGAGAATGGGGGCGACGTCAACCGACTGCGCGGGCGCCGCACCGGCCGGCACGGCTGCGGGAGATGGCGACGCGCTGCCGGATCCACCGGCCGGAGCTGCGCTGGTCGCCGTTCCGCCGGCGGGCGCGGCGCTGGCGCTGCTGCCGAAGATCGCGCCCATGATTTTTCCGAAAATGCTCATCGTTCGCTCCCAAGAGAGTTGAGATGTGAAGGCCACGCGGCAATGCGCCGGCTGACCGAGGTCGCAGTTGAAGTGTATCGCCCCTCCAATAGCTTGCCAATGCGACATTCACTTAAGCGTGAGTGCTTTTGCCGCGGTTTGGGAGTACCCTCACTACACAGTTCGCGACACGGCCAGTTCCTGCTCTGTCTTTCGCGTCTGGCTTGCTCGTGATCGCTTCGAGAGGCGGTAGGTTCGTGCCCGCGCGCCGGGCGCAGAATGCGACCGCCCAGAGGGAGACAACGACCATGGCCACACCATACCAAGGCAATGTCACATCGATGACGCAGAGCGGCAGAGACACTGCGTCTGCGCCGGTCATCCGCACCATCGGCCTGTCCGATTTGCATCAAGCGCTGCGTCTCGGCTGGGAAGACTTCAAGGCGGTACCAAGCCACGCAATCATCCTGTGCCTGATCTATCCCGTGCTCGGCATCGTGCTTGCGCGCACCGTGCACGGCTATTCCGTGCTGCCCCTGCTGTTTCCGCTGGCCGCGGGCTTCGCCCTGCTCGGCCCGTTTGCCGCCATCGGCCTCTACGAGATGAGCCGCCGCCGCGAGGACGGCGGGGAAGCATCCGCATGGGATGCCATGGAGGTGTTTCGCTCGCCGTCATTCGGCGCGATGCTCGGGGTCGGAACACTGCTGTTCGCCCTGTTCGTGACCTGGATCGCCACCGCGCAGGCGATCTACACCGCCGTGTTCGGCTATGCGATCGCGGCCGACATTCCCGATTTTGCCGAGCGCGTGCTGACCACTCAGCAAGGCTGGTGGCTGATCGTGGTCGGCTGCAGCGTCGGATTCCTGTTCGCGCTGGTCGCGCTCTGCATCAGCGTGGTCGCATTCCCCATGATGCTCGATCGCCAGGCGACCGCCGGCGAAGCCATGGTGACGTCGATGCGCGCCGTTGCGCAGAACCCGGTGCCGATGGCGGCCTGGGGCCTGATCGTCGCGGTGCTGCTGGTGCTGGGCACGATCCCGTTCTTCCTCGGGCTTGCCGTCGTGATCCCGCTGCTCGGTCACGCCACCTGGCATCTCTATCGCGAGGTCATCGTCAAGGATCCGAATGCACGGCCGGTGATCCCCGAGCCGCGCGAGCGCAAGCCCGCCGCCGACTTCCCGGCCAATTTGTTTCCGTGGCGGCGCAGTGACCGCGGATAGCATCGGCTAGACCCGAACTCGTAAACGTCAAAGCAACCGCCGGCCGATATGTTCGGCCGGCGGTTTGTCGTACCTGACCGTCAAAAAGGATGTGAAATTGGCGTGGCATTTGCAGCACGAGCTGACAAAAATGCTCGATCACGAGCCTTGTTTTGGCCGCTGTTGCCGCGAACATACCCGCGCCTTGCGCGACCACCCGATGACATCGCAGACTCCGGAGTGAATTGCCTATGACCTCTCGCATTCCCGTTCGCGCCCTCGCCGTTGGCGCGTGGCTCCTGACCTCGACCGCGTCCGCGCTCGCCGCCCAGTGCGGCACGGGCACGTTCGAGTCCTGGCTCGACGATTTCAAGAAAGAGGCTGCGGCGAAGGGCATTTCACAGAACGCGATCCAGGCGGGGCTCAACGGCGTCACCCAGGACAAGGCAATCCTGGCACGCGACCATTCGCAGCAGGTGTTCAGCCAGACCTTCGAGCAGTTTTCGGGCCGCATGGTGCCGCCGCGGCTCAATCGCGGCTCCGACATGATGAAGCGCTACGGCTCGGTGCTGTCGCGGATCGAAGAGGCTTACGGCGTGCCCGGCGAGATCCTGGTCGCGATCTGGGGGCTGGAGACCGATTTCGGCGTCAACACCGGCAAGTTTCCGACCATGCGCTCGCTGGCCACGCTGGCCTATGACTGCCGCCGCTCCGACATGTTCAAGGCCGAGTTGATGGATGCGCTGCGCATCGTCGAGCGCGGCGACCTTGCTCCGCAGGACATGCGCGGCGCCTGGGCCGGCGAGCTCGGCCAGACCCAGTTCATGCCGTCGTCCTACATCAAGTTCGCGGTCGATTTCGACGGCAACGGCAAACGCGACCTCTTGCACAATGTGCCGGACGTGCTGGCCTCGACGGCGAATTTCCTGAAGAGCTACGGCTGGAAGCCGGGCAAGGGCTGGGAGCCCGGCAGCGAGAATTTTGCGGTGATCCAGCAGTGGAACAAGAGCGAGGTCTACGCCAAGACGATCGGCTACTTCGCCACCCAACTCGCAAAGGCGCCATAGGGCACGTCGCTATTTGCAGCGCGTGGTCAGAACGATGCGCAAGTGGTCGAGAGCGTGAGGCCAACCGACTGTTGATGAAAGCGCTGCCTGTATGCGGCGCCGATCTCGGTCAGGCGAGCCAAGGTCTCCGGGGTCTCGGCAGCGATGATGCGCACGACAAAGGACTGCTCGTGTGTGATCCGACCCGTGTCCGGGTCGCGCCATTGGCCGGAAGCCCTGAGCTGGGTCAATCCATCCGGAAAGCGCGGTGTCACCTCCTTCAGAAGGAAGTCCGACCACTGGGCGTCCGATACGCGGCCATGTCCGGCGATACGACGCCCAAACAGCAGTTCGGCCTGCATCATCGACTTGCCATTGATCAGCTGGCAGGACGTTGCTGCGCCTTCGGCCTTGGATGTGTTGGTTCCCGCAACGAGGACAAGCCACGCCGCGGCGTGGATCAGTGCGCGCATGAAATTCGACCTGTGAGGTTTGCCACTCCGGCCGGCGACGTCTTGAGTGTTGCGGTCCGGTCCACGGTCCAGGCAAACAGGCGCATTCCGAGGAACACGGCCAGTGCACCGATGATGTCCGTGACAAGGATGCCCATGACAAGGATGCCAATGGCAAGCCCGACGTCGCCGGGTGCGGCATCAACATGCAAAAGTTGCACCAACGTCATCTAGATTCTTCTGCGAGCAGCTCGATCTTGCACGATAGGTTTAGCGACTTGTCCGCCCGCCGGCTTGGACAAGCGCGACAACGCATTGGATGAAAACGCCCCTGGCAGGTCAGTATCCGGACACGTTTGGGTCAATGGGACGTGAGTTCCACCTCGGGCTGCACTTGTCGCAGGGGCGAACCGCGGATGGAACAGACCTAGGGCGCTTTGACGCAGCCGAGTCGTTGGCTAGAAGCCCTGCGTCGCGTGCGTTTGTTGCCACCGACCCGGGTCACCTCGGTGAACCAGACGCGTCAATTCGGCGACATCTGTTGCGACAGCCTGAGTTTGCCGATGACCTCGACCGCCCACGACGTTGCAGTTTCCCGGTTCTCCCTGGAAGATTTTGCCGAGCAGGACCGTATGGCTGCGTGGCGTGATCTGTACGGCCGGCTGGTGCTGAAGGCCGACCTCGCGCCACTGCCGGATCATTCTTTGCATGCGGACGTGACCGTGCGGACGCTGCCCGGGCTGTCCATCACGTCAGCCAGCATGTCGGCGTTTCGCTACGAGCGGGGCGCCGAACAGTTGGCGGATGGCAACGACGGGCTGGTCCTGGTGATGGGTTCGCACGATGCCACGATGGTGCAGCGTGGACGCGAGGTCGCGTGGAGTGCCGGCGACGGCCTGTTGCTCAGCTCGGCGGATCCGGTCGCGATGGTCTGCCCCGCCCCGGCGAAGATTCTGTGCCTTCACGTTCCACGGCCGGCGCTGGCGCCGCTGGTGAGCAGCCTCGATTCCGCCGTGATGCAGCCTATTGCGCGCTCCACCGAAGCGTTGAAATTGCTGGTGAGCTATGTCGGGGCGCTGCAAGAGGATTATGCGCTTGCCACGCCTCAGCTACGGCACCACGTGGCTTCGCATGTGCACGATCTGATCGCGGTAGCGCTCGGCGCAACACGAGATGCCGCGGCTCTTGCCCATGGGCGAGGCGTCCGCGCGGCGCGGCTGCGCGCCATCAAAGCCGACATCATCGACCATCTCGACCATGGTAACCTCACGGTTGCGGCTGTCGCGCGGCGGCAGGCCGTCACCCCGCGCCAGGTGCAACGGTTATTTGAAGGCGACGGGACCACATTCTCACAATTCGTGCTTGGGCGCCGTCTCGCACGAGCACATCGATTGCTCGTCAATCCGCGCTACGCCGATCGGCCTGTGAGCGCAGTCGCCTTCGAGGTCGGTTTCGGCGACGTGTCCTATTTCAACCGCAGCTTTCGCAGGCAATACGGAGCGTCCCCCTCGGACGTGCGTGAGTCGGCGCGAACAGGGCTGATCATCGGCACGAACACGTGAACGGCGTTCGAGCAGGGCGCCCGCGCGGCCGGGCCGATCACGCTCCAGCCAAATCTAAGGGCCGATTGCCCCAGGCAATCGGCCCTCATCGTCATCATCAAACCTTACTTCGCCATGCTGGCTTCAGCAGCCTTGCTGAGGTGCTCGCCGCAGGCGCCCCACTTGTTGTTCAGCATCGCGTCCTGAGCGAGCGAGACTTCCCTCTCCGCCCCGAATTTGACCTCATTGTCGGCCATAGCTTCGACTGCGGCTTCGGTCTTGCCGAGGTTGGCACCGCTGCAGCCGAGGCCGGCATGGTGACGATGAGCAGCCTGGGCGGGCGCAACAGCGAAAGCAACGGCAGCCACGGCGGCTGCTGCGATCAATGTCTTGATCATGAGATGTTCCATCTTCTTTTCTTGAACAGACACCAGCGTGATTGCGGAATCTGCGGGACGATTATTCGCTGTTCACGCCACCGTTCAGAATGAACTTCGCGCGATACAAATGTGATAGGCGCGGCGCGCGTATCGCGCATGCGTTGCATAGTGTTTTGATTACAAGCCGGTAAGGAAGCAGTGCCGCAATAGCTTTGCTTACGGGTTCACTTAAACGACATCGACTTCCGATAATCAGCAGCACAAGTCATGCGACTTGGCGGGCGCGGGGCATTCCCCGCTCTTCCGCAGGATCGAATTACCTCTGCCGTCAATGCGGCTGATTGACGCGACATTAGCTGATGTATTGGGAAAGCCATATGATGAATATAAATTCAGATTAATGTCGCCCCTTTGCATGCGAATCACGCATGGAACACGCCGCCGTGATCCAGGCGGCAGAGCGGTGTCGAGACTTGATTTGACGGTCCTTAATTACCACATAGGGTGCGGCGACGGAGGCGGCCTCATTCCGGTAACAGACTGATTGGAAAGGTTTCCGCATGATCTGCTGTCGCGTCGGAACTTCTGGCTGGAGCCCGGTCCCGAGAACGCCGAACGGTTAATCGAAACTTACCGTGGCCATGCGTTTTCAGCTTAGCTGCATCGCAACATCGGAACTACCGCACTGCACTATATCATCTATATTCAGTTCAACGATGAGGCTTTGGAAAAGCTGAATCTGAACTACTAGGAGACTACCATGTTGCTCTCGCTCATCCGCATGATCCAGGCTTTCCGAGATTATCAGCGTAATGTCAGCGAACTGTCCCAGCTCAGCGATCGCGAACTGGCCGATATCGGCCTCGACCGCTCGGACATTCCGCGCGTTGCCGCCGGTACCTACAACGGCTAATCGGCCGCCAGCCATCTGATGACGGATAACGCCCGCTTCCACAGCGGGCGTTATCGTTTCCGGGCCGCTCCGCCCAACGCGAACCGGTATCCACTTCGCTTGAAAGCGCTTTTGGCGGTTTCAGATGCATATGGTCTCGAAACGCGCTAACGCTGCGCGATGACACCGCATCAATCCTCTTCCCAACCCGTGCACATCGTGGGCGCGGGGCTCGCCGGCTCGGAAGCCGCCTGGCAGGTCGCCAATTCCGGCGTCCGCGCCGTCCTGCACGAAATGCGCCCGCAGCGGATGACCGAGGCGCACCGCACCGACGGCTGCGCCGAACTGGTCTGCTCGAACTCGTTCCGCTCCGACGACGCCGCCAATAACGCGGTGGGGCTGCTGCACGCCGAGATGCGGCGGCTGGGCTCGCTGATCATGCGTTCGGCCGATGCCAACCAGGTGCCCGCCGGCGGCGCGCTGGCGGTCGATCGCGACGGCTTCTCCGCCGCGGTCACCAAAGCGCTCAACGAGCATCCGCTGATCGAGATCAGCCGCGAGGAAGTCGCAGGGCTGCCGCCGGCCGACTGGAGCAACGTCATCGTTGCGACCGGCCCCCTCACCTCCGCGCCGCTCGCCGACGCCATCCGGCAGCTCACCGACGAGAATGCGCTGGCATTCTTCGATGCGATCGCGCCGATCGTGCACAAGGAATCCATCGACATGTCGGTGGCCTGGTTCCAGTCACGCTACGACAAGGTCGGACCCGGCGGCACCGGCGCCGACTACATCAACTGCCCGATGACCAGGGAGCAGTATGATGGCTTCGTCGCGGCGCTGCGCGATGGCGAGAAGGTCGACTTCAAGGATTGGGAGACCAACACGCCCTATTTCGACGGCTGCCTCCCGGTCGAGGTGATGGCCGAACGCGGCCACGAGACGCTGCGCCACGGGCCGATGAAGCCGGTCGGACTAACCAATCCGCACAATCCTACGGTGAAGCCTTATGCGATCGTCCAGCTGCGGCAGGACAACAAGCTCGGCACGCTCTACAATATCGTCGGCTTCCAGACCAAGCTGAAGCACGGCGCGCAGCAGCGCGTGTTCCGCACCATCCCCGGCCTCGAGAAGGCGGAATTCGCCCGCCTCGGCGGCCTGCATCGCAACACCTTCCTGAACTCGCCGAAACTGCTCGACGCACAGCTGCGCCTGCGCGCGCAGCCGCGGCTGCGCTTCGCCGGCCAGATGACCGGATGCGAGGGCTATGTCGAATCGGCCAGCGTCGGCCTGATTGCGGGCCTCTGCGCCGCCGCCGACATCCGCGGCGCCGCGCTGCCGCCGCCGCCGGCCACCACCGCGCTCGGCGCCCTGCTCGGCCACATCACCGGCGGCCACATCGAAACGATCGACGCCGGCTCGCGCTCGTTCCAGCCGATGAACATCAATTTCGGTCTGTTCCCGCCGCTGGCCAGCCCTCCGACCAAGAAGCCGGACGGCTCGCGGCTGCGCGGCAACGAGAAGACCGTCGCCAAGAAGCAGGCGATGAGCGCGCGGGCGCTCGCCGACCTCGATCACTGGATCGCAGAACATCTGCGCATTGCGGCAGCGGCCTGACAGTCATGAGCTTGCCGAAAGACGACGACGCCACCCTGTCGGCGCGATGGAGCCAGGGCGTGCTGCTCAAGCGCGACGTGTTCTCGACCGTCGAGCGCGGCCGCTTTCGCGCCGATGACGGCGAGGTCGATGGCGTGCTGCGCCGGCTCGATCAGGTGCCGTTCTGGTCATTTGGGGTCGCGCTGCATCTGTTCTCGCGCGAGCGCCGCGCGCTGACCCGGGCACGCGACCTCGACGTCGGGCCAAAGCTGTTGTGGGCCGGGCGGCGCGCGCTGGTGCGCGGCTTCATCGACGGTGCGGCGCTGCATCTGGCGAAGCCACATGGCGACGTCGCCTATTTCCGCTCCGCCAAGCAGGCGTTGCGCAAGCTGCATCGCGCCGGCATCTGCCACAACGATCTGGCCAAGGAGCAGAACTGGCTGGTCGGCCGCGACGGCCGCGCCTATCTCACCGACTTCCAGCTCGCCGCCTGCTTCAAGACCCGCAGCCGGCTGTTTCGCATCGCGGCCTACGAGGATCTGCGGCATCTGTTGAAGCACAAGCGCAGCTACGCGCCGGAGGCGCTGACGCCAAGGGAGCGCAAGGTGCTGGCGAAGAAGTCCGCGGTCGCAAGCGTCTGGCTCAAGACCGGCAAGAAGGTCTATCAGGCGATCACGCGCGGCATCTTCAATTTCACCGACCGCGAAGGCGGCGGCCGCCGGCTGGTCAACGACGCGCCGGTGCTGATCGATTTGATCCGCAGGAATCCTGGCGTGCGCGACACCGCGATCGTCGCCTTTGCCGATCGGCGCGTCGGCGTCGGACTCTACGCCTTCGTCGAGGCCGATCAGTCCGCGCTGGAAAGGACGCTGCGCAGCGAGCTTGCCTCCGCCAAGGGCATCAAGCCGCCCGAACACATCCAGATCGTGCACGCATTGCCGCGCGATGCGGCCGGCAAGCCGCGCACCGAAATCCTGCAACTCGTCGCGATGAATCAGGTCGATCTGATCGAGCCGTTGATGCGAAACGACGCCGATCGCGAGTTCCTCAAGGACATCCTCGAGCAACGCAAAAATCTCCGCGATCGCTTCAATTTCGAAGTGGCCGAGATGGATCGGCAGGCGCGCTAAGGCGCCCGCAGTTCGCGGCGCACGGCCCTCGACAAACGCGGTGCGAACCCCCACTGTTGCAACGGCTAGCGCGCGCAAGGGACAAGTTTGATGCCACTCACCCGTGGCCGTATCGGGGGATATGATTCCGAACGCCTGGCGTTCGGCTTCACCATGATGAACGGCGATCAGGAAATCGAATGCCAGATCAGCGACGCCGCGATGGACGAGCTGGCCGGCACGCGCGGAACCGCGAGCATGGCGCGGCAGGCGCAATTCGTTGCGCTGCGCGACGCGGTCGAGCAAATCGCATCCGACATCTATGACAGCAGCCCGATGGTCCGGGGCGCGACGATCCGGATCTTCGCCAAGCATATTTCGAAGCAGAGCAGCTAGCTGCCGAACTCTTCGGTGCGCGCAGCCCGCCACAACGTCCACAGCGTGCGCAGGCGTGAGACCGGCTGCGGCCGGAACGGATCGTTGTCGGGCCCCCTCGCCCGGTTCAGCTCGCGCCTGACACAGGCGAGCGGCAGGAAGATCGGCCGCACGCCGGCCGGCACGTCAGCAAGCAGCCCCAATGCGGTCCTGAGATGGCCCTGCGCCTCGTCCGCAAGTTGCTCGACCGCAGCGCGAATGCCCGGCGTCGGCTTGCCCGCAAACACCTCCTCCCTGCTGCTGCCGTGCTGCTGCAGCAGTTCCAGCGGCAGAAACAGCTGCTGCCGCGAGGCATCGCGGCCCAGCGAGGCGATGACTTGCGCCATGCCCTGGGCGAGGCCCGCATGACGGACCAGGTGATCGATCGCCTCGGATGGCCGTGCGACCACGCGCGTCGCCTGCGAGAACAACGCAGCCGCGGTTGCGTCGAGATAGCCCTCGAGCGCGGCCAGCGACGGCATCGGGTCGTTGTAGAGATCGAACTGGTGCTCCTCGATCAGCTTTGACAATGGCGAGACCGGCAGACGGTGCGTGCGGATCGCTTGCAGCAGTTCTGCGGCGACCGGATTGCCCTCGACGCCGCCGTGCCCGGCACCGGCAAGCATGTCGGTCCACCATTGCAGCCGCATCTCGCCGGGCAGCGGCTGGCTGACCTGCTCGTGCACCCGCGAGACCTCGATGTTGAAGGCGTAGAGCGCGAGCAGCGCGCGGCGTTCCGGCCCCGGCAGGAACAAGGTCGACGCATAGCGCACGAAATCGTGGGTCCGCACCAAATCGGCGCAGAACGCCGCGCCGTCCTTTGGCGCTTCCGTCGCGCTCATGGCACCGCGATCAGCGCTGCCGCGACGCGCCGCCGCTCACCGAGCATGATGTTGTAGGTCCGGATCGCGGGCCCCGTCTGCATCGGGTCGAGCACCACCCGCACCGCGCGCAGCGCCTCGCGCAGGCCCGTGGGCGGCACCCAGACCTCGGTGCCCGTGCCGACGATCAGCGTGTCGATCGCGTTGGCCGCCGCGAACACCCTCTGCAGCGAATATTCGTCGATCTCCTGCGGCCTCGTGACCGGCCAGGCCCAGATCGAGTCGGGCAGGCACAGCAGCGAGCCGCGATGCGACATATCGGCAAACGCAAAACCGCCCTTGCCGTAAGCCTCGATCGGCGCCGACCTCGGAAGATGGGGAGCGTCCGAGGAATTGCTCATGCCGGCTACTTCTTGGCTGCCGCCGCGTCCGGCTTCTTGGCCGGCGCATCCTGCGCCTCGCCGCGCGTGGTGTGGACCCCGAGATAGATCAGGATCGGCGCCGCGATGAAGATCGAGGTATAGGTGCCGACGAGCACCACGCCGAACATCATGACTGCCGTGAAGCTGTGGATCGCCTGGCCGCCGAACAGCAGCAGCGCAAGCAGCGCCAGCGTCACGGTGACGTGGGTGATGATCGAGCGCGACAGCGTCGAGTTGATCGATTCGTTGAGCAGCTGCGGCATCGGCATCTTCTTGTAGCGCCGCAACATCTCGCGGATACGGTCGTAGATGACGACGGTGTCGTTGAGCGAGTAGCCGAGAATCGTCAGCAGCGCCGCGATGCTGGTGAGGTCGAAATCGACCTGGGTGATCGACATGAAGCCGATCGTCAGCACGATGTCGTGGACGTTGGCGATCATGGCGCCGAGCGCGAACTGCCACTCGAACCGGAACCAGAGATAGATCAGGATGCCGACGATCGCGAACATCAGGCCGAGCATGCCGTAGGCGAGCAGCTCGCCGGAGACGCGCGGCCCCACCACTTCGACGCGGCGGTAATCGACGGACTCGCCGAGCGCGCCGCGCACTTTCGTCACCGCATCCTGTTGCGCCTTGTCGCCGCCGGGCTGCTCGGCGACGCGGATCAGGACTTCGTCCGGACCGCCGAACTGCTGCAACTGGACCTCGCCGAGGCCAAGGCCGTTCAAGGTCGTGCGCATCGCGGCAATGTCGGCCGTGCCGGACTTGGACCGCACCTCGAGCAGCGTGCCGCCCTTGAAGTCGATGCCGAAATTCAGGCCGTGGGTGAAGAACAGCGTGATCGCAAGGATCGAGAGCAGCGCCGAGATCGGGAAGCTGATGCGGCGAAAGCGCGTGAAGTCGAAATGCGTGTCGTCAGGCACGATCCGCAGCGACGGCAGCAGGCCGAGCGCCGCGACGACGGTCAGCACGGCGATCAGGATGCCAAGGCCAATGAGAACGATATGAGTCACAACAGGCCTCTCAGATCGGCACGGTTTGCGGCCGCTTCCACCGCACCCACGCCGCGACGATCAGGCGCGTCAGGGTAAAGGCGGTGAACACCGTGGTGATGATGCCGATGCCGAGCGTCACGGCAAAGCCGCGGACCGGTCCGGTGCCGATGTAGAACAGCACGGCGGCGGCGATGAAGGTGGTGATGTTGGAGTCGAGAATCGTCGCCAGCGCCCGCTTGAACCCGGCGTCGATCGCCGAGATCGCGTTGCGGCCGCCGCGCAATTCCTCGCGAATGCGCTCGTAGATCAGCACGTTGGAGTCGACCGCGATGCCGACGGTCAGCACGATGCCGGCGATGCCGGGCAAGGTCAGCGTGGCGTTGAGCAGCGACAGCAGCCCGAAGATCATGGCGACGTTGATGGCCACGGCAATGTTGGCGAACACGCCGAACAGCCGATAGGTGATCAGCATGAACACGATGACCAGGATCGAACCGACATAGGCGGCAAGCTCGCCTTTCTCGATCGAGTCCTGGCCGAGGCCGGGACCGACGGTGCGCTCCTCGACCACCGTCAGCGGCGCCGGCAGCGCGCCGGCGCGCATCAGGATCGCCAGATCGTTGGCCGACTGCACGGTGAAGCTGCCGGAGATCTGGCCCTGTCCGCCGGTGATCGGCTCGCGGATCACCGGTGCCGAGATCACCTTGTTGTCGAGCACGATCGCAAACGGCTGGCCGACATTGTCGGCGGTCGCCTGCGCGAATTTGCGCGCGCCCGAGGTGTTGAACTTGAAGCTGACGATCGCCTCGCCGGTGCGCTGGTCAAAGCCGGGCTGGGCGTCGGAAAGCTCGCCGCCGGACACCAGCACCTGCTTCTTCACGATGTAGGGAACCGGCGGCGGCGACGCGCTCATCAGCCGCTCGGAGTCCGGCGGCACCGTGCCCTGATCGGGTGACACTGAGGTGTCGACCATCCGGAATTCCATCTTCGCGGTCTTGCCGAGCAGCTCCTTCAGATGGGTCGGGTCCTGCAGGCCCGGCACCTGCACCAGGATGCGGTCGGTGCCCTGGCGCTGGATCACCGGCTCGACGGTGCCGAGTTCGTTGACGCGGCGTTCGACGATCTGGATCGACTGTTCGATGGTCTTGCGCATCCGCTCGATCATCGCGGGCTGCGATACGGTCAGGCGGATCAAGCCGCCGCCCGCATCGGTCACGTCGACATCGCGCTGGCCGCTGGAGCCGAGCAACCCGCCGATCGGCTGCGCAACCTCGCGAAGCTTGGCGAGCGCGGCCGGAACGTCGGCTTCCTTCGCGATCCGGGCCTCGACACCGTCGTTGCGAATCTGCACGCCCCCGACGAACTGGATCTTGGCGTCACGCAGCGCCTTGCGGACGTCGTCGCGAACCTGTTCGAGCTTTTCCTTCTTCACGTAGTTGGCGTCGACCTCGAGCAGCAGATACGAGCCGCCCTGCAAATCGAGGCCGAGGACGAGACGTCGCTGCGCCCACGCCGGCCAGGTCTTGACCTGCGCTTCGGGGAAGAAATTGGGCACAGCGCACAGGCAGACCACCAGCGCTGTCAGGATGATCCCCAGCGCTCGCCACCGCGTGAAATACAACATCGAATTGACCTGTCAGATTCGGCAAAAGGCTCCGCGGCAATCAGCTCGCGGACGCCTCGTCCTTGGCGTCGCCCTTGGCCGGCTCACCCTTGGTCCGCACGCCCGAAATCATCTGGCGCATCTGCCGCACGCGAACGCCGTCCGAAATCTCGAATTCGATCTGGTCGTCGTCGACCACCTTGGTCACCTTGCCGACCAGGCCGCCCGAGGTCACCACGGTGTCGCCGCGGCGGATGTTCTTCACGAGGTCCGCATGGTCGCGCACCTTCTTCTGCTGCGGGCGCAGAATCAGGAAGTACATGATGACGAAGATCAGCGCGAATGGCAGCAGCGACATCAACATGCTGTTGGTGTCACCACTTGCTCCAGCCTGAGCAAACGCGGGAGTAATCAGCATTCGAACGATCCTCGGATAAGACGGGAAAGGACCGGCAGCGCCCTCGAGCTTCGGGGCGGTATGGCGGTCCGGACAAATTCGCGCGGACTATAGCGGCCGCGGTCCCAATTGCAACGTTAACGGGCCTTCATTTAGGGCGCTTGCGGGACCGCCGCCAGCCCGATAAGGCTGCGCCGTCAGGAACTGGACAAATGTCGAAAAAAGCCAAAAAAACCACCAGTAAAACAACCCGCAAAGCCACCCCCAAAGCGGCCGCCAAGCGTGCCGCAAACACCGCGACAAAACGCCCGGAAGCTCAGCTCGACGGCGCGACCGCCGAGCGGATCGCGAACGCCCTGGAGACCATTGCGAGCCGCCTCGCGGCCAACTCCCCGGCCCCCGATCCGGCCGAGTCGTTTGCCGCCGCGGACGCCTTTGTCTGGCATCCGGACGGCCGCCTGGCGCCGGTGCCGCGTGTCAGCCGCGTCGAGATCGCCCTGCTCAAGGGCGTCGACCGGATGCGCGACATCCTGATGGAGAATACCGAGCGCTTCGCCGACGGGCTGCCCGCCAACAATGCGCTGCTGTGGGGCGCCCGCGGCATGGGCAAGTCGTCGCTGGTCAAGGCCACTCACGCCAGCATCAATGTCGACCGCAAGCCGGCCGACCGGCTGAAGCTGATCGAGATCCACCGCGAGGACATCGAGAGCCTGCCCGGCCTGATGGAGCTTTTGCGCAGCTCCGCCTTCCGCTTCATCGTGTTCTGCGACGACCTCTCCTTCGACGGCAATGACGCGTCGTACAAATCGCTCAAGGCCGTGCTGGAAGGCGGTATCGAGGGGCGCCCCGACAACGTCATCCTCTATGCGACCTCGAACCGCCGGCATCTGTTGGCGCGCGAGATGATCGAGAACGAGCGTTCGACCGCGATCAATCCGGGCGAAGCCGTCGAGGAGAAGGTGTCGCTGTCGGATCGCTTCGGCCTCTGGCTCGGCTTCCACCGCTGCAGCCAGGACGAGTACCTCGCGATGGTGAAGGGCTATTGCGACCATTACGGTATCAAGATCGCCGAGGACGAACTCGAGCGCGAGGCGCTCGAATGGTCGACCACCCGCGGATCGCGCTCGGGCCGCGTCGCCTGGCAGTACACGCAGGAGCTCGCCGGCCGGCTCGGCGTACGGCTGAGCGGCAAGTAGCCCCGATCGCGCTTCGCGCATTCCCGCAGACGGCCTTCTGAATCCGGCGCGGCATGGGTACACTCTATTCATGCCGGCCGACCCAAGCGCGACTGCGAGACGATGTGGCGAGTGCACCGCCTGCTGCGATGGCTGGCTGAAGATCAGGATTCGCGACCACGACGTCCATCCGGGGCATCCCTGTCCCTTCAGTGGCGCCGGCCAATGCGCGATCTACAACGAGCGCCCGGTCGACCCCTGCCGGAATTTCGTCTGCGGTTGGCTGGCTCCAACGAGCCCGCTGCCCGAATGGATGCGTCCGGATAAGTCCGATCTCATCTTCCTTCCCGCGAGCTTCGTCTGGCGCACCATTCCGGTTGACGTCGCGGTTGCCGTCGGCATGCGTCCGAAAGCAAAGGCCCGCGCCTGGCTCGAAGCCTTCAGCCGCGACAATCGCCGTCCCCTGCTGCTGCAATCGGATGGGGAGTGGCACGCGAATGGACCACCGCAATTCCTGCGCGACATGGTCGAGCGTCTGGCCGACGAGCGAGGCCCCTGGTCGCCGATCTAAGCCGCTCCAGAGGATCGAATCGGTCTCCGCGAAAGCTATTTCTGGAATCCATTATGCCAGAAAGGTACAAAATTTTGCGCCGCAACCATAATTTGTCAGCACACCTGTCCAAATCAATGTGTCTCATTTTCTCAAGCAAATTCTGCTGCTTGGGAATTTCCTGAATTCTATTCCCGAACCACCATGCGACAAATTGATGCAGTGCAATAGTATCATTGTACCTCTTATGTCACAGCGGATGATTATCTCGGTCGCGCGCATGGCATCCATGTATCTGGTGTTTGGTATACATTAACGTTCCTTCACTTTGTAAACGCCCAGCAACCCGCTGCGGCGATCGGCAAAGGGGGGATCAGATGAAGAAGGGATTTCTCGCCGGAACCGCATTCACGGCGATCTGCCTCGTGCTCGCGCAACAGCCTGCACGGGCGGCAACACTGGACGATGTGATGGCGCGTCTGGATGCACTCGAACGAAACAATGCGAAACTTGCCAAGGAGAATGCGCAGCTAAGGGATCGCGTGAATCATATCGCGAGCCGCCCCGCCGAGCCTGCTGCGACGGCCTCGCCGCCAAAGGGAAACCCGGTGCAGCACGCCTCGGTCGCGCCCTCCCCGAAGCCGCCCGAGCGCCCCGTCGTCAGCATCGGCGGCGCGCCGCTCTACAGCAAGGCGCCGGGTGGCAACGCCTTCGTCGACAACACGACCGTCACGCTCTACGGCCACGTCGATCTGTCGGGTGACGTCTTCAACCCCGGCGTGTTCGATCAAGGCACCAAGACCGGAGTGGCGAGCAACCTCACCTTTTTCGGCATTCACGCCCGCCATGATCTTGAACCGTATGGTTACGCCGGCTGGGCCGCCGTCGCCCAGTTTGAATCGCTGGTCGAAGTCGCCGCGGTTCCGACCGAACGTGCCGCGTTTGGAACGCGCGACAGCTTCATCGGGATGCAAACGCCGTGGGGCACCATCAAGGCCGGCAAATCGGATACGCCCTACAAGAAATCCACATCGAAGTTCGATCCGTTCTCGGCGACGCTTGGCGACTACAATTCGATCATGGGCAATACCGGCGGCGACCTGCGTGCGGAGTTCGATTGGCGCGCAGCGCATGCGGTCTGGTACGAATCGCCGGTCTGGAACGGCTTCCAGGCAACCTTGATGGCCTCGCCGGGACAGAACACCGCGAGAGACAACAGCGACTTCGCACTCGGCGATTTCAACTGCCCCGGCACGTCTGCGCGCGGCAGCGGCAGCGGCTTCCCGCTGACATCGGCGCCGGAAGGCTGCACCGACGGCTCCTACGGCAATCTCTACAGCGCCTCGCTGACCTACAATCAGGGGCCGTTCACGGCGATCGCCGCCTACGAGATGCATGAAGGCACCAACCGCACCGGCGACGAGGCCGTCACGCCCTTGAGTAATGGCGGTGTGTTGATCGTGCCGCCGGGAGCCGTCGGCATCGCCAACGAATGGGCCGCGAAGATCGGTGGCGGCTATCGCTTCGACGACGGCATCGGCAAGCTGCAGCTCTACGGCATCTACGAAGTCATGCGACGCGAGAACACGGTGGCCGACTTCAACGAGCGGTCGCGCGACGGCTATTTCATAAGCGCCACCCAGAGCATCGGCGCTTGGGATGTCAGCGGGTCATGGGCTCACGCCAACGCCTCACCCGGTTCGCCCGGGACAGGCGTGTTCAACAATTACACCGTCACTCCGGCAGCAGGATCGGCCGACTTTGCCCTGAACACGTTGGACAGCAGCGCCGATCAATATGCAGCAGGCGTCAAGTACCATTTCAGCCCGGTGGTGGCGTGGTATCTCGTCGGCAGCTATCTGCGCAACGGCCCCGGCGCGCATTACTGCCTCGGCGTGAGCGGTCATGGTTACGGCGTGTGCGGACGCGACGCCAACAACAACGTGGTCGCCGGCAACAAGGCGAGCGCGGTGACAACCGGCATGACGTTCGACTTCTAATCAAAACAAAACGGGGGAAGCTTGCGCCTCCCCCGTTGTCTTTGTTGTGAGACTTGGAAGTCCCTTCGAAGTCCGGACGCGTGACTTACGCGCCGTTGAGGAACTGGAGCGGATCGACCGGGGACGATCCCTTGCGAATTTCGAAATGAAGCTGCGGCGAGCCCGCCTCGCCCGACTGGCCCGACTTGGCGATCACCTGGCCGCGCTTGATGGTATCGCCGCGCTTCACCAGGAGCTCGCTGGCATGGGCGTAGGCGGTGACGTAACCGTTGGAATGGCGCACCAGCACCAGATTGCCGTAGCCCTTCAGCTCATTGCCGGAGTAAGCGACGACGCCGTCTTCGGCCGCCTTCACCGGCGTGCCTTCGGGCACCGCGACGTTGATGCCGTCATTGACCTTGCCGTTGGTCTTCGAACCGTAGGCGGTGATGACTTTGCCGCGCACCGGCCAGCGGAAGGTCGGCAATGCGCCGGTGGCCTCGCTCGACTTGGCGGCGACAGGCGCCTCAGCGGCGGCGGCCGGCTGTTCCACGGTTGCAGTCGGCTGCACCAGCCGTGCGCTCTGCTGCGGCTGCGCAGTGGCGACGACCTTCGGAGCCGCCACGGCCGGCGCAGGCGCCGCGGTCACAACCGGTGCGGCAGCAACGGGTTGCGCAACCGGTGCTGGAGCCGCCATCGCGGTCTTGGCACCGGGCACCACGAGCTTCATGCCGAGGCTGAGCCTCGCCGACTGGTCGAGATTGTTGGCGCGGGCGAGCTCGGCCACCGGAATGTGGTGCTGGCGCGCGATGCTGTGCAGCGTGTCGCCGCGGTTGACATAGTGGACGCCGGAAGGCGCTGCCGCCGCGGCAACCGGACGCGTGGCAGGAGCCGCCATCGCAGGCGCCGCGGCGACGGCCCCCGCGTGCGGAATGATCAGCTGCTGGCCGGGCGACAGCGCGCGCGGTCCCTTGTAGCCGTTGGCGCGGAGGATCTCGGCGGTTGAGACGTTGTAGCGACGCGCCAGCACCTCCAGCGTATCGCTGGTGCCGACGATGATGGTGGTGCCGCTGTGTCCGGCATGCGCTGCGGCGACCGAACGCGGAACGGTGCCGGTGGTCTCGATCTGCGGCCGCGCCGGCGGCGGGGTGTAGGACGAAAGCCCACGGCCGCCTCCGGAGACGCCGGCGTTGCCGTTGGCAACCGGATAGGACTGCGGCGCTGCGACCGGCGGCGGCAACGGCTGCGACTGGTACTGCGAATATTGCGGCTGCGTTCGCGGCCGCGCGTATTGCGGCAGCTCGCGCGGCGGCGGTGCCTGCTGCACCGTGCCGGTCGGCTGCGGATCAAACGCAAACGGATTTTGCGAGTAGGAGTTTTGCGAGAAGCGCGACGACATATCGGCGCTGCAACCGGCAAAAGCCATGGACATCAGCGCCAGCACCGCAACCTGCGGTACGCGACGCGAGCGAAGCAACTCAACAACCCCAGACATGGTTACTCACTCGTACGCAACAAAAGACTGTTTTGAGTAAACACCTCGCGAGTAAATAACCGCTTAACCCTGCGAATAAGGCGTTGGTGCCAAGCAGCAAATCGCCAAACTTACAATTCGCGCGCGATTCCCTGCAGCGCCGGCACGAAGCGGACGTCGACCAGTTCCTTGCGGTCGAAGCCGTTTGCTGTCCGCACCATCCTGACCAGGGTCTGAGTGCCCTGATGCGGACCGACCGGGGCGATCAGGACGCCACCCGGCTCGAGCCGCTCCAGCAGCTTCTCAGGCACCTGCTCCATCGCCGCGGTGACGATGATGCGGTCGAAATCGCCCGCCCCGGCCGGGACCTCGAAGCCGTCGCCGAACAGCACCTCGATATTGTAGTAGCCCAGCTTCTCGAGGCGCTTGCGGGCGCCGTCCGCCAACGTCCGGTAGCGCTCGATGGTCAGGACCTGCTTGCACAGCCGGGACAGCACGGCCGCCTGGTAACCCGACCCGGTGCCGATCTCGAGCACGCGGTGGTCCTTCTGCAGCTGCAGCTGCTCGGTCATGTAGGCCACGACGAAGGGCTGGCTGATGGTCTGCCCGCAGGCGATCGCAAGCGCGCTGTCGCGATAAGCATAGTTGCGATCGCGCGGATCGACGAACACCTCGCGCGGCACCTCCTCCATGGTACGCAGCACCGCCTGATCGCTCACCCCCCGCCGCCGCAGGGTGAGTTGAAACATCATCTTCTCGGTCGGATCGGGGGTTACGGCCATGTTCATCAGCTAATCTGGGCAGTAGCGGACTCTCACTCAGCTTGATGCCATTGAAATCCGAAATACCGCGTTAAGGAAAAATTTCCCGTCACCCTTTGTTCCCGGTCAGGAACCGGTACGCCGATTCCGGGTTGGCGCCGGTGCGGCAGCTTCCCATATAATGCGGGCGCGATGCGCGGGTCAGCGCCGGACGGCGCGGACCAGGGCTTTTTGGTCGAGCCGCCACTCGTCCACCGCTGGACGAATCCGGCGTAGCTAGTCTGTCACAGCGACGTGGCGAACTGGCGATGCGCGCTGGAAAAGGACCAATTCCCAAACGTTTGCATTGCGCCTCGTGGTGTTATTTGCGAGCCTATTTCAGGGACGGGCAAGGATTCCATCATGACAGCGACACGGCCGGCGGGCTGTTCAGTTTTCCTCGTGGAGGACGAGGTCATGATCCGGATGATGGTCGCCGATATGCTGGAAGAGCTCGGCCACAGCGTGGCGGCCGAGGCCGGCGAGATCGGCGAAGCGGTCAAGCTCGCGCAATCCACCGAATTCGACCTCGCGATCCTCGACGTCAACGTCAACGGCAAGGTGATCACCCCGGTCGCGGAACTGATCAATGCCCGCAACCGCCCCTTCATCTTCGCGACCGGCTACGGCTCGTCCGGCCTGCCGCCGGAATATCGCGACCGTCCGGCGCTGCAAAAGCCCTTCCAGCTGGAAACGCTCGCCCAGGTGATCTCCAGCGCGATGAAGCGCGCGCCGGTTTAGATTTCGGGTTCTTCGTAGCCCGGATGCAGCAGAGCGCAATCCGGGAATCTTCTACGTATCGAGAGCGGCCCCGGATTACGCTTCGCTCCATCCGGGCTACAAGAATTCACTTCAGCGTTGCGGTCAACGTATCCGAGAACGCTTCGTCGGTGCGGTCGAGACGCAGCGGCGTCACCGAGACGTAGCGCGCGGCAAGCGCGGCGAGATCGGTGCCTTCGGCCGGCGTATCCATCATCGCCGCGCGCTCGAAGCCGATCCAGAAATACGGATTGCCGCGTCCGTCGTGACGACGATCGATCTTCAGGAAACCCTGATTGCGCTTGCCCTGCCGCGTGATCCGGATGCCCTTGACCTCGTCAGGCATGCAGGACGGGAAGTTGACGTTGATGACGGTGTTCCTCGGCACGCCCGCCTCGATCACCTTGCGGATGATGTCGGGGCCGAATTTCAGCGCAGTGTCCCACAGCGGCGCGTTGCGCGTGTCGATCGAAAACTCCTGCGACAGCGCAAATGACGGAAAGCCCAGGATGGTGCCTTCCAGCGCGCCGGCGATGGTGCCGGAATAGACTACGTCCTCGGCGACGTTGCGGCCCTTGTTGACACCGCTCAGCACGAGATCGGGCAGCTTGTCCCCGAGGATGTGGCGCGCGCCCATGATGACACAATCGGTCGGCGTGCCGCGCACCGCGAAGTGACGCGGGCCGATCTCGCGCAAGCGCAGCGGATCGTTCAGCGACAGCGAATGCGAGACGCCGGACTGGTCGAGCTCGGGGGCGACGATCCAGACGTCCTCGGACAGAGCGCGTGCGATCTGCTCAATGACCTTCAAGCCCGGAGCGTTGATGCCGTCATCATTGGTGCAGAGAATTCGCATCCGTCAAAGTGCCTCTTGTTCCGATTCGACGCGGGTTTCTTGGATTGCAGTTGTTTGCGTCGATGGCCGTCTTAACCGGCTAGGGCCGCCGAGGCAAACTTGACGACGGCCCGTGCCACCGCGTCGAGGTCACGCGCCACGGACGGACAAATTTGCCGCTACCGGCGATCTTGCGCTCGAATACCGGCCAGGCCGGCCTGACGAATCGCCGAACGACCGTGATAGCCGGCGCCAACGGGGGCACGTCCGGTTTCTTGACCGGCGCAGCCGGGCGCAATTCGGATTTCGGAGCCTCAAGCTCGGCAGCGACGGCCTCGGGAGCTTCGGATTTCGAAGCTTCGGACCGGAGCGGCTCAAGCTTCGGAGGACTTGGCTTAGGAGCTTCCCGGTAGGTCGATTCAGCCTTGGCTGGCTCGGCCTTGGCAGGCTCCGGCTTGGCGGGCGGCTTGGGCTGCTCAACCTTCGGCGGGGCAACCTTCCGAGCTTCAGGTACAGGCGCCTCGGGGGTGAGCGGCGCGGACTGGCGGAGCTCCGGCTTGCCAGATTCCGGAGGCTCCGATTTGGGGAGTTCGGACCGGGTGGCTTCCGCCTGCAACGGCTCAGCCTTGGGCGGCGCGGGCGCCACCGGTGCGGGCGGCTCGTCCGGTCTTGCACTGGGGGCTGCCGCAGCCGATCGCGATTTCAGCCGTGCCAGCAATTCCTCGATCGACGGCACCGATGCGGCGTCAAGCGGCGCACGTGGCGCGGCCGCCGGCGTCGCCCGGATCGGAGGCGGAGGCGGCGGCGCAACCATGGCTGACGGCGGCAGATCGGCCGGCGCAAGTTGCGCGAACTTGCCGCGCGCGATCTCCAGCGCCTTGTCGAAGTCGGGCCTGTCGATCCAGGCCTTGGATTGCACCTCGACCACGCGGGCGTCCCACAGCCGCGCGGCCTCGATGTCGTAATAGCCCATCTGCTTCTGATTGATCAGTTGCAGACCGTGGCCGGTGACGGCCCATTGCTTGCCAAGCCAGTGGATGTCACGGTGCAGCGGCATCACACTGGCCCTCGCCTCACATGCCGTGCTCGATGACCTTGAGCCCGCCCATATAGGGCTGCAGCACGTCGGGCACCGCGATCGAACCATCCTGCTGCTGGTAGGTCTCCATGACGGCGATCAAGGCGCGGCCGACCGCCGTGCCGGAGCCGTTGAGCGTGTGCACGAAACGCGGTTTGCCGTCGGGACCGCGATAGCGCGCGTCCATCCGGCGGGCCTGGAAATCGCCGCACACCGAGCAGCTCGAGATCTCGCGATAGGCGCCGCCGTCGCCCTGGCCCGGCATCCAGACCTCGATGTCGTAGGTCTTCTGCGCGGAGAAGCCCATGTCGCCGGCGCACAGCGTCATCACGCGATAATGCAGATCGAGCTTCTGGAGCACCTGCTCGGCGCAAGACAGCATGCGCTCGAGCTCGTCCTTGCTGGCTTCCGGCGTCGTGATCGAGACCAGCTCGACTTTTGTAAATTGGTGCTGCCGGATCATGCCGCGCGTATCGCGTCCCGCCGCACCCGCCTCGGCGCGGAAGCACGGCGTCAGCGCCGTGAGCCGCATCGGCAGCTCCTTCTCGTCGAGGATGGATTCGCGCGCGAGGTTGGTCAGCGAGACTTCCGCGGTGGGAATGAGACCGAGGCGCTCGCTGCGCAGATCCGCATTCGGCGCCGCAAGCAATTCGCCCTTGATCGCCCAGAACTGGTCATCCTCGAATTTCGGCAATTGCCCGGTGCCGAACATCACGGCATCGCGCACCAGAAGCGGCGGGTTGATCTCGGCGTAGCCATGCTCGCCGGTGTGCAGGTCGAGCATGAACTGCCCGATCGCGCGCTCGAGCCGCGCCAATCCCTTCTTCAGCACGACGAAACGCGCACCGGACAATTTCGCCGCCGCTTCGAAGTCCATAGTGCCGAGCGCGGTGCCGAGATCGTCATGCAGCTTCGGCGCAAAGTCGTAGTCGCGCTTCTTGCCGTACACGTGGTGCTGGACGTTGCCGTGCTCGTCGGTGCCGTCGGGCACCTCGTCGAGCGGCAGATTGGGGATCGACGACAGCTGCTTGGTCAGCTCTTCGTCGGCCGCCTTCGCCGACGCCTCGAGCTCCGGCATCGTGGTCTTCAGTTCTGCGACCTCGGCCATCAGCTTGGCCGCGCGCGCCTCGTCCTTGGCCTTCTTTGCGTCGCCGATCTCCTTCGAGGCCGCATTGCGCCGCGCCTGGGCCTGCTCGGAGGCCAGGATCGCCGCACGCCGCTTCTCGTCGATCGCCAGCAGCGACGGCGACAGCGCGTCCAACCCGCGGCGTTTCAGGCCGGCGTCGAAGGCTGCGGGGTTGTCGCGGATCGCTTTGATGTCGTGCATGGCAGTCCTGGTGGCTATGCGTAGGTAGACTACGGTTACGTAGCTCCACTACCACGACGGTCATCATCCGCGAAGGCGGATGATCCAGTATTCCAGAGACGTCCGTGTGTGACGGAGGGGCCGCAGCGTACTTGATACCCCGCTTTCGCGGGGTATGACACCGGCTGCGCGGCCTGAACCGCCCTACTCGGCCGGATTGGTCGCGGACGGCGCCGTGGATGAGGCGGTGGCGGCCTTCTTCTCCACGATCCGCACCGCGATGATGGCGCCCTCGTAGAGCGCCAGCAGCGGGATCGCCAGCGAGGCCTGGCTCAGCACGTCGGGTGGCGTCAGCACCGCGGCGATGATGAAGGCGATCACGATGAAATAGCGCCGCTTATCCTTCAGCATTTTCGAGGTGACGATGCCGATGCGGCCGAGCAGCGTCAGGATCACCGGCAGCTGGAACGCGATGCCGAAGGCGAAGATCAGCGACATCATCAGCGAGAGATATTCGCCGACCTTGGGCAGCAGCTGGATCTGCGCGGTCTCCGCGCCGCCGGCCTGCTGCATACCGAGCGAGAACCGCACCAGCATCGGCAGCACGACGAAATAGACCAGCGCCGCGCCCATCACGAAGAATACCGGGGTCGCGATCAGATACGGCAGGAAGGCGTTGCGCTCATGCCGGTAGAGCCCAGGCGCGACGAATTTGTAGATCTGGGTGGCGACGATCGGGAACGAAATGAAGCCGGCGCCGAACAGCGCAAGCTTCAGCTGGGTGATGAAATATTCCAGCAGCGCGGTGTAGATGAACTTCGAATTCTCGGGGCCTGCGATCCAGACGAACGGCCAGACCAGCACGTTGTAGATCTGCTTGGCGAAGAAGAAGCAGATGATGAAGGCCACGCCGAAGCCGAGCAGCGCCTTGATCAGCCGCGAACGCAGCTCGATCAGGTGATCCATCAGGGGGGCCTTGGAGGCCTCGATATCTTCGGCGCTCATGACGCTCTCGCGTCCTTCAGCACGTCGGGCTGCGCCGGCGTCACGTCCTGCGGCTCCGCCTTCACCTCACTGGTGATGGCGAGCGGCTCGCCGGCGGCAACGTGCGTCTCGGCCTCGACGAAGGTTTCCGGCGTCGGCTCCGCCGGCGTCGTGGGCGTCACCGGTTCGTTGATCGCAGACGCCACCTGCGCATCGACCGGCTTGTCGATCTGCAGGGCGTCGCTGACGTCCTTCTGCAGCGAGGTCATGATGTTGCCGCTGGTGATGCCGGTGGCGGCTTCCCGGACCTCGTCAAAGCTCTTCTTGAGGTCGGCCATCTCGGCCTCGCGCATGGCCTCCTGGAACTGGCCCTGGAATTCGGCGGCCATCTTGCGGGCCTTGCCCATCCATTGCCCGACCATGCGCAGCACGCCCGGAAGCTCTTTCGGGCCGATGGCGATCAGCGCGACGACCGCGATGACGACCAGTTCACTCCACCCGATGTCGAACATGAATTCTTCCGCCTAAGCGCGCCGCCATCGGCCCCATCTGTCCTCACAGGATGTGGGGCTGCCGGCGCCTTTTCTCAATCGGCGTCCATAGCGCGTCCGTGCGACCGCGTCACCGTTTCGCGCAAGAAAACGCGCAACAAAAAACGTCGAAATATGCGTCAAGACGAACGCGTTAGACGGCCTTGCTGCCGACGTCCTGGCGCGCGGCGGACGGCGCCGCATTGTGATCGATCGCCTTGGTCGACTCGGCCTTGTCGGCAACCTTGTCGTCGTCCTGCATGCCTTTCTTGAAGGCCTTGATGCCCTGAGCGACGTCACCCATCAGGTCCGAAATCTTGCCGCGTCCGAACAGCAGCAGGACCACTGCGATCACGACGATCCAGTGCCAAATGCTAAGCGAACCCATCCTGCAACCCTCCAGAAATGGCCGGCGGACCGGCCTGAACATGGCCGGAAGTTAGGCCTGCGGGGTGTCAAAAACAAGGACCTCGGCCGCGGCAAATCGCTGTCGCGGCTACGTAATATTGCTAGGCTTAACCGGGAATATTCCGGGCTATTCGCCCTTCTCTTCGGCGCCGTCATGGTCGCCCGCATCGTCAGCGCGCTCGTCCGGCTCTTCGGCCTCAGGCTCACCGGTGTCAGGCTCGTCCGCGTCGAACTCGGCGGCAGCTTCCGCCTCGACTTCGGTTTCGGCCTCGCCCGTGGTTTCGAGCTCGGCAGTCCCGACCTCGGCACCCGCCTCGGTCTCGGCCTTCGGTTCCTCAGCCTCCGGCTCAGCGGCCGGCGCCAGCAGCAGTTCCAGCGTATCGCCGGGCTCGAGCGGCTCCTCGTCTTCGCGCAGCGTCGCGTCATCCGACGGCGACGGAACGCTGAAGCCGGTCGGCAGACGCGAGTCGAGCAGGCCGGTGCCCTTCAGTTCCTCCAGCCCCGGCAGGTCGCCGAGCGCTTCCAGGCTGAACTGCGATAGGAACGCGTCGGTGGTTCCGAAGGTCAACGGACGGCCCGGAGTCTTGCGGCGGCCGCGCGGGCGGATCCAGCCGGTTTCCAGCAACACGTCGATCGTGCCCTTCGAGGTCACCACGCCGCGAATCTCTTCGATCTCGGCACGGGTCACCGGCTGGTGATAGGCGACGATCGCCAGCACCTCGATCGCTGCACGCGACAGCTTTCGGGTCTCGGTGCTCTCGCGCGTCATCAGCCACGACAGATCGCCCGCGGTGCGGAACGTCCACTTGTTGGCGACCCGCACCAGATTCACGCCGCG
The DNA here is from genome assembly GCF_054055655.1 of Bradyrhizobium sp. USDA 4461. Classification (NCBI taxonomy): domain Bacteria; kingdom Pseudomonadati; phylum Pseudomonadota; class Alphaproteobacteria; order Hyphomicrobiales; family Nitrobacteraceae; genus Bradyrhizobium; species Bradyrhizobium sp. USDA 4461. The sequence goes on from NZ_JBSRXM010000001.1 coordinate 6,762,443, forward strand.
CGGTGCATATTCCGCCTGCAACTGGGCCAGCGCCTGCTTGATATCGACGCCGTCCGGCATCCGCTTTGCGAGCGTCGCCTGATCGATCGGCTCGGCCGATGCGAACAACAGGGCTTCCAGGAGCCGCAATTCCTCAGGACGCGCCACCGGATGATCCATCGGAGAAATCTCCTCCTCGGGCTCGTCTCTGCGCACTTCCGCCAAGCTTGCCATGGGCTTGCTCTCCTTCTTCCACTTACTCGACCGACAGGTCCGGCGCGGCCATTGCGGCTTGCGCTGGACGCTTTCGGAAATAGATCGGCGCGAACGCCTGCTTCTGGTTGATTTCCATCTCGCCTTCGCGAACCAGCTCGAGGGCTGCGGCGAAGCTCGACGCGAACACCGTCGCCTTCTGGGTCGGATCGGCGACGTAGTTCATCAGGTACTCGTCGAGGCAGCTCCAGTCCTCGGCGATGCCGACCAGCCGCTCCAGCGAGGCGCGCGCCTCGGCCAGCGACCAAACAGTACGCTTCTGCAAATGCACCGTGGTCAGCACGCGCGACTGGCGCTGCGTGGCATAGGCCGACAGCAGATCGTACAGCGTCGCGGTGAACTTCGGATGCTTGATCTCGGCGATCGATTCCGGATTGCCGCGCGGAAAGATATCGCGCTGGAACTGAGGCCGGTTCATCAGCCGGTTGGCCGCCTCGCGGATCGCCTCCAGGCGGCGCAGCCGGTTGGCGAGCGCGGTCGCCATTTCCTCGGCGCTCGGCCCCTCCGCGCTCGGCGGCTCGGGCAACAGCAGCCGCGACTTCAGGAACGCAAGCCAAGCGGCCATCACCAAATAGTCGGCGGCGAGTTCGAGGCGAATCTTGCGCGCCGCCTCGATGAACGAAAGATATTGGTCGGCGAGGGCCAGGATCGAGATCTTCGACAGGTCGACCTTCTGCTGCCGCGCCAGCGTCAACAGCAGGTCGAGCGGGCCTTCATAGCCCTCGACGTCGACCACCAGCGCCGGTTCGCCATCCGCGAGGTCGGCCGGCCGCCCGGTCTCAAACGATAGAATTTCAGCGGTCATGCCGTCCCTACCCGATCCAACAACGCATCCAGTTCAGCCCGCGCCGCCTGCCGGTCGAGCGGCTCAGGCTGCTTCCGTGCAGCGAGCGTCGCCTTGGCGCGCTCAAGCGCCTTGCCGGCCAGTTCCGGCGTCTCCCGCGCAACCTCGCGCATCTCGTCGATATTGCCGTTGCAGTGCAGGATCACGTCGCAACCGGCGGTGACGATGGCGCGGGTCCGTTCGGCGATCGATCCGGCCAGCGCATTCATCGACACGTCATCACTCATCAACAAACCCTGAAACCCGATCAGGCCGCGAATCACCTGTTCGATGATTGTCGCAGAAGTCGTTGCCGGATGGACGGGGTCCAGCGCGCTAAACACAACATGTGCAGTCATGGCCATCGGCAGGTCCGCCAGCGGCTGGAACGCGGCGAAATCGGTCCGTTCCAGCTCGGCTTTGGCAGTATCGACCGTCGGAAGCCGGAAATGGCTGTCTGCGGTGGCCCGGCCATGGCCGGGAATATGCTTGAGAACCGGCAGCACCCCGCCCTGTTCCAGCCCGTCGGTGACCGCGCGGGCGATCGCGGCGACCTTGTCCGGTTCGGTTCCATAGGCCCGGTTGCCGATCACGGCATCGGCGCCGGCGACCGGAACGTCGGCCAGAGGCAGGCAGTCGACGGTGATGCCGAGGTCGATCAGATCGGCCGCGATCAGCCGTGAACTGAGCCGGGCCGCCGCGAGGCCGAGCTTCGGGTCGATGTCGTAGAGCGCGCTGAAGCTCGCGCCGGGCGGGTAGACCGGCCAGTGCGGCGGTCCGAGGCGCTGCACCCGCCCGCCTTCCTGATCGATCAGGACCGGGGCGTCGGCCATGCCGGCCGTGGACCTGAGTTCCCCAACAAGAGCCGCCACTTGGGCAGGACTGTCGATGTTGCGCTTGAACAGGATGAAGCCCCATGGCCGCTCAGCGCGAATGAATTCGCGCTCGGCGTCATTGAGGGTCAGTCCGGATACGCCCGTGATGAATGCGCGGTTCGTCATCCGGCCGATTAGGCCGCATGCGGCTCACCGGTCAAGGAAACCGCAGCTAATTTCTTTGGATGAAGCAGTTCGGCAGACCGGCTGACTTCAGGCGGTTGCAGAGCTGGTTCGCCTCCTCCGCGGAGCCGAGCGGGCCGGCGAAGGCGCGGTAATATACCCCCTTCTCCGCGAGATCGACGCGCTTCACGACCAGCGGCTGGGACGCCAGCAAGCCGGAATACTTGCCTTGCAGCACCCTGTACGACGCCTGCGCGTCCGCCTCGTTCTTCTGCGAGGAGACCTGCACCAGATATCCACCGCCGCCACCGACCGAGGCCGTGGAGGTCGACGCCACCCGGGTCGGAGGTACGGCGGGCGCCGCATCGGCCTGGCCCGGGACCAGCGCCATCGGCGCGTTCACGCTGGCATTGGCTGTCGAAGGATTGCCGCGCGATACCGGAGGCTTCGCTGCGGCCGCAGGCTTCGTAGCCGGTGCCGCCGCGGCCGGCGCGCCATCAGGCGTTTCGCCCTTCACCGCGAGGGTGCGGATCTTGCGCGGCTCGTTGTTCGGCAGGGTCCCGTTCGCCGTGATCGGCGCCGGCGCGGGCTGCGCCGTCTGCACGCTGGCGGCCGGCGGCGGATTGGCGTTCGCGTTCAGCGGCGGAAACACCACGCGCGGGCCGGCGGTCTTCGAATTGACGTCGACCGGGGTCTCTTCGCGCGACACGATCTTCTCGCCGCCGTCACCCGTCGCCATCCGGTCAGGCGTCTTGGCCGGCGCATCGGCCTGGGCCGGGATTACCTTGGTCGGCGTGTTGTCAGCCTTGATGATCGGCGGCTCGCCGGTGCGGGGCGAGCCGACATAGTTGCGATAGGCGAGCGCGCCGCCGGTGCCCACCACCGCAAGCGCCACGACCGCTGCAACCGTCATCAGACCGCTGCTGCGCTTGCGCGGTTCGGGCTCTTCGTCATACGCCTCATAGGCATAGGGATCGTCCGGATAAGCCGGATCGCGCTGCAAATCCTGTTCGCCGGCTTCGAGCTGGCCGTACAGCGCGTCGTCATAGCGCGCCGGATCCTGGGCCTGACCGGCATAATGCGGCTCGTCGTCAAACGCCTCGGGCTGCCGCGGGGCCTCGACCGGCCGATAGGCGGCAACCGGCGGGGACGCGGGCTGTGACTGCTGCGCCGCATAGCGGTGCAACGGATGCACCGGACTCGGCTGGTAGTCCTGCTCGGGCTCTTCGTATTCGGAGTGCTGTACGGGCGGAGGCTGAACGGGAGGCGGAACAACGGTCTCCTGCCGCGCACGCTGCATCCAGGGCGGCGGACCCGCGGGCGGCGTATCGTCGTCGTCCGCCTGCGGCTCATACTGCTGCGGCCGCGCATTAGCGCGCGATTGCAGCGGACGCGGCGGCGGCTTGTTGGCGCTGCCGAATGGATCCGTCTGGCCGATCAACCGTGCCAGTTCGGCAAGCGGATCGCTGTCGGCCTTGGGAGCCGTGTCGGCGGGAAAATGTCGGTCCTGATATCGATCAGCCATTGTGATGATGCATCCCCTTCGGGACAGCGCCAAGATCGCCGGCACAGCCGGTCCGAACGAGTTGGCCCCTGCCAGATGCCCTCACAAATCCCCACTCGTGAGGGCCTAATGCCCCTGCCTACCGCATCTCGGTCGGAGCGTGGACGCCTAGAACAGCTAAGCCCGATGCCAGAACCGAGACGACGCCCTGAACCATTGCCAGTCGCGCCCTGGTGATCTCTGCATCATTATTGATAATGAAGCGTAAATAGGGCAAATCGCGCCCCTTGGTCCAAAGCGCGTGAAATTCACTGGCCAAATCATAGAGATAAAAAGCGATTCGGTGCGGCTCATGTGCCACCGCCGCAGCCTCGATCATTCGGGGATAAAGCGCAAGCCGCTTGAGCAGATCGAGCTCCGCCGGGTCGGTCAGCCGCTCCACCGCAGCACTACGGAGATAGGCCAGCCGGGCCTCGTCGGCCTCGGGCAGGTCCGGAACCGCCTCCTCCCGCGCGTTGCGGAAGATCGAATGGCCGCGGGCGTGGCCGTACTGGACGTAGAAGACGGCGTTGTCCTTTGACTGCTCGATCACCTTGGCAAGGTCGAAATCGAGCACCGCGTCGTTCTTGCGGAACAGCATCATGAACCGCACGGCATCGGAGCCGACCTCGTCCACGACCTCGCGCAGGGTGACGAAATCGCCGGAACGTTTCGACATCTTCACCGGCTCGCCGTCGCGCAGCAGCTTGACGAGCTGCACGATCTTGACGTCGAGCACAGCCTTGCCTGCGGTCACCGCCTTCACCGCCGCCTGCATGCGCTTGATGTAGCCGCCGTGATCGGCGCCGAACACGTCGATCAAATTGGTGAAGCCGCGCTCGAACTTGTTGCGGTGGTTGGCGATGTCGGACGCGAAGTAGGTGTACGAGCCGTCCGACTTGATCAGCGGACGATCGACGTCGTCGCCATAGGCGGTGGCACGAAACAGCGACTGCTCGCGATCCTCGTAATCCTCGACCGGCTTGCCCTTCGGCGGCGGCAAGCGGCCTTCATAGATGTCGCCCTTTGCGCGCAGGAAATCGATCGTCTCGGCGACCTTGTTGTTACCTGACGTGATCAGCGAGCGCTCGGAGAAGAACACGTCGTGATGGATATTGAGCGCGGCGAGGTCGCCCTTGATCATCTCCATCATCATGGCGATCGACTTGTCGCGCACGATCGGCAGCCATTCGGCGTCCTTCATGCCGAGCAGCTTCTCGCCGTATTCCTTGGCCAGCGCTTGGCCGACCGGCACCAGGTAATCGCCGGGATAAAGCCCTTCCGGGATCGCCCCGATATCCTGACCCAGCGCTTCGCGGTAGCGCAGGAATGCCGAGCGCGCGAGCACGTCGACCTGGGCGCCGGCGTCGTTGATGTAATATTCGCGGCAGACGTCGAAGCCGGCGAATTGCAGCAGGCTGCACAGCGCATCGCCGAACACGGCGCCGCGGCAATGGCCGACATGCATCGGCCCGGTCGGGTTGGCCGAGACGTATTCGACATTGACCTTCTCGGCGTTGCCGATGTCGCTGCGTCCGAAGGCGGAGCCGGCCGCCAGCACGGCGCGCAGCGCGTCCGCCCAGACCTGCGGCTTCAAGGTCAAATTGATGAAGCCGGGACCTGCGACATCGACGGAGGCCACCAGCGCATCGGCGCGCAGCCTTTCGGCGATCTTGTCGGCGAGCTCGCGCGGCTTGGCCTTGGCATCCTTGGCGAGCACCATCGCGGCATTGGTCGCCATGTCGCCGTGGCTGGCATCGCGCGGCGGCTCGACCACGACGCGGGTGAGGTCGATGCCCGCGGGCCAGTTGTCCTCGGCTGCGACAGCGGCGCAGATCGCGTGCACGCGCGTCAGCATGTCGGCAAAAAGGTGTGGTGAAGCAGTGGTGTCGGCCATGGCAGGGCGCTAACGCAAATCCGGGGTCGAGTCAAAAAGCCTTTGGTGTTCTATCAAGGCGAACCGGTCGGTCATCCCGGCAATGAAATTGCCGATCCGCCTGTTCCGCGCGCTCCCGGTCTCCTCTGCGCTGCCCTCGATCCATTCCGCCGGCAGGTCGCCGGGCGATTGCCGGTAGCGGTCGAAGAGATTGCGGACCACCTGCTCCGCCTCCCGCATGACAAGCATCACCCGCGGATGGCGATACATCCGCCGGAACAGGAACGCCTTGATCGCCGCCTCCTGCTTGGCCACTTCAGGCGGAAACGCGATCAGCGGCGCGGTGTGGCGACGGACATCCTGGGCCGATTGCGGCTGGGCGGCGGCCAGCCGCCGGCTCGCCTCGTTGAACACCGCGCTGATGAAATGTGAGATCAGCTCACGCACCAGTTCGGCGCCGCGCCGGACCTCGTCGAGATCAGGATAATGCCGGTCGATCTCGGCGATGATCTCTGATGTCAGCGGCATCTCCTTGAGATCGTCGACCGCAAACAGGCCGGCGCGCAGGCCGTCGTCGATGTCATGGGCGTCATAGGCGATGTCGTCGGCGAAGGCCGCGATCTGCGCCTCGAGCGAGGCATAGCTCCAGAGCTCGAGATCGTAGGTCTTGTTGTAGTCGGCAATCCCGACCGGAATGCCGCTTTGCAGATAGCGGCCGGCCGGCGCGCCGTTGCGCTCGGTGAGCGGGCCGTTGTGCTTGACGATGCCCTCGAGCGATTCCCAGGTCAGGTTCAACCCGCCGAACTCGGGATAGCGATGCTCCAGCGAGGTGACGACCCGCAGCGCCTGGGCGTTGTGGTCGAAGCCGCCGTCATCCTTGAGGCAGTCGTCGAGCGCCCGCTCCCCGGCATGGCCGAACGGCGGATGGCCGAGGTCGTGCGCCAAGGCCAGCGTCTCCGTCAGATCCTCGTCGACCCCGAGCTGGCGCGCCAGCGCGCGGGCGATCTGGGCGACCTCCAGCGAATGGGTCAGCCTGGTGCGGTAGTGATCGCCCTCATGGAAGACGAACACCTGGGTCTTGTGCTTGAGGCGGCGGAAGGCGGTGGAATGGATCACCCGGTCGCAGTCGCGACGGAACGGGCTGCGGGTCCGGCTCGGCGGCTCGGTGACCAGCCGGCCACGGCTGCGATCGGGGTCGCAGGCATAAGGCGCGCGGGGGGCAGCCATTCCGACCGACACTGTATTTTAGTCCTTATCCATTTGATTCCACGGTCCGACGCACTTAACTATGTCTGAGGCGGCGGACCAAATGAATTGGGCATGACGCCGGGCGCGATCCGGTCAGATGGCGCCGGGAATAGGGTTTCGGAGACCGAACATGACTGCTGCCATCACCGTCAGCGAACGGGCTGCCCGCCGGATCGGGCAGATCCTCAGCAAGGAAGGCGACGGCGCCAAGCTGCGCATTTCCGTCGAGGGCGGCGGCTGCTCCGGTTTCCAGTACAAGTTCGACGTTGAGCGCACCCAGGCCGATGACGACCTCGTGATCGAGCGCGACAGCGCCGTGGTACTGATCGATCCCGCCTCGGTCCCGTTCCTGGCGGGCTCGGAAGTCGACTTCGTCGACGATCTGATCGGCGCCTCGTTCCGCGTCGTCAACCCGAACGCCACCGCCTCCTGCGGCTGCGGCACCAGCTTCTCGATCTAACGCTCCACGCTTTGATACGGTTTCCCAACGCGAACCCGCGATTGGTTCGCGAGATACGCCGCGCTATTCCGCGGCGACCACCTGCGGCCGCTCGACGTCTCCACCCGCCTCCGCCTGCGGATCGAGCTTGCGCCGCAGCCTGCGGTCGATGCGGTCGAGATAGATGTAGATCACGGGCGTGATGAACAGCGTCAGCAATTGCGACACGCAGAGGCCGCCGACCACGGCGACGCCGAGCGGCTGACGCAGTTCGGCGCCGGCACCCGCGCCGAGCGCAATCGGCAGCGTGCCGAAGATCGCCGCGAACGTCGTCATCATGATCGGGCGGAAGCGCAGCAGCGCCGCCTCCCGGATCGCGTGCTCGGCGCTCAGCCCGACGCGGCGGCGCTCCAGCGCGAAGTCGACCATCATGATCGCGTTCTTCTTGACGATGCCGACCAGCATCACGATGCCGATCATCGCGATCACCGACAGCTCCATGCCGAACAGCATCAGCGTCAGAATCGCGCCGATGCCGGCCGACGGCAGGCCCGAGATGATCGTGATCGGGTGGATGAAGCTCTCGTAGAGGATGCCGAGGATCACGAAGGCCGCGAACACCGCGGCGAGGATCAGCACGCCCTGCCCGCGCAGCGAATCCTGGAACACCTGCGCGGTACCGGAGAACCCCGTCGCGATCGTCGGCGGCAAATTCGCCGTCTGCTCGAGCTCGGTGATCTTGTCGACCGCGTAGCCGAGGGAGATGCCGGGCGCGAGATTGAACGAGATCGTCACCGCCGGCTGCTGGCCCTGGTGGTTGATCTGCAGCGGTCCGACCGATGGCACCAGCCGCGCCACCGCATCGAGCGGAATGGTCTGGCCGTTCGCGGTCTTCATGTAGAGCTTCGACAGATCAGACGGGTCGACGCGAAACTGCGGCTGCACCTCCAGGATGATCTGGTAGTCGTTCGACGGCATGTAGATGGTGCCGACCTGCCGGGCGCCGTAAGCGTTGTAGAGCTGGTTGCGGACCTGATCGACGGTCACGCCGTAGACCGCCGCCTTCTCGCGGTCGATGTCGACCGTCATCTGCGGGTTCTTGATGTAGAGATCGGTGGTGACGTCCAGCAGGCCCGGAATCTTCTCGATCTTGTCGCGCATCTCGGGCGCCAGCCGGTACAGCGACTCGGTATCGCCGCTCTGCATCACATATTGATACTGGCTCTTCGAGATGCGGCCGCCGATATTGAGGTTCTGGACGCTTTGGAAGAACGCCTGCATGCCCGGGATCTCGCGCGCCTTCTGGCGCAGCCGCCCGATCACGACGGTGGCGTTGTCGCGGGCCTTCTGCGGCTTCAGCGCGATGAACAGCCGGCCGTAATTGGTGGTCGGATTGGGACCGCCGGAGCCGACGGTGGAATTGACGTAATCGACCGCCGGATCGGTCCGCATCACCTCGACCAGCGCCTGCTGGCGCACCTTCATCGCCTCGAACGAGGTGTCGGTCGCGGCCTCCGTCACGCCGATCAGGAATCCGGTGTCCTCCTGCGGAAAGAAGCCCTTCGGCGCGATCAAATAGAGATAGATGGTGCCGCCGAGCGTCGCCAGCGTCACCACCAGCATCAGCGCCTTCTTGGCCAGCACCCAGTCCAGCGCCCATTCATAGGCGCGCAGCCAGGTCTCGAATATCGCCTCGAACGCGCGCAGCACGATGTTCGGCCGCTTGGTCGCGTCATGGGCGCGCAGCACGCGGGCGCAGAGCATCGGCGTCAGGGTCAGCGACACGAAGCCCGAGACGATGATCGCGACCGAGATCGTGACCGCGAATTCGCGGAACACGCGGCCGACGATGCCGCCCATCAAGAGCACCGGAATGAACACGGCGATCAGCGAGAAGGTGATCGAGATGATGGTGAAGCCGATCTCGCGGGCGCCCTTCAGCGCCGCCTCGAACGGCTTCATGCCGTGCTCGATGTGGCGGACGATGTTCTCCAGCATGACGATGGCGTCGTCGACCACGAAGCCGACCGAGAGCGTCAGCGCCAGCAGCGTCATGTTGTTGATCGAGTAGTCCAGCGCGTACATGACCGCGCAGGTGCCGAACAGCGAGATCGGCACCGCCAGCGCCGGAATGAAGGTCGCGGACGCCGAGCGCAGGAACAGGAAGATCACCAGGATCACCAGCGCGATCGCGATCAGCAGGGTTTCCTCGACGTCGCTGACCGCCTGCCGGATCGAGACCGAGCGGTCCATCATCACCTGCATGGTCACCGAGGGCGGGATCGCGGCGCGCAGCGACGGCAGTTTGGCGAGCACGGCATCGACCACGGCCACGGTGTTGGCGTCGGGCTGCTTCTGGATCGCGAGCACGATCGCCCGCTCGTCGTTCATCCAGGTCGCGATCTTGTCGTTCTCGACGCTGTCATAGACCTTGGCGATCTCGTCGAGCCGGACCGGCGAGCCGTTGCGCCAGGCAACGTAGATCTGGCGGTAATCGGCCGCCTTGTCCATCTGGCCGGAGGCTTGCAGCGCGACGTCCTGCTTGGGGCCGTTCAGCGTGCCGACCGGGGTCGAGGAATTGGCGCGCGACACCGCGGCGCGAATATCCTCCATCGCGACGCCGCGGGCGGCAGCAGCCTCCGGATCGGCCTGCACCCGGATCGCGAATTTCTGCGCGCCGTAGATCAGCACCTGCGCGACGCCCGGCAGCTGCGACAGCGCCTGCCCGATCGTGATGTCACCGTATTCATTGACCGCCGAGAGCGGCAGCGTCGCCGAGCCCAGCGAGACGAACAGCACCGGGAAATCCGCCGGGTTCACCTTCCGGAAGCTCGGCGGGATCGTCATCTCGATCGGCAGCCGGCGCTGCGCGATCGTTAGTGCCGTCTGCACGTCGAGCGCGGCGGCGTCGATGTTGCGGTTAAGGTCGAACTGGATGGTGATGACGCTGGTGCCCTGCGACGAGTTCGAGTTCATCGACGAGATGCCGGCGATGGTCGAGAGCTGGCGCTCGATGATCCCTGCGACCGAGGCCGCCATGGTGTCGGCGCTGGCGCCGGGCAAGGTCGCGGTGACCGCAATGGTCGGGAAGTCGACCTTGGGCAGCGCCGAGACCGGCAGCAGGCGGAAGCCGAACACGCCGAAGGCGATGATCGACGCCGTGATCAGCGTCGTCATGACCGGGCGGCGGATGCAGAGCTCGGACAGCGTCATCGGTCAGGCTCCGGCCTTGCGTGCCCGTGGCTCGACCCGCGATCCCTCCGACAGCAGCAACTGGCCGTCGACGACGATGCTTTCATCACCCGTCAGTCCGTCAGAAATGACCGACGAGCCCTGGAAGGTTCGGTCGACCTTGACCGGCTGGACCTTGGCGACGCCGTCCTTCACGATGAACACGAAATTACCGTTCTGGCTGCGCTGGACCGCGACCGTCGGCACCACGACGGCATCCTCGCTGCGGATGATCAGCTTGGTTTGCACGATGGTGCCGGGCCACAGCGTCTCGCTTGTGTTGCTCATGATGCCGCGCACGGTGACCATGCCGGTGGTCGCATCGACGGCGTTCTCGACCATCGCCACCTTGCCGCTTTCTGAGCGCTGATGGCCGGGAATGGTCGCGATCACCTTCGGATCGGCCTTCCCCATCGCATCGCGCAGGTCGACCAGCGCCCGCTGCGGGATCGCAAAGGTGACGTAGACCGGCGCCATCTGGTTGATGACGGCGAGCGGCTGGGTGTCGGCGGGGCGGACGAAGTTCCCGACCTTGACGTTGGCGGCGCTGATCCGCCCCGCGAACGGGGCGCGGATCACGGTGTAACTTTTCTGGACGCGGAGGTTTTCCAGTGCGAACTGGTCGGCCTTGATGGTGCCGATCAGGACATCGGACTGGGTTTTGGCGTTGTCGAGATTGACCTGGGTGGTGGCGCCCTTGCCGACCAGTTCGGTGTAGCGGCGGAGGTCGCGCTGGGCGCCCTCGAGCTGGGCCTGGTCGCGGGCCAGCACACCCTCGGCCTGCTCGATCTGGGCGTCGATCTGCCGCGCGTCGAGCATGAACAGCAGGTCGCCTTCATTGACCCTGGCGCCGTCCTCGAAATGCACCGAGACGATGGTGGTCTCCAGCCGCGACTTCAGCGCCACGCTGGAGATCGGCGTGACCTGTCCGATCGCATCGACATCGACCGGCACCGATTTGCGTTCGGCCTTGGCGAGATCGACCGACACAACGCGCGGCCGCGGGGTCCCTTGCGCAGTGGCAGCACCGCCACCCATCCATGAAGCGCGGGTCAGGTAAGCCGTCCCGGCGGCAATGCCGAGAACAGCGATAGTCAGGACCAAATTACGTTTTTTCATATGTCTTGAACGTGCGCCGCCAGACTTCCCTTGAAGGCCGGGACGCGTCGTCACTCCCCCGTCGGCAATTGTTACGCCTTGTTTCTGGAGAGGGTTAGCACAGGCGGACTGCCCATGGTATGCCACCTAAGTGAAATCCTGCAGCTTCAATCCGGTCATTGGCATGCGCATCGCTACGTGGAACGTCAATTCGGTCCGGCAACGGATCGAACTTCTGGTCGCCTGGCTGAAGGAGTGTTCCCCCGACATCGTCTGCTTGCAGGAGATCAAATGCATCGATGACGCGTTTCCCCGGCTCGAGATCGAGGCGCTCGGGTATAATGTCGTCACCCACGGCCAGAAGACCTTCAACGGCGTCGCGCTGCTCTCGAAACTGCCGTTCGACGAGACCAAATCCGGCCTCGCCGGCGACGACGAGGACGCCCATGCCCGCTTCCTCGAAGGCGTCGTCACGCTGAAGCAGGGCGTGGTGCGGGTCGCATGTCTTTATCTGCCCAATGGCAACCCGGCCAATACCGACAAATATCCCTACAAGCTCAAATGGATGTCGCGGCTTCTTGAGTACACGCGGGAACGGCTTAAGGCCGAGGAGCCGCTGATCCTGGCCGGCGACTTCAACGTCATTCCGGCGGCCCGCGATGTCTACAATCCGGCCGCCTGGGCGGACGACGCCCTGTTCCGCCCTCAGACCCGCGAGGCCTTCCAGTCGCTGCTCGGCCTCGGCCTCACCGATGCGCTGCGGGCAGTCAATGACGAGCCCGGCCAGTACACCTTCTGGGACTACCAGGCGGGCGCCTGGCAGAAGAACTGGGGCCTGCGCATCGACCATCTCCTGATGTCGCCGCAGGCCAGCGACCGGCTGATCGATGTCGGCATCGACAGCTATGTCCGCGCCTGGGAGAAGCCGTCCGACCATGTCCCGGTGTGGGCCGATCTCGATTTCGAGACCGCCTGAGCCCTTGCGAACCAAGCGACTTGCGGGCCGCCCGCGATATCAGTCGCGGCGCCCTCTAGTCGCGACGGCCCTGCACCCAGTGCTCGAGCATCTGCAGTGCCATCGCGCGGTCGTCCTCGGAGGCCTTGGCGATCGCCCGATTGTAGCTTTCCTTGATCCAGGCCTCGTCCGGCGTGGCGCTGTCGCGCGCCAGGGTCAGCCACATCAGGCCACGCGCCCGCTGCGGCGGCAGCCGGTCGCCGTTGAACAGCATCTGGCCAAGCAGCGCCTGCGCCTGATGCTGGCCCTTCTGGGCGGCCAGACCGAGCCAGCGCGCGCCATAGCGGAAATCGTCCCGCGAGGCGTCCGGCGTCTTCAGATACAGCCGGGCCAGGTCGTATTGGGCGTCGGCATTGCCGAAATAGGAGGCGGCATAGGAGAACATCTCCCGCGCCCGCTCGGTGTCGGCCTTCACCTTGGAATTGGGAATGCCGCTCAGATAGTAGCGGCCGAGCGCCACGAAGGCGTTGGCAACGACCGAGGCCTGCGGCGCCGACGGCGAATCCTCGGCATGCGCATTGGCGATTCGGCTGAAATATTCGAAGGCGCGCAGATCGTCCTGCGCAACCCCGTCGCCATCGGCGTACATCTTGCCGACCTTCCACTGCGCGATCGGATGGCCGCTCTCGGCCAGCGACATGACGGTGGAGTTCGACAGCGTATCGACCGAAGCCGCCGGCACCGCAGCCCGCTTCAGGGCGGCCGCCGTACCGGGTTGAGGCGAAACCACAGGAAGCGCGGTGTCCTTCGGGTTGACCGGGGCGCCGTCGAATCCGAATCCTGGGCCCGCCACCGGGATGGCCCCTAACGCAAACGCAAATATCGTACGCTTAAACGTCCGCATAACACTGTTTCTCGTACGCGCCACCCGGATGGGTGACTGCGCCATCCACCGCCGGCCCCACTTGCTCGGCGTACTTCCACAGCGCACCAGATGTATGGTTCGTCGCGCGAGGGGCCCATTTGGTCTTACGATTTGCGAGTTCGGCGTCGCTCAAATTTACGTTAAGGGTGCCGGCGACCGCATCGATCTCGATGATGTCGCCGTCTTGCAACAACCCGATCGGCCCGCCGACGGCCGCTTCAGGTCCAATATGTCCGATGCAGAAGCCGCGGGTGGCGCCGGAGAACCGGCCATCGGTGATCAGGGCGATCTTGCCGCCCATCCCCTGCCCGGTCAGCGCCGCCGTGGTCGCCAGCATCTCCCGCATCCCGGGGCCGCCCTTCGGCCCCTCGTAGCGGATCACAATCACGTCGCCTTCCCGGTAGGTGCGCTTCTGCACCGCCTCGAAGGCGTCTTCCTCGCGGTCGAAGCACCGGGCCGGACCGGTGAACTTCAGGTTGGACATTCCCGCGACCTTCACGATCGCACCCTCCGGAGCGAGATTACCCTTCAGCCCGACCACGCCACCCGTGACGGTGATCGGATTGCTGGCGGGCCGCACCACATCCTGGTGCGGATTCCATTTCACGCTTTTGAGGTTTTCGGCGATCGTTCGGCCAGTGACGGTGAGGCAATTCCCGTGCAGGTGGCCATTGTCGAGCAGCGTCTTCATCAGCAGCGGAATGCCACCTACTTCAAACATGTCTTTGGCAACATAACGGCCTCCCGGCTTCAAATCCGCGACGTAAGGAGTCTTTTTGAAGATTTCGGCAACGTCGAACAAATTGAATTTAATGCCGCACTCATGGGCAATCGCCGGCAGGTGCAGCGCAGCATTGGTCGAACCACCTGAGGCTGCAACCACGGCCGCAGCATTTTCAAGGGCTTCCCTGGTGACGATGTCGCGGGGCCTGATGTTTTTCGCGATCAGCTCCATCACCTTCTCGCCGGCGGCGGCGCAGAAGGAGTCGCGGATCTCGTAGGGCGCCGGAGCCCCGGCCGAATACGGCAGCGCAAGGCCGATCGCCTCGGAAACGGTCGCCATGGTGTTGGCGGTGAACTGGGCACCGCAGGCGCCGGCCGACGGGCATGCCACCCGCTCGATCTCGTCGAGGTCCTCGTCCGACATGGCGCCGACTGAGTGCTTGCCGACCGCCTCGAACATGTCCTGCACGGTGACCGGCTGGCCGCGGAAATTGCCCGGCAGGATCGAGCCGCCATAGATGAAGATCGAGGGCACGTTGAGCCGGACCATCGCCATCATCATGCCGGGCAGCGACTTGTCGCAGCCGGCGAGCCCGACCAGCGCGTCGTAGGAATGGCCGCGGACGGTCAGTTCGACCGAATCGGCGATGCATTCGCGCGACGGCAGCGACGAGCGCATGCCGTCATGGCCCATCGCGATGCCGTCGGTCACGGTGATGGTGCAGAACTCGCGCGGCGTGCCGCCGGCGGAGGCCACCCCCTTCTTCACCGCCTGCGCCTGGCGCATCAGCGAAATGTTGCAAGGCGCGGCTTCATTCCAACATGAAGCAACGCCGACAAACGGTTGATGAATCTGGGCTGTCGTCAACCCCATCGCATAGAGATAGGAACGATGCGGCGCGCGCTCGGGACCCTCCGTCACATGACGGCTCGGCAGCCTGCCCTTGATCTTGCCGTCCACCTTGGCGTCCATCGCGACCCTGTTCCGACGCTTGTTTGCCGCGCTCTTTCCTCCATCAACGCCGGAACCCGAAAAAATGTCCCGTCGTCGGAGCGCTGGCTATTCAGCTAGGTGAATATCCTTTCATGTCAGGGTGTGGCCAAAAAGCGGCGCGACGGCAGGCCGGCTGCTTTTAGGGTTAAATGTTCAAGTCATGTTGCGCTGACGCAACAATCGTGGCTGCTGAGCAACCATGTATTACTAGTCCTTATGGGAACTTGACCGAAAATAGCGGTAATACAGTCGGGTGCGCGATCTCGCCAACCGTCGTCTGGCAAAGCCAGGAGGACGACGAGGATTGGGATACAGCTTCGCGTTCTCGCGACATGAATTGTCCGAGTCTTGCTCTTTCTTCCCGCCCTCTCTCTTCAGAGGGCGCAGGGAAAGCCGGGTGCCGATCGCACCCATGGGCCCCGAGCAATGGGTAGAAAGCTCGGGGGTAGGACCACAGGTGTAACCGGAGCAACCCGGCTTTCCCTGCGCGATGGCTTACGGCTTATACGTGCTCTCCCCGGCGAGACTTGGCTTTGTTGTCACCGTCTTCACAACGCGCATTTGCGCAATCGGAAGAGACACCTACCGCTAGGGCGTCAGGCCTGCACGATTTCGCCGTCCGCCTTGCGTGCTCTCGTCAGGCCACGCGCAGCGTCCACCGCATCTCGACCCGCGTTCGTGACGACCGCGAAGCGCCCCTCCTGTCGGGTGAGACTTCGGATTTATAGCATTGAGCTGCACTTCGGATAAAGAGAAATATTTTTGCTGTGGGGGCTTGCGCCGTCGGGCAAATCAGCGCTAGGGGCAGCGCCCTTCACCCGTCGTCATTCCGGGGCAGCCCCAACGGGTCGCGCGAATGCGCGCCCGATGACAGGCTCCGGGCTGAGCCCGGAATCCAGTCATCCGCGGAACATGCGGCCGAATGGATTCCGGGCTCGACGCTTCGCGTCGCCCTCAGATGCGCAATTACGCATCGGGAAATGACGAGAGAAGGAGCAGGGCCTACTCCGCCGCCAGTTTCGGCGGTAGCGGTGGTCCCCAGCACTCGATCCGATTGCGGCCGCGATCCTTGGCCTGGTAGAGCGCGGCATCGGCGGCCTTCATCAGCGCATCGACCCCCGGCATGCTGGTGGTGGCCTCGGCAATGCCGATGCTCACTGTTAGCCGCACCGGACAATCGTCCGCGCTTAGCGTCAATCCTTCCGCCCGCTTGCGAATGCGCTCGGCGACGGTTCGCGCGCGCGACAAGGTCGTTTCCGGCAGCAGCACCGCGAACTCCTCGCCGCCGACACGGCCCACCATGTCCGACTTGCGCTTGCCGCGAACGCAGATCTCGGCGACGGCCTTGATCGCCTCGTCGCCGGCCGCATGACCGAACCGGTCGTTGATGCTCTTGAAGTGATCGATATCGACCATCAGCACCGAGACCGAACGGTAGTAGCGCTGAAACCGGCTCCACTCCGCATCCAGCGTGGTCAGGAAGTGCCTGCGGTTGAACAGTCCGGTGAGCGGATCAGTGGTCGCAAGCACCTCAAGCTGGCGTGCGTTATTGACCAGATCGGTGATGTCGACAAAGGTCAGCATGCGGCCGCCATTTGCCATGGTCGAGCAATGGATCCTGATGTTGCGGCCGTCAGGCGTCTGAACGTCGCGCTTGTGATCGCCCGCCTTGATCTCGGCGATCCGCTTCGCCGGAAAGGCCTTGACCTGCTCCGCCGTCGCGCCGGTCGGGACGGCCCGGCGATTGCGCGTCAGCAGCGTGATATAGGGCGGATGCCGCGCCACCTCCTCCTCGCTGACTTCCCAGAATTCGCGCATGCGCCGGTTGAGGAAGATCGCGTTGAGATCGCGGTCGAGCAGGACGACACCGTCCTCCACATTCTCGAGCGCGCCGGTCAGCACCTTCAACTTGTCCGATGCGCGCACGATGTCGGTCACCGGCGTGTAGCTCACCATGCGGCCGCCGTCGGGCAGCGGCGTGCACTGGCACCGTACCACGTCGCCATTGCTGCGCCGGAGATCGATCGGGTTCGGGTCCCCGATGCTGACGAGGCGGACGCGCTCGGCAAGGTAGGCCTGGAGCTGCTCAGCCGGCAGCTCATAGGCCATGGTCTTGCAGCCGTGCTGCATCAGATCGGTGAAGGTGGGGGTGCGCTCGGCAACCGCGTCCGGAAGCACCCACATGGTCCGGAACGCGCGGTTGATGAACAGAGCCTTCAGCTCGGAATCCAGCAGCAGAATGCCGACCGGAATCTGGTCGAGCGCGGCGCGCAGCGCCAGCATGTGCCCGCGCAGGATATCGCCGCTGCGCCGTTCCGGAATGGCAGCCGGCGCAGGCACGGTGGCCGCGGCAGTCGCGGGCGCAGCGGCGTTGGTGCGCGGCTCGTCGAAAGCCAGGCCGAGCTGGCGGTCCGATTGCCACAGCCGCTTGCACGGCTTCACCTGATGGGTGCCGACGATCAACAATTGGACATGGTCGGGAATGCCGACGACGCTTTCGAGTTCTACGGTCGCGCCCGCATCCGTGAGCTGCCGGACCGTGCAGTCAAAGGCTGACCGACCGAAATTGAAGACGATCTTTCCGGCCAAGAACGTTCGGCCGCGGGAAGCTGACACCTGTCCGGACATGGGAGATGACCACCTGGAACACTTGCGAGCCCGCTCACTTCAACACGTTTGAGTCACCAAGCCATGAACGGTTTTGGCGGGATTGATCGGGAACCAGGGCGTGTGCGCTGCAACATGAGGTCCTCCCGCTGTCCTATCAACGCCGTTGCATCCACCATCAATTGGTCAGGGTCGCTGTCGGACAAATTTAGTTCTATCGTATAATTATTTTGCACTAGACGCCGTCGGAGGAGTAGCGTCGCAACTCCCTCAGTAACAGTCAGGGACACGCCCGCCATGTCTGCTCTTCAAGCAAAGCTGGAACGATTTGAGATCCTCGCCAACGAATGCGAGCTGATCGCGAGCAGGACGCTGGATGGGGGCAACCGCGAACTCTACCAGCGGCTGGGCGGGCACTATCGGGAGCTCGCGACTGATATGAAGATCGTGATCGCGACCATCGACGGTCCGGCCGCGTAAGAAAAAGGGCCGCTCGAATAACAAGCGGCCCAAGTCTAGGGAGGAAACGCCCTCGAAGAGGGCGGCGATAGCGCAAGGCGCTGTCGCACGCTTCCTATATGGGTTGAGAAGCGAGCTTCGGGAGCCCGGACTGCGCAATCCAGGGTACGACTTGCGCGCCTTGAATCTGCGCCTCGCAGCCCATAGCTCCCAGTGGCGTCCGCTATGACGGACAAATCACCCCACCGATCCGGCAACTTGCGATCCGCCCAGCCGCTTGCGCTTTGCGTTGAGCGCGGAGGCGACGCGGCTGACCGGCGGGCGGCCGAGCAAGCCGGCGACCTCGTTCGTCGTGGCCAGCAGCCTGTCCATGTCGATCCCGGTTGTCACGCCCATGCCTTCCAGCATGTAGACGACGTCCTCGGTCGCGACGTTGCCGGTGGCGCCGGGAGCGTAAGGGCAGCCGCCGAGGCCGCCGGCGGCGGCATCGATGACGCGCACGCCCTCCTCGATGCCGGCGTAGAGATTGGCGAGCGCCTGGCCGTAGGTGTCGTGGAAGTGCATCGCGAGATTGCCGACCGGCAGCTCGGAGCCGACCGCACGCAGCATCTCCTTGGCCTTGAGCGGCGTACCGACGCCGATCGTGTCGCCGAGCGAGATCTCGTAGCAGCCGAGATCCCACAGCCGCACCGCGAGGTCGGCGACCGCCTTCGGCTTGATCTCGCCATCGAACGGACAGCCGAGCACGCAGGAAACATAGCCGCGCACCTTGACGCCATCGGCCTTGGCGCGCGCCAGCACCGGCTTGAAGCGCTCGATCGATTCCGCGATCGAGCAATTGATGTTGGCGCGCGAAAAGCCCTCGGAGGCCGCCGCGAACACCGAGACCACCCGGGCGCCGGCCGCGCGCGCGGCGTCATAGCCCTTCTCGTTCGGCACCAGCACGTGGAATTCTGCGCCCTTGACGTGACCGACACCGCGCAGCACCGCATCGGAGCTTGCCATCTGCGGGATCGCCTTCGGCGATACGAAGGCGCCGACCTCGACGGTTTTGAGCCCGGCCGCCACCAGCGCCTCGACGAAGGCGATTCGCGCCTCGACGCTGACCGGCGTCTTCTCGTTTTGCAGGCCGTCGCGCGGCCCCATCTCGACGATGTGGATCTGATCGCTCATGACGCGGCCGCCGGCTCGACTTCGGCAAGCTCGACGCCCTCGCCGACGATGTCGCCGACCTTGCATTTGAGCTTCTTCAAGACGCCCGCATAGGGCGCGCGCAGGGTCTGCTCCATCTTCATCACTTCCAGCGTCAGGATCGGTGCGCCCTTCTCCAGGGTCGCGCCCTCCTCGGCCAGCAACGCGACCACGGTGCCCGGCAGAGGCGCGACGATCTTGTCCTCGCCGACCTGCTCCTCGCTCTCGCCGCCGAACGGATCGACCCAGTGCAGATCGAAGCGGCCGTTGCGGGTGCGCAGATAGAGTTCGTGGCCCTCGACGACCGAGGCGACGCGCGACTTGTGGCCATTGAGCGTCAAGTCAAAGCCGTCATCGCCGGCTGACGAGATTTCAAAGCCAAGCTCGTGCCCGCCGACCGAGAGCGCCGACGGTCCGTTGCCATAGTGCAACGTGATGGTCTGCGCCGGCTCATGACCCTGCCGAAACGAAAACACCCGCTGGCGGCGGCCGACCGGCATCCAGCCGAACGTCTGCCAGGGCGAGTTGGCCTCGCCCATCGCTGCCTTCCGCTCGTCGTTGATGATCGCAGCCACCGCTGCACAGAGCTCGAACTCGCCGGCCGCGCCGGTGCCGGCCGTGAGGTTCTTCAGCTCGCGCTCGATGAAGCCGGTGTCGATCGCATTGACCCTGGTGTCCGGATGCGTCACCAGCGCCGACAGGAAAGGGATGTTGGTGACGATGCCGCGGACATCGGTCTGTTCCAGCCCGCGATTGAGCTTCTCGATCGCGCCCTCGCGCGTCGGCGCCCAGGCGATCACCTTGGCGAGCATCGCATCGTAATACGGCGAGACGTTGTCGCCGCTGCGGTAGCCGGCATCGATGCGCAGGCCGTCGCCGTCTTGCGGCGTCCGCCAGGTCTTGATGCGGCCGACCGATGGCATGAAGTTCTTCTGCGGATTCTCGGCGTAGACGCGCGCCTCGATGGCGTGCCCATTCAGCTTGATCTCGCTTTGCTTCAGCGGCAGCGCCTCGCCGAACGCGACGCGGAGCTGCCATTCGACGAGATCGACGCCGGTGATGAGCTCGGTGACGGGATGCTCGACCTGCAAACGGGTGTTCATCTCGATGAAGAACACGTCCTTGCCGTCGGAGACGAACTCGATGGTGCCGGCGCCGACATAGTTGACCGCACCGGCCGCCTTGCGGGCGGCCTCGCAGACGGTGTCGCGTTGCGCGGCGTTCAGCGTCGGCGACGGTGCCTCCTCGATCACCTTCTGGTGCCGCCGTTGCAGCGTGCATTCGCGTTCCCACAGCGAGAGCAGATGGCCATGGCTGTCGCCGATGATCTGCACCTCGATGTGGCGCGGGTTCTGCACGTATTTCTCGATCAGCATGCGGTCGTCGCCGAACGCCGCCTTGGCCTCGCGCTTGGCGCTGGTGATCGCGGCCGAAAGTTCCGCCGCCGAATTGACCACGCGCATGCCGCGGCCGCCGCCGCCGGCCGACGCCTTGACCAGCACCGGGAAGCCGATCCGGTTGGCCGCTTCCGCCAAGGTCGCCTCGTCCTGGGCCTCGCCGTGATAGCCGGGCACCAGCGGCACGCCGGCCTTCTCCATCAGCGCCTTCGAGCCGGACTTCGAGCCCATCGCGGTCATCATGGCGGCGGTCGGGCCGACGAACACCAGACCGGCCTCAAGGCAGGCCTGCGCGAACTCGGCATTCTCGGACAGGAAGCCGTAGCCGGGATGCACCGCCTCGGCGCCGCTCTGCTTCGCAGCGGCGATGACGCGTTCGATGTTGAGATAGCTGTCACGCGCCCGCGCAGGGCCGAGCAGCACGGCCTCGTCGGCGAGCGCGACATGCATCGCGTCCCGGTCGGCCTCCGAATAGACCGCGACGGTGCGCAGCCCCATGGCGCGCGCCGAGCGGATGACGCGGCAGGCGATCTCGCCCCGATTGGCGATCAGAAGCGTACGGAAAGGCCGATAGAGTCTTGAGCGGTCCATCATGAGGGTCCTGCGTCACATCCTGAACAGACCAAACTTGGTGGGTTCGATCGGCGCGTTCGCCGCGGCCGACAGGCCGAGCCCGAGCACGAGGCGGGTGTCGGCGGGATCGATCACGCCGTCGTCCCACAGCCGCGCGGTGGCATAATAGGGATTGCCCTGCTTCTCGTATTGCGCGCGGATCGGCTCGCGGAACTTGTCCTCTTCCTCCGCCGACCAGCTCTCGCCCTTGGCTTCGATGCCGTCGCGCCGAACCTGGCTCAGCACCATCGAGGCCTGCTCGCCGCCCATCACGGAGATGCGGGCGTTCGGCCACAGCCAGAGGAAGCGCGGGCTGTAGGCGCGGCCGCACATGCCGTAATTGCCGGCGCCGTAGGAGCCGCCGATCACGACGGTGAATTTCGGCACGCCGGCGGTGGCGACCGCCGTCACCAGCTTGGCGCCGTCGCGGGCGATGCCGCCGGCCTCGTACTTCTTGCCGACCATGAAGCCGGTGATGTTCTGCAGGAACACCAGGGGAATGCCGCGCTGGCAGCACAGTTCGATGAAATGCGCGCCCTTCAGCGAGCTCTCGCTGAACAGGATGCCGTTGTTGGCGATGATGCCGACCGGATAGCCCCAGATATGGGCGAAGCCGCAGATCAGCGTGGTGCCGTAGAGCTTCTTGAACTCGTCAAACTCGGAGCCGTCGACGATCCGGGCGATGATGTCGTGCACGTCGAACGGCTTGCGGCCGTCGGCGGAGACCACGCCGTAGATCTCCTCGGCCGGAAACAGTGGCTCCTGGACGGTGCGCATGTTCAACGCCGCCTTCGCCGGCTGCTTCAGCGTGCCGACGATGCGGCGCGCGATCCCGATCGCATGCGCATCGTTCTGGGCATAGTGATCGGTCACGCCCGACTGCCGCGAATGAACATCGGCGCCGCCGAGCTCTTCCGCGGTGACGACCTCGCCGGTCGCGGCCTTCACCAGCGGCGGACCGCCGAGGAAGATGGTGCCCTGGTTGCGCACGATGATGCTCTCGTCCGACATCGCCGGCACATAGGCGCCGCCCGCCGTGCAGGAGCCCATCACGATCGCGATCTGCGGGATGCCCTGCGACGACATCTGGGCCTGGTTGTAGAAGATGCGGCCGAAATGCCGCTCGTCGGGAAATATCTCGTCCTGCAACGGCAGGAAGGCGCCGCCGGAATCCACCATGTAGACGCAGGGCAGATTGTTCTGCCGCGCGATGTCCTGGGCGCGCAGATGCTTCTTCACCGTCAGCGGGTAGTAGGTGCCGCCCTTGATGGTGGCATCATTGGCGACGATGATGCATTCGCGTCCCGCGATGCGTCCGACGCCGGTGATCACGCTCGCCGAATGCACATCACCGCCGTACAGCCCGTTGGCAGCGAGCGGCGACAGCTCCAGGAACGCGGTGCCGGGATCGACCAGCAGATCGACGCGATCGCGCGCCAGCATCTTGCCGCGCGAGGTGTGCCGCTTGCGCGAGGTCTCGCCTCCGCCGCCGGCCACCTGGCTGAGTTTTTCGCGGAGCTCCGCGACCAGGCCGCGCATCACCTCGGCGTTGCGGGCGAATTCCTGGGATGTGGGATCGATCGTCGAATGAAGCGGCATCGGTGTTGCACGTTTCGTTGGAGTATCGGTTGGTTTTGCGAAGATGATCGCGCCGGAACGCGATGGCTAATATTGCAGTTGCGTTCTCATTCGGTGTCATCGTCCGCGAAAGCGGGCGATCCGGTATTCCAGAGACGTCAGCGTCTCATCGAGAGGCCGCAGTGTACTGGATTCCCCGCATTCGCGGGGAATGACAGTTGTCGCTACCCCGTCTTGGCGAACAGCTCGCGGCCGATCAGCATGCGGCGGATCTCGCTGGTGCCGGCGCCGATCTCGTAGAGCTTGGCGTCACGCAGCAGCCGGCCGGTCGGATAGTCGTTGATGTAGCCGTTGCCGCCGAGCAGCTGGATCGCATCCAGCGCGCATTGGGTGGCCTTCTCCGCGGCGTACAGGATCGCGCCGGCGGCGTCCTCGCGCGTGGTCTCCCCGCGGTCGCAGGCTTTTGCAACGGCATAAACATAAGCGCGCGAGGCGTTCATCGTGGTGTACATGTCGGCCACCTTGCCCTGCACCAGCTGGAACGAGCCGATCGGCTCGCCGAACTGCTTGCGCTCGTGGACGTAGGGCAGCACGACGTCCATGCAGGCCTGCATGATGCCGATCGGCCCCGCCGCCAGCACCGCGCGCTCATAGTCGAGGCCACTCATCAGCACGTTGACGCCGCGGCCGACTTCACTGAGCACGTTCTCTTCCGGCACCTCGCAGTCCTCGAACACCAGCTCGCAGGTGTCGGAGCCGCGCATGCCGAGCTTGTCGAGCTTCTGCGCGGTGGAGAATCCCTTCATGCCCTTTTCGATGATGAAGGCGGTGATGCCGCGCGGGCCGGCATTCGGATCGGTCTTGGCATAGACCACCAGCGTGTCGGCGACCGGGCCGTTGGTGATCCACATCTTGTTGCCGTTGAGGACGAAGCGATCGCCCTTCCTGTCGGCGCGGGTCTTCATCGAGACCACGTCGGAGCCGGCCGACGGCTCCGACATCGCGAGCGAGCCGACATGCTCGCCGGAGATCAGCTTCGGCAGGTATTTGCGCTTCTGCGCCTCGTTGCCGTTGCGGCGGATCTGGTTGACGCAGAGGTTGGAGTGGGCGCCGTAGGACAGACCGACGGCGGCCGAGGCGCGCGAGATCTCCTCGACCGCGATGCAGTGCTCGAGATAGCCGAGGCCGGAGCCGCCATACTCCTCCTCGACGGTGATGCCGTGCAGCCCGAGCGCACCGATCCTGGGCCAGAGGTCGCGCGGAAACTGGTTGCTGCGGTCGATCTCGGCGGCGCGCGGCGCGATCTCGTTGGTCGAGAAATCATGCACCGTCTCGCGGATCGCATCCGCGGTCTCGCCAAGGTCGAAATTGAACATTGCCGCCTGGTTCGAGGCCATGATCCCTCCCGTGAGATTCATTCTGCAATTAAACGATCATACGTTTTTTTCTTGGCTTCGCAAGCAATCGTGCTAAGGTTTGGCATTGAAATCCGCAGTTCGTTGAATCTGTTGGCATTTCATGCGATAAACGTACGGTCGTTCGCTTGTTTCCTGTGCTCAAGCCAACATTCCTTCGAGGCCCCGATGGCACGCACGATCGGCTCACACGGCCCCACCACGCTGGAGGCGATCCGCAAGGCCGGCGTGCGCCTGATCTTCGAGCACGGCTATGAGGCGATGAGCCTGCGCCAGCTCGCCGCCGAGGTCGGCATCCAGGCCGGCTCCCTCTACAACCATATCTCAACCAAGCAGGATCTGCTGTTCGATCTGGTGCAGGACCATATCAACGATTTGCTGCGCGAGCTTGATCTTGCGCTCGAAGGCAAGGCCGATCCAGTCGCGCAGCTGCGTGCTTTCGTCGCCTTCCACGTCACCTATCACATGACCCGGAAGCGCGAGGTGTTCATCGCCAATTCCGAGCTGCGCAGCCTCGATGCGAAGAACTACGACGCGGTGGTGGCGCTGCGCGGCGCCTATGAGGCGCGGCTGGCGCAGATCCTCACCGACGGCGTGGCTGAGGGCGTATTCGAGGTGGTCGATATCCAGGTCGCGACCTTCGCCATCATCTCGCTGTTGACGGGGCTCTGCACCTGGTATCGCCCCGGTGGCCGCCTCACCCGCGATGCCATCATCGCGGCACATGAGAAGCTGGTGCTGTCAGGCGTCGCGCCGCAGGCTGCGATCGGACAGGCCGTTCGCAACCGCGCGCAAACCGCGATTGCGGGTTCGTGACTGTGACGGAGCGCCCGCAGCTCGATGACATCGATCGGCGGATCCTGGCCGAGTTGCAACGCGACGGGCGGATCAGGATCAACGAGCTCGCCGAGCGGGTCGGCATCACGGCCCCACCCTGCCTGCGCCGCCTACGCGCCTTGCGCAGCCGCGGCGTGGTTAAGGCGATCCGCGCCACGCTCGACGAACGGCTGCTTGGCTATGAGGTGACGACGTTCGTCCTGATCCAGCTCGACAGCCAGACCCTGACCGCGATCGAGGCGTTCGAGGCCGCGGTGGCGGCCGTGCCGCGCTTCCTGCAATGCTGGCGGATCTCGGGCGATGCCGATTTCATGCTCCGCTGCGTCGCACCCAGCGTCGATGACATGCGCCGGCAGCTGCTGCAATTCGCGGGTCTGCCCAATGTGCGTAAAATTCGAAGCTTTCCGGTGCTCGGCGTCTCCAAGGACGCGCCGCTGCCGATTCCCGATAGCTTCGTAGCAAGCCCTGCAAGCTGACCGGCCTCGTGCGTCCAACCCTGGTGCGTCCGACCTTAGTGGGTCCAGGGCTCCCAGCGGCGGAACGCGAAATTGTCGGCATAGGCGATCTGGCGTTGCGCCGAATCCTTCGGCTCGATCACCTGGTAGGCGATGCCCTTGCGCTCGCAATAGGCGACCGCCTCTTCCTTGGTTTCGAACTGCAGCGTCAGCTGCTGCTTCATGTCGGTCGACGAGGTCCAGCCCATCAAGGGCTCCACGGTGCGCGGCTGCTCCGGCTCGAAATCCAGTTGCCACTCTTTGGTCTTGGCACGTCCCGATTGCATCGCGTTTTTGGCGGGCTTAAAAATGCGTGCGGTCATGGATGGTCGGCCCCGTGGGATAAGCGACATGAAAGCGGAAGATTTGGAAGCGATTTGAAGGAAACCACCGGGATAGTATAGAGACACCGTTCTACCAATTGATCGGTGATTCCTCGATCCCGGAGGGAGCCTTCGCCGGACCGGTATAGTCATTCTACCGCGCTGTGACAATCTGGCCCCGAGCGGCTTCTCTTGAGCTCCCTTGGGTCCGCCGCCAGATTGTTACAGCACGGCCTTCTCGACAGCATCACCTCGAAGAAGCGGCGCGCCCCATGGAAATCCACGCTCACCTGCCCGACAAAGGACGTGACCTCCGGCTCGACCTGTTCCGCGGGATCGCGAACTGGGCGATCTATCTCGATCACATCCCCGACAATATCGTGAACTGGATCACGACGCGGAATTACGGCTTCAGCGACGCCGCGGACCTGTTCGTCTTCATCTCCGGCTACACCGCGTCCTTCGTCTATGCCCGCATGATGCTGGAGCGCGGCTTCATCGTCGGCGCAACCCGGCTGACCAAGCGGGTCTGGCAGCTCTACGTCGCCCACATCATCCTGTTCGTGATCTACATCGCCTCGATCAGCTATCTGGCGCTGCGCTTCGGCGATTCCGAGATCATCAACGAGTTCAACGTCGCCGGCCTCGTCGACAACGCCACCGAGACGTTGCGCCAGGGCCTGTTCCTGAAGTTCAAGCCGGTCAATCTCGACGTGCTGCCGCTCTACATCGTGCTGATGGGCCTGTTCCCGCCGGTGCTGTGGATCATGCTGCGGCAGCCGAACTGGACCATGCTGGCCTCGCTCGCGCTGTGGCTGGTGTCGCGCCACATGGGCTGGAACCTGCCGGCCTACCCGGCCGGGACCTGGTACTTCAATCCGTTCGCCTGGCAGGTGCTGTTCGTGTTCGGCTCGTGGTGCGCGATGGGCGGCGCGCGCGCCAACATGCACATCATCAATTCGCGCTACACGCTGTGGTTCTGCATCGCCTATCTGCTCTTCGCGCTGGTCATGACCATGGCCGGACGCTTCCCGGAATTCGGCGCCCAGTTCCCGGACTGGCTGTATTCGGCGTTCAACCCGAACGACAAGACCAACCTCGCGCCCTATCGCTTCCTGCACTTCGTGGTGATCACGGTGCTGGTGATCCGCTTCATTCCGAAGGACTGGTCGGCGCTGGAGTGGAAGGTGTTCGATCCCTTGATCGTCTGCGGCCAGCAGTCGCTCGCGGTGTTCTGCGTCGGCGTGTTCCTGTCCTTTGTCGGGCATTTCGAGCTCTCGATGAGCTCGGGCTCGCTGTTCGCGCAGATCTTCGTCAGCATCTCCGGCATCGCGATCATGACGATCGTGGCCTATTACATCTCGTGGTCGAAGCGGCAGGACAAGCCGATCAAGCCGCCGGCGCCGAAACCGGCGGCACCGGCGAAGGCAGGCTGACGATCCGCCTCACTTGCTGCCAGGCGGGCGTCCCCTGCCGGCAGGCTGGTCGCTCCGCCATCGGCCCTTCGACGTGAATGCATCATAGCTGGTGGTCCAGCGGTACTCCGCCGCCGGCGCCTTCGCGATACTGTCGGGCTTGCGCGGTCCCTCCAGGGCAAAAGTGGCGCCCTGCGGATCGAGGCAGCGGACGATCCAGCTCCCGCTCGGTAGTTCCAGCGGCCCTTCATAGACCTGTCCGCCGCCGGCGTTGACCCGCATGATGGCGGCGTCGAGGTCGTCGACGTTGAAATAGTAGAGCCAGAACGCGATCGGCTCGAGCGGACGCTTGTTGAAGATTCCGCCGACGGTGAGCCCGCCGGCCGAGAACATTTGATAGGTCTCGTCGGGGGCGTTGCCGCCATCGGCCGCCCGCCAGCCGAAAACCACGCTGTAGAAGCCGAACGCCTTGCGCCAGTCGTCCGCGAGCAACTCGTGCCAGCCGACACGCCCGACGGCATCGAGCCCGTCAGCAGCCGACCAGGCGACATTCGATCCGCTCAGCAATCCGAACGTCGCTCGCTGCGGATCGGCGACGATGGCAACGCGGCCGATATTGGTGGCGGTCGGCGGCACATAGACGGCACCGCCGAGTTCCTGCATGCGGCGGACGGCTACATCGACGTCGTCGACACCGACATAGCCGATCCATCGCGGGGTCGCGCCCTTGCGTCTGCCCTCCTCCGGCAACTCCATCAGGCCGCTGCGGGGAAGCTCGCCCGACATGAACAACCTGTAAGGAAGCGCCGTCGTCGACGCATCCTTCGTGACCCAGCCGAGCACGCTGCCGTAGAAGGCACTCGCGCCACCAACGTCCGTGGTGAGCAGCTCGTACCACGCGAAGCGCGCGCCATCACCCGACATGGCTGCTCCTCGCTTGGGCGCCGGCGTGATCGCAATGCAGCATGGAGAGTCCTGAAGTGTTAACGATCGTGTCCGGCCGCACGCGCCGACCAATAATCGTGTTCATCAAGATGAACCTAGGAACGAAGATGAACGACAACACTTGATACTCGCTAGCCGCCTCGCGAGTGTGTGTGCGCAGCGCGTCTTGCATGCAACTGCGACGGATTGTACAACTGCGCGAGAGTTGAATTCGAAAACACGTCAAGAATGGAGGATGCGAGTATGCCACGAGTGAAGCAAGCCCCCAAGAGCAAGCGTGTGACTGGCAAGCGTGTGACTGGCAAGCGTGTGGCCAAGGCCGCCGTGCCCGCGTTGGGCGCAGCCGGATTGACCTTCTCGCTGGTGGGAGCTGCATCGGCATCGACCGTGCCGGCAGCAGACATGCCGCAGACCCAAAAATACGGACCGACGCAGGCCATCACACTCGGCGACGAGGAAATCGCCGACGTCAGCCTGGCGACGTTCCATCTGTTCGACAAGGAAGACGCCGGAGCCGGCGTGCAGGTCGCATGGCGCGGATGTGGCGGCTGCCGGGGTTGCCGTGGCTGTCGCGGTTGCCGTGGCTGCCGCTGCGGCGGCTGCGGTGGTTGCGGCGGTGGCTGCTGCCTGTCGTGGGGCGCCTGCCGCCTCTGCTAGTCGAGACAGCATCGCATTGGCATGCATCGATCGTCATGGCCGGGTCCGACACACGTCGGCCCGGCCAATTCATGTTGTCAATTCATCTTGTCGCCGTATCGTTGCCCGGCTCGTTGCGGGTCCCCGCGCGAACGTTGTCGCGGCCGGCGCGACGCCCCCGCTTCACGGCTCGTCTCCTATTCAATAGTCTCCCCGCAAGCTGCACAGGAACGGTTCTTTGCCAGGAAAATCCACCCCGCGCGCCAACAAGGACGTTCTGCAGTTCGCTCCGAATTTCACAGCCTATGTGCTGCCTCCGGACGTTGTCTGCCTCTATTCCGAAGACCGAAAGTTCTTCCTCCATGGCGAGCTCTACTGCGCGCTGGCGTCCGCGATCGGTGCGAATGGCTGTAGTGTCGCCAGGCTCACCGCCGAACTCGGGCGGAAGTTTCCATCTGACAAGATCAATGAAGCCATCAAGCGGCTCTGTGATCGCCGGTATGTGATCTCAAAGCCGCCCGGTCACGCCAACGCTATTGCCGGGCTTTGGGCGAGCCTCGGCCTTCCCGAGGCGATCGCCGAGCAGAACCTGCACAATTGCCGGGTTCGACTCGAGGCGATCGACGTCAAGGGCGCGGTCGAATTGAGCAAGGCACTCCAGGAGCTGGGCGTCCGCGTCGTCAAGACATCGCCCGACCTCACGGTCACGCT
Organism: Bradyrhizobium sp. USDA 4461; assembly: GCF_054055655.1. Classification (NCBI taxonomy): domain Bacteria; kingdom Pseudomonadati; phylum Pseudomonadota; class Alphaproteobacteria; order Hyphomicrobiales; family Nitrobacteraceae; genus Bradyrhizobium; species Bradyrhizobium sp. USDA 4461. The sequence goes on from NZ_JBSRXM010000001.1 coordinate 6,792,168, forward strand.
GGTGAACGACTACCTCGATCGGCGGCTTGCCGAGCGCAATTTGCAGCATGTCTCTGACGGATCGCCCTGGTTGCTGGTGCAGCCGTCCGGCGTGTTTCCGCTGGTCGGTCCCGTGTTCAATCCGGGGCAGACCGCGTGCTGGACCTGCCTGTTCGACCGGATGATCCGCAACCGCGAGGTCAAGGGCTTCCTCGATCGCGGCGCGGCGCGGCCGGTCGCGGTCTCTCCGCTCGCGCAGCATCCGGTTGGACAGAGCGCCATCCAGCTCGCCGCGGTTGAGATCGCCAAGGCGATCGCCAGCGGCTTCCGCACCGATCTGCGCAACCACATCGTCAGTCTCGACCTGCTGGGCTCGACGATCGCCAGGCACTATGTGGCGGCGCGACCGCAATGCCCTACCTGCGGCAGCAAGAAACTGCAAAACCCGCGGCGCGCGCCGCAGCCGGTTGAATTGGGACCGGGCGCCAAGCTCATCATGACCAGCGGCGGTTATCGTGCGGTGTCGTCACGCGCCACGGTGGCGCGGTTCAGGAAGCATGTCAGCCCGCTGACCGGCGTGGTGACGCGGCTGGAGCGGATCGAGGTCGATCTGCCGATGAACACCAATTTCTACGCCCAGCATAATTTCTCCGCGCCGGCGCAGAACGTCGATCAGCTCCGCGCGGGATTGAGCGGCGGCAGCTTCGGCAAGGGCAGCACCGCCGAGCAAGGCGAGGCCAGCGCACTGATGGAGGCGATCGAGCGATATTCGGGAATCTTCCAGGGCGATGAGATCCGGGCGCGCAAGCGCTTCACCGACTTTGCCTCAGGCGACGCAATCCCTCCCAACGACATCCTGCTGTTCAGCGACGAGCAGTACCGCACCCGTGCCGTGCACAACCATAACGACTCCCATCCCACCCAGCCGGCGCCGGAACCGTTCGATCCGTCGCAGCGGATCGAGTGGAGCCCGGTCTGGTCGCTGCGCGACAAGCGTTTCCGCCAGATTCCGACCAGCCTGCTGTATTTCTTCTACCAGGGCCCGGCCGCCTTCGCTGCCGATTCCAACGGCTGCGCGGCCGGCAACACCCGCGAGGAAGCGATCACACAAGGCTTCCTTGAATTGATGGAGCGCGATGCCTACGCGATCTGGTGGTACAACCGATCGCGGCGGGCAGAGGTCGACCTCGACCAGTTCGACGATGCGTATGTCCGCGACCTCAAATCGCAGCTCGAGGCATCCGGCCGCAAGCTCTGGGTGCTCGACATCACCAGCGATCTCGCCATCCCGACCTATGTTGCCATCGTGCACTGGATGCAGAACGGACAAGAGAATATCGAGTTCGGCTCCGGCTCGCACTTCGACCCGCGCATCGCGTTGCTGCGGTCGCTGACGGAGCTGAACCAGTTCCTGTCGATCGGACTGATGGGCGGCGGCAGCGGCGAGAAGCCGAGCCTGGATGGTATCAATCCGCTGCGGCTCGAGGACCATCCGTTCTTGATTCCGGACCCCAACCCGATCGTGCCCCCCGCCCCGGCGGCGAACGTACCGCTCGACAATGCGCGCGCGCAAGCCGATGCCTGTGTCGAGATCGCCGCGCGCGCCGGCATGGACTTCCTCGTGCTCGATCAGACCCGGCCGGACGTCGAAGTGCCGGTGGTCCGGGTCATCGTCCCGGGCCTGCGCCATTTCTATCGCCGCTTTGGACCGGGACGGCTCTACGACGTACCGGTCAAGCTGGGACTGCGCGATCACCCGTCGCTCGAGAGCGAGTTGACGCCGTTCCTCCCGCATAGCTGAGGTGATACCGGCGTGCCTGCGCCCAGGAAAACGAACGAGAACAAGACATCGCGGGGCACGCCGCCGACCCTTTTCGCCCGGCTCAACCCGCGCGTCGTGTTGCAGGCGCAGGCCGATGGCAGCATGGCGGCGCATTTCGACGATTATTCGGAGCCGCTGGGGACGTTCAGCGCCGCAGCAATAAAGCGTGCACAGCAGCTGCCGACCGGGATGCCGCTATCTGCCGCTGCGCCCGACGGCGATGCGGTCGAGCGCGACATCGAGCGCCTGCTCCGGCAATTGGCGCGCCGCGGCCTGATTGAATTTCGCCTCGCGGGCGCACGCGCCAACGACGATCTGGCGGTGATCGAACCGCAGCTTCCGGATTATTGGCCGCGGACGCCGAAGCTCACTGACGCGACAACGGTGGTGCTGTCGCGCTTTGCCTATATGCGGCGACGCGGCGCAGAGATGGTACTGGAATCCCCGCGGGCCGGCGCGCTGTTCAGGATTCGTGACGCGGGGATTGCGGCCCTGCTCGCGACCCTCGCCACCCCGCACAGGATCAGCCAGATCCGGCGTCAAGACGGCTATCCGGGATCAGCCCTGCTCGCGCTCCTGCTGGATTGTCACATCCTCGTCGAGGCCGACGCGACCGACCGCGATACCCTGCGGCAGGCCGAAGGCGACGACGGCCTGGTGCTGTGGGATTTCCACGATCTGCTGTTCCACACCCGCAGCACGGAAGGCCGGCAGGCCAATCCGCTGGGAGGCCTTTATCCGCACACCGGGCTGATCGCGCCGCTTCCCGCGATCCGGCCGGCCTGGCCTGGCAAGACCATCAAGCTGCCGGACTCCGATTGCACCGCCTCCGCGCTCGAACAGCTGCTGCATGACAGACGCTCGACGCGCGATTTCGACGATCGCAAACCGATCACGCTGGCCGAGCTTGCGGCATTCCTGAACAGTGTCGCGCGGGTCCGGGCGAAATGGAGCAGCCCGCTCGAGTTTGCCGACGACGGGCCCGAGATCGAATACACCAGCAGGCCGTATCCCGCAGCAGGCAGCGCCTACGAGCTTGAGCTCTATCTCGCCGTCGCCAATTGCGATGGCTTGACGCCGGGCCTCTATCATTACGACGCCGATGCGCACGCGTTGGCCGCCATCGACGTCCGCCCGCAATACGTCGAGGCCGTGATGCAAAGCGCGGCCTTCGCCATGGATGCATCGTCTCGGCCTCAGATCCTGATCACGATCGCCGCGCGCTTCGGCCGGATCTCCTGGAAGTACAGCGCCATCGCTTATGCGCTGATCCTGAAGGACGTCGGCGTCCTGACCCAGACGCTGTATCTGGTGGCGACGGATTTGGGCCTCGGCGGCTGTGCGATCGGCACCGTCAATATCGATCTGTTCGCGAAAATGACCGGGCTCGACTTCCACATCGAGGGACCGGTCGGCCAGTTCGCGCTGGGGCGCGGCATCGCGCCATCCGCGCCCGCCTGATCCTCGATCGCCGCCAAGACAACCGCTATGACAACCTCACTGGGAGCAACCCGATCAGCCTGCGCGGCTCGGATCAGGCGCGGCGGTCGCGGCAACGATGCTCGTGACATCGCCGAACGTAGTCATGACCGGCGCAACGACCTTGTGCATCGCGGTCTTCGACACCAGCGTGTCGTGCAGCACGAGGTTGTCGATCCCGGTGGTGAGGAAGCAGCTCACGGCATCCTCGGGCGTTTCGACGATCGGCTCGCCCTTGACGTTGAACGACGTGTTGATCAGCACCGGTACGCCGGTCAGCGCCTCGAACTCCTTCAGCAGACGGTAAAGCGTCGGGTTGGTCTGTTCGCGCACGCTCTGCACCCGCGCCGAGCCGTCGACATGCACGATCGCCGGGATCTTGTCGCGCCATTCCGGCCGCACCGGCTTTGCGATCAGCATGTAGGGCGAGTCCTCCTCGCCCTCGAAAATCTCCCGCATGCGCTCGGCCAGCACGATCGGGGCGAACGGCCGGAACGCCTGCCGATGCTTGACGCGGCTGTTGAGGATGTCCTTCATCTCGGCCTTGCGCGGATCGGCGATCAGGCTGCGATTGCCGAGCGCGCGCGGGCCGAATTCGGAACGGTCCTGGAACCAGCCGATCACGCGCTGGTCGGCAAGCAGCTTCGCGGTATCGCGGCAGATGTTGTCGCTTCGCTTGGCGTCGACCTGGATGCGCACCAGGAAGCTTTGCAGCGCGGCCGCGACCTCGGCGTCGCTGTAGCGCCGGCCGACATAGGCGTGGTCCATCACGAACGACCGGCGTTGCTTGAGGATTTCCAGCCAGCCGTAATAGGCGCAGCCGATCGCAATGCCGTCGTCGCCGGCGGCGGGCTGGATCCAGATATTCTCGAAGCCTGCTTCGCGCGCGATACGCCCGTTGGCCACGCAGTTCAGCGCGACGCCGCCGGCGATGCAGAGGTTCTTCGCACCGGTGGTCTCGCGCAGCCAGCGCGCCCGCGCCAGCAGCACGTTCTCGGTGTCGTCCTGCACCCGCCAGGCGATGTCCTCCCAGTGCCGCATCGCAGGACTCTGGTCCCACCTGCCGCCGTCGAGCACGAAGGGTTGCCGGTTGTCGTCGCCCCAGAACGGCACGTGCAGCCTGCCGTCCTTCATCTCGAGGAGATGGCCGACCTGCTCGCGACGACCATAGGGCGCAAGCCCCATCAGCTCGCCGCACTTGTTCCAGTCGCCGAACACGTAGGTCGAGACCCGGCTGTACAGCGCCCCCAGGCCCGGCATGTTGTAGAACTCGTCCGACAGCAGACCGCGCGCCGGCTCCATGAAGACCTTCTTCAGGCATTCCAGCCTGGTGTCGTCAAACCTGTAGTAGCTCTCGGACTCGCGGGCGAGCGGCGATGCGCCGTCCTGCGGATAGGACTCCATCGCGTCGGCCTGGTAGTTGCCGACGCCGTCGACGATCATCACGACACCGTCCTTAAACGGCGACACCGCGAATGCGCTGTAGGCATGCGCGAGGTGATGCGAGATCGATACCACCTTGTCGGACTTGGAACGAAACAGCGGATGCTTCATTGCCTCATTGCGCTCGGCGATCGGCAGGAAGCCCGGCATGTCCTGGTGGAGCATCCGCTCCTCCAGCTCGGGCACCGGCAGGATGTAGCTGTTGCGCACCACGAGATCGACGTCGTCGAGCGTGATGCCCTCGGCGGACAGGCAGTAATCGACGACCTCCTTGTAGAAGCCGGAAGCGTGCTTCTCGCGGGTGATGCGCTCCTTGGAGATCGCGTAGGCGATCGCGCCGTCACGCAGCAGGCAGGCGCTCACGTCATGGTCGTAGACGTTGAGACCAAGGACATAGGTGTGTTGCTTCGGCATGGATACTCTTCGGCGGGCGACTTACTGGATGCTCGGAACGCACGATCGTGTCGACATCAAGTTACCGATACACTTTTCTCGAGGTCTTCGAATTTCGACTCTGCGGCCAACGATCAAATCAACGCAGATCATGCAGATCATGATGAACAGAATGAACGGCAGATGAACGGCAAGATGAACGCCGCGGCCGGATCATATCTGCAAATGGGACCGTAACTTGACCTCATGTATCGACCTCAATAGTGTCCGCAAAATCCGCAAGAACCTTGGTGAAAATATTGTCTTGCCGCGTAAGAACCGAATGCCGGTCTCGCGCGTCTAAGCGAGACAGCCAGCATCGGTTCTGATGTTTGGAAGTGACTGGAGATCTCTGGAATGACTAAACGCTACAATATCCTGACTCGTTGCCTTGCAGCAGTCGCTTTGTTGTTCGTCTATGTCGCAAGCACCTCTGCCATCCTGGTCGGCGCCACCACGTCGTCTGCGCAAGCGCAATGGCGCGGGCGCGGCTACTGGGGTCGCGGCCGCGGGTGGGGCTATGGTCGCGGATATTATGGCCGTGGCTATGGCTACTACGGCGGTTACGTCGGTCCCCGCTGCTGGTGGACCCCGCGTGGTGTTCGCGTTTGCCGTTGGTAACAACCGCGAGCGATATTGACGATATCAAGCAGGTGCGTCGGTCTCGGCGCACCTGATTTCGTTTGTGGCCCGGCTTGACGGTGGCACGCAAGAGAGAGCCCCGGGAGACGCGCCGGGGCTCTAGTCACGGGAGAGAACGCTTCAGAAAATCGGGACGCGAGGACGAGCCGCCGGCCCAATCACTCAATGCATCTACGACGTGCATCAGAGCAGATTGATCTGCCTTAGGCTGTAGCCATCCCGCAACAATCGAGCGGAATGAACAGTCTGTCCACCGGTTCCCGGGCCTGTTCAGGAACGCCCGCCGCGGTCAGCCGTCGAGGATCGCGACCGCCCTCGTCCACCCGGCCGAGGCGCGCTCGATCTTCACCGGGAAGCACGACACCGTGAACCCGGTCGAGGGCAGCTGCTCGAGGTTGTGCAGCTTCTCGATATGGCAGTAGCCGATGTGCCGCCCGGCCTTGTGGCCTTCCCAGATCAGGCTGGCGTCCTTTGTCTCTGCATAACGCTTCGCGGTGAAAACGAACGGCGCGTCCCAGCTCCAGCCGTCGATGCCGGTCAGGCGCACGCCGCGCTCGAGCAGATACATCGTCGCCTCATAGCCCATGCCGCAGCCCGAATTGACGTAATCGGGCTGGCCATATTTCGCGCCGGCGCTGGTGTTGACGACGACGATCTCGAGCGGCGACAGGGTGTGACCGATGCGCTTCAGCTCGGCTTCGACATCGCCCGCGGTCGCGACGTAACCGTCAGGCAGATGCCGGAAGTCGAGCTTCACGCCCGGCTGGAAGCACCATTCCAGCGGCACCTCGTCGATGGTCCAGGACCGCTCGCCACGGTTCATGGTCGGATGGAAATGCCAGGGCGCATCGAGATGGGTGCCGTTGTGGGTCGAGAGCGAGACCTGCTCGACCGCCCAGCCCTGCCCGTCAGGCAAATCGGCCGCCTTCAATCCATCGAAGAATTGCAGCATGCGCGGCAGCCCCTGCTGGTGGTCGATATACTGAATGGTCGGGTGATTGCCGGGCGGATCGGCCGGAACGTCGTTCTGCAGGGGAACGGAGATATCGATCAGTCTGTGCGCCATGGTGCCTCCTCGCGGATTGGTCTTGTCAGGCCCAACCACCCTGCCAGCACGCGCGCATGATCGGCAAGCCACATCCGGCCGCGTTCTCAGCGGTTGACCTCCCGCTGCAGGCTGCGGCGAGGCGGCGCAATATTGAACCTATCCGCTGTCCGGACGACTCATTGGCACTGGGGATTTCAGGGCCCAGTATTCGACGGCGCCGCCTGGGCGAACATATTCCGTCCGGGCGGCGTTGTTGCGTCGGTCCGGATGATCTCGATCAAAGCTATGTCCGCCCGGTCTCGCGCGACCGGCCACGGTACAGTGTGCGATGAAGCCTCGGGATGGGATGGTCGGGGCAGCTGGATTCGAACCAACGACCTGCAGTACCCAAAACTGCCGCGCTACCAGGCTGCGCTATACCCCGACATTTCCGAGAAGCCCCGTGGATACACGCTTCAGCCGGCGCCAGCAAGGCGCCGGTGCGCGCTTGCTGCGGCCGAAACCGGCATCGGTTTCCGTGCCGAAATCGCGTCAAAACGCTAGTGGCCGCCGAACAGCGGATGGCCGACCCGGTCACCGGGCTGGATGCCGTATTTCTGCGCGGTGCCGGCAATCACCTCGAGGACGCCCTTGGCGAGGCCCCGCGACGGAATGATCTTGGTCGACAGCGGCTCGGTATTCTCGGCAATCCGCAGGATACGCCCGTCGGCGCGGATGAAGATCATGTCGAGCGAGATGTAGGTGTTCTTCATCCACATCGACACCTCCTGCTCCGGCGAGAAGTCGAACAGCATGCCTTTGCCGTCCGCGAGCTCCTTCCGGTACATCAGGCCGGTCTCCTTCTCCTGCTCGGTGGTCGCCATCTCGACCGAGAAGACATGCACGCCCGACTTGGTGACGATCTCGAGCGGCTGGACGCTGGCGGCCTGCGCGGCCGGGGCCAGCAGCACGCCGGCCATGATGACGAGGCAGGCCATCAGCGACAGCCGACCAACACTACGAACGGAATTCATCGACAAATACTCGCAACCGGGGAAGAATTTCCGGCGGACCCTAACCCGATGATTGCGGCAAATGCCAGAGCCGAGAGGCCTCGCCAGCGGCTCACGTTTCCGTCAGGAGGCGGCTGATGGGCTCAGTGCGACGACAGCGCCGACGGGCCGGTCTCGGGGTGGATCTCGGCGGCCATCATGCCCTTGGAGCCGGGCCCGAACCGCACCAGCACATACTGGCCGGGGCGCAGCTCGGTCATGCCGAAGCGACGCAGCGTCTCCATATGCACGAAGATGTCGGGCGTGCCCTCGCCGCAAGTCACGAAGCCGAAGCCGCGCAGCCGGTTGAACCACTTGACCTGCGCGCGCTCGAGCCCGCTGGTCGCGGTCACCGTGACGTGGGTGCGCGGCGGCAGCATCTGCGCCGGGTGGATCGCGGTCGACTCGTCCATCGAGACGATGCGGAAGGCCTGGTAGCCCTTGGCGCGCTGCACGCATTCGACGACGAGGCGCGCACCCTCATAGGCGGTCTGATAGCCATCGCGCCGCAGCACCGTCACGTGCAGCAGGATGTCGGGCCAGCCATTGTCGGGGACGATGAAGCCGTATCCCTTCGAAGCGTCGAACCATTTGATGACGCCGGAGACTTCGACCAGATTGGCCGCGGCGTCGCCGAGACCGGAGAAGGCATCCATCGCCGGATCGCGCGGCGCGCTGCCATACTCGCCTTGTGCAATCCGACTTTGCCCAACTCCGCCGATCGGCGGTCCGCCGAGCTTCTTGGACTCAAATCCGTCCGACCCCATGACCCCGGACCCCACACATCAAAATGCAGATCGCCGACGTTGCGGCGCATCCTGTACGCGCTGCTCTCCGTGACCAACTCACTTGGACAACTCACCTGGACGCTGCGCGAATCTCTCGATCAAAAGATAACACTCCCGCTTGCCGGGCATAGCTAAAAAACGATTCTTGCGGGAACTATGAACAGGCTTGCACAGCCCGCGAATCAATCGGGCATCAATTGCCTACGAAAGGACCAAGCGCGTCGCCGATGTCGTGGCGGATCACCAGATCGGCGATGTCGTCCTGATCGGTCGGCTCGTTGTTGATGATCACGAGCCGCGCGCCGCTCTCCTTCGCCATCATCGGAAAGCCCGCGGCGGGCCACACCACCAGCGATGACCCGATCGCCAGAAACAGATCGCACTGCCGGGCGAGTTCCGCGGCGCGGCGCATCGCATCCTCCGGCATCGACTGCCCGAACGAGATCGTCGCGGTCTTCACCGGATCGCCGCACTCCGCGCAGTCGGGCGCCCCACCGGTCTTGTCGAAGTGCTGCTTCACCCACGACAGGTCGTAGTCCTTGCTGCAACCGATGCAGCGGGCATAGGTCGTGTTGCCGTGCAGCTCGATGACGTCGTCGGCCTTGAAGCCCGAGGCCTGATGCAGGTTGTCGATGTTCTGCGTGATGATGCCGGGAACCTTGCCGGCCCGGTAGAGCGAGGCGAGCGCGCGATGCCCGCGACCGGGCTTAGCCGCCGCGAACGTCGGTTCCATCGCGAAGCGGCGACGCCACGATTCGTCCCGCGCCTCCTGGCTGGCGACGAACTCGTCGAACGGGATCGGCCGGTTGCGGGTCCACAGCCCGCCGGGCGAGCGGAAGTCGGGGATGCCGCACTCGGTCGAGATGCCCGCCCCGGTGAAGGGCACGATCGATGATGCCTCGGCAATCATGTTGCCGAGCAGCTCGACGCCGCTGCGCAAGTCTTTCGCGATCACTGCAAACGATCCGGTTGGCCACAGCGACTATAGCACGGTCGGGCCGGTTGCGAGCCCGACCGCGACGCGGTTGACCAGGCCCCGCCCCGCCGCCTCAGCATCATCACATTCCTGCACGGCCTGCTCCGCATTGACGCCCGATTCACCGACGCCAATGCGCGCCGGGATAGGACCACGACGACGAGGATGGGCAATGACGGATTTGGAAGAGCGCGTCGCGCGCGAGCGCGAGGAGATCGTCGCACGCATTGCAAGCTTCCGGGCGACGCAGCAGAAGTTCGAACGTGACCGCCAGGAATATTACGACAACACGCTCGGCACTGTCTGGAGCGGATTGCACCGCAAGCGCGCCTGATGGCGTCCTTGCCCGCTCATGGTCAATGCGGGCGTCCTCGCCATCACATCATGAGGCGCAGTTGAGAAAGCCCGGAGCGATGTGCTCCGGGCTCGTCGCCATTACCAGTAATGGCGGTAGTAGTGGTGCCGATAGTACGGACCGCGGTAGTAGGCGTATCCGTCATCGTAATAGCCGTATCGCGGGCCATAGTAGCCGTAGCCGGGCCCGTAGTAATAATGAGGGCCGTAATATGCGCCAGCCGCGCCCGCGGCGAGTGCGCCGGCGGCCAGACCGAAAGCCAGGCCTGGACCGATGCCGCGTGCCTGTGCCGGCGCGCTGACCATCGTTGCACCAACCGTCGCAACCGTCGCCAGGACTGCCAATGTCTTTTTCATCGCAACCTCCTCACTCAAGTTCGTGAAGCTAACGCGGGGGCGATGGGATGGTTGCAACCAGGCCCGGTGCGGGCAGTGCTCCGGTTCCGCAGCCATGCGATTGCGCAAAGCTACCATCGGTTAGCGCCGGAACAAAAACACAACCTGAGAGATTAGCTTTTGCACAAGCGAGGTTGGCATCGATGCCGGCGTGGATGGAACTGCTGCTGAATGTGATGGGCTTTGCCGGTTTCATCGGCATCGCGATGTATCACAAGCACCCGAACGGGAAGCTGCCGGACTGAGCGCCGGCGGGCCTTGCAGTTCGTCTCGTCAGTTCGCCTTGCGCGCCTCTCCCGCGGTACGGACCAGCCGATCCGCCTTGACGAGCACCTTGCCACCCTCGGGCTGCGGCCGCAGCCAGAAGCTGATCACCACGAAGGCCGCGCAGAACAGCAGACCCACCACCATGACACGCCGGTGGGTTGGTCGGTCAGCGCTATGGAACGATGGCATCATGGCGGTCACCTGCAATCATCCCTAGCGCAATCGCAGGTGGTGGCAACGCGATGTTGCCCTTAACCTAACCCGGTAGGGTTAGCGGTGGCCCGGTAATGATGGCTCGATCGGCCGCACACCGCGAGTCCACAGAATATCCCCTGCTTGTCCGCAGCAAATCCACCGCAGCACCCGGCCGATTTGTGCAAGGGGCTTCGACACTTGCTGCGCACCCGTCCACAGGCCTCGCGCCGATCAGGCGTCCGCCAGCCGTTTCAGGGTTGCCTGGAAGCCCAGGCTGCGGGTTCCAACCAGCACGGTGCCGAACACCTCGGCCTGGTCGCCGCTGAAGGTGCCGGAGAAGCCGCTCGTCACCTCGTGGCCTGCGAACAGCGGCCGCGTGAACGGGTCAGGTAACGGCGTGTGCTGGTTGGTGCTGAGGTGCCCCTTCCAGGTCCCCTCGCCGACCGTGTAGGCGCCGATCGACCAGAAATACGGTCCGCCGCCGATCAGCAACCCGTCGCGCAGGATCAAGACACCGCTGTCGCGGCCCCGGACTCCGTCCGTCATGTGGATGTGGATCGAATAGAGCCCATTCCTCATCGATCGCGCCGCCGGTCCCGAAAGCGGCAGTATGGCGCCAAGCCTGGCCGCAGGCGAGCGGGTCGATGCCGCTGGAGTCCCGATTCGGACCAAAAGCGCCGGTCCGGGCGCTCACAAATCGTTAAGAAAGCCCTGACAAGGTCGGCTGCCGGAGGGAGCGAGCCATGCTCATTTACCCCGTACCTGCCGAAGTGACGCAAGCCCGGGTGCAGCTCGTCGTCGATCAGACGGCGAAGCAGCAGCCGCGTGTCATCAGCGAGGATGTGCTCGACGTGTTCGCCGCCAAGAACAAGGCCGACCGCGACGCCATCGAAACCATTCTCGACATCAAGGTGTGAGGGGGCGGCGACGGCAACCGCCGCGCCGAGTGCACCGGAGGCCGCGGCTCGCCCCACTCCGGTCGATGCGATCGAGAGGAACCACTCGACCGCGTGCCGGTCATCCTGGTAACGCCAGGAGACATCCATGTACAAGCCGATCATCATCATGCTCCTCACCCTGATCTGCAGCCCGGCCTTTGCCCAGAATACGGGCCCCGCCCCGCAAAGCGGCATGGAGCGGCCTGAAAATACCAATGGAGCCACGCCGCGGGGCTCGATGGACACCACGGGCATGGATACGAAACGGGCCAATGAGTCCGAGACCAAGGGCACGGCGGGTGGCGCGACCGACGCCCCAAAAACCGGTACCAAGGGGCCGAAGCCGAATTGATCGCGAGATATCAAGACGAGATATCAAGACGCACATCAAGACCGGGGTGGCGATAGGCGCCCTTGCGGGCTTGGCACCGCGTATCCCATGCGACGTCGTTGAACTTTTTGCCCGCCCCGAAGACTTATTCGCGCTGGGGATTTCAGGGCCCAGCATCCGGCACAGCGCTGTGGGACGAAGATATTCCGTCTACGCGGCGCTGTTGCATTTTACGAATTCAACCTTAAGTTTGGTCCCCAACAGTTGACGGCTCACGCCCTGAGAGATCCCCAGTCCGTCAGCTGGGAAAGCCCCGCATCCAGCCTGCGGGGCTTTCTATTTCCGGGCCCGGGAACCTGCCCCCCCGTGGGGTTCGATTTTTAGAGAACGTCCAACCTCGCGCGTCCTTGATTGGCCATGACCGTCATTCGATGAGATAGAGGCGCAGCCTCCAAGGCTCGACTACGAAAGCCCTGTCCCGGATTTTTCCCGGGCGGGGCTTTCTCATATCGCGTGCCGCGCAAAGTCCCTGCCCTGTGTCGCATTTTGCTGCTAATTCTTGGCCCGTCTCGCCCGAGCCCAAAGAAAATCTCTGAATCTCTCAGGAGGATAAAAAATGCGCTATCTGCACACCATGCTGCGCGTCCGCAATCTCGATGTCGCGATGAAATTCTATCAAGACGCGCTGGGGCTGAAGGAAGTGCGTCGCATCGACAATGACAAGGCCCGCTTCACGCTGGTGTTTCTCTGCGCGGAGGAGGACCTGCATCTGCTGAAGTCGCTGCCGCAAACCCGCGGCGCGCCGCTGGTGGAATTGACCTACAATTGGGACGAGGAGAAATACGGCGAGGACCGCTATTTCGGCCACCTCGCCTATGAGGTCGACGACATCTACGCGACCTGCGAGAGGCTGATGAAGATGGGTGTCACCATCAATCGTCCGCCGCGCGACGGCAACATGGCATTCGTGCGTTCGCCCGACCTGCACTCGATCGAGATCCTGCAGAAGGGCGATCCGAAGGCGCCGGCCGAACCATGGGCCTCGATGCCCAATACCGGTCACTGGTAAACTCCGCGTCCGCGCGCTTCGTTCCTGCTCGCTTTCCCGCGGCAATGCGCGGGGCGATCGTTAGGAACGTGACGCGACCATTGACGTTGCCTCCCCACAAGAGGAATGCGAGGAGGCAACGGAGATGGGACGAGGAATTTTGCTTTGGCTGTTGGGTGTGCCGATTCCGGTAATCATCGTGCTGTGGTTGTTGTTCGGTCACTGACGGAGCTTTGACGCATCGACATCGAGGAGGCCTGCCGCAATGCGGCGGAGCCTCCTTTTTTGTTCTCGGTGCAATTCGCCCCGCGCTTTTCCCTGAGGCTTCGGCTAAGAACGCGCCCAAAGCACAACAGCGGGAAGAAACGCGTGATGGACAGCAAGCCGCAACTGACGATCTGGGGCCGGGCCAATTCGGTCAATGTGCAGAAGGTGCTCTGGTGTCTCGCCGAGCTCGACCTGTCCTATCAGCGCATCGACGCCGGCATGCAGTTCGGCAAGAATGATCAGCCCGATTATCTCGCGATGAATCCGAACGGGCGCGTTCCGACCCTGGTCGACGGCGACTATGTGCTGTGGGAATCCAATTCGATGATGCGTTATCTCTGCATGGCCTATGGCCAGCACTCTCCGATCTATCCGCAGGCGCCGAAGGCACGCGCCGCCGTCGACCGCTGGCTCGACTGGACGCTGTCGACGCTGCAACCGGTCGACCGTCCGGTGTTCTGGGGGCTGGTGCGCACCCCGCCGGAGCAGCGCGACATGGTTCAGCTCCAGCAGGCCGCCGATGCCGAGGGCATGGTGTGGCGTGTCGCCGAGGCGCAGCTCGCAACCCGCCGCTTCATCGAGGGCGATCAGTTCACCATCGCCGACGTCGCGCTCGGCGCCTTTGCGCGGCGCTGGTTCGGCGTCGAGGGTATCACCAAACCGAGGCTGCCCCATCTCGAACGTTGGTTCGGCGAGATCGCGCAGCGGCCCGCCTTCGTGCAAATCGTCGCGCCGCCGATGTCGTGAGCGCGGCCGGCAGGCCGCTCAGCGCCCGCTGGACATCGTGCCGCCTTCGACACTGATGCCGCCGCCGAGCTTCACGCAGGTGTCGGTGCCCTCGACCTTGACGAAGCCCGGTCCGTACGACGCGCAGGGATTGCTCCGCGTCATCGATTTCGACGGCAAGGTTTTCCCGGCGTCGGGCGGCGCCTGGAAGTTCCGGCGGTCGCCCTGCTGCGCCAATGCGGCAACGGGAAGCAGGACGGCGATGGCGAGGCAGGCTTTGCGCATCCGGCCTTCTATCCTGCACAGCCTTTTGAGGCTAGCGCACGAATTTGACGCCGAACGTCTTGCCTTCGCGCCACACCACCTCGCAGGCGCGTCCGGTGCGGGCATCGCGCGAGAACGCCAGCCGCAGCTTGGCCGGCAGCGTGTTGTTGTCCTGGACGGTGATTTTCGCGCCCGACGCGGACATGTCCTCGATCACGCAAGGGCGCGCCGCGAATCCGCCGTCGAGCGTGATCCAGCCGGACTGCCGCAGCGATTTGCGCACGTCGCGCTTCTTGGACCCTAACGCCATTCACATCATCCCCGGGCACACGCCTAGCGCCGGTGGCTTACCAAAGGGTTGCGAAATCGCGGCGGATTGCAGGGATCGCGGCGTTGTTCACACCGTTCAGAAGGCACGACAGGGCAGTCCGCCCAAGGACGGTCATTGCATTGGCGGGAATTTCGGTTTGGCGCGTGATGGCGCTCCCTAGCGGAATCGAACCGCTCTCTCCACCGTGAAAGGGTGGCGTCCTAACCGATAGACGAAGGGAGCAAAACTCCCGGCAAATCAATACGTTAGACGTGAGATGGGCCGGATTGGCCGCAGCCGTCAACGGCCGCGACGGGCGAACGTATAGTGGCGATTGGCCGGGCGGGCAAGCGTCGAGACACGCTTTTCCCGGATTGGCCCTGAAGAGCCTATCTGCAGGACAGACCGGCCTCGATCGAGGTCCAGAAGCCGCAATGCAGCGGCACATGGGCATGGGCTCGTGAACCGCCGACGTGGATCAGGATGGTGGCGGCGAGCGCGAGGACGACGGCGGGAACAATGAATCTGCGGATCGACATGGGCCTGCGCATCAACCGACTTCGTGGCCTAACTAAGGCCTGCAGGCCGGCCCGCGGCAGCACGCTCGGCACCGGCCGTTAGTGATTGCTGGCGACGTCCTGGCGATTGGTCGGCTGCACCGCCGCCACGGCCGGTGTCTGCTTGATGCAGGTGCTGCAGATCACGAGCTTGCGCGCGAGCCGATCGTCAGCCTCCGCATCCGACAGCTGCGCCTCGGGCACGGCAGGTGACACGTTGCGCGCATGACGCCGCGGCTGCGGTTGATTCGGATCATGTCCCGCGCCATCCCAGGCCAGCGGACCGCTTCCAGGCGCCGGCGTGGTCATGCTGTATTGCTGCGCAACCTGCGCGCAGGCGCCGAGCGCGATCGGAAGAAACAACACGGCGGCCTTGCGGGCCCAGTTCCGGAATGCAGACATGATCACACTCACACGCTATTCGTACTGCGACAGTCGTACTGCGACCTAAGAGCAGAACCGCTAAGAAATCGTTCACCCTGATTGTTCCGTCGCATCCAACCGCGACGGCATCAAGACGGGATTGCGGCGCCAAGACGTATTCAAGACGCTAATCCGGAGTCCTTTCATGCCAGGCCCCAACGATCGCTTCGACGGCAAGCGTGTGCTCGCCGATCTCAACGCGCTGCGTGCGATCGGCGCCTACAAGACCGGCGTGCACAAGCCGACCTTCTCCGAGCCGCATCTGCGCTCGCTCGACTGGCTCGCCGGCCGCCTGCCCGACGCGGGCCTCACGGCGACGATCGACGGCATCGGCAATTTGCTCGGCACCAGCGCAAAGCCGGGACCGAAGCTACTGGCCGGCTCGCATCTGGAGAGCCAGAATCATGCGGGTTGGCTGGATGGGCCGCTCGGCGTGATCTACGCGCTGGAAGCCGCGCGCGTCATCAATCCCGATCCGGAGATTCGCGGCGCGGTCGAGGTCGCTTCGTGGTGCGATGAGGAAGGGCATTTCGGCAGTTTCCTCGGCAGCCGCTCATTTGCCGGCGCCGTCACCGAAGCCGACATCGACGCCGCGCGCGACCGCTCCGATGGTCGCACCATGCGACAGGCATTGCAGGATGCCGGCTTCGCCGGCCGCCCGCGCCTCACCGCCGAGGCTGGCCGCCATATCGGCTATCTCGAAGCCCATATCGAGCAAGGCGACACGTTGGAGAGCAGCGGACTCAAGATCGGGATCGTCACCTCGATCGTCGGCATCTGGCAGTATCGCATCACCTTCATTGGCGAGCAGAACCACGCCGGCACCACGCGGATGGCGGTGCGCAGGGATGCGGGACTTGCGCTGGCGCGGTTCTGCGTCGCGATCGACGACAGCTTCCCTGCCCTGTGCGGCCCGCGCACGGTGTGGACCACTGGCCGCATCACGCTGGATCCGGGCGCACCGAGCGTCATCCCCGGCGGCGCCGAGATGTTGTTCCAGATCCGCGACGACAATCCCGAGGTGATCGCACGTCTCGAAGCGCACCTGCGTCGCATGGCGGATGAGGTCACCGCACAGGGGCGTTGCAGCGTGAAGGTCGAGCGCATCCGTACCGGCGTGCCCGCGATGATGACGCCCGCCTTCCAGGATGCGATCGAGGCCGCGAGCGCGGCCTGCGTCGGCGGCAAATCGATCCGGATGCCGAGCGGCGCCGGCCATGACGCCCAGGTGCTCGCCACCATCATGCCGGCGGCGATGCTGTTCGTGCCGTCGATCGGCGGCATCAGCCATCATTGGAGCGAGAACACAGCCGACGCCGACATCGTCACAGGAGCGCAAGTGTTTGTCGAAACCTGCCGGCGCCTGCTGGCAGGTTGACGCGCCGTCAGCTCGGACCGCTCCGGTTGCCGGATCGCAGCGAAGCCAGCGCGTGCGAACCCTGCGCGGTGCCGCGCCGCGCGGTGAAAAAGACATAGAGCAAGCAGACGTCGATCAGGATCGTGCCGACCATCACGCTGTAGGCCCACGGGCTGTCGATCAGCTTCACTTCGATCAAGACGCGCGACAGGCCAAATCCCACGACCCAGGCATCGAAGCTCATGCAGATCCGGCGAAACGTCTCGGCATCCAGCCGCCGGATCAGCCAGGCGCCGAGCGGGATGCCGACGACAACGCAGGGAACCAGCACGAACAGGATGCTGCGGCTCTCGTCGATGAAAAGGCCGAGCTTGTAGTACGCGATCGCGGTCAAACTGGATTCCGCCACCCGGACCAGCGCGAGCCCGGCGCGGAACTCATCTTTGACGAGGCCCTGATTGTTGAACAGGATCGCGAGCGGCGGTCCCGAGATGGTCGTGACCGAGTACAGGATGCCGAGCGTCGTTCCAAAGGGCAGACCGACCAGCCATTTCGACTGGATCGGCCTTCGCCAACCGGCTGCCTGCAACAGGATCAGCGGCAGAATGATCGAGTAGGTGGCGAATTTGGTCCAGCCGGGTTGCAGCGATGTCAGCGTAAAGGCGCCGATGGCGATGCCCGGCAACAGCCCGATCAGGATCGGCAGCACGCGCCGCCACACCGCCGGCACGCCGCTCAGATTGATGCACAGAACATACAGGTTGACGAAGACTTCGACGATGACAACCGCGGGGTTGAGCACGCGGTTGGTGTAGAAGACAAGCGCGACCGGCACGGTAAGCGAGGAAAACCCGTAACCCAACGCACCGTTCACAAAAGCCGCAAACAGAGCGATCACGGCAAGAACGATCACAGCAGAATCAATGGAAGTCATCTCTGGCTTTTACCGGATCAGTCGCTTTGCCTGCGGCATTATAGCCTAACGCAAGCGGCTCGGCGCCGAAACTTGCGGCTGTCGGGTTTTGCAAAGCACCCGCGCTCGCGGTGATGACGGATCGCCTCGTTCAGAGGTCGCCATCTCACGGAGCGTTGAAAGCTCTGCGCGGCGAGCGCCGCATGACGCCTTGACCGAGCCTTGTCCGAGCCTTGGGGCTTCGGAACCTGGCCGGGAGCGGATAGCCTGCAGCCCGCCCCGGCTCTGACCGAGACCGCAACAACGGGCTTCCGGCGCGCTTTCGCGGGCGCCGTGGCATATTGGACACGAGAATGGCCTCGGCCGAACCGGTTCTCCTCGCCGCCCGATTTGCAATCCGCTGAACTTGCTGCCATTTCTTGGGTCCGCGCATCGCTTTGATGCCATTGAAAGGGCCCGTTCGGCTCATGTTGTTGCTTGAGTCGCTTCCAACGGTCATTGGCGCCGCCGCCATTGCCCCCGCGCTCCTGGTGCTGTGGCTCGTCATCGCAGCCGACGAACGCCCCGGGCCGCCGGTGCAGGTGTGGCTCGCCTTCGTGCTCGGCGCGGCCAGCATCTCGCTGCTCGGCCTGGCGCGGATTCCGTTCAACGCGCTGCTCGCTATTCCCGACAATCCCTGGGCGACCCAGGCGGTGCGCGCGCTGTTCGGCGTCGCGGCACCAGAGGAGATCGTCAAGGTTCTCGTCATCGTCGCCATCTCGACGCGACGCCGCGCCTTCGCCGATCCGATGGATACGGTGGTCTATGGCGCGGCGGCCGGGCTCGGCTTTGCCGCCTACGAGAACCTCGCCTATCTGGTGCAGCACAAGGACATGTGGCGCGCGCTCGCGGCGTTGCGCAGCGTGCTGACCGTGCCGTTCCACGGCGCGCTCGGGATCATCGCCGGCGCTTACCTCGCGATCGCGCGCTCCGGCGGCGCGCTTGGCGCCTACCGCGGTCACCGCGACTGGGCGCGGATCACGAACTGGACGCTGGTGCTGGTCGCGCCGGTGCTGCTGCACGCGGCATTCGATTTTCCGCTGCTCGCGCTGCAGCGCATGCCCGATCTCGGCTCGACGACGCGGCTGCTGCTCGGTTCGGCCAGCGTGCTGGTCGGCTTCTCCTCGATCGGCTTTGCGATCCGCCTGGTGCGCCGCCTCGGCAAGCATCATGCGCCGCGCACCGATGTCGCGCGCGAGCGGCTCAGCCAGCTCAGGCGGATGTGGGCGCTGCTCGTGATCGGCGGCGGCACCGGCTTCGCCGGCGTCTGCTTCCTGCTCACCTCGCTGCATCATTGGTACGTCAATCCCGAGCGCAATGCGTCGTTCATCCTGGTGCCGATCGGCTTCACCTCGATCCTGATTGGCCTCGCGCTCCTGATCGCGACCACCGCCGTCTACTTGCTCGGCCGCAACCGGATGCGGACCGCCGCGGAGGGCTTCCCGTCCGCGCCAAGCCAGAGTTAGGATACGCAGCACGCGCAGACGTTGCGCTCGCAGATCGGGAAAGCCGCGATGACCCTGTCCAACGACCTCGACAGACTGCGATCGGAGATGCGGGCCGCCGTCAAGGCGCACTGGAAGGCGTTCCTGTTCGAGGGCATCCTGCTCGTGGTGCTCGGCATCGCGGCGATGATCGTACCGGCCTTCGCGAGCCTCGCCGTCACCATCTTCCTCGGCTGGATGTTCCTGATCTCGGGCATCGGCGGACTGATCGTGACGTTCTGGGCGCGCAACATGCCGGGCTTCTGGTGGTCGCTGATCTCAGCCGCGCTCGCCGTATTGGCCGGCCTGGTGCTGCTCGCCCGTCCGCTGCAGGGCGTGCTGACGCTGACCATCGTGATCGGCGCCTATTTCGTCGCCGAGGGCGTCGCCACCATCATGTACGCGCTGGAGCACCGCCGGGAATTGTCGGGACGCTGGTCCTGGCTCTTGATCGCCGGCCTGATGGATATCGTGATCGCCTTCTTCATCATCGCGGGCCTGCCGGAGTCGGCGGGCTGGGCGATCGGCCTGCTGGTCGGCCTCAACCTGATGTTCGGCGGCGCGACCCTGATCGGCATGGCGTTGGCGGCGCGCAACACCTGACGGCGAACCGCGGCAGGCTTGCATTTGGGGGGTGACAGCCCCAAATCCCTGCGCTATAGAGCCGCCCCATGATCACCACTGCCACCAGCTATTTTTGGTACTTTAGCTACGACAGCTCGCTGGCGGCAGGAGGATCGCGCTCAATCTGAAGAATTGCAGCAAACATCCAAAACAAGCCGCCAGACCTGGCGGCTTTTTTGTGTGCCGGCAGGTCCCGAAAATCCAAAGGAGCCAGCCGTGTTGAGTACGACAGACGATCTTCGCATCAAGGAATTGAAAGAGCTGAGTACGCCCGAAGAGGTGATGCGGGAGGTCCCGCGCACCCTGACGGCGACCCGCGTCGTGATGGGCGCCCGCAACGCCATCCACGCCATCCTCAACGGCACCGATGACCGCCTGCTGGTCGTGGTCGGGCCCTGCTCCATTCACGATCCCGCGGCGGCCGTCGACTACGCCGAGCGCCTCGCCGGCCTGCGCGAGCAGCTCGCCGACCGCCTCGAGATCGTGATGCGGGTCTATTTCGAGAAGCCGCGCACCACCGTCGGCTGGAAGGGGCTGATCAACGATCCCGATCTCGACAACAGCTTCGACATCAACAAGGGCCTGCGGCTCGCCCGCAACGTGCTGTCGGCCGTGAACAATCTCGGCCTGCCGGCCGGCACCGAATTCCTCGACATGACGACGCCGCAATACATCGCGGATCTCGTGTCCTGGGCCGCGATCGGCGCGCGCACCACCGAGAGCCAGATCCATCGCGAGCTGGCGTCCGGCCTGTCCTGCCCGGTCGGCTTCAAGAACAGCACCGATGGTGGCGTGCGGATCGCGGCGGACGCGGTGAAATCGGCGTCGCACCCGCATCACTTCATGGCGGTCACCAAAGGCGGCCGTTCGGCGATCGCCGCGACCAGCGGCAACGAGGACTGCCACGTCATCCTGCGCGGCGGCCGGGTACCGAACTATGATGCCGCAAGCGTCGATGCCGCCGCCGCCGAGCTCGGCCGCTCCGGTGTCGCGGCGCGGCTGATGATCGACACCAGCCACGCCAACTCGAGCAAGAAGCCGGAGAACCAGCCGCTGGTGGCCGCCGACATCGCGCAGCAGGTCGCAGGCGGCGAGCAGCGCATCGTCGGCGTCATGATCGAAAGCAACCTGGTCGCGGGACGCCAGGACGTCGCGCCGGGCAAACCTCTGACCTACGGCCAGAGCATCACGGATGGCTGCATCGACCTCGATACGACGGCCGAATTGTTGAAGCAGCTGGCCGACGCCGTCGACGCAAGGCGGCGCGTGCGGCGTGACGGCTTGCAGGAGCGTTCGGCCTGACGCAACCGAACGCATTGAGCATTGCCGGCGGGGCGGCTGTCGCGCTCCGCCGGCGTACTGCGCCGATTAACAGCCGCGGCAGATGCTCTTGATCTTCTTGTCGAGCGCGGCGTCTTCCTTGTTGGCCTGGCTGTTCGGATCGCTGATATTCTTCTCAGTGCCGACGTCGCCGCGGCGCGGCTGACGATGTCCGATCGGCGCTTCCGGCACCCCCGAATTCTTCTGCATGGAGGACGATCCGCCCTGCTGCTGCGCCCAGGCTTGGGAGATTCCAATCTGGGACATTCCAAGCTGGGGCGCTCCGGCCGCAACCATCATCAGAGCCATCAACAACACTGTCTTCCGCATCTCGCGTCTCCGCTTCTCAACCCTATCGCGCCCGTTCCGGCAACTCGACGGTAGCACAGTTGCGTCGCCCCTGCGCTGCGCAATCCTGGACTTTCCCGTATATCGGCCATGGTGCCAAGGAGCCAGATTCCCACGGCAACCAGCACCGCAAAGAAGCCGAACATCACAGCATTTTCGATGCCGCGGTTGCCCTCGTCCTCGGGCGGCTCCTGCCGACCGTCCCCGGCCCCGCTCATATCCGCCTCAAGATTGCGGCGGATAAAGATGAACGTCACCGCAATAATCGACGACACGGTAGCGCCGTTCCGCGGAATCTTCACATTCGCGGGAAGCCGGCTGCGACAAATAGGCCGGGCCGATCGGCGCCTTGCCGTGGCCGCCGGGAATGTCGAGGACATATTCCGGCTGACACAGTCCGGAGACGCGTCCGCGCAACGTCCGCATCAACTCCTGCCCGGCTTCGATCGTGGTGCGCAGATGCCCTGTGCCGGGCGCCAGATCGCCGTGATGCAGGTAGTATGGCTTGATCCGGCACTCGACGAGGGCGCGCATCAGCGCCTCGAGCGTCGCAGCATCATCATTGACGCCGCGCAGCAAGACCGACTGGCTCACCAACGGGATGCCGGCGTCGGTAAGCCGCGCGCACGCGGCGCGCGCATTGGCGCCGAGTTCACGCGGATGGTTGGCGTGGATCGCAATCCAGGTCGTCGCGCCCTCGACCCGCAGCGCCGCGATCATCTCGGCATTGATGCGGCCGGGATCGGCGACCGGGACGCGGGTGTGGATGCGGATGACCTTCACATGATCGATGGCAGCGAGATCGGCCATGATCTCGGTCAGCCGGCGCGGCGACAGCATCAAGGGATCGCCGCCGGTCAGGATGACCTCCCAGATCTCCGGATGGCTGCGAATGTAATCGAGGCCCGCGCGATAGGCATCGTCGGACAAGGCCGAGGCCTTGCCCGGCCCGACCATTTCGCGCCGGAAACAAAACCGGCAATAGACCGCGCAGACATGGACCAGCTTGAACAACACCCGATCCGGATAGCGATGCACGATCCCCGGGACCGGCGAATGCGCATCGTCGCCGATCGGGTCGGCGTTCTCGCCCGGTTGCTCCATGAGTTCGTCCGCGCTCGGGATGAACTGCCGCGCGATCGGATCGTTGGCATCGTCCGGATCGATCAGTGCGGCAAGTTCCGGCGTCACCGCGACCGCGTAGCGCGCGGCCACCTGCTCGAGCGCAGCGAGCGCCGAGGCTGGCGCGAGACCGGCATCGACCAGCTCGCGCGGCTGTCGCAGCGTCGCCGCCAGTTTGGGATCGATCCTGTTCATGGCTCTCCTGCAGGCGGTGTCCAGATCACCTGATCAATTCGCGGCGCGCCGCTCGCCAGCATCACCAGCCGGTCGAAGCCGAGCGCGACGCCGCTCGCCTCCGGCATCCGGCCGACCGCGGCAAGGAAATCGTCGTCGAGCGGATAGCGCTCGCCGTAACGGCGGGCCTTCTCGTCCATCGCTGCGGTGAAACGATGGCGCTGCTCGGCGGCATCGGTCAACTCGCCAAAGCCGTTGGCGAGCTCGACGCCGCAGGCATAGACCTCGAAGCGCTCGGCGACGCGCGGTTCGCCCGCCTTGGTGCGTGCCAGCGCAGCCTCCGGCGACGGATATTCGAACAGCACGGTCAGTCGGCCCTGTCCCAGGTTGGGCTCGACATGCTCGACCAGCACCTTGCTGAAGATATCCGACCAGGTGTCGTCGTCGGCAATCCGCACCCGCTGGTGCGCGGCCGCCGCCAGCGCCGCGCGATCGCCCTCGCCGCCCGAAATCGTCGCCAGGAGATCAATGCCGGCGAAGCGCTCGAAGCTTGCCGCGACCGTCAGCAGCTCCGGCTCGGCAAAGGGATCGGCGATCCTGCCGCGGAAGCAAAACCGCCCGATCCCGGTCGCCTGCGCCGCATGCGCGATCACGACGATCGTGTCGGCCATGATGGCGTCATAGCCGGCATTGGCGCGGTACCATTCCAGCATGGTGAATTCGGGCAGATGCAGGTCGCCGCGCTCGCGATCGCGGAACACCCGCGCGAACTCGTAGATCTTCGGCTCGCCGGCCGCGAGCAGCTTCTTGCAGGCGAACTCCGGAGAAGTCCGCAGATAGCGCGTCGCCCGCGAGCCATCGGCCTGGCTGAGCTCGGTCCGGGGCGCGTGCAGATGGGTCTCGTTGCCCGGCGAGACCTGCAGGACGGCGGTCTCGACCTCGGCAAATCCCTGCTCCTCGAACCAGGCCCGGAGCGCGCGCGTGATCGCGGTCCGCGCCTGCAGGAACGGCCGCCGGTCGGTGTAGCGCTGCGGCGCCCACCAGGGCGAGGTCTGTTCCGGTCCGGTCATATCAGCCCCACCTCCGACACCATCGAAGCGGCATGAAGCACCCTGCATGTCGGCTCAGAACATAAGCGCAAGCCATTGATATCCAAAGAATTGACGACCAACATGATGCTCGATCCCGGACCGGCGGAGCGACGGCTGCTCCTTCATGTCGAAAGACAGCGGCCTTGTCCATCTGGCGCGCGCCCGCACTTCAGTGCGGCAGAAAGACGATCCGCTGCCCGACGGTCCTCCAATGGCTGGACACCTCGGCAAGCGGAACGGCGTGGTGGTCGAGCGTTAGGCCTGCAGCCGCGGCCGCTCGAAGAACGCCATCGATCGCAGCCATGAGCCGGGGAAGGCCGACGCTTCCGAGGCCGCTCCCCTTTATCTCGATCGCGGAGGAGCGAAGCACCGTTGCAGGCAGCGCGATCTCTGGCCCCGCGGCGGCTCCAATCTGAACGAAGCGGATCGGGATCCCGGCTGGCGCCGCGTTAGCGCCAGCGACAAGAAGCGAGCGCGCACTTGTTCCCCAAAGATAATCGAGGACGACATCGACCCCCTCTGCGAAATGCCGGCGGAGGGCGGCTTCGATCGCGTCTTCATCCTGGCGCAACGGCACTACCGCGTCGGCGCCGAGGGTGTGGAGCACCTCGGCGTTGCGGCCCGTTGCGATCACCCGGGCCGCGCCGAGATGACGTGCGATCTTGACTGCGAGCCGGCCGGCCGCGCCGGTTGCGCCATTGATGAGCACGGTTTCGCCGCGGCCCAGTTTGGCTCGTTCGGTCAGCGCCGCCCAAGATGACATGCCCGGGTTGGCGAGGACGGCAGCCATGATCTCATCCAAATCGTCGGGCAGCGGCGCCCATCGTCCATCGGGTACGACCGTGCGCTCAGCCATGGCGCCGAACGGGGCGCGGGGCAGAAGGAAGTAGACTCGCCTCCCGTCTTCAAGCCGGCCCACCCCGTCGACGCCGGCGACAAACGGAACCCCGCCCGTCGCGCTGTAGTGCACGCCGGCCGCGCGGCCGCGGGCGAATTGGCTCAGCGCGGACGCCGTCACCTGCACCACAACGTCCCCCGGCTGAGCGACAGGCTCGGCGAAATCGGTGTAGACCGGCAGATGACCGGCCTGCTCGACGACGGCTGCTTTCATGGAGCGACGGCCTTTCGATTGTTTGACATCCGTGTATGATGAACGGATTAAATCCATCTCAGCCCGGAGTCAATATCCGTGCATAATGCACCGAGTAGCGCCTTGCTTTCCAAGCTTCATGATGCCGTCCTCGACGTCGTCGCCTTTATCAACCGGCCCGATCGGGACGAGGTGCTGATGCGGGAAGCGCACATAAAGCTGGACCGGGCCTTATTCCCGCTTCTCGTGCTGACGGAGCGGCTAGGTCCGATCAGTGTGGTCGAACTCGCTGGCCGCGTCGGCCGCGACCACAGCACCGTCAGCCGCCAGATCGCCAAGCTCGTGCAACTCGGACTCATGGAGCGACAGCCCCGCCAGACAGACGGCCGCCAGCGCGATTTGCGTCCGACGGCATCGGGCCGAGCGATGGCGCGGCAAATCGACGAAGCCCGCGAGCGGCTCGCCCGTCGCGCCCTGTCCGGCTGGTCTGAACGCGAGATCGCCGATCTCGCGCAATCACTTCGCCGCTATGCCGATGCGCTTGCAACGTCACGCGCCGATGGAATGGGCAAAGCGCTCTGAGAACGGCGAGCCGATGCTCTGGAGCTCAGCGGCAGTCTTCTGGTGCAGTTTTCGCACAGCCCGCCGCGCAATCCCACAACGAAACCGGCCCGATTGTCGCGGAATAGACGTTCCCAACCGGCCGAAAACAGCCGCAAAAGACTGGCATCTCGGGGATAAATCAGTATGTTGCGGCCCGAAATCGCCGCCACGGCCGAGGCGCTGCCGAACCGGTTGGCATCCTCACGTTCTCAAATTCAGGAAAACACCTTTGAAAGTCATCGCCAGTTCCATCCGCAAGGGCAATGTCATCGAGCAGGACGGCAAGCTCTATGTGGTCTTGTCCGCCGAGAACATTCATCCCGGCAAGGGCACCCCGGTCAGCCAGATCGAAATGCGCCGCATCGGCGACGGCGTGAAGGTCTCCGAGCGCTACAAGACCACCGACCAGGTCGAGAAGGCCACCGTCGAGGACCACAATTACAACTACCTCTACGAGGACGCCGACGGCTTCCACTTCATGAACAACGACAATTACGACCAGGTCCAGGTCTCCAAGGAGATCGTGGGCTCGTCTGCGCCGTATCTGCAGGAGAACATGACCGTGAAGCTGTCGATGCACGACGGCAATCCGGTCGCGATCCAGCTGCCGCAGCGCGTGACGCTGGAAGTGGTCGAGACCGAGCCGGTCACCAAGGGCCAGACCGCCTCGTCGTCCTACAAGCCCGCGGTGCTCTCCAACGGCATTCGCACCGGCGTGCCGCCGCACGTGTCCACCGGAACGCGCATCGTGGTGATGACCGAAGACGGTTCCTACGTTGAACGCGCCAAGGATTGAGCGCTAGTCTCGCAGGAGATTCGAACCGGGGGGTGCGGTGAACAGGAAGGTGGTCAGCTTCATCAGTTGCTGGCTTGCAGCCCTGCTCTTGCCTCCTCCCGGCGCCCGTGCCGACGAATTCCGAACGCCCTCGATCTCGGTCATGCGGGTCGAATGGCGTGCCGTGATTGACCAGCTCCGGCAGGAGATCACGTCCCGCCCGGCGATCGCGACGAACTTCACCTTCGCCGGCCAGCGCCGCGTCCCCGCCTCCGATCCGCGCGCAACGCCTGCGCTGGTGCAGCTGAACGCGGCGACGTCAGAACTCTTTCCCGGCATCGCGCGCAGCCCGATCCCCGTGCTGCTGCCGCTCGATCCCGCAAGCTATCTCGACGCACGGCAAAGCGGGACGCCGGGCATTTTCCCGGTCACGCGCTATCAGGCCGATTTCAGCGCAGCCGACGTCTTCCATGCCGGCGGGTCCGGCTATGACGCAGTGTTCTCGCTCGCCCCCGGTGCCGGCGACGGCATGCCGCCGCGGACGTTCGCAAAGCCGGTCGAGGTGCAGATCTCGGGCTCGATGCTGGTCTATGACCTTGCCGACCGGCTCGGCGGCAAGGGCGAACCGGCCAAGACGCTGGCCGCGCAGTTTCCGGATGTTCGCCGCTTCATCCGCGAAGGCTATCTCCGTTACGCCTTCACCCGTTTCGGGATTCCCTATGTCGTCTCGATCCAGTGCCTCGACAGCGCACCGCGGGCGAAGCGGCTGGCGTGCCGCGAGGCCGCGCCGGTCGCCGAACGCTTCCTGAAGGCCCTGCGCATCGCCGGCGGGCAGCCGTCACAGCCGCGCCGCGACATCGCCTCAGAGATCGCCGAGCGGCCGCGCGCGCAGTCGGCCGACTTCACCTACCTCCCGAGCGGCGACATCGTCGCGGGCAGCGGCGGGCGCAGGCAAGGCGGTCACGCCGATTTCACGGTCTATTCGCAGATCCGCTTTCCGCTGGAGAAGGCGCCGGCCTTCGCGCATTCGCAATCCTTCGCGAGGCGCAGGGCGGGCGCGACCGTCGACGAATATCCCTGGCAGGACAATTTCTGCGAGGCGCGCAGCTTCGAGGTCGGCCAATGCGCCAGCGGCTACGGCCACCAGGGCCAGGACATCAGACCGGGTGCATGTCCGGCCGACAGCAAGGACGGCTGCGACCCCAGGCAGCAGGCGGTGGTCGCGGCGCGCGACAGCGTCGTGATCCGCTCGACGCAGCAACAGGCCGCGACGTTGCAGGTCAACACCCGCACCGAGCATGTCCGCTTCCGCTACATGCACATGAACCCGTCGGTGATGGATGCCGACGGCCTGCTCAACGGACGTCGTGTCAGCGAGGGCGAGAGGATCGGCGTGGTCTCGAACTATCTCGACCATCCCAACGGCACGTCGCGGCATCTGCATTTCGACGTGCAGGTGTTCACGCGCGACGGCTGGCTGTGGGTCAATCCCTACACCACGCTGGTATCGGCCTATGAGCGGCTGATCCGCGGCCGCGGCCGCGAGATCGGACCGGAGCCCGGACCTGCCGCCGCCGTGGCCCATGCCCTGCCCGACGACGTCGTGCATCGCATCGACACCCAGGAAGGCGGCGGCAATTAGCTATTTCTTCCACGGCGCTTCACCGCGTGCTGCTGCCGCTGCGAAGACGCCCTGCTCATAATCGATGAAGGCGTGGACCATCGCGCGATAGGCGGCCTCGGCGACCTTGGGCGACAACCCGTCCGCTTCCGCGAGCGCCATCGCCTTCTTCACCACCGCTTCGGCGCGCTCCGGCGCCTCGACCTGCGCCGGGTTGGCCTTGAAGCGCGCGGCTTCATGCACGTAGCGGCCGCGCTCGGCCATCAGGCGCACGATCTCGCGGTCGAGCCGGTCGATGTTGCCGCGCACCTCACTGAGCGTCTTGCAACATTTGCCATTGTCGACTGTCGGGCTGCCCCACAGCGCCGCTGTATCGGTTGCGGGTTCCTCGGCCGAGGCCATCGCAGGGACGAGCAGCATCAACAGAAACACCAGCAATCGCATCGGACACCTCCCAGCCAGTATGCCTTGCGATTGTTATGCCGATTTTGCACGCCGATGGAAGCCACGCTACCGATGGGCGACGCGGAATCCGCCCGCTCGTCGTGACGCTGTGCGCGCTGCCGGGATCGAAGGGCGACGACGGTTCGGCCGCGCGCCGTCACATCGTCACGATCAGCTGACGTCCATTGCGGCCAAGGTCTCCTTGACCCTCGTCTGGGCAGAAGCGGGCAGCGGCAGGATCGGACGCGGCGGCTCGGCGGCGCAAATCCCTCTGAGATTGGCGATCGCGTAGACGACGCGCAGGCTCGAATGTGTCTTGAACAAATCCCAGATCGGCAGCAAGCGCGCATCGAGTTGCCGCGCCCGGGCCGCATCGCCGCTCGTCGCGGCGCGCACGATCTCCACGCAGATCCGCGGCAGGATACCGGCGAGAACGCTGTACCAGGTGTCGCCACCTGCCAACAGCGCCTCGGTGCAATTCCAGTCGGCGCTGTAACCCAGCGCAACGCCGCTGGGAACGACAGCGCGCAACTCCTTCAGATGATCCGCAATGGTCGAGGCATCCAGCGCAGGGCTCTTCACCGCGACGATTCCATCGACACGACCCAAGCGGCCGATCAGAGCCGGCGTGAATCGAAAATGGGTGGTGCCGGGATTGTCATAGATGCAGATCGGCAATCCGCTCTCGCGCGCCACGGTTTGAAAATGCTCAAATACCTCATCGTCGGTCAGAGGCGTGTAGGACACCGCCGCCAACAGACCCGCGGTTGCGCCGGCGTCGCGCGCATCCTGCGCCAGCCGCACCGCGTCGTCGGTGCGCAGCGCGCCGATGCCGACCAGGATCGGCATCCTGCCGGCAGCCAACGCTGTCGCCGCCTCGACGGCACGCCGCCGCTCGCCGCGGCTGAAATACGGATATGAACCGGTGCTTCCGAGCAGCCCGACCGAATCCACCTTCGCCGCAATTAGCGGTTCGAGCAACGCGCGCAGCGCGCCAACATCGACCCGGCCGTCGCGGTTCGACGGCGTTATCGGGAAGGCGGAGAGCCCCTTCAGACTGATCATCGATTTGTCCTTCGTCGGCAACCGTTGCTGCAGCTGTCGTGTAATCAATCCACGCGCCGCCTCGCGCGCAAGGTCCACTTTCACGCGAGCTCGGCACCAAACTGGTCCAGTGCGCTATTCCAGCATCGTGGTCAGCTGCGCGCCCTCATCCGCCACGAACATCGCGATCAGCTCCGCCGGCTCCGTGGTGCTGGCATTGGCCGAGACCATGTGGGTCGAGCCCGGCGGCTCGAAGAAGGACTGGCCGACCTTGAAGGTCTCGACCGGCCCGCCGCCGAGCTGGGAGCGGATCTCGCCCTTGGTGATATAAGCCGTCACCGAGCCGGAATGGCGATGCGGCGGCGTGAAGCCACCCGGACCATAGAACACGCGCACCACCGTGACGCGCTTGCCAGCCACGTTCGGCAGCGCGTGCGAGGTGATAACCTCGACCTTGTCGAGCGGCGACGCCGCATTGGCGCTGGCGCAGAGCGGCGCGATCACCGCCGAGATCGCATCCATCGGGGTCGGCAGCGCCTTGCCGATCAGGCAGGCCGAGGCAAGTCCAGCGGCGACGGCCAGCGCAACCGGGCGCGGCAGCCGTGCGAATGGAAGAAAGGGTGTCACTGTCATCGGAGCCATCGGGTCGTCTCCCCTGTTATTGCCGTTTGATCGGTCTCGACCTTATGAAGCTGTCGCGTTCGCGCTCTGCCGGCGCGGCGGCGGCGTCCAGCGATAGGCTGCGCCGAACCGGTTCCAGACATTGATCGATGCGATCGCCGACGTCAGATAGGTCAGCTCCTGCTCGGAGAATTCTGCGGCGACCTGCGCATACACGTCGTCGCTGACGCCGTTCGGCATGGTGGTCAGCGCCTCGGTCCAGGCCAGCGCGGCGCGCTCGCGGGCCGAGAATTGCGGCGCCTCGCGCCACACCACCACGAGGTTCAGCTTGTCGACGGGCACGCCGAGGCTTTCGCCCTGCAGGATGTGATACTGCACGCAGAAGGCACAGCCGTTGATCTGCGAGGCGCGGAGCTTGACGAGCTCCAGCAGCTGCTTGTCCAGGCCGGCCTTCGCTGCGAACTGGCCGAGCGCACGCACCGCGGCGAACACGTCAGGGGCAAGCTTCTCGAAGTCGGTGTATTCCTTGCGGGCATGTGACATTGGCCTGGCCTTACGTTATCAGTGTACTGACATATTATCAGAGCTCTGATATTGAGCAAGACGCGGACATTGGCGAAGGCAACATGGTGGGAATGCAGAAACGCGGGAAGTCAGGCGTTGCCGGACGGCGGCCTGCCGGGAGCACGGCGGCCGGCAAGGCTCCGATCGGAACAGGATCGGCCGCAGCCGCCCTGCCTGTCCCATCGATCCCGCCGCCCGGCGAGGGCAAGCGCGGCGAACAGGGTTATCTGGCCTATCTGCTGCGCCAGGCGCACGCCGCCTCGCGGCTGTCGATGGAGCGCGGGCTCGCCGAACTCGGCGTCACCTCGCCGCAATTCGTTGTGCTCACGATGCTGAAGGCCTATCCGGGATTATCAGGCGCCGATCTGGCGCGGGTCGCGCTGCTGACGCCGCAGACCGTGAGCGTGATCATCCGCAACCTCGAGCGCGACGGCGCGATCCGCAAGACGCCGCACCCGGTCCACGGCCGGGTGCTGCAATGGACGCTGACCAGCCATGGAACCACGCTGCTGGAGAAATGCCGCCATATCGCTCAGGCGCAGGAGCGCCGGCTCGCCGCCGGCCTCGACGCCAAATCGGAGCAAATTGTCCGGCAATGGCTGTCAAAAATCGCCACAGATCTGCAGGATACATAACTCCTGCGGCGGCATGGCTTTTGGCTCACCCCATGGCCGCCGCTACACTGGCCCCATGAAACAGCCTGATTCTTTGAAGTCCCCTGCCCGTCGTACCGTCCTCAAGGCGGCGCTCGCCGCTGGCGTCACGCTTGCCAATCCGCTCGGCGCGCTCGCAGCGGCACCTCCCGGCTTCGATCAGTGGCGCGACAATTTCCGCGCCCGCGCGCTGGCAAAAGGCATCTCGGAGGCGACCTGGAATCGCTGCATGGCACGGGTCGAGCCCGACATGAGCGTGTTCAAGCAGATGCGCAACCAGCCGGAATTCCACGAGCAGATCTGGCAGTACATCAACCGCCGCGTCTCCGACTGGCGCATCATTCACGGCCGCGAGGCGCTGAAGAAGAACGACGCGCTGTTCGGCCGCATCGAGCGCGACTTCGGCGTCGAGCGCGGCACGCTGCTCGCGCTGTGGGGCGTCGAGTCGGCCTATGGCGATCCGCTGGTGCAGCAGAACCACATGACGCCGGTGTTTCCCTCGCTCGCCGCGCTCGCCTGGAACGAGCCGCGCCGCAAGGCCTATTGGGAGACCGAGCTGATCAACGCGATGAAGATCGTGCAGCGAGGCTGGAGCACGCCGGAGGAGATGAACGGCTCCTGGGCCGGCGCGATGGGTCATTCGCAGTGGATGCCGGAGGTCTGGCTCAATGTCGGCTTCGATTATGACGGCGACGGCAAGGTCTCGCCGTTCGGCCGGCCCGACGATGCGCTGGGTTCGACCGCGAAATATCTGGTCAATCGCGGCAAGTGGCACCGCGGCGAGCATTGGGGCTACGAGGTCCGCGCGCCCGGCGGCGCCAGCGGCAGCCGCACCTACGCAGCGTGGACCAGCGCCGGTGTCGTCAGAGCCGACGGCCAGCCCTTTCCGCAGCCGAACTCATCGGCGCAGCTCTGGATTCCGGTCGCGGGCGGCCCGGCCTTCCTGCTCGGCCCGAACTTCAACTCGGTGAAGAGCTACAACCCGTCGATGAATTACGCGCTGGCGATCTGCCATCTCGGCGATCGCTGTCTCGGCGGCCCGCCGTTCATCCAGCCCTTCCCGGGCTCCGAGCGCGCGTTGACGTTGGCCGAAGTGCAGGAGATGCAGACCCGGCTGACCAAGGCCGGCTTCGACACCGGCGGCACCGACGGCCGCGTCGGCAACGACACCATGAAGGCGATCAAGGATTACCAGATCAAGATGGGCCTGCTGCCCGCCGATGGCTACGGCGGGCTCAAGGTGCTGGCGCGGCTAAGGCAGGGTGGCTAGGTAGCCCCTCGCCGTCATTGCGAGCGCAGCGAAGCAATCCATCTCTCCGCGTATGCTGGACAATGGATTGCTTCGTCGCTTCGCTCCTCGCAATGACGGAGACTATTGCGGCTGCCGCACCACGCCGCCGGCATTCATGCCGCCGTCGATCACGAGTTCGCTGCCGGTGACGTAGCGCGACGCGTCCGAGGCGAGGTAGAGCACGCCCTGCGCGATCTCGATCGCCTGGCCGGCGCGGCCGAGCGGCGTCGCGAACCTGGCCCGCTCTTCCGGATCGATCGGCGCGTTCTGGCCGGCGCCGGTGGCACCGGTCGGGATCTTGCCCCAGATCGGCGTGTCGATGATGCCGGGATGCACCGAGTTGACGCGGATGCCGTCGTTCACCTGCGCGCACTCCATCGCGATCGACTTGGCGAACAGCCGCACCGCGCCTTTTGTCGCGCTGTAGCCGGACAGCGTCGCCGCGCCACGCAGGCCCGCCAGCGAGGACATCATGATGATGGAGCCGCCCCCAGTTTTACGCATCAGCGGCAGCGAATGCTTCACCGACAGGAACACGCCGTCGAGATTGATCGCGGTTTGCCGGCGCCAGTCGGCGAGCGACATCTCGACGATCGAGGGCGCGCCGATGCCGATGCCGGCGTTCGAGACCATGATGTCGAGGCGGCCGTGGCGCTTGCCGATCTCAGCGACGACCTCAATCCAGCGCTCCTCACTGGTGACGTCCTGCGGCAGGAAGCTCACCTTGCGCCCGGCCTTCGTGAGCCGCGCGGCGAGCTCCGGTCCCCTCAATTCGTCGATATCGGTCGCAACGACGATCGCGCCTTCCTGCGCGAGCAGTTCGACAATGGCCTCGCCGATCCCCGACGCGCCGCCGGTGACCAGCGCGACCTTGCCTTCAACCTGTCCTGACATGTCCTCTCCCAACGTTTCTTATTTGATCACCGTCGGGCCCTGATCCGGTACCGCGACGTCGAGGACACGGAATTGCACACGTTCGGTGCCTTGCCAACGGTCGACTGCAAGAGAGCCCGCCACGTGCAATTGCTGACCGCGATTTTGCGTCAAGGCGCTGCCGAGCTTCTGTCCGACCGAGCGGAATGCGATACCGTTGACGATCGATCCGTCGCCAGACTTGAAGCGCAGCCGCAAATGCGCCTGCCCGACCTCGTCCGCATAAACAAGCTGATGCGACGGCAGCGCGATCACCGGCTCGGGATTGGCGGCCCCGAATGGACCGGCGCGATTGAGCGTCGCGGCGAATTCCGGCGTCACCGCGCGCGCGGTCACCGCGCCATCGATGAACAGCTCGTTCTCGTGCCGCGAGTTGGCGACGTCCTCCGCCAGCGCGCTTTCCATGTAGGCGCGGAATTCGGCAAGCCTCTCCTTGCGCAGAGTGACGCCGGCCGCCATCGCGTGCCCGCCGCCTTTCATCAAGAGGCCGTCATGCACCGCCTGCCGCACCGCCTTGCCGAGATCGACGCCGCCGATCGAGCGGCCCGATCCGGTGCCGATGCCACCGGGCTCGAGCGCGATCGCAAATGCCGGACGCGCGAACTTCTCCTTCAGCCGCGCGGCGACCAGCCCGACCACGCCGGGGTGCCAGCCTTCCGCCGCGGTGACGATGACGGCGCCCTTGTCCTCGAGCCCGAGCGCGGCCAGCGCCTCGGCTTCGGCCTGCGCCTCGGCCGCCTGCTCGATCACGCGTCGCTCGGCATTGAGGCGGTCGAGCTCGGCCGCGATCCGCGCCGCCTCCGAGACATCGCCCTCGAGCAGCAGCCGCACGCCGAGATCGGCGCGCCCGATGCGGCCGCCGGCATTGATGCGCGGCCCCAGCATGAAGCCGAGATGCCAGGCCTCCGGCGGGCCATTGAGCCGCGCCACATCCATCAGCGCGGTGTGGCCGACATGGTCGCGGCGGCGCATCGCGATCAGGCCCTTGGCGACGAAGGCGCGGTTGAGCCCGATCAGCGGCGCGACGTCGGCGACGGTGCCGAGCGCGACGTGATGCAGCACGCTGAGCAGGTCCGGCTCCGGCATCTCGCCGGTCCAGAAGCCGCGCCGGCGCAGCTCGCGGTTCACGGCGACGAGGGTCACGAACACGAGGCCCACGGCGGCGAGATGGCCGAGCCCGGAGAGATCGTCGGGCCGGTTCGGATTCACCAGCGCCTCGACCTCGGGAAGTTCGTCGCCGGTCTGGTGATGATCGATCACCACGACCGACATCCCGAGCTTCTTGGCTTCGGCGAGCGGCTCGATGCTGGTGGTGCCGCAATCGACCGTGACGAGCAGCGTCGCGCCCTTGGCCGCGAGCGCGCGCACGGCGTCGACGTTCGGCCCGTAGCCTTCGAAAATGCGGTCGGGAATGTGGATCAGCGGGTCGAGCCCGCAGTGGCGCAGATGCCAGGTCAAAAGCGCCGCAGAGGTCGCGCCGTCGACGTCATAGTCGCCGAAGATCGCGACCTTCTCGCCGCGCATTGCGGCATCCGCGATGCGCCGGGCGGCAGTCTCCATCTCCGTGACCGTGTGCGGATCCGGCATCAGCTTGCGGATGGTCGGGTCGAGGACGTCGGCGACCTCATCGATCGCGACATCGCGGCCCGCCAGCACCCGCGCCAGCATTTCCGGCAGATTGTGCCGCTGCACGATCGCGAGCGCCCGCGCCGCCCCGCGCGCATCCAGCCGGTCGCGCCAGAGCTTTCCGGTCAGCGACCGCGTCACACCGAGAAACGCCTGTGGCGGCTCGACGGGCAGTACGGCTGCGTGGAGCGTCATGATTCCTTTCCAATCAGGCAGGAATCGTAGCGCCTCAGTGAATCCCAGGCCAGTTCTAGCAGCCCATCCGGCTGGCGATTTCCCCGAAATCCTTGGCCACGATGTCCCACGCGCCGGTGGCCTCGAAATCGACTTTCTGCAGCGGACCGTATTCGGTCGGACGCGCCACGAACGCCGTCTTCAGGCCGTGCTTCTGCGCGTGCTTGAGATCGTAGTTGTGGGCGGCGACCATCATCACCTGCTCCGGCGGCAGGCAGAGCAGCTTCGCTGCGCCGAGATAGGTTTCCGGATCGGGCTTGTAGTGTTCGAACAGCTCGGCCGACATCACGAGGTCCCAGGGCAGGCCTGCGAACTTCGCCATGTTGGTGAGCAGCGCGACGTTGCCGTTCGACAGCGGCGAGATGATGTATTTGGTCTTCAGCCGGGTCAGGCCGGCGACGCTGTCGGGCCACCCATGCAGGCGGTGCCAGCCCTTCGTCAGATGCTGCAGGTCGGCTTCGGTGAGCCCCTTGATGTCGAACTGCGCAACCAGCTTCTCCAGCGAGCGGCGATGCAGGACGTCGAGGATGACGTAGCCGTTCTGCGGGTTCTTGCGCACCTCGTCCATCGAAGCCGCATAGACTGCGCGCCAGCCGTCGACCAGCGCGGTCCAGTCGGCCTTGATGCCGCGCGTCTCTCCCCAAGTCGTGAAATCGTTGATCAGGCTGGTGCGCCAATCGACCACGGTGCCGAACACGTCGAACACCAGCGCCTTCACCGCGGACAGATCGGACATGCGCGTCTCCCCTTGTTGTTGTTCTTTTTCGTCGTTCCGGGGCGATGCCCAGCATCGAACCCGGAACCTCGAGATTCCCCGATGCGCAATTGCACATCTGTGGTTCGCGCTTCGCGCGCCCCGGAATGACGATCGCTGTAGTCCTCAATCCAGGTGGAACTTCTCCAGCTGGCGGTGCTCGGCCTTGATGTAGCGCACGGTGCCGGTGACCGAGCGCATCACGACCGTCTCGGTCTCGATCACGTCCTTCTTGAATTTGACGCCGGTCAGCAGCGAGCCGGTGGTGACGCCGGTGGCGGCGAACAGGCAATCGCCCTTGGCCATGTCCTCGATGCCGTAGATCATCTTCGGATCGGTGACGCCCATCTTGTGGGCGCGCTCGCGCTTCTCCTCGGTGTCGAGGATCAGGCGGCACTGCATCTGGCCGCCGATGCAGCGCAGTGCGACTGCTGCCAGCACGCCCTCGGGCGCGCCGCCGGTGCCGATATACATGTCGACGCCGGTCTCGTCGGGCTTGGCGCAATGGATGACGCCGGCGACGTCGCCGTCGGTGATCAGCTGCACGGCAGCGCCGGTCGAGCGCACGCTGTTGATGATGTCGGCATGGCGCGGACGGTCGAGCACCAGCACGTTGATGGCGGTCGGATCGACGCCCTTGGCCTTGGCGAGGCGGCGGACGTTGTCGGCCGGCGGCGCGTCGAGCTCGATCACGTTCTTGGCGTAGCCCGGGCCGATCGCGATCTTTTGCATGTAGACGTCGGGCGCGTGCAGCAGCGTGCCGCCATCGGCCATCGCCATGGTGGCGATCGAGCCCGGCATGTTCTTGGCGCACAGCGTGGTGCCTTCGAGCGGGTCGACCGCGATGTCGACCTTGGGGCCGGCATTGAGGCCGACCTTCTCGCCGATGAACAGCATCGGCGCCTCGTCGCGCTCGCCCTCCCCGATCACGACCGTGCCCTCGATCGGCAGCTTGTTGAGCTCGCGCCGCATCGCGTCGACCGCAGCCTTGTCGGCGGCCTTCTCCTGGCCGTGGCCGCGCAGCCGCGCGGCCGACACCGCCGCGCGCTCCGTCACGCGCACGATTTCGAGCGTCAGGATGCGCTCGAGCAGCATCTGCGGCGGAACGGAAATATGGGTCGACATCAGCGTAACTCCTTAAGCGTCTGGGACAGGCCAGCCTGCCCGCATCAATCGTCTCACGCCCGACCCGTTCAGGCCATGCGCTAGTTTTTCTCGATCCGGATCACCTGCGGCCGACCGCTGATGACCTTATCGCGCTGCACTGCGGCCAGCGCACGATGCACGGCATCCTCGCTGGTCGCATAGGTAATCAGAATGACCGGGACCGGTGAAGGTTTTTTGGCCGCACCGTTCACATCGACGCCATCCGGGTGCCGTTGCACGATGGATTCCAGAGATATCTTCTGTTCCGCGAGACGGGTGGCGATTGTTGCGGCAGTGCCTGCAAGATCGCGCGCCATCAGGCGGATATAGTAGCCACCCTCATGGCGTTCCATCGGCGCCTTGGTGGTGTCACGCAACCGCTCCACCGGGCGCCCGAACGGTTTGGCGCGGATGCCGCGGGCGACATCGGCGATGTCAGCGACCACGGCCGAGGCCGTCGCGCCGCCGCCGGCGCCGGGCCCGACCAGCGTGATCGGGGGAATGCCCTCGCCGTCGATCGCGACCGCGTTGGTCACACCCATCACCTGGGCGATCGAGGACGATTTCGGCACCATGGTCGGGTGCACGCGCTGCTCAATGCCCTTTGCCGTGCGCACGGCCACGCCGAGCAGCTTGACGCGGTAGCCGAGTTCCGCGGCGGCCTTGAGGTCTTCCGGCGTGATCGAGGAAATGCCTTCGACGTAAACCGCGCTTTCCGCGACCTTGGTTCCGAAGGCGAGGCTCGCCAGGATCGCGAGCTTCTGCGCGGTATCGTGACCGTCGACGTCGAATGACGGGTTGGCTTCGGCATAGCCGAGGCGCTGGGCGTCCTTCAGGCACTCCTCGAACGACAGACCCTCCTGCTCCATCCGGGTCAGGATGTAATTGCAGGTGCCGTTGAGTATGCCATAGACGCGGTTGACGCTGGTGCCGGCAAGGCCCTCGCGCAGCGTCTTGATGACCGGGATCGCCGCGCCGACCGCCGCCTCGAAGTTCAACGCGCCGCCATGCTTCTCGGCGGCCGCCGCGAGCCGCAGGCCGTGCTTGGCGATCAGCGCCTTGTTGGCGGTCACGACCGACTTGCCGGCCTTCAGCGCGGTCTCGATCGCAGACAGCGCCGGATCGCCCGCGCCGCCCATCAATTCGACGAAGCACTCGATATTCGGATCTTCGGCGAGCGCCTCGGGGCTCTTGGCCCAGGCGATACCGCCGAGGTCGAGGCCGCGCTTCTTGGCCTTCGAGCGCGCCGTGACGGCGACCACGCGAACGGGTCGGCCGCTGCGCTCGGCCAGCGCCCGTCCTTGCGTTTCGATGAGGCGGACGACATCGGCACCGACGGTGCCGAGCCCCGCTATGCCCACGTTCAGGGGTGCGACCATGGATTTAAGCAACCTGGAAGGATTAGCGCCGGTTGGCGAGAGGAACGACGTTGTGCAACGTTTCGATGCCGCTTTCAAGGAAGCGGCGCACGCCGCGCGCGGCCTGCCGGATGCGCTGCTCGTTCTCCACCATCGCGATGCGGACATAGCCTTCGCCGTGCTCGCCGAACGCAACGCCGGGCGACACCACGACGCCGGATTTCTCCACCATCAGGGTCGCGAACTGCATGCTGCCGACCGCCTCGAATGCCTTGGGCAGCGGCGCCCAGGCGAACATCGAGGCCTGCGGCGGCGGAATCTCCCAGCCGGCGCGGCCGAATGACTCGACCAACGCATCGCGGCGCTTGCGGTAGGTGTCGCGCATCTCCCGGATGCAGTCGTCCGGACCGTTCAGCGCCGCGGTCGCCGCCACCTGGACCGGCGTGAAGGCGCCGTAATCGAGATAGGACTTGACCCGCGCGAGCGCGGCGATGATGCGCTCATTGCCGACCGCAAAGCCCATGCGCCAGCCGGCCATCGAGAATGTCTTCGACATCGAGGTGAATTCGACGGTGACGTCGATCGCGCCGGGCACCTGCAGCACCGACGGCGGCGGATTGTTGTCGTCGAAATAGACTTCGGCGTAGGCGAGATCGGACAGGATGAAGATGTCGTGCTTCTTCGCGAACGCGACCAGATCCTTGTAGAAGTCGAGGTCCGCGACATAGGCGGTCGGGTTCGACGGGTAGCAGACGATCAGCGCGATCGGCTTCGGGATCGAATGGATGATCGCCCGCTCGACCGCCTCGAAGAATTGCGGCGTCGGCTCCGACGGCACCGAGCGGATCACGCCGCCCGCCATCAGGAAGCCGAAGGCGTGGATCGGGTAGCTCGGATTCGGGCACAGCACGACGTCGCCCGGCGCGGTGATGGCCTGCGCGACGTTGGCAAAGCCCTCCTTTGAGCCGAGCGTCGCCACCACCTGGGTATCCGGGTTGAGCTTGACACCGAAGCGGCGCGCGTAATAGGCGGCCTGGGCCTTGCGCAGGCCGTTGATGCCGCGCGAGGCCGAGTAGCGATCGGTGCGCGGCTTGCCCAGTGTCTCCTTGAGCTTCTCGATCACATGCGGCGGGGTCGGCAGGTCCGGATTGCCCATGCCCATATCGATGATGTCGGCCCCGGCATTGCGCGCGGCCGCCTTGGCCTGGTTGACCTTTTCAAAGACGTAAGGCGGCAGACGGCGAATGCGGTAAAAATCTTCCATGGGACCCTTGCTCCGACAACCGCGATGCCAGAATCGACCCCCTTGGTAAGCCTGCGGAAGCCGTCACGGCCTCTTACAAAAATCGCGCCGAATCAACGATTTAGAGCGAACTCAGGCGCACGATCTGGGGGCTGCGGCCGGATCTGCGGTTGAACCGGGTTTCTTTTAGCACGGACGCCGGGCGGCGCCAGCGCTGATCGCCCACCAGGCGCAGCTCACTTGCCGGCCTGGGCCGACGCCTGAGCCTGACGCTCGCGTGCGGCAATCAGCTCCTGCTCGATCTTGGCCTGATCGGCCGGCTTGATCGTCGGATCGGCCCGGTCGGGCGGAAGGTCATGGACCGGCAGATAGCCGCTGGCATCCTTGGCCCGGGCCGGCGCATCGGCCGGCATGGCCATATCGGCGATCGTGCTCGAGCACCCGCTCAGCGCCACCATCGACGCGAGCAGCACCACGGCCGCGAGCCCCCTGTTCATTCGATCGATCGGCATGCGCCGAATTGTCCCCAACAAGCTAGCGCGCACGTCGCACGTTGCCGACACGGGTCGCACTGGTACGAGCCTTGCAGCGTCCCCGCTGCGTTAATTTCGACTTTAGCGTTTCAAACCATTGTCGCCCGAAACACTTAAAGCGGAAACAAGAAAAGCGACCCCTGAGGCTTCAATATGACGGAACAAAGATTTTTTGTCGCACCGCAACAGAGTGAAACGTCGGATTTTGCCTGATTTCCCTTGCCGCACCGCGCGATGACGCCCCCCAAACGACGCGATAGTGTCCTGCAGATGAGCAACGTCATTCCCAACACCCAAGCAGCCCCCAAATTCAACGCCGAAGCCTTCGCCATGAACATCGCGCGGGCGATGGAGAGCAGCGGCCAGGCGCTGGCCGCCTATCTCAAGCCGCGCCAGACCGGGGAAGTCCGCGACAAGCCGCCGAACGAGCTCGGTGAGGTCATCAAGACCTTCAGCGTGATTGCCGAATACTGGCTGTCCGACAAGGAGCGCGCCTCGTCGCTGCAGATGCAGCTCGGCAAGGACTACCTCGATCTCTGGGGCTCGGCGGTGCGCCGCATGGCCGGCGAAGCCGACGCCAAGCCGGCGATCGTGCCGCCCCCCCGCGACAAGCGCTTCCAGGATCCGGAATGGAAGTCGAACCAGTTCTTCGACTTCATCCTGCAGCTTTATCTGTTGACCTCGAAATGGGCGCAGCAGCTGGTCCGTGACGCCGACGGAATCGATCCGCACACCCGCAAGAAGGCCGAATTCTACGTTCAGCAGATCAGCAACGCGCTGGCGCCGTCGAACTTCGTGCTGACCAATCCGGAGGTGCTGCGCACCACCGTCGAGACCAACGGCGACAATCTGGTGCGCGGCATGAAGATGCTGGCCGAGGACATCGAGGCCGGCCACGGCACGCTGCGGATCCGCCAGTCCGATTCGAGCAATCTCGAGGTCGGCGTCAACATGGCGACGACGCCGGGCAAGGTGATCTACCAGAACGAGCTGATGCAGCTGATCCAGTATTCCCCGGCAACCGAGAACGTGCTGCGCACGCCGCTGCTGATCGTGCCGCCCTGGATCAACAAGTTCTACATCCTCGATCTGCGCCCCGAGAAATCCTACATCAAATGGTGCGTCGACCAGGGCATAACGGTGTTCGTGATCTCCTGGGTCAATCCCGACAAAGAGCTCGGCAAGAAGACCTGGGCGGATTACATGACCGAAGGCCCGCTCACGGCGATGGACGTGATCGAGAAAGCCACCGGCGAGATGAAGGTGCACACCGCCGGCTATTGCGTCGGCGGCACCCTGCTCGCCTCGACGCTGGCCTATCTCGCCGAGAAGCGTCGCCAGCGCGTGACCTCGGCGACGTTCTTTGCCGCGCAGGTCGACTTCACCCATGCCGGCGACCTCCTGGTCTTCGTCGACGAGGACCAGATCTCGGCGCTGGAACGCGACATGCAGGAATCCGGCGTGCTCGAAGGCAGCAAGATGGCGATGGCCTTCAACATGCTGCGCTCGAACGACCTGATCTGGTCGTATGTCGTGAACAATTACCTGAAGGGCCAACCGCCCTCCTCGTTCGACCTGCTGCACTGGAATTCGGATGCGACGCGGATGCCGTCGTCGAACCATTCCTACTATCTGCGCAACTGCTATCTGGAGAACCGGCTGTCGACCGGCACGATGGTGCTCGACAACACGCTGCTCGATCTGTCGAAGGTGAAGGTGCCGGTCTACAACCTCGCCGCCCGCGAGGATCACATCGCGCCGGCGGAATCGGTGCTGTACGGCTCGCAGTTCTTCGGCGGCCCGGTGAAGTATGTGCTGTCCGGCTCCGGCCATATCGCCGGCGTGGTCAATCCGCCTGCGTCGAACAAGTACCAGTACTGGACCAACGACAACATCAAGGACGTCAAGCTCGCCGACTGGCTGAAGGGCGCCGAGGAGCACAAGGGTTCGTGGTGGCCCGACTGGCGCGCCTGGCTG
This sequence comes from Bradyrhizobium sp. USDA 4461, assembly GCF_054055655.1. NCBI lineage: Bacteria > Pseudomonadati > Pseudomonadota > Alphaproteobacteria > Hyphomicrobiales > Nitrobacteraceae > Bradyrhizobium > Bradyrhizobium sp. USDA 4461. Next base: position 6,834,866 of record NZ_JBSRXM010000001.1, read on the forward strand.
GAGAGCCATGATCCGGAGACGGTTCCGGCGCGCATGGTGGGGGCGAACGGAATGCAGGCGCTCGAGGATGCCCCGGGCAGCTATGTCCGCGTCCGCGCATAGCGCGACATCGTCCGCTCAGCTATAAACAAACGGTCCCGGCGGTCGGGAATCGCATTGACGTGAGGGGGAGACGATGACGCGCGAACTGTTCTGGCTGTCGCTGACGGTGATCCTGACCGGGCTGTTGTGGATCCCCTACATCATCAATCGCTGCCAGGTGCGCGGCCTCTCCGGCGCCATGGGCAATCCCTCGCGCACCGACAAGCCGCATGCCGAATGGGCCAACCGGTTGATGTTCGCCCACGACAACGCGGTCGAGAACCTCGTGATCTTCGCGCCGCTGGTCTTGATCCTCAACGCGGCCGATTACTCCACCAAATGGACCGTGCTGGCCTGCGCGGTCTATTTCTGGGCCCGCGTCGCACATCTGGTCGTCTACACGCTCGGCCTGCCGGTGTTCCGCACGCTGGCCTTCACGGTCGGCTTCCTTGCCCAGGCGGTGCTGGCGCTCGCGATCTTCAAGATCGTCTGAGCTGCAGCGTGGCGCCAGTTGAGGCACAGGCGTTGCTTGTGCCTCCTACTGCCCCCTTGCCTGCGTGGGATGGGTTCACGCCGATAGTCGCGTCAACGCATTCTGACTTGTGATGACAAAACGCGACGAATTCCGAGCTGCAACAATCCGAACGCTGGCGAACCGGGCGGGCAACCACTGCTGCAATCCGGAGTGTCGGCGTCTCACCTCGGGCCCAGCATTGGCGGAGGACAAGTCCGTCAATGTCGGGCAAGCGGCACACATCACCGCTGCGGCGCCCGGGCCCGGCGCCAAGAGATACGACGCCACCCTGACGAAGGAAGAGCGCCGCGCGCCAAGCAACGGCATCTGGCTGTGCCAACTCTGCGCCAAGCTGATCGACACCGACGAGGCGCGCTTCACGACCGAGCTTTTGCGCAACTGGAAGCAGGACGCCGAAGAACGCGCATTTCGGGACATAGCAACCGCCGCGTCGGGGGCCTCTCGGCGACCGGCAATCGTCGTGGAACTTGACGATGAAGACCGCGAATTCCTCCTCTCCCTAGCGTTGCCGCAGAAAGACCGCCTCGACACGGTGATCGCGCGCATGCTGCCGGCGGCCCGGCGCGATATCGCAATCTTCCGGAACACGAAAGAATGGCCATCGCATGCCGTTGCTCTGAACTTGACGCTTCGCGGGAGCGATGGCAGCGGGCATGCGGCGACGATTGCAGGCTTGGCTAACGGCGTCGGAGCCGCCGAAGCGGTAAATATCGTCGCGCCGCCCGGCACCGGCAAGACGACGACACTCGTCCAACTGGCTGAAACGCTGGTTGAGTCCGGCAAAGTAGTCGCAGGGTTTGTGCCATTGGGCGAATGGTCGGACCGCCGTGAGGATTTCTTCACCTTCTTGACGCGACGTAACGCCTTTGGCATTTTCCGTGCTCAGCACTTCATGCAGCTCGCCTATCACGGCCGCTTTGCACTACTGCTCGATGGGTGGAACGAACTGGATCCGGCGGCACGGGTTGCGGCCACCCGCCTCCTGAAGGCGCTCAGGCGCGAATATCCTTTGCTCGGCATAGTAATAGGGACACGGCGGCACCTCCTGCCGATTTCCGGCGCGGTCGTCGAAGTCGACCCGCTTTCCGAGGGCCAACAACTTGAACTAGCTAGGGCATTGCGAGCACAAGAGGGTGAAGCGCTAGTGGACCAGGCCTGGCGTACACCGGGCGTGCGCGATCTCGTGACCATCCCGCTCTACCTGACGGCCCTCCTTCGCAGCACGCCAAACGCGAAATTCCCGCAGACGAAAGAAGAAGTCTTGCGGCTTTTTGTTACGCAACACGAAGAAGAGCCGGAAAAGGCGGCGATCCTGCAAAAGGAATTGCTCGGCTTTCATAGTGATATGCTGACTGGCCTCGGCGTCGAAGCAAATAGTGTTGCGAAGACGGTGCTCTCGGACACGTCCGCCAACCGGGTCATCGCTGAAGTGGGCGCGCGTTTGGCCGCGGCGGGGCAATTCACAACCCCTCCCCAGCCTACGATCACAATCGAGGTTCTGGTAGGCAATCACCTCTTGGTCCGCGTCCCCTCGGGCGGCATTTCGTTCCAGCATCAACAATTCCAGGAATGGTACGCCTCGCTCGACGTCAGCCGGATCATGCGCGAGGCAGGGAATGGCGACGTGATAGCGCGATTAAGGCTCCGGACGGACGTTCTGAACTGGCCAGCTTGGGAGGAAGCAGTCCTGTTCGCCTGCGAGCGGTTGTCGCGCGAGAATGCCGGCGGCGCGCAGGCGGTCGCGGCTGCGATCCGCGAAACACTCGGAATCGATCCGATGTTGGCCGCCGAAATGATCTTTCGCTCATCACCTGAAACTTGGACGCTGATCGGCGCCGAAACGACGACCTTTGTGGCGCGTTGGCACACGGCCGGCGAGGCGGACCGCGCGGCTCGCTTCATGATGACGACTGGCCGGCCAGAGTTCGCGCCGCAAATCTGGCCGTTGATCTCGAGTCCTGACCAACAGGTCTATCTCAGCGCTTTGCGCTCGCCCCCGCGCTTTCGACCGTCGGTCTTGGGCAGTGCCGCAGAGCAAAAGCTTGCTGCATTGCCGCTGGAAACACGCAAACACGTCGTGGCGGAAATCGCGAGTTACAGCGGTTTCGATGGCATTGAACTGGCTATGCGCGTGGCAAAAGCCGACCCGAACGCGGATGCGGTGCTCGAAGTACTCCAAGCGCTGCAATTCCGGCGCGCAGACCGGATGGTGACGGAAATTTTGCAGACCGCGTCAGATGTGGTTTGGCAGCTTGCGGCGCACGCCGGATATCCCGACGAACTTGCCGATCCGACGCAGAACGAAAGGCTCGCGGGGCTTCGGCGGACGCAGATCGAAACGGAAACCGATCCCGTGAATTGCCTGAGGAGCCTTGCCAAGCATCAGGTTGAGGACCCAGAAGCTGATACACGGATCGAGGAGTTGATTGCGGCATCCAACTTTCCGGCAAAAGGTGACGTGGCAGCGCGTGCTCTCCAAGAGGCCCAGGCCACCTATCCCGGAGCGGTGCGGAGAGCCCTTCAGCGCCGTGTCGCTACACGCTTGGACTTGCCTTTTGGGGCACACGAGTTCCTGACCGGCGGCGATGCCCTTGATGAGGGTCCCGTCGTGGAGGCTTTGCTCGATGCGGAGACACCAGAAACCGTCATCCGAGTCGCCTTCGTGGTCGCCGGTCCCAAGACCATCGGTGCGGTGATCGACCGACTTTTTGAACTACATGAGGCCTATCAACGCGATAGCAACGGCTGGGGACGCGCGGAACAAGGGGCCGAACGCGAGGAATACGGGCGGTTGCGGACCGCTATCGGAGCCTCACGCCAAGATTCGTTTCTAACGGCTCTGTTGGAACGCGCGGAAACGGACGATCCCATCCGTATCGAATTTCTCGCCGATCTTCTGCGCTGGCACGGCCCGCCCGGTGATGATGTCAGGTCTGACGTTAGCGAACAGACACGTTCTGCCATGGTTAGAACCCTTCAGCATTGGAAGAACACCCTGCTGCAATTACCGCACGCCAATCGACATCAAATGGCTGCGGTGTCCCGGGCGATGATCCGTTTTCCCGATCCGCAATTCGTTCCGGGATTGCGTCGAATGCTGGAGCGCGACCTCGCAGATTGGGCAAGGGCGCGCGAGGAGCGAGCGAACGCGCCTCATCGCGGCCCCACCTCGCCCGACGTGACGCATAATCACACCTTGGGATATCAAAGCGCATTTGCCGCAATCGGAAGCGAGACGGCGGTCACCGCCCTGAAGGAGTATCTGCCCGATCCGCGTTTTGGCGTGCAAGCGGCCAGCGCTCTCTTGGAGATTTGGAACCGCGACAATCCATCGGGCAAGGCGCCGATTGTAGCGTTCGGGCGGGACTATTCACGCGCCAGACTACTTGAGAAACAACGCCGCGAGACACCTGAAATGCTTCCGACCTGTGACTATGCGGAGGCGATCTTTAACGTCGCAAGATCGATCGGCTCCAACGAAGCGGACTCTCGCGTCCAACTACATGCAATCGCTCTCGCGGCCATCGGTCTCGGCATGCCGCACGGCTTGAAGCGTACCGAGATCGACAACCTACTTGCACTCCCCGTCACTTACGCAGCCAAACAGCGGCTTCTTATCGCGAGCGCAATGGCTGGCGAGGTTCTCCGGTCCGATACCCTCGTGGCGGGATTTGACGAGCTGCTTGAAGCTGGCAAGACGCAGTCGTGGCGGCTGGGGGAAAATCACGGCGAGGTGATGAATTGGGTCGAACTGTTCGCCTTCTCAGACCATCCCGAGGCCGTGCTCGGCCTGCTTGACCGGTTGCCCCAGGAATACGGTTATCCAAGTTCGTTGGATCGCCTGCTGTCAGCGCTTGCTAAGAGCCCGCATGAAGGGGCCCTTGATGTCCTTCAGGAGCTCGCCCGCCGCGATGCGCGATTCTTAGACCGACATGACTGGGCACACGCCGTCATCAAGGTCGGCTCCGAGAAATCCGGCCAGACCTTTCTGTCGCTAATCAGCGATGGCGAACTAGGCAATGCGCGTGGCGCTGATTCCTTTCACCTATCGAGACTGCTCGCGCGCCTCGGCGAGGAATTCCATGCCCTCAAGGAAGGAATGCTGCAATCCTATCAGCGCTTGAACGGAGGGCGGCCGAAATCAATCATCGAGGCGGCGCTCATCGAGCTCGCAGACGCGCCAGTCATTCGTGCGCTGGTTCGCGGCTATGCGACTGACCATCGGCCTTACGATGGCGGGCTTGCGAGCGCGCTGCGCAACGCCGCGCTTGGGCGACGCCCCGTCGAAGGCTGGAGCGCGAACGCCTATGAGGAGTTCAGCGTGTCGCTCGCCGAGCTTCGCCGGGAACTGTTGGGACTTACCTTGGCGGGGGACGCGCAATCCCGACTGGCGCAAGCATGCCTAGTCGAGATCGAGGAATTGCGAGACGAGCATGGCCGGGTTGATGACGAGCCGCGCCACCCCGATATCTCTTCGGGACAACCTTGGCCGATCATCCTGTGACACCTGTGTGTGGGGGACCATATCTGAAGCTCGGGCAGGACCTCGAACGATGAATCAGATATCAAAAAGGTTTGGAATCTGCTTGTCCTTCGCTAGTCCCCATTCTTGCGCACCACGATGTGCAGCATCGTGGCGGGCGCCTCGTCAAAACTCTTGATCTCGCTGGTGTCGGACGAGACTTGCGCCCACGCTCCTGACGCGGCGTAGGTCGACGCCAGCCAATCCGCGGCGGGATAATTGTAGTAGCGGCCGATACTGTCACGGCCGTCGCCATGGCCGATCTTGTAGCTCGCGTAGAACAGGCCGCCGGGTTTCAGCGCCCGACGGATGCGGCCGAGGATGCCGGCGAGCTCGTCGCGCGGCACGTGCAGCAGGCAGGCGCTGGCCCAGACTCCGTCATAGGCCTCACAATCCTCGAGCTCATCGAACAGCATCGCCTCGACGGGATGGTTGATGCGGCGCGCCGCCACCTCTGCCATCTCGGGTGAGCCGTCGGTCGCACGCAGCACGAAGCCTGCGGCGAGCATCACCGCGGCATGATTGCCGGCACCGCAGCCGAGTTCGAGGATCGCGCCGCCCGGCGGCAGCAGCTTGAGAAAGCCGACCAGCCGGGTCGACGGGGCTTTCGCCCACCCGGCATAGGCTTCGGCATGGCGCCGGTAGAATTGCAGCGTGGCGTCGTCCACCCGCGTTTGCCGTCAACTGTCGGCAAGCCCGAGCATCAGCCGCATGTTCTGGACCGCGGCGCCCGAGGCACCCTTGCCCAGATTGTCGAGCCGCGCGACCAGCACCGCCTGGCGATGCTTGTCGCTGGCGAAGACATAGAGCTCGAGCTGGTTGGTCTCGTTGAGCGCCTCCGGCTCGATCTTGCCGCCCTTGCTGGCCTCGTTCTGCAGCGGCATCGCGGACACATATTTGCTGCCGGCGTACCACTTCGCCAGCACCGCCTGCAGATCGGCACCATCAGGCTTGCCCGGCAGCGCGTCGAGCTGCAGCGGCACCGAGACCAGCATGCCTTGCCGGTAGTTGCCGACCGACGGGATGAACAGCGGCCGCCGTGTCAGATGCGAGTAGAGCTGCATCTCCGGCACGTGCTTGTGCTCGAAGCCGAGCCCATAGAGATGGAATGCCGGCGCCGAGCCGTCCTCGAAGCTCGAGATCATCGTCTTGCCGCCGCCCGAATAGCCGCTCACCGCGTTGATGGTGACGGGATAATCTGCCGGCAGCAGGCCGGCATCGACGATCGGCCGCAGCAGCGCGATCGCGCCGGTCGGATAGCAGCCGGGGTTCGAGACCTTCGGCGCGGTGCGGATCTTGTCGGCCTGGCCGGGCGCGAGCTCCGGAAAGCCATAGGCCCAGTCGGGCGCGACCCGGTAGGCGGTCGACGCGTCGAGCACCTTGGGCGCCGAACTGCCCATGGTGTCGATCAGCGCAACAGTTTCCTTGGCCGCCTCGTCCGGCAGGCAGAGGATCACGAGATCCACCTCCTCCATCAGCGCGCGCTTGGCACCGGCATCCTTCCGCTTGTCCTCGGCGATGTGCTTCACCGCGACATCGCCGATCGAATGCAGCCGCTCCTGGATGCCGAGACCGGTGGTGCCGGAGGCGCCGTCGACGAACACGGTGGCCCTGGTCGCACCGCTCTTGGTTTTCGGATTGGTGTCGGTGAGGGTCATGGCAGGCTCCTTTCGAGTTCGTTCGTTTCGTTTGCTAACACATCTGGCCGCGCCTGCGCCGCCAATCCGTAGCTGTTATCCCTGAGCGCATCCCCGTTCACAACACCCTCCGCTCACGGAAACAGCGCGATCTGCTCCAACCCGGTGGTTTCGGGCAAGCCGAACATCAGGTTCATGTTCTGGATCGCCTGCCCGGCAGAACCCTTCACGAGATTATCGAGCGTCGAGAGCACGATGGCGCGGTTCTTGATCCGGTCGGCGACGACGCCGATCTGAACGTAATTGGAACCGCGCACGTTCTGCGTCTGGGGCAGCACGCCCTTCTTCGTCACATATACGAACGGCTCGTTGGCGTAGGCCTTTTCCAGCTCGGCGCGCAAATCGTCCGGCGTAGCCCCGTTGAGCTTGACATAGGACGTGCAGAACTCACCCCGCGCCATCGGAATGAGATGCGGGGTGAAGTTCACGGTCACAGCCGAGCCAGCGGCCGCGCCGATCTCCTGCTCGATCTCCGCCGAGTGTCGATGGCTTCCGATCGAATAGGGCGACAACCCTTCGCCGGCCTCACTGAACAGCGTGTTCTGCTTCAGTCCGCGTCCGGCGCCGGTGACGCCCGACTTGGCGTCGATGATGATGTCGTCGATGTCGATCAGCCTTGCCTTCGCCAGCGGAACAAGCGCCAGCAGAACCGCCGTCGGATAGCAGCCGGGACAGGCCACCAGCCGCGCGGCCGTGATCTTCTCCCGGTAGAGTTCGGTCAGCCCGTAGACGGCCTCGTCCTGCAATTCGAGCGCCCGGTGCTCATGGCCGTACCATTGCGCGTAGCTGTCTTTGTCGCGCAGCCGGAAATCCGCGGACATGTCGAGGATCTTGATTCCGGGATTGGCTTTCAGCACCGCGGCGATGATCTCTTGCGTCGTCCCGTGCGGCAGTCCGCAGAACGCGGCATCGAGCCGCGTCCAGTCGACCTTTTCCCATTCCACGAGCTTCGGCAGGTCGAGCATGAAGAAGTGAGGAAATACCTCGCTCATCGTTTTGCCGGCATGGGTGTTGGCGGTCAGTGCGGTGATTTCGGCATTCGGGTGCCGCGCCAACAGGCGCACCGCGTCGGCGCCGGTGTAGCCGGACGCGCCCAGAATTGCGATTTTCTTCTTCGTCATTGCTCGCTCCCTGGAAGCGCAGTCATCTCGGTCTGTATCATCGCGAAAGCCTGCGGGCGAACCTCGCGCATCACATAGGCATCCGCGCCGGTGGCGGCCAGCAGCCAAGACGTCCCACTTGCTGCGCCACCCGCCAGCTTTACCAGCGGATTGTGACGGGCAACATGAAACAGCGCCCGTGGCGAGCCGTCGGCGACGGTCAGATAGAACGGCAGCGCGGCGGCGATCGGCTTGCCGCCGTCCCACGCGCAGGCCAAACCGAAGCCGCGCGCTTCCGCGAAGCCGAGGCTCGCGGCGCGGTCGGGCTTGAACACCGGTGGCGTATACATGGTCGAAGCTCCTGCGTGACGAAGGAGCCGCCAGATCGAACCGCGTGTCTTTTTGAGGAGAGCGCCGCGGGATCGGGTCCGGCGGCAGAGGCGATGGTCTTAAACGCGAGCGACCGCCCATACCGCGGGAATGCTGCGGCGGCGGGCGATGATGATGGTCGCGGCGTTGATCATGGCGCGGCTATAAGGCCGCGCCCCGCTGACGTCAAGGTTGTTGCTGGTCATTCCGGGGCGATGCAAAGCATCGAACCCGGAATCTCGCGCCATGGCTATGCTGCCGCCTCGGGCATGAATTTCTGGATTCCGGGTTCGCGCGGCGGGCGCGCGCCCCGGAATGACAGTCCTAAATCGCCGGATTCCACGGCGCCGGCACGACGCGGTAGCCGTTGCCGTCCTTCACCACATTGCCGAGGCCCGGGAACGGATAGTGGAAGCCCTGCACCTGGAGCCGCTCCGCGACCACCATGTCGTAGATGCGGCGGCGGGTCGTCTCCGCGACGTCGCCGTCCTGGTCGAAGAACGCATGCCAGCCGGGATTGGTCGCGAACAGGTTCGGATTGTTGGTGACGTCGGACTGGATGAAGACCTTGTCCGGACCCGATGCCAGTACATAGGAGGTGTGGCCCGGCGTATGGCCGACGGTCTCGACCGAGGTCAGGCCCGGCGCAATCTCCTTGCCCCACTCGTAGGGCGTGACCTTCTTCTTCAGACCGGCCTCGAAGATGTTGCGGTTGTTCTTGAACAGGCCCTGCATGCGGCCGGCCGGCGCCCGGCTCATCTCGCCGTCGTCCATCCAGAACTTCCATTCGGTCGCCGGCACCAGCACCTCGGCATTCGGGAATGCCGGCGTGCCCTCGGCCGTCAGCAGGCCGTTCACGTGGTCGCCGTGGAAGTGCGAGATCACGACCATGTCGACCGCCTTGGGGTCGAAGCCGGCCGCGACGAAATTGTCGGCGAACAGGCCGTTGGCGCCCTTGCTGCTGGCCTTCGCGACCGCGCCGTTGCCGGTGTCGATCACGACCAGCTTGCCGCCGGTGTTGAGCACGATCGGCGCGAACCAGATCGTCATCATGTCGCGCGGCATGAACGCCTTCTCCAGCGCCGCGTTGACGTCGTCCCGCTTCGCGTTCGGGATGAAGCCGTCTTCCAGCTTGAAGACGTTCTTGCCGTCGGACACCGCGGTGACCAGGATGTCGCCGACCTTGTAGCGATAGAAGCTCGGCGCCTGCTTGTCGGCTGCGGGCGCGGCGGCCGCCGCAGGCGCGGCCGACAACAGCGGCGCGGCGGCGATGCCGGCAGCGCCGGCGAGTGCGTGACGTCGTGTCAATTCCATGTGGTGTCCTCCCAGTGAAACGGTGGCGGCGAGCGCGCATGACGGGCGATGTTCTAGCAGTGTTTTGCCTGCTCGTGCGATGACGGCTGCGCGATCCGTCCTCCGGCTAACCCTGCCGTGGCGGCCTTATTCCGAGGTCCGGCACGTTCCTGTCGCCTTCACAGCCTGCCGAGCAGGCCGATGTGGCGGAACAGGCTTTCCCAGAAGCCGCCGCCGGCCAGCAATCCGTCAAGGCGGGCGCGGGCCAGCGTGCTGCCGCGATCGGACGCCCTGGCGTACCATTTGATGGCTTCCTGGGCGTCCTTCGGCACGCCGGTGCCGCTCTCATAGGCGTATCCCAGATTGTACTGGGCATCGCTGTCGTTCTGGTCCGCAGCAATCCGGAGCAACGCAATGCCCCTGAGCTGATCCATCGGCAGCCCCTGGCCCTTGAGATAGAGCAGCGCGAGATTCATCTGCGCCCACGTCGAGCCCTGGTCAGCGGCCTTTGAAAACCAGTTGGCCGCCTGCTGATAGTCCTGGGCAAGGCCGACGCCGTCCCGATAGAGGCGCGCCAGACGGGACTGACCGAACACGCTGCCCCGCTCGGCTGCCTTTGCGTACCATTGAGCGGCGACCTTCTCGTCGCGCGCCGTGCCGAGCCCGTACTCATAGGCATAGCCCAGCTTGCCCTGGCTGTAGGAATCACCCTGCTCCGCCGCCATTGAGAACCAGCGGATCGCCTCGGCATAGTCGCGCTCGATACCGAAGCCGCTGTCATACATGTAGCCGACATAGGATTGGGCCTTGGCGTTTCCGCTCTCGGCGTAGGGTCGAAGCAGCGCCATCGCGCGCGCGTAGTTCCGCGCGTCATACGCGTTCACCCCTTCGGTGAAGTCGGCGCTGACCTCATTGACCAACGGCACTGACCTTGGCGTCAATCCGACCTGTCGGAATTTGAACTCCGTGAACTTGTCGAAGCCAGCCTTGATGGCCGTTGCGAACTCGGCGGGACAGACCGCGGCGTCGACGCTCAGCTTCAGCACGGCGCTGGAGCGTATCGTCTGGCCATCCAGCGTCGCCGTCGCGTCGACTTCGACACGGCCCGTGGTAGCGCCGTACAGGGTGCTGCCGCTGAAGCTCTGGCTATAGGTCAGTGGTGCCGGCTTTTCGAAGAAATGCGTTCCCTCCGGCACCGTGAGCGAGCTGGTCTCACGATATTCCAGCGAGCGGCAGAGGAAGGCGCGGTCGGTCACCCCACCCGTGGCGAGCAACAGCAGCGACGGCCGTGGATCTGTCAGCGGCAGCATTCGAATGCGTTCTGGATAATTGAGGCCGACGGGCTTGCTGATCTCGAAGGTCGCGGTGATAGCATAGCCGTCCGACAGTTCTCTCGGATTCGGAAAGCCGTAGTCACCGCTACCGCTCAGCCCGGCCTGCTCGATCATCCGTCTGGCGCTGGTCTGCCGATCCACCCTTTCCAGGCCTTGCGCGACAGAACGTCCGACGGTCGCTCCAAGTCCGCTCCCGGACAGGACCGAGCGCGCGCGGCGGGTGCCATCGCCGAGCAGCGTGTAGTCGGTATCCGCTGCAAGCACGAAGCGCTGCGGCCCCGCGACCGGAATGCGGGCGAGCGTCCCCTTGTCGATGTTGAGCGCGGGCTTGCCGCCAAGACTCGCCGGCAGGGAATCGAAAGCGACAAGCGATGCCGTCGGATCGAGATACTGGTCCAGCGCCGGAACGTAGACGATCGCGTGGTCGAAATTCTGCGTAGCGACCTCCGTCAGCGTGTATTGCACGCCGGCGTTCACCACGACGAAATTGGCCTCGATCCCCTGTGCCGCGAGCAATGCCTTGAGGACCGTCGCGTGCGCCTTGCAATCGCCGTAGCGCGCCGCAAACACGGCGGATGCGGGTTGCGACGTCAGGCCGCCATCCTCGAGTCCGATCCCGACATAGCGGATGTTGCGCGCGACCCAGTTGTCGATCCGCTCGACCTTGGCGCGCACGTCGCCGGCGTCGCCGACAATCTCCGCCGACAGCTTCCGCAAAGCCTCATCCGGCAGCGCCATCGGCGCGTTGCGCGCGTTCAACGTCGCCGCAAAGGCCGCATAGTCCGCGAAGGTGCTGGCCTCGAAGCGCTTGGCATCGTCGAACGATCCCGCGTCGATCTGGCGCAACGTCGGCGTCTCCTGCCTGAAGCGGACATGATGCACGATCCGGTCGCCCGATCGTTCCTCGCGATGCTCGACGCCACGGACCGCGATATGCAATGGCTTCGAGGCAGGCGCGTCGAGCGACAGCTCGATCACCTCGGGCGGCTGGTCCACGGGCTGGCTCCAGAAGCCGGCATATTCCCCGGGAAACTCGGCGCGTTTCGCCTTGTAGATCAGCCGGCCCTTGATCTTGTCGCCGGGAGCGACATCGGGATAAGCGACCATCCGTTGCCGCTGCTCATCGAAATAGGGAGAGGACGAGTCGGTCGAGGCAGGCTGGTCGCGCACAGCGCGCTCGTCGACCGCGATCACGCGGCCGTCGGCCTTCAACGTCGCCAGCTCGCTGGACGCCAGATCATAGAAGTAGCTGTTGTAGCCAAAGATCCGGCGGGCGAGCACCTCTGCCCCCTTCTCATTGAGTGCCACAGCCTCAAAATCGAAAACGGTCGTGCTCAGGCCCTGCTCGTCGAAGGTGATTGCGTAACGGACGACCGTGCGCCGCCAGCCTGGATCGACCCAGACCTGGTGCGGCTTTGCGGCCGCGGCGACCGTGTCTGCTGGTTCCGCTGCAACGACACGCGGCAGCAGCAGGGCGAAAACGAGACAGATGCGCGCGATCATGGTGATGCAAGCCCGACGACGACCAAAACGTCGGCTGTTGAGCTAGCACCGAGACATTACCGTCCCCTCGCCCGGATAGAAAACTTTTAAGTTTCGCCCATCGCGTGTGGACGCCGCATGATCTGGCGGGCTGGCCAGCCTACACGACTCGCCACATCCACTCCACAGCATGGGCGATGACATCGCCGAACAGCAGCAGCGCCGCGGACCAGACCAGTGCGGAGACGAAATTGGCGACCTGGAATTGCCAGTACGACATCTCGAAAATGCCCGCTGCAAGCGGCACCGACGCGCGTAGCGGGCCGAAGAAGCGGCCGATGAAGATGCTGGGCACGCCCCAGGTCTTCACGAAGGCCTCGCCGCGCGGCAGGATCTCGGGGTAGCGCGACAGCGGCCACATCTGCGCGACGTGTTCCTTGTAGCGATAGCCGAACCAGTAGGAGACCCAGTCGCCGAGCGCTGCTCCAATGCCGCCGGCGATCCAGATCGGCCAGAAGTTGATCCCGCTGACGCCGATCAGCGCGCCGATCGCAACCAGCGCGCCCCAGGCGGGCACCAGCAATGAGATGAAGGCGAGCGATTCAGCGAACGCCAGCAACATGACGATCGGAGCGGCCCAGGCCTGGTGGTGGCGCACGAATTCGGCCAAGGCCCGCGCTAAGTCTTCCATCTCGTCGAGTGCCTTCTGCTCCGTTGAACCCCGAATGAACCTTTCTACCAGCCCGCAGCCTAAGAACAGGTAAGCCGGCCCATTGCGTGACATCAAGTCACAAAGGCGGGGATCAATCGTGATTTCCCGCAAGCCACCTGCGGTTCGGGCTGGCCGGCATTTCCCTCACAAGAAGCATTTCCCTCACAAGAAAAAAGGAATCACTGGATGATCGGGTCACTGATGATGTGCGTGGGCGTGCTCGTCCTGCTGTTCGGAATGCTCGCGGGCATCGCGATGGGTATCCAGCACGACTTCACGTTGGGGCCGGCGCACGCGCATCTCAATCTCGTCGGCGGCGTGCTGCTGTTCCTGTTCGGCCTGTACTACCGGCTGGTGCCGGCCGCGGGCAGCATGCTGCTCGCCAGGATCCAAGGCTGGCTGCATATCGCCGGTGGCATCCTGTTTCCGGCCGGCGTCGCCGCCGTGCTGCTAAAGGGGCCCTCGTTCGAGGCCGCCCCGATCGCAGGCTCCCTGATGGTGGTCGCCGCCATGGCCCTGTTCACGGTCGTTGTATTTCGTACCTCGCGGGCGTAATCGCAGCTTCCTATCTACCGCGCCCATTTGGCAGCCCATCCGTGGCATAGTCAGAGCAACCGATTCGCTGCGCCGGGACCGGCGCGCTTACTTGAAGAGCCATGGCCAAAGCATTGAAGTCAAACGCCAAAAGCAAATCCGATGAAGATCTGTTCGGAGCCCCGGAACCGAAGGGACGCGCACCGGCGAAGCCTGCCGCCAAGCCCGCGAAGGATGCCGAATCCGCCTATACGGCGGCCAGCATCGAGGTGCTGGAGGGCCTGGAACCGGTTCGCAAACGCCCCGGCATGTATATCGGCGGCACCGACGAGAAGGCACTGCATCACCTGTTCGCCGAGGTGATCGACAACTCCATGGACGAGGCGCTGGCAGGCCACGCCACCTTCATCGAAGTCGAACTGACGGCCGACGGCTTCCTGTCGGTGACCGACAATGGCCGCGGCATTCCGGTCGACCCGCATCCGAAATTCCCGAAGAAGTCGGCGCTCGAAGTCATCATGTGCACGCTGCACTCGGGCGGCAAGTTCAATTCCGATGTCTACGAGACTTCGGGCGGCCTGCACGGCGTCGGCGTCTCCGTGGTCAACGCCCTGTCCTCGCGGCTCGAGGTCGAGGTTGCACGCAGCGGGCAGTTGCACCGCATGACGTTCGAGCGCGGCCATCCCAAGGGCAAGCTCGAAGACCTCGGCAAGGTCAACAACCGCCGCGGCACCCGGATCCGCTTCAAGCCGGACACCGACATTTTCGGCGCCAAGGCGGCGTTCAAACCGCAACGCCTGTTCAAGATGACGCGCTCGAAGGCCTATCTGTTCGGCGGCGTGGAGATTCGCTGGCACTGCGATGCGGAGCTGCTGAAGGGCGTCGAAGACGTTCCGGCGGAAGCCAAGTTTCACTTCCCCGGCGGCCTGAAGGACTATCTTGCCGCGGCGATCCACGCCGACACGCTGGTGCATCAGGACATCTTCTCCGGCAAGTCCGGCCGCAGCGGCGCGCACGGCGCCTGCGAATGGGCGGTTGCCTGGACCGCCGATGCCGACGGCTTCCTGTCGTCCTACACCAACACGGTGCCGACGCCCGACGGCGGCACGCATGAATCCGGCTTGCGCAGCGCGCTGCTGCGCGGCTTGAAGGATCACGCCGAGCGCGCCGGCCAGGGCAAGCGCGCAGCCTCCATCACTTCGGAAGACGTGATGGTCGGCGCCGCCGTGATGCTCTCGGTGTTCGTGCGCGAGCCTGAATTCCAGGGCCAGACGAAAGATCGTCTCGCCACCGCCGAAGCCCAGCGCATCGTCGAACAGGCGATGAAGGATCCGTTCGATCACTGGCTGTCGGGCAATCCGAACCAGGCCAACCGGCTGCTCGATTTCGTGATCGATCGCGCCGAAGAGCGGCTGCGCCGCCGCCAGGAAAAGGAAACCGCGCGCAAGACCGCCGGCAAGAAGCTGCGCCTGCCCGGCAAGCTCGCGGATTGCTCCGACGCCGGCACCGAAGGCTCCGAACTCTTCATCGTCGAAGGTGACTCGGCCGGCGGCAGCGCCAAGCAGGCGCGCGATCGCAAGACGCAGGCCGTGCTGCCGCTGCGCGGCAAGATCCTCAACGTCGCGTCTGCCGGCAAGGACAAGCTGACCGCCAACGCGCAGCTCTCCGATCTCGTGCAGGCGATCGGCTGCGGCACGCTCGCGCATTATCGCGAAGAGGATCTGCGCTATCAGCGCATCATCATCATGACCGACGCCGACGTCGACGGCGCGCACATCGCCTCACTGCTGATCACCTTCTTCTACCGGCAGATGCCGCGGCTGATCGACGAGGGCCATCTCTATCTGGCGGTGCCGCCGCTCTACAAGCTGAAGCACGGCACCAAATCGGTCTACGCCCGCGACGACGCGCACAAGGAAGAGCTGCTCAAGAGCGAGTTCAACGCCAACGCCAAGGTCGAGGTCAATCGCTTCAAAGGCCTCGGCGAAATGATGCCGGCGCAGCTCAAGGAAACCACGATGGATCCGGCCAAGCGCACCCTGCTGCGCGTGGTGCTGCTCGCCGACGATCGCGAGGGCACCGCCGACTCGGTGGAGCGGCTGATGGGCACCAAGGCGGAAGCCCGCTTTGCCTTCATCTCCGACAAGGCCGAATTCGCCAGCGACGACCTGCTCGACGTCTAGCCCAACCAACTGATTTGAAACGATTTTCCGACCGCCTCCTGATCGGGGCGGCCGTTGTCGTTCGCCCTGTCGGAGAGCTCCAATGGTTTCGTTTTCGGACGGTTGTGTCTCACCCGCAACAGCATTTCCGGAGGAACCACGTATAGTCCCCACCATGAGTTTCGGGAATCGGTGCCAACGCACCCCCGTCAGCGACCTGATCGAACGCTAGTCGAGGATTTGGATATGAAGAAGATTTTGCTCGCTCTGACCGCGGTTGCTGCGATGACGGGTTCCGCGTCGGCTGCCGATCTGGCCGCCCGCCCCTACACCAAGGCTCCCGCCCCGATCGCGGTGGCGCCGAGCTGGACCGGCTTCTACATCTTCGGCGGCGGCGGCGGCGGCGTCTGGGACGCTGACACCGGCACCCAGTCGACCGCGACGGGTGCGCCGATCCTCGGCTTCAACCAGCGCCAGGGCGGCGACGGCTGGTTTGGCACGGTCGGTGCTGGTTATGACTGGCAGACTGCCAACAGCTGGGTGATCGGCGTGTTCGCCGACGGTCAGTTCGGCAGCCTGAAGGGCACGATCCAGGATCAGACGGCGTTCCTCGCCGGCAACATCAAGAACGACTACAGCTGGGCCGCTGGTGCGCGCTTGGGCTACCTGGTCGCTCCGAACGTTCTGTCCTACGTCAACGCCGGTTACTCCAGCTCGCACTGGAAGGGCACCACGCTGTTCAACACCGCGACGGCTCTCCCCGGTGGCTTCCACACCAACGGCTTCGATCGCAGCGGCTGGTTCGTCGGCGGCGGCGTCGAGAACAACCTGAACATCTTCGGCATCACCGCGCCGGGCTGGTTCATGAAGACCGAATATCGCGCCGCTTACTACGACAAGAAGAACATCTCGGAGCTGGTTGACGGCACCAACGCGTTGACCGGTACCGACATCACCTTCAAGCCGTTCGTCCAGACCATCAGCACCTCGCTGGTCTACCGCTTCAACTGGACCGGTCCGGTTGTTGCCAAGTACTGAGCTCTTCTGAAATAGCAGACCAAAAGCCCCGGCATTGTCCGGGGCTTTTTTTGTTGCCCGAATCGCTCCGGGAGACGCCCAGTCCGCACACCAGCCGACGCAGGGCCGACCGGCCGTGTCCGATCTGGTCAGTGCTGCGATGATCGGGCACTCTCGCGACCAGATTCAAACCGGAGCGGACAACAACAATGAAAAACGGACAGTTTGATCTCTCGGGCCGGGTCGCGATCGTCACCGGCGGCAATGGCGGCATCGGGCTCGGCATGGCGCGCGGCCTGGCTGATGCCGGCGCAGCGGTCGCCGTGGTCGGCCGCAACGAGGCGAAATCAAAGGCCGCCGTGGAGGATCTCGGCAAGCGCGGCGTCAAGGCGATCGCGGTGGCGACCGACGTCACCGACAAGGCCGCGGTCGCGGCCATGGTCGAGCGGGTCACAGGCGAGTTCGGCCGGATCGACATCCTGGTCAACAATGCCGGCATGAGCATCCGCAAGCCGCCGCACGAGCTCGAGCTCGACGAGTGGAGCAAGGTGATCGACACCAACCTCACCAGCGCCTTCCTGTGCTCGAAGGCGGCCTATCCGGCGCTCAAGGCGTCCGGCCACGGCAAGATCATCAATATCGGCTCGATGATGTCGATCTTCGGCGCCAGCTTCGCGGCGGCCTATGCCGCGAGCAAAGGCGGCATCGTCCAATACACCCGCGCCTGCGCCAACGCCTGGGCGCCCGACAACATCCAGGTCAACGCCATCCTGCCGGGCTGGATCGACACCGACCTGACCAGGGGCGCGCGCCAGCAGGTCGCCGGGCTGCACGATCGCGTGCTGGCACGCACGCCGGCGGCGCGCTGGGGTGTCATCGACGACTTCGCCGGGATCGCCGTATTCCTGGCGTCGCCGGCATCGGACTTCGTCACCGGCACCGCGATTCCGGTCGACGGCGGCTATTCGGTGATGGCCTGACGCGCAGCAGCCCCGGCACGGGCCGGGGATCATGCATCGCGTTTTGATCGGGTTTCGCCACGCGGCGCGCATCAGCCCACGGCAGGCGAATGGACATGCTCCGGCCGCACCCCGACCGCGACCAGACGGGCCGTCAGCCCCTGCAGCCAGGGCATCGCGGTGATCAACCGCAGCGCGAACGGCACCGGCTGGTCGCCCCCCTTCAGCGCCGCGCTGATGATGTTGTTCTGCGCGATCACCTGCATGCGCTGCGTCACGCGCACCGGGAATTCGCGGCGGCGCCGCACCGCATCGAGCTCGTCCTCGGACGGCACGCCGCGAACGAGCTTCGCCGCCAGGATATTGGCGGTGGCGACCGCGTCCTGCACCGCGAGGTTGACCCCGACGCCGCCGATCGGCGACATCGCGTGGGCGGCATCGCCGATGCAGAGCAGACCCGGCCGGGTCCAGCGTGTCAGGCGATTGATCGCGACCGTGAGCAGCTTGACGTCGTCAAAGCTCTTCACGTCGCCGATGCCGGGCTTGAGGATCGGCGCCAGCCGCAGCACGTCGTCGAGCAGCGCCGGCAGTCCCCTCGCTTTCACGGCCTCGTATTGCCCCTTGGCGATCACATAGGCGCATTGCCAATAGTCGCCGCGGTCGAAGGTCACCATCATCTTGCCGTGGTCGATGCGGGCGAACAGGTTCTCGGTCTCGTCCGGACGTCGCCCGACGCGAAACCACAGCACGTCCATCGGCGCGCCGATCTCCTCGACCTCGAGGTCTGCGCGCTCGCGCACGATGGAATGGCGGCCATCGCAGCCGATGGTGAGATCCGCTTCGATATCGATCGGGCCGTCGGGCGTGGTCGCGCGCACGCCGGCAACCGCGTCGCCGCGCCGGATCAAATCGGTCGCCTCGGCATTCATCAGCACCTTCAGCGCGGGGAAACGCGTGCCGCTCTCGCGCAGGAAATTGAGGAAGTCCCACTGCGGCATCATCGCGATATAAGGATATTTGACCCGGAGGCGGCTGAGATCGGCGATCCGCACCGAGGTGCCGCCGAACATGCCATCGAGCTTCTGGATGTCCTGGTGCGGCAGCTTCAGGAAGCCGCCGATCAGACCGAGTTCGTCCATCACCTGCAAGGTCGAGGGATGCACGGTGTCGCCGCGGAAATCGCGGAAGAAGTCGGCGTGCTTCTCCAGCACCACGACATCGACGCCCGCGCGCCCGAGCAGGTAGCCGAGCATCATGCCGGCCGGCCCACCGCCAACCACGCAGCAGCGGACCTTCATCTGTCGCGTAGTCGGCCCTGCCGGACTTCCTGCATCCATGTTGCCATCCTTGCCGCTGCCTCGCCCATCGGGCTCCGACTGTAACGCGGATCGGACGACAAGGATGCAAAGCTATCGCCGGAACGTCTTGATTTCCGACACGCTGCCGTCGCGATAGGTCAGCTCGACCGAAACCGATTTGGTCTGAGGGGCGAGCTTCAGATAGGGCTGCGCGTCGGACGGGATTGCGCTGGGGTCGCGCTGGTTGCAGGGGGGCATCTTCAGCACCTTGTCCGGCACCGCGCTGTCGATGCCGATCCGCACCTCGCGGATCGCGCAGCGGTACGACATCAGATGGGTGTAGTAGACCAAGAGCCCGTTGAACTCGCGGAACGACAGCCAACTCGTCGCGGTCATGTCGAGGATCTTGCGCTGGTCGCGGATCAGCGCGGCATCGGGATCGAACTTGATCGGGAACGGCCCCTGCATCTCGCCCTGGCTATCGATATAGCGAAGCTCGATCGTGGCCGCCGGCGCATCGGCCGGCAGCTCGATCGACGGATTGGGCATCCGTTTGCGCGTCCGCGGATCGAGCGTGTCCATGAAGCCGGTTTCGCGGAAGTCGCCGCTGTCGCCGATCCGCCAGGAAATCCCGAGTGTCGGATCGGCGATCGAGAACACCACGGTCCAGCCGCCATTGTGCCGCGAGAAGCTCGCGATCGGCGCGTTGACCGAGTCCTCCTTCGGCAGCTTCGGCACCGAGACCGGCGGCAGCGCGGCCACCTGCTGCGGCAGCCCGGATGACTTGACCGCCCCCGGCTGCGCCTCCGCCTTGGCGATCCCGTTCAGGAAGACGTCGTCGACCATCTGGTCGAAATAAACCGGGATCTGCTTGTGCTTGACGGTCTCGGCCATCTCGCTGACCAGGCGCCGCGTGCGCTGCGCGACCTGCACCAGGTTCTCACCAGGCTGCAGCAACTCCTTGGCAAAGGTTCGCGTGAACACCGAATTGGGATTGGCATCGTCGTTCGAGAGACGGTCGAGCGCGGTCTGGCGCGGCCCCGCCGAGAACACCGAGAACACGCCTTCGGGCAGCTGCGTCATCGGCGCGAGGCCGCCGCCGCCGGCAACGGCGCGCGTGCCGGCCCGCTCGAACGGATTGTTGCGGCAGGCGTCGAACACCAGGATCGAGGTCCGCGCCTTCTTGTTCTGCAACCGCTCGATGATGCGGTCGGCAAGAACGGAAGCGTCGCGCACCAGCTCCTCCTGCCCTTCGGTCGCCGCAGGCACGTCGGTCGGCAGCAGGAAATTCTGGCCGGCGATCTCGAAGCCGTGGCCGGCATAGAAGAAGAACGCAGTGTCGCCGGGCTCCACGGCGCGGTCGAAGGCGAGCAGCGCCTCGGAGAACGCCTGCCGGTTCAGATTCTCGGCCACCATGACGTTGAAGCCGAGCTGCTTCAGCGTATCGCCCATGGTGCGGGCGTCGTTCACCGCCTTCTGAAGCTTGGGCACATTCCGGTAGTCGTTGTTGCCGATCACCAGTGCGACGCGCTTCTCGGCCTGGGCGGGCGCGGCCGATGCGACAAGAGCGACCGCCAACAGGGTCGCCGAAAGTACCGAAAGCCAGCTCTTCATTCCATTTCCCGCCTGCACAACAAGTGTGCCGCTCGTGCGACTGCCGCTTAATAGTCGGATCAGCCCTTTGGCCGGTTCAAGGCCGGCCATACCGGACCATCGTCCCGGCCCCCGCCAGGCCACCATGGCGCGGTCCGTCCGCCTCAGGTCAAGTTTCTTTTTACGGCCGGCGTGATAGATTCAGGTATCCACTCCGGCGCGAGCTCTCCACAGGTCCCAAGGGCTTTTCCGTGCACACATGGTCCACCGATCAAGTCGATCCCCGGGATCGCTTCGACTATTGGCGCGAGGTCCGCGCCAAGGGCTTGTTCGGCGTCACCGCCGAGCTCGAGCCCGACCGGCGCCATGACTTCTTCGGCGAGTTCTCGCTGCGCAAGCTCGGCGATGCCGGACTGGTCGAGTTGCGCGCTTCGCCATACCGCGTCGAGCGGCGCGCCGGCGATATCGCCGATGCGGCGAGCGACAGCCTGTGCATCTACCAGCAGCTCGGCGGTGGCGGCTGGTTCGGCGGCGCGCGGCTCGATGAGTTCGCGGTGCGCGACGGCATGTTCGCGACCAGCTATTCGGACCTGCCCTACCGCACCGTGCCGCTGCACGATGCCGGCTTTCATCTGCGCATCATCAAGATTCCGGTGGCGAACATCGTGCCGCCGGGTGCCGAGCTCGGCGAGCTCGTCCCCAGGCCCGTGCAGGATGCGAGCGCGCTGCGGACGCTGCTGGAATCCTGCTTCCGCGACCTCGTCGAAAGCAACGACGCGGCGGCTGCGGCCGCGGACCCGATGCTTCAGGCCCTCGCCCATCTCGCGCTGATCGAACGCGGTCAAATGCGGCCGAAGAGCCGGCTCGCCCAGCAGGCGCTGCGCACCGCCCATCTGTCGCTGGCCCGCCGCCTGATCCGTCGGCATCTCTCGAGCGCGGCACTGACGCCAAGCCTGATTGCCGGCCTGCTCGGCATTTCGGTCCGTCACCTGCACATCCTGTTCGAGGAGACGGAGAACAGCTTCTCGGAGACCGTCACCGCGCTCCGGCTGGCGCAAAGCCGCCGCCTGCTCCGCGAACAGCCGAGGCAGACGATCGCCGAGGTCGCCTTTGCCTGTGGCTTCGAGAGCCTTGCGACGTTCTATCGCCTGTTCAACGCATCCGAATCGATGACGCCGGGCGATTACCGGGCGCGACCGGCCTGAGTGCCGATCCGGACCGGCCGGTGCTCCGTGCCCCCTGTATCTCCTTGAATTCAGATCTGCCGCTCCTTGACGCGAAGTGATCAGGCTGCGCGCATTGAGAAGATAATTTCCGTCGACTTCGCCAGAACCGGGCTGGCGCTTCGCCCGGACCAGCCACAGCCAATCCGTTACCGGCGACGCGCGCTCTCATGCAGAGCGAAGGGTCATGCACGATGCGCGGTAAGTACGAGGATCAGAGCCGGGAGGCCTTATCGAGCGGCCCAACGCACTTGGTCGCACCGACCGTGGTGGCGTTGCGCGCGGATCAAACTCCGGCCGTCGAGACCATCAGCCACGGTGCTTCGGCGATCAGCAATCGCGGCTGGGCGCCGCTGCTCGAAGCCTGTCTTGCCGACTTCAAGGAGGCCACGGAGGCCGGTGATAACGCGCGCATTCCTGCGCTGGTCAAGATCGTGGCCGACCTCGCGCTGATCGAACGCGGCGCGATCAGGCCGGGCAGCCGCCGCGCCCAGCAGGCGCTGCGCGTCGGCCGGCTCAGCCTCGCGCGCCGCCTGATCACGCGCCATCTCGCCAAGCCGTCGCTGTCGCCAGGGATGGTCGCCGACCTGCTCGGCGTCTCGGTCCGCTACCTGCACGTGTTGTTCGAGGTGACGGGCGCGAGCTTCTCGCAGACTGTCACCGCCCAGCGCCTGAGCGAGAGCCGCAGGCTGCTGCGCGAAAAGCCGCCGCGGCCGATCGCCGACGTCGCCCTCTCCTGCGGGTTCGGCAGCCTGGCGACGTTCTACCGGATATTCAGCGCATCCGAAGGCCTGTCGCCCGGCGAATACCGCGCTGCGGAGCACTAGCCGCGACGGCGGCCCGCTAGGCCTTGGCCGAACGCCGCGACCGCCGCCGGCTCCTTTGCATGGGGTTGTTTTCCGATATTTGGCAACGCGCCTCCCCCGCAAGGCCGGCGCGGGCCCCGCAGCGCCTCGTCATCGGATCCGAAGCGGTCGATTCATTTGACCGCCAAATGACGGAAATGACGGTTATTTTGGCGAAAACGTTAAGCTTTTTGGGCTTTCCGGCCGGTTCCAAGATTGACTTTACCGGTTTCGCCCCTATGTTGCGAGGCAACGCGGCCCTCGGATCGAAACGCGATTCGTCAGGTTTGCCGTCCGTCAGCGTTAGTCAGAGCCCCCGAGCTTTATAGAAAAGCGAGCCGTTTCGGGGCCGAACGCGACAGCCTTTTACCTTCGATTCCGAACGGCGGTGTCGACCAGAGGCTCAATGTCTTTTTCCAATCTAGGCCTGTCCGATAAGGTCCTCGCCGCTGTTGCGGCCACCGGTTACACCAATCCCACTCCCATCCAGGAACAGGCAATCCCGCACGTCCTCGCCCGACGCGACGTGCTCGGCATTGCCCAGACCGGCACCGGCAAGACCGCTGCCTTCGTTCTCCCGATGCTCACCATCCTCGAGAAGGGCCGCGCCCGGGCACGGATGCCGCGCACCCTGATTCTCGAGCCGACCCGCGAACTCGCCGCGCAGGTGAAGGAGAATTTCGACAAATACGGCGCCGGGCAGAAGCTCAACGTCGCGCTCTTGATCGGCGGCGTCTCGTTCGGCGACCAGGACTCCAAGCTGATGCGCGGCGTCGACGTGCTGATCGCAACGCCCGGTCGCCTGCTCGACCACACCGAACGCGGCGGACTGCTGCTCACCGGCGTCGAGTTGCTGGTGATCGACGAAGCCGACCGCATGCTCGACATGGGCTTCATCCCCGACATCGAGCGCATCTGCAAGCTCGTCCCGTTCACGCGGCAGACCCTGTTCTTCACCGCGACGATGCCGCCGGAAATCAGCCGCATCACCGAGACCTTCCTGCACAACCCGGCCCGCATCGAAGTCTCCAAGCCCGCGACGACCGCGGTGACCGTGACCCAGTCCCAGGTGCCGGCAGGCCGTGAGCCGCACGAGAAACGCGAGATCCTGCGCCGCCTGCTGCGCGACGCCAAGGACCTCAACAACGCGATCATCTTCTGCAATCGCAAGCGCGAAGTCGCCGTCCTTCACAAATCGCTGCAGAAGCACGGCTTCAGCGTCGGCGCCCTGCACGGCGACATGGACCAGAGCGCGCGCATGGCCGCGCTCGATCAATTCCGCAAGGGCGAGCTGCCTCTGCTGGTGGCCTCCGACGTCGCCGCCCGCGGCCTCGATATCCCCGCCGTCAGCCACGTCTTCAATTTCGATGTGCCGCATCACCCCGACGATTACGTCCATCGCATCGGCCGCACCGGCCGCGCCGGACGGACCGGCACCGCGATCTCCATCGTCACCCCGCTCGACAGCAAGTCGATGGCTGCGATCGAGAAGCTGATCGGCCAGCAGATTCCGCGCACCGAAGGCGATTACACCGTTCACAGCGACGGCTCCGACGAGGATGCCGCGCCGCGCCGCTCGCGCGGCCGCGACGGTTCGCGCGATGGCGGACGCGGCGGCCGAAAGCCGCGCCGTGAGCGCGAGCCGCGTCACGACCAGGAGCCCCGCCAGGAGCGCGCAGCCAAGCCGGAGCGCGAGCCGCGCCACGGCCGCAACTCGGCTCCGCAGTCCGCTCCGTCGCATGTGCCGTCGATCGGGCGTGCCGAGCCGCGGCGGCCGCAGCGCGAGGTGGACCACGAGCCCGCCGATCATTCGCACCTGCCCGCTTTCCTGCTGCGACCTGTGCGCGCACGCGCATAAGGCTTGTCTGATACCGCCGCACCAGCGGCGGTATCAGGGCAAGCTGCGTTGCCGCCAAACCACCGACGCACGCGCCGATCGCCGGCGTTTGAGGCAAATGCGCGCGGTTTTCGCATCGCAACGACGAACAAGCGAAAGGCGCCCGAAAGCTGCGTTCGACCCGCGACGGAATCGAGCGCGACAACGTCAGTTGCAGGCAAATTCCCGTAGTTCCACTGTTTACCTTGCCTTCATTCTCGTCCCGTACCCTCGCGCCAATAATTTAGTCATTGCTGCCGGGCATGACCGGCATTGCGTGCATTGAGGACGTAACAGTGGTCAAGCTGCTGGACGAACACGAACGTACGTTGGCCTTTGCCGAAGTCGCGCTTGGTCAGATCCGCTCGCTTCGCCAGACCGCCGTCCCCCGCAACTATGAAATCTGGTACGTCTACGCGACCGGCTACAACGCACCGCTCAACAAGGTCATCAACGAGACGCTGGCGCGCAGCGGCAAGCTCTCCGAGTCCGATCTCGAGCAGATCTACGAAACCTATCTCTCGCACATCAAGACCTCGGACCGCATCGACAAGGTCGGCGCGCGCGTCATCGGCGAGATCGATGCCGTCATGCGGCTGATCACCGATGCGCTCGGTGTGTCCGCGACCTACGACGCGAGCCTCGTCGGCGCCAGCGACCGCCTCTCGACGGCGACCACCCGAGACCAGATCAAGACCATCGTCGAGGGGCTGGCCAGATCGACGCGCGAGATGCGCGAGACCAATCAGGCCCTGGAGAACCGGCTCGCGCTGTCGAAGTCGGAGATCAGCGACCTGCAACACAGCCTCGAGGCGATCCGCGCCGAGAGCCTGACCGATCCGCTCACCGGCCTCGGCAACCGGAAATATTTCGACCGCTCGATCGACATGGCGGTGCAGACGGCACTCGCCAGCGGCGAACCGCTGTCGCTTCTGATGTTCGACATCGATCACTTCAAGTCGTTCAACGATTCCTACGGCCATCTCACCGGCGACCAGGTGCTGCGGTTGGTGGCGCAATCGCTGAAGCAGAACATCAAGGGCCAGGACATCACCGCCCGCTATGGCGGCGAGGAATTCGCGGTCGTGCTGCCCAACACCGCGCTGCGCCAGGCGCTGACGGTCGCCGACCACATCCGTCGTGCCGTGATGGCCAAGGAGCTGAAGAAGAAGTCGACCGGCGAAATCCTCGGCCGTGTCACGATCTCGGTCGGCGTCTCCATGCTGAAGCCGGCCGACGACACGGATTCGCTGATCGAACGCGCCGACGCCTGCCTCTATGCTGCCAAGCATGCCGGCCGCAACCGCGTGATCTGCGAGGCCGATCCGGAATACAGCGCCGAGAGCCAGACGCGCGTCGCGTAAATTCCCCTCTCAGAACTTCGTAGAGTGGGCAAAGGCGCGATAGCGCCGTGCCCCCCGTCCTAGCGCCGTCGAGTCTGGTGGGCACGCTTCGCTTTGCCCACCCTACGCTTCGATTTGGCGGCACGCTTCTTCGCTACGCTCTGGGCCGCAGCTGTCTCCTTCGCCGGCGTCTTCGACTTTCCCGCGGCCGCTCGTTTCCTCGGCCGCTTGCGCAGCGCGGCGCGCTGGGCGGCGCCGAGCGCCGAGCGCGCCCAGGCTGCGAGCTCCTCGGTATCGTCGAACAGCCGCGCCGGCAGCTGCCAGTAGGAGTTCACCGTGACGGCCTTGCTCCGCGTCGTGTACTGGAACGGCTTGGAGCCTTCCGCCTCGAATTGCGGGATGGTCGCCTCGTCGGCGCGGAAGTAGAGCCCGGCCCGCAAGGCAAGCGCGAAATTGGTGCCGTCGGCGGAGATGCCGTAGCCGGAGAACATCCGGCGCAGCGTGACCGGGCCGAAATCGACGAACAGATCGGTGAGAAACTCACGGTCCATGGGCCCATCGCCTCGCTTTGCGCGCTCAAGTGAATAGCGCAGCGCCATCCACGTCATTGCGAGCGAAGCGAAGCAATCCATTCAACCGCGTATGCGGACCCATGGATTGCTTCGTCGCTTTTGCTCCTCGCAATGACCCCGGATGGAATTGGTGGTCGCACGCACAGACCGGCGTTCGCCCGATCTTTCTAGACCGTGGCCGGCTTGAGCTGCACCGATTCGCCGCAGCCGCAGGCGGAGACCTGGTTCGGATTGTTGAACACGAACTGGGCCTGCATCTTGTCGGCCACGTAATCCATCTCGGTGCCGAGCAGGAACAGCACGGCCTTCGGATCGACCAGGATCTTGACGCCCTTGTCCTCGACCACTTCGTCGCTCGGGCGGATCTCGTGGGCGTATTCGACGGTGTAGGATTGTCCGGCGCAACCGCCGTTCTTGATGCCGACGCGCAGCCCGATAATCTCCGAGTCGGCGCGCTTGGTCAGCTCGCTGATCCGCTCCGCCGCGGCATCGGTCAGCCTCATGACCTGCGGGCGCGGCCGCTTCGGCTTGGCTGGGGTTGGTGAAGCTTGCGTCATGTCACTCATGTGGTCAGTCCCAGCGGCAAATCAATTGCCGGATATTCCGATGTTAAGTTCAATCCCCTAACGCATCACCACATATTGAGGACGAGGCGCGCCTCGTCCGACATCCGGTCCGGCGTCCAGGCCGGATCCCAGACCAGATTGACGTTCACCACGCCGACGCCGGGAACGCTGGCAACCGCGTTCTCGACCATGGTCGGCAGTTCACCCGCGGCCGGGCAGTTCGGCGTGGTCAGCGTCATCAGGATGTCGACCGACCGATCGTCCTTGAGGTCGACCTTGTAGATCAGGCCGAGCTCGTAGATGTCAGCCGGGATTTCCGGATCGAACACCGTCTTCAGCGCCGCGACGATTTCGCCGCTCATGCGCTCGGTCTCCTCCGCCGGCAGTGCCGAGGTGGTTTCCATGGAGGCCGTCTTGACTTCGGCTGTATCGGTCATGCGAACAATTCCCGCGCCTTGATCAGCGCCTGCGCCAGATGGTCGACTTCTTCCCTTGTATTATACATCCCGAAGGATGCACGGCAGGTGGCCGTCACGTTGAACCGCTCTAAAAGCGGCATCACGCAATGGGTACCGGCACGCACCGCGATGCCCTGACGGTCGATCACGGTCGCGACGTCATGAGGATGCGCGCCCTTCATCTCGAAGGAGATCACCGGGCCCTTGTTGCGGGCGGTTCCGATCACGCGCAGCGAGTTGATCTCGCGCAGGCGATCCTGCGCATAGGTGAGCAGGTCATGCTCATGCGCGGCGATCCGCTCCTTGCCGATCGAATTGACGTAGTCGATCGCAGCACCGAGCCCGATCGCCTCGACGATCGGCGGCGTGCCGGCCTCGAACTTGTGCGGCGGATCGCCATAGGTGACCCAATCCCTGGCGACTTCGCGGATCATCTCGCCGCCGCCGTTGAACGGCCGCATCGCCACCAGAAGGTCGTGCTTGGCATAGAGCGCGCCGATGCCGGTCGGGCCATACACCTTGTGGCCGGTGAAGGCATAGAAATCGCAATCGAGGTCCTGGACATCGATCGGCAGATGCACCGCACCCTGCGCGCCGTCGACCAGCACCGGAATGCCGCGGGCATGCGCCAGCCGGATCACCTCCTTGACCGGAACCAGCGTGCCGAGCGCGTTCGACATCTGGGTGATCGCGACGATCTTGGTGCGCGGGGTCAGGAGCTTCTCGAACTCCTCGATCAGGAAGTTGCCTTCGTCGTCGACCGGCGCCCACTTGATCACGGCCCCCTGGCGCTCCCTGAGGAAATGCCACGGCACGATGTTGGAGTGGTGCTCCATGATCGAGAGGACGATCTCGTCGCCCTCCTTGATGTTCACCCCGCCCCAGGACGATGCGACCAAATTGATCGCCTCGGTGACGTTGCGGGTGAAGACGATCTCTTCATCGCGGCGGGCGTTGATGAACTGCGCGACCTTGCCGCGGGCGCCCTCATAGGCCTCCGTCGCCGCGTTGGCGAGGTAATGCAGGCCGCGATGCACGTTGGCGTATTCGCTCTTGTAGGCCTCGGTCATGCGGTCGAGCACCGCATTCGGCTTCTGCGCCGAGGCCGCGTTGTCGAGATAGACCAGCGGCTTGCCGTAGATCTGCATGGCGAGCGCCGGGAAATCCTGCCGCACCAGTGCGACGTCGTAAGAACCGTTGGCGACCGCCTTGTGCATGCTCACGCCCTCGCTTCCAGCCAGCGCTGCGCGGTCGCAATTGCGACCTCGCGCAACGCGTCGCTGGCAATGGTCTCGATCGCCTCGCCGACGAAGGCCTGGATCAGAAGCGCCTGCGCTTCCTTCTCGGGCAGCCCGCGGGCGCGCATGTAGAACAGCAGGCTTTCGTCGAGCGCACCGGTGGTCGCACCGTGACCACAGGTGACGTCGTCGGCGAAGATCTCGAGCTCGGGCTTGTTGTCGGCTTCCGCGTCGTCGGACAGCAAGAGCGCGCGGGTCATCATCTTGGCGTCGGTCTTCTGCGCGTCCGGACGAACGATGATGCGGCCCTGGAATACGCTGTGGGCGCGGTCGTCGACGACGGCACGGAAGATCTCACGGCTCGCGCAATGCGGCACCGCGTGATCCATAAACAGCGTGGTGTCGGCGTGCTGCTTGCCGTTGATCAGGTTGACGCCATTGGTCTCGACCTTCGAGCCCTCGCCGGCGCAGGTCACCGTCAGCTGGTAGCGGCTGACGTGACCGCCCGAGGTCAGGCCGAAGGTGTTGAAATGGGCATGCGCGCCGAGCGACACCGTCGCCGAGGAAATGTTGAAGGCATCGATGCTGTCTTCGACCAGGCGGACATGATCGAGCCGCGCATTGTCGCCGATCGCGACAATCAGCCCGTCATGGGTCTGGTAGGCCTTGGCGCCCACGCCGGCGAGATAGCTCTCCACCAGCGTGACGCCGGCATCGCGGCCGAGCCGCAGCAGCGAGCGCGTGAACATCGAGGCCGGCGCCGTGCCTGACGCGACGTGAACGATGTGCAGCGGCTGGGTCAGCACGGTGCCGTCGGCAACCTCGATGACGACGCCGTCGGTCGCCATCGCACCGTTCAGCGCGATCATCGGGTTGGAGACGTCGGTCGCAATGGCCTGCGCGGACAGCGCGTCGTCGCCCGCGTCGAGTACGTCGCGCAGCGGGCGGATGCTGAAGCCTTTGTCGAGATTGCCGAGATCCGAGAGATCAGGCACGAACGCACCGTCGACCAGCACCAGGCGGCGCACGCCGTCGATCGCGCGCAGCTTGATCGCGGCTGCGGCGCGATCAAGCGCGGCGGCATCCGGCGCGGGGGCCAGCTGCAGCACCCCACGCATCAGCGCGCGCAGATCGGTGTATTTCCAATCCTCGATCCGGCGATGCGGCAGTCCAAGGCGCTCGTAGGCCTCGAATGCCTGGCGGCGCTGATCGGCGATCTTGCCCTTGCCCGGCAGACGGTCGCGCACGACGGCGAATGCATCGCCCAGCGCGCGCCCTGTCTCGGTCTTTGCGACAACGTTCATCTCAAAACCCGTATTTGTCAGGCAGCGTCTTCGAACTGCGCGTAGCCGGACTCTTCCAGCTCCAGCGCCAGTTCCTTGCCGCCGCTCTTCACCACCCGGCCCTTCGACATCACGTGCACGACATCAGGCACGATGTAGTTGAGCAGCCGCTGGTAGTGGGTGATCACGACCATCGCGCGCTCCGGCGAGCGCAGCGCGTTGACACCGTCGGCGGCGATCCGCAGCGCGTCGATGTCCAAACCAGAGTCCATTTCGTCGAGAATGCAGACGGCCGGCTCGAACAGCGCCATCTGCAGGATCTCGTTGCGCTTCTTCTCACCGCCGGAGAAGCCGACATTGACGCCGCGCTTCAGCATGTCCTGCGGAATGTTGAGCGACTTGGCGACCTCGCGGACCTTCTTGAGGAAGGCCGGCGACGAGATCTCGTCCTCGCCGCGCGCCTTGCGCTGCGCGTTGAGCGCCGCATGCAGAAAATTCCAGGTGGTGACGCCGGGGATCTCGACCGGATACTGGAACGCCAGGAACACGCCCTTGGCGGCGCGCTCATTGGGCTCCATCTCCAGGAGGTCTTCGCCCTTGAACAGGATCTGGCCGCCGGTGACTTCATAGCCCGGCTTGCCGGCGATGACGTGCGACAGCGTCGATTTGCCGGAGCCGTTCGGCCCCATGATCGCGTGCACCTCGCCCGGGTTCACGGTGAGCGACAGCCCGTGGAGGATCTCGCGCTCCTCAACACGAACCTTGAGATCTTTCACTTCAAGCAGAGACATCTGATTTTTCCTGAGCATCACCCGGGGGCGCGTCGGTCGCGCCCTCACGCGGGATGGATTAACCAACCGAACCTTCAAGGCTGATCGAGATCAGCTTCTGCGCTTCCACCGCGAACTCCATCGGCAGTTGCTGCAGCACGTCCTTCACGAAGCCGTTGACGACGAGGCCGACGGCTTCTTCTTGGCTGAGCCCGCGCTGGATGCAGTAGAACAGCACGTCCTCGGAAATCTTCGACGTCGTCGCTTCATGCTCGAACGTCGCCGAGGAATTCTTGGCCTCGACATAGGGCACGGTGTGCGCGCCGCATTTGTCGCCGATCAGGAGCGAGTCGCAGGCGGTGTAGTTGCGCGCTCCGGTCGCCTTGCGATGGGCGCTGACGAGGCCGCGATAGGTGTTCTGCGACTTGCCGGCGGCGATGCCCTTGGAGATGATCCGGCTCGACGTGTTCTTGCCGAGATGAATCATCTTGGTGCCGCTATCGACCTGCTGGAAGCCGTTCGAGATCGCGATCGAGTAGAACTCGCCGCTCGAATTGTCGCCGCGCAGGATGCAGCTCGGATACTTCCAGGTGATCGCCGAACCGGTCTCGACCTGGGTCCAGGAGATCTTGGAATTCTTGCCGCGGCAGTCGCCACGCTTGGTGACGAAATTGTAGATGCCGCCCTTGCCCTCGGAATTGCCGGGGTACCAGTTCTGCACCGTCGAATATTTGATCTCGGCGTCATCGAGCGTGACGAGTTCGACCACCGCTGCATGCAGCTGGTTCTCGTCGCGCTGCGGCGCGGTGCAGCCTTCGAGATAGGAGACGTAGGAGCCCTTGTCGGCGATGATCAGCGTGCGCTCGAACTGACCGGTGTTGCGCTCGTTGATGCGGAAATAGGTCGACAGCTCCATCGGGCAGCGCACGCCCGGCGGCACATAGACGAACGAGCCGTCCGAAAACACAGCCGAATTCAGCGTCGCGAAGTAATTGTCCGAGGTCGGCACCACGGTGCCGAGATATTTCTGCACCAGCTCGGGATGCTCGCGGATCGCCTCCGAGATCGGCATGAAGATCACGCCGGCCGCCTTCAGCTCCTTCTGGAAGGTGGTCGCGACCGAGACCGAATCGAACACGGCATCGACCGCGATCTTGCGGTTCGGCGTCTGCTCGCCGCCGGGCGGCGGCTCGACGCCCTCGAGGATCGCGACCTCGCGGAGCGGAATGCCGAGCTTCTCATAGGTCTTGAGGATTTCCGGATCGATCTCGTCGATCGAGGACAGCGTCTTCTTCGGCTTCGGCGCCGCGTAGTAATAGATGTCCTGGTAGTCGATCTTCGGATAGTCGACGCGCGCCCAGGTCGGCTCGGTCATGGTCAGCCAGCGGCGATACGCCTCCAGGCGCCATTCCAGCATCCAGGCCGGCTCATTCTTCTTTGCGGAGATGAAGCGGACGGTGTCTTCCGACAGCCCCTTCGGGGCCTTGTCGGACTCGATCAGCGTCTCAAACCCATATCGATACTGGTCGACGTCGATGCGCCGGACGCGCTCGACCGTCTCTTGTACAGCAGGCATTCAATCCTCCGCTCGCGGTTTCAAGGACCGCGGTGGATCTCAAGTTCCGAAAATCTCTTACGATGCTTTGACGACGAAATCCGCTTAGAACAGTTCAAGCTGTGTTTCGTCGTTCCCCCTTAACTAAGGTATCGGCGAGCTTTCGCCAAGCCTTGAGGGTCAAATCCACGTCTGTCTCCGTGGTAGACCAGCCAAGACTGAGCCGCACCGCTCCCCGCGACACCTCTGAACGGTATCCCATTGCCTCAAGTACGTGCGAGGGCTGGACCTTGCCCGACGAACAGGCGGAACCGGAGGAGACCGCGATTCCCCCGAGGTCGAAGCCGATGACCGCCGTTTCGGCCTTCATCCCTGGCGCGGTGAACAAAACGGTATTCGGCAACCTCTTGACGTCGTCGGAGAACACCAGCACGTCCGGCGTCTGCCGCAGCCCGTGCTCGAGCCGCTCACGCAGTCCACGCACGCGCGCGGCGTCGGCCTTCAGCGCCGCCATCGCGGCCTTGGTGGCCGCACCAAAGCCGGCAATCCCGGCGACGTTCTCGGTCCCCGCCCGCCGCCCGAGTTCCTGCCCGCCGCCGCGCAGCGCCGCCTCGAGCCCCTCGATGCCATCGGCAAGCACCAGCGCGCCCGTACCCTTCGGCCCGCCGATCTTGTGCGCCGACAGCGTCACGAGGTCGGCCTGGATCGAGGCCAGATCGAACGGGATCTTGCCGAACGCCTGGATCGCATCGACGTGCAGCAGCCCGCCGCCCGCATGGACGATCTCGGCGACGCCGGCCACCGGCTGAATCGCGCCGGTCTCGTTGTTCGCCAGCATCACGGAGACCAAAGCTGGCGCACCATCCGCCAGCAGTGCGCGCAGGTGTTCGAGATCGATCACACCGGCGCGTGTGACCTTGATGGCGCCGATTGCGTCCGCGGCAAACCGCCCGCCCGCGAGCACGGAGGCATGCTCGATCGCCGACACCAGCAGCCGCCGCACCGGCGCGCCCGCCCCGCGGTGCAATCCCGGCGTCAACGCCAGCGCATTGGCCTCGGTGCCGCCGGAGAGAAACACGACGTCCTGCGGCCGGCCGCCGACTGCCTTGGCCACCGCGTTGCGGGCATCCTCGACCAGCCGGCGCGCCCGCCGTCCCTCGCTGTGCACCGAGGACGGGTTGCCGCTCAACTCCCACGCCGCAGCCATCGCCGCCTTCGCTTCCTGGCGAAGCGGCGTGGTGGCGTTCCAGTCGAGATAGACGCGATCGGCCATCGAGCTTGTCGCCGCAATCAGCGTGGTTGCGGCCCTCCCACTGCGACATAACCGTAGTCCGGCACCGAGACCAGATCAGAGTCCCCGGTGCGAAGGATTTTTCGTATCTCGCCGGACGTCTCATGGTGTTGCCAAGCAAGACATTCGCAAGCACCCGTGACAAACCAAAGCTTCAGGTAGCCGATGGCAAAATCCGGCATGCCGATCTTGATCGTCGCGGATGTGTCGGCTGCACGCGCCTCACGATATGGATTCGCCGCCGCCAAGCGGCACAATTTCCTTGATTTTTGCCCCTTGCGTCATGCTAGAAGGCCCTCCAGCGTGCCGCCCGGCGGTGCCTGCGCCCGATTTCATCATGAGCCGCCCTGTTCGCGCCCGTCGCTGAAGATGGCTCCAACCGGTTGATTGATCGACGTCAATCAAGGGAACGCGTCAATCAAGGGAACACAATGCCTGAAGTGATTTTCACCGGCCCCGCTGGCCGTCTCGAAGGCCGCTATCACCCGGCCAAGCAGAAGAACGCGCCGATTGCGATGATCCTGCATCCGCATCCGCAGTTCCACGGCACGATGAACCACCAGATCGTCTATCAGTGCTACTACGCGTTCGCGCATCGCGGCTTCTCGGTGCTGCGCTTCAATTTCCGTGGCGTCGGCCGCAGCCAGGGCTCGTTCGATCACGGCACCGGCGAACTGTCCGACGCGGCGAGCGCGCTCGACTGGGCGCAGGCGATCAATCCCGAGGCGCGCGCCTGCTGGGTCGCCGGCTTCTCGTTCGGCGCATGGATCGGCATGCAGCTTCTGATGCGCCGGCCGGAGGTCGAGGGCTTCATCTCGATCGCGCCGCCCGCCAATCTCTACGACTTCTCGTTCCTCGCGCCCTGCCCGTCGTCGGGCCTGATCGTGCATGGCGACAAGGATGCCGTGGTGCCGCCCAAGGACGTCAACACGCTGGTCGAGAAGCTGAAGACGCAGAAGGGCATCGTGATCGACCAGCAGGTGATCCCGGGCGCCAACCATTTCTTCGACGGCAAGCTCGAGCCGCTGATGGAGACGGTGACCGGCTATCTCGACATGCGTCTCGCCAACGTGCGCTGAGGACGCGGATCTTGTAGCCCGGATGGAGCGCAGCGAAATCCGGGACCACTCTCAACGCGGATAGAACCCCGGATTACGCGGTGCCTGTCATCGGGCGCGCGTTCGCGCGACCCGTTGGCTTCATCCGGCTACGGCTTTACTCCGGCGCGAATTTCAGCGCCGCGATCCCGACCAGCACCAGCGCAATCCCCGCGACCTTCATCGGGTTCAGCGCTTCGTTGAACAACAGCACGCCCATCGCGAGCGTGCCGGCCGCGCCGATGCCGGTCCACACCGTGTAGGCGACGCCGACGCCGAGTACCTGCAGCGCGCGCCCGAGCAGGAACACGAACGCGGCGAGCAGCAGCAGCGAGACCAGCGTCCAGCCAAGTCGCGTGTAGCCCTCGGCATATTTCATCGAGATCGCCCAGCCGACGTCGAGAAGACCGGCGACGACGAGCGCGATCCAGGCAAGCGAGTGCGACATGGCTTAGGCGGCAAGCTTCAGCATGTGCGCGCGGTGGCCGACCAGGAACGCGTGCAGCAGCGCCGGGTAGTCCGGCGACACCGCGTTGCGCACGCTCGGCCGCTGCGCCAGCGCACTGCGCCAGGCGCGCAGCTTCGGCGTATGCGTGAACACGGCGAGATCGGTCAGCTGGTCGAACAGGTCGAAGTAGCGGAAGACCGGCGCGAACACCGCATCGACCAGGCCGAACTTGTCGCCCGCGAAGAACGGACCGGCGCCGAGCGCCGCCTCGACGCGCGCGAATTTCGCCGCGACCGCCTGCCGCTTGCTCTCATGGGTCGCGGCATCCGTTGCGGTCTCGAGCCCCCAGAGATCGCCGAGAACGGCCGAGCCGAACTCCATCCAGGCGCGATGCTCGGCGCGCGTGAGCGCGTCCTGCGGATGCAGCTTTGGCGCCGGCTTGCGTCTCCTCGATGTACTCGCAGATCACGTTGCTTTCGAATAGTGCGACTTCCTTGCCGTCGTCGCCGGTCACCACCAGCACGGGCACCTTGCCGAGCGGCGAGATCTTCAGGAACCAATCCGGCTTGTTGGCGAGATCGATGTCGATCCGCTCGAACGGCACGCCCTTCTCATGCAGCGCGATCACAGCGCGTTGCACATAGGGACAGAGCTTGTGGCTGATCAGCTTCAGGGCGGCCATGACGAACCTCGCGTTCAATGCAACTGCATCGAATTAAATGCACCGGCATGGAACTGTCAAGATAGATGCATTTGCATCTAAATCACGGTCGCGCGATGATGCCCCCGGTCATCGGGATCGGCACCCCCGTGGTGGTGGGGTAGCTCAGCGGCAGTCCCTTCATGCCGCGCGCGGCGAGGAAGCCGAACGCCTGGGCCTCGATCGCGTCGGCGGCCCAGCCGAGCGCTTCGGCCGGCTCGACGGTTGCCGGCGCCAGGCGGTCGCGCAGCATTCGCAGCATCGTCAGGTTGGCGGCGCCGCCGCCACAGATGATCCAGCTCTTCGGCACCTTCGGCAGCAGCGGCACGATCCGCGCGATCGCGGCCGCGGTGAACGCGGTCAGCGTCGCCGCGCCATCGGCCGGCGCCACGGCGCCGAGCTTGAGGCTCGCGAAATCGTTGCGGTCGAGCGATTTCGGCGGCGGAGCCGAGAAGAACGGCAGCGTCAGCGCCTGCGCGATCCAGGCCTCGTCAGGCTTGCCGAGTGCCGCGAACTTGCCGGCGGTGTCGAACGGCTGGTGCATCTGGCGGAACATGAAGTCGTCGAGCAGCGCGTTGCCCGGCCCGGTGTCGCAGGCGATCAGCGCGTCGGCGCCGTCGATATAGGTGATATTGGAGACGCCGCCGATATTGACCACGACGATCGGCCCTTCGCGGTGCAGCGATTGCGCCAGCGCGCGGTGGTACACCGGCACGAACGGCGCGCCCTGCCCGCCGGCGTCGACGTCGGCGGCACGGAAATCATGCATCACCGGGATGTGGATCGCCTTGGCGAGCGCCGGCGCATCGCCGATCTGCACCGTGAGCTTGCGCTCGGGGCGATGCAGCACGGTCTGGCCATGGAACCCGACGATGTCGATCTCCTGGGCGGAGATCCGGTGCTGCGCCGAGAAGCTGGCGACCGCCTCGGCATGGGCTGTGGTGACGGCCTGTTCGGCCTGCCGCAAGATCCCCGGTCGGGCGTCGCGCTGCGACAGGTGAACGGCCTCCGTCAGCGCCTGGCGCAGCAGGCCGCGCTCGCCATCGGTGTAGGGGCGATAGCCGGTGGGTCCGAAGGCCTTGATCTGGCGGCCATCGGTCTCGATCAATGCCACGTCGACCCCGTCGAGCGAGGTCCCGCTCATCAGACCGAGTGCCGTTAACATCATGCTGGAAGCGCCCCAGCCGGGAACCCCCGGCTTGTCTCAAACAAGTACATCCTATAATGCCACTGCGCGTCCGCCGCGGCAGCCCTGAGCATCAAGGTTCCGCAAATAGATGCAAAAACCGTAAAACAAGAATGATCTGGCTCGCCGACAAATGACTGCATTTAAATCGGATTTCCTGAACACTCTACAGGAACGCGGCTTCGTCCACCAGTGCTCCGATTTTGAGGGCCTCGACGCGCTCGCCGCGAAGGGCGAGGCCACCGCCTATGTCGGCTATGACTGCACCGCGCCGTCGCTGCACATCGGCAACTTCCTCACCATGATGATGCTGTACTGGCTGCAGCAGAGCGGCAACAAGCCGATCACGCTGATGGGCGGCGGCACCACGATGGTCGGCGATCCCTCCGGCAAGGACGAGACGCGCGCGATGCGCACGGTCGCCGAGATCGAAGCCAACAAGGCCTCGATCCGCGGCGTGTTCGCCAAGGTGCTGCGCTATGGCGACGGCCACTCCGACGCCATCATGCTCGACAACGCCGAGTGGCTGACGAAATTGAACTGGATCGAGATGCTGCGCGACATCGGCCGGCACTTCTCGGTCAACCGCATGCTGACGATGGATTCGGTGCGGCTCCGGCTCGAGCGCGAGCAGGAGATGAGCTTCATCGAGTTCAACTACATGGTCTGCCAGGCCTACGACTTTGTCGAGCTGTCGCGCCGTGCCGGCTGCCGGCTGCAGATGGGCGGCTCCGACCAGTGGGGCAACATCGTCAACGGCGTCGATCTCGGCCGCCGCATGGGCTCGCCGCAGCTGTTCGCGCTGACCACGCCGCTGCTCACCACCGCCTCCGGCGACAAGATGGGCAAGACCGCCAAGGGCGCGGTGTGGCTCAACGCCGACCAGTTCTCGCCCTACGACTTCTGGCAGTACTGGCGCAATGTCGAGGACGCCGACGTTGTCAAGTTCCTCAAGCTGTTCACCATCCTTCCTATGAGCGAGATCAACAAGCTCGCGGCGTTGGCGGGCGGCGAGATCAACGAGGCCAAGAAGGTGCTGGCGACCGAAGCGACCGCCCTGCTCCATGGTCGCGATGCCGCCAATGAAGCCGCCGAGACCGCGCGCCGCACCTTCGAGGAAGGCGCGCTGGCCGAGACGCTTCCGACGGTTGAAATTCCGCGCGGCGAATTTGAAGCCGGCGTCGGCGTGCTCGCCGCTTTCGTCAAGGCCGAGCTCGTCGCTTCGAACGGCGAAGCGCGGCGGCAGATCAAGGGCGGCGGCCTGCGCGTCAACGATGCTGCCGTGACCGACGAGAAGATGCTGCTGACATCGGCCAACCTCACGCCGGAGGGCGTGGTCAAGCTGTCGCTCGGCAAGAAGCGCCACGTCCTGCTGAAGCCTGCATAGGCGCATTCGCTTTTGTCGGTTGTCGGGAGTGCGGAAAGCGCGCTCCCATCTAGGAGCGCGATCAGCAAAAGTGGACTTCCGGTTTTGCGTCCGATCGCGCTCGAAAAGAATGCGATGGACCAGCAGACCACGCCTCCAAACGACACGCTTTCCGCACCTGCGAAACAGTCGCGCGTCGCGTTGAACGTGCTCGCGCTCTGCTTCGTGCTGTCTGTGCTCGGGCGCGGGCTCAGCGACAGCTTCACGGTGTTCCTGAAACCGATCTCGGAAAATTTCGGCTGGGACCGCGCCTCGGTGGTGTCGGTCTATTCGCTGACCTGGCTCGCCAGCGGCCTCACCGCGCCGCTGGTCGGGCGCCTGTTCGATCGCTCCGGGCCGCGCGTGGTCTATGCGCTCGGCCTGTCGCTGCTCGGCTGCGCGTTCCTGATTGCCTCGCGCGCGCAGCAGCTGTGGCAATTCCAGCTCAGCGTCGGGCTCTGCGTCGGCTTCGGCACCGCGCTGATCGGCAACGTCTCGAACTCGATCCTGCTCGGCCGCTGGTTCGGGCCGCGGCTGCCGACCGCGATGGCCGTGATGTATTCGGCGACCGGCGCCGGCCTGCTGTTGCTGCTGCCGCTGTCGCAGGTCCTGATCGACCGGATCGGTTGGCGCGAGGCCTATCAGGTGTTCGGCGTCGGCGCGCTGTGCCTCCTCGTACCGCTCGTCTTCCTGCCGTGGCGGCTGCTCGCCGGCGGATCGCCGCACATCGTGAAGAAGGCGGAGGCCAGTCTGGCTGACGAGGGCTGGACCTTGCTCAGCGCGATGCGCCACCACGCCTTCTGGGCGCTGTTCTCGACCTTCTTCTTCACCGCGATCGCGATGTATGCGCTGACCGCGCAGATCGTCGCCTATCTGATCGACGTCGGCTTCCCGCCGCTGCAGGCGGCCACCGCCTGGGGCTTCTCCGGCGTCGCGCTGTTCGTCGGCATGCTCGGCGTCTCCACGCTCGACGGCATCATCGGCCGCCGGCCAAGCGTGCTGTTCAGCTACGGCGTCTCGATAGCAGGCATCATCCTGCTCTGGCTGCTGCAATGGTATCCGAACTACTGGCTCTTGACCGGCTTCATCATATGCTTCGGCAGCATGATCGGCTCGCGCGGTCCGCTGATCACCGCGACCGCGCTGAAGATCTTCCGCGGCGAGCGCGTCGGCACGATCTACGGCACGATCATGATCGGCAGCGGCCTCGGCTCCGGCCTCGGCTCATGGGGCGGCGGCCTGATCCACGACTGGACCCACAGCTACAATCCGCTGATTGCGTTTGCGCTGGTCAATGTCGTGCTCGGCCTGATACCGTTTTTGGTGGTGCCGGCGCTGCGGCGCTAGCATCTCGGGGTTTTTCATCGAGGAAGTCGCATATCTCGGCGACAAACACAGGCCATGCCGGCTCGTCTGGAAGCAGAATATGATTGCGGCTTTCAATCGGAACGAACCGCGCGTTTGGAATAGCGTGCGCGAGTGCCAGGCCTTGATCGAACGGAACCAACGCATCGCCGCGGCTGTGCGTGACGAGCGTCGGCGCCGCGATCTGTTGCAGCGCCTCGGAAACGTCGATGTCGCCAAAGGCCAGGAACAGCGACGCAGCGTTCTCCGGTGATGTCGATATGCGCTGCACTTCGTTGAAATCGCGCATTTGCTCCTGCGTCGCGTTTGGATGCACCAGCGAGGTAAAGACCTGACGGAATGCCGGGGTATCCTTGCCCCACCCCTCCCGGATCAGAGTCGCGAGAGCCTCGCACCTGGCAATCTGGTCGGCAGCGCCCCGGTTACGGAAACCGCGCACGTATCCACCGTGCAAGACGAGGCGCGACACACGGTCGGGATGTCGCGCGGCATATGCGATGGCAACCGCAGCGCCCTGCGATATGCCGAACAGGGCAAAGCGCTCGAGCGACAGCGCATCGACGACTGTCTCAAGGTCCTGCACGAGGGCCGCAAACGAAAAGTCGGCGACGCGCCAGTCGGACAGACCGTTACCGCGCTGATCGTATCGAACCAGTTTGTGCCGGGCGGCCAGTTGAGCGTGAAGCGGACTCGAAACCTCGATTTGCCAGTCATGCTCGACATGGGTCAGCCAATTCGCCGTCTTTACGATAGGAGAACCCTGGCCAACGCTCGCTACGGCAAGATGGACTCCGTCAGGCGCTTCGCAGAACGTAATCTCCTCGCGCAACCCAAGTTCCTTGGGCGGCCCAGAAGCACCCTTTGGAAAGCGGGATGAGGCATGTTCTGAGGCCGGTCGTGCTTCCTCCTGCTCCACGTCACCGACGAAACGGATTCCCCGCCGCGCAGCTGTCCGAATATATCGCTGGCTGATGCCGTCATCTCCGATAGCGCGGCGAGCCGCGTTGATCCGGCTGGCTATCGTCGAGTCCGAGACGATCCGGCCGCGCCAAACCGAGGTCACGAGATCATCTTTGGAAACTACCTGGTGACGGTGCTGGATGAGGTGAAGAAGCAGATCGAAAACCTGCGGTTCGACCGTAATCGTTTGAGCGCCGCATTGCAGCTCGCGCCGCTCCGCATCCAGAACGTAATCGCTGAACTTGAAGCGCATCAGGCTCCTCAGGGCTGAGCTTGGCTCGCATACAAATCACAAGCTTCTCAAGCGAAAATCAAGGCTTTCTGAAAGGCAAAATCACGGGTGCCTGCTAGTGCCAAGGTGGGCATTTGGCTCGCCCGCGCGCTGGAGCCATCCATGGCAGCGGGGAAATAGATGAGCAGAATCCTGGTTTGCGGTGGTGGCTTGATCGGGTTGTGCACCGCGATGATGCTTGGCCGCGACGGTCACCACGTCACGGTGCTGGAGGCCGATCCCGAAGATCACCCTTCGACCTCTATCGAGGGCTGGGACGCGTGGCAGCGCCCGGGAGTTGCGCAGTTCAGACAACCCCACAGTCTCCATTCGCGATTTCGAATGATCAGCGATCGAGAATTGCCAGGGCTGACGGACGGCCTGCTTCGCGCCGGTTGCGTCTGGGTGGATTATCTCGATGGTCGATCCCTTCCCCCGACCATCACCGACCGGGCGCCGCGTCCGGGCGATGAAGCGATGCGCTGCGTCGCCGGTCGCAGGCCTACGGTTGAGTGGGTGGTGGCCGCGATGGCGCAGGCAGCATCGAACGTGACCGTCCGTCGGGGAACCAAGGTTCGCGAATTGATCACCGGCACATCGGCCATCCCTGGCGTGCCTCACATTGCCGGGGTCCGCACCATGGCCGGCGAAGAGATTCGTGCCGATCTGGTCGTCGACGCCATGGGACGGAGAAGCCCGGCCAGCGAATGGATTCTCGGTGCAGGCGGCCGCAGTCCCATCGAGGAATCCGAAGATTGCAACTTCGTCTATTTCGGGCGCTATTTCTCAGGGCAGCAGCGGCCTCGCCGGATGGGCAGCACGCTCACGCCGATGGGCCTGTTCTCGATCCTGACGCTGGACGGAGACAACGACACCTGGTCGGTCACCTTGTATACCTCGTCGAAAAACAAGGCGATGCGAGCCTTGCGTGATCCTGTCACATTCCATCGCGTCGTTTCCGCGTGTCCGCTTCAGGCCCATTGGCTCGACGGGGAGCCGATGACGGACGTCCTGTTGATGGCGGGAGTTCTCGACCGGTACCGGCGGTTCATCGTCGATGGCCGGCCCGTCGTCACGGGGTTCGCCGCTGTTGGTGACGCATGGGCCTGCACCAACCCGTCCGGCGGACGGGGATTGAGCGTCGGTTTGCTCCACGCGCAGGTGCTCCGCGATGTCGCGCGCCGGCACATCAACAATCCCGACGCATTCTCACGGGACTACGATCTGGAGACCGACCGCCAGGTCGGTCCGTATTATCGAAACCAGATCGCGGCGGACCGAGCGCGGGTCGCCGAGATGAACGCGCTGGACCAAGGCTTGGCAATGCCTGAGCCCAATCCGATCACCGCCAGGCTGCTTGCTGCCGCGTCCCATGACGCCGACGTTTTTCGCGGGATACTCGAGATTGCAATGTGCGTTGCGCTGCCTCAAGACGTCATTGCGAGGCCGCGCGTCGCCGCAAAACTAGCCGAACTGGACGGCGAGGCATTACCGCCGCCCCCCGGCATCTTCGATCGACATCGGCTGGCGGAGCTGCTGGACGGCTGATCTTCGAAGCGTGCTTTGCGCCCCTTCATCTGATCGAAGCGCGACCGGTATCCGCTTGGCTCGAAACGGCCTAGTTATTCGTCGTCGGCAGATCGTTCGGGCCGTACTGTTTGAACTCGAAGATCTTCCGCGTCAGGCCGGGCGCGAGCGCCGAGATCGGGTTGACGCGCAGCACCGGCTGGCTCGGCGTTCCCACCACTTCATAGGTCACGCCAATCAGGCCCTCATTGCTGCCGGCACCGAGGAAGATGCCGAAGAACGGGATCTGGCCGAACATGTTGTTCAAGCCGTACATCGGAATGAAGGTGCCGTTCATCCGCACCTGGTTGCCGATGTAGTCGATGCTGCCTTCGATGGTCGCGCCGATGCTCGGTCCCTTGACCACGCCGTTGCGGATCGAGAGCTGGCCGCTCTGGCGGGTGAACTCGGCGCGCAGTGCGTCGAAGCCGATGCCGTTCTGGGTGCTGACCGGCCCGCCGGCGACGGCGCGGTCGAGCTGGGTTTCACCCTTCACCGAGAAGCCGGTGATGTTGATCAGGCCTTCCCTGGGGCTCGGTTCGGGGATCGGCGGCTCCATCGCCAGCGTGAGCTGACCACCGATCACCTTCGAATAGGTGTCGATGAAGCGCAGGAATGCGCCGGCGTCGCCGGTCTGGAGGTAGATCACCTCGCGGCCCTGCTGGCGGCCGCGCATGTCGACCGTCACCGGCGTATCGCGGCCGACCTTGCCGCTCAGCGTGAAGCCCTTGAAGAATCCGTTGCGGCGCGAGATCTTGGCATCGACGCTGCGCAGCGCTTCGCCGTTGAAGCCCGCCACCGCGCCGAGTTTCAGATCGACGTCGAAATCGGTGGTCTTGGTCTTGCTCTTCGGATCGCTGTCGCGGCCCGAGATCGCCGACTTCAGGAAGCCGCGGCCGTCGAACACGTCGCCGCGCATCGTCACCTTGATCACCCCGTCGGGACCGCGGTCGGCCCGCAGCGAGGTCTTGTCGCCTTCCGACGGCGCATAGGTCGGGAAGTTCGCATTCATCAGGTCGCCGTTCTGGTCGACCTCGAGCGCGCCCTTGATCGACACGCCGACGCCGTCGATCGAGATATCCTCGAACCGCGTCGATTGTCCCTTCGGCACCACGTTGAACGTCGCCTTGCCGGCCCTGCCCTGCGCCTTGACCCAGCCCGGCAGGATGTTGTCGAGCTTGAGCTGGGTCAGGTCGGCCTCGACGCCCATCTTGGTGGTGGGGTTGTCGCCGCTGCCGATCTTGCCGTTCAGCTTGATCGGGATCGCCCCCGACACCGCGGGACCGAGATCGAGCCCGAGCCGCGCCCGGCTCGCATCGTCCAGCGTCGCTTGCAGCTTGACGTCGGCGTCGCCATCGGCCGGCTTGCGATAGTCGAGCGAGGCAGCCTGCCCGTTGATCTTGACGTCGCCCTTGACCTGGAAGCCGGCATTGCTGGCAACCAGCTTCAGCGCATTGGCCTCGAGCTTCTGGTTCATCACCAGCTTATCGACGGCGACGCCGGAAATGTCGGCGGCGACCGAGTACATCGTATCGGCCTTGGTCAGCTCGCCCTTCACCGGCATGCCGAGATTGATCGTCGCGGTGACGTTGCCCTTGCTGGCGTTGGGATCGATCGGCGGACCGGACAGATCGCTGAGCCGGTCGGATGCGAGGATCTCGGCCGCGGCCGGCACCGGACAGTCGACCCGGAACTTGACCTTGGACGGCGATGGCTTCGGCGCCATGTCCGGCACCTCGAAGGTGAAATCCGAGATCGTGATCTTGCGGCCCGCCGGCGTGTCGGCGATGCCCTGGTTGATGGTCACGGTCGCAGTGCGGCCGGTCACCCTGGCCTTCAGATCGGCATCATGCACCGCGGGCATCTGGTCCACCGGGCGCACCGTGACGCCGGAGGCGACGATGTTGACCGAGAGACCGTCATCGGGAATCGGCGGCCCCTTGCGCGACAGGTTATGCACCGGCGAATTGACGCCGACATCGATGCGCTGGAGCGTGCCGCGGTCGATCCGTTCC
The DNA here is from genome assembly GCF_054055655.1 of Bradyrhizobium sp. USDA 4461. NCBI lineage: Bacteria > Pseudomonadati > Pseudomonadota > Alphaproteobacteria > Hyphomicrobiales > Nitrobacteraceae > Bradyrhizobium > Bradyrhizobium sp. USDA 4461. Next base: position 6,879,587 of record NZ_JBSRXM010000001.1, read on the forward strand.
AGCACCCATTCGCGCACCTCGGGCACGATGATGACAGGCCACATCCGCTTCAAGGCGGAGGCCGACATCGGCGTGCCGGCGAATCCGAGTTGCAGTCGCGGCTCGCCGGAATAGTCGATGCTGCCGGTGCCGGCGACGCCGATCTCGCCGTTCGAGATGTCGGCCTGGGTCAGCAGCACGCGCTTCTTCTCGGTGTCGAAGCGGAAGCCGATGTTGATGCGGTTGAAGATCAGCGGCGGCTCGTTCTTGTCGGCGCCGGCCAACACGATGGTGCCGCCGGACAGGCCCGCCTGCCAGTCGGTGACGTTGTCGTTCGGCGGTTCAAGATGACCGAGCAGCGTGATGCGGTTGGCACCCGAGACGATCTTGATCGGCGCCAGCAGCACGCGCCGTCCGGAATCCCATTCGACGCTCATCTCGGCCGAATCGACCGGCATCGGGTAGTCCGGCGTATCGGTGTCGATGATGTTGCCGGCGCCGACATTGATCTTGCCGCGGAAATAGGTCGGCAGGCCGTCGCGGCCGAGCTCGCCCTTCATCTCGCCCGATAACGGCAGGTCGGCGGTGTAGGTCAGATCCTTGCTCCGCATCGCGAGCAGGATGTTCCGGGTGGACACCTTGTCGGCCTTGATATCGACCGAGCGCACGCCGTTCTGCTGCGGTCCGACCAGGACGCGGACCGACCAGGGCTTTGTGCCCTCCTCGCCGAAGCTGAGCGCGACGCCGCCGCCGCTCGGGCGCCGCAGGCTGAGGCTGATATTCTCAAAGCTCCATTTGTTGCCGCGCTGCTGGTCGTCGACGACGAGGTTGCCGTTCTTCAGGCCGATCTCGTTGAGGTTCTGCCCATCGAGGCCGGTCATGCTGAGGCTGTCGAGCCAGTCGAGACCGGCGAGCAGTCCGCTCTGCGCCGAATCGGACGAGGCCGCCGCGGGCTCGGAGGCAGCAGGCGGCGAAGCAACCGGCGGCGACGCCGCGGGTGCGGGTCGCGGGAAGGTCGGCGGCATCCCCGCATCGCGCTTGGAGGCGACGCCGGTGGCGAGCGGTTTTGCGGTGTCGCCGGCGGACACCGTCACATTGCCGTCCGGCGTGATCCGCACCGACAGTTCGGCATCGACCAGGTTGAGGCTCTCCGCCCGCAACTGCCCCATCAGCAGCGCCGTCCCGGACAGGCGCACTTCCGCCTTCGGCGCGCTGGCAACGACGGCATGGTCGCGGTCGCGGACGATGATGTCGCGGATGCGCACCGCGATTCGGATCCGGCCGGCGCGCTCGATCTGGGTTCCGCCGACCTCGACCGTATTGCCGTGGCCGATATTCTCCTCGATCGCCGCGGCAAGCCAGGGCGTCGCCAGATCGAGATTGATCGGACCCGCGCCGAGCCGCCACCACAGCGCGCCGAAGCAGGTCGCGAACATCACGACCAGCACCACGAGGACCAATCCGACGCGGCGGATCCAGCGCTCGCCGTTCAACCAGCGCTGCATGCCGGAACAGAAATCGGTGAAGCGATGCAAATTGGTGTTGGAACGCGACAGCAATTGCCGCGCACGGTTGCCCGCCGCCTCATCCTGCTCGTCCCACGCGGCGTCGTCTTCCCATTGCGAGAAGTCAGCCCCGGCGCGCGGATTTGGACCCTGCGGCGACGTGTTCCTTGCCATTGCCTCTCGGTGCTGACGGCGACTCTGATCGCCGTCATCGGGGCGCCCGTCGATTCGTATCGAGCGCTCCCCTGCCGGCATCGCCGCCTATCCTCGCCTCATCATGTTACTCGCCGATGGCCCCAAAATGGACCAGACCAACCAATCAAACGCCAATTCAGCAAACAGACGGGGTGACGCGTCGAATTCCTTGTCACCATACTCCGTGGCCATCAAACTTGCCCAGCGGCCGGTTGCGAATCCGGTCGCCGCGAATGAGCCCCGCAATACCCCAATGGTTGAGCTTCGGAAAGCGACGAAAGGAAGGCGTATGTCCAAGAAAACGCGCAAGAAATCCTCCAAGACAACCGGAAAGCGGGTCGCAACGAAAGTTGCGCGCGCCGCAAGCGCAAGCACTGGGAAGTCCGCGACGAAAACCCGCACAGCGGTTGCGAAGACGGCAGCGGCCAAGAAAACGGCCAAGAAAGCGACGAAGCCAAAGACCGCAGCGGGTGTTCACGGCAAAGCCTCGCACAAGGCCGCATCGAAACCGTTAAAGCGAGAGCCGGCCGCGACCGTGACCAAACCGTCAGCCGTCACACTTGCCGAAGGTGCCCCGGCGCTTGTCGAAGGTGCCGCGGCGCCTGCCTTTAACCTGCCGCGCGACGGCGGCAGCAGCATCTCCCTGAAGGATTTCGCCGGCAAGAAGCTGGTGCTGTTCTTCTATGCCCGGGCCGACACGCCCGGCTGTACCCGGGAAGCGATCGATTTCACCCGGCTCAAAAACGAGTTCGCAGCCGCGGGAACCGAAGTGGTCGGCGTATCCGCCGATACGGTTAGGACGCAGGAGTCATTTCGAAACAAACACCAGTTGTCGGTGCCGCTGGCCTCCGACCCGGCCCATGAGATGCTCGAGGCGTATGGCGCCTGGGGCGAAAAATCCATGTATGGCAGGACCTTCATGGGAATTATTCGCACCACCGTTCTGGTCGATTCCAATGGAAAAATCGCCCGCGTCTGGCGCCACGTGAAGGTCGACGGCCATGCCGAAGCGGTATTGGAGGCCGCCCGTTCGCTCTGACCCGGGCGGTTCCGTTTCCTGAAAATTAACCATGCCGGGCTCAAATCGCCCCCGCAAATTAGCCGTACGGAGCTTGGTCCGACCGGCCGCGGGAGTACCGATGTCGAGCCGGTCCGGTCATCACCAGGAATACCAGAAACACCATCATCCGCAGGACCATGGCCGGACGCCGATGCGCCGTCCGGCAGCCCAGCATGCCGCTGCGGTGGCCGCCTCCGGCGAGGGCTATACGCTGGTCCATGCCGGCAAGCAGGTCCGGTTCGGACCGGTCGTGTTCTGGATCGCGGTCGGCACCGTCGTGTTGCTCGGCATGTGGTCGGCGGCGACCGCCACCTATTTCGCGTTCCGCGATGACGTCCTGACCCGGCTGATCGCGCGCCAGGCCGAGATGCAGTACGCCTATGAGGACCGCATCTCGGAACTGCGCGCCAAGGTCGACCGCACCACCAGCCGCCAGCTGCTCGACCAGGAGCAGTTCGACCAGAAGCTCGACCAGATCATGAAGCGGCAGTCGACGCTGGAGCAGCGCGCCACCGCGCTCGGCGCGATGCCCGATGCCACCGTGACCGGCTCGATCAAGCCGCAGGGCCGCGCCGAGGCGGCGCCCTCCTCCGGTCCGTTGAAACCATCTCCGATCAGCGACACCGTGATCTTCGTGGCGCCGCCGGATCGAGAGGCGCGGCTGGAATCGCGCGCGCCATTGATCGCCAAGGCGCAGCCGAACCAGTTCGTCAAGGCGCAGGGCGTCGACAACGTGCTGGTCCGGCTGCAGACCTCGCTTGATCAGGTCGAGCGTCGCCAGGTCGCGGCCCTCTCGTCGGTCGAGGACAGCATCGATTCCAAAGTGCGCCGGATGCGCGGCGTGATCAGCGATCTCGGCCTCAACATGGCGCAACTCGAAGCAGCCGTGCCGCGCTCGGGCATGGGCGGACCTTTTGTTCCCGTGAAACTTTCCCCCGACGCCGGCGCGTTCGAGCGCCAGCTCTACCGCATCAACATCAACCGCGCCCAGATGCAGCGGCTGAACCAGACGCTGGCCCTGGTGCCCTATCGCAAGCCCGTCGTCGGCGAAGTCGAGTTCACCAGCGGCTTCGGCGTTCGCTCCGATCCCTTCCTCGGCCGGCCGGCGATGCACACCGGCCTCGACTTCCGCGCCGCGCAGGGCGATCCGGTGCGGGTCACCGCCAACGGCAAGGTGGTGTCGGCGGGCTGGGCCGGCGGCTACGGCCGCATGGTCGAGGTCGATCACGGCAACGGGCTGTCGACCCGCTACGGCCATCTCTCCGAGATCGGCGTCAAGGTCGGCGAATACGTCAAGATCGGTCAGGTGATCGGCGCCGTCGGTTCGACCGGCCGCTCCACCGGTCCGCATCTGCATTACGAAACCCGCATCGACGGCGAAGCGGTCGACCCGCAGAAATTCCTCCGCGCCGGCGTCCGGCTCAGCGCGGGCTAATTCAAGCCCTCAACGATCGACCTGAATAACGGCGCAAGCGGCTCGCTTGCGCCGTTTCGTTGTTTGCTCAGCGGCGGCCGCCGCCCATGCCGCCGGGCGGCCCGCCGCCACCGAATCCACCGCCGGGTCCGAACGGACCACCGCCGCCGCCTGGGCCGAACGGTCCGCCAGGCGGGCCGAAGCCGCCCGGACCTGGGCCGGTCGTTCCGCCGCTCAAGGGATCGGGCGCAGGACCACCGCCTGGCGGTGGACCGCCTCCCGGTGCACCGGACGGCCCGCCGCCGGGACCAGCTCCGCCCGGTCCGCCACCGGGCCCGCCGCGCCCGCCCGGCCCTGCTCCGCCGCCAGGTCCGCCACCACCGGCGCCGCGCCCCGGCGTGCCGGGATTGCGCACCGACGAACCCGGGAAATGGCCGACCGACTGCACCGATTCGACCCGCAGCTCGCGCGGGCCCGACAGCTGCGCATTGACGACGACACGCGTATCCGCCGCCGGCGAGAAGCGCGAGTGGTCACGCGCGACAAAGCCGGAGCCGAGCTGCAGGTCATTGCCGACCCGCCGCACATAGGCCTCGATCAGGAGCCGCTTGGCACCGGTGAGATCGGAGAAGTCGTCGGCGCGGCTGCGCGACACCTGCATCACGCCCTGCGCGACGTGGCCCTCGGCCTGCACGCGCTGCCCGACCAGCGCCGCATCGACACCGGCGAGCTTGAGTTCGCCGATCCGCAAGCTGCCGGCGCGATCGCGCTCGAGCGGTCCGGCGACGCGCATCGCCGCATCGTGACGCTCCTGCACAAGGCTGGCGACGACGACGCCATCCGTGCGACGCAGCCCGAACACGGCGACCTGCGCGCCCGGCTTCAGCCAGCTCTCGCGGCCGCTCCAGGCGACCTTCTGGCCGAGCACGGTCAGCTCGCCCGACTTCACATGCTCTACCGGCCCGGTCACTTCGCTCGTGACATCGATGCGCCTGGTCGACAGCGTGCCGCCGGCGTCGCGCTGCGCCACGACGCGCGCGAGTTGTCCGATCCGCAGCGCCTTCGCATTCGCCGCCTCACCGTCGATCCTGACCGGCACGTCGGCCGCATAGGCGACGCGCTCGCCATTGACGTAGATCGAGCCGAACCGCTGGATCACGCCGACGATGCCGGTGCCACCGATGCCCTGGTCGGAGCCGGTGATGCCGGTGCCGCCGATGCCGTGGTCGTTGCCGCGTTTCTTGACCTGCGCGCCGGCGAGCGAGGTTCCCCCAAGCCAGAAGCCGATCAGCAGCGCCCGGCGCGAGATGCCTGGCGGGCGCGTCATGACGCACCGCCTTCGTCCGCATCGTCATCGACCGGCCCGTCCGGGCCCTCGCGATAGATGTAGATGCCGAAATTCCAGCGATAGTCGCCACCCTTGTCTTTGGCGAGCGCGCGGTTGGCCTCGCGGTTGGCGACTTTCAATGCCTCCATCGCCAGCTCGCGCGAGCGCCCCTCGAGCCGTTTTGCCAACTTCGCCGACAGCCCGTCGTAATGCACCGCGCGTTCAAGGAAGCGCGGCGTCGCCGAGGACACGTTGAGCTCGGCGGCCGCGACATGGTCGTGCAGATTGCGCCCGAGATAGTGCCATTTGCGGTCGTCGTCGCCGTACGGCACAAACGCCTCCTCGACCAGCATGATCTCGTCGTCATCATTGATGGTGACGAGCTTGCGGTCGAGCCATTCGTCGAGCACAGCGCGCGGCCGCACGTCCTTGGTGATCGATTCGACCAGCGTCTCGAACGACGGCGCGCCGCCGTCGGCGGTGCGCGGCAGCGGCAGCGGATCGCCCTTGGCGTCGGTGAATTCGGGTGCGGCCAGCCAGCGTGCGATGATCGCGCTGGTGCGCGACAACGTCGCCGGCACCGCATTGACCGGCGCGCCGGCGCCGCGCAACCGCGCCACCTCCTTGCGGTGGATCCCGGTCAACAGGCTGACGCGGCTGTCGGTCTGCTCCTTGCCCTCGAGCGCGAAGTCGTGCTCGGCGACATTGACATAGAGCTCGCGCAGCAGCTGCGTCAGCGCCGGAAATGTCATGCCGCCGCGAATGCAAAGCCGCACCAGCGGACGCAGCATCCGCGCCAGCGGCGCGTGCAGCTTCGCTGCGGCGATCGGCGCGGACGATCCCGCCTTCGACTTCGGGGCCTTGGCATTCATGCCTAACTTTTAGCCGTCGATTGCGTGGGATACAATCCCACTGCTCAACTCGCATCACTTGACGTGTGATATTTTCCCACTTATTGGAAACAAAGTTACCTCCGGACACACCGCGCGCTTGCCGGCGCGGCTGTCGCGGTGCCTGGCATACGGATCCCTTCCATGACGCCTGCCCGATTCGATCTTGCGATCGCGGAAGCCTGCCGGATCGCCCAGGTTCCTTACGAGGAGTTCGTGTCGACGGTGATGGCGGGCGGCTATCCCTGCCTGCCGGGCGTCGTGCCCGGCTCGCCGCGCCGCTTCGGCGAAACCGACCTGCTGGCGCTGTACATCTACGGCCGGCTGCTCGCCTTCGGCTTCGGCGGCTTGCGCGCCGGCGAATATGCCAGCCGCGCGCATGCCGGCCTCTGCGCCGAGCCGCGCGCGCAATCGATCTCGATCGCGCTGACATCGGACGGCGGCAAGCGTGTCGTGATCGAGCAGGATCTGCAGCGGCCCGCAGCCGCGATGCTGCCGGAGCGGATCCATTTCGACATCGCCACCATCCGGCGCCAGTTGCTGACATCAACGACGCGCCCAGCCGAGCCGGCCTGACGCCCAGTTAGGTACCTCCCGTATTCGCCCGCCCGCCCCGCGCAGTCGCGGCGCGATCGCGCCCCTATGGGCGCCATTCCATCCCTCAAAAAGTTTTCCACCGCCTTACGTGGGACATAATCCCACATTTTAGTTCGCAGCCATTGACGTGTGAAATTCTCCCACGTATTCGAAATCCATTCAGCAGGGAATCCGACGCAATGTCTCTTCGTTCGGCCCGCGGCCTCTATTCGCTTCGCGAATCCGATTCGCCGCGCCAATCCGCTCGGTTCGCCGCCGCCACACTCTTCACGCCGCAGGCGCCGTCTTGCTTGACGCCGCAGGCGCCTTGCGGCCCGATCGAGCCGGTGTTTCCGGCATTGCTGCGCTCGCTGGTGTTCTTCGCCGCGCTGGCGCTGCCGTTCGTCGTCGCCCTGTACGCAGCATGATCCGGATCGAGCCGCCCATGATCGTCGTCAACGAGCCGGCCCGACGTCCGTCGGTGCTGCACATCTTCAAGGTCTACTACCCCGACCTGTTCGGCGGTACGCTGACCGTCATCCGCGACATCTGCGCCGGATTGAAGGGCACGTTCAACGCCGCCGTGCTGGTCTGCTCGCGCTCCGGCGGCGAGCGGCAGATCGTGGTCAACGAGGTTGCCGTCGAGCGCGTGCATTCGTTCGGTGACGTGCTGTCGCTGCCGGCGGCGCCGACCTATCCGTGGCGGCTGTGGCGCCGCATCGCCAATCACGATCTGCTGGCGCTGCACGCCCCCTTCCCGCTCGCCGACCTCGTGTTCGCGTTCGGCCTCGGACGCTCGCGGCCGCTGGTGGTGCACTGGCACGCCGATATCGTCTCGCACGCGGCACTGCGCTTCCTGGTCGAGCCGTTGATGCGGCGAACCCTGCACCGCGCCGCCGCGATCATCGTTTCCGATCCGGTGCTGGTCGAAACCACGCCGTTGCTGCAGGAGTTTTCCGACAAGTGCCACGCCGTCCCGTTCGGCGTCGATGTGGAGAAATATGACCGGCCGGCCGCACAGGCTGACGATGTCAACGCCCGCGGCCGCCTCGTCCTCGCCTGCGGGCGGCTGGTGCCCTACAAGGGTTTTGACGTGCTGGTGCGATCGGCCCACGCCCGCAATTTCGAGGTCTGGATCGTCGGCGAGGGCCGCGAGCGCGCCAATCTCGAGCAGCTGATCCGCGACTACGGCCTGCAGGACCGGGTCCGCCTGCTCGGCTCGGTATCCGAGAGCGAGCGCGTCAAGCTGATGCGCATCGCCGATGTCTTCGTGATGCCGTCGGTGACCAATGCGGAGACCTTCGGGCTGGTTCAGCTCGAGGCGATGGCCGCAAGCCGTCCCGTCGTCAACACCGCGCTCGACACCGGCGTTCCCCATGTCGCCCGCCACGGGCTCGAGGCGATCACGGTGCCGCCTGGCGATCCCGCGGCACTCGCCGACGCCATCGAAAGCCTGATCAACGATCCGGAGCGGCGCCGCCGCATGGGTCAGGCCGCGCGGCACCGCGCGATCACGAAATACTCGACAACAGCCTTCAAGGAGGGAGTGGAGACGGTGTACCGCAAAGTCGTCGCCGAAGAGGCCGCCGCAAAGGATGCAAGCTCGTCAGCCCCAGGCTTGCATCGCCAAACGGCCGGCCCCGTCGGTGCGATCCGGATCGCCGCCGCGCTGGCATGGTCCGACATGCGGCATCGTTACGTCCGCTCCCTCCTTGGACCCTTCTGGATGTCGATCCAGATGGCGATCATGGTGGCCGTGCTCGGCTCGGTCATCGGCCATTTCTCGAACGCCGGCGCGCTGGCGCGGCTGCCGATGCTGGCGGCAAGCCTCACCGCCTGGACCTTCCTCAACAGCGTCGTGCTCGATGCCACCACCGCGTTGCAGAACTCGGCCAGCCTGATCAAGGATCGCGCACTGCCGCCGGTGATCTTCCTGCTGCAATGTACCTTCCGCCAGGCACTGTTCGCGGCGCACAACGCAGTGGTGCCGATGATCCTGTGGCTTGTGCTGACGCCGCGGGATTTCGGCGGCGCCGTCATCGCCCTGCCCGGCCTCGCGCTGTTCGTCGTCTGCACGATGGCGCTGAGCCTCGTGCTCGGTGCGCTGGCGACGCGCTACCGCGACATCAAGCCGATCATCGAGTCCTCGCTGACGCTGGCCTTCCTGGCCTCGCCGATCATCTGGACATCGGAGATGATCGATCGCGGCTCGACCGTGATGCGGCTCAACCCGCTGACGCATCTGTTCGCGATCTGGCGCGAGCCGCTGGCGACGGGCCACGTCGCAATGACCAGCCTGATCTACGTGCTGGCCTGCCTCGCCGTGCTCGCGGTCGCCGCGACCGTCACCATCGCCCATCTGCGCAAAGCGGCGTTCTGGATCTAGTCATGGCAAGCATCCACCTCCAAGACGCCTGCCTCGATTATCCGCTGTACGGCGCCTACGACTTCTCGCTGAAGCGCCGCCTGCTTGGGCGCCTGTTCCGGCAAAGCAGCGAGATGCGCACCATCCGCGCGATCGACAACTTCTCGATCGAGGCGAAGGCCGGCGCGCGCATCGGGCTCGCCGGCCCGAACGGTTCCGGCAAGTCCACTTTGCTGCGGCTGATCGCCGGCGTGTTCCCGGCCACCAGCGGCCGGGTCGAGACGACAGGCAACGTCGTGCCGTTGCTCGGCCTGGGCGCCGGCGTCAATCTCGATTTCGTCGCCGCCGACAACATCAACCTGCTGCTGCGGATCTCCGGCCGCAAGCCGACGCAAGCGATCCTGGACGAGATCTGGGCGTTCACCGAGCTCGAGGAGCGCATGCAACGGCTGCCGCTGCGGATGTTCTCCTCGGGCATGCTGATGCGGGTGCTGTTCGCGACCGCGACCGCCTTTCCCGCCGACATCCTGCTGCTCGACGAATGGCTCAGCGTGGTCGACGAGAAATTCTCGGCCAAGGCCGAGCAGCGGCTGCGCAAGATGGTCGAGACCGCGGCGATCGTGATCATCGCCTCGCACGACCACGCACTGCTGCGCCGGACCTGCACCAGCATCATCAATCTCGACCACGGCCGCATTGCCAGCACCGTCGCGCTGGATCCGCCCGTCCCGCATCACCTCGAGCTCAGAGAAATCAGCGCATGACAAAGATCCTGGTCGTCAGCGAGGCGCTTGGCGAGCCCAACCACAAGCGCGGCATCTTTCACTTCACGCGCGAGCTGATCCGCTCGCTGGCCGGCGCCGGTCATGAATTGACGCTCGTCGTCGAGACGACGCGCCGCTACCGCAAGCTGCGCCGCAGGCAGCAGCGGACGCGCCTGCTGCCCGAGGACTCGCGGCTGATCGAGCTGCTCGCGCTCTATCGTTTCCTCGACGAGACCGACATGAACTCGCCGATCATGCGCGGCGGCCTGCGCCGCACCGTCGACTGGTTCAAGCACAAGCTCAAGGCGGCGACCTCGCTCGAGTTCATCATCGCCTTCCTGCGTTCGATTCAGCTGCTGCCGACCAGCGTCAAGCGAATCGAGAACCGGACCGAGGGCCTCGAATACATTCCGACCGATTTGCGCCATCTCGAGCTGTTCGGCGATTTCCTGCTCGAGCCCGGCTTCTACAGCTATCAGGACACCTCGGCCCTGACCCGCTTGCCGCCGCCGCGGGTCGATGCGCGCGACTACGACGTCATCCTGATCGACACCCCGACCCGGGTTGCGATCAAGCGCCGCCGGAACGCCAAAGTGATCTGCGTCGTGCACGACCTGTTGCCGATCACCGATCTCAAGCTGGACGATATCGCGACCCGCCTGTTCCTGTCGCGCCTGTTCACGAGCGTGCAGCAGGCTGACGAGCTCGCCTTCGTCTCCAACTACAGCATGAACCGCTTCCGCGCCCTGCTGCCGCAATATGCGCATATTCCCGCGCGGGTGGTCTATCCGCGGACCCGTTTCGACGTGCCGGAAGTGCCGCTTGCGCCGGCGCCGGCGGCCGTCACGGCACGGCCGAGCTTCGTCGTCATCGTCTCGAACGAGCCTCGCAAGAACCTCGCGGCCGTCGTGCGCGCCTTCCGCAAGCTGCCGGAGGCCGATCTTGTCGTGATCGGCTATGCCGGCGGCGCCAACCAGGCGAGCAACCTGCCGAAGAACGTCCGCTTCTCCGGCTATGTCGACGAGCACGAGAAGGCGGCGTTGATCGCCGATGCGCACGGCCTGATCATGCCGAGCCTCGCCGAAGGTTTCGGCGTCCCGATCATCGAGGCATTCGCGGCCAATACCCCGGTGCTGTGCTCCGATATCGCCGTGTTTCGCGAGGTCGCGGGCGAGCTTGCGGATTATTTCGATCCGTTCTCGACCGAATCGATCTGCGCCTCGGTGCGGCGCGTGCTGGCGCAGCAGGAGCACTGGCGCGACCGGATCCGCGAGCGGCGGGCCGAGCTCGCCGACCGCTTCGGCCACCACACCCAGGCGCGCGACCTGCTGTCGCATCGGGCTGCCGCCGATGTCACGACCGCCGCCGCGGCGCTCACCGCGGCGATGGCGACCTTCAACGGCGCGACCGCGTAATCCGATCATGACCACCGAGTCCCACGCGATCGACGTCGCCGCCGAACCTGCACTGCAATGGCGCGACCGCGTCCGCGCCTGGTCCGGTACGGCCGCCTATGTCCGCGCCGCCGACATCCTGATGGCGCTGGCGGCGGCTTCGCTGCCCTGGTCGACGACGGCGCTCGCCGTTTTCATGCTGCTGTGGCTGGTCGCCGTGATCCCGACGATCGACTGGGAGCAGTTCGTGTTCGACCTCGCGCAGCCGGCCTATGCATTACCGGTCGCGCTGGTCGCGCTCGCGGCGATCGGTCTGGCGTGGTCGGAGGCCGGCTGGGCCGAACGGCTGCAAGGCGTCAAACCGCTCAGCAAGCTGCTGCTGCTGCCGTTCCTGCTCGGCTATTTTCAGCGCTCGCAGCGCGGGCTCTGGGTGTTCGCCGCCTTCCTGGCGTCATGCACGCTGGTGATGATCCTGTCATGGATCGTGCTGGCATTGCCGCAGCTGAGGTTCGCGCACACGGTGTCCGACGGCGTGCCGGTCAAGAACTACCTCGACCAGAGCCAGGAATTCGCGCTGTGCGCCTTCGCGCTGGCACTGCCGGCGTTGACGGCGCTGCGCGCCCGGCAATGGCGCATCGCAGCCGGTGCCGGCGCGCTCATCCTGCTGTTCATCGTCAACATGCTCTACGTCGTCTCGGCGCGGACCGCGCTGATCTACATGCCGGTGCTGCTCGTCCTGTTCGCCTCGCTGCATCTGTCCCGGCGTGCCACGCGCCTGCTGTTTGCCGGCGTCGCCCTCACCAGCCTGGTGGTCTGGACCACCTCGCCCTATCTGCGCCAGCGCATCGCCGACGTCGGGATCGAATATCGCGCGCACGATACGTCCGGGATCGCTTCGACGGCACAGCGCCTGACCTATTGGCGAAAGTCGGTGAAATTCATCGTCGCGGCGCCATGGCTCGGCCATGGCACCGGCTCGATCAAGCAGATGTTCACGCAGGATGCCGCCGGACAGACCGGCCTTGACGCCGAGGTGATCAACAACCCGCACAACCAGACCCTCAATGTCGCGATCCAGTGGGGGCTCGCCGGCATCCTGTTGCTTTACGCGATGTGGATCAGCCACGCCACGCTGTTCGCCGGCCGCGATCTCGTGAGCTGGATCGGGCTTGCAACCGTCGTGCAGAACGTCACGAGCTCGCTGCTCAACTCGCATCTCGCCGATTTCCACGAGGGCTGGATGTATGTGATCGGCGTCGGCGTCGCCGGCGGCACGGCGCTGCGCGCCCGCCGGCCGGAGAAGATTTTGGCGGACGGTGCCGCGGCACGTCGGGGATGACCGCGAGCGGCGCGACGAATACTCGGTGTCGTCCCAGCCTAGTGCGCAATTGCGCACGGGGGGTCGGGACGACACTGATGTTGCGGCACTACCTCTTCATACCGACCGCCTACCGCGTCGCCTCGTGCCCGACTTCGCCCGTGATCACGTCGCCGAACAGCTCCCATGCCGCGCCGTTGAACCGCATCAGCTGCATCTGCTCGATCGGGAAGTAGTCGTCCGGCGAGGTGTTGACCATGATGCCCGGCAGCATCAGGTCGGAATGGAAGTTCTTTAGATTGGCGGCCTGTTTCATCACGTTCTCACGGGTGAGATTGTCGCCGCACTGCTTCAAGACCTGCACCATGGCCTCGGACTGCACATAGCCATAGAGGTTGTTGGCGTTGCCCTTGTCGCCGTCGGGATAATACTTGTCCATGAAGGCACGCCAGCTCATGACTGCCGGATCCTTGTCCCAGGTCGGGTCGGTCGGATCCTTTAGATAGGCTGTCGAGATGATGCCCTTGGAATATTCGAGCCCTGCCGGCTTCAAGACCGAGGCGACCGAGGTCGCGGTGTTGGCGAGAAAGAATTTCGGCTTCCAGCCGAGCTCGCCGACCTTGCGGATCGCCTGCGCCGAGCCCTTTGGCGCCGCCCAGGAGAAGAAGATGTCGGCGCCGGAATCGTGCAGCGCGACGATCTGCGAATCGATCGAAGGATCGGACACCTCGTAGGACTTGTCGGCGATGATCATGCCCGCCTTGTCGCCGAGCCCATCCTTCAGGCCCTTGAATTGATCCTTGCCGGCGTCATCGTTCTGCCAGAACACCGCGATCTTGCTGTCGGGAAAATTGTCGCGAATGTACTTCGCATAGATGCGTCCCTCGCTCTGGTAATTGGGCTGGAAGCCCATCGTCCAGGGAAAGTTCTTGGGATCGCCGAATTTCGTGCCGCCGGAGGCCACGAACAATTGCGGCACCTTCTTGGCATTCATGTATTTCATGATTGCTGAATTGGACGGCGTGCCGAGCGGCTGGAAGATCAACAGCACCTCGTCGCTCTCGACCAGCTTGCGCGCCTGCTCGATCGCCTTCGGCGGTGAATAGGCATCGTCGTAGCTGATGAAGTTGATCTTGCGGCCATTGATGCCGCCCTGCTCGTTGATCATCCTGAAGAACGCGGCCTCGGTCTTGCCGATCACGCCATAGGACGACGCCGGGCCGCTGTACGGCATGATGTTGCCGATCTTGATTTCGGTATCGGTCGCGCCGGGATCGTATCTCTTCTGCGCGGCGGCCGGGCTTGCGATCAGTGCCGCACTTGCGAACGCCACGATCGCGCCAATATATCCAGAACGAGCCGGCATCGTTTCCTCCCGATTTTTGTCGTTGGTTTTGACGGCAAGTCTCGCAAGAGACGCATAGGCTGGCAAGCGCCGGGTTTTTCCGTTGGGCGAAACGGCATTGTTGCCTGGCGCTATTTATGATTGAAGATCGATCTGGGGATCACGAGTCGAGGCGTTCTGATTGCGTAAACCGGACATTCGTACCGGTCCGCGGCATCCGCGTTTTGCGGCCGCGGGCTATGAAATCACGCGCCGCCTCAGCGAACGTGCGATGGCCAAGCTTGGCCTGCACAAGGCCAATGGCGAGTTCGCGCAGCGCACGATCGCGTCGATCCGCGAGAGGCTGCAGCGCGGCGAGACCGTCTACATAGCGGGCCTCGCCTGCCCCGGCACCCACAACACCGGCGTCGCGCTGGTCGAGGTCACCCAGAAGGACGGCCCGCGCCTGATCGTCAACAACGAGGAAGAGCGCTTCTCCGGCAACAAGCACACCAACGAGTTCCCGCAACACGCGCTCGACGACATGCGCAGGGTGTTGCAGCGGATGGGCCGCGACATCGGCGACATCGCGGCCTTCGTCACGACGTGGGATTATCCGGCGCTGATGGCGATGCTGATCCGCACCTCGTTCGAGGAGGCGCCGGCCAGCCTCAAATTGCTGCGCGCGCCGATCGCGCCCGCGATCAACCTGCGGCAGATGGACCAGGTGCGGCGCATCTCGCGCAAGCTTGCGAAGATGTACGGGCTCGGCGAGCAGCTGCCGTTGATCTGCATGCCGCATCACGACAATCATGCGTGGTATTCATTCACCGCATCGCCGTTCGCCGAGCTGCGCGAGCGCGTCGCGATCGCGGTGCTGGACGGCACCGGAGATGTCGGCTCGATCTCGCTCTATGTCGCCGAGAACGGCGAGATGAAGCAGCTCTATTGCAATGAGAGCCTGTTCGATTCGCTCGGCGCCTTCTACACCGTGGTCTCGTCGAGCCAGGGCGGCTGGACCTGGCTCTCCAGCGAGGGCCGCTACATGGGCGCCGCCGCCTGGGGCGACATGAGCCGTGCGACCAATCGGTATTATTCGCGCCTGAAGGACGTGCTGCAACTCGGGCCCAATGGCAGCGTGCAGCTCAATCGCGCGATGGCCAATTGGTACGCCGATCCGGCCGACAATCCCTATCATCAGCCGCTGATCGATATTCTCGGCCCCCCGCTACGGCCCGACCAACTCTGGAATCCCGACGCCGTGCTGCGCGTCGAGGACATCAATCACCGCCCCGACACCAAGGACCGCGTCGACAAGGCGGCCGCGACGCAATTGGTGTTCGAGGACGCGATGATCCATGTCATCGATCATCTCCTGCGCATCACCGGCACCGACCGCCTGGTGCTGACCGGCGGCGTGGCGCTGAACGCGCTCGGCAACATGCGCCTGCTTGAGCATTTCGACGAGGCGTGGTTCGAACGCGCGCAGCGGCGCAAGACGCGGCTGCATATGTGGATCCCGCCGGTCCCCGGCGATCCCGGCGTGCCGATCGGCGCCGCGTGGCTGTTCGCGCACATGGCGGGCGCACCGCGCGGTGCGCCGCTGTCGCACGCGTTCTATTGCGGCCTGGCGCCGTCGAATGCCGAGATCACGGCGGCACTGCAAGCCGACGACGTCGCCTCGATTGTAATCGGCAATGCGGCGACCTCGGAAGGCCGCGATGCGATCGCGGACCTGATGGCCAGCATGGTGGCACAAGGCGGCGTGATCGCGATCTATCAGGGCGCGGCCGAAACCGGCCCGCGCGCGCTCGGCCATCGCTCGATCTTGGCCAATCCCTGCGATCCCCAGGTGCGCGAGCGCCTCAACGAGCGCGTCAAGTATCGCGAGGCGATCCGGCCGCTGGCACCGATGGCGACGCTTGAGGCGGCGCGCGATCACTTCCAGCTGGAAGACGGCGCCTCCGACGGTGACTACAACGCCTACAATTACATGGTGCTCACGGCGCATTCGAAGCCCGAGGCACGCGCGAAGATTCCGGCCGTGGTGCATGCCGACGGCACCGGCCGCATCCAGATCGTGCGCGAGGCGGACGATCCCCTCACCTACGCCTATCTCAAGGCGCTCGGCCGCTACATCGGCGTCGAGATGTCGGTCAACACCTCGTTCAACGTCGCAGGTCCGATCGCACAGACGCCGGCGCAGGCGATGGACACGCTGCGCCGCTCCAAGGGGCTCGATGCCGTGGTGCTGGTCGCCGATGACGGCAGCGCCTACGCCGCCTGGCACGGCGGCGAGCGCGACAGCGGACGCTTTACCGGATGGTATGCGGCGTGGAAGCAGGCGCGCGGCTGAACCAGCCCAGCACGCGGCCGTCGATCAGCAGCAATGCGCTTGCGATGACCAGCGCGCCGATCACCTCGCGCAGCGCAATCGGCTCGCCGAGCACGAGATAGCCGAGCAGCATCGCGGTGACGGGAATGAGCAGCGTCACCAGCATCACATTGGTCGGCCCGGAGCGCTGCAGGATCTGAAAGAACACGATGTAGGCCAGTGCCGTCGACAACGCCGCGAGCCCGAGCACGGCGAGCCATGTCGTCGCGTGCGGCATCGGCAATAGCCACGGACGGTCCGCCACGGCGGCGATGGGCGCCATCATCACGCCGGACGCCATCATCTGGAATGTCGCCGTCCCGAGCGGCGGCACGCGCTGCGGCAGCCGTCGCCCGACCAGCGCCGCGATGCCGTAGCTGAAGGCACCGGCGAGGCACAGCAGGATGCCGATACCCTGCTTGCTCTCGAAGCCGCGCGCATCGCCATGCAGGATCGCAACGCCGAGCAGCCCGACCACCACGCCCGCCACGCGCTGCGCCTGCACACGCTCCTCGCCGGCCGCCGCCATCACGACCACAGCGAACAGCGGCGTCGTCGCATTGAGGATCGAGGCCAGCCCGCTCGGAACATAGGTCTGTCCGGATACGATCAGCGAGAACGGCAGCACGTTGTTGAACAGCCCCATCGCGGCAAACGGCGCCCAGCCGGACAGGCCGCGCGGGCGTTCGATGTTCCGGGATCGCAGCAGCGGCAGCAGGATGATCGTGCCCAGCACCACGCGCAGCAGCACCAAGGTCAGCGGCGGCAATTCGCGCAGGATCACGCCGTTGAAGAAGAACGAGCCACCCCATAGCACCGACAGCAGGCCGAGCAGCGCCCAGTCGCGGCTATCAATGCGGTTGTCGGCGGAAGGCATGTCGGGCACTCACCTGCAATCGCACAGGTGACTAACGCAGGCGCGCGGATATTCCCACCCGATTTCCGTGAATGGCGGCCCTGCCTATTTCTGCCGCGACACGATCTCGATCATCTGGCCTTCGTCGCCATCGGGCGCATGAGCCTTGGCCTTGTCGTAGGCCACGAGCGCGGCGCGGCTCACGGGCACGCCGGGCAGCAGCGTCTCGGCCAGACGCACGGCGTAGTCGGCATCCTTGTGGCGCAGCGCTGCGGTAAACGAAGCGCCGGAGAAATTGCGGTCGATCATCCGCTTGCTGTGGCGGATCACCTGCGGGCTCGCGATTGCGCCGGAGGCCAGGGCTTCGGCGACCAACTGCATGTCGAGACCGGCCTGCTCGGCGATCGCGACGCCTTCGGCAAGGCTTGCGATCTGCACCGCGCCGATCAGGTTGTTGATCAGCTTGAACACGGTACCGGTGCCGACCGCCCCGAAATGACGGATCGTGCTGCCGATCGGCGCGAGGAACGGCTGCGCGCGTTCGAGATCGGCCGGATCGGCGCCGACCAGCAGCGTCAGCTTGCCGGCAGCGGCCGCCTCCGGCAGGCCGGTGACGGGACAATCAATGTAGATCAGGCCGCGGCTATTGAGCTCGCGCGCCATCTCGAGCGTGTGCTGGTAGGAGACCGTCGAGCATTCGATCGCGAGCGTGCCGGCCTTCATGGTGGCGGCGGCGCCGTCCTTGCTCAGCCAGACCGCGCGCGAGGCCTCGTCGTCGGCGACCATGGTCACGACGGCATCGGCATCGATCGCGGCATCCTCCGGCGAGGTCGCCCAGATCGCGCCGCGCGCGATCAGGTCCTCGGCCTTGGCCTTGCTCCGGTTCCACACCGCCACGGTGAAGCCGGCGTCGAGATAACGGCCGGCCATGCCGTGCCCCATGCGTCCCAATCCGATGAATGCGACGCGCGGCATGGCCTAATCCCTAATCCACATCCTCGACGGAGCCGGGCCCGGTGCCGAATGCACGTTGCGCCAGCGTTGCCGCCATGAATTCATCGAGGTCGCCATCCAGCACGCCGGACGTGTCGGAGGTCTGCACGCCGGTGCGCAGGTCCTTCACCATCTGGTACGGCTGCAAGACGTAGGAGCGGATCTGGTGTCCCCAGCCGATATCGGTCTTGGCGGCCTGATCGGCTGCCGCCTGCTCCTCGCGCTTCTTCAGCTCGATCTCATAGAGCCGCGCGCGCAGCATGTCCCACGCCTGCGCCCGGTTCTTGTGCTGGGAGCGGCCGGCCTGGCAGACCACCGCGATGCCGGTCGGAATGTGCGTCAGGCGCACCGCCGACTCGGTCTTGTTGACGTGCTGACCGCCGGCGCCGCCCGACCGCATGGTGTCGGTACGGACATCGGACTCCTTGATCTCGATCTTGATGGAGTCATCGATCACGGGGAAAATCTGCACCGACGAAAACGACGTGTGGCGCCGCGCGTTGGAATCGAACGGCGAGATGCGCACCAGCCGATGCACGCCGGCCTCGGTCTTCAGCCAGCCATAGGCGTTGTGGCCGGAGATCTGGATGGTCGCGGACTTGATGCCGGCCTCTTCGCCCTGCGACTCCTCAAGGAACTCGATCTTGAAGCCGTGCTTCTCGGCCCAGCGCGTGTACATGCGCAGCAGCATCTGCGCCCAGTCCTGGCTCTCGGTGCCGCCGGCGCCGGCATGGACTTCGAGATAGGAATCGAACTTGTCGGCCTCGCCCGAGAGCAGCGCCTCGAGCTCACGCCGGGCGACCTCCTTCTTGAGGTCCTTGAGCGCCTTCTCGGCCTCGGCGACCACGCCGGCATCGTTCTCGGCTTCGCCGAGTTCGATCATGCCGACCTGGTCCTCAAGCTCGCGCTCGACCTTGCCGATGCCCGAAAGCGCATCCTCCAATGAGGTGCGCTCCTGCATCAGCCGCTGAGCCTTCTGGGGATCGTTCCAGAGATTGGGATCTTCAGCGAGCTTGTTCAGCTCAGCGAGGCGTGCCGTCGATTGTTCGACGTCAAAGATGCCTCCTCAGCAGCCCGACTGACTGCTTGATCTCTTCAACAAGGCGTTCGATTTCCGCGCGCATGGTCTTTCAGGTGTTGGCTAAAACGGTTCCGGGGGATGTAGCGACCGGCGCAGCAAAGCGCAATCGGCTTGGCGGCCCTATCCCGGCGATTTGGACCTGTCGGCCGTTAGTACAGCCCCCCGGTTCCCGGGCGCATGAAGAAGCCGCCGTCGGGCTGCCCGCCACTCTGCGACGGCTGCGGGCCGGGCGCGGGGCCGCGGCCGTCGGCATCGGCGACACCGATCACCGAATAGTTCTCCGGCGGCGCGGTGCCCGGCTTGAAGGCTTCGAGGATGGTGTTGCCGCCATCGCCCGGGCCGGCGCGCATGCCGGTCTTGGCATCGACGCGGATCAGCTTGATGCCGGCCGGCACCTTGAACGGCGTCGGCGGCTTGTCGGCGAGTGCAAGCTTGAGGAAGTCGCGGGCGATCGGCGCTGCAACATGGCCGCCCGTCGCGGCACGGCCGAGATTGCGCGGCTTGTCGTAGCCCATGTAGACGCCAACAGCGAGATCCGGCGAGAAGCCGACGAACCAGACGTCCTTCTCGTCGTTGGTGGTGCCGGTCTTGCCGGCGATCGGCTTGCCGACCTCCTTGACGACGGTCGCGGTGCCGCGCTGGACCACGCCTTCCATCATCTCGGTGATCTGGTAGGCCGTCATCGGGTCGAGCACCTGCTCGCGGCGGTCGACCAGCTGCGGCTCCGGCTGGCTCTTCCAGCCGCCGGGCGCGTCGCAGCCGCGGCATTCGCGGGTGTCGTGCTTGAAGATGGTGTGGCCGTAGCGGTCCTGGATGCGATCGATCAAGGTCGGCTTCACGCGACGGCCGCCATTGGCGAACATCGAATAGGCGGTGACCATGCGCATCACGGTGGTCTCGCCGGCACCGAGCGCGTAGGACAGATAGTTCGGCAACTCGTCATAGACGCCGAAGCGCTTTGCATACTCGCCGACCAGGGGCATGCCGATGTCCTGGGCGAGGCGCACCGTTACCGTGTTGAGCGAGCGCTGCAACGCGTTGCGCAGCGTGGTCGGGCCGTAATACTTGCCGGTCGAATAGTTCTCCGGACGCCACACGCCGGCGCCCTGCCCCTGATCGATCTCGATCGGCGCGTCGATCACGGTGGTCGACGGCGTATAGCCGTTGTCCAGCGCCGACGAGTACACGATCGGCTTGAACGACGAGCCGGGCTGCCGGTAGGCCTGCGTCGCGCGGTTGAACTGGCTCTGGTCGAACGAGAAGCCGCCGACCATCGCGAGCACACGGCCGGTCCACGGATCCATCGCCACCATGGCGCCGGAGACTTCAGGCAATTGCCGCAGCCGATACTGGCCTTCGACCGGATTGCCGTCCTTGGTCACCAGCGGGTCGGCATAGATCACGTCGCCCGGCTGCAACACCTGCGAGACCGCCGTCGGCGCCTTGCCCTTGGACTTGGCCCAGCGCACGCCGTCCATCGTGATGATGCCGGTCTGCCGCTCCTTGCTGACGGCGCCGCCGAGTTCGCGGCCCGGCTGGAAGCCGATCCGCGCCGACTGGTCGTTGCTCTCCAGCACCACCGCCATCCGCCAGGGCGAGATGTCGGAGAGCGATTTGACGTCGGCAAGCTTGACGCCCCAATCGCCTGACGCGTCCAGCTTGTGAACCGGCCCGCGCCAGCCCTGCGCCTCGTCGTAGTTGACGAGGCCGGCGACCATGGTCTTGCGCGCCATTACCTGGATCTTGGGATCCAGCGTGGTGCGCACCGACAGGCCGCCCTCATAGAGCTTCTTCTCGCCATAGCGCTCGAAGATGTCGCGGCGGACTTCCTCGGCGAAATATTCGCCGGCGAAGATGTGCGCTCCGTTGGAGCGGTTGGTGACGTTGAGCGGATCCTTGCGCGCCTTGTCGGCGTCGGCCTGCTTGATCCAGCCGTTTTCCAGCAGGCGGTCGATCACGTAATTGCGGCGCTCGATGGCGCGGTCGCGGTTGCGCACCGGATGCAGCGCGGCGGGCGCCTTCGGCAGCGAGGCCAGATAGGACGCTTCCGCGATCGTCAGCTCGTTGACCGATTTGTCGAAATAGACCAGCGACGCGGCCGCGATGCCGTAGGCGCCGAGCCCGAGATAGATCTCGTTCAGATAGAGCTCGAGGATGCGGTCCTTGGAATAGGCACGCTCGATACGCATCGCCAGCAAGGCTTCCTTGATCTTGCGGCTGAACGAGACTTCGTTGGTGAGCAGGAAGTTCTTGGCGACCTGCTGGGTGATGGTCGAGGCGCCCTGCGGGCGGCGATTGGAGCCGTAGTTCTGTGCGTAGAGGATCGCGGCGCGCGCCATGCCCGAATAGTCGATGCCGCCATGCTCGTAGAAGTTCTTGTCTTCGGCGGCGAGGAACGCGTTGATCACGAGCTTCGGCACCGCCTGGATCGGCAGATAGAGCCGGCGTTCCTTGGAGTATTCGCCGAGCAGCGCGCCGTCGGCGGCATGCACGCGGGTCATCACCGGCGGCTCGTAGTCCTGAAGCTGCGAGTAGTCCGGCAGGTCCTTGGAGAAATGCCAGATCGCGCCGGCGACGGCCGCGACCCCGACCAGGAACACGACCGTTCCGGCGGCGAACAAGAAACCCAGAAACCGCACGAGCAGGCGCATTATCGACGTTCCGTTCCTACCCTCGGGCGCCTAATGGTTCGAAGCGCCTGTCCAAAAGTGCGAAGCCTCACCCAACGATGCCTCCCCACAGTGAGGCTTCCAACAACGAAGCTTGGCCCAGCGAGCCGCCTTGCGCACGCGAATATACAAGAGCCGCCGGACAATATGGTCGATTCTGCGGACCTGCGGTCCCCTGTCTATACCGTCGCCGCTGTGGCCAAACTAGGGCTTCCGGGCCACGGCGCCGGCTTTTCAGTCGGCCGATTTCACTTTGCCGGTCCGGCAGTTGCCAGCCGTTTGGCAAAGAACGCGTCGATCGCCTGGACCATCGAGCCGACCGCCTTGTTGCGCCAGTTCTCGGAGACCAGATGTTCGAGGTCGCCCTTGTTGGAGACATAGCCGATCTCGACCAGCACCGACGGCACGTCGGGCGCCTTCAGCACCCGGAAGCCGGCCGATTTGAGCGGATTCTTGTGCATCCGCACCGTGGTCTTCATCTCGTCCATCAAGAGACGGGCGAAACGGTTGGAGAAGGTCTTGGTTTCGCGCTGCGCGAGGTCGATCAGGATGTCGGCAACCTCGGTCGGCTCGTCGGTCAGGTTCACGCCGGCGATGGCGTCGGCCTTGTTTTCCGCTTCCGCCAGCCGCTCGGCCTCGGCGTCAGAGGCCTTGTCCGACACCGTGTAGATCGTGGCGCCCTGGGCGTCGCCCTCACGGCGCGGCAGCGCATCGGCATGGATCGAGACGAACAGCGCCGCGGACTGCGAGCGGGCGATCTTCACCCGGTCGTTGAGCGGGATGAAGGTGTCGTCGGACCGGGTCATGACCACGCGATATTTGCCCGATTTCTCGATCCGGTCGCGCAGGGCAAGGCCGAAGCCCAGCACCAGGTTCTTCTCGGTCTGGTCACCGGATTGGGTGCCATTGTCGATGCCGCCGTGACCGGGATCGATCACGATCAGCGGACGCGGGTCGGTGGTCGTCACCGGCGGCAGCGCCGCGGTCGTGACTGCCGGAACGGTCGCGGTGGTGGATTCGGAGATCGCCGGCTTCAGTTCGGGCCGGCTCTCCGGTGCGAGCGACTGCACGAAGCTGGTGCGATCGACCTCCTCGAAGTCCAGCACCAGCCGCGGCGGCTGGCCGTTGGCGGCGTCGAGCACGTAGGAGTTGGCGATCTTCACCGGCCCGTTCAGGTCGAACACGATTCTGGAGCCGCCGGGCATCACGAGCCCGTAGCGAAACGCCTTCACCAGCCCCCGCCCCGTCGCACCGGTGCCGGCGGGGAGCTGGAAATTGACCTGCGGGATATCGACCACGACGCGATAGGGATCGGCCAACGGGAAGGCGCGAAATTCGATCTTGCGATCCAAATCGAGGATGAATCGGGTCTGCTTGTCATCGCCGGCGATCCTGGCGCCGGATGCGACCGGGAAATCCGACGTGCCGGCGGCCGTGGCACCGGCGGCCGGTGCTGCCTGTCCATTCTGCGGACCCTCGGCCGCGCTGGGGGCACTGGCCAGGGCAAACACCAATGCTGCAGCGCACAACAGGCCGCCGCCCAGAAAAACAAGGTGTTTTGCGCGGTTCTCCACCCGATTCGGAGCCTCCCAGCTGCTTCTTACCGCATTAGAACCGCACGGTTAATCGCACCCTAATGACGCTCCAATGAAAAGAACCGAGTGTTGCGGCGGCGTGACGCTTCCCTTGCACGCGGCGGTCAATCCACGTATGTACGGGATGCTGACGGCTAGTACTCCCGGTTGTGTCGCGTTCAGCCTCCCGGTGCAGCGGTGGAATCTTCCAAGTCGAAGATCCCGCCGTGTTTTTCCGGTCCCTCCCCAGCCAGCGCCGCGCGCGGCTGACACGGAGTGGCGGATTCAAGCCCGAGCGGCGTCCGGTCCCAGACACACTCCCTCGCCAGAGGGACGGTTTGAGACACGGCATAACCGATTATCCGGTCCCTTGGGGCCTCGATATGCGATGGCCAGCAGGGGCTTCGGCGCCGGGCTGGGCTTTCAGCAAAAGATACGGCGGTATTTCTCGCCGCCAACATGTTTAGACGGGCCGACGCTTAATGCGCCAGACTGCATTGCCGACCAGGATCTCCCGAATGATCGCGCTGACGCGAGGTGAAAGCCTCGCCCGTCGCATCATCCCGGTGGGTTCCCGTCCGGCGCTGTGCCGCGAGATGCGTTTTGGCCTTCCCCTCACCCCCGAATCAGGTGGACCGTCGCGTCACCGGGCGGCGCAGTTTGCGCGCGCCATGATCCGCGCCCGCCGCCGTCAAGAGCTCCAAAATGCCCAACAAGATGTTGATCGATGCCACCCACCCGGAAGAGACCCGGGTCGTCGTGGTCCGCGGCAATCGCGTCGAAGAGTTTGATTTCGAGACCGCCCAGCGCAAACAACTGCGCGGCAACATTTATCTCGCCAAGGTCACGCGCGTCGAGCCGTCGCTGCAGGCCGCCTTCATCGAGTATGGTGGCAACCGTCACGGCTTCCTGGCCTTCAGCGAGATCCACCCCGATTACTACCAGATCCCGGTCGCCGACCGTCAGGCGCTGATCGAAGCCGACGAGCGCGCCCATCGCGAGGCCGAGGAAGAGCACGAGAACCGCGGCCATCGCCGCCGGTCGCGTCACCGCAATGCCCGCCGCCGCGGCCATGGCGACCGCGTCCAGAGCGAGGTGATCGAGGGGGCTGCCGAGGCACAGCCGCAGCCCGCGATCGAGGCGCACGAACAGCCGGTCGATGCTGAACATCATGACCATGAGGCCGGGCATCACGATCATGGCGTGGTCGCCCATGAGGGTCACGAGCATGAGGCGCATGATCGCGCCCATCACGAGGACCACGAGCAGCACCACGATCACGCGCATCATGACCATGGTCACGACGATCACGGCCATGATGACCACGATCATGCCCATGATCACGACGACCATGATCACGATCACGCCCCCGCGGTGAGCGAGGCGGCCGCCGGGCCCCTGTCCGACCCCGTCGTTGCGGTGGTCGAAGCCTCCGTTGCGTCGGCTGCGCCCGAATCCGTCGAGCCCGCCGAGGCCAACCATGAGCCCGAGCGGGCCCACGAGGAGCAGGTCGAGGAAAACGCCGCGCATGCCGACGACGCGCCGCTTGCGGCCGCCGATGACGTCCACGCCGCGGCCGACGAGCATGTGGTCGCCGAATACGCCGGGTTGGCGGAGGTCGCCGCGCCCGAAGCCGGGCATGGCGATGAGGCCGGCGAGGATGACGAAGAGGACGAGGGCGAAGAAGGCGAGGAAGAGGACGTCGTCGAGTCCGTCGGCGGCGACGATGTACTCGAGGAAGTTCCGGAGCGCGCGTTCCGTCCGCGCCGCCAGTACAAGATCCAGGAAGTGATCAAGCGCCGGCAGGTGATGCTGGTGCAGGTCGTCAAGGAAGAGCGCGGCAACAAGGGCGCCGCGCTGACCACCTATCTGTCGCTCGCCGGCCGCTACGCCGTGCTGATGCCCAACACCGCGCGCGGCGGCGGCATCAGCCGCAAGATCACCTCGGCCCAGGACCGCTCGCGGCTCAAGGAAGTGGTGCAGGACCTCGACGTGCCCGAGGGCATGGGGATCATCCTGCGCACCGCCGGCGCCTCCCGCAGCAAGCCGGAGATCAAGCGCGATTTCGAATACCTGATCCGGATGTGGGAGACGGTACGCGACCTGACGCTGAAGTCGCAGGCGCCGACCCTGGTCTACGAGGAAGGCTCGCTGATCAAGCGCTCGCTGCGCGACCTCTACAACAAGGAGATCGACGAGATTCAGGTGGCGGGCGAAGCCGGCTACCGCGAAGCGCGCGACTTCATGAAGATGCTGATGCCGGCCAATGTGCGCGCAGTGAAGCAATATCGCGACGGCCAGCCGCTGTTCTCGCGGATGGGCGTTGAAAGCCAGCTCGACGCGATGTTCTCGCCGACCGTGCAGCTGCGCTCCGGCGGCTATATCGTGATCAACCAGACCGAGGCGCTGGTCTCGATCGACGTCAACTCGGGACGGGCGACGCGCGAGCACCACATCGAGGACACCGCGCTCAAGACCAATCTGGAAGCCGCCGAAGAAGTCGCCCGGCAGTTGCGCCTGCGTGATCTCGCCGGCCTGATCGTCATCGATTTCATCGACATGGACGAGAAGCGCAACAACCGCGCGGTCGAACGCAAGCTGTCCGACTGCCTGCGCCAGGATCGCGCGCGGATCCAGGTCGGGCGCATCTCGCATTTCGGCCTGCTGGAGATGTCGCGCCAGCGCATCCGCGCCAGCGTGCTCGAAAGCTCGACGGAGCCCTGCCCGCAATGCGGCGGTTCCGGTCACGTCCGCTCGGTTTCGTCGGTAGCGCTGCAGCTCTTGCGCGGCATCGAGGAAATCCTGATGAAGGGGGCGACCCACAATCTGGTGGTCCGTACCCGCACCGACGTCGCGCTCTATGTGCTCAATCACAAGCGCGGCCATCTGCGCGACCTCGAGGACGCCTTCCGCGTCTCGCTGTCGATCGTTGCGGATGCCACGGTGCACGGCCAGCAATCCTACATCATCGATCGCGGCGAGCAGGTGCATACGCTCGAAGCCGCCAAGGCGCTGCTTGCCGCGCAGGCCGCTGCCGCACCGGCGCAGGTCGACGAAGCCGACGACGAGGAAGAGCTGTTCGAATACGAGGCCGAGATCGAGACCGACGAGACCGAAGGCCTCGCCGACGACCGGGCGGCCGGCGAAGAACCAGGTGCGGCCGAGGGCGAAGGCGATGGTCAGCGCCGCAAGCGCCGCCGCCGCCGCCGTGGCCGCGGGGGTGGCAGCGAAGCGCGCGACGGCGCCCAGCAGCCGCGCGACGACGGCGACCTCATGCATGTCCTGCCCGAAGGCAGCGAGGCGGTTGCCGCCGGCGATGCCGAAGGCGATGAGGAGGAAGGCGACGAGCAGCAGGGCGCAGCGCGCGACGACCAGGCCGGCAGTGGCGATCGCCGCCCGCGCCGCCGCGGACGTCGTGGCGGCCGCCGCCGGCGCGGCAGCGGCGGACCGGATGACGGTCTCGCCGGATCGATTTCCGATGAGTTGAGCCCGCCGCCGGCGCCCGAAGCCAGCGACGCGGTCGCCGATTTCGATAGCCGTGACGGGGAACAGGCTCCCTCGCTCGTGCAGCCCGAGCCGGTTGCCGCTCCGCCGGAATGGCAGCCGGTCGAGACCGCTGTTGTCGAGGCCGTTGCGGCGCCTGCGCCGGAGGCTCCGGCCGCAGCCGCAGAGGACACCGGCGCCGAAGGCGATCGCGCGCAGCGCCGCCGTTCCACGGTCCGCGAAAAGGTCAGCTTCGCGTCGAGCCCACAGCCCGAGGCCGCGGCCCCCGCCTTGGTTCAGAGCACGGCGGAGGACGCTGCCCCTGCTCATGAACCCGCAGCAACACCGGAGCCCGCGCCGGCCGCAGCGGCCGAGGCCCCGGCCCGCAAGGGCTGGTGGTCGCGCCGCTTCGGCGGCGGCAACTAAGGCTCCCTGCAAATCGAAACGCCCGGCTCGCGCCGGGCGTTTTTGTTGGACAGGCATTCCGTTCGTCAGAGCCCGGCGTAACGGAGCCTGACGGAGACGGATCTCATGCAAAGCGCGATCGTTCTTGGCGGCGGCATGGTGGGCGTCAGCACGGCGTTGCATTTGCAGCGCCGCGGCTGGGCGGTGACGCTCGTCGATCGCAGGGAGCCCGGCCGCGAGACCAGCTACGGCAATGCCGGCATCATCCAGAGCGAGGCGGTGCGGCCCTATCCGATGCCGCGCGATCCCGCCATCCTCGCCAAGATCGCGATGGGACGTACCAACGACGTGCGCTATCGCCTCGCCTCGCTGCCGCGGCACGCCGGTCCGCTGCTGCGCTACTGGTGGAACTCGACGCCCGAACGGCACCGCGAAGCGACCATCGCCTGGGCGCGCCTGATTGCCCATGCCACCGCCGAGCACGACAAGCTGATCCGCGACGCCCATGCCGACAACCTGATCCGCCGCGCCGGCTATCGCCTGCTGCATCGCGACCCGGCGGCGCTGGAGCAGGCGATCGCCGTCGCCGAGGAGAACCGGCGCGACTTCGGCGTGACCTTCCGCGTGCTGGACGGCAAGGCGCTCGCCGAGGCCGAGCCGCTGCTGCGCGACGACCTGCCCGGCGCCATTCACTGGCTCGGGCCGTGGACCGTGTCGGACCCCGGCGGTCTGGTCTCGGCCTATGCCGGATTGTTCGAGCGCCTCGGCGGGACGCTGCTGACCGGCGACGCGCAGACGCTGGCGCAGACGCCATCGGGCTGGTCGGTCGACACGACAGGCGGCCGGATCGATGCCGCCCATGTCGTCGTCACGCTCGGGCCGTGGTCACCGCAATTGCTGCGCAAATTCGGCTACCGCATCCCCTTGGTGCGCAAGCGCGGCTACCACATGCACTATCAGGGCGGCCGCTCGCTCGACCTGCCGCTGGTCGACACCGCGAACGGCTATGCGATGGCGCCGATGGCCAAGGGCATCCGCATCACGACCGGCGCGGAGCTGACGAGTCCCGACGCGCCGGCGACGCCGATCCAGCTCGGCTACGCCGAAGTCGCCGCGCGCGAGCTGCTCGAGATCGGCAGCCGCGTCGAGCCCGAGCCGTGGTTCGGCACCCGCCCCTGCACCACCGACATGCTGCCGGTGCTGGGAACCGCGCCGCGGCATCGCGGGCTGTGGGTCAATTTCGGTCACGGCCACCAGGGCTTCACGCTCGGCCCGGCGACGGCACGCGTGCTGGCCGAAACGATGAACGGCGAGGCATCCGCCGTGGACACCTCGCCGTATCGGCTGGACCGGTTCTGACGTCGAAGGAAAATCAGTCCGTCGTCAGCGCGGTCTCCATGTCGGTCGGATCGATCTGCCGGGCCAGATTGGCGTTGAGCTTGTCGCGGTCGAGCTCGCCCTCCCACCAGGCTACGATCACGCAGGCGACGCCGTTGCCGCACAGATTGGTCAGCGCGCGGCACTCGCTCATGAACTTGTCGATGCCGAGCACGATCGCCATGCCCGGCACCAGGCGCGGATCGACCACCGCAAGCGTCGCCGCCAGCGTGATGAAGCCCGCGCCGGTGATGCCGGAGGCGCCCTTCGAGGTCAGCATCGCCACGATCAGGATGGTGAGCTGCTGGCTGAAGGTGAGATCGTAGCCGAGCGCCTGCGCGATGAACAACGTCGCCAGCGTCATGTAGATGTTGGTGCCGTCGAGGTTGAACGAATAGCCCGTGGGCACCACGAGGCCGACCACGGATTTCGAGCAGCCGAGCCGTTCGAGCTTCTCCATCAATGACGGCAGCGCGCTCTCCGAGGACGAGGTGCCGAGCACGATCAGGAGCTCGTCCTTGATGTAAGCCAGGAACCTGAAGATCGAGAACCCCGCGATCCGCGCGATGACGCCGAGCACCACGAGAACGAACAGCGCGGCGGTCAGATAGAACGTCGCGATCAGCCCCATCAGATTGAGGATCGCGCCGGTGCCGAACTTGCCGATGGTGAAGGCCATCGCGCCGAACGCACCGAGCGGCGCCGCCCGCATCACGATCGAGATGACGCCGAACACCGCATGCGCGGCGTCGTCGATGAACGAGCGGATGGTGTGGCCGCGCTCGCCGAGGCCCATGATCGCAAAGCCGAACAGCACCGAGAACAGCAGAACTTGCAGGATCTCGCCCTGCGCGAAGGCGCCGACGACGGTGTCCGGGATGATGTGCAGCACGAAGTCGACGCTCTTCTGCGCCTCCGCCTGCTTGGCATAGCCGGCAACCGCCTGCGCGTTGGCCGCCGCGTTGCCGAAGCCCGCGCCCGGCTTCACGATATTGCCGACCAGCAGTCCGATCACCAGCGCGAAGGTCGAGACCACCTCGAAATAGACCAGCGCCTTGACGCCGATGCGGCCGACCTTCTTGGCATCCTGTATATGGGCGATGCCCGAGACCACCGTGCAGAAGATGATCGGCGCGATCACCATCTTGATCAGCTTGATGAAGCCGTCGCCGAGCGCCTTGATCCACTCATTGGTGGCAAGCTGTGGCCAGAACGCGCCAACCAGCGCGCCGAGCACGATCGCGATCAGAACCTGCACGTAGAGAATCTTGTACCACGGCTTGCGACCGGCGCTGGCCGGTGAAGCCGTGGCAACGGTTGCCGTTGCCATGTGTCACTCCCCCTCAGAAATGGCGGAAACAGCCAAGATCAACTTGGCCGTTCAAGTCAAATGGAACTGTGTGGGGCCTGCCGTTTATCCGCGGCGATCTGTCGCGCGTGGCTCCCGCCGAAACCAGGGCCAGGCGCGCGAAACCGATCGAACCGACAAGGTGGAAGGCTCTCAGAGATTGCGGGCTATTTAAGCCAATGCGCGATCCGCGCAACTGCTTCCTGCATGTCCGCGGCCGAACGGGCATAGGAAAAACGGATAAAGGCGCGGCCGTGGATCGGATCGAAATCGACGCCCGGGGTCGCTGCGACATGCGCCTTCTCGAGCATCTCGCTGGCGAAGGCGAAGCTGTCGGAGGTGAAGTCGGAGACGTCGGTATAAAGATAGAACGCGCCGTCGGCGGGCAGGAATTTGGTCAGCCCTGCCTTCGGCAGCCCCTCGATCAGAATGCGGCGGTTCTCCTGATAGCCGCGCTTGATCGCCTCCATCTCCTCGCGGCCCTCGAACGCCGCTTCGGCCGCGATCTGCGACAATGTCGGCACCGAGATCGACAAATTCTGCTGCAGCCGCTCGATCGGCCGCACCAGCACATCGGGCACCACCATCCAGCCGACCCGCCAGCCTGTCATGCAGAAGTATTTCGAGAACGAGTTGATCACGAGCGCGTTCGGCGACAGCTCCGCCGCCGTCACCGCGGGGAATGCGTAGTCGAGCCCGTGATAGATCTCGTCGGAGATGAAGCGGATGCCGGCGCTGTCGGCGGCCGCCATCAGGCTCGACAGCGCCTCGCGTGACATCATGGTGCCGGTCGGGTTGGCGGGACTGCCGACCAGCACGCCCTTCAGCGGCGCCTTGCGATGGGCCGCCAGCAGCGCCTCGCCGGTCAACGCATGCCGGGTATCATTGGAGGTCTCGATCAGCACCGGCTCGCAGCCGAGCGCCGTCAGGATATGCCGGTACGGCGGATAGCCGGGCACGGTGACCGCGACCCGGTCGCCCGGCTCGAACATCGCAAGGAACGCCAGGATGAACCCGCCCGACGAGCCCGTCGTGACGATGATGCGCTCGGGATCGACCGCGCAGCCATGCGCGTCGCGGTAATGCCGGGCGATGCGCGCCCGCAAGCTGGGGATGCCGAGCGCCGAGGTGTAATCGATCCGCCCGTCCACAAGCGCGGCCTGCGCCGCCGCGATCGCCGGCTTCGGCGCGGATGCGGCGGGCTGCCCCACCTCCATGTGGATGACGTGGCCGCCGGCTGCCTCGATTCGCGCCGCAGCGGCCATCACGTCCATCACCATGAACGGTGGAACATCGCTCCGTCCGGACGCTGTCAAAAGGCTGCTCACACGGTCTCTCGCTGTCGCTTCATGCATGGATTTCTGCTATTGCACGGCCGCTGCCGGATTTGGGTTCCCGTTACATGCGGCCGCCCCAGACTGGCCGCATTCGGTGGCTCCTTATAGCGTTTTCAGCTCAAGTGCATACCCGGTTCGCGTGAAGAAGAACTGCAAAAACAACAGACTGCGCCACGCGCCTGATCCGGTCGGACCCGGAACCCGGCTTCACGCCGGCGCGGCCGGTGATTGCCGATAGATCGCCCATGCTGTTCCGCCTCACGCGCCGCACCGAGACCTTCAAGCTGACCGCCTTGTTGACCGCGGTCGCGCTCGCAATGGGACCTGTCGTCCCCGTGCACGCGCAGCAGCAGAAGGGGCCGCCGGTGCTACGCGACACCGAATCCGAGCAGCTGCTGCGCGAATACACAAGGCCGATCCTGCGCGCCGCGGGTCTCGAGAAGCAGAACATCCAGATCGTCATCATCAACGAGAGTTCGTTCAACGCTTTCGTCGCCGATGGCCGCCGCATCTTCGTCAATTACGGCGCACTGCTGCAATCGGAGACGCCGAACCAGATCATCGGCGTGCTGGCGCATGAGACGGGCCATCTGGCCGGTGGTCATCTTGCCAAGATGCGCGAGCAGCTGGCGCAGGCGCAGACCCAGATGATCATCGCGATGCTGCTCGGCGTCGGCGCGCTGGCCGCGGGTGCTGCGGGTGGCGGCGGTGGCAACGGCCTCTCCAGCGCAGGCGCCGCCGCGATCTCGGCGCCGCAATCGGTGATTCAGCGCACGCTGCTGTCCTACCAGCGCCAACAGGAAGAGAATGCGGACCGTGCCGGCGTCAGGTTCCTGACCGCGACCGGTCAGTCTGCCCGCGGCATGTACGAGACCTTCAAGCGCTTCACCGACGAGAGCCTGTTCGCGGCGCGCGGCGCCGACCCCTATCTGCAATCGCACCCGATGCCGGTCGACCGCGTCTCCGCGCTGGAGGAGCTGGCGCGCTCCAGCCCCTATTGGGACAAGAAGGACGATCCGGCACTGCAACTGCGTCACGACATGATGCGCGCCAAGATCTCCGGCTTCATGGAGCGGCAGGACACGGTGTATCGCCGCTATCCGCTGACCAACACCAGCCTGCCGGCACGTTATGCGCGCGCGATCACCACCTACCTGCACGGCGATCTGCGTTCGGCGATCGCGCAGATCGACGGCCTGATCCAGGTGCAGCCCAACAATCCCTATTTCTACGAATTGCGCGGCCAGGCGCTGCTCGAAGGCGGCCGGCCGGCCGAGGCGATCGCACCGCTGCGCCGCGCGGTGCAACTGTCCGGCAGCGCGCCCTTGATCGAGATGCTGCTCGGCCAGGCGCTGGTTGCCTCCGACAACAAGGCCCTGACCGACGAGGCGATCAACATGCTGCGGGCCGCCGTGGCGCGCGAGCCCGAGGCGCCGCTCGGCTATACCCAGCTCGCGATGGCCTATGGCCGCAAGGGCGACTACGCCCAGGCCGACCTCGCCTCGGCGCAGGCGGCCTATCTGCGTGGCGACGCCAAGACCGCCCGCGAGCTGGCATCGCGCGCCAAGACGCGGTTCGCGATCGGCACGCCCGGCTGGGTCAAAGCTGACGACATTGTGAGCGCCAAGCCGATGCCGGGCCAGAAAAACAACTAGAAATAAACCGTAGTTCCATACAACGATCACTGCAACCGGCCCACGGCTCAGCCGCATTTCGGGCCATCTCGAACAAGGATTTCGCCATGCCAGCGCTTCGTTTTCTTGCCCCTGCCCTGCTCGCGCTCGGCATCTGCGCCGCGCCGCTGTCGGCGTCCGCGCAGAGCTTCAACGACACCCAGCGCGGCGACATCGAGACCATCGTGCGCAACTATCTGATCGCGCATCCCGAGGTGCTCGAAGAGGCGATGAACGAGCTCAGCAAGCGGCAGGCCGCCGCCGAAGCCGAGAAGCACGAGCAGAGCGTTGCCAAGAACGCCGACACCATCTTCAACTCGCCGCGCGGCGTCATGCTCGGCAACAAGGACGGCGACGTCACCTTCGTCGAGTTCTTCGATTACAATTGCGGCTACTGCAAGCGCGCGATGGCCGACATGATGGACCTGATGAAATCGGATCCGAAGCTGAAGGTGGTGCTGAAGGAATTCCCGGTGCTGAGCCAGGGCTCGGTCGAGGCCGCGCAGGTCGCGGTCGCCGTGCGGATGCAGGATCCGACCGGCAAGAAGTATCTCGAGTTTCACCAGAAGCTGCTGGGCGGCCGCGGCGCCGCCGACAAGGCGCGCGCGCTGGCGGTCGCCAAGGAGGTCGGTCTCGACATGGCGAAGATCGAGAAGGACATGGCGAGCCCCGAGGTCAAGGCGACCATCGAGGAGAATTTCCGCCTCGCCGAATCCATGGGCATGAACGGCACGCCGAGCTACGTGATCGGCAAGCAGGTCGTGGTCGGCGCGGTCGGCGTCGACAATCTCAAGGAGAAGATCGGCATCGCCCGCTGCGGCAAGGCGACCTGCTGATCGCCGCTCCAGCCGCGTTCATTCAACAAAATCCGGCTGCCAGGCGGCCGGATTTTTTATTTCGCGCATCGAACCGGTGCGGCGCGGGCCGCAACCAAGGGCCGTCACCAACAAACGGACCCCGCGCGCCATGCCCCTGGCCCCGCCAAATCTTGCCTACGACCTCACACTGCTGAAGACGGCGCCACAGCGCGGCACCGAGCACGATCACGGCTGGTGCTACGGACTGCCGGCAGGCATTCGCAGCGAGCAATGGCCGCTCAGCCCGCATGACGGCTTTCCGATGCAGCACTGCTTCACACTGCGGATTCCCGCGCAATATCGCGCCGCGGGCGACGCCTATGTCGCGCTCGCGATGTTCGCCGACCAGCAATATGACGAACCCGTCGCGATCGACGCGGTCGCCCAATATCTCACTGCCGAGACGACAGAGCGTCCGGCAGATCGCAATCTGCTGCCCTACTTCGTCTATCGGCAGAACCGCCATCCGATGGAGTTTCGGATGCAGGACATCATCGACCACAATTTCGCGGCGATCTGGCTCACCGAGAGCGAGTTCGCAGCACCGCTGTGCCAGCCGCCGGAGCTTGCCGGCAATCCATTGCTGGACGCCAATCCGCCGCCGCGCTGGCTGGTGAAGGGCGCGGCGCGCACGGCGTTCGACGTCCATGTCGGCCGCACCACGCGGATCGAGGAGCTGGAGAAGACGTACTGGTATCGCCTATTCGGCCAAATCCCCGAGAGCGGACACCATGCTTACGGAATCGCGCTGACGGCGCGCAACGGCGACCCCAACGTCGGCAAGCCGCCGCGCGATCATCTGCTGCACAAGGGTGAGCTCGGCGACTACATCGCACCTTACGGCGAGCACGGCAGCGCGCACGGTCTCGAACGGTTGCACGGCCGCAACCATCTCGGCGGCACGATGTTTCCGAACCAATGGACGCCGAAATTCAGCGCGACCTATCTCGAGATCGAAGAGCATTTCGGCGGCTTCAATTTCGGCGGCGGCAACGGCCAGCTCGATCTTGCGAGCATGGAGTTCGACTGGGCCTGCGGCTGACAAGCGCGCGCGTTCATCGCGCGTTCACATAGGATACCAAGTGCAGGGAACCGTAAATCAACAGGAACATCGCACATCCTCTCTCGTTGTCGGCGCGGGCAATGCTGAATAACGAGGAGGACTATGATGACAAACCGCTTTCTGATTTCTGTTGCTGCGGCGGCGCTGCTCGCCGGCACTGGTTTCGCGAATGCACAGGGCGTCGGCGGCGCCAACAAGGAGTCCGGGGCTGGCGGCGGCGCGAGCATGCAGCACAGCGCCCCGTCCGGTGGCGCGTCGTCCGGCGCGATGCAGCACGATTCGGGTGGCATGAAGGGTTCCGAGCATTCGACGACCGGTCAGTCCCCGAGCACGAAGGGCGCTGAGTCCGAGAAGTCGGGCACGGCCACCAAGGGTGCGGAGGACAGCACCCAAAGGTCGAAGGGCATGAGCTCGGAGAACGAGGCCACCAAGGGCTCCCGGGAGAGCTCGAAGGACATGAAGGCCGAGGGCCGCGACAAGAGCGGGAACATGAAGGCCGAGGAGCGTGACAAGAGCGGCAAGATGAACGCGGAAACCCGTGAGGGCCGCGATCGCAACAACGCCGCCGAGAGCCGCGACAAGAGCGGCGCCACCACCAACCAGAACGCTCAGACCAAGAACCCGGCCGACAACACCAACCGCGCGCAGACCAACGACTCCAGCCGCACCCAGACCACGACGGGCAACGCGGCGACGTCGGCCACCGCGGCTCCGCCGGCCGAGAAGCGCACCGAGATCTCGACCGCGATCAAGTCGGAGCACGTCACCGAAGTCACGAATGCGAACTTCAACGTGGCGATCGGCACCCGCGTCCCGGCTGATGTGCACTTCTATCCGCTGCCGGAGCGGGTCGTGTCGATCTACCCGCAGTGGCGCGGTTATGACTTCATCCTGGTCAAGGGCCGCTACATCATCGTGCAGCCGGAGACCCACGAGATCGTCTACATCATCGAGGGCTAACCGGCCTCGGCCCGAGGACGCCATGCGCGCCCTCGCCGCAATCCCAACCCCGCCCCTCCAGGGGGCGGGGTTTTGCATTCGCCCCTGCCCCGCAGTCCCCGGTGGATGGCGGGCTTAGGCATTGCGCCACCGCGTCTTCCGTGAAGTTTGGTTAATCAGCAATTTCCGTAGGTTAGGGCAACTACCTAACAGCCCGCGAGAAGCTATTGAAGACGTTCCGATTTCACCTAAAGACTTCCCCTGCGGCCGGTTGTTACCTATAACCCCGCCCACTCCACCCCTCGCCCGGAACCCCCTGGAATGGCTGCTGCCGGAACGATCTATGTGCTGAACGGCCCGAACCTCAACCTCTTGGGGACGCGCGAGCCGGAGACGTATGGCCACGCCACCCTCGCCGACGTCGAGAAGCTGTGCGCGGACACCGCGCGCTCGTTCGGACTGACCGCCGATTGCCGCCAGTCCAACCGCGAGGGCGAGCTGATCGACTTCGTCCATGAGGCCCACGCCAAGAAGGCCGTCGGCATCATCATCAACGCCGGTGGCTACTCCCATACCTCGATCGCGCTGCATGACGCGCTGGTCGCGGTCAAGATTCCCGCCGTCGAGGTCCATGTCAGCAACATCCACGCCCGCGAGAGCTTCCGGCACCACTCGTTCACTGCTAAAGCCGCCTTCGCGTCGCTTTGCGGCTTCGGCATCGACGGTTACCGGCTCGCGATCATCGGCCTTGCCACCAAGATCGGCGCCAAGAGCGATGCCAGGACCGATGCCAAGGCAAAGAGTTAATCGTCAATCCTGACGTTCCCCGTCACCAGACAGAGATTTCGGATCAAACAACATGGCGCGCCAGCCAGACGACAAATCAGCCGCAAAGTCCAAAAGCGACTCCAAGAGCGACGACAGCGTGCTCATT
Source organism: Bradyrhizobium sp. USDA 4461 (assembly GCF_054055655.1). Lineage (NCBI taxonomy): Bacteria > Pseudomonadati > Pseudomonadota > Alphaproteobacteria > Hyphomicrobiales > Nitrobacteraceae > Bradyrhizobium > Bradyrhizobium sp. USDA 4461. The sequence goes on from NZ_JBSRXM010000001.1 coordinate 6,916,661, forward strand.
CGCGAGCTTGCGCTTCTGCTTGCCGAGACCAATCTGACCGAGATCGAGATCGAGCGCGCCGGCCTGCGCGTCCGGGTCGCCCGCAACATCAGCATCGCGGCCTCCGTTCCGTCGGCCATGCACGCGGTTGCCGCACCGGTCGCGGTGCCGGCTGCCGCCGTCGCCGCTGCGACCGACCTTGCCAAGCATCCGGGCGCCGTGCCCTCGCCGATGGTCGGCACCGCCTATTGGTCGCCCGAGCCTGGCGCCAAGCCGTTCATTGAAGTCGGCACCAAAGTCTCGGCCGGCCAGACGCTTCTGATCATCGAGGCGATGAAGACGATGAACCAGATCCCGTCGCCGCGCGCCGGCACCGTGACGCAGATCCTCGTCGAGGACGGCCAGCCCGTCGAATTCGGCGAGCCGCTCGTAATCATAGAGTAGACGCGAATGGCGACGGGCCAATGGCGAATAGAATGCCGCGTCACCATTCGCCGCCCGCCATTCGCTACTCGCTCCCCTGAGGCGCCATGTTCGACAAGATCCTCATAGCCAATCGCGGCGAGATCGCGCTTCGCGTGCTGCGCGCCTGCAAGGAACTCGGCATCGCAACCGTCGCGGTGCATTCCACCGCCGATGCCGATGCCATGCATGTACGGCTCGCCGACGAGAGCGTGTGCATCGGCCCGCCGCCGTCGAAGGACTCCTACCTCAACATACCGGCGCTGCTCGCCGCCTGCGAGATCACCGGCGCCGACGCCGTGCATCCCGGCTACGGTTTCCTGTCCGAGAATGCGCGCTTCGCCGAGATCCTCGCCGACCACAATCTGGGCTTCATCGGACCGAAGGCCGAGCACATCCGCCTGATGGGCGACAAGATCGAAGCCAAGAAGACCGCCAAGCGGCTCGGCATCCCCGTGGTGCCAGGCTCGGACGGCGCAGTGACCTCGGAGGCCGATGCGCTCGCGATCGGCAAGGAGATCGGCTTCCCGGTGCTGGTGAAGGCGGCGGCCGGCGGTGGCGGCCGCGGCATGAAAGTCGCGCACACCGAGGCCGATCTTGCGCTGGCGCTCTCGACCGCGGCCAACGAGGCCAAGTCGGCGTTCGGCGACGCCTCGGTCTATCTGGAGAAGTACCTGCAGAAGCCGCGCCACATCGAGATCCAGGTTCTCGGCGACGGCCGCGGCGGCGCCATCCATCTCGGCGAGCGCGATTGCTCGCTGCAGCGCCGCCACCAGAAGGTCTGGGAGGAAGGTCCCTCGCCCGTGCTCGCGGCGGCCGCGCGCGCCAGGATCGGCGAGACCTGCGCCAAGGCGATGCGGGACATGAAGTATCTCGGCGTCGGCACCATCGAATTCCTCTACGAGGACGGCGAGTTCTATTTCATCGAAATGAACACCCGTATCCAGGTCGAGCATCCCGTCACCGAAAGCATCACCGATATCGATCTGGTGCTGGAGCAGATCCGGATTGCCGCCGGCGGCGATCTGCCGGCGAGGCAGAGCGACATCGCGATCATCGGCCACGCCATCGAATGCCGCATCAACGCGGAGAACCCGCAGACCTTCCGTCCCTCGCCCGGCCGGATCACGCAATTCCATCCGCCCGGCGGCCTCGGCGTGCGGATCGATTCCGCCGTCTATCAGGGCTACGTGATTCCGCCCTATTACGATTCGCTGGTCGGCAAGCTGATCGTGCACGGCAAGACCCGTGGCGAATGCCTGATGCGGCTGCGCCGGGCGCTGGACGAGATGGTGGTCGACGGGATCGAGACGACGCTGCCGCTGTTTCGCGCATTGGTGCGCGAGCCCGACATCATCGAAGGCGACTATCATATCCACTGGCTGGAGCAGTATCTCGCCGGCCACCCCGCCGACGCCCCTAAATAGTTCGGAACCTGTGGAACCCAGCCGCGGCTCCAAACGTACTATAGGGGTATTGGCTTTCCACGGGGACGCATTGAATCCCACTCCGGTAAAGAGACCGTCGTGACAGCAGTTTCACGACGCCGCTCTACCCTACAGGTCCTGCTGCTCTCGGCGGGATTTTTCGTGCTGGTCGCGATCAGCGTGGCCTCGGTCCTGCTGGTCAACAAGGCGCGCGAGGACAACGCCCTGGTCGTCCACACGGTCGAGGTCGAGAACGCGGTTGCCAATCTGCTGTTTGACGTCAGGCGCGCCGAAAGCGCGACCCGGGCGTATCTGCTGACGTCGGCACCGCAATACCTGTCAGAATACCAGTCTGCCGCCGCGGGCCTCCCGGCCACGCTCGGTCATCTGCAGATGATGACCGTCGATAATCCGGTGCAGGTCGCCAACGCCGCGAGGCTGAAGGCCGCCGTCGAACAGCGGCTGGCCGACTTCACCCTCAGCATCGAGCGGGTCCAGAACAACGACACGGCGACCAGCATCGACGTCCTGCGCAAGGGTACGTCGGGCGATGCGACGGAGGCGATCACGCGGATCGGCCGCGACATGCGCGCCGAGGAGGATCGCCTGCTGGCGATGCGCACCGCAACCGCTGACAGGACCCAGGTGCTGGCGTCGTCCGTCACCATCGCCGGCTCCTGCATGGTGCTGGCGCTCGCCGCCCTCTCGGTCGTGCTGCTGCGGCACTCCTCGCGGGCGCGCGACGAGGCCGAGGCCAAGCTGCGCGACAGCAACGTCAACCTCGAAACCATCGTCGACGAGCGCACCGCGGACCTGCGCGAGGCCAACGAGGAGATCCAGCGCTTCGCCTATATCGTCAGCCACGATCTGCGCTCGCCGCTGGTCAACATCATGGGCTTCACCAGCGAGCTTGAGGAGCTGCGCGGCGACATCTTCAAGCGCATCGCCACGCTCAATCGCACCGCGTCGCTGGCACCGGCGATGCCGGAAGACGCCACCGACGTGGCCGAGCCCGAGCTCGAAGGCTCCGACAAGCAGCTGTCCGACGACTTCAACGAATCGATCGGCTTCATCAAATCGTCGATCGCCAAGATGGACCGCCTGATCAGCGCGATCCTCAATCTGACCCGCGAGGGCCGCCGTGAGTTCAAGCCGGAGCGGATCGATCTGCGCGAGCTGATCGACGGCATCGTCAAGACAGTCGCCCATCAGGCGGTCGAGGCCAATGCGACCGTCGAGGTCGGCACGCTGCCGAATATCGTCAGCGATCGCCTCGCGCTGGAGCAGATCTTCTCCAACCTGATCGACAATGCGCTGAAGTACCTCAGGGACGGCGTTCCCGGCGAGATCTCGATCGAGGGCCGCACCAAGCTGGGCTTTGCGATCTTCGAGGTCGCCGACAACGGCCGCGGCATCGATCCGAAGGACCATCAGCGCATCTTCGATCTGTTCCGCCGCGCCGGAACCCAGGACAAGCCCGGCCAGGGCATCGGACTTGCCCATGTCCGCGCACTTGTGCGCAGACTGGGCGGCACCATGTCGGTAGCATCGGAACTTCACAACGGCAGCACGTTCACGATCACGCTGCCTATCAAATGGTCAGACAAGAACTTAAGCAAGAACCGGGATAAGGCATCATGAGCGATCCAGTCACCATCATCATGATCGAGGACGACGAGGGCCATGCCCGCCTGATTGAGCGGAATATCCGGCGCTCAGGTGTCAACAATGAGATCGTCCCGTTCAGCAACGGTACAGAGGCGGTGAACTACCTGTTCGGCAAGGATGGCAGCGCGGTCGAGCGCAAGGGCCAGGCCCTGCTCATCCTGCTTGATCTCAATCTGCCTGACATGACCGGCATCGATATTCTGAAGCGGGTCAAGGAGAACAAGCATCTCAAGTCGACGCCGGTGGTCGTGCTGACCACGACCGACGACAGCCAGGAGATCAAGCGTTGCTACGAACTCGGGTGCAACGTCTACATCACCAAGCCGGTGAACTACGAAAGCTTTGCCAACGCCATTCGCCAGCTTGGCCTGTTCTTTTCCGTGATTCAGGTGCCGCCAGCTTCGCTATGACCAGCGCAACGCCGACACTGCTCTATATCGACGACGACGCGGCGCTGGCGCGCCTGGTCGAACGCGGGCTGACGCGCGCGGGCTACAAGGTCGTGCACGCCGCAAGCGGTCAGGAGGGTCTCGACCGGCTTGCCCAGGGCGGCATCGACGTCATCGCGCTCGATCAGGTCATGCCGGGCCTCGACGGGCTGGAGACGCTGGAGCAGATCCTCAAGATTGCCGACGCCCCGCCGGTGGTGTTCGTCACCGCCTCGCAGGATTCGGCGATCGCCGTCACCGCGCTGAAGGCCGGTGCGGCGGACTATCTGGTCAAGGACGTTAGGGGCGACTTCATCCCCCTGCTCCAGGTCGCGGTGAACGGCGCGATCCGTCAGGCCGAGATCCAGAGGGCACGCGACGAAGCCGAGGCCGAGGTGCATGCCTCGCGCGACCGCTACGCCGCGCTGGCCGCAGAGCGCGAGGTCCTGCTCCGCGAGGTCAACCATCGCGTCGGCAATTCGTTGCAGATCATCGCCTCGCTGCTGCATCTGCAGGCCAACTCCGCGAGCCAGCAGGACGTCAAGGCAGCGCTGACCAATGCGATGGGTCGGGTCGCCGCCGTCGCGCAGGTGCACCGCCGCCTCTACACCTCGCACGATTTCAAGACGGTGATGCTCAACCAGTATCTCGAAGCGCTGCTCGAGGATCTCAGGCGATCGGCCGAGGGCAACAAGATGTCGCGGCTGACGCTCAACGCCGCCCCGGTCGAGATCGATCCCGACCGCGCCGTCGCGATCGGCATCATCGTCAACGAGCTGGTGATGAACGCCGTGAAATACGCCTATCCGGACGGCGCCGGCCCGATCCATGTCGAGCTGAAGCCGCAGGGCGACGACGTGCAGCTCGCGATCAGTGATGAAGGCGTGGGCTATTCCGACAAGGCCGACCCGCGCGGCACCGGCATGGGCCAGCGCATCGTCGCGGCGATGGCCGCCAAGCTCGACGCCAGCGTCGAGCGCGACCCGGCCCACAACGGCACCCGCTTCGTGGTGCGGTTCGCCCGCGTCAGCCCGGCCCTGGCTAAATCGACAAGCGCCGCCGCGAGCTAGCCGGATTGATCGATTTGTCGCGTTGCCCTTAACGGCTGCGTCACCCTGTTGCTCGATCGCGGCCGCCGGCCCTGACCCATTAAGGGAAATCTCGGCATTGTTTGCCAGGCTTTTCCCCCAACTTGGCAGGAACGGCAGACATGTTCGGGCGCAGGGTGGTTTTCGGAAAGAAGCAGGAGACCTTGGGCGCGCTCAAGGAGCCCGAGCGTCCGGCACCGAACCGCGACGTCGCGGCGCCTGCGTTTCACAAGAAGCAATGGGACGATCCGCGGATCGGGCCGATGCTGCGTGATGCCGGTTTCGCGCCTGACGACGCCGGCAGCATCGCGCCGACGGCGGACAATCGGCTCGCCGTGTTCGCCGCGGCCAACAAGCGGCTACAGGAGCGCACCGAGGCCTTCAACCGCGACATGACGGCGCGCCACGGCCACTGCAACGCGGTGCCGTTCCTGGTCATCGACCAGAAGATCTGGGACGGGCCGCATGGCGCGTTTCTCTACGCGCAGATGGATCTGATCGGCTACGACGAGTGGAACGTGATCATGCTGGCGTCAGATCCGCAGACCACGGCGTCATGCGGCCTGGCCGGACATCCCGGCTTCCTCCCGGCCGTGACGCAGACCATGATCGAGCATGTGATCGAATGGAAGGCGCGGCACAATGCCCTGCTCGAGACGTTCGGAATCGTCGCCTCCGGTGATCGCGACATCGCACACGATGAATATGAGATGGAAAAAGACACGCTGCGCCGCGAGATCATCGACAAGGTCGGCTGGATGAAGCGGCGCATCATCGACGACCTGCTGCTCAGAGGCTAGCGTCACGTGCCTCCCCGAACGCCTCAATCGTGCCGGTCGCGGTGCCGCCGCGTGCGATACGGCCGGCAATCCTGACATGGCGTGCCGAAGATCACCTGCGAGGGATACGGCTGCGCCGAGTGATAGGGCGTCGAGCCGAACAGGCCGGCCGCGCCGAAGCCCGCGCTGAAGGGATCGGCGGCAAAGCTGCCCGGAAACGAGCCGTTGCTGCGGAAATCGCGATCGTCATTCCTGCCGTCGAAATACGCTCCCCCGGTGCTGCCGTAGCGCAGCGGCCGTTGCGGCGCCAGGTCCTGGGCAGAGGCAGCAGCCGTGCCAAGCGCGATGGCGGCGCAGGCGATCAGTGCTCTGGTGGCGGTCATCGTCCAGGTCCTCATTGCGGATTGGTCCCCCAGTCGCCTTTCCAGGCGATCAGGCGCCCCTTGCCGAATTGCAGATAGAGCCCGTCGCTCCGCCGCGACAGCACGCTGCCCCTGACATTGGGCAGCGCCACGAACAGCTCGTTGCCCCGCGTGCCGCGAACGTAATTCAAGGGAACACCGAGCGACTGGCTGGCCTGGTCGGCACTCATGCCGAAGGCCAGCGGAACGCTGTTGGGTGGCCGCTGCTGCGCGTGGGCCGTGCCGGCAGGCGCGCCCAGCGCGACGATGAGGGTCATGACGGAAGCTGTGACGAACCGCTGCATGACCGACCTCATGGCACTGCCGCCGCGAGCGTGCCGGCGGGCGTCCAGCCGCCGCCGAGCGCCTGGAACAGGCTGCTCGCCGCCAGCAGCTTGTTGAGCCTGACCGTGACCAGATTGTTTTCGGCGGTGAACAGCGTCTGCTGCGCCTGCAGCACCGTGATGAGATTGACCGTGCCGCCACGCAATTGCGTCTCGGCGACCTCGAATGCCTTGCGCGAGGCGGCGACGACGTCGGATTGCAGGCGCTCCTGCAACGTGTACTTCTGCAACGCGATCAGCGCCTTCTCGACATCGGCGAAGGCCGACAACACGGCCTTGCGATAGGTCTGCAGGTATTGCAGTTGCTGGCCCTTGGCGAGCTTGAACTGGCTCTCCAGCAGGAAGCCGTCGAACAGCGGCTGGGTCAGGCCGGCGGCCAGCGTGTAGTACCAGGCGCCCGGCGCGAACAGCGAGGCCAGCGCCGCGCTCTGGAAGCCGGTGGTGCCGGTCAGCTGGATCTGCGGGAAGAACGCCGCGCGCGCCGCATCGACGCTGAAATTGGAGGACGCGAGCTGCGCTTCGGCCTGACGGACGTCAGGCCGCTGGTAGAGCAGTTCCGACGGCAGCCCGGGCGTGACCCGCGGTACGGCGATCTGCGTGGTACTGCCGCCGCGGACCTTGAAATCGGCCGGCGCCCGCGCCACCAGCACCGCGAGCGCCGCGGTGTTCTGCCCGACCGTCACCTCGAGCGGCGGGATCGCGGCACGCTGCGTGGCGACCAGCGCCTCCTGCTGCGACAGGTCGAGCTGCGAGGCGGTGCCGCCGGCGAATTGCGACTTGATCAAAGCCAGGATGCGCTCGGCCGCCGCCAGGTTGCGGCGGGTGACCTTGATCTGATCCTGTGCGGCCAGCACCTGGAAATAGGTATTGGCCACCGTCGCCATGGTGGTGAGCGCGACCACCTCGCGATTGTAGCGGGCGCTGGTGGCGCTCTCTTCCGAGGCCGACAGCGTCGCGCGGTTCTTGCCCCAGAAATCGACGATGTAGCTCGCGCTCAGTCCGAGGCTGTACTGCGAGAACGTGCTGCCCGCGGCGAGCGACGAACTCGATCCCGCCGCCACCCGCTGGCTCTCGGCATTCGCCGATCCGGAGATCGACGGCAGCAGCGCGGCGCCGGACACCCCGACCTGGGCGTCGGCCTGCACGATCTGGGCGATCGCCACCGCGATATCGAGATTGTAGAGCTGCGCGGATTCCATCAGCCCGGTCAGCTCCGTCGAGCGGAAGCCGCGCCACCAGGCCAGCGCCGGAACGGCCGCGTCCGCATCGCCCTTGGCCGCGGTCTTGTAGCTCGCCGGCACTTCGAGACTGAGCTCGGGTTTCTCCACCCCGGGGATGCAGCCGGACAGGCCGACGCCCAGCCCGAGGCCGAGGCCGACGAGCGCCGCCCCGCGCAGGAACCGGACCGGCTTTCGCAATATTTCAAGACTTCGCAACGCTGCACCTGTCGGCATTTACGCGCCCGGTTGAAGTGAGGAGCCCGGCATCCGCATGGCGCCGCCGCGGCGAACGCGCAGGGCCCAAAGGCGAAAGCGGTCGAGATAGAGATAGATCACGGGCGTCGTGTAGAGCGTCAGGACCTGGCTCAGGATCAGGCCGCCGACGATGGCGATGCCGAGCGGCTGCCGCAGCTCGCCGCCGTCGCCCATGCCGATCGCCAGCGGCACGGCGCCGAGCAGCGCGGCCATCGTCGTCATCATGATCGGACGGAAGCGCAACAGGCTGGCCTCCCTGATCGCCTCGAGCGGCTCGAGCCCGCGCCCGCGTTCCGCCTCGAGTGCAAAGTCGATCATCATGATGGCGTTCTTCTTCACAATGCCGATCAGCAGGATGACGCCGATCAGCGCCATGATACTGAACTCGGTCTTGAATGCCATCAGCGCCAGCAAGGCGCCCACACCTGCCGAAGGCAGTGTGGACAAGATGGTCAGCGGATGGACGTAGCTCTCATAGAGCACGCCGAGCACGATGTAGATCGTGATGATCGCGGCCAGGATCAGGAACGGCTGGTTGTTGAGCGAGTCCTGGAAGGCCTTGGCGGAGCCCTGGAAGGTGCCCCGGATCGTCGCCGGGACGCCGATCCGGTTCATGGTCGCCTCGATGCTGGTGACCGCGGTGCTCAGCGACACGTTCGGCGGCAGGTTGAACGAGATGGTGTTGGCGACCAGCAGGCCCTGGTGATTGACCGCCAGCGGCGTGGCGCCCTGCTTGAAGGCCGCGACCGCCGAGAGCGGGATCATGGTCTCGCTGCTGGTCGAGACCGCCGACCCGGTCGAGGCCGCGCCCTTCCCGGTCGAGCCGATCGAATTGGTGGCCTGGTTGCGCGCGGCCTGGGCGTTGGCCGAACTGGTTGCGCTCGAGGTTCCCGGCGCCACCACGGTGCCCGCCACCGCGTTGGTCGATTGCGACCCGCCGACCGATGCGCCCGAGGTGCTGATATAGACGTCCTTCAGCGTCTCCGGGTTCTGCCAGTAGCGTGGCGCCACCTCCATGATGACGTGGTACTGGTTGCGCGCGACATAGATCGTCGACACCTGGCGCTGGCCGAAGGCGTCGTAGAGGGTATTGTCGATCTGGCTGACCGTGATGCCGAGCCGCGCTGCGGCGTCGCGGTCGATCACGAGGTCGGACTCCAGGCCCTTGTTCTGCTGGTCGCTGTTGACGTCGGCGAGGTTCGGATCGCGCTGCAAGGCTGCCGCGATCTTCGGCGTCCAATCGTTGAGCTCCTCCAGCGTCGAGCCCTGGAGCGTATACTGATACTGCGCGTTCGACGCCCTGCCCCCGACCCTGATGTCCTGCACCGCTTGCAGGAACAGGGTCGCGCCGGGCACCACCGACATCTGGCGGCGCAGCCGCGCGATCACGCCGTCGGCGCCGAGCTTGCGCTGATCGAGCGGCCGCAGCGACACGAACACGAAGCCGGAATTGGTCTGCCCGCCGCCGGTGAAGCCGACCACGGTCTCAACAGCCGGATCGCGCTTGATGATGCCGACGAACTGCGCGAGCTTCTGCTGCATCAGCTGGAACGACACGCTCTGGTCGGCCTGGATCGAGCCGACCAGCCGGCCGGTGTCCTGCTGCGGAAAGAAGCCCTTCGGGATCACGACGTAGAGATAGCCGGTCAGGGCGATCGTGACGAAGAAGATCAGCACGACGCTCAGCGGATGTTCGAGCGCGCCGGTCAGCGTCCTTCGATAGAAGCCCAGCATCGCATCGAAGAAGCGTTCGCTGAGCTGATAGAGCTTGCCGTGACCACCGCTGTGCGGCCGCAGCAGCACCGCGCACATCATCGGCGTCGTCGCCAGCGAGACCGCCAGCGAGATCAGGATCGAAATCGAGATCGTCACGGCGAATTCGCGGAACAGGCGGCCGATGATGCCCGACATCATCAGGATCGGGATGAACACCGCGATCAGCGAGATGCTCATCGACAGCACGGTGAAGCCGACCTCGTTGGCGCCCTTCAGCGCCGCCTCGAGCGGGCTCAGGCCCTGCTCGATGTATCGGGTGACGTTCTCCAGCACCACGATGGCGTCGTCGACCACGAAGCCGGTCGCCACGGTCAGCGCCATCAATGACAGATTGTCGAGGCTGTAACCGAACAGGTACATCGCCCCGAAGGTCGCGACCAGCGACACCGAGACCGCGACCACCGGGATGAAGGTGGCGCGTGCGCTGCGCAGGAACGCGAACACCACGATGACCACCAGCAGCACCGCGAGGATCAGCGTTCGCTCGACATCCCTGAGCGAGGTACGGATGGTGGTCGAGCGGTCCACCGCAAGGCCGATGTCGATCGCCGGCGACACCGACGCCTGCAGCTGCGGCATCAGCGCCTTCACCAGGTCGACGGTCGAGATGATGTTGGCGTTGGGCTGGCGGTAGAGGATGACCAGCACGGCCGGCTTGCCGTCGGCCAACCCGGCATTGCGCAGATTTTCCACGCCGTCGGCCACCTCGCCGACGTCGGAGAGATGGACCGGTGCACCGTTGCGGTAGGCCACGATCAGCGACCGGTAATCGTCGGCCTTGTTGGCCTGGTCGTTGGCGTAGACCTGGTAGCGCTGCTCGCCGACATCGATGCCGCCCTTGGGGCTGTGGGCGTTGGCGTTCGACAGCGCCGCGCGCACGTCTTCCAGGCCGATGCCGTATTTGTAGAGCGCCTGCGGGATCAGATCGACGCGGACGGCAGGGAGCGAGCTGCCGCCCACCACGACCTGGCCGATGCCCTCGACCTGCGACAGCTTCTGCGCCAGCACCGTGGAGGCCGCATCATAGAGATCGCCGCGCGTCAGCGTGTCGGACGTCAAGGTCAGGATCAGGATCGGCGCGTCGGCCGGATTGACCTTGCGGTAGGTCGGATTGCTGCGCAGGCTGGTCGGCAGATCGGCCCGCGCCGCATTGATCGCGGCCTGCACGTCGCGCGCCGCGCCGTCGATGTCACGGTTGAGGTTGAACTGCAGCGTGATCCGGGTCTGCCCGACCGAACTCGACGACGTCATCTCGCTGACGTCGGCAATCTGGCCGAGATGCCGCTCCAGCGGGCTTGCCACCGTGGTCGCGACGTCCTCGGGGCTGGCGCCGGGCAGCGTCGCCTGCACCGAGATGGTCGGAAAATCCACTGCCGGCAGCGGCGACACCGGCAGCTTGAAGAACGCCACGATGCCGGCCGCCGCAAGCCCGAAGGTCAACAGCGTGGTGGCGACCGGCCGACGGATGAATGGCGTTGACGGACCCATGGCTCAACGCGACCCGCTCGCCTCGCCGACCGCGTCCGCCCGCCCGGCGAACCGCAGCGCCAGTCGATCGAACCAGAGATAGATCACCGGCGTCGTGAACAGGGTCAGCAGCTGGCTCACCAGGAGGCCGCCGACGATCGAGATGCCGAGCGGATGCCTGAGTTCGGAGCCGGCGCCGCTGCCGATCATCAGCGGCAGCGCGCCGAGCACGGCTGCCATCGTCGTCATGATGATCGGCCGGAACCGGAGCAGGCAGGCCTGGTAGATCGCCTCCCGCGGCGGCTTGCCCTCGTTGCGCTCGGCATCGAGCGCGAAGTCGATCATCATGATCGCGTTCTTCTTCACGATGCCGATCAGCAGGATGATGCCGATGATCGCGATGATCGTCAGATCCTGCCCCGCCATCATCAGCGCCAGCAACGCGCCGATGCCGGCCGACGGCAGCGTCGAGAGGATGGTCAGCGGATGGATGAAGCTCTCGTAGAGCACGCCGAGCACGATATAGACCGTGATGATCGCCGCCAGGATCAGGAACAGCTGATTGGACAGCGAGGACTGGAAGGCCAGCGCCGCGCCCTGGAAGCTCGTGATCATGCCGAGCGGCTGGTTGATGTCGGCCTGCGCCTGCTTGATCGCGGCCACCGCGCCGCCGAGCGAGGCGCCCGGCGCGAGGTTGAACGAGACGGTTGCCGACGGGAACTGGCCAAGATGCGAGACCTGCAGCGGCGCGGTCTCCACCCGCATCTTGGCCATGACAGACAGCGGCACCGGCGTCGTGCCCACCGATGACGGCAGGTAGATCGACGACAGCGAATCCAGCGAATTCTGCAGCGACGGATCGGCCTCGAGGATGACGCGATACTGGTTCGAGTTGGTGAAGACGGTCGAGACGATGCGCTGGCCGTAGGAATCGTACAGCGCGTTGTCGATCGTCGCCGGCGTGATGCCGAACCGCGCCGCCTGGTCGCGGTCGATGTCGACGAACACCGACAGCCCCTGCGCCGAGATATCGCTGGTGACGTCGCTGAGCTCGGGCAATTCGCGGAGCTTGTCGACCAGCTTCGGCGTCCATTCCGCGAGCTCGTTCGGATCGGCGTCCTGCAGGATGAATTGATACTGCGTGCGGCTCACCGTGCCCTCGATGGTGAGGTCCTGCACCGGCTGCATGTAGAGCGCGATGCCGGTCAGTTCCGCGGTGCTCGCCTTGATCCGGTCCATCACCGTCGACACATTGGCCTTGCGCTGCTCGTGCGGCTTCAGGTTGATCAGGATGCGGCCGCTGTTGAGCGTGGTGTTGGTGCCGTCGACGCCGATGAACGACGATAGGCTCTCGACGTCAGGATCTCTGAGGATCGCGCTGGCGAGCCGCTGCTGCCGCTCGGCCATCGCCGCATAGGACACCGATTGCGGCGCCTCGGAGATCGCCTGGATCACGCCGGTGTCCTGCACCGGGAAGAAGCCCTTGGGGATCACGACGTAAAGCAGCGCGGTCAGGCCAAAGGTGGCGAGCGCAATCAGCAGCACGAAGGTCTGGCGATCGAGCACCCAGTTCAGCATCCGGCCGTAGATCGCGATGACATGATCGAAGCCTTCCCGGCTGAGCCGCTGGAAGGTGTTCTCGCGCGCCATGCTCTCCGGCTTCAGCAGTTTGGCGCAGGCCATCGGCACCAGCGTCAGCGACACCACGGCGGAGATCAGGATCGTGACCGACAGCGTGATGGCGAACTCGCGGAACAGGCGGCCGACCACGTCGCCCATGAACAGCAGCGGAATCAGCACCGCGATCAGCGATACCGTCAGCGAGATGATGGTGAAGCCGATCTGCTCGGAGCCGCGCAGCGCCGCCTCGAGCGGAGATTCGCCCTCCTCGATGTAGCGCGAGATGTTCTCGATCACGACGATGGCGTCGTCGACCACGAAGCCGGTCGCGATCGTCAGCGCCATCAGCGACAGGTTGTTGAGGCTGAAGCCGAACAGATACATCGCGCCGAGCGTGCCGACCAGCGACAGCGGCACCGACAGGCTCGGGATCAGCGTGGCCCGGGTCGAGCGCAGGAACACGAAGATGACCAGCACGACCAGGATCACAGCCAGCGACAGTTCGTATTCGACGTCGCGCACCGAGGCCCGGATCGTGATGGTCCGGTCGGTCAGGATGTTGAGGTCGATCGCGGCCGGCAGTGTGGCTTGCAGCTGCGGCAGCAGGTCCTTGATGCCCTGCACGACCGAGATGACGTTGGCGCCGGGCTGGCGCTGGATGTTGAGGATGATCGCCGGCGTCTCGTTCATCCAGGCGCCGAGCTTGTCGTTCTGCGCGCCGTCGACGACGTTGCCGACGTCGCTGAGGCGGACCGGCGAGCCGTTCTTGTAGGCGATGATCAGCGAGCGGTAGTCGCTGGCGTTGCGGATCTGGTCGTTGGCATTGATGGTATAGGCGCGCATCGCGCCGTCGAAATTGCCCTTCGGCGTATTGACGTTGGCGTTGCCGAGCGTGGTGCGGAGATCGTCGATGTTCAGCCCGTAGGCCGCGAGCTTGCGGATGTCGGCCTGGATCCGCACCGCAGGGCGCTGGCCGCCGCTGATGCTGACGAGGCCGACGCCGGGCAGCTGCGAGATCTTCTGCGCCAGCCTTGTGTCGACGAAGTCCTGCACCTGGGTCAGCGGCATGGTCTTCGAGGTCAGGCCAAGCGTCAGGATCGGCGCGTCAGCCGGATTGACCTTGGCGTAGATCGGCGGGGCCGGCAGGTCCGTCGGCAACAGATTGCCGGCGGCGTTGATCGCGGCCTGCACCTCCTGCTCGGCGACGTCGAGCGAGATCGACAGGCCGAATTGCAGCGTGATGACGGAGGAGCCGGCCGAGCTCACCGAGCTCATCTGGTTCAAATTCGGCATCTGGCCGAACTGCACCTCGAGCGGCGCGGTCACCGACGAGGTCATCACGTCGGGGCTGGCGCCCGGATAGAAGGTCTGCACCTGGATGGTCGGATAGTCGACCTCGGGCAGCGCCGCGACGGGCAGGAAGCGGAACGCCAGCATGCCCGACAGCATGATGGCGATCATCAGCAGGGTCGTCGCCACCGGCCGCAGGATGAATGGCCGCGACGGGTTCATTTCTTCTGCCCGTCCTCGGACCGCTTGTGGTGGCCGCCGCCGGGATCGGTGCCGTCCTTGCCGTCACCCTTCGCAGTCCCGTTCGCGGCACCCTTGGCATCCCCCTTGGCCGCAGCGGCCGGGTTCGCGGCGTCGGCGGCGGAACGCACCACGATCTTAGCGCCCTCGCGCAGCTTGTCGGCACCGTCGATCACGACGCGATCGCCGGGCACCAGCCCCGACAGCACCTCGACACGGTCGCCGTCGGTGACGCCGATCTTCACCGGCCGCACCGAGACCGTGCTGTCGGCGTTCACGAGATAGACGAAGGTGCCGGGGACGCCGCGCTGGATGCCGGCGGTCGACATCGTGGTGGCGTCCTTGTGGGTATCGAGCAGCAGGCGGACGTTGACGAACTGGTTCGGATACAGCGTGCGATCGCCGTTCTCGAACTGCGCGCGCAGCTTGATCGTGCCGGTGGTCGCATCGATCTGGCTGTCGAAGGTCTGCAGCGATCCGTCGGCGAGCTTGTTGGCGCCGCTGCGGTCATAGGCCGCCGTCGGCATCACGGCGCCCTCCTTCAGTCGCTTCTTCACCGCCTGCAGATTGTCCTCGGGCAGCGTGAACAGCACGCTGATCGGCTCGAGCTGCGTGATCACGACGAGGCCGTTGGTGTCGCCCGGCGTCACGTAATTGCCGAGGTCGACCTGGCGCAGTCCGACGCGGCCGTTGATCGGCGACACGATGTGGCAATACGCCAAGTTCACTTCAGCCGATTTCACGGAGGCACGGTCGGCTTCCACCGTGCCCTGATACTGCGCGACCAGCGCGATCTGGGTGTCCAGCGTCTGGTGCGGCACCGCGTTCTGGGTGGCGAGGCCCTGGTAGCGCGTGAGGTCGACCTGCGCACCCTTGAGCTGCGCCTCGTCGCGCGCCAGCGTGCCCTTCGCCTGCGCCAGCGTCGCCTCGTAAGGCCGCGAATCGATCTCGGCGATCAGGTCACCCTTCTTGGCCTCATCGCCCTCCTTGAAATCGATCTTCATCAGGTAGCCGCTGATCTGGCTCCTGATCGTCACGGTCGCGAGCGACGTCACGGTGCCGAGCGCATTCAGGCTGACGCCGATATCGCCCTTGCCGACCGTCTCCGGCACGATCGACATCGGCCCGGCGTTGCGCCCGCCTCCGGCCTGCTGTGGCGCGGCCTGCTGCCGCGTCCACCAGACGATGCCGGCAAGCACCGCCAGCACGAGACATCCTGTCAGAATCCCCGGCCAACGCGACGCTCGCCTGACTGGTCCAGGTGCGATGATCGACGGGTCTTTGATCTGCTGGTCCATAACCTGCCCACGAAGAAACACGAACGAGCTCGCGCGGCTCTATGTGTCCCCTGAAATCCGCGCGCCCCACATCCGAGAAAGCATTTTGAACGCTTCCGTCCGACAAAGCGCGTTAAGAATCGGAAAGGATAGCCCTCCCTCCCCGTCGGCCGCTATTTCTCGCTGGATTGTGGCTATTTTACCCGATCGTCTGTAGCCAGGGCAACACGATCAGCAACAATCCGGCAAAGTAGATCAGGCCGAAGATCAACCCGAACTTCCAGAAGTCGCCTTTGCCGATATAGCCGCTGCCGTAATACATCGGCGCCGGTCCCGTGGCGTAGGGCGAGATCACGCCCATCAGCCCGAGCGAATAGACGCAGAGCAGCATCAGGGTCTGCACCGACAGGCCGGGAATGCTGGAGCCGACGGCGAGCACCACGGGCAGCACGGCTGCGGTATGCGAAGTGATGCTCGAGAAGAAATAGTGGATCCAGAAAAAGAAGGTGACGAGCAGGATCATCCCGACCAGCGGCGACGTGCCGGCGAGCGGCTTCGCATAGCCTTCGGCGACCCATTTGATGAAGCCGATCTCGTTGAGGCCCGACGACAGCGTGAGCAGCGAGGTGAAATAGAAGAACACCTCCCACGCGCTCTTCTCGGCGACGATGTCCTCGAAGCCGATTACGCCGGTCAGCAGCATCAGCGAGATCACGACGAACACCACCGTGGTCGCGTTGATGAAGTTCGCGCCGAGCAGCGGCACGCTGATATTGGGATTGGAGCCGCAGATCCACAGGAACATCGCGAGCAGGACCAGCACCGCCATGATCCATTCGTGCCGCGACGGCGGCCCCATCTTGGCGAGTTCGCCCTCGCTCCAGGTCACGATCTCCGGGCTCGCCTTGATCTCCGGCCGGCACACGACGTAGCTCAGCAGCGGCACCACGAGCAGCAACAGGATTCCGAGCGGCGCGAAGCCGATGAACCATTGCGACCAGCCGACCTCGATATTGACGAGCTTCTTGGCGATCGAGAGCGCGGCGGCATTCGGTGCCAGCGCGGTCAGGAACAGCGAGCTGGTGACCGCGGTGGTCGCGAACGCCGTCCACATCACGAAGGTGCCGATCTTGCCCGCGGTCGGCCCCGGCTCCGAGCCATAGATGCGCGGGATGTTGCTGACGATCGGATAGATCGTGCCGCCCGAGCGCGCAGTGTTGGACGGCGTCGCCGGCGCCAGCACCAGATCGGAGAACGCCACCGCATAGCCGAGCCCGATGGTGCGGCGGCCGAGCCCGCGCACCAGCAGCAGCGCCAACCTGCGGCCGAGCCCGCTCTTGCGATAGCCGATCGAGAACACGAAGGCGCCGACGATCAGCCACACCGTGCTTTCGGAAAAGCCGCCGAGCATCCAGCGCAGCGACTTGTTCGGATCGGGCTCGACATAGCCGCCGACGCCCGCGACCGTCAGGCCGATCAGGCCCACCGCGCCGACCGGCATCGATTCGAGGATCAGTCCGGTGATGACCGCGGCGAACACCGCAAAATAGTGCCACTGATTGGCGTTCAGCCCTGATGGCACCGGAACCAGATAGATCACCAGCCAGACCAGCAGCGGCGCAAACGTCCGCCATGACCACTTCATGCAGCGTCCCCCTCAACGTGTTTTGATTGTCGGGCGTGCAAGCCGCCAATTCCCCATCAAGTCCCGGGCGGCGCCGCCATCTTTTTGTTGCAATGTAGCACGGCCGCGCAGTCCGTTTCGGGTGACTGCGGCCGAATGGCGCGGCTTGTGGAAGAACCGGCGCGTTTCGTCAACACGTCGCGACCATGGCGGCGGGCCCATCGCAAGACCGCCCGCGTTTTGCTATCTTGACAGGCATGACGTCACGCGACTCCGCCTCCTCCGAGATCACGCCCGAGGTGCTGCTGCGCGCCTATGCCTGCGGCATCTTCCCGATGGCGGAGAGCGCCGACGATCCGACCCTGTTCTGGGTCGAGCCGGAATTGCGCGGCGTGATCCCGTTCGACGGCTTCCGTGTCGCCTCACGCCTGGCGCGCACCGTGCGCTCGGATGCTTTTACCGTCACCGTCGACACCGCCTTCAAGGCCGTGATCGCCGGCTGCGCGGCGCCGCAGCCCGGCCGCGACGACACCTGGATCAACAAGCGCATCCGCGATCTCTATGTCGGGCTGCACGCCTCGGGCCATTGCCACAGCGTCGAGGTCTGGCAGGACGACAATCTGGTCGGCGGGCTCTACGGCGTCAGCCTCGGCCGCGCCTTCTTCGGCGAGAGCATGTTCCACACCGAACGCGACGCGTCGAAGGTCGCGCTGGTGCATCTGGTGGCGCGGCTGATCGCCGGCGGGTTCGAGCTGCTCGACACGCAATATGTGACCGAGCACCTGAAGACGTTCGGTGCGGTCGAAATCTCCCGCCGCCGCTATCGCGCGCTGCTCGACAAGGCGATCACGGGCGCGCCGGCGGATTTCCGCAGGCTCGACACGACACAGCCGGTCAAGGGCGTCGACGCGCTGGCGATCGTCGCCGAGCGCAATTGAATTGAGCTGATGCCATAGCCCGGATGCAGCGGAGCGCAATCCGGGGAAGCGCAATCCGGGAAAGTCTCTCCGCGGAGAGAAACCCGGATTTCGCTTCGCTCCATCCGGGCTACGCAGTGTCGACTAATTCCCGAACAATCCGCCGAACAGCCCGCCCGGCCGCTGCTGCTGGGGCGGCGGAGGCGGCGGCTGCTGCTGGTATTGCGGCAGCGGCTGCGGCGGCGGACGCGGCGCGGCCTGCTTCGGCGGCGCGCGCTTCTGGGCCGGCGGTGGAGGCGGCGTCGGCGCCTTCGGCGGATCGGGCGCGGCGGTCACGATGGTCTGGTCCGGCCCTTTGCAGTCGGTCAGCCAGATGTCGTAGATCGGATGCTCGACGCCATGCAGACCGGGGCTCGCCGCGAACATCCAGCCGGAGAAAATCCGCTTCACCTCGCCCTGCAACGTGATCTCGTCGACCTCGACGAAGGCATCGGTGTTGGCGGCTTCGGTCGACGGCCGCGTGTAGCAGGCATCGGTCTTCACCCGCAGCGCGCCGAACTGCACGGTCTCGCCGATATCCTCGTCGAAATTGATGATGCGTCCGGTGATCTTGTCGAGGCCGGAGAAGCTCGCCTTCTTGTTGGTGATCTTGGTCGACGGCGGTTCCTGCACCACCTCGTCGCCGGGCTGCAACGCGGCCGGCGTCTGCGGTGCGGTGCCCGGCGCGCCCTGAGGCGCAGCTTGCGGCGCCCCCTTGGGACGCTGCCCCGGCGGCAGAGGGTTGGCTCCGGGCGGCGTATTGGCAACGGCGGGCCCATTGGGCTGCGGCGGCTGCACGGCCACCCCGGGCGGAGCAACCGTTGAACCGGGCGGCGGCGCCAAGGGCTGCGACTGCACGCTGCCGGGCGGCGGCACCGCCTGCCCTGGCGGCAACGCGCGTGGCTGCGTCGGCAGCAGGCGGCCGCGCGGCAATTCCGGCACTTCCTCGTCGTCGTCGCTGGGCGGCGCCACCTGGCCGCGCGGGATCGCGCCGGGCGGACGCGGCGCGGGATCGGAGAAAATCGTTCCGATCTGCGCGCGCGCGGGCGGCGCAAGCGAGATAGTTGAGGCGGCAATCAAGGCCGCAAAGCCAGTCAGGGCAACGGTTCGAAGCATCTCGCGCGGCTTTAAAGGGCGAATCGGGCTCGCGACAGTCTACCTTGATATCGGCCGCTCGCAGGCCACCGGTTAACACGCCGAATACGGCGGGGAAAGGGCACCCGGCCACCTCTCCCCGGGCCATCGTCAGCCTCTGGTCACCGTTGGGAGCACGTGTGATAGTGCTCACGCTGAAGGCACGCGGCAGCGCGTGAAAACCTGAGAAAATCCGGATTGAACCGGACCAGCCAGAGGAAACCCAACATGCCAGATCGCATCAGGCTCGATGGCCGGGTCGCCGTCGTCACCGGGGCTGCCGGCGTCATCGGAACCGCGACCCTGCACCTGCTCGCCGAACGGGGCGCGCGGATTGTCGCAGTCGACCGCAAGGGCGCCGATCTTGCCGCCGCCATCAAGGACCTCCCCGCCTCGGCCGAACCACTCGCGATCACTGCCGACGTCACCGATGAGGACGAGGTGAAGGACTATGTCCGCGCCGCCGTCGACCGCTTCGGCACCATCGACGCCTTCTACAACAATGCCGGCATCGAGGGCGACATCAAGCCGATCCCCGAATATTCGCTGGAGAGTTTTCGCCGGGTGCTCGACGTCAACGTGGTCGGCGTCTTCCTCGGCATGAAGCACGTGCTGCCCGTCATGCTGAAGCAGAACAAGGGCAGCATCATCAACACCGCCTCGATCGCGGGCCTGGTGGGATCGCCGATGATCGCAGTCTATAGCGCCAGCAAGCACGCGGTCATCGGACTGACCAAGAGCGCGGCCTGGGAGTGCGGCGGCACCGGCGTGCGGGTCAATTGCGTCTGCCCCGGCATGATCGAGAGCCGGATGCTGAGCACCATCCTGCAGGGCCGCTCCGGCGGCAACGCGCCGCCGCCGGTCGAGAAGATCGTCGACCGCATCCCGGCGCGCCGGCTCGGGCTCGCCAGCGAAGTCGCCTCGATCGTCGCTTTCCTGGCCTCCGACGAAGCGAGCTACGTTTCAGGTTCCGCTTACACCGTCGACGGCGGCCGCACCGCCGCCTGATACAACTGTCATTCCGGGGCGGTCCGCAGGACCGAACCCGGAATCTAGAGATTCCGGGTTCGATGCTCCGCATCGCCCCGGATGGCGTAACAGAAAGAAGGTCCACGAATGCCCGTCGTTCTCGATCCCGATGCCGCCGCTGTCTACAAGGCCTTCCAGGAGGCCGGCCGTCCCGCCTATGAATCGCTGACCGCGCCGGAAGCGCGCGAATATTATCGGGCCGCCCGCATCGTCTCCAATCCCGAGCCGCCCGCGCTTGAATCGAGCAAGGAGCTCGCGATCCCGGCGCCGCACGGCACGATCCCGGCCCGCATCTACACGCCGAACACACTGCGCACGACCAACGGGCTCGCGCCATGCCTGGTGTTCTTCCATGGCGGCGGCTGGGTGATCGGCGATCTCGATACCCACGAAGTCGTTTGCCAGAAGCTTGCCCATGAGGGCGAGCTGATCGTGATCTCGGTCGATTATCGGCTGGCACCGGAGCACCGCTTTCCCGCCGCGGTCGACGACGCCGTCACCGCGACCAGATGGGTCGCTGCCAACGCGAAAGACCTCGGCATCGATGCCGCGCGCCTGATCGTCGGCGGCGACAGCGCCGGCGGCAACCTTGCGGCTGTGGTTGCCCTCACCGCTCGCGACAATGGGCCGAAGCTCGCGGCCCAGCTCCTGGTCTATCCCGCGACGGAGTTTTCGCGGAAGCATCCCTCGCACCGCGAGCCCGAGACCAGCATCCTGTTGACGCATTCGGTGATCGGCTGGTTCGCCAACCACTATCTCGGCGACGCCGACAATAGTGATTGGCGCGCCTCGCCAGCGCGCGCGAAAAACTTCGCCGGATTGCCGCCGGCCTATGTGCTGACCGCCGGCGCCGATCCCTTGCGCGACGAAGGCGACGAGTACGCCAAAATCCTCAAAGACGCCGGCGTGCCCGTGACCTACCGGCATTTCCCCGGCCAGTTCCACGGCTTCTTCACGATGGGCAAGCTGCTCAATCAGGCCAACGTCGCGGTCACCGAGATCAGTGCCTGGCTGAAGACGCTGGGCTGACCGATCGGATCGGGCGACGCCGGTCGCGTCGCCTCCTGATCGAGGCTCGGGAGCGCATGGCAGGCGCACCTTGCGGCGTTAGCGCGTCTTGCAGTTCCCCGCCTCACGCGATAGTGCGGCCGGGCGCGCTTCGCCGCCGAGCACTCCAGCCCGCGAGACCCTCTTGCTCACGCCCATCCTCGTCTACGGTATCCCGCTCGATTTCATCCTGTTCGCGCTGACCCTGCTCGGCGTCGCGATCTTCCATCACCACACGCTCGCGGTGGCGTTGACGGGCCTTGCCGCGATCGTCGCCTACAAGCTGATCTTCGCCGGCTTTGCGAAATTCGGCGCGGGCCTGCCCGGCCTCGTGCACCACATGGAGCATGAGTGGGTCACGCTCGCGAACCTGTTCCTGCTGTTGATGGGATTTGCGCTGCTGTCGCGGCATTTCGAGGAGAGCCGCATCCCCGACGAGATGCCGGCGCTGCTGCCCGATGACTGGAAGGGCGGACTGATCCTGCTGGTGCTCGTATTCGTGCTGTCCGCATTTCTCGACAATATCGCAGCCGCGCTGATCGGCGGCACCATTGCGCGTCATGTGTTCCGCGGCCGTGTCCATATCGGCTATCTCGCGGCCCTTGTCGCAGCCTCCAATGCCGGCGGCGCCGGCAGCGTCGTCGGCGACACCACGACGACGATGATGTGGATCGACGGCATCAGCCCGCTCACCGTCATTGATGCCTATGTCGCTGCCATCGCGGCAATGCTGGTGTTCGCGGTGCCGGCCTCGCTGCAGCAGCACCGCTTCTCGCCCATTGTGAAAAAGGCACCGTCCGGCCTCAAGATCCACTGGACGCGGGTTGCCATCGTCGCCGTGATCCTGCTCGCTGCGCTGACCGCCAACGTGACGGCGAACCTGAAATTCCCTGCGCTGCTCGATG
The DNA here is from genome assembly GCF_054055655.1 of Bradyrhizobium sp. USDA 4461. Taxonomy (NCBI): domain Bacteria; kingdom Pseudomonadati; phylum Pseudomonadota; class Alphaproteobacteria; order Hyphomicrobiales; family Nitrobacteraceae; genus Bradyrhizobium; species Bradyrhizobium sp. USDA 4461. The sequence goes on from NZ_JBSRXM010000001.1 coordinate 6,939,077, forward strand.
CCCTGCCGGTGCTCGGGCTCGCGGTCTGGGCCGCGATCCTCGTCACCTCGCTGCTGCGGCGGCCCGATTGGTCGGTCATGCCGGAGACGCTGAAGGGCACCGTGTTCCTGCTCGCGCTGGTGACTGCGGCCTCGCTGATGCCGGTCGAGAAGCTGCCGACCGCGTCATGGCAGACCGCACTCGGGCTCGGCTTCGTCTCCGCGGTGTTCGACAACATCCCGCTGACCGCGCTGGCGCTGAGGCAAGGCGGCTACGATTGGGGTTTGCTCGCCTATGCGGTTGGATTTGGCGGATCGATGGTCTGGTTCGGTTCGTCCGCCGGTGTTGCGGTGTCCAACATGTATCCGGAAGCCAAATCGGTGGTCCGTTGGATCACCCAGGGCTGGCCGATCATGGTGGCTTATGTTGTCGGCTTCTTCGTGATGCTGGCGTTGCTCGGCTGGCACCCCGACGCGCCGCATTGATACCAATGCGGAATTTGCCGTGCTGCGATGCACAATCGGACCTGTCTCAAACTTGTGGAAAAGCGAGACAAATCCGTTGACATTGGTAAACTCCATTCGCCGTAACAACTTATGGAGCGTTCGCATGAGTGTTAGTGCAGAAGTTCTCGCCCGTGCCCCGTCGGAACAGATCGATGGCGACGTCAGCGCTGCCAGTCCGCATCGACCACGCAGCAACATTCGGCCGCTCTCGCCGATGCCGGACTACGTCGAGCACCGCAACGGCGTCAACGAGGTGGGCATGCTGTCGGCTGAGGCCGTCGTGCGCGAATATGAAGCGGCGGTGAAAGAGATCGAGGCCCTCGGATCCGAACTGCAATTGGCCGCCAAGAATTGCGAGGTCATGGTGGCCGGGGTCCATGACATGATCGCGGAAATCAAGGAGTTCGCTGCGGGCTATCGTGATCAGGGCAAGCGCTTCTTCCTGCAGATCGAAGCCGTCTCGTTGATGACCACGGAGGTCAGGGACACCTGCGAAGCACTCAAGAAGAAGATCGCGACCGACACATTGACCCGGTGAGATCTGGGCTCGTTTCGTGCGCAGCACGTCCGTGGATTATTAAGCGTGTATTGGTGAATGGCCGCGCAATCCCGGCGCGGTTGAACCGTTAGTTCTATTTGAGACCAAGTCGTTCGACATGCTGCCCCGCCTTGGCGGGGGCTTTTGTGCTGCAGCAAACGCTACGCGCCTCGAACCGCCGGACCTGACCGATTTAACGCGCGTCAGGTGCGCGCTCAGCCATGTCCGTTGCGGGAGCCAAGGCGGATATCGCGGACCAGCGGTCGCTGAAATCCCTGGCCGGGAGCGCGTCCGTGTCGGCGACCACAACGCCCGCGGTCCGGGGCAAGTGCGACCTCACCGTCGCGGCAGTTGCCGTGACAGCCAGCACGGCGACGGCCACGAACCCGGTAATCGTTCGATGCTTTGTCATTAGAACCTCCTCCGGTCCCACGCCCACTTCACGTGGGTCACAGGAACCGTCGCACTGGTTCATCAATGCAAAGACAAAACGGATCGTGCGAGATCGGACAACGAACTTGTCCCAAATCACCTACCCGACGCGCGCCGCTCGGCGCAGCGATTGCGGCGGCTGGCCGAAGGCGCGGATGAAGGCGCGGCGCATCCGCTCGGGATCGCGGAAGCCGGTGATCTCGGCGACGCGCTCGATCGCCTCGCCCGACGACTGCACGCGCTGCCGCGCCACTTCGATGCGCAGCCGCTCCACCGCCTTCGACGGCGTGGTCCCGGTCTCCGCGATGAAGGCGCGGGTGAAGTGCCGTGAGCTCATCCCGGCCTTGTCGGCGAGATCCTCGACCGTCAGCGGCGCGTCGAGATGCTCGCGCGCCCAGGCCAGCAGCGGCCCGAACCGTCCGTTCGGCGTCTTCAATTCCAGCAGCGAGGAGAACTGCGACTGCCCGCCGCTGCGGCGGTGGTACAGCACGAGCTGGCGCGCGGTTTTCTGCGCGATCTCGTCGCCGTAATCCTCGGTGATCATGGCGAGCGCGAGGTCGATGCCGGCGGTGATGCCGGCCGAGCTCCAGATATTGCCGTCGCGGACGAAGATCTGGTCCGGCTCGAGCTTGATCTTCGGATAGGCCTTCACGAAATGCGGTGTGCGCTGCCAATGCGTGGTGGCGCGGCGGCCATCGAGCAAGCCCGCCTCGGCCAGCACGTAGGCCCCGGAACAGACGCTGGCGACGCGGATGCCGCGGCCCGCCATCCGCCGCACGAATGCAAGCGTCGTCGGACAGGTCGCCGGCGCGCGCACGCCGTTGCCGCCCGCAATGATCAGCGTCGTGATCGCCGCCGACGGCTTGAAGCCGCGCGCAAGCATCTCGACGCCGGACGACGAGCGCACCGGCCCCGCCTTCACCGCGATCGTCTTGATAGCAGGCGGGCTGTCGGCGAAACGCGCAGCGATCTCGAACGCCGCGATCGGGCCGGCCGCGTCGAGCAGCTGGAAGTCGGGAAAGATCAGGATGCCGATCATGTGCCAAATCCTCGCTACGCCAAATCCTGGCAAATGGCGACACGTCCTAAAATGAGGGAATTACGCCATTTTGGACAAGAGGCCATCATGGCATCGTGGTTCCGTCAAGCGCTATTTGGAGACTTCCGATGTCCGAACCCCTGCAGATTGGATTGCTCGTCTTCCCGAAGGTGACTCAGCTCGACCTGACCGGCCCGCTGCAGGTGTTCTCCTCGGTGCCCGGCGCCAACGTGCATCTGATCTGGAAGCGGATCGAACCCGTGCAGACTGATTCCGTGATGGTCCTGACGCCGACCACCAGCTTCGCCGACTGCCCGCAGCTCGACGTGATCTGCGTGCCCGGCGGGTTCGGCACCGACGACATGGTCGGCGACGAGGAGATGCTGGCCTTCCTGCGCAAGCAGGCCGAGCGAGCGAAATACGTCACGTCGGTGTGCACGGGGTCCCTGGTGCTCGGCGCCGCCGGTCTGCTGAAAGGCTACCGCGCCACCACGCATTGGAGCGCGATCGATTTCCTCGCCGGCTTTGGCGCGATCCCCACCAGGACCCGCGTCTGCGTCGACCGCAATCGCTTCACCGGCGGCGGCGTCACCGCAGGCATCGATTTCGCGCTGACGCTGGTGTCCGAGCTGGTCGACCGCAAGACCGCGGAAGCCATTCAGCTCAGGCTCGAATACAACCCGGCGCCGCCGTTCAATGCCGGTTCGCCCGATACCGCGCCGGCCGAGATCCTCGCCTTCATGAAGGAGCGGATGGGGCCGGCGCATGCGCGCCGCGGCGAATTGATGGGCCGCGCGGCGGCGCGGCTCGCCCAGGGCGCGTCGCCATAACGCCAGGCGGGCGTCAGGCCGGATCGAGCGCGCTGATCGTGACGTAGTAGCCGTCAGGATCCCGGAGCGAAAACTCCATGGTCCCGGTGTTGGGATTTTGATGCGGCTCTTCTTCCAAAAGGCTGACGAGCGCGCGCGCCCTTGGCAGAGCGACGTCAAGGTCGTCGACCCGGAAGAACAGCAGAAGACCGTTGCCGGGGCGGACGTCGCGGGGATTGGTCAACGTAGGATGTTCGTGGGCCCCCCAGGCGTGCAGGCAGAGCAGGACCGTGCCATCGGAATCGACGATTTGTCCGAAATGGTCGTGCGCAGGCGCTGACTCCGGCAAGCCCAGCAACGACTGGTACCACCTGAAGCTCCGGGGCACGTCGGCGACGCCGATGATCGTCCACAAGCGCTTCATCTGATGCTCCCGACGCCTGCTGGATTGATCGCCGAAAGATGCCGAGCCTGTCGTGCGCGTTGCAACAGAAAAAGGCCGCCCGGTTTCCCGAGCGGCCCTTCCTGTCTCACGGTGGCCCCACATTTGCGGGCGATTTCAGGACGTCTGTACCGGGGGCCTATCTCCCGGCCGCATCCAACTCGGAGGCCGCTGCTCATCGGGACAGTCGCGATCTGGAGCCCGATCCGACGCGATGGTTTCCCATCTCCGCAAGATGGCTTCATTGAGCCGCGAAGGCGCACGTGGCGCAAGCGGGCGCCGGCAGCGGCGATGCACCTGTCCCCGCTGTTACCGTTGTCCACAGGCACGCACTTGCGCCGCCGGTCGCGCGTGCAACGCACGCGCGCTACTACGCGCGCACGCTCGCGACAACACGGCGTGAGGGTCAGCTTCCCGGGGTCCAGGCGTGGTAGTCGCCGGTCGCCTTGGGGCGACGGCCGCTCGCCAGCGTCGAGCCGGATGGGCGGTAAGCCTGCGCGGTGCCGGTCAGGTTCGGCAGATGCGGCTTTTCCCACTCCCGCGGTGCATATTTCTGCTCGGTCGGGGGCACATCGACGGTGTGATGCAGCCAGCCGTGCCAGCCCGCCGGGATCCGGGAGGCTTCGGCATAGCCGTTATAGACCACCCAGCGGCGCTCGAAATGCAGCGTCGGGTCGATCTCGCCGCCCTTGGTGCGGTAGTAGCGATTGCCCTGCTCGTCCTCGCCGACCAGCTCGCCGTAGCGCGAGGTCCACAATTGCGTGCCAAAGGTCTGGCCGTTCCACCAGGTGAAGAATTTCAGCAGGAATTGTTTCATGCGTCGCCGGTCACGGGTTCGAGGCTATCGGGCTCTGATGCCACCTGAATCCCGAAATGTCCAGCCGCCGCCGAGGTAGCCAGGCACTCCCCTATCGCCTGCTTGATGCGGCCCGTTTGGCGGCCAAATGACGCGGTCACGGGAAGTTTTGTTCACCTGCCATACATGCGCCGGCGGGCAAGCAAAGATGACGGACAATCAACGTCGCGCGCTGGAACGTCCGGCCGCAGAAGCGGTTAGACATTGTCCGTTTTGATGGAGTCCAAAATGATCAATATGAAGGTTCTGAGCACCGCTGCGGCGCTGGCGCTTGCGCTGCCGCTGGCCGTGGCGCCGACCGTTTCGTTCGCCCAGTCCGCCGCGCAGATGGGCGCGATGGGCGGTGGCGGTGGTGCCCGCGGTGGCGGCGGTGGCGGCGGCGGTGGTGGTGGCTTCGGCGGCGGCCGTGGTGCGGCCATGGGTGCTGGCGGCGGCTGGCACGGTGGTGGCGGTGGCGGCCAGTGGGCCGGTGGTGGCGGCGGCGGTTGGCGCGGCGGCGGTGGCGGATGGCACGGCGGTTATCACCGTGGCGGCGGGTTCTGGCCCGGCGCGGTGGCCGGTGCAGTCGTTGGCGGCGCCCTCGCCTCGGGCGCGTATTACGGCTCCGGCTATTATGGCTACGGCCCCGGCTACTATGACGACAGCTACGGCTATTACGACGAACCGTCTGTCGCCGTGGAAGCCGTACCGGGCGGCGACGCGAGCTATTGCGCGCAGCGCTACAAGTCCTACGACCCGGCCTCGGGCACCTATCTCGGCTATGACGGTCTGCGGCACCCCTGCCCGTAACGAAGGCCTGAATCGCTGGTTAAAAAAAGGGGCGGCGGCAACGCCGCCCTTTTCATGTGCGCAGGGCGACCGCCACGGCTGCGAAGGTCACGAGCAGCGCCGCGATGTCGCTCGTGCTGAGCGGCTCGCGCAGCATCGCCGCCGCCGCCAGCACGCCGACGACCGGCACCAGCAGCGTGCCGATCGATGCAGTCGCCGCCGGCAGCCGCTGCAGCGCCGCAAACCAGCAGACATAGCAAAGGCAGAACTGGATCAGCGTCATGTAGACCATCGACGCCCAGCCGAGCTGCGACAGCGCGGCAAGCTGCGGCTGCTCGATCACGAGGCCCGCGATCGCGACCGGCACGCAGCCGATCGCAAGCTGCCAGGCGGCGAGCGACAGCGGCGGCATTGCGAGCTTGAAATACTTGGTCAGCACCGTGCCGAGCGCGACACAAAGCGCGCCGGCGAGCGCGAACAGGATGCCCGGCAACTTGCCAAGGCTCGCATCGATGCCGCCGCCGCCGATCAGCGCGGCAATCCCGGCCACCGCCACGGCAAGCGCTGTCGCGCGCGGCAGCGACACCCGCTCGCCGAGAACCGGCCAGGCCACCAGCGCGACCCATACCGGGATCGAGATCCCGAGCACGGCCGCTTCGCTGGCGCGCAGCCAGATCAGCGCGAGGCCCATCGAGGCGACCCAGCCGCCGATCGACAGCGTCGACACCAAGGCAAGCCGCGGCCACATGCCATCCGGCACGCGCAACGTCTCGCCGCGCGCGAGCGCCACCAAACCGAGCGCGAGCGCGCCGATCACGCCGCACAGCCCGCGCGACGACAGCGGCGGCCACTCGGTCAGCAGGAATTTCATGATCGGGAAATTGAGACCCCAGCCGGTCGAGGCGACCACCAGAGATGCGAGGCCGAACGGTGACAGCGGGGCGCGGCCGGCGACGGGAACTGCGATCATGGACCTGTCGTCATGTGGGCGGACAAATACAAGTGATGGCGTCAGGGCTAGCTGGAAATCCGCTTGTCAGCAAACGGCATATGCATTCTATGATACAGACTTTCCACTTGGGTTCCGCCTTAATCGGCAGACGGGCCAAGCGAGTCGACGGCACGCGGGGCCGCAAAAAGAGGATGCATCGTGCCGAGCGTTCTCGTGGTCGATGACGACCCGATGGTGTGCGTTGCCATCGAGGTGTGTTTGCAGCGCCAGGGCTTCGACGTCACCGTCGCCGACGGCGGTGAAGCCGGCATGCGCGCGCTGGAAAAAGCCACCTTCGACGTGATGCTGGTCGACGTCTTCATGCCGCATATGCGCGGTTTCGAGGCGATTCGCGTCTTCCACGAGCGCGCTCCCGATATTCCCGTGATCGCGATGTCCGGCTACGCCTTCGCCAATGCCGACCGGGCGCCGGACTTCCTGCGGATGACGATCGAGCTTGGCGCCTCCGCCTGCCTGCGCAAGCCGTTCACCCCGCAGGCGCTGATTGCCGCCGTTAACGAATGTCTGGCGAAGTCCGCTCCTTCCGCTCGTCTTTCGAAATAATTGCTCGTACTCTCGTCGTCGATGGCTTCCCAGCGTCTCATTCTTGGCAGCGGCCTTGCGATCCTCCTTGTCATCAGCGCGGCGTCGATCGGGCTGGATGTCAAGTCGCGCAGCGCGATTGATTCGGTCGATCACACGCTGAAGATACTCAAATGCATCTCCGACGCGCGGCCGCTGCCGCGCGGCGTCGAGAGCGCGGCACGCGGCTTCGCGCTGACCGGCGACGCCTCCTTCGCCGACGAGTTCCGCGACCAGAGCACGGCCCTCACCGCCGCATTCGACGAGCTGATGACCGCCGTGAAGTCGGCGCCGCAGGAAGCCCAGTTGCTCGCCGGCACCAGGGGACAGGTCGAGCGCGCGATTGCGCTCGGCGCCGAACTGATCCGCTTGCGCACCGCGGGCGATACCGCCGGCGCCGCGGCGCTGATCTCCGCGGGCGAGAGCCGTGCCCTGACCGACAAGGTCGGGGCCGCGCTCGACCGCCTGGTCGCCGAGGAGCGCCGCCTGCTCGCGATTCGCACCGACCAGTCGAAGACCAACGGCCGGCTGCTGCTGGCCATCGACCTCGCCGGCGTTGCGATGATCCTGGCGCTCGCGGTCGCGCTGACGCTGACGGCGCGGCGCGCCAGCCGCGAATTGCAGGGCGCGCTCAGCGCGACCAAGGCGACCAATCTGTCACTCGAGGGCAAGGTGGCCGAGCGCACCAAGGATCTCGGCGCCGCCCTCGAGGAGCTGCGCCGCTCCACCTCGGTGATGGAAACCACCTTCCGCACCATGGCGGAGGCGGTGCTGGTGCTCGACGGCACCGGCACGGTGCTGCTCTCCAACCCGGCGGCCGAGAAGATGCTGCGCTACAAGCCGGGCATGACGGTGCGGCAGCTGCGCGCCATGAGCAACGTGTTCCAGGCCGACGGCGAGACGCCGATGCGGGCCGACGACATGCCCTCGGCGAGGGCGTTGCGCGGCGAGGAATTCGACGGGCTGGAGTTCGTCGCCAAGCCGGTGCGCGGCGCGCCGGAAATCCACCTCGTGGTGTCGGGCCGGCCGCTGCGCGACGGCGACAACGCCATCACCGGCGCTGCGCTGATCTATCACGACATCACCGCCTCGCGCGAAACCGAGCACAAGCTGCAACAGGCGCAGAAGCTCGACGCCATCGGCAAGCTGACCGGCGGCGTCGCGCACGACTTCAACAACATGCTGACCGTCATCACCGGCACGACGGAGACGCTGGTCGACAGCCTGCGCACGCAGCCGAAGCTGGCGCAGACTGCCGAGCTGATCGACCGCGCCGCCGAACGCTGCCGCGAGCTGATCCAGCATCTGCTCGCCTTCGCCCGCCGCCAGCCGCTGGAGCCGCGCACCGTCGACATCAACGGCACCGTGGTCGATATCGCAAAGCTGCTGCGGCCGACGCTCGGCGAGCAGATCGAGATCAGTTCGGTGCTGGCGCCCGATGTCGCCAGCGTCCATATCGATCCGTCGCAGCTCGCCAATTCGCTGCTCAACATGGCGATCAACGCCCGCGACGCGATGCCGAACGGCGGCAAGCTCTTGTTCGAGACCAAGAACATCGTGCTCGACGACGCCTATGCTTCTGTCAATCCCGACATCACGCCGGGCCGCTACGTGCTGCTCGCGGTCAGCGACACCGGCACCGGCATGTCGCACGCGGTGCAGGACAAGGTGTTCGAGCCGTTCTTCACCACCAAGGAGGTCGGCAAGGGCTCCGGCCTCGGCATGAGCATGGTGTACGGCTTCGTCAAGCAGTCCGGCGGCCACATCAAGATCTACAGCGAGGAAGGCCACGGCACCACGATCAAGCTCTATCTGCCCCCTGCCCGCGGCCAGGTCGAGGTCGAGGCCGCAGCGCCCGAGCCGGTGCGGCGCGGCAGCGAAGTCATCCTGGTGGTGGAAGACGATCAGCTGGTGCGCAACTACGTGGTCACGCAGCTCGGCAGCCTCGGCTACAAGACCATCGCGGTGCCGGACGCCCGCGCCGCGCTGGCGCTGGTCGACAAGGGCGAGAAGTTCGACCTGCTGTTCACCGACGTCATCATGCCTGGCGGCATGAACGGCCGCCAGCTCGCCGACGAAGTGAGAAAACGGCGACCCGGCCTCAAGGTGCTCTACACTTCGGGCTATACCGAGAACGCCATCGTGCATCACGGCCGCCTCGACGAAGGCGTGCTGCTGCTGGCAAAACCCTATCGCAAGGCGCAGCTCGCCAGCATGCTGCAGCAGGCGCTGGGTGAGTGATGTGAGCGCTTGCGGGTACGCCCGGCGTCTCGCGCGCGGATAGCAGCTCTGCTCTCTCTCCCGTCATTGCGAGGCGCGCAGCGCCGCGGCAATCCATTGCCTCAACAAGTGGCGAAATGGATTGCTTCGCTTCGCTCGCAATGACGGAGGAGAGGAAAGCTCACCGCGTCGCCAGCGCGACGCCGGCGAGCGTGAACAGCAAAGCGACAATCTGGGTCGGCCCCAGCGGCTCATGCAGCGCGACTGCGGAGGCGATCACGCCGATCACCGGCACCGCCATGGTACCGATCGCCGCCACCGAGGCCGGCAGGCGGGCCAGTGCTGCGAACCAGGCGACATAGGCGACGCAGAACTGGATCACGGTCGAATAGACCAGCAGCCACCAGCCCACCGCCGTGATGCGGTCGAGATGCGTGGTCTCGATCAGGAGGCCGATGATCGCGATCGGCACGCAGCCGAGGCCGATCTGCCAGGCCGCCGCCGGGATCGGCGGCATCACCAGCGGGTATTTCTTCGCCAGCACCGTGCCGAGCGCAAAGCCGAACGCGCCGCCGAGCGCCATGATGATTCCGGGCAGCTTCTCCGTGCTCGCGGAAATGCCGTTGCCGCCCATGATCGCGGCAAGCCCCGCGAACGCCATCACCAGCGCGATGGTGCGCAACAGCGTCGGCCGCTCGCCGAGCACCGGCCAGGCCAGCAGCGAAGCCCAGACCGGCATGGTGTAGGCGATCAGCGCGGTCTCGCTCGCCGGCAGCCAGAGCAGCGCGAGCCCCATCAGCACCATCCAGCCGGTGACGTTGAGCAGCGAATACAGCACGAGGCGCGGCCACAGCCTGGCCTCGACATGCAGGCTCTGGGCGCGGATCAGCGCCAACGCCGCCAGCAGCACCGCGCCGATGACGCCGGTGGTGCCGCGCAAGGTCAGCGGCGGCAGCTCGCTGAGCAGGAATTTGGTGGACGGCCAGTTGAATCCCCAACCCACGGAGGTGATGGCGAGGAACATCAGGCCGGCGGGCGCAAGGCGCGGCCGCCCGGAAGGCTTCTGGACTGTCATGGAACCCGGCAAGGGTGTGAAACGATGTGAGTCGGCCCCACCTTGCCCGCGATTTTGTCGCCCGACCATCACGCCGCTGACATGCCTGATCCGTAGTTTGCCCGTAGCCCTACGTGAGTCCCCAAAATTCAATCCGGGGCGGCGAATAAAAACTTCACCTGTGAACAGCGGGGCGAAACGCCAATCCACAGGGCTGAGGAATTTTTTTGGCTTGGGAATCCCTGAGGACTCACCGATAGTTGGCGCGATCACAGGCGCGGCACCAGCCCTGTTATCCCCCTCCCCTCCACCATATTTAGTGTTTGATTCAGAAACTCGTACTAGTCCTTGACGGGCGCAACGGACATGGCCTAGCTTTCAACCTGTTCGGCGCGAGTGTGTTTGGGTCCCCGCCGGTCGCTCCCACAAGGGTTCCAAAATGACCACTCCGCCAGGCCTTCGGGCCGCGGGTGAAGGGCTTGTCTGCCCTGATTTTGGGACGCCGACGGGGACGACGAACGGGCCGAGAAGGACCCGCAAACAGAGGCCGAAACCGGCCCGCAAGTGAGCGTACGCGTGACGTGTCGCGTGAGCGTTTGGGGCGTTGAATGCATGACCCGGAGGACCCGACCAGTCGGGCACCCCTTAGGGATTGTGCCGCCGCAGGGCCGGGCCAAACCGGCGCCGAGCGGACGAGAGAACAGGCCGGATCCACCGGCTGAGCTGCGGATGACGGGAGGCGTGCCCACACGTGTTCCGGACTCCGCGAATAGACAACATTCCGGCAACCTGCGGGGAAACGTGGGACCGGGCAGAAGAAGTGACGGGGCTCGACCATGCGAATCGAACGACGCAACACCACCAGCGGACAGTCTCCCTATGCCGGGATCAATTTCCGCCTGACCACCTCAGAGATCCGCAATCCGGACGGCTCGGTCGTGTTCCGTGCCGAGAACGTCGAGGTTCCGGAGTTCTGGTCGCAGGTCGCCTCCGACGTGCTGGCGCAGAAGTATTTCCGCAAGGCCGGCGTCGCCGCGCGCCTGAAGAAGGTCGAGGAAGAGACCGTGCCGTCGTGGCTGTGGCGTTCGGTGCCGGACACCGAGGCGCTCGCGAGCCTCCCCGAGAACGAGCGCATCGTCGGTGAGACCAGCGCCAAGCAGGTGTTCGATCGCCTCGCCGGCTGCTGGACCTATTGGGGCTGGAAGGGCGGCTACTTCTCGAGTGAAGACGATGCGCTGGCCTTCTTCGACGAGATCCGCTTCCAGCTGGCAAAGCAGATGGTCGCGCCGAACTCGCCGCAGTGGTTCAACACTGGCCTGCACTGGGCCTATGGCGTCGATGGTCCCGGCCAGGGCCACTATTACGTCGACTGGAAGACCGGCAAGCTGACCAAATCGAAGTCGGCCTATGAGCATCCGCAGCCGCATGCCTGCTTCATCCAGGGCGTCGGCGACGACCTCGTCAACGAGGGCGGCATCATGGACCTCTGGGTGCGCGAGGCGCGCCTGTTCAAGTACGGCTCCGGCACCGGCTCCAACTTCTCGAGCCTGCGCGGCGAAGGCGAAAAGCTGTCCGGCGGCGGCCGCTCGTCCGGCCTGATGAGCTTCCTCAAGATCGGCGACCGCGCAGCCGGTGCGATCAAGTCGGGCGGCACCACCCGCCGCGCCGCCAAGATGGTCGTGGTCGATGCCGATCACCCCGACATCGAGACCTATATCGACTGGAAGGTGAAGGAGGAGCAGAAGGTTGCGGCGCTCGTCACCGGCTCCAAGATCAACCAGAAGCATCTCAAGGCCGTGATGAAGGCCTGCGTCAACTGCGAAGGTTCTGGCGACGACTGCTTCGATCCCGAGAAAAACCCGGCGCTGCGCCGCGAGATCAAGCTCGCCCGCCGCGCGCTGGTCCCTGACAACTACATCAAGCGCGTCATCCAATTTGCAAAACAGGGCTACAAGGAGATCTCGTTCGACACCTACGACACCGACTGGGATTCCGAGGCGTATCTCACCGTCTCCGGCCAGAACTCCAACAACTCGGTCTCGCTGAAGGACGATTTCCTGCGCGCGGTGGAGACCGACGGCGACTGGAATCTGGTCGGCCGCACCACCAAGAAGGTCACCAAGACGCTGAAGGCCCGCGACCTCTGGGAGAAGATCGGTTACGCCGCCTGGGCGTCGGCCGATCCCGGTCTGCACTTCAACACCACGATGAACGACTGGCACACCTGCAAGGCGTCCGGCGACATCCGCGCCTCCAATCCGTGCTCGGAATACATGTTCCTGGACGACACGGCGTGCAACCTGGCTTCTGCTAATCTACTCACGTTCTACAGCACCAGCACAAAACGGTTCGACATCGAGTCCTACGAGCATCTCTGCCGGCTCTGGACCATCGTGCTCGAAATCTCCGTGATGATGGCCCAGTTCCCGTCGAAGGCGATCGCGGAGCTGTCCTACGAGTTCCGCACCCTCGGCCTCGGCTTCGCCAATATCGGCGGCCTGTTGATGACCATGGGCCTGCCCTATGACTCGAAGGAAGGCCGTTCGCTGTGCGGCGCGCTGACCGCTGTGATGACCGGCATCGCCTACAAGACCTCGGCGGAGATGGCCGCCGAGCTTGGCACCTTCCCCGGCTACAAGAAGAACGCCGCGCACATGCTGCGCGTGATCCGCAACCACCGCCGCGCCGCCCACGGCAACGCGACCGGCTATGAGGCGCTCTCGGTCAACCCGGTGCCGCTCGATCACGCCTCCTGCCCGCAAGCCGACATCGTCGCCCACGCCAAGCTGGCCTGGGACGACGCGCTGGCGCTCGGCGAGGTCAACGGCTATCGCAACGCCCAGACCACGGTGGTGGCGCCGACCGGCACCATCGGCCTGGTGATGGATTGCGACACCACCGGCATCGAGCCTGATTTTGCGCTGGTGAAGTTCAAGAAGCTCGCCGGCGGCGGCTACTTCAAGATCATCAACCAGGCGGTGCCGTCAGCGCTGCGTGCGCTCGGCTATCGCGAGAGCGAGATCGCCGAGATCGAGGCCTACGCCGTCGGCCACGGCTCGCTGTCGAATGCGCCCGGGATCAACGCCTCGACGCTGAAGGCAAAAGGCTTCACCGATGAAGCGATAGCAAAAGTGGAAAAGGCGCTGCCGACCGCGTTCGACATCAAGTTCGCCTTCAACAAGTGGACGTTTGGCGAAGATTTCATCCGCGACCAGCTCGGCATCGGCGCCGAGGCCATCGCTGCCCCCGGCTTCGACCTGCTCCAGGCCGTCGGGTTTACAAAACGCGAGATCGAAGCCGCCAACGTGCACATCTGCGGCGCGATGACGGTGGAAGGCGCCCCGCATCTGAAGGCCGAGCACTACCCGGTGTTCGACTGCGCCAACCCCTGCGGCAAGATCGGCAAGCGCTATCTCTCGGTCGAGAGCCACATCCGGATGATGGCGGCCTCGCAGCCGTTCATCTCGGGCGCGATCTCCAAGACCATCAACATGCCGAACGACGCCACGGTGGAGGACTGCAAGTCCGCTTACCTCTTGTCGTGGAAGCTGGCGCTGAAGGCCAACGCGCTGTACCGCGACGGCTCGAAGCTGTCGCAGCCGCTGAACTCGCAGCTGATCTCCGACGACGAGGACGAGGACGACGTGGTCGAGGCGCTCTACGAGAAGCCGATGGCCGCGCGTGCCGCCCAGGTCTCGGAGAAGATCGTCGAGAAGCTGGTCGAGCGCATCGTGGTGATGCGCGAGCGCGAGAAGATGCCTGACCGACGCAAGGGTTACACCCAGAAGGCGGTTGTCGGCGGCCACAAGGTCTATCTCCGTACCGGCGAATATGACGACGGACGGCTCGGCGAGATCTTCATCGACATGCACAAGGAAGGCGCGGCACTCCGCTCCTTCATCAACAACTTCGCGATTGCGGTCTCGCTCGGCCTGCAATACGGCGTGCCGCTGGAAGAATATGTCGACGCCTTCACCTTCACCCGCTTCGAGCCCGCAGGCCCCGTGCAGGGCAACGACTCGATCAAATACGCGACCTCGATCCTCGACTATGTCTTCCGCGAGCTCGCGGTGAGCTACATGTCGCGCTTCGATCTCGCCCATGTCGATCCGAACGAGTCTGGCTTCGACGCGCTCGGCAAGGGCGTCGAGGAAGGCAAGGAGCAGCCGGAAGAAGCGCCGCAGCACCAGGCGACGAAGTATCTGTCGCGCGGCCTCACCCGCTCGCGCACCGACAACCTCGTCATCATGCGCGGCGGCTCGGCCGCGGTGAGCCAGAACGCCGACAACGCGCCGGCCGGCGGCAACCGCGTGACCTCACTGGCCTCGCACGGCGCAACCGCGCGCGGTGCCTCCGACACCGTCGAGGGCGCGGTCGCCCTGAAGCAGGAAGTCAGCCACGACCTCTCGCCGACCGAGAAGCTCGAGGCCCTGCAAGCGTGGAGCAAGCCCGGCTCAGCCGCAGCCGCCACCCCGTCCAAGGCGGAGCGTCGCGCCGAAGCGAAAGCAAAAGGCTACGAAGGCGAGATGTGCTCGGAGTGCGGCAACTTCACGCTGGTGCGGAACGGGACGTGCATGAAGTGCGATACTTGCGGAAGCACGACGGGGTGTTCGTGAGACGCGGCCAGTATTGCTGTATCGCAACACTCTACTTTTGTTGGGGGCGCGTCATCCCCTGCCCCCAACAAATTCACTAGACATCCTAACTAGAGTTGACCTACCCTCGTTAGTTGTCCGCGCCGCAACCGACAACCATCTATCAGCATGTCAAAACTCATTACTTCAAGCCAATTTGTCACCGGGCTGCTGTGCGCGCTGAAACTACGTGGCGTCAGCAAGCTACGCCTTATCGGATCACAGACGGATGCCGCTTTCGCCCAAGCTTACGAAGACTTGGTTGAAAGGATGAAAGAGTTAGACGTAACCCCCGATTTCTCCTTGGCAACCGACCTCTTTCATGGGGACTCGGAGACTTTACGCGAAACCCTCTATGCTGCACGGCAGAAGGGAATCGTGTCGATCAACAATCCCAGCTTCAAGACGGTGGAGATCGAGGTGGATGACGCAGAGGCCGAAGAGTTTTTGCGACGGTTACTGCGTCGGCGCCGGAAGGAGTGAAGCAGAGACTGAGCTTCGTAGCCGCAGCAAGCGGAGGGCGGATTAGCCGCACGCGCAATCCGCCCCTTGGCTCGCAACAGTTTCAGCGGGTTACGCTTCGCTGACCCGCCCTACTCGCTGTAGATTGCGGAAGCACATCGCCTCCGCAGACCTCACGCCGCTTTCGCGGTCTTCTCTCCCGCCGGCGCCGTTTCCATTGCGCGCATGTAGAGATCGAGCAGGCTTTCACGTTCGTCGCGCTCGTCCTGGTCCTGCTTGCGCAGCTTGATGATCTCCTTGAGGATCTTCACGTCGAAACCTTCGCCCTTCGCCTCCGAGAAGACTTCCTTCTTCTGCTCGCTGAGTTCCGCCATTTCGGCGTCAAGGTTCTCGATCCGCTCGACGAAGGAACGGATTTTTCCGCCGGGAATGGTGATGTCGGACATGGTGCCTCCTGCTGAATGAGGTCGTGAAAATGCAAGCAAAGAGATGACCAATGTCTTAAGCATGCGCGAGCGGGGCGGAATGTTCATGGCTTGAACCATGCGTTGCTTCGCTTCGCTCGCAACAAGACGAGGAGCACAGTTCGGACAAATCATGTCGCGAAGACGCGAAGCTGTGCCCTCACCCACGCTGTCATCGCCCGGCCTGTGCGCAATTGCGCACATGGACCGGGCGATCCAGTACGCCGCGGCTTCTCGATTCAAGCATCGGCGTCTCTGGAATACTGGATCACCCGCTTTCGCGGGTGATGACACCGGTCTAGCCGTTTGACGCGTGAATCAGGTGGACCTGACATCAGCCGCACGCAACGTGATCCGCGTCAATTCGGAGGGACGGCCGAGCCGCAAGGCAAAGCCCGGCCACAGCGCGGTGCCGTTGTTGACGTAGAGCGTCATGCCGTCGACGTCGTAGCGGCCCGAGACGAAGCCGGCGTTGGCGCGCGCGGCGAGGCGGTCGATGCCCCAGATCAATCCGCCATGAGTGTGCCCGGAGAGTTGCAGGGCGACGCCGTGCGCCGCGGAATTGCGCGCGTCGGCCGGCTGGTGGTCGAGCAGGATGACCGGCGCGCCCTTGGGGACGCCGTCGAGCACCGCGGCGAGGTCGCGGACGGGATGCGTCCGGTGGCGCGACGCGCGGTCGGTGATCCCCGCGATCACCAATTGGCCGCCGCCGCGTCCGAGCACGATGTGCCGGTTCTCGAGCGAGCGCAGGCCGAGCGCTTCGTAATGCGCCATCCAGCCGTCATAGCCGAAGATATATTCGTGATTGCCCGAGATCACGTAGACGCCGTCGGCGGCGATCAGGTCGGCCAGCGGCGCGATGTCGCTCCGCCGCGCATCGATGCTGCCGTCGATCAGGTCGCCGGTGATCGCGATCAGGTCGGCGCGAAGCTTGTTCGATCGCGCGACGACCTCACGCGCCCATGACGCGGGAAACAGCCGGCTGATATGCAGATCGGTCAGGTGCAGGATGGTGTAGCCGTCGAACTCGCGCGGCAGTCCAGGGATCGCGACCTCGACATCGTGCAGCGGCGGAATGCGCATCGCCTGATGGACGCCGATCGCGGCGGCCGTGGCCGCCAGCGCGAGTAGCGCGTAGCGCACGCCGTCGGGCACGCCGACGAAGCCGCCGTGGATCACCGCGGCGACGATCAGCCCGACATCGAGCGCCAGTTGCAGCAGCGCCAGCAGCATGACCGCGCCGAACGCCCAGTTGAACAGCGCGACCACCGGACGCGGAAACTCCGGCGTTAACACCGATCCCGACGACAGCCTGTTCCAGCGGTGAAATTGCAGGGCGACCAGCACCAGCACCGCGGCGACGATCTTGGCCGCGAGCGGCCAATCGAGCGGCCAGATGAAGCGGGCCAGGATCAACAGACTGGTCAGGCCGAAGATGAGCTGGGGAATGGGTCTCGCTCCGGATCGGATCGTTGGCCACGCGGTTGGCGCTCCGCGAAGGTAGGGCGGATCGGCCGCAGACGGTAGCTGCCATCATGGACACATTTTCGGCAAGTCGCGCATCGCTGGAACGCCCTGCGCGCGCAGCTTTGCCCCGGGAGAAAGGCTGACGCGGCCGCAGCTTCGCGGGCGGGCCGCCAATGGCCGTGCGGAAGCCGGGGGAGGTCGCCAGGCACCTCCGTCACCGCCCTCTCCCACCGTCGCGTGGGGCGGGCAGCCTGCACAATTTCGGAATAATGGAAAAATACCGCTGAGTTGCCCGACGTGTCAAGTCGCTTTTCAACGTCCCGGCGGCCTCCCGCCTCCTTTGCATGGGGTTGTTCTCGCTGTTTTGGACTCGCAGCCCCGCGTCGTCTCTTCGGCGCGTTCCCGCGGCCGGCGGATTGACCCACACCGCGGCCGTATCCATATGCATCTGCATGAACCGGCCGCCTCGCCGGTTCGCACCCACCCCGGACACAGCCAATACCATCGGCTCCCCGTCCCAAACGCTCCGGAGCTCCCGTGGCCGCCCTCTCCATTCTCGATCTCGTCCGCGTCACCGAGGAAACCGACGCGACCGGCGCGCTGTACAATGCGCGCGATGTCGCGCGCCATGCCGAGGCGCTGGGCTATCGCCGGATCTGGGTGGCGGAGCACCACAACATGGCAGGCATTGCGAGCGCTGCGACGTCGGTCGTGATCGGGCATATCGCGGCGGGCACCAACACCATCCGGGTCGGCGCCGGCGGCATCATGCTGCCGAACCACGCGCCTTATGTGATCGCCGAGCAGTTCGGCACGCTGGCGCGGCTGTTTCCGGGCCGGATCGATCTCGGCCTCGGCCGCGCGCCGGGCACCGATCAGCTGACGCTGCGCGCGCTGCGCCGCACGCCGGAATCCGCCGAGAATTTTCCGCAGGACGTGCTCGAGGTGCAGGCCTTCCTCGCCGCCGCCGGTCCGAACCAGCGCATCCAGGCGGTGCCGGCCGCCGGCACCGACGTGCCGCTGTGGATTCTCGGCTCGAGCAATTTCGGCGCGATGCTGGCCGGCGAGCTCGGCCTGCCCTACGCCTTCGCCTCGCATTTCGCCCCCGAGCTGTTGAACCAGGCGCTGCAGATCTATCGCGCCCGCTTCAAGCCGTCGGAACAGCTACAGCGCCCCTACACCATGGTCGGCGTCAACATCATCGCCGCCGACACCGACGCGGAAGCGCGGCGCCTTGCGACCACGCAGCAGATGTCGTTCACCAACATCTTCCGCGGCGCGCGCGGCCTGAGCCAGCCGCCGATCGACGACATCGAGACCTATTGGTCGCCGTCTGAGAAAGTCCAGGCGATGCGGATGCTGGAGCGCTCCATCATCGGTTCGGTGGAGACGGTGCGTGCCGGCATCGATGCGCTGGTCGCGGAAACCGGCGCCGACGAGCTGATGATCGTCTCCGACGTCTATGATCACCAGAAGCGGCTGCGCTCGTTCGAGCTGATCGCCGAGGCTGGTGGGATCAAGACGGGCGGAATTAAGACCGGCGGAATTACTTGAGCGCGCCGCCGGGCGCCTGCGACTGCGCGAGCTTGCCCACGGTCACGTTGAGCGAGTTCTGCGCGTTGTCGCGCACCATCGACAGCTTGACCGAACTGCCCGGCGCCGCCGCATAGACCTTCTTGGTCAGCTCGTTCGCGCTCTTGATCGGCTCGTCATTGACCGAAGTGATCGCATCGCCGCGCTTCAATCCGGCCTGCGCTGCCGGGCCGCCGTTCTGGACGCCGACCACGACCGCACCGCGGAGATTGTTGGCACCGAGGCTCTCGGCAACGTCGGGGGTGATCGATTGCACCTGCGCGCCCATCCAGCCGCGCGTGACCGCACCCTTCTCTTTCAGCTGCGGAATCACCGTCTTCACGGTGTCGGCGGGGATCGCGAAGGCGACACCGACCGAGCCGCCCGAGGGCGAGACGATCATGCTGTTGACGCCGATCACCTCGCCCTGCGCGTTGAAGCTCGGTCCGCCGGAATCGCCGCGGTTGATCCGCGCATCGATCTGCACGAAGTCTTCCGAAGGCCCCGTCTCCAGATCGCGCGCACGCGCCGAGACGATGCCGGCATTGACGGTATTGCCGAGTCCGAATGAATTGCCGACCGCGAGGATCCAATCGCCGGCGCGCGGCGCTTGATCCGCCATTTTGACGTAGGCGAAGTCGCTCCGTCCATCGACCTTGAGCAGCGCCAGATCGCTGACCTGGTCCTTGGCCAGGACTCTCGCCTTGTAGATCTTGTTGTCGCTGGTGCGGACATCGGCGGTGTCGCTGCCCGCCAGCAGGTGATTGTTGGTCACCGCATAGCCGTCCGCGGAAATGAAGAAGCCCGAACCGATCGAGGTCATCTCGGTTGGCGTCGACGTCGAGCCCGGACCACGCTTGCCGGGACCCGGAACGATCTTCCCCGGCATGTCCTGATCGGATCCGTCCGGCGCATCGGACTGGCCCGCAGAGTCGTCATCGTCTGCCGCCACCACCTTGGCGGCGACACCGATCACGGCAGGCCCGACCTTCTCCGCGAGGTCGGCGAAGCCGCCGGGACCGGCATCAGCGCCATGATCCGCAGGCGAATTCGCAGGCTGCGCGTGGGCGAGACTTGCGATCACGAACAATGCCGACGAGACGGCGGCACCGATCAGTGACGTACGAAGGCCGGCGAAAGCCAAGGTTCCGTGAATCATTGTTCGCATCCGTGGTTGGATCAGCCAGCTGCTGAGCGAGGCGCGACGTCGGCGGACCGTCCCCGCACGCGGCGGGCCGCACTACCGAGCGACCGATGCTAACGGAGCGCGGAGCAGACCGTTCCACCGATTCCCGAGATCATCGCGAACCTGTCCGGCTCACGACCTTTTCACGCCTTGCTCAATGCCTGTGCGATGTCGGCGACGAGATCGGACGGATGCTCGATCCCGATCGAGAGCCGGATTGTGGTATCGAGCACGCCGATCTTCTTGCGGATATCGGCGGGCACGCCGGAATGCGTCATCGTGGCCGGCAGGCTCGCCAGCGACTCGGTGCCGCCGAGGCTCACCGCGAGCTTGAAGATCTGCAAGCTGTTGAGGAATATCTCCGCGGCCTGCTGCCCGCCCGTGATGTCGAACGAGAAGGTCGAGCCGGCGCCGCTACTTTGGCTCGCGAACACCCGCCCCGCTGCCGATGCCGCATCGTGATGGCCGAGATAATGCACCTGCGCCACCTTGGGATGGTCGCGCAGATAGTCGGCGACGATCCGCGCATTGCGGTCGGCCTTTTCCATGCGCAGGCTCAGCGTTTCCAGCGAACGGCTGATCATCCAGCAGGAATGCGGATCGAGCTGGGTGCCGATCGCGCCGCGCAGTGCCTTGACGTCCTTCATCAGCTTCTTCGAGCCGAGCGCCGCGCCCGCGATCAGATCGGAATGACCGCCGACATATTTGGTCAGCGAGTACAGCGACAGATCGGCGCCATGCTCGATCGGCCGCTGAAACACCGGCCCGAGCAGCGTGTTGTCGCAGGCGATGATCGGGGTGAAACCCTGCGCCTTGCCGATCATGTCGGCGACGCGTCTGGTCAGCGCGATGTCGACCAGGCCGTTGGTCGGGTTGGCCGGCGTCTCGATGAAGATCATCGCGACACGGCCCTTCTTCATCGCCTCCTCGGCTGCGGCGCGGACCACGCCTTCGTCGAGGCCGTCGGCAAAGCCCACGGCCTGAATCGAGAACGCCGCCAGCGTCCTGGTGAACAGCGTCTCGGTGCCGCCATAAAGCGGCTGCGAATGCAGGATCACGTCGCCGGGCCGCGCAAAGGCGAACACCGTGGTCGAGATCGCCGACATCCCGGAGGAGAACAGCGCGCAGCTCTCGGTGCGCTCGTAGATCGCAAGCCGATCCTCGACGATCTCGCTGTTCGGATGATTGAACCGCGAATAGACCAGCCCCGCGCCCATGCCTTCCGGAGGCTCGCGACGGCCCGCGACGAAATCGAAAAAGTCCTTGCCGTCCTCGGCGGTCCGGAACACGAAGGTCGAGGTCAGAAATACCGGCGGCTTGACCGCGCCCTCCGACAATTGCGGATCGTAGCCGTAGTTGAGCATCTGGGTTTCCGGATGCAGCAGGTGGTTGCCGATGTGGGTTTTGGATGGAAACGGTTTGGTCATGGCCGGTCTCCTTGTCGCGGGACCGCCGCGGCTCGCAGCAGATTCCCGGAATCTGCCGCCAGCATAGCGCACCTTTATGGCGTTCGGCCAAAGCGCGGCATCGAACATTCTGGATAACGAACGGCCGGCGAAGCGCCCCGCGCCGCCGGCCGTTCAAATCGCTCACGCCGGGTTGAAGACGCCGCTACCAGCCGCGATCCACGTTGCGCACCTCGCCGGTGCGCGCGTCGACATCGACCTGCATCCAGCGCCCGAGCCGGTCACGGCCCTCGACCTCCCACTCATCGCCGAGGAATTGGGTGTTCGACACCGTCACGACGCCGATGCTGGTCGCCACGTCGAGTGCCGCCTCCATCGAGATCTGGCTGCCGGAATCATAGGCCATCGCCGGCGTCGCAGCGCCGATCGCAAGAGCCGCGATGGCGGGAATAATCAAGCTTCGCATGGTTCACTCCTCATGGAACGGGATGTTATGCCGCATAAAACGAGCGGTGCACCCGATCAGTTCCAGGAACCGCAACATCGGAACAGCACGAAACTTCGGCAGTCGCGGCAGTTTCGTGGCAGTTTCGGTTTCATCAAGGCGCGCCGCGCGGCTTGCGCGTTGACTGCTTCCACAACCGGAAGCCGCCCTCGAATGCGTTGGCGTTGTCGCCGAACCGCACCTTGGGCGGCGGATTGTCGACCTTGTCGGCATTGCCGCCGCCGAGCACGATGTAGTCCGGCTCCAGCGCGGCCGACAGCCGCGCGATGACGTCGTCGACGCTCTTACGCCATTTCTTGCGGCCACGCCGCTCGAGGCCCGCGGCCCCGACATAGTCCTCGAACGTTGCGTCTTTGCGGTACGGCAAATGGCCGAGCTCCATCGGCTCGAACACGCCGTCCACGATCATCGCCGAGCCGAGCCCGGTGCCGAGGCCGAGAAACAGCATCCGCCCGCCCTGGTAGCTGCCGATCGCCTGCATCAGCGCATCGTTGACGACCTTGACCGGCCGGCCGAACGCTCTGTGGAAAGCGAAGCCGGCCCAGCCGCGGCCGAGATTGTGCGGCTCGGCGAGCGGACGGTTGTGAACGACCGGTCCGGGATAGCCGATCGAGATCACGTCATAGGACCAGTCCCCGGTCAGCGCCTTGACCTGCTGCACCATCTCGATCGCGGACAGAGTCCGCCCCGACTCGAATTCGCGCTTGATGCGCACCTTGTCGGTCATCACCTTCACATGCGTGCCGCCGATGTCGATCGCCAGCACGATCCGCCGCGATGCCGGCTTCTTCCTTGTCCTGGTTGCCTTCTTGACCATCCATCCGCTCTTTCTTCTGCGTACCAAGTGGAGCAGAGAAACGCATTGCACGCCACAGCGCCGTTCTGCATCTGACTCCAATTTGTTCGCGAGGAACGAATCGGAATCGAGAAAATCGACGCGGCTCAAGCGTTAACAACATGCATACGCAAACGGTGCCCGCGCAATCGATCTTGTGCCATCGTGGGATTATTGCGCCCGACGCGGAGCATCATCGAGCCCGTCGCACATGTTGCAAGCGCTGGCCTCTCTGACGGCGCGGCCGGCGCCGTCACAGACGCGTTCTCCGTTCGACTCCATTTCGTTCGCGCAGAACGAATCGGAATCGAAAAATCGGCACGAAGCGATTCTTAACAACACGTTTGCGCAATTTGCGCCTGGCACGTTTCGTAGGGCGGATTGGCACAAGCACACCACCTCGCCTCTCACCGCCCACGCTTGGCACGGAGCCGTTTGCCGTCCGGCCCTGCGCGTCGAGTGAGCCGCCAATCTCCGAGATGACGTCAAAGCGCCTCCGCGACGGGTCCGTGCGCATGCTGGCGATGGCGGGCAGAGATCGCCAATCACCACCCGCGGGACCACCTCTTCACCGCCGGCAAGCTGGTGGCGTAGGCCTTCAGCAGGTCGAATTCGCGCAACGTCGCCCGCGCCCGTGCACGATGCTGGCTGCGCCAAATGAGATGGTCGACGAATTCCGCAGCATGGTACTCACCACGCCGCCACGCGGGCTCGCCGGCTGCTTTACCGCGCTGCGCGATGTCGATCTTCGCCGGGTGATCTCGCTGATCGCGGCACCGACGCTGGTCATGGGCGGCGAGAGCGACACCGTCACACGGGCCAGTCACAGCGAGGCGATCGCTGCAGCAATCGCCCATGCCAAACTCGTTCTGCTACCCGGCGTTCACATCCTCAACGTCGAACAAGCGGATCGATTCAACAGCGAGGTCCTGAGCTTCCTGGTTGCCCCCTGACTAT
Organism: Bradyrhizobium sp. USDA 4461; assembly: GCF_054055655.1. Taxonomy (NCBI): domain Bacteria; kingdom Pseudomonadati; phylum Pseudomonadota; class Alphaproteobacteria; order Hyphomicrobiales; family Nitrobacteraceae; genus Bradyrhizobium; species Bradyrhizobium sp. USDA 4461. Next base: position 6,962,781 of record NZ_JBSRXM010000001.1, read on the forward strand.
GTTCCCGATCCGACTCCATTTTGTTCGCGCAGAACGAATCGGAGTCGAGCAAACCAGCGCAAAGCGAATCTTAACAACACGTTTGCAAGTTCGTTGGCCGAAGGCGTAATCCCGCGATCCGAGCAGGAAAGATGGCGGGTTACGCTTTTACGCGACCCGGCTCATATTCAAGCTCCGGTCTTAACGCCCGCATCTTCTGCGCCAACCTCCGGCTTGCGGTTTCCCCGGCCTGCGTCAGGCGGTTGACCAGCGCGACATAGTCCGCGTCGCTCTTGTGCTGGTTGAGCTTCGATTGGCCCTCGATCTCGTCGACGACGATGTCGATCACCCGGATCCCCGCCAGCATCTGCTCGCGCTTGCCGGGCTCCATCTGCGTGAGATCCCAAGGCTGCTTCGGCAACCGAGCCTCGGCGGCCGCAAGCAGCGCATCGCCATGGCCGCGGTTCTCGCCGTGATCGCGCAAATGCGCGACGCCGGACAGATGCACCGCCTCGTAGAGCCAGGTCGAGACATTGTCACGCGAAACGTACCAGTCATTCGAGATGTAGGCGTCGTCGCCGGAGACGATGAGCAGGAAGCGCCTGACGCCGTCGGCGAGCTCGACCAGCGGATTGTTCGCGGTGAGATGAATCTGCACGACCACCTGACCGTCACGCCGCGCGATCACGAACGGCACATGCGAGGCCCGCGGGCCGCGCGCATCGGCGGCGACGATGGCGCCAAAACCGCGCGCCGCCGCGAAGTCCAGCGCGCGGCCTTGCTCGATGCGAAACTGGGGACGAAGGATGTGCATGGCGGCGGCGCTCGCAGCTGGAGGGAGACGACCCAGCGAGGCTAGCGCAACTTTTGCCGGAGATCACCGCCATGCACCGTCCGGCTCAGCAGATCATGGCGTTGTCGCCATGGTCGCAGACGCCGCCCGGCTGGTCGCGCGGCAGCGCCTCGGTGTCGCCGAAACGCTGCGCCTGCATGTGCGGCGGAGCGCCGCTCCAGTGGCTGGCGGCGCGGGCCCTTGCGAACCCATAAGGGCCGGCCAGCGGCATGTCCCGCGCCATGGCTGACGTCGTCAACATGGCGAGCGCAACCAGGCCAGCCGCGATATGTCTCATCGCAGTCATCGAACGTCTCCGGTTGGATTCAACAGGATGGGACCATCTCGCCGGCCTGCCGAAGCATTCTCGCTGCTACCATGACGGATGGCGCGGCCGATTATTCCGCTCCGACGCAGCGAATTCGCGTACTCTGCGGCACGGTTCGACACATTCGATTGATCGGAACGTGACCGGCGGCTGGAGAAACATGTCGCGAGGAGTTCAAGGCTGCGTCCTCACTCTCACCTGTCATCGCCCGGCTCGACCGGGCGATCCAGTACGCCGCGGCCTCTCGGCCCAAGTACTGCTGCCTCAAGTCCTGCTGCCTCTGGAATACTGGATCACCCGCTTTCGCGGGTGATGACACCGGTGGTGTGGCAGTCGGATCACGAGCCATCCACTGCCGTCGTCCTGGCGGAAGCCACGACCCATCACCCCGAGTACCGGCCGTTGCGCGACGACGGCGCATGTCCGCCGTTGAACTGACCGCAACCGGCGGGTTACGCTGTCGCCGATCACGCAGCTCCGCTGGAAGGACCACCATGAACGGCAATCGATATTATGGCGTCCGCGTCGAGGGCGCGAAATACGGTGTGGGGTTCGGCTCGGCGCTGGCGATTGCGATCTCCTACACCAAGAACCATTCGATCCTGTGGGCGATCATCCACGGTATCCTGGGCTGGCTTTACGTCATCTACGCCGCGCTGTTCGGGTGATGCGGACAACATGAGCGTCATCTCGATCCAGTCCCAGGTCGCCTGGGGCCATGTCGGCAACAGCGCTGCCAGCTTTCCGATCCAGTTGCACGGCATCGACGTCATCGCGGTGCCGACCACGCTGCTCAGCAATCGGCCGGGCTATCCGACCATCCGCGGCCGGGTGCTCGACGTGCAGCTGGTCGCCGACCTCCTGCGCGGCGTCGAGGAGCGCGGCGCGATCGAAGCGGCGCGGATGATCCTCTCGGGCTATCTCGGCTCGGCCGACATCGCCATGGAGGTTGCCGATTTCGTCGCCCGGGCCAAGGCGCAGAATCCGGCCCTGCTCTATTGCTGCGATCCCGTGCTCGGCGATCGCGACCGCGGCATGTTCGTGCGACCGGACATCCCACCGCTGGTGCGCGACCAGCTCTGTCCGCTGGCCGACATCATCACGCCCAATCATTTCGAGTTCGAATTTCTGTGCGGCGCGCGCGTCGCGACGACCGATGACGTCGTTGCACAGGCGCGCACGCTGATGGCGCGGGGGCCGGCGACCATCGTCGTCACCAGTGCCGAGCTTGCCGGCACGCCCCATGGCGAGATCGAGACGCTGGCAATCGAGCGCACGGGAGCCTGGCGCGTGCGCACCCCACGCGTGCCGATCAGCCCGTCCGGGACCGGCGACCTGTTCGCCGCGCTGTTCGTCGCCGCCCGCCTCCGCGGCCTTGCGACCCCGGAGGCGCTCGGCCATGCCGCCTCAGGCATCCACGGAGTGCTGGAGCGCACGGCGCAGCGAGGAACCGAGGAAATGCGGATTGTCGAAAGCGCCGACGTGATGCGTGATCCGAAGCCGCGCTTCGCGGCCGTTGCGATCCCTGCATCCTGACATCCGGGAACACATTCCATGATCGACCTCACCACCCTCCTCACCTACGCCGCCGTCGTGCTCGGCCTGTTCCTGATCCCGGGTCCGGCCGTGCTGCTCGTGCTGGCGCGCTCGGTCAGCGGCGGGCCGCGCGTCGGCATCGCGACCGGGTTCGGCATCGCGCTCGGCGACCTCGTCCACACGGCGATGGCGACGTTCGGCCTGTCGGCCGTGCTGATGACCTCGGCGCTGGCATTCTCGATGGTCAAATATGCCGGCGTGATCTACCTGATCGTGCTCGGTGTCCGCGCGCTGTTCGAGAAGAACGACGATTTGCACTTGCCTACCTCGCAGCCGGTCGATCCCAGGCGCGCGTTTCGGCAGGCGATCTGGGCCGAAATGCTCAATCCGAAGACCGCGCTGTTCTTCCTCGCCTTCCTGCCGCAGTTCGTGCATCCCGGCCACGGCTCGGCCGTCGCGCAGTTCGCGACGCTGGGCCTGATCTTCGTCGTGATGAGCGCGGCCTACACCTCGCTGCTCGCGCTGGCCGCCGGGCAGATCAGCCCGTGGATCCGGCGGCATCGCCGCATCGGGCAGTGGCAGGGCCGCGTGGTCGGCACGATCTATATCGCGCTCGGCATCCGCCTCGCGTTTCAGGAGCGCTGATGTCTCCGCTCAAGCCACAAGCCACTTATGACGATTTCGCCCGCCTCGACATCCGGATCGGCAAGGTCGTCGAGGTGCAGCCGTTCCCCCGTGCCCGCAATCCCTCGTACCAGGTCGGCGTCGATGTCGGGGCCGAGCGGATCATGTGGTCGAGCGCGCAGATCACGAACTACGAGCCGGCGGCGCTGATCGGCTCGCTGGTGGTGTGCATCTGCAATCTCGGGCCGAAGAATATCGCGGGTTTCACCTCGGAACTCCCGATCCTCGGCGCCAGGGACGCCGACGGCCGGGTGATCGGGCTCGGCCCGCGCAGCCAGGTTGCGATCGGCGAGCCGATTTTCTGACATTGCAGAGATCACGGCCGCGTGATTCAAATCGTCTGGAATCCCCGTAGTTTACCGATGGGGGATCACCCGGATTCTCGGAAGCTTCGCGCACTGCTATTGCAACGCGCGAGAATCGCTTCGGCATGGGAATCGGAAGATGTCTGCAGTTTTCTTTCACTGCTCCGACGACAAGCACGTCATCCTGGATCGCATCGGCGCTGCCATGGACCTTTCGGAGGCACGGGTGCATGCGGAGCAGCTGGCGCGCAGCTTTGTCATGACACCGAGCGTGGAAGACTGGCGCAACTGGGCGGTCCACGTCACCGACGACATCGGCACTGAGATCTTTGAACTGCCGTTCACCGCCATACTCGGCGAGCTGCACTGAGGGCGCACCATGAACGCAATGGAACTTGCTCTGCGCCCGCTTCGCCGCCGCCTCGCCCATCTTATCGCGCGCTGCGTCCTTCTGATCGACGGCGTCGTCAACCCTTATCGCCCCGAGCTGTATTACATGCGCGGGCCCGGCCCGAAGTGCCGCGCCAGGCAGCAAGCCGTATTGCGCGACTAGAGCGTTTTCGAGCGAAGTGGATACCGGTTCGCGTGAGGAAAGCGCGTCAATACAAGAGTCTAGAGCCCCGTTCCGACCGGGAAAGGCTCTAGGTCGCGGCGTCCAGGACGAGAAAAGGCCGGCGGGCGTTACGCCACCGGCCTTCTCCTGCAGCTGCCGGTTCCCGGAGTCCGGTTCCGCTGCGATTCCAACTGGGCTTAAGCTTGCGACGACAGCTTTAATCAAATCTTAACGGCATGGCGGTGAGCTACCGCACAGGACTCCTTCGCCGTGCTGCGTACCGCGTGCTCCAACGTTCATCGTGCGATGCGCTGCACATCGTTTTTGCGCCAATCGCTCGTTGATTGTGCGCCACGCATCTTAGGGAACGCACGACTCAGTGTTACCCTGTGATGCAAACCGAAACGGAGAACTTCGGGATGCCGTACTACACCTTCGATCTTGTGGTGGGGGACGAGTTCCGCAATCAAGGAACAATCATCCTCGAAAACATCAGCCTCGCCTCCGATCGCGCCGATCAGCTCGCCAATGAGCTGTCGCAGGTCAAGCCGGAGCTGAAGGCACGCGGTTGCGCCGTGCGCGTCACCGACATTGACCGGCACGAGCTGTATCGGACGCCGCTCGATCCGGTGCCGCGCTGGCCCAGGACGGGCTAGCGTCCACGCCCGAAACATGCGCGGATCGCGCTCGTCAGCGCGCGGAAGTGGTCTTGTCGCGAACGGCGGCTGACGTTGCCACCGCTGCAAGATCGGTTGACGCGTCGTTCGATCACTTCTTCAGATTCAGCCGGCCGATGAAGTCGCGCTTGCCGAGCGGCGCGCCCTTGTGACGCAGGATGTCGTAGGCGGTGGTCGCGTGGAAGAAGAAGTTCGGCAGCGAGAATGACATCAGGAAGCCCTCGGCGGTGAACGGCATCGACCGCTCGCCGACCTTGAACGTCACCTCGCGCCCGAGCAACGCATTGACCGCGTCCGGCGTCAGGGCCGACAATTCGCTCTGCGCGTCCTTCACCAGCGCTTGCAGCGCGGCGTAATCCAGATCGGGCTTGCCGGACGGGGGCACGAACACGCCGTTCTTCGCCGCCTCCATCGCGCCGCGGGAATGATGCGCGAGCGAGACCACCTGGAAGCGGAGCGGCAACATATCCGGAAACAGCCGGGTCTCGACGATCTCCGCGGGATCGACTCCGTTCGCCTTGAAATGCGCGAGGCTCTTCTCAAGAAAGCCCGCGGTGGCGCCGAGGATCTGCAGATAGTTGGCAACGGTCGCGTCGTAGAGTGAAAAGGTCATGGCGAATTCCCCCAGATAGAATTTGTCTGCTTGCCGGAACACAGTTCCCGGAAATTCGGGGGAAGGCAAGCTGCACTGGGGGGCGCAAACCAAATGGTCCGGCGCGCAGCGCCGGACCATTTGGTGAGGCATCGTCCGCGTCAGCTCTGATGCGGTCCGCGCATCATCTTCAGGGCATCCTCGATATGGCGCCAGTCGCGGGCGTCTTCGGTCTCGCCCTTGCGCTCGCAGGCCACGGCATTCTGTGCGGCCTGCGCGATTGCCTCGGGGCCGTGCTTCAGCAACATCTGCCGCGCGATGGTGTGGATCTGCATCTCGGCTATCATGACGCTCTCCTCGGCTGTCTGACGCCGCAGGGACAGGCGTTCGGCGTATCCCGCGGCGCTGACATCAGAAACCGCCGAATGCCGTGTCTGGTTCCCGCGCGCGATACAATCAGCGGTTCCCACGCGCCGCCGCGGCGGTTACAGAGAAGCAACCAACGTCCCTTCCCGAGTGGCCATGGCGCAAAACATCTATGACGATCCCGGCTTCTTCGCCGGCTACAGCCAATTGCCGCGGCAGGTCCGCGGCCTGCTCGGCGCGCCGGAATGGCCTGCGATCCGCGCCATGCTGCCTGACGTCGCGGGCAAGCACGTGGTCGATCTCGGCTGCGGCTTCGGCTGGGTGTCGCGCTGGATGCGCGAGCAAGGCGCCTCCGGCGTGCTCGGCATCGATCTGTCGCAGAACATGATTGATCGCGCCAAGACCATGACGCAGGATCCGGCCATCACTTACGAGATTGCCGACCTCGAAACGCTGGAGCTGCCGAAGGCGACGTTTGATCTCGCCTACAGCGCCCTCACCTTCCACTACATCAGGGACTTCGACCGGCTGGCGCGCATGCTGGTTCGCGCGATCGTTCCTGAGGGGCATCTGGTCTTCACCATTGAGCACCCGATCTACATGGCGGCCACCCGTCCGGACTGGCTGCAGGACGCAGACGGCCGCAGGACCTGGCCGGTCAACCGCTACTTCATCGAGGGCGAGCGCAGAACGGATTGGTATGTGCAGGGCGTGCTGAAATATCACCGCACCATCGGCACCACGCTCAACGCGCTGATCGGCGCCGGCTTCACGCTGCGCCGTGTCGAGGAATTCTGCCCGACGCGCGAGCAGATCAAGGCGATGCCTGAACTCGCCGATGAACTCGAACGGCCGATGATGCTGCTGGTGTCAGCGCAGCGCTAGCGCCTGATCCGGAAAAGTGCGAAGCGGTTTTCCGAAGAGATCATGCGCAAACCAAGAGGATCACGCCGCAAGCAGCTTGTCGAATTCCTCGGGCGGGTATGATTTGCCGTCCTTGTCGGTGATCACCACCTGCCATCCCTCGCTGGCCCAGACCCTGGCCTTGGCGATGATGATGAAGGTGCTCTCCCGCTCGATCCTGACCGTTTCGTTCTCGCGTTCTGCGATCATCTTGTAGGCCAACGCTTGTCCCTCGCCGAGGTCGTCCATCCGGCGGTGTGATGGCAGCGGCTTTGGGCCGCAATTCGCTGGGAGTGTGACAATTTGGTGGAAGCCCCGCCGCAAGATTCGGCAGGCCGCAATTTACGGTCGCGGCTACGCCAGCTTGCCCATCAAGGTCGGCATATCCAGCGCCGACGAGTTGACATTGACGCTGCGCGCGAACCGCATCTGCGGTCCCTCGAAGGTGCAGGTCACGGTGTCGCGGAACGCTGACTCGACGAACGTCCAGGTCATCACGAAGGTACGCAGGTCGCGCCAGCTGCCGCTCGCGACCACCCGCATCACATCGGGCTGATACTCGTGATGCAGCTTGTTGCCGGTCATCGTCGTGGTGCCCTCGCGCGGCGCGTCGAGACCGACGTCGATTGTGTGGGTGCCCCTGCCATCCTCGAGCGTGAAAGTGCAGGTCTTGTCGCCGAAGCTGAGATTGACCGATTTGATCGCGTCGGCGTTCTCCGGCATCTGCCAGGTCTTGCCGGATATCTGCGCGGCGACCGGCGACGAGGCCGGCACCAACGCCGGCAACAATTGCAAGCCCGCGGTGCGCGCCTTCAGCTTCTCCGCGTCGGCATCGTTCTTCGCGACAGTGCCTGCGAACATCGCCGGGAAATGTCGGAACACCAGTCTGTTGAAACCGCTGCGCTGCGGAATGCCGGCCGTGATCGCCAGCACGGCATTGTGCTTGGGGAAGACGAAGCTGAGCTGGTCGAACAGGCCGTCGGCGTAGAACGTCTCGGGCCCGATCCACCATTGATAGCCGTAGGTGTCCTTGACGTGCGGCTGCTGCACCGCCGCCACCCAATCGGCCGGCAGCACCTGCTTGCCGTTCCACATGCCGTTCTGCGCGTACAGGATGCCGAGCTTGAGGCAATCGACCGTCTTCCAGCTCAGCCCGTTGGCGCCGGGCGAAATGCCCTCCGGCCCGACCGGCCATTCATAGCCCGAGACTCCAAGAGGGTCGAAGAAGCGCGGCTTCAGATAGTCGGCGACGGTCTCGCCGGTCGTCCTGGTGACGATCGCGGACAACAAATAAGTCGCCGCCGAGGTGTAGACCCATTTGGTGCCGGGCTGGTAGACCACCGGAATCTTGAAGAACTCGGCGACCCAGCTGGTCTTGATCGGCCGCCACGCCGACCCCGAGGTCATCGAGGCATGGCCGGTGCGCATGGTCAGGAGATCCTCGACCGTCATTGCCGCGAGCTTGTCGTCGACCACAGCCGGCAGCTTGTCCTTGAAGAACGACACCGCCTTGTCCTGCAAACCGAAGCGCTTGTCGGCCATCGCGAGCCCGACCGCGCTGACGGTGACGCTTTTGGTCAGCGAATGCATCATGTGGTTGCGGTCGGCGCGATACGGCGACCACCAGCCCTCCGCGACCACCCGGCCGTTGCACCAGAGCATGAAGCTGTGCAGCTCGTAGCCCTGGCGGTCGACCTCATCGAGGAAATCGAGGATCGCGGATGGCGCGATGCCCTGCTCGTCGGGCCGGCCGCGCGACAGCCCGTCCGCGAACGCGGTCTCGGCCTGCGCCGTCGCCGCAGTGCCGAAGTGTCCCTCGGGCGCCAGCACGACCGCAGCGCCACCCAGGAACAGTTGCAATGCTCCGCGCCGAGACGGCTGACCTGATGCGATGCCGTCAGTTTCTTGATTGTTGTTGGGCATAGGCCGTCCTCCGAAAGCAGAACGGAGGTTAGGTTTCCAGCCGGTCGTGTCAACGCACGCGGCGCGCAAGCCTCCCAAAAGAAAAATCCCGCCTTGGCGGGACACTCCAAGGCGGGGAAAGGTTCGTTTGGGTAGAAATCCACGCGCCTTAGAAAATGACAAGCGCGGGGAAGTAGCGGCACCAATTCTATTGGCCGCCATCGCGCCGGCAACAGGATTAAAGCGTCCTCAGCGCCGGGACTTTTTCCCGATCCGGCCGGCAAAAATCCCGAACCTTGCGTGCGCGCTCCGGTTCACTGCACCACGTCGAGCCTGACATTCGCGACGCCCTTGCCGATCATGCCGAGCGATTGCGCGGCAGAATAGGAGACGTCGACGATGCGCCCGGGAACGTATGGCCCACGGTCGTTGACGCGCACGGTGACCGAACGGCCGGTCTTGACGTCGGTGACGCGCAGCTTGGTGCCGAACGGCAAAGTCGGATGCGCGGCAGTCAGTTCGCGTCCGTCGAACTTCTCGCCGCTCGCAGTCTCCTGCGCGTCGCTGTAGAAGCTCGCCATGCCCTGCGATGCGGTCCTGGTGTCGCCGCCCCTTGCGCGAGGCATAGGGCGCGTGCTTGCGCGCGGCGGCCACATGGGTGCGCGAGGCCGATGACGCCGCCCGCACCGGCTCGGTCGATGGCGGCCGGCTCGCCAGCGCTTGCGAGCGCTGACTGACAACCGAGGACTGCGCGCAGGCCGCGAGCGACGCCGCGCCGATCACGACGGCGAACAGCCGGAGCGGCTTTCGCGCTTGAGCAAACAGGATGACGGGCGCAGCACCATGCGCACCGCGCTTGACCTCGACGTACGACATGACTGCATCGTCGCGTACCATGTTGCATCCCCAACTCGCGCCCCAGCCCAAGCCGAAAATCCAACCTCCAATGAGCCGAATCCAATCCGGGCGGAACGGTGGCGGAGCGCGGTCGGACGTGCCGCACGCCACGCGATTTCCGGCCAGGTGTGGTGGATACGCCACACAACCCAGGCGCTTGCGCTGGGAATGCGGTCCGGTGCCGCGCGCACATGCAGATGGACGCGCGCGCCGTCGGCCTCCGGTTTCGGTTCCCGAAACTCCCCAACCTCTCCACCCTCTCGCCTTGCTTTGGTCAAACCGGACTGGAGTCGTGGGGCCCGGGCCAGGGGTCGAAACAGAGCGAGGATTCGCCGGCCGCCATTTGCGGTTGACCTTGGACTGAAACGGGGACCGCCAATGCAATCGACACTTAAAGACGCTGATCCGCACGATATTTTCGCGATCGAACCGAGCTTCGCCGCAACCCGCCCGGACAATGCCGCAGCGCCCGCACAGCAGGCCGGCAAGGTAGCCGGGCAGCGCGAACCGTGGTTCGGCCCGAGCCTTGCGCCGTCGAGCCTTGCACCGTCGAGTCTCGCACCGTCGAGCCTTGCGCCCTCGTCCGCACCGCCGATCGCATCCGCCGCTGCGGTCGCCTCGGTGCCGCCGGTCACGCCGATATCAGCGGCACCGGTGCCCCCGGCGATGCCGGAATACAGCGCCAGCCACGATGGCAGGCTGGACGACATCAGGCTCGAGCGCGCGCCGCGTCCCACCAACAAATGGGCGATCCGCGCGTTCTGGTTCGTGTTCGCGATCGCCGGCGCCATGGGCACCGCGGCGTGGCAGCACTACGGACATCGCGTCAAGCAGGTGGTGGCGGAGTACGTGCCTCAGATCGAGGCCCTGACGTCGCTGCTGCCCGGCAAGACGGCCGCTGCTTCCGACCAGGCGACCCCGCCCACAGCGCAAGCCGCTGCCGATCAGCCGGCGGAAGCCGCTCCGGCCGCTGCGCCGCAGGACGTCGCGACGGGCGCGCCCGCTCCCGCCGCAGCCCCCGTTGCCGCAGCGGCTCCGGTCGCGCCCGCCACCCCGGCGGCGCCAGCCGCAGGTGCACCTGACCAAACGCAATTGTTGCAGTCGATGGCCCGCGACCTCGCGTCGATGGGGCAGCAGATCGAGCAGCTCAAGGCCAGCATCGACCAGCTCAAGGCCGGCCAGGATCAGCTGACCCAGCGTGTCGCTCGGACCACTGAGACCAGGGCCGTCGAACCGCGGCCGGTCCCGCCGCGCCCACGCGCGGCGATCACGCCGGCGGTCCCCCACACCGCGGTTGCTCCGCCGCCGGTGCGTCGGCCCACCCAGGCCTACATCCCGCCGCCACCGCCGGCCTCAGCCGCGCCGCTGCCGGCGCCGGCTCCAGTCGCCCCGCAATCGGCCGTCACACCGCGGCCCGTGCAGTCGCAGCAGCAGTCCAGTGTTGTTGACGCAGATGACGGCGGCCCGGTGGTTCGCCCGCCGATGCCGCTGCGCTGACGGGACTCGCAAAAGTCGGGTGGATTAGCGCAAGCGTAATCCGCCCCCTGGCCTGCGATGATGGCGGATTACGCCTCCCGCCTTCGCTCGTTGAGCTACGGCGGACGCAGTCGGCTAATCCGCCCTACGTTCTGGCGGCCTTACGCGCTCTGTCCCGGCGGCAGCACGACCACGGTCGCGCCCGGCTTGACGTGCTGGTAGAGGTCGATCACGTCGGCGTTGTTCATGCGGATGCAGCCCGAGGAGATCGCCTGTCCGATATATTCGGGCTGGTTGGTGCCGTGGATGCGGTACAGCGTGTCCTTGTTGCCCTGGTAGAGATAGATGCCCCGGGCTCCGAGCGGATTGGCCGGTCCCCCGGCGACCCGCTTCGGATACGGTCCGAGCCGCTCCTGGATGTCCTGGGTCGGAACCCAATCGGGCCACTCCGCCATGCGGCCGACCGTAGCGACGCCGGAGAAGGCCATCGCCTCCTCGCCGACGGCGACGCCATAGCGGATCGCCTTGCCGCCCGGCAGTACGTAATAGAGGTAGCGCGCGTCGGTATCGACCAGGATTGAACCTGGCTGCTCCTTCCGCGTGTAATCGACAATGTGGCGCTGGAACTGATCCGGAATCTTGGCCTCCGCATAGGGCGGATGCGCCAGCAATTGCCGATCACGCGGCGTCATCGCGGCATCCGTCACCGGCGACAGCGTCGCCTGCATGCAGCCGCCAAGCGCAAGTGACCCTACCAGCACCGCAGCAAGCCCCAATTTCGACACGATCATTCTCCCCTGCGTCAACTTGTGGCACTTGCTGCCGAAATCGTGCTGAAATCGTGGCAGCGCCGGCTGGAACACGGCTGTTTGATCGGTTCCTTCGGCAGGTGTGTCCTGGCGGTTGCAGTCGGTTCCCGCGGACGCTAGCCTTGCGACAAAATGTCTAAAACATCGGGAGGAATTCGATGCGTTACGCTTTGCTGATCGGCGGCCTGATTGTCGCGGCGACACCGGCCCACGCCGATCCGCGCGCAGCCTATGTCACGATGGTGCTGCAGGCTTTTGCCGCCAAGGTCGAATGCCCCGGCACCGACCTGGTCTATCAGGATCTCGTGCAGCGCGCGCAGGACATGCACCTGCCCGACGGCACCACCGAGCAGGTGCGCAAGGCGATCGCCTTCATGCACACCGGCGGCAAGATGGGCGAGAAGCAAGCCGACGATCTGATGACCGAAGTCGCGATCGCAACACAGTCCACCGACCTCGACCAACGCCGCGCCGGCAGCATGACGACATGGTGCCAGGACCAGAAGTCGCGGCTCGCGGGCTACATCAGGACGAAGTAGCAGACTTCAATTCTCAATCGAGCTCCGGCGGCGCGAACCAGTTGGTCAGCGACAAGCCGCCGTCGATCACGATCGATGCGCCGGTGACGTAGCCGGAGAGCTTGTGCGAGAGCACGGCGAGCGCCATCGGCGCGAGATCGTTCGCCTGACCTAGCCGGCCGAGCGGAATGTGCCTTGCCAGCGCGGGATCGGCAACGAAGCCGCCGGCCGCGATCGCGCCAGGCACCAGCGCATTGACGCGGATGCCATAGCGGCCCCAGCTCTTGGCAAGCTCCTTCACCAGCATCGCCATGCCGGCCTTCGCCGTCGAGTAATGCGGCAGGTTGCGCGGCGTGCCCGCATGCAGCGAGGTGAGCAGCAGGAACGAGCCCGGCGTCTTCGCCGCGATCAGCTTGCTCGCCAGCTCGCGCGACAGGTGAAAGCCGGCATCGAGGTTGACCGCGTGCATCTGTCGCCAGGTCTCGTCATCGACCGCCATCGCATGATCGGCTTCGCGGCGTGGCGGCGAGGCGCTGTGAACGAAATGCGTCACCTGCCCGAGTGCAGCTTGCGCATGTTTCAGCAAGGCGTCGCATGCCGCACGCTGCGCGAGATCGCCGACCCAGGGCACTGCGAGCTCGGGACGCGGCGCCGTCTTGATTGCGGCTGACACCCTGTCCTCGTGTAGATCGGCAAACACGGTGCGCACGCCCTCGCCCACCAGCGCCTGCGCGATGGCGCGGCCGATACCGTTGCCGGCGCCGGTCACCAGGGCCGCCTCGCGCGCGGAATCGAAGGGCGATGTGAACAGGCTCATGATCCCCTCCGAGGATTTGCTTCAGTACGGCGGCGCCTTGCGCGCCCGCTGCGCCTTGGCGGCTTCGATCCACCAGGAAAAATCGTCGGCAAAGCGTGGGAAGGCGCGTTCGAGCGACTTGCCGCCCTCGCCGATCGGCTTGCCTTCGGCCGACAGGGTCTGCGCGATCGGCCCCGCGCTGATCGTGCTCGACACCACCACCATGCCCATCTCCGACAGCGTGCCGTGCCAGGCGGTCGCGGCGCGCGCACCGGCGAACCGCCCGGCCGAGTAGCTTGCGATCGCGGCCGGACGCCAGAACCATTCCTCGAGGAAATGATCGGTCAGGTTCTTCAGCCCGGGCTGGATGCCCCAATTGTACTCGCCGGTGACGAACAGGAAGCCGTCAGCGTCGCGGATCTTGCCCGCGAGTGTTTCGAGCGCGGCCGGCGCCTGCCCTTTGGGATGCTCCTTGTACATCCGGTCGAGCATCGGCAGGCCGACCTCCCTGGCGTCGATCAACTCGACATCGTCGCCGCGGGCACGCAGGCCGTCGATGACGAAATGCGCGAGCCGGATGCCCATGCGATCCGAGCGGTAGGAGCCGTAGAGAACGAGAATGCGGTGCGTCATGATGCGCCGATCCTAGCACGGCACTGCGACAGCCGTCCCGCGGCGTGCCGCGCAAACGTTAACCGCCGCTCCGGCTCGTTCTCCTGCCATTAAGCAATTGGTCGCAGGCGCCGCGCCACGGCCCAAAATCGCCAGATTCCTTTTCTGGATATGATCTCGCTTCGAGAAGGAGAACCCGACATGCGGATCGCAAACCTGGTTTTCGCAAGCTCGCTCGCAGCCATCGCTGCCATGGCCACGCCAGCGCTGGCAAAGAGTGCCGAGCGGCAGAAAGCCGACGAGAAATCCACCGCCGCCACGCCGGCCGGCTGCCAGGCTTATCAGCAGGCCGCCGACGGCACCTGGAACCAGCTGCCCTGCGGCGAAGCGGGCTCCAATGGCGCGACGCAGCACCGCGCCGCGACCAAGGGCGCTGACGACGACGAGCACTGATCGTCGCGCCTCGCCCGCGCTTACACCGCCTTGCCGCCAGTGTCGGCCGGGCGGTGCGGCGCCTTCGACTTTCGAATGATCGGGACCGCCGCGGACCCGCATCATAAACCCAAGCTTAATGCGCACCCGGTACGGTTGAGGTCTCTCCTCTCGTCCAGAATGGCGCGCATCCCATGAAAATCGGTACTCTCCTGACGACCGCGATCGTCTCATTGTCCGCGGTCGGCGGCGGGCTCGCGGCTTATGTCGCTGTCACCAAGTACCAGATCATGGACAAGGTCTCGACCGCACAGAGCCGGCTCGACATCGTCCGCGCGGTTGGCGACATCCCGCGCTACATGAACCCCGAGCGTGGCTACGCCACCAACCTGCTGCTCGCAGCCGGCACGATCGATCCGAAGCAGATCGCCGAGCTCGACCGTCAGCGTCAGCTGACCGACGGCGCGCTTGCCAAGGTCAACCAGGTGCGCGCCACACTGCCGGGATCGCTCGACGACGGCGAGGCCGTCGCGAGCCAGATCGACGCGCTGAAGACGAAATTCACCGGGCTGCGCGACGCCATCGCGGCTGCCATCGCCGGTCCGGTCGATGCCCGCCGCGCCGCCGCCGGCAAGATCGTCGCCGACAATTCCGTGTTCAACGCCGGCGTCACCACGCTGCTCGACGAGCAGGTGCGCCGGCTCGCCGGCCTCGACGGCAATGCCTATCGCCAGGCCAACTACGCCAACGTCGCCTGGACGCTGCGCGACATCGGCGGCCTCAATGCCAGCCTGCACAAGGCGCTGGTCGGCGCCAAACGTGTCGCGACTGAGCCGGAGAAGCTCGAGCTCTATCGCTCGACCGGCCGCACCGAGCAGATCCTCTCGACCTTGCAGGAGCTGCGCAACAATCCCGCAACACCCGCGAACGTCATGACGGCGCTCGGCAAGATGCAGGCCGATTATGTCGAGCGGTTCGGCAAGGCGCTGAAGCTCGCCAAGGAAGGCGCCGTGACCGGCAAATACGAGCTGGATCTCGACACCTACTATCCCGAATCGCAGATCGGCCTCGCCGCCATCATCACCGTGCGCGAGGCGTTCTACGAGAATGCCGAGCAAGGGCTCGCGAGCGCCTATTCGTCGGCGCGCGTCAGCTTCGTGATTGCGCTGATCGGGCTGCTCGCGGTCATTGCCGCCAGCGCCGGCCTCATCGTGATGGTCCGCCGCCGCATCCTCAACCCGATCGCCGCCCTCACCGGCCGGATGTCGCGGCTTGCCGCCGGCGACGTCGCCGAGGCGATCCCGGGCGCCGCGCGCAATGACGAAATCGGCGCGATGGCCGCCGCCGTGCAGGTGTTCAAGGACAACAGGATCGAAGCCGATCGCCTCGCGACCGAGAAGGAAGCCGAGAACGACGTCAAGATGCGCCGCGCCCGCGTGCTCGACGACCTGACCCGCGCCTTCGAGGCCAAGGTCACCGAGCTGGTCGGCGGATTGTCGGCGGCGTCCTCGGTCATGGAGGATACCGCGCAATCGATGTCGGCCACTGCGGCCGCCACCAACCGCCAGGCCGCGGTCGTCGCCGCGGCCTCCGATCAGACCTCGACCAACGTCCAGACGGTCGCGAGCGCGACCGAGGAACTGACCTCGTCGATCTCCGAGATCGCCCGCCAGGTCGCGACCTCGACCGAGATCGCCGCACGCGCGGTCGACCATGCCCGCCGGACCGGCGACACCGCGCGCTCGCTGGCCGAAGGTGCCCAGAAGATCGGCGACGTCGTGACGCTGATCCAGAGCATCGCGGCACAGACCAATCTGCTCGCGCTCAACGCCACCATTGAGGCGGCCCGCGCCGGCGAGGCCGGCCGTGGCTTTGCCGTGGTCGCCTCGGAGGTGAAGTCGCTCGCCGGCCAGACCGCGAAGGCGACCACGGAGATTTCCGAGCAGATCACCGCGATCCAGACCGCCAGCGACGAGACCGTCACCGCCATCCGCAGCGTCGTCGACGTCATCACCGAGATCGACCAGATCGGCACCGCGATCGCGGCGGCGATCGAGGAACAGGGCTCGGCGACAAGGGAAATCTCGCGCAGCGTCCAGGAAGCCGCGCGCGGCACCCAGGAGGTCAATTCCAACATCTCCGGCGTGCAGCGCGCCGCCGACGACACCGGCGCCGCCGCAACCCAGGTGCTGGGCGCGGCCGAGCAGCTCTCGTCGCAATCGAAAGACCTCGCCGGCCAGGTCAACCGCTTCCTGTCGGACGTGCGGGCGGCGTAGCCGACGGCACGCCACGATCGCGGAACGACCACGGCTCTGTCCACGTCATCGCGAGCGCAGCGAAGCAATCCATTGTGCCGCAAGTGGAGGCATGGATTGCTTCGTCGCTGTCGCTCCTCGCAAGGACGTCGAGAGCCTCGCGCCCTACTACCCCCCGCGCAGGCCGAGCACGCGGCGGGCGATCGCCTGGCGATGGACCTCGCTCGGGCCTTCGTACACCCGCATCAGGCGGGCCTTCTGCCACAGCGCGTTGAGCGGCAATTCCAGCGTGACGCCGAGCGCGCCGAGCGTCTGCATGGCGTGGTCGCAAGCATCATAGGCCATCTCGGTCGCGAACACCTTGATCATCGAGGCCTCGTGGCGGATGTCCTCGCCGCGATCGGTCTTGTCGGCGGCCTCGCGCACCATCAGACGGCAGGCATGCATCCGCGTCGAGATATCGGCGATCCACCACTGGATCGCCTGGCGCTCGGCAAGCTTGACGCCGAAGGTCTCGCGCTGCTTGGCGTGCTCGCACATCATGTCGAGCGCGCGCTTGGTGATGCCGACGCAGGTTGATCCCATCTCGAGCCGCCGCGTGCGCAGCCGCAGCTGCATCGGCGCGTAGCCCTTGCCGACCTCGCCCAGCACCGAGTCCTTCGGGATGCGGCAGTCCTCGAACACGATCTCATAGGTCGAGCCGCCGCCGACCATCGGGATCTCGCGCTCGATGATGAAGCCCGCGGTACCCTTCTCGACGATGAAGGAGGTGATGCCGCCCTGGCGCTGATCGTTGCCGACCCGCGCCATCACGATGATGAAGTCGGCGGCGCGCGCATTGCTGATCCAGATCTTGCGGCCGTTCAAGACCCACTGGTCGCCCTCGAGCACCGCGCGCGTCTTCATTCCTGCGGGATCGCCGCCGGCGCCGGGCTCGGAGATCGCGATCGCCGAGGCCATCCGGCCCTCGATATAGGGCTGCAGGTATTTCTTCTTCTGCGCGTCGGTGCCGACCGCCTGCAGCATGCGCAGGTTCGGCGAGTCCGGCGGCAGCACGAACGGCACGCAGCTGCGGCCGAGTTCCTCATGCACCGCAGCCATCGTCCGCGTCGGTAGATCGTGGCCGCCGAGATCCTCGGGCGCATCGAGGCCCCAGAGGCCGAGCTCCTTGGAGACGTCGCGCAGCCGCTTGCGCTGTTCCGGCGTGAGTTCGGGATGATCGCTGCCGGGTAGTTTCGATTTCAGATATTGCGGCTCGAGCGGGATCAGTTCGCGATCCACGAATCGCGCGACGGTCTCGCGGATCATGGCTGTCTGTTCGTCATCGCTCATCGGAGATTCCTCGCCTGCGCTATTATGTTTCAGAAAACCAGTAGCGCATTTCTTCTCGGCGGGAATAGCGGAAACGCACGCTCGCGCTCACGCTCGCGCGATGGTTTCACCGCGCGGAATTCAATATCCCGCGGCGCGGTCAGCGCGTACTGAATCGCACCGGACGAGATGGCGCGTCGAGCAATCGATCGCCAGCATGAGGTTTTTGGCAGCCAGCAAACGACCGGCGATCGCCGCACGAACGCGGCGCCTCGCCCTGACCTAACTTTATTCGGCAAACCCGACGTAGCTGACAAAGTCGCTATTGGCCTCGCGGTCGGAGCGCACCGCATTGGCGGCAAAGCTGTCGTCGGGATAGCCCATCGCGACGCAGGTCATGATCACCTGGTCTTCGGGGATGCTGGCGACCTCGCGCACGATGTCGGAGCGCATGATACCCTGGCCATTGATCACGCTGCCGAGGCCGCGATCCCAGGCGGCCAGCACGATGCCGTAGCAGAGCGCGCCGAGGTCGAAATGGCAGACCGCGCCGGGATCGAGGATGCGGTCATAGGTCAGCACCAGCGAGACCGGGGCGTCGAACTGGCGGAAGCCGCGCAGCACCCAGTCCTGCCGCATCGGCTTGTCGTCGCGGGCGATCCCCATGGCGCCGAACAGCTTCTTGGCGATGTCGACCTGGCGGCCGCGGTGCACGCCCTGGTACTCGCCATGGCTGACGATGTCGCGCTTGGCCTTGGCGCCGGCGATCATCTCCTCCATGTTGCGGCGGCGCACTTCCTCCAGCGGCGCCCCGGTCAGGACGTGGACGTGCCAAGGCTGGGTGTTCATCGAGGACGGCGCGCGCTTGGCCACCTCGATGATCTCCTCGACGGTCGCCCGGGACACCGGCTGCTTCTTGAACCCGCGCACGCTTTTGCGTGTCTGTACCAGCGTCTCGAATTCCATTCCGCGTTTCCCCCGTTTGTTCCGTGCGCACGGAATTTTCCCGCAGCTAACCGGGTATTTTATAGACAAAATCGGCTGTGGGAACTTGATCGGGCCAAGAATCCGATATCCAATCCGGCCACTGGTTTGGTTTAGGGAGAACCCAGATGAAGCGGATTTTCTTGGCGGCCGTGATCGCGACCTTTGCCGCCGGTTCGGCATTTGCTCAGGACGCCTCCTGCGAGACGAAGGCGGTCGGCAAGGACGGCAAGCCGCTGGCCGGCGCGGCCAAGACCTCGTTCATGAAGAAGTGCACGATGGACGCCTGCGAGACCAAGGCAGTCGGCTCCGACGGCAAGAAGCTCGCCGGCGCGGCCAAGACCTCATTCATGAAGAAGTGCCAGAGCGGCGCCTGAGCCCCCTCGCCGGCGCTCATTCGCTCATTTCAATCGGGACAGACCATCGGGTCGCGCGGCGCGCGGCCCGAACGGCTGTTGGCGGTGGCGAGCGACCGTCCCTTCGGCGCTCAGAACGAGACCCCGACCCGCACGCCCCTGCTCCAGACCCGCCGGCAGCGCTTCCTGGTGTTGCCGTGAAGCATTTCGAAGCGTTCGGGCAGCTGGATCGGCTTGGAAAACTCCAGGCAGGCCCCTCCGGCGGAATAGTCCACCAGCCGGCATTCGATCAGCGGCGTCTTCGGGTCCAGCTGGAGCTTGACCACACTGGAGACGCAACCCGACGGTCGAACACGCGCAAATCGCCGGGGGTGCATCAGGGCCGCCTCTGGTGGAATCGTACCGACAGATTCCCCGGCCCGCGTTAAGATTCCGTTCAGATGGATTGTTACGATTCGTGTCTGTCCGATGACGGATCGGCGCGCACCCGGGCGGCCGCCAGCGTCTCCGACGGTGCTTCCCCGAAATGTGACCGGTAGCTCCGCGAGAAATCGCTGAGGTGCCAGAAGCCGTAGGCAAGCGCACAGGCCTTAACGCTGGGCGCCCCGGCGAGCAGTTGCTTGCGTACCAGCCAGAGCCGGCGCAGCCGCAGATAGCGATGCAGGCTGATGCCCCGGTAGCGCTGGATGGCGTCGTGCAGCGTGCGCACCGACACGCCGATCTGCTTGGCGAGCTCGCCGCTGTAGATCGGATGGGCGACATCGCCGGCCAGAATGGCGCGCGCGTCGTTGAACACCTTGAACTGGCGCGTCGTGTTGGCGCGCGTCGCCCATCTGGCCGGCACGATCTCGGCGAACGCGTCGTCGATCGCGGCGAGCAGCGTCTCCTTGATCGAGGCCCCCGAAGCGAATTCCGCGATCGCAACCTGTTCCGACGTGACGAGCAGGACCTGCCTGACCACCTCGCGCAGCCGGTCCTGCGCGCGCTGAGAAATCTCGTGGATGCTGAAATGGAGACCGGGGTTCGGCCAACCGCGGTCGACGATCTCGGGCGTGAACATCACCGAGGCATATTGGCGCGCCGTCTGCTCCACCGATGTATAGAACGCGCCGCCGCCGCCGACTACGATCACCGCACGATCACGCTCGACGCCGTTGAAGCGCATCGGAACGCCATCGTCCATCGTGAAGCCGACAGCGGTGGTGTGCGGCCCAAGCTGTGCGTCGACGATCCGTGGAAAGGACTGGGTGTAATTGAGCTCGCATCCCGGCAAGCTCAGGATGACCTGCTCGGCCGAAATCTTCCGCACGAGTGGCGTGAAATCAACATCCAGATTTCGGATCGAACTCCGGAATGCATCAACATCGTCAAAACGAAAGACTCTCGGCACCAGCAATGGCGCCGTCAAATGACCGCTCCTATGACATGTTCTTCAAATGAACTGGTCTTCAAATGAACTGTTCTGCAAAATTTGTCGGCCGCGCCCACCTCGCGCCCGGGCTCATTGATGAATTCCAAGCACCAGATGCGAATCGTCCGACAAATTCAATCAGGGAAAATGCGGGTCATGCGCCCAGCCGGACAATCAGGCAAAGGTTCGCCGCTGCCGAATTTCGATAGTGTTTGCCGGGACATCCACCGTCGGGGTGGCCCTCCCCATCGAATTCTATACCTCTATTAAAGATTCGGCGGGCAGATTGACCTTGGGAACAATGACGTTCCTCGTCGCGGAACATTTTAGGTACCGCAATGACAGCCATTGCCTCGCCAGAACTTATTGCCAAGCTCGACCACGTCCTGAAGGCCGGCTCCCCCGATCTCCGCACGCGTATGCTACAGGAGGTGGCAAAGCTTTTTCTCGACGACGCTCATCGGCTCAGCGCGCAACAGGTCGAGATGTTCGACGGGATCCTGATCCGCCTGACTGACGACGTCGAGTTGCGGACCCTGACCACGCTCAGCCGCTCGCTTGCCGACTTGCACCTGGTGCCGTGCGAACTGGCGCGTCGTCTGGCCAACCATGACGACGCCGATGTCGCCGCGCCGATCCTGAGAAAATGCGACTGCATTCCGGATGCCGATTTGATCGACATCGCCTGGATGCGGGCCGAAGGACATCTCTGCGCGATCGCCGGCCGCAAGCAGGTCAACGCCGAGCTCGCGGACATTCTGCTGATGCGCGGCGACAGCAATGTGCTTCGCGCGCTGGCGCGCAATCCCGGCGCGGATATGACCAGCGCCGGCCTTGCCATGATGGTCGATGCCGCCGAGCGCGACGACGACATCGCAGACGCGTTGATCTCGCGCAGCGACCTGCCTCACCGCGTCCTTGCCGACCTCGTGATGCGGTCGACGCCGCCCCGGCAGGCCCGGCTGCTCAAGCTCGTGCGGCCCGAGCTTCGGGACACGATCCGCGCCGCCAACGCTGCCGGTGCGGCCCGCGCCTCCGCAAACCCGCCAGCCACGATCGACGATGCGGAGGCGCGGGCCATGGTGACGACGAAGCGCACCCAGGCCGTGTGAGTGTGCATGACATATGGCGACCGCAGGGCGGAGCGCGTCAAGCTCGACACGCGCCATCCCGTCAATCTGATGGGTGTCGACGGGACCTGGCGGCGGAGCTGCATCCTGCTCGACGTCTCGCAGAGCGGTGCCCGGCTCGAGGTCGAGGGGACACTCGACGTGCTGAAGGCCCAGGAATTCTTTCTGGTGCTGTCCTCGCGGGGGCTGGCGTTCCGGCGCTGCGAGCTGGTTCGTGTCGACGGCACCGAGATCGGCGTGAGATTCATCGAAGAACGACGGCGAAAGGGACGCCCCGTCATCCCCAGATGAGGATTGGCGGCCACCGCCTGAAGGGAAGGTTGACGAGATGACCGTGCAGAGAGCGACAGACATCGAGGTGTCGACCACCTCCGCCGCGCCATTGCGCGGAACCATCGAAATCGACTGCGCCGGCACCGCCTCGACCTTCGCGATCGATGAGGAGCTCGCGCATCGCCTGTGCGCCGATCTGGAGCGCTTTCTGACCCAGGCCCCGCGCCGGGCCCGCACGGCGCGGTTCTGATAACACCTGGGCTCCCGGCCGCCCGCGTCTACTCCCGCTTGAAGCGATAGTCGAAGCGATCGCCGTCGGCCGTGATCAGGCCGACCGTCGGAGCGGGAAAATGGATCGGCAGGATCAGCGTATCGGTCCCGGCGACCGAGGCAAAGAATTTCCGACGCGACCGTGCCGACTGCTTCGGATCCCAATCCGGCTTAGCCGACCACTCCGGCTCGCGGCACTGGATCGCGTGATGCATCAGGTCGCCGGCGACCACCGCGCGCTGCCCCTTCGAGACAATGTTGATGCAGCAGTGGCAGGGCGAATGGCCCGGCGTCGGCGTCAGCGTGACGGTGTCGTCGAGCGCGTAGTCGTCGTCGACCAGCAGCGCCTGCCCCGCCTCGACGATCGGCAGGCAATTGTCGCGAAACACCGTGCCGGGCGGATTGGCGCCTTTCGCATTCTCGGCCTCCCAGGCCGCGTACTCGCCTTTATGGAAAACGTATTTCGCGTTCGGAAAGGTCGGCGCCCAGCGCCCGTCGCGCAGCGTCGTGTTCCAGCCGGTGTGGTCGATATGCAGATGGGTGCAGAACACGTAGTCGATCTGCTCATAGGAGATGCCGAGCGCGAACAGCTCGTTGCGCCAACGCTCCTTGCCCGGGAAGTCGAACGGTGGCGGGTGCCCCTTGTCCTCGCCGGTGCAGGTGTCGACCAGGATGGTATAGCGCGGGGTCCGCACCACGAAGGTCTGGTAGGTGATCACCATCATGCCGCGCGCAGCGTCGAAGACCTCGGGCTCCATCGTCTTGAGGTGATGCTTGAAGACGGCGTCGTCGTAGGTCGGGAAGAAATCCTGCGGCCGCCGCCACGGCCCCTCGCGCTCGATCACCGCGTCGATCGTGATGTCGCCGATCCTGATCTGCTTCATGCCGTTCCGCTCCCGCTTTTTTTCCGAAGCGTAGCGGGCGGTATTTGGCTCCACAAGCCGAGCGCTACGCAGCGCCCCATGCCGCTTTGCATTGCTGGCGAGAAACGGCGATGCCGCATTTCATCCGAAATGTCGTCCATGCTGCGCCGATGCCCCATCGCGCGATTTCGACGACCCCGGCGGCAAGCGCCAATCGAACCCCGCCAACAGCGCGGCGCTGAAGGACGCGATGGTGCGGGCGATTGTCGCGGCGGATACCCTGAAAAACTAGACCGCGGGCGCCTGTTCTCCTTTCCTGTCATTTCACCGTAACAAAAATCGTGCGACTGAAGCGGCTCGCCCTATCGAGGACAACGCCATGACCGCACCAAAACCTTCCCGCCCCAAGATTGCCGAAACCGTCATCGAGACGACGGTCAAGCTGCGGGAGGTCAAGGTCGGACGTTGCTGCGAAGTGCTCGGCGACACCGCGATCGAATACAGCGAGCTCGGCGATTACTCCTATCTCGGCAGCGGCTGCATGGTCGCCGACGCCGTGATCGGCCGCTTCTGCGCGATCGCGGCGCAGGTCCGGATCGGTGCGCCCAATCATCCGCTCGAGCGCCCGTCCCAGCATCGCTTCACCTATTGCCCGGAATATTACACCGACGCCGCCGAGCGCGATCATGACTTCTTCAAGAACAGACGCGCGGATCGCGCCGTGATCGGCAACGACGTCTGGATCGGCCATGGCGTGATCGTGCTGCCCGGCGTCACCGTCGGCGACGGCGCGGTGCTGGCGGCCGGCGCGGTGGTCTCGCGCGATGTCGCGCCCTACACCATCGTCGGCGGCGTCCCGGCCCGGCCGATCAAGGAGCGGTTCAGCCGCAAGATCGCGGCCGAGCTGTCGCAGATCGCCTGGTGGAATTGGCCGCCGGAAACCATTTGGGAGCGCCTGCCGGAGTTTCAGTCCGGCGACGTCGAGGCATTCTGCGCGCGGTGGCGGGCTTGAGCTAGCTCCGCAAACCCGGCGCTTCTTGGCCGGTGCGCGCAACGTATTCGGTGTAGCCGCCGCCATATTGATGGATGCCATCGGGCGTCAGCTCGAGCACGCGGTTGGAGAGCGCGGCGAGGAAATGCCGGTCGTGCGAGACGAACAGCATGGTGCCTTCGAACTCGGAAAGCGCGTTGATGAGCATCTCCTTGGTGGCGAGATCGAGATGGTTGGTCGGCTCGTCCAGCACCAGGAAGTTCGGCGGATCGAACAGCATCTTGGCCATCACCAGCCGTGCCTTCTCGCCGCCCGACAGCACCCGGCACTTCTTCTCGACATCGTCACCGGAGAAACCGAAGCAGCCGGCAAGCGCGCGCAGCGAGCCCTGCCCGGCTTGCGGGAATGCGTCCTCCAGCGACTGGAACACGGTGCGCTCGCCGTCGAGCAGGTCCATCGCATGCTGGGCGAAATAGCCCATCTTGACGCTGCCGCCGATCGCGACCGCGCCGTCGTCCGGCTCGGTTGAACCGGCGACCAACTTCAGCAGCGTCGACTTGCCGGCGCCGTTGATGCCCATCACGCACCAGCGCTCCTTGCGACGGATCATGAAGTCGAGCCCGTCATAGATCCGCTTGCTGCCATAGGCCTTGTGGACGTTCTTCAGGCTGACGACGTCCTCGCCGGAGCGCGGCGCCGGCTGGAATTCGAACGCCACGGTCTGGCGCCGGCGCGGCGGCTCGACCCGCTCGATCTTGTCGAGCTTCTTGACCCGGCTCTGCACCTGGGCTGCGTGCGAGGCGCGCGCCTTGAAGCGCTCGATGAACTTGATCTCCTTGGCGAGCATCGCCTGCTGCCGCTCGAACTGCGCCTGCTGCTGCTTGTCGGAGAGCGCGCGCTGCTGTTCATAGAATTCGTAATTGCCGGAATAGGTGGTGAGCTGCCCGGCGTCGATCTCGACCACCTTGTTGATGATGCGGTTGATGAACTCGCGGTCATGCGAGGTCATCAGCAGCGCGCCCTCGTAACCCTTAAGGAACTGCTCGAGCCAGATCAGGCTTTCGAGATCGAGATGGTTGCTCGGCTCGTCGAGCAGCATCACGTCGGGCCGCATCAGGAGAATGCGGGCCAGCGCCACCCGCATCTTCCAGCCGCCGGAGAGCTTGCCGACGTCGCCGTCCATCATCTCCTGGCTGAAGCCGAGGCCTGCCAGCGCCTCGCGTGCGCGGCCGTCGAGCGCGTAGCCGTCGAGCTCCTCGAACTGGTGCTGCACCTCGCCATAGCGCGCGATGATGTCGTCCATCTCGTCCGCCTTGTCGGGGTCGGCCATTGCGGCCTCGAGTTCCCGGAGCTCGGCCGCGACCACGCTGACCGGGCCTGCCCCGTCCATCACCTCGGCGACCGCGCTGCGGCCGCTCATCTCGCCGACATCCTGGCTGAAATAGCCGATCGAAATGCCGCGATCGAGCGAGACCTGGCCTTCATCCGGGATTTCGCGACCCGAGATCATGCGGAACAGCGTGGTCTTGCCGGCGCCGTTCGGCCCGACCAGGCCGATCTTCTCGCCCCTCTGGAGCGCCGCGGAGGCTTCGATGAAAAGGATCTGGTGGCCGACTTGCTTGGAGACGTTATCGAGGCGGATCATGCTCAAATACTGGGGAATTAGGGGTTGCGGCCTCTTATTCGATCTCGGACGCGGGTGGAAGCCCATTCCGCGGGTTGCGCGCCGCGCGCCAATGCATGCCACGATCGTTGCCGATCGAATATGACAAGGAAATCCTTCGGCGATCGATTTGGGGCGTCACATGCAAGTCTGGTTCCTCTATCTCCTCGCGCTCGGTGCCGGCATTGCCGTGGCCGTTCAACAGGTCCTGAACGGCAATCTCAGGTCCGCCCTGAACTCGCCGGCCTGGGCCGGGCTCGTGAGCTATCTCGGCGGGCTCGCGACGATGGCGGTCGTGCTGGTCGCAACGCGCGAGCCGGTGCCGTCCTGGAAGCTGGTCTCGGCTGTGCCGTGGTGGGCCTGGAGCGGCGGCATCCTCGGCGGCGTCTTCATCCTCCTGATGATCCTGCTGCTGCCGTCGCTCGGCGCCGCGACGCTGCTGGCGCTGGTGGTCGCGGGCCAGATGATCGCTGGCATCGCGATGGACCATTTTGGGATGTTCGGGCTGGCCCAGCATCCGGTGTCGATCTCGCGGCTGGCCGGCATCGCGCTGATCATCGGCGGCGTGCTCCTGATCAAGGATTGAGGCCATCGGCAAGCCGGCCGACGCGAATGATTCCCTGAATGAGAAAGCGCCGCTGAATCCAGCGCCGAATGACGTTATGACGCAACCACCCGCGTAGTCTTCGGGTGTGGACACCCGCCGATTCGTCGCTTAGCTGTAAGCACCCGCCCTCGTCGTGTTGCGGCCTGCGGGATCGACCATCCCAGTTCATTTGCGTCAAAAACAATTGCGCATCCCGCCAGCGTCGAGGGGGCCGCATCGCGGACTTCGGCGTGGGTCGGCGGCTGCGAGGAGCATAACATGACTCATCGTTTCCGTTTGGTCGCTGCATTGGTGGTACTACTGGGCAGCGGCGATGCCGCCCTCGCCCAGTCGCTGCCCGACTACATGGCACCGATCTCGGGCAAGACTTCATCGACGCCGGCCGACGTCGCGACCAAGGACGTGCTCGCGCTCAACACCGGCATGTTCGAGCTCTATGGCGATGCGGCGCGCATCTTCCAGAAGAACATCCTCGACAAGCATCCGGTGATCCTCGGCCTGTTCTCCGGCGCCGGCGGCCGCCTGATCCTGTACCGGCCGGGCAAGCCGCCGACCGAGGCGCCGCAGGTGCCGATCGTCTATCAGCTGCTCAAGTCGGTCGGCCACAGCACGATGGCGCTGGCCGAAGTGGTCGGCCCCTATGTCGACAATCCCGACGACAAGGCGTGGCGCGGATCGATGCAGGCCTATCGCAGCCGGATGCAGTCGGCGCTCGACGGGCTCGATGCCACGCCGATGCAGGCGGATTGGCGCGACAACAACCGCGCCATCCTCAAGAACAACCTCGCCTTCATGGACGAATGCCTCACCGCCGGCGCGATCCCCTTCGCGACGCTCGAGGCGTTCGGCAAGAAGCAGGCGCCACTGCTCGCCAAGAACGTCGCCTGGGCCGCGCAGACCCAGGTCGCGCACTGGATGACGGTCATGGCCGACTGGAAGAGCCAGCTCGGCGCCGACTGGGACAAGACCTACGGCGCGAGCAACACGATCTATGTGGCGCGGCAGAACAACGTGATCTTCAGCGTACTGGCGCAGTTCTTCGGGCCTGACGCCATCAACAGCCGCCTGATGCTGATCGAGACGATCTCCTTCACCACCACGCCGTCGGACATGCTGGAATCGCTGACCCGGATCATCGCCGACCGTTCGGTCGGTGCGCTGTTCTTCGGCAGCTACCATCTGATGGACTATGAATTGATGGGGGGCGATGCGCGCGAGGCGATCATCGCCGAGACCAAGAAGCGCGGCATGACGACCTTCCTGCCCCCGCTGGTGCCGTTCGGCTCCAAGCAATGGCCGACGCTGGTCACGCCGGGTCCGGGACCGGCCACCATCGCCGACCTCAAGTGAGGCCAAGGCGACGAGTGAGAAGGCTACGACCTATTGCGGCGTTGCAGTTGCGCTCGCTTTGCCGCAATACTTTCGCGTGTATTGCACCAATCGTTAAACCCCGGCGCGATATGCCGTTCAGATGTCGATGAAAGATCAGACCATGCGGCCTTCGCGACGCGAATTCGTGAAGTGGTTGTCGGCAGGCGGCATCACGGTCAGCCTGTCGCATCTGGCGCTTGCCAAGGAACCGGCTTTCGCCTGCCGCGAGACGCTGCCCGGGCGCGGCCAGTTCAACCCGGCGGCCAAGGGCGCCGGCCGCGTCGACGGCGTGGCGAAGGTCACCGGCGCAAAACTCTACGCGTCAGACTTTCGTGCCGCCGACATGCCGGGCTGGCCCGCGACCACCTCGCACGCCATCCTGGTCCGCGCCAATGATGCCACGCATGTCTATGCCGGCATGGACCTCGCCCGTCTCGATGGTCCGGCGAAGCCCTCGGTCGTCGTCACCGCAGCCGATCTCGACCGGATCGGCGCGCGGGTGCCGGAGTTCCACGCCGGCGATCTGTTCTGCCCGCTCGGCAAGACGCCGATCTATCTCGGGCAGCCGGTCGCGCTGTTGATCTTCGAGCAGTTCGACGCCTTCGACCGCGCGCGCCTCGCGCTGCGCGATGTCGGCTTCGTCAAGTTCGGCGACGAGACCGGCCCGGTCGTCCTGCCGAACTTTGGCGCGTATCGCTTCACGCGCGTCGCCGGCGCGACACCCGATGCGCCCGATATCTACTCGCCGATCCAAGCCGGCTGGGTGTCGCCGAGCCGCATCCAGAACGCGGCGCTGCCGGTCTGGCTGCCGCTCGCCACGGAGACCAAGGCCGACTACGCCAAGGCCGCGACCTATGGCGAACAAATCCGCGCCCAGCTCGACCGGGACGATCCGTCGCAGCTCGTGCTCGACCGCGAGTTCGAGACCCAGTCGGTCGATCCGATGTTCCTCGAACCGGAGAGCGGGCTCGCCTGGTACAGCGAGACCAGCGGCAATCTCGAACTGGTGCTCGGCGTGCAGTCGCCCTACGAGGCGACCGAGTCGATCGCTCATCTGCTCGGCAAGGCTCGCCCGCCGTTCCGGCCCTCGCACATCAACGCGCAATTCGCCCATGTCGGCGGCGGCTTCGGCGGCCGCGACCATACGCCGTTCGTGCTTTACGTCGCGCTGGCGGCGATGTTCTTTCCGGGACGGCCGGTGCGGCTGGCGCACGACCGCTACCAGCAATTCCAGGGCGGCATCAAACGCCACCCGATCAAGATGCGCTCGCGGATCGGGATCGATCGCAAGAGCGGCAAGATCACCGCATTTGCCGCCGACCATGTGCTCGACGGCGGCGGGCTCGCCAACTTTTCCGCCAATGTCGCGGTCGTGGCCGCGACCGCCGCGATCGGCATCTACGATATCCCGAAGGTCGACGTCACCACCGTGGCGCTGCATTCGCGCGGTATCACCGCAGGCTCGATGCGCGGCTACGGCACGCTGCAGACCATGACCGCGCTCGAAGTCCTGATCGACGAGGCCGCGAGCGAGCTGAAGGTCGATCCGATCGCGTTCCGGCGCAACAACGCGCTGAAACAGAACGGCCGGACCATGACCGGCAATCCCTACATCGTGTCGGTGCGCACGCCTGACATCCTCGACAAGCTCGAGACGCATCCGATCTGGCAGCAACGCGCCGCAGCCAAGCAGAACGCGCCGGAAGGACGCCTGATCGGCACCGGGGTTGCCTGCGTCACCAAGGATTACGGTTCGGGCGCGGATTGCTCGCTCGGCCGGGTCGAGATCGATCCGGAGGGGCGGATCGCGATCCATTGCGATCATGTCGAGATGGGCAATGGTGTCGGCACCGCGCTGGCGAACCGGGTCGCCGGCCATCTCGGCGGCGTGGCCGACGAGGTCGCCGTCTCCCGGGTCGACAGCTATGATGCGCTCGGGCTCGTCACCTCGGGCGATCCCTACACGATGGATCAGAAGACCCAGGACACAGCCGAGAAGAACCCGCGCTGGGTACCCGCGATCAGCTCGGCCACCAGCGCTTCGATCGGCGCCCATGTTGGGACGCATTCGGCGGCCGAGGCGGCGCGCGTGATCTTCCGCTTCGGCCTGTGGCCGGCCGCGCTCGAGCTCTGGCACATCGGTAAGGCCGATCCGCGCGCCCGGCAGTGGGACAAGGCGCGCTGGCAGGACGGCCAGCTCGTGCTCGACGATCTCGCGCCGCTGCCCTTGCCGCAGCTCGCCGCGGCCGCACATGCGCGCGGCTTCGTCACCGGCGCAATCGCGCACAGCTTCTCGCGCTGGGCCTGGTCGCGCGCCCGCTTCCCGTTGTTCGGCGAGCAGTATCGCGCCGAGATCGATGCGCTGGCGATCCGCCGCGGCCGCGGTCGGTTCGAGCGGATCGACCGTGTCAGCGTCAAGTTTCCGCCGACCGACAACAACCGGATCGGCACCGCCTATACCTCGATGTGCGGCACGCTGGTGCGTGTCGAGATCGAGCGTGCGACCGGCACCTTGCGCATCGCCAAGGCCTACAGCGTGTTCGAATGCGGCCAGGCGCTGGTGCCCGAAGTGGTGCTCGGCCAGTCGCATGGCGGGTTCGCGATGGGCGTCGGCTACGCGCTGCTCGAAACCCTGCCGCCGTTCGAAGGCGGGCCCGGCAACGGGCAATGGAATCTCGGCCAGTACCTGATCGCGCGCGGCTCCGATCTGCCGCTGCACGATCTCGAGATCGAGATGCTGCCGCCGCTGACGCCGGACGAGCCGCCGAAGGGCATGGCCGAGGTGGTGATGATCCCGATCGTGCCGGCGCTGCTCAACACCATCAACGACGCCACCGGCCATCGCTTCCGCTCGTTGCCGGTGACATCAGCCCTGCTCAAGGGAGCGCTTGCGTGACCACGCTCAACCTCACCATCAACGGCCAGAAGCACGGTCCGATCGAGGTCCGCGACGACCTCTCGATGAACGACTTCCTGCGCGAAATGCTCGGGATGACCGGAACCAAGTTCGGCTGCGGCGCCGCGCAATGCCTGAGTTGCGCGATCATCATCGATAACCCCGACGGCACCAGCATCACCAGCCCGACCTGCGTGGTGCCGGCGGCGAATTTCGACGGCATGACGATCCGCACCGTCGAGGGTCACGCCAGGGACGGCGAGCTCTCGGCGTTGCAGCGCGCCTTCATCGACCACTTCGCGTTCCAGTGCGGCTATTGCACGGCCGGTTTCCTCAACGAGGGCCAAGTGCTGCTCGAACGGCTGGCGAAGACGCCGGTCGCACGCGACCAGCTCGAGACCGTGATTGCGGACGCGCTCGATGGTCATCTGTGCCGCTGCACCGGCTACATCAAGTATCACCAGGCGGTGCGCGACGTGATCCTCGCCGATTCCAACCGCTATCTGACCGCCAACAAATGAGCCTGCGCGCGATGCCACCGGACACGCGGTTTCGGATCGTTGCAGTCGCGACGGCGCTCGCGACCAGCCTGTGCGCAGGTTATGCGGCATCGGAGAGCGCGAGCCACGCCCTCGCCTCGCCGGAAAGCTTTGCCGGCATCGAGAACGTCGAGCAGCGCTCGGCTGCGATCTTCACCGAGCTCGGCAAGGTGTTGACCCATCCGCGCTGCACCAATTGCCATCCGGCCGGCGACAGCCCGCGGCAGGGCGACATCAGCCGCATGCACCAGCCGCCGGTCACCCGCGGCGCCGATGGCCACGGCAAGGACGCGATGCGCTGCTCGATCTGCCACCAGCATGCCAATTTCGATCCCGGCCGCGTGCCTGGTCACCCGGAATGGCACCTGGCACCACGCGAGATGGCATGGGCCGGCAAGACCGTCGGCGAGATTTGCGCCCAGATCCGCGACCCCGCGCGCAATGGCGGCCGCAAGGTCGAGGAGCTGATCGAGCATATCGGCAAGGACACGCTGGTGGGCTGGGCCTGGCATCCCGGCTTCGGCCGCTCGCCCGCACCGGGCACGCAGGCGCAGGCCGGCGCGCTGGTCGAGGCCTGGGTCAAGACGGGCGCAACGTGCCCGCCGCCCTAGCGCGAAGAGACCATAG
Organism: Bradyrhizobium sp. USDA 4461; assembly: GCF_054055655.1. Lineage (NCBI taxonomy): Bacteria > Pseudomonadati > Pseudomonadota > Alphaproteobacteria > Hyphomicrobiales > Nitrobacteraceae > Bradyrhizobium > Bradyrhizobium sp. USDA 4461. The sequence goes on from NZ_JBSRXM010000001.1 coordinate 6,994,525, forward strand.
CGTTTTCGAGCGAAGCGGACGCCGGTTCGCGTGAAGAAAACGCGTCAAAAAAAGGCTAGAGCTTCGGTTCTGAGGACCGAAGCTCTAGTGTCGCTTGAAATACTGCACGTCGCGCTCGTGCTTCTCAGCCGCCGCGCGTGACTTGAAGGTGCCGAGATTGCGGCGCTTGCCGGTCTTCGGATTGACCTTGCGGGAATACAGCCGGTACTCGCCGGAACGCAGCTTGCGGATCATGACATCGCCTCGCCAATGCGTTTCGCATATCAACGAGACGCGCGCGCGAGCGTTCCTAGAAGCAGAGATTGGTCACGGCGTTGCCGCGCTTGTCCTTGATCACATAGGGACAGCGGGCGCGCTCCAGCGCCTTCTTGGCGTCCTCGTCGCCGAGCGCCGCCGCCCGCTCGTAATAGGCTTTTGCGGCATCGCTGTCCTTCGGCCCGCCGCGTCCGGCCTGCGCGAACGCGCCCATCCGCTCCAGCGCGCCCGGATGGTTCTGCGCCGCGGCCTTTTCGAACAGCGCCCGCGCGCCGGTATCGTCCTGCGCACCGCCCCTGCCTTCGGCGAGCATCATGCCGAGCTGGTACTGCGCCTCGGCATTGGTCTCGGCCGATTTGGCGAGCAGTTCGCGCGCACGCGCCGGATCGGATGCCGCGCTGCCGCCGAGCGCCGCAAGATTGCTGACGCCGCGCGCATTGCCGGCCTGCGCCGCGCGCTCGAACAGTTTTCGCGCCTGCGCTTCGTCCTTGGCGACGCCGGTGCCGTTGCCATAGAGCACGCCGAGCTCGACCATCGCCGACGTTGAGCCCTTGTCGGCCGCCTTGCGCCAGGCGGTTGCCGCTTCCGCCGTCTGCCGGTTGGCGGCATAGGCGCGGCCGAGTTCGTACATCGCGCGGCGCGACGATTTTGCCGCCACCGCGCAATACTTGATCGCAGTCGCGATGTCGGCCGATGCGATGTCGCCGACGCCCTTCACATCGGCCGGCTTGTCGGGATCGGAGGGATCGGCGGCGAGCCGGTCGCACAGCACGAGGTCGGCCGATTGCGCGTGGGCGAGCGCCGGAACCGCCAGCGCAGCGACGACGGCAATGGCTTGGAGAGGTCTGAACATGGGCGGCAGGTTGCGTCGCGGTGCGGGCAAATTCAAGGCTCAAGCCCGGTCTCGCGCAGCACCGGCGCAACATCCGCCGACGACAGATAGCGCAGCAGTTGATCGGCGGCCTCTGCACGCTGCGCGGCCGCGATGCGGCCTGCGGAGAAAACCGCCGGCGTCTGCAAACTCCGCGGGATGGGCCCGACGACCTCGATACCGCCCACCTGTTTCAACTCGCTAATCTGCTGGATCGCAAGATCCGCCTCGCCGCTGACGAGCTTCTCGGCGGTGAAGCCCATCGGAATGATCACTGCGCGGGCGTTGATCGCCTCCGCAATGCCGAGACGCTCGATCAGCCGCGCGAACAGGATCCCGCTGGCACCAAGCCGCGAATAGGCGACCGCCCGCGCGCCGAGCAGCGCCGCACGCAGCGCGGCCTCGGTCGCGATGTCGGGATGCGCGACACCCGCCTTCACCGCAACTCCGACATTGGAGCGCGCGAGGTCGACCGCGCTGTCCCGCGCGATGCGGCCCTCGCCGATCATCTCAATCAGACCCTCGCGGGTCAGGATCACGAGATCGGCACCCTCGCCGCCGCGCAGGCGGTCGAGCAGCGCCAGCGTCGGCGCGAAATCGGCATCGATCCGCACCCCGCTCGCTGCCAGATAGGCCTCGGCAAGGCGCGCGACCGCGCCCTTCAGCGCCAGCGTCGAGAGCACGCGAACCGAATTGTCCATCGCTTACGCCCGCCGCATCAGCTTGAGCGCGGCGGTGAGGCGCAGGCTGCGCTTGCCGGCCAGTGCGGTCGCTTCGAGCACCGCGCCCTCCGCGTCGCATGTGCCGGAAAAACCGATGCCGACCTCATGGCCGCCGAAGACCGGGTTCTCGCCCATCGCCGAGGTGTGCTCCTGATTGAGGATCTGGCCCATCCAGCGGCCCTTCTCGGAGGTGTAGCTGCCGAGATAGTAGAAGAACGCGTCGCCGCCGAGGATGCGGCCGTCGTTGAGCAGCATCACGCCGGTGAGGCCGCCGTCGATCCCATCGAGCACGCGAATGTGGATCGAATAGAGCCCGTTGACGATGCCGCCGTCGCCGACACCGCCGGCGATCGGGATGTCGGCCTCGGTGATCGGCGTCATCACCGACTGGAACGGCACGCCGGGCAACTCCTTGAGCTCGCCCTTGAAACGATAGAGCTCGCCGTCCGGACGGCCCTTGGCGATCAGCGTCGCGTCATCGGTACCGGCCATCGCGCGGTAGTTCGGATCCGGATTGTGGCGAACGGTCTGGATCTCGACTGCGACCTCGTCGCCGTCCCTTGCGTAGGTGCCGATATGGGCGAACGCCGAATTGCCGCCGAGCAGCTTGCCGTTGCCGACATACATCACGCTGCGGCCGACGGCGCCGCCCAGCTCGAACCGGACCTTGTAGAACCCCTCAAACAAGCGCCGCGTCCCCGGCAGCCAATATCCAATCGTTATCTAGCGCGGTTCATAACGCGGCGAAACCGCTTTCGGCGGAACACCGCCTGCAAACCCTGTCGTCAAACGCAAAGGTCCGCCAAAGCTGTCGCCCTGGCGGACCCCATAGCGGTACCGGATGGCTCCATCCGGGTCTGATCGCGGCTTACGCCGCGGCCATTAAGCCGCAGTCATTTACGCAGCAGCCTTGGCGCCGGTCGGCACCTCGGAGATGGTCTTCAGGATCTGCGAAGCGATCTGGTAGGGGTCGCCCTGGGAATTCGGGCGGCGGTCTTCCAGATAGCCCTTGTAGCCATTGTTGACGAAGGAGTGCGGCACGCGGATCGAGGCGCCACGATCAGCCACGCCGTAGCTGAACTTGTTCCACGGCGCGGTCTCGTGCTTGCCGGTCAGACGCTTGTCGTTGTCCGGGCCGTAGACCGCGATGTGGTCCATCAGGTTCTTGTCGAAGGCCTTCATCAGGCTCTCGAAATACTCCTTGCCGCCGACTTCGCGCATGTACTTGGTCGAGAAGTTGGCGTGCATGCCCGAGCCGTTCCAGTCGGTATCGCCGAGCGGCTTGCAGTGGAATTCGATGTCGATGCCGTAGCTCTCGGTGAGACGCAGCATCAGATAGCGAGCCATCCACATCTGGTCAGCGGCGGTCTTGGAGCCCTTGCCGAAGATCTGGAATTCCCACTGGCCCTTCGCCACCTCGGCGTTGATGCCTTCGTGGTTGATGCCGGCGTGCAGGCACAAATTGAGATGCTCTTCAACGATCTTGCGGGCAACGCTGCCGACGTTCTTGTAACCGACGCCGGTGTAGTACGGGCCCTGCGGAGCCGGATAACCCTGCTCCGGGAAGCCGAGCGGACGGCCGTCCTTGTAGAAGAAGTATTCCTGCTCGAACCCGAACCAGGCGCCTTCGTCGTCCAGAATGGTCGCGCGCTTGTTCGAGACATGCGGCGTCTTGCCATCGGGCATCATGACTTCGCACATCACCAGCACGCCGTTCTCGCGCGCACCGTCGGGATAGCAGGCGACCGGCTTCAGCACGCAGTCAGAGCTGTGGCCTTCAGCCTGCTGGGTGGACGAACCGTCAAAGCCCCACAGCGGAAGCTGTTCGAGGGTCGGGAACGACGCGAATTCCTTGATCTGCGTCTTGCCGCGCAGGCTCGGCGTCGGCGTATATCCGTCGAGCCAGATATACTCGAGCTTGTACTTGGTCATTGAACCTCTCTGTTGATGATGCAAAACCGTGAGGAACCGAAAGCCAGTCGGTCGCCGCACGCGTACCCGGCCACCATCGGCCGGCTCTTACTAAGCAATTAAAATGCCAGTCGCTGCACTGCGGCACCCGTCCCGTTCGCCGCTGTCCACAGCGGACCTCGCATTTTTAGCTGCGACATAGCAGCGCGGCTGGCATGCGCCGCGGTCAGCCAAAATCTTCTCTCCGCCCCCGCCGCCGCCCGTTTCTGCAGCAAATTCGGCTACGCCCGCATCAGCCGATTAATGCGGCGGCAGGGCTGTGTGACAGTTCGTGTCCGACCGCCGGGCGCCCAGCAACCATCGTCACGGCTCAAGCGTTGGTCAGCTGCATCCTGCCCCGCAGGAGGCAAACCTGGGTTTGCACACGAATTAGACAGATAATGACTATTTCTTGGTCAACTTGCACGCGACCGAGCTCGGGCCGATATCAAAATCACGGTAACCACACGCGAATGAGTCGGGCGCACCATGGAGGCTCGCTCCGGCCAAAGGAGACTTTGACATGATCACGACGGGCCAAAACCAAGGGCCAATCCAGGGATCGGCGACGATCTATCAATTCCCGGCAGGGGGCCGCGCGGCTGTCGGCGGACGCCGCTACGGCGACATGCGGTCAGCGCGCGAACTCGCTGAGGTCGAGACCTCAGCCTGCAGCGAGAGCTGGTACCATCAGGCCGCTATCGACGACGCCAAGCCGAGCCGCGATCACTGATGTCAGTGCGGCGGCGAGGCGTGACGCAAAAACGTCAGACAGCATCAAGACAATAGAGAGGGGTCGGAACACAGCGTTTCGGCCCTTTTTCATGCCAGCCTGTTTCATGCCAGCTCGCAGGCCGTCACCGGCCTCCTCGCATGCCGGAGTCTGGTCAGCCCGGCCCGCGTGAACTCGAGCGTGACGCCGCCGCCCTTGTAGCGCACGCCCGTCAGCGACAGCCGCTTCGTCAATGTCACCGCCTTGCCGTCGAGCTGCAGATGCGCGCGGGTATCGTTGTTGAAGAACGCCGCAATGAACTGCGTGCCGTCGGCACAATGATAATTCCGGAAGGCGGACTGCGCCGATGCCGCCGAGGAACCAAGAATTGCGAGAACAAATGCGCCGGCCAGAATGGCGCCTCCGCGATAAGTCATATTCTCCCCCCGAGAGGCCCGTTATAGACCAGTCTGCGCCGTCATTCCTGCGCCCAAGGTTGAGCCAGGATCCCAACAGCTGCAACAGGCCCGCCCGATGTCCGAAGCCCCTGCCCGTCACCTCAACCTCGCCGGCGCCAGCAATTTCCGCGACCTCGGCGGCTACCAGACGCGCGACGGCCGGACGGTGCGCTGGCGGCAGATCTTCCGCTCGAACCATCTTGCGCATCTCACCGAGCAGGACGTCGCCGTGGTGCGCTCCCTCGGGGTCAGGAGCGCATTCGATTTCCGCGGCGTCGCCGAGCGCGCCGAGGCGCTGTGCGGCATGAGCGAGGTGACCGTGCATTCGCTCCCCGTCGAGCCGACGGTGGTGGCCGCGCTGCGCGCGATCGCCGGCAACCGTGCACTGTCCGAAGCCGATGCGATCGACGTGATGCGGGAATCCTATCGCGGCTACGTGCAGGACAAAACGGCGCGCTATCGCACGCTGTTCGCCCATCTGCTCGAGGATCGCGCGCCGCTGGTGATCCATTGCACCGCGGGCAAGGATCGCACCGGCTTTGCCTGCGCGCTGATCCTGCACGCGCTCGGCGTGTCCGAGCAGGTGATCGCGGACGACTATCTCTTGACCAATCAGTACTACAAACGCGATCCGGCCCACAGCACCGAGCTGCCCGACGACGTCAAGCAGGTGCTCGGCACCGTGCGCGCGGCATTTCTGGAGGCGGCGTTCGAGGCGATCGATGCCGACTATGGCAGCCTCGACGGTTATTTCCGTGAAGGCCTCGGGCTCGGCCGGGCCGAGCGCAAGGCGCTTGAAGACCGCTATCTGCAAGCCTGATCAGATCACCCTGATCAGATCACTTGATCGGTTCAATCGGCTCAGGCCGCCGCGGCCTCGAGCTCGAGCTCCGCATCGAGGTCGGCAATCACATCCTCGAATGCCGAGATCGCCTGCTGGATCGCTGCGATCTGCATCAATTCCCAGCTGCCCACTGGCCCCTTGCGATTCTGCAGTGCCACCACGAGATCGCGCCGCTGCTCCTTAAGCTGAACGAGCGGTAAACCGTGGTCCGGAAGATTTCCCATTCGCATAACCCCTACCTTGGCTGGAGGTCCGCTTCTAAGGGACAGGTTTCTGCAAACGACTTACAGAACTGCCGCAAATTTTACGCAACCGCCCCTACCCCGTAGTCTTACGTAGTCGGACGTCACGCAATCAGCCCGACGTGATCGCTTCCGGCTTCAAGGCCTCGTCGATCGCGGCGAACAGCGACTGGGTCACGCAATTGGTCGCCCATTCGCTGGTGTGAAGCTGCCCGCCGTCGTCGAGCTCGCCAAGCGGAATGCCGTCATCAACCCAGCGCTTCATCAGCATGAAGCGGCTGAACAGATTCACCTTGCGGCTCGCGGTGACCTCCGCGATGACAGGCATGATCACGTTGGCGAGATTGAGCGCAGCTTGCGTCCCGACGATCGCCTGCGTGTACTGGGAATCCATCACGATCACGTCGAGCGGCAGCGCGGCGAGCACGTCGAGACCTGCCTCCAGCGTGGCGCGCACCTCGGCCGGATTGTAGCTCTTGTAGACCGCGTTGGTACCGACCTGCCAGATCACCAGCACCGGCGCCTCGGCGGTCACATCGGACTCGATGCGCGAATACTCTTCCGGTGCTTCCTGGCCGCCGACCCCGCGATTGATCACGTCGATCATCCGGCCGAAGAAGCGTTGCCGCAGCAGCATTTCGAGCCGCGGCGGGAACGGCAGGACATTGTCGGCGCCCGCCGTTGACGATGATCCCAGCGCCACCACCTTGATCTTGCGCTGATGCCGGAGCGCTTCCGCGAAATGCGGCATCGGATAGCTGAACTTGACGATGTCGAGATGGGATTCGCAGGGCCTCAGTGTCGGCATCGCAAACACCCTTGAGGTGAACGAAATTATCAATGCGCGCAGTGGGAGACGAATTTGGCGGCATTGCAAATGAATTCCGCCTGATCATAGTGAGCACTCAGCCAGCTCGTGCGTACGGAGACCCGCCATGAACGGAAAAGCCATCGTCATCACCGGCGCCCTCGGCGCGCTTGGCAAAGTGGTCGCCGAGGAAGCGCTGGCGCGCGGCGCGCGCGTCGCCGGCATCGATCATGCGGCGTCAACGCTTGCGGCGACCGCCGAGCGTATCGAGCTTGGCGGTATCGATCTGACCGACACGGCGCAGGCCGCGGCCGCAATCGACAAGGCGGCCGCGCATTTCGGCCGGCTCGACGGGCTGATCAACATCGCCGGCGGTTTCACCTTCGAAGCGGTGAGCGACGGCGATCCCGCGACCTGGCAGCGCATGCATGCGATGAACGTGATGACCGCCTTCAACACGTCGCGCGCCGCCATCCCGCATCTCGTCAGGTCCGGCGCCGGGCGCATCGTCAATATCGGCGCGCTCGGCGCGTTGCAGGCCGCCTCCGGCATGGGCCCCTACGCCGCCTCGAAGGCCGGCGTGCATCGTCTCACCGAGTCGCTCGCCGCGGAGCTCAAGGGCAAGGTCACGGTCAACGCCGTGCTGCCCTCGATCATCGACACCGCGGCCAATCGCGCCGCGATGCCGAAGGGCGATATCTCCAAATGGGTGACGCCAAAGGAACTCGCCGAGGTGATCCTGTTCCTCGCCAGCGATGCCGCCAGCGCCGTCACCGGCGCGCTGCTGCCGGTCAACGGGCGGGTTTAGGCGCTCGGCTTCATCGCGACGCCTTTCCGCTCGATCTGGCCGATGCCATATGTTGGTCATGACTACTGCGGAAGATATCGAAAAGGCCGTCGAACAGCTTCCTCCTCGCGAACTGGCCCGTTTTCGTGCCTGGTTTGAAGCGTTCGATGCGGAGCGCTTCGATGCAGCGATCGAACGAGACGCAAAGGCCGGGAAACTCGACGCCTTGGCGGACGAAGCCCTGGCAGCGCATCGCGCCGGGCAGTCGCGCGACTTGTGAAGCACGCGGCCTCCCCCAAATTTTGGGCTGCCTACCAGCAATTGCCTGTTCATATCCGGGAGCTCGCCGACGCGAACTTTGCGCTATTGAAGCGCAATCCTCGCCATCCATCTCTCCAGTTCAAGAAGGTCGGGCGATTTTGGTCGGTTCGGGTCGGCATGCGCTATCGCGCGCTCGCCGTCGAAACAGGCGAAGGATATCTTTGGTTCTGGATCGGCTCCCACGCAGATCGCCTGATCAGCTGACGCCGGCGAGACCGGCCAGCACCGCGCCTCAATCCGCAACCAGCAGCCGCAGTTTCGACCTGAAGCGGATACTCTGCTTGCCGGCGAGTGCCATGCCGTCGCCCTCGGCGGTCTGGTCAGTATAGGTGCCGGTGAAGCCGATGGTGACCACCTTGCGTTCCCACACCGGGCGCTCGCCATAGGTCGGCGAATGCTCCTCGTTGGTGACCTCGCCCTTCCACTTGCCATCGGCCGCGGTGTAGCTGCCATGGGCGAAGAAGAACGAGTCGCCGCCGCGCATCTGGCCGTCGCGCAGCACCATGACGCCCTGGTTGCCGCCAGAGACGCCGTCGAGAAATTCGACGGTGATGTGATAGAGCCCGTTCCGGATCATGATGTGGTCACGCCGTTGTCCCGGCCTCACAATAGCCGCTCGGGCACGATCTGAGCAAATTCCGTCCACGTCGGCAGCGGTCGATCCGGGCTATGCTGCTGCGAATTGAGTCGCGGCCAGATCGGCCGCCGGAGCCCTTACCGTTGGAAACCGCGCTTTATCTGCCCGTCAAGCACTTCCTGGAAAAGCTCGGCTTCGCGGTCAAGGGCGAGATCGGCGGCTGCGACCTCGTGGCGCTGAGCGGCGACGATCCGCCCATCGTCGTGATCGGTGAACTGAAACTCGCCTTCAATCTCGAACTGATCCTGCAGGCGGTCGATCGCGCTGCGGCCGCCGACGAGGTCTGGATCGCGGCCAAGGTGTCGGCCCGCGGCAAGGGCCGCGAGAGCGACGCGCGCTATCGCAATCTGTGCCGGCGGCTCGGCTTCGGCATGCTCGGGGTCACCGACCGCGGCGACGTCGAGGTGCTGGTGCCGCCGCCGACCACGGCGATCCGGCGCAATCCGAAGAAGCGCTCGCGCCTGATCGCCGAGCACCGCAAGCGCAAGGGCGATCCGGCCATGGGTGGCTCGACCCGTGCGCCGATCATGACCGCCTACCGCCAGCAGGCGCTGGCCTGCGCCTCTGCGATGTCGGGCGGCCCGCGCCGGGTGCGGGACCTGCGCACGGATATTCCCGACGCCGGCAAGATCCTGCAGCACAATGTCTATGGCTGGTTCGACCGTGCCGAGCGCGGCATCTATGTGCTGACCGATGCCGGCCGGGCCGCGCTGAAGCGCTGGCCGCAGCAGCCGATCACTGCATCAGGGGCCGAAGCCGCCCCGTAACCGACTGGGGGAGATCATGATCGTCGTCACCGGCAACATCACCGCCCGCCCCGAGACGTTCGACGAGGTGCGACGGCTGAGCCTCGCACACGTCCATCGCTCGCGCACCGAGCCCGGCTGCATCTCGCACGCGGTCCATGTCGACTGCGAGAACCCGCTCAGGCTGGTGTTTTTCGAGCAATGGGCCGACCGGGCCGCGCTGGCGGCGCACTTCGCGGTGCCCGCGTCACGCGATTTTGTCCGATCGCTGCAATCTCTCGCGGCGGCCGCGACCACCATCGAACTTTATGACACTCACAAGATTGAGAGACTCTAGCTGCATGGCTGGATTGCCATCCCACATTCATATTGCAATGCAACATTGGGCGCCTTACGTATCTCCCGCGATTCAAGGATGAGGCGGCGATGAGCGGAGACTGGAACACCAAATACGGCACGAGGCGCGTGCGGCACGATCCGCCGACGCTGGAGGAGGCAATCTTCGCGGCCATCGGCATCACCGATGACGTGAAGGCCCAGGCCGAGATCGCATCGTCCCTGATGGGCCTGCCCTATGACGACGTGCTGGCCGAGGTGAAGAAGACCGCGCGCGTCAGCGCCCGCACCGGCACCGCGACCCGCGTGATCGCCGGCGAACAGGGCGCGCAGCGCTCTGTCGTGGTCGAGCGCCGCGTGGTTCGCCGTCTCGCGCCCGCCAAGCGCACCGGCACCTGAGAAACAACATCCGTTAGCTCAAAGAAAAAGGGCAATCCGCTGAGCGGATTGCCCTTTTTGCATTTGATGTGAAGCATGTACTCAGGCGGCCCGGCCCCAGCCGGACATCTGCATCACCATGCGCCAATAGGCGCGGTTCATGTCGACGATCGCGCGGGCGGCCTCGACCGGTGTCACCGGTGCAGCGGCCGGCGCCGGTTCAGCCTGGCGCTGCTCGGTCAGATCGATGCTGCCGGTGGACTCGCCGTGACGGAAGGTCAGCTGCGCACCGAACTTGATGGCAAGCGCACGCATCGCATCGTTCTGCGCGCCGGTGGTGATGCGCAGGCTCTCATAGCCTTTGGCATGGGCCTCGGCGATCAGCTTGCGGAACAGCGTGCTGCCGACGCCCTTGCGGCGGGCCGACCGCTCCACGCTGAAGGCGATCTCGGGCTGCGCATCCGGAGATTGCTCCGGCGGATGCAGCTCGGCCGCACCGCGGACGACCCCGTCCTCGAAATAGGCGATGATCACCGTGCCGTCGTTGGCGCAACGCTCGGCATAGCGGCGGATGAAGCTGTCGTCGATGAAGCCATGAAAACGATCATGGCGGCTGGTACGGTCCAGTCGCAGCAGGTGATCGCGCAGCAGAGGAAGTTCCTCCTGCTGGCTCAACGTCCGCACGGTGCCCGTGGCAGCCGTCGCACGGATGGAATCATAGTTCATTTCATAACTCCTCTTGGTAGCCCTCGAGGAGGCGTCGAGTCCCTAGCAGGCCCTATATTGTGCGTCGCAGCATATAATTCAAGTCTCTAGATTCATTTAAGTAAACAATGATGTGATCGTAAAATCACATCATTGCCTCATCATAATACCAATTGCGTCTGAGTGACCACGGCGACCAGCTTGCCATCCTCGGTCTCCAGCCTGGTCTGCCAAACCTGGGTCCGCCGCCCCCGATGCACCGGCGTTGCCGTCGCGATCACGGTCGCTCCCTCCTTGGCCCCGCCGATGAAATTGGTCTTGCTCTCCAGCGTCGTGGTGCCCTTGGCGTCCTCAGGCAGATTGATCACGGTGGCGGCGGCCCCGACCGAATCCGCGAAGGCCATCACCGCCCCGCCGTGGATGGTGTGATGGAGCGTGCAGAGCTCCGGCCGCACCAGCATCTTCGCGACCACGCGATCCTGGCTGGCCTCGATGAAGCTGACGCCCTTCAACTCCGCAAACGGCATCTTCATCGACTGGATCTTTTCGAGCGGCGTCATGGACACTCCCTGCTTCGTGGCCTTCTTCGAGATTGGTACCGGCATGATGGAGTGCCCGGCCGAGCCCGGCAATGACGTCCGAGGTAATGGCGACCATGACGTTCGTGAAGGCGTTGTGGGCGGAGCGCGCATGAATCCAACCGCCGTCATTGCGAGGAGCGAAGCGACGAAGCAATCCATGTCTCTGTATGTGGTGAAATGGATTGCTTCGCTTCGCTCGCAATGACAGGGAGAGAACGAAGCTAGCCCTTCTCCACCCCGCACCATTCCGCGACGAACAGCGCCATGGCCTTGGTCGCCTTCCGCAGCGAGTCCAGCTCGACATATTCATTGAAGCCGTGCATCGCCGCGCCGCTGGCGCCGAAGCAGAGGCTCGGGATGTCGTGGTTCAGCCCGTAGAAGCGCGTATCGGTCAGTGCGGTGAAGGCGCGATCTTCCACCGCGCCGCCATAGACCGCCTGATGCGCCTTGGCGAAGGCGGCTTCCGGCGCCTCGGAGTTCACCAGTTCATAGCCTTCCGACAGGAAGCCCGACCATTCCACCTGCGGCGGATTGTTGGACAGGAAGCGATGGTCGCGCGCCGCCGCCGACACGCAGGCCAGAATCTCCTTCTGGCACTCGGCGATCGACCAGCCCGGCAACACCGCGATGCGGCAATCGACGTCGCACCAGGCCGGCACGCTGGAGGCCCAGTCGCCGCCCTTGATGATGCCGGGATTGAAGTTGATCGGATGATTGACGTCCTTGAAATGGCGGTCGGCCTTGGCGCGCTCGTTCCAGGCGATCTCGAGCTTCTCCAGCGCGTGCACCAGGTGATACGCCGCCATGATCGCGTTCGCGCCCGCACCGGCCTCGAACACATGCACCGGGAAGCCGCGCACCTTCAGACGGAACCAGATCACGCCGACCTGCGAGCGGATCATCTTGCCGTTGGTCGGCTCCGGAATGAAGCAGGCATCGGCGCGATAGCCGCGCTGCAAGGTCGAGAGCGCGCCGACGCCGGTGCTCTCCTCCTCGATCACGGACTGGAAATGAATCCGTGCCGTTGGCTTGAGGCCGGCCTTCCTGATCGCATCGAGCGCATAAAGCGCGGCGATGGTGCCGGACTTCATGTCGCAGGCGCCGCGGCCGTACATCTTGCCGTCCTTGATCACGGGCGAGAACGGCGGCGTCTCCCACATCTCCAGCGGACCGGTCGGCACCACGTCGCAGTGGCCCTGCAGGATCAGCGATTTGCCGGCATTGGTCGCCGGACGGTAAGTGCCGACCACCGTGCGCGCCCTGGAGAAATCATGCTCGATCGGGCCGAAGCCGCGCAGATCCCTGAGATCGTCGAGATTGATGTGCCAGTCGTCGACCTCATAACCGCGCTCGCGCAAGAGGTCGCCGATCATGTCCTGGCACGGCCCCTCGGCACCGCGGGTCGAGGGGATCGCGACAAAGGCCTGCGTCGTCGCAAGCTGCGCATCGAATCCTTCGTCAACGGCGGCAAGGATTCGTTGTGGCGTCTCGGCAGTCATGCTTTGGCTCCATGGGGGATATCAGAAAAAAGCGGGAGCCGCAGCGTAGCCCGATTTCACCCGGCGGGGTATTGCGCAAAATAGGCATCCCGCAATGCATCTTCGAGGAGACGGCCTTCCGAATAGCCATCGAGCGTCGCAGGCCGCGTCACGCCGTCGAGCAGCCGCGGGCACGGCTCGGGCGCGCCGAGCACGGTGCGCACCGGAATGCGCTCGGCATAGATCGGCAGCTCGTAGTCCTCGTCGTCGTCGGCGACGCCCTTGGCGCGAACCTTGGCCGAAGCCTCCTCGATCTCCATCGCGATGAACGAGGTCGCCTTGATCTCCTGCGTGCTGCTGGCGCGCAGGCCCGCGGTGCGGTCGGGGAAGAAGCGGTCGACCATCGCGACGATGGCCCGCTCCTTCTCCGCGGGATCGGTCACGAGATAGGCGGAGCCGAACGCCATCACCGCGCGATAGTCGGCCGAATGGTTGAAGCCGCAGCGCGCCAGCACCAGGCTGTCGAGATGCGCGACCGTCAGGCAGACGCGCTGCCCCTCCGACTGGTTCTCCAGCATGCGGCTTGCGCTCGAGCCGTGCCAATAGAGCCTGGTGCCCTCGCGCCAGAAGAAGGTCGGCGTGCAGTAGGGCTGGCCGTCGATCACATAGGAGACGTGGCACAGCATCGAGGCGTCCAGGATCTTGTGCACGGTGGCGTGGTCGTAGAAGCCGCGGTCATGCCTGCGCTTGACCCGGTTGCGGGACGATAGGGGGTAGGACGGAGTGGATGCGCCTTCGGTCACGGTAACCTCGTCAGATCTGGAATCTGTCCAGAGTTGTAGCTGCTCATTTGGTCTGCGATAGTGCCAATTCCATGCGAAAAATTCCGACCAATTCCCGGACGCCCGCGGCGCGCAAGCCGGAGCTGCCGCTCGACCTCAGCGGCCCGCATGTCACGGCCGGCGCAGCCTCGCAGCAGCGGCTCTATCAGGCGCTGTGCCACACCATCGTCGGCGGCCTGGTCAAGCCGGGCGAGCCGCTGCCGCCGTCGCGAGCGCTCGCCAAGCAGACCGGCTTCCGCCGCAACGCGGTCACCACCGCCTATGAGCGCTTGATCGCCGACGGTTTTGCGGTGGCGACCACCGGCTCCGGCACCTTCGTCGCCGCGCGCATTCCCGCCCAGGCGACCGCGCCGCGACACGCCAGGATCGAGATCGAGCCGCCGCAGCACAATGCGCTGTCGCTCGGCTGTACCCATATCGACGAGCGTGCGCTGCAGCGCTTCCGTGCCTTTGCCGGCCGCAGGCTGCGCGCCTTCGGCTCCGAGCATCTGCACTACGGCGATCCGCGCGGCAGCAGCGAATTACGCGCGGCGATATCCGACCATCTGCTGTCGGCGCGCGGGCTGCGCTGCGACCCCGGCCAGATCATGCTGGCGTCGGGCACGCTGCACGCGTTGCGCATCGTACTCGGGGCGATCCTCAAGCCCGGCGACCAGGTCTGGTGCGAGGATCCCGGCTATCCGGCCGCGCGCCGCGCGATCGAGCATTGCGGCTATCGGCCGGTGTCGGTGCCGGTCGATGGCTCCGGCATGCGCATCGACAAGGGACGCGCATCCGCGCCGGCAGCGCGCGCCGCCTATGTCACGCCATCACACCAGTTTCCGCTCGGCGTACAGATGTCGATGCCGCGCCGGCTCGAGCTGCTCGACTGGGCCCGCGACGCCGGCGCGTTCGTGTTCGAGGACGATTACGACAGCGAGTTCCGCTATGACGGCGCGCCGCTGCTGTCGCTCGCCGGCATCGATCATCTGCGCCGCGTGATCTACATGGGCACGTTTGCCAAGACGCTGTTTCCGGGATTGCGGATCGGCTATTGCGCCCTGCCCGAAGCCTTGATCGGTCCGGTCACGGCGGCGCGCGCCGCGCTCGACCGCTTTCCCGGCACGCTGATGGAAGGCGCCGTGGCCGACATGCTGAACTCCGGCGCCTTCGCCGCCAACCTGCGCAAGGCACGCAAGCTCTATCGCGAGGCACGCGATGTGCTGGCGTCGACCCTACAAAATGCATCCGAAGGCGAGCTCACGGTTCCCGTGCCGTCACAGGGCCTGCATCTCGTCGCACGCCTGGATCCCGCGACCGATCCGCTGGTTGCAGCCCAAGCAAAGGCCAACGCCGGCGTCGGCGGCTGGCTGCTCGCCGAGACCTATCATCGCGCGCAGCCATTGCCCGGCTTCGTGCTGGGATTTTCCGGTCATCCGGTTCCGCAACTTGTCGCGTCGGCGGAACAACTGGCGAAGACAACGCTGACTGCGCTACGCGCGGCGCGCAAGGTATCCATCAAGTCATCTGCCAAGCCGCGGCGCTCTAGGAGAATCGCAGCCATCTGACTATGGTCGCCCGCGTTTTGGTCAGTGTCCGCTTACGGAGATACCGGATGCCCAATCGCAACGTCCTGTATCTCGTGATCGGCGCGCTGATCGTGATCGCAGGCATGCTCGGATACAACCTGTATCAGGCGAAGAAGCAGCCCGAAGGTCTGCAGATCAATGTCGGCCCCGACGGGGTCAAGATCCAGAACAAATGAGGGAGGCCGCGATGCCGCGCATCGGATTGGTCGCGCTGATCGGCGCCGTCGCGCTGGCAAGCTCTGCGTCCGCGCAAACCGTGATGCGCGAGGCCGATATCGTCGACCTTCGGGTCGGTCAGCGCGTGCTGGTCGACGACGGCTCCTGCCCGGCCGGGCAGATCAAGCAGGTCGTCGGCGCCAAGCTGAGCCAGAACGGCGTGGTGCGGACCCAAAGCTGCGTGCCGCGCCTCGCCAAAAAGTAAAACGCCCCGCTTCCCGCGAGGCGCCTGCTTCGTCATTGCATCGCTAACGCGCCGCTCAGTTCGAGACCGGCTCGAACATGCATTGCAGCGTCGGCTTGGCGATCTTGGTGAAGGTCGGGCCGATCTCGTTTTGCTTGGACGGCGGCACCCAGTCGGTCTCGATGGTCGGCACGCCGGTCTCGCTGATGCCGCGCAGCAGCGCCTGGCGCAGATCGGGATCGTCAACCGTCGCAGCCGCATGATCGTGCAGGCAGCCGCAGACGGCCTCGGGATGCGCCCAGCGGCCGAGCATGTGCGGCGCGCATTGGCGCACGAACTCGTCGCGCGGCTCAGGCACCCGGTACAGCGACCGGATCTGCATCGACTCCAGCGGGAGTTGGGATTGGGCTTGCGCAGAACCCGCCAAAACAAGCGATGCGAACATCGCGGCGGAGCAGATACGGAGCAACATGGGGAGCCTTTGCCGGCAGGTCTGTTTTTCGCGTCGCGCTCAGTTGGCCTGCGCCATCACCATCGGGGCCGAGGTGATGACCGGCGAGCCGTTATAGGAGAAGGTGCCGATCCCGGGCAAACCGTTGTCCGGCGTGCCGGCCATCGACGAACCGGCCATCACGAACGCGAAGGCGAGGATCAGGCTGATGGTCCGCATGTATCTGTCTCCGTCATTTCGATCCGACGCCCGGCGCCGTTGTGTTGACGGTTTGATAACGATCTGGCGTTTCCGGAGTTCTGCGGAACAAGCCGAAAATGGTTTCGTCGGCGGGAGAATTGTTTCGTCGACCGGGGAACCACGAAACATCAGCCGAAAAACACCAATGTATTCAGTACCGGCGCGGCGACAGTCCGCGCGTTCAAGATTTCGCGCGCCGCGACCGCCGCGCACCCCCGTTGGGAATTATCTCGCGCATTGAGCGGGCTGCGGCGCTTTCTTAACTTTCCTCTGCTGAGACAGGACGCAGCACCGCAAGGGTGGCCAACGGCGTTGCTGAACCGGGCAGCTCGCCGGCCGACTCATCTGGGCACCGTGCAACCAACTTCGCGGTGGCACGTTGTCGCAATCCCAATCCAACGAAGGATATCAGTCGTGGGCAATGGCAACACCGGTGTTGGCAATGAATCCGCGGCGAGCAAATCCGGCCAGCAGCAACAGATGACGGCCGCGATGCCGCAGCAGGGCGCGTATGTGATGGGCGACAATGAGTGCGCACCGCAGAAGCTGGTCCGCCTCGTCGGCTGCCGCGACTCGAAGCTCAAGCCAGGCCTCGCCATCGGGGCGAAGCCGTTCGGGCAGCCCAAAAGCTAACTCACTCGCCGCATCAGCCGACCCGGGCAAGCCGCTGCTTCTCCTACTGAATGAACTCGCTGCACTTCTGGACGGCGGCGGCATCGGCTGCGCCCCAAGGCATGATCGGCACCGATGACGTCGAGTTCTTCGGCGAGCCCTCGATCAGTCTGTCCGAATAAACCATGTAGACCAGCACGTTGCGCTTGGCGTCGCAGCCCCGCACGATCTGCATCTTCTTGAAGAACAGCGACCGGCGCTTGCTGAACATGTCGTCGCCCTGGCCGAGCTTGCTCTTGAAGCGGATCGGCCCGATCTGCCGGCAAGCCAATGAGATATCAGAAACTTCCTCGGCAAGGCCAAGCCAGCCCTTGAAGCCGCCCTTCTCCGGCACCGTGAAGTGACAGGCTACCCCCTCGACCTCGGGGTCGTCGACGCCATAGGTCGCGAGCTTGTCGTTGGGGCTCATCCATTTGAATACCGTCGAGCGGCGGAAGATCAGGTCCGGCTCGTCAGCCGCGGCCGCGGGTGCGGCCTGCCCCACCGCCAGCAACATCAAGAGCGCCGCGCACCCCCATCGTGACAACGGTCGCACGTCACACAGGCTCACAGTTCTCGACGTCATGGAGGTCTCCGCGGGGGTGGGTCCCGCCTATGTAGTGCGCAAACGCCGCACAGGAAGGCGCTGACAGTTCGGTGATCAGACCGGGGCGTTTAACCTCTTGTGAGGCTTTTTTGCTACGCTTTCGTCGAAAATACCCCGCTCACGGAAGGGTTAGATCGCTTGCGCTGGTGAACGCGTTGTGCGTCTGCGACAACAAACAGGTAGTTTGGACTGGGATTCGGAATATGCGCGCAGGCGGACGTCGGATTTCGATTTTTGATTCTGCGAATGGGCGGTTCTGGCAGTTTGCAATTCTGACGGCGGCCGGCACCGTCGCCGCCTCCACGCACGCTGACGCAGCCCTCTATTACTGGAACCGCGACTCCGCCTTTTACGGCGAGGTCGAGCCGATGCCGGCGCCGCACCGGCAAAAGCCGAAGCGCAGCACAGCGAAGAAGACCCCGGCGACCCAGAAGGAGACCGGCAGCAAGCCGCAGGGTCCTCTCATCATCTCGGTCTCGATCGATCAGCAGCGGGTCAGCGTCTACGACTCGAACGGCCTCTACGCCGAGAGCCCGGTGTCGACCGGCATGAAGGGGCATTCGACCCCGATGGGTGTCTTCAGCGTCATCCAGAAGCAGAAGTACCACCAGTCCAACATCTATAGCGGCGCACCGATGCCGTACATGCAGCGCATCACCTGGTCGGGCATCGCGATGCACGCCGGTGTGCTGCCCGGCTATCCGGCCTCCCATGGCTGCATCCGCATGCCGATGTCGTTTGCGGTCAAGATGTACAACTGGACGCGGATGGGCGCTCGCGTGTTCGTCACACCGGGCACGATCTCGCCGGAGAACTTCTCGCATCCGCTGCTGGTGACGCAGAGGGTCGCGCCGCAGCAGCCGGTTGCCGACGACATCCTGAAGATGGATGCGCCGCTCGGCGTGAAGAGCGACAAGGGCGCCGACAAGCAGTCCGGGCTCGATCTGCGCAGCAGCGTCGGCCATACCGCCTCGCTGCGCGACAACACCCACACCGCCGACGCCAGCGGCGCGATGCCGGCGGCGAGCGCCTCGGCGACGATGTCCGATGCCTCCTCCGCGCGCGATGCCATTGCGGAGAAGATCGCGGCCGATCCGTCCCAGCCGACGAAGCCCGAGACCGCGGCCGACAGGCCGGCCGAAACCAATTCCGTCGCCGCCGATGACAAGACGGTCGGTGAAACCACCGGCAGCACTGACACGGCGAAGTCCGAGGTCTCCGCGAATGACGCGGCCAAGGCGGCAGCCAAGGCCGATGAATCGAAGGCCAACGAGCCGAAGCCGGACGCCGCCAAGCCCGCCGTCGCCGAAGCGCCCAAGGCCGAAGCGCCCAAGGCCGACGAGCCGAAGGTGGATGCATCGAAGGCTGATCCTTCGAAGACCGAAGCGCCCAAGGCCGATCCCGCCGAGGCAGCGACAGCAGCCGATAGCCTTCGATGCCAAGAAGGACCCGGCACGGCTGCCGGGCCTCGCCAAGATCGACGTGTCGAAGCGCGCCGGCCAGATCGCCGTGTTCATCAGCCGCAAGGATTCCAAGCTCTATGTGCGGCAGAACTTTGCGCCGCTGTTCGACGTGCCGGTGACGATCGCGGCAAGCGACCGGCCGCTCGGCACCCATGTGTTCACGGCGGAAGCCGACAAGAGCGACGCGAACCTGCTGCGCTGGTCGGTGGTGACGCTGCCGAGCCGCAACGCCGCCCGCATCGACGTCGAGGAGCGGGCCGCGCATCGCCGCAAGGTGGCAGCCGCGGCGCCGGTCGAGGCCAAGCCACAGCCCGTGACGGACAGCCCGGCCGAAGCGCTCGACCGCATCTCGATTCCGTCGGACGTGATGGCGCGGATCAACGAGGCGCTGGGCAGCGGCGGATCGATCATCGTCTCCGATCTCGGCGTCAACCAGGGCGAGACCGGCGAAGGCACCGACTTCATCCTGCCGCTGCGTTAGACCAGCGGTCGTAGCCCGGATGAAGCGCAGCGTAATCCGGGACTGCTCTGTCCGCTGAAGGCGCGGCCCCGGATTGCGCGGAGCCCGTCATCGGGCGCGCGTCCGCGCGACCCGTTGGCTCCATCCGGGCTACTCGCGTCCAGCTATAACGCCTTCTTGAAACCTCGCGCCTGCCCCACTGGACTATGATCTCCCTCGCATCTGTTCCGGGGACGAGACCATGATGGATCGCAGGACACTGATCGTGGCGGCGTTCGCCGCGGCCGCAGGCTCCCGCGCGCTGCATGCCGAGCAGCCCGCGATGAGCCGGATCACGGCCTACGCCTTCTCATTCCCGGCCCTCGACGGCGGCGAGATTCGCCTGGCCGACTATGCCGGCCGTCCCCTGATGATCGTGAACACCGCCTCGCTCTGTGGCTTCACGCCGCAATATGCCGGCTTGCAGCAATTGTGGACCGAATTCCGCGAGCGCGGCTTCGTCATCATCGGCGTACCGTCCAATGATTTCGGCGGCCAGGAGCCCGGCGGTCCGACCGAGATCGCCGAAACCGCGCAGCACCAATACGGCGTCACCTTCCCGATCGCGGCGAAAGCGGTGGTCAGGGGTGCCAGCGCGCATCCGTTCTACCGCTGGGCGGCCGAGGCCCGGCCGAAGGACGTGCCACGCTGGAACTTTCACAAATACCTGATCGGCCGCGACGGCTATATCGCCGACGTCTTCCCTGAGTCGGTCACACCCGACGACACCCGCATCAAGACCGGGATCGCACGGGCCTTGGCGGTCGCTTGAGGCGCCGCGATAATCCCCGGAATTAACTGAGGATTTTTGAGTCGCGCCGGCCACCTTCATTGCCTTGGCGTCGCCACTGCGACTAGGGTACGATCGGTTGGGGGCGAAGCGGCCCGGTCGCGGCAAGACCGCAGCCCGGCGCGCGATCAGCAGGGAACACGCCATGCGCATTGCAGCAGGTCTGATTTTCGCAGGGACCGTATCGTTGCTCGCGTCGAGCGCAGCTTGGTCGCAGCAGACGCCGCCCGCCAAGGGCGCCGCCGCAGCGCCGGCAGCAGCTCCCGCGGCCGCAGCTCCGGCGCCTGCCGCCGCGGCGCCCGCGCCCGCCACTGCGGCGGCCGCCCCCGTGCCGCCGAAGCAAGCGCCGCAGCCGGCGCGCGCCGCCTGCAACAATCCGAACGCGCTCGGCGTCGCCCGCACCGTCGAGATCGACACCACCGGCGGTCCCGGCTTCGGCTTCGAGCATTTCAAGCAGCTCGACTTCCTGCGCGACCACGAGGTGGTGCTGACCTTCGACGACGGTCCGTGGCCGGGCAACACGCCGGCGGTGCTGAAGGCGCTGGCGGACGAGTGCACCACGGGCATCTTCTTCCCGATCGGCAAACACGCCACCTACCATCCGGAAATCCTGCGTCAGGTCTATGCCGCCGGCCACACCGTGGGCTCGCACACCTGGTCGCACGAAAATCTGAACAGCAAGAAGCTGACCGAGGATCAGAAGAAGGACGAGATCGAACGCGGCCTTGCCGCGGTCAAGTGGGCGCTCGAGACCTCGCCCTCGCCGTTCTTCCGCTTCCCGGCGCTGCAGCATCCGCCGGAAATGGTCACCTATCTCGGCAACCGCAACATCGCGATCTTCTCCTGCGATCTCGACTCCTTCGACTTCAAGTCGAAGAACTCGCAGCAGGTGATCGACACCGTAATGAAGAAGCTCGCCAAGCTCGGCAAGGGCATCATCCTGATGCACGACTTCCAGAAGCACACCGCGGAAGCCCTGCCCACGCTGCTGACGCAGCTCAAGGCCGGCGGCTACAAGGTGGTCGCGATGCGCGCCAAGTTCCCGGCGACCGTGCTGCCGCAATACGAGCAGGAGCTCGCCAAGGACGTCAAGCTGCCGACCGTGAGCTCGCGGCCGGTGAACAGCGTCGTCACCACGGTCGATCAGTAGCCGCATCGGCGATCGCAAAGCGTTTTCGAGCGAAGTGGACCCCCGGTTCGCGTGAAGAAAACGCGTCAGAAAAAGACTCCCATGTCAGCGTTGCGTATCGAGGGTTTCGTCATCGTCTCCGCCGACGGCCGGCTGGCGAATGCGCGCAATGTGATGCCCGACGAACTCAAGATCGAGGGCGACAAGAAGTTCTTCACCGCGGCGCTCGAGCGCGCCGATCTCATCGTCCACGGCCGCCATTCCCAGGAAGAGCAGCCGAACGCGCCGAAGCGCCGCCGCCTGATCCTGACGACCAAGGTCGCGGCGACAGCGCCGGACCCTGACAATCCGAAGGCGCTGCTGTGGAATCCCGCCGGCTGCCCGTTCGAGACCGCGAGCTGCGCGGCCGGCGTGACCGCGGGCATGGTCGCGATCATCGGTGGCCCCGGCGTGTTCGGCATGTTCATGGACCGCTACGACACGTTCTGGCTCTCGGTCGCACCGAATGTGCATATCCCCGACGGCGAGCCGTGCTTTCCCGGCGTCCCTGCCCGCACCCCGCAGCAGGTACTGGCAGCGCACGGCCTCGCCGCCGGTGCGTCAAAGCTGATCGACGCCGCGCAGGATGTCAGCGTCACGCCGTGGCGGCGCGCGGGTTGACGGCCCCGTAGCAGGATGGGTGGAGCGAAGCGATACCCATCGATTGCCCGGCAGAGATGATGGGTTTCGCTGCGCTCCACCCATCCGCCTACGCAATTGCGCTCTGCCCTACACGTCGCCATACGCCGGGTCGTCGCGGCGCGGGCCGCGGCCGTAGCCGGCGATGATGAACAGCGCGCCGATCAGCGACAGGTTCTTCAGCGCATCGATCAGCGTCCTGAGATTGTCGGGCGCCGGCTGATTCCAGAAATCATGGAAGTAGAAGGTGACGACGCACACGTAGATGATCAGCAGGAGTGCGAAGAACCGCGCCAGCACGTTCACCGCGATCATCAGCCCCGCGATGATCTCGAAGGCGCCGACCGTGATCGCCAGCAGCTGCATGAACGGCATGCCGACGAAGCTTTCGATCTGCTGCGTATAGGGCGCGACCACGGCCGGGATCGTCACCTTGGCCGCGAGCAGGTCCGCCGTTGCCTGGATGCCGAACAGCTTGCTCGCCCCTGAATAGAGGAACAGCACGGCAAACAGGATCCGTCCGAAGGTGATGAAAGCTGGCATGGGTCGGCCTCACTGGATGGCGGAAATCGGACGAAGCAGGCGGAGCGATTATGGCCGCCCCGCCTGCTTCGATCAAATCGAATCCATCTCGCTCACGCACGATCCGGAAAACTGCGCTGCGGCTTTCCGGACATAGCGTGCTCAAACAACCCCGTCAGCCGAACAGCGTCGGCTGCGCGCGGCCGGCGCGCTCCTGGGCCTCGACGGCGGCGACCGCGGTCATGTTGAGGATGCCGCGCGCCGTCACGCCGGGGGTGAGGATGTGCGCCGGACGCGCCGGACCGATCAGGATCGGTCCCACCGGCAATGCGTTGGCCAGCGATTTGATCATCTGGTAGGCGATGTTGGCGGCGTCGAGGTTCGGCATGATCAGGATGTTGGCCTCGCCCTCCAGCCGCGACTGCGGCAGCACCAGGCGCCGCGCCACCGCCGACAGCGCGGTGTCGCCCTGCATTTCGCCGTCGGCCTCGATCTCCGGATGCTTGTCCTTCAAGAGCTGGGTGGCCCGCCGCATCTTGCGCGAGGAGTCCGTATCATAGCTGCCGAAGTCGGAATGTGACACGAAGGCGACCTTCGGCTTGAAGGCGAAGCGCTGGACGTGGATCGCCGCGAGCGAGGCGACTTCGGCGAGCTCTTCCGCGCTCGGGTTCGGCCGCACCTGGGTGTCGGCGAGGAAATGGGCGCCGGTGGAGGTGATCATCAGCGCCAGCGCGGCATAGTCGCTGACCCCCGGCAGGAAGCCGATGATCTCGCGGACATGGCGCAGATGGCTCATGTAGCGGCCCTCGACGCCGCACAGCATCGCGTCGGCCTCACCGCGCGACACCGCCAGCGCCGCGATCACCGTGTTGTTGGTGCGCACCACCGTGCGCGCGGCCTCGGGCGTCACGCCGCGCCGGCCGGCGACGTCGATATAGGACTGCACATAGGAGCGGTAGCGCGGATCGTCCTCGGGATTGACCAGGTCGAAATCGCGCCCGGCCTTGATCGACAGGCCGAACCGCTTGATCCTGGTCTCGACCACCGACGGACGGCCGACCAGGATCGGCCGCGCCAGCTTCTCCTCGAGCACCACCTGGGTCGCGCGCAGCACGCGCTCGTCCTCGCCCTCGGCGTAGATCACGCGCACCGGCTGGGTCTTCGCCTTGGCGAACACCGGCTTCATCGTGAGGCCGGAGCGGAACGCGAAGCGCTCGAGGCTGGCGGCGTACTCGTCGAAATTGGCGATCGGCCTTGTCGCGACGCCGGATTCGATCGCGGCCTTGGCCACCGCCGGCGCGATGCGCAGGATCAGGCGCGGATCGAATGGGCTCGGGATCAGCGAGCCCGGGCCGAACCCTTGCGTCTCGCCGGCCTCGAAGCCATGGGCGACCGCATCCGACGGCGGATCGCGCGCGAGCTGCGCGATCGCATCCACGGCGGCATGCTTCATCGCCTCGTTGATCGCGGTGGCGCCGACGTCGAGCGCGCCGCGGAAGATGAACGGGAAGCACAGCACGTTGTTGACCTGGTTCGGGAAGTCCGACCGTCCGGTGCAGATCATCGCATCGGGACGCGCCAGCCGCGCCTCGTCCGGCATGATCTCCGGCACCGGATTGGCGAGCGCCATCACCAGCGGCTTGTCGCCCATCTGCTTGACCATCTCGGGCTTCAGCACGCCGGGCGCCGACAGCCCGATGAAGATGTCCGCGCCCGGAATGACGTCGGCCAGCACGCGCGCGTCGGTCTTCTGGGTATAGACCGCCTTCCAGCGGTCCATCGTGGTGTTGCGTCCGTCATAGACCACGCCGTCGATGTCGCAGACCCAGATGTTCTTGCGCTGCGCGCCCATCGAGACCAGCAGATTGAGGGTCGCGATCGCGGCGGCGCCGGCGCCGGAGCAGACGATCTTCACATCCGACAGTTGCTTGCCGTTCAGCTGCAGCCCGTTGACGATCGCGGCTGCGACGATGATGGCCGTACCATGCTGGTCGTCGTGGAACACCGGGATCTTCATGCGCTCCTTGAGCTGCGTTTCGATCTCGAAGCACTCCGGCCCGCGGATGTCCTCCAGATTGATGCCGCCGAAGGTCGGCTCCAGCGCGGCAACCGTCTCGACCACCCGCTCGATCGTGTTGGCATTGATCTCGATGTCGAACACGTCGATGCCGGCGAATTTCTTGAACAGCACCGCCTTGCCTTCCATGACGGGCTTGGAAGCCAGCGGGCCGATATTGCCGAGCCCGAGCACCGCGGTGCCGTTCGAGACCACGGCCACCAGATTGGCGCGGGCGGTGAGCGTCGCCGCCTCGGCGGGGTTCTTGGCGATCTCGGTGCAGGCGGCGGCCACGCCCGGCGAGTAGGCCAGCGCCAGGTCGCGCTGGTTGGCAAGCGGCTTGATTGCCTGGATCTCCAGCTTGCCCGGTCGCGGCAGCCGGTGATAGGCGAGCGCGGCGTTATGGAGTTCTTCAGACGATGACGACATACGTGCTCCCCGCGTTTCCGGCCCAAATTTCTCGTTTCTGTGCTAATCCAGGCAAAAGTCAGTTGTCCGGCAAATCGAGCCGGATGTGAAGCATGTCCCGCCGCTCCGATGCAACATCAGAGAATGCCCCCGTCAACAGGCCCGGGCGGCCCCGTTCGTCGATGCTGCACCTTCCGGCCGCGGATTGGCAATTTTTTCCCCCTGATGATCCGGAGTTGACCGAATGAAGAAAATTCTGCTCGGCCTGGTCGCCGTCGCAGTGATCGCGGCCGGCGGTTATTTCGGTTTCGACGTCTATGCCCAGCGCCGGGTGATCCGCGACGTCGAGGCCGCCTTCGAGCAGGTCCGCGCCAGCGGTGCCAAGGCGAGCCACGGCAAGATCGCCTTCGACACCAAGAGCCGCACCCTGACGATTGCGGACGTCGCCATCGAGTTCGGCGCTCAACCCCCTGTCAACGTCAGGATCGGCAGCCTCACGATGGCCGGCCTCGGCCAGCCGGACGCGGCACGAATCTCCGCCAGCAATGTCGATTTCAGCGACGTCGAGGCCGGCGTGGTAAACCCGACCCCGACAATCGCCACCCTCACCTACGAGGCGCCGCGGATCACGGTGAGGGACTATTCCGGTCCCGCCGGCCTGCCGCAGCTTCCGGCCTCATCGTCGATCCTCGAGCTGTACCGGTTTGGATTCACGCAGATCGCAAGCATCAGCGCGTCGTCGGTCACAGCGCCCAGCTTGACCGGAACGATGACCTTCAGCACTGCGGCACATGCCGGCGACGGCGCCGGCGGCACGTTCGACTATTCGGGCCTTGCGATCGAAAATCTGAAGGACGGCAAGATCGCCTCCAGCAAGACCGACAAGGTTGCGTTCAAGATCAATACGCAGCCGCAGACAGGCAAGCCGGTCACGATGACCGGCGACCTCGCCAATCTCGCCGCGACCGATATCGACGTCGGTGCGATGGCGGCAATGTTCGATCCGGCCAAGGCGAGCGACGACCGCGATTATCGGATCCAAGGCCACGTTTCGGCCGGCCCCTATGTGATCGCAGCGAAAACCGATGGCGCGGCCGCCATGCCCGGCCTCAACATGCGGATCGAGGGCGTGACCGTCGACGACGTCAAAATCAACCCGTCGCGGATGCAGTTGCCGGCGCTGCTGGCGATGATCCCACCGCAGGGCAGCGCGCCGCCGAGCCCGGCACAGGCGCGCGAGCTGTTGGAGAAGGTCGCCGGCCTTTATTCCGGCGCGGGAGTCGGCAATGCCGAAATCCGCGGTCTTTCAGTCGAAACGCCGCAGGGCCCGTTCAAGCTGTCCGCGGTGCGCTTCAATCTCGAGCATGGCAAGATCGGCGAGCTGGCGGTCGAAGGACTGGACGCCCGCGCGCCGAACGGCCCGCTCAAGGTCGGACGTTTCGCGCTGAAGTCGCTCGATGTCGCGAGCTTCCTGCGGCTTTCGGCGCAGTTCGCCGCGCAGAAGCCGTCGGCTGAACAGGCGCTCACGCTGTTTCCCCTGATCGAGGGCGTCGAGGTCAAGGGCGTCACGTCGCCCTACAAGGCCACCGGCAAGCCGGTCAACATCGATGTCCTCAGCCTCGACTGGGGTCAGTTCGTCGGAACGATCCCGAGCAAACTGCACCTGGTCGCGAAGATGGCGGCGCCGCTCGATGCCGCCGATCCGCAGCAGCAGGCGCTGGTCGCCGCCGGCATCGACCGGATGGCGATCGATGCCGATCTCGGCGCTGTTTGGACCGAGGCGTCACGCGCGCTCGCGCTCGAGCCGGTCAAGCTCGACATGGCCGGCCTGTTGAATGCATCGGCGAAGCTCGCGCTCGGCAATGTGCCGCGCGAGGCGTTTTCGACCAGCGCGGCGGAGTCTATGGGCGCAGCCGCGCAGATCGAGGCCGGCACGATCGAGTTCACCGTCCATGACCTCGGCGTCATCGATATCGCGATCGCCCAGTTCGCCCGCACCCGGAATGTCGGCCGCGACGAGGCGCGCAAGGCCATCCTCGACAGCATCAAGGCGCAAAGCGACGCGATCGGTGCCGCCAATCCGGATGCCACCGCCCTCGTCACCGCGATCAGCCAATTCATCGAGACGCCGGGACAGACGCTTGTCATCAGACTGACCCCGCGCGCCAAAGCGCCGGTGCTTCAATTGATGCAGTTGCTCAAGGCCGATCCGCAATCGGCGCTGGCGCAATTCAAGATCGAGGCGTCGACGGGGTTGTAATCAACGTCTCCCGTAGCCCGGATGGAGCGCAGCGCAATCCGGGAACAGTGTCGCCATCGGAGAGCCCCGGATTTCGCTTCGCTCCATCCGGGCTACGCACCTCCTCCGCGCGCCTACCCCTTCGCCGGCAGGTTGGTGCGGATGTGCAGCTCCTTGAGCTGCTTCGGCGTGGCTTCCGACGGCGCGCCCATCAGGAGGTCCATGGCCTGCTGGTTCATCGGGAACAGCGAGATCTCGCGCAGATTGTTGGTGCCGCAGAGCAGCATCACAATGCGATCGAGACCCGCCGCCATGCCGCCATGCGGCGGCGCGCCGTACTGAAACGCACGGTACATGCCGCCGAAGCGGTCGATGACCTCCTGCTCGCCATAGCCGGCGATCTCGAACGCCTTCACCATCGCTTCCGGCTTGTGGTTACGGATGCCGCCCGAGGCGATCTCATAGCCGTTGCAGGCGATGTCGTACTGGAACGCCTTGATATCAAGCGGATCCTGCGACTTGAGCGCGTCGAGGCCGCCCTGCGGCATCGAGAACGGGTTGTGCGAGAAGTCGATCTTCTTGTTCTCCTCGTCATACTCGTACATCGGGAAGTCAACGATCCAGGCGAGCTCGAAGCGGTCCTTGTCGATCAGGTTCAATTCCTCGCCGAGCTTGGTGCGCGCAAGGCCTGCGAACTTCCAGAACTTTTCGGGATCGCCGGCGACGAAGAACGCCGCGTCGCCTTCCTTCAGGCCGAGCTGGTCGCGGATCGCAGCGGTCCGTTCCGGGCCGATGTTGTTCGCCAAGGGACCAGCGCCCTCGCCGCCCTCGCGCCACATGATGTAGCCCAGGCCCGGCTGGCCTTCGCCCTGTGCCCACGAGTTCATGCGGTCGCAGAACGCGCGGCTACCGCCGCCGGTACCCGGGATCGCCCAGACCTGGTTCTTCGGGTCTTCCAGCATCCGCGCGAACACCTTGAAGCCGGAGCCGCGGAAGTGCTCGGAGACCTCCTGCATCACGATCTTGTTGCGCAGGTCGGGCTTGTCGGAGCCGTATTTGCGCACGGCTTCCGCGAACGGAATCCGCGGCCAGTTCCTGGTGACCGGCTTGCCCTTGGCAAAATCCTCGAACACGCCGGTGATGACCGGCTCCATCGCCGCGAACACGTCGTCCTGAGTCACAAAGCTCATCTCGACGTCGAGCTGGTAGAACTCGCCCGGCAGGCGGTCTGCGCGCGGGTCCTCGTCGCGGAAGCACGGCGCGATCTGGAAGTAGCGATCGAAGCCCGACATCATCAAAAGTTGCTTGTACTGCTGCGGCGCCTGCGGCAGCGCGTAGAACTTGCCGGGATGGATCCGCGACGGCACCAGGAAGTCGCGCGCGCCTTCCGGCGACGATGCGGTGAGGATCGGAGTCTGGAATTCGAAGAAGCCCTGCTCCTTCATCCGCTTGCGCATGGAATCGACCACCGCGCCGCGGGTCATGATGTTCTGGTGCAGCTTCTCGCGACGGAGGTCGAGGAAGCGGTATTTCAGCCGGATGTCCTCGGGATATTCCTGTTCGCCGAACACCGGCAGCGGCAGCTCGGCCGCCGGGCCCAGCACCTCGATCTCCTTGATGTAGATCTCGATCATGCCGGTCGGCAGTTCGGGATTGTCGGTGCCGGCCGGACGGCGGCGCACCTTGCCGTCGATCCGCACCACCCATTCGGAGCGGAACTTCTCGACCTCGGCGAATGCCGGCGAGTCCGGATCGGCCACGCATTGGGTGATGCCGTAATGGTCGCGCAGATCGACGAACAGCACGCCGCCATGGTCGCGGACCCGGTGGACCCAGCCTGACAGCCTGGCCGTCTGGTCGATATCGCTCTCTCGGAGCGCGCCGCATGTGTGTGACCGGTAGCGATGCATTTTAGTCCCAAAACTGATGTCGGAGGGTCGAATCGCGACAGGGCCAAATGCCCTATCCGAAGTTGCGGAGGGTTTAGCCGACGAGGCCCGGTGCGGCAACCAATGGAACGCCCGGTTTTCGGGTCAAACGGCAGATTTTAAGGACCGGCGCCGCCAATCGTTTGCCTATTCGGCCCGCAGGCCTATCTTCGGGATATGACCATCCATTTCCCGTTCCAGAACACCTATTCGGCGCTGCCGGCGAACTTTTTCGCCCGCGTCGCGCCGACCCCGGTGGCCGCCCCCCGGCTGATCAAGCTGAACCGGACCCTGGCCCTCCAGCTCGGGCTCGATCCGGACCTGCTGTCGACGCCGGAAGGCGCCGAAATCCTCGCCGGCAAGCGGCTGCCCGAGGGCGCCGACCCGATCGCCATGGCCTATGCCGGCCACCAGTTCGGCCACTTTGTTCCCCAGCTCGGCGACGGCCGTGCCATCCTGCTCGGCGAGGTCATCGACAGCGACGGCGTCCGCCGCGACATCCAGCTGAAAGGCAGTGGCCCGACCCCGTTCTCCCGGCGCGGCGACGGCCGCGCGGCGCTCGGTCCCGTCTTGCGCGAATACATCGTCAGCGAGGCGATGTTCGCGCTGGGCATTCCGACCACCCGGTCGCTGGCCGCGGTCGTCACCGGCGAGCCGGTGATGCGCGAGACCGCGCTGCCCGGCGCGGTGCTGACCCGCGTCGCGTCGAGCCACATCCGCGTCGGCACCTTCCAGTTCTTCGCCGCCCGCGGCGACACCGACGGCGTGCGGGCGCTGGCCGATCATGTCATCGCCCGGCACTATCCCGAGCTGACGGATGCTGCGCAGCCCTATCACGCCCTGCTTGCCGGCGTCGTGGCGCGGCAGGCGGCGCTGGTCGCGCGCTGGCTGTTGGTCGGCTTCATCCATGGCGTGATGAACACCGACAACACCTCGATCTCGGGCGAAACCATCGATTACGGCCCCTGCGCGTTCCTCGACGCCTACAACCCGGCGCAGGTGTTCTCCTCGATCGACGAGATGGGCCGCTACGCCTATGCCAACCAGCCGCGCATCGCGCTGTGGAATCTGACCCGGCTTGCCGAGTGCCTGCTGCCGCTGTTCGACAGCGAGCAGGAGAAGGCCATCGAGCAAGCGCAAGTGATCCTCAGCGAATTCCCGGAAAAATTCACCGCGGCCTATCAGGCCGGGCTGCGCGCCAAGGTCGGCCTGTTCACCGTACGCGACGGCGACGAGGCGCTGATCCAGGACCTGCTCGACGCGATGGCCAAGAACACCGCCGACTTCACGCTGACCTTCCGCCATCTCGGCGCGGCCGCGGCCGCGGCCGATGACGCTGCCGATGTCCGCGCGCAGTTCACCGATCCCGCAGCATTCGACGAATGGGCCGCCCGCTGGCGCCCCCGTCTCGCGCTGGAGCCGCAGAGCGCGGCCGAGCGCAAGACCGCAATGAATGCCGTCAACCCGGCCTTCATCCCGCGCAACCACCGGATCGAGGCGGTGATTGCGGCCGCCGTCACCAACGACGACTACGCGCCGTTCGAGGAGTTGCTGGCGGTGCTGGCGAAGCCGTACGAAGATCAGCCGCAATACGCAGCGTACGCCGATCCGCCGCTGCCCGAGCAGCTGGTGACGCAGACATTTTGCGGGACGTGAGGCACCGGCGTCATTGCGAGGAGCAAAGCGACGAAGCAATCCATTTATCCGCACATGCGGGCCGATGGATTGCTTCGCTTCGCTCGCAATGACGTGGGAAGACTGCCCCTCACACCGTCACCACGATCTTGCCGAACTGCGTGTTCGACTCCAGATAGCGATGCGCTTCGACGATCTCGCCGAACGCAAAAGTTCTGGCGATGATCGGCTTCAGCGCGCCGTCGGCAAGCCCGTCGAGAATGAACGCTTTCGCCGCCGCCAGCCGCGCCGGATCTTGAACCACCTCGTGCACGCGGTAGCCGCGCAGGATCAGGCTCTTGCTCAGCACCGTGAACAGCGGAAACGGCGTCGGCTCGGGGCTGAGCCCGCCATACTCGATCAGGATGCCACCGTGCGCCATCGCCGATGTCAGCGGCACGAAGACGGGGCCGCCGACCGGATCGAGCACCACACGCACGCCGTTCGAACCCGCGATCTGTTCCAGCCTCGCCTGCAGGTCCTCCTCCGCGGACGCGATCACATGCGCGGCGCCGGCGTCGCGCAGCGCCTGGCCCTTGGCTGAGGTCCGCGTCACTGCGATCGGGATCGCACCGATGCGATTGGCGATCTGGATCGCGGCGAGCCCGACGCTGCTCGATGCCGCCGTGATCGCGACGAACTCGCCGCGACCGAGCCGCGCAACATCGATCAAGGCGCCGTACGCCGTGAGATACTGCATCCACACCGCGGCCGCCGCCTCGAACCCCAGCTCCGGCGGATGCTTGACGACCAGCTCGGCCGGGAATGCCGCGAGCTCGGCATAGGCCGGCCACCGCGCCATCGAGATCGGCGGCACAATGCTGACGGCGTCGCCGGGCACGAAATCGCTGACGCCCTCGCCGATCGCTTCGACCAGCCCGGCGGCCTCGAGGCCGAGGCCGGACGGCAGCACCGGTGTCTCGATATAGGTCCCGTTCCGCATCAGGGCTTCGGCGCGGTTCAGTCCGAGCGCCTTGATCCGAACCCGGACCTCGCCGCGGGCGGGCGGCGCGATCGCAACATCCTCGATGCGCAGCACCTCGGGACCGCCGATTTGATAAAAACGAACCACGCGCGCCATCGGCAAAACTCCAAAACAGCTGATTTGAATGAGCTATGCCAAGGCGAATTCCGGTGATAAATCATCCGGCGGACTGAACAGTCAAAACTGGGAGTTTCGAATGATGGACCGCCTGACCAGCATGGCCGTGTTTCTCAGGGCGGTCGACCTCGGCTCCTTCGCCGCCGCCGCCGAGGCGCTCGAAATGTCCGGCCCAATGGTCGGCAAGCACGTCCGCTTCCTTGAAGAGCGGCTCGGCGTCCGCCTGCTCCACCGCACCACGCGGCGGCAGAGCCTGACCGAGTTCGGTCGAGCCTATTACGAACGCTGCCGCACCGTGCTCGCCGAAGCGGATGCCGCCGACGCGCTTGCGGCCGATCAGCTATCGGAGCCGCGCGGGCGGCTGCGGGTGACGATGCCGGCGCTATTGGGCCGCTACTGCGTGGCACCGTTGCTGCTCAAGCTGGCGCAGCGACATCCCGCGCTCGAGCTCGATCTTTCGTTCGGCGATTCCGTCGCCGATCTGATGGAGGGCGGCTACGACCTCGCGATCAGGACCGGCGATCTCGCCGCGCCGTCCGGCGTGATCGCGCGGCGCATCGCACGCCAGCGCATGGTGGTGTGCGGCTCGCGCGGCTATTTGAAAACCCATGGCAGACCGCGCACGCTCGACGAGCTCGGCAAGCATCAGGCGATCAACTACCGCCGCCTGGGCCGCGCGCGACCTTGGCTGTTCCCGCTCGACGGGCAGCCACCGCGCGAGGTGTGGCCGGCCGGGCGGCTCAGGCTCGACGATCTCGAAGCCATCGCCGACGCCGCAGCGCGCGGCATGGGGCTCGCGTGGCTGCCGTCCTGGCTGGTGCGCGAGCGCCTCGACAGCGGCGCGCTGGTCCGCGTGCTCGGCAGCGAAGGCGAACTGCCCTATGACTGCCATGCGCTATGGCTGCCGACGCCGCGACTGCCGCCAAAGGTCCGCCTTGCGGTGGACGCGCTGGCGACGGCGCTGCCGAAACTCGTGGCGTAGCCGCGCCCCGATTGGTTTGCAACGATTTCGCGCCGACATCGTTGGCCGGACAAGTGGAACGCGCGGCCTCGTGTCATCGAGGTTCCGTTCCGCTGAACGGCAGCAGATCGGGCCGGCGTGCCCGGATAGCCGGTTCCGGCGGTCGCACCGCCTGAGCTCGGTCGCCGACACAAGAAAGGTTCCACGATGAAGATCACCAGCTTCAAGGACATGTATGTCGCCGAGCTTCAGGAGCTCGCAAGCGTCGAGGACCAGCTCGCCGTGGCACTGGCGCGGATGGCCGAAGTCGCGTCGCATCCGTCGCTCAAGGATGCGTTCAACCGCCATCACCGCGAGACCATCGTCCAGGGCGAGCGGTTGAAATCGCTGTTGCGCATGCACGGCGCCGATCCGCTGGAGCATACCGACCAGGCCATGCAGGCGCTGATCCACGAAACCGCCAAGATGGTTTCGCTGCTGCCCGACGATTATCTCCGCGATGCCGGCCTGCTCGCCTCGGCGCAGAAGCTCGAGCACTACGAGATCGCCGCCTATGGCAGCGCAGCCGCCCTCGCCGGCCAGCTTGATCTGCGCGACGATCAGCGGCTGCTGCACGACAGCCTCGAGGAAGAACGGCAGGCCGACGCGCTGCTGACGAGGCTCGCCAAGGGCGAAATCAACCAGGACGCCCTGGCCGCGTAACACTGCAGGATGCAGCTCAATCCACCTGGTGTCTCCGATGTGAGCGTTAACTCACCTTCCACCATGCTGCGCGCCCGGCCGCGGTAACCATAAGGCTTAACAGCGCGTCAACGCTCCCCCAACAAGTCTAACTGTTTCTGATGGGGGAGAATGGCCGGTGGACGCATTTGCATTCGAATTCATGGGACTGGCGATGATCGCGCTGTGTCTCGTCGTGCTGGCGATGCCGGCCGCACGCCGGCCGTCGAAGAACATGCGCTACGAGTGAGCCTGCCGACGGACAATATCCCGCCGAGGCGTCATCGAATGGCGATATGCTGATTGCGATGAGTCCCGGGCCTGGGACGCCAGTCAGGGACTTGACGCCGCTTGAACGATCCGAACGTCCAGCAGCCCAACACCCCGGCCGCCACTGCGGACTCCGCGCATTCCCCGCTCGAGGTGCTGCTGATCTTCCTCAAGCTCGGCGTCAGCTGCTTCGGCGGCCCGATCGCCCATATCGGCTACTTCCGCGACGAGTTCGTCACCCGCAGGCGCTGGCTCGACGAGCAGGCCTATGCCGATCTGGTCGCGCTCTGCCAATTCCTGCCGGGCCCGGCCAGCAGTCAGGTCGGCTTTTCGCTTGGCCTGATGCGCGCGGGCTATCTCGGCGCGCTGGCGGCCTGGACCGGCTTCACGCTGCCGTCGGCGATCGCGCTGGTGCTGTTCGCCTATGGCGCCGGCAGTTTGAGCGGTCCCGCCGGCACCGGCCTGGTACATGGCCTCAAGCTGGTCGCGGTTGCGATCGTGGCGCAGGCGGTCTGGGGCATGGCGCGCGCGCTCTGCCCCGACCGCGAGCGCGCCTCGATCGCGACGGTGGCGGCACTCCTCATCCTCGCCAGTTCATTATCGATCGCGCAGATCGGCGCCATCGTGCTCGGCGCCATCGCCGGGCTCTGGTTCTGCCGGGCAGAGCAAGCCAACGGCGTCATGCAGTTCGCGATGCCGGTGTCGCGCCGGGTTGGCATGGCAGCGCTGATCCTGTTCCTTGCCCTGCTCGCCGGACTGCCGCTCCTTGCCCGCGCATGGCCCGGCCTTGGCCTGTTCGAGGCCTTCTACCGCTCCGGCGCGCTGGTGTTCGGCGGCGGCCATGTCGTGCTGCCGCTGCTGCGTGAAGCGGTGGTGACGCCGGGCTGGATCGGCGACGATGCCTTCCTGACCGGCTACGGCGCCGCGCAGGCCGTGCCGGGCCCGCTGTTCACCTTCGCCGCCTATCTCGGCGCCGTGATCGGCGGCGTGCCCGGCGCGGTCACGGGACTGATCGGCATCTTCATCCCGGGGCTCCTCGTCCTGCTCGCCGCGCTGCCGTTCTGGGACGGCTTCCGCAAGCAACCCACCGCGCAGGCGGTGATGCGCGGCGTCAACGCCGCCGTGGTCGGCATCCTCGGCGCCGCGCTCTACAATCCGGTCTGGACCAGCAGCGTGCAGCGCCCGCTCGATTTCGGCATCGCGCTGGCGGGCTTCGTGCTGCTCACGGCATGGCGCGCCCCGCCGCTCGTGGTGGTCGTGCTCGGCGCGGCCGCCGGCATCGTCACCGGGTTCCTGCAATCGTGAACGGCCCTCAGCCATTTCGCGCGCCGGATTAAGATCGCCTTCACGGCTGGCGGCCAAAATACCGGCCTATGCCAAATGTTTCCAAACATGCGGACTCGGCCCGTGTTCCCGTGCTCGACCTGCTGCGGCTCGCCGCGGTCGGGGCCGTGATCCTGTATCACTACGGCTTCTGGGGCACCGCGTCGCACGGCGCGCAAATGGTGGCGATGCCGTATCTCGCCCCGGTCGCGCAATACGGCTTCCTCGGCGTCCCCGTGTTCTTCGCGATCTCCGGCTTCGTCATCGCGTACTCGGCCGAGGGCCGCACGCCGATCGGCTTCGCGATCGCCCGCTTCAGCCGGATCTATCCGACCTTCGTCATCTGCATGACGCTGACCTTCCTGGCGACGCTGCTGCTCGGCCAGGCCTATTTCCACGCCACCTGGCAGCAATGGCTGGCCAACCTGTTCATCGCCGCGCCGATGCTCGGCCAGCCCTACATGGACGACGCCTACTGGTCGCTGGTGATCGAGGTGGTGTTCTACGTCTGGGTCGCGCTGTTCCTGGCCTGGGGCATCTTCCCGCGGCGGATCGACATCATCATCGTGGCGTGGATCGCCATCACCTTCGCCAACGAGCTGACGCTCGACATCCCGCTGTTCGAGAAACTGTTCATGGCCGACGACAGCGGCTTCTTCGCCGTCGGGCTGCTGATCTATGAGCATTACCGCGGACGGCGCGATACCAGGCTCACCAGCCTGCTGACGCTGGCGATGGGCACGGCGACATTCCAGGCCGTGCACAAGCTGGAGCGGCTCGGCGTCCATACCCATGGCAGCTTCGATCCGGCCGTCGTCACGGTGATCTGCATCGTCTCGCTCGGCATCGTGTTCGCCGCCACCCGCATCAAGTCGGTGCCGCTGCCGGACAACATCGTCAGGGCGGTGGGCGGCATCACCTATCCGCTCTACCTGCTGCATCTGCAGCTCGGCTATGTGATCCTGCTGCTGATCACCCCGACACCGGACGCGCTCTCGACCGCGTTCGTGGTGGCGGGCATGGTCGTGCTGGCATGGCTGGTCTGGCGCTTCCTCGAATCTCCCGCGCATTATCACGTCAGGGACAAGCTGACGGTGCTCGCCTCGCGCCTCGGATGGCCATCGCGTCTTGTCCGCCCCGGCAATGCCTTGCTCACGGACGGTTGATCCCGCCCGATTGGTTGGAACGTCGCTATGCCCTGACCGTTGATCGCCATCTCACCGGACTCCGTCTCGATCCGGCGAAGCTCGATCAGCAGGGAGACTCGACATGGCAAGTGCGACAGATCGTGATCCGCGCCATCATACGCAGAAGATGCAGAAAGCGCTCAAGGACATCCGCACCCACCTCCGCGAAGACATCGAGAAGGTGGATGAGCCGCAGTTGAAGGCGATGTTCGAAACATCGGCCGAGGTTCTCGGCGGCCTCGAGAAGGCATTCAAGGACTACGAGCAGAAGAACGAGAAAGCCTGGCGTTGACGGGCTCGGCGCAAGAACGCGCCGATCGCCGTCATCAACGCCCGGCTAACGGACATTTGCTCTCCTCGAGCGAGCGAAATGCCTCGTCCGGCTTGATCGTGGTGACGAGCTTGACCAGGTCCCATGGTCCTTTCGACTCCGCTGGTGTCTTGACCTGCACGAGATAGAGGTCGTGCACCATGCGCTGGTCGGCGCGGATCGCCCCCTGTGGCGTATAGGCATCCGACACCGGCGTCGCCTTCATCTTCGCCATCACGACGTCCCCGTCGTCGGAATCCGTATCCTTCACCGCCTGCAGATAGTGCCGGACGGCCGAATAGACCCCGGCCTGGATCTGCGAGGGCATCGCCTTGCGGCGGGCGAAGAACGCATCGGCCCATTTGCGCGCTGCCGGCGAAACGTCCTCGAAGAAACTGGTCGCGATCAGGTCGCCCTGCGTGACCGAAAGCCCGGCAGCGACGATGTCGACGTTCTGGAACGTCATCGGCACCACCGCGATGCCCTGCTGCGCAAAGCCGAACTCCTGCGCCTGCTTCATGATCGTCACATTGTCGCCGGCGGCGTTGAGCGCCAGCACCTTGGCGCCGCTGGCCTGCGCCTGCAGCAGGAAGGAGGCGAAATCAGCCGTGTTGAGCGCGGTCTTGACGCTGCCGGCGACCTTCACCCCGAGCTTGTCGAGCTTGGTCCGCGCGATCGCCTCCACCGCGTGCCCGAACGCATAGTCAGCGGTGATGAAGAACCAGGAGCCCTGCACGGTCTTCGACACGCCGGCGACGACCGCATTGGCAGTCGAGGCCGCATCGTGAGTCCACTGCACGCTGGTCGGCGCGCAGGCCTTTTCCGTGAGTTCGACGGCGCCGGCGCCCGAGATCAGGAACGCCCGCTTGTTCTCGCGCACCAGTTCCTGCACGGCGAGCGCCGCGCCGGAGCTGCCGCCATCGGCAATGGCCTGCACGCCCTCGCGGTCGAACCAGCGCCGCGCGATCGCCGACGCCACGTCGGCCTTGTTCTGGTGGTCGGCCTGCAGGATCTCGATCGGCTTGCCGTTGATCTTGCCGCCGAAATCTTCCGCCGCCATCCGCGCCGCTTCCACCGAGCCCGGCCCCATCGCGGT
Organism: Bradyrhizobium sp. USDA 4461; assembly: GCF_054055655.1. NCBI lineage: Bacteria > Pseudomonadati > Pseudomonadota > Alphaproteobacteria > Hyphomicrobiales > Nitrobacteraceae > Bradyrhizobium > Bradyrhizobium sp. USDA 4461. The sequence goes on from NZ_JBSRXM010000001.1 coordinate 7,032,470, forward strand.
GGCGAAGATGCCGCTCATGTCGGTCAGCACACCGATGCGGATCGCGTCGCCCTTGATCTCGGCGGACGCGCCGCCCGACAGCGTCACGGCAGCGACCAGCGGCAGCGTCGCGTCAAGCAACCATCGCACGATCAGGCTTCGCCTTCTGGCCATCAATGCCTCCCCTGCTTCATGTTCGCTGGATGGACGCGCCGCGCCCCGTCATGGCATCGAGCCAGGGACAGTCCGGCATCGGCGCCCGCACCCCACGTGCGGCTGCCGAGAGCCGCATCTCGCGCAGGCGTCCGCGGCCTTCAGGCTCCATATAGAGCCGATCGTGGCCCCAGAAACTCGGGCCGTCGAAGGTTTCATGCGGTTGCCAGGCGGCAGGATCGATGACGCGGCCGCCCCAGCCATATTCGACGAAGAAGCCGGACGGCGTCGTGGCGTAGAACGAGGTCACGAAATCATTGGTGTGACGCCCGAGCGTGAAGGCGATCCGTCCCTCGTCGAGCTGCGCCAGGTCGTAGCCCTGGCCGACGTCGTCGAGGCTGTAGAGTTCGACCATGAAATGATGCAGCCCGCGCCGGCCCGAGCCGACCATCGCAAAGCTGTGATGACGGCCGTTGACGTGGAAGAAGTACAGCTTGTACGGCGTCAACCCGAAGTCGCTGACCCTGAAGCCGAGCAGATCGCGATAGAACGGCAACAGCGGTTCGACATCCTCGACATTCAGCACAACATGGCCCATGCCGAGCGGCCCGGTCTTGAATCCCGAAATCGGCCGCGCCGGCACAAACGGCGTGTCCGCGATCGCGGGCCCGTGGAAGACCTCCAGCGGATTGCCGGCGGGGTCGCGGAAGGTGATCAGATCGGCAACGTGCCGCTCGTCCGCGAGCTGACGGGTGCCGCGACTGATCGCGGTGCCATGCCGCTCCAGCCGTGCCGCAAGCCGCTCGAGCGCGGCCGCATCGGCGACCTCCCATCCAAAGAAGCCGGCAGCGTCGCCTTCGCGATCGCTCACCACGAGGCGCTGCGTGCGGTCGTCCATCCGGAATGCGCGCGTGCCGCCACCACGATCGATCGGCTGCATGCCGAGCAGCCTGGTTGCAAAGCCGGTCCAGTCCTCGAGCCGTTGCGACTGGATGCCGATGTAGCCGAGCGCGTTGATTTCGCCATTGCTTTCCATTGGCTTCCTCCGTCCTTGTCAGGCGGCTTCCGCCACCACCGGATTGCGCAACACGCCGATCCCCGAAATCTCGACCTCGGCGACGTCGCCGGGCTTCATCCAGAGCGGCGGGTTGCGCTTCGCGCCGACGCCGCCCGGCGTGCCCGACACGATGACGTCGCCGGGCAGCAGCGGCAGAATGGTGGAGATGTAGGCGATCAGGCCCGGGATATCGGTGATCAGCAGGTCCGTCGTGGTGTGTTGAACCACCTGTCCGTTGATCCGCGTCGTGAGCGTGAGCTTCGACGGATCGGCAATCTCGTCGCTCGTCACCATCCACGGCCCGAATGCGCCCGTGCCGGCGAAGGTCTTGCCGGAGAGGAACTGGCTGGTGTGTCGCTGCCAGTCGCGGATGCTGCCCTCATTGTAGCAGGCGTAGCCCGCGACATGCGTCAGCGCCGCGTGCCGCGCGATGTGCCGTCCCCCCTTGCCGATGATGACGGCCAGCTCGCCCTCGTAGTCGAACTCATCAGACACGGTGGGTTTCACCAGGGGTGCAAGATGACCGATCTGGCTGCCGGCGTAGCGCGCAAACAGTGCAGGCTTCTCGGTGACCGTGCGGCCGGTCTCGGCGACGTGGTCGCGGTAGTTGAGGCCGACGCAGATGATCTTGTCGGGGTTTGGGATCACCGGATCGAAGGCGACTGCACCCAAGGCCAGGTCGGGCATCGATGCCTTTGCCAGCTCCGCAGCCTCGCCAAGCAATCCTTCCGCCAGCAGATCCCGCAAGGTTGGCGCACGATCGCCAAAGGCGGTCGACAACACCACAACGCCGTCATCGACGACACATCCGTATCCGGGTCCGTCAGACGTCGAGAACGATGCGAGCTTCATCCAAATCCTCCTGGTTCATGCTGTCGACCAGCGCCGACAATTCCTCTGCGGTCTTCGCCAGTCCGACGATGTATCGGTCGGGCCGGACCAGCGCGGCGTTCGCGTCCACGCTGTCGAACCAGTCGTTCAGCGGACCTTGGCCGTCGCTGACCACGACGATGCCGTATTGGCAGCAGCGCTCATGCGTCGGGATATCCAGTCCGTCCAGAAACTCCGGCCGCGCCAGCGCGGCAAACCGATAGCCGACGTGATCGTCGAGAAGGCGCCCGCTCGACAGCCTCGGCTGCGGGACCGGCGTGCCCGCCACTGTGCAGCCATGCCTGAACAGGCCCGGCCCAAGCCGCGGCTTGATGGTCGCCATCCGTCGCGGTTCTGCGCCCGCCTCCCGGCCCTCGATGCGCGTCGCGTTGATCAGGCTTCCGAGCCGGACCGCGAGCTCGATATATTCGCGGACGTGGGGATACCGTTCGCTCTGGTAGCTGTTCAGCAGGACGTCGCTCGCCTCGCCGCGGATCACGCGTCCGAGCTTCCAGGCGAGATTGGCCACATCGCGAATGCCCGCACACATCCCCTGCCCCAGAAACGGCGGGGTCTGGTGCGCGGCATCGCCGGCGATCAGGAGACGCTTCCAGCGCCAGTTCGATGCAATGACCGAATGAAAGCTGTAGGATGCCGCGCGCTCCAGATCGGCGTCGTCGGGAGTGATCCAGCGCGCCAGCAGCTTCCAGACATTCTCCGGATCGGTGATCCGCAGCACATCGTCATCCGGCATGATCGCAATTTCCCAGCGTCGCCGATCGCCGACGCTGCGGACATAGGTCGCCGGACGGCGGGCGTCGCAAAACTGCACGCTGTAGTCGCCGAGCTCAGGTTTCGGCCGCTTCAGGATCGCGTCGACCACCAGCCAGCGCTCGTGAAAGCCAAGATCGTCCATCTCCGAGCCGATCAGCCGCCGAACCAGCGAGCGAGCGCCGTCGCAACCGACAACATAGCGCGCTTTCGCTTCCTCGAGCTTGCCGTTGGCAAGACTTTCAAAGCGGATCGCGACGTGATCGCTGCGTTGATCGATTGCGAAGGCGTCGGCGCGCAAGCGGATGTCGACCGATGTGTGGGCGCGCGCACCGGCGCGCAGCACCCGTTCGAGGTCGGGCTGATGGAAGCGATAGCTCGTGTGCCATCCGGTTGGGGCGATTTGCAGCGGCCGCGACCAGTCGAGGAACAGCTTGCCGTCGCCGTCGATGAAGTGCATGCCTGGCGAGACGTGGGTGAACGGCAGGATCTGGTCCGCCAGACCGATGGCCTGGAAGACGCGCATGACCTCATCGTCGAAATGCACGGCCCGGGGCAGCGCGTAGGGCGCGGCCTCGCGATCCAGCGCGATCACGCTGAGCCCCTCCAACGCCAGCAGGTTGGCCAGGGTCGCGCCCACCGGGCCGAACCCGACGATTGCGACGTCATAAAGCCCGCTGGCGCGTTGCGGCCCGTCCATGCGTTTCCCCTTTCCGTTGCGATAAGGCTTGCCACCCGGTCACGGACCGTGCAACGACGACGGCAGTTCTGTTCACCAGGTGAACACACCATGGACGTCAAACCGATCCGCGCGCTTGGCCGGGGCCTTGCCGTCCTCGCCGCGCTGAACCGCCACGCCTCCGCCAGCGCGCTGACGCTGGCGCGGGAGACCGGCCTGCCGCGGGCCACGGTCTATCGCTCGCTGAAAACCCTGATCGACACCGGCTATGTCATGCAGAGCCGTTCCGACGACCGGTTCACCCTGCTCCTGAAAGTGCGCGAGCTCTCCGACGGGTTCGAGGACGAGCAATGGCTGGGGGCAGCGGCGGCACCCGTGATCTTCGATCTCACCCGCAAGATCCTCTGGCCGTGCGACGTCACGACGCTCGAGGGTGCAAGAATGGTGGTCCGCGAGTCCACGCATCGCTTCGCACCGATGTCGATCGACCGGCGCATGGTCGGCGTGCGCATTCCATTGCTCGCCAGCTCCGCCGGTCTCGCCTACCTTGCATTCACCACCGCGCGCGAGCGTGCACTGCTGCTCGATCTGCTCGAGACATCAGGCGAACTGACCGAGCGCGCCGCAACGGAGAAGCAGTTGCAGAGCGTGCGCCGCCGCGGCTACGCCGTGCGCCAGGGCGGCCGCATCTGGCCGCACACCGGCACCATCGCGATGCCGATCCGCCGCGACCGGCACGTGATCGGCTGCGCCTCGATCATCTGGATGACCAAGGCGCTGACCGCGACGGAAGGAATCGCGCGCTGCCAGGCCCCGCTGCGCGACGCCATCCGCGCCATCGAGGCCCGGCTGCGCGCATTGTAGACGCCAACCTTCCGCGCGAGGCCGAGGCCACTGTGATTGGCGAGTGCGGATGCAGACAAGCACCGACCTCTTTCATGTCTTTTCAGCGTCCTCACTCCGGCAATCCGGCCTGCCGCAGGGCACCGTTCATCTTCTCGATGTATTCAGGCGAGAAGCAATACATGCGGTAGAAGCTATCCGCCTCGCGAATGGTAAAGTCCGGCCGAAGCTTTAGTAACTTTGCTACTTCGGCTTTGGCTTCATCGATCCGATCAAGAAATGGCAGGGCATACGCCTGATCTAGATGGCTCAGCCAAAATCCCTCGAGGTAGGCATGCCGAAAATCCTCTAGGGCTTGTTGATATTCGCCCCGCCACCAATGACGTTTGGCCGGAGCATACCACCAAGCAAACGAAGCGTTGGGGCCTGCCAGCCGGATGCCCTTTTCAGACATGGCCGCACCTTCGTCCCAGTCTCCCATAAAGGCAAGTTGGTTACCCAGGACCCCGAGCGAGCGAGCATCATTCGAATTGAGCGCGATGGCCTTTCGAGCTTCTTGCCTAAATAAATCGATCTGACATTTGGTGCTTATGGCGAGGGCGTAATTTCTCCGCACGTACGCATCGTCGGGCGCGAGTTCCACGGCCCGCGCAGCAGTGCGTACAATCTCCTCATTTAGATAAAGACGCTTCTCCGAGTGACTGACTTGCTCGGCCGGCAAGCCGGCCGCAAGAAATCTTTGCACAAAGAGAACGACAGAACGTGCGGCCCATCCAAGGGCGTTGTTGGGTTGCTGTTGTGTCAGTTGCTTAGAGCATTCCAGGCCTTTGAGAACTACCGAGGACGAGCCCGTCGCGCCAGCCGTAATGCCGTAGACAAGGCATTCATACGGACTGAATTCGGCAACGGTCTTGTTGTGAAGTTTCGCGAAATCCGCGCCCACGATTGGGCCGGGATAGCCTCCGATTTGAGCGGCGGCGATATCACCGATTTCATACGCGTCGGTCCCGGTCTGCACGCCCTCGACGGTCCCATCGAAAGACCTCGACCATAGCTCAGAGCCAGTGCGCAAATCGGCAACCTGAATGCTGGCGCGAGCGCCGTCACCTAGCGGACGAACCTCTCCAGTGACAAGATAGTCGATCCCAGCTTTCCGTGCTGCCTCGATTGTGTTTCCGTCCCTCGAGAGGGTTGTGGACAGCGCGCGCGGGACGACACGCAGCGTGCTGAACTTACCGAGAGAGGACGCAAGCTGTTGCGTCATGACGTCAGCGAAGGGATCGAGGATCGTCGCCTTGACCGGATTTGCAAAGGGCAGCACCGCAACTGCCGGTCCTTTGGTGACAATCAACGACGATGACTGCACAGGCGCCGAGGCGTCGCTGCGTGTATGAGTGTACAGGACGTCCCATGCCCGCCAATAGCCGGCGAGCCCTCCGGCAACGGCACCGACCGCAGCTATTGACGCAATGACCGTTCCGAATCTCTTAAAATAATGTCGAGCACGAGCCGCGACTGAGATGGATACACGCGCGCTCAATTTCGGGGCATTTGCAGGCTGATCTGCACTGTCCATCGTCTCCCCCGAAATCTGACGAGGGTACCGATGGTGGATTTGACTGTCCAGTCAGGTGAATCTGGTCGAGCATTTCCCCGCAGCGCAGCATGACACCGTGGAATTGCGGGAAAGCTCCTGCTGTCAGTTCAGAAGTGGAAGATAGCCCTCGACACCATTCGTGGCGCGAATTGACGTAATGCGCCTTTCACCCTGCTGCGTGTCGCCGCCGTCCGTTGCCTCGCCCTCGGTGCAGACCGGATTGGTCAAGCGTCCCCATTCATTCCGGGACTCGCGAAGCCAGAACCCGGACTCGATTCCTCCACTTGTTTTGCGGTTCAATGGATCCCGGGCTCGTGCTTCGTACGGCCCGGAATGACGACGGTCGGTGCGACAAAACAACCCGACGGGCAACTCAGTAAAATCCGTCAACCACCTAGCACGAAAATATTTCGCTTTATCCGAAGGGCAACTCAGTGTATGAATTCCCCGTCTCACCCGACACGAGGGGCGCTTCGCGGTCGTCACGAACGCGGCGTGAGATGCGGTGGACGCCGATTGCGCAGTCGACGAATGCGCATGAGGCGGACGGCGAAATCGTGCAGGCCTGACGCCCTAGCGGTAGGTGTCTCTTCCGATTGCGCAAATGCGCGTTGTGAAGACGGTGACAACAAAGCCCAGTCTCGCCGGGGAGAGCACGTATAAGCCGTAACCCATCGCGCAGGGAAAGCCGGGTTGTTTCCGGTTACACCTGTGGTCCTACCCCCGAGCTTTCTACCCCATTGCTCGGGGCCCATGGGTGCGATCGGCACCCGGCTTTCCCTGCGCCCTCTTCAAGAAGAGGGCCTGAAAACTGGCAAACCTCGGGTGCATTCCGCACTGCGAGACCGCGAGAACATGCCGAGCCATGCAGAAAGCCCCGTTCTGCCCTTTATGCAAGGCCAAAATCCCTGCAAGACCCTTGACATAGCTGCCCTTTCGGCAGAACGCGTGGGGTCAAGCCGTCATGGACTGTTCATGGATCTGATTAGCACGACCTCCGACCTCGCCGCCGCCTGCGACCGGCTCGCCAAACACAAGGTCATCACCGTCGACACCGAGTTCCTGCGGGAGACGACCTATTATCCCCTGCTCTGCGTCGTGCAGATGGCAAGCGCGGACGAAGCCGTCGTGGTCGACGCGCTGGCGCCCGGCATCGACCTCAAGCCGTTCTTCGAGCTGATGTCGAATGAAGCCGTGCTCAAGGTCTTCCACGCCGCGCGGCAGGATATCGAAATCGTCTGGCACCTCTCCGGCACGATTCCGCATCCGATCTTCGACACTCAGGTCGCCGCGATGGTGCTCGGCTATGGCGACAGCATCGCCTACGACCAGCTGGTCGATCGCGTCACCGGCCACCGCCCCGACAAGACCCATCGCTTCACCGACTGGTCGCGCCGTCCGCTGAGCGAGGAGCAACTGCATTACGCGATCTCCGACGTCACCCATCTCCGCGAGGTGTTCGCCGCGCTCGATGCCGATTTGCGGAAGCGCGATCGCAGCGACTGGGTCAGCGAGGAGATGGAGATCCTGACCTCGCCGAAGACCTACGACTTCCATCCCGAACGGGCCTGGGAGCGGCTCAAGACCCGCGTGCGCAAGCCGCGCGAACTTGCGGTTCTGATCGAGGTCGCGGCCTGGCGCGAGCAGGAGGCGCAGAGCCGCGACGTGCCGCGGTCGCGCGTGCTCAAGGACGACGCGGTCGGCGATATCGCCACACATGCGCCGACCTCGCTGGACAAGCTCGGCAATCTGCGTTCGCTGCCGAAAGGCTTCGAGCGCTCGAAATGGGGCGCGGACATCATCGCCGCGGTGCAGCGCGGGTTGGCGCGTGATCACGCGACGCTGCCCAAGCTGGAAAAGCCGCGCAACAATTCCAATGGTGCTGCGACCGTCGAGCTGCTGAAGGTGCTGCTGCGCATGACCTCGGAGCGCCACGGCGTCGCCAGCAAGGTGATCGCCACCGTCGACGATCTCGAACAGATCGCAGCCAGCGACCAGGCCGAGGTCGCCGCCCTGCACGGCTGGCGGCGCGAATTGTTCGGCGAGGCGGCGCTCAAGCTCAAGCACGGCCAGCTCGCGCTGGCGATCGACAAGGGCCGCGTGGTGCGGGTCGATCGGGGCTAGCGCAAACGCGCGGTGCGCGCCAGGTTCCATCGGCACGCGGCCGGTGACCGAACGCTCCGCGGCGGCTTTCGACCGGCACAGGCGGAGGTTGCGTCACACGAAACCACCGCGCTTGCTAAGCCGCAAATTTCGTGTTGCAATCCCTTCACAATCGGATCGCGGCCGTTCGACTGTGCGTTTCACGACGTTGCTGTCCAAAGCTTCGACGTACAAGGCTTCGAGAGGCGAAACTTCGGACTTGAAGACTTTGGATCTGAAGACCCGGGAACTGAGCAGACGGCGGCAAGCCCGCTTGTGGCGTGGCACGTGGAAAACGTGGCCGCGTCTTTTTTATGTCTAAACTGGGAGAGAGACGATGCCGAAGGGTACCGTCAAATGGTTCAACCCGACCAAAGGCTACGGGTTCATCAAGCCGGCCGTCGGCGACAAGGACGTGTTCGTCCACATCTCGGCGGTCGAACGCGCAGGGCTGAGCACACTCAACGAGAACCAGACCGTCGAGTACGAGCTGGTGGAGAACCGCGGCAAGGCGTCGGCAGAGAACCTCAAGGTTCACTGACGCCCGCTGCTGGCAGAATTCATCCTGATGCCTCCCCCGGCCGCATCACCCGGGGGATTCGTCCCGAGGATATCTCGTGCCACCGCGCGCTAAGGCGCCGGCGCAATCAGCGTGCTGTCCGTTGCGGCGCTGCCCCGGGTCTTGCAGACGTCGCCTTCGAGCCTGAGCCGGCCCGAAGCCAGCAGCCGCAGCGCCGCCGGATAGATGCGATGCTCGATGGTGATCACGCGCGCGGCGAGCGTCTCCGGCGTGTCATCGTCGGCCACGGTGACCGCGCCCTGCATCACGATCGGCCCGGCGTCGGTCTCCGGGATCACGAAATGCACCGTCGCCCCCGACAGCTTGACCCCTGCGCGCAGCGCCTGGCCGTGCGGATCGAGGCCGGGAAAACACGGCAGCAGCGACGGATGGATGTTGAGCATCCGGCCATACCAGTGCCGCACGAAATCGGCGGTGAACAGCCGCATGAAACCGCCGAGGCAGATCAGCTCGACTTGGCTGTCGTCGAGCGCTTTCTGCAGCACCGCCTCGAAGCCGACGCGGTCCTTGCCGAACGGCTTGCTCTCGATGACGACGGTCGGAATGCCGCTGGCGGCCGCCTTTTCAAGCCCGGGCGCATCGGCGCGGTTGGAGATCACGGCCACGATCTCGGCCGGAAAATCCGCGGCCTTGGCGGCCTCGATCAGCGCGGCCATGTTGGAGCCGCGGCCGGAGATCAGGATGGCTGTGCGGCGCTTCATCTGGAGAGATCGAGATGACCGTTATAGACCACGCGATGCTCGTCCTTCGCCTCGATCACCTCGCCCAGCAGCGTCACGGTCTCGCCGCCGGCGGTGAAGGCCTCGGTCACCGCATCGACCGCATCCGGCCTGACGATCGCGATCATGCCGATGCCGCAGTTGAAGGTGCGCAGCAGCTCGAGCTCGGCGATGCCGCCCTGCTCGGCCAGCCATTTGAACACCGGCAGCACCGGCAGCCGCGCCAGATCGATGCCGACGCCGAGATGTTTCGGCAGCACCCGCGGGATATTGTCGGTGAAGCCGCCGCCGGTGATGTGGGCGAGCCCCTTCACCGCACCGGTTTCGCGGATCGCGCGCAGGCAGGACTTCACATAGAGCCTGGTCGGCGTCAGCAGCGCCGCGCCGAGCGTCATGACCGGCGCGAACGGCGCCGGCGCGTCATAGGCCACGCCGGACAGCTCGACGAGCTTGCGCACCAGCGAATAGCCGTTCGAATGCACGCCCGAGGACGCCAGCCCGATCACGGCGTCGCCGGCGGCGATATCCCCGGTCGGCAGCAAGGTGCCGCGTTCGGCCGCGCCGACCGCAAAGCCGCCGAGATCGTAATCGCCGTCCTTGTAGAGGCCGGGCATCTCGGCGGTCTCGCCGCCGATCAGCGCGCAGCCGGATTCGCGGCAGCCCTCGGCGATGCCGGCGACGATCTGCGCGGTGGCCTCCGGATGCAGCTTGCCGCAGGCGAAATAGTCGAGGAAGAACAGCGGTTCCGCGCCCTGCACGACGAGGTCGTTGACCGACATCGCGACCAGGTCGATGCCGATGCCGCTATGGATACCAGTCTCGATCGCGATCTTCAGCTTGGTGCCGACGCCATCGGTCGCGGCCACCAGGACCGGATCCTTGAAGCCCGCCGCCTTGAGGTCGAACAGTCCGCCGAATCCGCCGATCTCGGCGTCCGCGCCGGGCCGTGCGGTGGCCCGCACCATCGGCTTGATCAGATCGACCAGACGATTGCCGGCGTCGATATCGACACCCGAATCCGCGTAAGTGAGCCCGTTTTTGCGCTCGGTCATGCCCAATTCCAGATGATCAGGGGCTGGTTACGAGGAATTCCGCCCCCGCGCAATGGCTCGCGGCATTGCCGCCGCGATACTATGTAGATAACACCCGGCCGCCGCACAAAAGAGCCGGATATCGAGTAAAATCAGGCTTCTAGCCGGGAAGCGATCCAAGTTGAGCATTCCGAACATCATTACCCTCGGCCGCATCATCCTGGTGCCGGTGATCGTCTGGGCCATCGTGTCGAGCCAGATGGAGATCGCATTCGCGATCTTCGTGATCGCCGGCGTGTCGGACGCGGTCGACGGTTTCCTCGCCAAGCGCTTCAACATGACGAGCGAGCTCGGCGCCCTGCTCGACCCGCTCGCCGACAAGGCGCTGTTGGTGTCGATCTATGTCGCGCTCGGAATCTGGGGCGCGGTGCCGCGCTGGATCGTGATTCTGGTGGTGTCGCGCGACATCATGATCGTCTCTGCCGTGATTGTGTCATGGTTGTTCGACAAGCCGGTCGAGATGAAGCCGCTGATGGTGTCGAAGCTGAACACGGCGGCGCAGGTCGCGTTTGCAGCCCTGGTGCTGGCCTCGCTCGGCTTTCGCTTCGAGCCGCATCCCTACGACCTGATCCTGATGGGCCTGGTCACGATCTTTACTTTGGGTTCGGTGTCCCTCTATCTCGTGGAGTGGGTCCGGCACATGAGCACGATCGAGGCCCGGTAGGACAAGCGGAAGCCGGTTTTCCCGCGACAGGCGCAAAGCGCTGGCGCAGAGATCTTGCTAGAATGAAGTGGTTTGGAGACTTGCGTGGCCGGTAGCGTTCAACCTCGTCAATTGGCCTTGGCCCTGCCGCACGAGGAGAGACTGACCCGCGACGATTTCCTCGAGGGCCCCGCCAATGAGGCGGCGCTGGCGCTGATCGACGGCTGGCCCGACTGGCCGAACCGGATCATGCTGCTGGTCGGCCCCGACGGCTCCGGCAAAAGCCACCTCGCCGCGATCTGGGCCGAGAGCGCCGGCGCCCGCGCGACCGCGGCTCATGCGCTGACCGCCGACACGGTGCCGACGGCGCTTGCGACCGGCGCGCTGGTGGTCGAGGATTTGAGGCCGTCGGATTTCGACGAGCGCGCGATGTTTCACCTGCTCAATCTCGCGCGGCAGGACGATGCCTACCTGCTGATCACGGCCCGCATCCCGCCATCGGCATTCGAGATCGAACTGCGCGATCTGCGGTCGCGGCTTCGCGCGGTGCCGACGGTGACGCTGCTGCCGCCCGACGACCAGCTGTTCCGCGGCCTGATCGTCAAGTTCTGCGCCGACCGCCAGATGAGCGTGGACGAGCCGCTGGTCAGCTATCTCTGCAACCGGATCGAGCGCTCCTACGTTGCCGTCCGCCAGGCGGTCGAACTGCTCGACACCGAGGCGCTGCGGCTCGGCCGACCGGTCACGCGGGCGCTGGCGGCCGAGCTGTTGCGCGACGCCTGAGCGGCGCTGCGGCTTGACGGCGCGGGCCAGCGGAACATCAATGTCATCGAAACGTCATCGCAATATCACATGGTCTCTGCGGCCCTCGGCTAGACCGCTCCGGCCCCTGCCCCGAACTGGACCAACACTTGATGGACTCGGCACAAGCAACTGAAATCAAAGAGAAAGAGGCGGAACTCCCACCCGCCCCCGCGATCGCGACCAGCCCCGAGCGATTCATCAACCGGGAGCTCTCCTGGCTGCATTTCAACCGCCGGGTGCTCGAGGAATCGGTCAATCTTGGCCATCCCGTGCTGGAACGGGTCCGCTTCCTGTCGATTTCGGCGAATAACCTCGACGAGTTCTTCATGGTCCGTGTCGCCGGCATCAAGGCGCAGGTCCGCGAGGGCATCACCGAGCGCAGCCCGGACGGCCTGCTGCCGGCCGAGCAGCTTGTGATGATCAACAAGACGGTGTCGCAGCTCGCCTCCGACCAGCAGGCGATCTGGAGCGACCTGCGCGACATCCTGGCCAAGGTCGGCATCCAGCTGGTCGACGGGCGCGACGTCACCAAGTCCGAGCGCAGCTGGATCGAGGATCACTTCCTCCATAGCATCTTCCCGCTGCTGACCCCGCTCGCGATCGACCCGGCGCATCCGTTCCCGTTCATTCCGAACCTCGGCTTCACCGTTGCGCTGCAATTGTCGCGGGTCTCCGACGGCAAGGCGATGAACGCGCTGATCCGCATGCCCGGGAAGATCGACCGCTTCATCCGCATCCCCTCCACCAAGGAAGGCGCGCCGGCGCGGCTGATCACGCTCGAGCAGGCCACCGGGCTGTTCATCGGCCGCCTGTTCCCCGGCTACACCGTCAAGGGCCAGGGCGCATTCCGCATCATCAGGGACTCCGAACTCGAAATCGAAGAAGAGGCCGAAGACCTCGTTCGCCTGTTCGAGACCGCGCTCAAGCGCCGCCGCCGCGGATCGGTGATCCGGCTCGAGATCGAGGCCACGATGCCGGAAGAGCTGCGCATCTTCGTGCAGCACGCCTTGTCGGCCGCGGACGATGAAGTGATCCTGGTCGACGGCGTGCTGGCGATGAACGAGCTGTCGCAGCTCACCCGCCTCAATCGCCCCGACCTCGAATTCCCGCCCTATGTGCCGCGTCATCCCGAGCGGGTGCGCGACCATGGCGGCGATATTTTCGCCGCGATCCGGCAGAAGGACCTCGTGGTCCACCATCCCTACGAATCCTTCGACGTCGTCGTCCAGTTCCTGCAACAGGCGGCGCGCGATCCTGACGTCGTCGCGATCAAGCAGACGCTGTATCGCACCTCGAACAACTCGCCGATCGTGCGCGCGCTGGCGGAGGCCGCCGAGGCCGGCAAGTCGGTGACCGCCTTGATCGAGCTCAAGGCGCGGTTCGACGAGGAAGCCAACATCCGCTGGGCGCGCGACCTCGAACGCGCCGGCGTGCAGGTGGTGTACGGCTTCATCGAGCTGAAAACGCACGCCAAGCTGTCGATGGTGGTGCGCCGCGAGGGCGGCAATCTCACCACCTATGTGCACACCGGCACCGGCAACTATCATCCGGTCACCGCGCGTATCTACACCGACCTCTCCTACTTCACCTCGGATCCGATCATCGGCCGCGACGTCGCGCGGGTGTTCAACTACATCACTGGCTATGCCGAGCCGAGCGACATCGAGAAGATGGCGGTGTCGCCGCTGACGCTGCGCAAGCGGATCATCGAGCACATCCATGGCGAGATCTCCCACGTCAAGCACGGCCGCGCGGGCGCGGTGTGGATGAAGATGAATGCGCTGGTCGACCCCGACATCATCGACGCGCTGTACGAGGCCTCCAAGGCCGGCGTGTCGGTCGAGCTCGTGGTGCGCGGCATCTGCTGCCTGCGCCCCGGCCTGCCCGGCTTGTCGGAGAACATCCGCGTCAAATCGGTGATCGGCCGGTTCCTGGAACATGGCCGAATCTATTGCTTCGGCATGGGGCAAGGCCTGCCGAGCACAAAAGCTGCTGTGTATATCTCGTCCGCCGACATGATGCCGCGGAACCTCGACCGCCGCGTCGAGGTTCTCTGTCCGCTGCAAAATCCCACGGTGCATCAGCAGGTTCTCGAACAGATCATGGTCGCGAACCTGAAGGACACCGAGCAGAGCTGGCAATTGTTGCCGGATGGGTCGTCTACGCGTATGAAGGCCGCGAAAGGCGAAGAGCCTTTCAATCTGCATGACTATTTCATGACAAATCCGAGTCTGTCCGGCCGTGGTAAGTCTCTCAAGGAATCTTCACCGCGCCGTCTCACGCGTCGCAACGAACGTCAGCAGCCATCGTCCTAAGGGGGCCTACCGGTGAAGCGGCCGCGGAAGCGCGCTTCCAGCGTCGCTGTGATCGATATCGGCTCGAACTCGGTTCGTCTCGTGGTTTACGAGGCGATGGCGCGCAGCCTTATCACCATCTTCAACGAGAAGGCGCTGTGCGGCCTCGGACGCGAGGTGCAGAGCACCGGCCTGCTCGCGACCGATGCCGTCAACAAGGCGCTGACCGCGCTGCGCCGCTTCCGCGCGTTGTGCAGGATCCAGCAGGTCGGCCGCGTCTACGCGATCGCGACTGCGGCCTGCCGCGACGCCAAGAACGGTCCGGACTTCATCGCCCAGGCCGAGCGGATCTGCGGCGCCAAGATCGAGATCCTCACCGGCCCGCGTGAAGCGAAGCTGTCCGCGCTCGGCGTCGTCTCGGGCATCCACAATCCGAACGGCATCGTCGGCGATCTCGGCGGCGGCTCGCTCGAACTGATCGACGTCAAGGGCAGCCGCGTGCGCAGCGGCGTCACTCTGCCGCTCGGCAGCCTCGCGCTGCAGGATCTCTCGAACAAGTCGCTCAAGCGCGCCGAACGCATCGTCAAGAACGAGCTGCTCGGCGTCGCCCAGCTCAAGACCGGCCGCGGCCGCACCTTCTACGCGGTCGGCGGCACCTGGCGCGCGCTGGCCCGCATCCACATCATCCAGAGCGGCTACCCGCTCAAGGTGATGCACGGCTATTCGATCCCGGCCGCCGACGCGCTCGATTTCGCGCAGCGGCTGCGGCGGCTTGCGGCCACCAACATGCTGGCCAATATCGAATCGATCGCCGATGCGCGGCGGCCGCTACTGGCCTATGCCGCGCTCGTGCTCGAATACATCATCCGCGTGGCGCAGCCGAAGACGATCGTGTTCTCGACCTTCGGCGTGCGCGAAGGCCTGCTCTACGAGATGCTGCCGCCGGCCGAGCGCGCCAAGGATGGGCTGGTCTGCGCCGCGCAGAACCTCAACGAATTGCTGTCGCGCTCGGCGCGCCACGCCCAGGAGCTGACGGCGTGGACCGACCGGCTGGTGCGCGTGGTCCGGCTGCGCGAGACCGAGGAGGACCGCAGGCTGCGTCACGTCGCCTGCCTGCTCTCCGACATCGGCTGGCGCGTGCATCCGGATCATCGCGGCGAGGAAACCCTCAGCCTGATCATGAACGGCAATTTCGGCTCGATCACGCATCAGGGCCGTGCCTTCGTCGCGCTGTCGGTGTTCTATCGCTACGCCGGGCTCAGCGAGGAGAACGAACCGCCGCCGCAGATCCGCGCGCTGGTGACGCCGGCGATGGACGAGCGCGCGCGCGTGCTCGGTGCCGCCTTCCGCGTCGCGCATCTGATCACGGCGGCGCGCACCGGCGTGCTGCCGCTGACGCATTTCCGCACCCAGGGCCGCAAGCTGATGCTGGTGTTCGAGCACCGGATGGTGGATCTGGTCGCCGATCGCGTCGGCAGCCGCTTCCGGCAATTGGCGCGGCTGGTCGGGCGCGCCGGCTCGATCGTGCGGCGCTAACAAGATCTCACGCCGCCTTGAAGTCTCACGCCGCCTTGGCGGCATGCTTGGCCTTGCGCAGCGCGTGGCGGCGCCACAGCGATCCGATCACCAGCACCACGACGATGCCAAGCACGGCGAGCGTGATCTCGCCGCCATTGCCGCCATGGGCGAATTGCGGCGTCATCCCGATCGAGGTCAGCCAGGAATCGAGCCTGGCGCCGAGCGGTCCGGCAAACAGCGCATCGAGCTTCGGATGCACCGCCGGATCGGTCGCGATGACGTCGCCGGCGATCCAGCCGAGCAGCGCGGCACCAGCCCAGACCAGGACCGGCAGCTTGGTCAGCAGCGCCATGATCAGCGCCGCACCGGCAACGATCAGGGGAACGCTGATGGCCAGCCCGAGCACCAGCAGCGGCACGCTGCCATTGGCGGCAGCCGCCACCGCGATCACATTGTCGAGGCTCATCACGATGTCGGCGACGACGACGATCTGAACTGCGGCCCACAGGTGCGAGGCCGCCTGCACGCCGTCCTCGTCCTCCTGCTCCGGCACCAAGAGCTTGGCGGCGATCACGATCAGCGCCAGGCCGCCGACCAGCTTCAGGTAGGGAAGCTCCATCAGGCTGGCGACGATGCCGGTGAAGATGACGCGCAGCAACACCGCGGCGGCGGCGCCGAGAACCATGCCCCACAGGCGCTGGCGCGGCGCGAGCCCGCGGCAGGCGAGCGCGATCACCAGCGCGTTGTCGCCCGACAGCAGGACGTTGATCCAGATGATCTTGCCGACGGCGACCCAGAAGGTCGGCGTCGCCATCTCGTTCTTGAACTCGGTGAAGAACGCGCCGATGTACGCCGGATCAAAGATCTGCCACAGCCAGTCCACAACGGGTCCTATTCGGCCTTGCGGCCGCCCCTGGCGGCGGTCGTCCGCCGCTCCCCAGTTCTAGTTCGACGCGGTCTCCTCAAGGAGACCGCGTCACTTCCAGTTGTGCGGCGTTAGCCGACGATCTCGTTGCCGGCGAAGAACTGCGCGATCTCAATCACCGCGGTTTCCGGGGCATCCGAACCATGCACCGAGTTCTCGCCGATCGACTTCGCATAGAGCTTGCGGATGGTGCCTTCGGCGGCCTTCGACGGATCGGTCGCGCCCATCACGTCGCGATACCTGGAGATGGCGCCCTCGCCTTCCAGCACCTGGACCACAACCGGGCCCGAGGTCATGAAGTCGACCAGCTCGCCGAAGAACGGGCGCGCCTTGTGGACCGCGTAGAAGGTCTCGGCCTGGCCGCGGGTCATCTGGATGCGCTTCTGCGCCACGATCCGCAGGCCCGCCTTCTCGATCACCGCATTGACCGCGCCGGTCAGGTTGCGCTCGGTGGCATCGGGCTTGATGATCGAAAAGGTGCGTTCAATCGCCATGATTTCGTCCTTGTAAACGTGGCTGGGAGTTGCCGGGGCTTATATCGGCGCGATGGGGTGACGGCAAGCGACCCTGTGACGCGTTAGCCTTTAGTTTTGATGCATTTTCACGACGAAAACCGTCGTCCGGGCGGACCCCGGTCCGCGATCGGGTTCGGCCAGCTTACCGCGATTTCACCTAGGTGAACCCATTCTGTCAGCGCCGTGCCGCCACCGTTCAGCTGCCGCCAGCTAGGCTCTCCATCGATCGGACGCCTTGCTGGCCCCATCCGCAAGCCTCACAGGACGTCTCGGGAAACGATGTCACCGCGGGCGCGTCACGCGCGCCCATAGCTCGAGGAGACGATCATGTTACGCAAGATTTCGCTCGCCGCCGTTGCCGCGATTTCGCTCGGTGCTGCCGCGCTCGCCCCGACCTCCGCGTCGGCCTGGGGTGGTTGGCATGGCGGCTGGCACGGTGGATGGCATCATGGCGGGTGGGGCGGCCCGCGCGTCATCGTTGGAGGTCCCGCCTACTACGGCGGTTACGGATATGGCTACGGCGGCTGCTATGTCCGCCGCGTCGTGCCGACCCCGTGGGGTCCCCGCTGGCGCCTGGTCAACCGCTGCTACTGATCCATCCGTTCCGTGCTCCCCTGACTTGCTCAGCCCCGGCCTCGCGCCGGGGCTTTTTTCATCCGGGGAACTCAACCGCGCGACCCGCTCCACGACCTCAAGGCGAGAGTAAGGCGGGAGCGGAAACCAATTTCGGGGTCGCGACTTGTCTTGGCGAAAATGCCGAACACGCGAGGTGGAACTTGCCAAGACAGATATTCGGAGACCTGCCAAGAGACCCGCCATGACGATGACAATGACCCAGATCGAAAACGATCCAGATCAGATCGATCACAAGACCTGCCGTTACATCTGCGATGCCGTGGGTGAACGACTCCAGCAGAGCATGCGGCCGGAGCCCGCGCTGTCGTCCCGCCTGCAGCAGCTCCTCGATGAAATGCACCGACGGGAAAACGACCGCCATTAGATGTTACGGGCGCGTGAGCAGCCCAATTGCGTTTTTGCAACAGCCTTCCGGAGAGATTTTACGAATAGACGGGGTTGCGTTTATCACCGGGTCCGGTGACAACGCGGCATGCTCTCCATCACTGACATTTCGGTCCGGATCGCCGGGCGGCTGTTGATCGATCACAGTTCTGTGCAAATCGTGCCCGGCGCGCGGGTCGGATTTGTCGGCCGCAACGGCGTCGGCAAGTCGACGCTGTTTCATGCTATCCGGGGCGACCTCCCGACCGAGAGCGGCAGCATCACGCTGCCGCCGCGCTGGCGGATCGGCAGTCTCGCGCAGGAAGCACCCGACGGACCGGAAAGCCTGATCAACGTCGTGCTGAAGGCCGACCTCGAACGCGACGCGCTGCTGCGCGAGGCGGAGACGGCGCACGACCCGCACCGGATCGCCGAGATCCAGACCCGGCTGGTCGACATCGACGCCCACTCCGCGCCCGCGCGGGCCGCGGCGATCCTCTCCGGCCTCGGCTTCTCGACCGCAGACCAGGCCCGGCCATGCGCGGAATTTTCCGGCGGCTGGCGCATGCGCGTGGCGCTGGCGGCGACGCTGTTCTCGGCGCCCGATCTGCTGCTGCTGGATGAGCCGACCAACTATCTCGATCTCGAAGGCACGCTGTGGCTGGAGAACCATCTCGCCAATTATCCGCGCACCGTGATCGTGATCAGCCATGACCGCGATCTGCTGGATACCTCGGTCGATCAGATCCTGCATCTCGATCGCGGCAGGCTGACGCTCTACAAGGGCACCTACTCCTCATTCGAGGAGCAGCGCGCCGCGCGCGAATTGCTCGACGCCAAGCACGCCAAGCGGCAGGCCGATGAGCGCAAGCGGCTGCAGGATTTCGTCGACCGCTTCAAGGCAAAAGCCTCCAAGGCGAGGCAGGCGCAGTCGCGCGTCAAGATGCTGGAGCGGATGAAGCCGATCACCGCGCTAGTGACGCAGGATGTGCATGAGATCTCGTTCCCGGCGCCGGAGAAGCTGCTGTCGCCGCCGATCATCGCGGTCGACGACGTCTCGGTCGGCTACGAGCCGGGCAAGCCGGTGCTCAATCGCGTCACCTTGCGCGTCGATACCGACGACCGCATCGCGCTGCTCGGCTCCAACGGCAACGGCAAGTCGACGCTGGTCAAGCTGTTGGCCGGCAAGCTCGCGCCGTTCTCGGGAAGGATCACGAAAGCCGACAAATTGTCGGTCGGCTATTTTGCCCAGCACCAGGTCGACGAGCTCAATCTCGACGGCTCGCCCTACGATCACATCCGCAAGCTGATGCCGGAGGCGCCCGAGAGCAAGGTGCGCGGCCGCGTCGGCGCGATCGGTTTCTCCGGCAAGGCCGGCGACACGCTGGTACGGAGCCTGTCGGGCGGCGAGAAGGCGCGGCTGCTGCTCGGGCTCGCGACGTTCTATGGTCCGAACATGATCATCCTCGACGAGCCGACCAACCATCTCGATATCGACAGCCGCGCGGCGCTGGCGGAGGCGATCAACGAGTTCCCCGGCGCCATCATCATGGTGTCGCACGATCGTTATCTGATCGAGGCCTGCGCCGACCGCTTGTGGGTCGTGGCCAACCAGACCGTGACGGCCTATGACGGCGATCTCGACGAATACCGCCGCATGATCCTGTCGGCCAATGACGGACGGACGGCGTCGCGCGAGCGCGTCAGGGAGCAGCCGGCAAAGCCCGAACGGATCAGGAATGAGAAGCGCGTTTCACCGCGGCAGCGGATCGCGCAGGCCGAGGCCGAGATCGAGCGCATCAACGGCATCATCGCCAAGATCGACACCGCGCTCGCGCTGCCCGATATCTTTACCCGCGATCCGAAGCAGGCCGCACAACTGACCAAGGCGCGCGCCGGCGCCGAGAGCGCGCTGCAACGCGCCGAGGAAGAATGGCTGGAAGCCAGCGGCGAACTCGACGAGGCCGCGAACTAGATTGGCCACCTTGCGGAGCCACATATTCGGTGTCGTCCCTGCGAAAGCAGGGACCCATACTCCGCGGCGGATGTGGTGAAGGGACTCGTCGTTCCGTGACTGCGCAACAATGACCATCAGTGGTTGGGTCCCTACTTTCGCAGGGACGACGTGTGGAGGCAGCCGTGGGATTTCATTCTTTCCGGTGTCATGCCCGCGTATGCAGGCATCGGCACTGCCGCTGCGGCGTATATGCCCTAACCGTGCGCAGTCTTTTTCTTCTTCGGCTTCGCGGCCTTCGGCTCCGGCGCCGCATCCGGGCCACGCTCGACGGACGACAGGCGCCCCGAGGTGAAGGTGTAGATGCCGGCACGCGCGCCGCGCGACCAGGTCACGACCGCGACGCGTTCGCCGCCCGGACCGCTGGACAGATTGACGCTGTCGGGGGCGCCGATGCCGCGCACCACATCGCATTCGGTGTGGCCGAGCGCGACGCTGCCGCCGGTCGGCTGCGGCGGCGGAGCACCGGGAGCCTGCGCATTCGCGTCGGTGGCGCCCGCCGGCGGCGCCATGCCCGGACAGCTGCCGTCGGCACTGACCAGATCGTCGTTGGTCACCGGCTTGTCCGGCGTCAGCGGCGGCGATTCGATCGAGATGTTGCGGATGAACACCCGTCCAGGGCGCGAGAACCAATCCGCGTCGCGCGAAAAGATGTCGGACGCGCCCGAACAGCCGGCAAGGCCTGGCGCAAGCACCAGCAACGCCAGCAGCGACTTCCGACTGAATGTTCCGTCTCGCACGATCGACAAGGCTCCTAACCCCATGAGGTAAGGGCTTGTCCGAACATCACTTTGCGGCATGACCGTGACCCGCCCCGAGAAAGGTCGAATTATCATTAATTCGTCGATATCGCTATTGGCGCCGCTGCCAGCGTCCGCGCTCGTCGGTCTGCCAATAGGTGACCTCGAAGCCGCGCGCCTTGCAGGCGGTCCAGCTCTCCCGTGCCGCGGCCACCGCGTCCGGGTCGTCGCCGTTGAACACCAGCACCACCCGCTCATAGCTGTCGCAGTCGGCCGGCAGCGCCGCATTGTCGACCAGGAAGCGGACATTGGCCCGGTTCGGATTGCCCTCCTCGATCGACAGGATGATCGGCTGGTCCTGCGCGTCGGCAACACGCGCCGTCGCGTGCGGCAGAAACGAATCGTCGCTGTAGGTCCACAGATGCGCGTCGAGCGTCTCGGCGCGCTCCTGCGACGTCGATTGCACCACGACGCGCCAGCCGCGCTCGAGCGACTTCTCGAGCAGCGGCGGCAGCACGCTCTCCAGCGTCATGTTCTGTAGATGGTAGAACAGAACCTCGGTCATGCGCCGGCTGACACTCTCTTACTTCTTGGCTTCATAATAGTCGGAGACCAGCCGCTCGAGCAGCCGGACGCCGTACCCCGAACCCCAGCTCTGGTTGATCTCGGTCTTCGGCGCGCCCATCGCGGTGCCGGCGATGTCGAGATGCGCCCACGGCGTGCCGTCGACGAAGCGTTGCAGGAATTGCGCCGCCGTGATCGAGCCGCCATTGCGGCCGCCGGTGTTCTTCATGTCGGCGAATTGCGAGTCGATCTGTTTGTCGTATTCCGGACCGAGCGGCATGCGCCAGACCTTCTCTCCGGTCTCGAGGCCGACCTTGGCGAGGCGCTCGGCGAGCTCGTCATTGTTGGAGAACATGCCGGCGTGATCGGTGCCGAGCGCGACCATGATCGCACCGGTCAGCGTAGCCAGATCGACCATGAATTTCGGCTTGACCTTCTTGGCCACGTACCAGAGCACGTCGGCGAGCACGAGGCGCCCCTCGGCATCGGTGTTGATGATCTCGATGGTCTGGCCGGACATCGAAGTGACGATGTCGCCCGGACGCTGCGCATTGCCGTCGGGCATGTTCTCGACGAGGCCGATGGCGCCGACCGCGTTGACGCGGGCCTTGCGCGCGGCGAGCGCGTGCATCAGCCCGACCACGCAGGCCGCACCGCCCATGTCACCCTTCATATCCTCCATGCCGCCGGCCGACTTGATCGAGATACCGCCGGTGTCGAAGCAGACGCCCTTGCCGACGAATGCGACCGGCGCCTCGCTCTTCTTGCCGCCGTTCCAGCGCATGATCACGGTGCGGCTTGGCCGCGCCGAGCCCTGCCCGACGCCGAGCAGCGCGCCCATGCCGAGCTTGGTCATAGCCTTGACGTCGAGCACCTCGACGGTGACGCCGAGCTTGCGCAGCTGGCTGGCGCGGCGGGCGAACTCCTCGGGGTACAGCACGTTCGGCGGCTCGTTGACGAGCTCGCGCGCCAGGTTGACGCCGTCGACGACCGACGATTCAGGCGCGAACGCCTTCTTGGCGGCAGCGACGTCGTCGACCGCGATCGAGACCTCGGCCCGCATCGCGCCGTTCTCGCCGTCCTTCTTCCTGGTCTTGTAGCGGTCGAACTTGTAGGCGCGCAGGCGGATACCGGTGGCGATCGAAGCCGCCTGGCCGGCTGCCATCGCAGCCTCGGACAATTCGGCGATGACGGTCATCGCGCCGCTGCCGGCGTTGAGCTTGCCGGCCAGCACACCGCCGAATTTGAGAAAATCCTTCTCCTTGAGGTCGGGCGCCTTGCCGGTGCCGATCACGATCAGGCGATCGACCTTGAGTCCCTCCGGCGCCAGAATGTCCAGGGTTGCCCCGCTCTTGCCCTTGAACTGGTTGGCGGCGGCCGCCCGCTTGACCGTCTCGGCGGCAGCCCCCAGCGCCTTCCTTGTGGTGGCGCCGAGCTTCAATTGTTCGTCGCAAAAGACGACCAGGATGCCGCGGGCGGACGCAGAGAATGGGACAAAGCCGACCTTGACGGCGTCGGTCATAGGAAAATCCTCCAGAACTCAGGGTGTTGCTCGGACCTGAGGCGGTCCTTCCGGCACGCGGGGTGAGCATTGCGATGGCGGTCCGGGAGCGGCCCGGGCCGGGCTTGGCACACACTATGACCTGTCGGCTGCGCCGCTGCCAAGCACCGGAGTGGCCCGAAGGCCACAAAAGCGATTAATTAACCATAAATTAAGCGCGCCTTGGCTCGGCCATTTTGTTGACGGATCAAAGGGATGGTAGTGAGAGAGTGGACACAGAGTGAGCCGGACGGGTCCGCGGCTCGACCATAGGGGAACCCGCCTTGACGGGATTGGTCGAAAGCCGCGCGTTTGGCTGCGTACAGGGGGTCTCGGGGGTCGTGCGGTAGCGATGGGGTCGATCGACAGGTACATCTTCAAAACGACGCTGGCGTCGTTTGCGCTTGTCCTGGTCAGCCTCACCGGCGTGATCTGGATTACCCAGGCGCTGCGCGGCATCGACCTGATGACCAGCCAGGGTCAGACGATCCTGACCTTCCTCGGCATCACCGGCCTCGTGATTCCGGCGCTCGTCCTGATCATCGCCCCGATCGCGCTGATGATCGCGATCTCCCATACGCTCAACAAGCTCGCGACCGACTCCGAGATCATCGTGATGAACGCGGCCGGCTTCTCGCCGTTCCGGCTGTTCCGGCCGTTCTTCTTCGCCACCTGCGTGGTGGCGGCGCTGGTCGCCTTCATCGGCGCCTATCTCGCCCCCGACGGGATGCGCCGAATCAAGCAGTGGGACGCCGAGATCACGGCCGACGTCCTGACCAACATCCTGCAGCCCGGCCGCTTCGCCCAGCTCGATCAGAACCTGACGATTCGGATCCGCGAGCGGCTGCCCGGCGGCGTGCTCGGCGGCGTTTTCGTCGACGATCGCCGCGACCCGCAGCAGCGCGTCACCATCGTCGCCGACCACGGCACTGTGCTGAAGAACGAGAACGGCTCATATCTCGTGCTGGAGGACGGCAATCTCGAGCGATTCGAAGTCGGCAAGCGCGATCCGACGCTGGTGGTGTTTCAGCGCTACGCCTTCGACATGTCGAAATTCTCGCAGGGCCGCGACGTCACGCTCGGGATTCGCGAGCGCTATCTCTGGGAGCTGATGTGGCCTGACCAGAACGACCAGACCTATCAGCAGCTGTCGGGCCAGTTCTTCGCGGAGCTGCATGATCGCTTCATGGCGCCGGTCTATCCGTTCGCATTCGCGGCGCTGACCTTCGCCTTCCTCGGCGCGCCGCGCACCACGCGGCAGAGCCGCAATTTCTCGATCGGCGGCTCGGTGTTCGCGGTGTTCGGCCTGCGCATGGTCGGCTTCGCCTGCTCGGTCGTCGCGGTGAAGACGCCGATCGCCGCGTTGCTGCAATATCTGATGCTGTTCGCCGGCATCGGCGTCGGGATCTGGATGATCGTCGGCGGCGTGGTGGTCGAACCGCCGCCACGGCTGCTGGAAGCGATCAACAGGAACAACGAGCGGATCGCACGCCTGTTCCGGAGGCCGGCTACCGCATGAGCATGGTCACAAACACGCTCGGGCGCTATTTCGCCGGCCGCTTCGTGGTCGCGGCGGTGGGCGTGTTCGCGGGCATCTTCGTGCTGCTCGTGCTGGTCGATTACATCGAGATGGTGCGCAAGACGTCCGGGCTGGTCGACGCCTCCGCCATCACCGTCGCCGAGACCTCGCTGTTCCGCGTGCCGCAATTGCTCGAGAAGCTGATGCCGTTCTGCGTGCTGATCGGCGCGATGACCTGCTACCTCGCTCTGTCGCGCCGGCTCGAGCTCGTGGTGGCCCGCGCCGCCGGCGTCTCGGCCTGGCAATTCATCTCGCCGGCGCTGGCCAGCGCGATCGTGCTCGGCATCTTCGCGACCACCGCCTACAATCCGGTCTCGGCCAATCTGCGCGAGCTCTCCAAACGGATGGAAGCCGAGCTGTTCGGCTCGGCGCCGGGCGGCGGCATCCAGGACGCGTCGGGCTTCTGGCTCAACCAGATCAACGACGAGGGTCAGGCGATCATCAATGCCGCGCGCAGCGAGCAGCAGGGCGTCCGGCTGACGGGACTGACGGTGTTTCGATTCGATACGGCGCTGCAGTTCAAGGAGCGAATCGAAGCGCGCGAAGCAACGCTCGAAGAAGGCCGCTGGGTGTTCACCGGCGTGCGCCGATACACCCTCGACAAGCCTCCGGTGGATCAGGACACCTTCTATCTGACCACCACCCTCACCCCGGCACAGGTGCGCAACAGCTTCTCCACTCCCGAAACTGTGTCCTTTTGGCAACTGCCGAACTACATCCGTTCGTCGGAGAGCTCAGGGTTCGCGACGGCCGGCTATCGCTTGCAGTATCACAAGCTCATCGCACAGCCGTTTTTGCTGGCTGCGATGGTGATGTTGGCGGCTTCTGTGAGCCTCCGCTTCTTTCGGATGGGCGGCGTGCAGAAGATGGTTTTGAGTGGCGTGGGCGCAGGCTTTCTGCTCTACGTGCTGTCGAAAGTAACTGAAGATTTGAGCAAGGCTGAGTTGATGCATCCCATCGCTGCGGCGTGGTTGCCCGTCGTCGTGGGTAGCCTCACCGGCTTCTTAGCCTTGCTGTACCAGGAGGACGGGTAGTGGCCAGTGTCGCTTCCCGCCAGTTGAGGTCGCCTGCTTGCGGGCGGCGCAGTGCTCTGCGCCGTCAACGGAGCCGTATGGCCGCGTTTGGCGTTTCGATCTCAACTCTTCTCGCCGCATTGATCGCGGTCAGCGCGCTCGACGTCGTCGCGTCGACGCCGGCTGCCGCGCAGGCGTTCACCTACAATCCGCGTCCGCCGAAGCCGCCCCGCCCGCCGGCCAAGAACGACGGGCAGATGCTCGTCCAGGCGACCGAGGTCGACTACGACTACAACAACTCGCGGATCTCGGCCGTCGGCAACGTCCAGATGTTCTACAACGGCACCAGCGTCGAGGCCGACAAGGTCATCTACGACCAGAAGACCAAGCGTCTTCATGCCGAAGGCAACATCCGCATGACCGATGCGGAAGGCAAGATCACCTACGCCAACATCATGGATCTCAGCGACGACTACCGCGACGGTTTCGTCGATTCGCTGCGCGTCGATACCGAAGACCAGACCCGTATGGCGGCGACCCGCGCCGATCGGTCCAGCGGCAATTACACGGTGTTCGACAACGGCGTTTATACCGCCTGCGCACCCTGTAAGGATGATCCGAAGAAGCCGCCGCTCTGGCAGGTCAAGGGCGCGCGCATCATCCATAACCAGACCGAGAAGATGCTCTATTTCGAGAACGCCCAGCTCGAATTCTTCGGCGTTCCGATGGCCTATCTGCCCTATTTCTCGACGCCCGATCCGACGGTGAAGCGCAAGAGCGGCTTCCTGATGCCGGGCTTCACCTCGTACACGGCGTTCGGCTACGGCGTCGAAATCCCCTATTATTGGGCGATCGCGCCTGACATGGACGCGACCTTCAATCCGCGCATCACGTCCAAGCAGGGCGTGCTGCTGCAGACCGAATTCCGCCAGCGCTTTGCGGACGGCTCCTATCAGATCCGGCTCTACGGCATCGACCAGACCGATCCCGGCGCGTTCGCCGGCCAACCCGGTGATCGCCAGTTCCGCTGGGGCGTCGACACCAAGGGTCAGTTCGCGCTGAACGACAAATGGGTCTGGGGTTGGGACGGCGTGGTGCTGTCCGACTACTTCTTCATGTCCGACTACCGGCTCGCCCAGTACAAGGACCCGTTCGGATCGTTCCTGTCGCTGCCGACCGAGGCCATCTCGCAGCTCTATCTGACCGGCGTCGGCGACCGCAGCTTCTTCGACGCGCGCGCGATCTACTATCTCAGCTACTCGGGCAACCAGAACCAGGTTCCGGTGGTGGCGCCTGTGATCGACTACAACAACGTGATCAACAGTCCGGTCCTGGGCGGCGAGTTCAGCTACAAGATGAACTTCGTCAACCTGACCCGCGAAACCGCGGTGTTCGACCCGATCACGACGACCGCCAACACCAACAGCCTGTGCCTGACCACGTCGGCCGATCCGATGGCGCGGACCCCGTCGCAGTGCCTGCTGCGCGGCATGCCGGGCACTTACACCCGGCTGACGGCCGAGGCGCAGTGGCGCAAGTCCTACACCGACCCGCTCGGCCAGATCTGGACGCCGTTCGTCAGCATGCGCGCCGACGCCATCAACGCCGACATCTCGAATCAGCCCGGCGTGTCCAACTACCTGCCGGTGGGCGACACCCAGACGGTTCGTCTGATGCCGACCGTCGGCTTCGAATACCGCTATCCCTTCATCAACGTGCAGCCGTGGGGCACGACGACCGTCGAGCCGATCGCGCAGGTCATCATCCGGCCCAACGAGCCGAACGCCGGCAAGCTTCCGAACGAGGATGCGCAGAGCCTGGTGTTCGACACCTCGAACCTGTTCTCGGTCGACAAGTTCTCCGGCTACGACCGCGTCGAGGGCGGCAGCCGCGCCAATGTCGGCGTGCAGGCCACCACGCAGTTCGATCACGGCGGCAGCGTCAAGGCGGTGTTCGGACAGTCCTACCAGCTGTTCGGGCTGAACTCGTTCGCGGTCGCCGACGTCACCAATACCGGCGTCGACTCCGGCCTGCAGAACGCGCGTTCGGATTATGTCGCAAGCCTCGCCTATTCGCCGAACCGCACCTACACGTTCAGCGTCCGCACGCGAATGGATGAGGCCACCTGGAACATCAACCGGTTCGAGGCCCAGGCCACCGCGAACTTCGACCGCTGGTCGGTCAGCCTGCTGTATGGCGACTACGCGGCTCAGCCGGAACTCGGCTATCTGACGCGCCGCGAAGGCATCCTCGCCAGCGGATCGGTCAAGGTGGCGGCGAACTGGGTGGTTCAGGGTGCGGCGCGCTGGGACCTTGAAGCGAACAAGATCAACCAGTATGCGATTGGCGCGGGCTATGTGGACGACTGCTTCGTGCTGGCTGCCAATTATGTCACGTCCTATACCTACCAGGCCGGCTCGACGCCTCCCGTCCTCAGCCACGCGATCATGTTCCAGATCGGGCTGCGCACGATCGCCCAGACCTCCACGACCAGCAGTGCGGCTGGCATGCAGTAACAAGCGGGGGCTTGTTTTGCCCGCGGGCCTGTGGCCCCGGCTTGAATTGGTTTAAACGGCTGACATGACGAGAATAACCATCGCCGCTCGCCCGCCAACGCGCCGCCATTCGCTCGTGCTGAGCTCCCTGCTGGCGCTCTTCCTCCTGCTGGGGGGTAGCCGGCTGCATGCCCAGACCATCGCGGTCATGGTCAACGGCGAGCCCATCACCAATTTCGACATCGAGCAGCGCTCCAAGCTGAACGCGCTGACCGGCGGCAAGGTCCCCGATCGAAAGGCCGTCCTCGACGATTTGATCGACGAAAAGCTGAAGATCAAGGAAGCCAAGAAGTACGGCGTCGATCCCACCGCCAACGACATCGAGCAGTCCTATGGCGGCATGGCGCAACGGATGCGGCTGTCCAACGACCAGTTGACCAAGGTGCTCGAAAGCAAGGGTATCCGGCCCGATACGCTGAAGCAGCGCATCAGGGCCGACATGGTCTGGACCAGCCTGGTCCGTGGCCGCTTCAAGGAGAGCCTCCAGGTCGGCGAAAAGGACGTCGCGACCGCGGTCAAGGAGACCGGCGATGCCCCCGACGCCGAGGCCTTCGAATACAGGATGCAACCGGTCGTCCTGATCGTGCCGCGCGGCGCGCCGCAGTCGGAATTCGAGGGCCGCCGCAAGGAAGCGGACAGCTTGCGCGAGCGCGTGACCAGTTGCGAGGAGGCCAACACCTTCTTCAAGTCGATGCGCAATGCCGCGATCCGCGAGATCGTGGTGAAGACATCGGCCGACCTGCCGCAGTCGCTGCGCGACATCCTGGACAAGACCCCGGTCGGTCACCTCACCCCTCCCGAGGTCACCAAGCAGGGCATCGAAATGGTTGCCCTTTGCGGCCGGAAGGCCACCACCGTGGACACGCCGAAGAAGCGTGAGATGCGTGACAAGATGTACGTGCAGAAGTACGAGGCGAAGTCGAAGGCCTACCTGCAGGAAGTCCGCAAGGCCGCGATGATCGAATATCCAGGCGGGCGATGATCGACTATCGTTGACGCATGGCCCAACCTCTCGCACTGACATCGGGCGAGCCCGCAGGCATCGGCCCCGACATCACGCTCGCAGCATGGCTGCGGCGCCGCGAGCTCGATCTTCCGCCGTTTTATCTGCTCGGCGACCGCGCCGCGCTGGCCGAGCGCGCCAAGACGCTCGGGCTTGCCGTTGCGTTCGCCGAAGTCAGTGCCGAGGAAGCGTCCGCGGCCTTTGCACGTGCCCTGCCCGTCGTCGCGACCGGCAAGGCGGCGACGGCGCGACCGGGCAAGCCCGACGGGAGCAGCGCCGACGCCGCGCTGGCGTCGATCCGTCAGGCCGTCGCCGATGTCGCGTCGGGCAAGGCCAGCGCCGTCGTCACCAATCCGATCGCCAAGAACGTGCTGTACCGTGCCGGCTTCCGCCATCCCGGCCACACTGAATTTCTCGCCGAGTTGGCCGCGCGCGGCGGGGCTGCGCCGCAGCCGGTGATGATGTTGTGGTCGCCGGCGCTGGCGGTCGTGCCGGTGACGATCCATGTATCGGTGCGCGAGGCACTGGCGCAATTGACCCCCGACCTGATCGTGTCGACCGCGCGGATCGTGCTCGCCGACATGAAGACGCGGTTCGGCCTCGCGGCGCCGCGGCTCGCCATTGCCGGCCTCAACCCGCATGCCGGTGAAGACGGCACGCTCGGCATGGAGGACGTCGAGATCGTCGCACCTGCGGTCGAGATCCTGCGCCGCGAGGGCATTGCCGCCCGCGGCCCGCTGCCCGCCGACACCATGTTCCACGCCGCCGCGCGAAAAACCTATGACTGCGCGCTCTGCATGTATCACGACCAGGCGCTGATCCCGATCAAGACCGTCGCGTTCGAGGATGCCGTCAACGTTACGCTGGGGCTGCCGTTCATCCGGACCTCGCCGGATCACGGCACCGCGTTCGATATCGCCGGCACCGGCAAGGCCAATCCGTCGAGCCTGATCGCCGCGCTGCGGCTCGCCGCGCGCATGGCCGCGGCGTCGAGCTAAGTGAGCGCGATCGACGATCTGCCGCCGCTGCGCGACATCATTCGCGAGCATTCGTTGTCGGCGCGCAAATCGCTCGGCCAGAATTTCCTGCTCGATCTCAACCTCACCGCGCGCATTGCCCGCGCCGCGGGCCCGCTGGAAGATTGCACCGTGATCGAGGTCGGGCCCGGCCCCGGCGGACTGACGCGCGCGCTGCTGGCGATGGGTGCCAAGCGCGTGATCGCGATCGAACGCGACGAGCGTGCGATCGACGCACTCAGCTATATCGTCAAGCGCTACCCCGGCCGCATCGAGATCGTGCATGGCGACGCGCAGCATTTCGATCCGCGTCCGTTGCTTGACGGGGCCAAGGCCAAGATCGTCGCCAACCTGCCCTACAACATCGCAACCCAGCTCTTGGTCGACTGGCTGTCGATCGAGCCGTGGCCGCCCTGGTACGACACCATGGTCTTGATGTTCCAGCGCGAGGTCGCGGAACGGATCGTCGCCCATGAGGACGAGGAGGCCTATGGCCGGCTCGCGGTGCTCGCCAACTGGCGCGCCGAGACCAAGATCCTGTTCGACATCTCGCCCGCAGCCTTCGTGCCGCAGCCGAAGGTGACGTCCTCGGTGGTCCAATTGATCCCGCGCGCCGCGCCCGCCCCGTGCGACCGCCGCCTGCTCGAGCAGGTCGCCGCCGCCGCCTTCGGCCAGCGCCGCAAGATGCTGCGCCAAAGCCTGAAAGCGCTCTCGGCCGATCCGGCCCGGCTGGCGGCCGCAGCCGGTATCGACGCGACACGGCGCGCCGAGACCATCCCGGTCTCGGGCTTTGTTGCCATGGCGAGGGAATTGGCCGATATACGGTCCACAAAATAGAACAACAGGAGAAAACGTAATGGCGCGTATGGTTCGCCAATCCCTCGTCAAATTCGATGCGCCGCTGTGCGAAACCATCATCGACACCCCGAAGCCGCAGGGACGCGAAGTGCTTGTGCGCATCGAGCGCTGCGGCCTGTGCCATTCCGATCTCCACATCCAGGACGGCTACGCCGATCTCGGCGGCGGCAAGAAGCTCGACACCACCCGCGGCATGACCCTGCCCTTCACGCTCGGCCATGAGATCGCAGGTGTCGTCGACGAGGTCGGGCCCGACGCGCCGAAGCATCTGGTCGGCACCAAGAAGGCCGTCTTCCCCTGGATCGGCTGCGGCCAGTGCCGCGACTGCCTCGCCGGCGACGAGAACCTCTGCGTCAAGCAGCGCTTCCTCGGCGTCTCGATCGACGGCGGCTTCGCCACCCATGTGCTGGTGCCCGACGCAAAGTATCTGCTCGATTACGATCCGCTGCCGGTCAACCAGGCCGCCACGCTGATGTGCTCCGGCGTCACCGCCTATGGCGCGCTGAAGCGCCTGGTCGATCGGCCGCGCCAGCGCAACCTGCTGCTGATCGGTCTCGGCGGCGTCGGCATGATGGGCCTGTCGTTCGCGCAGGCGATGTTCAAGCAGCCGATCACGGTTGCCGATCTCAGTCCCGCGGCGCGCGAGACCGCGCTGAAGAACGGTGCGGCGGCGGCCTACGATCCGGCGGAGCCCGATGTCGTCAAGCGCATGCTGAAGGAGAGCGACGGCGGCTTCGACGGCGTCGTCGACTTTGCCGGCAACGAGAAGTCGATGGCGTTTGCGGTGTCGACGGTGGCACGCGGCGGCAAGATCGTGGTGTCCGGCCTGATGGGCGGCCAGTTCACGCTGCCGATGGTGCAGTGGGTCTACAAGCGCATGACCATCGAAGGCTTCATGGTGGGCACGCTGGCCGAAGGCCAGGAGCTGATGGCGCTCGCGCGCGCCGGCAAGATCAAGCCGACGCCGATGAAGGAAGAGCCGATGTCCGACGTCCAGAAATGGATCGACGAGCTGCGCGCCGGCAAGGTCGTGGGACGCATCGTCCTGAAGAATTAAAGCATGGTCCGGAAAAGCGTGTAGCGGTTTTCCCTCGCGACAAACGCGGAGCGTTTGCGCGGAAATCATGCTCTTAGGACGCTAAAGCGCGTCATCGCGCTTTAGCCGACGTCCCGCCGGCCTCGCCCGACAACAGGGGGAGGACGCGAATGAGGAGGGCACGTTCGATCGGGGCATGGGCGGCGCTCGCGCTCGCCCTCGCCATCGTGCCGGCCCTTGCGCAAAAGCGTTATGGGCCCGGTGTCACCGACAGTGACATCAAGATCGGCACCACGACGCCCTATAGCGGTCCGGCGTCGGCCTATTCGGCCGGCGCGATCTCGATCACCGCCTTTTTCGCGATGATCAACGATCAGGGTGGCGTCAACGGCCGCAAGATCAACTTCATCAGCCTCGACGATGCCTACAGCCCGCCCAAGACTGTCGAGCAGATCCGCCGCCTGATCGAGAGCGACGAGGTGCTGTTCCTGGTCAACCCGGTCGGCACCGCGCCCAACATGGCCGTGGTGAAATACATCAACCAGAAGCAGGTGCCGCATCTGTTCGTCGGATCCGGCGCCACGATCTTCAACGATCCCGCGCATTATCCGTGGACGATGAGCTGGACGCCGCATTACGCGTCCGAGGGCGAGATCTACGCCAAGTACATTCTGTCGACGCTGCCGGACGCGAAGATCGGCATCCTCGCGCAGAACGACGATCTCGGCCGCGACTACATCCTGGGCTTCAAGCGCGGGCTCGGCGACAAGGCCGCGTCGATGATCGTGTCGCAGCAGGCCTACAACACCAGCGATCCCACCGTGGATTCGCAGATCGTGTCGCTGAAGGCCGCGGGCGCCAATGTGCTGTTCATCGCCGCGGTGCCGAAATTCGCGGCGCAGGCGATCCGCAAGGCCTACGATATCGACTGGCACCCGCAGGAATTCCTTTCCAGCGTCGGCTCCTCGATCGCGGGTGCGATCCGTCCCGCGGGCTTCGAGGCCGCCAGGGGCGTGATTTCGGCGGCCTATCAGAAGGACCCCGCCGATCCGCAGTGGAAGGACGATCCGGCCATGCAGGCCTGGAACGTCTGGATGGACAAGTACAACCCGCATGTCGACAAGAGCGACTATTACGCACCCTACGGCTACAACATCGGCTATGCGGTGGTGCAGATCCTCAAGCAGTGCGGCAACGAACTGACGCGCGAGAACGTCATGAAGCAGGCTTCGCATCTCGACATGGAGTTGCCGCTGCTGCTGCCCGGCATCCGCCTGCGCACCTCGCCGACCGATTTGCGGCCGATCAAGCAAATGCGCCTGGTCCGCTTCAACGGCGAGCGCTACGTGCTGTTCAGCGATGTGCTCGAAAGCAACTGAACCCGCTTGCAATCGGTCCTCGGCCACCGGCTCGCCGCAATTGCGACGCGCTACGAGCCTCAATTAAGCCCTACCCGTTCCGGATTTGCGGCGCATTGCGACCCAACTCTTTACCGAGATTGGCGTCACCAGCGTTTGCGTAAAAAAGAATACCGGGGACGCGTATGTCAAATCGTTCAGCGAAATTCGCTGCGGCGCTTGCCGCCAGCATTGTGGCCGGGGCCAACTTCGGCGCCGTGGCCCAGAACGCCGCCACGCCGGCGGAAACCAATACGGCGAATGCCAAGACGGCCGACACCTGTCAGTCCGGGCCGAAGGGAACGGCGCCGGCGGGGAGCCACTGGTTCTATCACCTCGACCGCAGCACCCAGAAGAAATGCTGGTACCTCGGTGATGCCAGGAACAAGGTTGTCGCCAAGACCGCCACGGCGCAGCAGCAGCCCGCGGCCGCGCCCGACACCGCGACAGCCGACGCAGCGCCGCCACCGAGCCAGCCGGCGCCGGCAGCGCAGCCGGCGCCGCAACCGACGATGCGCAAATCGGTTGCCAACGCCCATGCCGAATGGCCCTCGCAGCAGGCTGCCGCCCCCGTCGCAAGCCCCGATGCAGGCCAGGCTGGCGGCACGCCGGCGCCGACCGATTCGGCGGCATCAGCCGCACCTGCCGGCGCGAACGCCCAGCCATCGGACGTCAACGCCAGGTGGCTGGACGCATCGAGCATGGCCGGAACCAACGGCACCCGGCACGCCGCGGACCAGCCGACCGTGGTCGCGCAGGCCGACACGACGCCGCAGCAAGCGGCCGCGCCGGCACCAGCGGCCCCCGCTGCGGCCGAGGCGCCCGCAGACAAGTCATCGTCCTCGACCCAGATGCTGCTGATCGTGATGATCGGTGCGCTCGCGCTGGCCGGCCTGGTCAGCGCGCTGGTGTTCCGCCTGACGCGCACGCGGACGCCGCCCTACCAGATCAAGGACGAGTGGCAGGCGCCCTGGGATTCGCTGCACACCGAGCCGGCGCCGCCGATGGCGGTGGTCAGCCGCGACCGTCCGTTGCGCCTGTCGGAGGCCACCCCGCGCCGTGCCGAGACCCCGATTCCGCGCCGCGCCGAGACGCCGGCGCCGCATCGTGAGGCGGCACGTGATCCGGCCCAGACCGAGCAGGACAACCGGCAGATCGCGGCGATGCTGCAGCGGTTGGCGCGCAGCGCGGCGAACTAGAGCCGTTTCCGTTCCGATGGAATCGGAACGGGGGTGATGCGATCCCCTGCGATCGCATCACCATCCCGCAGCGTTACTTCTCGAGCTGGCGTCGCAGGTCGCGTACGAACTCGGTCAAGCCCGTTCTCCGCTGGCGCTTGAGCCGTTCGGCCTTCAGAATCGACTGCACTTCAGCAAATGCGTCGTCGACGTTCTGATTGACCACGATGTAGTCGTATTCGGCCCAATGGCTCAGTTCGTCGGAAGCCCGGCTCATCCGCCCACGGATGACCTCCTCCGAGTCCTGTGCCCGCGTATGCAAGCGCTTCTCAAGGTCGGCCGCCGACGGCGGGAGGATGAAGACCCTCACGACGTCGGTCTCCGATTTCTGGTGCAGTTGTTGCGTACCCTGCCAGTCGATGTCGAACAGAA
This sequence comes from Bradyrhizobium sp. USDA 4461, assembly GCF_054055655.1. Lineage (NCBI taxonomy): Bacteria > Pseudomonadati > Pseudomonadota > Alphaproteobacteria > Hyphomicrobiales > Nitrobacteraceae > Bradyrhizobium > Bradyrhizobium sp. USDA 4461. Next base: position 7,067,574 of record NZ_JBSRXM010000001.1, read on the forward strand.
CGTCCTGTCCTACCGACAGTGCCGCCTCGACCGGCGCGCGCGGCGTGCCGTACAGATTGTCGAATACCGTCGCCCATTCGAGCAATTCATCCTGCTTGACCATCGCTTCGAACGTCTGCCGGTCGACGAAGAAATAGTCGCGACCGTCGACCTCCCCCGGACGCCGCGCCCGCGTCGTCGCCGACACCGACATTTTCAGGCCCGGCTCGCGCTCGAGCAGCATGCGCGACAGCGTCGTCTTGCCGGCGCCAGAAGGCGACGACAGCACGAACATCAGTCCGCGCCGCTCTACGCCGTCAAAACCCTGCGCCGTCATCATTCACTCCAGATTCTGGACCTGTTCGCGGAACTGCTCGACCACGTTCTTCATCTCAAGCCCGGTATTGGTCAGCTCGACGTCGTTCGACTTCGAGCAGCAGGTGTTGACCTCGCGGTTGAATTCCTGGGCGAGGAAGTCGAGCCGCCGCCCGACCGGGCCGCCCTTGCCGATCATCTCGCGCGCCTGGGTGATGTGCGAGGCGATGCGGTCGAGCTCCTCGCGGATATCGGCCTTGGTCGCGATCAAGATCGCCTCCTGGCTGAGCCGGTCGGCGTCGAAGCGATCGGAGGTCTCGAGCAGGGCCGCGATCTGCTCGGCGAGCCGCGCCTTGATCGCGTCGGGCTTGCGGCCGGGCGCAGCCTCTGCGCGCCTGGCGAGCCGCTCGATCTCGTCCATCCGCTGCATCAGGATCTGGCCCAGCGCATCGCCCTCGCGGCGGCGCATTTCGACGAGGCTCGCGAGCGCCTGCTCGAAGGCCATCGCAGCCGCCTCGCGCGCCGCCTTGTCCTCGTCCTCGTTGCTCTCGGGCTCGACCACCTCGATGACGCCCTTGATGCCGAGCAATCCGTCGATGCTCGGCGCCACCGCGTCGATGCGTTGCGCGAGCTCACCCGCGACCTTCACTACGGCGGCCAGCACGTCCTCGTTGATGCGGATGGTCTGCGCCGCGTCGGTGCGCTTGACGCTCAGATTGGCGTAGACCGTGCCGCGCGACAGCACCTCGCCGGCGCGTTTCTTGGCCAGCGCCTCCAGCTCGTCCCAGCCGGGCGGCAGCCGCAGCCGCAGGTCAAAGCCCTTGGCGTTGACCGATTTCAGCTCCCACTCGAACGTATAGGGACCGCTCGCGCCATGGCTTCGGGCAAAGCCAGTCATGCTCGACAGCGCCATCGCGTGAAACTCTCCAACAGAATGATTTGAGACTCACCCCGAGCCTGCGGGACTCGTGAGCGGCCGGTGCGATCTTAAGACGGATTCCGTGAAAGTGGAATTACGTCCACTTCCGGGAAACGAGAAGTTAGCGCTGCACGACGGGCGGCGAGGTGGTCTGCTGGGCTGCGCCCTGGCGACCGCTGCGCGGCGGCTTCTTCTGATTGGTGGGCTTCGGCGGCGTGGTCGCCGTGGGATTGGTGTCCGCTGCGCCCGGCGCCGCGGCGGCAGGCGCCGGATCATCCGCAGGCTCGACGGTGTCGTTCTGGATCTGCTTTTCCGAGGCGCGCAGCTTGGCAACGTTCTTGGCGTGCTGGTCGTAGGTCTCGGTGAAGGCGTGGCCGCCGGTTCCGTCGGCAACGAAGAACAGGTCGCGGGTGCGCGCCGGATTGGCGGTCGCCTCCAGCGAGGCGCGGCCGGGATTGGCGATCGGTCCGGGCGGCAGGCCGTCGATCACATAGGTGTTGTAGGGCGACGGCTGCGTGATCTCGCTGCGCTTGATCGGCCGTCCCAGCGTGCCCTTGCCGCCGACCAGCCCGTAGATGATGGTCGGGTCGGATTGCAGCTTCATGCGCTGGCGCAGGCGATTGACGAACACGGCGGCGACGCGGCTGCGCTCGTCGGCACGGCCGGTTTCCTTCTCGACGATCGAGGCAAGCGTCACCAGCTGGTCCGGCGACTTCAGCGGGGTATCGGTATTGCGGCGTTCCCAGATCTCCGCGAGCACGCGCTTCTGCGCCTGCTGCAAGCGCTGGATCACCTGATCGCGCGTGGTGCCGCGCGGGAATTTGTAGGTCTCCGGCAAGAGCGTCCCCTCGCGCGGGATCTCGCGCACCGAGCCGGTGAAGATGTCGTTGTCGGAGAGCCGCGACACGATCTGCTCGGAGGTCAGGCCCTCGGGAATCGTGATGGCGTGCTGCACCACCTTGCCGTCGACGATGGTGGCGATGACGTCGCGCAGGCTGGCGTTCTTCTGGAACGAATATTCGCCAGGCTTGAGATCGGAGCTCGCCTTCAGCGCAAACACGCCGCCGATGAAGACCCACGGATTGACGTTGATCACGCCCTCGCGCGACAGCACGTCGGCGATGTCGCGCTTGCCGGCGCGCGCGGGGATGTTGACGATCTTGTCTTCCTGCAGCGGTCCCGGCGATTCCAACGCCTGCTTGCCGTAGTAGTACGTCGCGCCGGCGCCGAGCATCAGGATGATCAGGATCGTGAAGATGGCATTGCCGACGATCACGAAGGGATTGCGGGCGCGATCCGAACGCTTGGGCGGCGGCGGAACCTGTTCGGGCTCCAGCGCCGCGCGGGGACTCCTCGGTGAAATGGGCGGCCTCTCACTCATCGATGCAAACCAATATCCTGCCGGTTGAATCGTGGCCGGACAAACCCCTGTCCCGCCAATAGCATACGCCCGCTATTAGGAGTCACCGCGGAATACGGCAAAACGGTGGACTAGTTGTAAAGACCTACTAATTGGTCACGCGCTGCACGATCACGGAGGCGTTGGTGCCGCCGAAACCGAAGGAATTGGACAGCGCCACATTGACGTCACGCTTGCGCGACGTGTGTGGCACGAGATCGATCGCGGTTTGCACCGACGGATTGTCGAGATTGATGGTCGGCGGCACCACATTATCGCGAATCGCCAGGATCGCGAAGATCGCCTCGATCGCGCCGGCCGCACCGAGCAGATGCCCGGTCGCGGACTTGGTCGACGACATCGAAACCTTGGAAGCCGCATTGCCGAGCAGACGCTCGACCGCGCCGAGCTCGATCTCGTCGCCGACCTGCGTCGAGGTGCCGTGCGCATTGATGTAGTCGAGATCGGATGCGGCAAGGCCGGCGCGCTTCAGCGCCATGCTCATGCTGCGGAAGCCGCCATTGCCGTCCGGCGGCGGCGACGTGATGTGGAAGGCATCGCCCGACAGGCCGTAGCCGGTGACCTCGGCATAGATCTTGGCGCCGCGCCGCTTGGCGTGCTCGTACTCCTCGAGCACCAGGATGCCGGCGCCCTCGCCCATCACGAAGCCGTCGCGATCCTTGTCGTAGGGCCGCGATGCCTTGGTCGGGTTGTCGTTGAAGCCGGTGGACAGCGCCCGCGCCGCGCAGAAGCCGGCAATGCCGATGCGCGAGATCGGCGATTCGGCGCCGCCCGCAACCATCACCTCGGCGTCGCCGAGCGCGATCAGCCGCGCCGCGTCGCCGACCGCATGCGCGCCGGTCGAGCACGCCGTGACGACGGCGTGATTGGGACCCTTCAGGCCGTGCTCGATCGAGACATAACCGGACGCCAGATTGATCAGGCGGCCCGGAATGAAGAACGGCGAGACCCGGCGCGGCCCGCGCTCCTTCAGCAGCACCGCGGTCTCGGCGATGCCGGTGAGGCCGCCGATGCCGGAGCCGATCATCGTGCCGGTGGCGAACTGGTCCTCGTCGGAGGTCGGATGCCAGTTGGCATCATCAAGCGCCTGCTTGGCCGCGCACATCGCATAGAGGATGAAATCGTCGACCTTGCGCTGGTCCTTCGGCTCCATCCACTGATCGGGATTGAAGGTGCCATTGGAGCCGTCGCCGCGCGGAATGTAGCAGGCGATCTGGCTCGGCAGGTCCGACACCTCGAAGGTGTCGATCTTCTTGCCGCCGCTGTCTCCGGCGAGGATACGCGCCCAAGTTGCGTCAACGCCGCAGCCGAGCGGTGTAAGCATGCCCAGCCCCGTGACGACAACTCGTCTCATTTCCACGTCTCCGGCCAGCAATGCGCGGCTAATAGTAAGAAGCCGGGGGACCGCTCGACCGCGGTCCGTCCGGCCCCGTCAACTTCGCGATCGGCGTCAGCTCTTCGCGTTCTTCTCAAGAAACTTGGTCGCGTCGCCGACGGTCAGGATCGTCTCCGCCGCATCGTCCGGAATCTCGCAACCGAATTCTTCTTCGAAAGCCATCACGAGCTCGACCGTGTCGAGGCTGTCGGCGCCGAGGTCATCGATGAAGCTCGCGCTATCGACCACCTTCTCGGGCTCGACACCAAGGTGCTCGACCACAATCTTCTTAACCCGCTCGCCAATCTCACTCATCGTTCAACCTCGTTGTTCCATTGGACCCGACCCCAAGACGATACGAGCCATCGTGGTCGTCTCGATTACTCAGTCGCGCATAGTCTTGATTCGGCCCGGTCGTAGCCGACTAAAGCCCCGGCGAACGGCAGGCGTCGCCACGCCAATATACAGGGTTTCAAAATCCTGCAATGGCGTTCTTCGCCCATCCACGGGGGGTTCAGCTACCATACTTCCAAAGCCTTGACTACACGCCTGAACCGGCTCCCGAAACCGGCTTTTCGCCGCATTGCGAGAACCGGTAAGTAGCTCAAATCATGGCCATCCCACCGTTGACGTGAATCGTCTGCCCGGTGACGTAGGCGGCCTCGTTGGAGGCCAGATAGACCGCCGCTGCGGCGATATCCTCGGGCGTTCCAAGCCGCGCCGCAGGAACCTTGGCCAGGATGGCTTCGCGCTGCTTGTCGTTCAGCGCATCGGTCATCGGCGTCTTGATGAAACCCGGCGCGATGCAGTTCGCGGTCACGCCGCGCTTGGCGTATTCGGCCCCCAGCGTCTTGATCAGGCCGATGATGCCGGCCTTCGACGCGGTGTAATTGCCCTGCCCCGGATTGCCGGTGACGCCGACGATCGAGGTGATCGCGATGATGCGGCCGAAGCGCTTGCGCATCATCAGTTTGGTCGCGGCGCGCGCGAGGCGGAAGGTCGCGGTCAGGTTGACCGCGATGACGTCGTCCCAATCTTCGTCGCGCAGCTGCACGAACAGATTGTCGCGGGTGATGCCGGCATTCGCGATCAGGATGTCGACCTGGCCCATCGCGGCTTCCGCCGCCGGCACCAGCGCCTCGACATCGTCCTTGCTGGAGAGATTGCACGGCAGCACGTGCACGCGCTCGCCGAGCTTGGCCGCGAAGCCGTCCAGCACCTCGCGCCGCGTCCCCGAAATCGCCACCGTCGCGCCCTGCGCATGCAGCGCCTGCGCGATCGCGCCGCCGATACCGCCGGTTGCGCCCGTGACGAGCGCGGTCTTGCCAGTCAGATCAAACATCGAATTCTCCTTCCGGCTCTTTACGCCGACGCTGCCAGCGCATCCCTGGCCGCAGCAATATCGTTCGGACCGCCGACGGACACGCCGACCGCGCCGTCGGCGATGCGCTTGACGAGGCCGCTCAGCACCTTGCCGGCGCCGATCTCGAAGAACCGCGTCACGCCCTGCCCGGCCATATAGGCGACCGACTCGCGCCAGCGAACCGTGCCCGTGACCTGCTCGATCAGGCGGCGGCGGATCTCGTCGGGGTCGGTGATCGCGGAGGCCAGCACGTTGCAGACCAGCGGCGCCGCGGGCGCCTTGATGGTGACGGCGGACAGCGCCTGCGCCATCGCATCGGCCGCCGGCTGCATCAGCTTGCAGTGGAACGGGGCCGACACTGGCAGCAGCATCGCGCGTTTTGCCCCTTTGGTCTTGGCGATCTCGACCGCGCGATCGACCGCCGCCTTGTCGCCGGAGACCACCACCTGGCCACCGCCATTGTCGTTGGCGGCCTGGCAGACCTGGCCCTGCGCCGCTTCATTGGCGACCGCAACCGCCGCCTCGTAGTCGAGGCCAAGCAGCGCGGCCATCGCACCGGCGCCGACCGGCACCGCCTTCTGCATCGCAAGCCCGCGGGTGCGCAGCAGCCGCGCGGTATCGCTGACGGTCAGGCTGCCGGCGGCGGCCAGCGCCGAATACTCGCCGAGCGAGTGTCCGGCGACGAAGGCCGCGTCACGGCCGACCGAGAAGCCGGCCTCGCTCTCCAGCACCCGCAAGGTGGCGATCGAGACCGCCATCAGCGCCGGCTGGGCATTTTCGGTGAGTTGCAGCGTGTCGCCCGGACCATCCCAGATGATCGCGGTCAGCTTCTCGCCCAGCGCGGCATCGACCTCGTCGAACACCGCCTTGGCGACCGGAAAGGCGTCGGCCAGGGCCTTGCCCATGCCAACCGCCTGCGAGCCCTGCCCGGGAAACGTAAATGCTGCCGTCATCGGCGATCCCTACCTTGTTGAGCGTGATCCCCGCGCAAGCGCCTCGCCTGCCGCAGGGGAAAACGGTATCCGCCTCGCGCGATGCGCGCCACAGCGGGTCCAAGCCGATCCCTTGCAACCAATCCTTGCAACCGGCTCCGGACCGGGCCGTAAGACACTGATGGGGGGCGCGCTGTCAAGCCGCGCGGCAGGAACCCTGGGGATGCCGGACGGGTTCGGCGCTAAAATCCGCCGGCATTCTGGTCGGCATTAACCTTGCCGCCGGCCCGCGCCCGGCGGGCGCTGTTGACCAGCTGGCCCGGACGATCCTCATGGGCGGGCCTGGCGGTCGCCAGCCGCAGCACGGCCGCGTAGCCCGGCTGCACCTCCATCCGCCCGGCATAGCGGCTTCCGCTCAGGATGCGGTGGACGCGCGGCAGGTTATAGCAAGGCACGTAGAACAGCAGATGATGCTCGAGGTGATAGTTCACGTAATACGGCGCGATGAACAGCCGCTCGAGGATATTGGCCCGCGTGGTGCGGGTGTTGCGCAGGGGATCGGAGCTGTCAGGCACGACGGCATGTTCGGCGATGTTGCGGATCCGCGTGATCACCATCATCCAGGTCAAGAGCGGCACCAGCCATAGCAGCGGGTAAGCCCACCACACGCCCGCGGCGGCAAGGCCCGCGAACAGCAGCGCGTTGGTGACGCATTGCGGCCCGAGCTTCTGCCAGAAGTTGGCGGCGCGCCGCGACAGCGGCCACTCCTTCGGCCCGATCGCATTGAGCAATTGCGCCTTGCGCTGCTGGTAGCCGGTCTGTCCGGTGATGTCGCGGAAGAACTTCCGGCGGTAGCTCATCTTCGTGATCGGAAACGGCGCCGACAGCACGAGATCCGGATCATCCTCCTGCTGCGTCCGCGCGTGATGCTGCAGATGATAGCGGCGATAGCCGCGGGTTTCCGCGAAGATCGGATACGCACAGAACCACTGGCTCAGCGTGAGATTGGTCTTCTCGTCGGCCGAGAGACAGCCATGCGCGCCGTCATGCATCAGGATGGCAAGGCCGAGCTGGCGCGAGCCGATGATCGCAACCGCCAGCAGATAGGTCAGCGGATTGGGCCACCATGCGACCATCGCGATTGCGCCGATGATCAGCACCCAGGCATGCGCGATCAGGGCCACGCCCTTCCACGTCGTGCGCTCGCGCACGGACACAAGCTCGTCTTCGGTCAGGAAATCGCGGGCACGCATGCGCAGCGCGGTCATGAACTGGTCTCCCCGTCCGTTGAAGTGCTGGGATCGCCGACCAGGCGCAGGCGCGTCGTGTCAGCAGCCGGTGTCGATGTTGCCTGCTCGCCGAGCGCGCGCAGCAATTCGCGACACATTTCCTCGGCGCCGCGCCCCATCGCAAAACCCTCGACGATCACGCCGATCGCAATCGCCCAGAAGCGCCGCGAGCTCTCCTCGGGCGCGCGCAGCGAGCGCCAGCCGTGACGCTCGACCTGGCCCGCATAGGCGCGCGCGCCTTCGCTGTGCAGACGCTCGATGGTGCGCTCGACCAGCGGCGCGAGATCCTGTCGGCGCCGCGTCAACGTCAGGGCCTCGGCGAAGAAGGCGACCGTGTCGGTCGCGGTCACGGTTTCCGCCAAAGCGTGCGTGTACTCCCGCGGCGTGTGGGCCTTCAGGGCCGCCTGCTCGGTCGCGCGCGCGAGATAGAGCATGTCGCGGCTGGCGGCTTCGACGAACAGCGCCTCCTTGGTGCGGAAGTAATAGGTAATCTGGCTCGGGAAGGCGTCCGCGGCCGCGGCGATATCGGAGATCGAGGTGCCCGACAGCCCGCGCTCCTTGAACAGGCGGCTGGCCGCATCGAGCAGCAGCGAGCGCATCTTGCGCCCCGCCGACCGTGTCGCGCGCACCGCGTGTTTCGGATCGGGCGCAGGCATGCCGCTGGCGGTCTCCGAACCCATTGATCGTCCTCCCGAGATATTTGTATGATATACAAACAAAGAAATCAACGGGAAATGGCCGAAAGTTGCGTCAGCCTGCCCGGAGGGCTACGCCCTCCTGCAAATCCAGCGGCCGAGACCGGCTGCGCATGCTTGCTTTCGCGGCCAAAATCCGTATAAGCGCGCCATTCGTGGGCTCCGGCCGGGAGCTGAACGGACGGTCTCAGCAAACTCACGCGTTGATTTCCTCACCCGTTGATTTTGATGTGGCAGGGCCAGTCGGCCCGTCGTCCCGTGCTCCCGCCTTCTGAGCAGCTCGAGTCCTTTCCGAAGGTCTCGAAGGGCTTGTCGCCGGAAACCGCGCCAACACAGGAAAGGACAACCATGCCTCTTTACGAGCATGTTTTTCTCGCGCGTCAGGATGCGAGCACCCAGCAGGTGGATGAACTGACGGCCCAGATGACGGGCATTGTCGAACAGGGCGGCGGCAAGGTCACCAAGACCGAGAGCTGGGGCGTGCGCTCCCTCACCTACCGCATGAACAAGAACCGCAAGGCACATTTCGTGCTGATGAACATCGACGCTCCGTCGGCTGTCGTCACCGAGATCGAGCGCCAGGAGCGGATCAACGAAGACGTCATCCGTTACCTCACCGTGCGCGTCGAAGAGCACGAGGAAGGCCCGTCCGCGATGATGCGCAAGGCCGACCGTGATCGCGAGCGCGATGACCGTGGCGGCGGCTTCCGTGGCGACCGCGAAGGCGGTTTCCGTGGTGACCGCGAGGGCGGCGGCTTCCGTGGCGACCGTGGTCCGCGCCGTCCGCGCGACGAAGAAGCTGCGACCGAGGAGTAATGAATCATGGCTGATGCTGGTGCCCGCCGTCCGTTTTTCCGTCGTCGCAAGTCCTGCCCGTTCACGGGCGCGAATGCGCCGAAGATCGACTACAAGGATTCCAAGCTGCTGATGCGTTACGTCTCCGAGCGCGGCAAGATCGTGCCGAGCCGCATCACGGCCGTGTCCGCCAAGAAGCAGCGTGAGCTCGCCCGCGCCATCAAGCGCGCGCGCTTCCTCGGCCTGCTGCCCTACGTGATCCGCTAATCGTTTCCGGCCGGCGGCATAAGCCGCCGGCCGCTTTATTCTCATAAGGCTTCCGGGTCGTCCGGTCGCCGATGGTTGGGGTTCTCGAGAGAGGACCCCTAACCGCTCAAAGGGGGCGGGACAGCTGATGATCGGGATCTTCACCGTTGCACTTGCCGCCGGCGCCGCGTCGGCGTTGATGTTCGCCTCGATCAGTTCGGGCGCGGCAATCTCGATACTGCTGTTCTATCTCGCACCGCTGCCGGTCATGGTGGCGGCGCTCGGCTGGAGCCCGCTTGCCGCCGCCATCGGCGGTGTCGGTGCGGCATCCGTGCTCGGCGCGATCTTCGGACTTCCCCACAGCATCGCATTTGCAATGATGGTCGCTGTGCCCGGCTGGTGGCTCGGCCATCTCGCGTTGCTCGGCCGGCCGATCGAGGCCGCAGCGGGCGATAGCGCCACGCAACAGCTGCCTGCGCTTGAATGGTATCCCGTCGGCCGCATCCTGCTCTGGATCGCAGGCCTCGCAATCATCACGACGGCCGCCGCGCTGCTCACGCTCGGCACCGATACCGACACGATCACCGGCACGTTGCGGCGTGGCCTGCTCAAGATGCTCAGCGCTGGTGACCAGGGCCAGCCCAGTGGAGAGATCGAACGGCTGGTCGACGTCCTGGTGATCTTCGCGCCGCTCGCGGCAACGGTCATCGCGATGATCACGCTGACGCTGAACCTGTGGCTGGCCGGCAAGATCACCCAAACCTCAGGTCGGCTGAACCGGCCGTGGCCGGAACTCCGCACCACCGCACTTCCCGCCATGACGCTGGTCGCGCTGCTGGTGGCCGCAGCCCTCAGTTTCGTCGGCGGCATGCTGGCGCTGCTGGCGCAGATCGTCACGATGGCACTCGTGATCACCTATGCGCTGGTCGGCTTCGCGGTGCTGCATACGCTGACGCTGTCGCTTGCCAGCCGCGGCTTCTGGCTCGGCGGCATCTACGCCGTGGTCGTCATGTTCGGCTGGCCGATCGTGGCGATCTTCGCGCTCGGCATCGCCGACGCTGTGCTCGGATTGCGCCAGCGCTATCTGCAAACCAGACCGCCGCCTTTGCCGGCGGAGTGAGATTCGATCCAACCACTTAAACCGTATACTTAGCATCTCAAAGGAGAACGAAAATGGAAGTCATTCTGCTCGAACGCGTTGCCAAGCTTGGCCAGATGGGCGAAGTCGTGCGCGTCAAGGACGGGTTCGCCCGCAATTTCCTGCTGAAGCGCGGCAAGGCCCTGCGCGCCACCGAGGCGAACCGCGCCAAGTATGACGGCATGAAGGCCGAGCTCGAGGCCAACAACATCAAGGCCAAGGGCGAAGCCGCCAAGGTCGCCGAGAAGATCGACGGCCGCGACATCGTCATCATCCGCCAGGCGTCCGAATCCGGCCAGCTGTTCGGCTCGGTCACCGTGCGCGACATTGTCGCCGCGCTGGCGACCGATGGCGTGACGGTGTCCCGGCCGCAGGTCTGGCTCGACTCGCCGATCAAGGTGATCGGCCAGCAGAAGGTGACGATCGCGGTTCACCCCGAGGTCGAGGCCAGCGTCACCGTGACGGTCGCCCGCTCCGCCGACGAGGCCGAGCGCATCAAGCGCGGCGAGGATATCTCGACCCGCCAGGAAGACCAGGACGCCGCTGCCGAGGCGCTTGCCGCCGCCGGCGAGTTCTTCGATCCGGAAGCCCAGCACGACGACGAAGCCGCACCGGCTCCGGCTGCCGAAGAGAAGTAAGCCTCTCTCCATCGCTCAACAGACTGAAGCCCGGCCCTCATCAGGCCGGGCTTTGGATTCGTGCCGCCGCCTGATCGTCGAGCATTGCGATCGAGGCCAGGGCGGTCGCGGTGTGCTTCTCCTTGCCGTCAATGATGCAGAACACGTCGGCCGCGACGACCGCGACCTGGCGTCCCGGCTTGATCACGCGCGCGCGGCAGATCAGCCGATCGCCCGACGCCGGCGACAGCAGGTTCAATTTGTACTCCGCCGTCAGCGCCGGCTGGCCGCGCGACGTCGCCGCCGCGATCGTGGTGGCATTGTCGACCAGGAACGCCGTCACGCCGCCGTGGAACAGGCCGTGCTGCTGCAACAGCTCCGGCCGGCGGTCGACCGCGAGCGTGCATGACCCGCGCGACAGTTCGGCCACTTCAGCACCGACCAGACCCATGAAACCCTGACGGCCGACATTGTCGCGAATCCGCGTCGCGATCGGCGCGAAGTCCGGATCGATCCCGCTCATGATGTCCCTCCTGCTCGCCCCGGCGCACCCGGCGCCACCACCGCGCGGATCGCACACGCGATCAGCGTCTCGACCTGCTCGCGCGGATCGCCGGTGTGGCGGCCCGACAGATAGGCGCGGCAGAAGATCTGCGCCGGCCCGATGATCTGGCTGAAGAACAGCATTGGTGTCATCGGCAGCAATTCGCCGCGCGCCAGCAGCGGCGCGCGCCAGCGCTCGATGGCCTCGGCGAGCCGCGAATTCTCGCTGCGCTGCGCGCCGCGCACTTCCTCGCCCCACTCGCTGCGCGAAATCTCGAACAGGAAGCGCGCCTCGCGCCTGGACGTCACGACCCAGTCGAGATGGGCGTGGATCAGCCGCGCGACGCCTTCGCTGGCGCCGTGCGTATCGTTGAGGGAGGTGATGATCGCGGCGTGATAGGCCTGCAGGATTTCCAGGAACAGGGTTCCGGCGAGCTGCTTCTTCGAGGTGAAGAAGTGGAAGAAGCTGCCGTTGGAGGCACGGGCGCGGGAGCGGATCTCGGCGACCGTGGCGCCCTCGAAGCCATCGCGATCGAACACCGCCAATCCCGCCGCCAGCAGATCCTCGCGTGCCGTGCTCACTTCGCCTCTCCACCTAGATCAATACTCTAGAGCTTTGCTCTAGCGGCGGTCAAACGAAAACGCCGGGCCTCATGGGTCCGGCGTCGGCGATTACTTCGAGCTTGGCGCCTCCGGCGGACCGGAGCCTGGCGTCGTCGGGGGCGGCGGTGGCGGCGGCGCGGTCGCGGTCACCGGCGGCGCGGCGGGTGCCGGAGACGCGGCAGCGGCGGGCTCGGGTGCGGCCGGCGCCGGCGTGACCTGCGGAACCGGGTCGGAGCGCAGGGCAGAAGGCTCGCTGCTGCTCTTCGGCGCATCAAGCTTGGCCGCGTCGGGCTGGCTGGCAGGTCTCGCCGGCTTCTCGGCCTCGCCCTTGTCTTCGTGCCTCACAGCCGTCTGGGCCTTTGGCTCGTCGCTGGAGGTCTCGCCCTTCGGCGCCTCCTCCGACTTCGGCTCGTCGAGCGGCTTGCCGCGACGGCCGTGCTTCTGGCGCAACGGCTTGCCCTCGCTTGCGGCCTGCGGCGGCTGGCCGTCCTCCGGCTTGGCGCCCTCCGGCGTTTCGGTCGGGCGGGCCATGCGCCGGCCGCGGTGGCCCTGACGGCCCTCGCCCGGCGCCTGGGTCAGACCATCGGCATCCGGCTTTGCACCTTCCTGTGCCGCGCCCTGATGCTGCCGGCGCGACGGACGTTCGGAGGCCTGCTCCGGAGACTGGATTGCCTCCTGCCTGCCTTCCCTGCCCTTGGCTCCCTTGGGCTGATCCTTGGCCTGGTAACGTGGGTCGTTGGCACCGTTCGAAATCAGATAGGACGACAGCACGCCGGCCATGTCGCTCGATGTGGTGTAGTGCTGGCGCAGGAAGCCCGGCAGCGAGCCGGCCGGAACGGTCTTCAGCAGGCCGCGCGGGCTCTTGTGGCAGGCCGTGCAGGTGTTCGCGAAGATCTGGGAGGGGCTTTTGCCGGCCTCGAGGTTTTGTGCGCGCACCGACCCGGCCGACAGGCCAATCAGAAGCGTCACCGTCGCCAGACTGAGGGCTCGGCTCAACATTCCTTAAGTCTCCAGATTCCGGAAAAATCGCCGCCTGCACCTGATGGATCGGCTGCGGCGGTCACCTTTTAGACGATTATCGCGCGAATGGAAGCACGCGCGTGACGCATCCACGCAATTGTCACATTTTGGAATATCGGCTTTGAGCACAACGCAATAGCGCGATCCAATTCCCTGCCTATGTTTAGTTTGGGGACACATTGGAGTGATCAGCTCCGGTGGTGTCGGTGTGCAGCTTGCCGTTCCGTTGGTGTCTCGATGGACCGATTGTTGCGATACTTCTTGGGGCGCTTTATCCGCCGCGGTTCGATCACGTTCACGACCGCGAGCGGCGCTCAATTCACATGCGGCGACGGCACCGGCATTCCGGCGGCCGCACGCTTCACGACCAGGGCGGCCCAAGCCCGCGTGCTGGTCGATCCCGAACTTTATCTCGGCGAAGCCTTCATGGACGGCACGTTCGTGGTGGAACAAGGCAGCATCGCCGATGTGCTGGCCGTCCTGATGGGCCAGGCGGCCATGTTGCCGAACTTTGCCAGGCTGCAGGCCTGGCTGCGCTTCCTCGGGCGGCGCGCCCAGCAGATCAACGTGCGCGGCCGCTCCAGAAGCAATGTCGCCCGCCATTACGACCTCGACGGCCGCCTCTATTCGCTCTTCCTCGACGCCGACAAGCAATATAGCTGCGCCTATTTCGAGACCCCGGAGGCGACGCTGGACGACGCCCAGCTCGCCAAGAAGCGCCACCTTGCGGCAAAACTGCTGATCAAGCCCGGCCACCGCCTGCTCGATATCGGTTCCGGCTGGGGCGGGCTCGGGCTCTATCTTGCAGAGATGAGCGGTGCTGATGTCACCGGCGTCACGCTGTCGACCGAGCAGCTGCAGATCTCCAACGCCCGGTCCGCGGAGCGGAACCTGTCGCAATCGGCGCGCTTCCTGATGCAGGACTACCGCGACATCCCCGGCCCCTTCGACCGCATCGTCTCGGTCGGCATGTTCGAACATGTCGGGGTCGCCTATTACGAGACCTTCTTCAAGCGCTGCGCCGAGTTGCTGAGCGACGATGGTGTGATGCTGCTGCATTCGATTGGCCGCTCGACCGGCCCCGATGTCACCAGCCCCTGGATCCGCAAATACATCTTCCCCGGCGGCTACATCCCGGCCCTGTCCGAGGTGATGCCGGCGATCGAGAAGGCCGGCTTGCTGATCTGCGACATGGAGATCCTGCGGCTGCACTATGCCGAGACGCTGAAGGCGTGGCGCGAGCGCTTCATGGCGCGGCGCGAGGAGGCCGTGCGGCTTTACGACGAAGCCTTCGCCCGGATGTGGGAGTTCTATCTCGCTGCCGCGGAGATGTCGTTCCGGGTGCAGAACATGATGAACTTCCAGCTCCAGCTCACCAAGCGCCAGGGCATCGTCCCGATGACCCGCGACTATATCGGGCGCGAGGAAGCCCGGCTGCGGCTGAAGGAGGCCGACGCCGCCAAGCCCCGGCTGCAACTCGCCGGCGAGTAAACCCGACAGGATGGGTGCTGTCAGTTGCGGAGGCTGTAGGCCGACCCGCAATGGGCGAAGGTCGAGGCCGGACGCGCCAGATGGGCCGCGGCGGCCGAGATCAGCTTGGCGTCGCAAGGAGCTTTCCGGACCTCCGGACGCGCCGCCTGCTCCATGGCATCGACAAGCGCGGCCAGCCAGCGGCGGTCCACACCGCCTGCCCGGCCAACCCTCGATCGCGCTGTCTGAAACTCTTGAGCCATCGCCGCCGTATCTTCCCTGAGCGGATACAACCCGAAATCCGCCGGGTCGTTCCCGCGATCCTTGCTGCAAAGAAAGTGCAGCAGGTGTGATCTGCTTCACAAAGGTCTGTCCCGGGCTGTCGTAGTGGTCCGGAATGACCCGAGAAACGCACCAGACGATGTTGGACCCGCAGCGCGATATCGCGACCGACTACGCCCTGATCGCCACCGGCGTGGTGGCCGCCTTGGTTGCGCTGGCTTTCCTCATCCTGATCTGAAGGAACCGGGGCCAGCCGCCGCCTCGCCTCTGCATGGGTCGGCTCGCGCCCAAAAAGGTTCAGGCTGCGTCCGGTTTTCGCCAACGACATTCCTGATCGGCCGCCCTCCGCCCGATCCTGGGCGAAACCCCGTCAAGCGGAATGCATCCGGCCGTCGCGATTCACACATCGCGGTGTGTGAATCGTGCATAAGAAAATATCCGTCCTTTCGCTTCGTGCCGGGCTGGCGCTTGATCGCCGCCCCACATCCGAAAATCGCAGCAACGACGCAATCAGAAGAATAAGCTCGTCCATGGCCTTGATTGATTCGAACGTCCACAAGCTCGCGCCTGACGCCGCATCGCCGACCTATCGGAATGCGCCGCACAACATCGAAGCGGAACAGGGTCTGCTGGGCGCCATCCTGGTCAACAATGACGCGTTCTATCGCGTCTCCGACTTTCTCGAGCCGAAGCATTTCTTCGAAATCATCCATCAGCAGATTTACGAGACGGCCGGTAGCCTGATCCGGATGGGCAAGGTTGCAACGCCCGTCACCTTGAAAACCTTCCTGCCGGCCGAGCTCGATCTCGGCGGCATGACCGTCAGCCAATATCTCGCTCGCCTCGCGGCCGAGGCGACCACCATCATCAACGCCCAGGATTACGGGCGCACCGTTTACGACCTCAGCCTGCGCCGCAACCTGATCCAGATCGGTGAGGAGATCGTCAACGTCGCCTACGACGCGCCGGTCGATTTCGCGCCGCGTGCGCAGATCGAGGACGCCGAGCGGCAGCTTTACGCACTCGCCGAGACCGGGCGCTATGACGGCGGCTTCCAGCGCTTTGCCGATGCGCTCACGGTCGCCGTCGACATGGCGGCAAAGGCATTCCAGCGCGACGGCAAGCTGTCGGGCATCTCGACGGGCCTGCGCGATCTCGACGCCCGCATGGGCGGCTTGCAGCCCTCCGACCTCATCGTGCTTGCCGGCCGGCCCGGTATGGGCAAGACCTCGCTCGCCACCAACATCGCCTACAACATCGCCAAGGCCTATGTGCCCGAGGTCCAGGCCGACGGCACGGTCAAAGCCGCCAACGGCGGCTCCGTCGGCTTCTTCTCCTGCGAAATGAGCGGCGAGCAGCTCGCCACCCGTATTCTCGCCGAACGCACCGGAATCCCGTCGAGCCACATCCGTCGCGGCGGCATCTCCGAGCTCGATTTCGAGAAGATCCGCGACTGCTCGATCGAGTTGCAGTCGCTGCCGTTCTATGTCGACGAAACCGGCGGCCTCTCGATCTCGCAGCTCACGGCCCGCGCCCGCCGGCTCAAGCGGCAGAAGGGTCTCGACCTGATCGTGATCGACTACATCCAGCTGCTGCAGGGCTCCGGCAAGAAGGGCACCGACAACCGCGTGCAGGAAATCACCGAGATCACCACCAACCTGAAGGCGCTCGCGAAGGAACTGAACGTCCCGGTGATCGCGCTGTCGCAGCTGTCGCGTCAGGTTGAAAACCGCGACGACAAGCGGCCGCAATTGTCCGACCTGCGCGAATCCGGTTCGATCGAGCAGGACGCCGACGTCGTGATGTTCGTCTACCGCGAGGAATACTACCTCGCGAACAAGGAGCCGCGCCCCGGCACCCCCGAGCACGAGAAGTGGCAGATGGAAATGGGCCTCGCCCACGGCAAGGCCGAAGTCATCATCGGCAAGCAGCGTCACGGCCCGACCGGCACCGTCGAGCTGCACTTCGAGGCCAGCGTCACCCGGTTCGGCGATCTCGCGGCCGACGGCCAGGTTCCGGATCACTCCCACTGATTCCGCTGCGCGGTTGAACGGCGCAAGCCTGCCGCGTACAACTGCGCCATGAACATCGTGACCGACGCGAAATCGCAGCTGACGCCCGAAGCCAACCTGCTGGCGGCCCACCCGGCCGCCACCGGCATCCTGACCATCGACCTCGACGCCATCATCGCCAACTGGCGCAAGCTCGAGAAGACCGCAGTCCCCGCCGAATGCGCCGCCGTGGTCAAGGCCAACGCCTATGGCTGCGGCGCCGAGCAGGTGTCGCGGGCGCTCGCCAAGGCCGGCTGCAAGACCTTCTTCGTCGCCAATGTCGAGGAAGCCGCCGCGGTGCGCGCCGCCGCTCCGCAGGCGACCGTGTATTCGCTCGGCGGCTTCTTCCAGCAGACCGGCGATGCCTACGCCAGGATCGACTGCAAGCCTGTGATCGGCGATCTCAACGAACTCGCCGAATGGGATGTGTTCTGCCGCCGCTCCGGCTGGTCCGGCGGCGCCGCCATCCATATCGACACCGGCATGAACCGGCTCGGGCTGACGGTCAGCGAAGCGCAGGGCATCATCCCGCGGATCAATGCCGGCGATCACGGCATCACGCTGGTCATGAGCCACCTCGTCTCCGCCGAGTTGCTCAACAGTCCGGTCAACGCCAGGCAGCTTTCGAGCTTCCGCGAGATCGCAAGCCTGTTCACCGGCGTGCCGGCCTCGCTGGCGAACTCCTCCGGCGTGTTCCTCGGCGCCCAATTCCAGTTCGACATGGTGCGGCCGGGCTGCGCGCTCTACGGCGTCAATCCGACCCCGGAGGCCGACAACCCGATGCAGCCCGTGGTCGACCTCAAGGCGCGCATCGTGCAGATCCGCAACATCGATCGCGGCGAGACCGTCGGCTATGGCGGCACCTGGACCGCGCGGCGGCCGACCCGGCTCGCGATCATCGCCGCCGGCTATGCCGACGGCTATTTCCGCGCCGCCAGCGCCAATGACGGCACCCGCGGCGCCGAGGTCGTGGTCGCCGGCAAGCGCTGCCCGATCGCCGGCCGCGTCTCGATGGATTTGATCGCGGTCGACGTCACCGACCTCGACAAGAACGCGGTGCGCCGCGGCCACATGGTGACGCTGATCGGCGAAGGCATCACCGTCGACGAGGTCGCGCATCATTTCGGCACCATCGGCTACGAGGTGCTGACCAGCCTCGGCCGCCGCTTCGTGCGCATCTACAAGGGCGGCGATGCGGTTGCGGCGACAAGCGACGCGAGTGTCGAGAAAGTCGACGCGGTCGCCGAGACGAGCAAACCGGCCACCACGCAAGCGGCGCCGCCAGTCATGCCGACGGCCGCGCCCGCTGCACCGCCACCACTGCCCTCCGCCTGACGGCATGAATCGTCGCGATCGTCTGACCGCATGAAGATCGCGACCTTCAACATCAACAACGTCAACCGCCGGCTGCCCAATTTGCTGCGCTGGCTGAAGGCGGCCAAACCGGACGTCGTCAGCTTGCAGGAGTTGAAGGCCAGCGACGCCGAGTTTCCGGCGGCCGCGCTCGCGAAGGCCGGCTACGGCGCGGTGTGGCAGGGACAAAAGACCTGGAACGGCGTCGCCATCCTCGCGCGCAAGGCCGATCCGGTGCTGATCCGCACCGCCCTGCCCGGCGATCGCGACGACCACGAGGCGCGCTACATCGAGGCCGCGGTGCGCGGCATCGTCGTCACCAGCCTCTATCTGCCGAACGGCAATCCGCAGCCCGGACCAAAATTCGAATACAAGCTCGCCTGGTTCAAGCGGTTGCGCGCCCACGCCGCCAAGCTGCTGAAGCAGGAGGTGCCCGTGGTGCTTGCCGGCGACTACAATGTCGCGCCGACGCCTCTCGACATTTATCCGACCCGCTCCTGGGACAAGGATGCGCTGATCCAGCCGAAGAGCCGCGCCGCGTTCAAGGCGCTGGTCGACCAGGGCTGGTGCGATGCGATCCGCACGCTGCATCCGGACGAGCCAATGTTCACCTTCTGGGACTACAAGCGCCAGCGCTGGCCGCGCGACGCCGGCCTGCGGCTCGATCATCTCCTGCTCAGCCCCGAGGTCGCCGCGCGGCTCGCGAAAGCCGGCGTCGACCGCGACATCCGCGGCGAGGAAGGAGCCAGTGATCATGCACCGGTGTGGGTGGTGTTGAGGTGATGGCGCCTGCCCCACCACAGCCGTCGTCCCTGCGAAAGCGGGGAGGTGGATTCACACTCGAAGTGCAACACTTGAGAGAAGGCCTCGAGAGGGGTTTGGAAGTCAAGGCATTTGCGCGGGGTGTTGTTGTAGGCGTTGATCGACTGGCGGAGGCGGCGCGTCGGGAAGGTCGCGAGATCGGTTTTGCGTGGAATGAAGCGGCGCATCCGACCGATCGCATTCTCGATGCCGCCCTTCTGCCAGGGCGCGTGCGGATCGCAGAAGAAGGTCTCGATCGCGAGGCGGTGCAGCTCCAGGTGACAGGCGAACTCGGTCCCATTGTCGAAGGTAACGGTCTGGCACAGGCCTTCCGGCAAGGCAGCAAACAAGCGGACGAGATGACGGGCGATACCGCGCGCGAGCTTGCTGGCGATGCGGATGCCGAGCAGCAGGCGCGAGGTGCGCTCGTGCACGGTCAGGATCGCCTGACCGTATTTGGAGAACATCATCAGGTCGGCTTCCCAATGACCGGGGGCATTGCGATCGGCGGCCTCGATAGGCCGTTTGTTCAAGGAAACACGGCCTTCTATGAAGCTTGCGGGACTGCCGCCCTTCTTGCCGCGGTAGCCGCGTTTGCTCTTGCCGCGTGGCAGATAACGCCGCCAGCTGAAGTCCGAGGTGCGTCGGATCTGGGCGTATATGAAGCGGTAGATGGTCTCGTGGGAGATCACCTTGCGGCCGTGTTCGCGGGCCAGCCGGCCCGCGACCTGCTCGGGCGACCAGCCCCGACCAAGGCGCTCCAAGACCGCGCGGCGCAGGCCGGGCTCCCGTTCGAGGCGTACGCCCGTCCAGCGCCGCGCTCGCATCTGTTGCTGGGCATAGCTGGGTTTGTAGCCGACCTGGGCGCCAGAATTGCGGTTCAGCTCCCGAGAGATCGTTGATGGCGAGCGATCCAGAGCTGCCGCGATTTGCCGCACCGAGCTGCCATTGGCTGAAAGCCGGGCAATCTCGCATCGCTCGTCCAGGGATAGCTGCTCGTAACTCCGCCCCATCGCAACACCTCCTCAAGGAAGTGTTGCACTTCGTTTGTGAACTCAGGGGACCCATACTCCGCGGCGGCTGTTGTTGAAGAGACGCGTCGTTCGGGCGTCGCTCAACAATGACTGCCTGTGGTTATCGGTCCCTGCTCCCGTGCGCAATTGCGCACTAGGCAGGGACGACGCCGAATATGTGGCGCTATCCGCGACCCTTGCGCCGGCGGGCCAATCGGTGGCATGGGCAAACCTCCTCTCGGAGCGAACAGGTGGGCTTTGTCTTCGTCCTGATCGTCGGCCTCGTCGCCGGCACCATCTCGGGCATCGTCGGCACCGGCTCGTCGATCATGCTGATGCCGGTCTTGGTCTATCAATACGGCCCGAAGCAGGCGGTGCCGATCATGGCGGTCGCCGCCGTGATGGCCAACGTGTCGCGCATCCTGGCCTGGTGGCGCGAGGTCGATTGGCGCGCTTGCGCCGCCTATTCGATCACGGGCATTCCGGCGGCAGCGCTCGGCGCGCGCACGCTGCTCGTGCTGCCCTCGCGCGCGGTCGATATCGCGATCGGCGTATTCCTGATCGCGATGGTGCCGGTGCGGCACTGGCTGGCGCGGCACAGGCTGAAAGCCAATCTCTGGCATCTCGCAATCGGCGGCGCGCTGATCGGCTACCTCACCGGCATCGTCGCCTCGACCGGCCCGCTCAGTGTGCCGCTGTTCCTGTTCTACGGCCTCAACAAGGGCGCCTTCCTCGCCACCGAAGCGGCGAGCTCGCTCGGGCTCTATGTCAGCAAATCGGTGACCTTCGAGCGGTTCGGCGCGCTGACACCTGATATCGCGTTGAAAGGCCTGATCGCCGGCATCTCGCTGATGGCCGGCGCCTTCATCGCCAAACGCTTCGTGCTGCATATGAAGCCGGAGGCATTCCGGCTGATCATGGACGGCATCATGCTGGCGGCGGGCGCGTCGCTGCTGTGGACCGCTATGATGAACTGAAGATCGATCATCCAGGGAAGCCCTAAAATGAAATCGCTCGAACTTTCACTGTTCGCCGATTACTTTCAATTCTACATCCAGGATGAACCTGCATCCGGCGACCTTTCCGCTGCGTGGACGGAGGAAGCGACCGATCGAATGCTCGCGATCGCGCCGGGGACGGTCGGGATCGGCACCGTGAGGAATATGGAAGTTCCAGTCGCGGTGACACTGCTTGAGCAGGAGCCCGACGACGATTCGGCTAACTGGGATCATGTGGTCGAAGCCAGCCTCGACCTCGCGTCCGGACGCGTCGTGATCGCCGGTTGCACCGACTACTTCCCCGATGCCGTGCGCATCGAGACCCCGCCAGGGTCCTATCGGGTGCGCGTCTCCTACGGCGCGCTCGACACGCTGTCGGAAAACGGCCTCGAGGGCGACGACCACTACCGGCTGCAGCTATGGCCGGCCGCCCCGATCGCGGTTCGCGTCCTGAAGCAACGATCGGCGTCGGGCCTCCGCTGACCCGACATGCCCGGGCACGGCGCGGCCGTCGGGCATTGCGACCCTTTGATCCGTGCTATGGAGAGGATCAGGAATCGAGCTCTTCTTCATGGCCAAATCCACCCTGTCCTTTGTCTGCCAGAACTGCGGCGCGGCGTATAATCGCTGGCAGGGAAAGTGCGACTCCTGTGGCGAGTGGAACACGCTGGCCGAGGAAGACACCACGGGCTCGGTGCCGGTCTCGATCCGCAGCAAGCGCAAGGGGCGAACGTTTGCGCTGGAATCGCTGTCCGGCAAGACCCAGGACGCGCCGCGGCTGTCGTCGGGCATGGCCGAGCTCGACCGCGTCACCGGCGGCGGCTTCGTGCGCGGCTCGGTGCTCCTGGTCGGCGGCGATCCCGGCATCGGCAAATCGACGTTGCTGACCCAGGCCACCTCCATGATGGCGCGCGCCGGCCACCGCGCGGTCTATATCTCCGGCGAAGAGGCGGTGGCCCAGGTGCGGCTGCGCGCCGAGCGGCTCGGGCTCGCCGATGCGCCGGTGCAGCTTGCCTCGGAAACCTCGGTCGAGGACATCGTCTCGACGCTGTCGGAAGGCGCGGTGCCGCGGCTGATCGTGATCGATTCGATCCAGACCATGTGGACCGACACGGTGGAATCCGCGCCCGGCACCGTGACCCAGGTGCGCGCCTCGGCGCAGGCACTCATTCGCTTCGCCAAGAAGACCGGGGCCGCGATCATCCTGGTCGGCCACGTCACAAAAGACGGCCAGATCGCCGGCCCCCGCGTGGTCGAGCACATGGTCGATGCGGTGCTGTCGTTCGAAGGCGAAGGCTCGCAGCAGTTCCGCATCCTGCGCTCGGTCAAGAACCGATTTGGCGCCACCGACGAGATCGGCGTGTTCGAGATGACCGGACTCGGGCTGCGCGAGGTCACCAACCCCTCGGAACTGTTCCTCTCCGAACGCGAGCTCGGCAGCCCCGGCACAGCCGTGTTTGCCGGCATCGAGGGCACCCGCCCGGTGCTGGTCGAATTGCAGGCGCTGGTGGCGCCGACCTCGCTGGGTACGCCGCGCCGTGCCGTGGTCGGCTGGGACCCGAGCCGGCTGTCGATGGTGCTGGCGGTGCTGGAGGCGCATTGCGGCGTCAAATTGTCCGGACATGACGTCTATCTCAACGTCGCCGGCGGCTTGCGCATCCAGGAGCCGGCCGCCGATCTCGCCGCGGCCGCCGCGCTGGTGTCCTCGCTGGTGAATGCGCCGCTGCCGACGGATGCAGTCTATTTCGGCGAGATTTCGTTGTCGGGCGCGATCCGCCCGGTGGCGCAGACCCCGGCCCGGCTGAAAGAGGCGCTCAAGCTCGGCTTCGGCCGCGCTATCCTGCCCGAATCGGCCCGCGGCGAACCGGGGGGCGATATGGGGCTCGCGCTCAACAGCGTCGGCAATCTGACCACGCTGGTCGCCGAGATTGCCGCGCGCGGAACGCCCCGCGGCGGCCGGGCTGCGCCACGGCACGACGAAGGTGCGCCAAGCGGCGACCCGGGCGGCTCCGGAGACGCTGATAAGGCTGGGAAAAATGCCACACCGGCCCGATTCCGTCGCGAGACCACCTAAAGCGGGCGTGACGTCTCAGCCCCTCGCCGCTATACATCCGCCGCGCGGGACAGGTGGTGTTGCGGCCTTGCCGGATGCCCCCAATGCGCCTCAGTTAGGACGGCACCGACTTTGCCGATTCGCGAGAGCTCTCACAGCGTAAGCCCTTAACAGCGTACCGAAACGTACCAGCGGACCTGACCAGCCGATGCCCGTAACAATACTCGATCTCGTCCTGCTCGGCGTGATGCTGATCTCGGGCCTGCTTGCCATGGTGCGCGGCTTCATGCGCGAGATCCTGTCGATCGCGGCCTGGGGCGCCGCCGCGCTGGTCACGCTGTATGCTTTCTCGAAGCTGCTGCCGACCGCCAAAACCTACTTCAACAACGACACGGTCGCGGCCATCGTCGTGGTCGCCGGCACCTTCATCGGCACGCTGATCGTGGTTTCCGTGATCACGGTGCGGATTTCCGACATGATCCTGGATTCCCGGATCGGCGCGCTCGACCGTACTCTCGGCTTCCTGTTCGGGCTCGCCCGCGGCCTCCTGATCGTGGTCGTGGCGTTCATGTTCTTCACCTGGCTGGTTCCGGACAAGCAGCGGCCCGACTGGGTGACCGGCGCGAAGTCCCGCGTGATGTTGCAGGGAACCGGGGATTGGCTCATGACGCTCTTGCCTGACGACCCCGAGAACACCATCTTAAAGAAGTTCAAGAAGAATAAGCCAGACGACGATTCTGCGGCCGATACCAATGATCAGGCGACGCCGGCGTCGGGTGATGGCTATAGCAAACCTGCGCGTGACAGCTTGAAGAAGCTGATCGAGAAACCCGCGGGCCGATAAACTATTTGGGCCCTTACGAGAGGCGATGAACGAGATGCAGACCCCTTCGGATCATAGCGACCAAATGGATCTCGACCTCGGCCCGATCGAACTGCAAGACGACCCCAAAAACGACCCTCTCAGGTACCACCCCGATCTCGATGGCGACACGCTCCGCGAGGAATGCGGCGTGTTCGGCATCTTCGGCCATCCGGAGGCCGCCGCGATCACCGCGCTCGGCCTGCACGCGCTCCAGCACCGCGGCCAGGAGGCCGCCGGCATCGTCTCCTTCGACGGCAGCCGCTTCCACTCGGAACGCCGCCTCGGCCTGGTCGGCGACGCCTTCTCCCGCCGCGAGGTGATCGAGCGCCTGCCCGGGAACGCCGCGGTCGGCCACGTCCGCTACTCCACGACCGGCGGCACCATCCTGCGCAACGTGCAGCCGCTGTTCGCCGAGCTCAGCGCCGGCGGCTTCGCGGTCGGCCATAACGGCAACCTGACCAATGGCCTGACCCTGCGCCGCGAGCTGGTCAAGGGCGGTGCCATGATGCAGTCGACCACCGATACCGAGGTGATCCTGCACCTGGTTGCGCAGTCGAAGCGCACCCGCTTCATCGACCGTTTCATCGAGGCGCTGCGCACCATCGAGGGCGCCTATGCGCTGGTCGCGCTCACCAACAAGAAACTGGTCGGCGCGCGCGACCCGCTCGGCATCCGTCCGCTGGTGCTCGGCGATCTCGACGGCCATCCGATCCTGACCTCGGAGACCTGCGCGCTCGACATGATCGGCGCCAAATATGTCCGCGACATCGAGCCCGGCGAGATCATCGTGTTCGACGAGCACGGCGCGCACAGCCACAAGCCGTTCCCGCCGAAGCCGGCGCGGCCCTGCATCTTCGAATACATCTATTTCGCCAGGCCCGACTCCATCGTCGGCGGCCGCTCGGTCTACGACGTGCGCAAGGCGTTCGGCGCTCAACTCGCGCGCGAGAGCCATCCCGAGGTCGACGTCGTGGTGCCGGTGCCGGATTCCGGCGTCCCTGCCGCGGTCGGCTACAGCCAGTATTCCGGCGTGCCGTTCGAGCTCGGCATCATCCGCAACCACTATGTCGGCCGCACCTTCATCCAGCCGACCCAGACCGTGCGCGAGCTCGGCGTCCGCATGAAGCATTCGGCCAACCGCGCCGCGATCGAGGGCAAGCGCATCATCCTGATCGACGACTCGCTCGTGCGCGGCACCACCTCGAAGAAGATCGTGCGCATGATGCGCGACGCCGGCGCCCGCGAGGTGCATTTCCGCCTCGCCTCACCGCCGATCCTCTATCCCGACTATTACGGCATCGACCTGCCGGACCGCGGCGGTCTGCTGGCGGCGACCCATTCGCTCGAGGAGATGCGCGACATCATCGGCGCCGACTCGCTCGCCTTCCTGTCGATCGACGGCATGTACCGCGCGATGGGCTATGAGGGGCGCGATCCAGCCAATCCAAGGTTCGCCGACCACTGCTTCACCGGCGCCTATCCGACCCACCTCACCGACCAGAGCGAAACCGAGGCCCCGCCGCGCCAGCTCTCGCTGCTCGCCGAGGCGAGCTGACGCTATCACCACCGCTGTCGTCCCTGCGAAAGCAGGGACCCATAACCACCGGCCAGCGTGGCTGGTGACAGGGTTAGACACGACCACTTTCTTCCATTATCGCCGTCACGGCGTATGGGTCCCTGCTTTCGCAGGGACGACGATTTGTTAGAGTCCCTCCCATGACAAAACCTCTCGCCTCCCGGATTGCCCTCGTGACCGGCGCCTCGCGCGGCATCGGCTATGCGACATCAATCGCGCTGGCCAAGGCCGGCGCCCATGTCGTGGCGGTGGCGCGCACGCAAGGCGGGCTGGAAGAGCTCGACGACGCGATCCGCAAGGACGGCGGCAGCGCCACGCTGGTGCCGCTCTCGCTCACCGACTACGAGGGCATCGCGCGGCTCGGGCTCGCGCTGCATGAGCGCCACGGCAAGCTCGACATTCTCGTCGGCAATGCCGGCACCGCCGGCCCCTCGTCGCCGCTCGGCCATATCGAGCTGAAGCCGTGGAACGACGTGCTCGCAATCAACGTCACCGCCAACTTCCAGCTGATCCGCTGCATGGACCCGCTGCTGCGGCAGTCCGACGCCGGCCGCGCGGTGTTCGTGACCTCAGGCGTGGCGCACAAGGCCAGCGCCTATCTCGGCCCCTATGCGGCCTCCAAGGCCGCACTCGACGCGCTGGTGCGCTCCTGGGCCAATGAGACCGCCAACACCGCGCTGCGCGTCAACCTGTTCAGCCCCGGCCCGATCCGCACAAGGATGCGCGCCCAGGTGTTTCCCGGCGAAGACCCGATGACGCTGGATACACCCGACATGGCCGCCGAATTCATCGTGCCGATGTGCTCGCCTGCATGGACCGAGACGGGCAGGCTCTACGACTACAAGGCACGCACGCTGCGGACATTCCAGCCGCCGGCGTGAGGGGCACATACGAGCCGCACCTTCGATTGTCATCACCCGCGCATGCGGGTGATCCAGTATTCCAGAGGCAGCAGTGCTTGAGTCGAGACGCCGCGGCGTACTGGATCGCCCGGTCGAGCCGGACGATGACACCGTTTATGGCGCTTCGGCTTGCCATTCTCATGCAATTGACTCCGCGTCCGCCCCACGATTGACTGCCCTCCCCAGCGGCCCGGCCGCCAAGAAAACTCTCGGGAGGCATCATGACGCCGACGTTCAATCGCGCGCGCTCCATTCTCACCGGATTGTTTTTCTCCGCCTGCATCGCATCCTCAGCGCTTCTCATTGCGCCCGCGCCGACCAAGGCCGGTGACGTCCCGACCTTCGCGGTCGACGCCTCCTGGCCGAAACAGCTGCCCAACAACTGGATCCTCGGCCAGATCGGCGGCATCACCGTCGACTGGCAGGGCCACATCTGGGTGATCCACCGGCCGCGCTCGCTGACCGATGGCGAGAAGGCCGCGAGCCTGAGCCCGCCGCGCGCAAAGTGCTGCGTGCCGGCGCCGCCCGTGCTGGAGTTCGACGCCGACGGCAATCTGCTGCGATCCTGGGGCGGACCCGGCGACGGCTATCAATGGGTCGGCCGCGAGCACGGCATCGAGGTCGACGAGCGCGGCTTCGTCTGGATCGGCGGCAATGCCGATGACGACAGCGAAATCCTGAAGTTCTCGCTCGACGGCAAATATCTCGGCCAGATCGGCAAGATCGCCGCGCGCACCAACAGCAACGACTCGACCCAGCTCGGCCGGCCCGCGGGGATCGCGATCGACAAGGACGCAAACGAGCTCTACGTCGCCGACGGCTATGGCAACCGCCGTGTCATCGTGTTCGACGCCACCACGCTGGCCTACAAGCGGCACTGGGGCGGCTACGGCAAACTGCCGACCGACGAGAAGCAGCCGCCCTACGATCCGAGCGCCGCGGTGCAGGAGCAGTTCGGCAATCCCGTGCACTGCATCAAGATCGCCAATGACGGGCTGGTCTATGTCTGCGATCGCAGCCAGGACCGCATCCAGGTGTTCCAGAAGAACGGCACCTTCGTGCGGGAATGGTTCTACGAAAAGAACACCCGCGGCGACGGCGCGGTATTCGATCTCGCGCTGTGGCCCGATCCGAAGCAGACCTATCTGCTGAACGCCGATGGCGCCAACAACGAGATCCGCGTCATCAAGCGCGACGACGGCACCGTGGTCGGCACCTTCGGCCATAGCGGCCGCAATGCCGGGCAATTCGCCCTGCTCCACGTCATGGCGGTCGACCAGAAGGGCAACGTCTATACCGGCGAAGTCGACGGCAAGCGGATCCAGAAGTTCAAGCTGACCTCGGACGCGCTGAAGTAGGCAATGACGGTGGGATGACGCTTCGACGCAGTCATCCGGCTTTATGCGGATTGCCGCTCGCCTGAGGACAGGGTAAGCGGGAACCCGAACGACCGGCACAAGGCCCCACAAGAGGGCCGTCCGGATAAATCACAGTGGAGGGAATGTCTCATGACGACGACGCTCGCACGGCGCCACGCCGTGCTTCTCGCTTGCGCCGCACTCGGCCTTGCAACACCTGCCTTTGCTCAGGACAAGAACGTCAAGATCGGTGTGCTGAACGACATGTCGGGCCTCTATGCCGACATCGGCGGCCCGAACTCGGTGGCCGCGGCCAACATGGCGGTGGAGGATTCCGGCCTGCGCGCCAAGGGCTGGAAGATCGAGGTGGTCAGCGGCGACCATCAGAACAAGCCCGATGTCGGCGTCAACATCGCGCGCAACTGGATCGACAATGAGAAGGTCGACATCATCACCGATACGCCGAACTCCGGCGTTGCGCTGGCGGTGAGCAACCTCGCCAAGGAGAAGAACTCGATCGTGCTCAACTCGGGGGCTGCGACCGCCGACCTCACCGGCAAGGCCTGCAACGCCAACACGATCTCCTACACGTTCGACACCTACATGCTCGCCAACGGCACCGGCAAGGCGCTGACCAAGGCCGGTGGCGACAGCTGGTTCTTCCTCACCGCCGACTACGCCTTCGGCCATGCGCTGGAACGCGACACCTCGGCGGTCGTCACCGCCAACGGCGGCAAGGTGCTGGGCGGCGTCAAGCACCCGCTCAACACCGCGGATTTCTCCTCGTTCCTGCTGCAGGCGCAAGCATCCAAGGCCAAGATCATCGGCCTCGCCAATGCCGGCGGCGACACCACCAACGCGATCAAGCAGGCCTCCGAATTCGGTATCACCGCGGGCGGACAGAAGCTCGCGGCGCTGCTGCTGTTCGTCAACGACGTGCACGCGCTGGGCCTCAAGATCGCGCAGGGCCTCACCTTCACCGAGTCGTTCTACTGGGACATGAACGACCAGACCCGCGCCTGGTCGAAGCGTTTCCAGAAGGTCTCGCCGAAGGGCTCGATGCCGTCGATGACGGTCGCCGGCGTCTATGCCGGCGTGCTGCATTATTTGAAGGCGCTGGACGCGATGGGCGGCAATCCGCACGACGGCGCCAAGGTGGTCGCCAAGATGAAGGAGATCCCGACCGACGATCCCTTGTTCGGCAAGGGTCCGCTGCGGATCGACGGCCGCCGCATCATCCCGGCCTATCTGTTCGAGGTGAAGAAGCCGGAAGAGTCGAAATATCCCTGGGACTATTACAAGCTGATCGCCACCATCTCGCCGGAAGACGCCGCCAAGCCGCTCGAAGCGAGCGACTGTCCGCTGGTGAAGAAATAAGCCAGCTGCCGTAGCGTGGGCAAAGGCGCGCTAGCGCCGTGGCCACCATTGCGGCGTGCTCGCGATGGTGGGCACGCTTACGCTTTGCCCACCCTACGCTTTTCATTTCGCGGCTGACTTCGCCTTGGCCTGCGCGGGCAGCGACGCCCACTCGCGGTCAGCGCGCGGGCCGCCGGGATCGCCGGTCAGACCGACCAGCTGTCCGGGCTGCACGTCGAGCGTCTGCTTCCAGGTCTGGGTCTGGCACAGGAACCTGATCAGACATCCCTGGAGCTTCAGCCGGTCGTACGCATCGCGCCACAGCGACACCGCATAGGACTTGCCGTCCTCGGCATTGTAGATCTCGCCGTCGAACCGCCCCTCCGGCGTCAGCTTCAATCCCAGGATCAGCTGATGGCCGAGCAGCGCGCGCGTTCGCTTGTCGGGATCGGGATTGAGGCTGTCGCGCAGCGGCTGGCCACGCGGATCGAGCGGATCCTTCATCCAGACGATGAAGCCGCAGATGCGATCGCGCGCGGTGCCGCAGCGCTCGAGCCGGATGCGGGCCTGTCCGTTTTCGGTCAGCCAGGTGCCGCTGGGATCGGCCGGGATCGTCTCGGCGCGGCCGGTCGAACTCATCAGCAGGGCCGCGACCAGGCTGCGCAGAAACATGCGAACCAGAAAGTTCATTGCAAGGGACCTTTCAGTGTGACCTTTCAGCGTCGGGATGATTTCGAGGGACGCGCGCGGCGCGCCTCACTTCAGTTGCGCCATGAAGGCATCGGCACCCTTGTCGATGCCGGCGGTGGCGGCGGCGAGATCGCCGACGCTGGCCTTGATGTCGTAGGCGTTGGGATATTGCTTGCTGACGTAAGCACCGAGCAGCCGCGAGGTCGGGCCGTCGAACATCTCGACGGCATAGATCACCGAGCCGGTCATGGTGCCCTCGCCGTCGCGCGCCGCCTGCACGCCATTATAGATCGCGCCTGCCATATCGAAGCGCGACAGCGTGCCGAGCACCGGCGTGTTGGCAACCGCGCCGGTCAGCGTCAGCCGCACGCGAAACGTGTTCGGCCCGCGCGTATTCACCAGCATGAAGCGGCCACGCAGTTTGTCGGCGAAGCGGGTCTGCATGTAGGCGGCGAGCGTCTGCTTGTCCTTCTCGGACATCTCGCCGAACTGATGATCCGCGCCGCGATAGATCACGACCGGATCGAGCATCACCTTGTTGTAGCTCCGCCAGTCGACCGGCGGCGCATAGCGATACGGCACGCGGCCTGAGGAATCCGACGTATCGGGCGTCATGTAGGCGGTTGACGCCACGTCCGAATAGGCCACCGGCGTGACGCCGGCGCATCCTGCTGCGAGGACGCAAAGCGCCATCGCTCCCAGACCGCGTGTCGCGATCGAGCTCTCCATTCCAATCTCCTCATCCGAGCTAAAGCGGAAGAGCAGCTCGGCCGCAGCCGCGTCCGGGGCTAAAGTTACGGCTGCGGCCGTCACTGCCGATCTGGCTCGCCGTCCCGGCGCCGCCAGACCTTGCCTCAGTGCGGCCATCTATAAAACCGACCAGACGGTTTGTAAAGTTGCAATCGCAGGAAACCCGTCAGAAAAATTCCGGGCTTGAAGCGCGCAGGAGAAAACCTGTCGCGACGGCTTCGCGAATGACGGCCAGCGCTGTCACAAACCCGAGATGTTTGCTGTGATACCGGACCAATTGCCGGGGGATTTCAGGGGCCCGGTGCCGATCCAACGCCGCCAAGCGATCATATTCCGCTTGGGCGGCGTTGCGTTTTCAGGGCAGCGTCGGAAATTCAGCTGCGCTTGCGCGCCGAGACCGGCTTTGCGGCGCGCGCGCCGGCAGGCTTCGGCGACGCCGTTTGCGCCCTCGCCCTGGACGGCTTTGCTGCCGCGGGCGCGCCCTGCTCCATCGCGGTCCACTTGCTGTCGTCGAGCAACCGTTCGAACAGCCGGTCGCGCTCCACATCGGTCAGCGACAACATGCCGAACAGCGAGCTCAGCAGCAGTCCGCGCGCCGCTGCCCAGCGCAGCAGCGCGAGATCCGGATCGCGCGCCTCGGCCTTCATCAGCGCGACCTTCTTGATGTCCTGATCCCGCGGCATCGCCATCAATTCAGGATTCTCGTTCATCGCCGCCAGCAGTGCGAACGCCCCCGCCCGCGGCGTCGAGATCGCCTCGCGCAGCGTCGCGATCTGCGCCGACAGTTCGGGCTGCGCGGTGGTCCCGCGCACATTTTCGATGTAGCGGTTCGAGAATTCCTCGAAATGCGCCATCTGCTGCTCGAGCAGAGCGCGCAGCACCGCTTCCTTGGTGCGGAACTGATGCATCACGCCGCCCTTGCTGAGCCCGCTCTCGCGCGCGATCGCGTCCAGCGTCAGGCGTCCCGGACCGTCGCGCGTCACGATGGTGATCGCGGCGTCGAGCGCGGCGTTGCGGGAGCGTTCCGAGCGGGAAGGATTATCCATGGGCTACTTACTCAGGAAGGAGTCGCGTGAGAGCGCAGTATCTCAGCGGCATCGGTCAATCTCAAGCGCTGCATCCGATAGTGCCAGGCGGCGCGAACCACGTCTCCGCCATGCCGGCGGCGACCTCGGGAGACGCCTCAATTTCAGGAAGCGTCATCGAGTGCCCCGATCACTCACGCGCACAAGCGAACCTTCCGCAGCAGGCCATGGAGGAAACCGTGCGCCATGCGGCCGATGACCTTTTCCCCGCGACCGCGCGCGCGGGCGACAGCCTGGGCGTCGGCATGGCTGGCGGCGACGATCGTCGCATGCCTGCCGCCATCGAGCTTCAGGTCGGTCAGATAGACGAGGCTGCGCGACGTCAGCAGCGCCGCCTGCGCGTCGCTGAAGCGGGTCAACTCATCGTAGTTATCAACGGCCTCGTCGGTCACCATGCTCCTCCTGGCAGCGCGGCCTCCGGGCGAGGCACGCAACTTGATCCGGCATTGGCTTTATACAAACCAACCGGATGGTTTGTAAATGGTCAAAATAACGCAATCGTCATCGCGGCGGCCCGTCGGGCCGGTGTCGGACTGGCGCAGCCGCGTTCGTCCTCGAAGCATCGATCCACCAGCAGCCGGAACCCGCAAGCGATGACACAGCAGAAACAGACGACGGAAGCCGAAATCAGGGCACTGATCGACGCCTGGGCGGCGGCCGTCCGCCGACAGGACTATCCGGGCATCCTCGCCCGCCACGATCAGGACATCGTGATGTTCGACGTGCCGCCGCCGTTGCAGTCGCGCGGATTGGATGAATACAGAAAGACGTGGGACCTGTTCTATACCTGTTACCGTCCCTCGCACGCCTTCGATATCGACGAGATCGCGATCACGGCCGGCGATGATGTCGCCTTCGCGGTCATGGTGATGCGCTGCGGCCCGCCCGACGCCATTTTCCAGTTCAGGCTAACGATCGGATTGCGCAAGATCGACGGCGATTGGCGCATCACGCACGAGCACCATTCGGTGCCGGCGACGGATTAGAATTGTAGGGTGGGCAAAGGCGCGCGCGCCGTGTCCACCATTCCCGGCGTGCTCGCGATGGTGCGCACGCTTGCGCTTTGCCCACCCTGCGGAGTTGTCTTCACCGTCGCGCGCCAGGCGATGCCGAGCGCGAGCAGCAGCAGCGCGCCGGCCAGAAAGAACGGCGCGCCGGGCATCTTGAGCGGCGCGACGTCGCCGATGAAATAGACGAAGGGCAGCGTGAACAGGAACGGGCCGATCAGCTCGGACATGCTCTGCGCGCTCGACGTCGCGCCCTGCAACTGGCCTGCTGGTCGGCGGCGACGAGCTGCGTCGTCAAGGCGTGCGTCGCGGCGCCGAACATCGCGAAGCCCAGGGCGCCGCGGATACGTGCCGCGTTGGCGATGTCGTTGTCGACGAAGCCCTCGATCAGCTTGGGCAGGATCGGGATGATGATCCCGAGCGCGAGCATATCGAGCAACAGGGTGATGAGATCACCGCGCCGCTGGGCGCCTGTGGCACGGCGGCTGCGGCGGTATCAACCTCGTTTGACGCGTTTTCTTCACGCGAACCGGTACCCACTTCGCTCGAAAACGCGATGCCCGCTCACGACGGCCGTTTGCGCTTGTGGGCGAACGGATTGGCCTTCTCACGCAGCGTGATCCGGATCGGCGTGCCCGGCAGATCGAAGGTTTCGCGCAGCGAGTTGATCAGGTAGCGCAGATAGGATCGCGGGATCGCATCGGCACGCGAGCAGAACAGCACGAAGCTCGGCGGGCGCGCCTTCACCTGGGTGATGTAGTTCAGCTTCAGCCGGCGGCCCGAAACCGCCGGCGGCGGGTTGGCCTGGATCGCCTGCTCAAACCAGCGATTGAGCGCCGAGGTCGGCAGCCGCCGGTTCCAGACCGCATAGGCCTCCTGGATCGCGGTCATCAGGCGGTCGATGCCCTCGCCCATCAGGCCGGAGACCGCGACAACAGGCGCGCCCTTGACCTGCGGCAGCCAGTGGTCGGCATCGGTGCGCAGCTGCGAGATCTGGTTGGGCTTGCGCTCGACCAGGTCCCATTTGTTGACCGCGAGCACGATGGCGCGACCCTCGCGCTCGATCAAATCGGCGATGCGCAGGTCCTGCTCCTCGAACTTGTTCTGCGCGTCCATCATCATGACAACGACCTCGGCGAAGCGCACTGCGCGCAGCGCGTCGGCGACCGAGAGCTTTTCCAGCTTCTCCTCGATCCGCGAGCGGCGACGCAGGCCGGCGGTGTCGAACACCCGGAACTGGCGGCCCTTCCAGGTGATCTCGACCGCGATGGAATCCCGCGTGGTGCCGGCCTCGGGGCTGGTCAATAGCCGCTCCTCGCCGAGCAGATGGTTGATCAGGGTCGACTTGCCGGCATTGGGCCGGCCGACGATGGCGACGCGGATCGGGCGCTGCGCGGCCTCCTCCTCCGAGATGTCCTCATCGTCCTCGATCTCGTCGTCTTCCTCCGGCGCCTCGGGCACCAGCGCGCTCAGCGCCTCGTGGAGGTCGCCCATGCCCTCGCCGTGCTCGGCCGAGATCTGCACGGGATCACCGAGCCCGAGCGCGTAGGATTCCATCGCCCCGATCTCGCCATGCTTGCCCTCGGCCTTGTTGGCGACCAGCACCACCGGCTTGTTGGCCTTGCGGGCGAAGTCGGCGAAGGCGCGATCGGTCGGGGTCAGGCCGACGCGGGCGTCGATCACGAACATCAGCGCGTCGGCGAGCTCGATCGCGGTCTCGGTCTGCTCCTGCATCCGCGCCGTCAGCGAGCCCTTGGCGCCCTCGTCGAGGCCTGCGGTGTCGATGATGGTGAAGTCGAGATCGTAGAGCTTGGCCTGACCCTCGCGGCGGTCACGGGTGACGCCGGGCTCGTCGTCGACCAGCGCGAGCTTCTGGCCGACCAGCCGGTTGAACAGCGTCGACTTTCCGACATTGGGCCGGCCGATAATGGCGATGGTGAAAGACATGAACTATCCAAGCGCAATTTATGAAGCTGGAGTCAATGAGCTTCGGGTAGCCCGTGCCTCTTGTCGTTCGGTGGCCTCATCCTTCGAGACGGCGCTTCGCGCCTCCTCAGGATGAGGGTCTTGGACCCTCATGGTGAGGAGCGCGGCAGCGCGTCTCGAACCTTGAGGCCGTGGAATGCGCTACGTCACGCCGCCCGGCGATCAGCTCTAGCGGCTAAATCCGCCGCTCGGTAGTGGCGCGGGGAACGCGCCGCCGGATTGTTGCGTGGTCTGGGTCTGTTGCTGGGCCGGCGCGGCAGGCTGCGCCTGCTGGTCGTCGGCCGGCGGCGCGGTGGTGCGGCGGCGGACGATCTTCTTCGGCTTCGGATCCGGCGGCACCGCGGCGGGCGCACCCTCCTCGGTTGCGGCGTCGGGCGCAGCCGCCTGATCGGCTGGTGGCGCGGCCCGCTTGGCGTGCTTCCTGGCGCCCTTCGGCGGCTCAGCTGGCGGAGCCGGCTGGGCGGCGGCTGCCGCCGCGGCGTTCTGCTGGTCGAGCTGCTCCTGCTGCGAGCCCTTGTACAATTCCTTCGGCACGCCCTGCTCGAGGCCGGGCACGCCTTCGGGAAACACCGGCTTGCGGTCGCCCGGCAGCTTCTTCTTGGTGTCGAGGAAGTCGAGCATGTCGCTCGGGTCGAAATTGGCCATGCCGCCACTGCCGCAGCCGGCCAGCGCGCCGCAAAGCGCGGTGAGGACTGCGGCTGCGATCAGGCGTTGCGAGCGGCGCATGGTCGATCTCTCACTCAAACTCGGGTTTCGCGCCAAGTCAGCTCTCCAGGTCAGCTCTTCGCGACCGGCGGCAACAAGGCCTGCAGCGCTTCGGCGCGCGAACGCATGCTCGGCGGCGTCTCGCCGTCATTGGCAATCTGGTCGAGCCACTGCCGCGCCGCGGTGGCATCGTTGGCGCGCCAGGCCGACAGCGCCAGCAACTCGCGCGCGGAGTGACGGAACGTCGAATCCTTCGACGTCGCCACAGCCTCGAGCCGCTGCAGCATGTTCGGATAGGTCGTGGATTCCATCACGAGCTGCGCGGCGCGGATCCGCGCCAGGTCCTGGTCGGGGCCGCCGACGCTGCGGTCGGCTGCGATCTCGTCATAGAGTTTTGCGGCGGCCGGCTGATCGCGGGTCGCGACCTCGGCGGCCATGCGCAGCCGCGCCAGCGTGCGGTAGCCGGACGGCGCCTTGGTGACCAGGTCGGCAAAGGCAGCCGCGGCCTCGGCGTGCTTGTTCTGATCCGAGAGCTCGACGGCGCGGTCGAACGCCGCACCGGCCTCGGCGGCCTTCTTGGCCTCGAGATATTGGTAGCCGCGCCAGCCACCGACGCCCGCGACCACCAGGACCGCCAGCGCGATGATCAAGATCGAGTACTTGTCCCACAGCTTCTTGAGCTGATCGCGACGGACTTCCTCGTCTACTTCGTCAAATAATTCAGACACTTAAAGCTATCCCATCCCCTCGGGACCGCGAATCTGGGTGGAGCCCAGCCCCTACCCGATCCCCACATCGCGGCGGCGTTACCCTAACGGTGTGGCGGAGGCAAGGCAAAGCGAGGCGGATCAAAGCGTTAACCGGGGACGTTGTCCTGCCCGGATCACGCCCCCGCCAGCGTCTCCCGCAGCTGCCGCTTGATCACCTTGCCATTGGCGTTGCGCGGCAGCGGCGTTGTGCCGAGCGCCATGGTCTCCGGCACCTTGTAATCCGACAGGCGCTCGGCGCACCAGGCGCGCAGGCTTTCCGCATTCACCTCGCTGCGGGTCACGATCACGGCGTGGACGCGCTCGCCGAGCACCGGGCACGGCTTGGCGATGATCGCGCTCTCG
Source organism: Bradyrhizobium sp. USDA 4461 (assembly GCF_054055655.1). NCBI lineage: Bacteria > Pseudomonadati > Pseudomonadota > Alphaproteobacteria > Hyphomicrobiales > Nitrobacteraceae > Bradyrhizobium > Bradyrhizobium sp. USDA 4461. The sequence continues at coordinate 7,104,236 of NZ_JBSRXM010000001.1, forward strand.
ACCACGGCCGGATGGCCGGCCAGCACCGACTCGACCTCGGCGGAATAGATCTTCAGGCCGCCGCGGTTGATCATGTCCTTCTGGCGATCGAACACGCGGACGAAATTGTCGGCGTCGACCGAGCCGAGATCGCCGGAATGCCAGAACCCGGCCGTGAAGCTTTCCGCGGTCGCTTTCGGATTATTCCAGTAGCCCTTGATCACGGAGGCGCTGCGGATCCAGAGCTCGCCGATCTCGCCGCGCGGCACCTCGCGGCCGTCGGCGCCCATCACGATGATCTCGGCGCCGGGACACGGCAGGCCGACGCTGTCGATATGGGCGGCGGTCAGTTCGCCCGGCATCAGGGTCGAGGGCGACGTCGTTTCGGTGGCGCCGTAGCAATTGGCGAGCTTCAGTCCGGGAATCTTGGCGTCGAGCTTTTCGATGGTCGCGACCGGCATCGGCGCGCCGCCGAAGCCGCCGATCCGCCAGCTCGACAGGTCATAGCTGTCGAAATCCGGCTGCATCAGGCAGAGATTGTACATCGCCGGCACCATCACCGTGTAGCTGACGCGCTCGCGCGCGGCCACCTTCAGATATTCCGACGCCTTGAACTCCGGCATGATGATCAGCGCGCCGGCACAGCGGGCCATGGTGGTGACGTTGGCGACCGCGCCGGTGACATGCGCGAGCGGCACTGCGGCAATCGAGCGATCGGCCTTGGTCAGCTTGAGGCAGGATGCGAACACCATCGAGGAGTGAATGATGTTGCAATGGGCCAGCATCGCGCCCTTCGGCCGGCCGGTGGTGCCCGAGGTGTAGAGGATCATCGCGGTGTCCTCCTCCATCACCTCCGCCGGCGCCGCGGCCGGAGCATTGTCGCGCAGGCGAGCGAATTGCGACGCGCTGTCGTCGCTGACCGCGATGCGGTGCTTCAGGCCGGGAATATCGGCGGCGGCCGGAATGCGGTCGGCAAGGGTGGCCTCGTGGACCAGGCACTTGGCGCCGCAATCGTTCAGCACATAGGCGATCTCGGGCTTCTGCTGGCGCGTGGAGAGCAACACCGTGACCAGTCCGGCATGCGCGGCGGCAAACATCGTCAACACGAACTCGATGCGGTTGCCGAGCAGGATCGCGACGCGGTCGCCGGGCGCAAGCCCGAGCTTTGAAAAGCCCGCCGCGACCTTGGCCGACTGCTCGGCGACGTCACGCCAGCTCATGCGCGTCGCGCCGCAGACCAGCGCCTCGCCGTCGCCATTCTGAGTAACCGCTTCAGCGATCATCGCCCACAGGCTGGCCGGCCGCTCCGCGAATGCCGGCACGACGCGGTCACCGAAGCGCGGCTCGAGCCGCATCAGCGGCAGTGCGTGTTGCGACCAGTCCATGCGTGCCTCGTCAGCTCTTCTTCATGCCGTAGACGTGCTCAGGCCCCGGGAAGGCGCGGCTCTTGACGTCGCGCGCATAGCCCGCGATCGCTTTCTCGATCGCGGGGCCGAGATTGCCATAGCGGCGGACGAATTTCGGCGCGCGCGGCGACAGGCCGAGCATGTCCTCCAGCACAAGCACCTGACCGTCGCAGGCCGCGCTCGCCCCGATGCCGATCGTCGGGACTGTGATCGACTGCGTGATCTTGCGCGCCAGCGGTTCGGCGACCGCCTCGACCACGATCGAGAAGGCGCCCGCCTCCGCAATGGCCTTGGCGTCGTTCTCGATCGGCGCCCAGCTCTCCTCCTCGCGGCCCTGGGCGCGGAACGAGCCGAGCGTGTTGATCGATTGCGGCGTCAGGCCGATATGCCCCATTACCGGAATGCCGCGCTCGGACAGGAACGCCACCGTCTCGGCCATCCGCGCGCCGCCCTCGAGCTTGACCGCGCCGCACAGCGTTTCCTTCATGATCCGCACCGCGGACTGGAACGCCTGCTCCTTCGACCCCTCATAGGAGCCGAACGGCATATCCACCACAACAAGCGCGGCCTGCGAGCCGCGCATCACCGCGCGGCCTTGCAGGATCATCATGTCGAGGGTGACCGGCACCGTGGTCTCGAAACCGTGCATGACGTTGCCGAGGGAATCGCCGACCAGGATCGCGTCGCAATGGCGGTCGACCAGTGCCGCGGTGTGCGCGTGGTAGGACGTCAGCATCACGATCGGCTCGCCGTTCTTGCGGGCGCGCAGATCGGGCGCGGTCTTGCGCTTGATGGCGGATTGAACAGACATAGTCAGGCTCCCATGACAGGCACGCCGATCACGACCGGGTGGAACGCAAACGCCAGCGCCAGATAGACGATGACACCGACCGCGATCGCGATCAGGTCGTTGGTCGGGCCGCCCACCGGGATCGGCGGCGCACCGGCATCGGCGCGGCGCTTCAGCGAGATCCGGTCATAGACCGCCCAGCCGAGAAACGAGCCGAACAGGATGATCGAGCCGAGGTCGCCATTGGCGAGCAGATGCGCGAATGCCCACAGCTTCACGCCCGCCAGCATCGGATGCTTCAGCGTGGTGTAGATGCGGCCGCGGATGTAGGAGGCGACGACGAGGATGACGGCGGGCAGCATCAGCGCCACCGTGATGTGCTTGAACGCGGTCGGCGGCGTCCAGACGTCGATCCAGCCGGTCGCACGGTAGTGGCCGAAACCCCAGATGATCAGCGCAAGGCCTGCGAACGACACCAGCGAATAGACGCCCTTGTAGGCCCCCTCGCCCATGGCATTGACGATGCCTGCGCGCAGGTCGCGCAGGCTGGTCAGCACATGGATGCCGAGGAACAGCACGAGACCCAGGATCATGACGAGCAGTCCCACGATGTTCCTCCCTGATTGATGCCCTCGCGTATCACCTTCAGACTGCGGAAAGCAATGCGTTGCGGCCTATGCCGTCATTCCGGGATGGCCCGCAGGGCCAGACCGCAGGTGCGCAACTGCGCACCGGGGATTCTCGAGATTACAGGGCGCACAAGCCAATTTCGAGATTCCCCGATGTGCAATTGCACATCTGAGGTTCGATGCTCCGCATCGCTCCGGAATGACGTTCCTCACGGCTTGCCGGCCGGCTTGGCGAGCTCCCGATTGTCGACATAGCGGATCATGATCGGGCGGCCGGCCAGCGCACCGCCGAGCCCGCCGGTGAATTTCAGCGGCAGGCAGGCATCCAGCGAGGCATTGATCGCGTTGAGGTAGGTGGTGCGGGTGTCGGCCGGGATACCCCGCGTCGAAAACGTCAGCCGCGGCGTGCCGATCATCTCGCCGGATCGCTTGAAGCTGAAGCGCACCGACATCTGCATGCCCGCACGCGCGTCGTCCGGCGGCGGCGGGGCCCAGCAGGAACGCAGCGCGGCGAAGAGATCGCCGATGGTATTGAGATCATGATCCGGCTTTCGGTACTTATCGGCCTGTCCCTCGGGCGGCACGGTCAGGATCGTGAGCTGGAGATTTTCGCCGTACGGATAATCCATCTCGGGAAAGCACGGCCCGGTGTTGAACACACTGCAATAAGACGGGATGCAAGGCCCCTCGTCGAGCACACTGCAAGGCGTGTGTGCGAACGGAGCCGGGTTGGTCTGCTGCCGCTGCTGCGCAGAGGCAGCGCTCGCGAACGCAAAGGCCAGCACGGCAAAAGCGAGACAGATGGCGACGCGTCGGAGCATGCAGACGGACCCGGATTGCGCTCCGGGGAACATGGTACCGCGGGCAGACCGCATCAAGCGGGGCCGGTTCACATCCTCGCGCTTCTCTCGCCACACCGTCGCTGTCATCGCCCGGCCCCGACCGGGCGATCCAGTATTCCAGAGACAGCGGTGATCGAACGGATAGGCCGCGGCGTACTGGGTCCCCCGGTCAAGCCGGGGGACGACAGTGCGTATGCAACGCTACGCCTTCTTCTTCACGTCCTTGACGTTGGAGAAGGTGATGCCCTCCGCCCGCTCGCGCGTGTAGCCGAGATAGAATTCGTTCTTGGCCATGAACACGGGATCGCCGTCGACGTCGTCGGCGATGCCGGAATTGTTGGCGGCGATGAAGGTGTCGAGCGCCTTGCGGTCGTCGGAGGAAATCCAGCGCGCCAGCGAGAATTCGGAGACCTCGAACTCGACCGGCAGCGAATATTCCGCGTCTAACCGCGCCTTCAGCACGTCGAGCTGCAGCGGACCGACGACGCCGACCAGCGCCGGCGCGCCGTCGCGCGGCCGGAACACCTGCACGACGCCCTCCTCCGACATCTGCTGCAAGGCTTCCTTCAGCTTCTTCGCCTTCATCGCATCGGTGAGGCGAACGCGGCGGACGATTTCCGGGGCAAAACTCGGCACGCCGACGAAGGTCAGATCCTCGCCCTCGGTCAGGGTGTCGCCGATCCGCAAGGTGCCGTGGTTGGGAATGCCGACGACGTCGCCGGCGAAGGCTTCATCCGCCACCGAGCGATCCTGCGCGAAGAAGAACTGCGGGCTCGACAGGCTCATGTTCTTGCCGGTGCGGACCAGCTTGGCCTTCATGCCGCGGCTGAGCTTGCCCGAGCACAGCCGGGCGAAGGCGATGCGGTCGCGATGGTTCGGATCCATGTTGGCCTGGATCTTGAACACGAACGCGCTCATCCGCGGCTCTGATGCATCGACCTTGCGCAGATCGGAATCCTGCGCGCGCGGCGCCGGCGCGAACTTGCCGAGGCCTTCGAGCAAGTCGCCGACGCCGAAATTGCGCAGCGCGCTGCCGAAATAGACCGGCGTCAGATGGCCCTCGCGGAACGCGGCGAGCTCGAACGGCTTGCAGGCCTCCGAGGCCAGCGCCAGCTCGTCCTTGACCTCGGCGACGTCGAGGTTGGGATTGCGCTTGCCGAGATCGGCGATGTCGATCTGCTCGGTGGCGCCGGTCTTGGCGCCGCCGCCTTCCAGCAGCCGCACGCCGCCATTGACGACGTCATAGGTGCCGAGGAAGTCGCGGCCGCGGCCGACCGGCCAGGTCATCGGCGTGGTGTCGAGCGCCAGCGTCTTCTCGATCTCGTCCAGCAGCTCGAACGTGTCGCGGCTCTCGCGGTCCATCTTGTTGATGAAGGTGATGATCGGGATGTCGCGCAGCCGACACACCTCGAACAGCTTGCGCGTGCGCGCCTCGATGCCCTTGGCGGCGTCGATCACCATGACCGCGGAGTCGACCGCGGTCAGCGTGCGATAGGTGTCTTCCGAAAAGTCCTCGTGGCCCGGCGTGTCCAGGAGGTTGAACACCAGCTCGTTGAATTCGAAGGTCATCACCGAGGTGACCACCGAGATGCCGCGCTCGCGCTCGATCTTCATCCAGTCCGACCGCGTGTTGCGGCGCTCGCCCTTGGCCTTGACCTGGCCCGCGAGGTTGATGGCGCCGCCGAACAACAGCAGCTTTTCCGTCAGCGTAGTCTTGCCGGCGTCCGGGTGCGAGATGATCGCAAAAGTGCGCCGGCGCGCCACTTCCTCTGACAGCGGCGAGCGGGACGGCGATTCGGCTGAAACTGAAATGTCGGACATGGCGGGCATTTGGCAGGGAAAACGGGCGCAATCAAGGGCGTTTTGTCGCAATGCGGAGCGGCGGCGCGATCCCCATATATGGCCGGAAAGGACGACCTTTCCCTCACCACATCACCCGCGGGGACGACCCTGCCTTATCCGGAGGGTTCGTTATGGCTTGGGCCATTCTGTTCACCGCAGGCCTGCTCGAGATCGGCTGGGCGATCGGACTGAAATATACCGAGGGCTTCTCGCGGCTGGTGCCGTCGGTGCTGACGCTGGCGGCGATGGCCGGCAGCGTGCTGCTGCTCGGCCTCGCGCTGAAGACGCTGCCGATTGGAACCGCCTATGCGGTCTGGACCGGGATCGGCGCGGTCGGCACTGCAACGCTCGGCATCATCCTGCTCGGTGAGCCGGCGACCGCGATGCGGCTTGCCAGCATCGCCCTGATCGTGTCGGGCATCGTCGGGCTGAAACTGGTCGGTTAATTACTTCAGGATTTGCACGACCCAATACGTCGCCGCGGCGACCGCGGCCGACGCCGGGATCGTGATCACCCAGGCGTAGACGATCGAGCTCGCCACGTTCCAGCGCACGGCGGAGAGCCGCCGTGCGGCGCCGACGCCGACGATGGCGCCGGTGATGGTATGCGTGGTTGAGACGGGAACCCCGAGATAGGTCGCGATGAACAGCGTCGCGGCGCCGCCGGTTTCGGCGCAAAAACCCTGCATCGGCGTCAGCTTGGTGATGCGAAGCCCCATGGTGCGGACGATCCGCCAGCCGCCCATCAAGGTGCCCAGCGCCATCGCGCTCTGGCAGGCCAGCACGACCCAGAACGGGATTTCGAAGGTGTCGCCGAGATGGCCCTGCGAGTAGAGCAGCACGGCGATGATGCCCATGGTTTTCTGCGCGTCGTTGCCGCCATGGCCGAGCGAATACAGCGACGCGGAGGCGAATTGCAGGATGCGGAAGGCGCGATCGACCGCGAACGGCGTCGAGCGCACCGAGAGCCAGGACACGATCGCGACCAGCACCAGCGCCAGCAGGAAGCCGACCAGCGGCGACAGCACGATCGCGAGCAGGGTCTTGGTCAGCCCGCTCCACACCGCCGCTGAGATGCCCGCCTTCGCCATGCCGGCGCCGACCAGGCCGCCGATCAGCGCGTGCGAGCTCGATGAGGGAATGCCTAAGCCCCAGGTGATCACGTTCCAGACGATCGCGCCGACCAGCGCGGCGAAGATCACGGTCGCATCCACCACCGACGGGTCGATGATCCCGGTGCCGATGGTGTTGGCGACATGCAGGCCGAACACCGCGAAGGCAACGAAGTTGAAGAACGCCGCCCAGAACACCGCATATTGCGGCCCGCAGCACCCGGGTCGAGACGATGGTCGCGATCGAGTTCGCGGCGTCGTGCAGGCCGTTCAGGAAGTCGAACAGCAGCGCGACCGCGATCAGGATGGTCAGAACCGGAAGACCCAGCGTGGCGTCCACGTGATGCCCCGCTTTATTGTGTTTTCTTGAGCATGATCTCCGCGCAAACGTGTTCCGCGTTTGTCGCGCCGGAAAACCGCTCCACACTTTTCCGGATCATGCTCAGACTTGCTCGATGACGATGGAGTTGATCTCGTTGGCGACGTCGTCGAAGCGGTCGGCCACCTTCTCGAGGTGGTCGTAGATCTCCGCGCCGACGATGAAGTCCATCGTGTTGGCGTTGCGGTGCTTCAGGAACAACTCCTTGAGCCCGATATCGTGGAGATCGTCGACCCGGCCCTCGAGCTTGGTCAGTTCCTCGGTGATCTGGGTCAGCATCGAGACGTTGTGGCCGATCGCCTGCAACAATGGCAGCGCGCGGACGACCAGATTGGCGCATTCGACGATCAGGGTGCCGATCTCGCGCATCGGCGGCTCGAACTCGCGCACCTCGAACAGCATCACCGCCTTGGCGGTCGCCTGCATCTGGTCGACCGCGTCGTCCATCGCGGTGATCAGGTTCTTGATGTCGCTGCGGTCGAACGGGGTGATGAAGGTGCGGCGAACCGCGGTCAGCACCTCGCGGGTGACGCTGTCGGCGTCGTTCTCGAACTGATTGACGCGCTGGCAGAACACCGGGGTCTCCTCCCCGCCCTTCAGCATGTCCTGCAGCGCCAGCGAGCACTGCACGGAGGTCTGGGCGTGGCGGGCGAACAGCTCGAAAAACCGCTCTTCCTTGGGCAGGAAGGCGCGAAACCAGCGCAGCATGTCTCTGTTCCATCATTCTGGGACAGCCCTTTTAGCGACTGTCACAGAACTGTCATAGAGCATCTGGCGGGGAAAAAACCTGAAACGACCGCCCGAACGGGCGGTCGTCCACCGCTATGTCGGCCGAAATCCTGCCCCTGCCCTTACAGCGACCGCCTGAGCAGATGGGCCAACTCGCCGACCAGGCCGCGGCGGAACAGCAGCACGCAGGCCACGAAGATCACGCCCTGGATCACGGTCACCCACTGGCCGAACCCGGCGAGATATTGCTGCATGGCGATGATCACGAAGGCGCCGACCACCGGGCCGAAGATGGTACCGAGGCCGCCGACCAGGGTCATCAGCACGATTTCACCGGACATCGACCAGTGCACGTCGGTGAGCGAGGCGTTCTGCGCCACGAACACCTTCAGCGAACCGGCAAAGCCCGCCAGCGTGCCCGACAGGATGAAGGCGAGCAGCTTGTACTGGTCGGTCTTGTAGCCGAGCGAGATCGCGCGCGGCTCATTCTCGCGGATCGACTTCAAGACCTCGCCGAACGGCGAGTTGATGGTGCGGTAGATCAACAGGAAGCCGGCGAGGAAGCCGACCAGCACCACGTAGTAGAGCACCATCGGCTTCGAGAGGTCGAAGATCCCGAGCAAATGGCCCTGCGGGATGCCCTGGATGCCGTCCTCGCCATGGGTGAACGGCGCCTGCAAATACAGGAAGTAAAGCAGCTGCGACAGCGCCAGCGTGATCATCGAGAAGTAAATGCCCTGCCGCTTGATCGAGATGTAGCCGGTGACGAGGCCGAGCAGAGCCGCCGCGGCGGTGCCGACCACGATCCCGAGCTCCGGCGGCAGCCCCCACACCTTCAGCGCATGCGCCGAGACGTAGCCGGCGGTGCCGAGGAACATGGCGTGGCCGAACGACAGCAGGCCGCCAAAGCCGATCAAGAGGTTGAAGGCGCAGGCGAGCAGCGCAAAGCACAGCGCCTGCATGACGAAGAACGGATAGATCCCCGTCCATGGCACCACCGCCAGCAGCACCGCCATCACGGCGAACACGATCATCTCGTCGCGCATCGCGCGCGGCGTCATCGGAAGTGTATCGTCGGTCAATGCTGACATATCAGGCCGCCCGTCCCGTCAGTCCCGTTGGCTTCACCAGCAGCACCAGCACCATCAGGACAAACACCACGGTGTTGGAGGCCTCGGGATAAAAATACTTGGTCAGTCCCTCGATCACGCCGAGCGTGAAGCCGGTGATGATCGAGCCCATGATCGAGCCCATACCGCCGATCACGACCACCGCGAACACCACGATGATGAGATCGGCGCCCATCAGCGGGCGGACCTGGTTGATCGGCGCCGACAGCACGCCGGCGAGCGCGGCAAGGCCGACGCCGAGCCCGTAGGTCAGCGTGATCATGCGCGGCACGTTGATGCCGAAGGCGCGCACCAACGTCGGGTTTTCCGTCGCGGCACGCAGGTAGGCGCCGAGCTGCGTCTTCTCGATCAGGAACCAGGTGGCAAGGCACACCACCAGCGAGAACACCACCACCCAGCCGCGATAGATCGGCAGGAACATGAAGCCGAGATTGACGCCGCCCTTGAGCTGATCCGGGATCGAGTAAGGCAGGCCGGAGGAGCCGAAATAGTTCTGGAACACGCCCTGCACGATCAGCGCGATGCCGAAGGTCAAGAGCAGGCCGTAGAGATGGTCGAGCCCGGTCAGCCATTGCAGCATGGTGCGCTCGAGGATCATGCCGAAGATGCCGACCACGACGGGGGCGATGATCAGCGCCCACCAGTAGTTGATGCCGCCCAGATTGAGCAGGAAATACGCCACGAAGGCGCCCATCATGTAGAGCGCGCCATGCGCGAAATTGATGATGTTGAGCATGCCGAAGATGACGGCAAGCCCGAGACTGAGCAGCGCGTAGAACGAGCCGTTGATCAGTCCGACCAGAAGCTGTGCGTAGAGAGCCTGCATCGAATGAGCTTTCGCTTAGATAGATGAAGCCCGCCGGCCACGCGCATGGCCGGCGGGCGTGATCGTCACTTCTTCAGGAGCGCACAGGTGCTCTTGTCGAGCGGCGTGAAGGCCTGGTTGCCCGGCACGGTGCCGACCAGCTTGTAGAAGTCCCACGGTCCCTTGGACTCCGAGGGCTTCTTCACCTCGAACAGGTAGGCGTCGTGGGTGACGCGGCCGTTGGCCTCGACCTCGCCCTTGCCGAACAGCGGATCGTCGGTCGGGATGGTCTTCATCTTGGCGACCACCTTGGCGCCGTCATGCGGATTGCCGCCGAGCGCTTCCAGCGCCTTGAAGTAATGCGTGAGGCCCGCATAGACGCCGGCCTGCACCATGGTCGGGGGCGCGCCGTTCTTCATCCGCTCCGAGAAGCGCTTGGAGAACGCGCGGGTGTTGTCGTTGAGGTCCCAGTAGAAGGTCTCGGTGAAGTTCAGGCCCTGCGCGGTCTCGAGCCCGATCGCCTTGACGTCGGTGAGGAACAGCAACAGCGCGGCAAGCTTCTGGCCGCCCTTGACGATGCCGAACTCGGCCGCCTGCTTGATCGAGTTGGTGGTGTCGCCGCCGGCATTGGCGAGGCCGATGATCTTGGCCTTGGAGGCCTGCGCCTGCAGCAGGAACGAGGAGAAATCGGCGGTGTTGAGCGGATGCTTGACCCCGCCGACCACCTTGCCGCCATTGGCGAGGACAACCGCAGTGGTGTCGCGCTCCAGCGCCGCGCCGAACGCATAGTCCGCGGTCAGGAAGAACCAGGTGTCTCCGCCCGCCTTGACCAGCGCCTGGCCGGTGGCGTGCGCCAGCATGTAGGTGTCGTAGGTCCAGTGCACCGTGTTCGGCGAGCACTGTGCGTTGGTGAGGTCCGAGGTCGCAGCGCCCGAATTGATGTAGACGCCGTTCTTTTCCTTCACGACGTTGTTGACCGCGAGCGCGACGCCGGAATTCGGCACGTCGACGATGGTGTCGACCTTGTCGACGTCGAACCACTGGCGCGCGATGGTGGTGCCGATGTCGGGCTTGTTCTGGTGATCGCCGGAGATCAGGTCGATGGTCCAGCCCTTGGCCTTGAGGCCGGAATCCTCGATCGCCATCTGCGCCGCCAGCGTCGAGCCGGGACCGGCGAGGTCGGCGTAGAGGCCGGACTGATCCGACAACACGCCGATCTTGACGACCTTGTCGTCGGCGGAGGCAATGCTCGCGACGCTGAGCGCCATCGCGGTGCCGAGCAGAAGCGCAGAAATCGTGTTCTTCATGGGGATTCCCTCAGTCCTCAAATTTTCTGGCTCGGGCGATCAGACGCCGAGATAGGTATGCAGCTTATCCATGTTGGCGGACAGCTCCGAATTGGCGAAGCCGTCGATCACCTTGCCGTGCTCGACGATGTAGTAGCGGTCGGCAACGGTCGAGGCGAAACGGAAATTCTGCTCGACCAACAGGATCGTAAATCCCTGCGACTTCAGGCGCGCAATGGTGTGCCCGATCTGCTGGATAATGACCGGCGCCAGGCCTTCGGTCGGCTCGTCCAGCATCAGGAAGCGCGCGCCGGTGCGCAGGATGCGCGCGATCGCCAGCATCTGCTGCTCACCGCCCGACAGCTTGGTGCCCTGGCTGGTGAGGCGCTCCTTCAAATTGGGAAACAGCGTGAAGATCTGGTCGAGCGGCAGCCCGCCCGGACGCACCACCGGCGGCAGCAGCAGGTTCTCCTTCACGTCGAGGCTGGCGAAGATGCCGCGCTCCTCCGGGCAGAACGCGATGCCGAGCCGCGCGATTCTGTCCGACGTGGCGCGGATGATCTCCTTGTCGTCGAAGCGGATCGAGCCGGAGCGCTTGTTGATCACGCCCATGATCGACTTCAGCGTGGTGGTCTTGCCGGCGCCGTTGCGGCCGAGCAGCGTCACCACCTCGCCGGCTTTCACGTTGAAATTGATGCCGTGTAGAATGTGCGATTCGCCGTACCAGGCCTGCAAATCCTTGACCGCCAGCACCTCGGCGCCGGCCGCGGCCACCGGCTTCTCCGCGAGATTTGCCTCAGCCATGACCCGCTCCCAGATAGGCTTCCTTCACGCGCTCGTCCTTGGAGAGGTCGGCGTAGTTGCCCTCCGCCAGCACCTGCCCGCGCGTCAGCACGGTGATGATGTCGGAGAGGTTGGCCACCACCGAGAGGTTATGTTCGACCATCAGGATGGTGTATTTGGCCGAGATCCGCTTGATCAGCGCCGCGATCTTGTCGATGTCCTCATGGCCCATGCCGGCCATCGGCTCGTCGAGCAGCATCATCTCGGGGTCGAGCGCGAGTGTCGTTGCAATTTCAAGTGCGCGCTTGCGGCCGTACGGCATCTCGACCGCCGGCGTGTTGGCGAATTCGCTCAAGCCGACATCGTTCAGAAGCTCGTGCGCGCGCGGATTGAAGCGGTCGAGCACGCTCTTGGAGCGCCAGAAATCGAATGACGAACCATGCTGGCGCTGCAGCGCCACGCGCACATTTTCCAGCGCTGTCAGATGCGGAAACACCGCAGAGATCTGGAACGAGCGGACGAGCCCGAGCCGCGCCACGTCGGCGGGCGGCATCGCGGTGATGTCCTGGCCCTTGTAGCGAATCTGGCCGGCCGACGGCTTCAGGAACTTGGTCAGCAGATTGAAACAGGTCGTCTTGCCGGCGCCGTTCGGCCCGATCAACGCATGGATACTGCCGCGACGCACCTTCAGCGCGACGTCGCGAACGGCAAAGAAACCGGCGAATTCCTTGGTCAATCCGCTGGTTTCGAGGATGAACTCATCGGCCAAAAAGATTCCCCCATACGCCATCGCCGCGAAGCGCCTCGCCCGCGTGGCCAGTTTTTTCATGTCAGACAGGTCGTCGGTCCGTCTTGGAAACCGTCCGGCGCCCGCCTCCTCCGGGCCGGAATATGCCGTCATCTGCGGCAGTTACGCAAGGTGGAAAGCTGTGCAGTGCAGTATCGGCACGGCTTGTTCCGGTTGATCCTTAGTCGAATGGTATTTCCGCGGGCTTTGCGCCTCGGAAAGCCACCATTAAGGGTGTTTTGCTCCGCAGTCCGGCATTCATAGAATATTTCCGCCTTCTCGCCGAAGCTTTGGCCATTACATGATGAGCGGCACCAGCCTTGCATTTCCACAGCGCCAATTCCTCGGTCGTCAAGTCGATCCGGCAACGTGATGTCCTCAGCACGTGGCTGCGGCTTTATGCCCGCGGCCCGACCATCCCGCGCGTCGGCTAGCCGATGCCATTCACAAGCGCCGATCCATCGGTGATCAAATCGATCACGCAGCGCGTGCTGCTGAATGCCTGGCTGCGCGCGTTGCGCACGCCGGACGCGCTTCCCACGCTCGACGATTTCCACACCGACGGCAGTGCCGACGAGCGCGCCGACATGATGGGCTTCGACGTCGAGGGCAGCGGCGACGCCGCCCGTTTCATCATCACGCAGGAAGGCGCAAGGCTAACGACCGCCTATGGCAACGAGCATGTCGAGCCGCGGCTGCGCACCAACCGCTATCTGGATGATGCGATCGGCCCGGAGCGTTATGCCGGCGTGATCCGGTCCTATCGTGCCTGCCTGGCGCGAAAGCGTCCGACCTATACGGTCGCTGAAGTCACCGACGCCGACGGCAAGGATGTCTCCTACGAACGGCTGCTGCTGCCGTTCGGGCGCGGCGACACCGTCGAGCACATCATCGGCTCCTACAAGGCGATCAGCATCGAGGGCGGCTTCCGGCTGCACAATCTGATGGGCGTGAAGGCGAAGTCGGTCCCAGTCGTCACGGTGCGCGCGGTGATCGACCGCAGGTTCGTGCCGGCGGTCCGCCCCGCGAGCCAGGATTCGGTCGAGCTGACGTAAAGCGCTTTCGAGCTAAGGGGAGCGGCACCAAACATTCAGTGTCGTCCCTGCGAAAGCAGGGACCCATAGCCACCGAAGGCCATTGTTGCGCAGGGCTGGGGTCACAGCCTTTCAACAATTAGATCCTGTGGTTATGGGTCCCTGCTTTCGCAGGGACGACGTCGGACATGTTGTCCCGCCTTCAGACCGGTCATCCGAGGAGCCCGCAGGATGTGGGCGTCTCGAACGATGTAGGCCACCGACGGGACCTCATGGTTCGAGATGCGCGGAGCCTGCCGGCATCAGCCCTTCTTGCGCGCTTTCGCCAGCACTTCCTTGGCATAGATATCCGGCTTGAAGCCGACCACGCGCTTCAATCCGAGGTCGAGCACCGGACGCTTGATCATCGAGGGCTGCTCGGCCATCAGCGCCACCGCCTTGCGCTCGTTCAGCCCTTCCTTGTCGGCATCGGGCAGCTTCTTGAAGGTGGTGCCGGCACGGTTGAGCAGCGTCTCCCAGCCGACCTCGTCGCTCCATTGCTTGAGCTTGTCCTTGGCAATCCCGGCCGTCTTGTAATCGTGGAAATCATAGGCGACGCCGTGATCGTCGAGCCAGCCGCGTGCCTTCTTCATGGTGTCGCAGTTCTTGATGCCGTAGATGGTGATGGTCAAAGCCGTACCCCGCATGCGATTGCCGCGGGGAAACTAGCCTCGCAGCCATCGCAGCGCCAGATCGAAGCTATCAGGTCTCCACATCGATCTTGGCGGCACGTGTCTAGACCTTGCTGACGTCGATGATCGCCTGCACGAAGGCCTGCGGCGCCTCCTGCGGCAGGTTGTGGCCGATGCCGCCGGCGAGTTGGCGATGCTCGTAATGCCCGGAGAACTTCCTGGCATAGGCCGCGGGCTCCGGATGCGGCGCGCCGTTGGCATCGCCTTCCATCGTGATGGTCGGGATCGCGATCACGGGCGCCTGGGCCAGCGTCGTCTCGAAGGCGTCGTACTTGGCCTCGCCCTCGGCGATGCCGAGCCGCCAGCGGTAATTGTGGATCACGATCTCGACGTGGTCGGGGTTCTCGAACGCGGCGGCGCTGCGGTCATAGGTGGCGTCGTCGAACTTCCACTGCGGCGAAGCGAGCTGCCAGATCAGTCTGTTGAAGTCGTGCCGGTTCCTGGCATAGCCCTCGCGGCCGCGCTCGGTCGCGAAATAGAACTGGTACCACCATTGCAGCTCGGCCTTCGGCGGCAGCGGCAGCTTGCCGGCCGCCTGGCTGCCGATCAGGTAGCCGCTGACCGACACCATCGCCTTGCAGCGCTCGGGCCAGAGCACTGCCATGATGTTGGCGGTGCGCGCACCCCAATCATAACCGCCGAGCACCGCCTTCTCGATCTTCAACGCGTCCATCAGCGCGATGATGTCGGCGGCGACCGCGACCGGCTGGCCGCTGCGCTTGGTATCGCTGGAGAGGAAGCGCGTGCTGCCGTAGCCGCGCAGATGCGGCACGATCACGCGATAGCCGGCCTCCGCCAGCGCCGGCGCGACGTCGGCATAGCTGTGGATGTCGTAGGGCCAGCCGTGCAGCAGAATGACAGCAGGACCTGACGCCGGACCCATCTCGACATAACCGGTATCGAGCACGCCGGCCTTGATCTGCTTCACCGGACCGATCGTGGTATGGCCGCCGGCCTTGACCGCGGGCGCCGCCGCCTTGGACTGCTCCTTGGATTGCGCGCTCGCCGATCCGATCAAGCCAAACCGGGACGCGGCGAGGATCCCGCCGGCGATGCCGAGGAAGCGGCGGCGTTGCTGGTTGGTGGGTTGGGACATGGCGATCTCCTTAACTCTGGTGTCGAAATCACTATCGCAGAGACCGCCCCCGCCCGCTTTCAGAGGACATGGATTTGTTCTTCAGACCGTCTTGATTTTGGCTTCCGTCGGCCTGTGCTAGCTTCCGCTCCGGATTCAGCCGCCGCCTGCCGGACTCTTCGAATTGACTTACCATTTCAACGACTTGACCCTCGATTCCGAGCGCCGGGAGCTGCGCCGCGGCGCTGCCCTGGTGGCCGTCGAGCCGCAGGTCTTCGACCTCCTGGAATTCCTGATCCGCGCGCGCAATCGCGTCGTCAGCCGCGACGAGGTGCTGGCCGCGGTCTGGCACGGCCGGATCGTCTCGGAGGCGACGCTGAGCAGCCGGGTCAACGCGGCGCGGACCGCGATCGGCGACAATGGCGAGGCGCAGCGGCTGATCCGCACCCTGCCCCGCAAGGGCCTCCGCTTCGTCGGCGATGTCCGGGAGGACAGCGCGTCCGCTCGTCCGGTTGCCGACAACGCCGCGCCGCCGCGACCGAGCGAGGGCCCGTCGATCGCGGTGCTGCCCTTCACCAACATGAGCGGCGATCCGGAGCAGGATTATTTCGCCGACGGGATCGCCGAGGACATCACCACCGCGCTCGCCCGTTGCAGCCGCCTCACCGTGATCGCGCGCAACTCCGCCTTCACCTACAAGGGCAAGGCGGTCGATATCCGCCAGGTCGGCCGCGAGCTCGGCGTCGGCTATGTGCTCGAGGGCAGCGTCCGCCGCGGCGGTGATCGCCTGCGCATCACCGGCCAGCTGATCGACGCCACCTCCGGCGCGCATCTGTGGGCCGATCGCTTCGACGGTGCGGCGAACGACGTGTTCGACCTGCAGGATCGCATCACCGAGACCGTGGTCGGCGCGATCGAGCCGACGATGCTGGTCGCAGAGGCCGAGCGGGTGCGGGCCGCGCCACCCGACAAGCTCGACGCCTACGATCTGCTGCTGCGCGCCTACAGTCTGAGGTACGAGTTCACGCCCGAGAGCATGGAAGCCGCGCTCGATTGCCTCGACCAGGCGCTGGCGCTCGATCCGACCTACGCGCCCGCGCTGGCGGCGTCGGCCTATTGCCATGCGATGCGCCATGTCCAGGGCTGGCTGAAGCCTGACGACTCCTACCGGGAGCGCGCGGTCGCGCAGGCCTGGCGCGCGGTGGAGCTTGCGCCCGGCGATCCGCAGGTGCTGTGGATGGCGGCGTTCGCGATCTGGAACATGGCCGACGAGATCGAGCCCGCGCGCGAACTGTTCGAGCGCTCGCTTGCGATCAATCCGAACTCGGCGATGGCGCTGGTGCTCGGCGGCTGGATCGAGGCGATGCGCGGCAACCAGAACGTTGGCCGCGCGATGATCGAGCGCGCGCAACGGCTCAACCCGCGCGACCCCCGCGGCTGGTTCGCGTCCGCGGCGCTCGCGATCTGCGCGGTGCTCGACCAGAATTTCACCGAGGCGGTGACGTGGGCCGACAAGGCGCTGGCGCAGAACCGTCGCTTCGCAGTCGCCCTCCGCGTCCTGATCGTGGCTCTGGTCAAGACCGGCGACTCCGCGCGCGCGACCCAGACCGCGCGCGAGCTGCTTAAGGTCGATCCGGAGTTTTCGATCTCCAGCTTCCTGTCGCGGATTCCGTTTCCGGTGCAATCGATGTCCGCGACCTATCGTGAAACGCTGAAGGCGGCCGGCGTCCCGGACTGACACCGCTCGGGAGGACGCGACGATCATTCGCGATGCGCCCGAAAACCAACGCGCTATGCTGACTTTGAGTTTTGTCGAGTTGACCCGTAGGCAACATCGCCTCGCGAGCCCTACCAATTCGGTAGTAATGGCCGGGTTGCCCGTCCGCTGATAGGATCGACCTGTCCAAGCAAAGGGGCGCCTGATGGTTCGGCTTCTTCTTTCGGTCGCGTTGTTCATAACGTTGTCTGGCATGGCATTTGGGCAGACAGCTCCAGCGCCGGAGATCGCCCCAAGTGGAAAGTTACGCGTCGGCATGATTGACATCACCGTGCTCGGTGGCGTGGCTGAGCCGGTCTCGCGGTTCATTGGGCAGAAGCTCGGCGTGGCGGTCGAACCCGTGATGTATCCTAGTCCGGATGCATACCAGCAAAGCTTCGGCAAAGGTGAATGGGACGTCGCAATCGGACCCCGAGTTCTTGCTCCTGCCGATAAGTCCACCTCTACCGCCGACCTGTGGGTCATTAGTCTCATCTATGTCGCGGCGCCAGGAAAGGAATTCCCCGACATCCCCTCGGTCGATAAGGCCGGTGTCAAGATCGGCACCATTCGCGGAGCTCCCTCGGAGCGCGTGCTCACCCGGGAGATCAAGGCGGCCGAGATCGTCCGTATCCCACTCAGCCCGACCATCGCGGCTGACGCGGCCGAGTTGCTGCGCTCGGGCAAGGCGGACGTATTTGGGGCGGACTCCGGGGTCGGATACCCTGCAGCCAATGCGTTGCCCGGTGCCAAAATCGTACCCGGCGCATTTGCGATGGTTCGTGTGGCGGCCGCGCTTCCGAAAGATCGCTCGGCAGAGGTGCAGGCTGCACTTGCGGCGCTCGTCGATGAAGCAAAACGGACGGGTGTAGTGCAGAGGGCGATCGACGCGACAGGCCTCAAGGGCGTGAACGTTGCTAAGAATTGACTGTATGACCCGCGACCACGTGCCGATCATGGCGGCTGCTCAGTTCGCTCAGCACTGCCATGCTAACAGGAGCAAGACTGATGAAAATCTTGCGCGCAATTTTTGCCGCATGCTCGATCGTGGCCTTTGGCGCTTTCGCTATGACGTCCGACGCGAGAGGTCAGATGCAGTCGCTCAAGCAGCGGCTGGTCGGTACATGGACCCTGATCGCCTGGGAGCAGAAGAAGCCTGACGGTACGATCGTCAGGCGCTACGGGACCGACCCGAAGGGCATTGCGTTCTTTGATACGGATGGGCGATACATCATAACGGTGATGAAATCAGACCGCCCCAAGTATACGAGCAACGCCTTGTGGCAAGGTACGCCCGAAGAGAACAAGGAAACGGCCGACGGAACGATAACCTATTTCGGAACGTATTCGACCAACGAGGCAGATAGTAGCATCGCAATTCACGTCGAGGGAAGTTCCTTTCCAAACTGGAATGGCACCGATCAGAAGCGCCTCGTTAGAATTGTGGAGGATCAACTGTCGCTGACTGTCCGTCCTCCCGGTAGGGACGTTGTCGACGTGATTTGGAAGCGAGCAAAGTGAATGGCTCGGGCGATTCCGCTGCTGTCCGTTGCGTTATCCATGGCGCAATTCCTGGTGTGATCCTCAATCTTGCGAGCCAACCTGCTGTGATCTGCCTGGGGGCGCCATACCGATCGACATTCGCGGGTGATTAAAACCACAGAGCAGGAAGTACACCGTATGCCTTCGCGCCGTAGTTTTCTGACCGGCACCGTCGCGACCGGCGTCGCGCTGTCAATGCAGCACGCCGTGACAACGGTCGCGCAGCAAAAACGGGTGATCGTTGATTCGCAGGTTCACCTGTGGCCGGCGAGCACCCCGCAAAGACCCTGGCTCCCCGGTGCCAAACCGCAGCTTCCGGAGCCCTTCACCATCGAGCGAATAATTCCGCTGATGGACGAAGCCGGCGTCGATCGCGTCGTGATCGTTCCGCCGGCGTCGCTCGAAGGCGAGCGCATCGACTATGCCCAGGAGGCGGTCAAACGGTACCCCGGCCGCTTCGCCATCATGGCGCGTGTCGCCCTCGACAAGCCCGACCGCGCGGCACGGCTTGCGAGCTGGCGCGACCAGCCCGGCGTGCTCGGCGTGAGGCTGAACTTCGGCCCCGGCGAAGCGGCATGGCTGACCGACGGGACCGCGGACTGGTTCTGGCCGGCGGCGGAGAAGGCCCGCCTGCCTGTGATGTTTCTCACATCGGGCCAGACATCGCTGTTCGCCGGTATCGCCGAGCGACACCCGCAACTTACGCTCATCATCGACCACATGGGCGTCGGCGCGGGTCTTCGCCCGCATGCCGATTCATCGGGATCCGCAAGCAACAACGTGGTGGCGGAAGCCATCGTCCAGGCTGCCGCGCTCGCAAAATATCCGAATGTGTCGGTGAAATTGTCGTCGGTCCCGCTGATTTCGACTGAACCCTATCCATTCCGTGACGTGATCCCGCATATCCACCGCCTGTTCGACGCCTACGGGCCGGAGCGATGCCACTGGGGGACCGACATAACCAATTCATTCGCGAGAGCCACCTACCGGCAGCGCGTAACGCAATTCACGGAGGAGCTTCCGTTCCTCAGCGAGAGCGACAAGAACTGGATCATGGGTCGCGCAATCCTGGCGCGGCTTCGCTGGACTTGAACCAAGTTGCTGCCGAGTCCGCTCTCGCCCTCGGCGACTTCGGAAGATGGCGGCTTTTCCGCAGGAGCGAACGCTTGGGCAATTTCGGAATACTAGAAGAATACCTTGATGCCTCACGTGTCAAGTTGCCTGGTCGAACGTCCGCCTTCTGGGAGGCTGATCACGGCCCAGGCGACGCCATCGCCGAGGTCGTTGATGCGACCATACGACAGCAGGAATGGAACCGGCTCACGGCGAGCTTGTATTCGCGCGAGAAGTGCATATACTCGGATTATTCGATTAGCCGTTGCGCCTTGTTGAATGGTCAAAGCGGCCCTCCTCCAAAGACATCGCCAGTTGAATGGATAACGCGCGATCCTGCGCACGATGGCGCATATGCGCATTGGAGACGACAAGATGACGACAGGTACAGTGAAGTGGTTCAACGGTCAGAAGGGCTTTGGTTTCATTCAGCCGAGCGATGGCAGCAAGGATGTGTTCGTTCACATCAGCGCCGTCGAGCGCGCCGGTTTGTCCGGCCTGGCTGAGGGCCAGAAGCTCTC
This sequence comes from Bradyrhizobium sp. USDA 4461, assembly GCF_054055655.1. Lineage (NCBI taxonomy): Bacteria > Pseudomonadati > Pseudomonadota > Alphaproteobacteria > Hyphomicrobiales > Nitrobacteraceae > Bradyrhizobium > Bradyrhizobium sp. USDA 4461. The sequence goes on from NZ_JBSRXM010000001.1 coordinate 7,124,507, forward strand.
TTTCGAGCTGAAGACCGACAAGATGCGCGGCAAGACGAGCGCAGAGAATCTCCAGCTGGCTTGAAACAGTTCGGGATGTCGCGCCTGACGCGTTTTCCTGAGATGGGCCAACATCGGCCCAGCACAACGTCGCAAGCCGGTGGCGTCATTCTCACGGATGTACTGGGATGACGTCGCAGCCCGCTCGATCCCTCTCGGCTGAGGATTGGGCGGGCTTTGGCGCCTTTATGGGAAAGGATCAGCGATGGCCAGGAACCCGCCAGAGTCCTCGCCCGCAAGCCTTGCGCTCGCCGAGCGCAAGCGTATTGCGGCCGAAGAAGGCGCGCGTGCGATCGCCGACGTACAGCGCGAGGCGCAGGCCATCCGCAAGAACATGGAACGGCTGCGTGCGCTTCGCGAAGCCCGCGACGTCGAGGCTGCGGCCAATGCGGCGCCAGCTGCACGGCTCGCCAAGAGGACGCCACGGGCCAAGCGCGTGGCGAAGCTTTCCTAGTCGTCCCAGATCAACTCCCAGCATCAAATGCATCGATAGAGATGCACGACGACGCCCGCTCCATTCGGAAGCCTCAGATACGAGGCGGCTCACGTTGCAGGGGCATCGCTTCAGGTCGCAAAACAGCACATCGCGCTTTCTGCCATTCGGATTATCTGACGCGTGCCGTGGGAATACCGTTCAAGGTGTCCTGGCCTTTGTGGTGATAAGAAGAACTGGTAGCAAACTGCATTTGGATGTACTGTCACTCATCACCGGCCGAGGCTCTGCCCGTAGGCGTCGGTGGCTGAGAGACCCGCCAGCGCTCCCGCCTGCATATGCGATGGAGCGCGCGCATGGCCGGTCGGCACAGCGTCAATCGATTAGAACAAGCCTGGTTAGACCTCGCTGCACAGTCACGCGAAGCGATCCAGCGCTCGATCAGGTTGCTCAAGGAGACCTCACCTCCCGACACCTTCATCGGCCGCAAAACGCAGGAACCCTTCCCGCCGGAGGAAGGTGGCAGCGGCAATGAAGGGTGTCACCGTACCCCGCCGCATTAGGCTGAAATTGATCCGTCTATCGAGACCGCCAAATCGGTTAAGGGATTGCCTCGGATGCCCCGCAACGAACGTCGGCTCTGGTCGCAGGAGGAGGATGAAAAGCTCCTCAAATTGCGCGCTTCGAATTTGAGTATCCGGCTGATAGCGCTCGAACTCGGGCGATCGGAGGCAGCGATCAAGCTGCGCTTCAGCCATTGAGAAAGGTCTCCGGTCGCGTCCACGAACCGCAGCGAAGCGGACCATCAGCGTCCGGTACTGCAGCGCTGAGCAACGATTTACAAACTCGCCCGATCAGCAAGGCAGCAGCCGGCGCGACGAAATGCGCCGAATACTGCAAAGCAATGGGATTCGTGAATCGTCCATCTCCGAAGCACTCACGATGCAAGGCTCGGCGTCGCCCCTCGAACTTGCTCGACAGTGGCTCTACCTTTGAATGATACATCTGGATCGATCCAATCACCTTGCGCGAGAACAGGTGCTGCGCGCGAAAGCAGCAATAGACGTTTCGCGGGCGGTACTGGATGCGAGGTCGTCCGGAATCATCGGCCGGGCCGCTCGCAATGAACAGCTCGGTGAGAGACCTGCGCACGGCGGCGGAAAGCCGCTCAGAGAACGCGGCTCTTAATGTCTCGGTCCGTACAGCACGAACGCGGCATGAAACACCAGCATCTTGTCGGCACGACATCCACTGCCACGTCATCTTTATGGCAAGCTCTCTGATCTAATCGGCGTCGTAACCAAGGCCCGCAAGCAGCATTGGCCCGGATCCAGACGAAACCGCGCGCGGACGATGGAGGGTCGATCATCGGGACAGCGGTATCGTGCGCGGCGGCAAGTGCATCTATGATGCGACCTCAGAAGGCGGCTCGTCGCCGCAGATGCGCTGGTGATCAGCCCTTCACGAGGGGACACCCGCCATCTTGCAACGGTCGGAAGGCTTCTGCTGCCGGGATGGTGGCGCGCACTTTGTAGAAGTCGCCGAAGTATCTCGATTCGGCGGGTGCTTTTACCTCAAAGAGATACATGTTGTGGATTTTGCGTCCGTCCGCCCGGATGATTCCTTTGCCGTAAAGACGGTCGTCGGTCGGAATCTCCTTCATTTTGGCGGCGACGGCGCGGCCATCCGCGTCAGACTTTAGCGCTTCGACCGTCTTGAGATAGTGAGTCACGGCCGAATAGACACCTGCTTGGGCCGAAGTGGGGACCTTGCCCGGGCGCTCAACCTGCCAGCGTTTCGTCCAGATGCGGTTGTTGTCGTTCATGTCCCAATACCAGGCCTCGGTCAAAACGACGCCCTGCGTTATCGGCAGACCAAGGGCTGCGATATCGCTCACCCACAACAGCAGACCTGCGATATTCTGCCCTCCTCTGACAACTCCAAACTCGGCAGCCTGCTTGATCGCATTTGTAGCGTCTCCGCCGGCGTTAGCGAGACCGATCACCTTGGCCTTGGAGGCTTGTGCTTGGAGCAGAAACGACGAAAAGTCACTGGTGTTGATCGGCACCCGGACCTTGCCCAGCACTTTTCCGCCATTGGCTTCAACGACCGCCCCTGCGTCACGTTCAAGAGCATACCCAAACGCATAGTCGGCGGTGACGAAGAACCAGGTATCGCCACCCGTCTGTACCGTCGCCTTGCCGGTACTATTGGCGAGCGCCCAGGTATCGTAGACCCAGTGAATGGTATTGGTGTTGCACTTCGGACCGGTGAGGTCCGACGTTGCCGCGCCCGTCACCAGGAACAGCTTGTTCTTTTGGCGGGCGATCTCGCTCACGGCCAGTGAAACGCCGGAATTCATGCCGTCAACGATCACGTCGACTTTTTCGACGTCGAACCACCTGTTGGCAATGCTGGCGCCCACGTCAGGCTTGTTTTGCATGTCGGCGCTGACGATTTCGATTTTCATGCCCTTGGCAGTTGCACCAAAATCTTCGACCGCGAGCTTAGCAGCCACGACCGCGCCAGGACCGCCGATGTCCGAATAGATGCTCGACATATCGGTCAATACGCCGATCTTGACGACGTCATCGGTATATTGCGCGTCGGCCGAATTGTTCACGAGAGCGGCCGCGACCAAGATCACACTGAAAATCGTTTTCATGTGCTACCTCGCAACTACGCCGCCATGCACGCTATCAGATTTTTCCGATCCGAGCGAGCGCTACCAAACCGTGGCGTGATTTGCTGCGGTTGCACAAAGGCGGCGGTATGGAAGCGTCGCTATCGAGGGCGCATGATGCGCTCATAGCTCCGCGGATATTCGTCACCCTGCAGTGGAGGCCCTTCCCACGTCAGGGGTTCACGACCTCAGCCGCGGCGGCGAACATGGCACGTTTCCCGCTCCGCCCGCGACTGATGGACCATATGCAGAAGCTCGTGCAATTTCGGTATTTTAGAAAAATACCCCTGAGTTGCCCGACGTGTCAAGCCGTTCGGCCGAAGCCGGGCGCCGCCGGCTCCTTTGCATGGGGTTGTTCCTCGGTATTTTGGTTGCCTCCCTGCGACGGCCCCTTTCCTTCATGTTGCTCCGCCGGTCCCGCCCGGCTCCAGCGCCTCGCCGAGTTCGAGCGGATGCGCCATGGTCTCATGCAGCGCGTCCTTGTCGAGCTCGCCCTCGGACAGGCTGATCACGACGCAGGCGACGCCATTGCCGATCAGATTGGTGAGCGCACGGCACTCGCTCATGAACTTGTCGATGCCGACCAGGATCGCGATCGACTGGATCGGAATGTCGGGCACGATCGACAGCGTCGCGGCGAGCGTGATGAAGCCGGCGCCGGTGACGCCGGAGGCGCCCTTCGAGGTGATCATGGCGATGCCGAGAATGCCGAGCTCCTGCCAGATCGTCAGATGGGTGTTGGTGGCCTGCGCCAGGAACAGCGTCGCCAGCGTCATGTAGATGTTGGTGCCGTCGAGATTGAAGCTGTAGCCGGTCGGCACCACGAGGCCGACCACCGAGCGCGAGGCGCCGAGATGCTCCATCTTCTGGATCATCTGCGGCAGCACCGTCTCCGACGACGAGGTGCCGAGCACGATCAGGAGCTCGTCCTTGATATAGGCGATGAAGCGGATGATGGAGAAGCCGGCCAGCCGCGCGATCGCACCCAGCACGATCAGCACGAACAGCACGCTGGTGAGATAGAATGTGCCGATCAGCGCTGCCAGATTGACCAGCGAGCCGAGGCCGTAGGCGCCGACCGTGAACGCCATCGCCCCGAACGCGCCGAGCGGCGCGACGCGGACGATGAGCCGGATGATGCCGAAGAACATCTTGGCGGCCTTGTCGATCGCCTCGGCGATCGGCTCGCCGGCCTTGCCCATCAGCGCAATGGCGAAACCCGACAGGATCGAGATCAGCAGCACCTGCAGCAGATCACCACGCGCCACGGCGCCGAAATAGCTGTCCGGAATGATCGCCATCAGATGGGCGACGATGCCCTGCTCTTTTGCCTGCGTGACGTAGGTGGAGACCGACTTCGGATCGATGGTGGCGGGATCGATGTTGAAGCCGTGGCCCGGCTGCAGCAGCTCGCCGACCAAAAGCCCGACCGCGAGCGCCACCGTCGACACCACCTCGAAATAGATCAGGGTCTTCAACCCGACCCGGCCGACCCGCTTGAGGTCGCCCATCGAGGAGATGCCGTGCACCACGGTGCAGAAGATGACAGGCGCAATCATCATCTTGATCAGCGCGATGAAGCCGTCGCCGAGCGGCTTCAATTGCTTGCCGAGGCCGGGATAGACGTGGCCGATCAAGACGCCCGCGACAATCGCGATCAACACCTGGATGTAGAGGATCTTGTACCAGGGCTGATGCTTGTGATGGGCTGCGGGCTTGATCGCGTCTGTCGTCATGAGGTGCCCCGGGCTGGAAGTGAACTCGAACTCGTGATGCCATCTTGGCGGAGCCGCACGCAAGCGACAATGGCCATTCGGGTCGCCGCGCACGCACACGAATCTGTCATAGACTGCGGCCGGCTCGCATCCGGAGGCTGACGATGGAATTCACCGCATTGTTTCTCGCCATCACCATCGCCATGCTGGTGGCCTGGCGTGGCCCGCGTCCGGTCGCGATCGGATTGTTCGCGGTGATCCTGGTTGCGTGCATCGCAACCTTGCTGCATCACGCCACCGACCACCTCACGCTGTCGTTCTGAGGCCGGCCATGACCGACACCCGGGCCGTGAGCCTGAATGCGCTGGCGCTCTATGGTCTCGCGCTGCTGCTGGCCGCGGCCTTTGCGGCGCAACTCGTGCTGCACGAGCTGCCCTGCCCGCTGTGCCTGTTGCAACGCACTCTGTTCGCGCTTCTGGCGATCGGACCGATCCTGAACATCCGCTTCGGACCGCGGCCGAGCCATTATGCCTTGTCGCTGCTGACGGCGGTGGTCGGCGCATCGGTCTCGACCCGGCAGGTGCTGCTGCACATCCTGCCCGGCGACGCCGGCTACGGGTCGGCATTGCTCGGCTATCATTACTATACGTGGGCGCTGATCGGCTTCATCGCAGCGATCGTCCTGCTCGCGGCGATGCTGCTGTTCGACCGCCAGTTCGATCACCGCACAGGACAAGGCACCGCGCCCGGCAAGTTCGCGCAAGGCGCCGTGTGGCTGGTGGTCGGGCTGACGGCGCTGAATGTGCTTTCCACCCTGCTCGAATGCGGCCTCAGTGCCTGCGCCGACAATCCGATCGTCTACGAGCTGCTGAAGCGCACTTAGGTGCGCTTCGGAATATTCAAGCCGCGCTCCACCGCCGGCCGCTTCAGACCACGCTCCAGCCAGGCCGCAACGTGGGTGAAGCGGTCGAACTCGACGAGTTCGCGCGCACCGTAGAAGCCGATCAGATTGCGCACCCAGCCGAGCATCGAGATGTCGGCGATGCTGTATTCATCGTCCATGAACCATTGCCGCCCCGCGAGATGCGCCTGCATCACGCCGAGCAGGCGCGCGGACTCGGCGACGTAGCGCTGCAACGGCCGCTTGTCCTCATAATCCTTGCCGGCGAATTTGTGGAAGAAGCCGACCTGGCCGAACATCGGCCCGATGCCGCCCATCTGGAAATGCACCCACTGGATCGCCTGGTAGCGGCGCGCGGCATCCTCAGGCAGCAGCTTGCCGGTCTTGTCGGCGAGATATTGCAGGATCGCGCCGGATTCGAACAGCGGCAGCGGCTTGCCGCCGGGACCGTTGGGATCGAGGATCGCCGGGATCTTGCCGTTCGGATTCAGCGACAGGAACTCCGGCGTCTTCTGGTCGTCCTTGTTGAAGTCGACGAGATGCACCTCGTAGGGCAGCCCGATCTCCTCCAGCATGATCGAGACCTTCACGCCGTTCGGCGTCGGCAGCGAATAGAGCTGCAGGCGGTCGGGATGCTGCGCGGGCCAGCGCTTGGTGATCGGAAAGGCAGACAGGTCGGGCATGGATGAACTCGTCGGAGGGCGGGCGTTTGGAGGGCCGAACCAATCTAGGTGATCCGGCGCGCCGATTGAAGCCCGCCCCCTCCGCGATTATTCAGCGTTCCGGCGCGATCCGCATCGCCTGTCCGATACTCGCTCCGACGGAACACCCGATCACGTCTTCGCGCGTTTCGTCTTGACGCGCTTGGCAGGACGAGCCGCCACACGCCGCTTCTTGGTCTTCGACACCTTCTTGGTCTTGGCTTTTGCTGATTTGGCCTTTGCCGATTTGGATTTCGCCGACCTGGCGGTCGACGTCCGGGTCTTCGCGACCTTCTTCCGCGCGGCGGCGGCCGCCCTCGGCCGGCCGGCTGCCGGATTGTGCTTCGTCGCGCCACCCTGGCGGCGCGGCGCGCGGGCATGCGGGCCGATCGCCGGCGCGACGCCACCGACCGCGGCCTGAAGGCCTGGGCGGACACGCGTGCTGGTCTGATCGACCGGCGTCGGCAACGCCTCAGCGGCCGGCGTCGCCGACAGCCAGAACGACAGCTCGGCGGATTTGACCTGGTTGTCGGCCGAGAAGTAGCTGTTCTGCCAGCTGTCGTCGGTTGCGAGGAAATGCCAGGCCGTGTTGGGGCTGGTTTGCAGCCAGTAGCGCCAGGCGTAGTGATCGTAGACGTCGAGGCAATGTGCCGCATAGGCTTCCGCGATCGCACGGTGGCCGCGGATGATCGCCATGTTCTCGTCGTTGTTGTAGGAGGCCTTGTAACCGAGATTGTGGCTGCCGGTGATGACGACGCAATCATCAGCGAACGGGTCGATCACGACGATCTTGTCGTGGATCACGGCGTGGCCTGCCTGGTTCAGCTCGGCCTCCCACTGCCCGAACGCGTCCGACTTGGTCACGCCGCGGGTATGGATCACGCGGTAATCCTCGGGCAATGGCGGGTCGCCCTTCTGCCGCTTGGCCGGCTTGGTCCCCGCGCCGCCGCCGGTGATGCCGACGGCGAAATCGCCCGATGCCTGGGGCGCGGTGACCGCGCCACGCACGAACAGCGACGGCTTCGCCTTCAACGCGTCGACGATCTTGTCGATGATGCTCGGCGAGCCCGGCTCGAACACCAGAAACACGATCGCCTGCTTGGCGCCGGCGATCGCGTCGAACACCATCTGCATGTCGGGCGGCGTCGGCTCGTTTGGTCCGGGTTTGCTGGCACGACGCTGCGGCGTGTTCGGCGAGAACCAGAGATCGACCGTGCCGCTGTTGTCTTCCAGCGTGATGGTCGGCAGCTTGGTGCCGTCGGTGCCGCGCAGCGCCGCCCCCTGCTGCGCCTTGCCGTTATTGCCTGATGGCACGGTGTCCTGCTTCAGCCGCTGCCAGTAGTCGGCATAGGCCTGAGCCATCGCCGGCGAGCGCGCGATGATCGTGTTGTTGGTCTGCGCGCACAGCGCATTCGACGTGCAATTGGTCGATCCGAACAGCACGGCCTGCGGCGTGCCGTTGACCAGCACCTGGAACTTGTTGTGGCCGATGCTGTTGCTCGGCATGAACCGGTCGATGACGGTCAATCCGGCCGCCTTGATCTGCTGGCGCTCCTCGGCATAGGCGTCGTTGGTGAGATCGCCGGTCTTCTTGCTGCCGCTGGGCATGTTGGACAGGATCAGGCTGCCGCGGCTGTGCACCGCCGCAAAATGCTGGATCAGCTCGGGATCCTGGAATTCGTAGAGTGCGAGCAGCAACTCCCCGTTTGAGGTCAACGCTTCGTCCGGCAACGTGGTGAGCGCCTTGATCATGTCTCCGGCAAGGTCGACGCGCAGCTGATCGCCGATCTTGACGATCCGCTCCTTCAGAACGTCGACCATCGCGCCCGCCGGCGATCCGTCGGTCAGCTTGTGGGCGGTGGCCTGCGTCGCGAGGATGCCGCGATTGAAATATGCCGACAGCGTTCCGTAGTTCGGGTTGAGCTGCACCTGATTCGAGATCAGCGGACCGAACGGCATCGGCGTCAGCTTGCCGGGGACGCCCGTCATCGGCACGATCTTGTATTTGTAGGTGCCCCCGCGTTTGGCGAAGACATCCTTCCAGAAGAACTTCTGGACGGGATCGTCGGCGGTGGTCCGGCCTTCGGTCGCCTGCTCGCCCTTGAACGTGGCCAGCGCCGGCAGCACGGTTTCGGTTCCCGCCTTGACGTCGATCCGGTGCACGGCGAAGCCGAGGCAATCCTTGAGCTTGCCGCCGAAGGTCCAGGCGACCACGGCCATGTCGTTGTTGGAGAACGCAACGGCTTTCATAACGCCTCCTCAAATCCGGTTTGTGAGAATCAAGCACATCGAAGCCCGCAGCAGGTCTGCCGGGGCCGTATCAATGAATACCCAAATCAGATCGCGCGACGATGACGCTGCGCTTGCGATCCGCACAATCGCCAGTGCCGCGCTCCACGAGATAGTGGATGGATTTGCTACCGAAAGCTGTGAACTGATTCACAGATCGCGCGAATGTATTGGCGGTCCGCGCGGCCTTGCCGCTCGGCGGCCGATAGGACAGATTTGGCTCGGGACAGCTCCAGCCGGCACGGACGACGAATGCCTCCAAGCCTCTCCGACGACGAACTCGCGACGCACCCGACGGTGTTCGCGGCCGATGCGCTGGCCGGTCAGGTGGTCGTCGTGTCCGGCGGCGCCGGCGGCATCGGCCGCGCCATCGCCTGGCTGTTCGCCCGGCTCGGCGCCCACGTCGTTGTCACGGGGCGCAATGCCGACAAGCTCGATGCGCTGGTCGATCATCTCGGCCATCGCGGCCTGAAGGCGTCCGCGCATGTCGCCGACATCAGGGATGCGGACGCGGTCAACGCGATGTTCGATGCGCTATGGGCCGAGCATGGCCGCATCGATCATCTCGTCAACAGTGCCGGCGGCCAGTTCCCGCAGGCCGCGATCGACGTCTCGATCAAGGGCTGGAACGCGGTCATCAACACCAACCTCAACGGCAACTGGTACATGATGCAGGCCGCAGCGCAGCGCTGGCGCGACCGCACACATCCCGGCAACATCGTCAATATCGTCGTGGTCACGACGCACGGCCTCTACGGCATCGCGCACTCGATCGCGGCGCGCTCCGGCGTGATCGGGCTGTCGCGTGCGCTGGCGGTCGAATGGGCGCCGCTGAACATCCGCATCAATTGCATCGCGCCCGGCGCGATCGAGACCGAGGGCTGGAACGTCTACAGCGAGGCGGCGCGCGCCACCTATCCGCGCTCCAACCCGATGATGCGTCCGGGCACCCCCTGGGACATCGCGGAAGCCGCGGTCTATCTCGCCGCGCCGTCCGGCAAGTTCATCACCGGTGAGATGCTGACCGTCGACGGCGGCGGCCAGCATTGGGGCGAGACCTGGACCACCGGCAAGCCCGACTACTTCAGGGGCGGCGAGTAAACGCGTCGCCGCCGCCCGTTCGTCATTTGCCGTCGTCGAAGCTGACGATGACGGCGGCATTCGCGATCAGGATCGGGTCGTTGCCGAGATCGGACGGAATCTCGAGCCCGCCCGCGATCGCCTTTACGGCCTTGGTCCCGTAGGGCAATTCCCTGGCGACAGCATCGGTATCGACCGCTTCGGGATTCGGCACCGCGATCGTGACATCGACGAACATGTCGTTGGCGGTCTTGCCGAGCATGCGGAAGAAGCCGAGGCTGGAATGGCGGATCGCGTCCGAGACCGCCCGCTTGGCAGCCTTGGTGGCGTCGCGGCCGTGAACGTCGACGCCCATGCCCATTTCGGTGATACAGCGCACGCGTGTCATGAAACTTTCCTGTTGTCGTTGGCGTGAGAGACTGATCCCTCCTTCGGCCGCCGGGCCCGCGGCGTCAAGCCGGATCCTAGCGCCTACGCGCTTTTGACCGGCGGGCGCCAGCATCCACGCCGCGAGACCCGGTGAGGATCGCCGCGGCATGGGGCGCCTGCATCCGTGAGCCGAACTTTCGGTCTTTATGAGAGCTCGCGGCCCGCGCTACTCCTGCTTCTGCAACACCGTGATGTGCAGGCGGCGGCGGATCGCCATGCCCTGGCGGCGGTAGAGCGCGATCGCCGAGACATTGCTGGTGAAAACGTGCAGGAACGGAATCTCGCCGCGGGCCACGATCTGGCGGCCGACCGCCGACAGCAGCGCCTGCGCATAGCCGCGGCCGCGATGCTCCGGATGCACGCAGACCGCGGTCATCTCGGTATAGTTCCCGGGCTTCATCCGCTCCCCGGTCATCGCGACCAGCTCGCCGCCGACGCGGATCCCGAAAAAGTTGCCGAGCTCATGCGTCCGCGCGCTGAACGGACCGGGCTTTGTCAGCGTCGTCAACGCCATCATCTCGGAAACATCGGCCGCACCGAGCCTGATGATCTCGACGCCGGACAGAGAAAAGGCCGCCGGCGCGCCGATCATCTGTTCGCCGGTCTCGGCCAGCAGCACCTTGAACTGCGGCGGCACGCTGACCGGATCGGGCGTGAACAGCACCGCGATGTCAGGCCCCGACAGCAGCGCACCGAGCGCGGCGAAGCTCTCGGGCGACATGTCGACCATGTCGGCGAAGGGCGCAATCGCGAGCGGGAAGCGCCTTGCAGCGGCGGAGCCTTCCGCGAGATCGCGCTGCCGCGTGGTCAGCGCGCTCCAGATCGGGCGATCAAGCGGATGGGTTGGCGGGACTTCGGACATGCGGCGCTTCGCTCCTGATTTTTCCAGAGAAGAGCAAGAAGCGCCGATGAAATCCAGCATGGCGTGATGCCGTTGCGGCTCACAATCACGCCAGCAGGAAAACCTCCGCTACGCCACCTTGAGGCAGAGCTCGGTGCCGCCCTTCAGCGGCAGCGTGATTGACACGAAGCCATTTCTGGGATCGCGCACGAACTCCAGGAAATCCGCCTCGGCATTGTCGTTCATGACATAGCCCCCGACGCGAAGCTGCGGGGCGACGATCTCGATCACCTGGCGCGCCAGCGTCGGGCCCTTCTCGCCCGGCCAGCCGTCGATCAGGATGAAGTCGACAGGGCCGCCGAGATCGCGCAGCGTCTTGCGTGCATCGCCCTCGCGGACCTCGGCGTAAGCGGCCAGGCCGGCGTCGGCAAGGTTGCGCTTCGCGGCAGCCACCTTGGCCGGCACGATCTCCGAGCCGATCACGGTGCCGCCGCCATTGTCGCGCATTGCGGCCGCGAAATAGAGCGTCGACATTCCGACCGACGTCGCGAACTCGGCGACGCGCTTGGCACGCAGGCCGCGGCACAGCAGGTAGATCAGCTCGCCCTGCTCCGGGTGGATCGAGAATCCCTGCTCGGTATAATCGTGCGGATCGCGGCTGCCGCTCTGCATCGGGTTGCCTCGCACCGGGGCCCGGCGCGTGGCCTGCAGGCGCTCGATGACGGCGGTGACGCGGGCGTCGGCAATCGCGCTGTGCGGTTCAGCATTGTACATGAAGGGCCTCCTTTGCGATTGCGTCATTGCTGCAGGATTTCGGCAGCCGCGCGGTCGAGAATTTTCGCGATCCGTCGCGCCTCGGCGGCATCGCAGCCGCGCTTCTGGCGCAGCGCGCTCTTCAGCGCATGACGGGCGCGGTGAATATCGTCGGACGCTTCGCCATCGAGATCGCTGACGCCGGCGAAGGCTTCGCGCACCTCCTCCATGCGGCGGCCGATCCGCGACAGCGCCTCGAGAATGGTGTCGGCAGTGGCGCGGTTCTCGGCGAGATGCGCCTTGCCCTGCTCGGTGATGCTGTAGAGCTTGCGCGCCGCGTCCTGGGTGACGCTGGCATGGCCGATCTCCTCGAGGAAGGTCAGCGCCGGATAGATCACGCCCGGGCTCGGGCTATAGAAGCCGTCCGACCGCTCCTCGATCGTCTTGATCAGCTCATAGCCGTGCGCCGGCTGCTCACCGAGCAGCGCCAGGATCACGAGTTGCAGGTCCTGCGACGAGAGCCGCCGCGATCCCGGAAAGTCGCCGCCGCCTCCCCGCCCGAAGAAGCCATGGCCGCCGCGGCCAAAGCGATGACCGCCCCGGCCGTGCCGGCCCATGGCGAAGAACCCGAACCGGAAGCCGTCGCCGTCCCGATCATGAAACCTTGATTTTCTCATTGGTCTTTTCCTTACTGAAAACATATCTTACGATATATCTACAGATGGCCATCCACAACCCACGTTTCCGTGAAGGTCTCGGGGCTGAAGCCGCAACCAGGCAGCCAAGGTCGCCACCGCCACCCCGGGCTTGCCGACGTTCGCGCCGCTGGCTTATGGCTTTGATATTCTTCCGGTCCGTCCGACTCATGCGCCCCAAAACCTTCGAAGCCCATTGCCTGCGCCTGCCCGCCACCACCAAGGTGGTGCAATGGGAGGGCACGTCGGTGTTCAAGGTCGGTGGCAAGATGTTCGCGCTCGCCGGCGGCACCATCGAGAGCACCGGCGGCTTCATGTTCAAGACCTCGACCATGGCCTACCAGCTGCTGATCGAGCAAGGTCTGGCGCGGCCGGCGCCGTATCTGGCGCGCGCCACTTGGGTGCAGCTGGTGCGGAACGACGCCCTGCCCGATCCCGAGCTGAAGGCCTATCTCAATCAGGCGCATGCGCTGATCGCCGCCAAGCTGACGCGGAAATTGCGCAAGACACTCGGCTTCGACCAGAGCTTTTTCGGTTCTGATTGAATCAGAACCGAAGCTCTAGCTTTTTGTTTTGACGCGTTTTCTTCACGCGAACCGGCGTCCACTTCGCTCGAAAACGCTCTAACCGGCGCGGCCGCCGCGCGGCTCAGCTGCTCCCTAGCGGCTTGTCGGAATCGCCCGACAGCAATTTCGGAAACAGCTCCTTGAAGGCGAACTTGTCGTCGCCCTTGGCGCGCTCGAAGCGCAGCACGACGTCAAAGCGGTCGCCTTCCCATTTGGTCGGCGGCGTGCCCTTGCTGACCGGGATCAGCGGCAGGATGTCGGAGATGATCGTCTTGTGCTCCCAGCACAGCAGCGCGACGCCCTTCGACGCCAGCACGGCCTTCATCAGCGCCGGCTCTTGCCCCTTGGCAAAGCCTTCGTTCGGTTTCAGGTGGCGGCGCGCGGAGAGCGCCGAGATCGTCTCGGCGGGACGGCTCGACGGCGGCTGATTGGGCGTGGTGCCCGGCGTCGCCGCATAGATCGCATCGGGCTTGGCATAGTCGCCGCCGGTGAGATCGGTGCCGAACAACGCCGCCCATGCGCCGGCGCGCTGCCAGCCGCGAAGCACCAGCGACTCGGTATCGGACACGCCGTCCGCGGTGAAGCCGGGCCCCGGCCAGCCGTCATCAGGCTTCTCGGCATGGCGGATGATGAAGAGCGTGAGCGCGTCCATGGCGGCCTCTCCGGAGCAGATATGGGGCGGAACGATCCTAGCCTCGATACAGCCTGCGGTTGATGAACCGCATCACAATTTGCGAAAACTCGACCGGTACTGCGCCGGCGAGACGCCGAGCCGCTCGGTGAACACGATGCGCATTCGATCGGCCGAACCGAAGCCGCAGTCGAACGCAACCGCTTTCAGTGGCCGGTCCGAGCCCTCGAGCAGCCGGCGCGCGGCATCGACCCGCGCCCGCTCGACGAATTCGTGCGGCGTGATGCCGGTCTCCTGCGCAAAGGCGCGGCCGAAATTGCGCACGCTCATGCCGACGGCCTCCGCCAGCGATTGCAGCGTGTGGCGCGCGCCGACATGCTGCATGACGTGCGCCTGCGCCCGCGCAACCGGCGAGGCCTCGTCGATGGGCGCGGTGAGATAGGGGCTGAACTGCGACTGCCCGCCCTGGCGCTGCGCCACCACGACCAGCCGCTTTGCGACCGCGACCGCGACCTCCGGCCCATGACGCTCGGCGACCAGCGCGAGCCCGAGATCGATCCCCGCAGTCACGCCGGCCGACGTCATCAGCCTCCCGTCGCGGATGTGGATCCGATCGGGGATCACGTCCGCGGCCGGAAAGCGCGCCGCGAGCCGCTGCGCGTTCTGCCAATGCGTCGTCACCTTGTGGCCATCGAGCAGCCCGGCGTGTCCAAGCGCGAAGGCGCCGGTGCAGATCGAGCCGTAGAGCTCAGCGCGCTGCGGCGCCCCGCGCAGCCACCGCGTCATTTCGGGATCCGGCGCGGCCTCGGGCAGCGCGGGCCCGCCGGCAACAAGCAGGATGTCAAACTTCTCGCTCGCCTCGTCGAAGCTGAGGTCGGCCGCGATCTTCATGCCGTTCGATGCGCGCAGCGGTTCGCGGCTGACGCCGACCAGCACCGTCTCATAGCCATTCCCGGCAGGCACAAAGCCGTTCGTTTCCGCGAACACGTCGACGGGACCGGCGACGTCGAGCGCCTGAACCCCTTCGTGAATCGCGACCGCGACCTTCTGAACCGCCATGCCTTCTCCCTGCCCGCTGGCGCGAAACGACGTCTCGTTGGCCCGATCCGGCGGCGCGCGATCGTTGCGGGATCGGCCCAGAACAAGCGACAACAGCGCCACCACGGACCACGCCGGAAGGCGATCCAGAACACACCGCAGAGACGAACGCCGCCCGCGTGATCCCACGCCACGGTCCCGTCTTGCCACATCGAGGAGCGTCTTGAAATGACCGAGATCATCGCGGGCATCCGCGTACCCGACAGCGCCATGGCCCGCGCCGCGACCCAGCTGGTGCGCGATTCCGAGGACGATTTGCTCTACAATCACAGCCGCCGCGTGTTCTTCTGGGGCGCGCTGACCGGCAACCGCCGCAAGCTGAACTTCGATCCCGAGCTGCTCTATATCGGCGCCATGTTCCACGACATGGGTCTCACGCCGGCGCATGCGAGCCCCGACCTGCGCTTCGAGGTCGACGGCGCCAACGCCGCGCGCGACTTCCTCAAAGGCTACGGCGTCGCCGAACGCGACATCGAGGACGTCTGGGCTTCGATCGCGCTGCACACCACGCCCGGCATTCCCGAGCATATGCGTCCGACCGTCGCGCTGGTCACCGCCGGGGTCGAGATGGACGTACTCGGCATCGCCTATGACGATTTCTCCGACGCGCACCGCGACCATGTCTGCGCGCATCATCCGCGCGAGGCGAACTTCAAGGAGAACATTATCGATCATTTCGCAGGCGGCACCATCAAGAAGCCGCATACCACCTTTGGCAACGTCAAGGCCGACGTGCTGGCGCTAAAGGACATGAACTACAGAAGGACGAACTTCTGCTCGATCATCCTCGGCTCGAAATGGCCGACATGAGGTCAGGGGACCTCAAGCGTGCGGACCGCGTTCCGGTCCGGGATCCCGACCGGCCGCCGCGAGTGAGAGCCGACCCAGATAGTGCGCCCAGCCCTTGTCATGGGCCGCGCACTGCGCCGCGTTCGGCAGGCCGCTATGGGTCATCCGAAGCAGCGTGCCGCTGTCCTTGTCGATCAGGTCGATCTCGATCAGGCTGGATCCCGGCGGCACTTCGGCGCCGCCCTCCCAGCCGAAGCTGTAGGCAAGACGATGCACCGGCACGACCTCACGAAACGCGCCGCGTGCCGCCCGCGACAGATCGCCGGAGACGCCCTTGAGCAGATAGAGCCCGCCTGGATGCAGCTCGGTCTCGGCCTCTAATCCCATCCAGCTGACGATCTTCTGCGGATCGGTCAGGAACGCGAACACGGTCGCGGGCGGGGCTGCGATCTGCATCTCGCGTTGGACGATGAAGGCTTCGGTCATCGGTCTATCCTCCATGGGCAGTCAGGTTTCGGGATAATTCGTGACAAGGATGGCGCGTCAACCCCATGATGGGGTGATGCAGATGTCCTCGACACTGAGCTGGCTGGTCGACGCCGCCGCCGAGACCGCGGGCGCCAACCGGTTGCTGGCGGATCTTGGGAGCCACCTTATCACGGATGGCCTGCCGCTTGCCGGCGGTACGCTGACGCTCGAAGTTCCGCACCCGCTGATCGCACGACGAACCTGGCTGTGGCGTGCCGAGACCGGCGAGGTGATCGAAGCGCTCGGCTTCGCGCCGGAACAACCCTTTGCGATGCCCGATATGATCGGATCCGGCGATGCCGGCCGGCGCTGGCTCGGCGCCCTCGCGCGCGGCCCGATCCACCAGGACACCATCGGAACGCGACCGGATGGCCCGACCCTGAGCTGGATCGGGACCGATCCCTTCACGCCTGCCGAGGCGGATCGATTGCGCGAGGCAGCGCGCTTCATGGCGGCACCGCTTGCCGCGCTTGCGGCGCGCGCGACATTGACGGCGGCGCTGGAGGCCTATCTCGGCCGGCGCAGCGCGGCGCGTGTGCTGGCATCGCCGTTGCGACGCAACACCGGCGAAACCATCCGCGCAGCGTTGCTGTTTGCCGACCTGCGCGGCTTCACGGCGCTCTCCGAAAGCCATCCGCCTGCCGAGGTGATCGCGGCGCTCGATGCCTGGTTCGACCGCATCGCCGGCGCGATCCACGCCTTCGGCGGCGAGGTGCTGAAGTTCATCGGCGACGGGCTGCTCGCGATCTTTCCGGTCACCACCAGCGCGCGCAGCGCATGCGAGGCGGCGTTGCGCGCGGTCTCGGCGGCGCGCGTCGGCATGGCGCATCTCGACACCGAGCGCCGCAAGCGGGGCTTGCCGCCATTGTCGTTCGGCGCGGCGCTGCATCTCGGCGAGGTGCACTGGGGCAATATCGGCGCCGCCGACCGGCTCGACTTCACCGCGATCGGCGCCGCGGTCAATCTGGTCAGCCGGCTCGAAGGCCTGTGCAAGCCGCTTGAGCAGAGCGTACTGGTCTCGGAGGCCGTTGCCGCCGAGGCCGAGACGCCGCTGGTTGCCCTCGGCACCCATGCGCTGCGCGGCATCGTGCGGCCCTGCGCGGTCTTCACGCTGCCGGAGGCGTGAGCCGGTCATCGGAACAGCCGCAGCCACGGCGCCAGGTGGAACGCGCTCATCAGCGCATACATCGGGACCATCCCCTGCAATGACAACGGCCCCTGCATGGCGCCGCAGATCATGTCGGCCGGCGCCATCGCGGCCAGCAGCGCCATGACCGCGAAGGTCGGCGCCGCCGCAAGCGACAGCCAGCGCGCCGCCGTCGAACCGCGCCCGCCGAGCCTGCCCTTCAACCAATCGTCACGTGTTTCGATACCGCTCATCGTTCGATCTCTCTGGAGATGATCCATGTCGTCATGTGCTAGGTTAGGACCGGGCCTCGGAGGGCGAGAGTGACAAGTGTGTCGGGATTCGAATGGACTCGCTGATTACAGCTGCGGCGCGCGCGCTCGCGGCGGGTGATCCCCTCGGCGCACTGAAACGGGTGGCCCTGCGCGACGATGCGCCGGCGCTGGCGCTGCGCGGCATCGCGATGGCACGGCTCGGCGATTTCGCGCGTGCCAAGGAGCTGTTGCGGCGTGCCGGCCGCGCCTTCGGTCCACGCGAAGCGATCGCGCGGGCGCGCTGCGTGGTGGCCGAGGCCGAGATCGCGCTGGTGTCGCGCGATCTGTCCTTTCCCGGCAAGAGCCTCGCCGCGGCGCGCGCGACGCTCGCGGCGCGGGGCGATGCGCTCAACGCCGCCCATGCCGGCTATCTCGAGATCCGTCGCCTGCTGTTGATCGGGAGCCTCGATGCGGCCGAGCGCATGCTCGAGGACCTCGATCCGGCGCCCTTCCCGCCGGCTCTGCGCGTCGGCCATGAACTGGTCGTCGCCGGGATCGCAATGCGCCGGCTGCGCACCAAGCCGGCGCGCGAAGCGCTGGCACGAGCCAGGGACGCCGCGCACCGCGCCGGCATCGCCGAGCTTGCGGCCGAGGTCGAAAGCACGGCGCGCCTGCTCGCCACGCCGGCGGCACGCTTGATTGCGCGCGGCGGCGAGCGTCCGCTGCTGCTCGAGGAGGTCGAGGCCCTGATGGTGTCGAAGGCGCTTGTCGTCGATGCCTGCCGCTATGCCGTGCGCGATGCCCGGACAACTATTTCTCTGAATCGGCGTCCGGTGCTGTTCGCGCTCGCCCGCGCGCTGGGCGAAGCCTGGCCGCAGGACGTGTCGCGCAGCACGCTGATCGCGCGCGCGTTTCGCGGCAAGCACGCCGATGAATCGCACCGGGCGCGGCTGCGGGTCGAGATCGGACGGCTGCGCCGGGCCTTGCGGCCGCTCGCCGATCTCAACGCCACGCCCGACGGCTTCGTGCTGGAGCCGCACGGCCGGCGCGAGGTCAGCGTGCTGGCGCTGCCGGTCGAGGAGGAGCATGCGGCGGTGCTGGCGTTCCTCGCCGACGGCGAGGCGTGGTCGAGCTCGGCGCTGTCGGTCGCGCTCGGCGCCAGCCAGCGCACCGTGCAGCGCGCGCTCGATGCGCTGGCAGCCAGCGGCAAGGTGCAGCCGGTCGGCCGCGCCCGCGCCCGGCGCTGGATGACGCCCCCGGTGCCGGGATTCACGACGACGTTGTTACTCCCTGCCCCGCTGCCGAACGGCTAGCATCGGGCCGAGACTACAGGAGTCGAGCATGAAGAAGTCCGAAGCCGAGATCATCCGGGAATATGCCTTCGAGGGCGTCGAGAGCGTCGGCGGCGTCAGCTTCGACGGCGAGCAGGTCTGGTTCGCGGCCGGCGGCCGGCTGGTCGCGTTCGATCCCGACAGCGGCAACACCACCCGTACCCTCGACATCGCGGCCCATGCCGGCACCGCCTTCGACGGCAAGCACCTCTACCAGATCGCCGAGGACCGCATCCTGAAGATCGAGCCGAGCAGCGGACGCGTGCTGTCCACGATCCCCGCGCCCGGCGGCGGCCGCGACTCCGGCCTCGCGTGGGCGGAAGGTTCGCTGTGGGTCGGCCAGTATCGCGACCGCACCATCGTTCAGGTCGATCCGGACACCGGCAAGGTCATTCGCACCATTGCAAGCAACCGCTTCGTCACCGGCGTCTCCTGGGTCGATGGCGAGCTCTGGCACGGCACTTGGGAAGAGGACCAGAGCGACGTCCGGCGCATCGATCCGCAAACCGGCGAAGTCATGGAGCGGCTGGAGATGCCGAAGGGCACGTTCGTCTCCGGACTCGAATCCGACGGCAAGGACCGGTTCTTCTGCGGCAGCGGCTCGACCAACAACAAGGTGCGCGCGATCCGCCGGCCGAAGCTCAGCGGCGCGTGAAGCGACCAACCGCTCCACGCGCTGAGCCTGCTCACGCCGGTGCGGGCACCGCGGTGGGCCGCGCCGATGCCATCGGCCGGAAGGTCATCATGATCAGGAACGCGCCGAGGCCCGTGGCCCAGGAGCCGACATAGAGCCACGTGTAGCTCGCAAAGGTGTCGTAGATCAGGCCGCCGGCCAACGGCCCCGTCGCCATGCCGAGGCTGCCGGCCATCGCGGTGCCGCCGATCACGGTGCCCAACATGCGCAGCGGAAAATTCTCGCGGATCAGCACCGAGTACAGCGGCATGGTGCCGGCATAGATGAAGCCGAAGATCGCCGCGACCGCGTAGAACGCGGCAAGCTCGCGCACGAAGACATAGCCGAGCGCGCCGAATGCCTGTGCCAGCAGGCCGAGCACCAGCACGCGCTTGGCGCCGAAGCGGTCGCCGAGCAGGCCGAAGGCGATGCGACCGCCCATGCCGGCGAGCCCCTCCACGCTGTAGATCGTGACCGCGGCAACCAGCGGAATGCCGCAGGTAACCGCGTAACTCACCGTGTGGATGATCGGTCCCGAATGGGTGGCACAGCAGAAGAAATTGGTCGTGATCAGGATCAGGAATTGCGGCGAGCGCAGGGCCTGCGCCAGCGACAGCGGCGGCTCTCCGTTGGCGGAAACCGCCGCTTCAGGGGCGTCGCCTTGCAGTGCCGGCGGACGCCGCACCAGCAACGACACCGGGATCATGATCGCGCCGACGACGCCCGCGACGATCAGCATCGCGGTCCGCCAGTCGTGGTGGGAGATCAGCCAGGCCGCGAGCGGCGACATCGTCATCGGCGCCATGCCCATGCCGGCCGACACCAGCGACACGGCGAGACTACGATGGGTGTCGAACCAGCCGGTGACGCAGGCCATCATCGGGGCGAAGATCGCCGCCGTGGCCGCGCCGACCAGCGCGCCGAACATGAACTGAAAGGCCAGCAGCGAGGTCGCCCGGCTTGCCAGCGCCAGGCTTGCCGCCAGCACGATCGATCCGGTCAGCACCACCGGGAGCGGCCCGAACCGGTCCGACAGCGTGCCCCAGATCATGCTGGTGAAGGCCATCGCAAGGAAACCGATGGTCATCGCGCTAGAGATCCCGGTCACCGACCAGCCGGTCTCACGCGCCATCGGCTGCAGGAACACCGGCAGCGAGAACATGCCGCCGATCGCGACGCAGCCAAGCAGGCCGCCGGCCGCGACGATCACCCAACGATAGGTCGAATTGCTCATTCCGGAACTCCCATGCCGTCCGTTCTGGCTGGAAGACGAACGGAGCGGACTGGAACCGACAACGAAGGGCCGCGCCAGCTCATTTTTTTCGAGCCTGGCGTCGAGCGGAGCGGACGAAGGCCTCTGCACGCTGAGAGGCGATCATCGTGTCGGTCCGCCCTGCGACGGGAGGGGTTCCTTTTCTCTCGCCGCCGGTGTTTCCTCTATCACGGCGGAGAATGGGCATGCAGGGGTCGCTGGGAGAGAAGATCGGCAGTGGGCTTTTCGCGGATGTCCACGCCTGGGCGCCCGGTCAGGTCGTCAAGCTATCCAAGCCAGGCATCCCGCGCTGGGTCGTCCAGCACGAGACGCAAATAACCCGCGCGGTCTTCGCCGCCGGCGGCCCGGCGCCGGAGGTGTTCGGCGAAGTCACTCTCGACGGCCGCTTCGGCATCGTACTGCCGCGGTTCGATGGGCCGACCCTGTTGCAGGCGATGCGCACCGGCGCCATCACGCGTGAACAAGCCGGCGCAATTCTTGCGACGCTCTGCCTTGCCGTTCACAAGACGCGACCGCCGCCGGTCGCATTCTCGCTGCGCGAGGCGATGGACGCCCGATTGCGGTTTGCCGGCAGCGTGCTTCCGGAGCGCATCACCACCGGCGTCCTCGCGCTGATCGAGCACCTCGCGCCCGATGATGTGCTGTGCCATTCCGATCTTCACCCCGGCAACGTGATCATGACGGCGCAGGGTCCGAGATTGATCGACTGGCTCGGCGCGGCCCGTGCGCCCGCCGCCTACGAGATTGCGCAGTGCCATGTCCTGATGGCCGAGCTTGACCTGGAATACGCCGATGATCCGGAGCGGGCCACGGTCAATTCGGTTCTGCAGGCGGAGTATGCGCGGCTGGCCGCCATCACCCCTGCGGCGCTGACGGCGGCGATGCAGCCCTATTTGCCGATCGTCCGCGTCTTCCTTCTGCTCGGCGGGGCCAAGCCCGACATGCGGGAGCGGCTGATCCAGCGCGTCGAGGCGGCCCTGCGCTCGGATGGCTGAATTGAATGGTCGCACGCCAGTCTCAGCGACCGGCCAGACTGCATCCCGGCTGCGGCGCAATCTGGCCAAGCGGCTCGGACCTGCACCAGTGCCGTCCGCTTCGGCGATGATGTCCTTGAGCGACCCGGCCTCGTCGGCCTGCCAGATGAATCCATCCCGCCCTCACCACGTACAGCGGCACCTTGGTCTTGTTCGCGGCGATCTCCCTGATCAGGGCGAGAAATCCGCCTCGGTCGCCAGCATGCATTTGGTCCCGACCACCTTGCCGCCGAGCCGCGCGCGGTGCCGACCATCTGATGCGGCCAGACCCGGTCGGCGCCCAGCAGGAATAGGTGTTGCAAGGAGACGCGATCAGACCATCACTCCGCGGCTTCGCGCTGCGGGACGCCCTGCTCGACGTCGAGCTGCAAAATGTCGTTGAAGCGATTGAAGGCGCCGCACAGCGCGATCCGCCAGGTCAGCTCGACGATCTGCGCTTCCGAGAAATGCTCGCGCAGGCGCACGAAGACCTCGTCGCGGGTCCTATTCCAGTTGTTGGTGACGGCGATCGCATATTCGACCACCAGCTTGTCGAGCGAATCGAGCTCGGGGTGATCCTGATAGTCGAGCAATCGGTCGGCGCCCGCCTCCGAGACGCCCTGGATCGCAAGCTTCGGCGCGTGGTGCGACACGCAATAGTCGCACTTGTTCAACAGCGAGACCGTCACCAGCGCGAGCTCGAGATGCCGTTTCGAGATCACCGCCTCGTCGGCGAGATCGACCAGCAGGGACCACATGTGTTTGAAGATCGGCGGACGCAGCGCCATGACCCCGGCCTGGTTCTCGAACGCGCCATAAGTGGTCATCTTGTCCCACAGCGGTTTGAGCTCGGCCGGCAGGTCGTTCCTGGTCTTGATGGACACGCGTGACATGGATATTGCCTCGGATCGGAATTGAACCGATGCAACCTGCCCCGCTTCGTCCGATACCGCAAGCCGCCCGGCGGCATGGCAAATATCACGCCGGATCGGTGCCGCGCGCGCAGTGCCGGCAAAGGCGTCGCCCTGCCTAGAACGAGGTGCCGCCGCCGAACCTGAACTCCTGCACGATGTCGTATTTGCCCTTCGTGATCGGCACTGCGTAGTCGAAGCGCAGCGGGCCGAATGGCGACGCCCAGATCAGGCCGACGCCGACCGAGGTCCGCACCACGTTCTCGTCGTCGTATTGCAGGCCGCATTTGCAGGCAGCCGTATTCACCTCACCGGTCGCAGCCCACGAGGTCGGGCCCTGGTAATCCCACAGCGAGCCGGCGTCGGCATAGACCGCGCCCTTCAACCCGACCTCGGAGGGCAGGAACCAGAACGGCATCTGCAGCTCCATCGACGCGCCCCAATATTTGGTGCCGCCGAGCGCATCCCCGGTCGCCCCCAAGCTCGCATAGGTGATGTCACGCGGCCCGATGCCGCCGGAGGCAAAGCCGCGCACCAGATTCGGCCCCATCTGGAAATTATCGAGCATGCGCAGATCATTGTTTCCGACCTTGCTGAGCAGGCCACCCTGCAGATGGATCAGGCCGACGAGATCGGACACCAACGGCGTGTAGTATTTGGCGTCGACCGCGCTCTTCAGATAGGTCACGTCGCCGCCGACGCCGGCAAAATCCTGCTTGAAGTCGATCAGCAAGCCGTCGGTCGGGTTCTTGTTGTTGTCGAGCGTGTTGTAGGTCAGCGTATAGCCGACCGCCGAGGTCCAGGTCGCGCCCTGCGCCAGTTCTTCACGCACGGGCAGCGTCGATTCGCCGTCGCCATAGCAACCATATCCATAAAGCCCCGACGAGACCGAATTGGTGGGGTCGACGCCGTGGAGCACACTCTGGATGTAGGCGGGCGTCGGATTGAACGCGAGCGAGGTGTTGGCCGCGTTGTTGTTGCAATTATTATAGGCGCTATCGAGCGAGATTTCCTGCTGATAGAGCGAATAGCGCAGCTGGAGGGTCAGGTCCTCGCGCAGGGCAAGGCCGAGCCGCGGCGAGAACCCGATCGTCTTGACGCCATAGGTCGTGTAGGCCGTCGGCAGCTGCTCCTTGTAATAGGCATCGAGCCCGAGCGCGATGCGATAGTCGAGCAGATAGGGTTCGACAAAGGACAACGTCAGGCCGCGCGAGTACTGGCCGTAGCTGACCGATGCTTTCGCATACAGGCCGCGGCCGAGCAGATTGCGTTCGGAGATGCTGACCTCGGCGAGCGCGCCGTCGGTGGTCGAATAGCCGCCCGAGACCGAGAAGTCGCCAGTCGACTTCTCCTCCAGATCGACAACCAGGATGACGCGATCGCTCGATGAGCCGGGTTCGGTGGTGATCTTCACCGTCTTGAAGTAGTCGAGATTTTTCAATCGCCGCTCGGCACGGTCGACCAGCGCGCGGTTGTACGCATCGCCCTCGGAGATGTCGAACTCGCGACGGATCACGTAGTCGCGGGTGCGGCCGTTGCCGCGAATGTCGATCCGCTCGATATAGGTGCGTGGCCCTTCGTCCACATGGAACACGATCCCTACCGTATGGGACTCGAAATTCCGGTTGCCGTCCGGACGGACCACTGCGAAGGAGTAGCCACGGCGCGATGCCTCGATCTGCATCTCCTCGACCGACTTCTCGATTGCCTCTGCGTTGTAGAGCGAACCTACGCTGACGCGCGACAGCGAGCGCAGGCTGTTCGGATCGAAGCCGGCAATGCCGGACTGGAAGCTCACGGTCGCGACGCGGTACAGCTGCCCTTCCTCGATCTTGAAGGTCACCTGAAAGCCCTTGTGCTCCGGGTCATACTCGGCGAGCGCGGCCACCACCTGCACGTCCGCGTAGCCGTGCTTCAGATAGAAACGGCGAATCAGGTCGCGGTCGGCCTCGACACGGTCGGGGTCGTAGATGTTGGCGTTGCCGAGGAAGCTCAGGAAGTTGGTCTCATGGGTCTTGATCACGTCCTTGAGGCGCGATGCCGAGAAGCTGTTGTTGCCCATGAACTCGATGGTCTTGATGCCGGTCTTGGCGCCCTCGTCGACGGTGAAGACGAGATCGACGCGGTTGTTCGAGCGCTCGATGATCTCGGGCGTGACACGCACGTCGTAGCGGCCGGAGTGCCGATAGATCTCCGCGATCCGCAGCGCGTCCGACTGAACCATCGGCCGCGACAGCGTGCCCCGCGGCTTCGACTGTATCTCGGCCGAGAGCTGCTCGTCCTTGACCTTCTTGTTGCCCTCGAACGCGACGCGGTCGATCACCGGGTTCTCGATCACCGAAACCACGATCCGGCCGCCGACGCGATTGATCTTGACGTCCTGGAACAGGCCGGTCCCGACCAGCTCCTTGAGCGCGTCGTCGATGGCCGCCTGATCGAAATGGCCGCCGGGCCCGGGCCTGAAATAGGAGCGGACGGTCTCCGCCTCGACCCTGCGATTGCCTTCGATCGTGATCGCATCAACCGATTGAGCCGCCACCGGTGCCACCAATAGCCAAGTCATCAGCGATGTCCCCGACGTCCCCGGCATCGAAAAGCCCGTAAGCACGATCGCCGCGACAAGGCTCCGCCACGTCTTCATTCCACACCTCGCGAACAAGTCACCCGTTGTGACGGGATGGTGATGGCTGCGGTGTGGCTGCAGGATTGCGGGATTATTTCCAGTGATTTGGGACTGTGAGCGCAACGAGGCGTGACGCCCGCCCGGATTGTTTCCGCCTGCGTGCGCCGCTCACAGTTCAGAAACACTATGCTTACGAAAAGGCGTAATGCCGCCCACAAGCGACGCCTATGCTGGTCGATTGGTGGCTGAGCGCGCCGCAACGCGCGTGAAATGCCCTTATCATGAGGCTCGTGACGGACCATGCTTGCACATACGCCAAAGATCCTCGTCGTCGAGGACGATCTGCCAACCAGAGACCTGATCGCCCGCTACCTGCGCGACCAATCCTGTCTGGTCGCCACGGCCTCGAACGGCCGGGAAATGGATCGTTACCTTGCCGGGCACTCGCTCGATCTCGTCGTGCTCGATCTGATGCTGCCGGGAGAGGACGGACTGACCCTGTGCCGCCGCCTCCGCGGCGATTCGACGATCCCGATCATCATGCTGACCGCGAAGGGCGAGGACCTCGACCGGATCCTCGGGCTCGAGATGGGCGCGGACGACTATCTCGCCAAGCCGTTCAATCCGCGCGAGCTGCTGGCGCGGATCAATGCCGTGCTGCGCCGCCAGGCGCAGGCCGACCTTGCCGGGCGCTCCGGCCAGAGCGCCGCCCGCCTGCGCTTCCACGATTGGACCATCGATCTGCGCTTGCGCGAACTGCGCGATCCCGACGGCGCCCAGGTCACGCTGACCAGCGCCGAGTTCGATCTGCTGCAGGTGTTCTGCGAGCGGCCCGGCCGGATCCTGACGCGCGATGGTCTGTTGACCATGACGCGCAGCCGGCCGGCCAGCCCGTTCGGGCGCAGCATCGACGTGCTGGTCAGCCGGCTTCGCCGCAAGCTCGATATCACCGAAGGATCGTCTGTCATCAGGACGGTGCGCACCGGCGGATACATCTTCACGCCGCATGTGGAGGACGCATGAGCTGGACCCGCAGGATTGCCGCGCTGTTCAGCTTCCACCGGATCAGCGGCCAGATCGCAGCCCTGATCCTGCTGTCGCTGGTGCTGATCCACGCGCTGATCGGGCTTTACTTCACCAGCCAGAAACCGAAATCGTTCGCCGACCGGCCGATCCATCAGTTCCAGCTGGTTGCCAAGCTTCTGGCCGAGGCGCCTCAGGCCAATCGCCCAGCGCTGTTGCAGGCGGCCGACCGGGCCTTTCCCCGCTTGCACTTCACCTTGCGCGACGCCGCTCCAGGCTTGTCTGACAGGGCTTCGTCCGATACGCCCGGCGTCGACGATATCGATGAGTTTTCCGCGAAGGCCGCGGCGGCGGCGGTTCGGTTACCGGACGGAGCCCTGATCGAAGCGACGATCGGCCCGACGAAAATGCCGCCTTTCTTCGGCGCATTCTGGGTCAGCACGTTCCTGTTCCTGTTCGTCAGCGTCACGCTGCTCGGCGTCTGGGCCGGTCGCGCGCTGAGCGCGCCGCTCTCCGCCTTTGCCCGCGCCGCCGAGAATTTCAGCATCAGCCAGGCGGCCGCTCCGCTTCCGGAAACCGGTCCGCAGGAAATCCGCGCTGCCGCGGTCGCACTCAATCGCATGCGCGAACGCATCACCACCCTGATGAACGATCGCACGCGGATGCTGGCTGCCATCAGTCATGATCTGCGGACGCCGATCACCCGGCTGCGGCTGCGGTCCGAATATATCGAGAACGACGCCCAGCGCGCGGAGACCCTGCACGATCTCGACCAGATGCAGGCCATGCTGGAATCCGTGCTGTCGTTCCTGAGCGGCGGCAGCGCGGCGAAGCCGACGCTGGTCAACGTGGCCGCGCTGCTGCAGACGGTCTGCGAGCAATTCTCCGATTGCGGCCACGTCGTGCGCTACCACGGCCCGACCAGGGGATCGCTGCTGATTCGCCCCAGCGAGATCAGCCGCACCGTGACCAATCTGGTGGAAAACGCGCTGCGGTTCGGCAGCGAGGTCGATATCCGGCTCTCCGCATCCGCCGATCGGACCGTCATCGACGTCTCCGACGACGGTCCGGGGATTCCGGAGCACCTCCGGGCCGATATGCTGAAGCCCTTCGTCCGCGGCAACGAGGCCCGCACCATGGACGAGAAGAGCGGCTTCGGGCTTGGTCTTTCGATCGCGCAGGCCTTGGTGCGTGGGCACGGCGGCGAGCTGTCCCTGCACGACAACGAGCCGCACGGCCTTCTGGTCCGCATCGCGCTGCCGGGGGCCGTGCATCTTGGATCGGATCGCGCCGAAGCGAGCCCATCTCGCCCCGCGCTGCGCGAGCTCGTGTCGGGCTAACTCAAGTGAGCTTCTGAGAACGCGGTTTCAGCTCGTCCGGCGTGACACAGCAGTCGCCGCCGGAGGCTCAGCCCTTCTTCGTATCGCCGCGCGTGTGATGCAGCAGATTGTCGCGCAGCCTGACCACGCTCTTCTGCACGATCGGAAACTCGTCCCCGAGCCCGGTGGCCTCGACCAGCGACGCGTTGATCTCCTTGTCGAGCAGGCGCCGGCCGGCGGCCGTCAGGCTCACCCGCACCTGCCGCTCGTCGGCGGGATCGCGGGTGCGGCTGATATAGCCGCTCTGCTCGAGCTTCTTGAGGATCGGCGTCAGCGTGTTGGATTCCAGGAACAGCTTCTCGCCGAGCGCGCTGACGGTCTGGTCGTCCGCCTCCGACAGCGCGATCATGGCAATGTACTGGGTATAGGTCAGGCCGACCGCGTCCAGGATCGGCTTGTAGGCGCGGCCGAAGGCCAGATTGGCCGAATAGACCGCAAAGCACAGAAAATTCGACAGTTTTCGGCCTTTGCTTTCGGCCTTGGCGAGGCGGGTCACGGGCGGCTCCGGAGTTTGTGAAGTCCGGGTCAATATAAATCGTATCCGATTAAATCGGAAGTGCTTGACACGCCCGGGCACGCGGCTTATTTCGACACGCGTCCGATTAGATCGGATGCGATCTAAATTCAACCAGAGGAATTTGCCATGACCACCAATGCCAAGGTTCTCGTCACCGGACAGACCCACGTCACCGCCGGCTCGAACGGTGCCGCCCGCTCGCGCGACGGCTTCCTCGACGTCAAGCTGCCGCAGCCGCACCCGGCCGCCGAAAACCTGTTCGCCGCCGCCTGGTCGGCCTGCTACATCGGCGCGATCCAGCTCGCGGCCGGACAGCGCAAGGTCAAGCTCGCGAGCGAGCCCGAGGTCGACGCCGAGATCGATCTGAACCAGGCCGGCAGCGCCTTCTTCCTGAGCGCGCGCCTCAACGTCCACGTTCCCGGCGTGGAGCGCGACGTCGCGCAACAGCTGATCGAAGCCGCGCACGGCATCTGCCCCTACTCCAAGGCGGTGCACGGCAACATCGACGTCACGACCACCCTCGTTTGAGACCAGCACATGACGACCTCCGACGCGGACCGGCCGCTTGCCGGTTCGCGGTTGGACCGATCCAGACGAAAATCCGGAGTTCAAGATGACCAGTAAGCTGTTGACGGCGACGCGCCTCCTCGCGAGGACGGCCTTGTTCGCGGCGAGTCTCCTGACGATCCCGAGCGCGCAGGCGGAGCAGCCGGCCGGCATCGCCCGAACCGACCTGCAGCGCCACGACCTCAGCGCGGCCGGACGTGAAGCCGTGCAAGTGCGCGTCGACATCGCACCCGGCAAGGCGTTCGGCCGGCACACCCATCCCGGCGAGGAGATCATCTATGTGCTCGCCGGCACGCTCGAATACGATGTCGACGGCAGACCGCCGGCAACGCTGAGGGCCGGTGACGTGCTGTTCATCCCCGCAGGCGCGATCCACGCGGCGAAGAACGTCGGCGACGTCACGGCCAGCGAGCTTGCGACCTATATCGTCGAAAAGGACAAGCCGCTGCTGACCCTCGTGAGGTGACCGATCCCGCCTGCCCGCCCTTTCCTTCAGGGCGGGCGCGGCGGCATCAATTCACTTCGTGCCCTGAGCTTCGGCCTGCACGACCTGCCGCGCATTGAAGATCAGGAAGCTGATCGCGGCCATGATCCAGACGCCGATGCCGCCATAGAGCATCACCCAACCGAACCCGCTCGCGAGTGCCTGATGCACGATCGAGCCGGTCAGCTCCGGCGCCGAAGCGGCGTCGCCGGCGGCGATCCGCTCGGCGATTGCGCGAAGCTGCGCGCCGTCCATCGACGGCAGCACGGCCTTCAGATGCGCCAGCACGCCGCTCGCCAGGATGAACCCCATCAGCGCGATGTTGATCGACAGCGAGACCATGCGCGCGCTCATGTCGATGCCGGACGCCATGCCGGCGCGGTCGCTCGAGACCGAGCCTGTCGTCGTGTTGGTCACCGGCGTATTGGTGATGCCGAGGCCAATTCCGGCAAGCAGGCAGCCCGGCAGCATCGTCAGCCAGTCCGGCTGTGCGGCGGCACTGCCGAACTTCATCAGCATGAATCCGGCGCCGATGGTGAACAGCCCCGCCGGAATGATCAGGCCCGGCTGATAGCGCAGCGACAGCCGCTCGGCGAACGGCGGCATCACCAAGGTCGGCAGTGTGTAGGCGAGCAATGCAAGCCCCGCGGACACGCTGTCATAGCCGAGGCCGGCATGAAACCAGATCGGCAGATAGATCATGAACGGCCAGTAGCTCAGGTTCATCGCCGCCGAGCCGACGATCGAACCGGAGAATGCGGGTATCCGAAACACCGAGAAGTCGAACATCGGTCGACGGCTGACCTTCTCGGCAACCAGGAACGCGATGAAGCTCACGACGGAGACGGCGAAGATTGCAAGCCCCTTCGGACTGACGAAGCCGAGATCAGGCCCCTGCGTGATGTAGAACGCGAGGCAGAACACCGCGAGCGACATCGTCACGATGCCGGCGACGTCGAGGCTGCTGGCCTTGGGGTCTTTCGATTCGTGAACGCCGCCGATGGTCAGCACGAAGGCGATCGCAGCGAACAGCACGTGGACCAGGAACACCCATTCCCAACTCGACACCGCGACCACGGCGCCGCCGATGACCGGCCCGAAGCCGAGGCCGATGCCGAAGATCACGCCCCACCAGCCCCAGGCGACGGCGCGCAGCCGGCCGCCCTGGAATTCGTGCGACAGCACGGCGATCTGGCAGATCAGCAGCGCGCCGCCGCTCAGCCCTTGCAGGAACCGGGCGACGATCAGCATCTCGACGCTCGAGGCGACGCCGCAGATCAGCGAGGTGATGCCGAAGGCGGCGATCGCGACCAGGAAGACGCGCTTGCGCCCGTAGCGGTCCGCCACCGTCCCGATCGCCATCAGCACCGTGGTCACCGCGATGGTGTAGGCGTTCATGATCCATTGCAGCGCCTTGAAGTCGGCATGCAGCACCCGCTCCAGCGTCGGCAGGATCGCGGGAATGCTGGAGATCTCCAATCCAAACATCAGGCAGGCAAGGCATACGGCAGACAGCACGACAGCGCCGCGGCGGCTCAGTTCAGTTGACATGATCGGGCCTTTTGTTGTGACGAGCCAACGGCATACCGCGCGCTGGTGCCAGGGTGCTGGCAGCAGCGTCGGTCGATCGACTCACGATGTCTTGAGGCAGCAGCGGCAGGAATCGGGTGGCCGCGGCGCTTCACAACGCAAAGCTAGTCACCGCTTGAGCATTGGTGAATTCGATGACTAGATATTTCAGAGACAACAATTCCGGATGAATGACATGACCACCCTCGATGTCGATGCCGTCAAGGCGTTCGTGACGATCGCCGATCTCAACAGCTTCACCCGTGCCGCCGATGCGCTCGGCACCACGCAAGGCGCGATCAGCGTGAAGCTGAAGCGACTGGAGCGCCAGGTCGGACAGAGGCTGGTCGAGCGGACGCCGCGATCGGTGCGCCTGTCGGCACAGGGCGCGGTGTTTCTCGAACCCGCGCGCGCCTTCCTTGCCGCGCACGACCGCGCCGTCGCCGGCCTGTCGTCGGCGCGCCGCCGTTTCTCGCTCGGAATAGCCACCCATGTCGGAGCGCCCGAGCTCCCCACGGTGCTGGCGCGGCTGAGCGCGCATGACCCAGCACTCACGATCGAGGTCCGGCTCGATGATGCCCGTGACCTGATCGATGCCTTCGATCGCGCGACGATCGACGCGGTGATCGTGTTTCGCGAGGACGACCGCCGCGACGGCGACGTGCTCGGACCTGATCATTTCGGCTGGTTTGCCACGCCCGGCTTTGTCCATCGCTCCGGCGAGCCGTTTCGACTTGCAGCCTCCTCACCGTCCTGCGGCATCCTCAACACCGCGACGCATGCACTCGACGCTGCGGGACTTCCGTGGACAGAGACCTTCCTTGGTTGCGGCGCCTTTGCCGTTGCCGAGGCCGTTTCAGCCGGCCTTGCGATTTCGGTATTCTCGCGCCGGATGGCGCCTCCCGGCACGATCGAGGTTGGCGAAAAATTCGGCCTCCCTGCGCTGGCCCCGTCCGAGATCGTGCTGCTGTCGGCATTGTCCGACGCCGGATCCCGCGCGATCCTGAAGACGATCGTCAACGCCTTTCGCGACCATCATCGGCCGCCAGTTGATCGGACAGCAAGCAGCACCCCGGCAAAGGTCCTTCAGATGTGAACATCTGCAAGACCGGCTAGCGCCGCGGGCGGCCGGCGCGCTTGCCCTCGAACAGCGCGCGCTCCGCCGCCAGCGCCTTGGCGAGGAAATCGAGCGTCGCGCGAATGCGCGCGGTGCGCTTGAGATCGTCATGGGTCAGTAGCCACAGCGCGGAGCGCGGCTCGACGAGCGCCTTCGGCGTGACCCGCCGCAGCGCGGGCGCGACATCGCCGACGTAACACGGCAGCAAGGCCAGCCCCATTCCCGCCGCCGCGGCGTCACACAGCGCCGGCAGCGCATCGACGCGGCAGGCGATCGGCGCCGCATGAAGCTTCTCGCGCATCCATCCCGCGATGACGGTCCCCGCCAGCGCGTCGTCGAGCCCGATCCAGTCATGCGCCGACAGATCCTTGTCGCCGCGCCGGGCCAGATAGCTGCGCGATCCGTAGACCGCATGGGCAATATC
Organism: Bradyrhizobium sp. USDA 4461; assembly: GCF_054055655.1. Taxonomy (NCBI): domain Bacteria; kingdom Pseudomonadati; phylum Pseudomonadota; class Alphaproteobacteria; order Hyphomicrobiales; family Nitrobacteraceae; genus Bradyrhizobium; species Bradyrhizobium sp. USDA 4461. Next base: position 7,156,962 of record NZ_JBSRXM010000001.1, read on the forward strand.
GGCGATCCGCCGCCCGACCAGTAACTCGGACGGCGCCGGCGTCGGCCGGATCGCGATCTCGGCCTCGCGGCGCGTCAGGTTCGCCATCGCGTTGGAGATGATGATCTCCGGCTGGATCTCCGGATGCGCGGCGCGCATCGCGGGCAGATGCCGCATCAGCACCGTGCCGAGCGTATCGGTCGTCGTGATCCGGACCGTGCCCGATGGCCTGAGGTCCTGCCCCTCGAGCTTGCGCTCGAGCGCGAGCACCTCGTCCTCGAGCCGGGCCGCCGACGCCGCCGCGGTCTCGCCGGCCGGCGTCGGCGCGTAACCATCGCGAAAGCGCTCGAACAGCCGCGTCCCGATCACGGTCTCGATCGCGCCGAGGCGACGAAACACCGTCGAATGCGTGACGCCCAACCTGCGCGCCGCGCCCGACAGGCTGCCTTCGCGTGCAACCGCGAGCACGAGGCGGAGGTCATTCCAGTCGAGAGCACTGTGCATTTTTGCAAACTCGCTTCGCATTCTTCGGTAATACCTTATCACAAACAGACAGGCCATCTTCCGGGAATTCGATCGACCGGCGCGACACGCCGCCGGTTGTCCAGAGGAGCTGCAAGGTGACCAGCGAGACCACCGAGACATTCCGATTGCACGACACGCGGCCGGCGGCAGCCGATCCGGGGCGATGGCTGGCGCTGCCGGTGCTGCTGACCGGCGCCTTCCTGCCGATCCTCGACTTCAACGTCGTCAACCTGGCGCTGCCAGCCATTCGCGACAGTCTCGGCGCGAGCCCGGGCGAGGTGCAGTTCGTGATCTCGGCCTATGCCGCGACCTACGCGGTCTTCCTGATCACCGGCGGCCGGCTCGGCGACCTCTTGGGGCGACGGCGCATGTTCCTGACCGGCGTCGCCGGCTTCACGATTGCGTCGGTGATGTGCGGCATTGCCTGGTCGCCCACCGTGCTCGTCGCTGGACGAATTCTTCAGGGCCTCACCGCAACCGTGATGGCGCCGCAAGTGCTCGCGTCGATCCGCGTGCTGTTCCCCGCGGCCGAGCAGGGCCGCGCGCTCGGCTTCTACGGCGCGACGTTCGGCCTCGCCAACATCTGCGGCCAGGTGCTCGGCGGCGTCCTGGTCTCGGCCCATCCGTTCGGACTGGCCTGGCAGGCGATCTTCCTGATCAATCTGCCGATTGGCCTCATCGCCCTCATCGGCGGGCTGCTGTTCCTGACCGACTCGCGCGCCGAGCATGCCCAGCGGCTCGACATCGGCGGCGTCTTCCTGCTGTCGCTCACGCTCGGTCTCCTGGTCTATCCGCTGATCGAGGGCCGCGAATCCGGCTGGCCGATCTGGATCGTCGCAATGCTGCTGGGGTCGCCGCTGTTGCTCGCCGCCTTCGTCCGTTTCGAGGGCCGCCTGTCCGCGCGCGGCGGCGATCCGCTAGTCGCACTGCATCTCCTGCGCAACAGCGATTTCGTGATCGGGCTGGTGATGGCGCTCGCCTTCTACATGCTGTCGTCGTTCTATCTGACCTTTGCGGTCTACCTGCAAAGCGGACTGCATTTTTCGCCGCTCGCGGCCGGCCTTGCCACCCTGCCCTTTGCCACCGGCTTCTTCGTCAGCTCACTGGTGTCGTCGCTGGTGATGCAATGGCTCGGCGCGCGCACGCTGACGCTGGGCTTCGCGCTCCAGGTGATCGGCTTCGGCGTCGTGATGCTGTCGGTCGGCGGCGCGCTGCCGCAAAGCCTCGAGTTCGGCCTGATCTGCGGCGGGCTCGGCTTCGGCACCGTGATGCCGTCGGTGATCAAGGCCGTGATCGGCAGCATCGATCCGCGTCATGCCGGGCTGGCGTCGGGCATGATGATCTCGACATTCCAGATCGGCGCCGCACTCGGCGTCGCGGTCATCGGCGGCGTGTTCTACAGCCTGCTCGGCCCGCATCCGCAGGCCGACGACTACGCGCATGCCTTCACGATCGCACTCGGCTGCAACGTCGCGCTGCTGGCGCTCGGCGGCTGGCTGTCGCTGTGGCTGCCGCGAGAGCCCGCCGCGTGAATTGGCCGGAGGCAATCCTATTTCTTCGCGACCTCGCGCAGCGTGTTGTAGATCCACTCCTCGCCCTGCTTGATGGCCTCGACGCCGATCCTTTCGTCATTGCCATGCATCCGGCTCAGGATGTCGTCGTCGAGCGGATAGGGATAGATGCCATAGACCGGCACGTTGCGCTCGCGCCAGGCGGTGGCGTCGGTCCCAGCCTCGAACATCGTCGGCACCAGCACGGCGTTGGTCCAGACCCGCTTCGCGTTGCGCTCCAGCGCCGCATAAAGCTCGGTCTCGACCGGCGACCCCGGCATCTTGCTCCGCATCAGATAGGCGTCCCGCGCCTCCTGCTGCGTCAACGCGGTGACGATGCTGACCTCGATGCCGGGATCGCCGATCACGCGCTTGATCTCGGCAATCATCTGGTCTGTCGTCGTTCCCGGCAGCAGCCGCGTATTCACGACCGCCTTGGCGTCGCCGGGAATGACGTTGGGCTTGATGCCGGCATCGATCATCGTGATCACCATGGTGTCGCGCAGCAGCGCGTGCAGCAGCAGGCTGTCCTTCGGATTGTCGGCGACCAGCTTCTGTCCGGCCTTATCGAGATCGGCCTGGTCCCTTGCAGCCAGCAGCTGCTTGATATCGGCAGCCGTCTGCTCCGAACTGATCGGCAGCAGCGCCTTGAAATAGGCCTCGGTCGCCGGCACCAGCTTGACCGCCGGATCATGCACCGCGAGCTTGGCCAGCGCCGCGATCAGGCGGTCATTGGCCATCGCGCCGGCCGGGAACGGCCGCGAGGAATGGCCGGAGGGACCGGTCGCCTTCAACGCAAACGTTGCCGAGAGTTTCTCCGCCGTCGTGACGTTGATCTGGCGCACCGTGCCGTCGCGCTCCTGCAGCACATAGCCGCCTTCGTTCAGGGCGAATTCCGCGTCGATCTTGTCCCAGTGGTTCTTCGCCAGCCACACCGTGCTGTACTGGCCCTGCTCCTCGTCGGCCTCGGCGAGGAAGATCACGTCGCGCGACAGCGGCGTCTTCTCCTCGGCCAGCCGCATCACCGCGCTGGCGAAGACGGCGAGCCCGCCCTTGAAGTCCATCGCGCCGCGGCCATAGACGAAACCGTCCTTCTCGACGCCGGCAAACGGCTCGACGGTCCATTTCTCGTGCTCGACCGGAACGACGTCGGCATGCGCGGCCAGCAGCACCGGTTTCTTCGAGCCGTCACCGCGCAGCCGCGCGATGAAATGCGCGGCCTTGCCGTTCGGGGCGACGAAGATGTCCACCTCGGCGCCGAGCGGCGCGAATTGCGACTTCAGATATTCGGCGAGCGCCCGGGTGTCGCCCGGGCCATTCGAGGTGTCGAAGGCGATCAGCTTCTTGAGCAACGCCACCGTGCGGTCGCCATAAGGCTCGGCGGTACCGAAGCCGGTTCCGGAGAAGACGATGCCCGCGGCGAGCATCAAGGAAGCGAAATTGTTCTTGATCTTTGACGTCACGTTCTCGTTCCTCCCGTTTTCTAAAGCATATGCCGCGGGACAGCCTTCAGGCAGCCCTCGGAAACAGCAGTTTCAGCATGGCAGCTGCGACCAGCGTTGTCAGGGCAAGGCCTATGGAAAGATAGAGCGCGCTCGCATCGCCGAGGCGGTCGATCACGACCGCGTAGACCAACGGCGCCGCTGCCGGCAGGATGAAGCTCGGAACGATGAGCCGGCCGACCAGCGTGCCGTAGCTGCGCTGATCGAACAGGATCAGCGGCAGCGTTCCCCGGGTGATGGTCAGAATGCCGTTGCAGGCGCCGTAGAGCAGCGCAAACGCGATTCCCATCTCCTTCGACCATCCGCTGAACAGGCCCGCGATGAAGGACAGCGGCATGATCAGGCAAGCTATCAGGTTGAGTGCGAGCGGATCGAGCCGTGCGCCGAACAGGATTTCACAGAGACGCGCGGCGGATTGCCCGATGCCGCGCAGCGTCGCGATCCATACCGCCACGGTGATCGTGAGCCCGAGGCCTGACAGCACCGCGATCATGTGCGCCGACATGCCGGCGTTGAGGAAGTTCGCGCCGGTCGTGATCACGGCATAAAGCCCGCCGGCCGCCGCCAATTGCCGCCGGCCGACCGCGAGCGGCTTCCGGGCTGCCGTCGCGGCAGCGGTCGGCACGCCGGCAAAACGCCGGTTGGGAATCAGCAGATGCAGCGGAATCGTCAGCAGCGCAAAGCCGGCATAGGCCAGCACCGCGATGCGCCAGCCGAAATGTTCCGAGAGCGCGTGGCCGAGCGGCCAGAACACGGTGGCGGCCAGGCCGCCGAGCAAGGTGATGCCGGACATCGCGCGGCGCGCCTCCGGTCCGCCGATCCGGGCCAGCGCCGCAAATGCCGCATCGTACAGCGTCAGCCGCATGCCGAGCCCGAGAACGATCCACGATGCGAAGTAAGTGCCGATCTGATGCGAGACCGCGAGACCGGCGCAGCCGAGCGCGTTGATGACGGCACCTGCAACCATCACCTCGCGGCCACCGCGACCGTCGACCCATTTTCCCGCAAGCGGCGACGTCACCCCCATCACCAACAGCGCTACGGCAAACCCGCCATAGACGATGTCGCGGCTCCAGCCGAGATCCGCTGATATCTGCTCGCCGAACCCGCCGATCAGATAATAGGTCGCGCCCCACGAGATCAGTTGCGCCAGCCCGAGGGCGGCCACGATCCGGCGTGCGATCACCGGGTTGCTTCCCTGTCCGAGGGGAGCGTGGAGGCGCCCAGCCCGAGCGGCCGTTGCATCAGGACGGTGTCGACCCATTGCCCGAGCTTGAAGCCGACCGATCTCAGCGTTCCCACCATCTCGAAACCCATGCGACGGTGCAGCGCGATCGATCCGGCGTTGCCGCTATTGCCGATCACGGCGATCATTTGCCGCCAGGGCCCCTCCTCCGATCGTTCGATCAGCGCCTGCAGCAGCGCCGCGCCAACGCGGCGGCCGCGCAGGGCTTCCGACACGTAGACCGAATCCTCGATGGTGTTGCGATAGGCGGGCCGCGGCCGGTACGCCGTCGCGTAGGAGTAGCCGGCCACGCGTCCGTCAATATCGGCCACGAGATATGGCAGCCCGGCGGCCAGCACGGCGGCGCGACGCCCAAGCATCTCGTCGAGCGTCGGCGGTACCTCCTCGAACGTCGCCAGCCCGCTGAGCACATGGTGCGCGTAGATGCGCTGCACCTCCGCCATGTCGACCTCGGTGGCGTCGCGGATCACGGTGTTCTCGCTGTTGCTCATCTTTCCATTCTCGTCTCGCGTCGGTGCACGCTGCGCGCACCATAGACCCATCTCGACGTCGCTGCGCGACAGTCCGACATCCGCCAGCAGGCGATCGTCAAGCTCGCGCAGCGCCTGCCAGCGGCGAATCCGCGAATGCGGCGAGACCACAAGATAGCGCCCCAGCTCGACGATGACGCCGCCAATGAACTTGAGGCCGGACAATGCCTGTTTCCCGATCTGTCGAAGTCATCGCTTGCCGGACTATGCGCCCCGGCCTTATATAAGGGAAGCTTTTGCATCTTATGCGCAGCATAAAAGATACTTTGATGAAGAGCCTCAACCTCGACTATCTCGAGAGCTTCGCCGTCGTGATTGACAGCGGCAGCTTCTCGGCCGCGGCCGAGCGATTGCAGCTGACGCAGCCTGCGGTGAGCCTGCAGGTGCGCCAGCTCGAGCGCAGCCTGAATGCGACCTTGATCGAGAGGGTCGGACGACGCGCCAGGCCGACCGCCGCCGGCGCCGCCCTGCTCTCGCATGCGCACCAGATCAACGCCGCCGTGACCTCGGCGGTCGACGCCGTCGCCCAGCAAACCACGGGAACCGCCGGCCGTGTGCGGCTCGGCACCGGCGCGACGGCCTGCATCTTCCTGCTGCCGCCGATTCTCAGGGAGTTGCGGACTGCATTGCCGTCGCTGGAGATCACGGTCACGACCGGCAACACCGCGGAGATCGCGCGGGCGGTCGAGGACAACACGATCGACATCGCGCTGGTGACGTTGCCGGTGTCGGGACGCAGCTTCGAGATCACTCCGGTCATGAGCGACGAGTTCGTGCTGATCGCGCCGCGCGACATGAAGCTGCCGGCGCGGGTCACGCCGGAGGTGCTGGCGACCCGGCCGGTGCTGCTGTTCGAGCCCGGCGGCAACACCCGGCGCACTGCCGACGAGTGGCTGGCGCGCGGCGGCGTGTCGCTGAAGCCGTTGATGTCACTCGGCAGCGTCGAGGCGATCAAGGAGATGGTGCGCGCCGGCCTTGGCTGCGCAATCCTGCCCGGCATGGCCGTCCCTGCCAGGACCAAGCAACACGACCTGATCGTCCGGTCGCTGTCGCCCAAACTCCACCGCCGGCTCGCGGTCGTGATCCGCCGCGACAAGCGCCTCGACCGCGGGCTGCGCGAGATGCTGTCGGCGCTGAAGGCGCTCTCGGCCGCGAAGGACAACGAGCGCTAGGGAGGACGCCGCGCGTCCTCCCTGCTCCACCGCTCAAGTCGCCTTGCGTTCCTGCTCGGCGATCTTGCGGAACGCGGCCTCGCCGGCATCGGTCACTGCCGCCCACTTCGCGTTCGGCGTGGTCTCGGCCTCGTAGTTGTCGTGCCAGTTCCACCATTTGTAGGTCGGGCCCTGTGGGTAGCCCTTCGGCGAATCCTCCCAGAGCTCCTGCCGACCGAACGGCGTGATGTCGAGATAGCTCCACACCGTGCCCATTGATTCATCGCCGCGGCTGTTGACGAAGTAGGTGCGGAAGATCCGCTCGCCATCACGGATGAACACGTTGTGGCCGTGCCACTCGGCGACGCCGAAGTCGGCGTCAAAACTATCGGTGATGGTGTACCACGGCATCTCCCATTCCATCCGCGCCTTCAGCCGCGCGATGTCGGCCTGCGGTGCGCGCGAGGCGTAGGCCAGCGTGGTGTCGCGCTGGTTCAGGTGCGAGAGGTGGCTGACCTGATCGGCGCCGAGCGAGCAGCCGCGGCAGGCGTGATCCGGCCAGCCGAACACGCCGGGCTCGAAGAACGCGCGGTAGATGATCAACTGCCGGCGGCCCTCGAACAGATCGAGCAGGCTCATCTTGCCGTTCGGTCCTTCGAAGACATACGGCTTCTCGACCGCCATCCAGGGCATCCGCCGCCGCTCCGCCGCCAGCGCGTCGCGCGCGCGCACATGCGCCTTCTCCTTCACCAGCATCTCCAGGCGCGCCGCCTCCCACGCCTCGCGCGACACCACCGGCGGGGTCTGCATCGCCGACAGTCCGCCGCGGTCGTTTTCTGCTGATTTGGTCATGATGCTCTCCATCTTTCGAATTGGACGAACTCCGGGACCCCTGCGCAGTTCCAGCGCCGGCGGCCGTTCGTCATTGGCCATGCCGCAATCTGGCGCGGCGGCCGTGATGAACGGGAGTGACAAGTGTGTCGGGATTTGCGCGCATTGGCGCCCCGCGGGCTCCTTGCATAATGCTTGCACTTTGCAAGCATTTATGCGAGCCTTTCGCCATGAAACAGACCGACCGTGCCTCCGACGACGGCCTGAAGCTCAGCGCCTGGCTGCCCTATCGCCTGTTCCTGGTCGCAGCCCAGATCGCGCGCCCGCTGGAGAGCTTCTACAGCGAGACATTCGGGCTGAGCCAGGCCGGCTGGCGCATCCTCGCCGTCATCGCCGAGCGCGATGCGGCCAATGCCGCCGAGATCGGCCGCGCCTGCGCGCTCGATCCGTTCGCGGTCAGCCGCGGCATCGGCCAGCTCACCGAGCTCGGCTTCGCGGTGCGGCGTCCCGGCAAGACCGACCGCCGTTACGCTGCGGTCAGCATCACCCGCAGCGGCCGGGCCGCGTTCAACCGGATCGCCGCACTCGGCAGCGCGATCGAGGCGCGGCTGCTGGCGCGCCTCTCCGACAGCGAGCAAACCACGCTCGATACCGCCCTCACCCGGCTCGAGGCGGAGAGCGCGCGGATCGACGTGGGCGGCTGGCGCGCGCTGCGCGACGACATTGGCGCGCCATGACCGCCGCGCTGTTCGCGCTGACCGCACTGCTCTGGGGCGGCGGCGCGCTGGCCACCGCGATGCAGGCCGGCGTCACGCCCGCGCCATGGTCGGTGGCGCTGCGCATGGTGCTCGCAGGTCTCATCCTGCTCGGCTACGGGCGGCTGCGCGGCGTGCCGCTTGCGATCCCGCGCAAGGACCGCTCGGCCGTCGCGTTGCAGGGCCTGCTGTTCTTCGCCATCGCTTTCATCGCCTTCTATGAAGCCACCGCGCGGATGCCGAGCGGCGTTGCGGCGCTGGTGCTCTCGACCTCGTCGCTGTTCGCCGCCGTGATCGCACGCGCCGCGCTCGGTGTGCCGATCTCCTCCGGCTTCGTGTGGGGCGCGCTGTGCGGGATCGCCGGGCTCGCGATCATCTTCCTGCCCGGCGCCGGCGCGCATGGCACCGCATCGCTCGCAGGTTTCGCCTGGGCGCTCACGGCGGCGATCGCGACCGGCGCCGGCACCACCGTCGGCGCGCGCAACCAGCGTGCCGGATTGCCGGTTTCTTCTGTGCTGGCCTGGGGCGCCTTCGTCGGCGCAGCCGCGAGCGCGCTGTGGGCGGTCGCGACCGGCACGCGGTTTGCGGTCGATTTGTCGCTGTCCTATGTCACGAGCTTCCTCTATCTCGCCGTCGCAGCGTCCTGCATCACCTTCATGCTGTATTTCGAGCTGGTACGCCGGCTCGGTCCCGGCCGCGCCGCCTACACGCTCGCGCTCGTGCCGCTCGTCGCCCTCGTGCTGTCGGCGCTGTTCGAGCACCTCGCGCTGGGCTGGCCGGTACTCGCCGGCGCCGCCGCGATCCTTGCCGGCAATGTGCTGGTGCTGGCACGGGCTTAGGTTTCGATCGGCTGCCGCGCCGGGCAACCAACGCAATTGACGCCCGGACAATATCTGACTAAAGTCAGATATGCTCGACCCCGTTTCCCGCGTTCGCCGCTTCAACCGTGCCGTCACCTCTGCGGTCGGCGCGCTCGACACCTCGTTCCTCGGCCGCGGCCGGCCGCTGGGGGCGGCGCGGGTGCTGAACGCGATCGGCCACGGACGTGCCGATGTCGGCGACATCAGGGATTATCTCGGGCTCGATTCCGGCCTGATGAGCCGCCTGCTGCGCAGCCTCGAGGACGAAGGGCTGATCGAGACCACCGCACATGGCGACGACGCCCGCCGCCGCATCGCCAGGCTGACGCCGACAGGCAAGCGCGAGTTCAACGCCTATGAGGCGATCTCGAATCGGCAGGCCAAGGACTTTCTTGGCCACCACAGCCAGCGCGAGGCGCTGCTGGCGGCGATGGATCTGATCGCCTCGGCACTCGGGCGCGACGGCACCTCGCTGGATGAGATGGACCCGCGCAGCGACGAGGCGCGCTATTGCCTCGGCGAGTACTACGCCGAGCTCGCCCGACGCTTCAAGCAGGGCTTTGACGTCAAACTGTCGCGCGATCCCGAGGCCAAGGACATGGTGCGCCCGCGCGGCAGCTTCATCGTGGCGATGTCGGACGGCCTGCCGCTCGGCTGCGTCGGGCTGAAAGGCACGGGCGGCGAGTTCGCGGAGATCAAGCGGCTGTGGGTCGCGCCGGCCGCGCGCGGGCTCGGCCTCGGCCGCCGCCTGATGGACGCCGCGGAGAAAGCCGCGCGCGAGCTCGGCATCGCGGTGCTGAGGCTCGACACCAACAGCGCGCTGGCGGAAGCCGGTCAGCTCTACCGCAGGACGGGCTGGACCGAGATCCCGCGCTTCAACGACGATCCCTACCCCGACCTGTTCTTCGAAAAGCGGCTCTGAGCGGCGTAGCGCGCGCGGCCGCTGCATGCCCGTGTTGTCCGGCACGTTGCGCTGGCCTAAGACAGCGTCATGACCGTTCGCCCCATCGTCCGCTATCCCGATCCGCGCCTCGCTCTGCCGGCTGAGCCGGTGGCCGTGTTCGACGACGCGCTGCGCGAGCTGGCGGCCGACCTGCTCGAGACCATGCGCGCCGCGCCCGGCATCGGCATCACCGCACCGCATATCGGCGTGCCGCTGCGCGTCGTGGTGCTCGAGCTCGACGCCAGTGAAGGCCCGCGCACCTACGTCAATCCGGAGATCATCCGGACCTCGCCCGAGATGATCCTGCACAAGGAAGGCAGCGTCTCGATGCCCGGCGTCACCGACGAGGTCGAGCGCCATGCGCGGGTCCGCATCCGTTATCAGGATCTCGATGGCAACATGCAGACCGAGGAGTCCGATGGGCTGCGTGCGGTGTGCCATCAGCACGAGATCGATCAGCTCGACGGCGTGTTCTGGATCAGGCGTTTGTCCCGCCTGAAGCGGGAGCGATTGATCAAGCGGTATGAGAAGCTGTCGCGCGGTTAAGCGAGATTCGTAAGGCGGGTTTGCGAAACGCAACCCGCCGAAACCAGCATCACTGGTGAGATTGGTCGGTGGATTAGGCCTCCGGCTAATCCACCCTACGGCACCGTGCGAGTCCGCCTGCGTTGCTAGCCTCCCGCCATCAAATCCTTCGCCAGCGTCATGTAGGCCGGAAGCGTCACCGGGTCGTTGGCAGCGTTGCCCGCCATCGGGTGCGAGGCGTAGCGCGCGATCACCATCTCGGCCTTGGGATCGATATAGATGCCCTGGCCATGCACGCCGCGCGCCATGTAGGCGCCATGCGCATTGTGCGTCACCCACCATTGATTGCGGTAGGATGCGCCGGGCAGCGTGGCGTAGCCGGCCGGCTTGAATTTCTCGGGATCGCCGCCGCGCGCGATGTCCTCGACCACCGTGGACGGCACGATCTGGCGGCCATTGAAGCGGCCGTGGTTGCGGATGGTCTCGCCGAAGCGGGCGAGATCGCGCAGCGTGGTCGAGAGACCGCCGCCACCGCTCTCGGTGCCGATCCGATCGACGTGGTAATGCGCATCCTCCTCCGCGCCCATCGGCGCCCAGATCCGCTCGGACAGCAGGTCGGACAAGGTCATGCCGCTGGCCCGCCTGATGATGAAGGCCAGCACGTCGGAATTGACGGTCTTGTAGGCGAAGGCCTTGCCGTGCTCACCCTGCTTCTGCTGTCCGCAGAGGAAATCGAAGATGTTGGTCGCGCCGTCGTAGCCGGGCGGGATCGGCGCCATGCCGTTGGCGCGCCGCAGCCCCCACACGTCGGAATTCCGGTCGGTATAGACCTCGGTGTATTTCAGCCCCGTGGTCATATCCATTGCCTCGTGCACGCGCGCGTCGCCGAATGCGCTGGCCTTCAGCTCCGGCACGTAGTCCGTGATCGGCGCCCGCGGATCGATCTTGCCCTCGGCGATCAGGATGCCGGCGAGCGTGCCGGTGAACGATTTCGTCACAGACATCGCGATATGCGGCTTGTGCGGTTTCAACGCGCCGAAATAGCGCTCGTAGATCAGTTTGCCCCGATGCAGCACGGCGATGCCGTCGGCGTAGCTGTCCTCGAGCATGCGCGCAAAAGTCTGCGGCCGGCCGTCCATCGTCACCGACGCGGATGCGCCGATATCGTGATCCTCGCGCGGCAGCTCCGATGCCGGCCCTGCCCCGCGCCAGACATTCACCGTCGGCACCAGCTGGCGGATGTTGCTCCAGGCCCAGCGCAGCTCGGGGAAGCTGCGGAACGAGCCGTCCTGGAACGTGATGGTCTTGTCCTGCGGCGGCGGAAAGCCCTGCATCCAGCCGAGCACTTGCGGATCGCTCTCGGCGGCGGTGAGATTTTGTTGTTGATTGGCGGCGGCTGCGACGGACATCAATGACGGCTCCGGGAGGGACGATACGGGATTCGTAACATAGTCAGACACCCGGCACACCCGGCATGTGTGCCGGCCAAAGGAGGACTTCTAGGCACAGGCGAAATCATGTAGCTTGCAACCTTTCCGCCGCAGACCTTTTCGCGTTCGCAAGACATTTTCCGTTGGAGCTCGGTATGGAACCGACCGTAAGACTGCGTCTTGGTGACCTGTTCGATGGGCCTTCCGATCTCATCGCGCTGCCGTGCTCGACGGCGGGCACCATCACCGGATTTGTCGCTCGTTCGCTGGTTCATCACTCAATTCCACATCCGAGCGAGCGAATGGAGCTCGGCACCGTCGAGATCGTGCCGTTTGAAGGTGCGGACAACATTGCGCAATACGTCGGTTTTGCTGCGTCGGTTCGCGGCAGGTATTCAACCGTCCCCGCCATCGAGTCGATCGGCCAAAAGCTGGGCCAGTTCACCCGCGATCACCCCTCGGTGAGGGCCGTCTCGGCTCCGCTCCTGGGAGCCGGCGCCGGCGGCCTGCGGAGCGAGAAGGTCGTGGCCGCCCTGAAGGCCGGCTTTTGCGCAACGGCGGCGTCTCATGCATCGCTGACCATCCATGTGCTTCACCGCGACGTTTATGAGCGTCTGAGAAACGATCGCCCCACCGAGACGGCGACAACCCCATCAACGGAGTCGCCGCGTGTCTTCATCAGCCACACGTCAAAATCGGACGAAGCCGTCGCGTGGGTGAAAAGCCTCGCGCTTTACCTGATCGAGCACGGCATCCAGGCAAGGCTTGACAAGTTTCATCTGCGGCGTGGCATGGATCTGCCGCAGTGGATGTGCAACGAACTCGCGATGGCCAAAAAGGTGATTGTCGTATGCGATGAAGCCTACAAGCAGAAGGCGGATGGGCGCCTTGGCGGCGTCGGCTGGGAGACAATGATCATTCAGGGAGACATCGCCAGTCTTCCGCCGGAGAGCACCAAATACCAGATCATCGTGCGAACGAACGACATCGCCGAGGGAACGCCGCTCTATCTGAAGACGCGATATGCATTCCACGCCCCGACCACGGACACGTCGCAAAGTTTCCGGCAGGAATTGCTCAATGAGCTTCTGGACGTGCCGATCATGCCGATTGCCGAGGCAAACGAGTTCCGGCTCTGATCCCGGCGAGGTCCGCGATCCACATACCAACGACATCGCGGATTGCTGCTTGCCGCAGATCCGCCCTACGCGTTTGCCGCCGCCCGCTCGATCGTGGCAATGTCGATGTTCTTCATCGTCATCATCGCTTCCATCGCGCGCTTGCCGGCGGCGCGATCGGCGCCGTTGACGAGTTCGAGCAGCCGCCGCGGCGTGATCTGCCAGGTAAAGCCCCAGCGATCCCGGCACCACCCGCACGGCAATTCCTTGCCACCGTGCGACGTGACGGCATTCCAGTAGCGATCGGTCTCCTCCTGGCTGTCGGTCAACACCATGAAGCTGACCGCCTCGTTCGGCGTGAAGTTGGAGCCGCCGTTCAGCCCGACGAAGCGGCGGCCGAGCACGGTGAATTCGACCGTCAGTTCCTCGCCCTGCCCGATGCCCGGTATCGGCGATATATGCCCCGCATCGACATGGCTGTCGGGAAACGTCGCGGCGTAGAACTCCGCCGCTGCGCGCGCCTGGCCCTGATCGAACCAAAGGCATGTGACGAGATCGGTCATGTGCAGTCCTCCTTGTGTGGGCAAAGGACGGTTGACGACGACGCCGGCCGACAGGCTGATGAAAATAATTCGCGGAACACCACCGCCTCCAAACACACCACTGTCGCCCTGGCGAAAAGCCAGGACCACGTCGAACCTGTTGCGATACCGCGAGCCATACGTCCGCATTGCCGCGACGGGAACCGCCCGGGCCTTTGCGTCTGGTTTCGCCCGCTTTCGAAACAGAGGGCGCAGGGAAGACCGGGTGCCGATCGCACCCATGGGCCCCGAGCAATGGGTAGAAAGCTCGGGGGTAGGACCACAGGTGTAACCGGAAACAACCCGGCCTTCCCTGCGCGATGGTTGTGCGGCTTATACGTGCTCTCCCCGGCGAGACTTGGCTTTGTTGTCACCGTCTTCGCAACGCGCATTTGCGCAATCCGAAAAGACACCTGCCACTACTAGGGCGTCAGGCCTGCACGACTTCGCCGTCCGCCTCATGCACGTTCGTCAACTGCGCATTCGGCGTCCACCGCATCTCGACCCGCGTTCGTGACGACCGCGAAGCGCCCTCGTGTCGGGCGAGACGGCGCATTTGTATACTGAATTTTCCTTCTGATAAAGCGAAATATTTTCACGCGAGGTGATTGACAGGGTTTGCTGAGTTGCCCGTCGGGGTGATATGTCGCAGGTCGCGCGAAGCAATTTGATTTGCATCGAGGCAACTCAGCCGCGCGACGTCTCCACTGTAGTCCGTAGCCCGGATGGAGCGCAGCGCAATCCCGGGACCGGGTCTGCCATTCGCAAGGACCCGGATTACGCTTCGCTCCATCCGGGCTACGATTGCGGTCAAAAGAAACCCAACATCGGCTGTCGGGGCACGCGCCGCGCATTCGTCCTCGGGACGCCTGGCAAGGACACGGAGAGACACGATGCCACCTATCATCACCGCCTTCGAGCGATCCCCCGACGGCGGCAAGGGGTTGGCGCGCGACACGCGCGTCCGCTGGGCGCTGGAGGAAGTGGGGCAGCCTTACGAAGTCCGCCTGGTTTCATTCGAGGCGATGAAGCAGCCCGCACATCTCACGCTGCATCCGTTCGGTCAGATTCCGACCTATGAGGACGGCGATCTCGCGCTGTTCGAGACGGGGTCGATCGTGCTCCACATCGCCGAGCGCCATGCGGGCCTGCTACCCGACAATGCCAACGCCCGCGCCCGCGCAATCAGCTGGATGTTTGCCGCGGTCAACACCGTGGAACCGGCGATCCTCGAACTCGTCACCACGAGGATACTGGAGGGCGACAAGCCCTGGAGCAAAGCGCGTCTGCCGCTGGTGATGGATCGCATTCGCGAGCGGCTGAAACAGCTCTCCGCGCGTCTCGGCGAGGCCGACTGGCTCGACGGCCGATTCAGCGCGGGCGACCTGATGATGGTCTCGGTGCTGCTCAGACTGAGAGCATCGGGCCTCCTCGACGAATACCCGAACGTCGCCGCCTATGTCGCGCGCGGCGAAGCGCGGCCGGCTTACCGGCGGGCGTTCGCGGCGCAGCTTGCGGTCAACACGCGCTAGCGGCGGACGCAGCCCGCCTCACGTTCATCACGCGAAGACGCGATGGATCACGTTTCATTCATCCGGTCTTTCAGCGACGATACACATCGCTGTAACCCAACCGCGACGGCCGCATGACTCACGCAGCGTTGAGCCGGCGTGAGCGAGGATTGCATTTAACTCCGCCGTTGCTGCGCGCACTTATCCGACGAGGCCAGACTGCTTGGCCCCATCAACAAACGGAGAAACGCAATGACGAACGTCAAACTGCTGTCGGCTGCTTTGATCGCGGTTGCCATGATCGCGTCGCCGGCAATGGCGCGTGAAAGCCATGCAGTGTCCCGCCACGTCGCAGAGGCCAGCGCCGCCGTGCCGGCCGAGCCGGTCTACGTCAACGGCCGCGCCTGCATTCCGGCGCCGCGCGTCGGCGCATTTGCCACCGCGCCCTGGACCGGCGACAATGTCCCCTGCGAACCCGGTCCGTATTGATCGCACAGCGCGCATCGACCGGTCGAGCGGCCGCTGGCCGCTTGATCGGCGCGCTATGTCACCGCTACGCTCGCTACGTCCGCGCATCAGTCGCGCGACACGGACAGCCCCGCGAACAGCGGCGCGTAGGCGGCGAGCCGGCGGGAGACGAACTCGGTGAAGAACCGCACGCGCTTGGTCTTGCGCGTCTCCCCCTGGGTGAGAAGCCAGAGCGTTCCGTACATGTGCAGGTGGGTGCCAGGCACCCTTACCAGGAGTGGGTCGGCATCGCCAACGAAGCACGGCAGGGTCGTCATCCCGAGCCCTTGCCGGACGGCAACGAGCTGCGCCTCGGCGTCCGTGATCCTGAACGGAACCCCCGCGGCGCGCACCTCGCCCTCGTGGGCCCAGTCCGGGATTCCGTGAAGGCTGATGACGATCCAGCGCATCGGCTCAGGCGCGCCGGCGCGCCACGCGGCCAGTCGATCGCGGGACATGTAGATGCCGCCGAACAGCTCCGGTCCCTTCTGGCCGTGCAGATTGAGCGGCAGGGTCTTGCGGTCGTAGACGACGCGGATCGCGACGTCGGCCTCCCGGTTGGTCAGGTTTGCCAGTTCGCCGGACGACAGGATGTCCATCTCGATGTCCGGATACAGACGCGCGAACTCGGCGAAGTCCGGCATCAGCAGGTGTGTCGCAAGGGTCGGCGCCAGCGTGACCCGCAGACGCCCGCGCACGCTCTGGTCGCGCCCGAACACGCGCGTCTCCAGCTGGTGCGACGACGCCTCCATCTGGTCGGCGAATTCGAGCACCTCCTCCCCCGCAGCCGTCAGGCGGTAGCCCGAAGGCAGCCGTTCGAACATCTGCGCCCCGAGGCGTTCCTCGAGCTGGGCGATGCGCCGGAGCACGGTTGAGTGATTGACCCCGAGGCGCTCGGCGGCGGCCCGCACCGAGCCTCCGCGCGCAACCGCCAGAAAGTAGCGAACGTCATCCCAGTCGATCATGGTGCAATCCGGCACCACCGCGGCGCCCCTTCCAAAGCTCGTATCCGACACATCAGAAGCTCGTATGTGGGGAGACATTGGCGGTGATCAAAGCCTATGCCGGTAAGCACGCGGCGCAATTCACGAACGGCGGACACCGATGCCCCGCCGCTGGCGTCAGCCGTCCAGGTGGATCGATTTCGCACCACCGATGTGCGCGCTTCCGCACTCTACGCGTGAGGCCGGCGGGCCTATGTCGAGGCTCTCGGGGGCCCTCCCCCAAACGCGTCGAAGATGGAGCCTGAAGGACAATCATGGGAAAGCTTGAGGGTAAGGTTGCAGTGATCACGGGTGGCGCGACCGGCATCGGCCGCGCGGCAGCAAAGCGCTTCATCGAGGAAGGCGCCTTCGTCTTCATCTTCGGCCGCCGGCAGCAGGCGCTCGACGCCGCCATCGCCGAGCTCGGGCCCAAGGCTCGCGCGGTGCAGGGCTCGGTCTCCGATCAGGCCGACCTCGACCGGCTCTACGCGGCGATCAAAGCCGAGCGCGGAACCCTCGACGTCGTCTTCGCCAATGCCGGTGCAGGAAGCCAGCTTCCGCTCGGCAAGATCACCGCCGAGCACATCGACGAAATCTTCGATACCAACGTGAAGGGTTCGATCTTCACGGTCCAGAAGGCGCTGCCGCTGATGTCCGAGGGCGGTTCGATCATCCTGACGGGATCGAGCGCCGGCACCACCGGCGCTCCGGCATTCAGCGCCTACGGCGCGAGCAAGGCCGCCGTGCGCAACCTGGCACGGACCTGGGCGGAGGACCTGAAGGGCACCGGCATCCGCGTCAACGTGCTGTCGCCCGGGCCGACGGCGACTGAACTCGCGGTGGAAGCGCTGGGCGAGGAAGGCATGAAGGTGTTCGCCTCGCTCAATCCGCTCAAGCGCATGGCCGATCCGGCGGAGATCGGTGCGGTGGCCGCCTTCCTCGCCTCGCCGGACAGCAGCTTCATGACCGCCAGCGAAGTCGCCGTCGACGGCGGCCTGGCGCAAATCTGACGGGCAACGCCGGCCGGTCACTCCATTCGATCTTCGCAACCCGCACGGCGCGGCAAACCAGAGGAGAAGCATATGAGTTACGCAATTATCGGCTTCGGCAAGGTCGGTCAGGCGCTTGCCACGGCCTTCGCCCGCAAGACCATCGAGGTGGCCGTCGCGAGCCGCCGGCCGCCCGCGGAGCTGGCGCCGCAGGCCCGGGCGATCGGACCCACGGTCGTCGCCAAATCGCTGCGGGATGCACTCGCGGCCGACACCATCATCCTGGCGGTCCCGTTCGGGGAGCATCGCGAGGTCGCAAAGGCGCTGCCGAGCTGGCAAGGCAAGACCGTGATCGACGCGATGAACGCGTTGCTTCCGCCCGAGGAGCTCGACGATCTTCCGTCCTCCGCCTTCGCCGCGAAGTCGTTCACCGGCGCCCGGTATGTCAAAGGCTTCAATCATCTGGTTGCGGCCAAACTGGCTGCCGACCCGGTCGTCGAGGGCGGCCACCGGGTGGTTTTCCTGTCCGGTGACGACGACGACGCGATCGCTCCGGTTGCGGCCCTGGCCAAGCAACTCGGGTTCGCGCCGGTCAAGCTCGGAAAGCTCAACGAGGGCGGCGCGCTGGTGCACGCACGCGGCCGGGTTTGGGGCCCGCTGATCTTCCAGGATCTGTTCAAGAGGGAGCAGTGACCCACGATGGTGTAATTGACTCCGGGTGCGAGTGGCCCGCATGAGCAGCGAGTAGCCCGCGTGAGCGTAGCGACATGCGGGACGCGCACGAAGTCCCCGGATATCGCTTCGCTCACTGCGGACCACGCCTGCTCAATCAAGATGCCTTGGCCGGCTCGGACATCGTGATCCGGTTCTTGACGCTTGGACGCTCCTGCATCCTTGCGTACCATGCGAGAAGCGCCTCGCACTCTGCCGGCACCGGCACCTTCACGAGTCCTGCGAAGATCAAGCCGCCGATCAGCGTGATATCGGCCATCGTGAACGCCTCGCCGGCGACGAACGGCTGTCGTTGCAGGATGCCGTCGAAGTAGTGCATCCCCCTGAGCGCCTTGTCGCGCTGACGGAATCCCCATTCGGGGTTCTGATAGATCTCGACATGCGGCCCCAGCCCCGGCGTGGCGTGGTGGAAATAGACGCTGATGGCGTCGAGCACCTCCAGTTCGGCACGCTTGCTCATCATGTGGATCATGCCCTTTTCGCGCGGCGTCCTGCCGGTCAGCGTCGGCGCGCCATCGA
This sequence comes from Bradyrhizobium sp. USDA 4461, assembly GCF_054055655.1. Taxonomy (NCBI): domain Bacteria; kingdom Pseudomonadati; phylum Pseudomonadota; class Alphaproteobacteria; order Hyphomicrobiales; family Nitrobacteraceae; genus Bradyrhizobium; species Bradyrhizobium sp. USDA 4461. The sequence goes on from NZ_JBSRXM010000001.1 coordinate 7,175,729, forward strand.
GCGCGTCGAGGTACTCGGTAATCGCCGTGCACTCGCCAATGTAGGTGCCGTCGTCGAGTTCGAGCACCGGCAGGGTGCCGGAGTAGTTCTTGGCGAGGAATTCGGGCTGCTTGTGCTCGCCCTTGTAGAGATCGACCAGGACGAACTGCACGCGCGGCCGCAGGTTCTTTTCGGCCAAGGCGATGCGAACGCGGGCCGGATACGGACCGGTCGGAAAATCGTAAATCTTCATCATGACTCCTCTTTTGTCTACCTGTCACTTGGTAGGACCGATATGAGGACTTTTAATCCTGACGGTCAAGGCCTACCTGTCACTTGGTAGATAACGAAGCAGTGAGAGGACGACGTGAGTTCAAGTGCGCGGGAGGCCATCTTGGCGGCAGCAAAGCGGACCGCGCAGGCGCGCGGCTATGGCGGCCTGAATTTCCGCGATCTCGCTGACGAAGTCGGGATCAAGGCCGCCAGCATCTATCACCATTTCCCGAGCAAGGCCGAACTTGGCGCCGCCGTCGCACGGCGCTACTGGGAGGACACCGCCGCCCAGCTCGAGGCGATGCTGGCGGACACCGCCGATCCGGTCCGCTGCCTGCGCCGCTATCCCGAAATGTTTCGCAAGGCGCTCGAGAACGACAATCGCATGTGCCTGTGCAGCTTCATGTCCGCTGAGGTCGACGACCTGCCCGACGAAGTGAAGCAGGAGGTGCAGACCTTTGCCGACGTCAACGTGGCGTGGCTGAGCAAGCTGCTGGTGGCGGCGGGCTTGGTCAGTGCAAGAAAGAGCGAACAGCGCGCCCGCGCCATCTTCGCCGCCATCGCCGGCGCGCAGCTCATCGCCAGAAGCCGCTGCGACATTTCGCTCTACGACGCGGCGATCGACAGCTATCGCGCCGCGGGTCTTTTGCCGAAGTAGATCGTTCATGGGTCAATCGAGCTGATATGGTGCATCGCGCCTCCGGCTGATCCGCCCTCTCCACCCTCGCGCTTCAACCGGCGCAAGGGCATGCAACGGCATTCTCGCGACTGAAACGTCCGAGCCTTGCGTGTCGTTTCGCCCTCGCTTGGCAGAGGGCGCAGGGAAGACCGGGTGCCGATCGCACCCATGGGCCCCGTGCAAGGGGTAGTAAGCACGGGGGGTAGGACCACAGGTGTAACCGGGAACAACCCGGCCTTCCCTGCGCGATGGCTTACGGCTTATACGTGCTCTCCCCGGCGAGACTGGGCTTTGTTGTCACCGTCTTCGCCACGCGCAACGCGCAATGTGAAGAGACACCTACCACTAGGGCGTCAGGCCTGCACGATTTCGCCGTCCACCTCGTGCGCACTCGTCAGTTGCGCATTCAGCGTCCACCGCATCTCGACCCGCGTTCGTGACGATCGCGATCCGCCCCTCGATCGGGTGAGACGCACATATTGAACATCTGAGTTGGGTCAAACGCCAAGCGGAATATTTTCTTATTTGCGGATTGACAGGTTTTGGTGAGTTGCCCGTCGGGGTGATTTGTCGCAGGTGGCGAAGTGAGATTTGATTTGTGTACAAGACAATTAGCCCCGGCGCCCCGATAAGCGACGCGTCGCCATGCTTGCCGGGTCGAGCCAGTTAGATGACGCGGTAGCGGCGCCGCCCGGAATCAACCACTGGTGAATCGACACCTCATCTGCTAGCGCTGTGCGTGGCTGGGGAGGATGAGTGGTGGAGCAGTTCTATCGTAGAGCGATCCGAAACATCGTGCGACACGGGGACACGGACATTTTCCCATTCCCGATTGAAAATCATGTACTGCATGATCTGCCGGATCGAGCCGTCGAAATTCTAACGAGGCTCGATATCGACGTACCCCGGAGCCTAGCCGAGTATCCTCCAATGAATGTCGGAGCGCTTGCCCCTGTCGGCTATACGGGCTTTCGCTGGGCAATGCAGATCGACCCCATCTGGAACGTTGCTTACCTAAGCTGGGTCCTGTCTATCGCGGACCAGATCGAGGCCGCGCGAATACCACTGGAGCGTCAGAGGGTCTTCTCGTATCGATATCAATGGGACGAGGAACAGGCGACGTGCTTCAATAAGCAAGTCACGTGGAGAAACTTCATCGACCATGCCATTGAAAAAGCCGCCTCCAACAGCTTCGTGGTGAGCTGCGACATTTCGGAATTCTATCTGCGGATAAACCATCACCGTATTGAAAACTCAATCCAACATCTTCCCGACGCCGCCTATGCCATTTCCCGCATTAAAGCATTCCTTTCAAATTTATCCGGAACCTACTCGTTCGGAATACCAGTCGGTGGCCCGGCCTCTCGTCTAATCGCAGAACTCGTACTCGCACAAATCGACGGCCTGCTGCTCTCTAACGGCGTCGATTTCCTAAGATATGCAGATGACTACTATATTTTTTCAAATAGTCCGGATCAGAGTTTCAAGTCCCTGGTAACGCTGACGCGGCTCTTGATCGACAATCAAGGCCTTCAATTGCAGAAGGCAAAGACAAGAATCATGTCTTCAGCCGAGTTCATAGCAAGCAATCCGCTGGTCCATGATGATGAGGAAGTCAACGTGGCCGTTCCGCTTGGCGCGGCACGTCAAGCAATCATGTCTATCAACGTGCACTACGATCCGTATTCGCCAACTGCCGCCGAAGATTACGAAGCGCTACGGGAAGAACTTGATCGCTACCCCATCATGGAACTCATTCGCGCGGAGATCAAGAAATCTCGGGTCGATATCACGTTGGCGCGCCGCCTGAAGGATGGAGATCGACCGTTCCGATCATACGAGTTTCGACAGGTCACCATCTACGGCGCACTGTACCTCAACAGCACTGGGCGATTACCCCGAGCTCTCGCTGTCATAAACTCTCGACGAGGTGTAAGCGTCGAGCTACCGATTGACACCATCGCAACGGAAGTGGCCGGCCAATCTGGCTATGACTATCTCCGTGAAGTGATTCGGGTCATCTCGGATGTTACGATCTCGCCCTAATCGGCCCCTGTCGTCGTAAGCTAGGGTCGCGACGCGCAGACGAAAAAGGACGGTCTGAGCCGTTGAAGATCATCGGCGGCTATCGCGCTCCTCGTGAAAGAAGAAGCGGGACGTGCCGTGCAGCTCCCGACGTAAGCCCTCGATAGTCGCCGCCGTTGAAGTCAAGGACCCCATCACCCTCGATTTTGCACGCGCTTGCGTAGAGCTTGCGAAGGTCGGTGAGGTAATCTTCTCCTCTTCCTTGCCGCACGATACTTTCAATGACTCGAGAGGCCCCAAGCTTGAACGATGCTCCAGCTCCCTCCGTCTCAAGCGCAAGAATCTGCCGGCGTACAACCGCCATAAAGGTCCAAGCTCCAACATCGACATAATCGTAGAAGTAGATCGAAGTTGCCTGGCTTACTTCGGGCAGGATGTCGCGATCGAGCGTAAATGTGCCGCTCATACCGCTACTGGTAACCAAATCGTTGAACGCAAGGATCGAGTTCCAAGCCTGGCTGATCTCCGACAGCGAGAGAGCTAGCTCAGGAAGCAAAGCACCAACGGATGCCTTCTCCAAACCAGTGATGGCGTCAGAAACGCGGCGTATCATATCGGCGTCTTGCTCGATTGGAAGCTTGACCGAGAATGACGGCAAGGAACGACCGTTGCAGCTAATCTGTATCTGAAGCGGCCCTTGATCACCAATTTTCAGCACGTCTACAAATGCCCGCAATCCAATCAGGGATCGATGGGCATCTGGATCCAGAGAGACGGTGATATGACCTGCATTTTGACCGATAATCATAATTTCGAGGAAATCAGCGACTACACGCAGTTTGCGAAATTCCAACGGCAGGTTAGGCAGCGCGGGGGCAAACAGCTTACCTTCAAGCCAAATATCATCACGGTCACCACCGCGTAGCCGCACCCGGCAAGGGTGAGGTAGTGACTGCATCCGGACAACGCTGGGGATGCCTTCAAACAGGGGCTGCGATGAATTAATTCCAAATCGGCGTTCTCTGATAGTGATATTGATTGGCGGCGCGATGGCGGCAAGGCCAATTTGATGGTCTACAAGCGCTCCGAGATCGGCGATATTGAAACGAATGCTGCCGTGGATGGCACCTTCCTCGAAACCGATCGTGCGCCCAAAGGCGCCCTTGACGTCTGCGTACCGATCGCCGTGTGACGCTACGGCTGCCTCCATCCACTTCAGCAAATCCTCGCTGTGTTCATCCTGAGCATCAAAACTCAATGTGAACGTCACTTTATGGAGATCTTCACGGCCCTTGGCATGCGCCTCTCGCACGCGTTTCAGCGCTTCACGAATCTCTGTTTCCCAAAAATGCTTCGCAAAGATTCGGACAGGTTCGCCGCCCTGCGTCCCCAAGAACAGCACTACAAAACAAGGCAAAGGATTCTTCGCAAAACGGAGCGCGTTGGACAGCTTTACAGGAACGCTAGCGCGGCCAGTCCGCTTCGATTTCACTTGCACATGCGCAGCGGCGTCAACCGGTTGGAGGTCCCTAGGTGCATCACGTATTACTGTCGGCGGAAATTCAACAAGATAGTCCCACCCGGTTCGGTCCTGGGCGGACTTGTTTCGCGTAACGCCAGCCCGCGAGCAAAGTTCGGAGAACTTGTCCTCGGCCCACTCGGCTAGGTCTACAATCACTCTACGCTCCAGAGCGCTCCGTGAATTCACTGGCGACCCTGTGAGCGTCGCCATTCATCACTGTCCCCTACTCCCACTCAATCGTCCCCGGCGGCTTGCTCGTCACGTCATACACCACCCTATTCACGCCCTTCACCTCGTTGATGATGCGCGTGGCGGTTTCGGCCAGAAACTTCATGTCGAACTGGTAGAAGTCCGCGGTCATGCCGTCGGTCGAGGTGACGGCGCGCAGGCCGACGACGTATTCGTAGGTGCGGCCGTCGCCCATCACGCCGACGGTCTTGACCGGCAGCAGCACGGCGAAGGCCTGCCAGATCGCATCGTAGAGGCCGTGCTTGCGGATCTGGTCGATATAGACGGCATCGGCGTTGCGCAGGATATCGAGCTTTTCCCTGGTGATGTCGCCGGGGCAGCGGATCGCGAGGCCCGGGCCCGGGAACGGGTGGCGGCCGACGAACACGTCGGGCAGGCCGAGCTCGCGACCGAGCACGCGCACCTCGTCCTTGAACAGCTCGCGCAGCGGCTCGACCAGCTTCATGTTCATGCGCGCCGGAAGACCGCCGACATTGTGGTGCGACTTGATGGTGACGGAAGGTCCGCCGGTGAAGGAGACGCTCTCGATCACGTCAGGATAGAGCGTGCCCTGCGCCAAAAATTCCGCGCCGCCGATCTTCTTGGCCTCGGCCTCGAACACGTCGATGAACAAGCGGCCGATGGTCTTGCGCTTCGCTTCGGGATCGGTGACGCCATCGAGCTCGCCCAAAAACTCCTTCGACGCGTCCACATGGACCAGCGGGATGTTGTAGTGGTTGCGGAACAGGTCGACGACGGTCTTGGCCTCGTCGAGCCGCAGCAGGCCGTGATCGACGAACACGCAGGTGAGCTGGTCGCCGATCGCCTCATGGATCAGGACCGCCGCGACCGCGGAATCGACGCCGCCGGAGAGGCCGCAAATCACCTTACCCTTGCCGACCTGGGCGCGGATCTTCTCGATCGCCTCCTCGCGGAACGCGCGCATAGTCCAGTCGCCGGTGAGGCCTGCGACCTTGCGCACGAAGTTGCGCAAGAGCTTGGCGCCATCGGGCGTGTGCACCACCTCGGGGTGGAACATCAGGCCGTAATATTTCCGCTTCTCGTCCTGGATGATCGCGAACGGCGCGTTCGGCGAGGTGCCGGCCACCGAGAAGCCGGGCGGCATCTTGGTGATGCGGTCGCCATGGCTCATCCACACCTGGTGCTTTTCGCCGTGGTTCCAGATGCCGTCGAACAGCTGGCTGTCGGTCTTGACCTCGACATCGGCGCGACCGAACTCGCGGTGATGGCCGCCCTCGACCTCGCCGCCGAGCTGGGCCGCCAACGTCATCTGGCCGTAGCAGATGCCGAGCACGGGAACGCCGGATTCGAAGATCAGCTGCGGGGCGCGCGGCGAGCCGGTCTCGTGCACCGATTCCGGGCCGCCGGAGAGGATCACCGCTTTCGGCTTCATCTCCTTGAATGCGGCCTCGGCCTTCTGGAACGGCACGATCTCGGAATAGACGCCCATCTCGCGGACGCGGCGGGCGATCAGTTGCGTCACCTGGCTGCCGAAATCGACAATCAGAATCTTGTCATGCGCCGAGGCCACGGAAGGCGTCGACGAGTCGCGGGCTGTGTGCTGGGCTGTCATGGCAAGCAGATACGCGACACGGCCCGCCCCCGCAACCGCGGTGAGCCGCGCGCCCACATTCTTCTTTGGGCATGGACAAATCGATATAGGTCAATATTATTGACCTAATTTGGCCATAACAAAAGGAGGAAATCGATGCCGGATTTTCACGACCCGTCGCGCCTCACCGCGCTCGGCCACGACTGGATCGCCGCCTGGAACGCGCGCGACCTCGAGCGGGTGCTGGCACTGTATGCCGAGGATACCGAGATGACTTCGGACCGGATCCCGGCATTCGGCTTCGGCCCATCAGGCACGGTGCGCGGCAAGGCGCAACTGCGGGCCTATTGGAGCGCTGCGCTCGCCAAACTGCCCGAGCTGCATTTCGAGCTGATCGACCTCTACGTCTCGCCCGACAGCGTCGTCGTGTTCTACCGGAACGAACGCGGCAACAGGATCTGCGAATATCTGCGGCTCGATGCCGAGGGCAAGATCCGGCAGGGCTCGGCGAACCATCTGGTGCATTGAGTTGCTGCGCCACTCCTTCTTTCCCGTCACCCTGAGGTGGCCGCTTCTTCGGCGGCCCTCGAAGGGCGACAGCCCGGCTCCATCCCCATCCTTCGAGGCCCGCCGAGCGCTGCTTGCGCAGCACGACGCGCACCTCAGGATGACGTCGGCGTTTGGGGATGCAAAAACATATGACGAACGAATAACCAGGACCCTGCCATGAAAATCCCGCCCCTGCCCTTCACCGTCACCGACTGGAGTAACGTCGAACCTTCAGTGCATCCCGGCGAAACCGGGCAAGCGCTGTGGCGCACGCTCAATATCGGCGAGCTGCGGGTGCGGATGGTCGAATATTCGCCCGGCTACCTCGCCGATCACTGGTGCGATCGCGGCCATGTGCTCTATGTCGTCACCGGCGAGCTCGACACCGAGCTGCGCGACGGCCGCCAATTCACGCTGAAGCCCGGCATGAGCTACCAGGTCTCCGATTTCGGCGACGCCGCGCATCGCTCGTCGACGAAGACGGGCGCGACGTTGTTTATCGTGGATTGAGCTGACGCCTTCGTCATTGCGAGCCACCCGGTCGGCGCGAAGCGCCGCCGGATGACAGGCTCCGCGAAGCAATCCACCTCTCCACGCACGCGGAGAGCAAGAATGGATTGCTTCGTCGCTTCGCTCCTCGCAATGACGGCGGGTTGAGCCTGGTTCGCGCACTCACCGCCTCCGCGCAGCAACCTTCTTCACCTTGGTGTCCGACCAGACCAGCGGCTTGCCGCTCTTCGACGGCAGCACGAGTTGGCCGACCGCTTGGCCGGCCTGGTCCAGCAGCACCGAATGCGGCTCGCCGCGGGCATAGAGATGCGCTTCGCCCCATTGCCGCAAGGCGACCACGATCGGGAACAGATCGCGGCCGCGCCTGGTGAGCACGTATTCCTGATAGGCGCTGCCGTCTGACGCCGCCACCTGCTCGAGCACGCCCAGTTCGACCAGCGTCCGCAGCCGCGCCGTCAGCATGCCCCTGGCGATGCCGAGATTCTTCTGGAAGTCGCCGAACCGGCGCAGGCCGTCGAACGCGTCGCGCACGATCAGCAGCGACCACCAGTCGCCGATCGCATCCAGCGCGCGCGCCACCGGGCAGTCCGCTTTTGCAAAGCCGGTCCGCTTCATCGCGCTCCGCCTCCCTCGATCACGATTCCGAACTGGTCTTAAAATAGGACTAGACAGCGCGCGATGCAACTGGTCTCATGATAAGACCAGATTGCGAATTGCAGCGGAGGCAGGATGACGAACCGATCGATGGCAGAGGCCCGGGCGGCCAAAGACACCGCGGACGACCAGCGCGGCAACGCGAGCGCCCTCTCGCCGGCCGTCGTGCTGCTGTTCGCCGTCGCCTGCGGGCTCAGCGTCGCCAACATCTATTTCGCCCAGCCGCTGCTCGACACCATGGCGCGGGATCTGGCCATCACGCCCGCGGTGATCGGCGGCGTCGTGACGCTGACCCAGATCGGATACGCCTTCGGGCTGATGCTGATCGTGCCGCTCGGCGATCTCTGGGACCGCCGCAGGCTGATCGTCGGCCAGACCGTGCTGTCGGCGATGGCGCTTGCCATCGTCGGCACCGCGCCGAACGCCGTTGTGCTGCTGATCGGCATGGTGCCGGTCGGGCTGCTCGCCGTCGTGATCCAGGTGCTGGTCGCCTACGCCGCGACGCTGGCCGCGCCGGCCGATCGCGGCCGCACCATCGGCACCGTCACCAGCGGCGTGGTGTCGGGCATTCTGCTGGCGCGCTTTGCCGCCGGCGCGCTGGCCGATCTCGCCGGCTGGCGCGTGGTCTACCTGACCTCGGCCGCGCTGACGCTGGTACTGGCGGCACTGCTGGCCCGCGCGTTGCCGCGACACGCGCCGCAGCCGATGGCCGGATCGTCCTACGCGAAACTGCTGCGCTCGACGGCTGCGCTGTTCGTCGAGGAGCCGGTCTTGCGTGAGCGCGCGGTGTTCGCATTGCTGATCTTCGCAAGTTTCAGCGTGTTCTGGAGCTCGGTCGTGCTGCCGCTCGCAGCCCCTCCGCTGTCGCTGTCGCACACCACGATCGGCCTGCTCGGGATCGCCGGCCTTGCCGGCGCGCTGGCGGCGCGCAATTCCGGCCGCCTCGCCGATCGCGGCTGGGGCCAGCGCACCACCGGACTGTCGCTGCTGCTGATGCTGGCCGGCTGGGTGCCGATCGCCTGCCTCGACACCTCGCTATGGCTGGTGCTGGCCGGCGTCGTGATGATCGACTTCGCGGTGCAGGCGATCCACGTCACCAACCAGAGCCTGATCGTCGCCGCCCGGCCCGACGCCGCAAGCCGCCTGGTCGGCGGCTACATGGTGTTCTATTCGATCGGAACGGGATTCGGCGCGATCTCTTCGACGCTGGCGTACGCGGCCGCCGGCTGGCTCGGCGTCTGCATGCTGGGGGCTTCGATCAGCGCGATTGCGCTGCTGTTCTGGGTGATCGTGGTGAGCAGGACGAAGGTGCCCGCGGGGGTGTGCTCCAAGGCGTAGCGAGTTCATCCGTCATTGCGAGCCACCCGGTCGGCGCATAGCGCCGCCGGATGACAGGCTCCGCGAAGCAATCCACCTGCCCGCATGTGCAGGACGATGGATTGCTTCGTCGCTGCGCTTCTCGCAATGACGGCGGAGAAAGGCTCACGCCTTCTTCAACACCGAGACGAAGAATCCGTCGGTGCCGGTGCGGCGCGGCGTCATCAGCAGGCCCTCCGGCGACGGCAGCACAGCCTCGGCAAACGCCTCGGCCTTGTCCCACAGCACCGATGCGGTCTGCTCCGGCGGCTGCACCGAAAACTCCGGATGCCCTGCGACGAACGCCCTGACCTGCTTGCCGTTCTCCTCCGACAGCACCGAACAGGTGATGTAGGCGATCCGGCCGCCGGCCTTCACCAGCGGCGCGGCGCGCGCCAGCACCTCGGCCTGGTCCTTCAGCCGCACCTCGAGCGCACCGGGGCGCATCCGCCATTTGGCGTCGGGATTGCGACGCCAGGTGCCGGTGCCGGTGCAGGGCGCGTCGATCAGCACGAGATCGGCGGAGGCCTTGATGTCAGACAGCACCTCCTCCTCGCCGCGCGGCGTGCGGACGTCGCAATTGTGCACGCCGGCGCGCGACAGCCGCTCGTGGATCGGCGCGAGCTGGCGCTTGTCGCTGTCGGTCGCGATCAGCCTTCCCTTGCCTTGCATCATCGCCGCGATCGCCAGCGTCTTGCCGCCGGCACCGGCACAGAGATCGATCACCTGCTCGCCGGGCTTTGCCGCCGAGAACAGCGCGGCGAGCTGCGAGCCCTCGTCCTGCACCTCGATGGCGCCCTTGATGAAATCCTCCTCGGCATGGATGCCGGGATTGCGCGCATCGGCGCCGAGCGCGATGCGCAGGCCGAGCGGCGACCAGGGCGTCTCCCGGGCACCGAGATGCGCCAGCCGCGGCAGCACCTTCTCGCGCTTGCCGCGCAGCGTGTTGACGCGCAGGTCGAGCGGCGCGCGGCTCGCCATCGCGGTCGCCTCCGCCGCGCGGTCGTCGCCGAACACGTTTGCCAGATGCGGATCGAGCCAATCGGGATAGTCGCCCGCGACATGCGCCGGCGCATCGGCCAGCGAGCGCGAGGTCAGCGCGGCCTCCTCCGTCGCAGTCAGCGGCTCCGGCGCGAACCGGCCGCCGTCGCACAGCGCGGAAATGGTCGGGACATCCATGCCGCGCTCGAGCTTGAGCATGCCGAGCACGCGCGAGCGGGCGCTGTCGTCGTCCATCAGCCAGGCCGCGGAGGATTGCCGGCGCAGCACGTCCCAGATCAGGCCGGAAATCGCGGCGCGATCGCCGGAGCCGGCATAGCGGTGCGCGGTGCCCCATTCCTTCAGCGCTTTCGCCGCAGGAATGCGCTGTGCATCGATGGTGGCGATCAGCTCGATCGCGGCGGAAAGCCGGGCAGCGGGGGTCATAGAACTCTTCCGGTTGGGCGCATCAGATCAGCAGCAGCAGCCTGAGCGCGAAATACAGCCACATCGCCGCCAGCACCAGCACGCCGGCGAACCAGGCGAGCGAGCGCGGCCGCACGTCGTTGGAGGTGACGAACACGCCGGCATGGGCGAACCGCGTCACCACGAACACCCAGGACATCAGCACGATGAACAGATCGGCGCGGCGCAGCGGCAGCGCAATGGCGATCAGGACGTAGAACAGCACCGGCAGCTCGAACTGGTTGGCAAAGCAGTTGCCGAGCTGGGTCGCCCGCACCGGCCAGTTCGGCTCGCGCAGCGCGATATCGGCCATTTTGGTCTCGCCGCTCGCCAGCGTCCGCGTGCGCAACGTCGCCATCCCGAACAAGAGCGCGAAGGTGAGCCCAATCTGGATCAAGACCGGCAACAGAACCATTTGAACAGACATCAGAATCTCCTCAGCCCTCTTAGCCGCCGGAGCGGCCCAATACAATGAAGCGTACGCGGTAACCCATTGAACCATCACCCGAGCCCAGGTGACCAACTCCCAGGACCAATGGCGGTTTCAGTACTTGACGGATGACGCAATGAGCATCGTCACCCCGATCTTCGACGGCGCGGCGCTGGCGGCCGCAACTCTCGGCGATCTCGCCGGCTCCCTGCTCCAGACGGTCGATCCCGCAGCCGGCTGGTTCGACGACGCGGCGGATGGCGGGCTCGGCATGGTGATGTCGGGGCTGGCCGGCATCGCCGCGGCGCTCCTGGTCGCGATCCTGCTCTCGGTCTATTTCCGCACCGGCTATCGCTCGACGCGCGACATCGTCAGGCACTCCTTCGCCACGGCGCTGGTGCTCGGCCTGCTCGGCTTTGCCGTCTACGATATGCGGCACGACATGCGCGATTATTTCGGACCGAGCGCGGCGCCCTCGGACGCGCGAACCAATCTGCCCAACACCGGCCTGTTCGGAAGCCGCAGGAGCCCGCCGGCCGCCCCCACGCGCGCGATCAAGACGTTCGCGATCTAGCGCCACGCCCGAACCTCGTTCAAACAAGACATCAAACAACGCATCAAACAGAGCAGCGAACAAGTCGTCGAAAACGTCATCGTTCCGACTTCGCGCCGACCTATGCTCCGGGCGAAAGGATCGATCCATGGCCCAGTTCCGCCTAACGCAAATCTCCGACACCCACCTTGCGCGCCGCTTCACGCCGCTGATCGACAATTTTCATCGCGTCGGCGAACACATCGACGCGACGCGGCCCGATCTCGTGCTCAACTCCGGCGACGTCTCGTTCGACGGGCCGACCAGCCGCGACGATCTGGCGTTCGCCAAGCAATTGCACAACGCGCTGCCGGTCGATTGCCTGTATCTGCCGGGCAATCACGACATCGGCGACAACCCGACCGCGGTCGGCCCCGCGCCGGCACAGCTGCCGACCGAAGCGACCTGCGGCGCCTTCACCTCGGTGCTCGGCGAGGACCGCTGGCATTTCGACGCCGCCGGCTGGTGCTTCATCGGGCTCAATTCGCTGATCATGAACACCGGCCTCGACAGCGAGGCCGAGCAGTTCGACTGGCTGGCGAGCGCGCTCGACAAGGCGGTCGGCAGGCCGGTGGCGCTGTTCGTGCACAAGCCGCTCTATCTCGACCTGCCCTACGATGCCGAACGCGTCGAGACCTCGTTCCGCTACGTGCCGCAGCCGGCGCGGCGGCGCCTGATCGAGATGTTCGGCAAGGTCGATTGGCGGCTGGTCGGCAGCGGCCATGTGCACCAGCGCCGCGACTACACGTTCGAGCATGTCAGGCACGTCTGGGCGCCCTCGACCGGCTTCGTCATCTCCGACGCACGGCAGGAACCGATCGGCGTCAAGGAAGTCGGCCTCGTCGAGTACCGCTTCCAGCCCGACAGTTTCGAGGTCCGTCACGTCAGGGCGAAAGGCCAGGTCGATGTCGATCTGGATACGCTGCTCGGCAAAGAGCCGGCGTAAGCGGTGACGGCAGGCACCACCGTCATTGCGAGCCACCCGGTCGGCGCGAAGCGCCGCCGGATGACAGGCTCTGCGACGCAATCCATCGCTCGGCAAGCGGAAAGATGAATTGCTTCGTCGCTATCGCTCCTCGCAATGACGTGGAGAGAGCGGAGCGCACCAGTTCCGATTGAGGGCGTCAGCTCCGCGCCGCGTCGTTCAGGTCCCGCTTGATGACGGTGAGCAGCGCCTGCAGCGAGTCCTTGTTCGGTTGCGGCGCCGCCGGCGCGGGCCGCGCGCGCGGCATCTGTCGCGTGAAGCGAACCGGCTCAACGGCCGGCTCCTCCTCCTCGACGAATTTTCCATGCAGGACGTCGTCGCGGCGGCCCATGACGAACATCGTCGCCCAATAGCCGACGGCGAGGACAATGACCCCGGAAACAATGACTTCAAAAACCATGGCTACACCTGAAATATAGCCATATTGAATCAACTGCTGCGGGTCTCCGTCAAGCAAATGGGGGCCAAAAGGCCCCCAAAACCCCGCCAATGTGGCGTTTTTGATACTTTGTTGCGCGGAATGGGAGCCCAAACGCGCCCGGCTCACGCCTTGTCCGGCCCGACCCGCACCAGCTGCTTGCCGAAATTGGCGCCCTTGAGCAGGCCCATGAAGGCCTCCGGCGCGCTGTCCAGCCCCTCGGTCACGAACTCCTTGTACTTGACCTTGCCCTCGCGCACCCACTGCGACATGTCGCGCAGGAAGTCGCCATGCATCGCGGCGAAGTCGCTGACGATGAAGCCGCGGAAGGTCAGCCGCTTGGTCAGGATGTTGCGCATCATCGCGCCGGCCCATTTCGGCGCATGCGCTTCGGTGTCGTTGTAATGCGCGATCAGGCCGCAGACCGGGATGCGCGCGAACGCATTGAGCAGCGGAAACACCGCATCGAACACCGCGCCGCCGACATTCTCGAAATAGACGTCGATGCCCTTCGGGCAGGCTTCCTTGAGCTTGGCCGCCAGATTGGGATCGCGATGGTCGAGGCACTCGTCGAAGCCGAGCTCGTTCTTAACGTAGGCGCACTTGTCCTTGCCGCCGGCAATGCCGATCGCCCGCGCGCCCTTGATCTTGGCGATCTGGCCGACCGCCGAGCCGACCGCGCCGGACGCGGCCGCGACCACCACCGTCTCGCCGGCCTGCGGCTTGCCGATCTCGAGCAGGCCGGTATAGGCGGTCATGCCGGGCATCCCGAGCACACCGACCGCGGTCGAGATCGGCGCGAGCTTGGGATCGATCTTGGCAAGGCCCTTGCCGTCCGAGATCGCATGGGTCTGCCAGCCGGCGCGCGACAGCACGATGTCGCCCTTGGCAAAGCCGGGATTGTTCGACGCGATCACTTCGCTCACCGTGCCGCCTTCCATCACGCCGCCGACCGGCACCGGTGCGGCATAGGACGGACCGTCGGCCATGCGGCCGCGCATATAGGGATCGAGCGATAGCCAGATGGTGCGCAGCAGCACCTCGCCCGCGCCTGGTGTCGGCGGCGTGTAGTCCTCGAGCCTGAAATTGGCCGGCGTGGGCTCGCCATGCGGGCGCGAAGCCAGAACGATGCGCTTACCTTGGGACATGATTTCCTCTTGAGATGATTGGTTCGTGGCGCACACGTAGGCATGCAATCCGCCTCCCCGCAAGGGAGATGGATTTTGTTCTGATGCGCGCGGTGTTTGAAATTCTGTTTGAAATGACGGCCGTCATTCCGGGGCGTGCGAAGCACGAGCCCGGAATCCATTTATCCACCAACGCTGCGTGCCGATGGATTCCGGGCTCGGTCCTACGGACCGCCCCGGAATGACGGTGATAGACTTACACCCCGCCCGGATAGTTCGGGGCTTCGCGCGTGATGGTCACGTCGTGGACGTGGCTTTCGCGCAGGCCGGCGCCGGTGATGCGGACGAACTCGGCCTTGCCGTGGAAATCCGTGATGTCCTTGGCACCGACATAGCCCATCGCCGCGCGGAGGCCGCCGGCGAGCTGGTGCATCACGTTGCCGACCGGGCCCTTGTACGGCACCTGGCCCTCGATGCCTTCGGGGACGAGCTTCAGCGTGTCCTTGATGTCCTGCTGGAAGTAGCGGTCGGCCGAGCCGCGCGCCATCGCGCCGACCGAGCCCATGCCGCGATAGGCCTTGTAGGAACGACCCTGCCAAAGGAAGACCTCGCCCGGCGTCTCGTCGGTGCCGGCGAGCAGCGAGCCGACCATCGCGATGTCGGCGCCGGCGGCGAGCGCCTTGGCGAGGTCGCCGGAATATTTGATGCCGCCGTCGGCGATGACAGGCACGTCGGCCTTCTTCGCGGCCGCGACCGCATCCATGATCGCGGTGAGCTGCGGCACGCCGACGCCGGCGACGATCCGCGTGGTGCAGATCGAGCCCGGGCCGATGCCGACCTTGATGCAGTCGGCGCCGGCATCGATCAAGGCTTGCGCGCCGCCTTCGGTCGCGACATTGCCGGCCACGACCTGCACGGCATTGGAGAGCCGCTTGATGCGGTTGACGGCATTAAGCACATGCCGCGAGTGGCCGTGCGCGGTGTCGACCACGACAACGTCGACGCCGGCATCGATCAGCCGTTCGGTGCGTTCATAGCCGGTCTCGCCGACCGTGGTGGCGGCAGCGACGCGCAGCCGGCCGTGCTCATCCTTGCAGGCGAGCGGATGCGCCACCGCCTTCTCGATGTCCTTCACCGTGATCAGGCCGACGCAGCGATATTGGTCGTCGACGACCAGGAGCTTCTCGATGCGATGCTTGTGCAGCATCCGCTTCGCCTCGTCCTGACCGACGCCCTCGCGCACCGTGACGAGGTTCTCATGCGTCATCAGCTCCGAGACCTTCTGCCTGGGGTCGCTGGCGAAACGCACGTCGCGGTTGGTCAGGATGCCGACCAGCTTGCCGGGCACATTCTTGGCGGCGCCGGTGACGACCGGAATGCCGGAGATGCCGTTCTCCTTCATCAGCGCCAGCGCGTCGGCCAAGGTGGCGTCGGGGCCGATGGTCAGCGGGTTGACCACCATGCCGGATTCGAACTTCTTGACCTGCCGGACCTGCGCGGCCTGGCCCTCGGGATCGAAGTTGCGATGGATGACGCCGAGGCCGCCGGCCTGCGCCATCGCGATCGCCATACGCGCTTCGGTGACGGTGTCCATCGCGGACGCCATGATCGGGATGTTGAGCTGGATCGCGCGGGTGACGCGCGAGCGGATATCGACTTCCGAGGGAAGGACGTCGGACAGACCGGGCTTCAGAAGCACATCGTCGAACGTGAAGGCTTCTCGGATAGCCGGAAATCCCGTGGCCATTGCCAACTCCTTATCTGCGGCCCAGCCGCGATGGTCTTACGGATGAACGCCGCCTGCGGCGACGCTCACTGCGTCACCGTCGAATCGGCGCCCATCGGTGGGGTTGACGCTGGTCGATAGCATGGCGGCATGACGAATCAAAGCGTTTGCCAGCCATGCACAGGCCTTTTTGCAGGCCGATTCAGGGGACCCTGTAACCGGGCGGCGGCCCGTGGCGGCGGATCGCCTCGACCATCTCGCGGTGGCGCCGGTCCTCTCGCTTCATGTGGACCGCGATCACCGCATGGACCGACGGCACCAGCAGCAAGACGTGGAAAAACAGCCCGAAAATCGCGCAAAACACGATCAGGACCAGATTGAAGATGGCCGAAAACGGCTGTCCGTTCAGGAGCAGCCCGATCGGCGGCAAGAGAGCGGCTAGGACGTAAATCACGGCGGACACCTCCAACGCGGGCGGATGCATACCAGCGTCACGCAGGATTTAGGGCGTTTGGCCGGTTCCGCAATAGCGTGCCCGCGGACAGGATGATATGGCCCCCTCGCCCGCCTTTTTCAGCACGGCTGTCCTATTTTGATGAACAAGCAACGCCTGATCCCGCTCATCGTGGCCACCGCCCTGTTCATGGAAAACATGGACTCCACGGTGATTGCGACCTCGCTGCCGGCGATCGCCGCCGATATCGGCACCAGCCCCCTGACGCTGAAGCTTGCGATCACCTCCTATCTGCTGTCGCTTGCGGTGTTCATCCCGGCAAGCGGCTGGACCGCCGACCGCTTCGGCGCCCGCATCGTGTTTGCCGGCGCGGTCGCCGTCTTCATGCTGGGCTCGATCGGCTGCGCGCTGTCGGGCTCGGTGACCGATTTCGTGTTCGCCCGCATCCTGCAGGGCCTCGGCGGAGCGATGATGACGCCGGTCGGGCGGCTGGTGCTGCTGCGCTCGGTCGACAAGAGCGCGCTGGTCAACGCGATGGCCTGGGTGACGGTGCCGGCGCTGATCGGCCCGGTGATCGGGCCGCCGCTCGGCGGCTTCATCACCACCTATTTCTCCTGGCACTGGATCTTCCTGATCAACATCCCGATCGGGCTGCTCGGCATCTTCCTGGCGCTGAAATACATCGACCCGATCAAAAGCGAGGACCCCGAGCGCTTCGATCTGATGGGACTGGTGCTGGCCGGCATCGGCCTTGCCGGCATCGCCTTCGGACTGTCGGTCGCGGGGCTCAACCTGCTGCCGTGGCCGATCGTCGCCGCGCTGGTCGGGGTCGGCACGATCTCGATGACGCTCTATGTCCTGCACGCGCGGCGCACCGGCTCGCCGGTGCTCGATTTCGGGCTGCTGCGGCTGCCGACCATGCGTGCGTCGATCGTCGGCGGCTTCATGTTCCGGCTCGGCATCGGCGCGCTGCCGTTCCTGCTGCCGCTGTTGATGCAGGTCGGCTTCGGCCTGTCGCCGTTCCAGTCCGGCCTCGTCACCTTTGCGTCGGCGGTCGGCGCCATGGGCATGAAGACGCTGGCGGCGCGCATCATCAAGGCCTTCGGCTTCCGCAACATGATGACGGTCAACGCGGTGGTGAGTTCGGCCTTCCTCGCCGCCTGCGCCCTGTTCACGATCTCGACGCCGCTGATGCTGATCTTCACCATCCTGGTGGTCGGCGGCTTCTTCCGCTCGCTGCAATTCACCGCGATCAACACCGTCGCTTATGCAGAAGTCGAGGCGCCGCAGATGAGCCGGGCCACGACGCTGGTCAGTGTCAACCAGCAGCTCGCGGTGTCCGCCGGCGTCGCGGTCGGCGCGTTCTCGGTCGAGACCACGCTGGCGCTGCACCACGCGACCGAGCTGTCCGCCGACGTGTTCGCGCCGGCCTTCATCGTGGTGTCGCTGATCTCGGCGGCCTCGGCCTGGTTCTTCTGGCAGATGCCGGCCGACGCCGGCAACGAGATCGCCGGCCGCAAGGCGATCGATATCTCGAGCCGCAAGGGCGCCGAGAAGCGCGCCGCCGCCGACGCAGTCAAGGCCGCGACCGAGGACACCCAGAACGCCAGGGATCAGCGGCTGGGGTGAGGACGGTTAGCTCCGTCATTGCAATGACGAGGTGCGCGCTCGATCTATCACCGTCATCCTGAGGAGCCGCGTAGCGCCGTCTCGAAGGATGCACGGCCAACAGCCGGGCCGCGCACCCTTCGAGATGCGCTTCGCGCTCCCCAGGGTGACGGTCACGACGTTCCTATCGATGACGGCTGTTGCCTGCGAAACCCGGTCGCCACCACTTCGCATTCGCAAGACTCCAGCCGGCCTCGCTCAAGCATTGTTGAACGGGCCGTCGAAACCATGCCGGCTTTGCGGGGTAGTGCCGCGTGGTCCCTCAGGAGCGCGCCCGATGAACTCAATCGAATACACCAAGAGCAAGGTTCCCGAAGTCACGCTGGTGTTCTGGATCATCAAGATCGCCGCGACCACGCTCGGCGAGACCGGCGGCGATACCGTCACGATGACGCTGAACTGGGGTTACCTGGCGGGGACGATGCTGTTCCTGTTCGTACTCGTGGCGCTGGTCGCGGCGCAGATCGCCGCAAAGGCGTTTCAGCCGATGCTGTACTGGGCCACGATCGTCGCGTCGACGACGTTCGGCACCACCATGGCCGATTTCGCCGATCGCTCGCTCGGCATCGGCTATGCCGGCGGATCGACGCTGCTGCTCTGCCTGCTGCTGCTCACGCTCGGCCTCTGGTACTGGTCGCTCGGCTCGATCTCGGTCAACACCGTGAGCACGCCGCGGATCGAGGCGCTGTACTGGACCGCGATCACGTTCTCGCAGACGCTCGGCACCGCGCTCGGCGACTGGATCGCCGATTCCACCGGGCTCGGCTACGAGGGCGGCGCACTGGTGTTCGGCGTCGCGCTGGCCGCGATCGCGGCAGCCTATTACTGGACCGCGATCTCGCGGGTGACGCTGTTCTGGCTGGCCTTCATCCTGTCGCGGCCGCTCGGCGCCACGGTCGGCGACTTCCTCGACAAGCCGGTCAGCGACGGCGGCCTCGCGCTGAGCCGCCCGATCGCCTCCGCGGTTCTCGCGATCTTCATCATCGTCTGTGTGCTGGTGCTGCCGCAGCGCGCCGGATCGCACCCGGCGCCGGCCAGCACGGCGGCGTGACCAGGGGACAGGTCAACGTCTCGCGGCGCGAAACCCGGTCGCCAGCACGTAGCGCTCGGACGAATCCTGACGGCTGGCCGCCGGCTTGACGTGGCGGACGGTGGCGAAATCGCGCTTCAGCTGCGCCACCAGCTCGGCGTCGGCGCCGCTCTGAAACACTTTTGCCAGGAACGTGCCGCCGGGGTTGAGCACCTCGCCGGCGAAATGCGCCGCGGTCTCGACCAGGCCGATGATGCGGAGCTGATCGGTCTTGCGATGGCCGGTGGTGTTGGCCGCCATGTCGGACATCACGAAATCGGCGCGGCCGCCCATCATCGCGATCAGCTTCTCGGGCGCGTCATGGTCGAGGAAATCGAGCTGCGCGAAGGTGACGCCGGGGATCTCGCCCATCTCCAGCAGATCGATCGCGACCACCTTGCCCTTGCCGTCGGCGGCGCCGGTGCGTTTCGCCGCGATCTGGCTCCAGCCGCCGGGCGCGGCGCCGAGGTCGACCACCGTCATGCCGGGCTTGAGCAGGCGATATTTGTCGTCGATCTCGAGCAGCTTGAAGGCCGCGCGCGAGCGATAGCCCATCGCCTTGGCCTTGGCGACATAGGGATCGTTAAGCTGGCGCTCCAGCCAGAGTTTTGACGACAATTTGCGCTTGCCGCCGCTCTTGACCGTGACGTGCAGCCGCCCGGTGGTGTCTTTCGCCATTTCATTTTCTCTTCTCCCTCGCCCCGCTCTTGCGGGGAGAGGGTTGGGGTGAGGGGCTGCTTCCGCAATGAAGGTGAGAGATGCGCTCGTGGAGAGTCCCCCTCACCCGGATTGCATTGACATGCAACGTAGCCGAAGCTTCGCTTCGGCGTCCACTTAGGGGACGGCCGCCGTAGGCGGCCTAGGCCTCTCCCCGCAAGCGGGGCGAGGCAAGAGAAGCCCTAGCACGCCCGCAGCGCGCCGTCCTCGCGCATCATCTCGACCAGCATGCCCTCGCGCAGGCCGCGATCGGCGACGCGGAGCCGCGGCATCGGGAACGCGTTGCGGATCGCATCGAGGATCGCGCAGCCGGCGAGCACCAGGTCGGCCCGCTCGACGCTGATGCAGCTGTTGCTGACGCGCGCCTCATAGCTCATGCCGAGCAATTTCTGGATCGTGGCGGTGACGTCGGCATCCTCCATCCAGATGCCGTCGATGCGGCGGCGATCGTAGCGCGACAGATTGAGGAAGACGCCGGCGAGCGTGGTCACGGTGCCCGAGGTGCCGAGCATGTGCATGTCGCGCAGGTCCCGGCCGTGCTCGGCCGCGAACGGCGCGACGTGGCGGGCGACCTCGTCGATCATCTGCGCGTAGAGATCGCGGGTCACGTTCCTGCCGCCGAAATGTTCGGCCAGCGTGACGACCCCGAGCGGGATCGACATCCACGCCTTGATGCGCGGCGGCGCATCGGGCGCGTTGGGATCGCGCTCGATCCGCACCAGCTCGGTCGAGCCGCCGCCGATGTCGAACAGGATAGCGCCCCGCCCCTTCGGGTCGAGCAGCGGCGAGCATCCGATCACGGCCAGCGTCGCCTCGGTCTCGCGATCGATCACCTCGAGCTCGATGCCCGTCGCGGCCGCGACGCGCGCGCGAAAACTCTCGGCATTGCCGGCGGCGCGGCAGGCCTCGGTGGCGATCAGCCGCAGCCGGCGCGCCTTGCGGTAGCGGATCTTGTCGCTGCAGATGGCGAGCGCGGCAATCGCCCGCTCGATCGCCGCCTCGCTGATCGAGCCGGTCGCAGCGATACCCTCGCCAAGCCGGATGATCCGCGAGAACGAGTCGACCACGCGGAACCCGTCGCCAGTGGGACAGGCAATCAGGAGCCGGCAATTGTTGGTGCCAAGATCGAGCGCGGCGTAGACGCCATTATCCGCGGCGGCCGCAACCAACCCTGACGGGGCTTCGCCGGCCGGGGGGCCGTCGCAAAGCCGCACATGGTCGTTCATCAAAACTGTCTTTCCGCAGGACCCCCGGAGCAATCCACCGGGAGCAATCCGTGGGCCCGCCGAATAATTGTCGTTCACGGAAACTTTAGCAGCGTCAAAGCCCTGCGCAAACTCCGTTCACATTGGCTCCATGCCCAATCGGGCGTTGTCGTTAAGGGGGGTGTGCGTTATCCCGTCTGCGCCCCCAAACGCCACCAAATCCGGGCATTTCAGGTCATTTTCGATGCAAGATCATACGCCGCCAGCCTCCCTCGAAAACGCTATCGCACTGCAAAAATACGGTGTCGGACAGCCTGTTCGACGAAAGGAGGACGACACCCTGGTGCGCGGCAAGGGCAAATACACCGACGATTTCTCCCTGCCCGGCCAGGCCATTTGCTGGATGGTCCGCTCCTCCCATGCCCATGGGATCATCAAGGGGATCGCCACCGAGGCCGCCAGGGCGATGCCGGGCGTGCTCGGGGTGTGGACCGGCGCCGACCTCGCGGCCGCCGGCTACAACCCCTTCACCTGCGGCCTGCCGCTGAAGAACCGCGACGGCTCTCCGCTCAAGCAAACCAACCGCCCGGCGCTGGCGACCGACAAGGTGCGCTTCGTCGGCGATCCCGTGGCCTTCGTGGTGGCCGAGACCGCCGCGCAGGCGCGTGACGCGGCCGAGGCTGTCGAGGTCGATATCGAGCCGCTGCCGGCGGTGACCGATGCGGCCGAAGCCGCTAAATCCGGCGCGCCGCAGCTCTATGACGACATCCCCAACAACGTCGCGCTCGACTACCACTATGGCGACACGGCCAAGATCGAAGCCGCGTTCGCCGCCGCCGCGCACGTCACAAAACTCGACATCGTCAACACCCGCGTCGCCGTGGTCTCGATGGAGCCGCGCGTCGCACTCGCGCATTACGACAAGAAGACCGAACGCTTCACGTTGCAGGTGCCGACCCAGGGCGTCTCCGGCAACAAGGCGATCCTGGCCCGCCTGCTCAACGTGCCCGCCGACAAGGTCCGCATCCTCACCGGCAATGTCGGCGGCTCGTTCGGGATGAAGAACCTCAACTATCCCGAATACACCTGCATCGCGCATGCCGCGCGCGAGCTGGGTCGCCCGGTGAAGTGGCTCGACGAGCGCTCCACCAGCTTCCTGTCCGACAGCCAGGGCCGCGCGCAGCTGATCCATGCCGAGCTCGCGCTCGACGCCGACGGCAAGTTCCTCGCGGTGCGGCTCTCCGGCTACGGCAATCTCGGCGCCTACATCACCGGCGTCGCGCCGGGCCCGCTGTCGCTCAACACCGGCAAGAACCTCGCCAGCGTCTACCGCACGCCGCTGCTCGGCGTCGACATCAAGACGGTCTTGACCAACACCACGCTGATGGGCGCCTATCGCGGCGCCGGCCGGCCCGAGGCCAATTACTACATGGAGCGGCTGATCGACGCCGCTGCCGACGAGATGGGCATCAACCGCTTCACCTTGCGCAAGCGCAATTTCATCAAGCCCTCGCAACTGCCGTTCCCAGCCGCCTCCGGCGTCACCTATGACAGCGGCGACTTCGCCGGCGTGTTCCAGAAGGCGCTGGAGATCTCCGATTACGAGAATTTCGCCAAGCGCAAGAAGGAGAGCAGGAAGAGCGGCAGACTGCGCGGCATCGCGGTGGGCTCGTATCTCGAGGTCACCGCGCCGCCGTCCGGCGAGCTCGGCAAGATCACCTTCGAGCCCGACGGTTCGGTGAAGCTCACCACCGGCACGCTCGATTACGGCCAGGGCCACGCCACGCCGTTCGCGCAGGTGCTGTCCGACCAGCTCGGCGTGCCCTTCGAGAAGATCACGCTCGAACAGGGCGACAGCGATCTCGTGCGGTTCGGCAACGGCACCGGCGGCTCGCGCTCGATCACCGCGACCGGACAGGCGATCGTCGAGGCCGCGGCACTCGTGGTCGAGAAGGGCAAGAAGGCCGCCGCGCACATCCTGGAGGCCTCCGAGGCCGACATCGAATTCGGCGCCGGCCGCTTCACCATCGCCGGCACCGACCGCTCGATCGGCATCATGGAGCTCGCCGAGCGGATGCGCGCCGGCAAGATGCCCGAGGGCACGCCGGACACGCTCGACGTCGATCACGCCACCAAAGAGACCGCGTCGACCTTCCCGAACGGCTGCCATGTCGCGGAGGTCGAGATCGATCCCGAGACTGGGGTGACGCGGATCGTGCGCTACTCCGCGGTCAACGATTTCGGCGTCGTGGTCAATCCGATGATCGTCGCCGGCCAATTGCATGGCGGCGTCGCGCAAGGCATCGGCCAGGCGCTGATGGAGGAAGTCAGCTACGACGCCTCCGGCCAGCCGATCACCGGCTCGTTCATGGACTACGCGCTGCCGCGCGCCGGCGACGTGCCGTCGATGCAGGTCGGCGATCACCCCTCGCCGGCGAAATCCAATCCGCTCGGCACCAAGGGCTGCGGCGAAGCCGGCTGCGCCGGCAGCCTGGTCTGCATCGTCAACGCGGTGGTCGACGCGCTGTCGGAGTACGGCATCAAGCACATCAACATGCCGCTGACGCCGGAGCGGGTCTGGCGCGCGATCCAGGACGCCAAGGCGAAGGCGGCGTAAGGGCGCGTTGCTGTCGCCACTATCCTCCGCTGTCACCACCCGCGAAGGCGGGTGGTCCAGTATTCCGGAGACAGCAGCTGTTGAGCCGAGAGGCCGCGGCGTACTGGATACCCCGCCTGCGCGGGGTATGACACCGTTGGTGCGGAGGGGCCTTGCCCCTTCCTGCTACGCCGCGGCCTGCTCGCGCGGCTGGGTGATCGCGATGTGCCAGCAATGCGCCAGCGGCACGCCGTTGCCGAGCACCAGCGCGTCGAGCTCGACGAAGCGATGGCCCTTCTTGTCGTAATTGCCGATCACCTTGGCGCGCGCCGTCAGCTCGTCGCCGATCTTGCCGGCTGAGAGCAGCTGCATCCTTGTGCCGACATGGATCCACGGCCCGAGGATCGCATTGTCGACCAGTACCTTGTTCATCACCCGCGGCAACAGGCCGGGATGGCCGAGGCCTTCGCGCAGATAGATCGGGTCGGTCTCCCTGATATCGGCAAGATAGTCCTTCGCGGCATCGCCGGACCAGTCGCGTGGGATGGTGCCGAGCCATTTGCCCTCTTCATAGGACGACGCGCTGACCGGCTTGCGTTCGGCGACCGCGGCGACCTGCTTATAATCGTCGAGCGCAAATTTCGGCGCTGACGCCGGCAGCGATGCGGTGCCGGTGGCGCAGAGCTCGGCGCGGCTATGGAGCTCGATCGTGAGCCCGTTGCCGGTCTCCCGGCCGGTCAATTCGGCGATCTCGCCGTCATAGACCGGCTTGACGAAGCGCGCCTCGATCAGGCCGCGTTCGAGGAAATCGCGGCCCCATCTCTCGACCGGCAGGTGCATCATGTAGGCCATCACGTCGACGCCGGGCACCAGCCCGCCGGAAAAGCCGAATTTTTTCGCAACCGTGTCGTCGTGGATCTTATTCTCCGAGAGCTTTGACGTGTTGTGCGCCTCGACGCGGTAGGTCAGCGAAGCCTTCGAATCCATCGGGTTTCCCCTTATTTCGGTGGTTTTTCTCGGGCAATCGTAGTCGAACCGGGCGACCGAGACAAGTCTCTCGTTCTGCTCGCAATTTTCCGCCCGATGGAGTACACGCAGGCCGCGCTCTCCAACTCTTGAATCGATGACTGAAACCCCTGCTCCCACCCGCATTTATGTCGATGCCGACGCCTGTCCGGTGAAGGACGAGATCTATCGCGTCGCGATCCGGCTCGGCGTGCCGGTCAGCGTGGTCGCCGGCAATTTCGTCCGCGTGCCGCAGGATCCGCTGATCGAGCGCATCGCCGCCGGTTCGGGCATGGACGCTGCCGACGACTGGATCGCGGAACGCGCGCATGCGGGCGATGTCGTGATCACCGCGGACATTCCGCTGGCGAGCCGCTGCGTCAAGGCCGGCGCCGATGTGATCGCGCCAAATGGAAAACCGTTCACGGAACAGTCGATCGGCATGACCTTGGCGATGCGCAATCTGATGACCGATCTGCGTTCGTCGGGCGAGATCACCGGCGGGCCGAAATCCTACTCGCCGCGCGACCGCTCGACATTCCTGTCGGCGCTCGACCAGACCATCCGCCGCATCCAGCGCCGCCGCGCCGAGCAGGCGTCGGCGAACGGGGGTTAGCGATGGCTCCGCCTCCTCTCATCCAGCTCAAGGACATCAGCCTGACCTTCGGCGGCACGCCGCTGCTGTCGGGCGTCGAGCTGTCGGTCTCCGCGGGCGAGCGCGTCTGCCTGATCGGCCGCAACGGCTCCGGCAAATCGACGCTGCTGCGGATCGCGGCCGGGCTGGTCGAGCCCGATGCCGGCAGCCGCTTCGTGCAGCCCGGCGCCACCATCCGCTATCTGCCGCAGGAGCCTGATTTCGGGGAGCACAAGACGACGCTGGCCTATGTCGAGGCCGGGCTTGGTCCCGGCGACGACCACTACCAGGCGCGCTACCTGCTCGAACAGCTTGGTCTCAGCGGCGAGGAAGACCCGGCGCATGTCTCCGGCGGCGAGGCGCGCCGCGCCGCGCTGGCACGGGTGCTGGCGCCCTCGCCCGATATTTTGCTGCTGGACGAGCCGACCAACCATCTCGACCTGCCGACCATCGAATGGCTCGAGGGCGAATTGGAGAGCCGGCGCTGTGCGCTGGTGCTGATCAGCCACGACCGCCGCTTCCTCACCAATCTGTCGCGCTCGACCGCCTGGCTCGACCGCGGCCGGATCCGGCAGATCGAGCGCGGCTTCGGCGCCTTCGAGGAATGGCGCGACGAGGTGCTGGCGGAGGAAGAGCGCGAGCAGCACAAGCTCGACCGCAAAATCGTCAATGAAGAACACTGGCTGCGCTACGGCGTCTCCGGCCGCCGCAAGCGCAACGTCAAGCGGCTCGGCAACCTGCATGCGCTGCGCGACCAGCGCCGCAATTATCGCGGCGCCACCGGCAACGCCACGCTCGCCGCCGCCGAGGCCGACAAATCCGGCCGCCTGGTGATCGAGGCCAAGAACATCGCCAAGGCCTTCGGCGAGCGCAAGATCGTCGACGGCTTCTCGACCAGGATCCAGCGCGGCGACCGCGTCGGCATCGTCGGTCCGAACGGCGCCGGCAAGACCACGCTGGTGCATCTTCTGATCGGCAACGATCCGCCGGATTCCGGCTCGGTGCGGCTGGGCGCCAATATCGAGATGGCGACGCTCGATCAGCATCGCGAGAGCCTCGATCCGAAGCTGACCTTGGCCGAGGCGCTGACCGGCGGCCGCGGCGATCATGTGATGGTCGGTGACAAGTCGAAGCACGTGATCGGCTACATGAAAGACTTCCTGTTCGCGCAGGAGCAGCGCGGCACGCCGCTGGAGGCGCTGTCCGGCGGCGAGCGCGGCCGGCTGATGCTGGCCCGCGCATTGGCCAAGCCGTCGAACCTCCTGATCCTGGACGAGCCGACCAACGACCTCGATCTCGAAACCCTCGATGTGCTCGAGGACATGCTCGGCGACTACGAAGGCACGGTGATCCTGATCAGCCACGACCGCGACTTCCTCGACCGCGTGGTGACGTCGGTGGTGGTGCCCGAAGGCCAGGGACGCTGGATCGAATATGCCGGCGGCTATTCCGACATGCTGGCGCAGCGCGGCGCCGACGTGAAGCGCGAGACAGTAAAGGCGGACGCCCCGACAGACGAGAAGAAGGAAGCGAGGGCCGCGGCCCCTGAAGCCGCGCCACGGCGCCGGCTGAGCTTCAACGAGAAGCACGCGCTGGAGACGCTGCCGAAGACGATCGACAGGCTGCATGCCGAGATTGCCAAGCAGCAGAAGCTGCTCGACGATCCCGATCTTTATGCGAAGGATCGCAAGACATTCGACACCGCGTCGGCCGCGATCGCCAAGGCGCAGCAAGAGCTCGCCGCCGCCGAAGACCGCTGGCTCGAGCTCGAAGTGCTGCGCGAAGAGATCGAACAGGCGTAAGCGCAATGTCCCCAGTCGTCATTGCGAGGAGCGGAGCGACGAAGCAATCCATCCTTCCGCATATGCGGCCCGATGGATTGCTTCGCTTCGCTCGCAATGACGAAAACTGAATGGAGTAGCCCATGACCACGCCCCTCGCCGCCAAGATCGCCAAGGACTACGGCACGCCCTGCGCCGTGATCGACATGGACCGGGTCGAGCGCAACATCGCGCGCATCCAGAAAGCCTGCGACGAGGCCGGTGTCGCCAACCGGCCGCATATCAAGACCCACAAGAACCCGATGCTGGCGCAGCTCCAGATCAAGGCCGGCGCCAAGGGGATCACCTGCCAGAAGCTCGGCGAAGCCGAGATCATGGCGGATAGCGGCATCGATAACATCCTGATCAGCTACAATCTGCTCGGCGACGAGAAGATGGCGCGGCTCGGCGCGCTGCAAGCCAAGGCCAACGTCACCGTCGCGGCGGATAATTCCGTCGTGGTCGCCGACCTGCCGAAGGCCGCAGCCGCCTCGGGGCGTCCGCTCTCGGTCGTGGTCGAATGCGACACCGGCCGCAAGCGCGCCGGCGTCGAGACCCCGCGTGAGGCGATCTCGCTGGCGCGCGAGATCGCGGCCTCCAAGGGTCTGACTTTCGCGGGCTTCATGCTGTACCCGACCGAGACCGGCTGGGCCGATGCGCAGACATTCTACGACGAGGCGCTGGCCGGCGTGCGCGCCCACGGCCTCGATGCAACAATCGTGTCCACCGGCGGCACGCCGAACCTGAAGAATCTCGGCAGGCTGAAAGGCGGCACCGAGCATCGCTTCGGCACTTACATTTACAACGACCGCATGCAGGTCGCGGCCGGCGTCGCGAGCTGGGACGATTGCGCGCTGCATATCTATTCCACCGTGGTCAGCCGCGCCGGCCCCGAGCGCGGCATCCTCGATGCCGGCTCCAAGACGCTGACCTCGGACACCGGCGGGCTCGAGGGCCACGGCCTGATCCTGGAACATCCCGAGGCCAAGATCGCGCGCTTCGCCGAGGAGCACGGCTTCCTCGACCTCTCCCGCAGCAACACCCGGCCTGACGTCGGCGACGTCGTGCGCATCGTGCCCAATCACGTCTGCGTCGTCGTCAACATGATGGACGAGGTCGTGATGGTGCGCGGCGACCAGATCATCGGCGCGTTGCCGGTGACCGCAAGGGGCAAGCTGCGCTGACTGATCGCCCGCGCATCCTTCGAGGCTCGCTCCGCTCGCACCTCAGGATGACGCTCTCTCGAAGCCGTCACACCCGCGCAACGGCGAAGCCGTTGTCGCTGGAGGTGCCGTAGCGCAGCGGAGGCCTCGAAGTGCGACGGCGGGCTGCGCTCCACCCATCCGAATCTACCCCCGGATCAGCGCTTGCAGCTCCTGGTCCAGCGCCGCGCGAAACACCTCGATCGGCCGCGCCAGGCGGCCGGCGGGCGGACGATGCACGACCCAGGCCCGGACCGCGGCCTTGAACCCCTCGATCCTGACCACCTTAAGCCGGCTGCGCAGCGCGCTCCGCTTCAGCGCGACCGGCGTCACGACGCCGATGCCGAGCCCGCGCGCGACCAGCGACAGCCGGAGCTCGCTGTCGAGCGCCTCGACCGCGACGTTGAACGGCAGATGCGCGGCTTCGAACTGACGCTTCAGCGTCTGACGGAAGCCGCAGCCGTCCTGGTTCATCACCCATCCCATGCGCGACAGCCATTCGAGGTCGGCGGATTTCGGCAGCTTGATGTCGCGCGCGACGACGAAGATGACCGGCTGCGCGCCGAGATCGTCAGCGGCGAGGTCCGACGGCGGCACGGCACCATCGGGAATGCAGATCGCCGCGGCATCCAGCTCGTTGCGCGACACCGCGTCGATCTGGTGCGGCGACAGGCCCGCCACGACGCGCACCGCGAGCGCGGGAAATTCCGCGCGCACCGCGTCGAGCGGGCCGGCCAGTCCCGCCTCCGACAAATACGGCGTCAGCCCAAGCCTGAACTCGCCGCGCACCACGCCGTCATTGGCGACGCCTGACTTGAGATCGTCGAGCATCCGCAGCAGGCGGCGACCCTGCTCGTAGGCCTCGATGCCGGCGGCCGTCGGCTTCAGCGGCTTCGACAACCGGTCGAGCAGCTGCGCGCCCAGCATCTCCTCGAGATTCTGGATCCGCCGCGTCACGCCGGGCTGGGTGAGGTTCAACCGTGACGACGCCGCGACGATCGATCCGGTCTCCACCACGGCGACGAACGCCACGAGGTCATGCGTGTTCATAACAATCTCGCATATTCTTCATTAGCTTATTTGAATTGTAGCATATTAGGCCGATCCCCTAAAGGGGGCCTCGCCACGTCCCTGCGAGGTCCCATGACCATTTCCGAAGCCTCCAAACTCTCCCCGGCGCGCACGACCTCCGTGCGTCCGCTGATCTGGATCGGCGCCATCACCACCGGCACCGTCGTCACCAACCTGTTTGCGCCGCAGATCCTGGTTGGCCTGATCGGCCGCTCGCTCGGCATGACCCCGCTGGAGGCCGGCCTGATCTCGACGCTGACCCTGCTCGGCTACGCGCTCGGGCTGCTGTTGCTGGTGCCGCTGGTCGATCTGGTCGAGAACAGGCGGCTGATCCTGCGCACGCTGGCCTGCGCCATCGTCGCCGCGATCGGCACCGCGCTGGCGCCGACGCCGCTGATGCTGCTGGCCGCCACCTTCATTCTCGGCGCCTCCTGCGCCGCGATCCAGATGGTGGTGCCGCTGGTGGCCTCGATGGTGCCGCCGGAACGGCGAGGACAAGCGATCGGCGACGTCATGAGCGGCCTGATGATCGGCATCCTGCTGTCGCGGCCGGCGGCGAGCCTGATCGCGGACAGCTGGAACTGGCGCGGCTACTATTTCACATCGGCCGTGCTGATGACGGCGCTCGCCTGCGCGCTGGCGCGTACGCTGCCGACGCTGCAGCCGGCGGCGAAGGTCAGCTACGGCGCGCTGCTGCGTTCGTTTCCAAGGCTGCTGCGCGAAGAGCCGGTGCTGCGCGTGCGGTCTTGGACCGCGGCGCTGGTGATGGCGTCCTTCACCGCGTTCTGGGCCGCGATCGCGCTGCGGCTGCCGGAGGCGCCGTTCAAGCTCGACGCCAGGGGGATCGCGCTGTTCGCCCTGATCGGCGTCGCCGGGGCGGCCGCGACCCCGATCGCCGGGCGATGGGGCGACCGGGGCTTTGCACGGCCGCTGCTGATCGTCTCGCACCTTCTCATCGTCGGTGCGGTCATCCTGTGCGCCTGGGCGGGCATGATCGAGTCGCGGATCGCGGCTCTCTCGTTGCTGGGCGTCGGCGCCATCCTGCTCGATTTCGGCATCACGACCGACCAGACGCTTGGCCGGCGCGCCGTCAATTTGCTGCGGCCCGAGGCGCGCGGCCGGATCAACGGCCTGTTCGTGGCACTGTTCTTCATCGGCGGCGCGGTCGGCGCCGCCGCGGCATCGGCGGCGTGGAGCTTTGGCGGCTGGACAGCGGTCTGCGCGGTCGCCGCGGCGTTCGGCGTGCTCGGGTTCGTCACCGACATCGCGACGAAGGTGGGGTCAGAATGAATTGTCCGATCCCAAGGATGGGTGGAGCGGAGCGATACCCATCATTTCGTTACGCGGACCAAGTCGATGGGTATCGCTACGCTCCACCCATCAACTTCAACCAATTCAACGCGCCCTTCCCGGCGGCCACGCCGGTCGCGAACGACGCCTGCAACAGGTAGCCGCCGGTCGGTGCCTCCCAGTCAAGCATCTCGCCGGCGGCGAAGACACCGGGCAACCGCCGCAGCATGAAATGCGCGTCGAGCTCGCTGAACGCGATCCCGCCCGCGCTCGAGATCGCGCGATCGATCGGCGCGATGCCGGTGAGTTGCACCGGAAGCGCGTTGATCAGCTGCGCGAGCTCTGCCGGCGAGAACGATGTCAGCGGCCGGCCGGACGCAATCGCCGCCTCCTGCATCAGGCCGATGCCAACAGGCGAGACTTGCGCCGCCTTGCGCAGGAAATTCGCGAGCGATTGCTTGCCGCGCGTCCCGCACAGGCGGGTGGTCAGCGCGGCGGCGTCGAGGTCCGGCCGCAGCGCGATCGTCAGCGTCGCCTGCCCGATACCCAGCACCGCCTCGCGCAACTCGGCCGACAGTGCATAGATCGCGCCGCCCTCGATGCCGGTCTGGGTGATGATCGCCTCGCCGCGGACCGTATGCGGACCGATCGTGAGAGCGACACCCTTGAGCGGCTGCCCCTCAAACCGGTCGCGGAAGATGTTCGACCACGCGACGGTGAAGCCGGAATTGGCCGGTCGCATCGGCGCCACGGCAACGCCCTTCGCCGCAACGAACTCCGCCCACGCACCGTCCGAACCGAGCCGCGGCCAGCTCGCGCCGCCGAGCGCGAGGACGGTCGCATCGGCCTTGATCGCATGCGGGCCATCCGGCGCCTTAAACAGCGGTGCGCCCTTCGCATCCCATCCGATCCAGCGATGCCGGAATGCGAATGCCACCCCCGCGGCATCGAGCCGCCGCAACCAGGCGCGCAGCAAAGGCGATGCCTTGAACGCCTCGGGAAACACGCGGCCGCTGCTGCCGACAAACGTCGGCTGGCCCAACGCCTCGCTCCAGTCGCGCAACGCATCCGGCGGAAACGCCTCGACCGCAGCCTTCAGGCGCGGCATCGCCTCGCGATAGCGATTGAGGAAATCCGGTAGCGGCTCGCTATGGGTGAGATTGAGCCCGCCGCGGCCGGCCATCAGCAACTTGCGGCCGGCCGACGGCATCGCGTCGTAGACGGTCACCTTTGCACCGCCGGCCGCAAGAGTTTCCGCCGCCATCAGGCCGGCAGGTCCGGCTCCGATGACGGCGACATGACTGGCGGGGGGTGATGGCATGCTGTGAGTGTAGGCCCAGCTCGGCGCCACAACAAAAGGTGTCATTCCGGGATGGTGCGTTAGCACCAGACCTCAGGTGCACAATTGTGCACCGGGGAATCTCGAAGTTCTCGGTGCGCAATTGCGCACCTGAGGGTTCGATGCTTCGCATCGCCCCGGAACGACTCGACCTACAGCTTGATCCCAGCCCGCGCGGCGGCCTGGGCGACGTATTTCTGCGTCTGCTCGAAGGCGCCCTGCAACGCTTTCGCGGTCGACATGTCGCTGATGTCAGCGAAGTGCGCGGCAACGCCGTCGGGCGTCCATTCCGACTGCGGCAGGTTGACGCCTTCGGTCTCCAGCACCCGGATGACCGCGAACGAGCCGGCACCGGCGCCCATGATGGTGCGGGTCGGCGCGTCCTCCGAGAGCAGGAATTCGACCGCCGGCGTGATCGCCTCCGGCTTCATCAGTTGCAGCGCCTGCGGCGGCAGCAGCTCCTCGGTCATGCGGGTCGCCGCGGTCGGCGAGATGGTGTTGACCTTGATGTTGTTCTTGCGGCCCTCTTCGGCGAGCACGTTCATCAGGCCGACCATGCCGGCCTTCGCCGCGCCGTAGTTGCCCTGGCCGAAATTGCCGAACAGGCCGGACGACGAGGTGGTCAGCACGATGCGGCCGTAGTTGCGCTCGCGCATGCCGGCCCACACCGCCTTGCAGCAGTAGAAGGTGCCGGTGAGATGCACGTCGAGCACCTTGGCCCAGTCGGCGACCTCCATCTTGGCAAACGACTTGTCGCGCAGGATGCCGGCATTGGCACAGAGCAGATCGACGCTGCCCCATTCATTGGTGGCGCGCTCGACCATCGCGGTGACCTGCTCGAAGTTCGAGACGTCGGCGCCATCGGCCATCGCGGTGCCGCCGGCCTTGCGGATCTCCTCGACCACGGCCTCGGCCGGCGACAGCGAGCCGCCGGTGCCGTCGCGCGCGCCGCCGAAATCGTTGACCACGACCTTGGCGCCGCGGCTGGCAAGCCCCAGCGCATGCGCCCGCCCAAGACCGTTGCCCGCGCCGGTGACGATAGCGACGCGTCCGTCAAACCTGATTGCCATGCTTGTCCGTCCTGCTTACTTCCCTTCTCCCCTTGTGGGAGAAGGTGGCGCGCGCAGCGCGCCGGATGAGGGGTTCTCTCCACGGGATGCGCGCGCGGAGGGAGACCCCTCACCCGGCTTCATCTCGCTCCGCTCGATTTCGCCACCCTCTCCCACGAGGAGAGAGGGAGCCTGCCCGAGCGGCATGAAAAGGTTGGGGACTTTTGAGCAGCGATGGATCGCCGGGTCAAGCCCAGCTAGGAGAAGCCGGCACGGCCGCGCGGCGCACTAGACGTCAGGGGTCATCGACCCGCAGGGTTTCAGGCTCTTGATCAGGTGCCCGTTCCAGCACTCGTGATGTTCCTGGGCGTGGCTGATCAAGCCAATCACCAGCAAACCGACCACGACAAGTCCGGCGACGAAGTTCTGCACCATGGCTGCCACTCCCCGGGGCCGCACCGCCTCAAGCGAGCATCATGGACATCGGGGAACACAGCCGTCAATGCGCGACTTGGATCAGATCAACTCGCTCCACCTCTCCCGCGTGCAGGAAAGGTGGAGTTACTCAGCAATCAATCAGCTGAAATAGATCAGGCCGAGCCAGTCGGCGACCAGGGCGGGCTTGTCCTCGCCCTCGATCTCGACCGTGACATTGGTGCGCGACAGCAGCTCCTTCGGCTTGCGCAGCGTGGCTTCCGCCAGCACGAAACGGCCGCGCACGCGCTTGCCCGACCGCACCGGCGAGATGAAGCGCAGCTTGTCGAAACCGTAATTGACGCCCATCGCGGTGCCTTCGAGCACCGGCATCACCTCGTAGGACATGATCGACAGCAGCGACATCGTCAGGAAGCCATGGGCGATCGTGGTGCCGAACGCGGTCTCCTTCTTGGCGCGCTCGGGATCGACATGGATGAACTGGTGATCCTCGATCACGTCGGCATAGGTATCGATGCGGCCCTGGTCCAGCAGGTGCCACGAGGAGACGCCGATCTCCTTGCCGACCATGCCCTGGTAGGTTTCCAGCGACACTGGCGGCTTCTTCCAGACTTCGTTCATTGCTAACCTCCGCTAACCGGAGGTCCGCACCTTCTGCAGCTCCGGAAATTCTTCCTCGCGGAACTCTATTCCGCGCAACGCATCGCTTCTGACATCGTCATGTTCGAGCCGGCGCAACTGCACGCGACGGATTTTGCCGGAAATCGTCTTGGGAAGTTCGGCGACCAGCTCGATCTTGCGGATGCGTTTAAACGGTGCGAGCCGCGTGTGCAAATGCTTGAAGATCGACAGCGCCGTCTCCGGCGAGCGCTCCACACCGGACACCAGCAGCACATAGGCCTTGGGGACCGCGAGCCGGATCGGGTCCGGGCTCGGCACCACGGCGGCTTCGGCCACGGCGTCATGCTCCAGCAGCACGCTCTCCAGCTCGAACGGCGAGATGCGGTAGTCGGAGGATTTGAACACGTCGTCGGTGCGGCCGACGAAGGTGAGATAGCCCTCGTCATCGGTGAACACGACGTCACCGCTGCGATAGATCTCGCCGTCGGTGCCGAGCAGCCTGCCGTCGTCGCCCTGATAGCCCTGCATCAGGCCCGCCGGCCGGTCGGCGCCGAGCAGCAAGGTCACCTCGCCCTCCTTGGCGGGGTGACCGTCATTGTCGGTCACCTGCACGCGATAGCCCGGCAGCGGCCGGCCCATCGAGCCGACCTTCACCTTCTGTCCCGGCGAATTGCCGGCCAGCGCCGTGGTCTCGGTCTGGCCATAGCCGTCGCGGATCGTCAGCCCCCAGGCCGATTTGACCTGGTCGATGATCTCGGGGTTGAGCGGCTCGCCGGCGCCGCAGACCTCGCGCAGCGAGACCTTGAAGCTTGCCAAATCTTCCTGGATGAACATCCGCCACACCGTCGGAGGCGCGCACAGCGTGGTGACGCCGCAGCGGCCGATGATCGCGAGCAGTCCTTTCGCCTCGAAGCGCGGCTGGTTGGCGATGAAGATCGTGGCGCCGGCATTCCACGGCGCGAAGAAGCAACTCCAGGCATGCTTGGCCCAGCCCGGCGAAGAAATGTTGAGATGGACGTCGCCGGGCTGCAGCCCGATCCAGTACATGGTCGAGAGATGGCCGACCGGATAGCTGCGCTGGCTGTGCCGCACCAGTTTTGGCTTTGCCGTGGTGCCCGAGGTGAAATAGAGCAGCATCGGATCGTCGGCCTTGGTCGGGCCATCGGGCGTGAAGGCTTCGGGTGCCTTCGCTGCATCCTCGAACGGCAGCCAGCCCTCATTGGCCTGCGTCGCGCCGACCACGATGCGGACCAGCTTGTCGCTGCCAAGGCCCACGAATTTCGCGACCTGATCCTGCGTCGCGACCACCGCCTTCGCCTTGCCGCGATCCAGCCGGTCGCGCAATTCGTCGGCGGTGAGCAGCGTGGTCGCGGGGATCACGACGACGCCGAGCTTCATCGCCGCCAGCATGGTCTCCCACAGCGGCACCACATTGCCGAGCAGCAGCAACAGATGATCACCGCGCTTCAGCCCCTGCGCGCGCAGGAAATTTGCCACCTGGTTGGAACGGCGCGACAGCTCAGCGAAGGAGAGCCTGCTCTCGCTGCCGCTGGCCGCATCGACGATCCACAGCGCCGCGCGGTCGCGGCTCTCGACATTGCGCGCCAGCTCGGCGTCGAACCAGTCCAGCGCCCAGTTGAACGGCACCGGATCCGGCCAGCGAAATCCCTTCACCGCTGCGTCGTAGTCGGTGCGGTGCTTGAGCAGAAAGGCGCGTGCGTCCTGAAATGTGGTCATCTTCTTCCGAGCCCGTTGATTGGCAACCAGCGTCACCTTCAACCGTAGCCCGGATGGAGCGGAGCGCAATCCGGGGCGGTCGCGCCGGTTGATAAAGCTGCTCCCGGATTTCGCTGCGCTCGATCCGGGCTACGCGAGAAGCAGCTATTTCCCAGCGAGGCTGCGAACGTGCTGGATAATTCCGGAAAAGTCGACCCCGCCATGGCCCGACGCGTCGAAGGTCTTGTAGAGCTCCTGCGCATGCTTGCCGAGCGGCGTCACCGCGCCGGCAGCATTGGCGGCATCCTGGGCCAGCGTCAGGTCCTTCACCATCAAATTGGAGGCGAAGCCCGGCCTGTAGTCGTTGTTGGCCGGCGAAGTCGGCACCGGACCGGGAACCGGGCAGTAGGTGGTCAGCGACCAGCATTGCCCTGACGAGGTCGAGGCGACGTCGAACAATGCCTGGTGCGACAGGCCGAGCTTTTCGGCCAGCACGAAGGCCTCGCCGACCGCGATCATGGAAATGCCGAGGATCATGTTGTTGCAGATCTTGGCCGCCTGCCCCGCGCCGCCGGCACCGCAATGCACGATCTTCTTGCCCATATTGGCCAGCATCGGCTGCGCCGCCGCGAACGCCTTCACCTCGCCGCCGCACATGAAGGTCAAGGTCGCGCCCTTGGCGCCGCCGGTGCCGCCGGAGACCGGCGCATCGACTGAAGCCATGCCGTACTTGGCGGCGAGCGCATGCGCCTGCTTGGCGCTCTCGACGTCGATGGTCGAGCAGTCGATGATCAGCGCGCCCTTGGCCATCGCGGGCAGCACTTCGCTCCAGACGCCGAGCACATGCTTGCCGGCCGGCAGCATGGTGATGACGACGTCGGCGCCCTTCACTGCAGCCACGCCGCTCTCGGCGATCGCGGCGCCATCGCTTTTGGCCTGATCGCGCGATGCGGCGACCAGATCGAACGCGGTCACCTTGTGGCCGGCCTTGACCAGATTGGCCGCCATCGGCCCGCCCATATTGCCGAGCCCGATGAATGCGACGTTTGCCATGGGAAGTCCTCCGCTTGCGACGTTTCTATTTGCTGTCTGGAAATTTCAGTTCGTCGGCGCCGATCTCGGCGAAGTACGGCGCCAGCATCCCCGGCGTCACGTCCTCGATCCGGCTGGGCTGCCATTTCGGATTGCGGTCCTTGTCGATCACGGCGGCGCGCACGCCCTCGCGGAAATCGTCGCTGGCGAACACTTCGAGCGCCGCGCGATATTCGCGCACCAGGCACTCCTCCAGCGTCTCGGTCGCCCGCGCCAGCCGCAGCAGCTTCAGCGTCACCACCATGCCGCGCGGCGATTTTTCGCCGAGCGTCTTCAAGGTCGACTGCGCCAGTTCGGAGCCATTGGCGTTCAGCGCCGCAACGATGTCCTCCATCCGTCCATGCGCGAACCAGCGGTCGATCTTTTCCTGGAGCGCGGCCACCGGACCTGCCTTCTCGCTAGTCGCAAAGCCGGCGATCAGCCGGTCGATCGCATCCGAGTTCGTACCCGGAGCGACCTTGGTCAGCGCCTCGCGCAGCGCGGGCAGCTTTGCGCTCGGCACCACGGCGTCGGCGAATTTGGCGTAAATTGCGTCCGGACCGTTCATGGTGGTGCCGGTGAGACCGAAATAGGTGCCGATCTCGCCCGGCGAACGCGACAAGAGATAGGTGCCGCCGACATCGGGGAAGAAGCCGAGGCCGACTTCGGGCATCGCGAGTTTTGTCCGTTCGGTCACGACACGGTGGCGGCTGTGCGCCGACAGCCCCACCCCGCCGCCCATCACGATGCCGTCCATGAAGGCAACATAGGGTTTCGGGAATGTCTTGATCCGGGCGTTGAGGATGTACTCGTCGCGCCACAGGATCTTGCCGAGGTCGCCCTTGACCTTTGAGCTCTCCCAGAGCGCGCGGATATCGCCGCCGGCACACAGGCCGCGCTCGCCGGCCCCTTCCAGCACGATAACGGCGACATCGGGATCGGCCTCGAACGCGTCGAGCGCCTTGTCGATGTCGTGGAACATCTCCAGGGTCACGGCATTGATCGCCTTCGGCCGGTTGAGCCGGATGATGCCGGCCGCCCCTTCCCTGCGCGCGATCAGATCGCCTTCCGCAACCACATCATTCATCGCGCACCCTCGATCAATTTGCGCGACACGATCAGCCGCATGATTTCATTGGTGCCTTCGAGGATCTGGTGCACGCGCAGGTCGCGCACGATCTTCTCGATGCCGTATTCGCTGAGGTAGCCGTAACCGCCGTGCAGTTGCAGCGCCTGGTTGGCGACCTCGAAGCCGACATCGGTGCCGAAGCGCTTGGCCATCGCGCACAGCATCGAGGCGTCGGGATCCTTGCGGTCGAGCGCCGCTGCCGCGCGCCACAGGAAGGTACGCGCGGCTTCCAGCTCGGTCGCCATGTCGGCAATCTTGAATTGCAGCGCCTGGAATTCGTCGAGCCGCTTTCCAAATGCCTTGCGGTCCTTCATGTAGGCCAGCGCCTTGTCGAGCGCCGCCTGCGCGCCGCCGAGGGAGCACGCCGCGATATTGAGACGGCCGCCGTCGAGGCCGGCCATCGCGATCTTGAAGCCGATGCCTTCCTCGCCGAGCCGGTTTGCGACCGGCACGCGCGCGTTCTCGAATATCACGGCGCGGGTCGGCTGCGCGTTCCAGCCCATCTTGCGTTCGTTATTGCCGAACGAGACGCCCGGCGTCTTGCCGTCGATCACGATCGTCGAGACGCCGCCGGGACCGTCGCCACCGGTCCGCACCATCGCCACCAGAAGGTCGGTGCTCCCCGCGCCGGAGATGAACTGCTTCTGGCCGTTGAGCACGTAGTGATCGCCGTCGCGCACCGCGCGGGTGCGCAGCGCCGCGGCGTCCGAGCCGGCGCCCGGCTCGGTCAGGCAGTAGCTGGCGATCAGCTCCATGGTGCAGAGCTTCGGCAGCCATTGCTGGCGCTGGGTGTCGTTGCCATAGGCATCGATCATCCAGGACGCCATGTTGTGGATCGAAATGAAGGCCGAGGTCGTCGGGCAGCCCGTCGCCAAGGCCTCGAAGATCAGCGCGGCGTCGAAGCGCGTCATCGCCGAGCCGCCGACATCGTCCCTGATGTAGATGCCGCCGATGCCGAGGCCGGCGGCCTCGCGCATCACGTCGACTGGAAAATGCTTTGTCTCGTCCCATTCGAGCGCGTGCGGCGCGATCCTCGACGCCGCAAACGCCCGCGCCATGTCGCGAACCGCGATCTGGTCCTCGTTGAGAGCGAACTGCATGGCGCGGTCTACCCTTGAAGGCTATCGGTCGTCATTGCGAGGAGCGAAGCGACGAAGCAATCCATTCTTCCACGCGGGGATGGATGGATTGCTTCGCTGCGCTCGCAATGATGGCCTGGGCTACACCATCACTTCATCGTCGGGATCGAGAACTCCGCACCGTCCTTGACGCCGGACGGCCAACGCGAGGTCACCGTCTTGGTCTTGGTGTAGAAGCGGATCGAGTCGGGACCGTGCTGGTTGAGGTCGCCGAAGCCCGACTTCTTCCAGCCGCCGAAGGTGTAATAGGCGATCGGCACCGGGATCGGCACGTTGACGCCGACCATGCCGACATTGACCTTGGCCGCGAAGTCGCGCGCGGTATCCCCGTCGCGGGTGAAGATCGCGACGCCGTTGCCGTAGTCGTGCTCCGACGGCAACGCCAGCGCTTCGTGGTAGTCGTGAGCGCGCACCACCGACAGCACCGGACCAAAAATCTCTTCCTTGTAGATCCGCATGTCCTTGGTGACGTTGTCGAACAGCGAACCGCCGAGATAGAAGCCGTTCTCGTAGCCCTGCATCTTGAAGCCGCGGCCGTCGACCGCGAGCTTGGCGCCTTCCTTGATGCCGATGTCGATGTAGCTCTTGACCTTCTCGACCGCCTCGCGGGTCACCAGCGGGCCGTAATCGGCCGACGGATCGACCGAGGTGCCGATCTTGAGCGACTCGACGCGCGGGATCAGCTTTTCCATCAGGCGGTCGGCGGTGGTCTTGCCGACCGGGACGGCAACCGACACCGCCATGCAGCGCTCGCCGGCCGAGCCGTAGCCGGCGCCGATCAGGGCGTCGACTGTCTGATCCATGTCCGCGTCGGGCATGATGATGGCGTGGTTCTTGGCGCCGCCGAAGCACTGGCAGCGCTTGCCGGTCTGCGCGGCGCGTTCATAGATATACTGTGCGATGGGCGTCGAGCCGACGAAGCCGATCGCCTTGATGTCGGGATCGTCGAGGATGGCGTCGACCGCTTCCTTGTCGCCGTTGACGACGTTGAGGATGCCGGCCGGCAGGCCCGCCTCGATCATCAGTTCGGCGAGCTTCATCGGCACGCCGGGATCGCGCTCCGAGGGCTTGAGGATGAAGGCATTGCCGCAGGCGATCGCGGGCGCGAACTTCCACATCGGGATCATCGCCGGGAAGTTGAACGGCGTGATGCCGGCGACCACCCCCAGGGGTTGGCGCATCGAATAGATGTCGATGCCGGGGCCGGCGCCCTCGGTGTACTCGCCCTTCATCAGATGCGGGATGCCGCAGGCGAACTCGGCGACTTCGAGGCCGCGCTGGATGTCGCCCTTGGCGTCGGGAACCGTCTTGCCGTGCTCGCGCGCCAGCAATTCGGCGAGCTTGTCGTAGTCGCGCTGCACCAGCTCGACAAACTTCATCATGACGCGGGCGCGGCGCTGCGGATTGGTCGCGGCCCACTCCGGTTGCGCCGCCTTGGCGTTCTCGACCGCGGCGCGGACCTCGGCCTTGGTGGCCAGCGCCACCTTGGCCTGAACCTCGCCGGTCATCGGCTCGAAGACGTCGGCCGTACGGCCCGATGTGCCCTTGACCTCCTTGCCACCGATGAAATGTCCGATCGAGCGCATGAATATCCTCCCTTGGAGACGTGAATCGCCGCTCCGCGCGGCGAGATCGCTTTACAAACCCTATTGACCCTGCATTTTATAGGATTCAAGTCCGATAAATTGCACCATAGATGTGCGGAAATGCTGGATCAAGGCGGCGGCACAATCGACTGGGACGACTTCCGTTTCGTGCTTGCCATCGTGCGCGGCGGGTCAGTTTCGGCTGCCGCCAAGCAGCTCGGCGTCGATCATGCCACAGTGATCCGCCGTGTCGACCGGCTGGAAGGCCACCTCTCCGCAAAACTGTTTGATCGCCGCAAGACCGGCTATCTGCTGACCGAGGCCGGCCAGCGCGTCGCCGACAGCGCCGAGGCGATGGAATCCACCATCGTCGCCAACCAGGAGGCGGTCGGCGGCTCGCGCGCACATCTCACCGGCACGGTGCGGATCGGCGCGCCCGACGGCTTCGGCAGTCATTTTTTGGCCTCGCGGCTGGTCAAGTTCACCGAGCGGTATCCCGATCTCGACCTGCAACTCGTCGCCACCGCGCGGCTGTTCTCGCTCTCCAAGCGCGAGGCCGACATCGCGATCAGCCTGACCATGCCGAAGGAAGGCCGCATCGTCGGCCGCAAGCTCCTGGACTACGCGCTTGGGCTTTATGCCGCACCCGCCTATCTCGCGCAGGCACCGGCCATTGCTGCACGCGCCGACCTGCCGCAGCACCGCTTCGTCGGCTACATCGAGGAGTTGCTGTTCACGCCGGAGCTGGATTATCTGCCGCAGGTCTCGCCAAAAATCTCGGCGAAATTCCGCAGCGCCAATCTGATCGCGCAGCTCAACGCCACCATCGCCGGCTTCGGCATCGCCGTGCTGCCGCACTTCATGGCATCAGCCCACCCCGAATTGCAGGCGGTGCTGCCGGACGAGGTGCGGATCTCGCGCACCTTCTGGCTCTTGATGCACGCCGACAGCAAGGACCTCGCCCGCATCCGCGCGGTTGCCGACTATATCTACGAGACCGTGGAGGCCGAACGCACGCTGTTTGGCGGGACGTGAGGCGGCAAGTCAGACCCGTCACCCTGAGGAGGCCGCGAAGCGGCCGTCTCGAAGGGTCGACGGCCACCAGCCGGGCCGTGCATCCTTCGAGACGCGCTGCGCGCTCCTCAGGATGACGGAATTGGCTTACTCCCCTTGCTCAGTGTCATCACTCGCGCATGCGGGTGATCCAGTATTCCAGAGACGGCCGTGCTTGAGCCGATAGGCCGCGGCGTACTGGGTCGCCCGGTCCCGTCACCGCCAAAGCTTCGACGAGGCCACAGATGCCTGGCACGCCGAAGCTTTAGCGGAGGCGGCGAGCCGGGCGACGACAACGGTGGATGGACAAAGCTTCACATCCTCTCAGGACAACGGACAACGTCCGGCGCACGCCGCTCGAAGCGTCAGTTCACCTTGGCCTTCTTCGTCGGCGCCTTCGCTGGCGTGGCCCGTCCCAGCACGGCCTCGCGGCCTGCGCTCAGGATCTCGTCGGACATTTCGCCATTGCCCGCGATCCGCGACATCACGATGGTGCCCAGCATGGTCGCGAGCACACCCATCGCC
This sequence comes from Bradyrhizobium sp. USDA 4461, assembly GCF_054055655.1. Lineage (NCBI taxonomy): Bacteria > Pseudomonadati > Pseudomonadota > Alphaproteobacteria > Hyphomicrobiales > Nitrobacteraceae > Bradyrhizobium > Bradyrhizobium sp. USDA 4461. The sequence goes on from NZ_JBSRXM010000001.1 coordinate 7,218,192, forward strand.
TGCTTGCGCGCGGCCTTGCGCGGCACGTCCTGGATCTGGTCGGTGATCATGTCGATCATCTGGTCGAGCTTGAGGGCAAAGGCCTTGCGGGTCTTCGGGCTCTCGCGGGCGATCTCGGCGCCGAGCGCCGGCACCGCGCAGCCCTGGCCCGGCTCGTCGCGATGAACAGTCGACAGATAGCCGTCGACGATGGTCGCCAGCCGCTTCTCCGGCGGCACCTCTGCGGTCACCTTGCGCCAACGCTCGTTGGCGCGGTCCATGGCGTAGTTGAAGGCCTCGATCACCAGCGCCTCGCGCGAATCGAAATGAGCGTAGAAGCCGCCATGGGTCAGGCCGGCGTCCTTCATCAGGTCCGCGACGCCGATGCCGTGGGCGCCCTTCTCGCGCAGCCGCGTCGCGGCCCGTTTCACGATCCGCGCGTGGGTCTCCTGCTTGTGCTCTTTCGAATAGCGCATGCCGCTCTCATGGAATGTTTCTAATCATATAATAGCAGATTTGCAGCCGCGACGCTGCATCTATTTCGTCTTATTCGGTGTCTGGGGTTCCCCACCGAGCATGGAAAACGTCGCGGTCGCGTGCACTGCAAGATTGCCCCTGCCGTCGCGGACGAAGCCCTCGGCGTAGCTGGTCTGGCGGCCGAGCTTGATCACCTTGCCCTCGGCCGCGATGGTCCCGGAGCGCGCCGAGAGCGGGCGCAGATAAGTCAGCTTGAGGTCGAGGGTCACCGAGGTCTGCCCCGCCGGCAGCAGGGTCGAGATCGCACAGCCCATCGCGGTATCGAGCAACGCGGCGGCGGTCGCGCCGTGCAGCAGGCCGATGGTGTTCTCCAGGCTCTCATGCGGCTCGAGTTCCATCACGATGCGCCCCTCCTCGACCGCGGCCATCCTGAAGCCGATCAGTTTGGCCATCGGCGGCGGCGGCAACGCGCCGTCGCGGATCGCCCGCATCGCCGCGATCCCGGACATCGGCAGCGCCGCTTTCGCCACCGGCCCGGGCGCCTGCCATTCCACCACGCGCGTGCGCGTCAGTTCGGACGAATGAAGATCAGTGATCTCGGCGGCGGTCATGACGGCTCCATTTATATGATGAAGATAATTCTATATGTCCACGTCCGCCGGCGCAACCGCCGCGCCGATGCTTGACAGAGGCCTGCTTTGTCCGGGACATGGCGCGGTCAATTCCTGCGCCGGGACAATTTCCATGGACATGCTCAATCCCCAGTGCGGCATCGCCCGCGACGACAGAGGCGTCGTCCGCCTCACGATCTGCAACGCCGGCAAGCTGAACATCGTCAGTTCAGCCGTCACCAACGGCGTGCGCGAAGGCTTTGAGCACCTCGCCGCCGATCCGACCATCCGCGCGGTGATCCTCGCCGGCGAAAGCGAGCGCAGCATGATCGGCGGCGCCGACATCAAGGAAATGGCGACACTCGACCAGACATCCGCCGAAGCCTTCATCAGCCGCCTGCGCGATCTCTGCGAGGCCGTGCGCAAATTCCCGGCGCCGGTGATCGCCCGCCTGCCCGGCTGGTGCCTCGGCGGCGGCCTCGAGGTCGCGGCCGCCTGCGACGTCCGGGTCGCCGCGCATGATGCAATGTTCGGAATGCCCGAGGTGCGCGTCGGCATCCCCTCGGTGATCCATGCGGCGCTGCTGCCACGCCTGATCGGCTGGGGCCGCGCCCGCTGGCTGATGATGACCGCGGAGAACATCGACGCCCCGACCGCGCTCGCCTGGGGTCTCGTCGACACCGTGGCAAAGCCCGGCGGCCTCGACGATGCCGTCGAGCACACGGTGAAGGCGCTGCTCGAATGCGGCCCCGAAGCGCTACGCATCCAGAAGGACCTCTTGCGCCAATGGGAAGAGCTGCCGCTGACCGAGTCGGTCAACCTCAGCGTCGGCGTGTTCGGAAAATCCTTCCAGACCGGCGAGCCGCAGCGGCTGTTGCAGGGGTTTCTGAATCGGAAGCGGTAGATTTTTTGCGGTTCGAAGCGCGGCGAACTCCGGCCTCGCGCTCTCCGTCAAACCAGCAATCCCTTGGCGACAATATCGAGCTCTTCCGCTCGCTCACCGGGTGTCGGATAGGTGGCGAGGCGCTCGATATCGTCCCCCAGCATTGCCAGCAATTCCGGAGACGCCGCAACGATGTGGAGCAGGACCCACCTTTTCCAGACGTCGTCATCCGTCTTTAGGACGCTGCGAACGTGAGGAGCAAGCGGCTCACCGATGCCCGCCAGAAACGGTTGCAGCACCTGAGCCACCGGCCAGTTGATGTCCTGCATCCATTCAAGGAGAGCCGGAAGGATCGGCTCGACCTCGGCGTGGCTCAAAGCAGTGATAGCCTTGGCTCTCCCGGTGTCCATTTTGTCTCTTGGTAGAAGCGCCGCCAAATCCGACCGCATCGTTTGCCCGTCCATTCCTGGTAAACCGCCACAGACAACCTAACAGACTGTTGACCGCGAACCCTAGCCCACTAGTCTAGGCTCAATTATGAGCCAGGTGTTCCAGATCGAGAACGTCGATCGCAGCACACCGGTCTCGCGGATCGCGGCGCTTGCTGTCAACAAGACAATCACTTTCGGGACAGACGCACGGGGGCACCACTCAAGAGTTGCAGGAGGACATATGGTCCAGAAGCGCGACGTTCCCGGTATCCGACCCTATGATGCTCCGGCCGGCGGCTGGGGCGCCCTCAAGGCCACCGCGATCGCGGTGCGCGACCAGATGGATCTGGTCGAGGCGCCGATCACGCTGCTCCGCACCAACAAGCCCGACGGCTTCGATTGTCCCGGCTGCGCCTGGCCGGACAAGGAGCACACCTCCACGTTCCAGTTCTGCGAGAACGGCGCGAAGGCCGTGACTTGGGAGGCGACCAGCAAGCGCGTCACGCCGGAATTCTTTGCCGCCCACACCGTTACCGAGCTGCTCGGCTGGAGCGACTTCCATCTGGAGAACGAAGGCCGGCTGACCGAGCCCCTCGCCTACGATGCCGCAAGCGACACCTACCAGCCGATCACATGGGATAACGCCTTCGCGCGGATCGGCGAGAGCCTGCGCAGCCTGCCCGATCCTAACATGGCCGAGTTCTACACCTCCGGCCGCGCCTCGAACGAGGCCGCGTTCCTGTTCCAGATCTTCGCGCGCGAATACGGCAGCAACAATTTCCCCGACTGCTCGAACATGTGCCACGAGGCGACCAGCGTCGGGCTGCCGCAATCGATCGGCATCGGCAAGGGCACGGTGTCGCTGGACGATTTCGACCATTGCGAGCTGATCATCGCGATGGGGCACAATCCCGGCACCAACCATCCGCGCATGATGGGCACCTTGTGGGAGGTGTCGCGCCGCGGCGTGCCGATCATCGTGTTCAATCCCTTGCGCGAACGCGCGCTGGAGCGCTTCGCCGATCCGCAGGACCCGATCGAGATGGCGACGCTCGGCTCGACGCGGATCGCCTCGACCTATTACCAGCCCAAGGTCGGCGCCGACGCTGCGGTGCTGAAGGGCATCATGAAGGCGCTGATCGAGAAGGACGATTCGAGCCACGACGTGCTCGACCACGCCTTCATCGCCGAGCACACCAATGGCTTTGACGCGTTCGCCGCCGACCTGCGCGCCACGCCGTGGGACAAGATCGAGACCGTCTCCGGTTTCAGCCGCGCCCAGCTCGGCGAGGTCGCCGCCGCGTACGCAAAATCCAACGCCACCATCGTCACCTACGGCATGGGCATCACCCAGCACATGCGCGGCACCGACAATGTGCAGCAGATCGCAAACCTGCTGCTGTTGAAGGGCAATTACGGCAAGCCCGGCGCCGGCATCTGCCCGCTGCGCGGCCACTCCAACGTGCAGGGCAACCGCACCGTGGGGATCACCGAGAAGCCCAACATCCAGATGTTCGAGGGCATCGAGCGCACCTTCGGCTTCAGGCCGCCGCGGCATCACGGCCACGATGCGGTCGCCGCGATGGAGGCGATCGACGACGGACGCTCGAAGGTGCTGATCTGCCTCGGCGGCAATTTTGCCATTGCGCTGCCCGACCCCGAACGCTGCACGGCCGCGATGCGCAAGCTCGAGCTTGCCGTGCATCTCGGGACCAAGCTGAACCGCTCGCATCTTCTGACCGGAAAGCAGTCGATCATCCTGCCGGTGCTGGGCCGCACCGAGCAGGACATCCAGGCCTCGGGGCCGCAGGTCGTCACCGTCGAGGATTCCATGTCGATGGTGCACGCCTCGCGCGGCAAGCTCACCCCGGCCTCGGAAAATCTGCTGTCGGAATCGGCGATCGTTGCCGGCATGGCGATGGCGACCTTGCCGGCGAGCAAGGTGCCGTGGACCGAGCTGATCGCCGATTATGACCGCATCCGCGACGCCATCGAGGGCGTCTTCCCCGACTTCAAGGATTACAACGCTCGGATCCGGATTCCCGGCGGCTTCCGCCTGCCGCTGCCGCCGACCGAGCGCAAATGGACCACGCCGTCGGGCAAGGCCGAATTCCTGATCTTCAAGGGCCTCGAGGAAGACCCCGTCCTGACGGACAAGACCGTGCTCAAGCTCGCCACCATCCGCAGCCACGATCAGTACAACACCACGATCTACGGGCTGAACGACCGCTATCGCGGCGTGTTCGGGCGGCGCGACGTGCTGTTCAGCAACGCGGCCGATCTCGCCGAACGCGGACTTGCCCATGGCGACCTGGTCGAGATCGAGACCGCGCTGCCCTCGGGTGAGCCGCGCCGCCTCACCCTGACCGCAATCGCCTACGACATCGCCCGCGGCTCGGTCGCCGCCTACTATCCCGAAGCCAACGGCCTGGTGCCGCTCGACTATCAGGACAAGGAAAGCGGCACGCCGTCGTACAAGTCGGTGCCGGTGCATGTTCGGCGAGCGGCTCGGGCGGCGTAGAGTGCGCAGCGGCCTTCGTAGCCCGGATGGAGCGCAAGCGAAATCCGGGGGCCGTCATCCGCGGATACGGCTTCCCGGATTGCGCTGCGCTCCATCCGGGCTACGACGGTCTCACCGCGCGTTCGCCGGCGCATGGACCGGCCACAAATCGGCCCGCCAGTGCAGCGCGATCGCGAGCATCGCGATGAAGCCGGCGGCGGCGAGCAGCGTGCCGGTCGCGGTGTAGCCGATCAGGTCGATCAGGCTGCCGGCCGCGAGCAGGCCGAGCGGCAGGCCGTAGATCACCATCATCCGCACGCCCATCACCCGGCCGCGCAGATGCGCGCTGGCATTGCGCATCAGCATCACGGCGGCCGAGATCATCGACATGCTCTGCGCGATGCCGGCCAGCAGCAGACAGGCCATCGCCACCGGCATGGTCCGGAGCTCGACGAACACCAGCAGCATCGCGTACCAGGCGAGCGTCGCGCCGATCAGAAGCCGCGCGATGCGCACGCCGCCGGCCATGCTGAGCGTGATCGAGCCGATCAGCGATCCCACCGCAAAGCTCGCCGAGAGATAGCCGAGCCCGGTCTGGTCGGTGTGGAAGATGTCGCGTGCCACATAAGGCAGCAGACCGTTGGTCAGCGGAAACGCGGTGAGATTGGCGAGGAAAGCGACGCAGAGCGCGGCGCGCATGCCCGGGCCGCTCCAGGCATAGACGATGCCCTCCTTGAGGTCGCGCAGCAGTTTCGATCCCGGCAGGTCGATCGCCGCATGGTCCACGGTGCCGTGCGACTTCGGACGGCTCATGCAGAGCATCAGGATGGCAGCGATGAAATAGAAGCTGGCGATCCCGACATAGACATAGCCGATGCCGAGCGCCGCGAACAATCCGGCGCCGGTCAGCGCTCCCGCGATCCGCGCCGAGTCCTGCGTGGTGCGCGCCAGGCTGATGGCGCCGACCAATTGCTCCGGCGGCATGATATCGGCGAGCAGCGCGCCGCGCACGCCGAGGTCCGACGGGCGGATCAGGCCCATGATCGCGACGATGATCATGACGTTCAAAGGCGCCAGATGCCCTGTCAGCGCCAGCGTCATGAGGGTCCCGGCCAGCACGGTATAGGCAAAGCGCATCACGGCGAGCAGATCGCGATGCCCCATGCGGTCGCCGATCATGCCGACCACCGGGGCCACCAGCGTGCCGACATATTGCAACGAGGCGAGCACCGTCAGGAGCAGCACCGAGCCGGTCTCGACCATGACGTACCAGCCGAGCACCAGCGTCTCGACCTCGAACGCCCACGAGGTGAGCAGGTCGGACGGCCATTGGAAGCGATAGCTGCGGATGCGGAATGGCGCGAGCGCGGAAGTCCGCGTGGTCCCGCTCACGACGCGATGACGCGTGTCACGGCGTGTCCTGCCCTTTTCTTGGTTCTTCTGGGGTCTCGATTCCAGATCTTGATTCTATTGGGAAATATTGCTGTTCCGGCAGCCTAGCGCCGACGGAGTCGGTGTCAATCGAAGCCGCCGCATGCGGCCATGCGCGGCGGGATCGGCAGCAGCGTGCTGCACTGCCCACCTCCGACTTCGCCCAACGCCGCCACCATTACCCCAAATGGCAATTGCTGCGCGACGCCGGGCCACAATCTCGTCCACAATGAAATGCGGTGGCTATGGGCCCGGTCGCCGGGACGACAGCATGATTGAGGTGGACTGCGCACCGCTCCCAACTCATCCGAATACGACATTTTGTCATGAGAGCCGCAGTTGCATTTTTTGCATCGCATCATATGATGTATGTAATTCAATCAAAAATCGCCGGCATTGAAGGAAATCCCGCCATGGCAACCAGCACCGATCCCGTCGTCATCCTCTCCGCCGCCCGCAGCCCGCTCGGCCGCTTCATGGGCGAGCTCGCGCCGCTCGCGGCCCACAAGCTCGGCGCGCATGTGATCGGCGCGGCGCTGGAGCGCGCCAAACTGGCGCCGGAGCGGATCGACGAGGTGTTCATGGGCAATGTGCTGCCCGCCGGCCAGGGCCAGGCCCCCGCCCGCCAGGCTGCGCGCGGCGCCGGGCTGCCGGATGCGACCGGCGCCACCACCGTGAACAAGGTCTGCGGCTCCGGCATGAAGGCGACCATGCTGGCCCACGACATCATCACGGCCGGCTCGGCCGAGATCGTGCTGTCCGGCGGCATGGAGAGCATGAGCAACGCGCCGTATCTGTTGCAGAAGGCGCGCGGCGGCTATCGCGCCGGGCACGACCGCATCATCGATCACATGATGATGGACGGGCTCGAGGACGCCTACGAGACCGGCCGCTCGATGGGCGATTTCGGCGAGGCCACCGCGGAGGCCTATCAATTCACCCGCGCCGACCAGGATGCGTTCGCGATGGAGACGCTGAGCCGCGCCCGCAAGGCGGTCGAGAGCGGTGCCTTCAAGGCCGAGATCGCGCCGATCACGCTCGCCGAGAAGGCGGGTCCCCGCATCGTCGCCAATGACGAGCATCCGCTGAAGGTCGATCCGGCCAAGATCCCCGGCCTGAAGCCGGCGTTCCGCGCAAGCGGCACCATCACGCCGGCCGCCTCCTCGGCCAACGCCGACGGCGCCGCGGCGCTGATCCTGGCGAAGCGCTCACTGGCCGATCGCGACGGACTGCCGGTGCTGGCCGAGATCAAGGGCCATGCCACCCACAGCCAGGAGCCGCAATGGTTCACCACCGCGCCGATCCCGGCGATCCGAAAACTGCTCGACAAGGTCGGCTGGAACGTCGGCGATGTCGATTTGTTCGAGATCAACGAGGCGTTCGCGGTGGTCGCGATGGCGGCGCAGCGCGACCTCGGAATTCCGCGTGACCGGCTCAACATCAACGGCGGCGCCTGCGCGCTCGGCCATCCCATCGGCGCCACCGGCGCGCGGCTGATCGTGACGCTGCTGCACGCGCTGGAAGCGCAGAATCTGAAGCGCGGCGTCGCCGCGTTGTGCATCGGCGGCGGCGAAGCCACCGCCATCGCGATCGAGCGGGTGACGCACTGAGCGGTAGCGTTCTCGTCATTGCGAGCAAAGCGAAGCAATCCATTGCTCAGCATACGCTGAAGCATGGATTGCTTCGTCGCTTCGCTCCTCGCAATGACGAAACTCGGGACAAGGCGCTCATGACACGGTAGCTCCGCGCCCTGAGTCCGAAAACGAGGGAACTATGTCGTTTTAGACATGGCTAGCCCGTGCCATATTGTGCGTCATGCAAAGCTTTCACCGCAATTGATCCGGAACCCAATGATCTCGAACTGGCTTGCTTCCGCCCTCGTCCGCCGCAACATCCATTACGGCTGGGTGATGGTTGCCGTCACCTTCCTGGCCGCACTGATCTCCGCCGGCACGGTCGGCGCGCCCGGCGTCTTCATCGTTCCCCTGCAGAAGGAATTCGGCTGGTCCACGGCCGAGATCTCCTCGGCGCTGTCGATCCGCTTCATCCTGTTCGGGCTGATGGCGCCGTTCGCCGCGGCGCTGATGAACCGTTACGGCCTGCGCAACGTGACGCTGGCGGCGCAACTGATCGTGGTGTCAGGCCTTGTCGCGTCGCTCGCGATGACGCAGGTCTGGCAGCTGATCGCGCTGTGGGGCGTCGTGATCGGGATCGGCACCGGCATGACTGCGCTGGTGCTCGGTGCGACCATTGCCACCCGCTGGTTCGTGGCACGACGCGGCCTCGTGATCGGCATGCTCACCGCGAGCGTTGCGACGGGCCAGCTCGCCTTCCTGCCGCTGCTCGCTGCGATCACCGAGCGTTATGGCTGGCGCGTCGCACTCGGATTCGTCTGCGTCATGCTCGGCATCGCCGCCTTTGCCGTGCTGATGCTGATGCGCGACCGCCCGAGCGACGTCGGCCTGCGCCCGTTCGGCGATGCGGGCACCGCGCCCGTTCCTGCGCCGCCGCCCGCCAATGCGCCGATCATGGCGGCCGCGCTCGGCACCCTGCGCGATTCATCGAAATCGTCGGTGTTCTGGATCCTGTTCGCGACCTTTTTCGTCTGCGGCGCCTCGACCAACGGCCTGGTCCAGGTCCATCTGATCCCGATGTGCCTCGACTTCGGCATCCCGCAAGTGCAGGCCGCGAGCCTGCTCGCTGCGATGGGCATCTTCGATTTCTTCGGCACCATCATCTCGGGCTGGCTGTCGGATCGCTACGACAATCGCTATCTGTTGTTCTGGTATTACGGGCTGCGCGGCCTGTCGCTGCTGTATCTGCCGTACTCCGACTTCACTTTCTACGGCCTGTCGCTGTTTGCGATGTTCTACGGCCTCGATTGGATCGCGACCGTGCCGCCGACGGTGCGCCTCACCGCGCAGCGCTTCGGCGCCGAGCGCGCCAATCTGGTGTTCGGCTGGATCTTTGCCGGCCATCAGCTCGGCGCCGGCGCGGCCGCGTTCGGCGCCGGCCTGTCGCGCACGATCTATCAGAGCTACCTGCCGGCGTTCTTCATCGCCGGCGCGCTGTGCGTCTTCGCTGCGCTGATCACGCTCGCGATCGCGCGACCGCAACCGAAGCCGGTGGCTGAGCCGAGGCCGGCAGCGGCCTGAGGCCGCCGCCCGCCACGGCCAGGCCGGCGTCCATGCCGGTGCTAGCCCTACTCCGCCGCAAGGCCGGTCGGCGTCGCCGCCTCGGCGGCTTCCTTGTTGTAATCGTGCACGACGCGGCCGAACGGCAGCGTCAGGTCGGCGATGTAATGATGCGCACCGACGACGCGCTTGACCGGGAAGTCCGCGACCGGCGCATTGACATGCGGCACCAGATGCAGCCGGCCCGATCCGATCCACGAGCCCTTGACGTTGATGTCGGTGAGGTTGATCGCCACCAGCTGGCAGATCTCGAGATGACCGTCGACGCCGGGGATCATCTTCAGATTGACTTGCGTCTTCGACAGCGTGGCGCGGGTGGCGTCGCCATTGCCCGCCATGCTCTCGTGCTTGTAGCCCATCGTGCCCATCGCGACGAGCTGGCCGGCGTATTCCAGCGTGCCGGTCAGCGTGTCCTTGACGATCTCGAGCTTGGGGTGGGCGTACTTCTTCGGAAAGCCCCAGATCTCGCGGCCGGCGGCGATCGGCGGATCATCGTCGAGATACATCTGGCACACGAAGTTGACGTCCTCGCCGTGCAGTCGCGCGGGGATCACGAGACCGGACTCGGTGTAGCTGCCGAAGCCGGAGCTGTCGGGCATCTTGATCCACTCGTAGTGCACGATGGCCTGCTCGACCGGGTCCAGCGGCTCAGGCAGTGCGGCGCGGACCAGCTCCGGCTCGGTTTCATAGGTGATGACCAGGAATTCGCGATCGATGAAGCGGTACGGACCGGCGGGATAGCTCGGACCGGCGGCCGGCATCGACGGAAGCTTGAACAGATCTTCCCTGCGCATCGCAATAACCCCTGTTGGCAACGTTTGCGCGGACGCTAGCGGCCGAGATTGACAGCGATGTGAGGGATTTCCGTCAGGTGCATGACCTCGGTTACGCCTGCGTGACCTCGGTTACGGCTGCTGCGTAATCTCGGTGACGCCTGCGTGACCTGCGTTACGCTGCGGGAGGCCAATGCTAACCATGCAGGCAAGCCATGCCGGAGGCGCCACGCGCGGGCGCCGCAATTGTCATCACGGCGTCATCGGCACCCTGAATCCTCGCCGAAAATTTTGGAGTGTCTGAGATGGACGCGCGCACCCCTCATCCTGACGATATCGAGCACGCCACGCCCAGCTGGCGTCCCGAGGGATGCGATCGCGTCGCCCTGGTCCTGCAGGGCGGCGGCGCGCTCGGGGCCTATCAGGCCGGCGTCTACCAGGCGCTGCATGAATCCAACATCGAGCCCGACTGGGTCTGCGGCGTCTCGATCGGCGCGATCAACTCGGCGATCATCGCCGGCAATCCGCCTTCGAGGCGGCTGGAGCGGCTGCACACCTTCTGGGATCGCATCACCAGCCGCAAGATCTGGCACTACACGCCGGACGGCGACATCTTCCGCAAGGCGCGCAACTTCACCAGCTCATGGCTGACGACGACGCTGGGGCAGCCCGGCTTCTTCACCCCGCATCAGACCAATCCGTGGCTCAGCCCGGCCGGCGCGCGCACCGCCACCAGCTATTACGACACCACGCCGCTGCGTGAGTCACTGTTGGAGCTGGTCGATTTCGACCGGATCAATTCCAAGAAGATGCGCTTCGCGGTCGGCGCCGTGAACGTGCTCTCCGGCAACTTCATCTATTTCGACAATGCCCATGACGAGATCATCCCCGAGCACATCATGGCGAGCGGCGCGCTGCCGCCGGCGCTGCCGATGGTGAAGGTCGGCACCGACCATTTCTGGGACGGCGGCATCGTTTCCAACACGCCGCTGCAGCATCTGCTCGACCAGGAAGACAACATGAATTCGCTGGTGTTCCAGGTCGACCTGTTCTCGGCGCGCGGCGCGCTGCCGCGCGACATCCAGGACGTGATGGCCCGGCACAAGGACATCATGTATTCGTCGCGCACCCGCTACAACACCGACGTCTATCGCAAGACCTACAATCTGCGCACCGCCCTGCACAATGCGCTCGGGAAGATCCCCGACGATCATCTGTCGGAAGAGGAGCGCCAGCTCAAGAAGGCGAACAGCCGGCTGCCGGGGATCACGCTGCTGCAGCTGATCTACCAGCAGAAGGCCTATGAGGGCGACGCCAAGGACCACGAATTCTCCGGCACCTCGATGCGCGAGCACTGGGCGAGCGGCCACGAGGACACCAAGCGCTCGCTGAAGCGCCGCGACTGGATCAAGATGCCCGAGAACGGCATGGGCATCGTGATCCACGACGTGCATCGGGAAGCGGAATAGCGGCGCGCCGTCCATCCTCCGTCATTGCGAGAAGCGAAGCGACGAAGCAATCCATCCGTCAACGCGTGTGGACGAATGGATTGCTTCGCTGCGCTCGCAATGACGATTGGGAAATCGGCCTACGGCCGCGTCGACATGTTGCGCGGCGGCCCGGCGGTGCGGATCGGCTCGGCGAGGCGCGCGAACTCGCAGAGCAGCGAGCGCGTCCTGCGCGGGTCGATCACCTCCTCGACCCAGAACTTCTCGGCCGAGCGGAACGGCGAGCGCAGCTTGTTGAGGCGGTCCTCGATCTCGCGCAGCTTGGCGGCGGGATCGGCGGCCGCGTCGATCTCGGCGCGATAGGCCGCCTCGATGCCGCCCTCGAGCGGCAGCGAGCCCCAATAGGCCGACGGCCAGGCGTAGCGCATCGAGAAGCGGTTGGCCGGCTGATGCACCACGCCGGCGACGCCGAAGGCGTTGCGGATGATGATCGTGCACCATGGCACCGTGCTCTGGTTGACGGCCGCCATCGCCCGCACGCCGTGGCGGATGGTCGCCGATTTCTCGGCCTCGAGCCCGATCATGAAGCCCGGGCAATCCATCAGGTAGACCACCGGCAGATGGAAGGTCTCGGCGAAGTCGACCCAGCGCACCACCTTCTGGCAGGCATCCGCGGTCCACGAGCCGCCATAATGGAAGGGATCGCTGGCGAGCACCAGCACCGCCCGGCCCTCGATCCGCGCAAGGCCCGTGATGACCGGCCGGCCGAAATTGGCGGCGACCTCGAAGAACGAGCCCTTGTCGACGACGGCCTCGATGATCGGCCGCATCTTGTAGACCTGCCGGCGATTGCGCGGCACCGCCTTCAGAAGCGATTCTTCGGCGCGTTCGGGATCGTCGGTGCAGGGAATGGTCGGCGGCACATCGTAGACCGACGACGGCAGATAGGACAGGAAACGCCGCGCATAGTCGAACGCCTCTTCTTCCGTCTCGACGGCCTGGTCGATCGCCCCGGCGCGGGTCTGGATGTCGGCGCCGCCGAGCTCCTGCTTGGTCAGATCCTGACCAAGCCGCTTCACCACCGGCGGACCGGCGACGAACATCGCCGAGCTCTTGGTCATGACAGAGTAGTGCGTGGCCGCGAGCCGCGCGGCGCCCAGGCCCGCGACCGAGCCGAGCCCGAGCCCGACCACCGGCACCCGCGCCATGTTGGCGGTCGTGTACCAGTACCAGCGCGTGCCGCCGACGCCGCCGGGCAGATTGGCCGCGCCCTTGGTCTCGATCGTCTTCACCGAGCCGCCGCCGCCGGAGCCTTCGATCACCCGGATGATCGGCAGTCGGAAGTCGTGCGCCATCTCCTCCGCCATCAACGGCTTGGCGGAGATCGATGCATCCGCCGAGCCGCCGCGCACGGTGAAATCGTCGCCGACCACGACCACGGTGCGGCCGTCGACCCTGGCGCGGCCGAACACGCAGTTCGCCGGCGTCAGTTGCTTGAGTTCGTTGTTCTCGTCGTATTCGGCGATGCCGGAGATGGCACCGATCTCGTGAAAGCTGTTCCGGTCGATCAGCTTGTCGATGCGCTCACGAACCGTGAGCCGGCCCTGGTCGCGTTGCCGCTTGACCTTGTCAACGCCTCCCATCTCCCGCGCGAACGCTTCGCGCCGGGCGAGGTCGTCGAGTTCCGGCTTCCAGTTCATTCACTGCTCCCGTCTTGATGATTTTATTGTTGTTATGGCTGGCCACCGGAAGCGACTTGCGCTCGATCCGGTTGCTGAAGATGTCGCCGTCGGCGCCTTCGAGCAGGCTGCCGAGCGCGGCGGCGAGCTCGACCATCTGCGGCGCGACCTCGCGGTGCAGCCGCGCCTCGTCATACATCGCCGAGAGCAGGCCGATCGTGGTGACCACATAGGTCTGGTACTGCGGCGACCACAGCGGCACTGCGACGCCGTTGATGTGCGGGCTCCACAGGCCGCAGGCGACGACGTAGCCATGCTCCTGCAAATGACGGCGGTTGGCGGCGATGCGCGGCGTCAGCATCTTGGCGCTCTCGGGCAATTCGCCTTCCATCTCCGCGATCAGCGCGTCGCCGATCGCGGGATCGAGCGCTGCGGTATAGGCATGGCCGGCGGCGGTGGTCGCCATCGAAATCCGGCTGCCGGTGGCTTCATGCAGGCCGAGCGCGTTCGCCGCGCGGGCGAACTCCAGATAGACCAGATGAAAGCGGTCGGGGATCACGAAGCCCACGGTGCCGGGCAATTGATCGGCGACATCCTGCAGGCGCAGCCGGATCAGATTGCGCAGCTGCAAGCCCTTCATCATCGTGGTGCTCATCGCGACCGCGCTCGGGCCGATCCGGTATTTCTGGTCGCGCGGCAGATAGACCAGCTGTCCCATCCGCGTCAGCGTGTGCGTCAATCGCGACACCGTCGAACGCGGCAGGCCGCAGCGGTTCGAGATTTCGAGATTGCCGAGCCGGGCTTCGTGTCCTTCGAAGCACCGCAACACATCGAAGGCGCGCGACACCACCTGGATGACATCGTCATCGCCAGTCTCGCTGGCGAGCATTCCCTGCCTGCTAAGCCGTTCCGAGCGCCGTCCCATTTGCTTGGCTCCATTCCGTCATGCGGAATAAAATTCCACTTGCAGAACAAGCTACCTCAGGCAATCTGCCGCCACAACAAAAAGCCGTTCGCCGGATGAAATTTCCGCAAGACGGTATCGGAGACTGGAATGCCAGAGATCAAGGTCGTGACCGAAGTAGCCGGGCGTGTTTGCGCGCTTCCCGTCGAGGCCGGCAACAGCATCGGCGATGGCGACGAGATCGCGTTCGTCGAAGCGATGAAGATGGAGATACCGGTCACATCGACCGCAGCAGGCAAAATCAAGTCTATTCTGGTCAGGATCGACGATGTCATTGCCGAAGGCCAGGCTGTCGCGATCGTCGAGACCTGAGCGCTACCGGCACGCCACTCGGCGCGGACCAAATTCCCAGATGTCGTGTGATGGACGGCGGCTCCTTTGGGAGCGTCACGGCTCCGCATGCTATTTCGCTCTCGAAACATTCGCAGTTAGAAAGTTTCGCATGGCGATACATTTGCCGAGCAATCGCTCGTTTTGTGAACATCTGTTCGAAAACCGGCAGCTATCGGCTCGCGCCCGCTCGGCTCCATGCACGGCTGACGACGACGGGCGCTCAGTTGCGCGCGCCCAGATTGCGTTGCACAACAGGAGGCGATGAAACAATCGCCTCCTCCCGTCACCGCCAGCACCGTCAACTGGGCCCGCTCGCAGCCGCCGCTGCTCCGGTTTCTGCACACTTGTTACGCAGACTTCTTCCCGGAGGGCGCCGGCGCGGTCGCCGACTACATCCCAGAACTCGGCAAGGCCGACCCTGCCCATTTCGGCATCAGCCTGGCGACGCTCGACGGCCATGTCTACGAGGTCGGCGACACCAGGGTGCCCTTCACCATCCAGTCGATGTCAAAGCCATTCGTGTTCGCCTTGGCGCTGGACACGCTGGGTGCCGAGCGGGTGGAGAGCGTGATCGGCGTCGAACCATCCGGCGATCCCTTCAACTCGATCCGGCTCAATGCCGACAACCACCCGTTCAACGCGATGGTCAATGCCGGCGCGATCGCCTGCTCCGGCCTGCTCCATGCCGACAAGCGCGATGGCGCATTCGACTATATCCGCGAGGCGCTCGGCCGCTTCGCCGGCCGCGAGCTCGATGTCGACGAGGCGGTCTACGCCTCCGAGAGCGCGACCGGCGACCGCAACCGGGCGATCGGCTATCTCCTGCGCACCAACAGCGTGATCACCGAGAACGTGCCTGCGGTGCTCGACGTGTATTTCCGGCAATGCGCCATCCTCGTCACCGCGCGCGACACCGCCGTGATGGCGGCGACGCTGGCCAACCGCGGCATCAATCCGCTCACGGGCGAGCAAGTGGTGACGCCCTACGCGATCGCGCGCACACTGTCGGTGATGACCTCGTCGGGCATGTACGACTTTGCCGGCGAGTGGATCTACCGGGTCGGCATCCCCGCCAAAAGCGGGGTCGGCGGCGGCATCCTGGCGGCGCTGCCGGCCCGGCTCGGGCTCGGCAGCTACTCGCCGAAGCTCGACAAGCACGGCAACAGCGTACGCGGCATCAAGGTGTGCGAGACGCTGTCGGCGCATTACGACCTGCATATGCTCAACCGCAGCGACGACGCCCGCCACAGCATCATCGCCGACTACAATATCGGCAAGAATCCGTCGCGCCGCCTGCGCCGGCCGCAGGAGCAGGAGATCCTGGCCAGGCATTTCCAGGAGGTCCGCGTCATCGAATTGGTCGGCACGCTGTCGCTGTCCAATGTCGACTATGTGTCGCGCCGCTTGGCCGGCAGCCCGCGACCGGAGTTCGTGATCTTCGACCTGCGCCGCGTCACCGCGACGACCCGCGCCGGCGCCCGGCTGGTCTCCGAGGCTTTCCAGGAGCTGGCCGAGCTCGGCGTCACCGTGATCCTGTCCGGCATCAAGCGGACCTCGCGCGAATGGGCCACGATCAGCGAGTGGACCAAGCGGCTCGGCAACATCAGGGATTTCTATCTGCTCGACACCGCGATCGAATGGGCGGAAGACCAGATCGTCTATCGCTATGGCGGCTCGATCGATTTCTTTGAGACGACCGAGCTGTCCGAGCAGCCGCTGCTCGCCGGATTGAGCGAGGCCGAGATCGCCGATCTTGCCGCGCGCTGCACGGTCAGGACCTACCAGCCGAATGAGAAGATCATCGCCGCGGGCAGCGAGGCGACCTCGCTGTTCTTCCTGCGCAGCGGCGTCGTCCACGTCACCCTGCCCGACGGCATCCGGCTGGCGACGCTGACCGCCGGCATGGCGTTCGGCGAGATGGCGCTGCTGGAGCCGAACCGCTCGGCTGACGTGCTCGCCGACATGTCGGCGACCGCCTATGAGGTGGCGATCACCGACTTCGAGCGCTTCCGCGAGCACCACCCGCGCGCCGGCGAGCGCATCATGCGCAACCTCGCGCAGATCCTCGCCGAGCGGCTGATCGTGGCGAATGCCAAGGTGGATCTGCTGACGTCGGGGTAGGTGTCTGTTTCCCCTCTCCCCGTTCTTGCGCCGTTCTTACGGGGAGAGGGGAAGGGTGAGGGGCGGCTTCCGCAGCAAAAACCTCAAGTCGAATTCGCGGGAGACTCCCCCTCACCCGGATCGCATTTCGCTTCGCTGCATGCGATCCGGCCTCTCCCCGCGCGCGGGGAGAGGCAAAGACGTCAGCTCACCACTTCCGTCACCGGCTGCATGTCGATCTCGAAGGTCTCGAGAAACTTCGAGGTCATGATGTAGAAGCCGACCGAGAGTTGCAGCTCGATCAGCGCGGCGGGCGTCAGCAGCGCCGCGATCGCCTTGAAGGTCGCGTCCGTCGGCTTCTTCAGCTTGACGATCTCGTCGGTGAAGGTGAGCGCCGCGCGCTGCACCTCGTTGAAGCAGGCAGCCTGCTGCCAGTTCTCCAGCGCGGCGTTCTGCTCGTCGGTGACGCCGACATTCTTGCCGATGCGCTTGTGCGCGACGATCTCGTAGGGCGCCTCGCAGAGGATGCCGGTGCGCGTGATCGCAAGCTCGCGCACGACCGGATCGAGCTCGCCCTTGTGGCGGATCGCACCGCCGAGCCGGCAGTACTGCTCGAAATAGCTCGGCGAATGCGCCATCATGCGGAAGATGTTGGCGTTGCGGTTCTTGTCGAGGATCTCGCGGGTGCGCGGGCTTGCCTTCGCGGGATCGGAGTAGTCGATACGGGCCATTTCCTAACCTTGATCTTGCTGTCGTTTCTGTCGGGTTCGAAACAGTATCTGCCGGCCGTCGCAGGAGCAACACGCCCGAGTCAAATTGCCGCCGCATTCAAAGACAACCCTGCCACAGTCGATATTCGCTGAGTGGGGACTCATCAAAGCGAATGCTCGACGCGGGGTGTTCCGAGTAGAAAATCTGGCCGTCTTGCGTGTCATCCACGCAACGATGAGTCACGCCCAAGTCTAGGGGAAACGCATGAAGGAAGCCACCAAGAGGGCGGCCTCGGAAGCGCTTGCGCAAATGCTGGCGGTGACGGCGATGCTCGTCATCGCCAGCTTTGTCTTTTATTGGCGCTAAGGCATGATCCGGAAAAGTGTGTAGCGGTTTTCCGAAAGATCATGCCCAAACATAGTATCCGCAACTCGAGGGGCACGAGTGATCTGGTTCAGCCTGATCTCGCGTACTGACCTGATCGTTCGGCCCCTCATTTTGCCTTTGCGAAATACGGAACCAGCCGTCCCGCAAATTGCGTGAAGCGCGCCGAAACCTTGTCGCCGATGGCGAGATCGCTGTCGCCATGGGCCATCATGCGAAAGCCCTCGTCGGCATCGACCAACACGATGTTGTAGGGCACATGCGCCCGCGTCTCGGGCGTCGCGGCGCGGCAGACCAGCGAGGTCGCATACACCGTCCCCGTCCCGCTCGCGCGATGCTCGGCGAGATCGGTCGAGCCGCACGCCGCGCAGAAGCCGCGGCGGAAATATTGCCGCGCGGCGCAGGCGTTGCAGGTCTGATACCCAATGGCTTCCGCGCCCTTGGTCCAGTCGGCGATCGGTCCGCTCATCGCACGCGCTCCAGGAACATGCTGACATGCGACGACAGCACGCCGCCGTCGCCGTGCAGCAGCGCGACCGAGGCGTCGCGCACCTGACGGTTCTCGGCGCGGCCGGTCATCTGCAGATGGGTCTCGACCAGATGCGCCATCGCGCCGCCGACGCCGCAATGGCCATAGCTGAGCAGGCCGCCATGGGTGTTGAGCGGCATCTCGCCGTCCCCGTTGAAATATCCGGCGCGCACCCGCGCCGCCGCCTCCCCCCGCCCGGCGAGGCCGAGATCTTCCAGCAGCATCGCGAGCGTGATCGTGAAGCTGTCGTAGACCGCGGCGTAACGCACGTCCGAGATCGCGATGCCCGACGCCTGCTTGGCCTTGGCGATCGAAATCTCGGCGCCGAGCTCGCTCAACGCGGGCGCGGCCGTGACATGCTGATGGGTATGCGCCTGGGCGCAGCCGCGGATGCGAACACGTTGGTCACCGGTCGGCTCCCGGCTGATCACGCATGCCGCACCGCCGTCTGACACCGGGCAGCAGTCGAGCAGTTTCAGCGGCATCGCCACCGGCTTCGAGGCCATCACGTCGGCGACCGTGATCGGCTCGTGGAATTGGGCGCCGGGATGCGTCACCGCGTGCTTGCGCATCAGCACGGCAAACTCCGCAAGGTCCTCCTGCGTCACGCCGTATTCATGCATATAGCGCGTCGCGACCAGGCCGTAATAGGCCGGGATCGTCGGCCCCAGCGTCACCTCGTAGTCGGGATGCCCGACCTGGGCCAGCGCCTGGATCGAGGCGTCGCGGCTCTGCCCGGTCAACCGGTTCTCGCCACCGACCACCAGCACGTGCTTTGCCACACCGGCATCGACCAGATGATGCGCAAGCATCGTCATCGCAAGCCCAGTGGCGCCGCCGACCTGCACGGCGTGGGCGTAGGACGGCCGAATGCCGAAGTGCTCGGCGAACACGGTCGCCAGCATGATGTGCGGCGAGACCGTGGAGTAGCCGCACAGGATGCCGTCGATGTCGGCGCGCTTCAGCCCGGCATCCGAGATCGCAAGCTCGGCCGCCTTGCTCATCAGGTCGAGCGAGGACAGGCCCTCATGCTTGCCGTAGGATGTGAGACCGACGCCGGTGACGAAGCTCATAGTGCTACTCCCTCCCCTCGTCATTCCGGGGCGCGCGGAGCGCGAGCCCGGAATCCATTTCGCCGCACTGTATGTCGCCCGATGGATTCCGGGCTCGCGCCAAGCGGCGCGCCCCGGAATGACAAGTGCAGAGACCCGTCGCTCATCATCAATACGACTTCGGAAGGCCAAGCACCTTCTCGCCGATGAAGCTGAGGATGAGTTGCGGGCTGATCGGGGCGATGCGCGGGATCAGCGATTCCCGCAAATAGCGCTCGACGTGATATTCCTTGGCGTAGCCGAAGCCGCCATGGGTCATCACCGCCTGCTCGCAGGCGTGGAAGCCGGCTTCCGCCGCAAGATATTTGGCCGCGTTTGCGGCCGGTCCGCACGGCAGGTTCTGGTCGTACTGCCAGCCGGCGCGCAGCACCATCAGCCAGGCGGCCTCGAGCTCCATCCAGCACTTCGCCAGCGGATGCTGGATCGCCTGGTTCATGCCGATCGGACGGTTGAACACGATGCGCCCCTTGGCATAGTCCGACGCCCGCTTCAGCGCGATCTGACCGAGCCCGACGGCTTCCGCCGCGATCAGGATACGCTCCGGGTTCATGCCGTGCAGGATGTATTCGAAGCCGCGCCCCTCCTCGCCGATCCGGTCCTCGACCGGAATTTCAAAATTCTCGAAGAACAGCTCGTTGGAGTCGACCGGCTTGCGGCCCATCTTCTCGATCTCATGCACGGTGACGCGCTTGCGGTCGAAATCGGTGTAGAACAGGCTCAAGCCGTGGGTCGGGCTGCGCACCTCCTCGAGCGGCGTGGTGCGCGCCAGCAGCAGGATCTTGTTGGCGACCTGCGCGGTCGAGATCCACACCTTCTGGCCGTTGACGATGTATTTGTCGCCCTGGCGCACCGCGCGGGTCTTGAGCTGCGTGGTGTTGAGGCCGGTGTTGGGCTCGGTGACCGCGAAGCAGGATTTGTCGCGGCCGTCGATGATCGGCGGCAGCATGCGCTGGCACTGCTCCTTGGTGCCGAACACCACCACCGGATTGAGCCCGAACACGTTCATGTGCACGGCGGAGGCGCCGGACATGCCGGCGCCGGATTCGGAGATCGTGCGCATCATGATCGCGGCATCGGTGATGCCTAAGCCTGAGCCGCCATATTCCTCCGGGATGCAGATGCCGAGCCAGCCGGCATCGGCCAGCGCGCGGTGGAAATCGACGGGATAGCCGCCCTCCTTGTCCTTCTTCAGCCAGTAGGCTTCGTCGAAGCGCGAGCAGATTTTTGCCACCGCGTCGCGGATCGATTCCTGGTTGGCGGAGAGTGCGAAATCCATCTGTCGTCTCCTATGCCTGCACCGCTTTGGCGACACCGTCGCGCAGCATCGCCGCGATCTCCTCGGTCGAGAAACCGGCCTCGCGCAAGATCGCTTCACTGTGCTCGCCGAGCCGCGGCGCCAGCCGGCTCGGCTCGACCCTGGTCTCCGACCAGCGTGCCGACGGCGTCATGCTGCGGATCCGCCCTTCGGTCGGGTGATCGACCACGGGGAAGACGCCGGTCGCGACCATATGCGGATCCTGCAACAGGCTCTCGAGATCGTGCATCGGCATCACGGGCACATCGGCCTTCTCGAGGATCTCGTTCCACTCGGCGGTCGTCTTGGTGAGCAGGATACGCGCGAGCTCGGCATAGACGACATCGATGTTGGTGGCACGGCCGGCGAAGGTCGCGAATTTCGGATCGCTGCGCAGATCGTCCCGCCCGGTCGCCTTGAAGAAGTTCTCCCACTGCTTGTCGTTGTAGACGATCACGCAGATGTAGCCGTCCTGGGTCTTGTACGGCCGCCGATCCGGCGAGAGGTGACGCGCATAGCCGCCCTTGTCGAGCGGCGGATCGTAGGTCAGCCCGCCCATGTGGTCGCCCATGACGAAACCCGCCATGGTCTCGAACATCGGGATGTCGACGCGCTGGCCCTGCCCGGTGCGGTCGCGATGCACCAGGCTCGCGCAGATCGCGCCGACCGCGGTGAGGCCGACGATGCGATCGACCAGCGCATTCGGCACGTAGCGCGGCACGCCGTCCGAGGTCTGCGCCATCAGCGCCGGCAATGCGGTGGCGCCCTGGATCAGATCGTCATAGGCGGGCTTGGCGGCATACGGTCCTTCCTGGCCGAAGCCGAACACGCCGGCATAGATCAGCCGCGGATTGATCTTGGCGACGACGTCGTAGCCGAGTTGCAGCCGCGCCATCGCCTGCGGGCGCACATTGTAGACCAGCACATCGGCCTTCGCGATCAGCCGCAGCACGGCCTCGCGCCCGGCCGGCTTCTTCAGGTCGAGGCAGATCGAGCGCTTGGTGCGGTTGGTGTTGAGGAACACCGGTCCCATGCCGGGATGCCGGGTCGGACCGATCTGCCGCGTCACGTCGCCATCGGGCGATTCCACCTTGATGACGTCGGCGCCGTAATCACCGAGCATCTGCGTGGCGTAGGGTCCCATCAGCACGGTCGTCATGTCGACGACCTTGATACCCTGCAATGGTCCCATCGTGCTGCTCGCTCCCCGGCTGTTGTGGATTGAAGCCTAGTAACGGGAGGTTTTCTCGGAGATCAAGCTGCGCCGAGCGTATGGGCGTATGCGCGGTGGCGGCCGGCGGTTTCCGCGAAGCGGAACGCTGGCGTTCCATCAGAGCCAGTGGGGTGGGCCAAGCGGCTTGTCCACCGTAGCTCGAAAAGCGAAGGCGGAAGCGTGCCCCCCACCACGAGCACAGCGTAGATGGTGGGCACGGCGCAAGCGCCTTTGCCCACCCTACTGGCCATCACCGGCCACCCGTCATCACCTCGCGCGCCTTCAGGAGCTTTTCCAGTTCCGCATTCTGCTGCTCGAGCCGCTCGGCGATGCGCTCCTCGACCTCGGCGCCGGCTGCGCCCGCGGCCTGCTCGATCAGCTGCCTGATATTGTCCCGGAGGATCGCGATGCGATCGTTCACTTCCGACAGCGACAACGACGTCTCGATTCCCATGGTCCGTTCTCCCGGTGAGAAGCCGCTGCCAGCTTAGCGCGACGGGAGGCTGTGGCCTATCCTTTAACCGCCCCGGTGACCCCAATCCCTCCTGTGCATGGGGTTGTTTTCGATGTTTTCGATTCAACCCGGCCTGATTGCGTTTTAGCCCAAGCTTTTGGAGTCCACGCCTTTGGAGCTGATGCCCTTGGCCATCATCTCCCGCAGCGCGGTTTTCAGCACCTTGCCGTAGTTGTTCTTCGGCAGGGCATCGAGATAGACATAGCGCTTCGGCCGCTTGAAGCGGGCGATCGAGGCCAGACAATGCGCGTCGAGCCGGCCGTCGTCGGCCGTGGCGCCGTTCTCGAGCACGACGCAGGCGACGACGATCTCGCCCCATTCCGGATCCGGTACACCGATGGCCGAGACCTCGCTGACATCGGGATGGGTCAGCAGCGCTTCCTCGACCTCGCGCGGATAGATGTTGGTACCGCCTGAGATGATGACGTCCTTGGAGCGATCCGACAGCGTCAGGAAGCCATCGGCATCGAGCCGGCCGACATCGCCGGTGCGCAGCCAGCCGTCCTTCAGCGTCTCGGCATTGGCCTTCGGATTGTTCCAGTAGCCGAGCATCACGGTTGCGCCCTTGACCTCGATCTCGCCGGTCTCGCCTGCGGGCAACGGCCGGCCGTCCTTGCCGGTGATGCGCACGGTGACGACGCTCTGCGCCGTGCCGACCGATGCCAGCCGCTCCAGATAGCGCGGATGATCGCTCTGATGGTGCCAATCACGCGACAGCGCCGTGATGGTCATCGGCGACTCGCCCTGGCCGTAGATCTGCACGAAGCGCTGGCCCATCGTCGCCATCGCGTCCAGGATGTCGGCCGTGTACATCGGCCCGCCGCCATAGACGATGGTGCGCAGCCCCTCGCCGGTCTCGCCGCGCCGCTTCGCGGCATCGACCAGCCGGCGTACCATGGTGGGCGCGGCAAACATCACGACGTTGTCGAGTTGGCGGGCGAGATTGAGCACCTCGTCCGGATCGAAGCCGCCGGACTCCGGAACGACGTGGCGGCCGCCCATCCGGACATGCGGGAAATTGTAGAGGCCGGCGCCATGCGAGATCGGCGCGGCGTAGAGCGAAGCATCGTGCGGCGTCGCCGGATCGACATCGGCGAGATAGCACAGCGACATCGCAAGCAGATTACCGTGGCTGAGCATCACGCCCTTGGGACGGCCTGTGGTGCCTGAGGTGTAGAACAGCCAGGCAAGATCGTTGGTCTCGCGCGGCAGCGGCGCAGGCGCGCCCTCACCGCTCCGCATCATCTTGTAGGCGTCGCTGTCGACCGACAGCATGGTCATGCCGGCGGGGCAATCGTCCTTCGCTTCGGTCAGCGCGCCGATCGTGTCGTCGGAGACGAAGGCGAGCTTGGCGCCGCCATTGCCGCAGATCCAGGCCGCTTCGCGGCCGTGCAGCTTGGCGTTGATCGGGATCGCCGCGGCGCCGATCCACCAGATGCCGTAGAGGCATTCGAGGTATTGGGTGCAGTTCGTCGCAAACAGCGCGATGCGGTCGCCGGCAACGACGCCGTGATCGCGCGCCAGCGCCGCCCCGATCGAGGCGGCGCGGCGGGCGAAGGTTGCGTAGTCGGCGTCGAGGTCGAAGCCGGTCAGCAGCGCCGGCGCATCGGGACGCGCCCGCGCCGTCGCTGCCAGCCATTCGGCAATGTTCAAGCTACTGTTCAGACTACTTGGCCGGCTCGAGGATCGAGACGTAGTTGGCGACCGCAGCACCACCCATGTTGAAGATGCCGCCGATCTGCGGGTTCTTGAGCTGCATGCCCTCGGGCGCCTGGCCTGCGAGCTGCATCGCGCTCATCACGTGCATCGAGACGCCGGTGGCGCCGATCGGATGGCCCTTGGCCTTGAGGCCGCCGGACGGATTGACCGGCAGCCTGCCGTCCTTCTGGGTCCAGCCTTCCATGATCGCACGTGCGCCCTGCCCCTTCGGCGTCAGGCCCATCGCCTCGTACTCGATCAGCTCGGCAACCGTGAAGCAGTCATGGGTCTCGACAAAGGAGAGATCGGAGAGCTGCAGGCCGGCCTTCTGCAGCGCGCGCTGCCAGGCGGTGGTGCAGCCTTCGAACTGCAGGATGTCGCGCTTCGACATCGGCAGGAAGTCCTGCGCATGCGCGGTGGCGCGGATGTTGACCGCCTTGCCCATGGATTTCGCGGTCTCGGCATCGGTCAGCACCAGCGCCGCGGCGCCGTCCGACACCAGCGAGCAATCGGTGCGCTTCAGCGGACCGGCAACGAACGGGTTCTTCTCGCTCTCAGCGCGGCAGAACTCGAAGCCGAAATCCTTGCGCATCTGCGCATAGGGATTGGCGACGCCGTTCTTGTGGTTCTTGGCGGCGATCATCGCCAGCGCATCCGACTGGTCGCCGTATTTCTGGAAATAGGCCTGCGCGATCTTGCCGAACACGCCGGCAAAACCGCCGACCGTGTCGCCGTCCTCCGGCAGATACGACGCCTTCAAGAGGTTCTTGCCGATCTCCGGACCCGGCGTCCTGGTCATCTGCTCGACGCCGACCACCAGCACGATCTTCGCAGCACCCGCCTCGATGGCGCGGATGCCCTGATGCACGGCGGCCGAGCCGGTGGCGCAGGCGTTCTCGACCCGGGTGGTCGGCTTGAAGCGCAGCGCCGGATTGGCCTGTAGCACCAGCGAGGCCGTGAAGTCCTGCGGCGAGAAGCCGGCGTTGAAATGGCCGAGCATGATCTCGTCGACGTCGGATGCGGCGATACCGGCGTCAGCCAGCGCCTCATTGGCGACCTTGACGACGAGCCCCTCGACGGTCTCCGCGTCGAACTTTCCGAATGGCGTGTGCGCCCAACCCACGATGCTGGCTGCTGTCATGGCCGTCTCTCCCTGTTCCTGTTCGGGAGTTATGTAGCGTATCTTCAGCTAGCTTTCAGCGTTTTCATCGCCTTGGCGCACATGGCGGTTATGCCTGCCCAGTTGCCGGCGCGGATATCGGCCGCCGGGCAGAGCCAGGAGCCGCCGACTGCCAGCACATTCGGCTCCGCAAGCCAGGTGGCGGCATTGGCCTCGCCGATCCCGCCGGTCGGGCAGACCCTGACGTTGGGGAATGGACCGGCCAGCGCCCGCAGTGCCTTGATACCGCCGGCCTGTTCGGCGGGGAAGAATTTGACGACGTCGAAGCCGTGCGCCAGCGCCTGCATCAGCTCGGACGCCGTCGCGATTCCCGGCGCGAAAGGCAGGCCGCTGGCAGCCACCGCCTTCAACAGCTCGGGCGTTGCGCCCGGGCTGATGCCGAATTTGGCGCCGAGCGCCTCGGCGCGCGCCAGATCGTCGGCATTGAGGATGGTGCCGATCCCGACCACCGCATCGGGCACCTCGGCGATGATCGCCTTGGCGGCGTCGACCGCAACCGCCGTGCGCAGCGTCACCTCGAGCGTCCGCACGCCGCCCGCGACCAGCGCCCTGGCGAGCGGCACCGCGTCTTGCAGCCGTTCGATGGTCAGCACCGGGATCACGGTGGCCTGGCGGATCAGTTCGGCGATCCGGTCCTGCTCCGATGTCGTTGTCATTGCGAGGCCTTGCGGGATGGTGGGGGACGGGGCGCCTTCTTCGGCGGCATGGCGTAACGCGGAATGATGGCGCCGGGATAGCACACCACGACACCGGCGAGGCGATGGCCGGCGCGCGCCGCCTCCTCGGGCTCGGCGCCGCCGAGCCGTGCAGCGAGATAGGCCGCGGCAAAACTGTCGCCGGCGGCCGTGGTATCGACCACCGGCTTGATCAGCGGCTCGGCCTTCACCTCGCGCGTTCCGCCGGCGGAGCGCACGATGCAGGCAGGCTCGACAAGCTTCAGCACCACCTCGGGGCTCGAGATGCCGGCGAGCAACGCGGTGTTGTCCTCGTCGGGATAGAGCGGCGCCAGGTCTTCGGTCGAAGCGAGCACGATATCGGCCGCCTCGAACGCGCTGCTGAAGACCTTTCGTGCGATCGCGAGGTCCGGCCAACCGCGGGCGCGAAAATTGGTGTCGAACGCGAAGCGCGTGCCGAGCAACCGCGCACGCTTCAGCGCTGTTATCAACCGCTCCCGCCCCTCCTCGCGCAGGATCGAGAGCGTGATCGCCGACAGATAGACGAGGTCGTATGTCGCGAGCGAGTTCAGGAGATCCTCCGTCTCGGGCAGGTCCATCAGCTCGCGCGCGGCGGCGCTGTCGCGCCAGTGGAAGAAGCGCCGCTCGCCCTTGTCGTCGGTCTGGATCATGTAGAGGCCGGGCAGCTTGCCCGCCAATCGCGCGACATGCTTGGTGCCGATGCCTTCCGCCGCCCAGCCGGCGATCATCTCATCGCTGAGCGCATCGTCGCCGAGCGCCGTGATGTAGTCGATGTGGACGCCGAGCCGGGACAGGTAGACCGCGGTGTTGAGCGTGTCGCCGCCATAGGAGCGCGAATACAGCCCGCCGAGCTGCCCACCCGGCGCCGCCCGCAGCTCGATCATGCATTCGCCGATGCTGGCAACCCTCGTCATGGCAAGGCCCGCGCGCCTGAGCGAGCTAGGCGGCGAACTTGCCGCCGAGCTCGTCCTCGATGTGGATGCGGATGATGTCGTCGAATGTCTTCTCGGCAGTGGTGAAGCCGAGCTGCAGCGCGCGCTCGGTGGCGAAATCGCGCGGCCAGCCGGAGACGATGCCGATGATGGTCGGATCTGGCACCCGCTTGATCCGCGCGGTGACGTTCTTGCCGGCGACGCGCTCCAGCGCGGCGATCTGCTCGCCGACGGTAACGGACATCCCGGGCATGCTGAGATTGCGCCGGGGGCCCATCGCGTTGAGATCCATGGTACCGGCATGGATCAGGAAGCCGACCGCCGATCTCGGCGAGGCGTGCCAGTGCCGCACGTCCTCGGAGACCGGCAACACCGCCTCCTCGCCCGCCAATGGCTCGCGGATGATGTTGGAGAAGAAGCCGGACGCCGCCTTGTTCGGCTTGCCCGGACGCACGCAAATGGTCGGCAGGCGGATCGAGATCCCGTCGAGCAGGCCCTTGCGGGTGTAGTCGTTGATCAGCAGCTCGCAGATCGACTTCTGGGTGCCGTAGCTGGTCAGCGGGGTGTGGAAGAACTCGTCGCCGATCTTCTCCGGGAACGGTGCGCCGAACACCGCAATCGAGGACGTGAACACCAGCCGCGGCTTGTAGCCGCCGCCGACGGCGCGGATCGCCTCGACCAGATAGCGGGTGCCATCGAGATTGATCCGGTAACCCTTGTCGAACTCGGCCTCGGCCTCACCCGACACGATCGCGGCGAGATGGAAGATCACGTCGGGGCGCTCGACGATCAGCGGCGCGGCGGCACCGGCGTCGGCGAAATCGGACGCGATGACATTGACCGGGATCGCGGCATTCGCGGGCTTCTGCGGCGCGACCACGTCCTGCAGGGTCATCTTGCTGATGTCCTGCTTGCCGAGACGGCCCTCACGCAACAGACGCTCGGTCAGCTTGCGACCGACCATGCCGGCGGCGCCCAGAATCAGAATGTGCACGACCCTGCTCTCCTTATTCTTGTCTTGTTGGCTTTGTTGTTCGAATTCAGCTGCGGGCCTTGCGCGTCATTCCTTCACGGCACCCGTCATCGCCGAGACATAATGCTCAACGAAGAAGGCGTAAAGAATAACCAGCGGCAGCGAGCCGCATAGCGCCCCTGCCATCAGGGAACCCCAGCGATAGATGTCGCCGTCGACGAATTCGTTGACGATGGCGACCGGCACCGTCTTGTTCGGGGTCGATTGCAGGAACGTCAGCGCGTAGATGAACTCGTTCCAGCACAGCGTAAAGCAGAAGATGAAGGCCGAGATCAGGCCGGGAACGGCGAGCGGCAGCACGATCTTGATCAGGATCTGCCAGCGGCTGGCACCGTCGATCAGCGCGCATTCCTCGAGCTCGAACGGGATGGTCTTGAAATAGCCCATCAGAAGCCAGGTCGAGAACGGGATCAGGATGGTCGGATAGGTCAGGATCAGCGCCAATGGCGAATCGAACAGGCCGTACTGGAACACGACGGTCGCCAGCGGAATGAACAGGATCGACGGCGGCACCAGATAGGCCAGGAAGATGAGCCCGCCGACGAGATTGGCCCCCTTGTAGCGCAGTCGCACGATGGCATAGGCCGCCAGCACGCTCGCGATGATCGACAGCACGGTGGCGCCGACCGCGACATACATCGTGTTCCAGAGCCAGTGCGGATAGTAGCTCTCGAACAGCAGCTTGTGGATGTGCTTGAAGGTCGGATTCCAGGTCCAGAACGGATTGTATTTGTCGAGGTCGAGCAGCTGGTCGTCCGGCTTGATCGCCGTCAGTCCCATCCAATAGAACGGGAACAGCAGGATGATGACGATGATCGACAGCGGAATGTACAGCGTCACGATCCGCCGCGGCACCGACTGCAAATAGCTCATGCCCTCGCTGTTGTCGGCGCGCGCCGGCGTCGACAGGATGGACTTGAGGTCGACCTTCTGGGCAGGAAGATCAGTCATTGCTCTCTCCCTGGCGCGCGCGGGGCCTGCCCCGTTCGCGCAAAAAAGCAGCAGCGGCGGCAAAGATCAGTCATTGCTCTCTCCCTGCTGCCACTTCCGGCGCTGCAAGCCGAACCAGGACACCATGATCGCGGCGAGCAGGAACGGGATCATCGCGCTCGAGATCGCGGCGCCCTCGCCCAATTGCCCGGCGATGATCGCGCGCTGATAGGACAGCGTCGCCATCAGATGGGTGGCGTTGACCGGCCCGCCGCGGGTCATCGCCCAGATCAGCTGGAAATCGGTGAAGGTGAACAGCACCGAGAACGTCATCACGACCGCGATGATCGGCGTCAGCAACGGATAGGTGATGAAACGGAACATCTGCCAGCGCGATGCGCCGTCCAGCGTCGCGGCTTCATAGAGCGAAGGCTGCACGGTTTGCAGGCCGGCCAGCAGCGTGATCGCGACAAACGGCACACCGCGCCAGATATTGGCGAAGATCACGCAGATCCGGGCCCAGGTGGTGTCACCGAGGAAGTTGATGTTCTGGGTGATCAGGCCGAGGTGCCTGAGCGACCAGGAGATGATCGAGAACTGGGAATCGAATATCCACCAGAACGCCAGTGCCGACAGCACGGTCGGCACGATGAAGGGGATCAGCACCGCGGCGCGCAGCAGCGCCTTGAACGGCATGCGCTCGTTGAGCAGCAGCGCGAGATAGAGCCCGACCGCAAATTTGATGGCGCTGGCGATGGAGGTGTAGAGTAGCGTGTTGAACACCGACAGCCAGAAGATCGAATCGTCCCACAGCCACTCATAGTTTTCGGTGCCGATGAAATGACCGACCCGGCCGATGCGGGTGTCGGTGAAGGACAGCCAGACCCCGAGGCCCAGCGGATAGGCCAGGAAGAAGATCAGGAACGCCATCGCCGGCAGCATGAACCAGAAGCCGAGCCAGTTCTTGTTGTGGCGGAGCTGGTCCCAGGCGGACGCTTCGCGGATTTCGGTCTTCGCACGTCGCGGCGCGAGCGCAATGTCAGCCATGGGCGATGTCCCGATTGCTCAACGGATTGAGCATGACCACGCAAACTTCCAATGATGCATTCCAATGATGGTGCGGACGGCGGTCCTCTGCCGCCCGCACCGATCACATCAGCGATAGATGCGCTTCAGCTGCCGCTCGGCTTCGGCCATCGCGGTCTTGCCGTCCTTGGCGCCGGTGCAGTAGTTCGCGAACATGTCGACCACGATGAAGTCGGCGATCGCGGTCGCGGCCTTCTCGCCAGGCGTGCCGATGCCGGACGCCGGCAGCGCGCGCTTGGAGGCCTGGCCGAACACCGCATTCTTCGGGTCGGCGGTCCACACCGGAGCCGAGTCGTAAGCGTTGAGCGTGTGGGTCAGATAGCCCCGCGCGCCCGACAGCCACTTCTCGAAGTTCTCCTTCTCCAGCATGAAGGCGATGAACGCCTTCGCCGCATTCGGATATTTGCAGAAGTTGAAGGCGAGGATCGGAACCGCAAGCTGCAATTCGGTCGGCTTGCCGATCGGGCCGACCGGCCACAGCGCGTGGTCGATATCGTCGGCGAGCTCCTTCTTGCTCGGATCGTCCTTGGCCGCGACGTAGATCGAGATGCCGTTCGAGGTCAGGTACAGTTCGCCGGACAGGAACGCCTTGTTGTTGGAGGAGTCGTTCCAGGACGCGACGCCGGGAATGAAGGTCTCCGACAACGCCTTGGCGTATTCCAGTGCCTTCATCGTCTCCGGCGAGTTGATGATGACCTTGTCGTCCTTGTCGACGGTCCAGGCATTGAAGCCCCACAGGATGTTGTGCACCCAGGCGTTGGCGTCGCCAGTGGCATGGCCGAGCGCGAAGCCGGCCGGCGTATTGTTCGCCTTCAGCGCCTTGCACAGTTCGAGATAGGCGGGGAAGTCGGCCGGCACCTGCTTGAAGCCGGCCTTCTCGACCGCCGATTTGCGATAGGTCAGATAGCCGCCGATGGTCGCGACGGGAATGCCGAGCCAGTCATTGCCCTGCTTGCAGGTCTTGGCCGCGGCTTCGGTCCAGCCGCCGTATTTGTTGCCGAGATAATCGGCAACGTCGTTCATCTTGAGGACCTTGGTCGGGAACAGCTGCGGCAGCGTGTGCAGGCCCCAGGCGAGGTCGAGACCCGAGCCGGTGTTGGCGGCAACCGAGGCCTTCGGCTGCACGTCCTCAAAGGACTCGCTGAACACGTTCATCTCGGTGCCGGTGGCCGCCTTGAAGGCCACGACCATGGCGTTGAACGCATCGTCTTCCGCGGGCACGAATCGCTTCCAGCGCATCACGGTGAGCTTGGCGCCGGGCTCCGCCTTCCAGGGCGCGCTCTGTGCCCAGGCCTTGGCAAAGTCAAGCAGCGCCGGCCCGGTCAGCATCCCGGTTGCGGCCAGCGCGGTGCCGCCCTGAAGTAGCGAGCGGCGCGTAAAATCGTGCATCGTCCTTCCTCCCAATGACTGTGTTTTTATTGTTTTTGATCTGGCCTGTTGGTCGGCCATTCGGATCAAATCAGTCCGTCAGCCGTTCAGTCGCTTCCCCGTCGAATCGTCGAACAAATGGACCAGCGCCGGGTCCGGCTTGAGCCGAACCTTGTCGCCGGGATTGAACAGATGGCGCTCGCGGAACACCGCGACGACCTGCTCGCCGCCGAGCTTGGCGAACACCTGGGTCTCCGAGCCGGTCGGCTCGACCACCACGATCTCGGCTTCGGCGCCGTCATCGGCGATGGTGAAATGCTCCGGCCGCACGCCATAGACCGCGGGCTTGCCGTCGGAATTGGCCGGCGCCGATTTCAGCGGCAGCTTGACGCCGTTCGGTCCCTCGAAATAGGCGGCGCCGTTCACCTTCACATTACCCTTGAGGAAGTTCATCGCGGGCGAGCCGATGAAACCGGCCACGAACTGGTTCGCCGGGGTGTCGTAGAGCTCGAGCGGCGAGCCCATCTGCTCGACGATGCCGTCATGCATCACGACGATCTTGTCGGCCATGGTCATGGCCTCGATCTGGTCGTGGGTGACGTAGACCGTCGTGGTCTTGAGCCGCTGGTGCAGCTCCTTGATCTCGGTGCGCATCGCAACACGCAGCTTGGCGTCGAGGTTGGACAGCGGCTCGTCGAACAGGAACACCTGGGGATCGCGGACGATGGCGCGGCCCATCGCGACGCGCTGGCGCTGGCCGCCGGAGAGCTGGCGTGGATAGCGCTCCAGTAGCGGCGTCAGCGCCAGGATTTCCGCGGCGCGCTTGACGCCGGTCGCGATCTCCTCGGGCTTGGCGCCGCGCAGCTTGAGCGAGAAGCCCATATTGTCGGCGACCGTCATGTGCGGATAGAGCGCGTAGTTCTGGAACACCATCGCAATGTCGCGCTCTTTGGGCTGGACATTGTTGACGACGCGGTCACCGATCGAGATCGTGCCTGAGGTGATGTTCTCAAGACCCGCCAGCATGCGCAGCAGGGTCGACTTGCCGCAGCCGGAGGGGCCGACCAGGACGACGAATTCGCCGTCCTCGATCGGGATCGACACGCCGTGCAGGACCTCGAAATTGCCGAACGATTTCCGCACGTCGCGAATCTGGACCGACGACATCCACTTCCCTCCCTCAAGCTCCCGACGGCGTACGACGAGTGCCGCCACCGCTCTGTTCTGTGCCGGCCACGCTGGGTGCGCGGCTCTGCTGGACTGGCGTTATTGTCCGCAGTTTATCCGGTTTTGGCAATCGTTCGATTAGCAACCGCTTGGTAGCGCTGTCAATATCGGTTTGTCTGCGACCAACGTCGTGTTATGAGCGGCAAATGGCCCGAAAACGCATCACGCCAGGCAAGATCCGGCTCGCCGAAGTCGCGAAGCTCGCCGGTGTCAGTCCGATTACGGCCTCGCGCTTCTTCAGGAATCCGGAGGCGCTATCGGCCGGCAAGCGCGCCCGGGTCGAGAGTGCGGCAAAAGAACTCGGCTACGTGCCCAATCTCGCGGCACGCGCGCTTGCGTCGCAGCGTACCGAGGTGATCGGTGTCCTGATCCCGTCGCTGACCAACAACGTGTTCTCCGATGTGCTGCGCGGCATCTATGACGCGCTCGACGGCAGCCGCTACAGCATCCAGCTCGCCAACACCCGCTACAGCATCCTGCAGGAAGAACGCCTGCTGCGTCTTTTTCTGGCACAGAAGCCGGCCGGCCTGATCATCACCGGCATCAACCAGACTGCCGATTCCCGCAGCATCATGGAAACGGTCGATTGCCCGATCGTGCAGATCATGGAGCTCGGTCCCTCGCCGATCGACTTGATGATCGGATTCTCGCATTTTGACGCGGCAAAAGCCGCCATCGGCCATCTGCTCGCCCAGGGCTATCGGCGGATCGGCTTCCTCGGCGCGCGGATGGATCCGCGGGTGCAGCGCCGACTCGACGGCTATCGCGCCGCGATGGCCGAGGCCGCGCTGTTCGATCCCCAGCTGATTGTGACAACGGCGATCCCGACCTCGGTGACATTGGGCGGGACGTTGTTTGCCGACCTGCTCGCCAAGGCCCCCGACATCGACGCGGTGTTCTGCGTCAATGACGACCTTGCGCTCGGCGCGCTGTTCGAATGCAAGCGCCGGCACATGGCAGTCCCCGAGCAGATCGCGATCGTCGGCTTCAACGATCTCGAATTCATGGCGTCGAGCGAGCCGACGCTGAGCAGCGTGCGCACCAATCGCTACGAAATGGGCAGAAACGCTGCCATGATGGTGCTCGAGACGCTCGAGGGGCGCCGTCCCACGGACCCCGTCGTCGATCTCGGCTTCAGTGTCATGGAACGGCAAAGCTCAGCGCGACGCAGCTGACATCCGCTCGACACCGGCCCGCCACAAGGACGCAAAAAATGACAAAATGGTAGCGCAACCAAGTCCCTTCAACTAAGGTCCAATCCATCCAGCGAAACACCACTGCGTGATCGTCGAGGTTTGTAATGCGCGACGATTTGCGCAAGGTAGAACAGCGCTGAACCAGAGCCCTTCCATGGGCCCATCCAGAGTTTGCATTGCGGGAGAAACAAATGACAAAACCCCACACCAACGGGCACGGCGCCGCAGGCGAGACCACAAAGGGCAAGGGCCGCAGGCTCCGCTCCCAGGAATGGTTCGACAACCCGCACAATCCGGGCATGACCGCGCTCTATCTCGAGCGTTACCTCAATTACGGCCTGACCCGCGAGGAATTGCAGTCGGGCAAGCCGATCATCGGCATCGCCCAGACCGGCAATGACCTGTCGCCCTGCAACCGGCACCACCTTGAGCTCGCGCACCGCGTCCGCGAAGGCATCCGCGCCGCCGGCGGCATCGCGATGGAGTTTCCGACCCATCCGATCCAGGAAACCGGCAAGCGCCCGACCGCGGCGCTCGACCGCAACCTCGCCTATCTCGGCCTGGTCGAGATCTTGTTCGGCTATCCACTCGACGGCGTGGTGCTGACCACCGGCTGCGACAAGACCACGCCGGCCTGCATGATGGCGGCGGCAACCGTCAATCTGCCGGCGATCGTGCTGTCGGGCGGCCCGATGCTGAACGGCTGGCACGAGGGCCAACGCACCGGCTCCGGCACGGTGGTGTGGAAGGCGCGCGAACGGCTCGCCGCGGGCGAGATCGACTATGAGCAGTTCATCGAGATCGTCGCCTCCTCGGCGCCCTCGGTCGGCCATTGCAACACGATGGGCACCGCCTCGACCATGAACTCGCTGGCCGAAGCGCTCGGCTTCTCGCTGCCGGGCTGCGCGGCGATCCCGGCGCCCTATCGCGAGCGCGGCCAGATCGCCTACGAGACCGGCAAACGCATCGTCGACATGGTGTGGGAAGACCTCAAGCCGTCGGACTTCCTGACCCGCGAGGCGTTCGAGAACTGCATCGTGGTCAATTCCGCGATCGGCGGCTCGACCAACGCGCCGATCCACATCAACGCGCTGGCGCGCCATGTCGGCGTCGAGCTGTCGATCGACGACTGGCAGAAATACGGCCATGACGTGCCGCTGCTGGTGAACATGCAGCCGGCCGGCTTCTATCTCGGCGAGGAATATCACCGCGCCGGGGGAGTGCCCTCGGTGGTGCGCGAGCTGATCAAGCACAAGCGCATCCACGAGGGGGCGCTGACCGTCAACGGCCGCACCATGGGCGAGAACTGCAAGGACGCGCCGGCGCCCGACGGCGACGTGATCTGGGGTTACGACAAGCCGCTGGTGAAGGACGCCGGCTTCATCGTGCTGCGCGGCAATCTGTTCGATTCCGCGATCATGAAGACCAGCGTGATCTCGAAGGAATTCCGCGACCGCTATCTGTCCAACCCGAAGGACCTCAACGCCTTCGAGGGCCGCGCCATCGTGTTCGAGGGCCCGGAGGATTATCACGCCCGGATCGAGGATCCGGCGCTCGACATCGACGAGCATTGCATCCTGTTCATCCGCGGCACCGGCCCGATCGGCTATCCCGGCGGCGCCGAGGTCGTGAACATGCAGCCGCCGGCGGCGCTGATCAAACGCGGCATCCTGTCCCTGCCCTGCATTGGCGACGGTCGGCAGTCCGGCACGTCTGGTTCACCGTCGATCCTCAACGCCTCGCCGGAAGCGGCCGCCGACGGCGGGCTTGCGATCCTCAAGACCGGCGACAAGGTGCGCATCGACCTCAACAAGGGCAGCGCCAACATCATGATCTCGGAGGATGAGCTGCGAACCCGCCGCGCCGAGCTGAAGGCCAAGGGCGGCTTCCCGCACCCGGCCAACCAGACGCCGTGGCAGGAGCTCTACCGCCAGACCGTCGGCCAGCACGCCACCGGCGCCTGCCTCGAACTCGCGACGCGCTACCACGACATCGCCGGCAAGGTCGGCGTGGCGCGGGATAATCACTGACACTCTTCGTCATTGCGAGGAGCGCAGCGACAAAGCAATCCATAGCTCCGCACCGGAGGAATGGATTGCTTCGCTTTGCTCGCAATGACGGGACAAAAATCAGGACGAACTCTGGGAGATATGAATGTCAGACCGACTGAAGGGCAAACGCGCCGTTGTCACCGCCGCCGCGGCAGGCATCGGGCGCGCATGCGCGATCGCATTCGCGCGTGAAGGCGCCACCGTGATCGCCACCGACATCAACGAGAGCGGCATCGCCACGCTCGGCAAGGACGGCATCGCCGAGACCGCGCGGCTCGACGTACGCAGCACGGCTGACGTCAACAGCTTCGCCGCGCGCGTCGGCAAGATCGACATCCTGCTCAACGCGGCAGGCTTCGTGCATCACGGCACCATCCTGGAGTGCTCGGACGAAGACTTCGACTTCTCGTTCGACCTCAACGTCAAATCCATGCACCGCACCATCAAGGCATTCCTGCCGGCCATGCTCGAGGGCGGCGGCGGCAGCATCGTCAACATCTCGTCCTGCGCGGCGTTGCGGCCACCGGCCAATCGCTACGTCTACAGCGCGTCGAAGGCGGCGGTCTCGCTGCTGACGCGTGCGGTCGCGCTCGACTTCATCACCCGGGGCATCCGCTGCAACGCGATCTGCCCCGGCACCGTCGAGACGCCCTCGATGCTCGAGCGCGCGGCGGCCGCAGGCCCCGACGGACGCGAGAAATTCGTCGCCCGCCAGAAGATGGGCCGGCTCGGCACCGCAGAGGAGATCGCGGCCATGGCGGTCTATCTTGCGAGCGACGAAGCCGCATTCACCACCGGCGTCGACATGGTCGTCGACGGCGGCTTCATGCTCTGACGTCCCCGATCAAAAGGCATCCAGCATGAACAAGATCGACCTCAACGGCCGCTGCGCCGTCGTCACCGGCGGTGCGCAGGGCTTCGGCCGCGCCATCACCGAGCGCTTCGCCGCCTCGGGCGCCAAGGTCGCGATCTGGGATTTCGACCAGCCGCTGGCGGAGAAGACCGCGAAAGCGATCGGCGAGAACGTGATCGCGATCAAGACCGACGTTACCGATCCCGATGCGGTTGACGCCGCGCGCGATCAGACGCTGCGGGCGTTCGGCAAGATCGACATTCTCGTCAACAACGCCGGCATCACCGGAGCCAACAAGCCGGTATGGGAAACCGATCTCGACGACTGGCGCAGGGTGATACGCCTCAACCTTGAGGGTCCTTTCATCTGCTGCAAGGCGATCGTGCCTGTTATGATCGGCCAGAAATACGGCCGCATCGTCAACATCGCCTCGATCGCCGGCAAGGAAGGCAATCCGAACGCCGCGCATTATTCGTCGTCGAAGGCCGGCCTGATCGCGCTCACCAAGTCGCTCGGCAAGGAGCTCGCGCAGCACGACATCCTGGTCAATGCGGTGACGCCGGCAGCGGCGAAGACCGCGATCTTCGACCAGATGACGCAAGCGCATATCGACTTCATGCTGTCGAAAATTCCGAAGGCCCGCTTCGTGCTGGTCGAGGAGCTTGCCGCGATGGTGGCGTGGCTTGCGTCGGAGGACTGCGCCTTCTCGACCGGTGCGGTGTTCGACATCTCCGGCGGGCGTGCGACCTACTAATTCGCGCGCTTCACCGGCTGCCGAAGCGCCGCGACGAGATGATCGGCAAGCAATGATGCCGCGCGCGAGAGATTTTGCGCGCGGTGCAGCCGGATCTCCGCACGTGGCAGCCGCGGCATGCCGTCGCGCGCCGTCAGGCGCCGCAGCGCCGGCGGAAAGGTGCCCGACTTGACCACGGTCACGGCAAGGCCCTGGGCTGCGATCGCCTCGACCGCGGACAGGCTGTGGCTGACAAAGGCGAGCCGCCACGGCCGGTCGGCTTCGTCGAGCGCTTGCATCGCCCAGCTCCGGAACAGGCAGCCTTGCGGATAGAGCGCGACCGGCAGCGGATCGAGTTCCTCGACGCGATGCGATGCGCTTGCGGCCCACACCGCCTGCTCGGTGCGCAGTAGCTCGCCCTCGCCGCGGCCTTCGGGGTGCATCGCGATCACGAGGTCATAGGCTTCGCCGAGCCGCTCGGTCATCGACGACGTCAGCCCGGTCTCCATCTCGACATGGATCAGCGGATAGTTGGCGGTGAAATCCTTGAGCAGTGGCGGCACGATCAGCGTGCCGTAGTCGTCCATCACCCCGAGGCGAACCCGCCCGTCGGTGCCGTGCGCGCGCACCCGGCCGACCGCCTCGGCATTGAGGCTCAGGATGCGCCGGGCGTAACCGAGCAGCCCCTCGCCGGCCGCGCTCAGATCGACGCTCGAGGTGCTGCGGTGAAACAGCTCGGCCTGCAGCCGCTCCTCCAACCGCTTCACCTGCATGCTGACCGCCGATTGGGTCCGGTTCAGCGCCGAGGCGGCCCGGGTGAAGGAGCGATGGTCGGCGACCGCGACAAAGGCCTGCAGCAGATCCGGGTCCAGGATGGAGGCACTCATAACGATCTCTGATTTATCTGATCAAATCTATTCCATTCCATGATTATGCCGCCTTCCCTAGATTGCGCAAGCGAAGCAACGGGATCGAGGCGGTATGGGTGAGCTCTGGGGAATTTTGGCGGCGGTCGCGTCGAGCGCGATCGGCGGAACCTCGATCGGGGCGACCCGGTTTCTGGTCGGCGCCATCGATCCGCTGGCGATCGGTGCGTTCCGTTTCGGCATCGGCGTCCTGCTTCTGCTGCCGCTCGCGCTGCTCCAGCGCGGCAGCTGGCCGCCGCGGCGCGACTGGCTCGGCACAGCCGGCCTCGGCCTGCTGTTCTTTGCAGCGTTTCCGATCCTGTTCAATGCATCGCTGATCTTCACGACCGCAGCGCGCAGCGCGCTCGCGCTCTCGACACTGCCGCTGCTGACCATGCTGGTCGGCGCCGCGCTCGGCGCCGAGCCACTCACCGCGCGCAAGACCATCGGCGTGCTGGTCACCATCCTCGGCGTCGCGATGGCGCTGCTCTCCGGCCTCGCCGCGGCACCAGAAGGCGCCTGGCGCGGCGACCTGTTGATGGTCGCCGCCGCACTGTGCATGGCGCTCTACAGCATCTGGTCAAAATCCTATATCCGCCGCTCCGGCCCGATCCCCTTCACCACCCTGGCGATGGCGGCTGGCGCTGCGGTCCTGATAACAGCCTCGCTGCTGCGCGGCAGTTTTGCGCCGGTCGCCGATTTCGGTGCACCGCAATGGTTCGGCGCGACCTATCTCGGCGCCTTCGGCGCAGCGCTCACCTTCTATCTCTGGGCCTTCGCACTGGAGCGGACGACGCCGACGCGGGTAGCGATCTCGGTCACCGTCAATCCGATCGCTGCCTCGCTGGTCGGCGCCGCGCTGCTCGGCGAGCCGCTGAGCTGGAATCTGATGGCCGGCATCGTCACCGTGTTCGTCGGCATCTGGATCGCGACCACCACCCAGCCGCACCAGGCGCGCATGGCCGCGCCGGAGACGCACTGACCGGAGGCCGCTCGCCCGCAAGGCCATCAGCGAATCCGTGCTAGCCTGAGGTCCGGTCCCCGCGAACCTAAAGGCGGCACGCATTGAACATTTCCCTCTACGACGTCTCTGTCTGGGTGCTGCCGCTGGTCATCGCGATCACGTTTCACGAAGCCGCACACGGCTACGTTGCGCACCGGCTCGGCGATGACACCGCCTGGAAGCTCGGCCGCGTCAGCTTCAACCCGCTGAAGCACATCGACCCGTTCGGCACGCTGATCCTGCCTGCGATGCTGCTGTTCGCGCATTCGCCGTTCCTGTTCGGCTACGCCAAGCCGGTGCCGGTGAACTTCCGCAAGCTGAACCGTCCCAAGCTCGACATGGTCTGGGTGGCGCTGGCCGGTCCGGTCACCAACATCATCCTGGCGACCGCGGCAGCGCTGGCATTCCACGCGCTGCCATTGGTTCCCGCCGATGCCGCGAAATGGACCGCGGATAATCTGAAAAACGCGTTCCTGATCAATATCGTGCTCGCGATCTTCAATATGATGCCGATCCCGCCGCTGGACGGCGGCCGGGTCGCGGTCGGGCTGCTGCCGCGGCCGCTGGCCATCCCGCTGGCCCGGCTGGAGCCCTACGGCATGCTGATCCTGATCGGGCTCCTGATCCTGCTGCCCGTGATTGGCAGGCAAGTCGGCCTAAATCTTGATGTTATTTCAACGATACTGCGAACTCTGACCGGCTATGTGATCAATGCCCTTCTCCTCATTACCGGAAACACATAGCTTTCATGAGTGCACGACCCGATCGGAAAACCGGTGCCCGCTTGCCGGGGTCATGCGCGGGGACAGGAACGCGTCGAGGCCATGGTGATCAAAGCTGCCGATATGCTGATTGCACGACGCGCCGATACGCGTGCGCGGGCTGACTTTGCAACCTGGAAGATGATGGCCAAGCTGAACGGCGCCTCGGCGCTGCCGCCCGAAGCGCAGAATTTCCTCGCCATCTACAAGAAGCTCACAGAGCAGATGAGCGACGCCGAGGCCAGCGAGGCCACCATCCAGGAGATGTACCGCACCTACTATGCGGAGATGGGCGGCGCCGGCAAGGCGCCCGAGGTTCCGGCACGGACGCGCGAGCCGGTCGCCGACACCGGCAATGTCACCGCATTCCGCCGCCTGCCCGCAAAGAAGACGAATACGTCGAACCCGAACGCCAAGCGTCCGATGCCGGTGGCGCTGATCTTCGCCTGCCTCGTCGTGGTCTACGTCGCGATCCGCTACTACTGGAGATAGCGCCGTCGGCGCTTCTCTTCGTCTCCGATATTGATGACCGACACGCGGGTGGCGCGGCATCGCGCCGCGCGTCATCAGCCGCGCAATCGCCGCCGCGTGGAATATCGCGTGCACGTACTCGCGGCGGTGCCCTAGGCGCTGCGCCCGATGCCGGGCATAATGCGGAACTCAAAAAACAAAATCATACTGGAGGGAACATGAAGCATTCCATTGCAGCCCTGATCATGACCACAAGCCTCGTGTTCGCCGGCGCAGCGTCGGCGCAGACGATGGACAAGGTGGCGAAGGTCGGCGCGCTCGGCGATCAGTCCGGCCTCTATCAGGATATCGGCGGTCCCGGCTCGACGGTGGCGGCGCAGATGGCGATCGAGGATTCCGGGCTGCTGGCCAAGGGCTGGAAGATCGATCTGGTCTCGGCGGATCACCAGAACAAGCCGGATGTCGCGGTCAATATCGGCAAGCAATGGATCGATGTCGAGAAGGTCGACGTGTTCGTCGATCTCGCCGCCTCCAATGTCGGGCTCGCGATCGCCAACCTCGCCAAGGAAAAGAATGTCGTCAATCTGAACTCGGGCTCCGCCTCGTCCGACCTCACCGGCGCGCAGTGCTCGCCGAACACGGTGCATTGGGTCTACGACACCTACATGCTCGCCAACGGCACCGGCAAGGCGCTGGTGAAATCCGGCGGCGATAGCTGGTTCTTCCTCACCGCGGATTATGCCTTCGGCCAGGCGCTCGAGCGCGACACGTCCGCGGTCGTCACCGCCAATGGCGGCAAGGTGCTCGGCAGCGTCAAGCATCCGCTCAACAACGCCGACTTCTCGTCGTTCCTGCTGCAGGCGCAAAGCTCGAAGGCCAAGATCGTCGGCCTCGCCAATGCCGGCGGCGACACCACCAATGCGATCAAGCAGGCCGCCGAATTCGGCATCGTCTCGGGCGGCCAACGGCTTGCCGGCATGCTGCTGTTCATCACCGACATCAACGCGCTCGGCCTCAACGTCGCGCAGGGCCTGAACTTCACCGAGACGTTCTACTGGGACATGAACGAGCAGACCCGCGCCTTCACCAAGCGCTTCATGGAGCGTTTCAAGAAGAACCCGCCGACCATGGTGCAGGCCGGCGTCTATTCGTCGCTGATCCACTATTTCAAGGCGCTCGACGCGCTCGGCGGCAATCCGCATGACGGCCGCGCCGTGGTCGCCAAGATGAAGGAGATGCCGACCGACGATCCCTTGTTCGGCAAGGGCTCGATCCGCGTCGACGGCCGCAAGATCCACCCGGCCTATCTGTTCGAGGTGAAGAAGCCATCGGAATCGAAATATCCGTGGGACTATTACAAGCTTGTCGCCACCATCCCCGCGGATGAGGCCTGGCTGCCGCTCGAGAAGAGCGTCTGCCCGCTGGTGAAGAAGAGCTGACGCGCTACTTCTTCGGCTTGTTGAACGTGACCGGAAGCGTGAAGGAGAACTGGTCCTCGGTCAGCCCGGCGGGCGGCGCCGGCACCGGATCGGAACGGTGCACCATCGAGACCGCGGCGTCGTCGAACGCGACATCTCCGGACGTTTCCATCACGGCGACGGACAACACCTTGCCGAGGCGGTTGAGCACCAGGGCAAGCTTCACCTTGCCCTCCTTGGCCTTGCCGTTCTCCGGGAATTTCTTGTGCAGGTCGAGATAGGCGCTGATCTTCTTGCCCCATTTGGCGGTCAGCGCGAGCTTGTCCTTGCCGATGCCGGGATTGGGCGCCTTGGTCGTCTCCGACTGGCGCGCGTCGTCGAGCTTGGTCGGCGCGGCCGCTTCTGAAGCCTGCTGCGCCTCCTGGGCGTTGGTCTCGACCTTGGCGACCTTGGCCTCCTCCTCCTTCTGCTTCTTGGCGGTGTCTTCCGTCACGATGCGATCGGGATCGTCGGCCTCGACAGGCTTTTCCTGAGGCAGGTCGGTGTCCTTCACCTCCGCCTTCTGCTGCGCCATCTCCTGCACGGCCTGCTGCTCATCGGACGGCGCACCGGGCGGTGCCGCTTCTTCAGGGACATCCGGCGAGGAGAG
Source organism: Bradyrhizobium sp. USDA 4461 (assembly GCF_054055655.1). NCBI lineage: Bacteria > Pseudomonadati > Pseudomonadota > Alphaproteobacteria > Hyphomicrobiales > Nitrobacteraceae > Bradyrhizobium > Bradyrhizobium sp. USDA 4461. Next base: position 7,260,941 of record NZ_JBSRXM010000001.1, read on the forward strand.
CTCGATGGCATACTCGGCGCCTGCGGCGCCAAGTCCCTCGTCGCCGTCGTCGCCGCGCAGATTCGTCAGCGCCAGCGCCGCGCCGCCCAGATGCAGCCCGACCGCCGTCACCGCGGCGATCACCCAGAGCCGCTTCGAGGTCCGCAGATCGAGATCGGGGTTGGTGGACATCGCTGCTCGCCGTCAGGGTTTGGCCGGCTCGGCCGGCGCCGCCGCGGGCGCGCCCGGAACGCCCTCGAGCGTGACCAGCTTCACATGCGTATAGCCGCCGGCGCGCAGCAGCTCCATGACGCCCATCAGCTCGCCATAGGGCACCGTGCGATCGGCACGCAGGAACACGTATTTGTCCCGGCTCATGTCAGGCACCGCATCGAGCGAATTGATCAGCTCGGCCCGCTTCACGGCGTTCTCGCCGATCGCCAGCGTCAGGTCCGGCTTGATGCTGAGATAGGTCGGCTTGTCCGGCTTCTTCTGCGGCGTCGCGCTGGAGGTCGGCAGGTCGATCGGCAGGTCGACGGTCGAGAGCGGCGCCGCCACCATGAAGATGATCAAGAGCACCAGCATGACGTCGATGAATGGCGTGACGTTGATCTCGTGGGATTCCGCGAAATCGTCGTCGCCGTCGTTCTCGGAGATCGAGACTGCCATCGCTTACTCCGCCGCGGCGGCGCGCCCATGCGCGCTGCGCGGAACGTCACCGGGAATGCTGCCATGGGTGCGGTCGAGATCGCGCGACAGCAGCCGCCCCGCGGCGCCCGACGCGCGGTTGACCAGCTCGAGATAGACCTTCGTGACGCGCGAGAAATGGTTGTAGATGATGACAGCGGGGATCGCCGCGACCAGACCGATCGCGGTCGCCAGCAGCGCTTCCGCGATGCCCGGCGCCACCACGGCAAGGTTGGTCGTCTGCGACTTCGAAATGCCGATGAAGCTGTTCATGATGCCCCAGACCGTGCCGAACAGGCCGACGAAGGGCGAGGTCGCGCCGATGGTCGCGAGCAGGCCCATGCCGACGCGGATCTTGCGGGCTTCGGCGCGCACGATCTCGGCGAAGCTCGAGGCGGCGCGCTCCTTGATGCCGGCATCGCTCAAGATGCCCGCCGACAGACGTCCCTCGCGCATCGCGGCGGCAATGAACGACGACAGCACGCTGCCCTTGGCGCCGAGCGCGAACTGCGCTTCGGCCAGCGAACGCGATTCAGCGATCTTGGCGAGCGCGCCGCGCAGCTTGCTCTGCGCCACTGTCAGCTCGACCATCTTGGCGATGAACACCGTCCAGGTCACGAGCGACGCGAAGGCAAGGCCAAGCATCACCGCCTTCACGATGATGTCGGCGTTCAAGAACATATTCCACGGCGACAGTTCGTGCAGGCCGGTCGCGGTCGACTTCGGCGACTTGCCGTCGCCGCCGGCGGGCGACGCTTCAAGCGCCAGTGCCGGAGCCGCCGCGGCTTGTGCCGGCGCGGCCTGGGCTGGCGGCGCCACGGGCGCGGCCGGCTGAGCCACCGGCGCCGCCTGGGCAGCGGCCGCAGGCTGGGCCTGGGCGGCCGGCGGTTGAGCCGCGGGAGCGGACTGCGGCCGGGTCACGGACTGCGCGGCAGGCGCCGTTTGCTGCTGCGCCGAAGACGGCGCGGCCAGCATCAGCATCGCCAGCGAGGCGATCATGGCGGATGCAGCGGGGAACTTGAATGTCATCATCAGTTACACTTCAGCCCAGTGACGGATCAGGTTGTGATAAATCCCGGTCAATTTGACCGTTTCAGGGTCATCGCGCCCCAGCCGCTCCACCAGAGCCTGGATCGCAGTATCGAGATCAAAGATCAGGCTGCGCGCGTGAGCATCCCGTACCATGCTCTGCAACCAGAAAAAAGACGCTACTCGAACTCCCCGCGTGACCGGCGTGACCAGATGCAAGCTGGAAGCAGGATAAAGTACCAGATCGCCCGCCGGCAGCTTGATTTCATGCGATCCGTAGCGGTCCTCGATGACGAGTTCGCCGCCATCGTACTCTTCCGGCTCCGATAAAAACAGCGTGACCGAGAGGTCGGTGCGGATCCGCATGCCGGTCAGTCGGTCGCCGCGCACCGCATTGTCGACATGCAGACCGAAATGGTGCCCGTCGCTTGCGGCGTAGCGATTGAACAAGGGCGGAAAGATCCTCAGCGGGATCGCCGCCGAGATGAACCGCGGGCTTGCCGACAGCGCCGATAGGATGCGGTTGCCGAGCAGCCTGGCGACCTCGCTGTCGGGCGGCAGCTGCTCGTTGCGCTTGACCATGGCGGACGCAGCACCCGCGGTCGAGCGGCCGTCCTCCCATTCGGCTTGCTCCATGATGCGGCGGAAGTCCGCCACATCAGCCTTGCTCAATACGTTGGGAACACAGACCAGCATCTTGCGCCGCAGAGCCTCCGTCAGTAACGCGCAGACACAACCAGATACGCAGCGCGTCCCGGCGCTTCCAGCACGAAAGGTGTCGCACTCTGGTAGAGCGCATCGTAGTAGCGCTTGTCGAAGATGTTGTTGACGAACAGCTTCACGGTCCAGTGCTGGTCGATCTTCGCTTCGGCGAAGGCGTCGAAGCGCCAGTAGCTCGGGAGCGAGGTGCCCTGGTTGGCCGCGAGCAGCGTGCCGCCATAAATCTTCGAGCGGTAGACCGCCTGCCCGCCGAGCTCCCACATGTCGGTGAGCTGGTACTTCGTCAGCATGCTGAACGACTGATGCGCGACGTTGGCGAGCGGCAGCCCGACATTGGTCGGGTAGAGCAGCGGCTGCGGCGACGGCGCATTGGACTTCGTCACCTGCGACTGCATCAGCACGAGGCCGCCGAACACACTCCACTTGTCGGTGATCTTGCCGCCGACGCCGAGATCGATGCCGCGTACCCAGTAGGCGGCACCGGCAGTGATGCACGATACGGAGCTCGTGATCTGGGGGGTGGTGACCGGATAGGGACAGGTCGCCGTGCCGGTCGTTGGCGTGATGTTCTGCGCCTCGCGCGCGTTTTCCTTGTTGGTCTGGAACAGCGCGGCCGTCACCAGCAGGTGCCGGTCGAACAGCTCCCACTTGGTGCCGACTTCGATCGCCTGGTTCTTTTCCGGCCCGAAGATCTGGTTGGAGCTGCCGTTGAGGACGGGCGACAGGCCGCCATACGCCGTGCTGGTGCCGTCGAATTCTGCGCCCACCGGGTTCGACGACGTCGCGTACGCGGCGTAAACGCTGCCGTTCGGCGCGGGCTTCAGCGTCAGCCCGAGGTTGAAGTTCGGCATGCCGAACTCCGCGCTCTGCGCACCGAAGACCGTCGCGCCAGACACCGTGCCGTATCCGCTGGTCTTGATCGAATAGTCGTCGTAGCGGATGCCGCCATTGAGGATGACGAGATCACGGTAGTTGACGCTGTCGAGCAGATAGACGCTCGCGGTGTCGATCGCGAGGTTGGTCGGCAGACCGCTCAATGTCGGCGTCGACGTGAACGGCGTGTAGGTGTATTGCGGCGCGAATACATTGACGCCGGAAATCGAGCCGGCGCCGTTGAACGGCGTACCGGTCGTCAGCTCCGAACTCAAGCCGGTGTATTTGTCGATATACGAGGTCTCGCGCGAGATCTCGACGCCGCCGACCGCCGTGTGCCTGAAGCCGCCGGTGTCGAACTTGTAGGTCGCTTCGCTCTGGTTTGCGACCACGTCGGTGATCTGGTAGCGGCTCTGCGGATTCATCGTGATCGTCGAAGCCGAGAGCGGGCTCGCGACAACCGGCGACTCGGCAATTGTCCCGATGTAGTTGTTCATCGCACGCGACGCGCGGAACTTGTCGGTGAGGACGAGGTCCGGCGTGACATGGACTTCGGTGCTGACCGTTCCGATGTCCTGCTGAACCTTGAAGAAGTCGCGATTGACCAAGCCGTAGAAATTATTGGCGGGGGAGCCGAATTGAGGGAACGGACCGCCGGCGGTGCTGGTGAAGATGTTTCCTGGCGCCGGTGAACCCGGTCGGTAGTAGGGAACGCCGAAGTCCGGTATGCCGTGGAGGTCGGTGTGCACGTAGTCAGCGGTGATCTTCACCGCGTCGATCGGTGTCCACTTCGCCGCGACGAAGGCTCCGCTGCGGTCATCGGTGGTGTTGTTGCGCCCGGCGACGTTGGCGTCCTGGAACAGGCCGCCGGCGCGGATCGCCAGCGTCGGGCTGATCACCTGGTTGACGTCGAGTGTCACCCGCTTGGTCTGGTCGGTGCCAAACGTGGTGTCCATGTTGTAGAAGCTCTTCTCCGTCGTCGCCTGCTTGGTGACGATGTTGATCGCGCCGCCGGTGGTGCCGCGGCCTGCAAAGGACGAGCCGGGGCCGCGCAGGATCTCGACCTGTTCGGTGAAGAAGTTCTCGCGGACGCTGACGCCGGGATCGCGCACGCCGTCGATGAAGATGTCGTTGCGCGCATCGAAGCCGCGGATGAAGAAGCGGTCGCCGAACGCATTGCCGCCCTCGCCGGTGCCGAGCGTGACGCCCGCCGTCGACAGGATCGCCGATTTCAGCGAGGTGGCGTTCTTGTCTTCGAGGATGTCCTTGGTCAGCACCGTGACCGACTTCGGCGTGTTCAGGATCGGCTCGGGAAACTTGCCGGACGCCTGCAGACGGTCGCCCTTGTACGGCGCCGCCGGATCGGCGTAGGGGTTGCGGTCGGGGGGAAGACCGCCGGCATTCGGAAACGGCACCGGCGCCTGCTGTGCCTGCTGGTTGGCGCGCCGCGCGGCGCGGCGCAGCGCATTGCGGGCGCGGACCTGGTCCGATGGCGGCTTGGATGAGACGGGCTTCGGACGCGCGACCGGGGCATCGACGTTGACGGGCGGCAGGCTGGACTGCTGCGCTTCGGCTCCCGAAAACGACGCCACCGCGATCAGGCTCGCGACCGCGGAGACCTTCGTGGCGGAATAACCCGTATCATCAGCCGAACCGATTGCTGCTCCGAAGCGCAGCGATCTCGGCGCCTTCATATTGTTCATGTCTTGCACGCCCCCAAACGAAGTCAGTTCGATCGCGAAATGAAGCTGCGACGAACTGTCTCTTTCGGTTATCGAGCGTGACTTTTTTTATCAATGCGGCGAGCGCAACACTTCGCTTGAATCGCCCCAATTCAAAGCGATTCTAATCTCGCCTTTGAAATCGTTCTAAACTGAAGTTTTTAAGCATTCTAATAATCGTTCTAAATTGCTGCCTCGCATGGTTGCAGGCAGCGGCCGATGCGCCTTTCACTCGGCGCTTGGCGGCTTCATCAGTGAAAACAGCTCGTCGATGGTCCGCTGCGCGACCTGCCGCACGCGGTCGCTGTTCTCGAGGCCGGCGATATTGACGCCGTTGACGACCGCTTTGATCTCGTCGCGGAAGTCGGTGAGGAAGCGCAGCGGGTCTCGCTGCTCATTGGCGACGCGCGCGATCAATCCTGTCACCAGGAGCTGGCACGCCATCATGCGCCCGTTCAACTCATCCATCGCTGTCCTCGTCCGCTCACACCGTCGCTGCGCGATATGAACGACATCCCGCGGCGTTTCAACCGCGTCGCGCAATCTCGACGAGCCGACGCAGACGTTCTTGCAAAGAGACGCACGCTATTTCGCGGCGATGTGCTCCGCCTCCTCGCCGAGCAGCTTGATGCGGTCCTTGACCGCGCGGAGCGTGGCAAGGCCGCTCTCGACATGCTTGTCCGAGACGTCGCGCAGCACGTCGCAGGCGATCGCATCGCGCAGACTGTCGAGATCGTCGACCAGCCGGCGCCCGCTGTTGGTCAGGAACAGGCGATTGGCGCGGCGATCCCTGGGATCGGGACGACGTTCGAGCAGACCATGCTCGACGAGGCGGTCGAGCAGCCGCACCAGCGAGATCGGCTGCAATTCGAGGACATCGGCGAGATCGACCTGGGACAATCCCTCCTGCTCGCGCAAACGGAAGAGCACGATCCATTGAGCACGCGTGGTGCCTCGCGCCTTGGCGCGATGATCGATATAGTTGCGCAGCAGCCGGGAACTCTCGACGAGCTGCGCAATGAACTGGCGTTTGAGATCGCGCGACATAGGGGTCCTCGGTGCGTTTCCCAGACGGAATGTTGCTGCTCGTTTCTGACCTAAACCTTTCCAAATGTTTAGGATTCTCAAGCCTTGGTGTGTTTACACATTAAGTGCACGCATATTATATCCGCAAGCTCTGTGAACCGTTTCAATCACCCTTTATTGTTACGTCGAACCCAAGAGTCCGCATGTCAAAGTCACGCACCATCGGTTGGGTTTTAGTGATCGCTGCGGTCGGCGCCGCCGGTTATTTCGGCTGGCAAAAATATACACTCAACCAGCAGGCGACCGAGGCCGCGCAGAAGCGCGCCGCCCAGCGCCCGGCGGTTCCGGTCAAGATCTCGCCGGTCGAAAAGGCCGACTTCCCGGTCTACCTCACCGGTCTCGGCACGGTGCAGGCGTTCAACACCGTCCAGGTCCGCACCCGGGTCGACGGCCAGATCACCAAGATCGCCTTCAAGGAAGGCCAGTTCGTCAAGGCGGGCGATACGCTGGTCGAGATCGATCCGCGGCCCTATCAGGCAACGCTCGACCAGGCCAAGGCCAAGAAGGCCCAGGACGAGGCCAACCTCGCCAACGCCAATCTCGATCTGCAGCGCTACACCAAGCTCGGCGAGTTTGCGACCCGTCAGCAGCTCGATACCCAGCGTTCCACCGTGGCCCAGCTCACGGCGCAGATCGCGGCCGACGAGGCCGCCATCTTCAACGCGCAGACCCAGGTCGACTACACCACCGTGAAGTCGCCGATCGACGGCATCGTCGGCCTGCGCCTGGTCGATATCGGCAACATCGTCAACGCCTCGGCCCAGACCGGCATCGTGACGATCACCCAGATCGAGCCGATCACGGTGATTTTCACTGCGCCGGAGGACCAGCTGCCCGACATCAAGGCCGCGCTCGCCGTGGCGCCGCCGAAGACCATTGCGCTGACCACCGACGGCAAGAGGGTGCTCTCGACCGGAACCCTGGCGCTGATCAACAATCAGGTCGATACCACGAGCGGGACTGTCCGGCTCAAGGCGGTGTTTGATAACAAGGACCATGCGCTGTGGCCGGGCCAGTCGGTCTCCACCCGGCTGCTGGTCAAAACCTTGAAGGATGCCACCGTCGTCCCGGATGACGCAGTGCAGCATGGCACCGAAGGCCTCTACGCGTATTCAGTCAATCAGGAGAACAAGGCCGAGCTTCGCAAACTCAAGGTCAGCCAGTCGATCGACGGCAAGTCGGTGATCGATGAGGGCCTGTCGCCCGGACAGCAGGTGATCACCGCCGGCCAGTACAAGGTCTCGCCGGGAACCCTGGTGACAACGGCGGTGGCGAGCTCGGATCAGTCCCAGTCGAAGGTCACGCAGGAATGAGCGCCGGAATATCCGCACCATTCATTCGCTTCCCCATCGGCACCTCGCTGCTGATGGCAGGCATCCTGTTCATCGGCCTCGTGGCCTATCCGCTGCTGCCGGTCGCGCCGCTGCCGCAGGTCGACTTCCCCACCATCCAGATCACCGCGACGCTGCCCGGCGCGAGTCCCGAGACGATGGCGACCTCGGTCGCCCAGCCGCTGGAACGCCAGTTCGCGCAGATCCCTGGCATCGCCCAGATGACCTCGACGAGCTATCTGGGCACCGCGGCGGTCACCATTCAGTTCGACCTCAACCGCTCGATCGACGGCGCCGCCAACGACGTGCAGGCCGCCATCAACGCGGCCAGCGGCCAGCTGCCGAAGACCCTGCCCTCGCCGCCGACCTATCGCAAGGTCAACCCGGCGGACGCGCCGATCATGCTGCTGTCGGCGACGTCCGACACGCTGCCGCTGACCACGGTCAGTGACGCCGTCGACGCCCAGCTGGCCCAGCAGATCAGCCAGATTTCCGGTGTCGCGCAGGTCATCATCGGCGGCCAGCAGAAGCCGTCGGTCCGCGTCCAGATCGACCCGGCCAAGCTCGTCGCCAAGGGCCTGTCGCTGGAAGACGTCCGCGCCGCGATCAACATCGCCACCGTCGACAGCCCGAAGGGCAACATCGACGGCACCACCCGCGCCTACACCATCTACGCCAACGACCAGCTGCTGACGGCTGATCCGTGGAATGACGTCATCATCGCCTACCGCAATGGCGGGCCGCTGCGCATCCGCGACGTCGGCCAGGCCGTCACCGGACCGGAGGACGCCAAGCAGGCCGCCTGGGCCAATGGCCAGCGCGGCGTGTTCCTCGTCGTGTTCAAGCAGCCCGGCGCCAACGTCATCGACACCGTCGACAAGATCAAGGCGACGCTGCCCAGGCTGGTTGCCGCGATACCGCCGGCGATCAAGATCGAAGTCATCTCCGACCGCACCACCACGATCCGCGCCGCGGTGGAGGACGTTCAGTACACCCTGCTCCTGACCATCTTCCTGGTCGTGATGGTGATCTTCGTCTTCCTGCGCAGTTTCTGGGCGACCGTGATCCCGACCGTGACGGTGCCCTTGGCGCTGCTCGGCGCCTGCGCGCTGATGTGGGTGTTCGGCTACACCCTCGACAATCTGTCGCTGATGGCGCTGACGATCGCGGTCGGCTTCGTGGTCGACGACGCCATCGTGATGCTGGAGAACATCAGCCGCTACATCGAAGAGGGCGAGAAGCCGATGGCGGCCGCCTTCAAGGGGTCGCAGGAAATCGGCTTCACGATCGTTTCGATCAGCATCTCGCTGGTCGCGGTGCTGATCCCGCTGCTGCTGATGGGCGGCATCATCGGCCGCCTGTTCCGCGAATTCGCGGTCGTGCTGGCGATGACGATCTTCGTCTCGATGTTCGTGTCGCTGACGCTGACCCCGATGATGGCCTCGCGTTTCCTGCGCGCGCACAATGAGGAGAAGCACGGCCGCTTCTACCAGCTCAGCGAGCGCGGCTTCGACGCCATGCTGCGCGGCTATCAGAGCGTGCTCGACCTCGCGCTGCGCTGGAAGTTCACCACGCTGATGATCTTCTTCGCGACATTGGCGCTGTCGGTCTACATGTTCGTGATCATCCCGAAGGGCTTCTTCCCGCAGCAGGACGTCGGCCTGATCACCGCGACCTCGGAAGCCAACCAGGACATCTCCTTCGCCGAGATGAAGCGCAAGCAGGAGGAGCTCGGCAAGATCGTCATGCAGGATCCCGGCGTGGCGACGGTGGCGATGGCGATCGGCGGCAGCGGCCGTGCCGGCAATAACGGCACCATGTTCATCACGCTGAAGCCGCTGAGCGAGCGCGACGCCAACGCGCAGCAGATCATCGCCCGGCTGCGGCCGAAGCTGGAGAAGATCCAGGGCGCCCGGCTGTTCATGCAGGCGGCACAGGACGTTCGCCTCGGCGGCCGCCCGACCCGTACCCAGTTCGAGTTCACGCTGCAGGACGCCGACCTCAACGAGCTGAACCAGTGGGCGCCGAAGATCCTGTCGAAGATGCAGACGCTGCCGCAGCTTCGCGACGTCGCCACCGACCAGCAGACCAACGGCACCACGGTCGAGCTGAAGATCAACCGCGACACCGCCTCGCGCTACGGCATCCAGCCGCAGCTGATCGACGACACGCTCTATGACGCCTTCGGCCAGCGCCAGGTGACGCAGTACTTCACCCAGCTCAACAGCTACCACGTGATCCTCGAGGTGCTGCCGGAGTTGCAGGGCGCGATCGACACGCTGAACAACATCTACGTCAAGTCGCCGCTGACCGGCGACCAGGTGCCGCTGTCGACCTTTGCGAAATGGACCAGCGCGCCGGTGCGGCCGCTGTCGATCAGCCACCAGGGCCAGTTCCCGGCGATCACGATCTCCTTCAACCTGGCGCAGGGTACAGCGCTCGGCCAAGCGACGGAGGCGGTGCAGAAGGCGATGGTCGACCTCGGCGCGCCGCCGACCCTGAGCTCGAGCTTCCAGGGCACCGCGCAGGCGTTCCAGCAATCGCTGTCGACCGTGCCGCTGTTGATCCTGGCGGCGCTCGTGGTGGTCTACCTGATCCTCGGCATTCTCTACGAGAGCTACATCCACCCCATCACGATTCTATCGACGCTGCCGTCGGCCGGCGTCGGCGCGCTGGCGATCCTGATGGCGGCCGGCTTCGACTTCTCGCTGATCGCGCTGATCGGCATCATCCTCTTGATCGGCATCGTCAAGAAGAACGGCATCATGATGGTCGACTTCGCGATCGCCGCCGAGCGCGACCAGCATTTGGAGCCGGAGGCGGCGATCCGCCAGGCCGCCCTGCTCCGCTTCCGGCCGATCATGATGACGACGATGGCGGCGTTGCTCGGCGGCGTGCCGCTGATGCTGGGGACCGGCACCGGCTCGGAAATCCGCCAGCCGCTCGGCTACGCCATGGTCGGCGGCCTGATCGTCAGCCAGGCGCTGACGCTGTTCACGACCCCGATCGTCTATCTCTATCTCGACAAGCTCTCCAACGCATTTGCGAATTGGGGCCGCTCGCCGCGCGCCGACCATGACGCCGGTGATGGCGAGGACGGATCGGTCAAGCAGGCTGCCGAGTGACTTGACTTTGCCCGGATACCGGCACATCCGAAAGATGTTCGTTTCGGAGCCGGTATCGTGAAGATTGTCGCAAGATCGCTCGTGGTTCTGTTCAGCGCATTCGGCATGGCGGGCCTCGGCCACGCCCAGACACCGAAGGGCAAGACCACGCCCGCGCCGGCTCCAGCCGCCGCTGCCGCAACTCCACAAGCTGATGCATCCGGCAGCAACACCGGCTGGGTCGCGCGCTGCACCAGCGCGAGCCGTGACGCGCCGCTCGAATGCGCGATGGAGCAGACCGCCGTTCTCACCAAGACCGGTCAGCTGATCGTGCTGGTCAACATTCGTGTTCCCGGTGACACCCGCACGCCGGTTGCGCTGATCCAGCTTCCGCTCGGGCTGAACCTGCCTGTCGGCGCCAAGCTGCAGGTCGACGACGGCAAGGCCGTCGATGTGCCGATCCAGACCTGCGAGGCGCGCGGCTGCTACATCAACGCCCCGATCGCCGCCGACGTCCTGGCGCAGCTGAAATCGGGCAAGCAGCTCAAGGTGTCGTTCCAGAACCTCGGCAAGGAAACCATCTCGATCCCGATGCCGCTCGCCGACTTCGCGACGGTGTACGACAAGATCAAGTAACGCCGCGCACGCCGCAGGTCGCTAGCGTTCCCTCTTGTAGAGGAACGCGTTGTCCGGCTGCGGCATGCCGATGCTCTTATAGAAGCTCATCGAGTCAGGCGCCGACAGCAGCAGGCACATCGATTCAGGCCCGGCGAGGCGCCGCGTCTCCGCGATCAGGCGCTTGCCGATGCCATGTCCCTGATAGCCGCGATCGACCGCGAGATCGGACAGATAGCAGCAATAGGCGAAATCGGTCAGCGCGCGCGAGACGCCGACCAGCCTGCCTGCCTTCCGCGCGGTCACGATCAGGTTGGCATTGGCGATCATGCGCCCCATCCGGTCGGTATCCGTGAGCGGACGCCGCTCGCCGAGGCCCGATTGGCGCAGCACGTCGATGAACTCGTCGACGCCGATCGACGACTCGCGGGCATAGAGGATTTCGTCCATCACCTTAAACCTCTGTCGCAACAAGCCGGACAACACGCGAAACCATGGTCGATTATGCTTGGGCCCGGGACCAAGCGGTAGAAGATCGCAAACTCGCAGGCGCCGATTTGGCAGGCGAACTCGCTGCACCGAGATGTCCAGACCTCCAGCTAAGCTGTTGATTTGGAATGGTGTAACGGCAGCCTATCAGTTTCTGGGCTAACTCGCTGATTTTTCCCAACCGGTTTTGCAGTCCTGCCCTTTTCTGATCCGACTAGATCCGGGCACTTCTGAGAAGTTTGCAAGACTCTCGGGCGGGGGTCGGGTATGGGAAAATCGTACCAACGGAGAGACGCTTCTGCCGTTGTGGCATTCGCGCGGGAGGGTTCGGAGCTTGACGGTCCCCTACTAGCCTGTCGTGCGTCCCTAACTTTTTGTCTGAGCGGCCCCCACGGTATCAGCCATTGTCGCCCGCCGCGCTCCTATCGGCTTCGGTGGGCCGGTTGTGGTATCGCGCGCTGTCTGATGTTCCATTTCCGCGTCGAGTTCGGCGCCGATCAGGATCACGATTGCGGACAGCCAGATCCACATCATGAAGCCGATCACGGCGCCAAGCGAACCGTAGGTCTTGTTGAATGATCCGAAGTTCGCCGCATACCAGGAGAACAGGATCGAGGCCGCGAGCCAGCCTACTGCCGCGAATGCGCTTCCCCAGGTGATCCAGCGCCACTGGGGTTGCTCGCGCGAGGGGCCCAAGCGATAGATGAATGCAAGCGCCAAGGTGACGATCACAAACATTGCTGGCCACCGTGCAACTTGCAAGATGAGTTCACCGACCTCTGACAAGCCAAGATATTTGAGCGCAATCGGGAGAACGACCATGGCTCCGATCGCGAGCAGCACGAAACCGATTCCGGCAGCCGTAAATCCGAGCGAGATCGCATTCAGCCTGACAAAGCTGCGCTTCTCCCGCTCCGCGTAGACGATATTCAGAGTATCGAAAATAGACTTCATCGCCGCGTTTGCGCTCCAAAGCGAGAGGCAAAGGCTCACGACAAAAGTCAATCCGAGCGTAGCACCCCGCTGCGCCGCAACTCGTGTCAGTTGATCGCGGATGACGTCGAGCGCGCCGCCGGGCAGCAGGCCGGACAGCTTGTCCAACTGGAGGGCGAGCGTTACCGGATCGGCAAATAAGCCGTATACGGCCACAAGAGCAGCGATTGCTGGAAAGATCGCGAGAAGGCTGTAGAACGTCACACCTGCCGCCAAAGCCACGATCCGGTGCTCGGAGATGTTCTGGTAGACCCTCAGCAGGATGTCTTTCCAACCTCGCGCCGGAATCTCCGAGGGCATCGTTGCAAGGCGGCCGCGGCCCTCATCGGACTGCGGCCGATTTCCACGAACCTCCACAGTCGCCTCTGAAAACCGCCGAGCCCAGAGACCGGCCGCGACTAGGGCAAGGGTCATGGCGGTAGCCCAAAGCGGCGGGCCTGCCTTCTTGGTATCGACGTGCTCAGACCGGCGCATTCTCGGGTTTCCAGGGCTGCCCTTGCCACTCGCCTTCAGAAGTCTGAGACTCATCGGGCACCAGCGTCGCTTGGTCGCTCTTGGCCCCGTGTGCCGCGACCTCGCCGGAGCTGGCATCTGCCTTTTGTGCCTGTTTGGTGGCCTCGTCCTGCGCCGCATCCAGAGCGCGCTCGCCGACCTTCTTTGCGCTGTCGTACTGCTCCGATGCGAAATCCCTGGCCTGTTCCTTCATTTGGTCGCTCGTCTCTTCCATCATGCGATCTTCCACTCCGGTCGCCGGCAGCAGCGCGCCCATCAGCGCGCCCACAGCGATTCCTATCCCGGTCAGGAGCAATGGTTGTTCACGGCAGAACTCGACGAGGGAATTGCCCGTCTGCAACGTTCGTTGACCGGCTGCCTTCGTGGAGTCGGAGATTGACGAGGCGGTACGACGCCCGCTGTCGGCGATAGCTTCGTATCCTTCAGAGACGGTGCGCTGCATGGAATCAGTCATGGAGGCAGCGGTATCGCGAATGTTTTCACGAGTCTGCGCAGCAGTTTCCCGGGCCGATTCGACCATCGAGCCGGCAGCGTCTCGCATGTTCCGTCCCGTGTCATTGGCAGCCTTCTTGGTTTGATCCGCGGCCGAAGCAAGGCTATCCGCGACCTCGCTCCGGGCGGTCGAAACCTTGTTGCTCCATTCGCCGCTCTTCTCGGCGGCACCGTCGCTCGCCCGGTCGGCCACGGTTCGGACGCTCTCAGTGGCATCTCCAGCGGCATCCCGCATGCGACCTGCGGTCCGCCGCATCGGGCCGGCTGCTGAACCGGTGCGCGATCCCAGCATCATCCATGCAAGGCTCGCCCCCATGATCATGATGGGGAGAGGATTATTGACCGCTTGATCCCGTAGATTGCGCGTAAACGCCGCGGCGGCTCCCTCGCTGACCCTGTCGGCTAACTGATCAACTACGTGCCCCGGCGTCATACACGCCCGGAGCTCGTCCAAGGTGTTGGCAAGCTGCGTCCGCTGCTCTTCGGTCTCTCGTTCAAGCTGCTCGCTGTGCGTCATGGTTCTGGCTCACTTGTTCCTTGGCTACCGATGCGTCCCGCTGGAGCTGGTGGACGGTTCTGCCGGGCATGATGTTTTCGATCTTGAGGCGGCTGATTCCGATGAGGAGGAGAATGATCCCGAGGAGCAGCACGGCGCCGCCGACGATCAGGGCGGACCAGTATGGTGCTAAGCCATACCCATCTGTAAGAGCTGAAACTCCGGCTTGGAGCAGGATGACGAGTGCTGGAATCAGCAGCACCGCGCCCCCGATGACCATCCCGAGGCCCCGCCCGACGCTGGCAATGTTCTCAGAGAGCTCAGCGCGGGCGAGCTGGGCCTCCTTACGCATGAGCGAGGTGAATTGCGAAAAGAGGTCGCTGACGATCTGGGGGACTGGACGCGGATAATTGGAAGCAGCCATGGTACTCGCCTCAATTCGATTTTTCGGCGGAACTCTTGAGGAAACGACAGGCAGCGAAGCCTGCGATGATGGCGGCCCCAAAGAGCGCCAGCGGCTCCTTACGTCCCAGATCGTTGAAGCCTGTCATGAGGTCGCTGATGCCACGATTGCGCAGCGCGTCGGCGCCCTTTTCCAGTTGTGAAGCTGCCCCGTGCACGAACTCGGCGGCCTTTGGCATCTGTTCTTGAAGCTCGTCCGCCGCTTTGTGCACCGCCTTGGCCATTTGATCGGCTTGACCGGCACCTGCCTGCTTCTGCTGTTCTGCGACTGCTTCGACTTGGGTGATTGTGTCTGCTGCTTGCATGTCCGAGTCCTCACTCGCAGCTCGCACCGCCCCCGTTGCGCCCGCTGCAAAAATGCTGCTTCGGAACGCCAACAGTGAGGAGCCTTTGACGTTCCTTGCGCGCGGAAAAAACACGAGGGTCTAAGGAATGGGGACTTCGTCCCGAACCCACGACGACGCAATGGATTGGAGCAGCTGATATGTGCTTCGATTTCCGACCGTCTGGGAAACCTGCTGGTTGTCTATGGCATCAACTTCCAGCGCCCGGCGCAGAGCCAGAAAGTGCGGCAAGTGGCCAGCCCGAAAGCATCAACATCGCTGACCTTCTAACTGGCGTTTCTTGCCGCCCCCGAAGAGGCTGACCACCGACCATTCATGGCCTGCGCGGCACAGGCATCTTGGCCAGATCCGAGCAAGTTATGAGACAAATCAGATCGCCAACGACATCGAAACGTCGCGTCAAAACGTTGAGCATTACGTGCGCCGACCAGATGAGGGCCGCGGAGGACGGCTAAGGAAGCTCAGGCTCTTGAGCAATAAGGACTAGACCGCGAACGGCGCGGTCGCTATATCAGCCGCACCAATCAGGCTGATTTGCAAAACTCACCGCAGGCATTGCAAACCACTGAAATAAGCGCTGGAATTTCAAGTGCTTATTTGGGGAATGGTGTAACGGTAGCACAACAGACTCTGACTCTGTTTGTCTTGGTTCGAATCCAGGTTCCCCAGCCAATTCGCCCCCGGTGGCGCAACTAACCTGAAGAATTCTCACGACAGCGTCCCGTGTTGCTGCTCCTCGCAGAGGCGATGGTTCAGCCGGATCGCGGCCAGCTTGTCTGGAAGCGCGGCGTGCGGACAATTGCAACGCCGCGGCGGCGCAAGAGATTGCACGCGTGCGGTTAGCCGATGCCCGCCCCCCGGCCTCAGTACAATCCGCCCGTCCCCGACCGCATCACGGCCCGATCCGCGTCGGGCGAGATGCCCTGCTGGGTGCCGTCGATCACGTCGGTGCCGGCGACCATCCCGGGATCATAGTACGGCGGCGCCTGGCCCGGCTTGAAGGCTTCGAGCACCACGCCCTTCTGCCCCGGCGCGGCGCGCAGGCCGGTCTTGGCATCGACCAGCACGAGGCGGATGCCGACCGGCTGCTTGAACGGGGTGGCGGGCTTGTCGGCCAGCGCGAGCTTCATGAAGTCGCGCGCGATCGGCGCCGCGGTGTGGCCGGCCTGCGCGTTGCGGCCGAGCGAGCGCGGCTTGTCGTAGCCGACATAGAGGCCGACCACGAGATCCGGCGAGAAGCCGACGAACCAGAGATCCTTGGCCTCGTTCGAGGTGCCGGTCTTGCCGGCGAGCGGCTTGCCGACCTCCTTCAGCGCGGTACCGGTACCGGCCTGAATCACGCCCTCCATCAGCGAGGTGATCTGATAGGCCGTCATCGCGTCGAGCACCCGCTCGCGGCGGTCGACCAGCTGCGGCTCCGGCTGGTTCTTCCAGCCCTCCGGTGCATCGCAGCCGCGGCATTCGCGCTGGTCGTGCCTGAAGATGGTGTGGCCGTAGCGGTCCTGGATGCGGTCGATCAGGGTCGGCTTCACGCGGATGCCGCCATTGGCGATCATCGAATAGGCGGTGGCCATCCGCATCACCGTGGTCTCGCCGGCGCCGAGCGCATAGGCGAGATAGTTCGGCAGCTCGTCATAGACGCCGAAACGCTTGGCGTACTCGCCGATGACAGGCATGCCGATTTCCTGCGCCAGCCGCACCGTCACGGTGTTGAGCGACAGCCGCAGCGCATTGCGCAGCGTGACCTGGCCCTGGTATTTGCCGGTCGAGAAGTTCTCGGGGCGCCAGACATTGCCCTGCCCCTGGTCGATCTCGATCGGCGCGTCGATCATGACGGTCGATCCGGTGTAGCCGTTGTCGAGCGCCGTCGAATACACGATCGGCTTGAAGGTCGAGCCCGGCTGCCGGTAGGCCTGGGTCGCGCGGTTGAACTGGCTCTGGTCGAACGAGAAGCCGCCGACCATCGCGAGCACGCGGCCGGTGTGCGGATCCATCGCCACCATCGCGCCCGACAGTTCGGGGATCTGGCGCAGCCGGTACTGGCCCTCGACCGCCTTGCCGTCCTTGGTGAACAGCGGATCGGCATAGATCACGTCGCCGGGCTGCAGCACCTGCGCCACCGAGGTCGGCGTCCTGCCCTTGTACGGACCAGACAACAGCCTCGCCCATCGCACGCCTTCGAGCGTGATGATACCGGTCTCGCGCTGCTTGCTGATGGCGCCGCCGAGCTCGCGGCCGGGCTGGAAGCCGATCCGCGCCGACTGGTCGTTGCTCTCCAGCACCACCGCCATCCGCCACGGCGAGATGTCGGACAGCGACTTGATCTCGGCCAGCGGCACGCCCCAGTCGGCCGACAAATCGAGCTTCTGGATCGCGCCGCGGTAGCCCTGCTGCTCGTCATAGTTCACGAGCCCCGCCACCATCGCCTTGCGCGCCATCACCTGGATCTTGGGATCCAGCGTGGTTCGCACCGACAGGCCGCCTTCATAGAGCTTCTTCTCGCCATAGCGCTCGAAGATGTCGCGGCGGACTTCTTCCGAAAAATACTCGCCGGCGAAGGTGTGCGCGCCGTTGGTGCGGCTGGTGACGGTCAGCGGCTCCTTGCGCGCCTTGTCGGCGTCGGCCGCCGTGATCCAGCCGTTCTCCTGCAAGCGGTCGATCACGTAGTTGCGCCGCTCGATGGCGCGTGCGCGGTTGCGCACCGGATGCAGGCTGGCCGGCATCTTCGGCAGCGCCGCCAGGTAGGCCGCTTCCGAGATCGTCAGTTCGTTGACCGACTTGTCGAAATACACCAGCGAGGCCGCCGCGATGCCGTAGGCGCCGAGGCCGAGATAGATCTCGTTGAGATACAGCTCGAGGATCTTGTCCTTGGAATAGGCCCGCTCGATTCGCATCGCCAGCAGGGCTTCCTTGATCTTGCGGCTGAACGACACCTCGTTGGTCAACAGGAAGTTCTTGGCGACCTGCTGGGTGATCGTGGAGGCGCCCTGCGGACGACGGTTGGAACCGAAATTCTGGATGTAGGCAACGCCGGCGCGCGCCATGCCGGTATAGTCGACGCCGCCATGCTCATAGAAATTCTTGTCCTCCGCGGCGAGGAAGGCGTTGATCACGAGCTTCGGCACCGCCTGGATCGGCAGATAGAGCCGGCGTTCCTTGGCGAACTCGCCGAGCAGCGAACCGTCCGCCGCGTGGACGCGGGTCATCACCGGCGGCTCGTAGTTCTGGAGCTGCGAATAGTCGGGCAGGTCCTTGGAGAAATGCCAGAACAGCCCTGCGACCGCGGCCAGACCAGCCAGGAACAGGATGGTTCCTGCCGTGAACAGGAACCCGAAGAACCGCAACAGAAATTTCATCGACCAGATTTCCGTGGCGGATGCGTCGCTCGTTCTGAGCGCGCTGCGTGCCACTTAGGCCGCCCGGTATATCGGTCGTACCAGGGACCTGCAATTCAACAGCGGAGAATTAAAGCGCCTCAGGCGTCAAACTTATGCCATAGAGCCCGGCTCGCGCGCGGGCGCCAAATCAGCCGGCCTCGCCGCTCCGGCGACGCTCCGCGAGGCCCGATCGATCTGCAGTGCGCTCGCGCTCCGATTCGCCCGCACCTCGCCGCAGCCATCCTGCCTCCAGCGCTGCACTTGCGCACGGGGCGAGTCGCGAAAGAAAAGCGCGTGCCGGATCGCGACATTCACTACCTAGTTGCCGCTTCGAGTTACTGGGACATCAGAAACCGGTGGACAGCGCCTGCGGGGCCACCAGATTAACGATCCGTTAACTATAACTACCGCAAGTTGTTCGAATACACGCGACTCGCGACGGGCTGATTTGCATGGCACTGCGCGGATTTAGACGGCCCTTTGCGGCCGACCCCAACGTCCTCGGATTTCCGAGGCCTCCGACATCGGCAATGGGGACCGAGGCCCTGGACCTGGTCTATCAGGCAGCGGATTTGTTCCGCAGCATCGAGGACAGGGCCCGAGCCGGCGAAGCCCGCGCCGAGGCTGCCGAACAGGCGCAGCTCGAAATCATCGCCGCGACCGAGCGCAAGCTGAGGGACGCGTCGCGGGCGCTCGAGGAAGCCCGGCGGCGCATCGAGTCCCAGCAGGAGCAGCTCGATGCCGCCGAATTCCGCGCCCAGGCCGCCGAAGCCGAGGCGCGTGAAGCCAGGCAATCGCTGGCCCTGGTCGAAGATGCCATCCGCCGGCGCCTGCTGCTGACGAGTGGGCACGACGACGGCCGGTCGACTGCCGTTGCTTGAGGCGCGCTGCCGATAAGCAGATTCGCAGCCCGGATGAGCGGAGGGATATCTGGGGCCCCGCATGTCGCGGAGCCTGTCATCGGGCGCGCGTTCGCACGACCCGTTGGCTCATGGGTCTACAGCTCTCTCACGATCAGTATCCGGCGGCGAGCCCCGAATTGCGGCGCGGATCGTTGGCGCCATAGAAGCGATTGTTGCCGACCGGCTTGCCGTCCAGCGACGGCGCGCCGACGATGATGACCGCAAGGTGATTGGCCGGCTGCGGCGGACCGAACTTGTGGCCCATGCCTTCCAGAATGTTCCGCGTGTCCGGCGACAGCGTGAAGTCCTCGAGATTGGTCGCCTCCGGCAGCCATTGCTGGTGGAAGCGCGGCATGTCGACGGCCTCCTGCGCGTCCATGCCGTAATCGATCGCGTTGATCATCGTCAGCAGCACGGCCGTGATGATGCGGCTGCCGCCAGGGGTCCCCACGACCATCACCGGCTTGCCGCCCCTGGTGACGATGGTCGGGCTCATCGAGGACAGCGGGCGTTTGCCCGGGACGATCGAATTGGCCTCCCCCTGCACCAGGCCGTAGAGGTTCGGCACGCCGACCTTGGCGGTGAAGTCGTCCATCTCGTCGTTGAGCAGCACGCCGGTCCTGGCCGCGGTCACCTTGGCGCCGAACCAGTCGTTCAGCGTGTAGGTGACCGACACCGCGTTGCCGTCCTTGTCGGCGATCGAATAATGCGTGGTGTTGCTGCCCTCGTGCGGCGGAACGCCGGGCTTGATGTCCCTGGAGACTCCGGCCTTGGCCGGGTCGATCGCGGCACGGATCTTCTCCGCGTAGGTCTTGTCGAGCAGGCGGTCGAGCGGATTCTTCACGAAGTCGGGATCGCCGAGATAGCTGTTGCGATCGACATAGGCATGGCGCATCGCCTCGATCTGGTAGTGCACCGCCTGCGCGGAGTGATAGCCGAGCTCCTTCAGCGGATAGCCCTCAAGGATATTGAGCACCTCGCAGATCACTACGCCGCCCGAGCTCGGCGGCGGCGCCGAGACCACGTGGTAGCCGCGATAGTCGCATTCGACCGGCGCGAGCTCGCGCACCTTGTAATTGTCGAGATCCTCTTGCGTGAGCAGGCCCTTGCCGGCCTGGCTCGAGGCGACGATGGCCGCCCCCACCCAGCCCTTGTAGAAACCATCGGTGCCGCGCTTGCTGATCTCGCGCAGCGTCTCGGCGAGCTCGTGCTGTGTCAGCCGCTCACCGACCTGGAACGGCTTGCCGTCGTTGAGGAAGATCGCAGCCGAGGCCGGATCGTCCTGGAAATCCTTGGTCGCGGTTTGCAGCATGCTGATATCGCCCTGGTCGAGCACGAAGCCGTCCTCCGCGAGCTGCAGCGCAGGTGCGATCACGTCCGCGCGCTTCATCGTGCCGTATTTCTCGCGCGCATATTCCATGCCGGCCACCGAGCCCGGCACCCCGACGGCGAGATGCCCCTTGGTCGACAGGCCGGGGATGACGCTGCCGTCCTTGTCGAGATACATGTTGGCGGTAGCGCCCTTCGGGGCGGTCTCGCGGAAATCCAGGAAGGTTTTGCGGCCGTCGGCGAGCTGGATGGTCATGAACCCGCCGCCACCGAGATTGCCGGCGGCGGGATAGGCGACCGCAAGCGCGTAACCGACCGCGACCGCCGCATCGACGGCATTGCCGCCCCGCTTCAACACCTCGACGCCGACTTGGGTCGCGAGATGCTGCGCCGAAACCACCATGCCGTTCTCGGCGGCGACGGGTGCGACGGAGGCTGCCCGCCCTGGCGCCGCCGACAGGATGCCGAGTGAAACAATCACGGCGACCATCCACCGCGCCTGCACCGTTGAATTTTGCATGGAAGGCTCCCCGGGGAATGCCGACTTGTCGCGGCTTTAAGGTGCTATCTCAACGGGTACATCTAGCAGGCCGCACGCGTGCGCACTATAGGCCCACGCGGCGTTCGCCGCGCGCCCGCAGCCGGCTGTGACGCCTGCCATAGGCCGCATAGATCGCAAGCCCGATCACGAGCCACACCGCGAGCCTGATCCAGGTGTCGAGCGGCAGGCCGAACATCAGGAACAGCGAGGTCGCTGCGGCAGCCGGGGCCACCAGCCAGATCGCCGGCGCCCTGAACGGCCGTGCCAGGTCCGGATCGCGCACACGCAGCGCCAGCGTGCCGATCGAGACCACCGTGAATGCGAACAATGTGCCGATCGAAACCAGTTCGCCGACCAGCCCGATCGGCAGCAGCCCGCCGAGAACAGCAGCGACGGTGCCGGAGAAGATGGTCGAGACATACGGGGTCTGAAATCGCGGATGGATCCTGGCAGCGATGCCCGGCAGCAGCCCGTCATGCGCCATGGCGCGGAAGATCCGCGGCTGCGCCAGCAGCATGATGAGGATCACCGACGTCAATCCGAACAGGATGCCGAGCTTGATGAAGGGACCGAGCCAGCCGATGCCGACAGCATCGATGCCGACCGCGATTGGGTCCGGGACGCTGAGCCGGTCATACGGCACGATGCCGGTCAGCACGAAGCCGACCGCGACATAGAGCGCAGCGCAGATCACCAGCGAGCCGAGAATGCCGATCGGCATGTCGCGCTCCGGCACCCTCGCCTCCTGTGCCGCGGTCGAGACCGCGTCGAAGCCGATATAGGCGAAGAACACCACCGCCGCGCCGCGGATCACGCCGGACCAGCCGAACACGCCAGGACCCGCATTCGGAGGGATCAGCGCGCCCTGCGGATTGCCCGCCGTCACCCAGTTCGCCAGCGTCACCGACGACGCCGCGGTGGCGAGAAACAATGCGATGACGACGAGCTTGACCACGACGACGAAACCGGTGAAGCGCGCGGACTCGCGAATCCCGACCACGAGCAGCGTGGTGACAAACGCGATGATCGCCATCGCCGGGATGTTGATGACCGCACCGGTCGACGACCACACGCCGCTGTTGGCATCGTAGGCGAGCGGCGCCGAGGTGAATTGCTGCGGCAGGTTGACGCCGAAATCGCACATGAAGCTGACGAAATAGCCGGACCATCCGACCGAGACCGCGATCGCGCCGACCGCGTATTCGAGGATCAGGTCCCAGCCGATGATCCAGGCGATCAGTTCGCCGAGCGTGGCATAAGCGTAGGTGTAGGCGCTGCCGCAGATCGGCACGGTCGAGGCCATCTCCGCGTAGCACAGGCCGGCGAAGGCGCAGGCGACGGCGCCGAGCATGAAGGAGAGCGTGACGGCGGGACCGGCATTCGCAGCCGCCGCGTGGCCGGTCAGCACGAAGATGCCGGCGCCGATGATGCCGCCGATGCCCAGCGTGACCAGTTGCAACGCCGAGAGCGAGCGTTTGAAGACGGGCGTCTCCGCGTCGCCGTCGGCCCGCGCCGCTTCCCGCAGCAGCTCGGAGGTCGACTTTCGATCCCAGAATCCGGCCAGGGTGTCGGTCACGCCAGATGCCCTCCGCCGCCCGGGTCCGGCAGGGCCCAATGCGATCGGCTGACTATAACGCGTCCGGCGTCCAGTCGTTCGAGCCGCGGACGAAGGACAGCGCGCTTATCCACCGCCAGGCGCGGTGGCGGCCCCTATCGGCAGGGATGGCGGCGTCCGTCGCGGCCAAGGAAGGTGCCGGACGCCGGATCGAATGAACGGTAACGTACGCAGGAAGAGGATGGCGCCGCCGCGGGCAGCATGGCGCCATTGGCGTTCACGGGGTTGCCGCTGCGTTGTGCCGCCTGGGCCTCGCCCCATGGCGTCAGGGCGCCGCCGTTGATCGCGCTGCGCCCCGGATTTTGCGCGTCGAACAGTGCCGGCTCCGAGATCTGGGCCGAGGCCGGCGTGAACGTCATTCCCACGAGCAGCATGGCGGCTGCGACTGCCGACGACCTGGTCATACGGCCTCTCCTATCGATCAATGAATATGTGCCGGAAGACGGCCGGGCCGCCCCCAGACGGACATAGGGACGGCGATGCTCCGGACACAGGGGCCACGGCGTCACGATGCTGCGAGCCGCCCGGGGCCTGGCTCCCGCTCAATGGTTATGCACGTCGGGCCGTGGGTCGGAGACGAAGCCTTCGCGGTTCGGCATCTTGATCGCCGCGAGCGACTTCGCGTCGAGCACGGCATTGGACGGCACGATGCCGTTGAGGCTGAGGATGAAGGCCGATACCGCATAGACGTCCTCATTGCTGAGCGACTGCGGCGCGTTCTGCGGCATCGCGCGGCGGATATAGTCGAACAGCGTCGGGGCATAGGGCCAATAGCTGCCGACGGTGCGGATCGGTTTTGGGCTCGCCAGCGTACCCTGACCGCCGACCAGGCGATCGCCGACGCCGCCCTGCCCGCTGTCGCCATGGCACGCCGCGCACTGCTCTGCGAACACGGTACGGCCGCGCTCGACGCTGCCGCTGCCCGGCGGCAGGTTGGAGCCGTCGCGATCGATGTCGATATTCCAGCCGGCGATCTCGGCAGGCGTTGCCGGACGCCCGATGCCAAAGCGATCCTCGGCCTGCGCCGCAGCAGCGGCAAGCATCGCGATCGCACCCGCGAGCAACGCCGCCTTGATGTTACGCCTGGGCATTGGTCACCTCGCCGTTCGCGTCGATGCGCCAGGGCCAGATCGCATTGTTATGGTAGAACGAGTTCAGACCACGCACCTTGACCAATTCCGCCAGCGTCGGCTGGACGTAGCCAGTCTCGTCGATGGCGCGGCTTTGGATCACCGCCGGGCTGCCGTCCCAGTGCCAGGGCAAGCGGAAGCGCGTCAGCGCCCGTGTCAGCACCGGCTCCTGCAGTTCGGCCTGCTGCCAGCTCTTGCCCTCGTCGAGCGAGACCTCGACGCTCTTGATCTTGCCGTGACCGCTCCAGGCGATCCCGGTGATCTCGTGAAAGCCGTGCGTGGTCAGCCTCTGCCCGCCGGACGGCCGCGTGATGATCGACTTGGCTTCCATGTAGAAGGTGAATTCGCGCGACGTGCCGTCGGGCATCGGATCGGTGTATTTCGAGGTCTCCTCGCGCGAATAGGCCGGCTCGGCGACCACCTTGAGCCGGCGCAGCCACTTCACGTTCATGTTGCCCTCGAAGCCCGGCAACAACAGGCGCAGCGGATAGCCCTGCTGCGGACGCAGCCGCTCGCCGTTCTGGCTGTAGACCAGCATGGCGTCGTCGAGGCATTTCTCGATCGGGATCGAGCGCGTCAGCGCGGCGGCATCGGCGCCTTCGGCCACGATCCATTTGGCGCCTGCCTGCAGGCCGGCTTCGTCCAGCACCGTCTTGAGCGGCACGCCGGTCCATTCCGCGCAGCTCAGGAGGCCGACGAGGTCGGACGCCGTCTTGCCGTAGGGCTTGGTGTAGACGGGATTGCCGGAGCATTCGAGGAAGTGGATGCGCGACTGCGACGGAAAGCGGCGGATGTCCTCCATCGTGAACACCAGCGGGCGATCGACCATGCCGTGCAGCATCAGCCGGTGCTCGGCCGGATCGATGGTCGGCACGCCGCCATGATGGCGTTCGTAGAACAGACCATTCGGCGTGATGATGCCGTCGAGCTCCTGCAACGGCGTGCGGCCCGAGGCGGAGATATATTGCGGCAGCGTCTTCGAGATGTTCTTGACGACGCCCTTCTCGTGAACCGATGGCGTGCCATAGGGCTGGCTTCCCATCGGATCGCCAGGCGCTTTCATCCATTCCGGCACGTTGGGCGGAAGATTATTCCCCTGTTCGGCAAGCGCGGGAGAACCGGCCACTCCTGAGATCGCGGAGCCACCGGCCAGTGCTGCGCCCGCCTGAAGGAATCGCCTGCGAGACGCCTCTCGCACCCGCTTGTCCGTCGTGTGTTCGCTCATCGACGTTTTCCTCTGACGTTACGAGTCGCAGCCTAGCACCAAACGCCCGAGGCGATGCAATGATCCCACGCGCAGAGCTGCATCAGATGCATGTTACTCGCGGGCGATCTGCATTGCTGTGCGAGGTACATTCGAAAGCCGAGGGCAGCGCCCATACGGACGCCGATGGTGACGGTCACATCCGTTCGCCAGGCAATTCGCTGGCCTGCTTCACCCAGGCGGCAAACTGCGCCTCGTCGAGCGCGTCGTTCTCGTGAATGTCGAGATAGCGCGTGTGCTGCTGCTTGGACTTGCCGGGCGGCACCGGATGCAGCGATGCGCCGCGAAAGAACGCCACTTTGACGTAGCGCGTGAAGACATGGATGCCGAGAAACCAG
Organism: Bradyrhizobium sp. USDA 4461; assembly: GCF_054055655.1. Taxonomy (NCBI): domain Bacteria; kingdom Pseudomonadati; phylum Pseudomonadota; class Alphaproteobacteria; order Hyphomicrobiales; family Nitrobacteraceae; genus Bradyrhizobium; species Bradyrhizobium sp. USDA 4461. The sequence goes on from NZ_JBSRXM010000001.1 coordinate 7,286,371, forward strand.
GTTTGTCCCTCCATGCCGTAGAGCGGCGAGTTCCACTTCACCGCCTTGTGCACGCCGGGAATGGTGCGCGCGATGAGCGCGTCAAGCTTGCGTCCGACGTCGTGCTTCCAACCCGGCATCGCCGCGATATAGGCCTGCACGGGAGCGTCGCCATGTCCCTTTGCGATCTGCGGATTGCCGCCCGAGAGCAGGCGCGGCTTTGCAGTGGTACGCTTCGTGGCGCTCTTCTTCGCGCGCTTCGCCGGCGTCTTGGACGTCTTACGAGCCATCGTACCCGCTCCCAGCGTATCGCGCGCAGCATCAGCCGCTCGAACCGGATCATATCGACAATGCGCCGATGTTGTCGTCATCGGCCGCGGACATTCGCGGCGGCGTATCGACGCGCGCGATCCTGCGCCGCGCGGTCCAGACCTAGCCGGTCACCGGCGGCGTGCCGTGGGTGTGGAACGACTCGATCGTCTTCAAGCCCCAGGCCTGTCCTTTCTTGCGTTCCTCCTCGGTCCACACGATCGGCTTCCAGTCCGGCGCGAGGATCAGGCGGGCACCGGCATTGGCGACCTCGACGCGGTTGCCGCCGGGTTCATAGACATAGAGGAAGAAGGTCTGCTGGATCGCATGCTTGTGCGGCCCGGTCTCGATATGCACGCCATGCTCGAGGAAGATATCCGCGGCCCGCAGGATCTCCTCGCGGCTGTCGAGCGCATAGGTCACGTGATGAAACCGGCCGCGCTTGCCGTAGTGATCGCGGGTGTAGGCGAAGTCGTAGCTCTTGTTCGACATGGTCATCCACATCGCCGCTTCCGTGCCGTCGTTGAGCACGATCTGCTCGGTGGTGCGGCAGCCCAGGTAAGTCTCGAAGAACAGGCGGTTGGCCTTGATGTCGACCGCAAGGCAGTTGAGATGGTCGAGCCGGCGCACATTGACGCCGCGCGCCGGAAAGCGCTGCGCCTGGTTCTTCAACGCGGGCTTCAGCTCGGCGGGCGCCTCGTACCACTCGGTCTCGTAATAGAGCTCGACGACATGGCCGTCGGGATCGCGGCAGCGGAACGCCGGTCCCTGCCCCATGTCACCGTCGACCCAGCCGATCTCGAAGCCCGAGCCCTTCAGCGCGGCGACGCGGCGCTCGAGCGCCTGCGGACTGCGCGCCCGCAGCGCCATGTGCTCCATGCCAGACGTGTTCGACGCCGTGAGCTTCAGCGAATAGCGCTCGTAATCGTCCCAGCCGCGCAGATAGACCGACTCGCCCTTGCGGCCGCTGACGGTCATGCCCATGACGTCGACGAAGAATTTGAGGCTCTCGTCCGGCTTCGGCGTTAACAGCTCGATGTGGCCGAGATGAGCGAGATCGAAGATCGGTTCCGGCTGCATGGGACGGTCTCCTTGCACGACGGCGCCGGACCGACCCTTCCTACGCGGGCGACGGCGGCGCCTCTCGATTTGTACTAGTGTACAAAGGATTAGGTCCCGTCAACAAATTGTTGGCGCCGGCATCGCGGCATGCTGATCGAGGCCGGTAGTCAGGCGACCGAGACGGCCTTTTCGCGATGCGAGGACAGCAGCTCGCGGATTTCGAGATCCGGCACCGGCCGGCTGAACAGGTAGCCCTGCATCTCGGTGCAGCCGAGGATGCGCAGCAGGTTGCGCTGCTGCTCGGTCTCGACGCCTTCCGCCGTCGTCGTCATGTCGCTCGCGGCGGCGATGTTCACGACGGCCTGGACGATGGTGGACGATGCGCCGGTCCCGGCGAGATCCTTGATGAAGGCGCGATCGATCTTGATCTTGTCGAACGGGAAGCGCTGCAGATAGCTCAGCGACGAATAGCCGGTGCCGAAATCGTCGAGCGCGATGCGGACGCCGAGCTCGCGCAGCTGATGCAGGACATCGAGCGCGGCCTCGTCGTCGCGGATCAGCACGGCTTCGGTGATCTCGAGCTCGAGCCGCGAGGGCGCGAGCCCCGACGCCGCCAGCGCGGCGGCGACATTCAGCGCCAGCGTCTGGCTCTTGAACTGGATCGGCGACACGTTGACCGCGATATGGACATGATCCGGCCACTTCACGGCTTCGCGGCATGCGGTGTTCAGCACCCAGTGCCCGAGATCGTTGATCAGGCCGGTGTCCTCGGCGACCGGGATGAAATCCGCAGGCGAAATGGTGCCGCGTTCGGGATGGCGCCAGCGCAGCAGCGCCTCGCAGCAGCTGACCCGGCCGTCTTCGAGATGAAGCAGCGGCTGATAGTGCAGCTCGAAATTGCCGTCGACGATGGCCTGGCGCAATTCCAGCTCCAGGCTGCGCCGCGCCTTGGCGCGCGCGTCCATGCCGGCCTCGAAGAAGCGGTAGGTGCGGCGGCCGTCGCTCTTGGCGCCATAGAGCGCGAGATCGGCGTTGCGCAGCAGTTGATCGAGCTCGAGGCCGTCGGCCGGCGCAACCGCAATGCCGATGCTGGCGTCGGTGGTGATGAGATGCCCGCTGCAATCGACCGGCTGGCGGATCGCCTGATAGATCGCGGCCAACAGCTGCATAGTCTGGGTCTGATCGCGTACCGCGGTCTGGATCACGGCAAATTCGTCGCCGCCGAGCCGCGCTGCGACGTCGGTATCCCCCAGGCAGGAGCGCAGGCGATCGGCCACGGCCCTCAGCAGTTCGTCGCCGATCTGGTGGCCGAGCGCGTCGTTGACGCTCTTGAACTCGTCGATGTCGATATACATGACCGCGAGTTGCTCGTTCGGCCCGATCGCTTTCAGCGCCTGATCGAGGCGTTGGCGGAACAGCACGCGGTTGGGCAGATCGGTGAGCGCATCATAATGCGCCATGTAGGCGATCTTGTTCTCGTTGCGCGTCCGCTCCGTGATGTCCTCGATGGTCGCCACCCAGCCGCCCTCCGGCAGCGGCTTGTTGACGATCTCGATCGCCCGCCCGCCCGGTGCCTCGGTCAGCTGGCGCGTCGCCTTGCCGAGCTTCACGTTGCGGATGATGGCATCGCAGAACGCGTCGACGTCGCCGTCGAACGAGCCGGTCTCCTGCCGGTGCGCGATCAGCCGCTGCATGGTGCAGCCCGGCTTTGCCACATCGGGCGAAAGCCCGAACATCTCGATATAGGGACGGTTGCAGATGATGATGCGCGCCGAGGCATCGTAGAGCACGAGCCCCTGCGGAATGTTGTCGACGGCGGTCATCAGATTGCGACGCTCGGTGGCAAGCCGCGCGTCGGAAATCTCATGACGCTTCAGCAACAGGAAGACGATCACGGCCATGATCGCGAACGCCGCCATCAGCAGGCCTTCGCGCTCGCTCCATTGCGCGGTCACGCTTCCGAACAGGCTGCCGACCAGCATGCCGGCACAGAACGCCAGGCCCTTGGTGGTGCCCGCGTCGGCATTTCCTGGTGATGAATTGCGGTGTTCGATGCGCACGCTGATCTCTCCCGGACGCGGCATCGTTACGCAGCACAAATGGAAAGGTCGTTACAAACCGCAGTTAGCAATCGGTTACACGATACCAGGCGACCGCGGGCGACCAACCAGGCCGGACGCCCCGTAAACCTACGGAGCTGCCGGCGCACTTCTCCGAGATGGTGAATGCCGCGTTAACGGAAAAGCCGCGAAACAATCGCCGCTGTGCCGGAACGCGACGCTCCGCCGCCGAAGCGGCGTGATATCGCGACACGACAGAAACAAATCGTCACCGGGAAGGAGTAGATTTAGCCGAACCGAAACTTCTGCGACTTAACGGTTTTTCCAATCCCGGGCAGGCATATTGGTCCGGACATTTGGATTTCGCGAACGAGCCAGGCGAGAACTGTGACATCCTTTGGACGTGTGATCTCTGTGCGCGGCTCGCAGGCCCGGGTTGGGCTGCTGGCGGGCGGCCAGATGCAGCTTTCAGAAATGCGCGCGACCGTCGGCCGGTTCGTCAGCATCCGCTGCGCGAGCTCGGTCATCGTCGCCATGATCACCGAGGTGTCCTGCGAAAACCTGCCGGCGTCCGACGAGTACATGGCGACCGCCTCGGTCGACCTGCTCGGCGAAATCCTCGGCGGCGACCGCCCGAAATTCCAGCGCGGCGTCACCCATTATCCGACCATCGGCGACAGCACCGACCTGATCACCAACCAGGAGCTGCGCACGGTCTACGCGCCGAGCGGATCCGACCAGATCAATGTCGGAACGCTGCAGCAGGATCGCTCCGTCATTGCCTATGTCGACGTCGAGGAAATGCTGTCCAAGCACTTCGCGGTGCTCGGCTCGACCGGCGTCGGCAAATCCACCGGCGTCTCGCTGCTGCTCAACGAGATCCTGAAGTCGCGGCCGAACCTGCGCATCTTCCTGCTCGACGTCCACAACGAATACGGCCGCTGCTTCGGCGAGCGCGCGCAGGTGCTGAACCCGCGAAACCTCAAGCTGCCGTTCTGGCTGTTCAACTTCGAAGAGATCGTCGACGTATTGTTCGGCGGCCGCCCCGGCGTGCCCGAAGAGCTCGACATCCTCGCCGAAGTGATCCCGATGGCGAAGGGCATCTACACCCAGTACCAGAATTCCGACCGGGTCGGTCTCGGGCTGAAGCGCGTCGACCCCAAGCAGGTCGGCTACACCGTCGATACGCCGGTACCCTATCGCCTGGTCGACCTGATCTCGCTGATCGACGAACGCATGGGCAAGCTGGAGAACCGCTCCTCGCGCATCATCTATCACAAGCTGATCTCGCGCATCGACGCTGTGCGCAACGACCCGCGCTACGCCTTCATGTTCGACAACGCAAATGTCGGCGGCGATACCATGGCCGAGGTGATCAGCCATCTGTTCCGCCTGCCCGCCAACGGCAAGCCGATGACCATCATGCAGCTCGCCGGCTTCCCGGCCGAAGTCGTCGATTCCGTGGTGTCGGTGTTGTGCCGCATGGCGTTCGATTTCGGGCTGTGGAGCGACGGCGTCTCGCCGATGCTGTTCGTCTGCGAGGAGGCGCACCGCTACGCTTCCGCCGACCGCAATATCGGCTTCGGGCCGACCCGCAAGGCGGTGTCGCGCATCGCCAAGGAAGGCCGCAAATACGGCGTCTATCTCGGCCTGATCACCCAGCGCCCGGCCGAGCTCGACGCCACCATCATCTCCCAGTGCAACACGCTGTTCACGATGCGCCTTGCCAACGACCGCGACCAGGCGCTGCTGCGCTCCGCAGTGTCGGATGCCGCGGCCAACCTGCTGTCGTTCGTGCCCTCGCTCGGCACCCGCGAGGTGCTGGCGTTCGGCGAAGGCGTGGCGCTGCCGACGCGGCTGCGCTTCAAGGAGGTGCCGCCGCACCAGCTGCCGCGCGGCGAGGCCACCATCGCCACCGTGCCGTCGGTCACCGCCGGCCACGACATGCACTTCGTCAGCGCTGTGCTGGAACGCTGGCGCGGCGCCACCTCGCATCGCGACAACGCACCGAACGACCCAGGATTGAATTCGAGCCTCAACTCGCCCGTGCCGGCACGCACGATGGCGCCGGCCGAGGCGCCGATGCTGCAGCCGTCGCTGGGCCTCGATCCGGATCGCTTCTCGCTGCTGAAGAAGCCGCTGCGCTAACATCGCGGCCGCAAGGCGCCGATGCGCCTTGTACCCAAAGCGCCTTGCACCCAAGCCGTCATCCACTATGGTTTCGCATGACGCCGCGTCCTTGCGGCACGCCGGAACCAGCTCATGACGCAGCCAACCGCAAAACGCTTCCCGACGCCCGCTCTCGACCAGCTCCCCGAGGATATCCGCAGCCGAATCCTGGCGGTGCAGGAGAAGTCCGGCTTCGTACCGAACGTCTTCCTCACTCTGGCCTATCGGCCCGACGAGTTTCGCGCGTTCTTTGCCTATCACGACGCGCTGATGGAGAAGGACTCCGGCCTCTCCAAGGCCGAGCGCGAGATGATCGTGGTGGCGACCAGCGCCGCCAACCAGTGCCAGTATTGCGTGATCGCCCATGGTGCGATCCTGCGCATCCGCGCCAAGAATCCGGAGATCGCCGACCAGATCGCTATCAACTACCGCAAGGCCGACATCACGCCGCGGCAGCGCGCCATGCTCGACTTCGCCATGAAGGTGAGCCGCGCGGCCGAGGAGGTCGCGGAAGGCGACTTCGCCGCGCTCACAGCCCACGGCTTCAGCGACGACGATGTCTGGGACATTGCCGCGGTGGCGGCGTTCTTCGCGCTCTCGAACCGGCTCGCCAACGTCACCGGCATGCGGCCGAACGCCGAGTTCTACACGCTCGGGCGGCAGCCGAAATAGAGGACGGCTCACAGAGGACATCTTGGTGGACTGGAGCGAGATCATCCTGCGGCTCGGCGCGGCCACCCTGGCCGGCAGTGCGATCGGGCTCGACCGCGACCTGCGCGGCAAGCCGATCGGCCTGAAGACGCTCGGCCTCGTCAGCCTCTCGACCGCGACCGTCGTGCTGCTGGCCTTGCATGGGGTCGATCCCGGGAAATTCACCGATGCGGTCAGCCGCGTGATCCAGGGCGTGCTGACCGGCATCGGCTTTCTCGGCGCCGGCGTGATCGTCCGGCGCGGCGATCGTTTTCACGTCCACGGCCTGACCAGCGCCGCATGCGCGTTCTTCGCCGCATGCGTCGGGATCGTCTGCGGCGCCGGACACTGGCCGATCGTCCTTACCGCGCTCGTGCTGGCATTCCTGCTGCTGACCTTCGGCAAGCGCACCGAGCGGTGGCTGCACCACGTGCTCGGCGGCAAGGAAGATCCAGCCAAGCCGGAGGCCGTCCCCGGTCAGTCGTCGGATGCCGGCCCGCACCAGCCGGGCAGATAGACCGCGTCCTTGCTGCGGCCGAGCGCCAGCCCCTTCTCCAGCGCCTTGGCGAAATTGTTCTCCACCGTCTTGCGCGGGATGTGGCGGCGCAGGAAATCGGCCCACAGGAATTCGCTGAAGGGCGTGGTGTCCTTGGCGAAGCCGCCGGCCCGGCGCATCTCGCCGGCAAGGCTGCGGAACGGATCGTCCTTGAGATCCTTGATCGACTTCGGAATGTCCTTGAAGTGGCAACGGTCGCCTTTGGAATTGTAGGGATAGACCCAGCGCTTGTTGTCCATCACGCCCCAGAACACGTCGCGCTCGACCATCGTGAGATCGCCGATCACCGTGACCAGGATGTCCTTGACGCCTTCCTCATGCAGCGCACGCGCCATGTGATGATGATCGACCACGTAGTAGCGATCGTCGGGACCGTGTACGACCGGGATCATGTGCTTGCCCAGCAGTTCGGCGCGTTTTTTGTCCGAGCTGTGCTCGCGCCAGCGCTTCCGCTTTTCCTTCACCTCATGCATGCCGACCGTCATCTGGGTCGGCCGCAGCGACATGATCGGGACCGGTTTGACGTAAGGCTCGCGCGTATGGGCCATGATTTGCACTCCCGTTTGACCGGCACCCCGGAATGGGTTCCATTATGACATGATGTCACAGGCGGACGAAAGAGCCGGTTCGACGGAACGAGTTTGCGAGCAAACGAGCCTGAAGGCCCGCACGATCCGCCTCGGCAATCGCGAGGTGGTGACCGAGGGCTTGGAGCTCAGCAGACATTCGCCATCGCTCCATCGCCAATGCCGCCACGCGGCTGTGGCTGTTCAAGAACGGTGTCAGCAAGGAAGCATGGCCCGACGCCGATCCCACGAACTGCCGTTGGTGCAGCCGTCAATGCCAGTCTCGGCCTGATCGTCTCGGGCTACGACGACGTTGCAGCGCAAACTGTGCATGCGCGAAAATCCTGCAAGCATTCCGACATCCGCATCGGCCATCGCTACGCGGAGATCCTGCACACGACCGACGACGGCCGTCTGCGGATCGACTACAGTCGGTTCCACGAGACGCTCGAAGGATGAATACCACCTCTGCGCGCATCAAGATTTTAGGTGTGAAGCGCGGCGAACATGCTAAACATGAGTGGCGACGCGACCGGACTGACAACAGTGAAGACGCAGCGGCCAATTTCCTCGGATGACGAGCACGTGGTGCTCAAATTCCGGCCGCGTACCTCGGCGCAGCCGCCCGGCAAGCGCGAGCAACCGATCCGACCGACCCGCCCCGCTTCCGTCGCCAACGACCTCTCCCGTTACGAGAAGCCGCGCGAGGAGCCGGACGATTTCCGGCAGCGCATGCTCGCCAACATCGCCGCCTTCGCCTTCACCGTGGCACTCACCGCGATCGGCATCTGGCTCGCCATGAGCATCGCCGATTTGCGCAAGACCCAGGATTGCGTGCTGATGGGACGCCGGGATTGCGCGAAGATTACCGTGATGCCGCGCACCTAGGCGGGCCGGAACCGTGCCCAAAAACCGTCCTGGCCGGCCCGGCCAAGCTCCATTGAACTAACGGCCCTGCTCCGATATACGGGCACACGACTCCGGCAGCAGCGATAGGGATTTCCGGGGCACCGCGCCCGCCTCCTCCAAGCCGACCCGGAATTACCTTCAAAATATCAAAGGCTTAATGATGTCCTCCACATTCGAGCAGATCGCCAACATTATCGCGGAGACGTGCGACATCCCGCGCGATACGATCAAGCCGGAGAGCCATGCGATCGACGATCTGGGGATCGACAGCCTCGACTTCCTCGACATCGCCTTTGCCATCGACAAGGCGTTCGGCATCAAGATGCCGCTCGAGAAGTGGACCCAGGAGGTCAACGACGGCAAGGCCACCACGGAGCAGTATTTCGTGTTGCAGAATCTCGCCGACCGCATCGACGAACTGGTTGCGGCCAAGAACGCGAGCACGGGCACGGGCTCGTAATCGCCCATCATGCAGCTTGAAACCTTTCAGCTGATCGATCGGATCGTCGACCTCAACCTCGACGCCAAGACCATTGTCGTCGAGGCGGATGTCCCGCCGGAGAGCCATTCGGTGTTCACCGGACACTTTCCGGGTTACCCGATCATGCCCGGCGTGCTGCTCACCGAAGCGATGGCCCAGAGCTCGGGCTGGCTGATCCTCGGTCTGACCAAGTTCGAGCGCATGCCCTTCCTCGCGATGGTCAAGGAAGCCAAGATGCGCGGTTTCGTCAGCCCCGGTTCGACGCTGACGATCGAAGCCAAGATCGAGCACGAAGGTTCAGGCTTCACCGTGACCTCGGCGAAGGTCCGCGTCGGCAAGGAGCTCAAATGCAATGCCGAGCTGACCTTCCGTCATATTCCCTTCCCCAGCCCGGACTTGCGCGTGCACATGGATGCGATGGCCGGCAAGATCGGGTTTCCGCAGCAGGCAATAAGTAATGGCTGAGAAGGAAGTCTGGATCACCGGCGTAGGCCTGCTCTCCTCGCTCGGCGAGGGGCTGGATGCGCATTGGCAGGCGCTGGGCGAAAAGCGCGTCAATGCCGACGACAAGCGTCTCGCGCCCTACGTGATCCATCCGATCGCCCCCGTGAGCTTCGACGCGCAGATCCCGAAGAAGGGCGATCAGCGCCAGATGGAGACATGGCAGCGGATCGGCACCTATGCCGCCGGGCTGGCGCTCGATTCCGCCGGCGTCAAAGGCAATCAGGAAATCCTGTCGCGGATGGACATGATCATCGCAGCCGGTGGCGGCGAGCGTGACCTCACTGTCGACCTGGCGATCATGAATGCCGACGCGCAGGGCAAGCTGCCGCCCGCCCTGCTCAACGAGAAGCTGATGAACGAGCTGCGTCCGACGCTGTTCCTGGCGCAGCTCTCCAATCTGCTCGCCGGCAACATCGCGATCGTTCACGGCGTGTGCGGGACGTCGCGCACCTTCATGGGCGAGGAAGCCGCGAGCATCGATGCTGCGCGGATCGCGGTCGCCCGCATCGGGGCCGGACAGAGCGACATCGCGCTGGTCGGCGCGGCCCATAACGGCGATCGCGGCGACCTCTTGATGCTCTATTCGTTCGGCGACTTCGCTCTCAAGGATCAATACGCGCCGGTCTGGGCGCGCAGGAATCACCCGGGCTTCGCCATCGGCTCGGCCGGGGCCTTCCTGGTGATGGAATCGCGCGAGCACGCCGAGGCGCGGGGTGCCAAGCCGTACGCCAAGCTGACCAAGGTGGTCGCGGATCTCGCCAAGCGCAAGCAACCCGGCGCCGTGACGAAGTCGCTGCAGGCGATGTGGCCGCAGCTCGGCGTCAGCGACGCCAATGCCATGCTGATCACGGGTGCGACCGGCGCGGAGCCTGCGACCGCCGAGGAGCGCGAATTCCTCGGTCAGCACCCGGACGTTGCCGTGCGTGCCACCGGGACGACCTTCGGGCACACCATGGAGGCCCAGTTCCCGCTCGGGCTCGCATTGGCAGCATTGTCGATCTCGCGCGGCGCGCTTTATCCGGCCAACGACCCGACCGGGCTGGAGGTTGAAAAGACCGAGGCGCCAACCCAGATTGTCGTGTTGGGGGTCGGCCACTGGCAGGGCGAAGGCATGGCGCTGGTCGAGGCCGTCAAGTAATTCGGCGCAAGCACCGACGGGGACACCATGACAGCACCACGCGATAAATTCGGCCGACCGATCGTTGTCGTGACCGGCATGGGAATCGTGACGTCGCTCGGCGGCGGCAAGACCGACAATTGGAAGCGCCTCACCGCGGGCGAGTCGGGCATCCGGACCGTCACCCGCTTCCCGCTCGACAGCATGAAGACGACGATGGCCGGCGCCGTCGATTTCGTCACCGTCGATCCGTTCTCCTCGACCAGCCTGTCGCAGCGCCTGGCGGAGATCGCAGCCGAAGAGGCGCTGGAGCAATCCGGCATCGGCGGCAAGGGCGACTTCCCCGGCCCGCTATTCCTGGCGGTCGCACCGATCGAGACCGAATGGCCGCAGCGGCTCGAGGTGGCGCGCGACGTTCCGACCAAGGACTTTGGCATCATCGAATACCTGGCGACCTGCAGCGGCGGCAAGTTTGCGCATTTCCACCGGCGCTTCACCTTCGGCTCGGTCGCACTCAGCCTCGCCGAAACCTTCGGCACCAAGGGCTCGCCGATTTCACTCTCGACGGCATGCGCATCCGGCGCGACCGCGATCCAGCTCGGCGTCGAGGCGATCCGCCGCGGTGAAACCGATGCCACGCTGTGCATCGCCACCGACGGCTCGGTCAATCCCGAAGCCATGGTGCGGTTCTCGCTGCTGTCGGCGCTTTCCACCCAGAACGATCCGCCGCAGGCCGCCTCCAAGCCGTTCTCGAAGAACCGCGACGGCTTCGTGATGGCCGAAGGCGCCGGCGCGCTGGTGTTGGAGAGCTACGAGGCCGCGATGGCCCGTGGCGCGCGCATCCTCGGCGTCGTCGCCGGCTGCGGCGAGCTGACCGACTCCTTCCACCGCACCCGCTCGGCCCCCGACGGCAAGCCCGCGATCGGCTGCGTCCGCAAGACGCTTGCGGACGCCGGCATGGAGCCCGAGCAGATCGATCACATCAACGCGCACGGCACCTCGACGCCGGAAAACGACAAGATGGAATATCTGGCCACCTCGGCGGTGTTCGGCGAGCACACCAAGAACATTCCGGTGTCGTCGAACAAGTCGATGGTCGGCCACACCATCTCTGCCGCCGGCGCGGTCGAGGCGATCTTCTCGCTGCTCACGCTCGAGCATCAGCGGATTCCGCCGACGATCAATTACGAGGTGCCCGATCCCGCGATCCCGTTCGATGTGGTCGGCAACAAGGCGCGCGATGCCAAGGTGACCGCCGTGATGTCGAACTCGTTCGGGTTCGGCGGGCAGAACGCCTCGCTGATCCTGACGCGCGAGCCGGCCTAGCCCGGCGCCCTCGCCTCGACAGATGAAACGCCTGATCCTCCGCACCAGGGCGCAGCTGCGTGACGCTGCCAAGCCCGTGACCGACGCTGCCATTGGCGCGTTGACGACCGGACTGTTGCGCACCACGCGCTATTTCGATCCGGAGAAGACCGCACGATTCTTCGGCCACGCCGCGCATTTCATCGGCCGTCGGCTGCGCGAGGATCGGATCGGCCGCGAGAACCTGACGGCCGCCTTCCCGGAGAAGTCACCGCAGGAAATCGAAGAGATCCTGACCGGCGTCTGGCACAACCTCGGACGCATCGGCGCCGAATTCGCGCACATCGACCGCATCTGGGATCATGACCCCCAGAATCCCGACAAGCCCGGGCGCGTCGAATTCTCGGCGCGGAGCAAGCAGCTGTTCGACCAATTGCGTGACGACGGCAAGCCGGCACTGTTCTTCGCCGCGCATCTCGGCAATTGGGAGCTCTCGCCGATCGCTGCCGCCGCGCACGGCCTCGACGCCACGATCCTGTTCCGGCGGCCGAACATCGAGGCCGCCGACCGCGCCATCGAGCGCATCCGCGCCGTCAACCTCGGTACGCTGGTCCCCGCCGGCCGCGACGCGCCGCTCAAGCTGGCGCAGGCGCTGAAGGACGGCCAGCACGTCGCGATGCTGGTCGACCAGTATTTGACCAACGGCGTTCCCGTCACCTTCTTCGGCCGCAAGACCACCGCGAACCCGCTGCTGGCGCGCCTGCGCCGGCAGATCGATTGCCCGATCCACGGCACGCGGATCATCCGCCTGCCCGATGGCCGTTTCCGCGGCGAGGTCACCGAGGAAGTGAAACCGGTGTTCGACGCGTCCGGCCAGATCGACATCCAGGGCACCATGCAGGCGATCACCGACATCGTCGAGGGCTGGGTCCGCGAGTATCCGGATCAATGGCTCTGGCTGCACCGGCGCTGGCGGTAGGCTCCACATTCGTCATTGCGAGCCAACGGGTTGCGCGAACGCGCGCCCGATGACAGGCTCCGCGAAGCAATCCATTTCTCCTGCATGCGGAGCGATGGATGCTTCGTCGCTTCACTCCTCGCAATGACGGATAGACCTACTTCCCGGTCTTCACGCGCGTCCACAGCCGGTTGATGATCCGCTGCGTCGCCGGATCGCGCGCCGTGATCACGAACAGCTTCTTCTGCATCGCCTCGTCGGGATAGATGTTCTTGTCGTTGAAGATCTTCGGATCGATCAGCTTCTGGCTCGCCAGATTGCCGTTGGCGTAGGACAGGAAGTTCGAGTTCTTCGCCGCGACGTCGGGACGGTAGAGGTAGTTGATCAGCTCATAGGCCTCGGCGACGTTCTTGGCATCGGCGGGAATCGCCAGATTGTCGAAGAACATCTGCGCGCCCTCCTTCGGGATCGTGTAACCGATCTCGACGCCGGTGTTGGCTTCCGCCGCCCGGCTGCGCGCCTGCATGATGTCACCAGACCATCCGACCACGAAGCAGATCTCGCCCGAGGCCAACGCGCTGAGATATTCGGATGAATGGAATTTGCGCACATAGGGCCGGATCTTGATGACGAGATCGGCGGCCTTTTCGAGGTCGGCCTGCCTGGTCGAATTCGGATCGAGGCCGAGATAGCTCAGCGCCGCCGGCAGGATGTCGTCGGCGGAATCCAGCATGTGGATGCCGCAATCCTTGAACTTGGCGAGGTTCTCCGGCTTGAACACCATGTCCCAGCTGTCGATCTTCGCATCGGGCCCCAGGATCTTCTCCGCCATCTTGACGTTGTAGCCGATGCCGGTGGTGCCCCACATGTAGTTGGCGCCGTAATTGTTGCCGGGGTCGTAGGTCGCGAGCTGACCGGTCACGACCGGCCAGGCGTTGGCGAGGTTCGGCAGCTTCGATTTGTCGAGCTTCAGAAACACCTTCGCGGTGATCTGCCGCTGCAGGAAATAGCCGGTCGGCACCACGACGTCGTAGCCGGACTTACCGGCCAGCAGCCGCGTCTCCAGCGTCTCATTGGCGTCGAACGTGTCGTAGATCACCTTGATGCCGGTTTCCTTGGTGAAGTCCTCGAGGACTCCCGGCGCCATGTAGTTCGACCAGTTGTAGAAGTTGACCGTGCGCTCCTCCGCGCTGGCGGACGCAGCGAACAACAGAACCGTGGCGACCGTACCGACGAGGCTGACGAGACGACGGCTCTGCTTCTGCATTCTGGTCTACCTCTTGCGACGATGCACCGCGTCCGACAGCCGCTCCAGCGCGGTGTCGAGCGTCGAGTCCTTTTTGGCGAAACAGAAACGCACGACCGACGTCACCGCATCCTGCTCGTAAAACGCCGACACTGGAATAGCCGCGACTTTGTAATCCCTTACAATTCGCCAGCAGAACTCCGCATCGGCCTCATTGAGGCCGAGCGGCGACAGGTCGACCGTGAGGAAATAGGTGCCCTGCGACTTCAACACCGGAAAGCCGATGCTCTCGAGCCCCTTGCTGAGGCGATCGCGACTGCGCGCCATGTCCTTGCGCATGTCGAAGAAATAATCGTCCGGCTTGCCAAGGCCGTAGGCGACCGCCGCTTGCAGATTGGGCGCGGTCGTGAAGGTGAGGAATTGGTGCACCTTCGCGGCGACACGCAACAGCGGCGGCGCGGCGCAGACGAATCCGATCTTCCATCCCGTCAACGAGAAGATCTTGCCGGCGCTGCCGACCTTGATGGTGCGATCGCGCATGCCGGGGATTGTGATCAACGGAATGTGCTCGCGGCCGTCGAACACGACGTGCTCCCAGACCTCGTCGCAGATCGCGACCACATCGAACTCCTGGCAGTACCGCGCCAGCAGCTCGAGGTCCTCGCGCGGATAGACCACGGCCGCAGGGTTGAGCGGATTGTTGAACAGCACCGCCTTGGTCTTGTGGTTGAAGACGCTGCGCAGCATCTCCTCGTTCAGCCGCCACTCCGGCGGTTCGAGCCGCAACAGCCGCGGGATGCCGCCGGCCTGGCGGATGATCGGCAGATAGGAATCATAGACCGGCTGGAAGCACACCACCTCGTCGCCCGGCTCGACCACGGAGAGGATCGATGAGGTCAGCGCTTCGGTGCCGCCTGACGTGACCATCACCTCGGTCATCGGATCGAGCTTGAGTCCGTGCCAGTGGCCGTAATGCGTTGCGATCGCCTGACGCAGTTCCGGAATCCCCATCATCGACGGATACTGGTTATAGCCGTTGATGGAGGCGTCCGCGGCGGCGCGGCGGATGTCCTCCGGTCCGGGATCGTCGGGAAAGCCCTGGCCGAGATTGATGGCGTTGTTGTCGCGCGCAGCCTGCGACATCGCCTCGAAGATGGTGACGGGAAGGTCCGCGAAGACCTTGTTCATGGAGGTCATGTCAGGGATCAGCCGCCGGTCTTGGTCGGCAGTCCCGCCGCCTTCCAGCCGATGATGCCGCCCGCGAGGTGCTTGTCGTAGGGCAGGCCCGCGGCCTGGGCGGCCAGCGAGGCCGTCACCGAGCGCTTGCCGGAGCGGCAGGCGAACACCACCTGCTTGCCCCGCGGATCGGGGATCGCAGCCGGATCGAAGCTCGACAGCGGCACCACGAGGCCGTCGGGATAGGCTTCGACGGCGACTTCATTGGGCTCGCGGACGTCGACCAGGAGATAGCGGCCTTCCGCTATGCCCTTCGACACCTCGTCCGGAAACAAATCTTCCACCTTGTGATCCGCCACGGAAATATCCTCCCGATATTGCTTGGCGAGCGTCGCATGGCTCGCCGTTCCGGGCCGCAAAGTCGCCTCTCGCGGCAAGAAAATCAAGCGTCCGAAACGGGTTAGATGCCGCGCAGAAAAGCTGGATCGTGGCCTAGATCGTGACCTGCGTGCCGACCTCGACCACCCGCCCGGTCGGGATCTGGAAATAGTCGGTGGCATCGTTCGAGGAGCGGCTCAGCGCGATGAACAGATGGTCCTGCCAGCTCGGCATGCCCGAATGGGCCGCCGGCTTCAGCGCGCGGCGGGACAGGAAGAACGAGGTCGACATGATGTCGAACTGCCAGCCCAGCTTGCGGGCGATCGCCAGCGTCTTCGGCACGTTCGGCTGCTCCATGAAGCCGAACTTCAGCGTCACCTTGGAGAATGTCTCGGTCAGCTGCTCCATCCGGACCCGCTCGGACGGATCGATGCGCGGCGTCGGCGCGGTCTCGATGGTGAGGATGACATTCTTCTCGTGCAGCACCTTGTAGTGCTTGAGGCTGTGCATCAGCGCGGTCGGTGCGCTGACCGGATCGCTGGTCAGGAACACTGCGGTGCCGGAGACCCGCTGCGGCGGCCGCTTCTCCAGCATCGCGACGAGATCGGCGAGCGGGAATTCCAGCTTGCGCGACTTCTCGAACAATAGCCGGCTGCCGCGCCGCCAAGTGTACATCACGACCATCATGGCGCCGCCGAGCGCCAGCGGCACCCAGCCGCCCTCGAACACCTTGAGCAGATTGGCGGCCAGGAACGTGATGTCGAGGAACAGGAACGGCGCCACCAGCGCGGCGGCGGCGACCGGCGACCAGCGCCAGACCTTCCAGATCACCACGAAGCCCATCATCGCGGTCACCACCATGGTGCCGGTCACCGAGATGCCGTAGGCCGACGCCAGCGCGCTCGACGAACGGAACATCAGCACCAGCACGATCACCGCAATGAACAGCAACCGGTTGATGCGCGGCATGTAGATCTGGCCGGAATGCGCCTCTGACGTATGGCGGATCTCGAACCGCGGCATCAGGCCGAGCTGGATCGCCTGCCGGGTCAGCGAATAGGCGCCGGTGATGACGGCCTGGCTCGCGATCACGGTCGCCATGGTGGCGAGCGCGACCATCGGGATCAGGGCCCAATCCGGGAACATCAGGAAGAACGGGTTCTCGACGCCCTTGGGATCGCCGATCAGGAGCGCGCCCTGCCCGAGATAGTTCAGCGCCAGCGACGGTAGCACGATGAACAGCCACGCGGTCTGGATCGGGCGCTTGCCGAAATGGCCGAGATCGGCATAGAGCGCCTCCGCACCGGTCACGGCGAGGAACACGGCACCGAGGGTGATGAAGCCGATCACGCCGTGATGCAGCATGAACGACACCGCAAGGATCGGATTGAGCGCGTACAGCACCTCGGGATGCCGCACGATCTGCGGCAGCGCGGCGATCGCGATCACGGCGAACCAGACGCACATCACCGGCCCGAAGAAGGCGGCAACCCGCGCGGTGCCGCGCGACTGCACCGCGAACAGCACGACCAGGATCACCACCGTGAGCGGCACGACATAGGGATCGAAGGTCGAGGTGACGAGCTTGATGCCTTCGATCGCCGACAGCACCGAGAGCGCCGGCGTGATCACGGCATCGCCGTAGAACAGCGCGCCGCTGATGATGCCGAGCAGCACGATCGCGGCTCCGCCCTTGGTCACCGCGCGCTGCGCCAGCGCCATCAGCGCCAGCGTGCCGCCCTCGCCATTGTTGTCGGCACGGAGCAGGATCACGACGTATTTGAGCGTGACGACGACGATCAGCGCCCACAGGATCAGCGAGAGCACGCCGAGCACCGCATGCGTCGTGACGGCGCCCTCGCCGCCGGCAGCCGCAACCACGGCCTCGCGTAGCGCGTAGAGCGGGCTCGTGCCGATGTCGCCATAGACGACGCCGATGCTGCCGAGCATCAGCGCCTTGAAGGTGGCGGTTGAATGCGCCTCGCCATGGCCGTTTACCGCGGGCGTTTCCGCCGCGGTGATCGCACTCTCGGATGACATGGGAAGCTGCGCCTCTGTCTTCTGCCGCACTGCACAATGCCGGGTTGCAGGCCTATACTCCCGGCAGGAATGCATAGGTTAGCACGGATTCAGGCCTCCACTATGCGTATCACGCATAGATCACGGTTTCTCAACGCCGGAATTCGCTGCCGGCTCAGATAGTTACCTGAGTACCCACTTCAACCACCCGCCCGGTCGGAATCTGGAAATAGTCGGTGGCATCGTTGGCGGAGCGGCTCATCGCGATGAACAGATGGTCCTGCCACTGCGGCATTCCGGACTGGGCCGACGGCTTCAGCGAGCGGCGCGACACGAAGAACGAGGTCGACATGATGTCGAACTGCCAGCCGAGCTTGCGAGCGACCGCGAGCGCCTTCGGCACGTTCGGCGATTCCATGTAGCCGAAGCGCAGCCGCACCGCGGTGAACTTGTCGCTGACCTTCTCCATGCTGACGCGCTCGGACAGATCGACGCGCGGCGTCGGCGCGGTCTCGATGGTCAGGATCACATTGTGCTCGTGCAGCACCTTGTTGTGCTTGAGATTGTGCAGCAGCGCGGTCGGCACGAAGCTCGGGTCGCTGGTCAGGAACACCGCGGTGCCCTTGACGATATGCGGCGGCCGCTTCTCCAGACTGTGGACCAGGTCGCGCAGCGGCACCTCGATGCGGCGCGTCTTGGCGACCAGGATCGCGGCGCCGCGGCGCCAGGTCCAGATCATCGTCGCCATCACGATGCCGAACAAGAGCGGCACCCAGGCGCCCTCGAACAGCTTCAGGAGATTGGCGCTGAAGAAGGTCATGTCGACGATCACGAACGGCAGGATCAATGCCGCCGCCGATGCCACCCGCCAGTTCCACAGCTTCCAGATCACGATGAAGCCCATGATGCCGTCGGCGACCATGGTGGTGGAGACGGCGATGCCGTAGGCCGAGGCGAGCCCGCTCGAGGTGCGGAACAGCAGCACCAGCAGCAGCACGCCGATCAACAGCAGCCGGTTGACCCGCGGCAGGTAGATCTGGCCGGCATGGGTCTCCGAGGTGTAGCGGACCTCGAAGCGCGGCAACAGCCCGAGCTGCACCGCCTGGCTGATCAGCGAATAGGCGCCGGTGATGACCGCCTGGCTCGCGATCACGGTCGCGGCGGTGGCGAGCCCGACCAGCGGCAGCAGCAGCACGTCGGGCACCATGCGGTAGAACGAGTTCTCGATCGCGCCAGGGTCGGACAGCACCACCGCGCCCTGCCCGAAATAGTTCAATAGCAGCGACGGCAGCACGAAGAACAGCCAGCCGGACTGGATCGGCTTGCGGCCGAAATGCCCGAGATCGGCGTACAGCGCCTCGCCGCCGGTCACCGCGAGGAACACCGCGCCCAATGTCACCAGGCCGATGGTGCCGTGGGTCAGCATGAACTGGAGCGCGTAGTACGGATTGATCGCCGCCAGCACCGACGGATCATCCATGATGTGGGCCACGCCCATCGCCGCGAGCGAGGCGAACCACACCACCATGACCGGCCCGAAGGCCGAGGCGACTCGGGCGGTGCCGGAGCGCTGCACCGAGAACAGCACGACGAGGATCAGGATCGTCAGCGGCACCACATAGTGCTCGAGATGCGGCGTGGCGAGCTTGAGGCCTTCGACCGCCGACAGCACCGAGATCGCCGGGGTGATCATGGAATCGCCGATGAACATCGAGGCGCCGACCACGCCGAGCGCGAGCAGCGGCCAGCTGCGCCGTCCGAGCGCGCGCTGGCCGAGCGCCATCAGCGACAGCGTGCCGCCCTCGCCATTGTTGTCGGCGCGCAGCAGCAGCAGGACATATTTCGCGGTGACGACCGTGAACAGCGCCCACAGGATCAGGCTGAGCACGCCCAGCACCATGATGCGGGTGACCGGCTGGCCGTGCGCGGCACCGCCGACCGCCTCGCGGAATGCGTAGAGCGGCGACGTGCCGATATCGCCGAACACCACTCCGATGCTGCCCAGTGTGAGGGCCCAGAAACTGGATGTGCCGTGCCCCGCACCCTGGATCGTGCCTTGAGTGTCCTGGGCTTCGCTGGATGTGACGCTGGCAGCCATGGCGAAGTTGGAACGCCCGATCGGTTGATTTTGATCCGCGCGGCTATCGACGCTTCCGCCCCGCCTGTCAACCAAGCAACACCGCCCGCGCGACGGTAACATGGTGTTTTTGGGGCTACGGCTTCAAGTCCGGCGGCAGCGGCGGATTTTCCCGCATCAACGTGATGGTCACGCGACGGTTGGCCGGCAGTGTCGGGTCGTCGGGAAACAGCGGCTGGCCGTCCGCCTTGCCGGAAACCGCGAAAACATGCGACGGCGGCAGTCCTTCCCGCTCGAGGATCTGCCGCACCGCATTGGCGCGGTCCGCGGACAGGTCGAAGGCGTCGTATTTGCTGCGCGCCGGCACGAAGCCTGCGGCTGTATGCCCCACGATCGCGATCCGCAGCGGCGTCGCCTTCAAGGGCGCTGCGAGCTTCTGGATCAGCCGGCGGGTGCGCTCATACGGCTCCCTGGAGCCGTCGGCGAACATCGAGCGGCCGTCCTGATCGACGATCTCGAGGTTGAGCCCCTCCTTGGTCTCCTCGAACATGATGTTCTTGGATATCTCGGTCAGCTCCGGCATGTCCTGCAGCGCCTGGCGCAGCGAGGCCGAGGCGAGCGCGAATTCGCGGTCGATCTTCAGCCGCGCGCCGTTGATCTGGCTGCGCTCCTGCTCGTCCGGGGTCGGATTGGCCGAAGACTCCTCCGGCGAGATGTGCTCGACGTTCTTGAGCTTCGGCCGGGTCGGCAGGCCGTCGGACTCGACGATGCCCGAATAGCGCACATTGGTCTGCACGCCGAAGGCGTCGCGCATCGAGCCGGCGACGATCTTCAGCTTGTTGTTGTCCATAGTGGAGAACGCGACGAGCATCACGAAGAAGCTCATCATCAAGCCCATCAGGTCGGCAAAGGTCACGAACCAGCCGTGACCTCCGGTATGGGCGTCGCCGCGTTTTTTCTTCGCCATTGTCGCGTTTCCCGAACCCGCCGGCCGGTCAGGCCGGCACCGGCTCGCCTTCCTCCTGGCGATGCTTCTCCGGCAGATAGGCCAGCAGCATCTCGCGCACCAGCGCGGGGCTCTTGGAGTCGCGGATCATCAGGATGCCGTCGATGATCAGCGTGCGGTTGGTCTCCTCGTCGAGCAGCTTGCCGTGCAGCTTGTCGGCGATCGGAAGACAGAACAGGTTGGCGACCAGCGCGCCGTACAGCGTCGCCAGCAGCGCGGTCGCCATGAACGGGCCGAGCTTCGACGGGTCGGTCATGTTGGCGAACATCTGCACCATGCCGATCAGCGTGCCGATCATGCCGAAGGCCGGCGCGCAGTCGCCGATCGCACGATAGATCTTGCTGCCCTCGTCGAGGTGCATCAGGAAATTGTCGCGGTCGCGCTCCATGTTGTCGCGGATGAATTCGAGGTCGTAGCCGTCGGCGACGTAGCGGATCCCCTTGGCAAGGAACGGCTCGTCGGTCTCGACCTTCTCGAGGCCGACCGGGCCCTGCTTGCGGGCGATCTCGGCAATGCGGGCGAGCTCGTCGACCAGGTCGCGTGCCGACAGCCGGCTCATGGTGAAGGCAAACTTGGCGCCGAGCGGCAGCCCGTGCAGCATCACGCCGAGCGGAAAGCGGATCATCGTCGCCGCGATCGAGCCGCCGAAGATGATGATCATGGCATGTTCGGAGATGAACATGTGCAGGTCGCCGCCCATGAACATCATCACCGCGATGACGATGATGCCAGCCAACAGCCCGGCGCCAGTCATGATATCCATAGGAGACTCCAACGCGTACGCAACCTGCCCGTCCTGGACGGCGCGCAGCCCAGTGGGGGCCGCGTGGAAAACCCTAGCGTTAACGCCATTAAGGACGCGTTACCGAATTTGGTAGGGATAACAACGGGTAAACGCCGGCCTTTTCGCGATGTCGTTGAAGATGCTGGCTTTCCGCATCGAACGCCGCCACGGCATGCGCAAAAGCCCTCCCCGTAGAACAACGGACATGAGATAGGTGGGCTCAAAGCGTTTTCGAGCGAAAGCCTGTCCCGGACTTGATCCGGGATGGCTACCGGTTCGTGTGAAGAAAACGCGTCAACACAAGAATTGAGAGCCCCGTTCCGATTCAATCGGAACGGAAAAGGCTCTCGAGGAAACGAACAAGCGAGCAGGACAGGATGAAGGCGGTCGTCGTCGAGCACTATGCGCCCATCGAGCAGATCGAGCTGAGGGAGATCGCCACCCCCGAACCCGGACCCGGACAGATCCGCGTCCGGATCCACGCCGCGAGCATCGGCTTCGTCGACGGGCTGAAGGTCGAGGGCCGCTACCAGACCAAGGACGCCCTGCCCTTTACGCCCGGTGCGGAATTCGCCGGCGTGGTCGATGCGGTCGCAAGCGACGTCGCCGGCATCGCGCCGGGGATGCGGGTGATGGGCGCGGCGCGCTCGGGTGCTTTGGCCGAGCAGATCGTGGTGCCGCCGGCTGTGGTCGAGATCATGCCCGACGGCCTGTCGATGGAGGCCGCAGCCGCCTTCCGCACCAACTACCTCACGGCGCTGTACGCGCTCGGCGAGCGCGGCTCGCTCAAGGCCGGCGAGCAGCTCCTGGTGCTCGGTGCCGCCGGCGGCACCGGCATCGCCGCGATCCAGATCGGCAAGCTGCTCGGCGCGCGTGTCATCGCCGCGGCCTCGACCGAGCAGAAGCGCAGCTTCGCCGCCAGCTTCGGCGCCGACGCCGTGGTCGACTACACCAGGCCCGATTGGCGCGACGCGCTGAAGGAGGCGACCGGCGGCCATGGTCCCGACGTGATCTTCGATCCGGTCGGCGGCGAGGTCTCGCTGCAGGCGTTCCGCTCGATCGCCTGGAACGGCCGCCATGTCGTGGTCGGCTTTGCGGCGGGCCAGATCCCCGCGCTGCCATTCAACCTGCCGCTCCTGAAGGGCGGCCTTCTGATCGGCGTCGACGCTGCCCAGATCGCGCGCCGCGAGCCGGAGGCGCAGGCGCGCGTGATGACGCAACTGTCGGCGTGGCTGAACGATGGCCGGCTGACGCCCGTGGTCGGCAAGGTGTTCGCGTTCGACGATTTCCGCGCGGCGTTCACCACCATGCAAACCCGCGCCGCGCTCGGCAAGATGGTGGTGCGGATCGGTTAGCGGGAAAGACAAACTGCCGATGTTGTCCTGGCAAAAGCCAGGACCCGTAACCACCGCATTCGGTGATGAACGGGACCGCGGCCCCAGCGTCGCACAACAATGAGCATTCGGGGTAATGGGTCCTGGCTTTCGCCAGGACGACGATGAGGATGGGTTTCGATTCACTTGCCACACTGTCGGTGTCATCACCCGCGAAAGCGGGTGATCCAGTATTCCAGAGGCAGTAATGCTTGAGCCGAGAGGCCGCGGTGTACTGGATCGCCCGGTCCCGTCTACGCCAAGGCTTCGACGAGGCAAGCAGTCCGTGGCGCGCCGAAGCTTTAGCGGAGGCGGCGAGCCGCGCGATGACAGTTGTGGACGAGGATACAGTTTCGCGTTCTCGCGACATGAATTGTCCGAGCTTTGCTCTTTCGTTCCGCCCTCTCCGTTGGTGAGGGCGCAGGGAAAGCCGGGTGCCGATTGCACCCATGGGCCCCGTGCAATAGGTAGAAAGCACGGGGGGTAGGACCACAGGTGTAACCGGAGCAATCCGGCTTTCCCTGCGCGATGGGTTACGGCTTATACGTGCTCTCCCCGGCGAGACTTGGCTTTGTTGTCACCGTCTTCACAACGCGCACTGCGCAATCGGAAGAGACACCTACCGCTAGGGCGTCAGGCCTGCACGATTTCACCGTCCGCTTCATGCGCATTCGTCGACTGCACAATCGGCGTCCACCGCATCTCGACCCGCGTTCGTGACGACCGCGAAGCGCCCCTCGTGTCGGGCGAGACGGACGCATTAAACATCTGAGTTGGGTCTGGTGTCAAGTTAATTTCTGAAAAGCCGAACGGATCGATCGCGGATCGATATCGCTGCCGCCATCCGCAATTCCATGCGCCTGCAGTGCGGTGACATCCACTTGGTTCCTATATTTTCGTTGCCGTGGCGGCGGGGAACGAGTTCAAAATGTTGACGTTAACCGGTGCATCTTGATCAATTTGCACGAGGGGTCGGCGGCGGGCCGCTATCTTCGAATGAATCCCAATACAGCCGACGTGTCGGACAGCCAACGGCTTCAATTGCTGATCGACGCGATCACCGATTATGCGGTCTATCTGGTCGAGCCAGACGGCACGATCGCAAGCTGGAATTCCGGCGCCGCCCGGCTGAAGGGATATAGCGCCGACGAAATCATCGGGCGACCGCTTTCGACCTTCTATACTCCCGAGGATCAGGCCGCCGGACTGCCGCAAAAGGCACTGGCGGTCGCCGCCGAACAGGGACGTTTCAGCTCGGAAGGCTGGCGGGTCCGCAAGGACGGAAGCCGTTTCTGGGCGACCGTCGTGATCGATGCGGTGAGAGATCGCAAGGGGTCGCTGATCGGTTTCGCCAAGGTTACGCGCGATGTCACCGAGCGGACCGAAGCCACCAAGGCGCTGCTCGACAGCGAACGGCGCTATCGCCGGCTGATCGAGGCCGTCGTGGACTATGCCATTTTTCAGCTCGATGCCTCGGGCGTCGTCGTCACCTGGAACCCCGGCGCAGAGCGGATCAAGGGCTACGCGCCGGACGAGATCATCGGCCAGCACTTCTCGCGATTCTACACGGAAGAGGACCGCGCAAACCGCGTGCCCGACCGCGCGCTCGAGCAAGCAAGGCAAAGCGGCCGGTTCGAAGCCGAAGGATGGCGTGTCCGCAAGGACGGCACCAAGTTCTGGGCGTCGGTGGTTATCGACAGGATCATGGACGAGAGCGGTGCCGTGGTCGGCTTCGCCAAGGTGACCCGCGACATCAGCGAGCGCCGCAACGCACAGGAGGAGCTCGCCAAGGTTCAGGATCAACTGCTTGCCTCGCAAAAGCTCGAGGCGGTCGGACAACTCAGCGGAGGCGTCGCGCACGATTTCAACAACCTGCTGATGATCGTGATCGGCAACCTCGAAACGATGGAGCGACATGGCCGGCAGCTTGCCGGCAATCCCAATTTCCAACGCGCCCTGTCTCATGCGAAACGCGGCGCACAGCGCGCAGCGAGCCTGACCAGCCGCCTGCTCGCCTTCTCGCGCCGACAGGCCCTGTCACCGAAACCGATCGAGCTGAACAACTTCCTCAACAGCTCGCAGGAATTTCTGCAACGAACGCTTGGCGAACGCGTCGACGTTCAGACCGTCGGCAGCGCCGGGCTCTGGCAGATTGAAGCCGATCCAAACCAATTGGAAGCAGCCATCCTGAACCTCGCGATCAATGCACGCGACGCGATGCCCGAAGGCGGCAAACTGACGATCGAGGCCTCGAACGTGTCGGCCGATCACGCATACTCCTTACGAAATCCCGAACTCAGTCCCGGGCAGTATGTGGTCATCAGCATCACCGACACGGGTGTCGGGATGAGCCACGACACGTTGAGCCATGCTTTCGAACCGTTTTTCACGACCAAGGAAGTCGGACACGGCACCGGCCTCGGGCTCAGCCAAGTCTACGGCTTCGTGAAGCAGTCGGGCGGCCATATCAAGATCTACAGCGAGCTCGGCTACGGCACCAACGTCAAGCTGTATTTCCCTCGCCACCGTGGGCCGGCCCTCGAGCAGGAAGAGATTGACGAACCGGTCGCCGTAGCCGAGTCGAGCAAGATCGAAACCATCCTGGTCGTCGAAGATGACGAGGATCTCCGCACCTATATCAGCGAGTTGCTGCGAGAATTGAATTATCGCGTGCTGATGGCTGGGAGCGCGCAGTCCGCATTGACCATCCTGCTCCAGGAGCAGCCGCATATCGATCTCCTGCTCACCGACATTGTGATGCCGGGCATGAACGGCCGCGAGCTTGGAAAGCGAGCTGCCGAGATGCGGCATGGACTCAAGATTCTCTACATGACGGGCTACTCGCAGAACGCCGTGATACATCATGGCCGGCTGGACCAGGGCGTCGAGCTCCTGGAGAAACCGGTCTCGCAAGCCAAGCTTGCGTTGCGCGTGCGGGAAATCCTCGACCGCCGCTAGAGCGCGATGAGATTTGGTTGAATCGTCATCGCTTTGGCTCTTTGTTTGAACATGATCTCCGCGCAAACGCGTTCCGCGTTTGTCGCGAGGGGACCCGCTTCGCACTTTTTCGGATCGTGCTTCAGCCTGTCCGACCGATGCACCGCCGAGTGTTTGTCGGGCGGGCGGCCAGCCCGACGCGCGGAGCCGAAATTATCACAGGTTATTGTCCCGCAAGTTCCCGCCGCCTACCGTTCACTGACGAGAGCGTACTGGGCCGCACCATGCAGGATATGTTGAAGCACCTTGAGAAGCTTCGCCGCGACGCGGCGGAGTGCGCACTGATCCGCGACCTGGCCACCGACATCCGAAAGCGCGAGCTGTTCACCAGATTGGCCGACCATCTCACCGCACTCGCCGCAGAGGTCGAGAAGGCCATTGCCGCTGCCGCGGCCGGCAAGCAAGGCGATGCTGTCTAGGTCGCGTCCGTTTCCGCGACAGCACGCTTCCCAAGATCATCTCGCGCGCCGCTGGAAGATCGATTTAACCACCGGAAAGCCACCACGTCCGACCGCAGGAACCAAATTCGCAATAGGGCATTGTCATTCACCCAGCGGTTGAGAGGTAATATGCCGCCAGTATCGGTATGTGTGCCGATCCTGTAGCATTCCTTGTCCACAGGGGGGCCAATTAGCCGTCGTCTGCTGTATTTCAGGAATCTTCATCTTGGCACTTTTTGCATATCGAATATCGGCCACGACGTCCCGGTGGCGGGCGCCGACCACCGCCAGCAGGGCCGCGCGATGAAGACGGACAAGGCCATCTGGTACGTCTCGTTCGCCGTGCGAAACGACCCTGACGCCGGACATCACCGCTTCGCGCGCCAAACCCGCACCTTCACGACAGAGCAGGATGCCAAGGCGTTCGCGCGCACCCTGCTCGATCAGACGCGGGACGTCAGCGCCGGCACGATCAATCCGCATATGCCAAGACGCGTGATCGCGCCGGCCGCGATCACGGCCTGGGCCGGCGACAGCTGAGATCCACGTCCCCTTACAGGAAGCGCGCCGGCGAAAACGGGGCGAGCGGAATCTCCGGCGCCGTGCCGCTGAGCAATTGCGCGACCAGCCGGCCGGTGCGGGCCGACCCGACCAGCCCGACATGGCCGTGGCCGAAGGCATAGACCACGTCGCGCGAGGCGCTGCTGTGGCCGATGCAGGGCCGCCCGTCGGGCATGCTCGGGCGATGGCCGAACCAGGTCTTGATCCGCGACGGTGGAATGTCCCGGGGCAGTTTCGGGAACATGCTGAACAGATGCTCGCGCAGGATCTCGGCGCGCTTCCAGTTCGGCGCGGCGTCGAGGCCAGCGATCTCGACGGTGCCGGCGGCGCGCAGGCCCTTGTCGGTCCAGTTGACGACCATCTTGGCATCCGAGGCCATCATCGAATTGCGCGGGCCGGACTCCGGGTGCTCGATCATGACGTGATAGCCGCGCTCGGTCTCGAGCGGCAGCGGATCGCCGATCGATGCGGTCAGCTGTTTCGAGCGCGCGCCGGCGGCGACGACCGCCGCGTCGCAGGCGATCTCACCACGCTCGGTGACCACGGCGACGAGCCTGTCGCCGGCAAGCTTGAGGCCGGTCGCCTTGGCGGCGACGCGCTCGGCGCCGCTTGCGACGGCGTGCGCGGCGAGTGCTGCGACGTAAGCGCCGGGATCGCGGCAGCGGCCGGCCTCCTCGACCACGACGCCGAATTTGTAGCGCGGATGCAGATCGGGCTCGCGCTGGCGCATCTCATCCTCATCGAGCTCGAGCCATTCGATCCCGACGCGCTTGCGGATGCGCCAGCCGAGATCGCGGTCGAACGGCGCGCGCGAGGGAAACACATGCATCACCCCGCGCCGCTCGATCAGCTCGGGTACGCCGGCTTCTTCGGCGAGCTGCCGGTGCAGCAGCGGCGCATCCTTCAAGAGATCGCGCATCGCCCGCGCGGTGGCCTCGACCTGCGCCTCGGTCCAGCTCGACAGCAGATACCTGATCAGCCACGGCAGCGCCTTCGGCACATACGACCAGCGGATCGCGAGCGGCCCGAGCGGATCCATCAGATAGCCCGGCACCTTCTTCCAGGTGCCGGGCTCCGCCGGCGGGATCACCGAATGCGACGACAGCCAGCCGGCATTGCCATAGCTCGCGGCCTGCGTGCCGCCGGGCTCGCCGGGATCGATCAGCGTGACGCGATGACCGGCGCGCAGCGCCTCGATGGCCGAGATCACGCCGACCGCGCCGGCGCCGATGATCGCGACGTGACGCCCCGTTCCGGTCATCAGCGCTTCGCCTTTTGATTGGGCATGATCTTCGGGCAAACGCATTGCGTTTGTCGCGGGGAAAACCGCTTCGCACTTTTCCGGATCATGCCTCGGGCACAAAGTCCTTGCCGACCGACAGCGCGCGCTGATCGACCAGGCAGTGCAGGATCGCCGGCTTGCCGGAGGCCAGCGCGCGCTCGAAGGCGGGCGCAAAGTCCTCGGTGCGCTCGACCCGCTCGCCATGACCGCCGAACGCCTTGGCGTAAAGCGCGAAGTCCGGGTTCCTGAGCTGGGTGCCGACGACGCGGCCGGGATAATCGCGCTCCTGATGCATGCGGATGGTGCCGTATTGCGCGTTGTCGATGACCACGACGATCAGCGGCGCGTCATACTGCACGGCGGTGGCGAACTCCTGCCCGTTCATCAGGAAGCAGCCGTCGCCGGCGAATGCGACGACGACGCGATCCGGATGATGCCGCTTGGCCATCACGGCCGCCGGCACGCCGTAGCCCATCGAGCCCGAGGTCGGCGCCAGCTGCGCGGCGAATGAATGGAAGCGATGATGGCGGTGGATCCAGCCGGCGTAATTGCCGGCGCCGTTGCAGACGATCGCATCCTTCGGCAGCCGGTCGCGCAGCCAGGTCACGACCTCGCCATATTGGAAGCTGCCGGGCAGCTCGCGCGGCTTGTCGGTCCAGGCAAGATAATCGGCGTGCGCCTTGGCCGCCTCGCCCGTCCAGGCCGGCGCGGCCGCGGGCTTCATGGTCTCGACCGCAGCCGCGAAGGCGGCAGGCGTCGCCTGGATCGCCAGCGCCGGCTGGTAGACGCGGCCAAGCTCTTCGGAGCCGGGATGGACGTGAATGAGCTGCTGGCTCGGCGAGGGAATGTCGAGCAGCGTATAGGAGGAGGACGGCATCTCCGACATGCGGCCGCCGATCAGCAGGATCACATCGGCGCCGGTGAAGCGATCCCTGAGCTTCGGGCTCGGGCCGATGCCGAGATCGCCGGCATAATGCGAATGGTCGGCATCGAACAGCGAGGCGCGGCGGAACGAGGTCGCGACCGGCAAGTCGAACCGTTCGGCAAAGCGCGCGATGCCCTTGGTGGCGTCGGCGGTCCAGGCCGAGCCGCCGAGCACCACCAGCGGTGCCTTGGCGGATGCCAGCATGGTGCCGAGACGCTCGAGATCGGCCGGCGCCGGCCAGCTCGCCGCCGGCTCGACCTTCGGCGCGTCGGCGACCGCCGCGGTTTCGGTCAGCATGTTCTCGGGCAACGAGATCACGACAGGACCGGGACGGCCCTGCAACGCGACACGGAACGCGCGCGCAACCAGCTCCGGAATGCGATCCGGGCGATCGATCTCGACCGCCCATTTCGCCATGGTGCCGAACACCGCCTTGTAGTCGAGTTCCTGGAACGCCTCGCGCTCGCGCATGCCGCTGTCGACCTGGCCGACGAACAGGATCATCGGCGTGGAATCCTGCATCGCGATGTGCACGCCATGGGCGGCGTTGGTCGAACCCGGACCACGGGTGACGAAGCAGATGCCGGCACGCCCGGTGAGCTTGCCATAGGCCTCCGCCATCATCGCCGCCCCGCCCTCGGCGCGGCAGATCACGACGTCGATCGGGCTGTCATGCAGGGCGTCGAGCGCCGCCAGATAGCTCTCGCCCGGCACGCAGGTGACGCGCTCCACCCCTTGCGCGACCAGCTGGTCGATCAGGATCTGGCCTCCGGTGCGGGCGTTGCTTTTGGTCATGTGGGCTCCCTGCGGCATTGGCGCGCGCTCGCGGCTCGCGCGGAATTTGGTCCCACGGGGGTAGGATAGTCGGAAATATGGCGCAAGGCCGAAGTCGCCGCGCAATGCGGCGGCCGCATTGAGCCATGCGGCCGGGATGGGACAGGCCTATTCTCCCGGAAATTCCGGGGCGATGCGAAAGCATCGAACTATGGTGCACTCTTGTGTACCTGAAAATCTCGAGATTGTGGCTCGAGATTCCGGGCCGCGACCTGTTCGCCAAGGCCGGCCTCGCCGACAATGCCGATCCGATCCGGCTGCCGGAGACGGCGGGTCATGCCCTAACGCCGCCGATTCTGATCAGAATAGAAATCCACGCAGGCCTCGGCGCGACGAATAAGGCCCGCGGTCCAGGATGACGGAATGACCGACAGGAGGAACCGGTCATGATAGTATTCGATAACGGGCCAGGCGGAGACGAAAGCGCTCGCGCCGCCGCCCACAAGCCCGAACACGACCGCCACCAGCAGCGCGGCAACCAGAAAGACCGGCAACACCAGCAACGCGATGACGATATCGAGAAGCAATCTCATCGTCTTCCAGACATCTCAGGATGCCACCGTACTTTTCGCTTGGCCTGAAGGTCCATGCCAATCACTGGCAAGCAACGCCGTCTGCAACGACTGCGCCGCAATTGCCTTCATGCAATGATCGACCCGTCGCTCATACTCGAAGAACCACCACCTCCAGAACCGCAAAGGGATGAGAAATCGGGAAGGATAGACCGGGATCGGTGCTGGCGCGTACAGCAGGTCCGGGAATCTGCCACAAAGCTCTGAATGGTTCTCCTTCGCGTACTCGCTCAGCTCCGTGATCAGCACGATGCGCTGGGCAGGCAGCCGCCGCAAGCACTGCTCGATCTCCCAAAACAGGCTTTCGCTCGAGACGGAGAAGTCGATCACAGCAAGATCGGCCTGCTGGAGCAGCGCGAGCAGAACCGGCTTCCAGTCATCGCGAACGTAGGGCTGCTCCCTTGTGTCCGTCATGGACTCGCCGTTCAATCCCGCGATCTGATCCTGCGTTCCTGTCTTGACGACGTTGCGCAGCCGCATGATCCGGCCGTAGCAGCCGATGCACGGCAACACGCGATTGGGAACGTCCGCGCGGGCTTCCTGCCTGAAGCCACGCAGGAAGATGATGCTGCATTCATTTCGTGCGCGGCGCCTTCTTGGCATGACCAGCAGCCACATCAGCAGCGATGCGCCTCCGACGCTGCCGACGATGGCCGCGAAGGAAGGCGTTCCGCCCGGCCCGGATGCACCCGCGAGCCACAAGAAGAAACACCACAGATTAACCGACAAGACGACGCGCAGAGACCAGATGACGGCCGCTACGAAAGCACCGCGGGTGTATGGAGGCCGCAAGGTGATTGGGGCCTCCGTAGCCTCGGCACCGGTCGCAGGCGTATCCAACAACGGCCCCCAGCAATGATGAAATCGTCCCGGCATGGTGCGGGAGCAACATTCAACCCTACAGCGAGCGCGCGATCAAGACCTTCATGATCTCGTTGGTGCCGCCATAGATCTTCTGGATGCGGGAATCGATGAACATCCGCGAGATCGGGTATTCCTGCATATAGCCGTAGCCGCCGTGCAGCTGCAGGCATTCGTCGGCGGTCTCGACCTGCTTCTGCGAGCACCACCATTTGGCCATCGACGCCGTCACGGTGTCGAGGTCGCCTGCAACCAGCCGTTCGACGCACCAGTCGACGAAGACGCGGGCGATCATCGCCTCGGTCTTGCGCTCGGCCAGCGTGAATGCGGTGTTCTGGAATTCGATCAGCGGCTTGCCGAACGCGGTGCGCTGTTTGGTGTAGTCCGCGGTGATCTTCACCGCGCGCTCCATCGAGGCGACCGCGCCGATCGCGAGCGACAGCCGCTCCTGCGGCAATTGCTGCATCAGCTGCACGAAGCCGTTGCCCTCCTCATTGCCAAGCAGGTTTTCCGGCGGCACCGCGACATTGTCGAAGAACAGCTCCGAGGTGTCGGAGGCATGCAGGCCGATCTTGTCGAGGTTGCGGCCGCGCCGATAGCCCTCGGCGCCGGCGGTCTCGACCACGATCAGCGAG
The DNA here is from genome assembly GCF_054055655.1 of Bradyrhizobium sp. USDA 4461. Lineage (NCBI taxonomy): Bacteria > Pseudomonadati > Pseudomonadota > Alphaproteobacteria > Hyphomicrobiales > Nitrobacteraceae > Bradyrhizobium > Bradyrhizobium sp. USDA 4461. The sequence goes on from NZ_JBSRXM010000001.1 coordinate 7,318,202, forward strand.
ATGCCCTTGGCGCCAGGCGCGCCGGTGCGCGCCACGACGATCACGAGGTCGGCGGCCTGGCCGTTGGTGATGAAGGTCTTCTGGCCGTTGATGACGTAGGAATTGCCCTGCTTCTTCGCCGTGGTCTTGACCGCCTGCAGATCGGAGCCGGTGCCGGGCTCGGTCATCGCGATAGCGCCGACCATCTCGCCCGAGGCCATCTTCGGCAGCCAGCGCCTTTTCTGCTCCTCCGAGCCGTAGTTGACGATGTAATGCGCCACGATCGCGCTGTGCACGGAGACGCCGGTGGTCAGCTCCGGCACCGTGCTCTCGAGGTCGTCGAGCACGGCAGCGTCATAGGCGAAGGTCGCCCCCAGGCCGCCATAGGCCTCGGGCACGCTCGGCAGCAAGGCGCCCATCTCGCCGAGCGCGCGCCAGGCGGAACGGTCGACCAGCTTCTGCGCGCGCCATTTCTCGGCGTGCGGCGCCAGGTCCTTGGCGAGGAATTTGCGGAACTGGTCACGGAAGGTGTCGAGCTCCTCGGTCATCCAGGACGATCGGTAATGCATACTGTCCTCGTGCTAAACTAGCAGACCGCCGCCGGCGACGATCACCTGGCCACTGATGTAATTCGATTCCGGAGCACAGAACAGATAGACCGCGTCCGCGGCCTCCTCCGGCGTGCCGCCGCGGCCGAGCGGGATCATGCGGCCCATCGCCTCCAGCATCTGCGGCTGGACGCCGACCTTGATGTCGCGGCCGGCGACATCGATGGTCTTCTGCTGGCTCTCGATCGGTTGGGTCAGGCGGGTGTTGATCAGGCCGAACGCCACACAATTGACGTTGACCTTGTAGCGGCCCCATTCCTTGCACATCGTGCGGGTCAGTCCGATCAGCGACGCCTTGGCCGAGGAATAGCTGGCCTGCCCGGCATTGCCGTAGAGCCCTGCGATCGAGGAGATGTTGACCACCTTGCGGAACACCTCGCGCCCGGCCTCGGCCTCCTTCTTCGCCATCACCCGGATCGGCTCCGATGCCGCGCGCAGGACGCGGAACGGGGCGACCAGATGCACATCGAGCATCGCCTGGAACTGCTCGTCCGACATCTTCTGGATCGTCGAGTCCCAGGTGTAGCCGGCATTGTTGACGATGATATCGAGACCGCCGAACTGCTCGATCGCGCGGCCCACGAAACGATCGGCAAAGCCCGCTTCCGTCACGCTGCCATTGACCGCGATCGCCTCGCCGCCGATGGCCTTGATCTCGGCGACGACGGCATTGCCCGGCTCGGCATCGAGGTCGTTGACCACGACGCGCGCGCCTTCGCTTGCAAGCTTCAGCGCGATCGCCCGCCCGATGCCGCGGCCCGAGCCTGAGACGAGCGCGACTTTGCCTTGCAGTTTCGACATGATCTCTCCCTAGAGCGCGATGATCGCTTCGCCGGCGAGCTTGATCTCGCCGTTCTGGTCTTTCGTCGTCAGCGCGAGCTTGGCGCGCTTCTCGCCGCCCTGCTCGATCAGCTCGGTCACGGTGCCCTCGCAGGTCAGCCTGGCGCCGAGCTGGGTGATCGCGGCAAAGCGGGTCGCGAACGAGCGGATGCGCGACGGCGCCACCGCATCCGTCAGCGCCTGGCCGAGATAGCCCATCACCAGCATGCCGTGCGCGAACACGTCGGGGAAACCGGCCGCCTTCGCGAAGTCGATGTCGACATGGATCGGATTGTGGTCGCCGGAAGCGCCGCAATACAGCGCCAGGCGATGCCGGGTGATCGGCGGAAATTCCTTGTGGACGATGCGGTCGCCGACCGACGGAACGCTGGTCATGACGGCTTCGCATTGCGCACCACGATGGTGCGCGAGACATCGGCGACATGGACGCCGTTCTGGTTGGTGACCGGCGTATCGACCACGATCAGCGTCATCGCCCCGCCCTTCTTCTCGGTCACCCCAGTGACACGCGGGTGGAACGTCAGGGTGTCGCCGACCACCACGGGCGCGTGATAGTCGAAGCGCTGCTCGCCATGCAGCACGCGGGCGAGATCGATGCCGAGCGCGGTCAGGAATTCGAACGGATCGGGCGCGTCCATCATCTCGAGGCAGAACAGATAGGTCGGCGGCACCGGTGTCGCCTCGCCATCGCGATAGGCCGGGTTGGTCTCGCCGAGCGTGTCGAGGAAGAAGCGCAGGCGTCCCGGCTCGACGCGCGCGGTCACCGGCGAAAATTCGCGCCCGACGGCGGATTGATCGACCATGACGGCCTCAGGCGCGTTCGTAGAGCGTCACGACGCAGGCGCCGCCGAGGCCGAGATTGTGCTGCAAGCCGAGCCGCGCGCCCTCGACCTGCGTTGCCGCGGCGGTGCCGCGCAGCTGCCGGGTCAGCTCGTAGCATTGCGCAAGGCCGGTGGCGCCGAGCGGATGGCCCTTCGACAACAGCCCGCCGGACGGATTGGTGACGATCCTCCCTCCGTAGGTGTTGTCGCCGTCGTCGATGAATTTCGCGGCCTCACCCTGCCCGCACAGGCCGAGTCCCTCATAGGTGATCAGCTCGTTATGGGCGAAGCAGTCGTGCAGCTCGACGACGTCGAGATCTTTTGGCCCGATGCCCGCCGCCTCATAGACCTTGCCCGCGGCATCGCGCGCCATGTCGTAGCCGACCACCTGCATCATGTCTGACGCACCGAAAGTCGACGGCGTATCGGTCGTCATCGCCTGCGCCGCGATCCGGACCTGCTTGTTGAGGCCGTGCTGGTCGGCGAACTTCTCCGAGACCAGGATCGCGGCGGCGCCGCCGCAGGTCGGCGGGCACGCCATCAGCCGCGTCATCACGCCGGGCCAGATCACCTGGTCGTTCATCACGTCGTCGGCGGTGACTTCCTTCCGGAACAGCGCCAGCGGATTGTTCTTGGCGTGGCGGCTCGCCTTGGCGCGCACCTTGGCAAAAGCATTCAGCGGCGTGCCGTATTTCTTCATGTGGCTCAGGCCGGCGCCGCCGAAATAGCGCAGCGCCAGCGGCACGCCAGGCGCGTCGACCAGCCTGTCGGCCGCGGCATCGAAATCGTCGAACGCGCTGGGGCGGTCGGTGAACACGGCGCCGAGCGCGCCGGGCTTCATCTGCTCGAAGCCGAGCGCCATCACGCAATCGGCCGCGCCCGACTCGATCGCCTGCCGCGCCAGGAACAGCGCGGTCGAGCCGGTCGAGCAATTGTTGTTGACGTTGACGATCGGGATGCCGGTCATGCCGACGCCATAGAGCGCGCGCTGGCCGCAGGTGGAATCGCCATAGACATAGCCGACATAGGCCTGCTGCACCTTGCCGTAATCGAGCCCGGCATCGGCGAGCGCGAGCCTGGCGGCCTCTGCGCCCATCACATGATACGGCGCGTTGGCGCCGGGCTTGACGAACGGGATCATGCCGACCCCGGCAACATAGCTGCGTGACGTCATCGCGTGCCCTCCCGGAAATTACCCACTGGACTATTTATTACCCATGGGTAATATACGGGCCATCTTCCGGAGTCAATGCGACAACAACCGACGCGATGGACGCCAGCTCCCCCTCTTCCAGCAACGAGTCCCCCTGGCTGCCGTTCGAGAGCCGGCGCCGCGCCCGCGACGAGAAGCGCGAGGCGGTGTTGCGCACGGCCGTCGCCCTGTTCCTCGAACAGGGCTATCACGGCGCCACGCTGAACGAGGTCGCCAGGCGGCTCAACATCACCAAGCCGGCACTCTACAATTACTTCCGCGGCAAGGACGAGATCCTCTACGAGTGCTGGTCGATCGGCAACGAGCTGGTCGACGATTGCATCGCCGAGACCTCGGCCGGCGGCGGCTCGGGGCTCGACAAGCTGCGCAAGCTGATCGTCCGCTATGCCGAGCTGATGACCGAGGACTACGGCAAGAGCTTGGTCCGCTTCGACATCCGCGATCTCAGCGAGCACAACCGCAAGATCGTGCAGACCGCCAAGCGGCGGATCGACCGCGCCTTCCGCGACTATATTGCCGCCGGCGTCAAGGACGGTTCGGTGAAACCCTGCGACCCGAAGCTCGCGGCGTTCGCGATCGCAGGCTCGCTGAACTGGATCGGACACTGGTTCCAGCCCGGCGGTGAGCTGATCGGCCGTGCCGTCGCCGAGGAATTCGCGATCCGCCTCACCGAGGGCATCGCCAAAACAACAACACAAGTGACATCAACGCGCGAGACAACAACGCGCAAGGCAGCCGTTCCGGCTGCACAGAAGGCGGGCAAACCGCCTCGCAAGGGAAACGCATCAAGGGAGGAGACGAGTGAACATCACGCACGGACTGCGGCGGGCGCTGCAGGTCAATCCAAACGGGCTCGCAATCGTCTGCGGTGAGCGGCGGCGCAACTGGCGCGAGGTCGGCGACCGCGTCGCCCGCCTCGCCGCCGCCATCCGCTCGCTTGGCGCCGACAATGGCGACCGCGTCGCGATCCTGTCGCTGAACTCCGATCGCTATCTCGAACTCTACCTCGCGGTCGGCTGGGCCGGCGCCGTGATCGTGCCGCTCAACATCCGCTGGTCTCCGATCGAGAACGAGGATGCGCTGCGCGACTGCCGCGCGACGATCCTGTTCGTCGACAAGGCGTTCGCGGCGGTCGGCGCGACGCTGGCAGGCGCCATCCCTGGCCTCAAGCTCATCTGCGCCGACGAAGGCGAGACGCCCGCCGGCATGGAGAATTACGAGACGCTGATCGCGCAGAGCGAACCGATGGCGGATGCGATGCGCACCCGCGACGATCTCGCCGGCATCTTCTACACCGGCGGCACCACCGGCCGCTCCAAGGGCGTGATGCTAAGCCATGGCAATCTGATGGCCAATGCGCTCAACGCGCTCGGCGAAGGCCTGTGGCCGGCGAGCACGATCTACCTGCACGCGGCGCCGATGTTCCACCTCGCCAATGGCGCGGCGATGTATTCGGTGCTGCTGTCCGGCGGCTCCAACGTCGTGATCCAGGGCTTTACGCCGGACGGCGTCGCGGCCGCCGTGCAGAAGGAGCACGTCACCGACGTGCTGCTGGTGCCGACCATGATCCAGATGTTCGTCGATCACCCGACGCTCGGCAGTTACGACCTGTCGTCGCTGAAGCGGATCGCTTACGGCGCCTCGGTCATCAGCGACGCCGTGCTGATGCGGGCGATGAAGGCGCTGCCGCATGTCGAGTTCACGCAAGCCTACGGCATGACCGAACTGTCGCCGATCGCGACGCTGCTGCACTGGAAGGAGCATATCGGCGACGGCCGCGCCAAGGGCCGGCATCGCGGCGCCGGCCGCGCGACGCTCGGCGCCGAGGTGAGGATCGTCGATGCGGAGGACAAGGTGGTGCCAACAGGCACCGTCGGCGAAATCGCGGTGCGCGGCGACATGGTGATGATGGGCTATTGGGAGCGGCCGGAGGAGACCGCGCGCGCCGTGATCGACGGCTGGATGCACACCGGAGACGGCGGCTACATGGATGCGGACGGCTTCGTCTACGTCGTCGACCGCGTCAAGGACATGATCATCTCCGGCGGCGAGAACGTCTATTCGGCCGAGGTCGAGAACGCGCTGGCCCAGCACCCGGCGGTGGCGCAATGCGCCGTGATCGGCATCCCGAGCGAGCGCTGGGGCGAGCAGGTCCACGCCGTGGTGGTGATGAAGAGCGGCGCCGACGCCACGCCGGAAGAGCTGATGGAGCACTGCAAGACGCTGATCGCCGGCTACAAATGCCCGCGCAGCGTCGACATCACCGCGACCCCGCTGCCGCTCTCCGGCGCCGGCAAGATCCTGAAGCGCGAGCTGCGCAGGCCGTATTGGGAGAACCGCGAGCGGCGGGTGAGCTGAGGCGTACGGCTTATGTATTGCTCCGTCATTCCGGGGCGGCCCACGGAACCGAATCCGGAATCGAGAGATTCCGGATCTATCGGCGAAGCAACGACGCATCGAGCCGATCGAGGCGCAATCGTTGTCTCCGACAACGCATCCCGACGATTCTCGATTGCCATTCCGGTCCGACCGGCCCTCATCGGCTCAGGCTCGCGCGCCAAAGTCTCACGCCCGCTTTTCCAAGGGCCGTCGTCAGATCTTCGGCAGAGAATGGCTTCGCCAGCAATTGGACGCCTTGCATAGCGGAGAAGCGTTGCCGCACATCCTCGTCCACATGGCCGGTCGCGAGCACGACCGGCAGGTCGGTATACAGGCTGCGAAGCTCCGCAACGAGTTCATCCCCCGGCCTGTCCGGCAGGCCAAGATCAACGACCGCGCCGATCAGCCCCTCGATGCCCGAGCGCGCCTTGGCGGCGGCCTCCTTGAAACTCGCAGCGCCATCTACTGCGAGCCCGGATTCCGCAAGCATATCCGTGACGAGAAGCTGCAAGAGAAACTCGTCCTCGACCAACAGGATGCGGCCGGGCTGCGGAGGCCCGCCGTCGAGCAGGCCACGGATTCGCGTTGCGAGCTCGGCGAATGAAAACGGCTTGCTGAGCAACTCGATGTCCGGATCGAGCCGTCCTTCACGAATGAGGACATCACCGGCATAGGCCGTCGTGATCAGCACCCTCAAGCCGGGATACTGCGCCCGCGCCTGATCCGCTAATGCCTTGCCATTGATTTGGCCGGGCAGGCCAAGGTCGGTGAACAACAGCTCGATTTGCGCATCACTTCTCAGCAAACTCAACGCAGCACTCGCGTCTGCCGCCTCGAGCACCCTGTACCCGAGTTCACGAAGGCTGCCCGCGGTGGTAGCGCGGACATCCTCGTCGTCTTCGACCGCAAGGATCGTCTCCCCACCGCGGGCCCGCGGGATGGCCCTGAATTCCGAGCTGGCCTCGGCGCGAGAGACTGCCTGATCTGAAAGCATCGCGGCCTTGGGAAGATAGATGTCGATCCTGGTCCCGACGTGGAGCTCGCTTTCAAGCCTGAGATGCCCGCCGCTCTGTTTGACGAAGCCATAAACCTGACTAAGGCCGAGGCCGGTGCCCCTTCCATCGGTCTTTGTGGTAAAAAAAGGTTCGAACACGCGGTTCTGGATCTCAGGCGTCATCCCCATGCCAGTGTCGGCGACCGAGATCTTGACGTAAGGTCCGGCCTCGCCGTCGCCATCCTCCGACTCATCACGCGCGAGATCGATATTCTCCGCCATGATCGCGAGTTCGCCGCCATCCGGCATTGCGTCACGCGCGTTGACGGCGAGGTTGAGAATCGCCGACTCCAGTTCGGTTGGATCGACCTCGACCGCCCATAGCTGAGGCGGTATGTCCGTCCGTATCGAAATGCCCTCGCCCAGGGTACGTTGCAGCAAGTGCGACATGCCGGCGATCAATTCGGAAAGATCCACGCGACGGTATTCGAGAGGCTTGCGCCTTGCGAAAGCGAGTAATTTACTGGTCAGGACGACCGCTTGCCGGGCGCCGCGCGTGGCGTTGTCGAGCATGGTTACGAGTGCGCCCTCTTCGCTGCCAATGCGGCGCCTCGCGCCTTCCAGATTGCCCAGAACCACGGCTAGCAAATTGTTGAAGTCGTGCGCGATGCCGGCGGTGAGCCGCCCGACGGCCTCCATCTTGGCGGCATGACGCATGCGGTCTTCCAACGCCCGGCGCTCCGACACGTCGCGCACGCTCGCGAGGCGCGCCGGCCGGCCCTCCCAGCTGGTTTCTACGGTGCGGATTTCGGCATCTACCAGCCCGCCCCCGGGCTGATGGATTGCAATCTCGCTCATCTCGCCCGCCACGATCGGCAAGCCGATCGGCGATCCGATCAGCGCCAATGACGGCTGCCCGAACAGGCGTTCCGCCGCCGGATTGGCGAACAGCACAAACCCGGCTTCATCGACGACGATGATACCGTCGGCGTTCTTCTCGATGAGGAATTGGATGTCCGACTGCGCGACCTTTGAGCCAATCCGAGTATCCGTCATGCGTATTCCAACTACCGTTCGCGGTGGATATCACGCTTTGAATACGTTCGGCGCCTCCTTGAACGGTCCGCCCAGATGCATGCCCGAACCGTCGATGGAAAAGCGTCTGATCTCCTTGGCGTGCTCGCTGCCGCGCATCTTCAGCACCATCAAGCCCCGGTGCATGACTTCCTGCTCCTGGATGTACCGCAGCAGAATGATCGAGTCGGTCATCGTCGAAATGTGCTGTTCGCTGGCGCTCTCGCCACCGATCAGCGACTTGCTTGTCGCGGTGCAGAGACCCGCGATCTCCCGCTTCTTGATGAAAGACGTCAAGCTGATCAGGAACTCGCGAAAGCCGGTTTCAGGGGCAATGCGCTCCAGCGCGGACAAGCTGTCGACCGCGATCCGGTTCGGCTTGAACTCATCGACCATCCCCTGGATCGTGAGCAGGTGATCGGGCAAGCCCTGGGCCTCAGGGTACAGACTGACGACCTTCAGCTTACCGTCGGCTTCCATGCCTGCGAAATCGGCGCCCCAGCCGCTGGCGTTGCGGAACAGCTGCCCGCGACTTTCCTCGTAACCGAACATGAGGACTCTTTCTCCGGCCTTGACCCCGCCGGAGAGAAAGTTGGTGACCAGCAGCGTCTTGCCTGTGCCCGTCGCCCCGCTGACCAGCGTCACGCTGTCGCGGAAGAAGCCGCCGCCGCACATCTCGTCGATATCGGCATTGCCGCTCGTCACCCGCACCGTGCTCGAATGCTGCTCCAGCCGTAGCGACGAGAGCGGGATCGCCACCACCCCGCGTCCGCCCAGTAGCGTGAACGGCGCTTCGCCTTCGACGTGATGGCTGCCGCGCATCTTCAGAACCTCGATCGTGCGGCGGCGCTTTTCCCGATAGAGCACGTTGCGCAGAATGACAACGTTATCGGCAACGAACTCCTCAAGGCGATGGCGGGTGATCTCGCCATATTCGCTGTTTCGCTCCGCCGTCATCAATACGGTCAGCCCCGCCTTCTTCAGCGCCGTACTGATGTGAAACAGCTCGCGGCGCAATATCTTGGGGTCGCCGATGAAGTGATCGAACAACTGAGTGAGTGAATCCAGGACTACCCGCTGGGCATTGACGCTCTTCGCCGCGTGCTGAATACGCGACAACAACCCCGCAAGATCGAACTCGCCGATCACAAGCTCATCGTTCGGCGGCGGGCTCGCATCGACGAAGGCGAGCCGGCCCTCCCTCTTCCATTTTGCCAGATCCCAGCCAAAACCGCTCATATTGGCCTGGATGTCGGCGGGCGGCTCCTCGAACGTCACCAATACGCCGTTCTCGTCGAACTGGGTAATGCCGTGAGCGAGAAACTGGGTGGCAAATACGGTCTTGCCGCTGCCTGGCGTACCGCCGACCACGGTGGAGCGGGCTCTCGGCAACCCTCCCATCACCAACTCGTCGAAGGCTTCGACCCCGGTCTTGACGCGCTCCAACACGCCGGTGATCCCTGCTTCCTCAGCGCTCATGCCTCGTCCTTCCGGTCGATCCCGAGAAATTCCAGAACCCGCACCGTGTCGCCAAGATCGCCGACGATGCGTCGCGTGCGAGTCGCATCTTCGTAGGACAGGGTCGGTGTCGCAATGATGCGCGCACCTTCGGCAAGCTCCGGCCGATCCAATACGTCGATGATCTCGACGTCCCATCCATGCGCGCCGATGGACGTCCGCAAGCGGTCGAGATTCTGCTGGGCGCGGCGCGAACTGGCCGAATTTCCTGCGATATACAATCGAAGCAAGCGCGCGGCCACGGAGACATTGCCTTCTCGACTGACCGTTGGCCCAATGGCTGCAGCGCTGCCGGCGCCACAGCATCCGAGTTACGGAGGCTCCCAGTGAACCTGATGATTTCGTTGAAGGAACAACAAACAGGGGTTGGGCGCAAGAGAGCTAGAACTACCAGACCATTAGTAGGTTCGACGCATCTCGTGTGCTGAATGCGAAGTTCGTGCGATCTCGCGGCAGCCACTTCCACGAACTTCGCATTCACAAAGCAGACTCGAATCATAAATTTGCTAGCGTCCTTATCGAATCTGAAGTCCGCTCCGAATGTGCGGCAAAGGATGCGAACTTCAGATTCGGGACACTAGAGCGACTCCCGATCGGAAGGTGGATGGCGGCGGCGGCGGCCGCGCAAGCTTGCCGGGGCGATGCCCCGCTCGCGCACCCAGAGAATGGCGGCACTGCGCCGGTTGACGCCGATCTTGCGGTAAAGCGATGAGATGTGGTTGCGCACAGTGTTGTGCGACACGTTGAGTTCAACGCTCATCTCGAGGTCGCTCTTGCCCTGGCAGATCAATCCGAGGACTTCCTTCTCGCGCTCGGTGAGGGGATCAAGGTCCTCGGCCGCGGTGCCGGAGGGCGCGAAGGACAACGTCTTGATCCGATCGATGATGCTGCGAGCGAAGGAGGAGGTGTCCGCCAGCACCGACTCGATCGCAGTCATCACCTCCCGCTCCGTGGCCCGCCGTTCCGTGGATTCACGTTCCTGGATGACGCACACCTGCGTCGGCACGCCGCGGATTCTCACGGTTTCGGCGGACGCGAAACAATCGACGAAACCGGCATCGCGTGCGCCATCGTCGCGAAGCGGCAATTTCAGTTGCTTCACCTCACCGTCGAGTCCCTCCCGAGCGGTCCTGTCCATTCCCACGACTTGGCCGTTTACATCAACGAAAATAATCCCCCCGCGGGCAGCCGAAACGGTCCCCCTCAGCCGCCCGTTTTCGCGCGCGTCATCCGTCACCACATGGTCCATCGCTGGCTCCCTGCGTTGCTTGATCTGTCCGTTCTGCTTGGGTTGCCGTGTCAACGTCCGGCGGGAGCTCTAGTTCCTTTTGACCAAGCCGTTAGTAAATATCGGCTATGGCCGGGAACCCGGCGTTCGGGCCAGTGTCGGCGGTTATCTGATGCGATCCGCTCCGGCCGGCCGACGGGTCTGGGATCCTACAATCCGACCAGCTTCAAACTCAACTCCCGCAACCGCCTGCGCGCCTCGGCGTCATAGGCCTGCGCGTGGGCGCGGGCCTCACGCTTGCCGTCGAAGAACAATCCGCTTTTGTCCGCGACGTCGTCGTCCTCGACCAGACGCAGGATGGCGTCGCCGCCCTGCTCGACGGTCGAGATCGGCGTCGCGCCTGAGGCGCGCACCATCGTGGTGTTCATGTAGGTGGCCGGGTGCAGCGAGTTGACCGTCACCCCACTGCCTTCCAGCTCCGCGGCAAGATCGATCGTGAACATGATCTGCGACAGCTTGCTCTGCGCGTAGGCGCGTGCGCCGCTGTAGTTTTTCGTGATCATCACGTCGGCGAAATCGATCGGATGCTGGCCGAGCGAGGCGACATTGACGATGCGCGCCGGGGTGCTCTCCTTGAGCCGCGGCAGCAACAGATGTGCGAGCAGGAAGCCGGCGAGATAGTTGACCGCGAAACGCAGTTCGTGGCCGTCCTTGCTGGTCTGCCGCGCCGGCCCCTCGTTCTGCGAACCGATGCCGGCGTTGCTGACGAACACGTCGAGGCGCTGCTGGTCGTCGAGCACCAGCTGGGCGAACTCGCGGACTTCGGCGAGCGAGGACAGGTCGGCCTGGTAGAACATCGGCTCGCGCCCACTGACCCGCTTGATCTCGTCGGCGAGGACCTGCGCCCGCTTGGTGTCGCGGCCGTGGATCAGGACCCGGGCGCCGCGAGATGCCAGCTTCATCGCCACATAGCGGCCGACGCCGTCGGTGGAACCGGTGATCAGCACCGTCTTGCCCGTCATGTTCATCGAAATTGCCTTTCGATCGTCCGCCCAGCGCTGCCAGCAAAGATAAATCCCCGTTGTGGACTTTGCCATGGCATGCCGCAGCACCATCAGCCCCGAAACGGCGCCGAAATGACCCGTCAACGCCCCTCCTTGATGGCCACGAGGTGCACAATCTGTCGCGCGGCCTGCGGTCGCGCGGCGCCGCGCCGCGCGTCAAGGGACATGCATTCTGATAATCTCGGGGTGAACGACAAGACTCCGATTGAAGGATTTGCATCGGCAGGGATTTGGAATGTCCTCGACCATTCCAGGCAGGCACTCGCGGAAGGCTCCCTCGCTGGAACCATTCGGCATGCTCCTGCTCTTCGCAGCGCTGACTGCGCTGCCGATTGTCCTGACGGTGCGTCTGGTTGAGCTCGCGCTCGTGCTGCCCGCGCTCAGCCTGGCGTTGTTCGCAGAGGCAGCCATTGCCGCGCTCGCGGCGCGCGTGATCCACGCGCGCACGAGCGTGGCGAAACTCACGCTGTGGGATTTTGCCGGCGCCTTCACCTTCATGGGATGCGCCGCGGCGATCCTCGGCGAGCCGGACCAGGCGGCGCTGTTCTTCGAGGAAGAAGCAGCAATCCGTCCGGGCTAGCATGATCCGGAAAAGTGTGAAGCGGTTTTCCGAACGGATCATGCTCAAAAAAAGCGCAAGCGCGATGACGAATGATCGCATCGCGCTTGGCGACCGTAATCCCAGGCCGGGCCCCTCTGGCAGCCACAAGCTGCGATGTCGGACTGGAACTCAGTTGGAGTGGCCCTGCCTCGACCGGCGACGTGACAACGTCATGACGGATCTGCCGTCGGCATGACGGCAGATCCGGCTTCGTCGAAGCGGCCCACTCCCCGACCTTAAAGGGGATGATCCATGTCCGAACTGTTCTCACTCGACGCCCTCAGCGCACTGCTGCAAGTCGTCGTCATCGACCTCGTGCTCGCCGGCGACAATGCCGTCGTGATCGGCCTCGCCGCGGCCGGCCTGCCGGCGCAGCAACGCGGCAAGGCGATCCTGATCGGCATTGGCGCCGCGACCTTGCTGCGCATCCTGTTCGCCCTCGTCACCACGCAATTGATGCAAATCGTCGGCCTGCTGCTCGCCGGCGGCATCCTGCTGCTCTGGGTGTGCTGGAAGATGTGGCGCGAGCTGCGTGCCAGCGCGCACGAGACCACGGCCGTGGATGGCACCGGCGGCGCGGAGGTGCCGCGCAAGACGCTGTGGCAGGCCACCACCCAGATCATCGTTGCCGACGTCTCGATGTCGCTCGACAATGTGCTGGCGGTCGCGGGCGCGGCGCGCGAGCAGCCGATCGTGCTGGTATTCGGCCTCGCGCTCTCGATCGCGATGATGGGCGCCGCTGCCACCTTCATCGCACGGCTGCTGCAGAACCACCGCTGGATCGCCTATGTCGGCCTCGCCGTGATCCTCTATGTCGCGATCGACATGACCGTTCGCGGCGCGAACGAGATCGCCAAGGTCGCGCCGGCGTGATCGGCGTGGGCGGTGGCGGACGTTCACCTCTCCCTTGGGAGAGGTGATCGGGAGCGCGCGGTGGAGACTCGGCGCCTCAGTGGATTTCCGACGAGCGCTTCAGCGCGTCCTTCAGCTTCTCGAGCGAAAAGTCCTTGCTGCGCGCGATGTCGAGGATCGGGGTTTCGCGGCGGCCGCAGAGTTCGGCGGCCTCCGGCAGCTTGGCCGCGATCTCGTAGGGGATCACGATCGCACCGTGGCTGTCGGCGTGGATCAGGTCGTCGGAGCGCACCGTCATGCCGGCGACACGGACCTCGCCGCCGAAGCTTTCGGCGTGCACCCAGGCGTGCGACGGGCCGATCGAGCCGGCCAGCGCCTGGAAGCCCGGCGCCCATTGCGGGATGTCGCGGATCGAGCCGTCGGTGATGACGCCGAGGCAGCCGAGCGCCTTGTGCACGGCGCTCTGCACCTCGCCCCAGAACGCGCCATAGCCGACGTCGGGACCGTCGATGTCCTGGATCACGGAGATGCGCGGACCGAAGCCGGTGCCGACGTATTCGTAATAGTCGATGCGGCGCTTCGACTGCTCCTCGGCCGACAGGCCGGATTTCAGCACCGAGCGGATCGCGACCGTGCGCGCATAGCCGACGATCGGCGGCAGCGTCGGGAACGGGCAGACCAGCGGCTTCACGGTGTAGCCGATCAGACGGCGCTCCGGCGCGACAATCTCCATCGCGTTGCAGATCGTCGGCGTGTCATAGCGTCCCAACGCCTCGAGGACGGAAGCAGGCAGCGGGGCGGAAGCGGATGTCGTCACGGCGTTTCTCTCCTGATTTTTGGCGTTCGCTGAGCCATCTCAGCCTATAACCGAGATCAGGGGCGAACCCAACCGAGCCCCGCTCATGGCTGATATTTGGGCGTCACAGCTCCATGACCGTCATCCTGAGGAGGCGCGCAGCGCCGTCTCGAAGGATCGACGGCCCAGCTGCGAGATCGTGGCCGTGCATCCTTCGAGACGCCGCTACGCGGCTCCTCAGGATGACGGGTCGGGAAGTCAATGCAGATGCGTCGGACGATCGTCGTGGTCCGTATCCGCGACCGGCGCCGTATAGGAAGCAGCAGTGGCCGGCGACGCCGCGCTCGCCCCCTGCGTCTGCGCCGCAAGCTGGCGCTCCTGGTCGCGATAGGACTTCCAGCCCCACGGCAGGCTGATCAAATAGGCCACCGAACCCGCCGACAGGATGTGCCAGGGATAGCCGATCAGCAGCGCGACGAAGAACACCACCGACACGAACACCGGCAGCACCATCTCGGGCGGCACCCGCATCTTCACCGTCTTGCCGGAGAACACCGGCAGCCGTGACACCATCAGGAAGGCGATCAAGAGCGTGTAGAACGCCGTCAAGGTCGCCGGCGGCATCGGCACGCCGAGGAAGGCGAGATAGATCGGCAACAGCACGGTGATCGCGCCGGCCGGCGCCGGCACGCCGGTGAAATAATTGGCGGCGAAGGCCGGCTTGTTCGGATCGTCGATCGAGGCATTGAAGCGCGCCAGCCGCAGGCCGCCGGAGATCGCGAACACCATCGCGGCGATCCAGCCGCCATTGTTCAATTCATGCAGCTGCCAGAAATACAGGATCAGGCCCGGCGCGACGCCGAAATTGACGAAGTCGGCGAGGCTGTCGAGCTCGGCGCCGAATTTCGACTGGCCCTTGATCATGCGGGCGACGCGGCCGTCGATGCCGTCGAGGATCGCGGCGAACACGATGGCCGCGACCGCAAGCTCCATCCGCCCTTCAGTCGACAGCCGGATCGCGGTCAGGCCGGCGCAGATCGCCAGCAGCGTGATCATGTTCGGCACCAGCATCCGCACCGGGATCGGACGGAACCGGCGGCGGCGCAACTCGATGGAATTGGGGTCTGATGGCATCATGGACCACAATATAGCAAGCGCCGCCCGGCTCCGCCATCGGAGCCGGAACCGGCTGATCGACCGGCTGAAACAGCGTTAATCGGCGCGGTAGGTGCGGCCCGGATCAGCGCCGCGGAAATCCGCCAGGATGGTCTCGCCGGCAACCGCGGTCTGGCCTTCGGACACCAGCGCCTTGGTGCCCTCGGGCAGGTAGACGTCGAGCCGCGAGCCGAAGCGGATCAGGCCGAAACGCTCGCCCGCCCCGATCGACTGGCCTTCCTTGACGAAGCAGACGATGCGGCGCGCCACCAGGCCCGCGATCTGGACCACGCCGATCCGCCCGTTCGAGCTCGAGATCACCAGCGAATTGCGCTCATTGTCCTCGCTCGCCTTGTCGAGCTCGGCATTGATGAAGGCGCCGGGGCGATAGGCGATGCGGTCGATGCGGCCGGCCACCGGGCTGCGATTCACATGGCAGTTGAACACGCTCATGAACACCGAGACCCGCGGCAGCGGCTTGTCGCCGAGGCCGAGCTCGGCCGGCGGCAGCGCCTGCACCACCATGGAGACCCGGCCATCGGCCGGCGACACCACGATGCCGTCGCGCAGCGGCGTCACCCGGACGGGATCGCGGAAGAACAGCGCGCACCAGACCGTGAGCAGCGTCCCGATCCAGCCCAGCGGGGTCCAGATCCAGAACAGGATCAGGCTCGCCAGCGCGAAACCGCCGATGAAGGGATAGCCCTCCGGGTGGATCGGCGGGATCTGCGCACGGATGGAATTGGCGATCGACATCAGAACTCGCTGTGGTACCCCGCCCCTGCGGCGGGAGTGGCCTCAAGGCGCGATCGTCGCGCTTTGGTTGGTCGTTTCAGGCATGATCTTTTCGGAAAACCGCTTCGCACGTTTCCGGATCATGCCCTAATCGACTATTCCGCGGCGGTCGGCAAGGGCTTCTCACCCGCGTCAGGGGTGGAATCCTCAGAGGATTCGGCCACCGCCGGCGGCAGCCGATTCGGCGCCGTGCCGTCGTCGCCGACCTGGGCGAGCCGTTCGCGAGCCTCCTCGGCCTCACGCTGCCGGTTCCACATGCTGGCATAGAGCCCGTCGGCGGCCAGGAGCCGCGCGTGGGTGCCGCGCTCGGCGATCCGGCCCTGGTCCAGCACGATGATCTCGTCGGCGCCGACGATGGTCGACAGCCGGTGCGCGATCACGAGCGAGGTGCGGTTGCGCGACACCCGTTCCAGCGCGCCCTGGATCTCGTGCTCGGTGTGGCTGTCGAGCGCCGACGTCGCCTCGTCCAGCACCAGGATCGGCGGCGCCTTCAAGACCGTGCGTGCGATCGCGACGCGCTGCTTCTCGCCGCCGGAGAGCTTTAAGCCGCGCTCGCCGACCTGGGTCTCGTAGCCCTGCGGCGACATCCGGATGAAGCCGTCGATCTGCGCCAGACGCGCCGCCTCCTCCACCTCGTCGTCGCCGGCATCCCAGCGGCCGTAGCGGATGTTGTAGCGGATGGTGTCGTTGAACAGCACGGTGTCCTGCGGCACCATGCCGATCGCCTGTCGCAACGAGGCCTGGGTCACGGTCTTGATGTCCTGGCCGTCGATCAGGATGCGGCCGCTCGAGACGTCGTAAAGACGGAACAACAGCCGCGAGATCGTCGACTTGCCGGCGCCTGACGGACCGACGATCGCAACCGTCTTGCCGGCCGGCACCTCGAAGCTCAGGCCTTTCAGTATCGGCCGGTCGGATTCATAGGAGAAGCGGACATCCTCGAAGCGCACGCTGCCTGTCGACACCACCAGCGGCCTGGCGCCCGGAATGTCCTTCACCTCGGGATCGCGCGCCAGCACGTCGAACATCTTCTCGATGTCGATGATCGCCTGCTTGATCTCGCGATAGACCATGCCCATGAAGTTCAGCGGCTGGTAGAGCTGGATCATCATCGAGTTGATCAGCACGAAATCGCCGACCGTATGGGTGCCGTTGCGGATGCCGAATGCGCACATCAGCATGGTCGCGGTCAGCCCCGCGGTGAAGATGATCGCCTGCCCGGTGTTGAGCACCGCAAGCGAAGTGTAGGTCTTCACGCTGGCCTGCTCGTAGCGCTCCATCGAGCGGTCGTAACGCCGCGCCTCGCGCTCCTCGGCGCCGAAATACTTCACGGTCTCGTAGTTGAGCAGCGAGTCGATCGCCTTGGTGTTCGCCTCGGTGTCGGAATCGTTCATCCTGCGGCGGATCTCGATCCGCCACTCGGTCGCGACGTAGGTGTAGTACATGAACACGACGACCGTGATCAGCACCGCGAGCACGTAGCGCCAGTCGAACTGCCACAGCAGCACGCCGGCCAGCAGCGTGACTTCGACGATGGTCGGGATCAGCTGCAGGATCACCATCCGCACGATGGTCTCGATCCCGGAACGGCCGCGCTCCAGCACCCGGGTCAGGCCGCCGGTCTTGCGCTCGAGATGGAAGCGCAGCGACAGCTCGTGCATGTGGACGAAGGTGATGTAGGCGAGCCGCCGCACCGCATGCATCGCGACGCGGGCAAAGATGCCGTCGCGCCACTGCGTCAGCACCGCCATGATGATGCGCACCGCGCCGTAGCTGATCGTCATCAGCACCGGCGAGGCGATCAGCCAGACCATCCAGTTCGACGATGCGACCGGCGCCGAACCCGTGCCGTTCAGCGCATCGATCGCCCATTTGAAGGTGAACGGCACCGACAGCGTCGCGAGCTTGGCGAACAGCAGCAGCACCACCGACCAGATCACCCGCATCTTCAGATCGGCGCGATCGCCCGGCCAGATATAGGGCCAGAGATGAACGAGGGTGCCGAGGAGCGTGCCCTTCTCGGCGGCCGGCGTCGTGGCCGTGGGCTGCGCGGCGCCGGTCACAGACTGTTGCGGCGGCACCATCAGGAGCCCGCTCGCGCCGTCATGGCGCGCCGGTGCGCTGCCACATCTTTTCCACGATTTGCCATTGTGCCCGTCATATAGATCGTTTGAACGCGGCGTACAGGCTTATGACGAAAATTGTTCGCGATTCGCGGGAATTTGCGGGATTTTTTGGCCCTCAATCCCCATATGCTGATCTTGACCCTCTTTACGCTGCAGTGCCACAAGGATCGTATGAACCAAATCAAGACTGTCTGTGTTTATTGCGGCTCCGGCCCCGGTAACAATCCCCGCTTCGTTGAAGCTGCCGTCGCGCTCGGCAAGGCCTTTGCCGACAACAACGTGCGCCTGGTCTATGGCGGCGGCTCGATCGGCCTGATGGGCGCCGTCGCCAAATCCACGCTCGATCATGGCGGCTCGGTCACCGGCATCATTCCCGAATTCCTGCGCGCGCGCGAGAATGCGCTGACCTCGGTTCAGGAGATGATCGTCACCCCCGACATGCATGAGCGCAAGCGGCTGATGTTCGAGCGCTCGGATGCATTCGTCGCGCTGCCCGGCGGCATCGGTACGCTCGAGGAGCTGGTCGAGCAATTGACCTGGCAGCAGCTCGGCCGTCACTCCAAGCCGATCCTGCTCGCCAACATCGACAACTTCTGGGAGCCCCTGCTCTCGCTGTTGAACCACATGCGCACGACCGAGTTCATCCGGCCGACGCTGCCCATCAACGTGCTGATGGCCGACCGCGTCGACGAGATCCTGCCGCGGCTGCGTTCGGCGGTGGCCGGCAAGCCGGCGGCCGCGAAGGAACTCGCCCCCGAGGTGGCGCGGCGGCTGTAGAGGAGCGCGGGCGCCAAACTATCCCCGTCATCCTGAGGTGCGAGCGGAGCGAGCCTCGAAGGATGAACGGCCCCGCTGGTGGCCGATTCATCCTTCGAGACGCCCTACGCGCTCCTCAGGATGACGGATGAGATGCGTGTAGGCTAGCCAAACTCACTCGCTCGGAAAGGTCACGGCCTCGACGCGGTTGCCGTCGGGGTCGAGGACAAACGCAGCGTAATAGCGCACGCGATCGTGCGGGCGCAGGCCCGGCGGACCGTCGGATGCGCCGCCCGAAGCCAGCGCGGCGGCGTGGAAGGCGTCGACCTCGGCGGTGGTCTTGGCGCGCAGGCAGATGTGGGTGCCGCTCTCATGCGGCACGGGCGCCATCGCAGCGCGCAGATTGATCCAGAATTCGGGATAGGCCTTGCCGAAGCCGATCGTCGCCGGCCGCGTGACCAGGCGGCTCAGGCCAAGCGCGGCCAGCGTCGGCTCATAGAACCGTGCGGCGCGTTCGAGATCGCGGACGCCGACGGAGACGTGGTCGATCATGTCTGTCCTCCCTCGTCATTGCGAGGAGCGAAGCGACGAAGCAATCCATCGATTCGAGCATGCGGACGGATGGATTGCTTCGCTTCGCTCGCAATGACGTCCCTTTCGTGCCGTCACGCCAGTCTCACGCCGGCGCGCCCGACTTCATCAGCTTGTAGACCAGTGAATCCATCAGCGCCTGAAATGACGCGTCGATGATGTTCGGCGAGACGCCGACCGTGGTCCAGTTCTCGCCGGTCTCGTCCTCGCTCTCGATCAGCACGCGCGTCACCGCCTCGGAGCCGCCATTGAGGATACGGACGCGGTAATCGATCAGCTTCAACCCGTCGATGTATTTCTGGTACTTGCCGAGGTCCTTGCGCAGCGCGACGTCGAGCGCATTGACCGGGCCGTTGCCTTCGGCGGCCGAGATCAGATGCTCGCCGTCGACATCGACCTTCACCACCGCGAGCGCCACGGTGACGCGCTGGCCGTTGGCGTTGTAGCGCTGCTCGACATTGACGTCGAACTGCTCGACCTTGAAATATTCCGGCACCTTGCCGAGCGTGCGGCGTGCCAAGAGGTCGAACGAGGCGTTGGCGGATTCGTAGGCGAAGCCCGCGGCCTCGCGCTCCTTCAGTTCCTCGACCAGCCGCGTCAGCCGCGGGTCGCTCTTGTCATAGGCGATGCCGGCGCGGTCGAGCTCGGCCATCACATTGGAGCGGCCGGCCTGGTCGGAGACCAGCACCTTGCGGTGGTTGCCGACCAGTTCCGGCAGCACGTGCTCATAGGTCTGCGGATCCTTCATCACGGCCGAGGCATGGATCCCGGTCTTGGTGACGAAGGCGCTCTCGCCGACATAGGCCGCATGGCGGTTCGGCGCGCGGTTCAGCATGTCGTCGAGCGTGCGCGACACCTTCATCAGCGTCGCCATCTTCTCGGTGGTGACGCCGATCTCGAATCTGTCGGCGAACTCCTGCTTCAGCTTCAGGGTCGGGATCAGCGAGCAGAGATTGGCGTTGCCGCAGCGCTCGCCGAGGCCGTTGAGCGTGCCCTGGATCTGCCGCGCGCCGGCGCGCACCGCGGCCAGCGAATTGGCCACCGCCTGCTCGGTGTCGTTATGGGCGTGGATGCCGAGATGGGTGCCGGGCACATGCTTGACGACATCGCCGACGATGGTCCCGATCTCATGCGGCATGGTGCCGCCATTGGTGTCGCACAGCACCACCCAGCGCGCGCCCGCCTCATAGGCCGCCGTTGCGCAGGCGAGCGCGTAGTCGCGGTTCTCCTTGTAGCCGTCGAAGAAATGCTCGCAGTCGACCATCACCTCGCGGCCGAGCGCCTTGGCGGCGGCGACGCTGTCGCGGATCGAGGCGAGGTTCTCCTCGTTGCTGGTCTCGAGCGCGACCCGGACCTGGTAGGCCGAGGATTTGGCGACGAAGCAGATCGCGTCGGCCTTGGCCTCGAGGATGCCGGCAAGCCCGGGGTCGTTCGAGGCCGAGCGGCCCGGCCGCCGCGTCATGCCGAACGCAGTGAAGCGCGCGTGGTCGAACGCGGGCTTGCTGCCGAAGAACTCGGTGTCGGTCGGATTGGCTCCGGGATAGCCGCCCTCGACATAGTCGATGCCGAGCGCATCCAGCATGCCCGCGATCACCCGCTTGTCCTGCAAGGTGAAGTCGACGCCATTGGTCTGCGCGCCGTCGCGCAGCGTGGTGTCGAACAGATAGAGGCGCTCGCGGCTCATGCGTGGCCTCCGGGCGTGGCAACGCCGTCGAGCGTCTTCTGCATCGTGGTGTTGGCGAGCCATTCGTCGCCGATGGTGATCGAATTGCGCTGCTGCGCGACATAGCCGCGCTTGCGGAAGAATTCGAGCGCGGTATCGCTGGCATCGACCTTTAGGGTCTTGGTGCCACGGGCGCTCGCGATCTTCTCCAGCGCATCGCACAGCGCAGCTCCGACGCCCTGCCCGACCGCGCGCGGATGCACATAGAGCATGTCGATGTGATCGGCGCCCTTCAGCGAGGCGAAGCCGACCGGCGCGCCCTGCAACGTCGCAATCAGCGTCAGCTGGCCGGCGAGCTTCTTGCCGAACGCCTGCTCGTCGTCGGCCGCCGCCGCCCAGGCCTCCTGCTGCGCCTCGCTGTAATCGTCACCGGTCAGATCCATGATCGAGGCCGCGAAGATCGCCGCCAGAACGGCTGCGTCGTCGGGCAGATACGGGCGCAATGCGGGTGCGGAACGGCTCATCGCGCGACCTCCCAGGTGGTGCCTTCCTTGGAGTCCTTGATCACCACGCCCATCGCGGCGAGCTGATCGCGGATCCGATCGGACTCCTTGAAGTCCTTGCGCGCCCGCGCCGCGCTGCGCTCGGCAAGCAGCGCCTCGACGGCCGCGGCATCGACGCCGCTCGCCTGCTGCTTGCGCGCCTCCCACGCGGCCGCGCTCTCCGACAGGAAACCGAGCAGCCGCAGCGAACCGGCAAATTCCCTGCGGCGCTGTTCGCTGCTCGACGACGCGCTGCGCAGGCCGTGCAGCACGGCCATCGCCTGCGCCGTGTTGAGGTCGTCGTAAAGTGCCTCGACCACGGCCTGCGACGGCGCGCCGGGCTCGGCATCGGCCGCGACCGCATACCAGTCGTCGAGTGTCTTCGCGCTCTCTTCGGCGCTCTTCAGCGTCCAGTCGAGCGGTGAGCGGTAGTGCGTCTTGAGCATCGCAAGCCGCAGCACTTCGCCTGGCCAATCCGCCAGGAGATCGCGGATCGTGAAGAAGTTGCCGAGCGACTTCGACATCTTCTCGCTTTCGATCTGCAGGAAGCCGTTGTGCATCCAGACATTGGCCATGCGGTCGGAGTGGAACGCGCAGCAGGTCTGCGCCAGCTCGTTCTCATGATGCGGGAACACCAGATCGATGCCGCCGCCATGGATGTCGAATTTTTCGCCGAGATGCTTCCAGGCCATCGCCGAGCACTCGATGTGCCAGCCGGGCCGGCCCTCGACCGCAATGCCTGCCGGCGACGGCCAGGACGGCTCGCCCGGCTTCGACGGCTTCCACAGCACGAAGTCGGTGTTGTCGCGCTTGTAGGGCGCGACGTCGACGCGGGCGCCGGCGATCATCTCGTCGAGCGAGCGCTTCGACAGCGCGCCGTAGCGCGGCAGCACCGAATTGGCCGCGTTCATCGCCTGCGGCGAGAACAGCACGTGATCCTCGGCGACATAGGCGAAGCCGCCGGCGACCAGTCTCTCGATGATTGCCCGCATCTCCGGGATGTGCTCGGTCGCGCGCGGCTGCACCGTCGGGGCCAAGCAGCCCAGCGCGGTGACGTCGTCCTGATACTGCTGGTAGGTCAGCTCGGTGACCTTGCGGATCGCCTCGTTCAGCGGCACGCCGGGATAGTCCCGCGCAGCGCGCTCGTTGATCTTGTCGTCCACGTCAGTGATGTTGCGGACATAGGTCACGTGATCCGCGCCATAGCGGTGGCGCAGTACGCGGAACAGCACGTCGAAGACAACAGCGGCGCGGCCATTGCCGATATGGGCGAAATCGTAGACCGTCGGTCCGCAGGCATACATGCGGACATTGTCGGCATCGAGCGGCACGAACGGCCGCTTCTCCCGGGTCAACGTATCGTAGAGGCGCAAATCCATGGGTACCCATCCCTTGCGGCCGGGCGTCCAGTGATTCTCAGGCGATTGAGAAAAGACGGCCTCAGCCAGCGAATCGCTAGCTCATAATCTCGCGGCAAATGCTGCAGATGGCGAGGTGGCCGTTCATGGTTCCACCGTGTCTCATGACCCCTCCATCGCGTCAAGGGGCTGTTTTGGAGCCCATTACGGCCGCCCGCCCAGCAAAATCACGCCAATGCCCTCATGGTTAATCATTATTAAGGATTTGGGCGTACCGGAAGACCAGCGGATCCCCCGCCATTTCACTGGTGCACCATGCGGCCGATTTCAGCATTGATTGCCTGCACGCTCTTCGCTGTCCCGTCCTTCCTTGCCCCCTCGGCCGCGCTGGCCGACAGCCGCGTCTTCATCGTCGCCAACCAGGCCGACGGCTACGGCATCGACCAGTGCCTGGCCCGTGGCGACCGCTGCGGCGCCTCCGCCGCCCGCGCCTATTGCCGCTCACGCGATTTTGCGCAGGCCACCAATTACCGCCGCGTCGATCCCGACGAGATCACCGGCGCGGTTCCGCACGCCGCAAACGAGAAATGCAGCGGCAATGCTTGCGGTGAATACGTCGCCATCACCTGCCAGCGCTAAGCCAAGCCGCTGGATAAACGGGGTTACTGCCACACCGGCGCCCCGGAAACGACGTGACGCTGCCCCGAGAAACCGCTATTGCAGCGGCCTTGCCTGCGCGCTTTGGCGTTGATCGCCGGGCGGCGTCGTTTTAATGGCCGGATATGCCCAATCGCTCGCGTTCTCGCTTCTCCCGCTGGTTTCTGACTTGCGCCGTGCTGGCCGGCATCGCCCTGCCCGCCACGGATGCGCTGGCGCAGGTGCCCCCGGGCCCGCCCGGCCCGGCGCCGCAAGGCGCGCCGCAGGCCAACCCGATGTGCAGCCGGCTCGAGGGCCAGCTGGCGGCGATCGATCGCGGCGGCGGCAGCGGCGATCCGGCACGGGACGAGCAGATCCGACGCTACCAGGACGCGGCGACCCGCCAGCAGGGTGAGCTCGATCGGGTGACGGCGCAGGCGCGGCGCATGGGCTGCGACAGCTCCGGCTTCCTGTCCCTCTTCAACAACAATTCGGCGCAGTGCGGTCCGGTCAACAACCAGATCCAGCAGATGCGCGCCAATCTCGACCAGATGACCGCCAATCTGGAGCGGCTGCGCTCCGGCGGGCTCGGCGGCGCCGACCGCGAGAACCAGCGCCGCTCGGTGCTGACCGCACTGGCGCAGAACAATTGCGGCCCGCAATACGCCGCGGCCGCATCGCGCGGCCCGGGCAACTTCCTCGAGAACCTGTTCGGCGGCGGTGGCGGTGGCGGCGGCAATCCGAACAGCCAGCTGCCCCCGCCCGACCCGCAATATGGCGCGCAGTCCGGCACCTTCCGCACCGTCTGCGTCCGCACCTGCGACGGCGCCTATTTCCCGATCTCGTTTGCGACCAGCCAGGCGCGCTTCGCCGCCGACGAGCAGATCTGCAAGGCGCAGTGCCCGGCCACGGAGGCCAGCCTGTTCGCCTATCGGAATCCCGGCGAGGACATCAACCAGGCGGTCTCGATCAACGGCCAGTCCTACTCGTCGCTGCCGAACGCCTTCAAGTACCGCACCGAGTTCAATCCGTCGTGCTCCTGCCGGGCGGCCGGCCAGAGCTGGGCCGAGGCGCTGAAGGCGGTCGACGATCAGGCGTCCGCCGCGCAGCAGGGCGACATCATCGTCACCGAGGAGAGCGCGCGGAAGATGCAGCAGCGCGCGCAGACCAAGGCCGCCGCCGGCAAGAAGGGCGCGCCTGCAGCCGCCGCTCAGCAGCCGGCTGCCGCTGACGCCACGGCGCCGGCCCCGGCCGCGCCCGCGAGCGACGGCCAGATCCGCACCGTCGGCCCGACCTTCATCCAGCAGAAGAAGCAGTAAAGGTTACCCCTCAAACGCCTCCGCCGACGCACGCGAGGTGCGCGTCACCAGCTTGTCATCGGGCGTCGGCAGTGCCTTGCCGAAATCGCGGAAGCGGTTGGTGATGGGATAGCGGCGGTCGCGGCCGAAATTCTTGCGCGTCACCTTCACGCCCGGCGCCGCCTGCCGCCGCTTGTATTCGGCGATGTTGAGCAGGCGATCGATGCGGGTCACGACATCAGGCTCAAAGCCGGCTGCGATGATGGTCGCAAGCGGCTCCTCGCGCTCGACGAGACGCTCCAGGATTGCGTCCAGCACGTCGTAGGGCGGCAGCGAATCCTGGTCGGTCTGGTTCTCGCGCAATTCCGCGGTCGGCGGCCGGATGATGATGTTGACCGGGATCACCTCGCCCGACGGCCCGAGCGCGCCGTCCGGCTTCCAGGCATTGCGCAGGCTCGACAGGCGGAACACCTCGGTCTTGTAGATGTCCTTGATCGGGTTGAAGCCGCCGTTCATGTCGCCGTACAGCGTGGCGTAGCCGACCGACATTTCCGACTTGTTGCCTGTGGTCACCACCATGGCGCCGGTCTTGTTGGAGATCGCCATCAGCAGCGTGCCGCGGGCGCGCGCCTGCAAATTCTCCTCGGTGATGTCGCGCTCCAGCCCCTTGAACACCGGCGCCAGGATCGTCTCGAAGCCGTTCACGGCATCGGCAATCGGCAGGATCTCGTAGCGGATGCCGAGCGCGGCGGCGAGCTTGGCGGCATCGTCGAGCGAGACCTGCGCGGTGTAGCGGAACGGCAGCATCACGCCGCGCACCTTGTCGGCGCCGAGCGCATCGACCGCGATCGCCGCGCACAGCGCCGAGTCGATACCGCCGGAGACGCCGAGCAGCACGCCGGGAAAACCGTTTTTGCGGACATAGTCGCGCAGGCCGAGCACGCAGGCCGCATAATCGGCCTTGTCTCCCTCGAGCTGCGGCGTGGTCGGCCCGGAGCAGCGCCAGCCATCCGCGGTCTTGCGCCAGGTCAGCGTCGTGATGTTCTCCTCGAACGCCGGCAACTGCGCCGCCACTGACAGATCGGCATTCAGGGCGAACGAGGCGCCGTCGAAGATCAGCTCGTCCTGGCCGCCGACTTCGTTGAGATAGACCAGCGGCAGCCCGCTTTCGGTGACGCGCGCCACCACGATCGAGAGCCGGAGATCGGCCTTGTCGCGGGCATAGGGCGAGCCGTTCGGCACCACCAGGATCTCGGCGCCGGTCTCGGCGAGGCACTCGACGACGTTCTCGTAGTCCTCGGATTCCTCGAGCCAGATGTCCTCGCAGATCGGCACGCCGATGCGCACGCCGCGCACGGTCACCGGGCCCGGCGCCGGGCCGCGGGCGAACAGCCGCTTCTCGTCGAACACGCCGTAATTCGGCAGATTGGCCTTGAAGCGCAGCGCCGCGATGCGCCCGCCGTCGAGCAGCGCGCAGGCATTGTAGAGCTTGCCGTCCTCGACCCAAGGCGTGCCGATCAGAACAGCCGGGCCGCCATCGGCGGTCTCGCGCGCCAGTTCCTCGACCGCCGCACGGCAGGCCGACTGGAACGCCGGCTTGAGCACCAGATCCTCCGGCGGATAGCCGGCGATGAACAGCTCCGACAGCACCACGAGGTCGGCGCCGTCGGCCTTGGCTTTCTCGCGCGCAGCACGCGCTTTCGCGGCGTTGCCGGTGACGTCACCGACCGTCGGATTGAGTTGCGCCAGGGTGATCTTGATCTGTTGTTCGCTCATCCGCTTAAGTTGTCCTGCACAAGAGCAAACTTCAATGGCCCTTCGGTCATGGTGCGATTGCAGAAATCGCACCATGACCGTCGTTCTTTCGTTTTGAGCATGATCTGATCGGAAAACCGGTTCCCACTTTTCCGGATCACGGTCAGAACGCGCCCAGGCGTTCGGCGAGCGCGAACAGCCAGAACAGCCCGGCCATGATGAGCGCGACGCCGACGGCGGCCGAGCCCATGTCCTTGACCCGGCCGATCTGCGGATCGTGATCCATGGTCAGGCGGTCGGCGAGCTTCTCGATTGCGGTGTTGAGCAGCTCGATCACCAGCACCAGCACCACGGTCGCGACCAGCTCGACCCGGCGCATCACGGTGGCGCCGACCAGCCACGCCAGCGGCAGCGACAGCGCCAGCGCCCCCACCTCTTCGCGGATCGCCTGCTCCGAGCGAATGGCGAACGCCAGCCCGTTGCGCGAGTTGATGGTGGCTCGCCAGAACCTCAGCAAGTCACTGCCCCCACACGTCCCAAATCACATGCCCGCAGCGGCCGGCATCGGCTTGGCCTTGCCGGCGCGCTCCTGCTTCAAGAGCTCGGCGATCAGGAAGGCCATGTCGATCGACTGTTCGGCATTGAGGCGGGGATCGCACACCGTGTGGTAGCGGTCGTTGAGATCCTCGTCGGTGATGGCGCGCGCGCCGCCGATGCATTCAGTGACGTCCTGCCCGGTCATCTCCAGATGCACGCCGCCGGCATGGGTGCCCTCGGCCGCATGGATCTGGAAGAACGACTTCACCTCCGCCAGCACGCGGTCGAACGGCCGCGTCTTGTAGCCGGAGGTCGAGGTGATGGTGTTGCCGTGCATCGGATCGCACGACCACACCACCTTGCGCCCTTCGCGCTGCACGGCGCGGATCATGCCCGGCAGATGGTCGCCGACCTTGTCGGCGCCGAACCGGCTGATCAGCGTCAGCCGTCCCGGCTCGTTGTCGGGGCTGAGCACGTCGATCAGCTTCAGCAGCTCGTCCGGCTTCAGCGACGGACCGCATTTCAGGCCGATCGGGTTCTTGATGCCGCGGAAATATTCGACATGGCCGTGATCGAGCTGACGGGTGCGATCGCCGATCCAGATCATGTGGCCCGATGTCGCGTACCAGTCGCCGGTGGTGGAATCGACCCGCGTCATCGCCTGCTCGTAGCCGAGCAGCAGCGCCTCGTGGCTGGTGTAGAAATCGGTGGCGCGCAGCTCGGGATGGCTCTCGAGGTCGAGGCCGCAGGCGCGCATGAAGTTCAGCGCGTCCGAGATGCGGTCGGCGAGCTCCTTGTAGCGGCGGGACTGCGGCGAGTCCTTCAGGAAGCCGAGCATCCATTGATGCACGCTGCCGAGATTGGCGAAACCGCCGGTGGCGAAGGCGCGCAGCAGGTTCAGCGTCGCCGCCGACTGCCGATAGGCCATCAGCTGGCGCTGCGGATCGGGAATGCGCGCTTCCGGCGTGAAGGCGATGTCATTGACGATGTCGCCGCGATAGCTCGGCAGCTCGACATCGCCCTGCTTCTCGGTCGGCGAGGAGCGCGGTTTGGCAAACTGCCCGGCGATGCGGCCGACCTTCACCACCGGCAGCGCGCCGGCATAGGTCATGACCACGGCCATCTGCAGCAGCACGCGGAAGAAGTCGCGGATGTTGTTGGCGCCGTGCTCGGCAAAGCTCTCGGCGCAGTCGCCGCCTTGCAGCAGGAACGCCTCACCGTCGGCGACCCGCCCCAGCGCCTTCTTCAGGTTGCGCGCCTCGCCCGCGAACACCAGCGGCGGAAAGCTCGCGAGCTGGGCCTCGACATCGGCCAATGCCTTGGCATCGGGATAATCGGGCACCTGCAGCACCTTCTTGGTGCGCCAGCTATCGGGTGTCCACCGCTCGGACATGAGGTCAACTCCTGAGCAAAAACCGCGACTTAATCGCCGGGAAAGCAGGGCTTATACACAGCCGCCCGCTCCCCCGCTAGAAGGATTCCGGCAATTCCGTCAAGCCCTTGCAAGAAAAACCGAATTCGCCTTTGCTGGACCATACCATGAATGCCAGCCAAATAGCCGTGGCCGAGGCCACGCCGGACGACGTTTTTAGCGACGATATCGTCGTGCCGGCGGCGGACGGCTATCCGCTCGCCGCGACGCTGTTCCTGCCGCGCGGCAAGAAGCGCCGCGCCGTGCTGATCAATTCGGCGACCGCCGTGCCACGCAAGGTCTATCGCGGCTTTGCCGGCTACCTCGCCCGCCGCGGCGCGGCCGTGCTGACCTATGACTACCGCGGCACCGGTGACTCGAGACCGCTTGCCGCGACCGGCTTGAACAAGCCGAAGTCGCTCTCCGGCTTCAAGGCCACGATGGCTGACTGGGCCGCGCTCGACGCCACCGCCGCGGTGAGCTGGATGCGCGACCGCTACAGCGATCTGCCGCTCGCCTATGTCGGCCATTCCTTCGGCGGCCAGGCGCTGGGCTTGCTGGCCAACAACACCGAGATCCCGCGCGCTCTCCTGATCGCCGCGCAGGCCGCCTATTGGAAACTGATGGCCTCGCCCGAACGCTACCGCGTCGTCGCCTTCATGAACGGCATCGGCATGCCGCTGGCGCGCACGCTCGGCTACGTGCCGGCCTGGGCCGGCCTTGGCATGGACCTGCCGCGGGGCGTGTTCGAGCAATGGCGAAGCTGGGTGATGCGCGAGCGCTATCTGCTCGACGATCCCGCGCTCGCGGCGCGCGCGAATTTCGCGAAGTTCAACGGCAAGCTCCGCGCCTTCAGCGTCACCGACGACACCTGGGCGACGCGGCCCGCGGTCGAATTGCTGTGCTCCGCGTTTACATCGGTCACGCCTGAGATCGTCTCGATCCGACCCGCGGACGCCGGCGTCAGCAAGATCGGCCATTTCGGCTTCTTCCGCAGCGAGCACCGCGACACGCTGTGGCGCGGCGCCGCGGAATGGCTCGAGGCGGAGGGATGAGCGCAAACCTTCTCCGCCGTCGTTGCATCCCCACGCGGCCCCAACTTCAGTGTCATCGCCCGGCTCGACCGGGCGATCCAGTACGCCGCGGCTTATCGATTCAGCAAAGGCTGTCTCTGGAATACTGGATCGCCCGCTTTCGCGGGCGATGACAGTTGTGGATGAGGACGCCGCTTCGCACTCTCGCGACATGAATCGTCCGAGCTTTTGCATTTCGTTTCGCCGCTCTTCAATCAGAGGGCGCAGGGAAAGCCGGGTGCCGATCGCACCCATGGGTCCCGCGTAATAAAAAACGCGGGAGGTAGGACCACAGGTGTAACCGGAAACAACCCGGCTTTCCCTGCGCGATGGTTTTACGGCTTATACGTGCTCGCCCCGGTGAGACTGGGCTTGTTTGTCACCGTCGCTGCGAAACGCTTTCGCGTTCCGCGGGAGACACCTGCCGCTAGGGCGTCAGGTCTGCACGACTTCGCCGTCCGCCGCATCGCGCACGTCGTCAGTGCGCGAGCGGCGTCCACCGCATCTCACCGCAACACTCCTGACGATGCGCAGCGCCCCTCGATCGGGTGAGACGCGCATATTGAACATCTGAGTTGGGTCAAACGCCAAGCGGAATATTTTCTTAGCAAGGACTGGACAGGGCTGATCGCATTGATCCGGTTATGGAATTTAACCTTTCCTGTAGGGGCTTTACACCACCTTCCGCGCCGCCGCCGTCTTCGCATCCCCCGTGTTCGGCGTCCCCGTCGGCTCGATCAGCAACAGATGCACCTCTTCCCGCGCGACGGGGCGGTGCTCGACGCCCTTCGGTACGATGTACATCTGGCCCGGCTTCAGCGTCACGGTGCGGTCGCGCAGTTCGATGTCGAGCACGCCTTTCAGCACCAGGAAGAAGTCGTCGGTGTCGTCGTGCTTGTGCCAGACGAACTCGCCCTCGACCTTCACTACCATGACGTCGCAGGCGTTGAATTGCGCCACGGTGCGCGGCGACCAGTGGTCGCTGAATGTCGACAGCTTCTGTGCAAGATCGATCGCGTCGTTCATGGATGCCTCCGGGCCTGGCATCGATAGATGGCGGCCACCACAAATGAAAGAGGCCGCTACGCGGGCGGCCTCCTTGATCATTTGTCTATATCACTTGTCTGTCGTGCTCGGCGGCTTCTGGCCTTGCCCCTGTCCCGTCGTGGCGGCCGAGCCCTGGGCGCTGCCGGAACCGCTCGAACTCTTGCTTGAGCTCGCACTGCCGCTGGAGCTTGCACTGCCGCTGGAGCTCGAGCTGGCCTGAGCCAGAGCGAGGGACGTCGAGGCGACGAGAACTGAAAGGGCAACAGCAATCGGTCGGATCATTTTCTTCTCCTCCGTCGTTCGGGACACCGGGATCAATGTCGGCGGGAGTGAGATGTTCCGAACCGCGGCTGGTTGCGCGCGAACTCAAAGCAGGGTTCGCAACACAGATGCGATCGCCGCGCCCTCGGGACGCGGCGATCGCATGCCGTTGATTGCATCAATCTCGATCGGCGTTTTACTGGAACGTGGTCGCCTTGTGATGGCCGTTGATATCGCAATGCGCCTCGCCGTTGGCGGCCTTGCGCGCCAGCAATTCGCGTTCGGCCTGGTACCAGAGCTGGTCCATCCGGCCCGGCGGCTCGCCGGCGTCCTTCCATAATTCGTAGGCGCGGGTCCGAATCTCTTGCTCGGTTGGGCCTGTCATGAGCGGCTCCCTCAATCCGTTGAATTCATATGCTTGAAAAATCAACTTCTGGTTCGGCACAAGGTTCCAAACGGCCATAACCCTTCCCGGCCCGCCAATTCTGCGGGATTTGGCGGCCAAGGCAATGCTGTATTGACGCCGCGCAACGGTAAAATTTGTCCTCACGCCCCGCTCTCGTGGGAACGAGGACATGGGCGCCCGGCGCGAGGCCGGGCATGACGCAACCCGCCGTCCTGCGGTCGAGGTCGTTCAGTGCAGATTCGCGGTGAAGAAACCGACCGCCAGCCTGACGGACTCGGCATGAACCGCATCCCGATCGGTCCCGTCGGGATCGCGGCATACGGTCCGTCCAATCACCAGGCGCCCTGCCAGGGTGCAGGTCCCGAAGAAGACAAAGTGGCCTGCGCCCGGAAACAGCTTGAGCGTGGCATGGGGGACCGCCTTGCCGAGCGCTTCGGCACCGGAGGCCGGCGGCGTGATCTCGTCGGCGCTTCCCGCGACGACCGCGACCGGGATCGATATGGCGCCGAGACTCTCCGGCGTGAACGAAGGCACGGGCCCCGGCGCCATTGCGAACACGGCGCGAACGCGCTCGTCACGATAGGACTGGCCGGCAAGACCGTAGCGTTGCCGGAAATCGGGGTCGGTCGCCAGGCGTGACAGGCTCTTCTGGCGCAGCTCTGCAGCGCCCAACTGCGACGTGCACAGCGCGTCGGCGGCAGGCGAGCGGCAGAACGCCGGAGTGCGTTCCGGATCGGTGATGCCGCCGGCGATGGCGATCACGGTGTAGCCGCCATATGAATGGCCGGCGGCGCCGATCCGCGCCGGATCGATCCGGTCGCCGAAGACGCTGTCCGCACGCATGGCGTCGATCACCGCGCTGAGGTCGACAGCGCGCAACCACGTCAGCGTGTAACCGTCGACCGTCGTAGGTTCGGATCCATTGTTGCCGGGGTGATTGACCGCGACGGCGATGAATCCGTGCGCCGCAAGCGCTGCGCCGAACCAGGCGAGAGTGGATGCGGAGCCGCCAAAACCGTGGGACAACAGGATCAGCGCGCGGCGGGGCCCCGCCGCCGGCGCCGCATCGGGTGCGGCGCTGCCGGTGCTGACGAGTGGGATGATGCGTGGCCCGATCCATTGCGGTTGCTCGCGCGCATCGGCCACGGCGGGGTACCAGATGGTGACGCGGAGCGCGTGCAGCGTGGCGCCGCGCCAATCGTAGGGCTCGGCAGGACTGAAGTCGCGCTTGGCGACGCCGACTTTGAAGACGGCGTCCTCTGCAGATGCGAGGTCCGGTGCCGCGAGCAAGATCAGCCACAGCGCCAGAAACTTCATCTGCCCTTCCTCTGCCGCGCGAAAACGCCCCCGCGGTGGACGCGCCCTACTCCGCCGCCTGGCGGACGTGGCGCGCGGTGGGCGTGCGCATCGTCACCAGCTCTTCGGAGGCGGTCGGATGCAGCGCGACGGTGGCGTCGAAATCGGCCTTGGTCGCCTTCATCTTCACGGCGATCGCAACCACCTGCGTGATCTCGGCGGCGCTGTCGCCGACGATGTGGCAGCCGAGCACGCGGTCGCTCGCCCCGTCTACCACGAGTTTCATCAGCACGCGGGTGTCGCGGCCGGACATCGTCGCCTTGATCGGGCGGAAATCGGCCTTGTAGATGTCGACGTGGGAAAACTGCGCCCGCGCCTCTTCCTCCGTCAGGCCGACCGTGCCGACCTCGGGCTGCGAGAACACCGCGGTCGGGATCGTGGCGTGGTCGACCTGCACCGGGCGCTTGCCGAACACGGTGTCGGCGAAGGCATGGCCCTCGCGGATCGCGACCGGGGTCAGGTTGGTGCGGTGGGTGACGTCGCCGACCGCATAGATGTTGTCGACCGAGGTCTTCGACCAGCCGTCGACCTGGATGCCGCCATTGGCGGGATTGATGGCGACGCCGGCCGTCTCCAGCCCGAGATTGGCGACGTTGGGATGCCGGCCGATCGCGAACATCACCTGGTCGGAGGCGATGCTCGAGCCGCTCGACAGATGCGTGGTGTAATCCTTGCCGTGCTTGTCGATCTTCACCACCGTGCAGCCGGTGATGATCGTGATGCCGCGCTTCTCCATCTCGGCGCGGACATGCGTGCGCACGTCTTCGTCGAAGCCGCGCAGGATATTGTCGCCGCGGTAGATCACAGTCACGTCCGAGCCGAAGCCGGCGAAGATGCCGGCGAATTCCAGCGCGATATAGCCGCCGCCCTGGATCACGATCCGCTTCGGCAGCTCCTTCAGGTGAAATGCCTCGTTGGAGGAGATCACGTGCTCGATGCCGGGGACGGCCGGGCCATGGTTGGGCGCGCCGCCGGTCGCGATCAGGATGTATTTCGCCGTCACCTTCTCGCCGGTGGCGAGGCGGAGCGTGTGGGCATCCTCCAGCACCGCGCGGGTCTTGACGATCCTGGCGCCGGACTTCTCGACATTCGTGGTGTAGGCGCGCTCGAGCCGGGCGATCTCCTTGTCCTTGTTGGCGACCAGGGTGGCCCAGTCGAACGAGACCTGGCCGATGCTCCAGCCGAAGCCGGCGGCGTCCTCGATCTCCTGGTGGACATGGCTGCCGATCACGAACAGCTTCTTCGGCACGCAGCCGCGGATCACGCAGGTGCCGCCCATCCGGTACTCTTCGGCGACCATGACCTTCGCGCCGTAGTTCGCGGCAATGCGCGCGGCGCGCACGCCGCCCGAACCGCCACCGATGACAAACAGGTCGACGTCGAACTCGGCCATGGCAGTACCTCTCTCTTCCCCTCGCCCCGCAAGCGGGGCGAGGTCACAGGCATATAGGTATCGTTCTCAGATATCCTTGCCGCGCTTCTTCATCTCGGCCTTGAACTGGCCGTTGATGATCACGCCGAACTGCTGCGCCCATTGCTGCATATATTGCAGCGATCCGTTGATTGCAGTGGGTTCAGCGACCAGCAGCTTCTGGCCGAGCGGCGTCTTGTAGAA
This sequence comes from Bradyrhizobium sp. USDA 4461, assembly GCF_054055655.1. Lineage (NCBI taxonomy): Bacteria > Pseudomonadati > Pseudomonadota > Alphaproteobacteria > Hyphomicrobiales > Nitrobacteraceae > Bradyrhizobium > Bradyrhizobium sp. USDA 4461. The sequence goes on from NZ_JBSRXM010000001.1 coordinate 7,352,550, forward strand.
CGCGACGAGATCCTTCAGCTCCTGCTCGGTGAACTCGGCGGCGTAGATCTGGGCCATGCCCTCGCCGATCTCCTTCTCGCTGCCCGCGAACTGCTTGGCGACGACCAGCGCCGTCTCGTCGAGATCCTTCTGGTAGTTCAGGTACTGCTGCAAGAGACCGGTCTTGGTCTTCTCGATGATTCCGGGAACGGCGCCGTTGTACATCACCGCGACGTTCTTCATCGCCAGGATTTCCTTGGCGTAGCCGATCGCCGCGGGGGTCGACTGCTTGACCTTCGGCATGGGCGGCAGCTGCGGCTGCTGCGCCATCGCCGGTGCGGTCGCGAGCGCCAGTCCGACCGCCAGGGCCGCTGCCGACAAAAGTCCCGAAAAACGCTTCATTCCAAGTCTCCTTGCTTGCGGCCTCATGGCCGTTCAACAACCCGAATTCCCTGCGCGCCGGCCAGAACGGCGACGCTGCCAAGCCCGATGAACAGGCCGTGTTCGACCACGCCCGGGATCACGCTGAGCAGACCGGCCAGACGCGGCGGGTCGCCGATCCGGCCGAGATGGGCATCGACGATCCAGTGGCCGCCATCGGTGACAAAAGCGTGACCGTCCTTGCCCTTGCGGATGATCATTTGGCCGGACACGCCGGCTTGCGCGAACGCCCGCGCCATCGCGGCCTGGGTCGCGGCGAGCCCGAACGGGATCACCTCGACCGGCAGCGGAAAGCGGCCGAGCACGTCGACCCATTTGCTGTCGTCGGCGATCACGATCATGCGATCACTGGCGGCAGCCACGATCTTCTCGCGCAGCAGCGCGCCGCCGCCGCCCTTGATCAGGTTGAGCGCCGGGTCGATCTCGTCGGCGCCGTCGATGGTGAGGTCGAGATGGTCGATCTCGTCCAGCGTGGTCAGCGGCACGCCGCAGCGGATCGCATCGGCCCGGGTCGCCTCCGAGGTCGGCACGCCGATCACCTTCATGCCTGCGCGCACCTTGTCGCCGAGCAGCTCGACGAAGTGCTTGGCGGTCGAGCCGGTGCCGAGGCCGAGCTTCATGCCGTCGCGCACCTCTTCGAGCGCGCGCGCCGCCGCCTGGCGTTTCAGTGCGTCCATGTTCACGTGCCGATAGCCCCTCAATTGTCCGTTCCGGGCACGCCATCGGGCGGCCCGGCGGGCGCATATCTAGCCTCGATTCACGGGCAGGAATAGCGCCATCCGGACCGGTCTTTAGGCCGAAACGGCATTCACCGCGGCCAAAATCGCCGAAAACAGCTCTTTGCCCTCGGCGCGCATCCCGGGATGGGTGAAAATGTCGGACTGGCTGGGAACGCGGCGTCCCGGCAATTTCATGGCACGCCTGCATCTGCTCTTGCATCGCAGCGCACGGCCCGATAGCCAAAAGCATCATGCCCGCCTCATCTCCCCCCATCATCGTCTTCGATCTCGACGGCACGCTGGTCGACACCGCGCCCGACCTGATCGGTGCGCTCAATTATGTGCTCAACCGCGAGGGCCTGGCGCCGGTGCCGCTGGCGGCGGCACGCAACATGATCGGCGCCGGTGCGCGCAAGCTGCTGGAACGCGGGCTCGAGGTGGACGGCCGCACGGTCAGCGTCGGCGATCTCAACCGCCTGACCAAGGATTTCGTCGACTTCTACGCCGAGCACATCGCCGACGGCTCGCGCCCGTTCGACGGGCTCGAAGCCGCGCTCGACCAGCTCGCCGCCAAGGGCCATCGCTTTGCGGTGTGCACCAACAAGCTGGAATGGCTGTCGAAGCTGTTGCTCGACCGGCTTGGCCTGACGCCGCGCTTTGCCGCGATCTGCGGCCAGGACACATTCGGCGTCGCCAAGCCCGACCCGGCGTTCCTGCGCGAGACGGTCGCCCGCGCCGGTGGAAAGCTGCCCGGCGCCATCATGGTCGGCGATGCCGGCCCCGATGTCGGGGTCGCCCGGCGTGCCAGCGTCCCGGTGATCGGCGTCGACTTCGGCTATACCGACGTCCCGATGACCGAGCTGAAGCCCGACCGGCTGATCAGCCATATGCGCGATCTGCCGGCCGCCGTCGCCGCCCTGATCGCGGCATAACAATTCCGCAACATGCTGATATCGCTCGGCAATACTTTGCCATGCGATTTTGCCGTTAACCATCCTTTAACGAGCGGGCCACCCCCTGTTGCGCCTCTGTTCCGACGCTCCTATGGTCGGCGCGGGGATTGTGGCTGATTGCCGCAGTAGAGTGTGGATCATGCGTCGTATCATCGTAATCGCGGCCGCCGGGCTGAGCCTGGCCGGCTGCTCCTCCTTCTCATTGGATTCGTTCAAGTCGGCGCCGCCGCCGATGCAGGTGCAACTGGACTCGGCGCCGCAGGGTGCCGATGCCGTGACCTCGCTCGGACCGGGCTGCAAGACGCCCTGCTCCGTGTCGGTCCCGACGCCGGAGGCCAACTTCTCTGTCACCTTCAATATGCCGAAGTTCCAGCCGGCGACGGTGCCGGTGACCGTGACCCGCACGCCGGGCGACTTCACGAGCCCGGCCACCACGACTCTCGATCCGAGCCCGGTGTTCGCCGAGTTACAACCCGCCGGCCCGCCGCCGCGCGCGCACAAGGCGATGCGCCCGAGAAAGAAGAAGCCGAAGCCGGCTGCCGCCGCGGCTCCCGCTGCCGCCGCTCCGGATTCCGCATTCCCCGCTCCGGGTGCGGCACCGCCGCCGGCCGCCGCGCCGGCACCGACGCGCTAGCACTGCGCGAGATTTGCACTGCACAAAAGCCCGGCCGCAAGCCGGGTTTTTTCTATTGTGTGGAGGCACATCGGCGATTGCGATCATGCATCACGCGATATGGCTCACCTATCGCTTTGCGATCGGCTTTGCATGTTGCGTATCCTCCCTTGGAACGCATTGTGACAACGTGCCAACATGCATAGATTGCGAATGCGCGGCGCCGATCACGGCGCGGCAGGCAGGGAACTGGTTTCAGCACTTTGGTTGAAGGCCCGGGTTGAATGAACGTCTCAACGCAAGCGCATCCTGACACGCTGTTTCGGCCGATGACCGATCCGTTCGGCCGGACCATCCGTTACCTGCGCGTCTCCGTCACCGACCGCTGCGACCTGCGCTGCTTCTACTGCATGTCGGAAGACATGACCTTCCTGCCGAAGGCCGATCTGCTGACGCTGGAAGAGCTCGACCGGCTCTGCTCGGCCTTCGTCGCCAAGGGCGTGCGCAAGATCCGCCTCACCGGCGGCGAGCCGCTGGTCCGCCGCAACGTGATGGGCCTGGTGCGCTCGCTGTCGCGGCATCTGACCACCGGCGCGCTCGACGAACTGACGCTGACCACCAACGGCTCGCAGCTCGCCCGCTTCGCCGGGGAATTGGCCGATTGCGGCGTACGCCGCGTCAACGTCTCGCTCGACACGCTGGACGGCGCAAAATTCCGGGCCATCACTCGCTGGGGCGACATCGACAAGGTGCTGGCGGGCATCGAGGCGGCGCGGTCGGCCGGGCTCGCGGTCAAGATCAACGCCGTCGCGCTGAAGAACATGAACGAGGACGAGATCCCGGCGCTGATGGAATGGGCGCATGGCAAGGGCATGGGCCTGACCCTGATCGAGGTGATGCCGATGGGCGACATCGGCGAAGGCCGGATCGATCAGTACGTGCCGCTGTCGCTGCTGCGCGCGCGGCTCGAGAAGCACTACACGCTGACCGACCTCGCCGACGACACCGGCGGCCCTGCCCGCTATGTCGCCGTCGCCGAGACCGGCGGCAAGCTCGGCTTCATCACGCCGATGACCCACAATTTCTGCGAGTCCTGCAACCGGGTGCGGATCACCTGCACCGGCACGCTGCACACCTGTCTCGGCCATGAAGACGCCTCCGACCTGCGCCGGCCGCTGCGCGCCTCCGCCGACAACGACCTGCTCGCGGCGGCGATCGACCGCGCCATCGGGCTGAAGCCGAAGGGGCACGATTTCATCATCGACCGCCGCCACAACCGCCCGAGCGTCAGCCGCCACATGAGCGTCACCGGCGGCTAGCATCCATCCGTAGCTTTCCGGATGCCCTTGCCGCTCCCGTTTTACCAAGGCGGGACAACGGTTTGCCGCGCCGTCAATTTGCCCATTTTCCGATTGACGGCGTTCCGCGGCGCTGATTTGGTGCCTCAGCTTTCACGCCAGTCTGGCCGGATAGGCCGTTGCCCTCCCGTCGGCTCCCGCCGACGATCCGGCAGCCAAGAACGGCGGAAGCGGATTTCGGGGGAGGATGAACGTTTGCAACTGCTCCTGAAAGTGAGCCGTGGCTCCGTGCGCCTGTGCGCGGCGGCCAGATGATGCTTGAAATATTCGGCGCGCCGATGGCGCGGCCACGGAGATCTTGATGCGCCCATTGTTGGCACTCAGTCAGGCCATCGACCGACTGAACGAGAAGATCGGCTATGTCTGCAATCTGCTCGTGCTGATCGCCTGCCTGGTCAGCGCCGGCAACGCCATGATCCGCTACGCGTTCAGCTATTCCTCGAACGGCTGGCTCGAGGCGCAGTGGTACATGTTCGCGATCCTCGTGATGTTCGGCGCCTCCTACACCTTCAAGCGCAACGAGCACGTCCGCGTCGAGATCCTCTATCTGATGCTGTCCGAACGCGGCCAGCTCTGGCTCGACCTGATCGGCACGCTGTGCTTCCTGATCCCGTCCTGCCTGCTGCTCGCCTATTTGTCCTGGCCGTTCTTCTACCAGGCCTATGCGGTCGGCGAGATGAGCGGTAATGCCGGCGGCCTGCTGCGCTGGCCGATCAAGTTCGTTATCCCGTCCGGCTTCGTGATGCTTGCGTTGCAAGGCGTCTCAGAGGTGATCAAGCGGATCGCCGCGCTGCAGGGCTATGTGACCATCGACGCGAAGTATGAGAGGCCGACGCAATGATCACGCTGGAGATGATGCCGCCTCTGATGTTCGGCGGCCTGATCATTGCGATGCTGATCGGCTATCCGGTGGCGTTCACGCTCGCCGCGGTCGGCCTGTCGTTCGGGTTCCTCTCGATCTATCTCGGCTTCTTCGACCTCAACTTCCTGCAGGCGATCCCGGGCCGCATCTTCGGCAGCGTGCTGTCCAACGAGCTCCTGCTCGCGATCCCGTTCTTCACCTTCATGGGCGCGATACTGGAGCGATGCGGGCTCGCCGAGGACATGCTGGATTCGATGGGCCAGCTGTTCGGCCCGATCCGCGGCGGCCTCGGCTATTCCGTGATCATCGTCGGCTTCATCCTCGGCGCCATCACCGGCACGGTGGCGGCACAGGTGATCGCGATGGCGCTGATCTCGATGCCGGTGATGATCCGCTACGGCTACAACATCCGCTACATCACGGGCGTGCTCGCCGCCTCCGGCACCATCACGCAACTCGTCCCGCCCTCTCTCGTCCTGATCGTGCTCGCCGACCAGCTCGGCAAGTCGGTCGGCGACATGTATCTCGGCGCCTGGGGCCCGTCGGTGTTCCAGATCCTGCTGTTCGCCGGCTACACCTTCCTGCTCGGCATCTTCAAGCCGAGCCATGTGCCTGCGGTGCCGATCGAAGCGCGCACGCTGACCGGCTGGGCGCTGTGGAAGAAGTGCCTGCTCGGCATCATCCCGTCCGCGGTGCTGATCTTCGTCGTGCTCGGCACCATGATGATGGGCCTTGCGACCCCGACCGAAGCCGGCGCCATGGGCGCGGTCGGCGCCATCGTGCTCGCCGCCATCCACCACAAGGATTTCAGCGCAACCGGCCGCAAGGTGCTCATCGTCGGCGTGATCGCCGGCGGCATCGGCACCATCATCGCGATGCTCTACACCGAGAACCTGATCTTCAAGCTCGCCTTCGCGATCACCTATGCCGCGGTGGTCTGGATCTGCCTCGAGGCCGTCAAGATCCCGGACCTGCGCGACCTGATCAAGCAGGGCTACGAGACCACCATGCGCATCACCTGCATGGTCACCTTCATCCTGATCGGCTCGACCTGCTTCTCGGTGGTGTTCCTCGGCGTGTCCGGCGGCACCTGGCTCGAGCACCATCTGACCTCGCTGCCCGGCGGCGTCTGGGGCTTCCTCATCTTCATCAACCTGTTCATCTTCTTCCTGGCATTCTTCCTCGACTTCTTCGAGATCGCCTTCATCATCCTGCCGATGATCGCGCCGATCGCACAGAAGGTGCTGGCGCCGGTGGTCGGTCCCGACGCGGCGCTGATCTGGTTCGGCGTGATGCTCTGCGTCAACATGCAGACCTCGTTCCTGCACCCGCCGTTCGGCTTCGCGCTGTTCTATCTGCGCGGCGTGGCGCCGAAGGAAGTGAAGAGCTCCGACATCTACTGGGGCGCCATGCCCTGGATCGGGCTGCAAGCGATCATGGTGGCGCTGGTGATCGCCTTCCCGGTCGTCGTCACCGGACTGCTCGACAAGCCGCTCGACGTCGACCTCAACAAGGTCAAGATCGAGGTGCCGCAGATCGAGCTGCCGCCGCTCGATTTCGGGCAACCGAAGCAATAGCCGACGTCAGCTGCTTCGGCGTGCCCTGCGGGAGCGGGGCACGCCGGAACCGTTGACGGCGGCGTCGAGTCCTGTGAAGGGGATAGGGATCGTCCTCCAACTCACAGACCGCCGCTCATGCCCCAACCGCATCCCGCCCGCTCGTTCATCCGCCCGCTCGTCGCCTCCTTCAGCATGGTGTTTGCCGCTGCAGTAGCCCATGCGGAGCCGGCAGCCGACCTTCGCGCGCTGGCGCAGCAGGAGCAGCAACCGCTGCTCGACACCCTGCGCGACCTCGTGCAGATCGAATCCGGCAGCAAGGACATCGAAGGCCTCAACCAGATCGCGGCGCGCATCGCCGGCCAGCTCAAGCAGCTCGGCGGCAGCGTGGACATCCTGCAAACCACCGACATCTATCGCCTGGACGATACGCCGGAGACAATCGGCCCCGCCGTGCAGGCCGTGTTCAAGGGCACCGGCAGCGCCAAGATCATGCTGATCGCGCATATGGACACGGTGTATCTCAAGGGCATGCTGAAGGACCAACCGTTCCGCGTCGATGGCGACAAGGCCTACGGCCTCGGCATCGCCGACGACAAGCAGGGCATCGCCACCATCCTCCACAGCGTGGCACTGTTGCAGAAGCTCAACTTCAAGGACTACGGCACGCTGACGGTGCTGATCAACGGCGACGAGGAGATCTCTTCGCCGGGCTGGCGCTCAACCATCACCCGCCTTGCCGCCGAGCAGGATGCCGTGTTCTCGTTCGAAGGCAGCGACGCCAGCGGCACGCTCCGCCTCGCCACCAGCGGCATCGGCTCGGCCTATCTCACGGTGCACGGCAAGTCGTCGCATGCAGGCGCACGGCCGGAAGGTGGCGTGAATGCGCTGTATGAGCTGTCGCACCAGGTGCTGCAGATGAAGGACCTGTCGAAACCCGAGCAGGGCCTGAAGCTGAACTGGACGGTGTCCAAATCCGGCACCAACCGCAACGTGATCCCGGCCGAGGCCTCGGCGCAGGCCGATGCGCGCGCGCTCAAGGTGTCCGACTTCGACGCGCTCGAGAAAGCTCTGCACGACAAGATCGAGAACCGTCTGCTGCCCGACTCCAAGGTCGAGGTGAAGTTCGAGGTGCGCCGCCCGCCGCTGGAGGCCACCGACGCCTCGCGCCGCGTCGCCGGCCACGGCAAGACGATCTACCAGGAACTGGGCCTGCCGCTGAACGTGGCCGAGAGGGCGACCGGCGGCGGCACCGACGCCGCCTTTGCCGCGCTCAAGGCCAGGGGCGCCGTGGTCGAAGGCATGGGCCTCTCCGGCTTCGGCGCGCACTCCAACGATGCCGAATACGTGCAGCTCAACAGCATCGTGCCGCGGCTCTATCTGACGACGCGCATGATCATGGATCTGTCGAACGGCAAGGTGAAATAAGCCGGCAGGCCCGCAGCACGGGATCGCGAGGCGTTCACGCGGACGCCGGCTGTGCCTTGGCGAGGCGGAAGCTCAGCGTGAACTGGGCGCCGCCGGACGCCAGGTTCTCCACCTTGACCGTCGCGTCGTGATCGTCGATCACGCCGCGCACGATCGAGAGCCCGAGCCCGGCGCCATCGGTGCGCTGGCGCTGGCGGTCGCCGCGCCAGAAGCGCTGGAAGATCAGGCCCTGCTCGGCGGGCGCAATCCCCGGCCCGCAGTCGCGCACCTGCACCGAACCGTCCGCGTGCACCTCGACATCGACCGAGGTCTGGTCGGCGGTGTACTTGATGGCGTTCTCCGCCAGATTGAAGATCGCGCGTTGCAGCATCTCGGCATTGCCCCTGACCTGCACCGGACCGTCGGCGCCGCGCAGCGCGATGTCCTTGTGCTGCGCCAGCGCGTAAGGCGCGATCGAGCCGACCACCTCGGCACAGACCGCACGCAGGTCCGCGGTCTCGCCGGGATCCAGTACCAGCGTATCGAGCTCGGCGATCTCCAGGAGCTGGCTGACGATGCGGCTCATGCTTTCGATGTCGGCATGCAGCTCCTTGGTGCCCTTTGCCACATCCAGCGTCTCGATCCGGGTCGTCAGGATCGCGAGCGGCGTGCGAAGCTGATGGGCGGCATCGGCCGTGAACTGGCGCTGCGCGTGAAAGCCCTCCTCCAGACGGTCGAAGGCCTGGTTGACGGCGGTCACCAGCGGCAGGATCTCGCTTGGAATCCCTTCGGTCGGAAGCCGGATATCGGTTCTGGCAGGTCCGATGCTCCTGGCCTCCTCGGAGGCCCGCAGCAGCGGCACGACCGCGCGGCGGAAGATCAGGATGTCGGTCGCAAGCAGGATCAACAGGATCGGGATGGTGATCCAGCCGACCCGACGGAAGAAGTTGGAGACGATGTCGTCGATGATGACGTCGCGATGCGACAGGTCCTCGGCAACCTGGATGCGCAACGTCTGGCCGCCGAGCAGCTTGGTGACGCTGGCACCGGAAATCCGGTCAGGCGCAGCCGGCAGCCGTGGCGGCCCGCGATGCGACGAAAACAGCAGATGATCGTCCGCATCGTAGATGTCGTAGCGGTAACGGCCATAGGCGTCGGAATAGAGCCCTCGCAGGCTGTCGGGCAAATTGAGCTGCACCTTGCCGTCCGAGTCGACCGCGAGGTTCTGGCCGAGATCGGCGGCCTGATCGCGCATCGCCTCGCGATGCAGATGGTTGATCTCCGAATTCAAGAGCCACAGCAGCAGCAGCGGCAGAAAGATCGCAGCGACCGCGACCGCCACGATATGCAGGAAAACGATCCGCGAAGTCAGCGACTTGAAGCGGAACACCGCTATTTCTCCTCCGCCATCAGATAGCCGACGCCGCGAATGGTGTGGATGATGACCTTGGCCTGGTGCTCGGCGAGCAGCTTGCGCAGGCGCGACACGTAGACCTCGACCGCGTTCGAGGCGACCTCGCCCGACAGGCCGAAGATGTGATCCTCGACGTTTTTCTTCGGCACCACCCGCCCCTGCCGCCGCAACAGGATCTCCAGCACCGACGTCTCGCGCGCCGAGAACACGTGCGGCGCGCCGTCGACGAACACCTGCCTGCTCTCGGTATCGTAGATCAGATTGGCGAGCTTGAGCGAGGAGCCGAGCAGCTGGCCGGGCCGGCGCAGGATGGCTTCGAGCCGCGCCACCAGCTCTTCCAGCGCGAACGGCTTCGCCAGATAGTCGTCGGCGCCGCTGCGCAGGCCGTTGACGCGGTCCTGCAATCCGTTGCGCGCGGTCAGCACCAGCACCGGCAGTGGATCATTCCTGCGGCGCAGCTCCGACAGCACCGACAGGCCATCGCCGTCTGGCAGGCTGAGATCGAGGATCATGGCGGCATAACTGACGCTGCGCAGCGCATCGCGCGCCTCGGCAACGCTGTTGACGATATCGGACTCATATCCCGCCGCCATCAACCCGCTGGCAAGTAGTCTCGAGAGTTCGACATTGTCCTCGACGATCAGAAGGCGCATCGCAGCAATCCTGTCTTCATTCCATCGCTCTTCTGTTTGCACACCCTGTCGCGATACGCCAGCGACGCAACAAACTCTGCAACAGACTACGCGTTGGGCAAGTGCGATATGCAAACGACACGGTTTTGAGCACAACGCCCGGAGTGGCGCTCATAGCGCTATGTTTTGGCTATCTGGGGCCGCTCCGATCCCCACGCAAAATAGATAAACCCGCACGCACCGCAATCAAAATTCGAGGTCCGGACCGGCGATTGAACACGGCGAATGTAAGGCTGGCGTCAGCTAGCCCTGATAACAGTTTCCCTGTTCTCTCCGAGAGATCGACGATGGCCCACGATGCGGCAAGACCTCGTCTCTCGCGCGAGATTTCAAGCAGAATTGGCCAGGCGGGCGATGTCATTTCGAATGAAGTATATGGGCTTTGCGGCGATGCCGATGCTGGCGCTGGTGATCGCCGGCGCCTGGTTCGTGACGCGCACCGACGGCGTCGTGAGCGCAAAGGCGGCGCAGGAGACGGCGCCGCAGGACGTCAATGTCGAGCAGCAATATGTCGCGTTGAACGACAAGCAGGCGGCCTCCGTGAAGATCATGGCCGCCGAGCAGCGCTCGTTCCGGACACTGAAGAACGCGGTCGGCTCGATCGACTTCAACCAGAACATGCTGGTGCAGGCCTTCACTCCGAATCCCGGCAGGATCGTTGACACGCCGCTCAACGTCGGCGACGAGGTCGCGAAGGGCGACAGGCTGTTCACGATCGACAGCCCCGATCTGCTGCAGGCGGAGTCGTCGCTGCTCGCCGCGGCCGGCGTGCTCGAATTGCAGACCAGGACGCTGGCGCGGGTCAAGCAGCTGTTGAAGACCGGCGGCGGAGCGCAGAAGGACGTCGACCAGGCGACATCCGATCAGCAGACCGCCGAAGGCAACTACAAGGCCGGGCGCGACGCGGTGCGCATCTTCGGCAAGACCGACGCCGAGATCGACCGCATCGTCGCCGACCGCAAGGTCGATTCGATCCTGGTGGTGCCGAGCCCGATCTCCGGCCGGATCATCGCCCGCAATGCCGCGCCGGGTCTCTACGTGCAGCCCGGCAATGCGCCGGCGCCCTACTCGCTGGCCGACATCTCGACGATGTGGATGGTCGCCAACGTGATCGAGACCGATGCCCCGGCCTACCGCATCGGCCAACCGGTCGAAGTGCGGGTGCCCGCCTACCCGAACGAGGTGTTTCGCGGCCGCGTGTCGACGCTCGGCCTCAACATCGATCCGAATTCGCACCGTCAGCTGGTGCGTTCGGTGATCGACGATCCCCAGCACAAGCTGCGCGCCGGCATGCTGGCGAGCTTCACCATCGAGACCGAACCGCCGAAACTGTCGGTCAGCGTTCCCCTCGACGCCATCGTGCGCGAGGGCGACGGAACGATGACGGTTTGGGTCACGACCGACGGCCGCAAGTTCGACCGCCGCACGGTGACGACAGGCATGGAGCAGGACGGCTGGCGGCAGATCCTCTCAGGTCTCGGAGCCGGCGAGAAGGTCGCCTCCACCGGCGCGATCTTCCTCAGCAACAAGTTCGCCAACGCGGCCACCGGCTAGCCCGTGCCAACCGCGCTCCGGTCCGCTCAAGAGTAAGTGCAGTACCTTGATCAAGAGCCTCCTTCAATTCGGTCTGACCCGAAGCGCCGTCATCGTGCTCGGCCTCGCCGTGTTCTGCGCCGCCGGCTTCGCCGCTTTCACCAAGCTGAACATCGAGGCCTATCCGAATCCGGCGCCCGTCATCCTCGAGATCACGGCACAAGCCGCCGGCCTCTCCGCCGAGGAAATGGAGAAGTACTATACGATCCCGATGGAGGTCGGGCTGTACTCGACGCCGGGCGTGGTCAACATCCGCTCGACCTCGTTCTACGGCCTGTCGTTCGTCCGGGTCACCTTCAGATACGGCGTCGACTATTATTTCGCGCTCTCGCAGGCCACCAACAACCTGACGCAGAACGTCCAGCTTCCCGGCAACCAGATCCCGCAAATCCAGCAATCCAGCCTGGTCGGCGAGATCTACCGCTACCAGCTGGTCGGTCCGCCGAATTTCGGGCTGACCAATCTCAGGACCTTACAGGACTATGTCGTCGCCCGCCGGCTGATGACGCTTCCCGGCGTGGCGCAGATCAACTCCTGGGGCGGCACCACCAAGCAGTTCAACGTCGACGCCGATCTGGCCAGGCTCGAAGCCTACAACATCACCGTGCCGCAGCTGATCAGCGCGCTCGGCAACGCCAACATCAATGTCGGCGGCCGCGAGATCGCGATCGGCCAGCAATCCGTCAACATCCGCGGCATCGGCCTGATCAATTCCGGCGGCGATGACGACGTCACCAAGGGCTACCGGGTCGCGGACATCGAGAACGTCGTCCTGACGCAATCCAACGGCCTGCCGATCCAGATCAAGGACGTCGCCAAGGTGTCGGTCGGCTATGTGCCGCGGCTCGGCATCGCCGGAAAGGACAAGGACGACGACGTCGCCGCGGCGATCGTCGTGATGGGACGCACGCAGCACACCAACGACATCGTGCCGAAGGTCGAGGAGGAAGTCGCCAAGATCAACAGCGACGGCACCCTGCCGCCCGGCGTCAAGGTGGTCCCCTATTACGATCGCACCTCGCTGGTCAGCGTGACGACCCATACGGTGCTGCACAATCTGATGTTCGGCTGCCTGCTGGTGTTCGTGATCCAGTGGGTCTTCCTCGGCGACCTCAGAAGCGCGCTGATCGTCAGCGCCAACATCCCGTTCGCGCTGTTCTTCGCCATCATCATCCTGGTGCTGCAGGGCGAGGATGCCAATCTGCTGTCGCTCGGCGCCGTCGACTTCGGCATCATCGTCGATTCCGCCGTCATCATGATGGAGAACATCTTCCGCAACTTCCAGTCCAGTCCGGAGAACCGGCTGCGCGTGCTGCAGAACCTCGCCGAGGGCTACTGGGGCGACGATCCCACGACGCGCAACGGCCGGCCCACGCCGGGCTGGACCGAGCGGCTGCGCATGATCTTCGTCAGCGCATTGCAGGTCGACAAGGCGGTGTTCTTCACCGCGGCCATCACGGTCACCGCGTTCGTGCCGCTGTTCACCATGCAGGGCGTCGAAGGCCAGATCTTCGGGCCGATGGCGCGCACCTACGGCTACGCGCTCGCGGGCGCGCTGCTGGCGACATTCACGGTGACGCCGGTGCTGGCCTCGCTGTTGCTACCGAAGCACATCGAGGAGACCGAAACGGTCATCGTGCGCGCGCTGCGCAGGGCCTACACTCCCGTGCTGCGCTGGTCGCTGACCCATCTGAGGGTCGCGGTCGCAGCCGGCATCATCTTCCTCGCGATCAGCGGCCTTGCCGCGAGCCGGCTCGGCAGCGAATTCCTGCCGGCGCTCGAGGAAGGCAATTTCTGGATCCGCGCTTCGATGCCATCGACGATGTCGCTCGAGGCCGGCACCGAACCGACCCGGAAGATGCGCGAGATCCTGCTGCGCCACCCCGAGATCATCACGGTGGTGTCGCAGCACGGCCGTCCCGACAATGGCAGCGACGCCTCGGCCTTCTCCAATGTCGAGCTGTTCGCGCCGATCAAGCCGTTCGACCAATGGCCGCCCGGGCTGACCAAGGAGAAGCTGACCGAGGAGTTGCAGAAGGAGTTCGACGACGAACTGCCCGGCGTCACCTTCAACTTCTCGCAATATATCCAGGACAACGTCGAAGAGGCCCTGTCGGGCGTCAAGGGCGCGAACTCGGTCAAGATCATCGGCCCGAACCTCGCCGTGCTCGAGCAGCTCGCGGCCAAGGCCGCGGAGGAGATGGCCAAGATCCGCGGCGTCGCCGATCTCGGCATCTTCCATCTGGTCGGGCAACCCAACCTCAACATCAAGGTGAACCGCGAGAAGGCCGCGCGCTACGGCCTCAACTCCGGCGACGTCACCACCGTGGTGCAGGCCGCGCTCGGCGGCACCAGCGCGACGACGGTGCTCGAGGGCGACCGGCAGTTCGGCGTGGTGGTGCGGCTCGATCCGAAATTCCGCCAGAGCATCGACGAGGTGCGCGAGATCAAGGTCGCCTACCAGACGCCGTCCGGCACCAACGCCTATATCCCGTTGAGCGAGCTCGCCGACATCTCGCTCGATACCGGCGCCTCGTTCATCTATCGCGAGCGGAGCCAGCGCTATATCCCGATCAAGTTCAGCGTGCGCGGCCGCGATCTCGGCAGCACGGTGGCGGAGGCGCAGACCCGCGTCGCCGAGGCCGTGCAGCTTCCGACCGGCTACCGGATGATCTGGTCCGGCGAATTCGACAACCTCGAAGCCGCCAAGGCGCGGCTGATGATCGTGGTGCCGGTGACGCTGCTCTTGATCTTCGTGCTGCTCTACAGCCTGTTCAACTCGCTGCGCGACAGCCTGCTGGCGCTGGCCGGCATCCCCTTCGCGGTCGGCGGCGGCCTGATCGCGCTGTACCTTGCAGGGCTCGATTTCTCGATCTCGGCCGCGATCGGCTTCATCTCGCTGTTCGGCGTCGCGGTCATGGACGGCATCCTCAACATCACCTATTTCCGCGAATTGCGGGCCTCGGGCATGAACATCGCGGAGGCCGTGTTCAACGGCGCCGAGCAGCGCATGCGACCGATGCTGATGACCGCGCTGTCCGCCGGCGTCGGCCTGTTTCCGGCCGCGCTGTCGCACGGCATCGGCAGCCAGGTGCAACGGCCGCTCGCGACCGTGGTGGTCGGCGGCATGTTCATCGGCCCGCTGCTGCTCCTGATCGTGGCGCCTGCCCTGCGCAAGATCTTCCTGTCGCGGGCGAGAGAAGACGTGCCGAGCGAAGACGGCGCGCCCGAAGCACCGCCCGGTGCGGCACATGAGGGGGGCAGCTGATGTCCGGAACCGCCGCAAGGATCGTTGCCGCACTGGCGCGGAGCACGAGCCGCGCGCTGCGTCCGGCGCTCGGCGCGGGCGCCGCCGGGCTGTTGCTGGCGAGCTGCGCCGTCGGCCCGAATTTCACGCCGCCGCCGGCCCCCGACGTCGATCGCTACACCCCGGAGAAGCTCGCTTCCCCCAGCGCGAATGCCGGGGGCCCCAGCGTGCCGAAGCAGCATTTCGTCAGCGGAGAGGATGTCTCGCTGCGCTGGTGGGCGGCCTTTCGCTCGAAGCCGCTCGACGAGTTGATCAAGATGTCGGTCGAGCACAATCCGTCGCTGCAAGCGGCCGAAGCGTCGATCAAGATCGCGCAATACAACGCGCTGGCGCAGCGCGGGCTGTTCTTCCCGCAGGTCGGCGCAAACTACACGCCCTCCCAGCAGCAGATTTCCGGCGCGTCGCCGTCCGGCCCGGGTGGCCAGTCGCCTTCGGTGTTCTCGCTTCACACCGCGCAACTGAACGTCAGTTTCGTGCCGGACATCTGGGGCCAGAATATTCGCCAGGTCGAGAGCCTCGACGCGCTCTCCGAGCAGCAATTATTCCAGCTGGAGGCGGCCTACCTCGCGCTGACCGCCAATGTCGTCACCGCGGCGATCCAGGAGGCATCGCTTCGCGGCCAGATCGCCGCGATCCAGCGCGTCGTGAAGATCGAACGCGGCATCCTGGACATCGTGAAGAACCAGTTCAACGCGGGCGGCGCCGCCCAGGTCGACGTGCTGGCGCAGGAGGCCGCGCTGGCCCAGTCCGAGCAATTGCTGCCGCCGCTGGAAAAGCAGCTCGCGGTTCAGCGCGATTTGCTGACCTCGCTGGCCGGGCAATTCTCCGCCGACGAAATCCTGCAAAAGTTCACGCTCGACCGCCTGGCGCTGCCGGCAAACCTGCCGGTGAGCGTGCCGAGCAAGATGATACGCCAGCGTCCGGACGTCAGGGCCGCGGAGGCGCAGCTGCATTCGGCCAACGCCCTGGTCGGCGTCTCGATCGCGGCGCGGCTGCCCAACCTCACGATCACGGGAAATACCGGCGTCGCCGGCTTCAGCCTGGCCGAGCTATTCACGCCCGGCACCAGCTTCTACGTGATCGCGGCGAGCGCGACCCAGCCGCTGTTCGACGGCCTGACGCTTTACCACAAGCAGAAGGCCGCCGAGGCGGCGGTGGACCAGGCGGACGCGCTCTATCGCCAGGCCGTCGTCACCGCGATGCAGAACGTCGCCGACGCCTTGCGCAGCCTGCAGGCCGACTCGCGTGCGCTGCAAGCCGCGGTCAAGGCCGAGCTCGCCGCGAAGGCCAGCCTCGACATCATCCAGAAGCAGCTCTCGCTTGGGCAGGTCAGTCAGGTGGTCGTGCTCAATGCCCAGCAGGTCTATCTGACGGCTGCCGTGGTCCGCGTTCAGGCCCAGGCGACGCGCCTCTCGGACAGCGCGGCCCTGTTCATGGCGCTTGGCGGCGGCTGGCCGACAAACTGCGCATCCGACGACTGGCGCAAATGCGTCATGGAGGACGTGCCCGCTCCCGCTCCGCAGCAGGTCAGCGAAAACACGCCCCCTGCCCGCTGACATCCGCCGCACAGAGTTACATCAGGAGGAGCCGACCCATGAAAAATCTGCTCGCCCCAGCGGCAATCCTGGTTGCGATCTGGGCCGGAGCCGCGGCCGCGCAGAGCGCGGTCGGCGGTCCGAAAAAGCCAAGCAATCTGGGCGGCCCCACCGTGCAGAAGAACCCGGTGGTCCGCACAACACCGAGTGCCGTACCAACGCCCCCTGCATCGCCGCCAAAGCAACCGCGAAAGAAATAGCGGCACGCTTTCGCAATTGAGCCGGCTCCCGAGATTCACCGATGGGCTCGATGAGACACATATGAAAAACACAACGCGTCTGTTTGTCGTCGCCGCGGCTGCCATGATGGCATCGGACGTCTGCGCGGCACCTGTCGACGTCACAAGGCTGCCGTCACAACGTCTTGCAAACGTCGTTCAGGTCCGGCTCGCCTGTGACCAGAACTGCCATTGCTGGCGGACGCTCTATCGGGAGCGAAGCCATCGCCGGACAATCGACGAGCGCCAGGATCCGAATTATTGCCCGGGCGGCGGGCACTATAACGGCCATTACCGCACCGGGCCGGGCACCGGATTGAGCTTCGATAGCCGGCTTCCCGTGCGCTCATTGCCGTTTCCGTTCTGATCGACGAGGTCGCGCGAATGCCGCCACAAGATGCTGCGGACGAGCTCCCGGCGACGGCTGCCTACCAGATGACGACCGCGCAGATCAGTGCCAACGGCACGGCGGCGCCGCCGATCACGACCCAGCGGCGCATGTCAGCCGGATCTCTGGAATATCTGAAGATCTGCACGGCCACGAAGAGGCAGACCGCGGCACCGAGGATGATGCGAAACAGATCGGAGGGGGTGTCGTAGGCCGACCAAATGGTTTCGTTCTGCGGGCTCGCGACGCGAGCCGTGATCACCACCACGAGGGTCAGAAACAGCGTCCGCAGGATAAGACCGAGGAAACGCATATGGCGCCCTGATTCACACTGCCGCGGCAACGATAGCACGAATCCGGCCCAAAAAGCATTCATTTGGCTACACTCTCGCCAACTCCAAACAAAAATCCCGGAGCCATGCCCCGGGATTCCTGCTCACGTTGAAGGCAGCGTCGTCAGGCCTGGGAGTGCCGCGCCATGAAATTGTCGTAGCCGACTTCGGCGACCTGGAACCACTGATAGCCGTTGTTGGAGAACGACGTCAGGGAGTCATAGACCTTCTTGAAGTTGGCGTTGCTCGCCGCCACCTCGTTGTGCAGCTCCTTGGCCGCTTTGAAGGAGGCCTCCATCACCGGTGCCGGAAACGGACGCAGCTTGGTGCCGCTGGCGAGCAGCTTCTTCAGCGCGAGCGGATTGGCCTGATCGTAACGCGCCATCATCCAGTTGTTGGCGAGATGGCCGGCCTGCTCGAGCACATTGCGATAGTATTTCGGCAGCGCGTTCCACTTGTCGAGATTGATCATCGCCACCAGCATCGGGCCGCCTTCCCACCAGCCGGGGAAGTAGTAGTTCGGCGCGACCTTGTAGAGACCGAGCTTCTCGTCGTCATAGGGGCCGACCCATTCCGCCGCGTCGATCGTGCCCTTCTCGAGCGCCGGATAGATGTCGCCGCCGGCAAGCTGCTGCGGCACGCAGCCGAGCTTCTGCATCACGCGCCCGGCAAAGCCGCCGATCCGGAATTTCAGGCCGTTGAGATCGTCGACGCTGTTGATCTCCTTGCGGAACCAGCCGCCCATCTGGCAGCCGGTGTTGCCGGCCAGCAGCGAGGTGACGTTGTAGCTCTTGTAGAACTCGTTCAGCAACTCCTTGCCGCCGCCGAGAATGTACCAGGCCTGGTTCAACCGCATGTTCGGCCCGAACGGCACCGAGGAGCCGAAGGTGAAGGTCGGATCCTTGCCGAAGTAATAATACGGCGCGGTGTGGCCCATCTCGACCGTGCCGTTCTGCACCGCATCGAGCACCTGGAGGCCGGGCACGATCTCGCCGGCGGCAAAGGTCTGGATCTGGAATTTGTTGTCGGTGGCCTCGCCGACGGCCTTGGCCATCAGCTCGGCGCCGCCGTGCAGCGTGTCGAGCGTCTTCGGCCAGCTGGTGGTCAGGCGCCATTTCAGCTCCGGCATCGACTGCGCGATCGCCGGCGCTGCGACGGTCGCGGCGCCGGCGACGCCCAGTCCCGTCACCTTGATGAAATCCCTGCGCTTCATTTTTGAATCCTGCCCTGTGTGATTGTGTTGTCCGAGCGTCGACTGCTTTGCATCGTCGCGCCGCTTTTCTTTGCCGTCGTGACCGGTCACCGATCACGCGCCGCCTTCGTGCCGAGGCTTGGAGTGCGAGCATGGAACATCCCCTTGCCGAATGCCAGACGCAAAAAACCCGGCCTCCTTGCGGAGGCCGGGCTACTTGAGTTGAATTTTCTGCCGTTCTCTTCTCGCGAACGCTTGGGACGCCGTTAGCCGCGGGTACGCGAGCGGATCATGAAGCTGTCGAAGGTGTATTCGGCGACCTGCCACCACAGATACTGGTCGGAGCGGTAGGCCTGCATGGCGTCGATCGACTTCTTGAAATCGGCATTCTTGGCCGAGATCTCACCCCACAGCTCGTTGGTCGCCTTGAGGCAGGCCTCGAGCACTTCGTTGGTGAACGGACGCAGCTGCGTGCCGCTGGCAACCAGCCGCTTCAGCGCGGTCGGGTTCTGCATGTCGTAGCGCGCAGCCATCCAGCTGTTGGCGTTGGCGGTCGCGTTGGTCAGGATCGCCTGATAGTTCTTCGGCAGCGCGTTCCACTTTTCCAGGTTGCAGTAGGCGTGCACGGTCGGGCCGCCTTCCCAGAAGCCCGGATAGTAATAGTACTTGGCGACCTTCTGGAAGCCGAGCTTCTCGTCGTCATAGGGACCGACCCACTCGGCCGCGTCGATGGTGCCCTTTTCGAGCGCCGGATAGATGTCGCCGCCGGCGAGCTGCTGCGGCACCACGCCGACCTTCTGCAACACCTGGCCGGCGATGCCGCCGATGCGGAATTTGAGGCCGGAGAGATCGGCGACCGTCTTGATCTCCTTGCGGAACCAGCCGCCCATCTGGGTGCCGGTGTTGCCGCAGGGGAAGCCGATCACGCCGAACTTCTTGAAGAACTCGTTGCCGAGCGCCTCACCGCCGCCCTGGTACCACCAGGAGTTCTGCATGCGCGCGTTGAGGCCGAACGGCACCGAGGCGTAGATCGCAAAGGTCGGATCCTTGCCGACATAGTAGTAGGACACGGTGTGGCACATCTCGACGGTGCCGTTGGAGGTCGCGTCCAGCGCCTGCAGGCCGGGCACGATTTCGCCCGCCGCGAACACCTGGATCTGGAATTTGTTGTCGGTCATTTCGGCGACGTACTTCGCCACCTGCTCGGCACCGCCATAGATGGTGTCCAGCGACTTCGGGAAGCTCGAGGTCAGGCGCCACTTGATTTCAGGCGAGGACTGCGCAATCGCCGGCGCAGCAACCGCCGTCGCGGCAGCACCGGCCGCCGACACTTTCAAAAAATCACGACGCTTCATCGTAAGGCTTCTCCTTGAGGGGCGTTTCCCAATGACCGCAAGCGGTTCTCCGGCAGCACGCAGGAAGGCCTGCCGGGGCGCTCTGGGTCGGCCCTTTACCACGGAAGGAGCCTTCACGGAAACGCGACAATGGCATGACCGCGCCAATTAAACGAAAGTCTGATGGCGCAGGAAATCGGCTGGAAAATGCGGGCTTGGGCGGTGGCGATGACGCCCTGAGCCCACGCGCGGCGCAAGCCTGCGATCAGCGGTAAATCGCCGCGTGCGGGCCATCCGGCTCGTCCGCTCCCCGGCCAATCAGCGCCGCGTCGTCTCCCGCGCCTTCTTGGCCTTGTCGGCCAAATGTCGCCCGCGCCGGATCCAGCTTTGCGCGGTGGTCTTGCTGACGCCATAGATCTTGGCGATCGCCTCGGCGGCCTCGCCGATCGAGTCGGATTTCTTCGCGGCGTTGAACGCGAGGCGGGAAGCCTCTTCGCGCTTCTCCCGCGTCAGATGCTTGCGGCGTGGTTTCTTTGCTTCGCGTGATGCTGCCATGTCGACGGTCGCCCCACGACCCTTCTGCAAGTTCGGCCTCACCCGTGACCGCCTTCGACCAATCCAAGGGTGGTACGATTCGGCCTCTGTCGCACAAACATACAGGGCGAAACCGATTCAGCAATCGTCCAGAGGCACCAGGGGCGACAGCCCTGTGAAGAAAGGCCTGCCGGACGCCGGCATCCCGGGCCGGTCGGCTCGCCGGGACAGCACCCTGGGCTCAGGCGGCGGCAATCACGCCTTGCAGCTGCTCGCGGACCTTGCCGCCGATCGCGCGGTAAATCGCCGCGTGCGGGCCGTCCGGCTCGCTCTCGACCACCGGGGTGCCGGCATCGGAGGCGGTGCGGATCGCGATGTGCAGCGGGATCTCGCCGAGGAACGGCACCCCGAGCTTCTCGGCCTCGTGGCGGGCACCGCCATGGCCGAAGATGTCCGAACGGGTGCCGCAATGCGGGCACTGGAAATAGCTCATGTTCTCGACGATGCCGAGCACCGGCACGTTGACCTTCTTGAACATCGCCAGCCCCCGCCGTGCATCGATCAGCGAGAGGTCCTGCGGCGTCGAGATGATGACGGCGCCCTTGAGCGGGACGTTCTGCGCCAGCGTTAGCTGGGCGTCGCCGGTGCCGGGCGGCATGTCGACGACCAGCACGTCGAGGGTGCCCCAGGCGACGTCGCGCAGCATCTGGGTGATCGCCGACATCACCATCGGCCCGCGCCAGATCATCGCGGTGTCCTCCTCGACCAAAAAGCCGATCGACATGATCGACAGGCCGAAGCGCTGTAGCGGGATCATCTTCTTGTCGTCGTTGAGCTGCGGCTTCTCGCGGATGCCGGTCAGCCGCGGCACCGACGGGCCGTAGATGTCGGCATCAAGCAGCCCGACCCGCAGGCCGAGGTCGCGCAGGCCGAGCGCGAGGTTGAGCGCGGTGGTCGACTTGCCGACACCGCCCTTGCCCGAGGCAACCGCGATGACGGCGGCGATGCCGGGGATCTCGGCCTGGCGCGCCATCGGCGATTGCGCACCGGGCGGGTGCGGATGCCGGTGCGCGGATGCGGGCGGGACGCCGCCGGCCTGCCGCGGCGGAGACGCCGCAGCGCCCGCCTTGCGCTCCGCGGTCAGCGCGATCATCGCGACGCTGACGCCGGGTATGGCGCGCACGGCGTTCTCGGCCTGCGCCCGCACGCTTTCCCAGGCGCGGGCTTCCGCGGCGTCGACATTGATCGAGAAGAACACCTTGCCGTCGGTGACCGTGATCGCCGACAGCACATTGGCGTTGGTCAAGGGGACGCCGCGCGGCGACATCACCTTGGCAAGGCAATCGAGAACCTGTTGCTGCGTCACGCTCACCGCGCATCTCCCAGAAAATTCAAGGGAGCACCCATAGAGCGTTGCAGCGCAAAAGGCTACCTCGCTCCGACGTCGTCGTGCCGCTCGACCGGTGCTGCCGCGCCGCCTTCCTTGGCGGCCTCGTAGTTCAATTCGATCATCACCCCGTTGGGGTCGTTGACGAAGATCTGCCACAGATCGCCGCCGGGAACCTGGCGCGAGTCGAACTCCATGCCCTTGGCCTGCAGCCGCTGCCGCATGCCGTCAAAACCCCGGCTGGCAAAGGCGACATGATGGACGACGCCGGAATCCGGCTTTTGTGCCTCGTCGGTCGACGAAATATCGACCAGATGCACCACCGCCTTGCCTTCGCTGTACATCCACGCGCCGGGGAACGCGAAGTTCGGCCGCGCACCCTTTTCCAGGCCCAGAATGTCCTCATAGAACCGCACCGTGGCGGCGAGATTTCGGGTCCGGATATTGAAATGATCGAGCACACCGACGCTCATGCCCATGCGAGACACTCCCTTTTTTGTGAGGTTCTTTGGTGCGGCAATCCTAGCACAAAACCGGGTCCTGCCATCCCGCCAAGGCCGTTGCCCTCCGCTGCACAGGAGGTATGGTGCGGCTCCTTCCATGGACGGAATGCCCTGCCCGGCGCGCCGTTGCCGGCACGCCCCCAAGGGGCGATCACCACGGCAAACCACAAGGTCTCAGACACAAGGTAGCAGATATGGCTAAAGTCGCTTTTCTCGGTCTCGGCGTAATGGGCTTCCCGATGGCGGGGCACCTCGTGAAAAAGGGCGGCCATGAGGTCACCGTGTACAACCGGACCGCGGCGAAGGCGAAGCAATGGGCCGACAAGTTCGGAGGCAAGACGGCGCCGACACCGAAGGGTGCCGCCGAAGGTCAGGACTTCGTGATGTGCTGCGTCGGCAACGACAACGACCTGCGCGCGGTCACGATCGGGCCGGACGGCGCGTTTGCCGGGATGAAGAAGGGCGCGACCTTCGTCGATCACACCACCGCCTCCGCCGAGGTCGCCCGCGAGCTCGATGCCGCCGCCGCCAAGGCCGGCTTCAAGTTCGTCGACGCGCCGGTGTCCGGCGGCCAGGCCGGCGCCGAGAACGGCGTGCTGACGGTGATGTGCGGCGGCAGCGAGGACGCCTATGCCGGCGCCGAGCCGATCATTACCGGCGCCTACGCGCGGATGTGCAAATTGCTCGGACCGGCAGGCGCGGGCCAACTGACAAAAATGGTCAACCAGATCTGCATCGCCGGCCTGGTGCAGGGCCTCTCCGAGGGCATCCACTTCGCCAAGAAGAGCGGCCTCGACGTCACCGCGGTGATCGAGACCATCTCCAAGGGCGCCGCGCAATCCTGGCAGATGGAGAACCGCTACAAGACCATGAACGAGGGCAAGTACGATTTCGGCTTCGCCGTCGAATGGATGCGCAAGGACCTCTCGATCGCGCTGGCCGAAGCCCGCCGCAACGGCGCTACCCTGCCCGCGACCGCGCTGGTCGACCAGTTCTACGCCGAGGTCGAGAAGATGGGCGGCAAGCGCTGGGATACGTCGAGCTTGCTGGCGCGGTTGCAGCGTTAACGCCTCGCATCCGGCCACGGTGACCCGCGCCCGCGGGTCACCTGCCCTGCGGCGGCGTCTGCCATGGAGAATTCCCCCTTGAAGGTGCGCGCTACCAAAACTTCGAAAACAACCCCATGCAAAGGAGCGGGCCGGCCGCCGGCATTCGATTTGGCAGCTTGACATGTCGGGCAAATCAGGGGCACACTTCCATTATTCCGAAATTGTAGCTGGTAGTCGGCGGTTAATGCACTGCCACCGTAGTCGCAGGACTATGGGGTCCTATGAGGCTACGAGGCGCGGAAAACCGGCAAGTCTGCGGCGTCTGTGAAGAAGGCGGTCAAGAAGGTCTAACCTCAGCCGCAGGGGCAAAAGACGACGATACTGCCGAGGTCGGCAGTATGGTTCCGCGAAAGGAACAAAATTCCGGCTCCTCCACGTGTATTGAGAAAATCTGGGAGCAGATTCACACGGGTTATTTTTGCAGCGGCCGGCCTACGCGATGATAACCCCGAGGGGCAGGTGATTTTCATTTCGTATTTTTTCAGCCCTAAACTAAAGACGGCTGCTACTGTCAGCGATCCAGATTGACCCCAGCATGATCCGGATGCTGGGGTCGCTTTCTTTAGGCGACCTGAGCTGGCATCGACCGATCGCGCATAGGACAGAGACGGTTAGCGGGCGGTCCGCTAGGGCGGCGTCCCTCCCGGCGCTCTGGAACGCTCCGGACGCTGATGGATTTTCCGGTCATGAGCGCGGGCGATTACCTGGTGAGGGCGGAACACTACCGGCGGGCCAAAGAGACGGCCGACGACACGTTCACTCGCTATTTTCTCGAGCGGATGGAGCACAGTTATCGTGTCCTGGCTGCGAGCGAAGCAGCCCTCGCGGCTTCGCTAGAAGTGGAGGAGAAACTGAACAATCGGCACGACTAGCCGAACCTATCAGCGTCATAGGTCGCGTTACTCCGCCTTCGGATGATAGTCAGCCGGGCGCTGACCGCCGCCTCGGTAAGGCCGAGCTTCTGGGCGATCTCGCGCCGTGTCATCCCGGTCTCCCGGATCAATTGCAATAGCTCCGTTCTCTTCTTCAGCGGACCACGATCCTGCTGGCATGAACCTCTCCAATGATGAAATGCCAGCAGTAATTGCAGATTCTTGGAGCCGCGTCCGCCCGGTCCGTGGGCCGATCGGGAACCAGTTACGGCATCTGCGTGTAGTCCAGGACGAAAGCCGCCAAGGGATTGTTAGATGCAACTCGCAACGCTACCGGCCACAGCCTTCAAGTCGCCGGCCATTAGCCTCTCGGGCATTGTCGACTACAACATGTACACCGCCTTTCGAACGCAGTTCGACAACGCGGCCGATAAAGATCTTGTCGTGATCGAACTGTCGACCTTGGGCGGCGACCCCGAGGTCGCCCGAATGATGGGGGAGGACGTGCGGTTCGCGAGCGAGACGGAGCCGCAACGTCGCTTCGTGTTCCTCGGTAAGGCTGTGATCTATTCGGCGGGCGTTACGTTCATGAGCTTCTTTGCGCGGCCGAACAGGTACCTCGCGCGCGGCACGCGACTGATGATCCATGAACGCAAGCTTTCGAAGAGCTTGGTGATCGATGGCCCTTTAACAACATGCATTGCGGTTGTGAGAGCGACGCTCAACGAAATCGAATGCTCGATCGCCATACAGAACGAGGGCTTTCAAAATCTTATACTGGGCTCGAACGTAACGATCGATGAGGTCATGCAGAAGGCGCCGTCAAATTGGTATTTGGAGGCGCAGGAGGCGAAGACGTTGGGTCTGATCGAGACGGTTCTGTAACGCCGGAAAGGATGCAACAAGGCTTACTCAGCCTCAGACGAAGGGCTCGGTGGGGGGAGCCCGTAGCGCTTGGCCCGATCGGCGGCCAACTTCCGATAGTCCTTTGCCTGCTGAATGAACTGCGCTTTCAGCCTGGGATCACTCTCCGCGGCGGCGAGGCGCTCAAATTGCAAAGCGCGCTCAATATACTCTGTTAGTAGCTTCATGGTTGCCAAGCGCCAACGCCTTGCTTCGCCGCGCGCTCCGCTCGAAGAACCGGCTCGGGGTGTGGATGCGAGGCTCGGCGGATCATCCGGTAGACGGAAGATCGTTCAAGAGCCTCGACCTGGCAAGCAACCTTCCTCCAGTTATCGGCCACCTCATGGAAGCGGGTCCGGTTCAACTGGTCAGCCCATCCAGCCATTGCTTCATAGGCTTCGGCACGTTTCATCATTTCAGCTGGTGACATGTGAGTAGTCTGGACCGATTGGAAAATCCCGCAATCACATAGAGCAACAAGTCGGCCTTGCTGCCGTGCATAAGGAAATGCGGGAACCATCATCCTGCCTCGGACTGAGCAGCATGTTCGAGTTCGATCACATTATTACGGTGACGGTGCACTTAATTCTTCGCGCTCAATCGTGCTGCTCCACAGACGCCTTAGGCCCGCGTTTGCCTGGTTTGAGAATGCGGCCCGTCTTGCGCTCGATGCGGGCGAGGAAACGCTCGTCACCGAGCGGCCGCCCGATGCTCTCGGCGGCACGCAGGCTCTCAAACAGATCCGCCTCCGGTTCGCATGCCATGAGATCGGCGAAATCCGGGAAGCGATCGCGCACCGGCGCCAGCGCCGAGACGCCGTCGTCCTTGCCGCGCAGATGCGCGCGCGTGCTCGACCAGTGCCAGTCCTGGGCGCGTTGCACCAGACGCGCCCGCACCGGATTGAGTGACACGTAGCGCAGCGCCGCGGCAAGATGCGGCTCGTCCATCGCGACGCCGCCGAACCGGCCTTGCCAGAAATGACCGGTGCGTTTGCGCCGCGCCTGGATCGTTCCGGCGTAGATGCGATGCACGCGCGCCAGCGCGCGGCGCAGCCCGTCGGGATCGGACGGTACCAGGATGAGGTGAACGTGGTTCGGCATCAGGCACCAGGCCCACACTTCAACCCCGGCCGCGGCGCAATGGGCGGCGAGCAGGTCGCGGTAGAGCGCATAGTCGCCGTCGCCAAAGAAGGTCCGCGCGCGGCCATTGCCACGCTGCGTGAGATGGTGCGGGCAACCGGGGATCACGACACGGGCAAGGCGAGCCATGCCGTATGATGCACGTCGGGGCGTGGTCTGTCACTTGAATGCACTGTCACCGCAATTACAGACAAACATCGTGGGGACGTCACCGTCGAACACTAGCTGGACATAATCTTCAACGAACACGACGGAAGACAATCGTTCCCCTCAATTGCGCTTTTGAAGACGTTCACCGCTTTTGTCTCCTTCTCAGTCGAACGGCAGCAAACTCGGCAGTCATACGGGCCATCCGCACCGGTCCCCTCGATGTTCTGATGTAGAATTGCTCCATAGAAGGTGCGGCAAGGAACGCGTCGGCGGCGACTCGCCATAGTGGTCGTACGTGCCGATGAGATCACCCCTGAGTGTGAGACCTTATTGAAGGACAAGTTCGTGGTTTACGTTGTCCTGCGACCAAGATCTGAACCGATTCAAAAAAGACTGTCCAAGCAGCAAAGGGGCATTGGCGCGTGCGATGCTTGCGGGAACATTGGTCACCGTTCGATCTCCAACCTTCAAAGATCTGATGATGAATGTCCTCGATGAGACAATCGAACCATCAGCAAGGCGGTGGTTCGCCGATCCAGTAAAGTCGCTTTCGTTGATCGTGCCGGTCCTCATCAAGGTTTGAGCAACATTGGCCGGGATCGAAACGTCGGAGGCTCCACTGTCAACAACGAAGTTTAACTTCAAGGTGTCGTTTATGAGAGCGGGCACGTAAAAGGTCCCGTTGCCTGAAACCATCCTCACGCGCACGTCGCCCGCGGATAGTTCGGTCGCTATCTGAGGTGCCGCGGGCCGAAGCACGCCGAGACGGGCCAATGCCGCCTGGGCAAAACGATTTCCGTGGTCTGCGGCTAGCCTGTACAGGCGGACGGCTTCGCGCTCATCTTTTGCCAACCCGCCATCGCCGCGCTCGTATGCAGCTGCCAGATTTGCCTGACCTTGAGCGTTGCCACCCTCTGCAGCCATTTTGAAGAACCGAACTGCCTCGACGACATCTTTCGGCAGTCCTCCGACTCCACCCAAATAGGCAAGTCCTAGATTCGCCTGCGCCTGCGCATTCCTGTGTTCTGCTGCGAGCTTATAAAGCCGTACTGCTTCGGCCTCGTCCCTAGCTAACCCACCGGAGCCGCGCAAATACGCCGCGCCCAAGTTGGTTTGCGCCTGATCGTTGCCTTGTTCAGCTGACAGTTTGTAGAGGCGCACAGCTTCACGATCGTCTCTTGCCAGCCCGCCCGCTCCACGCTCATAGGCAAATCCGAGGTTCACCTGGCCAACGGCGTTACCTTGGTCGGCCGAAAGCTTGAAAAGTCGTACGGCTTCGCGCTCGTCTTTCGATACCCCTGCGTGACCTCGCGCGTAGGCAAGCCCGAGGTAGGCCTCTCCGAGAGCATTGCCTTGGTCGGCCGACAATTTGTACAGGCGGCCCGCTTCGCGTTCATCTTTGGTGACCCCGCCGCGTCCCTCGAGATGAAAGATCCCGAGATAGACTTGCGCGAAGGCGTTATCACGCTCTGCTGCCGTTCTGTATAGACGGGCGGCCGCGTACTCATCCTTGGCCAAGCCGCCACGTCCCGTTTGATATAATCTGCCGAGATTATATTGCGCCGGCGCGAAGCCCTGATCTGCGGAAAGCCCGAAAAGACGGGCGGCTTCACTATCGTTTTGGGGCAGCCCGCCGCGTCCCCCTAGATAAAGAACTCCAAGGTCGTTTTGACCTTGCGCATTCCCGTGATCTGCAGCGAATTTCGAGAGGCGGAGCGCTTCGGCGTCATCCTTCGGGATGCCGCCCTCGCCAATCAGATAAAGCGACGCCAGGTTGGCCGCACCTTGAACGCTGCCACCCTCGAACGCCTTGGCGTATTGCCGCCGGGCCGCATCAAAGTTCTTTGCGGCCTGATATGCCCGACCGAGCTGGAGGGCAATCCTGGGCTCGTTTGGAGCCACCTTCGCTGCGCGCTCGCATGCATCGATTGCGACCTGTGCGACGATCTTTTCAGAACTGACGCCAGCGACTCCCGCCGGTCGCGTACTATCAAATGGATGAGCCGCAACTTGATCGCAGGCTGCTAGAAGTTCAACGACCGGCTTCGCGGCAGCGGAAATAGAGGAACAACCAAATCCAATCAAGAGTCCGACGGAGATCCAAATCAGCCTCACCGCACTCCTCCCGTGAGACGAACTGAAAGTGTTTCGCTAAAATAAGACCAAGCCTATCCGTCCGGCTCGCTCCTGCCAATGCCGGATGTTCGAGAAGATGTGCGGCGGCAAGCCCAAAACTCTCGGTTGATTAAGAATCCCGCTCCTTCAGGGACAGCTCGCGCCCGCCCAGTATCCCTTCGCCTGTCCCGCCGGAGGCCTGACGCGGCCAGGGAGGGGCCCTCTGGGAGCTGAGCACAGCTGCCAGGTGTCCTTGCTGGTCGCTGTCCAGCCGAACGCCAATCGACGCTCGTCTCTTTCGAGATGACCGGCAGCGAGCCTGGGCCGGGCGTCCCGTGCTGAGTGAGATAGCCGACCCGGTTCATAGCACGACGCAATTTTTGCAATCATGTCCGCGCAATTGCGGGGGGAAACGCACCAGACTTAACCCATGTTAGTGTCGGAACCCGCGAAGGCCATCAGCGTGTCGATGCCTAATCCTTGCTAGCCCCGGATAGGCGACCGGCCCCAGCATCGGCCAATTTAGGCCCCCAACGTGCTGGGGCCGTTCTTCGCTTCCGACTGCTTCGTTGTGAATGCGGGCACTACAGCCGGAGCGCAACGTGCGGCGATGTACGGCGGATACGATCATCGCACGGATGGCGCCGAGTACAGATTCATAGCGCTGGCGGCGATATCGTTCGCAGCGCTCATCGTAGGCGTCGGCGCTCTGTTGATCAGCTGAACATGCTTCCGAAGTGGAACTGGATCAGTCCACGAAATTCTCCGACGGTCACCCTTGGGTCTGCTCTCAAGTCCGGACCTACTTCTATTGGGGTAGCTATTTCTGCGGAATTGCTGCGATTGCGAATGAAAGTAGGATTTCGCTGCCGGTTATTTCATTAAGATCGATGTTTCAAAATGTTTCCGGTTAAGGGGCCGTCTCGTCAGGCGGCCCCTTTTCCTTTGGCGCGGGCCGTCCCTGGGAGAAATCAGAGCGCTCATTTACATATGCAAATGCCCGTCACGCGAGCGGCAGTCTTAGGTGACCTTGGGAGTGTCCAGAATCTTTCCCTTACCCCACGGGCGCTCCTCGGCCTCAGCTCCCTGCCGGACGCTGAGGCCGTTTGCTGAGGTTAAAGGCCCCGGCTTGCGCTCTCGCTGGGGCTCGTTTCAGGCGAATAGCGACTGGTTCGAGAAGCCTCAATTAGGCGCTGCGCCTGACTTCGGCGGCTATCACGTTTTCAAGTTCTTTCGCCGCTTCTTGTTCGGTGATGCCGCTAACAAGAGCTACTTCTTCGGACAAGCGATCAACGGCCGTCGTGTAGAGCTGCCGTTCGGCGTAGCTCTGGTCAGGGCTGGCAGCGCGCCTGTGGAGATCGCGCATCACTTCGGCAATTGCAACGATATCACCCGAATTGATCTTGCTTTCGTACTCTTCAGCAATCCGGGACCAGTTGCCCCGCGCCTTATGAGGTGGTTGACCCAGGATTCGTCGTGCGTGCTGGATGGTGCTGGGGTCGGACAACCGACGCATTCCGGTTTTGGCCGCTCTGCTCGTTGGAACGCGTAGTGTCATCTTGCTCTTCTCGAAATAGACGACGAAGAACTCGAGGCAGGCGCCGGCTACAGTCTGCTCTTCGATCGCAACGATTTGACCGACACCGTGCGCAGGGTAGACGATGAGGTCAGTCGCCTTGAATCCAAAGCGCGTCTTGTTGCTTTGGTTTCCATCCGCTTGAGCGGCAGCGGACATCGCTGACTGCGGATGGCCTGAATGATTGGTGATAGACTGATGGTCAAGATTCATTTCGCAACATGCTCCATGACATCTGAAATGGGTTTCTTGCCAACTCGAGCTCTGATCAATGAACGCATTAGAAACAGATTGCGTGGGGCTCAGAAAAAATGCCGCCCCATCTATCCCTCATCAATAAGCTGCGGGCGCGAGCGCCGCCACGATAATGACGTCAGCTGTCCATTCGGTTCGGCGGCGTGACTTCTTGGCAACGAGTTCGCAGCATACAAATCCAGCAGTTGCCACGCCTGCAGGCAAGCGAGTGGTAATGGTGTGCGAGGAAGTTATGCAGGGAACTTTTGCGCGATGTGGCCGCCGTCACGTTGTGCGTTGACCGGTGGCTCGGGCCGGTTTGGCGAGTTCCGCTCAGACCGATCGGTGCACTGTCTAGCAGTTTGGGGAAGCTCTCTGTGCGCAGCGGTGAACGCTACATGCTTGCGCAACTTCAACACCAGGCAGGACGCTGGTGCGTTTATGAGGATCGGTGCTGTCCCAGTTGTGGTGAGCGATTGACCTCGGTCTTGCGCTTGCTGCTAACCTTTAGTCGGTCCAAGTACGGTCCCCACACCGCCCGCATTCAAACATATGAACGACAATTCCGCTTTCAGATTCCATGATTGTTCTGACAAGGGTAAGTGTAGCTCCACAAAAGCGGCAGTCATGATGTGACCGGTCCGGGACCGTGGCGATCTTCTCAGCTCGAAATAGGTCCACGCCAGCCGCGCCATTGTTCTGGAAATGAAGTCGCAATGCGTTACAATTGTCTGGCAAATGCTCGGGCAGCGTCGCCGCCACAAAGGCATTGAACCGCTAACGGGTTCAAGTGGGAAAAGCCCGCACGTACCTTACGGCGATTCCAACCCGCGCGGTGTTGCGCGATACCCACTGTGGACAACAATACAATATTCCCGCGCCGGATCTCGGTCCCGGGCAGTCCCAGCAAGCTGATTTGCTAGGCTACCGGCTGCGGATTTGAGCAGACTGTGCGGTTCCGAAATCAGGGATCCATCATATGCCCTCGACCTGCCGTGCGCGACGGGGTGGCCTGATTTATGCTTCGAGATTGCCGACCGTATATGGAGGCGCGCAATGAGGCAGGACCTTTTGGCGATCTGCGGTGGAATACTTGCCAGTGGCGCTATTGCTTGGACCTTGTGGGGCAATCCGGTGAGCGTGCCGCACATGTACGGGCCAAAGACGATAGCAGCGGATCAAGACTTGCGACTCGTCTCCCAGCGAAGTCCATATATGCGGGACGAGCGTTAGAACCGTCATCGTTCTCCAGGCCACCACGTTGACCGCCGGTTCAGCGCGGAGATTTCGTTCGTCCGCAAGAACACCAAGTGGCTGTGCTTGGACGCGTGCCCGGCGTGTCGGGAGCATTCTTTGAATTGCGCTGACACTGCTGGAGTGCACTCAACTTCTAGTCGGGCGGTTTAGTGCACTGTCAATCTCGAGATACGTCGAGCCTGCTGGCGCGTCTGCAGCGTTAACGCCTCCTTGCATCCGGTCATGGCGACCCTCGCAGGCGGGTCACCTGCCCTGCGGCGGCATCTCCCGATGTTCACAAGCGCTGCGGCGCGTGCAAGTGCGCGGCTTTGCGCAACGGCGCACCGCCCGCGCAAAAGTTAATTTAACCTCCGGTTAACGAGTTTCTTTAGCTCTTTAAGTCATCGCTTAATGATTTGGCGTCACAGATAGACAATGCAAAAGGCCCGCGCGGTTCGCTGGCAGGATTTGTGTTGTTTATGAGTAATCCCGCAGAAAAGCCTGAAGTTGTCGCGCTTCCGGCAGGACCTCAGGTGACGGTGCCGGTGAACAGCCGGCGCGTCGCCGCGCAGCGGGTGCGCGAGGCGCGGGATCGGTTAACGTCAACCAGTGGAACCCGCCCGGCGTTCGACGCCGAGCTGCTCCGCCAATACGCCCAGACCCGGATCTCGGCCTCCTACGTCGTGATGCTGCTGGTGGTGGCCACCGGCGTGCTGTTCGGCCTCTGGATGAAGCCGATCGTGGCCGGCGCCTGGACCGTCGGCATCCTCTGCGTCCACGTCGCGATCATCCGCAGTTGCGCCCGCTTCCTCGCCGAACCGACCTCGGTCGCGGTGACCCGCAAATGGCGCACGCGCTTCGTGCTGCTCGACCTGCTCTACGGCCTGTGCTGGACCGCGATCCTGATCCACCCCGCGGGGCGCGATCTCGCCTCCAACACGCTGATGATGTTCCTGATGCTGCTGGTGATCGCGGTCTCCAGCATGCTGGCGGCGAGCCTGCCGATCGCAGCGCTCGCGGCGACCGTTCCGGTGACGGTCGGGATCGCGCTCGACCTCGTGCTCAACGGCGCATTCGACAATTACGTGCTGGCGCTGCTGGCGCTCGCCGCCGAGGGCTATTTCGCCCTGCTGGCGCACCGCCTGCATTCGACCACATTGGCAACCTTGGAGGCCCGCGCCGAAAAGGATGCGCTGATCGGCGAACTGGAACAGGCCAAGGCGATCTCAGACGAAGCACGGCACCGCGCCGAATCCGCCAATGTCGCCAAGTCGCGCTTCCTGGCCCAGATGAGCCACGAGCTGCGCACGCCGCTCAACGCCATCCTCGGCTTCTCCGAGGTGATGAAGAGCGAGATCTTCGGCGCGCATGCGGTGCCGGTCTACAAGGAATACTCCGCCGACATCCATAATTCCGGCGTGCACCTGCTCAACCTTATCAACGAGATCCTTGACCTGTCGCGCATCGAGGCCGGCCGCTACGAGCTGAACGAGGAGGCCGTGGCGCTGGTGCATGTCGTCGCCGATTGCCATCATCTCTTGAAGCTGCGCGCCTCGAGCCGCGGCATCACCATCCACGAGGTGTTCGAGCACGGCATGCCCCGGATTTGGGGCGACGAGCGCGCCATCCGCCAGGTCGTGCTCAATCTGCTCTCCAACTCGATCAAGTTCACCCCGCAGGGCGGCGAGATCTGGCTCAAGGTCGGCTGGACCGCGTCGGGCGGGCAGTATCTGAGCGTCAAGGACACCGGCAGCGGCATCGCCGAGGACGAGATCCCGGTGGTACTGGCCTCGTTCGGCCAGGGCTCCAACTCGATCAAGTCGGCGGAACAGGGTGCGGGCCTTGGCCTGCCGATCGCGAAGAGCCTGATCGACATGCATGGCGGCACCTTCACGCTGAAATCGAAGCTGCGCATCGGCACCGAGGTGATCGTGACCTTGCCGCCGGAGCGGGTGATGAGCGCGCTGGCACCGATGGCGGAAGAATCGCCGCCGATGCAGCCGGAGCCCGCCGAGCCCACGATGGCCGCCGACCGGAAAAGCGTACGCCGCAAGTCGATCATGAGTGCCGGCACTGGATTGTAGAGCATGTCGCGGAAACACGTGACGCGGTCTTGGCTGCCAATAAATGCAAGGCGTTCGCGCGACGACCATGCTCGCGACAAAAAGCCGGGGCGTGATGGCGCATCCCGCTTCGGCCGGCTTGCACTGGCGGCCGAAACGGTTCAACAGTTGAAGAATGAGCTCAGAGACACCGTGTATCGCAGTCTGCATGATGGACCCCAGGACGAAGCTCTGCTTCGGCTGTGGCCGCACGCTTCCGGAGATCGCGCGCTGGCACAAGATGGACAGCACGGAGCGGCGGTCGGTGATGGCGGCGCTGCCGGCACGGATGACCGAGGCCGGGCTCCAGCGCATGGAGCCGCGTCCGACGCGCGCCTGAGCACCGCCGCGGCCGGAGGTGCATGGTGACCCGCATCCTCCTCGTGATCCTGCTTCTGATGGCAACCGCCGGCGCCGTCGTCGCCTATGGCGATCCCGACCAGATCGCGCGCGCCAGGGAGAACCTGACCCAGATCTTCGGCCGCAGCATCACCGCCTCGGCGTCCACGTCCACCTCCGCCCCCGCGGTGCAGATCGCCCGCAGCCAGGGCGGCGAGTTCGCCTTCCGCGCCAAGATCAACGGTGTCAGTGCGCCGATGGTGATCGACACCGGCGCGACCTCGGTGGTGCTGACCTGGGAAACCGCCAAGGCGATCGGGCTGCCGACCGACATGCTCGACTACAATGTCGACCTCGAGACCGCCGGCGGTCACACCAAGGCGGCGCGGCTGACGCTCGATCGTCTCGCGGTCGGCAAGCTGGTCGAGAAATCGGTCCCGGCGCTGGTGGTGCAGCGCGGGCAGATGAAGACCAATCTGCTCGGCATGAGCTTCCTCGACCGGCTCGAGAGCTGGGGCGTCCGCTCCGACACGCTGAGCCTGACCGGCTATCCCGACGTCACCGGCAGCATCAACACCCCGAGCCGCCACCGGCGCCCGCGCACGGTGGTCGACTAGCGCTAGCGCGTTTTCGAGCGAAGTGGATAGCGGTTCGCGTGAAGAAAACGCGTCAATACAAAAGTCCAGAGCCCCGTTCCGATTGATCGGAACGGGAAGGCGCTCGCGCGATGACGCCAGGTTGAATCGTCAGGCCGCCACCGCTGCGCGTGCGCGATCGTCAACCAGCGCGATCGCATCGCGGAGCACATCAATCCCGGCGCCCGGCCGAACGCCGTTCTCCGCGAGATGCCTGCGGAACGCGCGCGCGCCGGGGACGCCGTGGAAGGCGCCGACGAAATGGCGCGTGATCGAATGCAGCCGCGTGCCCTCGGCCAGTTGCCGCGCGATATAGGGCAGCATCGCCGCGAACACATCCTTCATCGTCGCGTGCGGCGGCGCTTCGCCGAACAGCTCGGAATCGACGGTCAGCAGCCGCCACGGCTCCTGATAGGCCGCCCGCCCCAGCATCACGCCATCGACATGCGCGAGATGCTGCTTTGCTTCGGCAAGGCTCGTGATGCCGCCATTGATGATGATGGGCACATCCGGCAGCGCCGCCTTGAGGCGATAGACCCGATCGTAGTCGAGCGGCGGGATGTCGCGGTTCTCCTTCGGCGACAATCCGTTCAGCCAGGCCTTGCGGGCGTGCACGACCAGCACATCCGCACCGGCGGCAATGACGCCGCGTGCCAGGGTATCGAGCGCGACCTCCGGATCCTGGTCGTCGATACCGATCCGGCACTTCACCGTGACCGGAATTTGCACCGCGCGCTTCATCGCCGCGACGCCTGCGGCCACCAGCGCCGGCTCCGCCATCAGGCAGGCGCCGAAGCGGCCGTCCTTCACCCGATCGGACGGACAGCCGACATTGAGGTTGATCTCGTCGTAGCCGAACTCCTCGCCGATCCGGGCTGCGGTGGCGAGATCGGCCGGATCGGAACCGCCGAGTTGCAGCGCCACCGGATGCTCGCGGGCATCGAAGCCGAGCAGCCGCGCCCGGTCGCCATGGATGATGGCGCCAGTCGTCAACATCTCCGTATAAAGCCGCGCCCTGCGCGACATCAGGCGATGGAAGACGCGGCAATGCCGGTCAGTCCAGTCCATCATCGGAGCCACGGAAAAGCGATAGTCTTGCGATTTCAATTATTTACCTTAGACTTCAACAGAATGAACCATGGCCATGTGCACTCCAAATTAGCCGAAATTGCACACGGATGTACCCGTTTTGACCTGTCAGTGCACACGTCGCGCACACGAAATAGGGACTACACACGGCCGCGGCCAGCTTCATTCAGCTGCCGTCCGGGAACTGGCGCGTCCAGGTCCGCCGCAGGAACCGCTACGTGGCAGCAGAGATCATTCGCCGCCGCAAGGACGGCGAAGACTGGCCGCTCGACATGGAGCGCAGCCTTGATCGCCAGCGCCCCTCAAGCCGCGCGCTGCCGTTCGCCTGGCCCGCTTCGCGCTCAACCACCTGGGTCTGGTCGGAAAGTCTGATGAGCGAGACCGAGTTGAAGATCGAGGATCTGCATTTTCACGATCTGCGCCATGAAGGTGCAAGCTGCACGCTTGACTGCACCATCACCAGCAGATGTATCCGCCGTCGACGAGAAGAATGGGTCCCGCTACATAGCTTGCGCCGTCGCTGGCGAGGAACGGATCGTGTAGGCGACCTCGGAAGGCTCGGCGAAGCGTCGCATCGGCGTCATCTTTTCTTTTCCCACCGGCATGCGCAAGTTGGCTAATCGCCGAGTATGCTGCACCGCAACTGTGTCCTGTTTTCTCCAAGACGGCAGCCTCTTTCGCCAGATATATATCGATCGGTGCTGGGGTCGCTCTGCATTCCAGAACAAGTAGGCATCGACCGAGGTATCCAAGACTTGTCGAACATCAATCTCAAGCTTCTGCATACCTTCTTGCTCGCTGCAGAGCACGAAAGCTTCCGGAAAGCAGCCGAAGAATCGAACCGATCCCCATCAGCCGTAAGCATGCAGGTCCGCGATTTGGAGGAGCAGATCGGCGTCCTGCTTTTTCGTAGAACGCCGCAGAAAGTGCTGCTCACGCCTGAGGGTCGGATCTTGTTCGAGCAGGCGAAGCGAGCGTTACAGGAAGTGCAGTCCGGGCTCGATTTGCTGACGGAATCAGCGCAGTCCCGCAGCCGCCACATCCGGATGGCCTGCGTTCCAACGCTTGCGTCCGGATGGCTCCCCAATATCCTGGCAACGTTCAAGGTCCGCTATCCGCGAAGCCAGGTGCAGCTGATGGAGATATCCACGGCGCCGATGCTTGAACTGCTGAAACGCCAGGATGTCGAGTTCGGCATCGGCCCGCAAGTT
This sequence comes from Bradyrhizobium sp. USDA 4461, assembly GCF_054055655.1. Lineage (NCBI taxonomy): Bacteria > Pseudomonadati > Pseudomonadota > Alphaproteobacteria > Hyphomicrobiales > Nitrobacteraceae > Bradyrhizobium > Bradyrhizobium sp. USDA 4461. The sequence continues at coordinate 7,389,637 of NZ_JBSRXM010000001.1, forward strand.
GCGGACATGGGGGATTATGAGTTCGAGCCGATCCTTGAGGATCCGCTTTTCGCGTGTGTCCCGCCGGCGTTCGACGAGGGGCAATCGAGCATCGGCTTCGCTGATCTCGTCGAGAAGCCGGTCATCCTGCTCTCGAAGACGACTGCCGTCCGGGGACTGATCGATGAGACGCTGGAGACGCTCGCGGTTCGCCTCGACGTGCAATTCGAAGTTCAGGCGGCCACCACGGCGTTGGCTCTGGCCGCCTCGGGCCTCGGCATCGCAATCGTACCGCGGGTCGCTCTGGTGCAGGCCGGCGCGCAGCAGTTTCGCGTGGTGCCGATCTCCGACCACGTCAAGCTACGCCAAATCGGTCTGATCACCACGCGCGGCCCGGTGCGGCGTCCGAACACCGAGCAACTGATTTCATTGTGATCCGTTCGAGTCTCGCCCAGCTGCGCTGACGCCCTCGCGCTCAGAGCAATTTCAGAAGCGCGTCGACGACCTGACCGGTCGTCGCATGTCCGCCGATGTCACGGGTCCTCAGCGCGGCGTCCTCCAGCCCGGCGCGGACAGCAGCTTCGATCCTGTCGGCACCAAGCCGCAACCGGTTGTCACGGTAGCGCTGATCCAGACGCCGCAGCATCAGGATCGATGCGAGGATCGTTCCATAGGGATTGGCAAGTCCTTTTCCGGCGATATCGGGGGCAGAGCCATGCGAAGCCTGGAAGAAACCAATCCCGTCACCAACCTCCTCGGATGGCGACATGCCCATGCCGCCGACGGTCGCGGCGCCGAGATCGGAAATGATGTCGCCGAACATGTTCTCGGTGACGATGACGTCGAAATGGGATGGCTTGTTGACGAGGTGAACCGTCATCGCGTCGACCAGGACGTGCTCGGCTTCGATATCGGGATAATCCCTGGCCACCTCGTCGAACACGGCACGGAAGAACGCATAGGTGCGCAACACGTTGGCCTTGTCGCAGCAGGTCACCCGGCGCCGTCCGTCCTTTGGCGACCCGTTCCTCGATCTGGCAAGTTCGAACGCGAACCGGACGATGCGCTCGATCCCCTTCCTGGTTTGGACGAGCGTATCGACCGCCACTTCTTCGCGCAACAGCGCCCCGGCGCCCCGCGCGGCGTAGAGGCCCTCACTGTTCTCCCTCACGATGACGTAATCGATCGAACCCGGCCGCCCGAGCGGCGACGGCACGCCCTTGTAGAGCTTGATCGGCCGCACATTGGCGAACAGGTCGAGCTTGAAGCGCAGCGTCAGCGTGAAGTCCAGTCCGGCTTCGGTGCCGTCACGATGAACCACGCCGGGAATGCCGGCGGCGCCATGGAGAATGGCGTCGGCGGCACGACAGCCCTCAAACGAGGTTGCCGGAAACGAATCCCCCGCTTCAAGGAAGTGGGTGGCGCCCGCCGGATACTCCACAAACTGGAGTGTGCCGGTCTGGACCCCGGCTTGCAGCACCGCGACTGCCGCACGAGCGACTTCAGGTCCAATACCGTCCCCATGTACGACGGCGATCTTGTAAGTGTCCTTCATGATACTCGCTCGATAAATTGTGCCTGGTGATGATGACGTCGCGGACGAATGTCGGATCAATCCAGCTTGATCCAGACCCCCTTCGTGTTGAGGTATTCATCGAGCTGTTCGGTGCCGCCCTCGCGGCCGTATCCACTCATTTTGTAGCCGCCGAACGGCATCGCGGGATCGATGGCGTGATAGGTGTTCACCCAGACCGATCCAGCGCGCAGGCTGCGCGAGATGACGTGGGCCTTGCTCACGTCGCGCGTGAAGACACCGGCAGCGAGCCCGTATGGCGTCGCGTTGGCTCGCGTCACCGCCTCGTCGAGCGTGTCGAACGGCAGCGCCGAAATGACCGGGCCAAAGATTTCGTCGCGGGCAATCTGCATGCTGTCGGAGACACCGGCGAACACGGTCGGCTCGACGAAGTTACCCTTCGAGAGATTCCCCTCCCTCACTCTTCGGCCGCCGGTCACCACCCGCGCGCCCTCGTCGCGTCCGCTTCTCAGAAAGCCTTCGACCTTGTCGAGCTGCCGCTCGGAAACCAGAGGTCCGATCTCGGTCGAGGGATCGGCGCCGTCGCCGATTTTCAGGGCCGCGGCAAACCTGCCGAGCCGCTCGACCAGTTCGTCGTGGACCGCTCGCTCGACGAACAAGCGCGAACCTGCAATGCAGATCTGGCCTGAATTGGCGAACGCAGCCATCGCGGCAATCGGGACAGCCTTGTCGAGGTCCGCGTCGGCGCAGACGATGACCGGTGATTTTCCGCCAAGCTCCAGCGACACCCGCTTGAGATTGCCGGCCGAGGCGCGAATGATGGCTTGGCCGGTTGCGGTGGAGCCGGTGAAGACGATCTTGTCGACACCGGAATGTTCGGCGAGCGGCGCGCCCGCTTCCGGTCCGGTCCCGGTCACAACGTTGACGACACCGGGAGGCACGCCTGCCTCGTTCATCAAATCCGCGATCAGCAACGGCGTCAGCGGCGCCTCCTCGGAGGGCTTGAGCACGATCGTGCAGCCGGTCGCAAGCGCCGGTCCGATCTTCCAGACCGACGCCGCCGTCGGCGCGTTCCACGGGATGATGGCTCCGACCACGCCGACCGGCTCTTTCCGCGTGAACGAGACGATGTCGCCCGGAAGCGAATTATCGACCGTCTGGCCGTGGAGCGCCGTCGCCATGCCCGCGTAGTATCTGAGCATACCGAGCACGCGGAGCTTGTTCGCCCGTGTCCTGACGATCGGCATTCCCATGTCGGCGGTGTCGGACTGGCTGATCTCTTCCCAGTGCTTCTCGAACAGCTCGGCGATCCGCAACAGCAGCGCCTGCCTCTCGAACGGCTTGAAGCGGCTCCACGGCCCGTCGAAGGCGCGACGAGCCGCGGTGACGGCAAGACCGATATCGGCCGCATCGCCACGCGGAACGCGACCGATCACTTCCCCGGTCGCGGGATTGCGCGTCTCGAACACCTCCCCTGAACGGGCGTCCACCCATGCGCCATCGATGAACATCTTTCGGGTTTGTCCATCGATGGGGAATCGGATTTCGGTCTTTGTCATCAGTCTGCTCCTGTCTCACCTGAGGCGGCCGGCGAACGCCTCGCCTTCGTTTGATTCATATTCTCGTGGCGGCGATCGCCCTCCGCGAACCGCCTCTATGCAGCCGGCTGCTGCTTCCGCAGCAAGCGCACGAGCTCGGGAATGTAGGCTTGGCCGCGGCCGCGCTCGACGACTGCCGCGAGCGCGCCGGCAACGCCGTCGGCGATCGTCCTGGAGGCGCCCGATGTACCGGCCATCGTCCGGTAGTAGTCGATATCCTTCAGCGCATTGCCGATGAAGAACGGCACCGCAGCGACGTCGTCGTTTACGATGGCGGGCGTCAAGCGCTGCAGCGCGGCGCCGGCGCCGCCGCCCTTGGCGAGCACATCGACGAAGACCGCCGGGTCCACGCCGGCGTCAGCAGCCTGCGCGGCGGCCTCGCCGAGCAGCGCCATGAATCCGATCGAGACATAGTTGTGCAGCAGCTTGAGCCGATGGCCGAAGCTCACCGGGCCTACCCGCTCAACACTCTCGGTGAAGGATGCAAGAACCGCGCGGACATTTTCAAGGTCTTCTTCATCGCCGCCGACCAGCAGGTTCAGCGTCCCTTTCTCCGCATGCACTGCCGTGCGCGTCATTGGCGCATCGAGGAAGCGTCCGCCCGCCGCCCGGACGGCAGCAGCCATCCGCAACGTCGATTCCGGCAGCGCGGTCGAGCAATCGACGATGATGGTCCCCTTGCGCAGCCGCGACAGAACGCCGGTCTCGCCGGTGAGAACCGCTTCGACCTGGGGTGAGCCCGTCACGCAGAGGATGATGAGGTCGGACAGGTCAGCCAATCCGCCTGGACTGTTGCAGGCGGTGGCGCCAAGGCCGATGAGATCGTCGACGGGCTGGTTGCCTGGATGATCGAGAAAGGCCAGAGGAAAGCCGCCCCGCGCGAGAACGTTCTTCGCGATGCCATGGCCCATCAGACCGACTCCGATGATTCCCACTCTCTTCACGGTAACCTCGCTGATCATTCACATCTCTGGTTGGACCGGACGGCGGTCCGCGTGCCCTGCGGCACGATCGTGCTGGGAGTCCATTCGCTAGTGGACGGCGGCGTACATGATCTGCTGCTCGGTCGCTTCGGTAGCCTTGATCTCTTCGACGATCTTGCCGCGCTTTGCGACCAGGATGCGGTCCGAGAGTGCCAGCACCTCGGGCAGGTAGGATGAGATCACGACCACGGCGAGGCCTTCATCGGCAAGGCCATTGATGAACTGGTGGATCTCGACAATGGCGCCGACATCGACGCCGCGCGTCGGCTCATCGAAGATGATGAGCTTCGGCTTCTGGATCAGCGATCTCGCGATGACGACCTTCTGCTGGTTGCCGCCGGAGAGCTCGATCACCCTGGCCTTGTCGTTGTTCGACCGCAGCTGAAGCCGGCGGGCCCATTGCCGCGCCAGCTCCTTCGCCTGCGTCATGGAGATGACGGACAATGGGTTCGAGAGGCGCGAGAGCTCGCCCAAATGGAGGTTCTCGGCCACCGTCATCGTCTCGAAGAAACCGTCGAACTTGCGATCTTCCGTGACGTAGACGATGCCGTCGCGCACCGCCTTGCGCGGCACCCGATAGCTAACCGATTTTCCGCAGTACTTGATCTCGCCGCCATGGAAGAAGTCGCGTTTCAGCACGCCCGCGACCACTTTCATCATTTCGGTCCGGCCGGCGCCAACCAGTCCGAACACGCCGGTCACCTGCCCGGCGAAGATCGAGAACGACGTGTTGCGGACCATCGTGCCCAAGGACAGGTTCTCGACGCTGAGCACCCGCTCTCCGTACGGCCGGGGCGGACGGCCGCGGTCACCATGCAGCGTTTCCGTCAGGTTGCGTCCGACCATCGCCTGAATGATGGTATCGCGCGTGAACGCTGCTTTCACATCCGACGCAACAAGCCGCCCATCGCGAAGAATGGTGATGCGGTCGGCCAGTTGCAGCGCCTCTTCGAGTGCGTGCGAAATGAAGATGATCGCGACCTTGTCGGCCACGAGACGGCGGATCAGATTGAAGAAATGCCGCTTTTCTTCCGGCGTCAGCGTCGCCGTCGGCTCATCGAAGATGATCACCTTCGCGTTGTGATGAACGGCGCGCGCAATTTCGACCATCTGCTTTTGCGCAGCTCCGAGCTGCGACACCTGCGCGGTCGGATCGACCTGGAATCCCATGCCGGCCAGGAACTGGCGGGCCTGGATGTAGAGGCCGCGCAGCCGATTGAAGGTCTTTTCCTCGCCCAGATAGATGTTCTGGGCCACCGTCATCGACGGCACCAGATTGGTTTCCTGATAGACCATGACGACGCCGTTCTTCAGGCCTTCTGCGGGCGTCGAAAGACTCACCGGCGCGCCATTGAGAAACATCTCTCCGGAGCTGAGCTTGTAGACCCCGGCGAGGATCTTGGTCAGGGTCGATTTGCCGGCACCGTTCTCGCCCAGAATTGCGTGGACCTCTCCGGGCGAAACGGCGAAATCGACGTCCTGGAAAGCCGGGATCTTTCCGAACAGCTTGGTTCCTTTGCGGATCTCGAGGATGGGCTGCATTCGATCTACTCCGAAAGGACCGCCGCCGGATCGCGAATCTCCAGAACCGCGTTCGAGCCGCGGCTGGCGACATAGAGCGCGCCGGCGTATTCGGCTGCGGCCACGGCGCCATGCCGCGTGCCGTCCGCGCGCGAGTGAAAGGACCCGGCAGGCGTCGTGTTCGCGTCGCAATAGGCGACAAGCCCGTAGGACCGCGTGACGGAATAGGGCTTCAGGATGCCCATCTGCTTGAGCTGACTTCCCTGCATCGGCTCCTTGAAGCTGCGGCCGGAGCGGAGTGAAGGCGCCATCCAGTACTGTTCCGGCACCTCGTTCACCATGCGCGTCCGGTATTCATCCTCGCGCAGGATGAATTCCACGAGTTGATTGCGCACGGAATAGAAGCAGAGCCACATGCCACCGGCGGCCGCACGGGTCAGACGAGCCGGATAACCAGGCAGGCCCGCGGCCAGTTCGAGAAGCTTGCCGTCCGGAAGCGTCACCGCAACGATGCGGTGCTTGAGGCACTCGGAGACGATCAACCGACCTGCCGATGCGGCAACGCCGGCTGGCCACGCCAATCCAGTGGCCACGACCTTGATCTGGTCCTCGGCCAGATCCACGACGGCAACGCAACCGGAACTGTCCAGCATCATCAATGCCCGTCGCCAGTCATGCGCGCCCAACCGCTTCGACCCGTTGCACACCGCAAGCGTCGACTCGTCCAGCCATGCGATCGCGGTCGGGCATCGCAGGACGTCGCCTGACGGCTGCACCACCTTGCCGTCGAAGCGGCCGCGCCCCGCACGACGATGCCCTTGCCATCCAACCCGATCGCGAGCGCTTCACCCAGTCCGGCCATCGCCGAGATCGGCGCGTCGAACCCTGCCAGTCTCTCCGGGCCCGAGGAGGCCGGTTGGAGACGAAGCAACTCCGAGCCTTTCGAGGCAAACAACCCAGCGTCGATCGCGACGAGATTATCGACCTCGTCGACCTCGCAGAGCACCGGAGCCAGTTCGAGCTTCTGGTTCGGCAGGAACGGTCCGTCGAGCACGGGCACTGTAACGGCCCCTTCGCGACGCCCGAGCAGTTTGTCGATCCATTTCACGAGCGACGGCCCCAATAGCTATCCACGCCGCAAAATGCGGGGTCCGCCCCCTGCAGCCGGTAAGTCCCCATCCGGTTGTTGAAGATCCCGCAGAGATAAAGCACGCCCTTGTGCTCCCGCATCGAGGTGATCATGGGATGCTTCTCGCCGCCCTGATCCCAGTAGCTTTCGAGGATCTCGCCGCGCTCGCTGAACTTGAGCACGCATCCGGTATTCAGGTTCGGCATCAGCCAGGCGTCTTCGGAACAGCGCCGCGACATCCTCTTGCGGAAGCCCGGCAATTCGAGTGACAGGTCGAGCGCGGGTGTGCGCATCCCCATCAACGCCAGCCAGTAACTCCCGTCGGACGCGCGATTGATGTTGTCGGGATAGCCGGGAAGATTCGAGATGACGACCTCGACCTGGCCCTTTTTCGGTCCGTCGAAATAGTACCGGCTGATCCGACAGGCCCAGCTCTCCGCGAAGAGCAGAGACTGGTTGTCGTAGGACATGCAAATGCCGTTCGGAAATACCAGGTTCTTCAGCACCGTCCGGGTTCTTCTGGTCTTCGGATCGTAACGGATGATGCGGCCGTTGCCTCGACTCTCGAGTGCGTCGGAATACCAGTCGTGCATCTCGAACCGCGTCGTCGCCTCGCTGAAATAGATCGCGCCATCTGGCGCGATGTCGAGGTCATCCGCGAGCTTCATGTTGGAATCGTCGACGATCGACAACAGACTCCGGTTCGTCTCCGCAGTCAGCCGATGCACCGTGCCGTTCATCTCGACCTGATAAAGTCCCATTCCGGCGACGCAGACATTGAGATGCCCCTGGCGATCGAACGCCATTCCGAGCGGCGACCCGCCGATATGCGCCAACACCTCCCAGCGCTGATAATCGGGTGGAAACCAGCGCAGGATGTCGCCGTGACGGTTGCCCGTGTAGAGATTGTCGTCGCGATCGAAGATGACGTCCTCCGCGCCCTCCAGAATGCCGAGGCCGATGACGCCGACGTCGCGCAGCGTATCGTTCGGCGCCATCGCGCCGGCGCCCTGCTCGGTCGCAATGGCGTCGGGCATCCGGGCGTAAGCAGGCGAGATGTAGACGCTGCGCAGCAGCTTGTGGCGGTTCTTGACCCAACGCACGTCGAGGAAGACCGCGGCGACGAGGATCAGGCCCAGCGCGAGATCGGTCCCGGGGCCGGAGATCGCGAGCGCGAGGAAGCTGTTTGACAGGAGCAGCACGAAAACCGCTCCCATGGTCGCCTTCGCGACCGTGCCGCGGCCTCCACCAAGAGAGATGCCGCCCAGCACCGTGGCGGTGAGCGCCTGCAGTTCGAGTCCTGCTCCGACATCCGATGCCGCGCTTCCGATGCGGCTCGCAAACAGGAAACCGGACAGCGCGACGAGGGTGCTGCAGCAGACGTAAGCGCTGAAGATGGTCCAGCGGACGTTGATGCCTGCATTGTACGCGGAGCGGCGCGCGCCACCGACGGCGAGCAGGTGCCAGCCATATCGCGTGCGGGACAGCACGATGTGAATACCGATTGCGATCACGGCCGTGATCAGGAACGAAACCGGCAACAGCCCGATCTGTGCGGTGCCGAGATACTCGAAGACCGCAGAGTCCGACACGTTGGTCACGATCGCAGTCGAGAACTGCGGAAAGATGATCTCGAACAGCGATCGAAAGATGATGAGGCTGACCAACGTCGTCAGGAAGGCCCGCATCCTGACATAGCCGACGAGGAACCCGTTCAGGGCACCGCATATGGCTCCGACCGCCAGCGCGGCCAGAAGCCCGGCGCCGGCGTTCCAGCCCTCGACGTTCATGCCGATCAACGACATCAGCACGGACAGCGCGAACACCGAGCCGACCGACAGATCGATGCCGCCCGAGATCATCACGATCGTCAGACCGAGGACGATCAGTCCGAACTCGGCAAATTGGCGCGCGAGATTGCCGAGCGTCGTCCATTCGAAAAAGTGCGGGACGAACGGCCCCAGACCGAAGACGAGCAGCGACAGCGCCAGAAAGGGGATCGCACTGTCGACCCATTTCTTGGTGAGCACCTCCCCGACCACGTGATCGGGGAGAAGCCTGTAACGCCACCGAACGATATCCGACGAAAAGCTCATCTGGCCTGTTCCATGCGTACGCCGGCTTGCGACCGGACGCGCTGCATCTCTCTCACTTGAGTTCGTCGAGCGTCCAGCAATTGCGGCCGGTCGCGTTGGTCTTGTCGACCCGCGTGATCGGCCCGAAGAAGACGTCCTTGACGGCCCCCGCCTTGCGGTTGCTCTGCAGCAGTTCGGAGATCTGGCTTGCCGCGACCTCGCCCTGGATGTCGGCATGGAAGTTGTAGATGACGGTCAAGAGTCCCTTCTTGACGCTGTCGCAACCGGTCTGGCTGCCGGCGCCATTGGTGACGATCGTGACCTGGCCGGTCTTGCCCGCGGCCGCGACGGCCGCACCGGCGCCAACCTCGGCATTGTCCCAGATGCCCATCACGCCACAGAGATCGGGGTGCTGCTGGAGAACCGTCGCGGTGATCTGGCGCGCCTTGTCGGAGTCATAATTGGCGGCCTGGTCCGACACCAATTGAAGGTCCGGATTTGCGGCCAACACCTCGTTGATGCCCTGGCGCATGTAGATGTTCGCCGCCCCGGTCTCGACGCCCGCAAGCCAGACGACCTTGGTGGACGGGCCCCTGCCCTTGGCACAGGCCTTGGCGAGTTCGCCCATCTCGAGGCGGCCCATCTCGATCCAGTCGTTGCCGACATAGGAATCGGTCTGGGTCGCCGACTGCATGTTGACCTGGAGCACCGGAATTCCGGCCTCCTGAGCCTGTTTCAGCTGTCGCGCGTAGGTCTGCACGTCCGGATTCTGCACGATCAGCAGATCCGGCTTCTCGGCGATCGCACCCGTCAGGGCACGAATGCCGGCCTCGGTGTTCATGTTGGGGTCGCGCACCTCAAGCGTGAAGCCGTAGCGTGCGGCATGCCGTTCCCACACCGTCACCCAGGCCTGGTTGAGATCGAAGCCCTGGGAGATCGGAACGAAGATCACCTTCTTGCCCTTGAGGGCTTTCAGGTATGCCTCGCGTCCGACCTGCTGAACCTCAGCGGCCATGCCCGGCGTTGCGGACGCAAGCCCGCCAAGCATGAGGCCGGTCAACAGCAATCTGCGCAGAATGGAAATCATGATGCCCTCTCCCGGTTTGAAGTTTCTTGAGACGCGGCCCTAGATGTCGCCGCTTTGCGACGTCTGCTCATCGCGCGGATTGAGCACCGCATCGATTGCCAGAGCAGCAAGCAGGATCACGCCCTTGATCAGGTTCTGGGCGGTGAAGCTGATGTTGAGAATCGTCATGCCGTTGGTGAGAACCCCGACCAGAACCGTGCCGACGACCACGTTGCGGACGCCGCCCTGCCCGCCGCTGAGGCCGATTCCTCCGAGCACAACGACAAGGAGCACGTCGTAGATCAGCGTCGAATTGTACAAACGCGTATTGATGCCGGAGACCACCGCACACATCAGAATGCCCGAGAGAAAGGCGATCAATGCGCTGGCGGCGTATTGCGAGATGATCACCGGGCGGGTCGGCAGTCCGATGGTACGCGCTGCAAACGGATTGTCGCCGGTCGCGTAGATGAATCGTCCGAACCGGGTCTTGCGCAGGAACAATGCGACCAGCCCAGCGAGCAACGCCGCCGCGCAGACCGAGACGGGAATCCCGGCAATCGTCCCCGTGCCCAGGAAGGTGAACCAGTCATGCCCGGTCGGGGCGTAAACGACGTCGGATTTGAATACGATCCGTCCGGCACCGTAGATCACCGATGCAAGGCCGAGGGTCGCGAAGATCGGCGGCACATCGGCCACGGCGATGAGCGTCCCGGTGCCGATGCCGACCAGGATGACGAGAAGCCCGCCCACGACAAGCGACCAGCCGAACGGCACCCCGGTGGTCGACAGCCAGATGCTGAACGCAACACCGATCACCATGACCGCGATCATGGTCAGGTCGATGCCGCGGCCGACGACAACCAGCGCCATGCCGACGGCCAGGATGCCGAGCGTTGCGACGTTGTTCAGCAGGGTGAGAATGTTTCCGGCGGTGAGGAATTTCGGCAGGAACAGCGAGAACGCCCCGATCAGGACGAGCGTGATACAGAAGATCACCTCTTCCTGCGTCAGCTTGAACGACCGCATTCTGCGCCCGAGATGCTCCGAACTGCTCATTGTCCGATCCGGATTTGCCGCGCTACTCGACCGCCGCCGGTCCGGTATTCGGAAACGCGACAGAGCCGGCCTCTCATGCCAGATTGATCGCCCGCGACCATCGTCTCCTGCCTGAAGTTGGTTGTTGTTTGTCCGGCAAGACAAGCGATCTCGCCCTGCTGCTTGCAAGGCGCTTTTTCTGAACCCCTGTTTGGCTTTTCTGATCTACCCACGCTTCCCGCTGGAACCCGGTGTTGCATTGAGAAATGCTGAGGCCCTGTTCAGAAATACTGCGCTGCTCCGGCATTGCTTCATCACTCGGCCTACCTAAGATGGAAATCCGATCGTCGCTTGCGTCGATCACAACGAAGCCAGGTCAACCTGGCCGATCAGGGAGGTCTAACCGTGAAGATTCGCAAACTGCTGGCGCTTGCGGGTGTGTTGTTTGGCATGAGCGGCGCAGCGTTCGCTCAAAGTCAGGCGGACGACGAGTGCCTGAATCCCGGGAACGACGAGCTCTTGAAGCAGGGATGCGCCTATCTCGACGAGTTCATGAAGGCGTTCAATTCGCGAGATGCGGCGGCCTGGGCCAAGACCGTCCACTATCCGCACATCCGGATCGCCGGCGGACAGGTGCAGGTCTGGAACACGCCGGAAGAATACGCGCAGTCGAACGATGCGTCGCAGCTGGCGCAGGCCTCGACTTGGGCTCGCTCAGCCTGGACAGTTCGCAAGCTGGTGCAGAAGTCAGACGACAAGCTCCACTTCGTCACGCGGTTCACGCGTTACGACGCCAACGACAAGCCGATATTGTCGGCCGATTCCTTCTATGTGATCGTCAAGAAGGATGGGCGCTGGGGCGCTCTGGTACGATCGAGCTATGTCGGCGTCATCGGCAAGAAGACCGCCTTCTGACGCGCCGCCCGCTTTCAAGGCGAACATGAGCAGCGGACGTCAACCGGGTGACGTCTGCATTGCCCGCAGCGGCGCAGGCACGTTGAGGCGGCGCTTCGCGCACCTTCATACCTGGACCGACGTCAGCTTCTTCAGGCAACGCAGCGCGAACGACGACCGGCTGTGGCGGATGCCCGGAATGCGATAGAGCTTTTCGCGCAGGAAGCGTTCATAGCCGGCGGTGCTTTCGACCGCGACCTTCACCAAATAATCGTAATCACCCGTGGTGAGATAGGCTTCGATCACCTCCGGCAAGTCCGCGAGCAGTTGCCCGAAACGTTCGAGCACTTCCTCGTCGTGGCGGTCGAGCGTCACCTCCAGGATCACCGTTTCAGGCAGGCCGAGCTTGTCCTGATTGAGCAGCGCGACATAGCCATCGATGTAACCCTGGGTCTCAAGGCGCTTCAGCCTGTTCCAGCACGGTGTCGTGGAGAGCCCGATCCTGTCGGCCAGTTGCGCCGTCGTCAGGCGCGCATCCTGCTGCAAGGCGCGCAGGATCTTGCGATCGATCTCATCGAGCCGAAGCGCGTCCTTGCGCGAGGCCTTGACCGGCGCAGCGGCACGTCCGACCGAAACCATACCAAGAACTCCATTCTGGTCGTGTAGGCGAAGTGCAGAATTTCTATATCGCAAATCCTATATACACCCAGACAAAAAGAACAACAATCCCGCGATTTAGCAGTACGTATATACTGACAAAGCGGGGTTTTTGCGGTGTTTCTTCTCGAACTCCAGACCAGCGACATTCACGCTGCGCTCGGCCGCCTGCTCGACCAGACGCGCGTTGCGGGGCTTCGGCTCGCGGCCGTCAGCGCCCGAGCGGAAGCGAACGAATGCCGCATCTCGGCTTCCATAGACGTCAAGGACCGCGACGTCATCGAGCGGCTCGCCCGCCGCGTCGGCGCGCTGTTTTGCATCGATGCGATCGAGGTGAAAGGCGGACACCAATGCCCGACGCCAACATCATGCCCGACACCATGATCCCGCAGCACGAGGCGGCGCGACCCGCGGAGCACGCGCCGCTGCAACTGCATGTGCCGGAGCCCGCGGTGCGCCCCGGCGGCACGCCGGATTTCTCGAACATCCGGATCCCGAGCGCGGGCAAGGTCGATCGCCCCGAAGTCGACGTCGACGCGGAGGCGATCCGCGACCTCGCGTTCTCCGTCATTCGCGTGCTCAATCGCGACGGCAAAGCCGTCGGCCCCTGGGCCGGCTCGCTCTCGGATAGCGAATTGCTCGAGGGCCTGCGCCACATGATGACGTTGCGCGCATTCGATGCGCGCATGCAGATGGCGCAACGCCAGGGCAAGACGTCTTTCTATATGCAGCATATGGGCGAAGAGGCCGTCAGCTGCGCCTTTCGCAAGGCTCTCTTACCGGGAGACATGAACTTTCCGACCTACCGCCAGGCGGGTCTCCTGATCGCCGGCGGCTATTCGCTGGTCGATATGGCCTGCCAGATCTATTCCAACACGCACGATCCGCTCAAGGGACGCCAACTTCCTGTGTTCTATTCCGCCAGGGAGCACGGGTTCTTCTCGATCTCGGGCAATCTCGCCACCCAATACATCCAGGCCGTCGGCTGGGCGATGGCCTCTGCGATCAAGAACGACAACAAGATTGCGGTCGGCTGGATCGGTGATGGAGCAACGGCCGAATCCGACTTCCACGCCGCGTTGGTGTTCGCCTCGACCTACCGCGCGCCGGTCGTGCTCAACATCGTCAACAATCAATGGGCCATTTCGACCTTCCAGGGCATCGCACGCGGCGGCTCCGGCACGTTCGCGGCGCGCGGCCTCGGCTTCGGTATTCCGGCGCTCCGCGTCGACGGCAACGATTACCTCGCGGTTCATGCGGTGGCGAAATGGGCCTGCGAGCGGGCGCGCCGCAATCTCGGCCCGACCCTGATCGAGCACGTGACCTATCGGGTCGGCGCGCATTCCACCTCCGACGACCCGGCGGGCTATCGGCCGAAGACGGAGTCCGATGCCTGGCCGCTGGGGGATCCCGTGATCCGGCTCAAGAACCATCTGATCGTCCGCGGCGCCTGGTCGGAGGAGCGGCACAAGCAGACCGAAGCCGAGATCCTCGACACCGTGGTCGCGGCGCAGAAAGCAGCCGAAGCCTATGGCACGCTGCATTCCGAGCAGCGGCCTTCAGCGCGCGACATGTTCGAAGGCGTCTTCTCGCAGATGCCCCCGCATCTGCGCCGACAGCGCCAAGAGGCCGGAGTCTGAGCCATGCCGCGACGGACCATGATCGAGGCGATCCGCGATGCCATGGACGTCATGATGGCGCGCGACGGCGATGTCGTCGTGTTCGGCGAGGATGTCGGCTATTTCGGCGGCGTGTTTCGGGCAAGCCAGGGACTGCAAGCCAAATACGGAACCAGCCGCTGCTTCGACACGCCGATCAGCGAGCTCGGCATCGTCGGCGTCGCGGTCGGCATGGCCGCCTATGGCCTGAAACCCTGTGTCGAAATCCAGTTCGCCGACTACATGTACCCGGCCTACGACCAGATCGTGTCCGAAGCCGCGCGGTTGCGCTACCGATCCAACGGCCAGTTCACCTGCCCGCTCGTCGTACGCATGCCGACCGGCGGCGGCATCTTTGGCGGCCAGACGCACAGCCAGAGCCCGGAAGCGCTGTTCACCCATGTCTGCGGCATCAAGACGGTGGTGCCATCGAACCCGAGTGACGCCAAGGGTCTGCTGATCTCGGCGATCGAAGATCCGGATCCCGTGATCTTCCTCGAGCCGAAGCGACTCTACAACGGTCCGTTCGACGGCCATCACGACCGGCCGGTGACCCCATGGTCCAAACACGATCTCGGCGAAGTCGCCGATGGACATTTCGCAATTCCGCTCGGCAGCGCCGCGATCCGACGACAGGGTAGCGCCGTCACCATCCTGGCCTACGGCGCAATGGTTCATGTCGCCGAGAGCGCGGTGACCGAAACGGCAATCGATGCCGAGATCATCGACCTCCGCACGCTGTTGCCGCTCGATCTCGATACCATCGAGGCCTCGGTCAAGAAGACGGGACGTTGCGTGATCGTGCATGAGGCGACATTGACCTCGGGCTTCGGTGCCGAACTCTGCGCGCTGGTGCAGTCGCGGTGTTTCTACCATCTGGAAGCGCCGATCGTCCGGGTCGCCGGCTGGGACACGCCCTATCCGCATGCGCAGGAATGGGACTACTTCCCCGGACCGGCGCGGATCGGACGCGCGCTGATCGAAACGCT
This sequence comes from Bradyrhizobium sp. USDA 4461, assembly GCF_054055655.1. Taxonomy (NCBI): domain Bacteria; kingdom Pseudomonadati; phylum Pseudomonadota; class Alphaproteobacteria; order Hyphomicrobiales; family Nitrobacteraceae; genus Bradyrhizobium; species Bradyrhizobium sp. USDA 4461. The sequence continues at coordinate 7,404,758 of NZ_JBSRXM010000001.1, forward strand.
GGAGGCCTGAGATGGCCGAGCGCATCGTCAGGCTGCCCGACGTCGGCGAGGGCATTGCGGAAGCCGAGCTCGTGGAATGGCACGTGAAGGTCGGTGACGTCGTGCGGGAAGACGCCGTGCTCGGCGCCGTGATGACCGACAAGGCGACCGTGGAAATTCCCTCGCCCGCGGATGGCCGCGTCAGCTGGCTCGCCGGCAAGGTGGGCGACGTTCTGGCCGTCGGCTCGGATTTCGTTCGGCTCGAGGTGACCGGCAACAGCGAACCGGTGACGCAGACAAAGAAGCCGCCACCGCATGCGGCAAGCCTTTCGGCCGGACAGCCTGACGATCCCGCAAGCGCCCTGCGCCCGCAAGCGAGCGCGCCGCCCGTGCCGCCAAGGCCGCAGCCCGCCGCAACGCCGTTCGAGCGCGCAGGCGAACGGCCCTTGGCCGCTCCCGCGGTCCGGCTGCGTGCGCGCGAAGCAGGCGTCGATCTGCGCCAGCTTCGCGGCACAGGTCCGGCTGGACGGATCACCCACGATGACCTCGATGGCCATCTGGCGCGCAGCCCTGCCGCCACGGCGGCGGCCTATCAGGCGAAAAACGCGGTCGAAGACATCAAGATCGTCGGCTTGCGGCGCAGGATCGCCGAGAAGATGTCGATCGCAAGCGCGCGGATCCCGCACATCACCTATGTCGAGGAGGTCGATGTCACGTCGCTCGAGGATCTGCGTGGCAAGCTCAACGGCCAGCGACGATCCGATCGGCCGAAGCTGACGCTGTTGCCGTTCCTGATGCGCGCAATGGTGCGCGCGATCGCCGAACAGCCGATCCTGAACGCGCATTTCGACGACGAGGCCGGGATCGTACATCAGCACGCGGGCGTCCACATTGGTGTCGCCACCCAGACACAGACCGGCCTGGTGGTCCCCGTGGTCCGGCACACGGAAGCGCTCGACCTCTGGCGTTGTGCCGCAGAAGTCGCCCGGCTCGCGGAAGCCGCCCGGAACGGCAACGCCACCCGCGACGAACTCACCGGCTCGACCATCACCATCACTTCGCTCGGCGCCCTGGGCGGGCTTGCGACGACCCCCATCATCAATCATCCGGAGGTCGCGATCATCGGCGTCAACCGAATTGCCATCCGGCCGCATTGGGACGGTACGGCGTTCGTGCCGCGCCGGACCATGAACCTGTCGTCAAGCTTCGATCATCGTGTCATCGACGGGTTCGACGCGGCTCAGTTCGTGCAGCGCATCAAGCTGCTTCTGGAAACGCCGGCCATGATCTTCATTGACGCGTAGGACGATGACCGAAATCACCTGCAAGCTCCTCGTCATCGGCGCCGGCCCCGGCGGCTACACCTGCGCGATCCGCGCCAGCCAACTCGGCATCGATACGGTCGTCGTCGAGGCCGAAAAGCCCGGTGGAACCTGTCTCAATGTCGGGTGCATTCCTTCGAAGGCCCTGATCCATGCGGCCGGCGAATATGAAACCATTGCGCGCGCGGCAGAAGGCAACAATGCGCTCGGCATTTCCACGACGACGCCGACGCTCGACTTTGCCAAGACCATCGCCTGGAAGGACGATGTCGTCCGGCGTCTGAACGGCGGCGTGGCCGGTCTGCTGAAACGAGCCGGCGCCCGGTATGTAACCGGCCGCGCCTCGTTTCGCGACGGCAAGACCGTCGAGGTCGTAACCCAATCCGGCCGACAAACCATCCATGCCGAAATGGTGGTGATCGCGACGGGCTCCGAGCCGGTCCCACTGCCGTTGCTTCCCTACGGCGGTCGCGTGATCTCATCGACCGAGGCACTGTCTCTTGCCAACATTCCGAGGCGGCTGGTCGTGGTCGGCGGCGGTTATATCGGCCTCGAGCTCGGCACAGCATTCGCGAAAATGGGGGCGGCCGTCACCATCGTCGAGGCCGCGCCGCGGATCCTGCCGCAATATGATGCTGAGCTGAGCGCGCCCGTCGCCAGGCGCCTGGCCGCGCTCGGAGTTACAGTGTTGACCGGCGCGAAGGCAAAGGCGCTGGTCGCCGACGGCACGGCACTCGCGATCGAGACCGCTGCCGGCGAGCAGACAACGCTCGGTGCCGACAAGATTCTGGTGACGGTCGGCCGCAGACCCGCGACCGGCGGTTTGGCCCTCGATCAACTCGATCTCGACATGGACGGCCCCTTTATCCGCATCGACGACCGATGCCGGACCTCAATGCACGGCATCTCGGCGATCGGCGACGTCACGGGAGAGCCGATGCTCGCGCATCGTGCCATGGCGCAAGGCGAGATGGTGGCCGAGATCATCGCCGGCCAGCGCCGCGCCTGGGATCGGGTTTCGATCCCGGCGATCTGCTTCACCGATCCAGAGATCGTGACCGTTGGCCTGTCACCGAGCGAGGCGATCGAAAAGGGGTTCGATGTCAAGACCGACCTCTTTCCGTTCAAGGCCAACGGCCGCGCACTGACGCTCGATCGGGAAGACGGCTTCATCCGGACCGTCGCGCGAGCCGACAACCATCTCTTGCTAGGGATCCAGGGCGTAGGCGCCGGCATCGCCGAACTTTCGGCCGCCTTCAGCCTTGCGCTGGAGATGGGCGCGCGCCTGGAGGATGTCGCCATGACCATCCATGCCCATCCAACCCAAGGCGAGGCCTTTCACGAGGCCGCGCTGAAATCGCTTGGGCATGCAATTCATATCTGAGCACGTGGACACGGACCTTCGCAGCACCGCGTCTCAGACCGACAAATCGGGAGGCGCCGCTTGCTTGATCGCCAGGTTCAAGCAGGCTCATGGTCGTGGGCCCGGCTCGCTTTGGTCGAGTTCAACAAAGGAATCACCTCGCGGCCGAACGCCGGCAGCTCGTCGGTGAAATTCAGGAACGCGCAGAGGATCATGTCGACGCCGATCGCCTCATAGGCACGGATGCGCTCCGCGATCAGCTCGGGGGGACCGAACAGACGGGTCTTGAAGCCGTCATTCGGCTGGACCAGATTGGCGTGGCTCGAATCTGCCCACATTCCGATCTTTTCGGCAGTCGACGCACCGGCCTGCTTCACCTGATCGGCGAAGGCCTGCACGATCTCGGGATCGGCGCCGGCGATGATCGCTTCGAGCTGCTCGAGCGCTTCCCGTTCGGTCGGCCGCTGGATGACGAAGCCATTGAGCCCGAACTTGACGGTGCGGCCTTCCGCCTTGGCAAGCGCGCGGACCTCGTCGATCTGCTGTTTGGCCCCCTCCACCGTGGTTCCGTTGAGAAAATACCAATCCGAATACTTCGCGGCCATGCGGCGTGCGGCCTTGGAATTGCCGCCCTGGAAGATCTCCGGGTGCGGCTGCGAGATCGGTCTCGGCTTCAACCAGGCGTCGTTGATGCTGTAGAAGTCGCCCTTGAAGGTGAAGCGATCCTGGGTCCAGAGGCCCTTGAGCACCTGGATGAACTCTTCCGAGCGGCGATACCGTTCGTCATGCTCCAGCCAGGGCTCGCCAAAGGCACGAAACTCGTCCTTGAACCAGCCGGTGAGGATGTTGATCGCAAATCGGCCCCTGGAATAGACGTCGATCGTCGAGCCTACCTTCGCGATCATGGCCGGGTGCCAGAAGCCGGTGTGAATTGCGCTGATCAGTTTCAGCCGCGAGGTCTGCGCGGAGAGCACTGCAGTGCAGGTGATCGCCTCCTGCTGCAACTCCCAGCCATGGCTCGCGATGAAGCGCGCCGGCGCCAAGCCATACTCGAAGCCGAGCTGTTCGGCCTCGCGCGCGAGCGAGGCGTTGTAATCCAGCGTCCAGTCGGTGCGCTGCGGAACATTGCTGATGACGAAGCCGCCGCTGCCGAGCGGCATCCAATATCCGAAACGAATCGCCATGATGCGCAGCTCCTGCTCATGCAATCGGGGTTTGGACCGGCTCCGCAGCCGCCGCTCCGGCCGCTGCAGCACCAAGATAGAATTCGGCAACATCGTCCCGGCCGGCGAGTTCTGCGGCTGTGCCCGAAGTGGCCACCCTGCCGTTCTCCAGCACGTAGCCGTGATCCGCAAATTGAAGAACGAGATGAGCGTTCTGCTCGGCCAGCAGAAAGCTGACGCCCTCATTCCTGTTGAGATCGCGGATGATGTGGAATATCTCTTCCACGATGATCGGCGCAAGGCCCATCGAGGGTTCGTCGAGCAGCACGAGGGTCGGCCGCGTCATCATCGCGCGCCCGATCGCGACCATCTGTTGCTCGCCGCCCGAGGTCAGGCCGCAACGCACGCCACTGCGCTGCTTGAGTCGGGGAAACCAGCTGTAGATGCGCTCGAGGTCGTCGGCGAGCGCACGACGGCTCGGTCGGCGCACGAACCCGCCGCTGAGAAGGTTCTCCTCGACCGTGAGCTGGGGAAAGACGTGACGGCCTTCGAGAACCTGGACCACCCCCCTGGCGACAAGGTCGGCGGGATCCAGCGTTCCGGTGACCTCGCCGCGCCACGTGATTGTGCCGCGGCTCAAGTGTCCGCGCTCGGACGCGAGCAGATTCGAAATTGCCTTCAGCGTAGTGGTCTTCCCGGCGCCATTGGCGCCGAGAAGAGCAACGATTGATCCCTCTTCGACCCTGAGCGAGACGCCGCGCAAGGCCAGGATCGCCTGACTGTAGAGGACCTCGATGTCATCGACTTCGAGAAATTGCGACGTGGTCATGGTGATCCCTTTGGCGATCCCTTCGGCGAACCCTTCAAGGCAACATCAGTTGGTTGCATCGCGCGGCGTGATGCCCTTTTCCCTGGCGTAGGCGGCGGCCCGCTCATAGATCAGCGGCAACAGCAGCTCGCGGTCGGATTTCACCCAACCGTTGGACACCACGTTCCACTTCTCGCCGTCCCACTGCAGCACCTTGCCTGCGCCGCCGCCCTCGTGGTCCTTCGCCGAGAGCTTCAGCGGCTGCTGAAGACCGGTAGCGCCGATTTCCGCAAGCCGCTTCTCGGAGAGGTCGAGATGCTCGAGGCCCCACTGCGCTTCCTCGCCGTTGATCGGCCGCACACCGAAATGCGCCTGGGCGGTCCGGATCGCCTCCACCGCAACGATCGCCTCGTCCACGCCGGAATTGTAGTAGACGGAGCCGAAACTCTTCGGGTCCTTGAGATCGCTGAGACCCTTGTCGAGAATGTGCTGCTTGAGCTTCTGATGGATCTCGAAATTCGCGCCGGCGGGGAACGGCGTGATCGCGAGATAGCCCTTGGCCACGGCACCGGCGGGACGAACGTCCTCCTCGGAGCCCGACCAGATGCCCCCGATGATGTGATCGACCGGAAAGCCCACCTTGGCAGCGGTCTTGATCGCAACCGGCGTCATGACGCCCCAGCCCCGCAAGAACACCCAGTCAGGCTTGAGCTGGCGGATCTTGGCCCATTGCGCCGATTGTTCATTGCCCGGATGCGGCACCGGAATCTGGATGTCCTCGAAGCCATACGTCTTGGCAAGATGGGCAAGCGGGACCTGGGTTTCCTTGCCATAGGGCGAGTCGTGATAGACGGTCGCGATTTTCAGGCCTTTCAGCTTGTCCTTGCCGCCGACCTTCTCCGCGATGAAATTGACTGCCGATGACGCCTCGCTCCAGAAGCTGAACACGACCGGGAAGCTGTACGGGAACACCCGCCCGTCGATCGCCTCGGTGCGGCCATAGGCGATCGTCACCAGCGGAATCTTGTCGGCCACCGATTTCTCGGTCAGCGCCTTCGAAATCGGGTCGCCATGCGGCAGGAAGATCGGCACCGGCGAACCGTTCTTGCCCGCCTTCACCCGCTCATAGCACTCGACGCCCTTCTCGACTTCCCAGTTGGTCTCGCATTCGTCCCAGACCAGCTTGATGCCGTTGATGCCGCCTTCGACCTCGTTGATGTAGCGGAAATAGTCGATCTCGCCGGCCCAGACCGGAATGCCGCTCGACGCGTAGGCTCCGGCACGAAACGTCGCGAGCGGGAAGTATTGTGTTTTGGGCTCTTCCGCCGATGCGGTGGTGCCGGCGACCGCCGACAGCACCAGTGCTGCCAGCCCGATCGCCCTGCTCGTGATCCGTGTCTGTTGCCGCAAAGACATCTGCTTACCCTCCATGTGATGCAGAATTCAGGTCGACGCGGCTGTGGTTCACATCCGCGCATGATGGTTTGACCGCTTGCTAGCGGTCGAAGCGCGAAGCCAGCTGCGTCCATGCCCGCGACAGCAACGCAGCGAGCCCTCTCGGCTCCTTGATCAGGAACCAGACGATCAACGCACCGAATAGCGCCCTCTGAAGATTCTCGAGTTGTCCGGCATCGATTGCGCCCCCGAACAATCCACCCCCAACATGATCGAGCAGGATCGGCAGCAGGATCATGAAGGCGGCGCCCAGATAGTTGCCGCTGACGCTGCCCATGCCGCCGATAATGATCGCAAACATCACCTGGAACGAACGGTCCAGGTTGAAGCTGCGCGCATCGACCGTGCCAAGATAGGCAAAGGCCCAGAGTGCACCTGCGATTCCGATCACCAGCGAGCTCACGAAGAACGCCTTCAGTTTTCCGGCGGAAACCGGAATACCGATCACCGCGGCCGCGGTATCCATGTCGCGGATCGCCATCCAGGTCCGGCCGGTCTGACTGCGAACCAGCCGCGTCGCGACAGCCGTCACGACGACGACGGTCGCCAGCGTCAGGAAATAGCGGCCCGTCGGGCTCGAGAGATCATGGCCGAAGACTGCAAGCCGCGGCGCCGAGATCGAGCTTGAGGTCGAGTAGTTCGAGAACCAGCCATACTGATTGAACAACCATTCGAGCAAAAATTGCGTCGCCAGCGTCGATGCGACGAGGTAGAAGCCTTTGATCCGCAGGCTTGGCAGCCCGGCTACGACCCCCACAAGCCCGGAGATGATGCCGCCGAGCAGCAGGCTGACCGGCAGCGGCAGTTCCGGCAGGCGCAGCAGCAGATTGTATGTCGCATACGCGCCGACCGACATAAACCCGCCGGTGCCGAGCGAGGCCTGACCGGCGTACCCCATCAGCAGGTTCAGCCCCAGCGCGGTGAGCGACATGATCAGAAACGGAATCAGAACGGCATTGAGCCAATAGTCGTTCGCCACCAGCGGAATGCCGAGCAGCCCTGCGAGCAGCAGCACCGCCGCGCCGACGCGCAGCCGATCCCGCATCGCCTGAGCGGTATTATCCGTCGCGCTGAACCCTTCGATGGCGTCGGTGCCGATCGCAGACATGCATCAAATCCTTTCGATCGGCGCTTCGCCGAACAGGCCGGCCGGGCGGATCAGAAGGAAGGCGACCGCCAGCACATAGGCAAACCAGGTCGACACGCTGCCGCCCAGCAGGCTTCCGAGATAGATTTCAGCGAGGCTGTCGCCGGCGCCGACGATCAGCCCGCCGATGATCGCGCCGGCGATCGAGGTGAATCCGCCGATGATGAGCACCGGCAGCGCCTTGAGCACGACCAGGGTGAGCGCGAACTGAACGCCCTGGCGTGCACCCCAGAGCAGCCCCGCAATCAGGGAGACGAAGCCGGCAACGCTCCAGACGATCTGCCACAGCGTCTGGAGCCGAATCCCGATCGAGAGGGCGGCCTGGGGATCGTCGGCGATCGCACGCAGCGCGATCCCAACGCGTGTCCTGTTAAAGAAGATCGAGAGCGCGATCACGAGAATGCCGGCCGTGCCCGCGGCCGCCAGGTCGAACTGGCTGATCTGAACTCCGCCGATCTCGATCGGGGTATCGACGATCCCGAGATCGAGTTCGTGCACGCTCGCGCCCATCACGATCTGCGCGACGCCCTCGATCACGAAGGAGACACCCAGCGTCGCCATGAACAGCGTGATCTGCGGCCGGTTGACCAACGGCCGCAGCACGACGCGCTCCACCGCGATCCCGAGCGCCACCATGACCGAAAGCGTGATCAGCGCGGCCAGCCAGAAATCGATACCCTTGTCGCGCAAGGTCACGAAGGTCAGCGCCGCACACAGCACCATCGACCCCTGCGCGAAATTGAAAACGCCGGATGCCTTGAAGACCAGCACAAATCCGATCGCAACCAGCGAGTACATGACTCCGGCAAGCAGGCCGCCAACCAGCGTTTCGACGAAGAAGCTCATCTGGACCTCAATGTGTCGTGCCCAGGTAAGCGGAGATCACGTCCGGGTTCCGACGCACGTCCTCCGGAGACCCATCGCCGACCTTGCGGCCGTAATCGAGCACGACCACGTGATGCGACAGCCCCATCACGACGCTCATGTCGTGCTCGATCAGTACGATGCTGGTGCCGAGGCTCGCGTTGGTCTCCAGAATGAAGCGGCTCATCTCCTGCTTCTCGTCCTGGTTCATCCCGGCCATCGGCTCGTCCAGCAGCAGCAGGCTGGGGCCACCGACCAGGGCACGCGCAAGATCGACCCGCTTCTGGACACCGTAAGGAAGCGTCGCGACAACCCGGTCACGGTGTTTGGTCAAGTCGAGAAAGGCGACGATCTCGTCGACCCGCTGGTTGAACTCGCGCGACTCGCGCCGGTCCCGACCGACACCGAAGGCGTGCTCGAGCATCGTCGAGCGGCAATGCCGGATCAGTCCGGCCAGCACGTTGTCGAGCACGCTGAGATGCCGGAACAGGGCATTGTGCTGGAAGGTCCGGCCAATGCCCAAATGCGCGGCCTGCGCCGGGCGGATGCGGACAAATTGCTCACCATTGAAGGTGATGCTGCCCCTGTCGGCCCGGTAGACTCCGTTGATGATGTTGAGCAGCGAGCTCTTGCCGGCTCCGTTCGGCCCGATCAGCGCGCAAATCTCGCCTCGCTCCACATCGAAGCTGAGGGCATTGAGCGCCTTGATCCCCTTGAACGACAGCGAGACGTCACGCAACTGCAGAATGGGCTCGGCCATCGCTCATCACGCCTCGACGGGCTGCCGCGGAGCGACGCCGGCCGCCTCGCGCTCGCGGCGCTTGACCGCCTCAATGTCGCGATAGGCCGCAGCGGGATGACTCGAGGGCAGATACGGGCCCTCTCCGAACAGCTTCTCCCGCAGAGTGCCGGGACGATAGCCGCTCGGATAGACGCCGCGCTTCTGCAGCTCCGGAACCAGCAGGTTGACGACGTCCTCGAAGGTCTCCGGCGTCACCGCGTAGGCGAGATTGAATCCGTCGACGTCGGTCTCCTCGACCCACTGCTGCAGGATATCGGCCACCGTCGACGCCGAGCCGACGAACACCGGACCGAGCCCGCCGATACCGCCCCAGCGCGCCAGTTCCTCGATGGTCCAGGACTTGCTGCCACTGGCGAGATTGTCGACGACGGAAACGATCGCATTGGTCTCGACCTTCTTGACCAGATCGGTCGGCGCGTATTGCCCGAAGTCGATGCCGCTCCAGCCGGACATGAACACCAGCGCGCCGTCATAAGAGGCGTATCGCTGATACTCCCTGAACTTTGCCTCGGCCTTGGCGTCGGTTTCATCGACGATCACCGTAACCAGATTGTAGGTCAGGACCTTGCGCGGATCGCGGCCGGCTTCAACCGCCAGCCGCCGTACCTCGGCCACGTAGGACTTCAGGACCGGCTTGATCGGAGCGGCGACAAACACGCATTCGGCGTGCCCGGCAGCAAAGGCCTTGCCGGCACCTGAGGCACCGGCCTGATACAGCACCGGCGTCCGCTGCGGCGACGGCTCACAGAGATGATAGCCCGGCACGTCAAAGTATCGCCCCTTGTGCGCGATCTCGTGAACTTTCGACGGGTCGGTGAATATCCGCTTCCCGGCATCGCGCAGGACGGCCCCCTCCTCCCAGCTGCCCTCCAACAACTTGTAGAGCACCTCGGTGTATTCGGCCGCCACCTCGTAGCGGTTGTCGTGTCGGCGCAGACCGCCCTGGCCGATATTCTTTGCCCCACTCTCCAAATACGAGGTCACGATGTTCCAGCCGACGCGCCCCTTGCTGTGATGATCCGCAGTCGAAAGCCTGCGCGCGAACGTGTAGGGATGCTCGAATGACGTCGATGCCGTGATGCCGATGCCGAGATGTTCGGTAGCCAAGGCAATGGGAGCGACCAGTTGCAAGGGGTCGTTGACGGGAATCTGCGCGGCCTGCTCAAGCGCATGGAACAGAGAGTTCTTGTAGACGTCATAGTAGCCGATCACGTCGGCGATGAAGATGCCGTCAAATATCCCCCGCTCCAGCGTTCGCCCGAGGTCCTGCCAATAGTCGAGATCCTTGTACTTGTAGGAACGATCTCGCGGATGCGCCCAGACGCCGGGAGACTGATGGCCGACACAGTTCATGTCGAACGCATTGAACCTGATCTGTCGCGCCATTCGCACTTCTCCGTCGTGTCGCTTGGCGCGACACCGTTGGCTCATTTCGCGCGACATCTCGCCACAAGACGCGATCGATCGTCCATCGCGTTTATCGATCTCTTTCGAGACGCTTCTTTCGTTGTACCTCGCTACCGGATGAGAAACTCACTCTTCGTACTCGAGCCTGACATCGAAATCATGCAGCTCAACTCTCGATATATGCACCGAAGATAACAGGCTTCGCTTCGATCGCATGAGACGATGCATAGACCTGGCGTCGATGAGATGGCGTGTTATGAGCTGATCATGATCGCGGACATCGCAACCTCGATGTGCGACTTCACCTCACTGCGGGCATCGGGCAGAATGCCCGCGCAGCAGAATCGTTCTCCGCGCATCCTGCCGCTCCAAACGATCGTGCTCCATCAGAACTGAAATTCAGTCTGGCTCTCGTCGACCCGCGGACTATTCTTCGGAACAACAAGACCCGTCCATTCAAGGACCGATCGAGCGATCGGACACAGCACGATGACTATTCATCCCGGCATACCGAACATCACCGACGACGCCCTTCACAAGCGCTTCGCTCCAATCTTTGAGACGATCGCAGCGGGCGCGGTGGCGCGTGAACGAAACCGCACGTTGCCGACCGAGCAGATCAGACTGTTGAAGGAGGCGGGCTTCGGAGCCCTGCGCGTGCCGATCGAGTTCGGAGGGCTCGGCGCAACGCTCCGCCAGACGTTTGACCTGCTGATCGACCTCGCCGCCGCGGACTCGAACCTGCCGCAGGCGCTGCGGGCACACGTCAACCTGGTTGAAGACTTGCAACTGAACGAGAATGAGGCCATCAAGGCTCGGTGGCTCGGCGCAATTGCAAAGGGCGCCCTTTTCGGTGTCGCCGTTACCGAGCCAGGACTTGGCGCGGTCGATCGTTATCGGACCGCCATCACTTCAGACGGAACTGGGCTTCGGCTCAATGGGCTGAAGTATTACACGACCGGCACGCTGTACGCCGATCACCTGCTCGTCGCGGCCGACCGGAACGGCAAACGAGTTACCGTTATTGTCGATACCGGCCAGCCAGGTGTCGGCGTCGCGGACGATTGGGACGGCTTCGGCCAGCGGCTCACGGCAAGCGGCACCGCGGAGTTCAAGGATGTCGCGGTGACCGAGGACCGGATCATCGGCCCCGGCTATGGAACGGAAGGCCGAGTATTCGGAACGGCTCACGTCCAGCTGATCCTGCTCGCCACCCTCGCAGGGATTGCGAAGCGCGCCGCGGCGGATACCGGCGACTGGATCAAGGCACGAACGCGCACGTTCACCCATGCGGTCGCTGATCTGCCACGCAACGATCCCCTGGTGCAGCAGGTCATCGGCCAGCTCCTCAGCGCGGCGTTTGGCGCGCGGGCAACGGTGCTCGCCGCCGTCGACGAGCTGGCGCGGACGCTTGACGGCCGTCACCAGGACCCTCAACAGCTCGATGCCTCAGAACTTGCGGCGGCGCAGGCCCAGGTGACCGTCATCAAGCTCGTGCTCGACGCAGTGACCACGCTTTTCGAGGTAGGTGGCGCCTCGCTCAGCTCGGAGACGCTCGCCATCGATCGGCACTGGCGCAATGCCCGGACCATCGCTTCCCACAACCCCGCGATCTTCAAGCTCCGCGCGATCGGCGCGTACGAGTTGAACGGCGAGACCCTTCCATATGCCTGGAGTGCCGGTGTTCGTTCAACAAGGCAGCGGAGCAACTAGGGCTCGCTTCTGATAACCTGGCGGCCTGCACCAACTCAAATATCGAAAACAACCCCATGCAAAGGAGCACCCCGGCTGGGATCGTCGTCTAGCTCTCCACCCGTATCGCTCTATGGAACCGGCGTGACGCCGGCCAGTGGCCTATCGAACCGGGGGCCATCAGCGCCGGTATGGAACACCTAACGCCGATGGCGCCGCCTGACGGCCGACAAGGCCGCCCACCGCCAGCAGGGCGAGAAGATACGGCAGCATGATCAGCAGCGCGTTGGGTACGCCGACACCGAGCGCGGGCAACTGGAATTGCAGCGCGGTCGCCGCCCCGAACAGCAAACAGGCCAATACGGTCCCGCCGATCCGCCACTTGCCGAAGATGACGGAGGCGATCGCAAGATATCCGGCGCCGCGGGTCATGCCCTCGGTGAAGGTGTGGATGTCGCCGATCGACAGGAAGGCGCCGGCGAGCGCCGCCATCAAGCCCGCGAAAACCACGCAGGCATATCGGATGCTCCCGACCGACAGGCCCGACTTGTCGACGGCCTTGGGCTCCGCGCCGGCCGCATGGATCGCGAGACCGATCGACGTGTAGCGCAGCACCAGCGCGGTGACGATGATCACGGCGACGCCGGCGTAGAGCAACCACACCTGATCGAATACGGCCGGACCAATGAACGGAATGTCGCCGAGCAGCGGCGGCCTGACCTTGGCAAGCCCGGGTATTTCCGCGCGCGACCGTGCGCCGAAAATCTCGCGATAGGCGAGCGTGGTGGCGCCGAGCACCAGGATATTGATGCCGATGCCCGATACGATCTGGTTGGCGCGCAGCGTGTTGCTGAGGAACGCCTGCAGCAGCGCGACCGGGACGACCGAGACGATGCCGATCAGGAGGCCAATCAGCGGATCGCTGCTCGCCCAGGCGCCCACAGCGGCGGCAAACGCCGACATCAGCATCATGCCCTCGATGCTCATGTTGAGCACACCGGCACGCTCGGACACCATCTCGCCGATGCCGGCGAGCAGCAGCGGGGTCGCCAGCCGGATCGAAGAGCCCAAGAAGACCGCAAACAGCTCCCAGGTCATCGCTGCTCCCACTTCTCGATGAAGAGGCCGGCGCCCGCCAGCGTCACGACGATCAGGCCCTGAATCACCACCACCAGCGCGGTCGGCACCGCGGCGACCATCTCCATGTTGATGCCGCCGGAGCGCATGAAGCCGAACAGCAGCGACGCGGCGATCACGCCCGGAATCGAGCCGCGCGACAGCAGTCCCGCGACGAGGCCGTCGAAGCCATAGCCGGACGAGAAGCCGTCCTTCAGCGTGTATTGCTCGCCGAGCAGCATCAGCGCGCCCGCAAGACCGCCGAGCGCACCGGCCGTGGAGAGCGCGAAAATGACGGTCCTGGCGTAGGAGAACCCGGCTCGCTTGGCCGCGACGGGATTGAGACCGATCGCGCGCAGGCGAAAGCCCAGGATGGTTCGCGACAGGACCACGCCGACGATGACAGCGAGGATCAGTGTCAGGGGCAGCCCGACGTGAACCGGGAAGGAATAGTCGCCGGTCAGCAGCGGAAGCTGCGTCGATTCCGGAATCTCGAGCGATTCAGGCAATGTCGCCGAGCTCGTCATCGGCTTGCGCAACAGCGATGGAGACTGCACTGACCAATAGAGCAGCCAGACCCCGATGAAGGAGAGCAACAGGGTCGAGATCACCTCGTTGGTACCCGACTTCACCTTCAGCACGGCGGCAAGCGCGCCCCATAGCGCGCCGGCGAGCACAGCCGCAAGCGTCGGCAGGATGAAGGCCAGGCCCAGCGGCAGCCCGCTGACGTGGCCATAGAGCGCGACCGCGGTGGCCGCGATGCCGCCGACCGCGATCTGGCCCTCGCCGCCGACATTGGTCAGGTTGGCGCGGTTGGCGAGCACGAAGCCGAAACCGACCAGCGCGAACACCGAGCTGCGGTTGAGCGACGCCGCGAGCGCGAACGGCGAACCGAGGGTCCCGTCAACGAACGCTGCGACCGCCTTCGGCACGGAAACGCCGATCAGCGCGATCAAGACGAGCCCGACCGCGGACGCGAAAGCCACCGCAAGCACGGGCACGATGAGTGCCGGACGCAGCGCAAATCGCGGCAAGGCCGCCGGCGGACGCTCCTGATTCACGGCGGTCATTGCGGCTGCCCCGCCATCATGGCGCCGATCGCTTCTTTTCGCGCCGGATCGGCCGGGCAGGATCCCATGATGCGGCCCCGGTAGAGCACGATGATGCGGTCGGCAACGGTCAGGAGCTCATCGAGCTCGGATGACACCAGCAGCACCGCAATGCCGCGACCGCAGGCTTCTCGGATGTGGCTGTAGACTGCGGCGACCGCACCGACATCGAGGCCGCGGGTCGGCTGCGCTGCAACCAGGCACGACAGGTTCGGCAGCGTGATCTCGCGCGCGAGCACCGCCTTCTGCTGATTGCCGCCGGAGAGCGAGGAGAACAGCGATCCCGGTCCGCGGGCGCGGACGTCAAAGCGCTGCATCAGGACGTTCGCCTCGCGCTCCAGCGCGGCGCGGTTGAGGAAGCCGAAACGAGTGAATTCATCGAGTCGGTTGAGATAGATGTTCTCGGCAAGGCTCATGCCGAGCACGCAACCGACCGCATGCCGGTCCTCCGGCACGATGCCAATGCCGGCCGCCGTGATCTGCTGCGGCGATCGGCCGGTCAGGTCGGTCGCGCCGAGATGGATGCGTCCCTCGGTCGCCTCCATCATGCCGGCAAGCACGGCCGTCAGTTCACTCTGACCGTTGCCCTCGACGCCGGCAACGCCGACGATCTCGCCGCGATCGACCGTGAGCGTGAAATTGTCGAGCCGGGTGACACCCTGACTGTCCTTCACGGTCAGGCCGTCGATCTGCAGCGCCTCGATCCTGGTTTTCGCAGCCGGCCCATGACCGACATGCGTGACGGGCTCGAGCCCGAGGATCGATGCCGCGGAGGTGTCGAGCGCGTCGACATTGCCCTGGATCATCGCGCGCACCAGCGCGTCGATATCGCCGGCCGGATCGCTCGATGTTGCCACCGTGCGGCCGCCGCGCAGCACCGTGACGCAATCGGCGACCTTCTTGATCTCGGCGAGCTTGTGGGTCACCAGCACCACCGCGCGGCCGCCGGCCGCGACCCGGCGGCAGACATCGAGCAGCGCCGAGATTTCATCCGGAAGCAGCACCGCGGTCGGTTCGTCAAGCACGAACAGCTGGGGATCGCGGATCAGGCACTTGACGATCTCGACCCGCTGCCGCTCGCCGACGGAGAGCTGCTCGATCCTTGCGAACGGGTCGAGCGGCAGGCCGTATTCGGCGGCAACCTTCTCGAGCTGCTGCGCGCACTGCTTGCGGTTGAGAATGCCGCGCTCGCGGCCCAGCAGCACATTGTCGACGACACTCATGTCGTCGACAAGGCTGAAATGCTGGTGCACCATCGCGATGCCCTGCGCCAATGCGTCCGCCGGCCCGGCGGGCTGGAACGGCGCACCGCGATAGCGCATGACGCCGCCATCGGGCCGGTGCACGCCGAAGATCAGGTTGCACAACGTCGACTTGCCGGCACCGTTCTCTCCCAGGATGCAGTGCACCTCGCCGCGCCGGAGCTCGAGCGAGACCTCCGACAACGCGGTGAAGCTGCCGAACCGCTTCGTCACCTCCGACAGGGTGAGCAGCGGCTCGGCTGCGGCTGCGACCGATGCCTGGGACATGACGGTCATCAGGCCTCAGCCCTTCAGCACTTTGATCTTGCCGTCGAGCAGGTCCTTCATGATCTGATCGAGCTTCGCCTTCTGCTCGGGCGTCGCACCGCAGATCACCATGCTGGAAGCCTCGGGCCCCATCTTGAGACCGAACTCCTTGTAGCCGGCCTTCCACGAGCCCTTCACCGCCTCGTCGATCGCATATTGCACCTGGTAGCCGGTGCCGGTGATCGAATAGGCGACGTAGAGCGGATCGGTGCCGCAGCGATCGGTGTAGCTGCCGATGATGTGGGTGCCCTTCTCCTTCGCGGCCTGCTCCATTCCGCGCAGGCCGAGGTTCAGGATGTGGTAGTGGATGTCGGCACCTTGCGCGATTGCGGCCAGGGTTGCTTCCTTGGCCTTGGCGACGTCGTCGAAATCGCCGGTATAGTTCTCGGTATATTTGATGTTCGGGTTGATCGACTTCGCGCCGTTGCCGAATTCCTTGCCGGCGTTAACGATCGAGGGAATTTCGAGGCCGCCGACATAGCTGATCGCGCCGGTCTTCGACAGCATCGCGGCCGCCGCACCGGCGACATAGGCGATCTCGGCCTGCTTCACGTCATAGCCGGCGACGTTCGGCGCGCTCTCCCCGTCATTGCCGCCGACGATCGAGAAGTGCACCTTGGGAAAGCGCTTCGCGATCTTGTACACCGACGCCTGGGTCTGGCCGCCGACGCCGATCACGAGCTCATTCTTGCTCGCCAGATTGGTCAGCGCCTGATCCATGTCGGCGTAGTTGATGTTCTCGATCATCTGCACCTGGACCTTGTCGCCGTACTTCTTTTCGGCGGCCATCAGGCCGTCGTAGGACGACTCCATCCATCCCTTGTCGGACTTCGATCCCGGAATGAGGATGCCGACCTTGAGCGGATCGGCGTGGGCCGCGTTTGCGGAAAGCGCGAGCGCTGCGGCAAGCAGCGCGGCCTGAAGAACCAAACGGCATGACCTCATGGAAAAACCTCTTGCACACTGCGTTAAATCGTCCGGCGACTTTCGCGCAGCAAGCGGCATGCCAGAGATTCAATGCATTGATTTCACTCAATAATCACATTGAGAAGTCCGCTCGAAACAAACAAATGCTTACTTTTTATCCAGACCGCGTGAGCGTTTGTCGGATTCATGGGCAAAGGCACCGGCGCGCAAGCGAGCCGGCGTTGAAAATCCTCGCGAAATATCTCTGGCAGCGAATTTGCACCTCCTCATCGCCATCCATGCACCGAGCGCGCAACGCGATCCGCACGCCGGCCTCGCCTGAGGAGAAGACGATGAAGACGAGTGAACAACGCGCGGAGCCGACCTCGGGCGGACGGCTTGGGCTCGGCCGGCAATACACGTGGTGGGCGACCGAAACCGACGTGAACATGGCGATGCCGCAGCCGACGCCGGTTCCCGTGACCATTGCTTGCGCGCCGCAGAACGTCACGGTCGATCTGCTGCGCACCGCGATCATCGTCGTCGACATGCAGAACGATTTCTGCGCGGCCGGCGGCTGGGTCGACCACATCGGCGGCGACTATCGCCCGGACCGCAAGCCGATCGACCCCCTGCAACGCCTGCTGCCGGCCCTGCGCAAGGCCGGCGTGCCGGTGATCTGGGTGAACTGGGGCAATCGGCCCGATCTGGCCAACATGCCGCCGAACCAGATTCACCTCTACAAGCCGAAGGGCACCGGCGTCGGGCTGGGTGATCCCCTGCCCGGGAGCGGCGCGCACGTGTTGGAGAAGGATTCATGGGCCGCTGCGATCGTCGATGAGCTGCCGCAGGAGCCGCAGGACATCAAGGTCGACAAGTATCGCATCAGCGGCTTCTGGGACACGCCGCTCGACAGTATCCTGCGCAATCTCGGCGTCAGATCGGTGCTCTTCGCCGGCGTCAATACCGACCAATGTGTGATGCATTCGCTGACCGATGCCAACTTCCTCGGCTATGGCTGTCTCCTGGTCGAAGATTGCTGCGCCACCTCGTCACCGGACTTCTGCACCGAGGCGACGGTGTGGAATGTGAAGAAGTGCTTCGGCTTCGTCACGGACTCCTCGGCCATCATCAGCGCGCTCGAAAAGCGCGGCTGACGTGGGTACGGCCGACACGACGGGACGCGGACCGGATGCCGATATCGGCGCATTCGTTCCCGGACCACCGGTTGCGCTGGAGCCGACGGCCGCCGGGCCACTGCGTGGCCTGGCCTTCGCAGTGAAGGACCTGATCGATGTCGCAGGCCATGTCACCGGCGGCGGCAACCCCGACTGGCAGCGCACGCACGCGCCGGCGGCAGGCTCGGCACCGGCCGTGAACCGGCTTCTGGCCGCGGGCGCTTCATTGCGCGGCAAGACCGTGACCGACGAACTCGCCTTCAGCCTCGAAGGCGTCAATGCCCATTACGGGACGCCACTGAATGCGGCCTGCCCGGATCGGATCCCCGGCGGATCATCGTCAGGTTCGGCCGCCGCGGTGGCCGCCGGCCTGGTCGACGTCGCACTCGGCACCGACACCGGCGGATCGGTGCGCGTGCCGGCAAGCTTCTGCGGCCTGTTCGGCTTCCGCCCGACCCACAACGCGATTCCGTTGACGGGCGTCGTCCCGTTCGCACCGTCCTACGACGCGATCGGTTGGTTCGCGCGCGAAGCCGCAACGCTCGCCGCGGTCGGCGATGTCCTGCTGCCAATGACCTCGCCGCCGCGCATCACCAGATTGATCGCCGTGCGCGACGCGCTCGAGCTGGCCGATGGCTCGGTCGGCGCGGTCATGCGCGACGCCTGCACAAAGCTCGGCGTCAGCGACGAGATCACGATCTTTGACGACCGTGGCGACGACTGGCGCGAATGCTACCGGGTGCTTCAGGGAGCAGAAATCTGGCGCGAGCTGGGCGCCTGGATCACGGCAACGAAGCCGGCCTTCGGCGATAACATCGCCCCGCGCTTTGCGGACGCAGCGTCCATCACCGCAGCAGAGGTCGCACGTTGGACGCCGATTCGCGCGGCCTTCGCGGCGCGCGTCCGGGCGAAGCTTGCGGATGGCACAGGGCTGGTGATCCCAACGGCACCCTCGCCTGCCCTGCGGAAGGACGCCAACGGCGAGGAGATCGGCGCCTTCTATCAAAGGGCATTGGCGCTGACCTCGATCGCCGGTCACGCCGGCTTGCCCCAGATCACGGTTCCCGTTGGCCTGGTCGATGGCTGCCCCGTCGGCCTGTCGATCGTCGCCCCGGCCGGTCACGACCGTGCGCTGCTCGATGGCGCCCGCGCCTTGGCGCTTCCATTCACGGCCAGCAGAATGACATGACCGAACGTCTCTCCTCCAGCGCAGATCACAATCCAAAGCCGCGGCGGCGACCGCGCCGCTCCGCCGAGCAGAACCGTGCGGAGATCCTGCGTGCGGCGACGGCCGAGTTCGCCGCACATGGCTATGCCGGTGGCCGCATCACCCGGATCGTCAAGAAAGCCGGCGCCAACCCGCGGATCATCTACGAGTTGTTCGGCAGCAAGTCCGAGCTTTATGTCGCAACCCTGGAAAGCGCGCTCAGCGCGCTGCGAACCGAAGAGCTCACCCTCGACGTGATGCATCTCGATCCGCTGGAGGGACTGCTGAAACTGTTCGATTTCATGAACGGGCATTTCGAACGCAACGGCCACCTCGTGAGCCTGCTGCGGACCGAGAACCTGCTGAAGGCGCGCTTCATGAAGAAGTCGCCGCGCATCCACGAGATGTCCTCGCCGGTGCTCTCGATGACCAAGCGCCTGCTGGCGCGCGGTGTCGCCGAGGGCGCGCTTGCCCCCGATATCGATCCGCTGCGACTTTACGTCATGATCGCTGCGTTGAGCCAGTTTCATCTGACCAACGTCCACACGCTGTCTTCGATGTTCGCCAGCGACCTTGCAGACCCGGCGTGGCGCGCCAGCCGACGCGACGACGCACGCAAGATGCTGGCGGCCTATCTGAAGCGAAGCTGACCTTCGGTCTAGGTCTGCCGGCTCAGAAGACAGCTATTGCACCTCCATCAGCCTCGCCTTCGCCGCGAGAGGCTGCCGGCCGAGGATGAAGTCCGCTGCCTTTTCCGCAATCATGATCGTCGGTGCGTTGGTGTTTCCCGAAACCAATCGCGGCATGATGGACGCATCGATAACCCGCAATCCATCGATGCCGTGGACGCGAAGGCGATCATCGACGACGGCAAGCGGGTCGGAACCCATCTTGCACGTGCCGACCGGATGATAGATGGTTTCGGCGGTTTGACGCACATAGGCATCGACGTCTGCATCTGAATTCGCGCGAGGACCGGGGGCATATTCTTCGCCTCGATACGGGTCGAACGCCTTTTGGGCGATGATGTCACGGCCGATCCTGATGCCGTCACGCATGTTGGCCCTGTCCTTTTGTGCCTCCAGATAGTTCGGCTGGATCGAGGGATGCTGCCGCGGATCCGCCGATCTGATCTTGATCGTGCCGCGACTTTCGGGACGCGCGATGTTGAAGTAGGCCATGAAGCCGTGCTCGTTGGTGATCTGGCGACCGTGATCGCTGTACATCAACAGAACGAAGAAATATTGCAGATCCGGTGCGACCAGATCGGGTTGCGACTTCAGGAACGCCATCGCCTCCAGACCATGGGACGTTGCAGGCCCCGTCCTGGTCAGCACATACTGGATGAAGGCCTTGGTGGCGCCGAGCGGCTTGGTGTGCTTGAGGAACGAGATCGGCTGGGTGCAGCGCTGCTTGACGCCGCAGGCAAGGTGATCCTGCAGATTCTGGCCGACGCCTTTCAGCTCGTGAACGACCTTGATCCCGAGCGATTGCAGATGATCGCCATCGCCGATCCCCGACAGCTGCAACAGTTGCGGCGAGTTGATCGCGCCGCCCGACAGGATCACCTCGCGCTCGGCCCGCAGCGTGTGGAGCTGGCCGTTCCGGATATACTCGACGCCGACGGCGCGGCCGCCTTCGACCAGGACGCGCGACGCCAGCGCCTTGGTGATCACCTGGAGGTTCGGACGGCTCATGACCGGATGCAGGTAGCACCGCGCCGCGCTGGCGCGCCGGTTGTCACCGATGGTGCTGTCGACCGGACCGAAGCCTTCCTGGTCCGCGGCGTTGAAGTCGTCGGTCGCGGGAAATCCGGCCTGCTTGCCGGCTTCGAACCATGCCCTGGTCAGCGGATGGGTGATCTCCTTCATCCTGCTCGTCAGCAATGGGCCATCGCCGCCGTGATAAGCATCGGCTCCCGCCTCGCGTCCTTCCGAGCGGATGAAATAAGGCAGGCAGTCCGCGGCAGACCAGCCTCGATTGCCGAGCTGCGCCCACATGTCGTAGTCGGAGACATGGCCGCGGATATAGACCATGCCATTGATCGCGCTTGATCCGCCCAGCACCTTGCCGCGCGGCCAGAACAGGATGCGGTCGTTCAGATGCGGCTGCGGATCGGTGTGGTAGTGCCAGTCGACGCTGCCCGACTTCATCAGCGCGAGGTATCCCGCCGGCATATGGATGAACGGATTGGTGTCCCTGCCGCCGGCCTCGAGCAGCACGACCTTGCTGTCCGGGGATGCTGACAGACGGTTCGCCAAGACGCATCCGGCCGAGCCTGCGCCGACGATGACGTAGTCCACCATGTTTTCCTCCGGCTTCTTATGTTTGGTGACGCCCGCGCGGCCGCGGCGCTCGAGCTAGGCCCGCATCAGGGTACGCGACGGGGTCTCGTTGGGCCCATTGATGACCTTGCCTGTGGTCGGGTCGAACAGGCGGATGCGGTCGAGTGCGGGAACCAGGCTGATCGGATCGTCAGGCGCCAATTCGAGGCGATCTTGTGTGATGGCGCAGATCTCCTGTCCTCCGATATCCGCGTAGATATGAATTTCGGGACCGGTCGGCTCGACGACGGACACCTTGGCCGGGATGCCCGCGCCGCTGGTATCCGGCCGCAGATGCTCCGGCCGGATGCCGTACTTCACGACCTGCCCCGCGGTCACATTGGCGCCCGGCGGCAAGGGCAGTGAGACGCCGTTGGCGCGCACAACCAGCCGGCCCGCTTCGGCGGCGACCTCGCCGGACAGGAAATTCATCGACGGCGAGCCGATGAACTCGGCGACGAACAGGTTCGCCGGACGGTCGTAGATGTCGAGTGGCTTGCCGATCTGCTCGATGTGGCCGTCGCGCAGCACCACGATGGTATCGGCCATCGTCATCGCCTCGATCTGGTCGTGGGTGACATAGACCGTCGTGGTCGACAGCTTGTGGTGCAGCTCCTTGATCTCGGTTCGCATCTGCACGCGCAGCTTGGCATCGAGGTTCGACAACGGTTCGTCGAACAGGAACACGGAGGGATCCCGCACGATGGCACGGCCCATCGCCACGCGCTGGCGTTGACCGCCCGACAACTGCCGGGGCTGGCGGTCGAGATAAGGCGTGAGATTGAGGATCGACGCGGCCCACTCCACCTTGCGCCGGATCTCCTCCTTCGGGACCTTCTTGAGCTGCATCGAGAACGCCATGTTGTCGAACACGCTCAAATGCGCGTAGAGCGCATAGTTCTGGAACACCATCGCGATGTTGCGGTCCTTCGGATGCAACTCGTTGACCACGACATTTCCGATGCTGATCTGGCCCGACGTGATCGGCTCGAGACCCGCGATCATCCGCAGCAGCGTCGATTTTCCGCAACCGGACGGCCCCAGCAGCACGACGAATTCGCCGTTGGCGATCGAGAGATCGATGCCGTGCAGCACCTCGAACCCGCCATAGGATTTGCGTACGCTATTGATGGTGACCGATGCCATGACTGAACCCTTCCGCTACGCAGCCGCCCGCGCCGACAAAATGTGCTCCGCAATCTCGACGAAGCCCTCGCCGCCCCGCTTGTTGGCCACGAAGGCCGGCGTTGCAGCCATCGCGCCTTCGAAGTCCCGGACATTCGCGACACCGCAGGCATATGGAAAGAACCCGAACATGGGCGCGTCGTTCGGACTGTCGCCACAGAACACAATGCGGTCCCTGGCGGCATCGAGATCGAGGCCCAGCCTGTCGCGCAGGAAGATCCGGGTCATGGCGAGCTTGTCGTAGCGCCCGAACCATCCGTTGACGTGGATCGACGACACCTTGGCGATGCCGCCTGCGCTCTCGAACAGCCACACGATCTTGTCGACGGCATCGCGCGGCAGCGGCGGCACGTCCTCGCAAAAGTCGATTGCAAGATCCGCCTCGCGGTAGAGCTGGTCGGCGGAGATCGCAGCTCCCGGCACCTCGGACAGGATCCGCTCACTGAGCGCCCGCAGCTTATGCCGGTTGGCGGCGCGCTCGGCTTCGCTCGCAATGAACTTGCGCTCCATCTTGCGCGCGACCGGATCGTGCCGGAAGTAGAACGCGCCGTTCTCCCCGATCACGCCGTCGACCGGCCAGAACCGCGCAATCATATCGCACCAGCCCGCCGGCCGGCCGGTGACCGGGACCACGGCGAGGCCGGCCGCGCGCAGCCGTTCCAGCGCGGCGTAGGAGGCCGCGGAGAGCTGGCCGTCCGTGGTCAGCGTGTCGTCGATATCGGTTAGGACGCAGACGATCCGGCGCGCGGTCTCTGCGGGAAAGCACGAGATCGGCTTCATGAGGACGCGCCCTCGGCGAACGCCGCGAGGCGCGCGTTCCAATCGAGCATCTTCGGCCAGAGGTCGGCGTGGATAGCGCGCAGCTCGGCATAGCGCGCGACATTGGCCGCGACAGGCTGGAAGATCCTGGCCGGCGGCCGTGTCATCGCCGCGGTTGCCTCGGCGATGGTCCCATACCAGCCACAGCCCTTGGCGGCGGCAATCGCAGCACCGAGCGACGAGGCTTCGCGTGCCGTCGAGCGGGACACCGGACGCCCCGAGGCATCGGCCAGGATCTGCAGCCAGAGATCGCTGTCCGACCCGCCGCCGATCGCCGAGAACTGCCCGATCTCGCCGCCGGTCACCGCCGCGATCTTCTCGGCTTGCGCGGCAACCTCGAGCGCGATGCCTTCCAGCAACGCGCGATAGATCGCGCCGCGCCGGGTCGAGCCCGACAGCCCGGCGATGACGCCGCGCGCATAGGGGTCCCAATAGGGGGTCATGCAGCCGAGCCAGTACGGCAGCACCACGACGCCCCCCGCCCCGATCGGACATGTTGCGGCTTCAGCTTCGAGCGCCTTGAACGTGCTGCGCTGCGCCGCCGGATCGATCCCGAACATCTCGCGCGCCATCCAGTCGACCAGGAACGTTCCGGTCCGGACGCACTGCTCGTAGATGTAGCCGTCGTCGCACACCGCTTTCTCGGTGCGGAATGCGCGGTCATAGGCATAGTTGAGGCCGTAGCTGCCGGAGACAACGGCCGTGCCCAGATTGATGTAAGCGCCGCCCGGCGAGGTGACGCCGGCGCCGGTGCTGGCGCATTGGCCGTCGCCACCGCCGGAGATGACCGGCGTCCCGGCGGACAGACCGGTGAACGCGGCTGCCGTCGGCGTGACCTCACCCATCCGCATGCCGGGCCGCTCCAGCGACGGCAGCTTTTCCGCGGCAATGCCTGCGGCATCGAGGATCTCGACCGACCAGGTGTTGCGCGTCATATCGAGCA
This sequence comes from Bradyrhizobium sp. USDA 4461, assembly GCF_054055655.1. Classification (NCBI taxonomy): domain Bacteria; kingdom Pseudomonadati; phylum Pseudomonadota; class Alphaproteobacteria; order Hyphomicrobiales; family Nitrobacteraceae; genus Bradyrhizobium; species Bradyrhizobium sp. USDA 4461. The sequence continues at coordinate 7,429,115 of NZ_JBSRXM010000001.1, forward strand.
GCCCGGTCGGATCGGCTGACGCCGTCGATGTCCGCCACTGACCGGTCAGGCAATGCGTCAGATAGCCGTGAACCTCGGCGAACCGTGCGGTGCGCGCGAAGATGTCGGGCTCCTGCTCCGCCATCCAGATGATGCGGTACAGGCACGGCAACACGTCCAGCGGCTTGCCGGAAATCGCATGGACGCGTTCGGCGCCGAACGACTTGCCGAAGCGCACGACCTGCGGCCGCGCTCGCTCGTCGAGCCAGGTCATGCCGGGCCTGATCGCGGTGCCGTCCTCGCTGAACGCACTGAACGTCTCGCGTTGATTGGAGATCGCCAACGCCGCGATGCGGCCGGCACCGACCTGGTCGGTGATGCCGCGCAAGGCCGCCGCCGTCGAATCCCACCATTCGTCCGGGTTCTGCTCGAAATAACCCGGCTGCGGATTGGCAAGGCCGATCGCCTTGCGTCCTTCCGCGACGGCACGACCGCTGCGGTCCCAGGCGATCGCCTTGGTCGCCGAGGTCGAGCTGTCGATACCGATCACCAGATCCTTGGTCATGCCGCCTCATTCCACAAGACGCGAAGGCGGCCGAGGTCGCCTTCGCAAGTTCTTGTCGTGCGGGCCCTTAGAGCAGGCCGGCATCCTTCACCTTGGCATCGATGTCCTTGGCCAGGGCATCCATGCACTTCTGCGGGTCGCCGCCATAGGCCTGGCCGGTGAGCAGCTTGCCGAGCTCGGTCGGGATCTCGTTGGTCGACAGGCCCGCCCACAGCGCCATGTGCGGCTCGGTCGCCATCGCATTGTCGATCACCCACTTCACCGTTTCGAGGTGCCGCGTGGTGCCGGCGCCGACCTTGGCCTTCGCCTTGACCCGTGGATCGGCGAACGAGGAGTTGCGCATCGGTGCGAAGCCGCCGAGCAGCGTGCAGCGCGTCATGATCTCCTTGCAGCAGCCCCACTGCATGAAGATCCACGCCGCTTCCTTGTTCTTGGAGTATTTCGACAGCGAGATGCACGAGCCGCCCTGATGGCCGAGATTGGGCTGCTCGTTGAATCCGGCATCCGACGGCGAGCGCAGCTTCTTGGCGGTCAGCGGCTTCGCCGGCTCCCACAGGCCCTTGACCTTGGAATCGTCGGCGTCGAGACCCGGGAAGAATTCATCCCAGCTCTGCACCAGCGCCACCTGGCCCGAATGCATCATCTCGAACTGGCCGTCCCAGGTCGATGCCGTCGAGTTCGGCGGCGAGACCTTCAGCAGCTCCTGGTACCATTTCAAGCCGGCAACGCCCTGCTCGTCATTGCCCGAGAATCTCTTGTTCTTGTTGAAGATCGAGCCGCCATGGCCCCATACCGCCTGGCTCCAGTCGCATTCCAGCGAGTAGTGGCCGGACTTGGCTTGCAGGCCGGTGCCGAACACGCCGTTGCCTTTCTCGGCTTCGGTGATCTGCTTTGCGGCAGCGAGGAAATCCTCGTAGGTGGTCGGCACCGCGATCTTGTGCTTTTCGAGGATGTCCTTGCGGTACATCAGCGTGAAGATCGGAATGTCGAACGGAATGCCCATCCACTGTCCTTCGACCTGGGCGACGTTCTTGACCAGCGGCTTGGAGAAGTCGTCCCAATCGAAATCCGGCATCGCCAGTTCCGGCTTGTCCTTGTAGTAGGCCACCGGATCGACGCAGTCGGGCTGGAACATCGAGATCCAGGACTGATCGAGATAATAGAGGTCATAGGACCCGAGCTGGCCCTGCACGTCCTGCGTCGCCTTGGCGAGCACCTGCTCGAGCGGCACGATCTCGACCTCGACCTCGATGCCGGTCGGATCGGTGAACTCCTTCTTGATCTGGTTGAGGATCACCGACGGCGGCGTCGACTCGGTCGAGTAGCGGATCTTGGCGCCCTTGAACTTGCTGCCGACGTCCTTCAGCCATTTGGCCTGATTGTCCGGCAGCCCCTCGGCATAGGCCGCGGTGCCGATCATGTTGCCGGTGCGCAAGCCCCTGGGGTTGCCGAGCATGCCGGCTCCGAAGGCGGAGAAGCCGACGCCCGCCAATCCCATCCGGCGCAGGAATTCGCGCTTGGAGATCTGCTTGTTGGTGTAGGCGTTGGCGCTATCGACGATGAATGTCTGCTGGTCGAACTTCTTGAAACTCATAGATACTCCTCCCAACGTTTTGTTTGACTTTGTAGTCCCGATCCGCGCGCCTACTCCTTGAGAGATCCGAGGGTCAGGCCACGGACAAGTTGCTTCTGAACCAGCAGGATGAAGATGAAGCTTGGGATCACGGCGGTGGTGCCGAGAGCCGCGATAAATCCCCATTCCGAGCCGGTCGAGGTGACGAAGGTCGTGATCTTGACCGGCAGCGTCCGTATCGAGTTGGTCAGGAACAGCGACAGCAGGAATTCGGTCCACGAGAAAATGAAGCAGAGCACGGCGGTCGCCGCGACACCGCCCTTCACCATCGGCAGCACGACGCGCCAGAATATCTGCAAGCGCGAAGCCCCGTCGATCATGGCGGCTTCGTCGACGTCGACCGGCACGTCGTCATAGAAGGACTTCATCAGCAGCACGGCAATCGGCAGGTTGATCAGCGTATCGACGATGATCAGGCCAAGCCGGGTGTCGAGCAGCGACATGTAGTGGAACATGAAGACCACGGGCACGATGATCGCGATCGGCGGCATGAAGCGCTGCGACAGGATCCAGTTCAGATAGGCCTGCCGCCCGTAAAAGCGCATCCGTGACAGCGCGTAGGACGCCAGCACCGCCAGCAGCACCGTCAGCGCGGTCGCACCGATCGCGACGATCAGGGAATCGATGATGGTCTGCCGGCTGTCGTAGGAGCTCGCACCGCCCACTCCAAAGGTATTGCCGGATTCGATCGCAAGCTCAGCCCGCGACTTTCCGAGCATGGTGACCTGATAGTTCACCAGCGTCGGCTTGAAGTCGAACCAGACGATCCCGTCCTTGTCGAAGATCGCCGATGTCGGCTTGAACGACGTCAACGCCCACCAGAACAGCGGGAACATGAAGATGCCGACCACGAGCACCGCGGCCACGTCACGCAATCGCTTCTGCCAGAATGTTTCCTGCATCAGAACCGCACCTTGAACAGCTTGATGAACAGGCTCGAGGTGACGATCACCAGCAGCAGCGTGAACAGTGAGATCGTCGAGGCATAGGGGAAGTCGGCGTTCTTGAAGTAGATGGTGCCGGCGTAGGACGTCAGCGTCTCGGTCGCGGTGCCCGGCCCGCTATCCGTCATCACCTTCACGTAGTCGTAGATGCGGAACAGATCGACGCCGCGGATCAGGACTGCGAGCGCGATGATCTTGGAAAGCATCGGCAAGGTCAGCCGGAAGAAGGCCTGGCTCGTGGTCGCGCCATCGATCGCGGCGGCCTCGAACGGCTCCTTCGGCAAGGCACGCAGCCCCGCCAGCATGATCAGGACCATGAACGGCGTCCATTGCCAGATATCAGCCAGCAGGACGCCCAGCAGCGCCGTGCTCCCCGAAGCCAGGATCGGATGCTGCGGCGGCCACAGGCCGAGCGACACCAGGCCGGTGCTGATCACGCCAAAGGATCCATCCAGCATCAGCAGGAACATCATGCCCGTGACCGCAGGCGGCACCACGAGCGGCAACGTCATCAGCGCACGCAGCAGCCCATAGCCCTTGCGATCACTGTCGAGCAGCAGCGCGATGGCAAGCCCAAGGCAAAGCTCGATCAGAAGCGCCGTGACGGTGTACAGATAGGTGTGGCCGATCGCACCCCACACCCGGTCGTCGGCGAACAGCTTTCCCCAATTCCAGGTGGGATTGAAGACATTCAGGCGCGTGATCGGGTTGCGCTTGAAGAACGACAGCCAGAGTGCATAGAGCAACGGATAGACACCGAACGCCAGGATCAGCGCGGTGATCGGCGCGAGCCACGGAAACGGGTGCTCCGAGGTCAGAAATCGCGGCCAGGCACGGCGGCGCGGCGTCTCCGATACCGGCACGTCGACAGCCAGACTAGGTACCTGGTTCGAAACCATAGACGTTTCCTCGCGCATCTTTTTTCTCATGGCGCCGGGCTCTGCGGCCGGTTCGCCTCGTTCTCGGGGTCTTCAGGGCCGGCGCGGCACTCCGGTTCGGGACGATCGAGCCGCGCGCGGCACCAGCGCTCTCGCCGTTGCCACGTCGGTGACCAGGATGGTTGCGTAATTGTTGTTGAGCGCGGCGAACACCGCGTCGATCTTGTCGGCGCCGCCGGCAATGCAGATCCGTTCGGGCACCTCGGCGATTTCGTCGAGTGTCAGGCCGATCATCCGGTTGTCGAGCGCGCCGAGCAGCGGCTTGCCATCGCGATCGATGAAGCGCCCGCTGACCACGCCGACCGCTCCGCGCGCGACATATGGCCCGATGTTCTCCGGCGACATGTAGCCGCTGCGCATCGCGGTGCCGGCATCGTCGACGCTGCCGACACCGAACAGCACCTTGTTGCTGGTGCGGATGATCCTGAAGGTCTCGACCAGCGCCGGCTCCTGCACGAACAAGCGCTTGATCTGGGCGGTCGAGACGATGCCGGGCGCGTGCAGGTTGACGCAGCGCGCGCCGAGCCTGGTGGCGATGTTGGACGTGCACAGCTCCGGCGAAAACTCCGTCGTCCCGATCGAACAGCCGGTGATCTGCGCGACGGTGACGCCGGGAAGCTTCATTTCGGGCAGCGCCGCCGACAGCGCCTGCACCGTGCGCCCCCAGGACACCCCGAGCACATCGTCGGGCTGCAACCGCTCGATCAAAAGCCGCGCGCCGGCCATGCCGATCCGCTCATGCACCGGCAGCCGGCCGCCATCATCAGGCACGACAAGGCAATTGGTCAGCCCGTAGGCGTCCGCGACCTCGCGCGCGAGACCGATGGTCTGCAGATGCCGCGACGACACCGCGATGGTGACGATGTTGCGGTCGCGGGCCTCCTGCAGGAAGTTCACCACCGACGCGCGCGAGACGCCAAGCTGATCGGCGACCTCCTCCTGCGTCATGCCCTCTTCGTAATAGAGCCACGCCGCCCATACGACGGGATCGCTGTCGAACTCGGCGGGAATCGACAGCGCCCTGCGCTTGATCCGCGGCGGGGTCACTTGGCGTTGCAGCGTCCGGGTCATCGACGATCCAGTTTCGACGTTCTGTACAAAATGCACACCGAGTTGACATTTGTCAATTGTCTCGCTTAATTGCCAATCGCTTTTGTCAAATGTCACGATCAGGGCGCGACACCGAAGATGTGGCGCGGGATGTTGTCGATGCCGAAGCAGAACTGGACCGCTCTGATTGACGATATGGTGGCTGGCCGCTGGACCAATCCGCTGACCGGCGCACAGATCAAGGTGCCCTACGATTCCATCGTGATCGAGGACAGCCTCGACGGTCGCGAGGCCGACCTGGTCGCATCCCTAGCGCTCGGCGAGCGCCTGGCGCTGGTCGCCGATGAAGCGACTTACGAGGCGATGGGCGCGCGCGTCGAAAAAGCCCTGCGCAAGCTCGGCCCGATCAGGACCATCGTGATGGAGCAGCCCCACGCCGACATGGTCGAAGTTCGCGGCCTGACCGAGGAGTTGCGCGGCTTCGATGCCGTCGTCGCGGTCGGCTCCGGCACCGTCAACGACCTCTGCAAATACGTCACCGGTCTCGACGGGCGGCGTTATTGCGTGTTCGCGACCGCGGCGTCGATGAACGGATATACCTCGTCGACGGCGTCGCTGACGCTCGACAGCGGCTTGAAGGTGTCGCTGCCATCGCACACGCCGTCCGGGTTCTTCGTCGACCTCGCGGTATCCGCTGCGGCGCCGGCTTTCCTCGCCGCATCCGGCTTTGCCGACTGCCTGGCGCGCTCGGTCGCGCAGAACGACTGGTGGATGTCGCACCGGCTGTTGGGCACGGCCTATTTCCAGGAACCCTACACGATCCAGGCCGCCGACGAGATCGAGCTCAACAAGCGCGCCGGCAATCTGCCCAAGGGCGACATCGAAGCCATGGGTTATCTCTATCGCGTGCTGACATTGTGCGGGCTCGGCATTTCCTTCACCGGCATGTCGCACCATGGCTCGATGGGCGAGCACCAGATTTCGCACTATATCGATTGCTTCGCCGGCAACCGGCATCCCGGCAGCCTGCACGGCCAGCAGGTGGGCATCGCATCCCTGAGCATGGCGCGGTTGCAGCAGCACATGCTGTCGAGCGATCAGCCGCCCTCCGTTCAGGCGACACTGATCGATGCAACCGACATGGCGCGCCGCTTCGGCGACGAGGTCGCAGCCCAGTGCCTTGCGGAGCTCAAACGAAAGGCCTTCGACGCTGACGGCGCCATCGCATTCAACCGCAAGCTCGAGGAGACCTGGCCCGCGCTGCGCCGCGAGCTGGCAGGCTTCACCATTCCGGTCGACGAGATGAAGCGGCTGCTCTCGGCTGCCGGCGGCGCCACGACCGCCGCCGAGCTCGGCGTGCCGATCGACCTCTATCACGAGGCCATCATCCATTGCCGCGAAATGCGCAACCGCTTTTCATTCCTCGACATCGCCGCGGATGCCGGCACGCTGGCCGCGTTTGCGCAAGGCGAAATCTAGCGGGAGGGCCGTGACATGACTGCAAAGCCGCTCATCGCCGTGACGGGCGCGAGCTCCGGGATTGGTGAGGCAACCGCCCGCGCCTTCTCTGCCGCCGGCCACCCTGTGCTCATGATGGCCCGGCGGATCGACCGGTTGGAGGCCATGCGCCTGTCCAACTCGATCTGCCGACAGGTGGATGTGCGCGACCGCGCGGCGCTGGCCGCGGCGGTGCGCGAAGCCGAAGCCAAGTTCGGCCCCGTCGACATGATGTTCGCCAACGCCGGCATCGCAAGGCTTGGCGACATCGGCAAGCAGGACCCGGCCGACTGGGACGAGATGATCGCCATCAACGTCAATGGCGTGATGAACAGCGTCCACGCCGTGATGTCGGGCATGATGGCGCGCCGGCACGGCACGCTCGTGATGATGAGCTCGATCGCCGGGCGCAAGGTCTATCCCGATCATACGGTCTATTGCGGAACGAAGTTCTTCGTTCATGGCGTGTCCGAGAGCCTCCGCGAGTATCTGTCGGCGTATGACGTCCGCGTCATCGTGATATCGCCGGGGATTATCGAGACCGAAGTGCTTGACGGCGTGAAGGACCCGGTGACCCTTGCCAATTACAGAGCCAACAAGGCCGCGATCGGTGGCGGCATCGGGGCCGAACATGTCGCAGACCTCATTCTCGACGCCTACAACCTTCCACAGAACGCGCTGGTGCAGGAAATCTGCATCACGCCGACCCGGCAGAAATTCTAAACGCCGGCCGCACCAACCGCCAGGGACCAACGATGACCGACACCGAACTTCAGCTGCGCGAGATGATCATTGCGAAATGCCGCTGGATGAACGCCACAGGACTGAACCAGGGGACGTCCGGAAACATCTCGGCGCGCCACGGCAACACCATGCTGATCTCGCCATCCGCGACGCCCTATGACTCGCTGACTCCAGACATGATCGCGGCGATGCCGATCGACGGCGAATACGGATCATGGGAGGGACCGCTCAAGCCCTCCACCGAATGGCGCTTTCACCTCGACATCATGAAGGCGCGTCCCGAAGTCGGAGGCATCGTTCACACCCATTCCACCTATTCCACCGTGCTGGCGATCGCGCGCAAGGAGATTCCGGCGTGCCACTACATGATGGCGGCGTTCGGCGGCATGAACGTACGCGTCGCCGGCTATGCCAGATTCGGCACCAAGGAATTGTCCGAGAATGCGCTGAACGCCCTGGAGAACCGGACCGCCTGCCTGCTTGCCAACCACGGAATGATCGCAACCGGCGCATCGCTGGAGAAGGCGATGTGGCTGGCAGTCGAGCTCGAGACGATCGCCCGGCAGTACTATCTCACGCTGGCAATCGGCGGACCGGTCATCCTGAGCCAAGCCGAGATTGCCGAGACCGCGGCCGCGTTCGGCAGCTATGGCGTTCAGGATCCGCCCAAGGGGCTTGGCACCCGTCGCGAGAGTGCGTGACCGGCTTCCTGCTGGAGAATCTCCGACCTGCACCTGCGGACATTCGCTGACGAGGATCACTGCGACAAGGGCGATAAGAAGCGTCAACTCGTCTGGTCATGCACCCGACCCTGGAGCGCATTCGCCGAGCCGCGCCGTTCGTCACGCGTGCCGCACCACCTATCAGCTGGATGGCAGACCGCCCGGCCCGGCCTGCGAGACGACGAGCGTGGCGAGAATTGTCCTGTTGCTGATCTCGAGCTTGCGGAAGATGTGGTGCAAGTGAACCTTGATTGTCCCGTCGGCCACCTTCAGGCGGCGGCCAATCTCCTTGTTCGACAAGCCCTCCGACACCAGGCTCATGATCTGACGCTCGCGGTCGGTCAGCACCGCCAGATATTTCTCCGGCATTGCGGTTTGCGCACAAGAGAGCGCTTCCTCGCACGCGGGCGGCGGCAACATCTTCTGGCCGTCCGCGACCTGCCGCAACGTCTGTACGAGCGTCTCCGGCTCCTCGTCGTTCAGGATAACGGCATAGGCCCCCGCTGCCGCCAACACGGCGAGGTCGCGATCCTCGACCGAGGTGGCGAGGAATACGAGCCGCGCAGCAGCCGTCCCTGCCTTTGCGACGTCGAGCATCGCCTGCCCCAGAACGTCGGGCATCGACATATCCAAAATGGCTATATCGGGCGCCAAGCTTCGTATTGTCTCGAAACAGCTCGCACCATCGTTGCAACGAGCGACAACCTTGAAATCATGTTCTGCTTCGAGCAGGCAGTTCAAACCCAATAAGACAACTGGAAATCTACTCGCAATAACCACACGACTGAAATGCATTTACGACCAACCCTCACGTCCCTCCAGTTCGGCTCGGCGCCCCGCGTTCCTTAATCAGGCTACTCCAATATGAGGCTTTTCAGTAAGGTTTTGTTGTCGCGGGCATCCGGGAATCTACGGCCAACGCACGCGGAGAAGCATTATTCCGACAACGCATAATCGCAACGGTGGCCCAACTCACCCCGGGCGAGTACCCTCGACAGGCAGCCATGGCCCATCCGGGCTACACCAGCGGCTTTCATATTATGGTCGGCATGCAAACAATGCCTATAACCAAAGGTATATAGGGATATTGGGGATTAGCATCTAACATTCTTAAATATTTTCAGAGTGGGCTCGGGACTTTTCGTCCTCAGATTTGCTGCTTCAAACGACCAAGGCGGATTTTTCATACGACGTTGTTTTTAACTGGGCGGAACCAATCACCGAACATGAACCGGATTCAACCGATCAGCCCATTGTTTCATTGTAGCGTCCAGGAGAGTTTCCATGAGACGACGATATCCTTTTTCCATTGTGCTTGTTGGTGAAAATAGTCTTCGCAAAGAAGGTCTTGCCAGAATTCTGAATTCGGAAAGTTTTCAAGTCCTGGCTTCAATATCCGATGCCGACGGCTTGCTTGGCGGCGACGCGCATCAGAAAGCTCCGACCAGCCAGCCGCTGCTGCTCCTCATTGTTCATACCGGCGATGATTTCCGCCCGACAATCGAGCAGATCGAATCCTTCAAACGTCGTCACGTCGACGGGCGCGTGGCAGTCGTCGCCGATCAATATCGTGTGAGCGACCTCGCTGCCGCGCTTCGCGCCGGCGCCACCGGATACTTCATCGACGTGATGAATTGCGACGCGTTCATCAAGTCGATCGAACTCGTCATGATGGGCGGGACCGTGTTCCCGCCGGCCTTCCTGACGTCCGCGCTCGATGCCGAAGAACACGACGCAGACGATGCGCCGGCCCCGATCGACGACGATCGTGCCGTCGCGGAGGCCGATGACCGGCTTGCTCGGCAATTGTCGCCGCGGGAAGTCTCCATTCTGCAGTGCCTGATCGAAGGCGACTCCAACAAGTGCATTGCACGCAAGATCAATATCGCCGAAGCCACGGTGAAGGTTCACATCAAGGCGATCCTTCGCAAGATCCGGGTGCAGAACAGGACCCAGGCCGCGATCTGGGGCCTGAACCATCGGCCTGCGGCCTGGCCGAAAAGCAACGGCTCTGCGCATCAAGCCAATGATGCCGAGCGGCCGCTCCCGCTGAAGCGGGAAGCTCCCAGGATCGCACGAGCGAGCCAGCCGGCGCCACTCGGCACGCTCGACCACGCCGTGAAGTATTTTGAAGTGCCACTCACGAACGGCCACGCCCACGGCGGCATGAACTCGAAGATCGACGGGGCGATCCGGCTTCGCAAATAGCTGACGCCTTCCCGCTTGACGTCCCGCCGGGTTACCCCAGCGGGACGTCGCGCGAACTGCGACCGGGCTTGACCGATCTATCCTCCATTTGCATCCGCGTGCGGCTGAACGACGGGAGCTCCGGACCAAACGGGAGTCGTTGGGAGCCAACCTCTGCAAGGGCCCCCGGACGGGCGGACCGTTGTTGTTAGCGGCGTCTTTCGGCGAGCAACGACAGCAGACCACCGAGCACCAGTGCGGCGAGGAACGTCAGCGCGAACAGCAGCGGACCGTTGGGACCGGAGGGTATCATCACGGCTTCCGCGGGCAGTAGCGTTTGACCCGCAGCGAACCTGACCACGTCATGCGCCGGCGCGCCGTCTTGGTTGTCGAGCGCGGCATCCTTCTCCGCGCCCTCCATGACCTGCTTCAGACGTTCGAGTTTGGCTTGGGCGCTGAGATAGGTCGGATGACGCGGGCCCAACACGGCCGAAAGCCCGGCCAATTCCCGCTCGGCCGCGGCGTACCCCTCCGTCGCCTGTGCGCGCAGCCGCCCGCGCAGATATTCGGACGCAACCCAATTCGCCAGGCTGGCCGCGCGCTCCGGGTCCGACGTGGTCACCGCGATCGAGATCAGATAAGACCGCGGATCGTTGGTGACGGTGATTTGCTTCATGAGATGTGTGATCGCGAGCTCGCGCGGCGTTGTCGCGGGATGAGGCCCGAAGTACTGCCCGACATGGGACAACACCCGCTCCAGGCGGCTCGGGCGCGTGTATTCCGGGTCCTGATCGAGCCGCAGTGCCGACACCACCGCGCTGGCGGTGCCGCGCGACCGGATGATGCGCGCCGAGCTGTCCACGACGGCGGCCGCATCGACGGCTGCTGTCGATTGCAGCCTTTCGCCGGCGATGTTTTCGTTGCGGACGAAGTCGAGCTGAATGATGGCTTCGCCGGTGTATCGCGATGCCATGAACATGAATGCGACCAGAAAGGCGGCCAGGGCAACCACGACGGTTCCCGTGACGAGCCGCCGGTGCCTCCATACGACACCCAGCGCATTATGTACGACCTGCTCATAATGCATGCGGGGGGCGTTGATCGCGCCTGTCTCGACAAACATGTCCTGATCTCCCGAACGGGGGCTGGTCCCCGATCTTTGCGAGTGGCCAAGGCGGTTGGCCAGTAGCCGATGGCTCAGTGACGTCATCGTATGAAAATCCTGAAAGTGGCCCGGTTGAAAAGCGCGCCGACCAGCGCACGGGCCTGAAGGCGGTCGGCTACCCTGAGCAGATCCAGAAACAGGTGCTCGCCGTCGGATCGGCCGGCCAGTTCCGTCCGGCCATCGCACCCGTCAGCTTTTCGGTCGACGAGAGCGCCGACGATATCGAGCAGACCCCGCTGATAGGAATAGCGCGAGACCGTGCAGCCGAGCAGCCGCGCCTCCCTGCTGCAGCGGATCTGCGCCGGAGCAAAGCTGAGCGTAGCCGCCCGAAACATCGGCAGGTCGGCTTCGGTGTCGCCGATCGCAATCGTCTCGGCGTCCGGTCCCAACACCCGGTCGCGCAGGGCCGCAAGGCCTGTCCCCTTGTTGACGCCCTTTGCTACCACGGTGGTATCGCTCGTGGTCTGACGGAAGCAAAGCCGGTCGAGCCGCAGCGTCGTGATCAGATCACGCACGGTCAGCGTTGGCAGCGGGACCGGGACGCCCTGGCCGACGGTAAAGCGGCGCATCCGCGATAGCAGGCTCTGGGGCTTCTTCTCGATCATGTAGGCTCGGATGGAATATCTGTGGCGCTCGTCGAGAAAAACGCCGGGAAGTTGTCGCAGCGCTCTCCTGAATTCGTCGAGCTGAACCAGCGAGTCCTGATCGAGCAGCGGCAGTCCGTGCCCGGCAACGGCATCCCACAAATAAGCGCCGCTTTCCGCCACGCCCCCGGCCAGTCCGTAGGCTTCACAATAATCCTTGACCTCGTAGACCGACCGCGCCGTGTTGAGCGCGACCGAGCAGCCGTGCTTTGACAGCAGGGAAAGAGCCTCAATGCCGGCCGCCGTCGTGGACGGATAACCGAAGATGCGCCGATCCACGACGCCGTCGATGTCGAGGAACACGAGCGGCGAGCGCCAGGACACCGCTCGCGAGGGCCGACATCGCGCACCGCAGAATCGAGCGGTCTGTACGGTCAGGAAATCCCATGCACCGAGGAAGCGGCGGTGCTGCTCCTGCTGCTGCTTGCCGCACTGCACGACACTGAAAAGATTCTCCTGCGCGGTCTCCATCGCCCACAGGCCGGCCAGCAGCTTGCTGATGAAGAGCCGGTCTGCAACCGACGCGTCGCCGGAATGCTCGACGTAACGGCGGACCAATCGATCCTCCTCGTCGGGCGACAGCTCGAAGCTCAAGATGGCCTCGGCGAGGTCGTAAGCCGGATCGACGCTGTTCAGCAGGGTCTTGCCGAGGCCATGCCCAAAATAGCCCGTCTTCAACAGGCCCGTCCCGCCCCCGATCCACCCGGCAGGTCCCATGTTGCCATCGATCAGCGTGGGATATGGGCAATGCAACCGATAAAGCCGCTGCTGGATCAGCGACCGCATCGGTACGTCGAGCACGAAACTGCCATACGCGCGGCCGAACGCCTCCGCCAGCAGCGTCCAGCCGTTCTCGTACACGGCCTTGCCCGCTACACGCGACTTCGGCAGCGCCAGCAGACGGGTGCGCGCAGCAACGTAGCAGGCCACCCGGTCGATCCAGGAATCGCGATTCAGTCCGACGTCCATGGCAGCCTGCTTTTGCGGCAGCCACTCGCTGTAGAGGATGCCGTCGCGCAGCCCAAGGATCGGCGCAACGAATTCGGACAGCCGCTGCGCGACAAGGAACGCCGGGTAACCGAGGTATCCCAGTCCAACGCTCTTCGCCACGAAGTGACGGATCTCGCGATCGCCTTGCGCAGTCTGCAGCTGCACCTTGAATATTCGCTTCAGCGTCGCGCCTCGCTTGGCGCCCGCGCCGTGCTGTGGACCGCCGTCGAGTTCCTCCGCCCGCCAGCTATCCAGCACCTCGACAGCGGCGAACCCGCGCGGTGCAAGGTATTCGGCCAATCGTGCCTCGACGATCCCGGGATCAAGCAGCTGCTGCTTTCGCCAGCGCTCCGGCTCGAGCGTGATCACCAGGCCGTCCGGCAACGCCGCCGCCCAATCGGGCGTTGCCGGATGCGTCGGTACCAGCGCCCTTATCCTGGAAAGGTCGAAGCCCGCCTGACGCGCGATATCGACGGCAAGAACGATCGTGCCTCCCGAATTCGGCGGGTCGTCGACAATGACGAGCGTGAAGCCCTGCCGGGCGTATTCCGACAACTGCCTGCGCTCCGACTTGCTCGGGCCCTTCTTCGGCTGCACCGTGAGCTCGGCGATCCGGCCGTAACCTTCAGCCTTGAAGAAGGAGCACAACAGCGCGGAAAAGTAGGTGCCGGCCGTTCGCAAACCCAGGACGAGAACCGGATGCGACCTGTCGGGAACCTCCCGCATAAATTGTCGCCCCAGCTCGAACACATCGACAGGCGTCAGATCGAGCCGATTGAATGCGGACGGGATGCCCAGGCGAATGTCGCGCAGACCGGACGGGAACCGCCAGCGCAACAACGCCGACAGCTTCCCGATCACCTCCGCAAACGGCCCCGCATCGCCTTCCGATTGCATCAGGCCGGCAAGGAGCATGTCGAGCCCGTTCTGCCACTCCTGTCTCCAGCGACGAAGCTCAGACCTGTGCCGCAACGGCCACGTCTGCGCGACGTTATCGGTGGTCCATGATGCGAGACGCCCGAGCCGGGTTTTTGCCAGCTGCGAAGGTATGCGCAGCGTGTGTCCGCGCAGATATTCGTCGACGCCATTCAGAATCGAGCACGAAAGCAGATATATGTTTGTGGCAACGTCCCTCGCCTGCCAGCCCGGTTCAACATCGCCGAGCCGGTCGAGCTCGGCGGCAAGTCGCTCGCTCGCTTCGCCGACCGTCAAATGAGGATCGAGGCACCAATCGTAGGCGGAATAGAACCTGGTCTCGGCCGGCAGGGGGTCCAGCACCACCGTCGATCGCTCGATTATCGCCTGCCTCTCCAGCATCAACATCGCTATCTCGGCTCCGATTCCCCAGACGTTACGCTGCCGACCCCGCTTCGATTTCGGACACATCGCGCCGGGCGTATTGATCGATGGCGCGTGCATAGACCGCCATCAGCGCGTGATAATTGGCGTCGGCGGTGAAATACCGGTCAAACGTCTCTCGCGCGGCGTGGCGCATTCCGGTCAGTGCTGATGGTTCGGACCAGAGGGAGCGCACAGACGCCGCGAGGTCGTCCGCGTCGCCTGCTGCAAAGCACACGCCGTTGCGCCCATCGACGATGTCGGCCATCGCGCCATGTCGGGGAACGATAACGGGCGTGCCCTTGGCGAACGCCTCGATCACGACACGAGGAAGTGCCCCCTCGTAACACTGCGACGGCAGGATCAACGCTGCCGCGGCACCGACCAGTTGGTAGACGTCGTCGTGGGACACGCCGTGCAACCAGTCGATCGCCGCATTGCGGGCGGCCGCCTCGCGGACCAGCCCATCAAGCGGGCCGTCGCCGACGATCTTCAGCGGCACGTCGAGTCCCCGCCAGGCCTCAAGAAGCGCTTTAATGCCTTTTTCCTCGGAAAGCCGGCCGACATAGACGGCGTAGCCGCCATCGCCGGCGCCGACGCGCGGCTCGGGAAACAGGAAGTTGGGCTTTACCACGATCTTCTCCGCGGGAAGCCCTCCTTCGATGAACTTCCGGCGACTGAATGCGCTCAGGGCGACATACGCATCGACCGCGTGCTGCCAGGTCCCGAGCAAGCGATGCGTCGCAAGCATCGTCGCGACGGTCGCGCTCGCCGCCGTGCTATGCCGGTAGCAGTTGTGCGCAACGCCACGCCAGAGCGTCGCCTTGCCGAGGCAATCCTCACAAGGCTTGCCATCGCGGAACAGCAGCGCATTGACGCAAACCAGACGGAAATTATGCAGCGTCTGCACCACGGGAACGCCCTCGGCATGCGCGGCGTAATAGGCGGCCGGAGACATCAGGGGAAACGTGTTGTGGAAGTGAACGACCTGCGGACGGTGCGAACGGATCAATCGCCGCATCTCGACAACGGTCGGCCGGCTCCAGATCGTGCGGCCCGCGAGCGCCAGACGGCCCATGTCGTCGATCGCGTCGTTGGAGAGACAATACTGCGTCACTTCGTGGCCGTGCGCCCTGAGCAGCGCAACCTCGGCCGCGACGCATTGGTCCTCGCCGCCGGCGAGCTTGTAGAAATTGTGCGCCACGAGAATGTTCATCGAGGTCCTCCTGCAGCCGCGGCTTCCATGGCGGGCACGGTCTGACCGGACGCCGCGACGGGCGGAATCGGCAGGCGGCAAAGCTCGCCGTTGCTGACCGCCGGCGCCTGCCGCGTGCACTGCCCCATCAGGCGCAGCACGGTTTCCAGCCGCTGCCACTGGTCCAACTCCTCCAGCTCCCAGGAATGTCCCCAGAGATGGAAGACGCCGCCGCGTGCAATGACCTGAGACAGCAGCGTTTCCGCGAGCGCGGGCCAATCTGCGGTGCGGCCTTGGCGGATGTAGCGCCAGAGATTGACGAAGGCCCTCCGCTTGATCGCATTCCTCGCCAGCGCGGAACCGCGGTGCGGAAACGCCTGGACCGTCGTCGGTATGTGCAACAGGCCGGCCAACGGTTGCGGAAAACCGAGCGCGAGGAGCTCGACGGTGCGCAGGCCGATATATCCCGCGCTCTGGACCATGCGCACATGCTCGCTGCGGTAGCGGCCGATCGGCGGGCAGAAGCACTCGCAACGAACGCCCGTGCCGTCCTCGATCCAGGACTTGGAATCAATGATCTCCCGCGAGGCCGTTTCTGTCGTCACGGACGTCAGATCGACATGATGGAGCGTGTGTGCGCCAATCTCGAAGCTCTTGCTCAGCGCGCGCAACTGCGTGGCGGACATGGTCGGTCGTTCGCGCGTCGTCGCCGGCACGTAGAAGGTGCCCTCCAGTCCGTATTTCGCGAGCAATGCCGCCACACGATGATCCAGGGGGTGGCCATCATCCCAGCTGGTCGTGATGTAGGCCGGCAACGTCATGCCCCACCTCCCACCACACTCAGGCGATGCCGCGTCCGGACGTTCGCCTGAGCGGCGGCGAGCATCCGATCGATGCGGGGCATCGCGATGCTTCGCTGTATCAGGCGGAAAAGCCCGCGCGGCGACCATCGCAGGTCGAGCAATTTGAGCTCGGCCCGTGCGAAGGCGCGGATTTCCGCTATCAGCGCCGGCTCCTGCTCCGGTGCCTCCATCATTGTCAGGAAGGCCGACAAGGCGCTTTCCACAAACGTCCGCTTGCTGAGGGCCACGCGCCGATCGATGGTGCGAATATCAGTCGCCACGTCGCAAAGCAGGCCGGCCAGGTCGTAGGCCGCCGGGTAGCTTTGGTTGAATACGGCGCCGGCACATGCCGGCTTGTCGGCGTCGACGAGCGTGAGAATGCGATGCGTAGGATCGTAAAGAATGTTCTGAAGGCAGAGATCACCGTGTGGACTGCCCGACGCCCAATGCGGCTGCAACACGGTGACAAGAACCCGGGCCATGGCCGCCAGCACTTCGGGAGGCTGATCGCTATCGGCGGCAAGGGACTTGTTGAGGTCGGTGCCGGCGGCCATCGTCATCACCAGAGCCGGCGGCGCTTCGGAGACGTGAAGCGGCAATGGCGCGCGTAAGGTCCAGTCATGAACCGTCCTGCCGTCAACCGAGCCGTGCAGCCGCACCTGGGCATCGAACTGCCGCTTTGCCGTTTCGATCGCGGCCGGCTCATCGGGATAGAGCTTGACGGCCAGATCGCGATATCCTTTCCAGACCGCATCGTCCCTGCCGGCGCGGATGCCGTAGATCCGGCCCTGGAATCCTTCTCCGATTTGCCTGATGTCCAGTTCGACGGCCGGATTCGGTTGCGCGAACTGTTGCAAAACCCGCACGATGGGAGCGCGGACGTGATCTTCAGGAGCGGGCCTGGCCGCGATCGTCAGGAATGCGATCCAGCGGGCCGCCGAGCCCGCTACGCTGCCGGCCAATATCCCGTAAGCTGCTCCGAGCAATCCCCATTCGACGGTAAATGCCCAGACCGCTACCGCCGTGACGAACGCTCCGACCGACGTCGCCATCACGACCGCCCGCGGCCGTTCCATGCTTGCCATTGCGTTGGAGGCCGACGCGCCGGCGGCAGTCGCAAGCACGGCCAGCGCGAGGATCGTCACCACGTCCCCTCGCCCGTCGTATCCGTGATCGTGGTAGACCACGCTCATCAAGGCGTCGCCGCTGAAGAAAATCACGAACCAGAAAAGCGACATGACGCCGACGAGCAGAAGCGCATCGCGCGACGCCTGACGGCGCAGTCTCTCGACGCCTCCCTCCTTGAAAGCAAGGACCGAGCGCGGCGTCAGCGTGTTGCGGAACGCGCTCAGCAATGGGTTGGCCAGAGACGCAATACTGTTGCAAGCCGCGAAAACGCCGGTTTCCACCAGGCTGATCAAGAGCGGCAGCACCCAGTAGGTGACATAGCTCTGGATCGTGACCGTGATCTGTCCGGCGCACAGCCATTTGCCAAGTCGCCAGCTGTCCGCGGTCGCCTGCCGCACCTGGCCCGTCTGAACCGAGAAATTCCGTCGCGCCAGATAGAGCCAGACGAGGCTTGTCAACGCGCAGGCGCCGCCCAGTGCGACGGAGGCACTGACTGCGGACATTCTGCCGGTCCATCCGAGCCAGGCCAGCGCAGGCAGTTGCACCGCCGCCACGCCGGCGTCCAGGATGAAGGCGTTCGCCACATTCAAATGTGCGAATGCGTAAGTCCGATTGAACTCCCGCTGCAATACGAACGGAACGGTCAGCACCAGCGTGCAGACCAACCAGGTCAAATCCCTCCCGCCCCATAGCACGATCATCACGATGGTCACGATCGCCAGCACGACGATAGCGGCCACTGCCAACCACGTGCTGTGCAGCAGTGCGAGTCCGGCATGCTGCGCGGGGGTACGCGACGAGCGGTGCCGCTGAATCGTATAAGGCATCAGGACAAGGGCGTCCTGGACCGCGAGCACAAATCCCAATACCGACAGTCCGATGGCGTAGATGCCGAGTTGGCTGGGCTGGGTGAAACGACCAACCAGCACCGTCGACAACAGGCTGGTGCCGCTCACGATCGCCTGGTCCGCCAACGCCAAGACATGCGTTCCAAAGATGATGCGCGCGATCGCTGCCCACGCTGCGGCGCTGCGGCTGGTGGGTTCTCGGACGGCGTGGCGGTCCGGATGCGGCAGCGCGTTGCGGTCCACACCAAGCGCCACGGAACGGTCTTTCATTCCAATTTTCGGCATCCCAACCTTCGACTCACCCGGCCTCACGCGACGGCATCGCGCCGGTCGACCTTCGACTTCGCACGGCGCGCCGCAACAGCTCACCCGCCGCAAGGCAGGAGAATCCGGGGACGATGTAGGCATAGCGTCGCCACAGACGCCGCGGCTCCGAGCACAGCCGGAACAGCCATTCGAGGCTATGACGCTGCATCCACAGCGGCGCCTGACGCTTGGTTCCCGCGAGGAAATCGAATGCTGCGCCGACGCCGACCATCACCGGCGCCTCGATCTGTTCGCGATGCGCCGCCATCCACCGCTCTTGCTTCGGCGTGCTCAGGCCGACCCAGACGACGTCCGGCCGCGCGGCGTTGATCATGTCGACAATCGCGCGGTCTTCGTCCGGCGTCAGTGCGCGAAACGGCGGCGAGAAGGTGCCCACCACTTGCAGTCCCGGAGCGGCGCGAACCAGCGTTTCCTTCAGCTTCTCGGCGAGGCCGACATCTCCGCCATAGTAGAATTGCCGATAACCCCGCCTTGCGGAAAGCGCCGTCATCGCCCGCATCAGGTCCGGTCCGTAGACCCGTTGCGTGCGCCTCTTGCCGACCAGGCGCAGGAAATACACAAGCGGCATCCCGTCCGGGGTCACCATGCCGGCCTCATCGTGGATCTTGCGCAGCGACGGATCGCCTCGACATTCCATCACGCCGTGCACGCCCGTGACGCAGACATATTCGCGGCGTCGTTCCTCGATCCAGCGCTCGAGCGTCGCAACCGCGTCGTCCATGGTAATGGCGCTCACGCCGACACCGAGCACGTCGCCACGATCAAGCGCTGGGTTGGCCCTGGCAATCACTGGGGCACCTTCCACACGAGCTTGTCGGCCTCGCGCGGATCGGACAGCAGTTTGTCGAAATATTCGATGGTCTTGCTCAGTCCTTCGACCACGCTCACGACCGGCGCCCAGTGCAGCAGCTCGCGCGCGCGGGAAATGTCCGGCCGGCGCTGGCGCGGATCGTCCTGCGGCAAGGGCCGGAACTCGAGCCTGGAGCGCGACCCCGTCAGCGAGATGATGAGCTCGGCGAGTTGGCACATGGTCATCTCGGTGGGATTGCCGAGATTGACCGATCCCTCGATGTCCACGGTCGCGTTCATCAACCGCGTCAAGCCATCGATCAGATCGTCGACGTAGCAGAACGATCGTGTCTGCATTCCCGTGCCGAAGACCGTGATCGGTTCACCCCTGAGCGCCTGCACGATGAAGCTGGACACGACGCGGCCGTCCTGCGGATGCATGTTCGGGCCGTAGGTGTTGAAGATGCGGGCGATGCGGATATCCAGCCGATGCTGCCGCCGGTAATCGTAGAACAGTGTCTCGGTGCAGCGCTTTGCCTCGTCGTAACAAGCGCGCGGTCCGGCGATGTTGACGATGCCGCAGTAATCCTCGGTCTGGGGATGGACGTCCGGATCACCATAGACCTCGCTGGTCGACGCCTGAAGGATACGGGCATGCAGCCGCTTGGCGAGGCCCAGCATATTGATGGCGCCGAGCACGCTCGTCTTCGTGGTCTGGATCGGATCGCGCTGGTAGTGAATTGGCGATGCCGGGCATGCGAGGTTGTAGATCTCGTCGACCTCGACATAGAGCGGGAACGTGACGTCGTGCCGCATGACCTCGAATGCAGGCTCGCCGAGGAGCGGTTCAATGTTCCGGCGCATCCCGGTGAAGAAATTGTCGACGCAAAGCACCTCGCATTCCTGCTTCAGCAGCCGTGCACACAGATGTGAGCCGAGGAATCCTGCTCCCCCGGTGACCAGAACACGTCTTTTCACGCTGGCTCTCCGCCGTTTTGCATGTTCGCCGAACAGTCTCCGGCGGTCCTGATCTTGCGTGAGCCAACGGGCAGCCGACAGTCGCGCTCATGGATAAGCCGCAACGAATAGGAGCTATCCGGCGCGAATCGAGGGGTACCACCAGCGAAGTACCGCCGACGCGCGCCTTATTAGCCCGTGTTTTTCCGCACTTGGCCCACACAACCACTAGTCTTGAGGCCGCCGGCCATGGCGCGTCTGCGCCGATCCAGCCGGCCACGCGTGGAGTTCTTCGTGGACAGTGATCACCGACCGATTGCTTCCGGCACCGGCGCGTCGACGCCGATCCGACGCTTGCTGATATCGTTGTCGGCGGCGTGCCTTTCCGTGCTGTTGTGCTCCGGCATAGCGTCGGCAGGCCAGACCACCTACCATCTTGCGCCCGGCGACCGCATCACGGTGACCGTGTTCGGGCAGCCAGAACTCTCGGGCGATCACCTGATCGATGATGCCGGCACCATCAGCCTTCCGCTTGCCGCCGCCATCGAGGTCAAGGACCTGACCGTGTTCGAATGCCAGGAGCGGATCAACGACCAATTGCTTGCCGAGGGACTTCTCCGGACCCGATCCGTCGGCGTGCGCATCGCCGAGCTGCGGCCGCTCTACGTGCTGGGCGACGTGCGGCTGCCGGGCGCCTATCCGTTCCGCTATGGCAGCACGACGCAGAGTGCCGTGGCGCTTGCCGGAGGATATGGCCCCGTCGACGCACTGCGCCAGACCGCGCTCTCCGACTATCTGCTGGCAGAGGAACGTGTCCGCCAGCTCACCAATCAGAAGCGCACCATGCTCATCCGCCAGGCTCGTCTCGAGGCGCAGCGCGACGGCAAGGACAGCTTCTCCCCGCCTGATCTCGGCAACGCAGCCAACGACAAGGAAACGCTCCGGATCATCGCAAGCGAGCAGGACATGCTCCGGGTCCAGGCTGCGATTCTGCAAGGCCAGATCGACCTGCTTCGGTCGCAAAAGCCGCTGCTGAAGGAGCAGATCGAGGCCAACAGCGAGCAGGGCAACGCCGGGAAGAAGCAGCTCGACCTGATCCGGCAGCAGATCGATCGATATGCCAACCTTCTCCGACAAGGATTGGGGACACAGAACAACGACTTCAATTACCGTGTCCTCGAGGCAAACCAGGAAGCGGCGGTCTGGCGATCGCTCTCGGACGTGTCCCGCCTGCAGGTCGATGCGGGAAACGTGGATTTCAGGATCAAGGAGGTTGACGCGGCATTCAAGCGCCAGGTCGCGATAGATCTGCAGCAGACGCGCGATCAGCTCAACGACCTCGAGATCACGCTGCCGGCGGCCACTGCGGTTCGCGACGCCCGATGGCGGAACGTCGGCGGCGGGGTTGGCGCCAAGCATTTGATCAGCATCACGCGCATGCGGAATGGCAAGGCCGTCGTCTCGGATGCCGACGAGACGACGTCCGTTGAGCCCGGCGACGTCATCGAGGTCAAGAACGAGATGCCAGGCGGCATCACGTCGAGCGACCAGGCCGCCGCGCAATCGCTTGGATCGCGATCGTCCGGAACTGAACAAGCCAGCGGCCAGGACTTCACCAACCCGATTGCCAGATAGCCAGGTGGCGCCGCCATACGAACTGCCGCCCATGAATCCAGCCTGGGCTTTTCAGGAGCCATGACAGCACCCGCCGCGACCGCGCACACCCTATCCCCGGACCGCTACGTCCTCCTGCCAAGTTGCGTTCTCATGGGTTATGCGCTGCTCGGAACGGGCTTTGCCTTTTTTGGTTATCGACAGATCCTCGTCGGCGAATTCACCTTGATCGCGGCGTTGCTTGCCCTGCTTCAGGCAGGCTGCCTGATCGTCCCGCTCGCGTCTGCCCCGGGCCTTCTCCGCGGCCACCCGTCGCGAGGTCCCGTCGGCCGGCGCAGGCTGAGGCACTCGGCCTGGCTCACGGCGTTGATCTGGGTCGTCTCGGCCCAGCCGGCGCTGTGTGGCCCCGTCGAGGAGCCCTGCCCGGCCGATACCATTCCGATTCAGCCGGACGAGCCGATCCAGGCCGCAGTCGATCGTGCCCAGGAGGGCGCGGCCTTTTGTCTGAAGAACGGCATTCATCGCAGCCAAGCTGTCCGGCCACGCAAAGACCAGCGCTTTTATGGAGAAGGCCGGACAATCCTGAACGGCAGCCGCGTTCTCACCGACTTCAGCCGAGAAGGCGCTTACTGGGTTGCCGAGGGCCAGAACCAGCAAGGACGCCGGGTCGGATCATGTGTCAAGTCGGCGCCGGCCTGCAATTTGCCGGAGGCCGTCTTCGTCGACGACGTTCCGCTCACTCAGGTGTTGACGAAAAGCGAGGTGACGGCCGATCGCTTTTACTTCGATCATTCAGCTGGAAAGATATTCCTCGCCAATGACCCTGCCGGCCATAAGGTCGAAGTCACTGTCGCGGCATTCGCGTTCGGCAGTACTGCACCCGGCGTCCTGATCAAGAATCTCATTATCGAGAAATATGCCAGTGTCGGCCAGAAGGGGGCCGTCCAGGCTCAGGATGCCAACGGCTGGGTGGTCGAGAATTGCGAACTTCGGCTGAACAGCGCGGCGGGGATCGCGGTGGGCTCCGGCACCCGGATCCGCGACTGTGACGTCCACCACAACGGCCAGATCGGGATCACGGGCGTCGGCCACGACGTCGTGATCGAACGCAATCACGTGTTCGAGAACAACACCCGCGCGTTCAATCCCAACTGGGAAGCCGGCGGCGTCAAGCTTGCGGTCAGCTCGAACGTCGTGATGCGGGATAATCTCGTCTACAACAATCGTGGCCCGGGCCTGTGGTGCGACATCGAATGCCGCGATGTTCTCTACGAGGGCAATATCGCCGAAGGAAACAGCGAGGCCGGAATATTTCACGAAATCTCGTTCGCGGCTGTGATCCGCAACAACAAGCTTCGACACAACGGCCTCGGCAAGGGCGGGTTCTGGGGTAACAACCTCCTGATTGCCGCGTCCCAGAACGTCGACGTGTATGGCAACGAGCTGATCGTAAGCGCTGGGAAGTGCGGCGTCATCCTTGTCGACCAGGGCCGCCGCACCAAATCGGGTGAGCTCTACAAGACCCGCGACAACCACATCCATGACAACGACATGACGTTCGAGGGTGCAGTTTGTGCCGGCGCCGCCTCCGACGTCGGAGCTGACAGCGCAAACGCCGATGTCATCGAGACCGGCAACAACCGGTTCGATCACAACGTCTATCGCATCTCTCGTGGAGGCGCACCGGTCAGATTCGCGTGGGGGCGTGCCGTCCTCGATTGGGACCGACTGCAACACGCCGGGCTCGAACAGCACGGCAGTCTCCTCGTCCATTGACATGACCCGGGGTCACGATGCTCGCAAGCCGCGCACATCGAATGTCATTCCATGATCAGTGCGATTTCGGACTACCACCTCGTTTCAATCGGGACTTTGAAACGCTCCGGTTAAGCTCGCGTTCGACGTTGCTCAATCCTTCCACGATTGGTGCAGTTCAGACAGCTACCGAGACAACATGGAGGCGCGAAAATGCGAGGCAGGAAAACGGCGCTCGTCACGGGTGCCGGTGGGTTCATCGGCCACCATTTAGTCAAGTACCTTGTCGGACACGGATACTTCGTCCGCGGCGCCGACATCAAGTCTCCCGAATACGAAGAGACCGCCGCCGACGAGTTCATGATTGCCGACTTGCGTGAGCGCGCAGAGTGCCTGCGCGTCACCGAGAAAATCGACGAGGTCTATCATCTTGCCGCCGACATGGGCGGCATCGGCTATATCAGCACGCAACACGCCGAGATCACGCTCAACAACACCTTGATCGATGCGCACATGCTGCAAGCTGCACAGCACAACAAGGTCAAGCGCTTCCTGTTTTCCTCGTCCGCCTGCGTCTATCCGCAACATCTGCAGCGAAGTCCCGACGTCGTCCCGCTGCGCGAGGACGATGCGTTTCCGGCCGATCCGGAAGAAGGGTACGGGCTCGAAAAGCTCTATACCGAAAAACTCTGCCAGTACTTCACCGAGGACTGGCACCTGCCTACGCGCGTTGTCCGCTTCCACAACGTCTACGGCCCGCTCGGCACCTATGACGGCGGCCGCGAAAAGGCGCCCGCAGCTCTTTCGCGCAAGATCGCCGGCCTGCGCAGCGGAGACGAAATGCCGATCTGGGGCGACGGCAAGCAGACACGCTCGTTCATGTACATCGACGATTGCGTCGAAGGCATTCATCGCATCATGCAGTCGGACTATTCCCTGCCGCTGAACCTCGGCACGGACGAACTGGTGACGGTCGACGAACTGGTCGACATCATTGCCGCGATCGCCGGCAAATCCGTGATCAAGCGTCACGACATATCGAAGCCGCAGGGCGTGCGCGGCCGCAACAGCGACAACTCGCGGTTAAGGACGGTCCTCGGCTGGGAACCCGGAACGACGTTGCGGCAGGGCCTCGTTCCCACCTACCGCTGGATCGAAGGGCGGGTTCTTGGCAAGCCCGATCTCTCCAACATCGCAGCCGCATAGCACTAGACGTCCTCCGGCATCGCAGCCGGAGGACATCTTCCATTGGATCGAACGGAAGCCAGTATCATGACCGACCAGGGGCTGCACCTGCGCCAGGCGAGCCGCGCGAACCTGCCCTCTGGCAGCCCAGCCGGCTTTGGATTGGTCCGTCGGCATCGCAAGTCGATCGTGGCGCCCCTGCTGTTCAGTGGCGATCTGGCCGCTGCATTGTACGCCGGCTGCTGTACCAGCTTACTGGCCCAAGCGGTCGGACTGCCGGCACCGGAGCATCTTGGGGTCGCGGTGCTCCTTGCGGTTTTCGCGTTCTTCGCAACCGGACTCTACAGCGGTCCGGGTCCGGAGCCCTACCAGCGTTTCCGGCAGCGCATCCGTGGCGTTGGCATTGTCGTGGCGATGTGGAGCATCGTCACGATGGCGCGGGGCGGCGGCGGAAACATCGTCCATCTGATCTTCGTCGAGACCGCTTATGCGGCTTGTCTCCTCTTGATCGGCCATTATGTAGAGGCCGCGCTGCGAACTCTGCTGATTAATTTCGACTTGTGGGATGGCTCAACCGCCCTGATCGGTCCGGTCAGTCAATACCGCGACCTCGCACGATACTCCCGGCAGAACCAGTTCCTCAAACGTATGCTGGATATCGTACTCGCTGTTCCGCTGGCGCTGCTCGCGCTGCCCGTCGTGGCGCTGGCCGCGATATTGATCAAGCTGATCGACCCGGGTTCGGCTTTCTTTGCCCAGCAGCGCATTGGATTCCGCGGAAAGCTGGTGAAGATGTACAAGTTGCGGACCATGTATGCCGACAGCGGCCGTCTGCTGGAGGAGCATCTCAATCGTAACCCGCATGCGCGTGCCGAGTGGCAACAATTCTTCAAGTTGCGGAACGACCCACGCATTCTGCCTGTTATCGGCAATTTCCTGCGCCGTTCCAGCATCGATGAACTGCCGCAGCTCTGGAACGTCATCCGTGGCGACATGAGTCTGGTCGGCCCGCGCCCTCTCCCCGCTTACCATATCGAACAGCTCGATGAGGAATTCCAGTCACTGCGCACGAGCGTTCTGCCGGGCCTCACCGGACTGTGGCAGGTCTCGTCCCGCAGCGACGGCGATCTGCAGGTTCTGAGAGAACAGGACCTTTCCTACATCCGCAATTCGTCATTCTGGCTGGACGTGTACATCATGCTGCAAACGCTGCCCGCCGTGCTGGGGGCAAAGGGAGCCCGTTAACCGTCAAGCCGTGCCCTTGAACCGGCTTCGAAGCCGAGGCGCGCGTTCAGCGCGGCGGACGGAAGGCCTGCTCACGATGGTTGCCGCGGGACCGCCATGGACCACCGTCCAAAGCGGCACGTGTTTCAACCTGCTTGAGCCAGGTGACAGCTAGGAGGAAGGCCGGTGATCGTGAGCTATTGTCGCGTTGGTCCACTCGAACCCATCGAGCGACTTGACGCCCAGAAGCGCGACCTGGCCGCGCTCGGGGCGCAAGAGCACTTTTGCGAGAAGGCCAGCGTCTTCGGAAAGATGCCGGAGCTGGAGCGTGCGATCGAGGTCACCCGCAAAGGGGACGTGATAGCGATCACGAAACCCTATCGCGTGGCACATTCGACCCGCGGCGTGCTGGCGCTCATCGAGCGGCTGGGCCGCAAGGGCGTCGGCCTTCGCATCCTCGGCACGCCGATCGACACGAGTACCACGACCGGACGGATGATCCTCGGATCGGCGCCGCTTTGGTCGCTTGGCGCTTCCCCGCTGCGGTCTGTGCTGTGGGATCTGAGCATCGGCTGGTGGCGCGGACGATGACGGCCGCTTCGGCGTGCGGCGGGACGCCACGCAAGACGCCGCCGCCTTGGATTTCTGTTCTGACGGCATGTTCGGCGCATCCGATTCCGGACACTTAGCGTTGCCCGACATCCACCGCGCGACCTCTCCGACTGTGATTGTGGATCACAGAAGTCTCGATACAGATATACCCCATACATGCGGGGCGCCCGCCGCTCCCCGGGAAAGCACGTCGCGTCGGCGCGGGGGGACAACTCTGGTGACGATGCAGTACCGAATCCGCAGCGGCGAAGCCCGTACCCCCAGTGAAGTACTTCCAAAAGGCATTCCGATAGCCCGTGTTTCTCGGCAACAGGGGCGTACGCAACCACTAGTCTCGGGCCGTCGGGTCGACAACATGACCACGCGAGCACCAACGCGAGCCTGTGCCACGATGTATCGAACCTTCACCAGCGACGATCGGATATCGACAATTTCCGCAAACCGATACCGCGCCGCCGGGTGGGGACAATCTGCAAGGCGCGAAAACCGGCTCTGGCTGGAACGAAGTCCAATTGCCCGCTGATGCCTGCTGACGCCATCAGCGGTGGTATCGGGGGAATTGTTGCGTAGGAGAGAGCGGCGCCGCCACGGGCATACGAAGGGTAAACCACCAAGATGAATACTCCGATCTGTCCTCAATGCAAGCATCAGGGAGACGCTTGCTTGCACTGGCAGGCGCCCCGCTTCCTGCGCTGCCGCGAATGCGGCACGATCTTCCGTGATCCCTACCCAGACGAGTCGGAGCTTGCGGACTATTACCGCGAAGGATGGAAACAACCTGAGCAGAACACGGTCGAAACCGGCGCTACGGATGAAGCGGTCGCCCGATGTCTCGTGGATTCACTGACAGATACGCTGGGCGTACGTGGCCTTTCCGGCATGCGCATCCTGGATTTCGGTGCTGGCCGCGGCGCAATGACTTTCGAATTGATGAAGCGCGGCGCCAGGCTCGCCGCTGTCGAACCGTTCGGGTATCAGTTCCTTGCCGAACGTGGCATTGCAGTCTATCGGGATCTTGCAGACCTCCCGGAAGGATCCAGCTTCGACGGGATTGTGTCCCTCGAGGTCATTGAGCACCTTCGTGACCCAGGCCGCGTGCTGGCGGGCTTGTACGAGCGCTTGTCACCGGGCGGCTGGCTCCTGATCACCACTCCGAATGCAGCTGGTTTCCCGGCACGGCTGATGGGTCAGCGTTGGCGCGAAGCTGCAAGGCCGGGTCATATCGTCTTCTTCACTCCCGCAGCGCTCGCCAGGCTCCTGAAGAAGAATGGGTTCAACCGCGTCCAGCGCCAGCGCTGGCATGTCCGGTATCCCGAGGCTTCCCCGTTACGTGCGCTTCTTCACGTCGGCATGCAAAAGCTGGCTATCGACGGAGGTCTGCGTATGGTCGCCTACCGGCCGTAAGCGAGGGATGAATGCCTGACTGATCATGACCACCCCGCTCCCAGTTTCACGTTCTGCAGGCCTGGGTGACCGCTACACCCTCGCGCTCTGCTGCGCCCTGGCAGGATATGCGCTGATGGGAAAGGGTTTCGCCTATTGGGGCTACCGGCCGTTTTTCGTCGGCGAGATCGCCTTCCTGGTCGGGCTCCTTGTGCTGTTGCGATCGGGTTGCCTGGTGGCCGTATTCGCATCCGGACCGAGCCTCCCTCTCGCGGTGGCCATGGGCTGGGTCCTGGTGCGCACCTTTCCTTATCTCAACACCTATGGTGTCGACGCGTTGCGCGACAGCGTAATCCTCGTGTATGGGGGCTTCGCCTTCGTCGTTGCCGCTCTTCTGATCGAAGACTATCGACGCATCGACACGATCATTGGTTACTACCAGAGATTCCTGGATATCTACGTTCCCCTCGTCCCCATCCTGTTTCCGCTCAGCTTCTATTTTGCAGACGAGATACCGACCATACCCGGCACCAGTGTCGGCCTGATCTGGCTCGGCGCCGGCGAGGTCGCGACACACCTTGCAGGCGCCACCGTGTTTGTCCTCGCAGGCTTGCGCAAGCCAACTCCGATCTGGACGGCCTGTCTCATCATGGCCGTGGTGATGGTCAGCGCCGTTAGCCGTGCTGCCGTTCTTGCATTTGCCGTGCCTGTCGTTCTGGCGGCGCTGGTGCTCGGCAAGCTGCGTCCCGTCCTGATCGTCGTCGCGGCCGGCACAATGCTCCTCGCCACTTCCTACGCGATCGAGATCAGCGTCTCCGGCTACCAGGAAGCCCGCGTCTCGACCGAACGGCGGGTCAGCGTTGCGCAGATCGTCGAGAATATGGCCAGCATCGTCGGCCAGGGAGGCGCCCAGACCGAGGACACCACGCAGTGGCGCGCAAATTGGTGGCGGACCATCGTTGAGAAAACGGTGCATGGACCGTATTTCTGGACCGGCCGCGGATTTGGGGTGAACCTGGCTGTCGAGGACGGGCTCGCGAGGGCCAACAGCGAGCGGCCCCTGCGCAGCCCGCACAGCGCCCATATGACGATCCTGGCGCGCGCGGGGGTGCCGGGGCTTGTGCTGTGGGCAGCTTTTCTCGCCGTTTGGTATGGCACGCTGCTTCGCGCCATGGCGCCGGCCTACAGGCGCGGGCACGCCGAATGGGCCGCGCTGATGCTGTTCATCGCCTGTTACGCCTCATCCTGCATCATCAACGCTTCGTTCGACGTCGCACTCGAGGCTCCGATGCAGGGGATCTGGTTCTGGTGCCTGATCGGCTTCGGCATCGGCACGACGATGATCTATCGCTACCTTCAGGGTTCGGATGAACGCGAAGCACCGGCAACCGGCTCGCCCCTGCCGGCCAGTGCACGCGAAGCGTCGCCGCCTGCCTGAGAGGGGCCCTATCATAGTGAGCCGCGTCTGCTCTGAAGCATGCCTGCGGATGACGATCTCAAAAACTCCCCGAAGGGGTAACACCGATGAACCAAGTGGCGCAAAGACCTGTCCGCTAACATCCGCCATGCAGTGGCACCCGTGGGGTAGAAGCAATGTCGGCGGACGCAGAGGTTTTCGACTATGTCATCGTCGGTGCCGGGGCCGCGGGATGCGTCGTGGCCAATCGGCTCGCGGCCACCGAAGCCTGCACTGTCTGTCTGCTCGAGGCGGGCCCGCCGGACTACAGCGTGTTCCTGCGTGTCCCCGCCGGGGTCTACAAGGCCGCATCCATTCCGAAATACGCATGGCAGTACGAAACGGAGCCGAACCCGGCAACGGCAAACCGCGCCATTCCGATCCCGCAGGGCAAAACGCTCGGTGGCTCGACCGCCATCAACGGAATGAACTACAACCGGGGCCATTCCGACGATTTCGATGGTTGGGCCCGACGCGGCAACCGGGGATGGGGCTACGCCGACGTGCTGCCGTACTTCAAGAAGACTGAACGAAGAATCGGGACATGCGACACCACATACCGAGGTATCGAGGGAGCGCTGCCCATCACCGACTGCGATTGGAAACACCCGCTCTGCGATTCATTCATTGAGGCTGCGCACAACCTCGGACTCCCGCACAATTCCGACTACAACGGCGCACGGCAGGCAGGTTTCGGATACTACCAGCGCTACATCGAGAACGGCTGGCGCGTCAGCGCAGCGCGGGCGTTTCTGCGACCCGTTGCCAGGAAGAAGAACCTGGAGATTCGGACCCGAGCCCAGGCAACCGCGGTGCTGTTCGAGGGAAAGCGAGCGGTCGGCGTCCGGTACGCGCAAGGACCTGGCCGTCCCACCCGTGAAGTGAAAGCACGCCGCGAGGTGATCCTCACCGCGGGCGCCGCGAACACACCGAAGCTGCTGCAGGTTTCAGGCGTCGGTTCACCGGCATTGCTCGCCGACCTCGGGGTTCCGCTCCTGCATGAGCTGTCTGGCGTCGGCCAGAACCTGCAAGACCACTACATGATCCATTTCATCGTCCGGGTGAAGGGCAAGACGGTCAGCGGGCACGGCTTGAGTCTGCTTCGGGAAGGCACCAAATGGGTCCTCGGCCGTCCGAGCATTCTCGCCCTCAGCCCGTCTCTCGTGTACGGCTTCGCCAATTCGCGCGATCTCTGTTCTACTCCGGACGTTCAAATCGACGTTGCCATCGGGAATTACTCCAATCTCCGGGAGCGGTTTCCCGTCCTCAAGCCCGGTTTCTATCAGCTGCGGCCGTACAGCACCGGGTTCGTCCGCGCGAGCTCGCCAGATCCGTTCCGGGCCCCGATCATTCAGCCCAACTTTCTCGTGGACGAGAGGGACCAGCGCGTTGCCGTCGACGGCATCCGGATGATGCGGCGGTTGCTCGCCGCCCCCGAGCTTCAGCCTTACTACTACGGAGAGGAATTGCCCGGTCCTTCGGTCTTGAGCGACTCCGAGTGCCTGGAGTTTGCGCGGGAAGCCGGACTGACATCATACCATCCGTGCGGGACATGCCAAATGGGCCCGCAGGACAATCCGGCGTCTGTCGTCGATGATCAATTGCGTGTCCACGGTTTGGAGAGCCTGCGGATAGCCGATGCTTCGATTATGCCCGCCGTGCCCTCGGCCAACACATCCGCGGCCGTCTTCATGATCGCAGAGAAAGCCGCAGACATGATACTTGGACTTCATCCCTTGCCTGCAATGCATTCTGATCCTTCCGACCGAGTCCAGCGTCCTCAGCGCGCCTTGACGGCGTAGATCCGAATCCAGAGGCCAAGCTGGTAAAAGGTAAATGGAGGACCGGTCCTTGAAGAGACGAATCCTCGTTGCTTCCGACTTCAACGCGAAAGATCGAGCCCATTTCGCATCGTCCTACGAGTTCTGCCGTATCGTCACCGAGTGCGATCATGCCGACCTCGTCGCGCCGGGCATCGACAACTACCTGACGAAAAATCTCGGCGGCATCCTGCCCTCTCACGACAGCCAGAGCGTCCAGAGCGACTTCAACAGGCTGGTCAACGGTGTCCGCAAGGGGCTCGGACTGAAGAACGCGCCGACGATCGAGCGGGTCGAGCTGGAGCAGAACTACGACGTCTTCTTTTTCGTGGCCTGGAGCCCGCAAAGTTTCGTTGAGCTCTCGCGCATCCGAAATTGGCGCGGTCGCTGCAAGATCGCCGTGGCGTATCTGATCGAGCTCTGGTCCAGCACGCTCGAGGAGGACCGCCATTACCTGAGACTATTGGACCAGTTCGACCACGTGTTTCTGCTGCACAGCGCAAGCATACCGCGCCTCTCCGCGTATACGGATGCTCCCTGTTCCTTCCTGGCGCCCGCCGTCGATTGCCTGACTGCCACGCCGTATCCGTCGCCCCCCGAACGGGTCATCGATGTCTATTCGATGGGCAATCGCGCGGTGGGACCACATCGGCAATTGGTGGCGCTGGCAGAACGCCGCAACTTCTTCTACCTCTATGACTCGCTCTCGAGCGGCAATTCCCAGGTCAAGGATTGGCGGGAGCACCGACTGCTTCTTGCCAACACCATCAAGCGCACCCGTTACTTCATGGGCTTCAATCCCGCGGCAGTCGCGGGCGCAAACTCGCGCAAGGTCGCCGGCGAACAGGTCCTGCCGTCGCGCCTGTTCGAGGGCGCCGCCGGGGGCGCCGTCATCCTTGGAAACGCGCCGCAGTGCGCCGAGTTTAAGGAGTATTTCGATTGGCCGGATGCGGTGATCGAGGTCTCTCCGCAGATAGACGACATCGCCGCCGTGATCGAGGACCTGGATGCGCAGCCGGAGCGGATAGCGCGCGTGCGCCGAACGAACGCCGTACGCAGCCTGCAGCGGCACGACTGGGTCTACCGCTGGGAGCACATCCTGTCTGCAATCGGAGTGGAGCCGTTGCCGCAGCTCCACGATCGCAAGTCCCGGCTCAGCGAAGTCGCAGCCGCCGCCATGTCGCCATTGCCGGCATGACGCACAGCCCGAGATGCCCGTTCTGCCGGTCGTCATGAAAGCGCGGAAATATCCTGCTCGCGACTGTGACATTTGCGGCCGCCATCCGGCCTACCCCCAAAGAGTGAATGTCGCGCGGCAAGAACTGGCGTCTAATACACTCAGAGGTTTGAGCCGTTGTTCACCTTGGAGAACCGGGCGTATGCGCACAATTCGGTCTGAATCACCACTTGTGCCGCCGGTGATCACGACACCACCGGAGACGTCAGACGTCATCTCGACGCATTTCGAGAATGTGCGGCGTGTGCTGGCGGAAGTTCAGGTGCACGCGGTCCAGAGACTGGTCGATATTTTCCGTGAGGCCCGCGACCGGGGAGCGTTCATTTACATCGCCGGAAATGGCGGCAGTGCGTCAACCGCCTCTCACTGGGTCAATGACCTTGGCAAGGCCACCAAACGCTCGGGTTGCCGACCGCTGAAGGTCATGTGCCTGTCCGACAACATGTCGTGGTTCTCGGCTCTGTCGAACGATGAAGGTTACGAGCGGGCCTTCTCGGGCCAGCTCGAGAACTTCGCGACGCCGGGCGATGTGCTGACCTGCATTTCCGCGAGCGGCAACTCCGCGAACCTGGTTCGCGCGGTCGAACTGGCGCGAAGGCAGAAGCTCACTACCGTGGCGCTGCTCGGATTTGACGGCGGCGTGCTGCGGGGTCTGGTGGATGAGCCCATGTGCGTCGAGACCGAGAAAGGCAAATACGAACTCGTCGAGGACGTCCATTCGGCGATCTGTCATGCGGTCACAAGGTGTCTCGTTGCCGACAGACCAGGTTTGAACTAATGGCCGCCCTCGACGGCACTTCTCGCCAGGCTCGCATCGAAGGCCGGATCTACGACCGGCCGACGCAGGCGGTCATCCTGGCCGGTGGCCGCGGCACGCGAATGCAGCCGATCACGAACGATCGGCCCAAGCCGATGGTGCCGGTTCTTGGGCGCCCCTTCCTCGAGTACCAGATCGAGCAATTGCGCGACCAGGGTTTTGAACGTGTCCTGATCCTCCTCGGATATTTGCCCGAGGTCGTACAGAACCATTTCGGCGATGGACGTGACTGGGGTGTGCACATCGAGTACTCGGTCACGGAGCCCGATCAACTGACCAGCAGCCGAGTGGCGACTGCTCGGCACATGATCGATCCCTGCTTCCTGCTGCTGTACTGCGACAACTACTGGCCGATGCAGATGGAGCGGCTGTGGGCGCGGTTCAGCGAGGCCGGGAAGCCCGCTTTGATCACCGTCTATAACAACAAGGATCGTTACTCCCGGGGCAGCGCCCTGCTCGATCGCGACGGTCATGTCAGCGTGTTCGATCGTTTGCGCACGACCCCCGGACTCCAGCAGGTCGAAATAAGTTACGCGATCCTGACCGACCTCGCCCTCGCGTTGCTGCCGGAGCAGGATATGCTGCTCGAGGAGGCGATCTATACACCGCTCGCTCGACAAGGGCGGCTCACGGCCTATGCGAGCGATCACCGCTATTACAGCGTCGGCTCGCTGGACCGGCTGCCCACGACGGAAGCCTTTATGCGGCGCAAGCCGACCGTGATCCTCGATCGTGACGGGGTGCTCAACCGCAAGCCGCCGCAAGCGCAATACGTGCGGAACTGGAATGAGTGGGCATGGTGCCCGGGCTCTCTCGAAGCACTCCGGCTACTGCACGACCGCGGCTACCGCACGATCATCGCCTCGAACCAGCCCGGCATTGGCCGCGGCGTCATGAGTGAGGCCGATCTCGAAGCCGTACACGACCGCATGAAGCGAGACGTCGCGCAGGCGGGAGGCCGGATCGACGCGATATACTACTGTCCGCATGGTTGGGAAGACGGCTGCGAGTGTCGCAAGCCGAAACCCGGTCTGCTTTACCAGGCCCAGCGCGACTTCCACCTCGATCTCACGCGCACGCTGTTCGTCGGCGACGACGAGCGCGACGCCGACGCAGCGGCAGCGGCCGACTGTCTCTTCCAGCGCGTGACCGATGCCTGTTCGCTCCTCGACCTCACCCGGCAAATGCTGAATGGAACCCCGGAATATGCCTGACAACAAGCGCATCCTGATCACGGGCAACGATGGTTATATCGGATCGGTCATGGCGCCCTGGCTCCAGCGCCAGGGCTACGATGTGGTCGGTCTCGACACCGGATATTTCTCTGCCTGCACACTCGTCCCCGACCTCGGCGAGGTCCCGACGATCCGTCAGGACCTGCGCGAGGTTACCGCCAACGAACTCGCCGGTTTCGACGCGGTGATTCACCTGGCGGCGCTCAGCAACGATCCGATCGGAAATTTGAACGAAGCCTGGACGCGGGAGATCAACTCGCAGGGAACGATCCGGCTCGCGAAGCTGGCGAAGCAGGCGGGCGTCCGGCGTTTCATTTTTTCATCCTCCTGCATCATGTACGGGACCTCCGAAGCGGCCGTCGTCGACGAAACTGCGCCGCTCGCGCCGCGCACCGAATACGCCCGCTCCAAGGTCGAAGCGGAGATGGCGCTGCGCGCCCTCGCCGACGATCGCTTCTCTCCGACCTATTGCCGCAACGGGACCGTCTACGGCCTGTCACCGCGGATGCGGTTCGACACCGTCCTCAACGATTTCATGGGCAATGCCTTCACGACAGGCCGCATTGTGATCCAGAGCGACGGTACGCCCTGGCGGCCGGTCGTCCATGTCCAGGACGTTGCGCGTGCGTTTCAGGCGGTGCTCGAGGCACCGTTGGAGAGCGTGCATAACCAGGCCTTCAACGTCGGTGCTGACCAACTCAACCACCAGATCCGCGATCTCGGGCAGATTGCGGCACAAAGCGTTCCCGGTTGCGAACTCGCGAGCGTGCCGCAGCCCGGAGCTGATCAACGCACCTACAAGGCGGATTTTGCCAAGTTCAAGCGAACCTTTCCGGAATTCAGCTTCCGATGGACGGCGACGGACGGAGCGAGGGAGCTCTATACCGCATTCCAGAGCATCGGCCTGAAGCATGGTGCATTCAAGGACAAGCGTTTTACGCGTCTGAGCTGGTTGCGGCATCTGCTCGACAGCGGAACGATCGACGAGTCGCTCAGGTGGACGGAGATCCGTGCCAATGTGAGCCGAATTCGAGCCTAAGTGTCGACAGGTCAGGAGGCCGAGCGCAGTGGAAACTCTATCGACGCGGGAACTCGAGCGTGCATCCGTTGTCCCGAACACGGAGTGGCTCAGACCGGCTTACGCCAGCTGGCGTCCGACCGATATCGTCATGACACGGACCCCGCTGCGCATCAGCTTCGCAGGCGGCGGCACAGATTTGCCGGAATTCTACGAGGTTGAGGAAGGCGCCGTCCTGAGCGCGGCCGTCGACAAATACGTCTACGTGACCGTGAAGCGCCACAGCGACCTCTTCAACGAGCCGATCCGGCTCAACTACTCACGCACCGAGCAGGTCAATACGATCGAGGAGATCGACAACAACATTGCGCGTGAGTGCCTCAAGTTTCTCAACATCGAGCCTCCGATCTTCATCAGCACCGTCGCCGACATGCCGGCGTCCACCGGCATGGGCGGATCGAGCGCCTTCGCAGTTGGATTGCTCCACGCGCTCCATGCCTTCCGCGGCGAGCGCGTCACCGCCGGCCAACTGGCCGAGGAGGCCTGCCACATCGAGATGGAAGTGCTCAAGGAGCCGATCGGCAAGCAGGACCAATACGCCGCCGCGTTCGGGGGCCTCAATCTGCTCCGGTTCGGACGCGGCGGCCGCGTCACGGTCGAGCCGCAGCCGGCCCGAAGCGGTTCTGTCGCCTACCTGTTCAGCAACATCATGATGTTCTGGACCGGCCATCAGCGCCCTGCCGCCTCGGTACTCACCGAGCAGCGAAGCAACACGTCACGAAACCTGGACGTTCTGCGGCGCATGCGCAACGACGCCTTCGAGTTTCGTTCCATCTGCTCCGGTCAACAGATCGCGCTCGAGCAGGTGGGCGAAGCTCTTCACCGCGGCTGGACGCTGAAGCGGGGTCTCGCCTCCAAGATCACCACCTCGGAGATCGATGACTATTATACGCGGGCCCTCGAGGCGGGCGCCGAAGGTGGCAAGCTGTGCGGTGCCGGCGGCGGCGGCTTCCTCATGTTCATCGTGAAGCCGGAGAAACGCGAGCGGGTGCGTCAGGCGCTCTCGGAGCTCCCTTTGGTGTCGCTTGGCTACGAGGTACACGGCTCGCGCGTGCTTTGCCCGGCCGGGTGACCCTGGCCTTGGAGAATTCGATGATTTTCAAGACCACCGAAATTAAGGGCGCTTGCACGGTAGAGCTGGAAAAGCGAGCCGACAGCCGCGGGTTTTTTGCCCGCGGCTGGTGCAGCCAGGAGTTCGACGATCACGGCCTGCCCAACCGGATCGCCCAGATGAACATCTCCTTCAACCGCCAAAAGCATACGTTGCGCGGCTTCCATTACCAGGTCGCGCCCTATCAGGAGGACAAGCTCCTGCGCTGCGTGCGCGGCGCCGTCCATGACGTGCTGATCGATCTGAGGCCTGACTCGCCGACGTTCATGCATCACATCACGGTTGAGCTCAGTGCCGAAAACTACCGCATGCTCCTCGTCCCGAAGGGATGCGCGAACGCCTTTCTGACGCTCGCGGACGAGACCGAGGTCACGTATCTCGTATCCGAATTCTACACGCCGACCGCCGAGCGCGGCGTGCGCTGGAACGATCCAGCGTTTCGCATCAAGTGGCCCGCCGAGCCCGCCGTCATCTCGGAAAAGGACTGCAGCTGGCCTGATTTCGTGGACGAGCACCGGCTCGTCGCGACTGCCGATGAGGGGTAGATAGCATGTTCATCGTCGACCGCGAGCTCGAGCGGCTGCAACGCACCGGCACCCCGATCAGGGTGGGAATGGTGGGCGCCGGGTTCATGGCCAAGGGTATCGCGCGTCAGATGCTGCAGTACACCAAGGGCATCGAACTCGCTGCGATCTGTAACCGTCACCTCGATGAGGCCCGCAAGGCCTACGCGGAATCCGGTGAGAGCAACGTCACGCAAGTGCGCCGCGTGGATGAACTCGACGACTGCATCACCCGGAGCCGGCGCGCGATCACCGACGACCCAATGCTTCTTTGCAACGCTGACGGGATCGATGTGATTCTGGAGGTCACCGGCACGATCGAATTCGCGGCCGGCGTGGTGATGCAGGCGATCGCCCGAACCAAGCATGTCGTCATGATGAATGCCGAACTGGACGGCACTCTCGGCCCGATCCTGAAGACGTATGCCGACCGCGCCGGGGTCGTCATCACCAACACGGAAGGTGACCAGCCAGGCGTCATCATGAATCTGTACCGGTGGGTGAAGGGACTGGGTATCAGGCCTGTGCTGTGCGGGAACATCAAGGGTCTGCACGATCCCTACCGCAATCCCACGACCCAGGAAGGGTTTGCCAGAAAATGGGGGATGAAGGCCCCGATGGTTACGTCTTTCGCTGACGGCACCAAGATATCCTTCGAGAACGCGATCGTTGCCAATGCAACGGGCATGCGGGTCGCGCGGCGCGGAATGCACGGTCCGGTCGTCGAGGCCGGCACCCCGATCCAGGAAGCGGTCAACTGGTACCCGGTCGATGAGCTTCTCGACGGTCCCGGCATCGTGGATTATTGCGTGGGAGCGATGCCAAACCCGGGCATATTCGTGCTTGGGACGACGAACGATGCGGTCGAGAAGCACTATTTGTCGCTCTACAAGATGGGAGCAGGCCCCCTCTACTGCTTCTACTGGCCCTATCATCTTTGTCACTTTGAGGTCCCGTTCACGGTTGCACGCGCGGCGATCTTCAAGGATGCAGCCATCACTCCGCTCGGCGCGCCGTGTGTCGATGTGGTCGCAGCCGCAAAGAGGGATCTCAGGGCTGGCGAAGTCCTCGACGGGCTTGGCCACTACATGACCTACGGCTTGTGCGAGAATGC
This sequence comes from Bradyrhizobium sp. USDA 4461, assembly GCF_054055655.1. Lineage (NCBI taxonomy): Bacteria > Pseudomonadati > Pseudomonadota > Alphaproteobacteria > Hyphomicrobiales > Nitrobacteraceae > Bradyrhizobium > Bradyrhizobium sp. USDA 4461. The sequence continues at coordinate 7,467,801 of NZ_JBSRXM010000001.1, forward strand.
GCAGGTCGCTCACGCCGAGCACCTTCTTCCGATCGGCCTAGCCGAAGGTTGCCGTCTTCGGCGGAACATTGCGCGAGACCACGTGCTCGCGTATGACGACGTCGAGATTCCGGCAGGCCGAATCTGCGACGCGCTGCGCCAGGAGCAAGACACCGTCTTCTTCGGCAGGCCGTCATTCATACGCCCTGCGGCTGCCTAAGGCGGCGTCATCGCGCGTTAGCCTGTTGTCGAATCTCCTCGGAAAACCGCTTCGCACTTTTCTGGATCACGCTTAGGTCAACATCGATATGATGGATTGAAGCTGATCGGATGCGGCCGTCACGAGCCCGTCGAACGACGTCTGACCGTGGGCCGCGGCTCGCAAGATGGATTCGGCAACGTGGGCCTTCAGACCGAACACGGATTGATCGGCCGGCACGCTTGCCATGACCGTATCCAACGCATCCCGCATCGTCTGGATCAGTTCGGAGCTGTACTTCATGGCTATCCTCCGCAGCGTCAGAATAGACCGCATGCGCGAGGCCACCACTCACAACGGCGCGATTCCGGATTGCCTTTTCTTAATGCGATGACCCGATCGTGAATCGGTAGCAGGTTATAGCTCCTTCTCGGCAAGTGCGCGAAACGCATCAGGCACCGACCGAACCGCCTCCAGAGCGACTGAGCCGTATCCGATTGCCTCCCAGCCGAAGCGGTCGCGGATCTTGTCGATCGCGCAGTCCGCCGCCCAGCGCGCGATGCCTGCTGGACTTCCGGGGCGGAGCGCGTCATCGGCCAATCCGAGCGGAAGCTCCAGCGCAAGGTCCCAATGCTCCTCGAGATGCGAGACCGAGATCGCCAACAGCGAAATGATCCCCTCACGGGGATGATCGGCAAGCGTTGCACGCACCAGGTTCTCGGCGAGCCGCGCCAGGATCACCGTCGTGCACACCGGCGCGTCGAGCGTGATCGCGCGGGTCACCGATTTCATGTCTGCGAAGCGCACCCGCACCGTCACGGTTCGTCCGGGCCGCGATTTCGCCCGCAGCCGTGTGGCGACGCGGTCGGCGAGATGCATCAGCGTCGGCCTGATGACCTGCATGGTCGCGGGCTTGCGGCCGAGCGCCGATTGTGCTCCCGCCGATCGCGCGCGCCGATGCGGCTTGAGTTGTCGCGGATCGCGATTGCAGGCCAGCGCGGCGAGCTTCTCGCCTGCCGCCGGACCGAGCAACCGCGTCAGCGAGCGTTCCGACAATGTCGCGAGTTGACCGATCGTCGCAACGCCGATCGCCTCCAGCCGTGCCCGGGTCACCGGCCCGACGCCCCACATCAACTCGACCGGCAATTCGTGAAGGAAGCTGAGCTCCGCGTCGGGATCGACGACGACAAGGCCGTCGGGCTTTGCGACCTGGGAAGCGATCTTCGCCAGATGTTTGGTGCGCGCGACGCCCACCGAGATCGGAAGACCGAGTTCGGCGCGCACCCGCCGCCGGATCGCCGCTGCGATGTCCGCCGGCGCTCCGAACAGATGCGTGCAGCCGGCAACGTCGGCGAACGCTTCGTCGATCGAAATGCGCTCGACCAGCGGCGTGAAATCGCCGAGCACCTCGATGGCCGCGTCGCCCAGCCGCTGGTAATCCCTGAAATGACCGCCGACAAAAATCAGCTGCGGGCACAGCTCGCGCGCGTCCCGTCCCGACATGCCGCCGCGGACGCCGAAGGCCTTGGCCTCATAGGAGGCCGCAAGCACCACCCCGCCCCCGACGGCGATCGGCTTGCCGCGCAGCGACGGATCAAGCAGCTGCTCCACCGACGCGTAAAATGCATCGAGGTCCGCGTGCAGAATGGTGGCTGCCGCTGCCATCTCGACCTGCTTGTGCTCGCCCGACCAAAAGAACAAACTAAGAACAAATCGAAATCCAGTCAACGTGGAATTTGTCCTCCCTTCGCGTGCGCTCGCCGCGCGAAGCAATCGGCCGGCCTGTCCTTCGGCAGGCTTCCCTCCGTCGACGCCGATCTCGGCTCGCTGGAGATCGAGACCGCTGCGCGGCAATCGAAGCGAATCACGCGAGCCGCGGCGGCAGTCGTTCGACCAATCGCGACGACACACAATGCGCCGACTGCCGCAGCAATTCGCTCACTTGCCGGCGTGCGTTGACGGGCAGGCTTTTTCAGGTAGATATCCTGGAATGACCGACCACTCTCATCAGGTGGACTTCCAGGCTGCGGCCACCCTTTACAAATGGCCCTCTCTCAACAACGCCAGGCGAGAGGATCGCGCACCCTATATGGTCGCCAACGCAACGCTCGACCAATGCATTCGCGATTTCATGAGCAAGCCCGACAAGACGCGGCATCTCTACGAGATCCGGACCAAGGCGCAACCTCCGCTCGTCCCCGATGTGCTGTCACCCGAGCACGTGATCGAGCTCTCCAGGCTTCGCGAGTTTCTCTGAACAGCTTGCGCTACGGCGATCGCGACGCGTCGCGTTGGCGGGCAGACTTATCCATCGGTCGTGCGCCTGGGACCGGATTGTTTGCCCCTCGGGGAGCCGTTACACTTCGCTTGACTCTCTGACTGACCGACACCGGCATGGGAGACCGCCGGCTGCGCGATCGGCTGATGGGGCATCGAGAGGCGCCACATGAGATTCAATCTGGCGATCTTGAGTGTGCTGGCTGCAAGACCGGAACAGCGGATTCCGCTCGAGGAGGTCAGTCGCGAGGTCAAGCGCATGATCGCGGCGGGCGATGCGGCCACGAAGTTGAAGCGATCGTCCGAGCTCGGCGACGCCGACGTGTTCCAGTCCGGATGGGCTTCGATCAATGAGGCGGGGCTGCAGATCACGGAGGCCGGGCTTGCGCTATGGAGCTCGCTTGCAGCGTCCCGCGCCGAGCAGGAGCTTAACGCGCAAGAACTCGGTAAACAGGAGCTCGGCGAATGGCAGAGCGAGCGCCTTGAGGCCGTTGCTGCCGACACGCCCGATGCGATCAGCGATGCTGGTGTCGACCAGCCCGACGACATCGATCGCCGGCTCGTGCACGCCAGAGATGACGGCCAGGCCGAGCGCACGACCTCGAACGCCGGCGGCTCGGCCGCATCGCTCGATCTCTCCGCGCAAGGCCCGATCGTGCTCGAACCGGCCTTCGGCTCGATCCACGCTGCGGGCCCGAACGATTCCCGGCTCTCGCAACTCCTGACATTGCTCGGCAGCAGTATACCGCGATTTGCTCGGGCACGGCGCCGGCGTTCGGCGGGCGGCGTAGAGGATCGGACAACGGCCAATCGCATCGGGGTGACGGGACTTGCCGTTGCATGTCTCAGTCTGATTTCGGTCGTTGCCTGCGTTGCCGCAGCGATCGCGCTCGGCCAGAACTCTTCGCTGAAATCCGAGATCGTCATGCTGCGGCGGGAGCTCGTGCCGCTGCGGGAGCGCGTCGCCAAGCTCGAGCAGGACGCAGCCAGGCGCGAAGCCGCGCAACAGGAAGAAGCGCAGCAGAAAGCCGAGACAGAAAAGCGAGCGGCGATCAGCGAGCAGACCGCACTCAGTCTCTCGCGGGAAGAGACTCAATTGATCAGGGAGTACATCAAGGCAGCGCCTTCGGCCGGCGCGGGCGGGCCGCCGATCAACGTCGGCGATCCCGCGAGCGGCGGAATGATTCCGCTGCCGTCGCCGCTGACCGAAAAGATTCCGCGACTCGTCGGTGCGAGATTTGCCATCCGCAACGGCGCCATCATCATCAGCACAAGAAACAGCCGCCGCGTCGATGCCGTGCTGACGAACTAGATCGCGGCGAGGTCGGGTCGCAGGGGCGAGCTACCAAAATAGCGAAAACAACCCCATGCAAAGGAGTCGGCGGCCCCACCAAAGGTAATATTGCACCGCTACGGCTGATTGTTCGGCGGCCGCTCGATGAACTTGCGGCTGCCGTTGAGGAGTTCGAGGTTGTTGGCGATCACCGGGTTGCCCGGATCGAGCGAGTACGCCTTCTCGAACTTGCGCCGCGCGCCGCTGAGATTGCCGCGCAGCATGAGGGAATAGCCCTGATCGTTGAGGATCTGGACGGTCTCGCCGCCGATCCGGATCGCCTGCGCATAGGCCTGATCGGCAAGATCGAAGCGGCGGATCTTGTCGTAGCTCGCGGCGAGCCCGACCCAGGCCGTGACGTCCTTCGGCGCCTTCTCGACCGCATCCTTGAAATAGCGCTGGGCGATACCGTAATTGCCGCGGTTGTAGTGCTCGAGCCCCAGCCGCACCGGCTCGTCGGAGGGATAATATTTGACGTCGGTCGGCTCCTGCACGGGGTCCCCACCGGGCGGATCCACCGGAGCGACAATCGCGGCCTCGCGGGTCGTGTAGTCACAGGCACCAAGGCCGGTCGCCAGGCCGCAACAGATCAACGCCGGCGCGAGACGACGCAATCCTCGTCCCGTTCCCCAAGTCCAGCGCATCTCTTGCCCCATTCGAAACATCATCGCGAAACTACCTACGAAAAACAGACGGCACGACCGAAACACCGGAGTCAGTACCAGCACCTCGCCACTTCCCTTCCAAGCTCCAGCTGCGGCATCCGTCCCACCCTCCAGGATCGGAAAAATCGAGATCCCAACGGGCAATGCCCAGGTGGCAGAGAGCCTTCAGCCGATTACCGGGCAGGTCCTCCCACCCCGACGGCCACCGATCCTCCGGTCCCTGCTCCCAGTCCGGTCGTGTTGACGTTCTGAATCGTCGTGACGGGCGGCGGCTGGCCCATCGCCTTGGTCGGATCGCCCATATCGGGAAGCTGATCCAGCGGGCGCTGCTGATTGCCATAGCGGGTGATCGCAGTACCCGTCCGCCGCGCGTCATACGCGATCCGGCGGTCACCGACATAGGCCGGCCACGGGTGGATCGTGTGGGTGACCGCGTTGACCTCCTTGGCATTGCCGGCACTCATCGTGATGGTGTCGGAACGCTGGATGTAGCGATCCATCTCGTCATGCCCGTACACGCCGTAGCAGCCGCCGAGCAGGAACGGGGCGAGCAGTGCCAGATTTCGGATGGTCATCTCCCGCCTCCCCTAGTTCAGCGTCTTCACGACCGGCTGGTCGACGACCACCGCCGGCGGCGGGCGCACGACCGCATTGGGCGCGATGATATGGCCATAGGGTCCCTTCACCTCGCCGCCGGAATTGACGTAGTCGTCATAGCGCTTGCGCACTTCCATCTGACCGTTGAGGAAGAAATCGACGTCGTTGGCCGGCAGGCGCGAGTCGAGCGGTGATGCCAGCTGCTGGCCGGGCGCCGCCGGCGCGACCAGGCGCGGCGTCACGATGATGACGAGATCGGTTTCCTGCTGCTGATAGGACTTGCTGCTGAACAGGCTTCCAAGCACCGGCACCGAGCCGATCCACGGCAGTTGCGAGACGTCCTGCTGATTCCTTGTCTGCAACAGGCCGGCGATGGCAAAGCTCTGGCCGTCGCGCAGCTCCACTGTTGTGCGCGCGTCGCGGCGGGTCAGCGCCGGGATCGTGGTGCCGGCGATGGTCACCGCGTTGGAGAAATCGAGCTCGCTGACCGAGGGTTCGACGCGGAGGTTGATCACCCCGCGCGACAGCACGGTCGGCACGAAGGCCAATTCGACACCGAACTTCTTGTAGTCAATGGTCACGGTCGGCAACGAGCCGGCGGTCTGCGTCGAGGCGACAGGCACCGGGAATTCGCCGCCGGCCAGGAAGCGCGCTGCATCGCCCGACAGCGTGGTCAAATTCGGCTCCGCCAGCCGGCGGGCCAGTCCCTTGGTTTCCAATGCGGTAATTAAAAGGTCCACCGAACTGCCGTTGCTGGTCCTCAGGATGCTGGTCAGCAGGCTTCCGAACGGAGGCGCAGCCACGCCACCGGCGGTGGTGGCGAGCGTTCCGAGTGTTCCGAGCACAGGAAGGCTGCCGGTCGGGTAGGCACCGACATTATTGCTGCTGGTTGTGCTCGTGGTCGTCGTGCTCCCATTAACCGTCACACTTCCATTACTGTTTATTGTATTTCCTCCGATCGGCACGCGCCCCGCGCTCGTCACGCCGCCAAGCCCCGTGTTGCCAACGTTGGTGCCATTGGCGTTCGCCGCATAGAGGTTCACACCGAGGTCACGTCCCGCCTGCCGGTTGACCTCGAGGAAGCGCACCTCGAGCATCACCTGCTGCGGTGCCGCAACGCTCATCGCATTGACCACGATGCCGTCCTTCGGCACGCTGCCCTGGGCAATCGTCATTGCCCGCTCGGCGGAGACCGCATCGGCGGCCACGCCGCTCAGCACAACCTGGCCTTCGGACGCCGACACGCGAATGCCGCGCGTCCCGGTGCCGGCCTGGATGTTCTGTTGCAGATTGCCGATATCCACGGTCACCTCGACGTCCAGGATGCCGATCTGCTTCATCCCGCTGTCGAACAGGATGACGTTGGTGGTGCCGGTCTTCTTGCCCTGGACGTATATCAGGTGGTCGCTCAGCGACTTCACGTCGGCGATGTCAGGCGAGCCGGCGACGATCGAGGAAAACGCCGTGTCGACCCGGAAGGTGCGCGACTTGTTCACCGTCACCCTGACGCGCTGGACGTCGCTCATCTCGCTGACGAAGACGCCCGAGGAGGATGAGGATGATGGCGCCCGCCGGTCTGCGGCGGCGGCCGGATCGATGCAATGAAACAGGGCGAGCGCAGCACCGAACGCCATCGCGCTGAAGGCGACCAGCCCAAGTCCCGCATCGACCGAAACGCGACTTCCCATCATGCCAATCCCCTTCGCCGCGTCTCCGCGACGACCCCCCGTAAATCTACGGCCTCGGCCCAATCACTCCCGTTCGTGCACCACGCCGTAGAGCTTACAGTTCGTCCGACTACAAATAGTTACTTCACGAATTCCCATTTCCCGGCGCGCCGAGCGAAAGCAAAACGAGCTCGCCCCGGCTACCCCACACGCCAGGCCGCAAATGGCGGCCCGGAGATCATCCCCCGCCACCCGCCCCGATTGCAAGGAAAGAGCCCCTCGGCACCGCGGCAAGCCCAGAGAAAACTCAGCGATGTTGCCAGTGCGCACCACTTCCATAGCCCGCTTGGGCTAGTCCCGGCCTGCCCGACGGACTGAGGAGACCGTGCAGGCTGTCGGCTCCCAGTAACCCAACACAAGGCGCTCCTCGATTCGGGCCTTCTCAGAACGGAATCTTCGTGGAGACGCTGGGGGCATTCAGGGACGTACCCCAGATCGGCATGATCATCTTGAACGACGATTGAGACGCCGTCACCGTGATAACCGAAGCCCCCGTCGCCGAGCTCACCGTGGGCACGAGGCCATTGTTATACAGGAAGGGAGCGATCGTCTGCTTCTGCGTAGTGGTCAGCGGATCACTGGGACAGCTCGGCGTCGTCTTCGCCAATTCGGCGTTGACATAGCAGTCCGCGATCGTCGTTGCCCGTGCACTGGCACTCGCCAGCGCCCGCAACGACTGCATGGTGATCGCATAATTTGCGAAATCAAATATGACGAACATTGATGCAAACAGGAAAGTGGCGATGATACAAAACTCAAACGCCGCGACCCCGCGCTGATCGAGCTTTCTCATCATTGCACCATTCGGACGTACTTGCTTCGCGCCGTTACGCTTGCCGGACACCCCGAGTTGTCGAAGTTGGCGCTACCCGAAAGCGTGATGCCCTTTGCTATCACCTCGACGCAACTGGCGGTCTGGGAGGTGTTTCCCTGATAGGTAACGTCAGCATTGGGCAGATAAGTAATGCCATTGAAGTAGGTGGTGCTGCTGCCCGTTATGTTGACGTTGGTGCTCGACTCCGGGTCGTAGATGAGCAGGCCGGCCATCAATCCAACGACCGACGAAAGTGCGGGGGGCACTTGCGAAGTAGAAACGCTCGAAAGTGCATTGAGCTGGATCGTCGGATTGCCCGAGATCGTCAGCGACGCGCCCTGATCGCCGTTGTTCAGGAACTTCGGAGGCATCAATATCAAGGTAGTCGTACCACTTATCGTGACGCTACCGTTGATCCTGATGTTGCCCGTCAGGAAATAGACGCCACTCAGCGTCGCGCTCCCCGATGGCCAAGATGTGTTGTAGCAAGGTCCGGTGGTGCTGCTGTTTGTCGCACTGTACGATTTCAGCGACGAGCCGCATGAGCCGCCCGAGAAGCTGGCCTTCGTCAGCGCAGCGATCGCCGTGTCCAGCCCGCTCAACGGATTGGGCGCCGGCGGCGCATAGGTCACGACGTTCGAACATCGGCTGCCACTGGTTTGAGTGCAACTTCCCTGCGCGGACATCGACTTGACATTGCTTACGTCGGCGCTGTTGCCCGTAAAATTGATCGAGTCGGCATTAGGATTGTTCGAAGCCAACCCACAATTCGGGGATTTCACGGTCGGATTGCCTTGAAAGGCGAGAGGATCCGACAATGTCAATACACACGGGGTCCCAAGGTCGACCACCTGAGCTGTGCCCACCGCACCGACCGTGACGGTGGACAGGCCGAGCAATGCCGCCAGGTATGCCGGCTGTTGCTGCGTGACGACTGCCTGAACGAAATTCCCACTGACTCCGTTCCACGACGTCAGCTGGCTGATCGTGACGGTCTGGGAGACTCCACTCGGCATCGTGGTCGCACATCGCGATCCCGTATAGGACGTGTCGTTTGTGTTGCAGAAGGCGTTCTGTGCCGCGAACTGCTTGCCGCGGCTATCTACCGTGCCTGTCGTGTCGTTGCACGCCACGCCTGACGTAGCGGCGATATCGCATGCCAACTTCAGGGCCCCCGAATAGGCTCCGGCGTCAGCGGCGTTCTGTGCGTGATTCCGGGTGACGTACCACGAACCCGCCTCGGCCCCGAGCGCAACCGCTCCGATCAACGGCACCAGGGCGACCACGGTTGCGAACGCGGCTGATCCTCGACGGCAACGAAGCATGTTACGGACGGAATACCTCATTGGAACCGCTCCGAGTAATACATCGTGTAGGTACAGGAGCTGCTGCACAGCACCGAGCGCAATACCATCGGCGTCAAAGTCACACTCGTCGAATATGAATAATACTTGGGTATCGCCGTGTTGGTCGAAGAACAGACCGCACTTCCGCAATTGAGCTGAAAGTTCGAAATGGGATAATTGCTGTCAGCCTTGGCAAGCGCGGCAGATGTCCAGCTCGAGGCATTCGTCACATCAGGTGGCGGATCGTACTGGATCGATTGTCCGAAGGCGCGCAACGACTCCCACGCAGAGATCCATTTGAATCCCGCGAGCGCCATGTCGACCAGCGGCAGCAGCAAGCTTAACATCAGAAAGGCGTAGACGAACGGCATCTCCCACGCGACGGCACCGCGCTGGTCCGCGATCAGACCGCGTTTGCCTTTCACGAGGCCGTTTCGACAGAGCAAAGAACGCAGCACGTCGGCACCTTCAAGCTACAGCAAACCGATGCAATTCGTCGTCTTGCACTGTCCGCGAATAATCTCGCGGACGCTCCTCCTCACCACACATAGGGTATCAACCTCCAGCGCGCCGCTTCGTAACTCGCGTACTCCGGACAGTTGCGGCGCAGCAGATCTTCCTCGTAGTGAATCCGACAAACCTGGACGCCGATGTGCAGCACAAAGAGGCCCAACGTCAGCGGCGAGATGCTCTTGAGCACCACGCCGAATATGACGATTTCTTCCGCCAAATAGAGCGGATGCTTGATCCATCGATACGGGCCGGTCTGCACCACTGTCCGCGCTTGCGGTACCAGACTGAACGAGCGACCGAGATGTCTGATCGTGACGAGCATCATGGCCATCCCGGTCAAAACGCAAACGGTGGACGCAAGGTTTGGCAGCGCCTTGTCAGTTTCGCCAAAAAAACCGATCGTCCACGGCATATAGGTGCCAACGAATGCTGCCATCCTCGGCAGCAAACCATCCGCCTGGGCCTTCGCCGGCGGCCGGGTGATGATCAGCAACCCGAGCAGCACGTAGAAGCTCGCGAGGCAAAAGCTCGACAACAGCGAAGGCCATGGATCGGCAAACGATCCGACTCTGATCGCGACAAGGAGAGCCAACAGCATGAACCACATGCCGCCAAGCAACTGCATGGTCCGTTCATAAGGCGACTTGCTCGTGAGAGTGACGGTGCTCATCGGAAACCTACTTGAAAGCGCGAGCGAGATGCAAAAACGGGCTACCGCCCAGAATGACGAACATGGCGGGCAGCATGAACAGCACCATCGGAATAGTCAGCTTGGCGCCTAGCTTGTGCGCGCGCTCCTCCAGTTTGGTAATGCGCTCCCGGCGGAGGTCGACCGCGATCCCGCGCAACGCCTGCCCTAGCGGCGTTCCGTATTGCAGGCTCTGGCTGATGACCGTTCCAAAGCGACGCAAACCGTCAGACTTGGCGCCCAGCTTCTCGAATGCTTCGCTGCGGTTCGGCAATATGCGTAGGTCATCCAGCAGTCCGCGCAACACCTCAGCCATTTGCGGATTGGTTTCCTTCATCTCGTCTGCCACACGCTCAAGACCGCCCTCGAGGCCCATTCCCGCTTCGCTGCATACGACGAGCAGATCGATGGTATCCGGGGTTCCGAGCCGGATGGCTGCATCAAAGCGCCGCTTCAGAAACATGAGAATGAGGCGCGGCCCCATGATTCCGACCACCACTCCGACCAGCGTAAAGATCATCACGTCTGAGAGCGGCCTGCCCAGAGCCTGCGCTACAGAAAAGGCCGCGAGCGGAAACAAGAACATGCTGACGGCTTTGACACCGATCCAGATCGGCAAGGCCCGGTAAGGGTTGAAACCCGCCGCTAGGATAATGGTTCGGAGTTGCTCGAGATTCTCTTCTGCGTAGAAGCGCCTGTAGCGCGCGCCTATCGAGGAGAGCCAGCCCATCAGGTCCTGCGACGAGCTTGAGCGATCCGGAATGCCCAACACAGCGTTCGTTACACGTGCATCCAGCGCGCGAAGATGGACCTCGCGAATGATCAGAACCAACACTGCGGCCGCAGCTGCCGTTGCAAGCGCCGCCAAACCGAGACCTGCAGTCACAGCGCCGTCTCCCTTTTGATCATCCAGCGTATAACGAAATGCCCCGTGATAACCGAAAGGATCGCATAGCCCAGCAGCATGTTTCCTGTCGGATCGTAGAACAGCAGGTCGATCGATTGGGGATTGATCGCGTAGAGCAGTCCCCCCACGATGAGCGGTGAAAGCGACAATGCGCGCGAAGAGAAGATGACCTCACCGGCCAGAGCCTTCGCGCGCGCGGCCAGTGCAACCCGCTGGCTCACTGTCTCGGCCAGCGTTTGCAGCGTTTCCGCAAGGCTGCCTCCCGATCTCAGTTGAACCGCGAGCGTTACGGCAAACATCGCGTATTCAGGAACGAGCGTCCGTCGATAGATACCTTCGACAGCTTCTTCTGGAGGCCTCCCTAGATTCAGCTCGCTGCAGACCATCGCAAACTGACCGGATGTTGGTTGCGGCATCTCGCGTGCAATCGTCCGGAATGCCTCGTTGACCGGCAGGCCGGATCGGACCGTACTGGTTACCAACTGGATCGCGTCAGGAAGCTGGCGGAAAAGCTGGTTGATGAAGCGACTGCGCTGCCACCCGAACATGCCACGCACCACCAGGATAGCGGCGACAGCTGCGGCGATCGATAGCGTCGGCGCTGAAAGCCCCAGCAGTCGATTGGCATAGATGACGAGACAAGCGGCAACCACGCCGGCGAGCAATACGTAGGCCGGATGCCAGGCGTAGACGATTTCTGCGCGGTAATTCACAATCCGATAGAGCAGATCCCAGCGCGAGACTTTGGCGGCACGACGGATGGAGGGCAAGCTCGCAACGTCCGACGCCGGCAAAGCGATCTCGAGATGGCGGTCGATCCGCCGCTGTCGCGCATCGAGCCATAGCGTATTGGCCGTCGCACATAGCAGCAGCAGCAAAACGATGATCAGCGGCGTCGACATTAGATATGCCTCATCGCATCGGCCCAAGCCCGCTCGAGCCCGTAATAGACGAGGCGGCTCTTGAACTTGGGGACTGCGTTGGTGGACCGGTAGGTGCCCGTTATCCGTCCGTGCACATCCTCTTCCTTGTACTCGAACAGCGCGATGTCGTTGGTGGTGATTACCTCGCCCTCCAGGCCGATCACCTCGCTGACCTGCACGATGCGGCGTTGCCCGTCGCGCATGCGCTCGACCTGCACGATGATGTCGAGGGCCGCGACGATCTGGGCGCGGATCGCGCGCGACGGCAGATTGACCTGTCCCATCTGCACCATGTTTTCCACGCGCGTCAGCGCATCGCGCGCGCTGTTGGCGTGCACCGTCGAGATCGACCCGTCATGGCCGGTGTTCATGGCCTGCAGCATGTCGAATGCCTCGGCGCCGCGCACCTCGCCCACGACGATGCGGTCCGGACGCATACGCAGCGCGTTCCACAGCAGATCACGCTGCGTCACCTGCCCCGTGCCTTCGAGGCTCGGAGGCCGCGTCTCCAGGCTGATCACATGCGGCTGCTGGAGCTGCAATTCCGCAGCGTCCTCGATCGTGACGATGCGCTCGCTGTGGTCGATGAACTGGCTGAGGGCATTGAGCAGCGTCGTCTTGCCCGAACCGGTTCCGCCCGAGACCAGAACGTTAAGCCGGCAACGGGAAGCGATTTCCAGCAGCTGCCCGATGGCAGCATTCATCGTACCGTTTTCGACCATCGCAGCAATGTTGTAGCGCCGGCTGGGAAACTTTCGGATCGAGATACAAGGGCTGTGGATCGCCAGCGGCGGCAGGATGATGTTGACACGGCTGCCGTCAGGCAGGCGGCAGTCCACCATCGGGCTGGATTCGTCGACACGCCGTCCGACCTGCGATGCGATCTTCTGGGCGACGGAAGCGATATGGTCGTTGTCACGAAACCGCACCGCGATTCGCTCGAGCTTGCCGGCCCGCTCGACATAGACGTTACTCGGCCCGTTGATCATGATGTCGTTGATCGTCTCATCGAGCAGCAGCGGGCGAAGCGGCCCGTAGCCGGTCATATCGTCGGCGATCTCTTCAGCCAGGAAGAGCTGCTCGCGGCCCGATAGCTCCAGCCGGTCCTGATTAGCGATGCCGTGGATGATCTCCTCGATCTGCCGCCGCAGCACGTCGCGCGGGACGGTCGTCGCCACCGACGGCTCGATCTGTTCGATGACCCGCTCGCGCAGCGAGGCTGACATCACCGGATGGTGGGTCGCAGGCTCGTCACGCCTCGGTGGCGGTGCAAACAGGCTCGGCGCCGATGATGCCACGCTGGTTTCCGCCGGCGGCAAGGGCGGCGGCGCCGGCCGCACGGTCGGCGCCGCGGCCGGCGCATCCGGCACAGCCGCGGGCATCCGCATTGGCATTTCGTCTGCGCGCCGTCCGAACTTTTTCATAGCCCGAGCCACCTCTTCCAGCCGGCTCTTTTCGTGCCGCCGACGCCGGTGATCTCCCGCACGATCGGGGCGAGGTGACGCCGCAGCTTGGACACGTGCTTGAGCGCGGGAACACCGAGGTTGACGGCCTGGGTCATGCCCTTGCCGAGATCCGGGATCACCATGTCGGGTTCGGCGCCCAGCGCCTTGACGATCGTCGCCCTCGGCAGGCCGCCGGCGCGATCGGCGCGATTGAGCAGGGTGAAGACGCGATCCTTGCCGGCGATGTTGGTGACGGCATTGCGCAGCGCGTGGGCGTTGCGCAGGCCGGTCACCTCGGCTTCCAGCAGGACCAGCACATGACGCGACATCTGGATGACCGGATAGATAGATGCCGGGAACGGCACCGGCACGTCGACCACGACGTAGTTGAAGCGTTGCCGAAGCAGGCCGATCACGTGGCGGACGCCGGCTTCGGTGATGTCGAGCTTGGCATCGAGGTCTTCGTCGCCGGAAATCAGGCAAACCCGATCGTTCACCTCGATTGCCGCGCGCTCCAGGAACAGCGTGTCGGCCCGCATCGGGTTTTCCAGCGCAATGCGCAGGCCCGGACCGGGGCGCACGCCCAGCATCACCGCGGTCTCGCCGCCCTGCAGATGCAGGTCGAGCAGCGCGACCTTGGCCTTGGTGGTCTCGGCCAGTTGCAACGCGAGGTTGATCGCGACGCTGGTCGCGCCGGCGCCGCCCTGCGCACCGCAGATCGAGACCACATGCCCGCCGCGATCACGGTCACTGTGGGCGGTCGTGCTGTCGCCGAGCAGCTTCGGACGCAGTTGGTCCAGCACCATGTCCCGGGTGATCGGCGTCGGAAGGTACTCGGTAAGGCCGATCTCCATCAGCTCGCGATAGAAGGTGATCTCCCGGTTCTCGCCGATCAGGCACACCCGCACATCGGGCGGGCAGACGCTCGCCAGACGCTCCAGCTCAGTGAACGGATCGTCGATGCCGCTGATGTCGGTCACCAGCGCGGTCAGATCGGTGTCGGTCTCGAGCATGCGCGTCGCGTGACGGATGGTGCCGCGCCGGATCACCAGATTGCTGCCCTCGAGACCCTTGCGAAGGGCTGCAGCGCTCAGCTCGTCGTTGACGAAGCAGACAATGCGGTTACGCGTGACAACGGAGGTCGTCTCTTCGGGTTGGTCAACCACTGCCATGTTCACACTCATCAACGCTTCTCCGGACCCTTGCCGATATCACTGGCCGCCGCCGTCGTCTGCGCCTCGGCCCCGAACGCTCCGTCGCAGTTCACACGGGCGTCATCGTCGACATCCTGCTTCCTGACCGAATATTGCTTGACCTCGTTGCCGGTATAGATCGCGATCGTCGTGCTCTGGCCGGCGACCGCACTCTGGCGCGCCAGCTCCGGCGACACGTCGCAGCTCGAGGTCGCCCCGGTGTCGGCCTTATCCCACTGCTCGGCGGCGGCGCGGACGACGAGCGAGAGCGTTCCAAGCTGCTTGGCGACGGCGACCTTCTTGACCTGGCTCGGCTTGAGCTCCAGCGAGACGGTCTGCGCCGTCTTGCCGGGGACGGCATTGGTGAGCGGGCGGCCGCCCTGCGCAATTTCCTGGTCGATCGCAATGACACGCACGTTCGACAGAACGGTTTCGCTGACGGCCCGCTTCATCGGATCGGCCTTCTCGAACACCTGGGTCAAGACCACGTCGACATTGTCGCCTGGCCGGATCAGGCCCGAGACGCCGGTTTCTTCGTCGACCTTGATGCTGATGGCGCGGCTGTCGGGCGCCAGCACGCTGGCGAGGAAGCCACGATCCTTCGGACGCAGGATGTCCTCCAGGGTGATGGCGCTGCCGGTGTCGACGAACTTGCGAACCAGGGAGCCGGGAAGTCCTGCCTTGGTGTCAGGCGTTTCGAGGATCGCCCCGGCGGGCACGCGATTCGGCGCCGCCTGGCGGATCGCGAAGTCCTCGTCGCGCGCCAGCGTGCCCTTCGACAGCGGACGTGTCGCGACAAAGTAGCCAACCGTCGCCGGCGCAGCCGCCGGCTTTTCCGCAACCTGCGCAACGACCAGGTCTTTCGGCTGGTTCAGGTTGAACGCAATGATTCCGAGTGCCGTGGCTGCAAGCAACAGCACCATGATGATCGAGACTCGCAATGCGGATGACATATCAAAATCCCTTGCTCAAAATGGTCCAGATACCGCCGCATGCGATCGCGACCCCGTAAGGCAGCGGCGCATGCCGCAAATGCCGCCAGCGTTCGACCGCGTAGATCCGGCGCACCAGTGACGACCCAGCGGGTGCCAGCCGCGGAGTTGGCAGGCGGCGCATCATCAGATGCACGACGGCTAGACCGCCACCGGCCAATGCGGTCGCCGTCAGCAACTCGATCACACCGGTCAGCGGCAGACCGATCGCCAGGGCAACCAGCAACTTGACGTCGCCGCCGCCGATCGCTCCCCGCTGATAGATCACGAAGAGCAGCAGAAACAGAATTGCAGTGACGATCAGCGACTGGCCGATCTGCGTCGGGGTGGCCAATTGACCGGCGATCCCGAGAAGCGCCAGCGCCAGACAGATTTCGTTTCGGATCAACCGTGTCGCGATATCGATCGTTGCGACATACAACAACAACGCGATTTCCAGACACGAGGTCGTGGATGCAATCCAGTTCATCAAAATTTGCCTCAGACAAAGCGGGGCACTTTGCGGTGCCCCAATCTCTGGCTAATCAGGCTGAGACAGCAGTATTGATTGCAGTCGTGATCGCGCCGATTGCGGAGGTGAGTGCTGATCCGATGCCTCCGCCAGCAGTCGTGCCAAACGCTGCGGCCACTGCAGCTACGATACAAGCAGCAACGATCACATACTCGAACGACACGACCCCGGCCTCGTCCGTGCGCAAAACTCTCAAGACGTCTTTCACTTTAAAGTAATACGTCGACATTGGGCTTAATCCCTGTTCAGGCAATGAATGTCTTGAATGATTTCAGGGCGCCGTCGGCAGATGAAACCGCCGACGGCGTCTTGTCGTAAGACCAGCGCAGACTTGACCGATCGGCCAGAGGCAATCAGGCGGAGGTCGCGGTATTGACGGCTGCGGTGATCTTGCCGATCGCGGAGGTCAGAGCCGCTCCGATGCCACCGCCAGCGGTCGTACCGAACGCAGCGGCAACCGCGGCGACGATGCAGGCAGCGACGATCACGTACTCGAACGACACGACGCCGGCCGTGTCGGAACGGAGGCGCTTGAAGGCTTCGGTGGTCTGGATGTAGAGCTTCAACATAGGAAAATATCCCTTTACATGAAATTTACGCAATATGTTGGCAGGGCAAAATCCAAGGCCAACTAGGATTTTCTTATAATGCGTCGCGAGAAATCTGTCGATTGGTAATCGTTTATTAACCCTACCTGCGGCGCGGCCGGCGCCCTGTTCGGCCGCGGCAATCCGAGACTGGTCGCACGAAACGCCTTAAATCATAGGCGTTTTGGTATTTCGCGACATTTCAGCCTGCCCGCTCCGTGCGAATACGGTGACCGCACATCCAGAGCGCGATACCGACGAATCCGTCGCGCGAACGAGGCCGACGGTGGCAGCGCCACGATCCGGCTTCGCAAAGTTCCCGCCGGTTGTCCTTACAGGGATCGACCGTCTCAATAGCACGTCCCGGAATCCCCTCCGAGCCGCCCGCAACTCTCCCCGTTGGATTGCCGCCACTGCGTGACCGCCAGCGGCACCTTGTTCGCGTCCGCCGCTGCGGCCGGCAGCCGGCTGTGCTCTTCCTCGAGCAGCTGCGCATGGAGCTTCTGGATCTGGATGTTTCGCTCGAGCAGGGAGATTGTCCTTGCCTGAACCTGCTCGGCCAGCGTCTTGCGCAGGGCGTTCTCCCGATCGAGCAAGTCGGGAAACGGCAACAGCGGCCGCACCGGTTCGGTTGCCTTGATCACGCAAGCCGCCCTCGCCACAGCCTGCGCAATCTGATCCGGAAAGCTATTGCGACATTCTACGAGCGCGCCGCTCAGATTGACCGTTTCCGCTGCTGTTGACGGTTTGCTTGTCACTTCCGGGGGCGGCGCCGGTGTCGTTGTCGCCGCTGGTGTCGGCTCGGCCGCCGCTGCTGCCGTCTCCGTTGTCGGGTCAGCTGCCGGTCCCGCATCCTTTTCGTTGGCCTGCCGCGCAGCGCCGCAACAAGACAGCAGGATGCAGAGCGAAAGGACGACCACGCATCTCGCGCGCTTCAACCAGGCCTGATCGCTGATCTGACGGCAAACTAACCCGATCGACGTACCTCCTTCGGTCACGCCCGCAAGCAAGGATAAAGATGTCTGTGCATCAGGGGCGCAGAACCGTCCCCTCCTCTAGCGATAAAAATTCCAATCTTCGAAAAACCAAATCCGCAAAATCAAGTGATCGTCTCAAATATCGCCCGGCACAAGCGGCACGTCAGCTCGTTGATGGTAAATGCATTCCGGCTGCGCAGGCAATAGCAACCTTGCCTGGCGACAGGCGTCTGCGCGGCCGGATCAGCATGCGCTGGATGAGATACCTCCATCGCGCTGGCGGAACTTTCCGCTTCATCACCGCCGAGTCCTTGCTTTAGGATCAGGCATTTCAACAGGGGCGCCACCGTGCGCGCCCCAAGGAATTTCAAGAACCAAAGCGTACATCGACTGATCCGGCGTCATGGGGCTCGAGATGACCGATCGTATTGCACTCTTCATCGATGGTGCGAACCTGCACACCACGGTCAAGAACCTCGGCTTCGAAGTCGACTTCCGGCGCTTGCTCACGGAGTTCGGCAAGCACGGGCAAATCGTCCGCGCCTATTTCTACACGGTCGTGAGAGACGATGACGAGTTCAGCAGCCTTCGGCCGCTGGTGGATTGGCTCGACTACAATGGATATGCGGTCCGACGAAAGTCGGCCAAGCAGCATGACGACGGCGACGGACGGCGGCGCATGAAGCGCAGCATCGGCATCGAGCTCGCGGTCGACGCACTGGAAATCGCGCCGCGCATCGACCAGGCATTCCTGTTCTCCGGCGATGGCGACCTGCGCGCCGTAGTCGAAGCTGTCCGGCGGATGGGCGTGCGCGTCACCGTCATTTCCAGCATTCGAACCAAGCCTCCGATGATCGCCGATGAGCTTCGCAGGCACGCCGACGCCTTCGTCGAACTCGAGAGCCTCAGGCAATCGATCGAGCGCCCGCCGCATCCGATTGCGCCGGAGTGACGACGTAAGCGCCTCCCGACCTCACCCGCCGGGCTCGCCTGCAAACAGGAGCGCGGTGCTGCTGTCCGTACATCACCGAGTTGCGCAGCGCGGTTCGAGACTTCACTATGATCCGAACGCAACTGGGGAGGGAAGAACCAATGTGGCGGTCGGTCGGCTGCCTGGTGTTGCTGCTGGCAACGACGAGCGTGGCGACAGCAGCTTCTTCCAGGTTCACCTGTGACACACCGCGGGGCAAGCGGGTCGAGCCCGGCGCCTCGGGCAACACCATTCAATGGATCGAGGACGATCTGGAGACGGTCCGGCCTGCCGTGGTGATCGATGGCGAAACTTTCACGGTCACCTGGGGAACGTCGGTCGCGGCGGAAGGCAAGCCAGCGAAGCTCACGACCTATGTCTTCGCCGCCGCCCATCGGACCGCGTCATCGATCTTCGCAACCCGCGTCGACGAGTCCACTGCCGAGATCTACCGGTTCTATTTTGGCAGCAAGTCGCTCTACAAGCTGACCAGCCGCCTGGAGGCCCCCTCGTCCGACTCGAAGGCCACGCCCTTCGTTGCAGCCTACCTTGCGAGCTGTCGGGAGCAGTAGGCGATGACCGGCCGTTATTAAGGCAGGCTTAACCGATCTTCCCTGTTCTGGTCGCCAGTGTTGCCGGTCGGCACGCCTCCGACTTGCAGCCAAAATTGCCGCCAAACCATTGGATTTTAATAAAGATATCTGGATTCGCGCGCGCCCATCCGCAGCGATGACGATCCCACTTAGAGCCATTGTGTGGCTGAAATGTCATAGGTTGCGGAACCATCCGCTGTTAGCCTTCCGCAGATTCTTACGTAATATTTTTGTGAGTAGGGGCGGAAATTATGAGATCGGCATACACGGTAATTGCGTGCCTCTGCCTGGCGGCAACGTCAGCGCGTGCCGAGGTCTTTTCCATTAACGATGCCTTGCGCCAGGCCATGTTGACCAACCCGGGCGTGGGCGAGGCTTCCGCGAACCGGCGTGCGACCGAAAGCGAGCTGAGACAAACCCAGAGCACGCTGCTGCCGCAGGTGCGCGTCGACGCCAGCTACGGTCCGGAGAAATTCGATCAGCCGCCCGGCGTCATCAACACCGTGCAGACGCCGACCGTGGGTTCAGGCCCGTGGCGCAATGGCAGCCAGGAATCGGTGGTCGTGCGCCAGCTGCTGTGGGACGGCTTTTCGTCGATCTATGACGTCTGGCGCCAGACCGCGCGCGTCAATGCGGCGGCCTCGCGCGTCAAGGAACGAACCGAGCTGCTCGCCCTCGACGCCGCCGAAGGCTACATGGACGTCGTGCGCTACATCCGCCTGGTGAGCCTTGCCCAGCAGAACGTCGCCAATCACGAGAAGATCTTTGCAAACGTGAACTCCCGCTTCTCCGGCGGCCGGGCCGGCGAAGGCGACCTCGAGCAGGCGCGGGAACGCGTCGAGGCCGCCCGTGCGGCGCTCGCGGAATTCCAGCGCAGCCTCGATGACGCGCGGGCGAAGTACCGCAAGGTCGTCGGGCTCGAGCCGATCAACGTCCGCTTCCCCGCCCCTCTCGGTGGATTGCCGAGCAGCCGCGACGAAGCGCTGGCGACCACGCTGCGCTTCAATTCGACCATCGCCGCGGCCCAGTCCGACGCCGACGCCGCCAAGCATGCGTTCAAGGCGACCGACGGAACGTTCGGCCCGAAATTCTACCTCGAGGGCCGCGCCACCCACTACGACAATTCATTCCCATACGTGACGGCGCCGGGAAGCCCTGCCGTGACCCATGAGGATTACAGCGGCAAGGTGGTGATGTCGTGGGACATCTTCCGCGGCGGCCAGGATGCCTGGAACAGGTCGGAGAAAGCCGAGCGCTATACCGAAGCCACCATGCGCCACGCGCGCTTGCAGCGCGACGCCTATGAGTCGATCGACAAGGCGTGGAATGCCCGTACGATTACGGCCACGCGCATTTCGGCTCTGACCCGTCAGCTGGAAGCGGACCGCAAGACCATCGCGGCATTCCAGAAGGAATACGAGCTCGGCCAGCGCTCCCTGATCGATCTGCTCAACGCACAGAACCAGTTCTTCAACGCGTCGGTCTCGCTCACCTCGGCCCGCAGCGTGGTCGTTTTCGCCGACTACCAGTTGCTGGCCGCGATGGGCACCTTGATCGAGTATCTGAAGGCCCCGCCCCCGGTCGATGCGGCGCCGACCGACATGCTGTCGATTGGCCTGCCGCGCTACTCGTTCCCCACCCTGCGCGTGAACCTGCCGCAGACCGGCTCCGAGCCGCTGCAGGTCGCCGTTCCGGCCCCCACTGCCGCTGCCCGCCCCGCCAAGGGCTACAAGGGCTATGCCGCAGTTCAGCCGAAGGATAACGGCTTTGCGGACCGCTTCACCGGTTCGACGACGACGGCTTCGGTGCCTGGATCCGCGGAATGGATGCAACAGCAGAAGAATGCCGCTGACGGTCCGAACGTCATTTACGCCGACCCGTCGGTCACGGCGAATGCCAGCTCCTATGCGTCCACCAGGCCGCACTGGCTGCTGTCGGCCTTCCCGAGTTCCGCGCAATAGCCGCCACTTGGCCAAAACCAGGGCTAAGATCAGGACCATGACTTCCGAAAGGGCCCCAGAAGGGGCCCTTTCGATTCCCGTATTAATACTTAAAGCAAGTTTCGCTGATTTTGTTCGCTGTTTGTTGTAGTCTCCAAGCAATCGTTGAATGCGATTTCTGCATTTCCATTTTGGTTATCGAGGTTTCAGTTGTTGTTTCGAACCCCCAGCGCGGTGGCTGATGCCGGCCGCTCCCCGTCAGATGATTCAACTTCAACGGCTGCCGCGACGAGCCGGCCGCGCACGCTCGGCGACGATCCCCTCACCGCATCGCTAACCTATCTCGCCGCCCATCACGGCCGCGCCGTGAGCCGCGAAGCGCTGCTCGGCGGACTTCCGATCACGGATGGACGCCTGTCGGTTTCGCTCTACGACCGCGCCGCGCGACGTGCGGGCCTTGAGACCGAGGCCGTCAAGCGCGCGATTGCGGACATTCCCGCGCTGGTGCTGCCGGCCGTCCTCATCATGAAGGACGGCTCCGCGCTCATCCTGCTCGGCGTCGACCCGGCGAACAAGTCGATCAAGATCGTCGAGCCGGCGACACCGCAGACCCCGCGCATCGCCGGCATCGCCTCGCTCGCTGCGGACTATACCGGCTACGCATTTCTGGTGCGAAGCGCAGCGCAGGCCGATGCGCGCACCGTCGCCGCAGGAGACATCCCCAGGAACCACTGGTTCTGGTCGGTCGTGAAGGCGCACTGGCGCAGCTACGGGCACATCGCGATCGCGGCCTTCCTGACCAACGTCCTGGCGCTGGCGACCCCGCTCTTCACGATGAGCGTCTATGACCGCGTCATCCCCAACGGTGCGATCCCCTCCCTGATCGCGCTCTCGATCGGCATGGGGCTCGGCATCGTCTTCGATTTCATCTTCCGCATGGTCCGCAGCCGCATGATCGACGTCACGGGCAAGACCATCGACGTCGTGCTCGCCGCCAATATCTTCGAGCATGTAATGGCCGTGAAGATGGCGCAGCGGCCGACCTCGGTCGGCATCATCGCCAATCAGCTCCGCGACTTCGACTCGGTGCGCGAATTCTTCACCTCCGGCAGCGTGGTCTCGGCGACCGACCTGCTGTTTGCCATCCTGTTCGTCGGGGTGCTGTTCATCATCGCCGGGCCGCTGGCCTGGATCCCGCTGATCATGCTCCCGCTCGTCATGCTGATCGGTTTTCTGCTGCAGCGTCCGCTCGATCGTGCGATGAAGCGCCTGCAAGCCGAATCCGCCGCCCGGCACGGCGTGCTGGTCGAGTCGCTGTCGAGCCTGGAGACCGTCCGCGCGACCGGCGCCGAGGCCCGCATGCAGACCTTGTGGGAGCGCTCGGTCGCGGCGACCGCCCGGTCCGGCGAGGACGTCCACTTCTGGTCGTCGATGTCGCTGACCA
This sequence comes from Bradyrhizobium sp. USDA 4461, assembly GCF_054055655.1. Classification (NCBI taxonomy): domain Bacteria; kingdom Pseudomonadati; phylum Pseudomonadota; class Alphaproteobacteria; order Hyphomicrobiales; family Nitrobacteraceae; genus Bradyrhizobium; species Bradyrhizobium sp. USDA 4461. The sequence goes on from NZ_JBSRXM010000001.1 coordinate 7,490,421, forward strand.
GCGCGAGCACCGCGCAGCAGATCACCAGCCTGCTGATGGTGATCGTCGGCATCTTCCTGATCCTCGACGGCAAGCTGAGCGTCGGCGCGCTGGTCGCGGCCAACATGCTCGCCGGCCGCATCCTGGCGCCGATCGCAGGCATCGCCTCGGTCATCACCAAGGGCACGCAGACCTTGTCGTCGCTCAAGGCGATCGACCGCATCATGTCGATCGAGCGCGAACGCTCGCCGACCCGATCCTACGTCGCTAGGCGGATCGACGACGGCAAGGTCGCTTTCGAGAACGTCTCGTTCGCCTATCCCAACGCGCCGGGCAACGCGCTCGAGAAAGTCAGCTTCAAGATCGAGGGCGGAGAAAAGGTCGGCATCATCGGCCGGGTCGGATCCGGCAAGACCACGGTCGGCAGGCTGCTGCTCGGATTCTACGAGCCGAAGGAAGGCCGGATCATGGTCGACGGCGTCGACTCGCGCCAATACGATCCTTCGGACCTGCGCGCCGGCATCGGCTTTGCGATGCAGGACACCGACCTCTTCTACGGCAAGCTGCGCGACAACATCGCCCTCGGCAAGCCGGAGGCGACCGACGAGGAAATCCTGCTGGCCGCGCGGCTCTCCGGCGTCGAGAGCTTCATCGCCGGCCATCCGATGGGCTATGACATGCCGATCTCGGAAGGCGGCCGCAGCCTGTCCGGCGGCCAGAAGCAGGCCATCGGGCTCGCGCGTGTCCTGATCCGCAAGCCCCGCGTGCTGTTCCTCGATGAGCCGACGGCGCATTTCGATATTCGCAGCGAGCAGGAATTCCTCGAGCGCCTCAAGGGGCTCCGCGACGAGCGCATGACGATCATCATTTCGACCCATCGTCTGTCATTGCTCAACATGGTCGATCGCCTGCTGCTGTTCGACAATGGCCGTCTGGTTGCCGACGGCCCGCGCGACAAGGTGCTCGCCTTGCTCCAGGGCAAGCCCGCGTCCACGCCGCCGTCGCCCGAGAATACGATCCAGCCGAAATCTGCATAACGAGCGAATATTATGGCGTCTTCCGATTTTGCTTTCGCAAACGACATCCGGTCCGCGGCGCTGCTGCGCACGCCCCGCACCTCACGCATGCTGCTGTGGACCTCCTGCGCGCTGCTGGCGACGTTTGTGGTCTGGGCGCATTTCGCGGTGCTCGACGAGGTCAAGCGCGGCAGCGGCCGCGTCGTGCCGTCGCGGCAGATGCAGGTGGTGCAATCGCTCGAAGGCGGCATCGTCGGCGACATCCTGGTGCGCGAAGGCGACATCGTTCAGCAGGGCCAGTCCCTGATGCGTATCGACGACACCAAGTTCGCTTCCGAGTTCGGTGAGATCCGTGAGCGCCGCGCGGCGATGGCGGCGCGGGTAGCCCGCCTCGACGCCGAGGCGCGCGGACGTAGCGAGCTCACCTTCCCGGACGATCTCGACAAGATGGTTCCTGCCGCGGTCGCGACCGAGACCAGCGTGTTCAAGATGCGGGGCCAGAAGGTCGCGCAGGACATCGACGTGCTCAACCAGCAGGTCACCCGCCTCACCGGCTCGCTGAAGCTTCTGGAACGCGAGCAGACCCTGACCCGCAAGCTGTATGAGCAGAAGGTGGTGCCCGAGATTGAGATGCTGCGGCTCGATCGGCAGGCCACCGAGATGAAGGGGCAACTGGCCGAGGCGCAATCGAAGATCGCCAACATCACCGCGTCGTTCCGTTCGCAGGCCGACGAGGATCTGGCCAAATCGCGTGCCGACCTCGCCGTGCTCGACGAAAACATCAAATCCGCCCAGGACCGGGTGCGCCGCACCGACCTGAAGGCGCCGGTCCACGGCATCGTCAACAAGTTGAACATCAGCACCATCGGTGCCGTCGTGCAGCCCGGCGCCAATCTGATGGACATCGTTCCGCTGGACGACACGCTGCTGGTGGAGGGACGGATCCGTCCGCAGGACATCGCCTTCATCCGTCCGGACCAGGACGCGGTGGTGAAGATCAGCGCCTATGATTCCTCGGTCTACGGATCGCTCAAGGGCAAGGTCGAACGCATCAGCGCCGACACCATCGTCGACGACAAGGCGGAGAAGACCGAACGTCCGGAGACCTTCTATCGGGTCATGGTGCGCACCGATAAGAACCATCTCGGCACCGAGCAGCATCCGCTGCCGATCATTCCGGGCATGGTGACCACGGTCGAGGTGCTGACCGGTGAAAAATCCGTGCTGGACTACATCGTGAAGCCGGCCCGCCTGCTGCGCGACGAGGCCCTGCGCGAACGCTGATCGCGGCCCGCGCATGGTTACCCGTTTATGACCTGCGGTCGTTCAATTTCGAACGAACCGGCAAACCCTGGATTGACCGCCTTTCCGACAATGCCAGGCGGCAGCCCCTCCACTTAACTCCGCTTAAGCGGCCAAGGCGTCAGTCTGCGCCCCGATAACAGCGGGGACGCAGATCGGCGCACAGACGTTGACGGTCCCCGGTATTGGGGACGTCATATGAAGTCGCTGAAGATTGCCTCGTCGGCGGTCATGGCCGTGGCTGCACTTTCAATAAGTCTTTGCGCAGCCTCATCCGCATTTGCCGCGGACGAACTGTCTCTCGGCAGCTCCGCCGGCGAGCTTACGGCGACGGCGGACGCCGCATCGAACCGCCCGCCGGCCACCTTCTTCACCATCACCGACGTGCTGGCCAAGCTCGACCGGCAGCGTGGCCGCGGCCCGAACGCGCTTCGCACCGCCGCGCTGACGCCGACGAACACCGCGACCGACGCCTCGCCCGCGGCGAAACCGCTGCCGCCTGTCGGCGCCGAGCCGTTCGGCCTGTTCACGTTCCGCGCACCGGAGAACGGCCTGTGGCGCAAATGGCGCGGCCTCGAATCCGATCTCGCCAAAGAGCAGACCGTGCTCGCGCATTGCCGCGAGAACGCGGCCGCCTGCCCGCCCAATGCCGCGCAATTCCTCCGCCTGATCAACGCGGTCAAGTCCAAGTCCGGACGCGACCGGCTGGATGAGGCCAACCGCGCCGTCAACCAGGCGATCCGCTATGTCAGCGACTTCGCACAGCATGGCGAAGCCGACCGCTGGACCGCCCCGCTCGCCACTTTCGCGACCGGCAAGGGCGATTGCGAGGACTACGCGATCGCAAAATACATCGCGCTCAGCGAAGCCGGCTTCCCGCGTGAAGAGCTGCGCCTGGTGCTCGGCCGCGATCGCGCCATCCGGCAGGATCATGCGGTGCTGGCGGCGCGGCTCGACGGCCGCTGGCTGATCCTCGACAGCCGCCGCGCCGAGCTGATCGACGACGGCGAGCTCGGCAACTTCACGCCGATGTTTGCGATCAACGAGCACGGCGTCCAGCTCTTTGCAGCGCCCTACGCCAAGCGACTGCCGCTCGGCGACGAGCTCGATGCCACACCGGCGGCCGCCAATGCGGCAGAGGCCGAATGGACCGGCATGGAGCCGCTCGAGGCCGCGGACCCGCTCCCGGGCTTTCTGCCCGTACTGATGTAGCGGCCCCGATCCAACAAAAATCCGCGGAGTTGGCCTCCGCGGACTTCTCTTTTTAGGGCTGGCGCGGCCTAGAACGTATGGATGCTCGCCGCCGCCGGCACGCCGGTGCTCACATGGGCAAGGTCCACCTTGTCGCTGCCGGTGCCATTGGCCGAATACCAGAGCTCTCCCGTCGTATTGTTGAAGAAGAACTTGTTGGTGCTGGCGCTTTCGTTCCAGGCGGTCGCCGCATTCTCTGTTCCGCCGGTCGTCGCCGACGACGTGAACTGACCCGCCGTGATCGCGGTCGACGTGCCGATCGTGAGGTTCTGACTGGCGACATCGACAAAGATCTTGTCGGCCAGGGCGGAGAAGTCGGTAATCGTGTCGTGTCCGCCTCCCGAACCCGGCAGGACGAAGATGTCGTTGCCGCCACCACCGGTCAGGCTGTCGTTGCCGCCGCCGCCGATCAGGGTCTCATTGGCGGAGCTGCCCTGGATCGCATCATTGCCCGCCGTACCCTGAAGGGTCGTGCTGCCATTGATGTTGATATTGATGGTGCTGGAGGCCGTATCGCCGTCACCGTCAATCGTCGCCACGTTGAAGCTCAGATTCTCGGAGAGATTTACCGTCGACTCAACTCCGACGCTGACCAGGTCGACCTTGCCGCTGCCCGTCACGTCCGTGAACTGGACCGTGTAGAGCTGCATGCCGGCGGGCGCTGCCGGCGTCGACCATTCGTTGGCAATCGAGGCGTGCGCGGACGGATCGAAATCACCGGACACCGATGTGATCGACGCCGTGTGTACACCGTCCCAATAGGACACGACGTAGTGGATGTCGTCCCCGGCCTTGTAACCGGAGAAGGTGTAGTTGGCGACAGATTCGGGTCCCGGAGGAACGAACGCTGCGTTGTGAACCGGACTGGCGCTCGCACCGCTCGTGAAGTCGAACAGCATCTTCTCGTTTTGATCGAAGTTGTTGTTGCCGACACCCCAGCCAACGGTAGATCCGTTCACACTGCCTTGGCCGCCGCCGGAGGCGGTGCCCGAAATAACCGCCAGTTGGTCGGCGCCCGAGGTCAGAACCTGCTCCTGAGACGGACCCGAGCCGAAGGCGCTCGAACCGCCGACATTCTCGGTCGTCACCGCAGTAAAGGGCTCGAGCAATGTGAACGTGTAGTGATCGGTCGTCGGATCCACGGTCAGCGTGAAGATGTCGTTGGCTGCCGACGGAGCCGCGCCGACATAGGCGGTCAGTGTGTGCCCCGATGCGTCGATCGAGTAATGCACGGCCTGGCCGTCGAACGTCAGGCCCGCCGGCGGTGTGTCGCCGGCGAGGGTCAAGGCATATGCACCGAAACCGTCGGCACCGGAGATCACGGGCAGGTTGCCCGTGACGGACAGCCCCGCGACATCCGCGATGATCCCGTTGTCGATCGTGCCGAAATGCGGACCGTCATCGTGGAACGTGACGTGGGTGCTGAGATCGAGGTTCTGGCTGGCGCTGTCGCCGTCCTTGTCGGTCACCGTCGCCGTCAACGTCACCAGGCCACTGGTCAAGCTGATGCCTTCGCCAGTATCCGGGCTCGAGGCGGTGTTCTCGTGCACCGCACGATCCTGCGTCAGTGCCACATTGCCCGTCACCGGGTCGACCGTCAGCGTGAATACCAGCCACGCCGCCTGGCCCTCATGGCCGGCCACATAGCCCGAGATCGTGTTGCCGCTCTTGTCCAGCACGACGCCGAGACCGGAGTTGCTGTCGATCAGGTTGGTCGCCGTGCCGTTGCCCGCGATGTTCAGCGCATAGGTCAGCGACTGCTGACCATCCGCGCCGGTCTTCACGGTGAACGCGCCGGCGAAGCTCTCGGTGTCCAGCGTGTGGCCCTGCGTCGCGACCGCATCCGGCGTCGTACCATTGACGCCGGCGTTGGTCGAACTCGACAGATAGGCCTCGTAAGTGTTCAGCGAGTTGACGTTGCCGCTCAGCGAGATCGACGGGCCGTCATCGTGGAACGTAATGTGGCTGCTGAGGTCGAGGTTCTGGGCGGCGCTGTCGCCGTCCTTGTCAGTCACGGTTGCGGTCAGCGTCACCAGACCGTTGGTCAGGCTGATGCCCTCGCCGGTGTCGGGGCTCGAGGCAGTGTTCTCGTGCACCGCACGGTCCTGCGTGAGCGTCACACTGCCGGTCGCCGGGTTGACCGTCAGCGTGAACACCAGCCAGGCGGCCTGATTCTCATGGCCGGCCACGTAGCCGGAGATCGTGTTGCCGCTCTGGTCGAGCACGACGCCGAGACCGGAGGCGCTGTCGATCAGATTAGTCGCGACCCCGTTATTCGCAATGCTCAGCGCATAGGTCAATGATTGCTGACCGTCTGCGCCGGTCTTCACCGTGAACGCGCCGGCAAAGCTCTCGGTATCGAGCGCATGACCTTGCGTCGGCACCGCATCCGGCGTGGAGCCGTTGATGCCGGCGTTGGTCGACGCCGACAGATACGCTTCATAGGTGTTCAGGGAGTTGACGTTGCCGCTCAGCGAGATCGACGGGCCGTCATCGTGGAACGTGATGTGGCTGCTGAGGTCGAGGTTCTGGCTGGCGCTGTCGCCATCCTTGTCGATCACCGTCGCGGTCAACGTCACCAGGCCGCCGGTCAGGCTGATGCCCTCACCGGTGTCCGGGCTCGAGGCGGTGAGCTCGTGCACCGCGCGGTCCTGCGTCAGCGTCACGCTGCCGGTCGCGGTGTTGACGGTCAGCGTAAACACCAGCCACGCGGCCTGGCCCTCATGGCCGGTCACATAGCCGGATACGGTGTTGCCGGTCTGGTCCAGCACGACGCCGAGGCCGGAGGCGCTGTCGATCAGGTTCGTCGCGGTGCCGTTGCCAGCGATGCTCAGCGCATAGGCCGTGGTTGCATTGTCGGCACCGGTCACGACGGTGAACGCGCCGGCAAAGCTCTCGGTGTCCAGCGTGTGACCCTGCGTCGGCACCGCATCCGGCGTCGAGCCGTTGATGCCGGCATTGGTCGCAGCCGAGAGGTACGCCTCGTAGGTGTTCAGCGAGTTGACGTTGCCGCTCAGCGAGATCGACGGACCGTCGTCGTGGAAGGTCACATGCGTGCTGAGATCGAGGTTCTGGACGGCACTGTCGCCGTCCTTGTCGGTGACGGTCGCGGTCAGCGTCACCAGGCCGCCGGTCAGGCTGATGCCCTCACCGGTGTCGGGGCTCGACGCGGTGTTCTCGTGCACCGCACGGTCCTGCGTCAGCGTCACATTGCCTGTTGCCGGGTCGACCGTGAGCGTAAAGACCAGCCAGGCGGCTTGGTTCTCATGGCCCATCACATAGCCGGAGATCGTGTTGCCGGTCTGGTCGAGCACGACGCCAAGACCGGAGGCGCTGTCGATCAGGTTGGTTGCGACCCCGTTATTCGCGATGCTCAGCGCATAGGACGTGGTCGCGCCGTCGGCGCCGGTCACGACGGTGAACGCGCCGGCAAAGCTTTCGGTGTCCAGCGTATGACCCTGGGTCGGCACCGCGTCCGGCGTGGAGCCGTTGATGCCGGCGTTGGTCGCGGCCGAGAGATAGGCCTCATAGGTGTTCAGCGAGTTGACGTTCCCGCTCAGCGAGATTGACGGGCCGTCGTCATGGAAGGTCACATGCGTGCTGAGATCGAGGTTCTGGCTGGCGCTGTCACCGTCCTTGTCGGTGACCGTCGCGGTCAGCGTCACCAGGCCGCCGGTCAGGCTGATGCCTTCGCCGGTGTCCGGGCTCGAGGCCGTAAGCTCGTGCACCGCACGATCCTGCGTCAGCGTCACATTGCCGGTTGCCGGGTCGACCGTCAGCGTGAACACGAGCCAGGCGGCCTGGTTTTCATGCCCGGTCACATAGCCTGAGATCGTGTTGCCGGTCTGGTCCAGCACCACGCCGAGGCCGGAGGCGCTGTCGATCAGGTTGGTTGCGACGCCGTTATTCGCAATGCTAAGCGCATAGGCGGTGGTCGCATTGTCGGCACCGGTCACGACCGTGAACGCGCCGGCGAAGCTTTCGGTGTCCAGCGCATGCCCCTGGGTCGGGACTGCGTCCGGCGTCGAGCCATTGATGCCGGCATTGGTCGAAGCCGACAGATACGCCTCATAGGTGTTCAGCGAGCCAACCCGTCCGCTCAACGCAATCGACGGGCCGTCGTCGTGGAAGGTGACGTGGGTGCTGAGATCGAGGTTCTGGCTGGCGCTGTCGCCATCCTTGTCGGTCACGGTCGCGGTCAAGGTCACCAGGCCGCCGGTCAGGCTGATGCCTTCACCGGTATCCGGACTGGAGGCAGTGAGCTCGTGCACCGCACGATCCTGCGTCAGCGTCACATTGCCCGTCGCCGGGTCGACGGTCAGCGTGAACACCAGCCAGGCGGCCTGATTTTCATGACCGGTCACATAGCCGGAGATCGTGTTGCCGGTCTGGTCGAGCACCACGCCGAGGCCGGACGCACTGTCGATCAGGTTAGTCGCGGTGCCATTGGCTGCGATGCTTAGCGCATAGGCGGTCGTTGCATTGTCCGCACCGGTCACAACGGTGAACGCGCCGGCAAAACTCTCGGTGTCGAGCGTGTGGCCTTGCGTCGGCACCGCATCCGGCGTCGAGCCGTTGATACCCGCGTTTGTCGCCGCCGACAGATAAGCCTCGTAGGTGTTCAGCGAACCAACCCGTCCGCTCAGCGAGATTGACGGGCCGTCATCGTGGAACGTGACATGGGTGCTGAGATCGAGGTTCTGGGCGGCGCTGTCACCATCCTTGTCGGTGACGGTTGCCGTCAGCGTCACCAGGCCGCCGGTCAGGCTGATGCCCTCACCGGTGTCCGGGCTGGAGGCCGTAAGCTCGTGCACCGCACGATCCTGCGTCAACGTCACATTGCCCGTCGCCGGGTCGACCGTGAGCGTAAAGACCAGCCACGCCGCCTGGTTCTCATGGCCCGTCACATAGCCCGAGATGGTGTTGCCGGTCTGATCGAGCACGACGCCAAGACCGGAGGCGCTGTCGATCAGGTTGGTCGCGGTGCCATTGCCCGCGATGCTCAGCGCGTAAGCGGTCGTGGCATTGTCAGCACCAGTCACGACGGTGAACGCCCCGGCAAAGCTTTCGGTGTCGAGCGTGTGACCCTGGGTCGGCGCAGCATCCGGCGTCGAGCCGTTGATGCCGGCATTGGTCGAAGCCGACAGGTACGCCTCGTAGGTGTTCAGCGAGTTGACGTTGCCGCTCAGCGAGATCGACGGGCCGTCATCGTGGAACGTAATGTGGCTGCTGAGGTCGAGGTTCTGGGCGGCGCTGTCGCCGTCCTTGTCGGTCACGGTCGCGGTCAAGGTCACCAGGCCGCCGGTCAGGCTGATGCCTTCGCCGGTGTCCGGGCTGGAGCCGGTGAGTTCGTGCACCGCACGATCCTGCGTCAGCGTCACATTGCCCGTCGCTGGGTCTACCGTGAGCGTAAAGACCAGCCACGCGGCCTGGTTCTCATGACCGGTCACATAACCGGAGATCGTGTTGCCGGTCTCGTCAAGCACCACGCCGAGACCAGAGGCACTGTCGATCAGATTGGTCGCGGTGCCATTGGCTGCGATGCTCAGCGCATAGGCGGTCGTTGCATTGTCGGCGCCGGTCACAATGGTGAACGCGCCAGCGAAGCTTTCGGTGTCCAACGCATGACCTTGCGTCGGCACCGCATCCGGCGTCGAGCCGTTGATACCCGCGTTTGTCGCCGCCGACAGATAGGCCTCATAGGTGTTCAGCGAGTTGACGTTCCCGCTCAGCGAGATCGACGGACCATCATCATGGAACGTGACATGCGAGCTGAGATCGAGATTCTGGCTGGCGCTGTCGCCGTCCTTGTCGGTCACCGTCGCGGTCAAGGTCACCAGGCCGGCGGTCAGGCTGATACCCTCACCCGTGTCGGGGCTCGAGGCGGTGAGCTCGTGCACCGCACGATCCTGCGTCAGCGTCACATTGCCCGTCGCCGGGTCGACCGTGAGCGTGAACACCAGCCATGCGGCCTGGTTTTCATGGCCGGTCACATAGCCGGAGATCGTGTTGCCGCTCTGGTCGAGCACCACGCCGAGACCAGAGGCGCTGTCGATCAAATTGGTCGCGACCCCGTTGGCCGAGATGCTCAGCGCATAGGCGGTCGTTGCATTGTCGGCACCGGTCACCACCGTGAACGCGCCGGCAAAGCTCTCGGTATCCAGCGTATGGCCCTGGGTCGGAACCAGATCCGGCGTCGAGCCGTCGATGCCGGCATTGGTGGAGGCCGACAGATAGGCCTCGAAGGTGTTCAACGAACCAACTCGCCCGCTCAGTCCAATCGACGGACCATCGTCATGGAATGTGACGTGGCTGCTGAGGTCGAGATTCTGGGCGGCGCTGTCGCCGTCCTTGTCGGTGACCGTTGCCGTCAGCGTCACCAGGCCGCCGGTCAGGCTGATGCCCTCACCAGTGTCGGGGCTCGACACAGTGAGTTCGTGCACCGCGCGGTCCTGCGTCAGCGTCACATTGCCCGTAGCCGGGTCGACCGTCAGCGTGAACACCAGCCAAGCGGCCTGATTCTCATGACCGGTCACATAGCCGAACACCGTGTTGCCGGTCTGGTCGAGCACGACGCCGAGGCCAGAGGCGCTGTCGATCAAATTGGTCGCGGTGCCGTTACCAGCGATACTTAGCGCATAGGCGGTCGTTGCATTGTCGGCACCGGTCACAACGGTAAACGCGCCGGCAAAGCTCTCGGTGTCGAGTGTGTGACCCTGGGTCGGCACGGCATCCGGCGTCGAACCATTGATGCCGGCATTGGTCGCAGCCGAGAGATAAGCCTCATAAGTGTTCAGCGAGTTGACGTTCCCGCTCAGCGAGATCGACGGGCCGTCATCGTGGAACGCGATGTGGCTGCTGAGGTCGAGGTTCTGGGCGGCGCTGTCACCATCCTTGTCGGTGACGGTTGCCGTCAGCGTCACCAGGCCGCCGGTCAGGCTGATACCCTCGCCGGTGTCCGGGCTGGAGGCCGTAAGCTCGTGCACCGCACGATCCTGCGTCAGCGTGACGTCGCCGGTCGCGGTATTGACCGTCAGCGTGAACACCAGCCACGCCGCCTGGCCCTCATGGCCGGCCACATAGCCGGAGATCGTGTTGCCGGCCTGGTCGAGCACCACGCCGAGGCCGGAGGCGCTGTCGATCAGGTTGGTTGCGGTGCCGTTGCCTGCGATACTCAGCGCATAGGCTGTCGTCGCATTGTCGGCGCCAGTCACGACGGTGAACGCGCCTGCAAAGCTTTCGGTATCGAGCGTATGACCCTGGGTCGGCACCGCATCCGGCGTCGAACCGTCGACGCCCGCATTGGTCGCGGCCGAGAGATACGCTTCATACGTGTTCAGCGAGTTGACGTTCCCGCTCAGCGAGATTGATGGGCCGTCATCATGGAAGGTGACATGCGGGCTGAGATCGAGATTCTGGCTAGCGCTGTCGCCGTCCTTGTCGGTGACGGTTGCGGTCAAGGTCACCAGGCCGCCGGTCAGGCTGATGCCTTCGGCGGTGTCCGGGCTCGAGGCAGTGAGTTCGTGCACCGCACGATCCTGCGTCAGCGTCACGTCGCCGGTCGCGGTGTTGACCGTCAGCGTGAACACCAGCCAGGCCGGGTCGTTCTCATGGCCGGTCACATAGCCGGACACCGTGTTGCCGGTCTGGTCCAGCACGACCCCAAGACCGGAGGCGCTGTCGATCAAATTGGTCGCGGTGCCATTGGCTGCAATGCTCAGCGCATAGGATGTGGTCGCATTGTCGGCGCCAGTTACGACGGTGAACGCGCCGGCGAAACTCTCAGTATCGAGCGCATGACCTTGCGTCGGCACCACATCCGGCGTCGAGCCGTCGATGCCCGCGTTGGTCGCAGCCGACAGATACGCTTCATACGTGTTCAGCGAGTTGACGTTCCCGCTGAGCACAATCGACGGACCATCATCATGGAACGTGACATGCGAGCTGAGATCGAGGTTCTGGCTGGCGCTGTCACCGTCCTTGTCGGTCACCGTCGCCGTCAACGTCACCAGACCGCCGGTCAGGCTGATGCCCTCGCCGGTGTCCGGGCTCGAGGCGGTGAGCTCGTGCACCGCGCGATCCTGCGTCAGCGTCACATTGCCCGTCGCCGGGTCGACCGTGAGCGTGAACACCAGCCAGGCGGCCTGGTTTTCATGGCCGGTCACATAGCCGGAGATCGTGTTGCCGCTCTGGTCGAGCACCACGCCGAGACCGGAGGCGCTGTCGATCAAATTGGTCGCGGTGCCGTTGGCTGCGATGCTCAGCGCATAGGCGGTCGTTGCATTGTCGGCGCCGGTCACGACGGTGAATGCACCGGCAAAGCTCTCGGTGTCGAGCGCATGACCTTGGGTCGGCGCGGCATCCGGCGTCGAACCGTCGACGCCCGCATTGGTCGCGGCCGACAGGTACGCCTCATAGGTGTTCAGCGAGCCGACTTTGCCCGTCAGCGCGATCGACGGACCATCATCATGGAACGTGACATGCGTGCTGAGATCGAGATTCTGGCTGGCGCTGTCGCCGTCCTTGTCGGTGACCGTTGCCGTCAGCGTCACCAGGCCGCCGGTCAGGCTGATGCCCTCACCGGTGTCGGGGCTCGACGCGGTAAGCTCGTGCACCGCACGGTCCTGCGTCAGCGTGACGTCGCCGGTAGCAGTGTTGACCGTGAGCGTGAACACCAGCCAGGCGGCCTGGCCCTCATGGCCGGCCACATAACCGGAGATCGTGTTGCCGGCCTGGTCGAGCACGACACCGAGACCGGAGGCGCTGTCGACCAGATTGGTCGCGGTGCCATTGCCGGCGATGCTCAGCGCATAGGCTGTGGTCGCATTGTCGGCACCGGTCACGACGGTGAACGCGCTGGCAAAACTCTCGGTATCGAGCGTATGGCCCTGCGTCGGCACTGCATCCGGCGTCGAGCCGTCGACGCCGGCATTGGTCGCAGCCGACAGATATGCCTCATAGGTGTTCAGCGAATTGACTGTCCCGCTCAGCGTGACGGACGGGCCGTCATCGTGGAACGTGACGTGGCTGCTGAGGTCGATGTGCTGGCTGGCGCTGTCGCCGTCCTTGTCAGTCACGGTCGCGGTCAAGGTCACTAGGCCGCCGGTCAGGCTGATGCCTTCACCGGTGTCGGGGCTCGACGCGGTGTTCTCGTGCACCGCACGATCCTGCGTCAGCGTGACGTCGCCGGTCGCGGTATTGACCGTCAGCGTGAACACCAGCCACGCCGCCTGGCCCTCATGGCCGGCCACATAGCCGGAGATCGTGTTGCCGGCCTGGTCGAGCACCACGCCGAGGCCGGAGGCGCTGTCGATCAGGTTGGTTGCGGTGCCATTGCCCGCGATGCTCAGCGCATAGGCCGTGGTTGCGCCGTCGGCGCCGGTCACGACCGTGAACGAACTAGCAAAGCTCTCGGTGTCGAGCGTGTGGCCCTGGGTCGGCACGGCGTCCGGCGTCGAGCCGTTGATACCGGCGTTGGTCGCTGCCGAGAGGTACGCCTCATAGGTGTTTAGCGACCTGACCGTCTCATTCAGTGAGATCGATGGGCCATCGTCGTGGAACGTGATATGCGTGCCGAGATCGAGGTTCTGGCTGGCGCTGTCGCCGTCATTGTCGGTGACCGTTGCCGTCAGCGTCACCAGACCGCCGGTCAGGCTGATGCCTTCATGGGTATCCGGGCTCGACGCGGTGTTCTCGTGCACCGCACGATCTTGCGTCAGCGTCACGTCGCCGGTCACGGTGTTGACCGTGAGCGTGAATACCAGCCACGCCGCCTGGCCCTCATGGCCGGTCACATAGCCGGAGATCGTGTTGCCGGTCTGATCGAGCACGACGCCGAGGCCGGAGGCGCTGTCGATCAGGTTGGTCGCAGTGCCGTTGCCCGCGATGCTCAGCGCATAGCTTGTGGTTGCGCCATCGGCGCCGGCCACCACCGTGAACGCGCCAGCGAAGTTCTCCTTGTCCAGCGCATGGCCCTGGGTCGGCGACGCATCCGGCGTCGAGCCGTTGATGCCGGCATTGGTCGAAGCCGACAGGTACGCCTCGAAAGTGCTCAGCGCGCTCGTCGTCCCGCTCAGCGAGATCGCCGGACCGTCGTCGAGGAACGTCAGATGCGGCCCGACATCGGCTTGCGCTGTCGCGGTCTGGTTGCTGTTATCCGTCACCGTCGCCGTTAGCGTCACCATTCCGGCGGGCAGATGCACACCTTCGTTGATGTCGCCGCCCACTTCCCCGCTGCCCTCGTGCATCGAGCGCAGATCGGTGAGCGTGATATGGCCGGTCGCGTCCACGGAGATCGTGAAGTCAGCGAGGCCGTTCTGGCCGCCTTCCCGGCCAACAACCTGCCCGTTCTCCACGAACAGGAACACGTGATTGCCGGTCTGCGAATCGATCAGACCGGTATCGACGCCTGGCGCGCTGATCGACAGCGCAAAGGTCAGCGACTTCTCGCCGCCGGCCGCGGTGATCGAGAACGGGATCAGCCCCGTCGCCACGGTCGAACCTGCCGGTCCCAGTCCGGAACCTGCGATGCCATTGGTCGCAACGGTCAGGAAGCTCTCGTCCACCGTAAGATCCGGCGCGGTGCCCAGCGAAATGGTGGGCTTCGGAACTTCTTGGTTGAGCACGAAGCCGGTCGGCGGCGTGTCGGTGAAGCCCGGCAGCTCTTCCTGCGGAGCCAACGCGTTGGTGCCGACGGGACCGAGATCATCCACCGCAAACGGACTGAAATTCGCTCCGCTCGCCTGCGCATTGCCGTTCGAGTTGCCGCCATTGTCGGCCGCAGGCAAGACGGAGCCATCCGTGCTGATCGGGAACAGGCTTGCGAAGTCTTGCACCGAGACGTCGCGACCGGGCGCCATCTCGATCGTGATGTTGCTCTGGTGATCCGCGCGGGAGTCGAAGAACGGCTCAACCGTGACGGTCGACTGGTTGTCGAACAGGATGATCAGCTTTTCGCCGATATGAACCAGCGTGATCTTTTCGTTGGCGATCGACGAGAAGTCGACCTTCGCCTTCTGGTCGTAACCAAGGTTGACGACCACTGCCTGATCGGTCAGCGGCTTGGTCAGCTTGTAAATTCGAACGGGAGCCGAATTGGTGGAATTGCCGGTGCCGGTAGCCTGAGCGACCTGAAACGAACCCTGCATTATCAACTCCGCAAAATGCGTTTAGAGGAAAAATTGTAGAAAAATTTAGTTTTAGGCTATTGTTAACCCTCCCCCCGGTCAAGAAATGTATTTGGTTAATCAATGCTTTCCCTGCGAGTGTGGTAAAGATCGAACAGGTCGAGGCTGCAAGAACAACGGCTTAGCCGAATTGGCTCGGCCCAAAGGCGGTCTGGCCGCCCGGCCCAATTTCATGTTGCCGACGATTTTGGAGTGGCCGATGCGGGTGATTCTTCAGGGATGCGCCGCCATTTTGCTTGGCGGCATGGCCGGCGCGGCATCCGCGCAAGCGCCAACACCGACGCCCGTCCCACAGCAGACCACGGTCGAACGCCAGGTCCGCACCCTGGCCAACCGGGACACCCAAATCGGCATTTACCTCAATGTGTTACCTGACTGCACGTCGGGGCCATTGCCAACCATCAGGTTGGTCACGCCGCCCACTGCGGGAAAGGTCGTGATGAAGACGGCGAAGGCCAAGGCCACCAATTACAAGGCCTGCCTGGCGCTCGAGGTGCCGGCCTATGTCGCCTTCTACAAGGCGCCGCCGGAATTCCTTGGCGACGACGCCCTGACGATCGAGGTCAAGTACCAGGGCGGCCGCACCGAAATTCAGAAGATCACCGTCAAGGTCAGCGGGCCGGGCAACCAGCAGAAGATCTGACGGCGCGGCGTTAGAGCGGATCGCCCTCAGCGGTCTCCTGCTCCACGTCGCGTGAGACGTCGCTCGGTGCAGCAGCGGCCGGCTGGCCAAGCTGCGCCCTTTCCTCATGGCAATCGCTGATCCGGCGGGCGACCACCCGATCCATCCGCGGCGCCTGACCGTGGACCTCGTTGACTTCGGTGTAGGCCTCATCGCTCAGCACCGTGATGACGGTGGAGACCGGCCCCATGTAGTCGCACCGGTTGGAGAAGATGTACTTGTTGCTGATCTTCTCCGGCCTCGATGAATGGCAGTTTCCGATCGACGGTGACGAAAAGGTCGCCTTCATCGCCTGGGTCGGGTCGACACAGCGGGTCATCTCGCGCTCGAGCAGCTTCTGCCGCCCGTTCGACGGCGACACCAGCTCCATCGTCCGCACGAAGCGCCACATGCCTTTGCGGAAGGTCGGCCCGTTGAAGCTTTCCTCGGCCGCGGTGCCGTGCGACGCAAGCAAGGACACGGCAAGTGCGATCACGGCGCCAAGCGTGCATGCGCAGACCTTCGAGTGCCCGAAGTCCTCACGCGATACCATGTGTTGAATCCTCAATCGGCCGCACGATGCGCTTCGCGTGACTTCGGCTCGAAGCACGCCCAGCCTGACGTCATTTCAGAACACTTCGCGTTAAGGTCAGGTAAACACTCGCCCTTTTGGCTACGACTCTCCACCGTCAAGGGCGAGGCACCGGCCGCCAAAGCCCATCCCTCGGCACGCCGATGCCGGGCCGGCTGTTCCTGATCTCCAGCTAATGCTGCACGCGCCCGGCGGCCGACTTTTCAGGACTGGCGGCCGTCCCGTCGTCGCAGTCGCCGATCCTGGTCGCGACGACCATATCGGTCCTCGGATGCTCGCCGGTGCTGACCTCATTCAGCTCGGTATAGGCCTCGTCACTGCGCACCGTAATGACGGTGCTGACCGCGCCCATGTAATCGCATCGGTGCCCGAAGGTGTATTGATTGCCGACCTTTTCAGGCTTGTCGGAGACGCAGCTTCCGACCGGATCCGGCGAAAAGGTCGCCTTCATCGCGAAGGTCGGGTCGACGCAGCGTGTCGTTTCCGCGTTCAGCACCCGATACTTGAAATTCTTGTTGGCGGTCCTGACCACGTCGAGCGTGCGGATGAAGCGCCACAAGCCCTTGCGGAAGCTCGGGCCGGAAAACGATTGATCGCCCTGCGCTGCCGCGGACCGGCCGTTGGAGGTTTGAGGAGATGGCGTCTGCGCCTGAGCCGACAGCGCAGACGCCGAGACCATCATCACGGTCAGGAGCGAACCTGCGATTGCACCACGGAAGTCCATTCCCACCCCCGATGTTCGCGCGGCCCCGTTCGCGATGCGATCCGGTCAGGCGCTGAAAGCAGTTCCTGCGAAACGACTCAAATACCTTCCACCACTTGCAGGCCAATTGTGGCCAGTAAAGGCACGTTGTCGCAGCCTGACAGTCTTCCTCTCAATTCCGTTCCAGTGCAGCAAACCTGCAACACTCAGCGCCCGACCCCCGTGCCGACCGCTGTCGCAGGTTTGACCTTGGAGGCTTTTTTTGCTCATTTAGCGCCAGATATTTTTTCTCAATTACTTAGCCTATCGCTGGACGAGGGGGCACTGATGCGTATTCGAATTGGCTACATGGTCGCGGGAATTCTGGCTTTGGGCGCAGCACTGTCGGGCAATTCCCGGCCAGCGGCGGCCGCTGATCTCGGCCTGATCACCAAGGCTCCGGTCGGCACCTGCAGCGAGATCGTCTTCACCTGCGAGAACGGCCATCACTATCCGCTGTGCCCGCGCGCCGTGTCCGTCGAGGGCGAAGTGGTCACCGCCTCGCTGCTGACCGGACGTGGCGGCATCCATGTGCGGCACGTTCCGATGGGCGTCGGCTATCGTTATGCCGGCCGTGGCGTCTGGCTGGATGGCTTCCGGGAAAACGCGCTGCTCAACTTCGGCAAGCACCAGCAGATCGCCTGCACCATCGCGCACTCATAAGAGTGCGCGCTTCTGCGTCGCTCCGATCGGTGTGACGCAGAGCTCTTCAAGCCGCGAGGTTGCTCCTCACCCCCTGGTGCGGAGCACAACGCGCGACGAGCGCGAGAACATATAAGCCTTCGGATAGACGTAAACCGGGCAGTAGTCCTGCCACTGGTACAGCTGCCAATTCCATTTCCAGCAGCCCGATTCGATCTGAGGCTCCTGCACGAAGTCCAGCCGGTACGGCGGATCGCCAAACGGGTAGACCTCGCCAGATTTCGCCGCCGTCGACGACAGCACGACGATTGAAGCGGCCGCGGCAATGATCACGGAAAATGACTTGTTCATAACGCCCCTCGATCGAATGACGTGATGGCGCGAGAGTGCCAAATCCGCCGGCCCTGATCAAGGTGCCGGCCGCAACACTTGGACGCGAATCGACTGTTCTAGACCGCGCGATTCTGTGTCGGCGAGCGGCCGCCGCCATCGGCGACCAGCACTGCTCCGGTGACAAAGGACGCCTCGTCGGACGCCAGGAACAGGCAGCATGCCGCGATCTCGGCGGGATCGGCCATCCGCCCCAAGGCGATCCGCCGTTCGACAGCGCGAAACTCGGTCTCGGCCGTGGTGCCGTTCTGCTCCGCGAGCAACCGCATCTCATGGGCGCTCATCGGCGTCCGCACCCAGCCGGGCGCGACCGCGTTGGCGCGGATGCCGTCGGCGCCATGCGCGTAGGCCAGCGAACGCGTATAGGCGACGACGGCCGCCTTGCTCGCGGCGTAGCTTGCACTATCCGGGCTGGCATTGAACGCGGCAACGGACGCGATGTTGACGATCGCGCCGCCGCGCTGCCGGAGCAACGGGAGCGCAGCGCGACAGACGCGCATCGTCCCGGTGAGGTTGACATCGAGCGTTTTGGCCCAGACCTCGTCGGAGACGTTTGCGGGCTGATCCGGCACGATCAAACCCGCCGCGTTGACGACAATGTCGAGCCACGCGCCGGAGGCAGTGACGGCCTTGGCAACGTCATCCGGACGCGTGACGTCGCCATGGATCGCCTGCCCGCCGCACTCGGCCGCCGCGGCCTGAAGCTCGGCGTCGCCGAGGCCGAACAGCACGACGCGCGCGCCGCTCCACGCCAGCAGCACGGCCGTGGCCCGGCCGATCCCGGTGGCCGCGCCGGTCACCAGCGCCGTCTTTCCTTCCAGCCGCGGCATCAGACTCCCCACTGCCGTTCGACGGCAAATCCGGTTTCGGGCAAGGTCGAACCGCCGTCGACCACGATGGTCTGCCCGGTGACGTATCTGGCTTCAACGGAAGCGAGGTAGAGCATCGCGCAGGCGATGTCGTCGGCCCGGCCCATCTGTCCCATCGGAATGAAGCGTTCGAGCTTGGCCTTGTTCTCCGGCGCGCTCATGCTGCCGCGGCCGGGTTTCTCGATGAAGCCGGCCTCGACGCCATTGACCGTGATGCCGTCGCGCGCCAGCTCGAAGGCGGCGCCGCGGATGAACGCGTTGACGCCTGCCTTGGCCGCCGAGTAATGCGCGCCGCCGCCCATCGCGACGCGCGCCGACACCGACGACGTCACGAGGATCCGCCCGAACTTGTTGGCGCGCATATGCGGACTGGCGGCCTGGGCGAGCCAGATGCTGGCGTTGAGATTCAGCGCCAGCGTCTCGTCGAGTTTTGCTTCGTCGAGTTCATCCAGCGAGGCCCACGGACAGCCGCCGGCATTGTGCACGACGATGTCGAGACGACCGAATTTGGCGGCGACACCATCAATCATGGCGCGCAAGCTGCTGCGATCGAGTCGATCGAACGGAGCGCAATGCGCCGCACGTCCATCGGCCGCCAGCTCGCGCGCCAGCGCTTCGGCCACATCGAGCGTCCGGTTGGCGATCACAACGGTCGCGCCCGCCTGCGCGAATCGCGTGACAATCGCGGCGCCGATCCCGCGGCCTCCACCCGTGACGATGGCGACCCGGCCATCAAGATTAAACGGAGGCGGTTGCATCAGATTGCTCCCGCGTCGCGCAGCAAATCAATGAATTGCGCGAACACCGCCGTATGCTTGTCGACGTCGCGCGCCGAGGTCGCCGGACACATCAGCAACATGGTGTGAAATGGCGTAACCAGGATGCCCTCGTTCATGTAGAACGCATGCAGCAAGGTCTCGAGATCGGGTTGCCGGCCGGCAATGACATCGGCACCGCTGCGCGGCGGATGCGGCATGAACATGATCTCGGCGCGCGCGCCGATCTGCGTGACATGCCAGGGCAGACCGGCCGCTTCGATCAACCGGCGCGCGTCCTGTGCGAGCCAGGTCGCGGTCCCGATCATCCGCTCATAATTTGCAGACGTCAGCACCTTCTCCAGCACCGCGCGCATGGTCGCGAGCGTCAGCGCATTGCCGGCCAGCGTACCGCCGAAGCCGAGATGTGCGGACTGCCGCACGCGCGGATTGACGTGAGGCACGAGCTTCCAGAGCCGCTCGGCGATCTCCTGGCTGAGGCCGAACACGCCGGCGGGGATGCCGCCCGCGATCGCCTTGCCGGCGACAAGAATGTCGGACTCGAGGCCATACGCCTGGCTGTAACCGCCCGGCCCGCAGGACAGTGTGTGGGTCTCGTCGATGATCAGCACGGTGCCGCTCCGGCGGGTCAGGTCGCGCAACGCTTCGTGAAATCCGGGATCGACCGGGATCATGCCAAAATTCGTCATCAACGGCTCGGTCAGCACGCAGGCGACGTCGCCATGCGCCAGCGCCGCCTCGAGGCCCGCGACATCGTTGAACTCGACCACCCGGCTCACCGCGTCATGATCGATGCCGTTGGGATGGATCATGTTGCGCAGCCCGACCCGGCCGTCGCGGATCTCGACATGCGCCTCCTCGACACCGCCATGATAGCAGCCGGAGAACACCAGCACCTTGCGCCGGCCGGTGATCATGCGCGAGATACGGATCGCGGCGCGGTTGGCGTCGGTCGCCGACGTCGTCAGTGTCCAGTATTTCGGACCGAAGCGGCGCGACAATTCGGCGCCGACCCAGATGCTGTCCTCCGTCGGCAGCATCATGGTCGCGCCGCGCTTGAGCTGATTGAGTGCCGCCTCCGTCACCGCCTCGGGCGCGTGCCCGCACATGCCCCCGGTGTCGCCGAGACAGAAATCGATGTAGTCGCGCCCGTCGATGTCCCTGATATGCGCGCCCTGCGCCTCCTCGACATAGACCGGGAAGCCGCCGGCCCAGCGTCGCATCCAGTGCGACGGACCGCCATAAAGATAGTGCTGCCTGCCGTCTTGCCACGCCGCGTCCGATCGCGGATGCAGCGCGCGAAAACGCTCCTGCTCGGCATCGAGCAATCGGTTCAGAACGCCTGAGCGTTCGGCAGTTGCAGATGTCATAGCGCGATCCAGGCGGTCTTGAGGTCGGTATAGGCGTCGAGCGCGTGCAGCGACTTGTCGCGTCCGAAGCCGGATTGCTTGAAGCCGCCGAGCGGCACCGTGATGTCGGCGCCGCCATAGGCGTTGACGTGCACAACGCCGGCCCTGATGGCGCGCACCATGCGATGCGCCGTCGAAAGGTTTCCGGTCCACACTGCGGACGCAAGTCCATAGGGCGTCGCATTGGCAAGCGCGACAGCATTCTCTTCGCTGTCGAACCGCGTGACCGACAGCACCGGGCCGAACACCTCCTCGCGCCACACCTCCATCGCCGGCGTCACCTCGGTGAGGATCGCCGGCGCCATGAAGTTGCCGCCGCTGTCGGCGCGGATCTGCTCGCCGCCAACCAGCCGCTTCGCGCCCTGCGCTTCCGCGCGGACAACAGCGTCGAGATTCTTGCGCAACTGCACCTTGCTGGCGACGGCACCGATATCAGACGTCAATTCGAGGGGATCGCCGACGCGAAGCCTGGCGGTGGCCTCAAGCAGCTCAGCCATGAAGCGATCGTAGACCTGCGACTGCACGAGCAGCCGCGAGCCGGCGACGCAGACCTGGCCCGAATTCCGGAAGATGCCGTTCGCGGAGACCTTGGCCGCATGCTTGATGTCGGGCACATCGGCGAACACGATATTGGGCGACTTGCCGCCAAGCTCGAGATGCACGCGTTTCAGGTTCGACCGCGCCGAACATTCCAGCAGCCGCCGCCCGATCGCGCCCGAGCCGGTGAAGGCGAGCGCGTCGACATCCATATGCAGCGCAAGCGCCTCGCCGGCCGATGCGCCGCGGCCGGTGACGACGTTGAGCACGCCATCCGGCAACCCCGCCTCGGTCGCGAGCTCGGCAAGCCGCAGCAGCGTGAGCGATGCAAGCTCCGGCGGCTTGACCACGACCGAATTTCCGGCGGCGAGCGCCGGACCGATCTTCCACGCTCCGATCATCAGCGGAAAATTCCACGGCACGATCACACCGACGACACCGAGCGGCTCGCGATGCACCAGCCCGAGCACGTCGCCTGAGGTTGGTGCGATCTCGCCATACACCTTGTCGATCGCCTCGGCGTAGTAGCGGATCGTGCCGGCCGCCGACAGCGGTTCGGCCTTGTAGGCCATGCCGATCTCGGTGCCGTTGTCGCGCACGCCGAGCACCGCGATCTCGAGGGCGTGCCGCTCGATCAACTCGGCGAACCGCAGCAGCACCTTCTTGCGCTGCGTCGGGACCGCGCGCGACCAGCTGCCCTGCTCGAACGCCTGCCGCGCATGCCTCACCGCGGCGCCGATATCGGCCGCATCGCCGTCGGCGATGCTCGTCAGCAGCTGGCCGTCGATCGGCGACACGACGTCAAGCCGCGCCTCGCCGACCGCCTGGGCAGGCCGTCCGCCAATGAAGAGCTGCTGGGCCGGAATGGCAGCCGAGCGGTGTTGATCGATCTGGGCTTGCTGCATGCGGGATCATTGTGACGGTGGCGAACGCGACTCCCGACCGGGATCGCTGGCATGTTGCAATCCTCGCCAAATCAAGGCTTTGGCAGCAATCAACCGATAGGTGGATGTCACCGCAGCGAGCGTCCCCATAGCGTGATCGCACGATGGCCGAACGCTCCCGCACGCTGGGTGCAAACCAACTCGTCCACATCCCTCACGCCGCCGGCGAGCCGAAGGTCATGCCTGAGATGACAGAGCCCCGCATTCTCCTGATCGGAACGGGAGACACCAAGGCCGACGAACTGCTGTTCATGAGCGAGTGCATCGCGCGCGCCGGCGGCCGCACGATCATGATGGACATCAGCGTGCTCGGTGATCCGCCCTATCAGCCCACACATGACAAGCATGCGGTGGCCGCCGCCGCGCAGACCACGATCGCGGCGATAGCATCCAGCGGCGACGAGAATTCCGCGATGTCGCTGATGGCGATCGGCGCCACCAATCTAGCGCGCGAGCTCGCCGCGCGTGATGCCATCGACGGCATGATCGCGATCGGCGGCACGATGGGAACCGATCTTGCGCTCGACGTCGCGCAGGCGCTGCCGCTCGGCCTGCCCAAGCTGATCGTCTCGACCGTCGCGTTCTCGCATTTGATTCCGCCCGAGCGCGTCGCCGCTGACCTGATGATGATTCTGTGGGCCGGCGGGCTCTACGGCCTCAACGGCACCTGCACGGCCGTACTGTCGCAAGCCTGCGGCGCGATCGTCGGCGCCGCGAAGAGCGCGATCAAGCCCAGCCTGGACCGGCCGGTGGTCGCGATCACCTCGCTCGGCAAGAGCTGCCTGCGCTACATGGTCGAGCTGAAGCCGCAGCTCGAACGGCGCGGCTATGAGGTCGTCGTCTTCCACACGACAGGCATGGGCGGCCGCGCGATGGAATCGATCGCAGCTCAGGGTGGCTTCGCGGCGGTGCTGGATCTCTCCTTGCAGGAAGTCGCCAACCAGCTCACCGGCTCGGTGGTCAACTCCGGCGCCGACAGGCTGAAGAATGCGGGCCGTGCCGGCATTCCGCAGATCGTCGCGCCCGGCGCGATCGACATGGTCGACTTCCCGGCTTGGCTCGGCGTTCCCAAGGAGCTGTCGGATCGCCCGTTCCACGCGCATAACCGGCTGCTCGCGTCGGCGACCTCTGGGGCCGCCGATCGGAAGCGCATCGCCCGCGCGATTGCCGAGAAGTTATCCAGCGCCACCGCACCGGTGGCCTTCGTGCTGCCGGCCGGCGGCATCCAGCAATGGGACCGCGAGGGCGAGGCGCTGCACGATCCCGATGCCCTCGCCGCTTTTGTGGATGCGATGCGCGCGGCGATTCAGCCCCCGGTCGAGCTGCACGAGATCAAGGATCACATCAACAGCGCCGCATTCAACGAAACAGTGCTCGGCATCTTCGACCGCTGGGTCGCGGCCGGCGTTGTCCGCCCCGGCCGGGCGACGGCTGCCGCATGACAAGGCCGCACGCCCAGGCGCTGGTGCTCGACTTCGGCGGCGTGATCTCGAAGACGCTGTTCGAGACCCATGACCTGACCGAGCGCACGCTCGGGCTTGCCCCGTGCACGCTGAAATGGCTCGGACCGTTCGCGCCCGACAGCGACCCGCTATGGGCGTCGATGCAGCGCGGCGAGATTTCGGAGCGCGACTACTGGCTGACGCGCAGCCGCGAGGTCGGCCGCATGCTCGGCGAAGACTGGCGCGACATGGAAACTTTCGTGAAACGGGCGCGCGGTGCCGATCCCGATACCGTGATCCGCCCCGAGGCGGTGCGCGCGATCGAGCTCGCCGCCGATGCCGGGCTCCGGCTCGCCATCCTGTCGAACGAGCTCGACCTGTTCTACGGCGCCGATTTCCGCAACCGCCTGTCCATCCTGGAGCGCTTCGAGACCATCGTCGACGCGACTCATACCGGGATCCTGAAACCAGACCCCCGCGCCTACCAAAGCGTGCTGGACGAACTGGCGCTCGAGGCAGACAATTGCGTCTTCGTCGACGACCAGCGCCGCAACATCGCAGGCGCCGTTGCGCGCAACATGCGCACGGTGCTGTTTGATGTGCGCAACCCGGCCGCGTCCTACGGCGAGGCGCTGCGGCATTTCGGGCTGCAGTTCGAGTAACAGAGGCGATCATGCGCGACAGAAACTTTCTGGTTGAGAACAACGCCAAGCCGATCTGGCACCCGATGGCCCATCCTGCCGAGATGCGGGCGCAGCCGCCGCGGATCGTGATGAAGGGCGAAGGCGTCGAAGTCACCGACATCGACGGCAAGACCGTGATCGATGCGGTCGGCGGCTTGTGGAACGTCAATCTCGGCTACAGCTGCGATCCGATCAAGCAGGCGATATCAGACCAGCTCAGCGCGCTGCCGTATTATTCAGGCTTCCGCGGCACCTCCAGCGGTCCCTCGATCGAGCTCGCCTACGAGCTCACCGAGTGGTTCAAGCCGGAAGGCATGGTGCGCGCCTTCTTCACCTCGGGCGGATCGGACTCGGTCGAGACCGCGCTGCGGCTGGCGCGGCAATACTGGAAGATCAAGGGCCAGGCCGATCGCACCAAGTTCCTGGCACTGAAGAAGGGCTATCACGGTACTCATTTCGGCGGCGCCTCCGTCAACGGCAACGCCAACTTCCGGCGCAACTATGAGCCGATGCTGCCCGGCGTGTTCCATATCCCGGCGCCGTCGAGCTACCGCAATCCCTTCAACGAGACCGATCCCGCAAAGCTCGCGCAGCTCTGCGCGGCGGCGATGGAAGAGGAGATCGCGTTTCAGGGCGCCGACACCATCGCGGCCTTCATCATGGAACCGGTGTTAGGTGCGGGCGGCGTGATCGTGCCGCCGGACAACTTCATGAAGCTGGCGCGTGAGATCTGCGACCGTCACGGCATCCTGATGATCGCCGACGAGGTGGTCACCGGCTTCGGACGCACCGGCGCATGGTCGGGCTCGCGGCTGTGGGGCGTGAAGCCCGACATGATGACGATGGCCAAGGCGATCACCTCGGGCTACTTCCCGCTCGGCGCGATGCTGATCGGCGAAGCCGTCGCCGAGGCCTTCGAGGCCGACACCACGACATTCGGCTCGATCGGCCATGGCTACACCTATTCGGGCCATCCGGTCGGCTGCGCCGCCGGCCTGGCGGCGCTCGCCGAGACCCGCCGCCTCAGGCTCGACGAGAACGCCGCTGCGCGCGGCAAGGACCTTGCGCAGGCGCTGGCCGCGCTCAAGGCGAAGCATGCGCTGGTCGGCGATGTCAGGGGCAAGGGCCTGATGGCTGCGCTCGAGCTGGTCGCCGATCGCGACAGCAAGAAGTCAGCCGACAAGAAGACGATGGCCAAGGTCGCCGACGCCGCCTACGAGGCGGGCGTGATGCTGCGGGTCTCCGGCAACAACCTCATCCTGTCCCCGCCGCTGATCCTCACCACGGCGGACGTGAAACGGATCGCCGAAGGAATCGACGCCGGCCTTTCAGCGGCCGGCTGACAGTGCGCTGACGCAGGCTATGGCGCGCTCGAACACCGCGCCATCGGCCTTGTCGCGATCGAGGCAGTCGGCCAGCGACGCGGCCGACATCGTCTGAACCGTGCAGAAGATCCGCATGAAGTCGGCCGCGAGCGCGACCTTGCGCGGCGCGGGTTGTCGGTCCCAGTCGTCGCTGCTCAAATAGAGCAAGGACGCATCGTTGGTGCCGGCTTCGGCCGCTGCGCCGAGCGCGGCTGGGGCTGTCGCCAGCAACGCCAGCAGGGCGCCGATGCGATACATGCGGGCCTTCATTTCGTATCCCGGGCGTTCACCATCGGCGGGACGTCGAGCGCGGGATTGCGATCGAAGAAATTGAACGGCCGCAGCCGGAAGCCGTGCCACAGGCCGGGCATGACAGGCCAATCCTCGGCGCGCGGCACGTGGCGGAAGCCGACCGTGTACCACAGCACGAGATCGCGATCCTCGATCGGCCGCTTCGCCGCGGTCCATTTCGGCAGGCCGTCGACCTCAGGGTTTCCATTCGGGTACATGCCCGCGGCATAGCGCTCGTCACGGGCATAGGCCGAGGTCCATAGCGTGTAGGCGCTGAAGCCGGCACGCAACTGGATCGGATCGTCCTTGGCGAGCACCGAGACGTCGGAATGGCCGGGCATGATCTGGTAGCTGGTGCGGTAGCCGTGTTTGTTGGTCCTGCCCGCGCTCTCGATCCTGAACTGCGCCGCGTTCAGCGGCGTCGTGATCGGCCCTTCGGTCGGAACCGGCCTGGTGTCGACCTGCCACAGGCTCTTGCGCTGGCCCTGCTCCAGCCGGCGGACATTGAAGCGGTCCTCGACCAGGCGGTTCGCGGTGCCGTCGACGTCCATGTCGATCCGGAACGTCATGTAGTGATCGTGGTTGACCGCCAGCAGTCCTTCGTCGACCAGTGTGCCGTAGGCAGTATCCTGCGCGGCGGTCGGGTCGCTCAGTGTCTTGCTCGCCACGCCCTTGGTGGCGTCGATGCCGTAGGCGCCGAGCTTGACGTCGATGTTGCCGGCGCGGTCGAACACGTAGTCGACCAGATAGTCGTAATTGCCGACCACCGGCGCCATCCGCACCACCAGCTCATTGTTCGGCCGCACCTCGGCGGTGTTGTTGAGCAGTTCGCTGTGGCGCCAAATCGGATCGCCGGTCGGGCGCTCGAAGATGCAGACCGCGCCCTTCGAGACGACCGGATTGCCCTTGGTGTCCGAGATCGTCAGATCGAGGTAATGTGCGCCTTCTGGGCAATCCACGCCGCGCTGCAATTCGCTGGACAGCACGCCGAAGCCGTACTCGCCGATATCCATATAGGCGCGAAACGACCAGGTCGGCGTCGGATCCATATAGGGCACGAACATCTCGCTCGCCGAGATCTGATAGGCGATGTCGCGGAAGCTGCCGTGGTCGTCGTAGCGGATCAGCGACAGCACCGCGCCGACGCGCGGCTCGAGGCGGACATGGAACGACCAATTGTCCCAGCGGACCTGGCCGCCCTCCACCTTCACATTGCTGCCCTCGGGCGCCATGATCTCGATCGGCTTCGGCGGCTTGCGGTATTTGCCGGAGTCGGCATAGGCGTGCGAGGGCGTCTGCGGCGGTGGCGGCACCACGCCGAGATCGGTCACCGACAGCACCGTCCTGCTCTTGAGATCGACCTGGGCGAACAGGTTCTCGATCGGCTTGCCCCACAGATTGTTGGCGGCGCCTGACGTGTCGACGCAGGGCACGTTGAGCAGGCGGCGGCCTTTCAGCGTCGGATCCGTCATCGGCCCGACCGTCAGCGGAAGGCACAGCACGTTCTTGAAATCGGTGATGCCGCGCTTGGCCATCGCGGCGATCCAGCGCGGGTCCTGCTTCGGCAGATCACCGGCGGACATCAGCTCGTCGATGGTCAGCGCCGCCTCATGATCCCTGATCTCCTCCCAGCCGATGAGACTGCGCGCAGCGAGGTCGATATGCGCCTCGTAGAGATGCCCGCCGCTTAGCAGCGTCGCAGTGGCGCGCCGCGTGAACGGTTGTCCGGGCTTCCACGCCCGCACTTCGTCCTTGGGATCCTCCTCGACCGTCATGGACACGACCCGCGTCGCATCGTCGAGCTTGCCGGCGCCGCGGAGGATATCGGAGACGGAGCGGATCTCGTCGGTGGTGAGCCCATCCATCGGGTGCATCGCGGCCGCCTGCGGCCACATCCTGCGCTCGGCCTGCGCGGCCGTCGGCACCGTCAATGTCGCCACGATCAGACCCGCCAATGCCCATCCGCCATGCCGAAATACCAGAGCCATCACGCCCTCCACTCAAAGCCAGAACAGTCAGAATACAAGCAATGGTGACGGCGTGAAGGCCTGCCTCATCCGGTAACCCGTTCTGACGTGGCCGGCAGGATCGCGGCTGCGGCCGGCCGCGGCGCGGCACGGTGGACATCGAGCAGCCGCACGCCGAGGCGATCGCGCAACGCCGGCCAGAGGCCGCGGGGCGCCACGATCATCACGACGACGGCGATGACGCCGAGCCCGACCAGATACCACCCGCCGGACAGGCCGAGCGGCCCGGTCATCAGCTCGCGCAGGCCGAAGAAGATGATGACGCCGAGGATCGGGCCTTCGAGCGTGCCGATGCCGCCGATGATCACGATGAACATCATGTAGACCGACCAGTTGACGTCGAACGCCGCCAGCGGCGCGATGAACAGATTGCCCATGAAGCTGAGCGCACCGGCAAGCCCGCATCCCGCCGCCGACAGCACGAAGGCGATGAAGCGGTTGTGGCGGACATCGACGCCGACGCTCATCGCCGCAAGATCATTGTCGCGCACGCTCATCAAGCCGAGCCCGAAACTCGAGGTCATCATCTTGTACAGCGCGGCGATGGTGACGAGAGTCAGGCCGCCGGCGAGCCAGAACATCGTCGGCTCAAACCAGTCGAAATCGATCAGCTTGCTAGTGGCGAGCGGCACGCCGGAGGTGCCGCCGACCGCCTGCGACTTCATCGTGAAGGCGCCGATGATCTCGGCGAACACCCACATCGCGATCGAGAAATAGGCGTCGCGCAGCCGAAACAGCGGAAACGCGATGATGGCCGCGACGGCTGCGGCCACCAGCGGCGCCACCGGCAGCACCCAGATCGGGGTGACCTCGAGCCAGCCGGAGGTCAGGAACAGCGCATAGGCGCCGAAGGCGATGAAGACTTGGTGGCCGAGCGAGACCAGCCCGGCATAGCCCGCCAGCAGGTTCCACATCTGCGCCATCGTCAGTAGCAGCAGGCATTCGGTCGCGAGCCGCAGCACGCCTTCGTTGAGCACGAAGGGCGCGCCGGCGATGATCGCAACCAGCACGATGGCAGAGGCCAAAAGAATTGTCCGTGTCGGCATCGGCGTCACACCCTGCTCGACACGAGACCCGACGGGCGGATCAGCAGCATGATGAAGAACAGGAGGTGCGCATAGAGCAGCCCGGCATTCGGATCGATCTTCAGCCCGATCAGTTGCGCCATGCCGAGCGCGATGCCGCCGAGCAGTGCGCCCCAGAACGAGCCGAGCCCGCCGAGCACGACGACCTCAAAGGCGATCAGGAGCCGCTCGGCACCCGAGAACGGCGTGAAGCTCGAGCGCACCGCAAGCAGCACGCCGCCGATCGCGCCGAGCGCCAGCG
Organism: Bradyrhizobium sp. USDA 4461; assembly: GCF_054055655.1. Taxonomy (NCBI): domain Bacteria; kingdom Pseudomonadati; phylum Pseudomonadota; class Alphaproteobacteria; order Hyphomicrobiales; family Nitrobacteraceae; genus Bradyrhizobium; species Bradyrhizobium sp. USDA 4461. The sequence goes on from NZ_JBSRXM010000001.1 coordinate 7,519,850, forward strand.
ACAGGCCCATCACATAGTTGTAGACCCGGTCAGGCTTGACCCCGGACAGCCTTACGATGTCGCGGCGGTCGGCGGTGGCGCGCACGATCCGACCGAACTCGGTATGGCGCAGCACGAGCTGCAGCGCCATGAACAGCAATGCAGCGAGTACCAGCGTGAGCAGCGGCATGATGCCGATGTTGAGGCCGGCAACCTCGAGGCTGGCCCGCGACAGCTCGCCGACCTGGAGGCTGCGCACGTCGGCGCCGAAGATCTCGACCATCACGTTGCGCAGGATCACCGAGACGCCGAAGGTCAAAAGCAACGGCGACAGCGGATCGGGTGAGGTCACGACGCGGTTGACGATGAGCGCCTGGTACAGCCAGCCGACCGCAAAGGACAGTGCGATCACCGGGATCAGCATCAACAGCGGCGAGACCTGCGGAAACAGGTTGGAGAGCAGCACGGCGCAGAATGCGCTCAGCACCATGAACTCGCCATGGGCGATGTTGACGACGCGCATCACGCCGAACACCAGCGCGAGCCCGATGCCGAGCAGGCCATAGAGCCCGCCTAGCAGAGCCCCGTTGATCAATGTCTCAACCCAGATCATGTTCGTTGCCAATCCTGGCTAGTTACCGAAATAGGCGTGGGTCAGCTGCTCCGGCTGCATTCCTTGCGCCGAGCCGGTCAGCGACACCCGCCCCTTCAACAGGCAATAAATTCGTTCAGAGGTCGCGAGCGCGCGCTTGACGTCCTGCTCGACCAGCACGACGGCAGTGCCCTCGCGGCGGATATCGGCAAAGGAGCGATAGATCTGCTCGACCACGACCGGCGCAAGCCCGAGCGAGATCTCGTCGCACAGCAAGAGCCGCGGGTTCGACATCAGCGCGCGGCCGATCGCCGCCATCTGCTGCTGACCGCCCGAGAGTTGGCCCGGAAACATCCGGCGACGCTCTTCGAGAATCGGAAACAGCTCGAACACCCGCCGCAAGGTCCAGCTTCCCTTGCGCCGATTGACGCTGCCCATCAGCAGGTTCTCCTCGATGGTCAGTGAATCAAACAGCAGGCGGCCCTCGGGCACCATGATGAGGCCGAGCCGCGAGACGTCCTCGGCCGGCATCTGCAAGATGTCGATGCCATCGAAATGCACCGCCCCCTGCCGCTCCTCGTTGAGCCCGACCAGCGCCTTCAGGAACGTCGACTTGCCGGCGCCGTTGGCGCCGACCAGCGCCACCGCCTCGCCGTCGGCGACGGTAAAGTTCATGTCGAACACAGCTTGCAGATCGCCGTAGAAGATCTGCAGGCCGTTCACATCAAGCAACGCCATCGGCCTTCAATCCCATGTAGATCTCGCGCACCACGGCGCTGTCCATGACCTCAGCGGGCGGCCCCTCCAGCACCTTGCGGCCGAAATCGAGCACCAGGATGCGGTCCGACACCGCGCGCAGCGCGTGGGGAATGTGCTCGATCCAGATCATCGCATGGTCTGCCTTCACCGACTGGATGATCGCGACGAGGCGCTCGACCTCAGGCTCGGTCAGCCCGGCGGCGATCTCGTCGAGCAGGATCAACTTCGGCTTCGACGCCAGCGCCTTGGCGAATTCCAGCCGCTTGCGGTCGATCAGCGGCAGGGCGCCGGCGAGCTTGTCGGCCTTGGCGTCAAGCCCGGTCCGCTGCAACACCTCCATGGTCCAGTCCGATGCCGCCTCGCCATACAGGCCGGCACCGTAGGACGCCGCGACCAGCGCGTTCTCGTAGACCGAGAGATGCGGGAACGGCTGCGGAATCTGGAACGCGCGCCCGAGCCCCATCCGCGCTCGGCGATGCGGCGGCAGCTCTGATATCTCAGCGCCGTCGAGCATGATCGACCCGCCGTCGGTCTTGAGCAGGCCGACGATCAGGTTGAGCAGCGAGCTCTTGCCGGCGCCGTTCGGACCGATCACGCCGAGGCATTCGCCGCGCGCCAGCGCGAAGCTGACATTGTCGGCGACAACGATCTCGCCGAAGCGCTTGCAAAGCCCGCCGACGCGCAGAAGCGGTGCCATCTCAGGCCAGCTTGGAGAGCAGCTGGAGATCGGCCTGCTTCGGGATGAACGGCGCGGTGCCGTTGTGCACGATCAGCAGTTCGTATTTCGACTTGCCGCCCTTGGTCTTGCGCCACTGCCCGCCCGACAGCGAGGTCACTGCGACGTTCTTGATCGGCGTTCCCTTGAACTTCACCGGCCCGACCACCGTCTCCATATCGAGACCCGCGATGGCATCGCGCAGCGAATTCTTGTCCTTTGGGTCGCTGTTCTGCAATGCGGCGAGCGCAACCTCCCACAACGCATGCGCGTAACCGATCGGTTGGGTCCATTGCTTGCCGGTCGTCTTCTCCCATTCGGCAGCTAGTTCAGCCGCGCTCTGCCCGGTCAGCGAGGATTTGAACGGATAGGCCGGCGTCCACCACACTTCGGTGGACATGCCGTCGCCGCGATCGCCGAGCGCGTTCACCGCACTCGGAAACAGGAACGCTGCCGCCACCGTGCAGATCTGCGGCTTGAAGCCAGCCTGCGCCGCCTGATTCCACAGTGTCACCCAATGATTGCCGTACGTGAAGCCGGAGACGATGTCGACGCCGCTGTTCTTGAATGACGACGCCTGATTGGTGAAATCGTCGGTCGCGATCTGGAATTTGCCGGCGGAGAATTCCTGATAGCCCGCCGCCGTGATGCCGCCGGGCAGACCGACCTTCGGGTCGGAGAACGCCTGGCCGGCGGGATTGTCGATGTAGAGCGTGCCGACCTTCTTGTTGGTATCGACCGACTGCCACATGCCGAGGAAATTCTTCACGACGTCATCGGCGCCCCAGAAGAAATGATAGCTGTAGGGAAAACCCTTGTCGGGCGTCGACTTGCGCGGAAACATCCAGCCCTGCCACGGTACCATGGTCGAGATCGAGGGAATGCCCCGGGCGTCGGCGAGCTCCTGCACGGGTGCCTGGGCGTCGCCGTCCTCGATAAGGATCAGGTCGCATTTCTCCCGCAGCACCAGTTCGCTCGCAACCACCGACGAGCGGTTGGGATCGGACTGATTGTCCTTGAAAACAAACTCGACCTGCCAGGTCTTGCCGCCGATCTTCAGGCCGTCCTTCAGCCGCGCCTTGACGCGTTCATGGATCCAGGTGTCGGGCTCGGCGAAAGGTGCGCGGACGCCGGAGAGGCAGCCGACCCAGCCGATCTTGATCGTATTGCCGGCAGCCCTCGCGATGTTGACCAGCGGCACGTTGGTCGCCGATGCGAGGCCGGTGATACCGGCGGCCTTCAGCAGCGTGCGCCGGTTGAACGCACCAGCGCCCTTGCCGTTCTTCGTCTCAGTCATGTCCCTCTCCCTCCACAACCAATAATGAAACTATCCGATCACGGACCTACGCCGCCGAGCGTTGAATCGCGTTGCGGTTCACCGCGGCAAATTTGCACAAGGTGTTCTCGATGATCTGGCGCGGGATGCCGCGCACGATGAAGACCAGCCGCGAGCGCCGGTCCGCCGACGGCCAGCCGGCAAGCGTGATCGGCGGATGAAACACGTGCTGCACGCCATGCACCACCATCGGCGCATCGGGCTGCTCGGCGACATGCACGATTGCCTTGAAACGCAGCAGGTCTTCACCCTTGAGGGCTGCGACATAGTCGAGCCAGCGCATGAACGCCTCGCGCTGGATCGGCTCGTCGATCACAAGGCTGAAGGACGACACGCCTGCATCGTGCGTGTGGTGGCTGTGATGCCCGCAATCCTCGCCATGGCAATGGTGATCGGCGCGATCGTGCGGTGCGTTCGCCGCCTGCGCCGCCAGATCGAACCAGTTGACGACGTCGGCCGAGCGGGACGACGGATCGAACAGTCCGGCATCGAGAATCTTCGCTGGATCGATGATCCCGTTCCGCACATGCGCACGCGTTGCGACCGGATTGATCGCCGCAAGCTGCGCGTCGAGCCGCGCCAGCGCATCGTCGGCGGCAAGATCGGTCTTGGTTACCAGCAGCCGGTCGGCCACCGCGATCTGCCGGACGGCTTCGCCATGCGCCTTGAGCGTATGCGCGCCGTTGACGGCATCGACGGTCGCGACCACGCCGTCGATCCGGTAGCGGCCGACCACATCGGGTGCGGTCATCAACGTGTGCAGCACGGGCACGGGGTCGGCGAGCCCGGTGGTCTCAACCAGCACGCGGTGGAACGGCGGGATCGTGCCATCAGCCCGGCGCGACGCGAGGTCGGCCAGCGTCTCGATCAGATCCTCGCGCACCGAGCAGCAGATGCAGCCATTGTCGAGCAGCGCCAGGCGATCCTCGCTGCTCTCGACCAGGAGATGATCCAGCGCCACCTCGCCGAACTCATTGATGATGGCGACGACGCCATTGAGCTCCTTCTGGCGCAGCAGATGGTTCAGCACCGTGGTCTTGCCGCTACCAAGGAAGCCGGTCAGCACCATGACCGGGATCTGATGCACCGCTGCCATCACGCGCTCCGCTCGTAGACCTTGCGGCCCTCGAAGAAGGTGATCTCGACCCGCGTATCGGCGAGTTGATCCGGCGGAATGTCGAAGATCATCTGGTCGAGCACGATCAAATCGGCCGATTTTCCGACCTCGATCGAGCCGATCGTCTGGCCGAGCCCGGCCGCACGCGCGGCGTCGATGGTGTAGATGTCGATCACGGTTTTGAGGTCGAGCGCCTGCTCGGCCCATAGCGACTTGCCGGGAAAATCGCCGGTGGGATTCTGCCTCGTTACCATGCCCTCGATGCCCTGCCAGGGATCGGGGATCGGGATGACAGGCCAGTCCGAGCCGCCGGCCATCAGCGCCCCGGCCTCCTTCAAATCCCGGTTCGGCCAGAAGCGCTGCGCGCGCTCCTCGCCCATCGCGGCCTTGTGCGCCTCGAGGAAGACGGTCGGGTACCAGATGATCGGCGACAGATCGGCAGCGACCCCGAGCTCGGCGAAACGCTTGATGTCGTCGGGCGCGATATAGCTCGCATGCGCGATCTGGTGGATCAGATGGGTCGGGCCGTTGAAGCTGCGCACCACATCGACGGCGTCGAGCGCCTGGGTGACCGCGGCATCGCCGGCGCAATGGATCTTGGCGGCAAGGCCGAGCTTCTCGCAGCGGCCGAGCCAGCGGATCAGGTCCGGCACGGTCAACATGGTGGCGCCGCGGAAGCAGCAGCCGCGCACGGGATCGGCGACATACGGCTCGTGGAAGGCCGCGGTCTTGGCGCCCGGCACGCCGTCGAGGAACACCTTCACATAGTCGGGCTTCACATGCGCGCCGCGGTAATCCTCGCGCAGCGCAAACAGCTCCTCGCCGGACTTGCCGAACATGAAGCCGGGCTCGACCACCGGCATCGCGCAGACCGCCCAGGCCGTGAGCTCGCCACGATCGTCGAGCCCCTTCAGCGCCGCCAAGATCGGCTGCATGCTGGCGGCGTCGATGAAGGCGGTGACGCCATAGGCATTCAGCACCGAGATCGAGCGGCCCACCGCCGCGCGGTCCATCTCGGCGGTGTAGTGACCGGAGGCCGCGAGCGCGCGCTCGACCAGGCCCGAGGCGGCCTCGATCATGATCCCGGTCAAGGTCCCGGTCTTGAGGTCGCGGCCGATCTCGCCGTCGGTCGGATCGGGGCTGTCGGCCTGCACACCGGCCAGCCGCAGCGCCGCCGAGCTGGCCCAGCGGTTGTGATAGGTGTCGTCGCGCAGCACCACGGGATGTCCGAGACACGCCGCATCGAGCAGCGCGCAGGACTCCGCGGTGTTCATCTCGTTCAGCAGATTGTTGCCGAACTGCCCGCCGACGATCCAGGCGCCGGGCTTGGCGGCCGACGCCGCCTTGTGCAGGGTCTCGGCGATCCCTGGAATGCTGTCGGCGTTGGAGAAACGCAGCTCGTAGAGATCGGCCTGCCCGCCCATCATGATGTGATTGTGGATGTCGACGATCCCCGGCATCGCCATCCGGCCGCCGAGATCGACCGTCGCGGTCCCCTCGCCGATCAGCGATGCGACGTCGCGCTGCTCGCCCACGGCGATGAACCGGCCGGCCTTGACGGCCGCGCAGCTCGCCCAGGGCTGCGCCCGGTTCGACGTGTAGATCCGGCCGTTGCGGAAGACCGTGTCGGCGAATGTCCTGGTCATGCGGATCAACTTCTCGATTGGGAAAGCCTGGGGCGCGCACGGTGCGGTGCACGGCGGCCGAACCGCACACGACACCGGCGTGACGCCAAAGGTTCGGCATGTCGGCATTTGGAACAATCCACCGTCCGGTGGATGCTCCGCCACCTCCCCGCAAGCGCAGGGCTATTGCGAATTGCCTGCCTCCGCGGGGGCGCACTGCCAAAACCTGGAAAACAACCCCATGCAAAGGAGCCGGCGGCGTGCCGGCACTCGACATGGCGACTTGACATGTCCGGCAAATCAGAGGTATTGTTCTATTATTCCGAAATTGTGTGACGCACCTCAGAATCCCAGCGCCAGACCGTCCTTGCGGTGGTCCGAAGCGCCGAACAGGACGCCGCGGGCATGGTCGATGCGGATCGCCTGGCAGCCGCCGATCGGTTCCTCGGAGAAGCGGGCATCGTGGCCACGGGCGCGCAGCTCGTCGCGGACATCCGTCGAAATCGTCGTCTCCAGCGACAGTGCGCCGTCGAACGCGAAGGAGCGCGGCGCCTCGGCCGCGGCCTGGACGTCCATCTTCATGTCGAAGATGTTCGAGATCAGATTGGCGTGGCCCGCGGCCTGGTAATGGCCGCCCATCACGCCGAATGACATCACGGTCTTGCCGTCCTTGCGCAGCAGGCCCGGGATGATCGTGTGCATCGGCCGCTTGCGCGGCCCGAGCGAATTCGGATGTCCGGGCCTGGCGCGAAAGCTCCAGCCGCGGTTATGCAGCAGGATGCCGGATTTCGGCGCGTAGATACCGCTGCCGAACGGATAGAACAGCGAGTTGATCAGCGAGACCGCGTTGCGATCGCGATCGACCACCGTGACATAGACCGTGTCGCGATGTTCGATATCGTCCCAGACCGCGGGCGCGGAAGCCCGGTTCATGTCGATCTTGCTGCGGATCATCCCGATATAGTCTTCGGCAAGGAACGCCGGCGAATCGACCGTGCCGGTCGCGGGATCGCAGAAAAAGGCGTCGCGTGCGCGGTAGGCGGCCTTGGTGGCTTCGGCGAGCAGATGGATGCGATCGGCTTGCGCCAGCGCGCCGACGTCGAAGCCGGCGAGTGTGCGCAGGATCATCAGCGCGGCCAAGCCCTGCCCGTTCGGCGGACATTCAACCACATCGTGGTCATGGTAGCGCGCCGAGATCGGGCGCACATAGTCCGACCTCTGCGCCGCGAAGTCTTCGCTGCTGTGGGCACCGCCGAGGGCACGCAGAATGCTAACCATCTCGTCGGTGGCCTCGCCCGCGTAGAATGCCTCGCGACCGTGCTGGGCGATCCGGCGCAGGCTGCGGCCGAGCGCAGGCTGGGTGCGGATGTCGCCGACCTCGGGCGCCTTGCCGCCGGGAAGGAACTGCGCCGCGGCGTTGGCATCGATCTCGATCCGCGCCCGGAAGCGGCGCCAGTCCTCGGCGACGCGCGGCGTCACGCAAAAGCCCTGCTCGGCGGCCGCGATCGCCGGCCGGAAGATTTCTTCCAGCGACTTGCTGCCGTGATCGGCGACCAGCCGGCACCAGGCATCGATCGCGCCAGGCACGGTCACCGCCTCGGGCGCGGTCGGCGGAATGTCGCGGGCGCCGCTTGCGGCAAATTTCTCGACGTCGGTGCCGGCGGGCGTGCGGCCCGAGCCGTTCAGCGCAATCGGCTCGCCCGCGTGAGGAGAATAGAGCGCAAAACAGTCGCCGCCGATGCCGGTCATCTGCGGCTCGACCACGCCCTGCACCGCGACCGCCGCCACCGCGGCATCGACGGCATTGCCACCAGCCTTCAGCATCTCGACCGCGGCCAGCGTCGCCTGCGGGTGCGAGGTTGCCGCCATGCCACGCTCGGCAACCGCCACCGAGCGGCCGATGGCCATGAAATCACGCATGTCGAATCCTTCAATGTCTGCGAGCGGCAGCCGCTCGCCAACATTGTCGAATACGACACCGGTCCTTGCGGGACTCTCGGCTGGCGCAGGCGGTGGCAGCAATCCACCGTACGGTGGATCGGGAACGGCCTGCGGCAAAATTAATCGACGGGCACGTTCGATGTTGTCCCTGTGAACTCAGGGGGCCCATAACCACAAATGCTGATTGTTGTGCGCAGTTGGAACGACGAGTCCCGTTCACAACACGGGCCGCGGAGTATGGGTCCCGGCCCCCGTGCGCAATTGCGCACTAGGCCGGGACGACGCGTGGATAGAGCCGTGAGCTCACACCCTCAATGCGGCCGCGACATCATCGCCACGACGGCGGAGCGGGTCTCGACGCCGAGCTTCTCGAAGATGTGGATCAGATGGGTCTTCACCGTCGCCAGCCCGATGTTCAGGCACTCGCCGATCTCGCGGTTGGTGCGGCCGCAGCACAAGAGCTCGACGACTTCCATCTCGCGCGAGGTCAGGCCGTAGCGCGCCGGCTCGTCGGCATTCGACGATAGCCGGCTGGTCAGGTTGAATTCGAGATAATCATGGATCTTCTCCGCGATGTTCATGCTGCCGTCGGGGATGGTGCAACCCGGCGCCCACAGCACGCTCATGCCGGCGACGATCCGGTCATTGCGGCGGAAGAAGAACTCGATCATGTCGGCGACGCCGCATTGCCCGGCGAAGGCGCGGTAGGTCGCGGCCTCCTGGGTCGCGCATTGGTTGAGCGCCACGCTCAGCCGCGCGATCGGCCGGTTGCTGGCGGAGCGCGGATGCAACGGATCGAGTCGGTTCATGCCGGCCAGATACTGGTCGTGGAAACTCGGCGGCACGTTGCTGGAGAGCACGAAGCGGTTGAGGGTCAGGTTGCCGTCGACCTCGTAGAACGCCGTCGCCGACCCCTCGAGAATTCCGCGTGCGAACTGAATGGCTTGCGTAGTTGCCGGATCCGGTCGGCCCAGAAGCGCGATCATGACCTACCTCCCGATGTTTCCCGATGGCGAACGTCTGCGCGTCGCATGCCCGTCACGCTGGGGCAGCCGCAGGGCATAGTCAAGCAAATTGCGGGCCAAGCGCGCATCCTGAAACGGTTACGCCATGGTAACCCGACGGCCCCCTCCACCATCCGGTTGATTGCGAGCGGCGTGGCGCATGCGGAACTTTCGCATGTCTCCCAATGGCATCGCTGGATCAAGAATGAATTCGCGTCGCATCATGGCCGCCTTCCCGTCGGCGGCTGACGAACAAGTCACGCTCGCCAACTGGCGTCAACATCCGTTCAACGAGTGGGCATTCCGCAATGTCCGCGAACTGCTGCCGACCGCGAACATCACGCGCGCCGCGGCGGCAGCGCCGCTGTCGTTTGCGCCGCGCTATCTCGACGACGTCAGCTTCGCCGACCCACGCGGCGAGGAGATCGGCGTCGGCGAGGCGCTGCGGACCAGCCACACCGACGGCATCGTGGTGTCGCATCGCGGACAGGTCGCGTTCGAATGGTATGCCCACGGCCTGGCGCCGGATGCGCCACACCTGATCTTCTCGGTCAGCAAGTCGGTCGCCGGCACGCTGGGCGGCATCCTGGCCGATCACGGCAGGCTGGATCCCGACGCGCCGGTGACGCGCTACATCCCGGAGATGGAAGGCTCGGTCTATGGCGGCAGCTGCACGGTGCGGCATCTGCTCGACATGAGCGTCGGCATCCGCTTCGACGAGGATTACATGGCGCGCGACGGCGACGTCATGAATTACCGGCGCTCGACCGGCTGGGAGCTGCCGGATCCCACCATCCCGCCGAGCAATCTGCGCGACTATCTGCGCACACTGCGGCCAAACGGCGCGCCGCATGGCCAGACCTTCCACTACGTCTCGACCAACACCGACGTGCTCGGCTGGGTCTATGAGCGTGCCTGCGGCATGTCCTATGCAAAGATCCTGTCGCACTATCTGTGGCAGCCGATGGGCGCCGAGCACGACGCCTACATCAGCGTGGATTCACGCGGCGCAGCGCGCGTCGCCGGCGGCATCTGCGCGACACTGCGCGACCTCGCCCGATTCGGCGAGATGATGCGCAATCACGGCATCAGCAACGGGCGACAGGTGGTGCCCAGCTGGTGGGTCGATGACATCAGGCAGAACGGCAATGCCGAGGCCTGGTCGCGCGGCGACCTGACCAAGGTGTTCCCGAACGGCAATTACCGCAACAAATGGTACACGCTCGACCGGCGCGAAACGCCGTTTGCCGCGGTCGGCATCCATGGCCAGTGGATCCACATCGATCCGGCCAACGAGACCGTGATCGCGCGCGTCTCCTCGCAGCCGCTGCCGATGGACCTCGATCTCGATCACATGTGGATGCGCGGCTATCGCGCGATCGCGGCCAGACTTTCCGGCAAGGCGTAACCGACTGACGGCGCGCTATTCGATCGGCGGCCGCCGCGTGTGCCAGTCGGTCACCGACTGGAATGCGGCCCCGGCGCGGACCAGCACGTCCTCGGCGAGATGCGGTCCGACCAGTTGCATGCTGAGCGGCATCCGGTCGGACGCCATGCCCATCGGCAACGTGATGGTCGGGCTGCCCGAGAAGTCGAACACCGCCGTGAAGCGCAGGATGCTCAGGAGCACGGTCGGATCGGCGCCGTATTCGCTCATCTTGCTGAGCGTCGGGATCGGTACCGGCATGGTCGGGATCAAGAGGAGATCGATGTCCTCGAACATCGCAGCGAGCTGGCCCGCGAACTTCAGCCGCTCGTGATGGATCGCGGCGATGTCGACGCCGCTGGTCGCCCTGCCCTGCTCGATCAGCTGGGCGAGATCAGGCCCGTATTCCGACTTGCGCGCCGGGTAGGTGTCGAGATGGGCTTCCGCCGTCTCCACCGAGCACATCGCAATCCACTGGCTGACCAGCTTCTGATAGGGCGGAAAATGCATCTCTCGGATCTCGGCGCCGAGATCCGAGAGCGTGCGCTCGGCTTGCACGAGCGCGGCGACAACCTGCCGATCGATGCCCTCCTGGGTATATCTGCGATCGACGCCGATCCTCAGCCCCCTGATGCCGTCGGCGATACCGGCCAGATAGTTCGGCACCGGCGCCCGCAACGCGGTCGGATCGTTGGAGTCGGCGCCCGCAATGACGCCGAGCATCGCTCCCGCATCCGCAGCGCTGCGGCACATCGGCCCGACGTGATCGAGCGAGTCCGCCAGCGGGAAGACGCCGTGCCGGCTGACGCGGCCCCAGGTCGGCTTGATGCCGGTCAGGCCGCAGGTCGCCGACGGAAACCGGATCGAGCCGCCCGTGTCGCTGCCGATCGAGCCGTAGCAAAGACCCGCCGATGTCGCGACACCGGACCCGCTCGACGACGAGCCCACCCAATAGTTCACGTTCCACGGATTGAGCGGTGCCTGAACGGACGGATGGTGGCTGGTATAGGCGCCTTCCGTCATCTTGAGCTTGCCGAGCGTCACCGCCCCGGCGACTTCGAGCCGATCCACGATCGTGGCGTTGAAGGACGGCACGAATTTTGCGTGGATCGTGGTGCCGCCTGCGGTCGGTGCGAACGTCGTGTAGCAGAGATCCTTCAGCCCGATCGGAACGCCGTGCAGCGGACCGCGCCAGATGCCCCTGGCGATCTCCGCATCGCACTGCTTCGCCTGCCCCATCGCCCGCTCGGCAAGGACGTGCGCGTAGCCGTGAAACTGGCCGTCCAATTTGGCGATCCGGCTCAGCATCGCCTCGGTGATCTCCGAGGACTTGGCCTCGCCGCGCTGGATCAGCCCGGAAATCTCGGTGATCGACTTGTAGTGCAATGGATCTGCTGACATGTCGCTGTCGCCCCCAGCTAGAACTGCACGCCGCGCGTCAAGGCGCCATCCACGACGAGGTTCGTCCCGGTGATGAAGCTCGCCGCCTTGCTGGCGAGGAACACGGCGGCATTGGCCATCTCCTGCGGCGTGCCCATGCGGCCGGTCGGGTTGAGTGCCAGCGCGGTCTTGTACAGTTCGGGATTGCCGTCCTTGATCATGTTCCAGACGCCGCCCTCGAAATAAGTGTTGCCCGGCGACACCGAATTGGCCCGGATGCCTTTGGCCGCGAGCTGATAGGCAAGGCCCTGGGTGTAGTGGATGATCGCGGCCTTGAAGGTGCCATAGGGACCGCTGGCGAAATCGACTTCGCGTCCCGACACGCTGGAGATCGTGACGATCGCCGCCGCCGCGCTCTTCTCCAGATAGGGCATCGCGGCGTTGACGAGCCGCACCGTCCCCATCATGTCGGTGGAGAATTCCTTCTCCCAGCTCTCCTCGTCCTGCCCGATCGAGAGCGCGCTGACATTGGCGACCACGACATCGATGCCGCCGAGTTTTGCAGCCATATCGGCGACCCAGGCCTTCAGCGCCGGTCCGTTGGAGACGTCGACTGCACCGCCGAACGCAGCGACACCCTTGGCCTTGAGCGCGGTGACGGCTGCCTCGACATCCGCCTGGTTGCGCGCGCAGATGCCGACATTGGCGCCCTCGGCCGCGAACGTGTCGGCGATCGCTCTGCCGATGCCCTTGGTGCTGCCGGTAACGAGAACCTTTGCTCCCTTGAGTCCCAGATCCATGTCCATTCCCTCCGTTATTATCGATTGTCGAATGCAAGTCCTCGCCGCGCGGCCGGCCGCTCAAAGCAGCAGCTGCGCGCGCACATTGTCGGCGTTGACTTCCTCGCCGGCCAGCGATCGCGTGATCTTGCCTTTTTCCATGATGTAGCAGCGCTGGGCGATCTCCAGGATGGTGTCGAGGTTCTGCTCGACGAACACGATCGTGGTGCCGAGCTCGGTGCGGAACGATTTCAGCGCCTCGCAAATGTGCTGCACGATCGACGGCTGGATGCCCTCGGACGGCTCGTCGAGGATCATCAGCGCCGGATTGCCGATCAGCGCCCGGCCGATCGCGAGCTGCTGTTGCTCGCCGCCCGACATGGTGCCCGCGATCTGGCGCCGCCGTTCCTTCAGCCGCGGAAAATACGTGTAGACCAGCTCCGGCAATTTTTTTCCGTCGGGGCCGCCGATCAGCTCGCCGACCTGCAAATTCTCCTCGACGCTCATCTGCGGAAACACGTCGCGGCCCTGCGGGATGTAGCCGAAGCCGGCGCGCGCCCGCGCATCGGCCTCGAGTTGGGTGACATCCTGATCCATGAAGCTGATGGTGCCGCGCCAGGTTTGCAACAGCCCGATCAGGCAGCGCATCAGGGTCGATTTGCCGACGCCGTTGCGGCCGATCACGCCGACGATCTCGCCGCGCGAAACCTGCATGCTGACGCCTTGCAGGATCGGCGTTGCGCCGTAGCCGGCCCAAAGTCCCGACACGTCCAGAATGCGATCAGTGGGCATGGGTCTTACCGAGGTAGATTTCCGCGACCTTCTCGTCTTCCAGAATGGCGTCGAGGCTGCCGCGCGCGAAGATCTTGCCGAGATGCAAAACGGTGACGCGTTGCGCGACCTGCCGCACGAACGCCATGTCGTGCTCGACCACCAGCACCGTCATGCCCTCGGCATTGAACGACTTGATCAACTCGCCGGTCTTGTAGGTCTCTTCGGGCGACATGCCGGCGGTGGGTTCGTCCAGCAACAGCAGTTGCGGTTGCAGGGCCAGCGCCATCCCGATCTCCAGCCATTGCTGCTGGCCGTGCGACAGCGCACCGGCGAGCTTGCCGGAGTCCTCGGCCAGATTGAGCAGCGCCAACAGCCGCTCTTCCTCGGCAGCACATTCCGCGCCCGACAGACGTTCCTGCAACGCGATCTGGAGGTTCTGCCGCACCGGCAGTTCCTTGAACACGCTCGGGGCCTGCATCTTGATGCTCATGCCGCGCTGCACCCGCGCAAACGGCCGCTCGGCAGTGATATCGGTGGAGTCGAAGAAGATGCTGCCCGTGCTCGGCGGATAAAGGCCGACGATCAGCTTGAACAGCGTGCTCTTCCCGGCCCCGTTTGGTCCGATCAGACAATGGACCTCACCGGCATTGACCGTCAGGTCGACCTCGGAGACGGCGGTCAATCCGCCGAAACGCTTCGATACGCCTTTCACCTCGACGAGTGCCATGGCTCAGGTCTCATCCGATTGCAGGCGGCCGGTATCGGCTAATGCGGGGCCCTCGTCGCGACGCCGGCGCTTGCTCCACCAATCGACCACGAGCTTGCCGATGCCGAGCACGAAACCCTGCGGCGCCAGCATCACGGTGGCGAGCAGCAGCACGCCCATCAGCACCAGCGCCGCCTGCTGGCTGTAGACCGTGATGGTCTGGAAGCCGAACAGCAGCAGGAAGGAGCCGACCAAGGTCGCGGTCAGATCGTTGCGCCCGGAGAACGCGACCCACACGATCGGCATCGCCGCCGCCGGCAGGCCGATGCTGGACGGCGTGATGAACTGGCCCCAGGACGTGTACAGCGCGCCGCTGAGCCCGGCGAGGCCGCTACCGATCACGAAGGTCAGGAGCTGATATTTGCGGACGTCGTAGCCGAGCATCTCGGCGCGCTGCGGATTCTCGCGCGTCGCCACGATCACGTTGCCGACGCTCGAATTCACCAGCATGCGCAGCGCGCTGTAGACGATCACGATCAGCGCGATCATAAGGTAATAGAGCGCCGATCCCTCGATATCGAAGCTGCCGACGGTGAGCGGGTCCATCCCCTTCATGCCGTTGAAGCCGTTCAGCCGCGCCGGGCCGATATGCCATTCCGGTCCGGCGGTCTGGCCAAGGAAGAAGGCAAGCACGAGCGTGGCCGACAGCGTCACGATGCCGAAGAAGATCCCGCTGATGCCGCCCCAGATCATGAAGTAGCCGAGGATTCCGGCTGCGATCATCGCGATGACCACCGAGAGGACCAGCGCGGCAATCGTCGCCGTCCCGCCGCCCATGTTGATGGCGAGCACGCCATAGCCGTAGCCGGCGATGCCGAAGAAGAAGGTCTGGCCGAACGACAGCATGCCGCCATAGCCCCACATCAGGCAGAGCCCGAGCGCCATGAAGATCCAGATCAGGAAATAGGCGAAATTGCCGACATCATAGGAGTCGGCGAACAGCGGATAGATCAGCGCGCCCGCCAGCACGGCCAGGAAGCACGACCAGAAGATCTTGCCCCGTCCGAGCGTCTGCGGGCCCTCGAGCAGCTTCAACATCGGAAATTCCCGTCTAGCGCCCACGACGCACCAGCACGCTGGATAGGCCTTCAGGCAGCACACGTATGATCAGGATGACGGCAAACAGCATGCCGATCTGGCCGATGATCTGTCCGTAGCTCGCGTTCAGCGCCATCCGGATCATCGCCAGGAACACCGCGGCCGGCGCGGTGCCGAGCAGCACATTGGCGCCGCCGATCACCACGGTGACAAAGCTCTCGACCACGAAGGTCGCGCCCATGGTCGGGATCAGCGTCATGGTCGGCGCATAGAGCGCGCCGCAGAGGCCGGCAAGCGCGGTGCCGATGCCGAAGCTGATGGAATAGATCCGCCCGGTGCGCGCGCCGAGCGCCTTCGCCATCGCCGCATTCTGCATCGTCGCGCGCGCGATCACGCCGAACCGCGTCTTCATGAAGATGATATAGAGCCCGGCCAGCACCGCCACCGCAGCGCCGAACAGCACCAGGCGGTAGGTCGAGAACGTATAGCCGCCGATCGCAAAGCTGCCTTCCGGCGTGCCGATGCCGCGCACCGCGGAGCCGACGATCAGCAGCATCGACTGCGTCACGATCAGGCTGAGGCCCCAGGTCGCGAGCAACGAATCGAGCGGACGCTTGTAGAAGCGCCGCACGATCAGGAACTCGACGATCATGCCGATGATCCCCGCAGTCAGTGCCGCCAGGATCTGGGCGATCGGCAGCGGCACGCCGAGGTTCACGAGGCCGACGGTGACATAGGCGCCGCACATGATGAACTCGCCATGCGCCATGTTGATGACGCCCATCATGCCGAACACGATGGCGAGGCCCGCCGCCGACAGGATCAGGAACGCGAAGACGTCGGCGAACTGATAGAATACCGAGAAGAGCTCAGCCGACATTCCAGTCTCCGTGACCACGGCGCCGCATCAGTGCGGCGCCGGTTCGCTTCAAGTTCGAGATGCAATGCACGAGCAAGATTCGTGCCCATATGCATTACGATTTGCTGGGAAGATGACTCGGCGTGTACTGATCCTTGTCGTTCTTCTTGGTGAGGTCGCAGCCGATCTCGCCGAGCCAGTACGGCTGGATCGTGCCGTAGTCCTTCTCCACCGTCACCTCGTGCTTGGGCCCGACCGAGATCAGGCGCATGCGGTGCGAGGTGTGCTGGCTCTTCGGATCGATGCAGACCTTGCCCTCGGGCGCATCAATACAGGCGTCGCCGGTCGCGATCACCTTGCGCATGTCCTCGAGCTTGGTCGACTTCGCCTTCTCGACCAGCGTCTTGTACATGTAGAGCGCGTTGTAGGCGTTATAGCCCATGTCGTTGATATAGAGCTCGTCGGGGAACTTGGCGTGCCAGCGCTTCTTGAAGTCGTTGGCTTCGGGCGTATCGATCTCCTCGAACCAGTTCGCGGTGGCATGCATGTTGTTGAGCGCCGGCGGCTTGAACCGCTTGTGCTCGAAGCCGAGCATGACCTTGATCGAGGACCCCATCGGCAGGTTGAGATTGGCCGCGGCGGCCTGCTCGAAGAACGAGTCCTGCGCGGCGCCGACATTGATAGTCAGCAGCCAATCCGGCTTCGCCTTCTGGATGTTCTGGATGGTCTGCGCGAACTGCGACACGCCGAGCGGGATGAATTCCTCGCCGACGACCTCGCCGCCGAGATCCTTCATGATCTTCCGGTTCCATTCCGCGGAGATCTGGCCGAAATTGTAGTCCGCGGCGATCACATAGACCTTCTTGCCGAACTTCTCGACCATCCAGGGGATCAGCGTCGAGAATTGCTGCTCCGGCACCGCGCCCATGCTGATCATGCTGGCATCGCAGACGCCGCCTTCATACTGGTTCGTATAGAAGTACGGCGTGGTGGTGCGATCAACGATCGGACGCAGCGCCTCGCGCGAGGCCGACGTGATGCCGCCGATCAGCACGTCGACCTTGTCGCGATTGAGCAGCCGGCGGCCGAACTCCTGATAGCGGGCATTGTCACCTTGGGGATCAAGATGAATCAATTCGATCTGCCGACCGAGGATGCCGCCGCTCTTGTTGATCTCCTCGACCGCAAGCTGCGAGCCGTGCAGCTTGGGCATGCCCATGAACGCCAGGTCGCCGGAGACGTCCTCCAGCAAGCCGATCTTCAGCGGCGGTTCCGCCGCCCGAGCGGCGCCAATTGCCGCGGTCCCGAGCATTGCACCGAGCAAAGCCATTCCCACTACACGCCCCGAATACATCGCCATGTCCTCTGTCGTTGAAGGATGTTGAAGTTTCACGCCTTGAGGTAATTCTTCAGAATCGACGCCCCCATCGTGTATTTGGGGTCGACCATGTTGCCGAGCCGCATGCGGCCGGCCTGGCTGAGCAGCATGTAGGCGTCGATCTCATCGAAGCCGTAGTCGGCGCTCATCCAGCGCACCAGCTCGCGATAGGCGATGCGCGCCGCGTCTTCGAGCGGGCGGGCGCTGCCGATGGTCATGATGAAGTCAGCCGTCTCGAGCCGCGGCCAGGCGAAGCTCCAGTTCTTGATCAGGTCGATCTGCAGCGTCACGGTCGCGCGCTGCTCCAGCGCGACGCCCGACAGCTCGCCGTCCCCCTGCGTGGCGTGGCAGTCGCCGACATAGAGCAGCCCGCCCTCCCTGTGCACCGGAAAATAGAT
Organism: Bradyrhizobium sp. USDA 4461; assembly: GCF_054055655.1. NCBI lineage: Bacteria > Pseudomonadati > Pseudomonadota > Alphaproteobacteria > Hyphomicrobiales > Nitrobacteraceae > Bradyrhizobium > Bradyrhizobium sp. USDA 4461. The sequence goes on from NZ_JBSRXM010000001.1 coordinate 7,537,716, forward strand.
GATCGCGCCGGGCGCGACATCAGGCAGGTCCATGTTGCCGCCGTGATAATCCGGCTGCAGCGAGGAGATCGCCTCGATCTCGGGCGACACGCCGATGGTGCCGATGAACGGCTCGTAGGGCAGCGTGATCTTGTCGTTCCAGCGCACGCCGCTGCGGTCGACATGCAGCTTCTTGACGCGTTCCGGTAGCGGCGGATTGAGCAGTGCCGTCGACGCGGTGCCGACCAGGCCGCCGAATTCCGGAATGATGCAGGTGGTCCCGGCCGGCTGCGCGCCGCGGGTCTCGACGTCGCGGATATAGACGGCGAGGCAATCGCCCTTTTTGGCGCCCTTGACCGCGATCGGTCCGCATTGCGGGTTCAAATAAGGGAAATTCAGCTTGGCGGTCGGACTGTCACTCTCGCTGGTGAGTACACCGCCGAACGCGTCTTCGGTCTCGACCACGACGACCCCGCCGGGATCGATCGACAGCGTCGGCTTGGCATAGGGCCCATAGACGTAATGGAACCCGCCCTGTTGCTCGATCGTCAAACTATGGGTCGTGCCGGTCGCGCCCTTGGCGACGGCGCGCTTGGCCATGATGGAATTCTTCAACCAGTCTTCGGTCATGCGAACGGCTCCTCAACTCAGATCGCGGGATGGCGCTTGTGCCAGTCGGTGACGCGTTGGAAGGCATCGCCGGCGCGAACGAGGCCTGCTTCGTCGAAGTGACGCCCGACAAACTGGAAGGCCACCGGACCACCGTTCGGCGCGAAGCCGCCGGGAAGCGTCACGGTCGGGCTGCCGGTCATGTCGAACGGACAGGTGAAGCGCAGCAGCCCAGTGATCAGCGACGGGTCCTCGCCGAGCGCCGCCATCTTGGCCAACGTCGGCGCAGCGAAGGCCTGGGCCGGCACCGCGATCAGATCGACCGTGTCGAACAGCAGTCGCACCGCGCCGCGGAACGCTTCGCGCCGCAGCACGATCTTCTGATAGTCCATGGCGGACTGCGCCCGGCCGAGATCGAGCAGGCCTGCGAGCGCCGGACCGTATTCGTCCTTGCGGGCGGGATAAGTCTCCTCATGCGCAACCGCCACCTCGATGCCGCACAGCGGGAACCAGTCCTCGATGACCGCTTTCGGATCGGGGAAGGTGATGTCCTTGATCGTCGCGCCGAGATCGGCCGCGACACGCAGCCCCTCGCTGAGCACCTTGCCGGCCGGCTCATCGGTGCCCTCGCTGGTCCAGCGCCGATCGACGCCGATTGCCACGCCGCGCAAATCTCCGGTCAGGCCGGCAAGATAATCGGGCACCGGCAATGGCACCGACGTGGTGTCCTTCGGATCCTGGCCCGCGATCACGGCAAGGATCGCGCCGCAATCGGCCGCGCTGCGGGCCATCGGGCCGATGTGATCGAGCGTCGCCGCGAGCTCGTAGGCGCCGTAGCGGCTGACGCGGCCCCAGGTCGGCTTCAGCCCGGTGATGCCGTTGGCAGCCGAGGGGAAGCGGATCGATCCACCCGTGTCGGTTCCAAGCGAACCGAAGCAGAGCCCCGCGGCGGTAGCGACGCCGGAACCGCTCGAGGACGCGCCGGACCACAGATCGGCATTCCATGGATTCTTCGGCGGATCGATCTTCGGATGATGATCGGCATAGGCGCCCTCGGTCTGCTGCAGCTTGCCGAGGATGATCGCGCCGGCGTCCTTGAGCCGCGCGACCACCGTGGCATCTTCGCTCGGACGGAAGTCGCGATGGATCGTCATGCCGTGCGCGGCCGGCACGCCCTTGACCCAGCACAGATCCTTGACGGCGATCGGCACGCCGTGCAGCGGCCCCTTGATCTTGCCGGATGCGATTTCCTTCTCGGCGGCCGCAGCCTCGGAAAGCGCGGCCTCGGCCATCACATGAGCGTAGCTCTTGAGCTTGCCGTCGAGCTGCTCGATGCGTCCGAGCATCGCTTTGGTCACCTCGACCGGCGAGAGTTTCCTGGCCTGGATTTGCTGCCCGATCTCGATCAGTCCGAGATAGTGAAGTTCCGTCGTCGGCATCGTTTCTCATCCCCGCACTTGGCACGACGCAAGCGCAGGCACTGCCCATCACCGCGCATGCGCCTCCGGCTTGACGACACGGTCGTGTCGCCAATGTGTTTGGCGGCAAATGCAAAAAGCCACCCGCCCCTCCAAAACGAAGGTGACGAATGGCTCAAATGCCGCGGCTATGAACTATCGCGTGGGGCCCGGATCGAACGGAGCACTCTGCGCGGCGACCGGGACGTCATCGGCCAAATCGACGCGCGCTGGGTTCGACAGGTAGCCCTGTAGGAGAAAATTCTAAGGAGATGTGCAGCGCGTTGTCAACGAGGCTGGCTGCACAAATTTCGCGAGGTGCATGCGCAGCAAATCAGCATGACCTCTTGCACCGACCTCTGCGAAGATGATTTCCTTCGCGCGTCGCAATGAAAGTCGTCGATGACAAAGCCGTCCATTCCCGTTGGCATCATCTGCTCGCAGCACGGGCCCTATCAGGCGATGGGGCGCGAGCTCCTGAAGAGCTCGATGATGGCGGTCGACGAGATCAACAGCCAGGACGGCTTCGACTTCTCGATAGCGGCGCATGTGCGCGATCCCCGCGGTGTGGTTTCCGAATATCACGCCGCCTGCGACGACCTCATCCGCAATGTCGGCGTCGAGCACATTGTCGGCTGCTACACCTCGGCGTCGCGCAAGCAGGTGCTGCCGATCGTCGAGCGCACCGACCGTCTGCTCTGGCATCCGGCCCGCTATGAAGGGTTCGAATGCTCGGACAATGTGATTTATGTCGGCGCTTCGCCCAACCACAATGTGCTGCCGCTGGTGCGTTACGTGCTGGACAATCTGTCGCGCGAGATCTTCTGCGTCGGCTCCAACTATGTCTGGTCCTGGGAGACCAATCGCGTCACCCGCGAGCTGGCGACCGCAGCCGGAGGCCGCATTCTCGCCGAGCGGTTGCTCGAACTTGGCGAGAGTGCCGTCGGCCATATCGTCGACGAAATCGTGCGCCGCCGGCCGCCGGTGGTGTTCAACACACTGGTCGGCAGTTCGAGCTACGATTTCATTCGGGCCCTTCATGCCGCGACCACGGCCGCGGGTCTCCAGATTCCGATGGTCAGCTGCAGCCTGTGCGAGCCGGAGCTCAAGATCGTGGGGCCCGCATCGGCCGGATGCATCACGTCATCGGCCTATTTCGAGAGCATTCGCCTGCCCGAGAACCGGGCCTTCGTCGCGCGCTGGAAGGCGCGCTACGGCGAGCACAGCAGCCCTTCGGTGGACGGGCAATCCGCCTATGTCGCGGTCTATCTGCTGGCCCGTGCGTTGCAGCGCGCCGGCACATCCGATATCGGCGAGGTGCGGCGCGCCGCGGCCGGCCACCGCTACAATTCGCCGCAAGGCCCGGTCTGGATCGACGGCAGCAACAACCACTGCGTCCTGACGCCGCGGCTCGCCGTCTCCAACACCGAGGGACAGTTTGACATCTTCTGGGAAGCCGACGCTCCGGTTAAGCCGGATCCCTATCTGACGCAGCTCGACGTCGCCGCCAGCCCTGCACGGGATGCAACGTCGCCAAATGCGCCGCATTTACGGGTTGTGAAATGACCAAGCCGTCTTCATTTTCGCTGCGCGGACGCAAGGCCCTCGTCGCCATCAAGGACGAGCGCGATGCCTCCATCGTCAGGCGTCAGTTCGAGCGTCTCGGGATCGACATCGTCACATGGGATGGCGATGCCCGTATCGACTGCCGTCCGGACGTGACGCTGATCGACGACGAGTACCTGCCGCTTGCCTCCCCGGTGCAGCGTACCTCGCTCGGGCGAAGCCCGGTCATCGCCCTGCTCGGCACCGAAACGCCGAGCCGCCTGAAGCTGGTGCTCGAGCTCGATCCGGCCTCGTTCCTGGTCAAGCCGCTGCGCTCGGCCGGCATCTATGCCGCGCTCGTGCTGGCGTTCGAACGACGCCAACGCGGCGACGAGCTGAAGCAGCAGGTGCTCAAGCTCGAACAGCGCCTTCGATCTCGCCGCATCGTGCTCGCCGCGGTGCTCCAGGTGATGCACACCCACGCGCTGGCCGAACCGGCCGCCTTTGCGTTGATCCGCCGGGCCGCCATGGAGCAGCGCAAGACGATCGAAGAGCTCTCGGCGGAGATCACCGCAAAGGGCTCCCTGCCCCGCGCAACGGGCTAGACCAGCATCGCCGATGCCAAATCGCGGCGGCCGCCACGGGCCGAAGTCAGTTCACGACCTGCCGGCGTTCATCCGGCGTCAGCTTCTTCAGCTGCTCCTTGCTCAATTGGCCGTCGCCGATCACCTGAAAGGCGCTGTTCGGGTCGTACTGGCTTCGCTTGTCGCTGCCGCGCCGCTTTTCCTCGTCGCCGCCGTCGCCGCCGCCATAGCCGAGCACTTCGACGATGATGACCGAAGGCTGCTCGTTGGCGCTCGGCGGCGGCGCGGCGGCCTGCTTGGCAGAGGCGCCGGCCGTGTTCGAGGCCTCGCTCAGGGCGCCCATGTTGGGCGCCTGGACCTGCGGCACGCCGATCACGCCGCCCTGCGCTTGGATGTTGGCGGCGTTGACGATATGCAGCGCTGCGATGTTGACGAAGCTCGAGGCGCGGATACCCGCTTCGCCGGCATCGACAGTGCCGAGCGGCGCGATCAGATCGACCGTGCCGCGCGGCACCTCCGGAATCGGTTGCAGAGTTGCAATACCGGCGCCGCTCGACGGCACCACCGGGGATATCGTGATATTGCCGTAGCTGTCGTAAGCGCGCTTCGGCGGCGTATAGATTACCGTGGTCTTGGCGCCGCGACCGGCGTTGATGTCGCCCTCCGCCGACCAGATCACGATATTGCCGCCGAACGTGGTCATGATGCGCGACAGGCCCATCAGCACGCTGTTCTGGGAATAAATCTGGATGTTGCCCGCGCCTTGCGTGATGAGGCCCGCATCACTGCCCGGCAGCAGCCCCTCGGTCCCGATCGTGACGCCGCCGCCCGGCGTGAGGAACTGGATGTCGCCACCGAAATCGGTGTGAACGAAGCCGCTTTGAATCGCGTAGTTCGGCGCGCCCGGCGTGCCGGTTGCAGCGGTGAACATCCTGATGTCGCCGCGATAGGCGGACGGATTCGGGAATAGCGCAGCGATCGCCTCGCGCCCGCGCAGATAAGAGCCGGCGCGCGGGCCGTTCGTATCGGTGTATTCGCGCCCGCCGGCAGTCAGTTCGGCATAGTAGACCTGCCGCAGGAAGACGCGCTGCTGTTCGCCCGGCAGCGTGAGGAAGTAGCCGAGCGCATCGGCCTTGGCTCCGCCGTAGCCGAAGCGCTCCGTCAGCCAGGCATCAAGCTCATCACCATAGGTCTTCGCCACCTTGCCGTGCTGGTCGGCGAGCGGCCCGGCGCCTGCGAGATTGTCCGGATCGAGGTAGAGCCTGGCAAAGCCGGTCCAGTCGACTTGTCCGACGCCAATCTCCCCTTCACCGACGCCAGCCTGCATGACCACGTCTGCGCCGGGCCGCTTGTCACGGGCAGCCAACGCCCCGATGCTTTCGACGGTCGCCGTCGATCCCTGATAGATGTTCCTGGCCGCGGTGATTTCGAGCGTGCCCGGGCCGGCAATCGTCCAGCCTCCGCCTACTCCGGATTCGAGCCCCGGCCAGCCCGCATAGATGACGCTGCCGCCGGCCGCGATGACGGACACATCGTTGGGGTCGTTGTGCAGGATCAGGCCCTTGGTATTGACGATGTCACCGCCCGCCAGCATCCGCAGCGGTCCTGCCGCCTGATAATAAACTTCGCTGGAGTCGACGCCGTCAGTGGTCCTCCGCACCGTAACGGTCTGGCCATAGGTGATCCCGGTGATGTCGCCGTTCACCGCATAGATCCGCGCGGGCTCGCCCTGGTTCTGCGCGGGGTTGCCCTTCACCGTGTTGGCACCAAAGGCAAAGGGGTATCCGCCCGTCGGGTAAGAGTAGACACCAAATCCACTGATGACATCGTTCACTTGCGCGAAGTTGCCCCAATAATTCGAGGCCGTGATGACCTGTCCCCAGGGTTGGGTGATCGAGATCGCCCAAGCCGGCTGGAATGGTGTCGCGAGCGCCGATACCGGCGCCATCGACGCCCCGATGGCGTTCGTTGTGCTGAAGATCGATCCTTCCGCCAGCATCTCGAACGCGCCGCCATTCTCTGACGGCAGCAGCATTCCATCCATCGAATTGTAGATGTTGCCGTTCGCGGCGATCGCCCGCACGGTCGAGGGCAGGAACTGGAAGCCGAATGGCGCACTGCCCGGCGCGAGCGAACCGCCCGCGGCGAACATGTTGACGGCGGTCTGCCCCGTCCACAGCGTGAACCAGCTGGCGCCCTGGCCGCTGGTGCTGCCGTTATCGGCGGCCGTCACGCCGGTGACACCGACCCGGCCCGGATCGAGGATGGCTCCGACAGCCAGATCGCCACGTGCACGGATGTCGATCACGCTGTCGCCCGGTGCGAAATCGCCGCCGGCGGCCGTGATCATCGAATAGGACGTCAACGGATTGGACGGCCGCGGATCTGCCCCGCTGTCGTTGCGGAGGTTGTTCGCGATCATGCTGCCGAAATCTCCCGTCACGACATCCATCGCACCGCGCAGATTGACGAATTGATTGCCGCCGATGCCGACGTCGCCAGCCTTCACCGACAGCGTGCCGCCGCCGGTCTGCACCAGGCTGCCATCGGCCATCACACGGCCGCTGCCACCGACAGCGATGACGACACCGCGGCCGGCGCCGCCGATCGTGCCGCCGGCTTGCAATGTGACATTGCCGCCGCCGAGCGTACCAAGACCGGAGAAGGCTGAGAGTCCCAAAGACAAGATGCTGGGGTCACGGATTTGATCGAGCGTATAGCTGCCGAAATTGATGCCCCAGGCGGTCCTCTGACCGATCTCCGAGCCACCCTGGCGCCATAGCCACGACCCAATCTCGGTCGTGCCCTTCGTCAGCGTCCCGCTGACGTCGCCTTGCGCCACCAGCAGGAAATCGCCGCCATGCTCGGGGTAATACATTCGCTGCGAGCCGAGCGCTGATTCATAGCTGGCATTTGCCGATCCCAGCACAGTGCCATCCGTCACCGTGCCGCGGTCGACGTTATAGTCGGCATTCGCTGCCGTCCCGGTCTCCCTGATCGCGGTGCCGGCCGTGTAGACGCCGAACGGCGACTGCTGATCGTAATTGCCGCCGGCGAGAATTTCGAGATCGCCGGTGCCGGTGCGCACGACGCTGACACCCAGTGTGGTCGGCTTGTTGATGGTGACGTTATACGGATCGTTCAACACCACGTTGCCCGAACCGGCCAGCGCATCGGCTGTCTGCAGCATGCGGCTGTCGGCGCTCGCGAGATCGGCGCCGCCGACCAGGCGCATCGACCAGGATTGCGTGCCCGCCGCGAGCATCGGGGCGATCGGCCAGATCTGACGATCTCCCGGTCCAACCAGATTGATGTTCGTCATGCCCGCCGGAAGCACCGTGCCCACGGGAAGCGGCGTGTCGGCCGGGAATGTGTAACCGCCGAACAGCACAAGGCTGGTGCCCGCCGGCAGCTTCACGGGCTCAAGCACCAGACTGATCGCTGAATTGATGAAAACCCGCCCGGTGAAGTAAAGATTCTTCTCGAACACGGTGCCGGCCGGAAATACTGTTCCGGTGAGGATCGTATCACCCGGGTTGTAAATCTTGTCCGGCGTGATGATGCGCCCGCCATTCACTATCCTTGCCGGATTGGGCGGTCCCCTCACCGTGAAGTCCTCCGCCAACTTGATCGCTACGGGAAGCGGATTTGCGGCGTCCGGGCTCTGTATGACCTCTCCGCCCTCGAGCTGCAGCTCCAAGTTGATCGTGCCATCGTTCGGAATGGTCGAACCGCTGCCGAGGACCACACCACCCGTCGTGACAGTATAGCCGTCAGGTAACGTGCCGGAGGCAATCACGGTCACGGCATCTGGTGACGCCGGCGGCGGTGCGAAGCCGTCATTGATGCTGCCATTGATCTTGAGATCGCCGGCGGCGCGCACCACGAGCACGCCTGGCTCGCCGGAGCCACGCACGGCCGGATCGGCATTCCGCCCATAGCGATAACCGGAGAAGTCGAGATCGCCCTTCGTCGACAGATCCCCGTCCGACGTAATCGCGACGCCCGGCCGAAGATGGAAGGCCGAGCCATAGGCCGAGAGCCCGGCCAGGCGGTTCCGCAGGTCGCCATTCTGGAGCGCTGCATTGATGAATGCCGTGCTGTCCTGATGCAGACCGTCGAGATAGGCCTGATCGATGATGCTGCCGCCCGGCAGGTCATAGGTGCGGAAGCCGTTCAACGCGATACTGCTGGCACCGCGAATATTGAACGGGCCGCGCGCGTTGATCGCGATGTCGTTGGCGCCCGCGCCGTCGCCGCCAGCGCCGCCGCGCCGTGGCGCGTTGAGCTCGATCTTGCCGCGCGAGACGCCGTCCGGTGAGCTCATGTCGATGGTCGCGCCGGCAGCCAGCGTCATCGTGCCGTGCGTGGTGGTGAGCTCGACATGTGCGGTGTTGTTGGCTTCGATCGGCGCGCCGTAGCTGTCGGTCTGCAGCACGTTGCCGTGGACATCGAGCACCGCATTCGCCGTCAGCGTGAGATCGTCGCGCGCCGACAGGCGGACGGTGCCGGGCTTGGCGCCGCTGGCGTCGATCCTGCCATCAACCGTGAGACTGCCTTGATCGACCGAGACCGTCAGGTAGCGCGCCTTCACACCATCGCCGATCACAAGGCTGCCCTGCCGAAGATCAAAGCTGCGAGCGTTGAAGAAACCTGCATCGTTGAGCTTGGCGTTCAACGCGGCGAAATCGCCGAAATTCTGCGCTGCGACCGTGAACTGCCCGCTGTCGTAATCGCCGGTCGACGATCCCCTGAGCGTGCCGTCGAACGAGACCTGCCCGTGCGCGGCGTCGATCGCCTTCGCCGCGATCGAGCCCGCCGCATTGTTGGCGGCCGAGACATCGATCACCGAACCCGCATTCTGGATGATATTGCCGCCGGCGGAGCTCAGGATGAGATCGCCGCCCCAGCTGAACTTGGTGACGTCGAAGAAGGCGATGCCGCGGCCCGACAGGTCGACGGTCGCGTTTGCGCCGAGCACAACATCGTGCGTCGCGTTCAGCGTCAGCTTGCCGGACGGCAAGGCGAACGCAGTGTCGACAAAGACGCTATCACCGGCGAAGGCGAGCGTGCCGCCGAGATCCGTCACGCCACGCGTATCGGCGGGAGCGGCCCCCGCCGGCGCGACCAGGCGCAAGGCTGCGCCTGCGCTGACATCGAGCTTCGCGCCTTTGCTCGCCGTGATCAGCGGGGTTGCGATGGTGAGCGCGCCGCCCTGCAAGGCACCATTGCTGTCCTGGCCGAGACCCACCTTCAGCGTGCCGTCGCTGTTCGCGGTGATGCGCTTCGTCGCTGTCAGGCTCACATCCGAGAAACCAAGCGCGAGACGGTTCAGCGTTGCGCCATCGGTCGGCTTGCTCAGCGCAGCATCGTAGCCGAACAGGATCTCGCTGGCCGTGATGGCGAGATGGCCGGATCCTGTGCCGGGCCCGCCGGGCAGAACACCGGCAGGCACCTGGCTGCCATAGGGGTTCGATGGGCTGCCGTCGCCGCTGCGGATGCCGTTCCAGACCAGCGTATCGGCCGTGATGCTCGCGGTGTCGCTGGCGGAGCCGAGCCCGTAGATGGCCGGCGTATTCAGAACGAATTTGAGCGGGTCGGCCGAGGCGCCCTGCCGCGTGGTGTCCAGGCTGACGCTGCCGATCAGATTGAAGGAACCGCTCGCCGTGATGATGAGCTGCTCAAGTGCCGGACTGCCCGCGCTTGTCGAGGGCCGCAAAAGCCTGTCGAGCACGTTTTGGGTCAGATTCCATCCTGGCGGAAGCTGGCCTGCGGCCTGCGCTGCCGCGAGCGCCGCCTCGGTGCCGACATTGACCTGCTCCTGCGTGACGTTGAGATAGCGCGCGCCGAAATTGACGTCGCCCATGGTGAGCCCGCCCGGCGCGGCCAGCACGATGCTGCCGTCGGTCAGCAGCGAAGCACCGCTCGCGATGCTGATTTGTCCGGACCCGACCGCATCGAGAAACTGGAACCAGCCATTGGCGACCCCGAGCACGGCCGTACTGCTGGTCGTGCTCGTCGACGTCGGGTCCAAATTGCCATAGACATAGCCGAGCGTGGAATCGATCGCGTTGGTTTTCAGGCCGCGCGTATCGATGCTCGCCCCGCCTGCCATATTGACCGACGTACCGACAAGAAACACCTGCCCGGCCCGGATCGCCGCGCCGTCGAGCAGATTGACCGTCGAGTTTCCGTCGAAATAAATCTTGGCACCGGCCCCGGAATTCGTTTCCACGGCGTACACGCTCGTGCCGCCCAGCAACAGCGTCGGTGCATTGAAGGCGTTGATGTCGTCGCTCGATATGGACGTGTGCCCGGCGATGGGCACGGCTCCAGGCGGCGTGATGTCAAGCACGACGGATTGCAACGGCCTGATCGACAGCGTGCCGTCGACGCCGTCCTTCGCACCACCGAATAAGGCCGTGCCGGCGAACGACAACGACTTCGCGTTGTCCGGCTGCGAGAGCAGGATGATCTCGAGGACCTTGCCGTCCTCCGGCAAGCGCGGCCGGAACCCGCCGAATAGGGCCGTTTGCGCGCGCGCGAAATCGGCATAGCTGGTTTCGTTGTACTGCGAATAATGCCGCGTGGTCTGGCCCGAGGTGAGGATCACCCGTGTCGGCAGCGTGTCCCGGATCGCGCTGTTGGCAACCCCGAGATAGCCCGACGTGACGACGGAGCCGTTGCCGGCCGCCACGGGCGGCACCACAGTCGTTCCGGTCGCGCCGAGCTCGACGCGATAGCCGCCCGGCAGCAGCGCATAGCTCGACGGCAGCAGCGTGTAGGTGCCGGCGGGCAGTCCTGGTACGCCTGAAGGAAGCGTGATCTGCTGGCCGATCGCCGGATCTCCGGCGCCGTTGGTCGCGATCGCCGGCGCATAGTCGGCTGCGTAACCGGGCAGGATGGCATAGACCTTGTTGCCGGCCGCGCTGTAGCTGTTGGCCGGATTGGCATTGACGAGCGCCGTCTTCAGCACATCGACCGAGCCGCCGCGACCGGAGATGAAGCCTGCCCCCGTGAGCGAGCCACCACCGGACAGGTCGAGCACCGACCCGGGCTCGCCCACGACCGAGCCGGCAGTGAGCGAAATCCCGCTCGCAATCCTGATACCGTTGACATGATCTTCGTAGGAAGCACTCGCCAGATTGTACAAGGTGCCGTCTGCGCCTTGATAGGCGATGCCATCCGAGGTGCCGCCAAACGGCATGGTCAAGCCGGCCGCGCTCGCCGACGTGATGCTGCCGCTGCGGAACGTGATACGCGCGTCGGATGGGGGCGGGATAAGCGGCCCGTTGTCGAGCTGCGTCGCATTGAACCAGATCCGACCAAGCGGTGCGCGAACCACGCCGCCCTGGTCAATGTTGGCGGCAATCAAATCCAGATCACCAAAGGCCGAAGCCGGAACCGGCGGCGTCTCGCCGTCATTGCGGCGAATGATGAGATGCGCGTCGGGATCATAGGCAGCGGACGGCGAGCTTGGACGGAGCCCAACCTTGATCAGCGCGAGGGCACCGCTCAACGGATAGATCTGGTCGGCAGTCAACGCGAGGTTTTCAACATCGAGCCCGCCGGTGCCGAACCTGATATCGCCATTGCTCTGCAGCGCGACCTGATGAAAGCCGCGGGCATCGAATGGAATGCTGACAGGACGTCCGATGTCCGCGTCCCCACTGCCCTGTTGGCCGGTGGCACCGAACTGGACCGGCCCGTACACATCGATCAGGTCGCCGGCGACGGTGAAGCTTCCGCCCGTCGCCGGATTCCGGACGCCGACATTGTTGATCCCGGGGGAATATCCCACCGCCGTCTGCGCATCTTCGGCGTTGTAGACGCCATCGAGACGGACATAGGGCGCCGACAAATGGATCGTGCTGTTCGGTGTGTCGGGCGCCGATGCGATGACGCCGCTCGACAGCCGAACACTGCGCGACAGGCTGAGATTCACATTGCCGTCAAAGATCAGAAGATCGCGCGTATAGAGCGCGAGCGAGCCGAAGCCCCCCTTCTCGACCTGGTTGACGCCAAGCACAGTCCGCCCGAACTGCAGGGCCGGATCGGCCTGACCGGGCGACAGATCGGCGCTCAGGCCACTGCCGGGTGCGTTTTGCACGAGTGTGATGTCGCGCGACCTCTGGAACTCCGGCGGCAGGTTGCTGCTGGCATTGGGTGAACTGGAGTCGGGCTGCCCGACAATATAGCCGCGCCACGACATCGTCAGGTTCAGCGCGCCGCCGGACGCGCCGCTGCCGCCGGCCGCCGCACGCAAGGTGCCGTCGAGCGCCATCCCGAAGCTGGAATAGAGCGAGATCGTTCCGCCGTCGCTCGCGGCAGGCGTCGGGACATAGCCGTTGCCGCTGAGCACATCGACCACCGCAGAGGTGCCCGACGCGTCGATCAGCGCACCGGGGCGAACGATCACGAAGGCATCGCTGACGACGGGATATTTTGGATCCAGCGCGCCGGTGCCGCCGATCCGGATCGTGCCGCCGTCCGGCACCGCCGCATAGGAGATCCCGTTCTCGTCGCGCCCGACCGCGTCGCGCGCCGAGACGTCCAGCACCGCATCGTCGCCGATCCAGAATGAACGCGTCAGCCCGAACTCGCCGTAACCGGAATTGTACCTGGTATCGCCGGGCGCGTCCTGCAGGCTGGTGATCAGGATGTTGCCGGCCGGCGCCGTGATCGCACCGTCGATGACGGTCTGGCGATTGGCGTAGATCGAGACCGAACGTCCGGGATCGACGTTGATCGACGCGCCGTTCGCCAGCGTGAAGTCATGCAGGCTCCAGAATGTCACATCGGCGCCGACGCGCTGCGTCGCGCTGTGCGCGAACGGACTGAGCGTAAATCTGGGCGGCGTCCACAGTTCCGCGGCATCCGCGACCAGGCTCCCGCCCGGCGCGGTGTAGCTGCCCTGGCTGAAGCGATAGACCGGCACCTCGGCATCCACGCGCGTGCCTTCGCCGATCCGGATGCCGGTGTTGCTGCTGATGTTGTAGGCCGTGAAGCCGGACTGGAAGATCGCTGGATCGAGCACCAACGCGTCGGCGACGGCCTTGCCGACCGCGATCTCCTGGCCCGCGTTCAGCGTCAGCGTGCCGCCGCCGGCAAAACCATAGGCGCGAATGGCGCCATCGAGGATGAGCGGGTTGGCGAAGAACTGCGTCCCGGCGAGATGCGAATAGTCATTGGCCACGAGGCTGACATTGCCGCCCTTGCCGCCCTGCGTCTTGCCGTTCGCCAGGATGGCGCCGCCCGACGACACATCGATCAGCGACCCGCTCGCCAGCGTGATACTGCCGGTGGTCGAAACCGTGAAGTTGCCGCCGTCGAGATGCGCCCGGCCGGATCCATCCGTACCGGTCAGCTCATTGCTCCACAGCCCGCCGAGATCAACGGCGACGTTCTGGCCAACTGTGATCTGCGCCTTGCCGTTGGCGTCGTTCAGCGCCCACCATTGCTCGTTCTGGTTCTGACCGAGCACCGCATGCATCAGGTTGGTCAGCGTCACGCTGCCGCCACGCGCCGTGACGTTGGCGCCGACTTCGACGTGTGGCGCCGTGAGGATCACCTGTGCGCCGGGGGCCAGCTCGAGCGGCGCCGCGACCAGGATGTCCTTGCTGCTCGCAACGTTGAGGCCGCCGAGCCTGGCGGCATTGAGTGCGTCCGAATTGAAGAATGCGGTCCCGATGCGATCGTCGGGCAAGGCCGACGTGGCGTCCAGCGCGCCGGTGATCTCGGGCGTTCGGCCGAACACGACCCGCGCTGTCGATGCATCGGTGAGGCCAAGTCCCGAATAGCCGCCGAGCGCGAGCCTGCCCTGCAGCGGTGCAACGTCCTGTGACAGCTTGTAGCCGTCGGTGGTCCCGGCTGGCCGCGCCGTCGTCTGGCGCACCCCGGTGATGACATCGGTGACGATGTCTGCCTCGAACATCGCCGTCGGCGTCGACAGGATGAGAGCGCCGGCGTCGCGGCCGATTGTGTAGCCGTCTTCCCAGCGGGTGGTGACGCGGCCCTTGCCGAACGGGCTGGTCCAGATTTCGGTCAGATTCGGCGCAACCTTGCCGCCGAGCTTGTGCTCGCGAATGAAACCTGAGCCAAGGCCGTAGAACTGCATGTCGGCGCGGGCCTGGTCGGCACTGTAGAGCCGGCCGTCAGCGCCAAGGAAATTGCTGGTGCGGATATAGCCGCCCTGATAGCTGACCGAGCCGCCGGAGACATCGAACACCGCCCCCTGCTGCGCGACCACTTCCTGCGCCGACAGCGTGACGGTGCCGCCGACCGCGGCCCATTCGCCGATCCGATGCGCGGTGTTGGCGAGATATCCCGAGACCTCGAGCAGGCCGCCCGGCGTATAGTAACGGTCCGTCGCATAACCGCCGGTGCCCGCCGGCATCAGCACCAGGTCGCGCGCGTCGATCCAGACATCGGCATTTTTCAGCGTGTCCCCATCGCGATTGACGGGCGAGTCGCGCAGCTCATTGCCCTGCACGTTGATCAGGAGGTTGTTGGCCGACATCGGCAGCAGCACGCCGCGCACGCCTGAGACGTCGATCACCGATCCACTCTCGGCGAAGACGCGGCGGCCGGCGCTGACCGCCACCTGGCCGCCTTGCGCCTGCGTGATCGAGCTGTCCTTGAAGGTCACGGTGCCGCCGCTGACGATCTCGATACGTCCCTGATCGAGCCGGTCGGACAGCAGGGACAGATTGTCGAACTGGGCGTTGGCGACCGGAGCGTGGCTGAAAGCGCTGGAATCGGCGACCAGCTGGCTGCGCTGGCTGTCGAGCGCGGTGTCGCTGCTGTCGAGCTCGGGCAGGATCGCGGTCAGGCTGCCGGCGGCGAGCGTGACGCTGCCGGCGGCATCGGAGGCTGCGTTGAGCAGGTGGATCGTGCCGCGGGTGTTGACCGAGCTCGTGGCGACAAGCACCCCGTCCTGGGCGACGCTGCGGCCCGCGAGCGTGATGTCGCCCTGCTGCGCGAAGATCAGGCCGGAATTGCCGACAGCTGCTGCGGCGTCGCGCACGATCGGCGCAATCTCGTTGCCGCGCGTGGTCGAGCCCTGGTTTGCGTCGGTGCTGTAACCCGGGCGCAGCAGAAAGTCGTTGCCGGCGGCGAGCTGTACCTGGCCCCGCGGCGCGCTGATCGAGCCGGCATTGCTGACCTCACTTCCCATCAACAGGACGAAGCCGCCGCCCTGCGTCACCGACGACGGCGTGTTGGTCGCGATCAGGGCACCGGCCTCGACCGTCACGGTGCCACGGGCTCCGGTGAAGCTCGGCACGTATTGGCCGCTCGCCTGTTGCGAGTAGATGCCGTTGGTGAGGAACTGAATATCGGTGATCCCAGCGGTCGAGGCGATCAGCGAGCCGACATTCACCTGGCTCGCGCCGCCGAAAATGATTCCGTTCTGGTTGATCACATAGACCGAGCCGTCGGCCTTGATATTGCCGAGGATCTGGCTCGGCGCCGGAGAGCCGACCACGCGGTTGAGCGCCACCCAGTTCGCATTGCCCTGCTGATCGAAGCTCAGCGTGGTGCGCGCGCCGACATTGAACGAATTCCAGTTGAGGATCGCCTGCGGCCTGCTCTGCTGGATGCCGACCTGGGTCTGGCCCGCGGCATCGACCGCCTGCGTCGGCGCATTCGCCCCCTGCCATCCCGGCGCGGCCTGCAAACCGCCGGGCACCAGGCCGTTGGGCACGGCGACCTGCGGCAACGTCACCGACCGTTGCGAAGTCTGCGCCGCGCTGCGCGCTGCATTCTGCAAGCCCTGCATCGCCTGGATGGCGCGCGTCGCCCGCGCCATCGCATCCTGGCCTTGCTTGCCGGCGGCGGCCGCATCCTGCGCGGCCGATTGCGACGCCGCCATCGCGGCAGCCGATGGCGACGCCGTCCAGGCCGATCCAAACGGGCGCGCGGCCACCGGGGCGCTGGCAAGGAGCGCCACGACGCTGGCGCTGCCGAACAACGCAGCGCGAACCGTCATGCGAGCGTGGGACCTGGAGGAACGGGGAACCATGGGATCGCTTTCTTGCGCGGGCGACGTAGAGCCGACGTTTCGTCCCGGCGCCGGCACCGAGACCCTCGCGGCTGTGACGATCCCTGATGGCTCGGCCCGCACGCCGGACTCGAACTTTTTTCGCAAACCCCGCCCGCCGCCTCCTCAGCTCAGCAGCACGATGCCGCCGGGAAGTGTTTTCGCTTTCACGCCAAACGCTTGCTCGAGCTGCACGAGAACCTCGTCGATCCGGTCGATATGGAAACGGCCATTGATCAGGTGCGTGTTCAGCTCGGCATTGACGACGAAGATCCGGCCCGACCGGTACCGATTCACCTCTTCCACCACCTTCGGCAGCGGCGTGTAGCGGAAGATCAGCAAGCCCTCCTGCCAGGCCGCCTCGACGGCCGGATCGATCGCGACGATATCGCTCATGCGCCTGGCGTCATAAGCGACCTGCTGCCTTTCGCGAACGATGCGGGCATTGCCCTGGTGCTCGACCCGGACCTCGCCGCCCAGGCAGGTGACGCGCACCTCGGCGCCGAGGTAACGCACGTCGAACGAGGCTTGCGTTGTAACCGTTTGACCGCTGGACGCGATCACGGTCACAGGCCGCAACAGCTGCGGCGGCGTCGCGATCGATGCTTGTCCCGAGATCAACTCGATCCGGCTGGTGTCGCGGTGGTCCGGCCGCAGTGCGATGCTGGTTCGCGTGTCGAGGTTGATCGAGACGCTGTCGCTCAGGGCGAGCTTGCGCTGCTCGCCCGTCCCCGTCCGGTAGTCCGCCGCAAGCTCGGACCAGGACGGCCAGAGCGCGAGCGGCGGATGCAGCGCGACCACTCCGGCAGCCACCGCGGCGGTCGCAAGTCCGCCCCGGAGCACGAGCCTGCGGGTCATCACGCGCTTTGCCTCGCCGTCGAGCAAGGCGCCGAGCGATACAGGATCGTAGCGGAGGTTATCGCCGGCGCTGCCAACGGTCTCCCAAAGCTTGCTGGCATTGGCAAAGGCCGTCGCATGGGCTGCGCTCTGCTGACGCCACAGCTGGAATGCGTCGGCATCGGCGACCGTCGCCTCTCCGGACGTCAGGCGCCGCACCCAGGCGTGGGCCTCCCGCTCCGTTGCGCCGAGCCCCATCGTCGATTTGCCGCCTTCCCGCGTCATGCAGACCTGCCTCGCAGCGCAAGCCGTCGGCCGTCGCCGCAATCAGACCGTGCGCTTGCCCATTTGACGTTCGTCATAGCCAAAAACCGCACAATTATTTTCCGAGCCGCATGGCACAATGTTCCAGAGCGAGGCGGAGCTCCTTCTCGACCAGGCGCAACGAGACCCCGAGCCGCTTGGCGATTTCCCGCTGCGGCATGTCCTGAAGCCGCGCCGCCAGCAGGATGACCCGGCGGCGCGGCGTCAGTTCCGCGATCGCCTTCTCCAGCGCCTCGATCTCGAAGCGGGCTTCCGCAATCTGACCCGGCCCTGGCGCGTCGTCGACAATATGAAGCAGATCCTGAACCTCGCTGCGCGCCAGACGCCGCTTCTCGGCGCGCTGCCGATCGATTGCGACGTTAAAGGCCATGCGGAACAGATACGCGGCCGGGCTTTGCACCGCCTCCGCCACCTCGGCCCGCCCGAGACGTACATAGATGTCCTGCAACGCGTCGCTGGCAAGCTCCGTCGATCCCAGGCGACGGCTCAGCCGCAGCTTGAGATCATCATAGCTGGCAGCCAAGAAGCTGCGCAGCATGGTCCGGTTTGCGTCGCTCATTGCGGCACGCTCAATTCGCCTCGCTACGGATGGCGTCGATGCCGGCGCAGTCCTGCGCCTGTTGCGACGGGTGCGGCACAACGACCATCGTCAGGGGTTGCGCGATGCCTGGCGGAGGCACCTCCCGCATTTTCAATCCACGCAGCGTCGCCTGGATCGCGCTGTCGACGCGCGCATCGCCGCTCCTGCTGAGAAGCCTGGTCTGCTGGACGGCTCCGGTTGGGGCGAGCCAGAACTGCACGGCGATCCGGTACCGGCCCGGCCGCAACATGGTGTCCCGGCAGAAAGCGTCGCGAACGCGCTCCTGCACCACGGCATAATAGCGGGCTCGCATGATCGGATCGCCCTTGGGCGCAGCGCCATCGGGTGTCGCTGGCTGCCCGCCAACCGGAGACGAGGGCACGATCACCACTGCATTCTCCGACGTCAGACGGCCGACAAGGCCCGTTCCATCAAGCAGGATCTGCAGCGCCTCGGACGGCGCGAAAACTCCCCTCACCTCGCCCGAGAGCCGACCGGTTGCAAGCCTCGCATCGTAGAGCACCTCGCGCCTCGATGTGGCGCCGTAGCTCTCCAATGCGGAGGTCAGGGGTTGCGACGGGATATCGAACGTGATGCGCGGCGCAGGAGCGATCGGACCTTGTTGTCCCAACGCGACATCGGTACTTGCGCCCAGCACGCAAAGGCAGACCAAAACGCACATTCGACGAGCGTCTGAGGGGCGCCCCGCCAAGCCCCTCGCAAGAGATCCAATGCTCATCGTATCCGCGTCGAATGTTTCCCAGGCGGGCCGCTGTGTCCAATCTGCAACGTTAGCGGCGAAGTATGACAACGGTGCGTAGGCCCGCGGAGGCGATCCGCAGCTCGACGGCAGTCTCTATTTCTTCAGTTCCGCATAGAGCTGCATCACCCGTTGCGGCAGCACTTCGATCCGCGGCACGCGGAGCGCATGGCGCTCGCCGAAAATCCGATCGAGCTGGGGAAACTTGTGCTCCCCGATCCCGAAGGCGAAAATATCGGTGCCGCGTCGCCGCAGCTGCTGGGCGGCACGGCGCGCGTCCTCGACGAGATATTGCGGATCGGGCACATCGATGTCGGACGGTTCGCCGTCGGTGAGGACGAGCAGCACCTTGCGGAACGCCCGCCGTCCGGCGAGGTAGCCGCCGGCATGGCGCAACGCCGCCCCAAGCCGGGTGGAATGGCTGCTGCCAAGTCCGGCGAGACGCGAACGGACGACGGCGTCCATCGGTTCCTCAAAGCCCTTGATGCGCAGATAGCGGACGCGCTCGCGGCCGTCGGAGCTGAAGCCGTGCACCGCGATCGCGTCATTGGCGGCGTCGACCGCCGAAGCCATGATCGCGGCCGCCTTGCGCTCGACATCGAGCACCGTCCGGCCGCGGCGGTCGCGGTCCGCGGTCGATTGCGACAGGTCCAGCAGCAGCAGGATCGCGAGATCGCGCGGCCCCGGCGCATCGCGCTGGTAGACCCTGGGCTCGCTGATGCTGCCGGCACGCCGCTCGATCGTCAGCGCAATCGCTGCGTCGATGTCGAGCGCATCGCCGTCGCGCTGACCCTTTTGACGGACCCGGCGGCCGATCGACGCGTCGCGGGTCAGTTCGGTGATCCAGCGCAGCGCCTCGGTGTCCGTCGAAGGATCGAACGGCTGCGCGGACGTGGCGGCATCGGCTTCCAGAATGGTGGTCCAGTCCGCCCGCTCGGTACGCGCCGCGTAGTCCCATTCCGGGTAGGTCGCGGCCGGAAATCCGTCCAGCAGGGTCACCGCGCGGGCCTTCGCGCGCAGCGTCTCGTCCGGCTTGGCGTTATCGTCACTCGATCGGCCGCTCGGATCGTCGCGCCGTTCGATCCGCACCGAATCGATGGCAAGTTCGATCGTCTCGGTCGGACTGTCCGGCTGGTCGCCGAAATCCCACAGCGCCAGATTGTCATCGCGATAAGTGGGTTCGACGACATAGCTCTTGGCATTGAATTGCAGCCGCATCTGCCCGATGTCGTTGCCGAGCAGCCCGCCGATCTCGCGGCTGATGGCGGGGTCCGTCCAACGGCCGGCGGCGTCGGCAAACAGCCGACGCCCCTTGGTGACCCACGCATCCGGATCCTGATAGCCGGGATCGATCAGCGCCCGCGCTAGCCGCGTCATCAATCCGGCCGCAGTTGCCTGCCCCGACGGCGTCGCGGTGTGGAACGGCAGCCACAGCCGGCGCAGGCCGGGCATCTCGCGCAGCGCCAGCGTCTCGACCCTGGCATCCTCGACCAGCGAGACCAGCGCGATCTGCAACGCCTTCAGCCGCCCCACAGGAAAGCGGACGGTGGAATGCGCCAGATGCGCGGCGGCATGCGCGACCGCCGCGAGATAGATCAAGTCCGCCGCCTCGCCTTCGAAGCCGGGAAAGGTCTCCGGAAGGCCGATCAGGCCGGCGGCCAGCGAAGTCCGCCGCGGCACCGGCGTCGGCGCGACGGCAAGCTTGCGGAAGCGCAGCTTCCTGTTCCACAGCGCCAGCATGGTTGCCGCGAGGCGTTTCTCCAGCCGGGCAAAATCATCGCCGGTGCGGCCGACGGCGAACAGCCGCGCCGACAGCGGATCGTCGAGCGCGAAATAAGCGCGCCGCCGCGAGGCGCGGCCGCCGCTTGCGCGCAGGCCGGCAAAGACCCAGGCGGCAAAATCCTCGCCGTCGGCATGCGCGAGCAGCGGACCCAGGCGGGAAATTGCAAGGGTCACCGATTCCGGTCCCATATCCGCGAGCTGGCCCAGCGCGGCAAGGGCGGTGCTGAGCTCTCCGGCACTCGCGAGTTGCGGCAGCACCTTGGAGATCTCGGTCAGCAACGCATGGGCGGCGCGGCTTCCGGCGTTGCGGCCGACGTCCCGGGTCGCACGTCCGATCGCGATCAGATCATCGGTCGATCGCAGCGCCGGCCATTGCTCCGACAGGCGCAAGAAAGTCAGGACAACGGTCTGGCCGAGATTGGCCGCGAACAGCTCGTGCACGGTCTCGTCCCAGGCCGCGAGATGATCAAGCTGATCTGTCCGGTGCAAAGCGGCTCGCGCCGCCTGGACGGCCGCGCCGAGATCATCGTGGCCGCGCAGCAGCGCTGCGAGCCGGCGACCGGATCGGAAGCTATCGAGCGAACTGATTTGCGCGACCGCCACCTCCGAATGTCCATTCACGCGCAGGCCGAGATCACGTCACGCAACGTGTTCCTGGTGTCGGTGTCATCGGTCAGCGGAACCACGATCGTGGTCTCGCAGGCCTTTTCGAGGCTAATGCCGCATCCGATCAGGCGGCCGGCATTGACCAGCATCCGGGTCGAGGCGCCCTCGTCGAGGCCCTGGCCCTTCAGGTTTCGGCTGTGTTGGGCGATCTTCACCAGGAGATCGGCGAGATCAGGCTCGATGCCGGCCTCGCGCGCGACCACCTCGGTTTCGGCCGGCCGGTCGGGATAGCCGAAATCCAGCGCCGCAAAGCGCTGCTTGGTGGATTCCTTGAGGTCCTTGATCGCGCTCTGGTAACCCGGATTGTAGGAGATCACGAGCTGGAAGTCGGAATGGGCGTGGATCAGCTCGCCGCGCTTTTCCAGCGGCAGCACACGACGATCGTCGGTCAAAGGATGGATCACGACCGTGGTGTCCTGGCGCGCCTCGACGATCTCGTCGAGATAGCAGATCGCGCCGAGACGCACGGCCGTCGTCAGCGGCCCGTCGCTCCACACCGTACCCTGTGCATCGAGCAGCCAGCGGCCGACCAGATCAGCCGCCGTCATGTCCTCGTGACAGGCGACGGTGATGAGCGGCCGGCCGAGCCGCCAGGCCATGTATTCGATGAAGCGGGTCTTGCCGCAGCCGGTGGGGCCCTTCAGCATCACCGGCATGCGGCTCGCATAGGCTGCGCCGAACAATTCGACCTCATCCCTGAGCGGCCGGTAATACGGCTCCTCCCGGATGCGGTACTGGTCAAGCAGCAGTGCGGGATTGGACAAGCTCACGCCTCCCATGATCGCGCAGGCAGCCGTTCGCAATCGTTCGAGATCACGATGCGAGCAGTTCCTTGAGCTTGGCGTCGATGAAGGCGACGTCGACCGGATTGGTCCCCGGTCCTCCCGCGAAGTGGCCCCAGATCGACGGCACCGGCACGAACTCGGCATTCGGCATGTGCGCGACCTCGTTCTCGCTGTCTTCGGGCGGGAAGTAGAGATCGGTCCGGCCCGGCATGACATAGGTCTTGGCCTTGATCGCACCGAGCGCGGCCTTGAAACCACCCTTGTAGATCTCGTTGGCGCTGATGTCGCCGTTCTGCCATGTCCACAGCATGGTCAGCAGATTGTTGGGATCCTTCGGCAGGAAGAAGCCCTCCCAGAACGCCACCAGAAAATCCTCCAGCGACGAATAGCCCATGGTCTTGATGTCGAGCTGCTCGCGATAGAACGCTTGCGAAAAGCCCCAGCCGGCATAGACGCGCGCGGCGGCGCGCAGGCCGCGGGCCGGCTTGTCGGTGTACCAGCCCTCCTTCCAGGCAGCATCCGCCGTGAGTGCGGCCTTCACGCCTTCGAGGAACACGTAATTGTGGCGCGAGCATTTGGCCGAGCCGCAGAACGGGGCCAGGAGATCCATCATATCCGGATAGAGCGCACCCCAATGGAACGTCTGCAACGCGCCCATCGACCAGCCGGTCACCAGGCGGATGTGCTTGATGCCGAATTGCTCGGTCACCAGCCGGTGCTGGGCCCGCACATTGTCATAGGCGGTCACCTGCGGGAAGCGCGGTCCGTTATACGGCTCGGGCGTGTTGCTCGGCGACGACGACAGGCCATTGCCGAGCATGTTCGGAATGATGATGAAGTATTTTGCCGGATCGAGCGCCATACCCGCTCCGATCAGCCATTCGTTGTCGTAGTGCTGGCCGGAATACCAGGTCGGATAGACGATTACATTGTCCTTGGCCGCGTTGAGCTGGCCATAGGTCTTATAGGCGAGCTTGCAGTCGCGGATGGTCGCACCGCGCTGCAAGGCCAGATTGCCGAGATCATAGATCTGATAGTCGACGCTCATTGCTGTACCCTTCTTGCTTGATTGAGCTCGCGCTTACGCGGGACGCGCTACTTTTTCGGCCGACGCTTCCACCCGCGCGATCGCCCCGTACACGATGCCGGCGACCAGCGCGGCCGATATCGCAGTCGACAGCCCCGGCATCAGATTCTCAACCGCAAAGGCGCATAGCGAGCCGATGCCCCAGGCGATGAACGGCTTCGCCCGCCAGTCAACGTCGGCGCGCGCATCGGCACGCAACAGATATTGATCGACCAGGATGATCGCGCCGATCGGCGGCACAAGGATGCCGAGCAGCGACAACCACTGGATGAAGAACGCCCAGACGTTGCCGGCGGCAACCACGATGCCGATCGCACCGAGGATCACGGCCATCAGCCGCATGTTGGTGCCGAGGATCCGCGACCAGCCGGTGGCCGCATTGTACAGGCAGTGCGAGCACACCGAGCCGAGATTGGTGTAGAGGAAGATGAAGGCGAGAATGCTGAGCCAGGTGAGCTGCTTGCCGTTCATGAAGCCGAACATGTTGTCGACGCCGAATGGATTGGCGTTCGGCACCGCAAGCGCCGCCGTCATCACGCCGCCGACCAGCATCGCCACCAGATTGGCGAACGGGAACGCGCTGAAGGTCGCGAACAGCGACGCCCGCGGGCTCGGCGCCCAGCGGTTGAAGTCCGCGGTCACGGTTCCGGCATCGATGAACAGCGCCAGCACCACCGTGAGGCCGACGCCCATCGACATGCTGGCAACGCCGTTGTTGCCGGCATAGCCGAAAATCGCCGCTGCAGTCGTGGTCGAGGCCGCATCGGCCGCGACCCAGAGGCCGAGCACGACGAACAGCGGCACCGACGCCAGCCCGATATAATGTAGCCCCTTCACGCCGACGAAGGTGATGCCGATATAGAGCACGCCTGCGACGATGGTCATCGCCACATAGTTAAGGCCGTAGGTCGAGGAGATCAGCGCGCCGGTGATGCCGGTCTGCACCGCATACCAGCCGAGCAGCAGGGTCGACAGCAGGCCCGAGGCCAGCACATAGCCCTTTTTTCCGAACACGATGCTCGCGATCAGCGCGAAGTTCATGCCGCGCCGCGTGCCGATCAGGCCGAGCGCGCCGACATAGGCGAACATGATCAGATTGCCGATGATCATCGCCACCAGCGCATTCTTGAACCCCATGCCGAGCACCAGCAGCGATCCGGTCATCGCGCCGGTGATGATCATGGGAAAGCCCAGCCACACCATCGTGACCGAGAAGGCGCTGCGCCGGGCGCTGATCGGCACCGGCTCGTGCTCGAATTCATGGCCGAGAAGATCGTCGATTTGCTCCTCGGTCTGGTGAACCAGTCCGCTATTCGATTGACCGCTCATGATGTCGCCCCTGTTTGCCGGATGTGAAGATGCCCGCCATTGCCTCGAACATGCGCCGGCGCGATTGCTCGCGCCGCCGCCGATCGTCGATGTCGCCTAAAGCGCGATGAGATTTGGTTGAATTGTCATCGCGCTTTGGCTCCTTGTTTGAGCATGATCTTTCGGAAAACCGCTTCGCATTTTTCCGGATCATGCTTTAGCGATGCGCGACCTTCTGGTTCGGAATGCCCTCGATCGGACATTCGTCGGTTCCGACGCTCGGGCGCGTCATGGCCTCGACCATCTCCCGCGTCCCCTCGGGGTCCGTGATCCAGTTCTTGTAGAAGGTGTACGGGCACACCGCGTGGCCACGGTCGCCCTCGCCCGAGTTGATCAGGCCGGTGTAGCCGCGGTGCATCAGCTTGAAGAGATGGTTCTGCGACTGCATGTTGCGGCGGGCATCGCGGATCAGCGACACCGACAGCTGGGCGTACTGGATCCCGTTCTCCTCGGTGCCGCACTCGCCGAGCGTCCTTCCGTCGAAGCCGATCAGTGCGGAATGGCCGAAGTAGGAATAGACGCCGTCGAAGCCGGAAGCGTTGGCGACCGCGACGTAGCAGTTGTTGGCCCAGGCCATCGACTTCGAGATCTGGATCTGCTGTTCCTTGGCCGGATACATGTAGCCCTGGCAGCGCACGATCAGCTCGGCGCCGCGCATCGCGCAGTCGCGCCAGATCTCCGGATAATTGCCGTCATCGCAGATGATCAGGCTGATCTTCAGCCCTTTCGGACCTTCCGAGACGTAAGTACAATCGCCGGGATACCAGCCCTCGATCGGCACCCAGGGCATGATCTTGCGATACTTCTGCACGATCTCGCCCTTGTCGTTCATCAGAATCAGGGTGTTGTACGGCGCCTTGTTGGGATGCTCCTCATGGCGCTCGCCGGTCAGCGAGAACACGCCCCAGACCTTGGCCTTGCGGCAGGCGTCGGCGAAGATGCGGGTTTCCTCGCCCGGCACTGACGACGCGGTCTCGTACATCTCCTTGGAGTCGTACATGATGCCGTGGGTCGAGTATTCCGGGAAGATCACGAGATCCATGCCCGGCAGGCCGAGCTTCATGCCCTCGACCATCTTGGCGATGTTGCGCGCGTTTTCCAGGACCTCGGCCTTGGTGTGCAGGCGCGGCATCTTGTAATTGACCACGGCGACGCCGACCGTGTCCTTGCTGCTCGATATGTCTCCATGCAACATGTCTCGACTCCCTTTCGTGAACGATAATTCCCGCTACACGGCCATGTGCAGCTGGATCAGATCATCGGTGAGCTCACCGATCGCGCCCTTGGCGACGACGCGCCCCTTTTCGAGCAGCGCGAAGCGGTGAGACGCGCGCCGCGCGAACGCGACATTCTGTTCGACCAGCACGACCGTGATCCCGCGCTCGCGGTTGAGGCGCATGACCACGTCCTCGATCTGCTCGACGATGTTCGGCTGGATGCCCTCGGTCGGCTCGTCCAGCAGGATGACCTTGGGCTGGGCCAAAAGCGCGCGCGCGATCGCGAGCTGCTGCTGCTGGCCGCCGGAGAGATTGCCGCCGTAGCGGTTGAGGAAGTCTTTGAGCACCGGAAACAGCTCGAGCACCCACTCGTCGATGCCGTTGGCCGATTTCGCGGCGAAGGTCCCGAGCGTCAAATTCTCCCGCACGGTGAATTTCGGCAGGATGCCGCGGCCTTGCGGCACATAGGCGATGCCGGCCTTGGCGCGCTGATAGGTCCGCAGCGGCGAGATGTCGGCACCGTCGAGCGCCAGCCGTCCGGTGCAACGGTCCATCAGGCCGAGGATGCTGCGCATCAAGGTGGTCTTGCCGACCCCGTTGCGGCCGAGCACCGAGAGGAATTCGCCGCTGCCGACCGTCAGGTTGATGCCCTGCAAAGCACGGCTGTTGCCGTAGAACGCGTCGACGTCGGTCAGCTCAAGCATGGCTGATGCCTCCCGATCCCAAATAGGCGCGGCGGACTTCGGGATGCGTCTCGACTTCCGCCGCGGTGCCTTCGGCCAGCATCTGGCCCATATGCATCACCGAGATGATGTCGCCGATCGCCTTGACGAAGCCCATGTCGTGCTCGACCACGATCAGCGTGTGCCTGCCCTTCAGCCGGGCGAACAGTTCGGCGGTCTTACGGGTTTCCTGCGCCGTCATGCCCGCGGTCGGCTCGTCCATCAGGATCAGCTCGGCGTCCTGGGCGACCAGCATGCCGATCTCCAGCCACTGGGTCTGGCCGTGCGACAGGTAGGCGGCCGGCCGGTCGAGCTGCTCGGTGAGCCCGACCAGTTCGGCAAGGCGTTCGACATCCTCGCGAGCTGAGTTGCCGATGTTCCAGCGCAGATTGCCGAGCACCGAGGTGCGACGGGCCCGCGCCACCTCGAGATTCTCTGAGACCGACAGCTCGCGGAACACGCTCGGCACCTGGAACTTGCGGCCAACGCCGGCGCGGGCGATCTCGTATTCTTCGAGGTCCTGCAGCGCCGTGCCGTCGAAGTTGACGGTGCCGGCGCTCGGCTTGACCTTGCCGCAGATAATGTCGAGCGCGGTGGTCTTGCCGGCGCCATTCGGCCCGATCAGGCAGCGCAGCTCGCCTTTGCGCACACTCATGTTGAGCGAATTGAGCGCCTTGAAGCCGTTGAAGCTGACCGAGACGTCGCGGAGATCGAGATGCGAGCTCATGTGCTGCCCTCCGTCTGGCCGACGCCTTGTCCGGCACCTTGCGCGACGCCGCGGCCGGCGGCCTGACGCCGCCGCACGATCCAGCGCAAGGCAGCTTGCGCAAGGCCGGCGAGCCCTTTCGGCAGGAACAGCACCACGAGCACGAACAGCGCGCCCATCACCAGCGTCCAGGTTTCCAGGAACGCCGCGGATTCCGACAGCGCGCCCTGCATGCCCGCCACCAGCACCGCACCGAGGAACGCGCCAACCAGGCTCTGCCGGCCGCCGACCGCGCACCACACCACGACCGAAAGCGAAAGTTGCACACCGAGGAAGGTCGGCGAGGCAAACTCCATCACCACCGTGTAGAGCATGCCGGCGAGCCCCGCGATCGCCGCCGACAACGCGAACACGAAGATCTGGTAGAGCGCGACGTCGTAGCCGAAGTAGCGCACCCGGCTCTCATGGTCGCGGATCGCCTGCACGATCAGGCCGGCCTTGGACTTGGTGAAGGCGAACGCCACCAGCAGGCTGAGCAGGACGCAGCCGGCGACGAGATAATAGGTGGCGCGGCCATAGGCATCGAACGCGACGCCGAACAGCTCGAGCTGGGCGAGATCGGTGATGCCGTTGAAGCCGCCGGTGTAGCTCTGTTGGTCGATGATCACGAGATTGATCACCACCATGGTGGCGAGCGTGATGATCGAGACATAGACGCCGGTGACGCGTCCGCGGAACATGAACCAGCCGAGCGCCGCCGCAACCAGTGCCGGCACGATCAGGCCGGCCGCGATCGCAAAGGACAGCGAGCGGAACGGCTCCCAGAACCACGGCAGATGCGCGACATTGTTCCAGACCATGAAGTCCGGCAGCCCGCTGGCGCCGGTATGCACCGGCACGGTCTTGAGCTTCAGCGTCATCGCCATGGCGTAGGAGCCGAGCCCGAAGCTCATCGCCTGGCCGAGATTGAGGATGCCGCCGAAGCCCCAGGAGAGCCCGAGCGACACCGTGAGGATGCCAAGCACCAGATAGCGCGCGACCTTGTTGAGTAGGAAGTCGTTGTTGAGCAGCACCGGCAGCGCGAACACCACGGCGCAGACGATCAGCAGAGGTGCAAGCTGCGCGATCAGGCGCTGCAATCCGCTGGAGTGAGGAACATGCGACGGCATCGATCAGCGATCTGTCTTTCAGGCCCGCACGCGTGCGGTGAAAAGCCCTTCGGGGCGAAAACGGATGAGGACGACGATGGCGAGCAGTACGATCGCCTTGGCCACCGTGTCGTTCTGCAGGAAGGCGATGCCGCCGGAGAGTTCGCCGAGGATGAAGGCGCTCGCCACCGTCCCGGCAAGGCTCTGCACGCCGCCGAGCACCACCACCATGAAGGCATCGACCACGTAACCGGTGCCCATGTCGGGAGACACGCTCTTGAGCGGCGACACCAGCGCGCCAGCGAGTCCCGCAAGGCCCGCGCCATAGGCGAAGGTCAGTGCATAGACCCGCTTGGCGTTGATGCCGAAGGACGCTGCGACCGAACGGTCCTGGATGATGGCGCGCAGCTTCATCCCGACCGTGGTGCGGTTCATCAGCAACCAGGTCGCCCCGAACAGCGCGATCGACACCACGAACAGGAACACGCGATACGACGACACCGGGATGCCGAACACATCCATGCTGTCGGACAGCGCCGGCGGCAGCTGCACATAGCGCAACTCGCTGCCGACCATCAGCCGCACCGCCTGCTGCAGCATGATGCCGACGCCCCAGGTCGCGAGGATCGTATCCAGCGGCCGGTTATTGAGCAGGCTCAGGACGAAGCGTTCGATGACCCAGCCGAACGCGGCCACCACAAGGAAGATCGGCACCAGGCTCGCCAGCAGGCCGAGCCCGAGATAGGTGTGGAACACCCAGGCGGCGTAAGCGCCGAGCATCACGAACTCGCCATGGGCGAGATTGATGATGCCCATCGAGCCGTAGATGATCGACAGGCCCAGCGCGACCAGCAGCAGGATCGATCCGATGCTGAGGCCGGTGACGATTTGTTCGATGAATTGGTCCACGTCGGGATCCGCTTTTCGATGTTCGTGTTGTGCGCCCTGCCCTCGCACGATGCGTGCGAGGGGCATGCGTTGCGGGACGCCGGCCGCCGGCGCCGCACGCCGACGGCCATTGTCGCCCCCGTCGTCAGCTCTTCTCGACCAGGCCCTTCTCGGTGCAGGACTGCCCGGGATAGGCCGCATACGGCACCGGCTTCAGCCACTCCTTGGCCTCGACGAGAATCTCGAACTGGCCGTTCGACTTCGCCTGGGCGATCTTCGGCCACAGCCAGGTGTGCAGGTTCTCCGGCTCGATCTGGACCTTGCCCTGCGGCGCGATCATCGCCTCGCCCTTGACCGCATCGCGGATGTTCGGCGGCGTGAGGTCGCTGGTGGCGAGCTTCTCGACCGCCTGCTTGAACAGATAGGTCTGGAAGTAGCAGGCCTCCGAGACGAAATGCGTCACCTTGTCGGCGCCCCAACGCTTCTTGTAGGCCTCGACGAACTTCTCGTTCTCAGGGGACTTGTGCACCATGAAGTACGGCGCCGAGGTGAAGTGACCGGCGGCCGCCTCGCCGCCCATCGCCGCGACTTCGTTCTCCGACGTCGTCAGGCTCGCCATCGGCATCTTCTCGGGATCGAGCCCGGCCGCCTTGTACTGACGATGCAGCGCGACCACGGAATCGCCGACCACGGTGGAGAAGATCACGTTCGGCTGCGTCGAGCGGATCTTGTTGATGACGGACGAGAATTCGGAATGGCCGAGCGGCACATATTCCTCTGCCACGACCTCGCCGCCGAGTTTCTCGAGCAGCTTCTTGCAGTAGTTGTTCTCCTCCTTCGGATAGATGTAGTTGGAGCCGATCAGATAGAACTTCTTGCCGAATTTCTTGACCAGCCAGGGCACGAATTCGTCCTGCTGCTGGTTCGGCACCGCGCCGGTGTAGATCACGTTCTTGGAGCACTCGCGGCCCTCATAGAGCGTCGGATACCAATAGAGATTGTTCTGCCGCTCGAACACCGGCAGCACCGCCTTGCGGCTCGCCGAGGTATAGGAGCCGAACACGCTGACGCATTTGTCGCCGACGACGAGCTTGCGCGCCTTCTCCGAGAACGTCGCCGGGTCGGACGCGGGGTCCTCGACGATCGGCACGATCTTGCTGCCCTTGATGCCGCCGGCGGCATTGATCTCCTCGATCGCGAGCAGCGTCGCCTTGTTGAGCGATTCCTCGATGATCGCGGTCGTCCCGGTCAACGAGAACAGCACGCCGACCTTGATCTCGCCGCCCGCGGCGTAAGCAAGGTCGGCGTTCTTGATCCAGAGATGCGGCAGTCCGGCGCCGGCAAACGCGCCAAGCGCTGCGGTATTCCTCAGCAAAGTCCGCCGTGAAATGCTCATCCTTAGCTCCCTTTTCAGGACTGAAAAAACAAAAAGCCCTCCCGATGCGCGCTGACGCGAGCATTGGGAGGGCTTTGTTGCCGGTTGTGTCGAAGGCGGCGCTGTCGCCGCCGGCCCCGCTATTGGGGCTTACTGTTGATGATCGTAGCCAAGCAGTTCGAACGAGTCAACAATCGCCGCGGCGACTGCACTTGCCGACACGCGACGATCCATCGCCTGCCGCCTGATGAAGCCGTAAGCTTCGGTTTCCGGCATCTGCCGCGTCGCCATCAAAATCGCCTTGGCGCGCTCCACGGTGCGCATCGAGCGCAGATTGTCGTCGAGCTTCTCGATCTTGCTGCGCAACCGCCGCTCGTAACTGAATTGGCTGCGCGCCAGCACGAGGCTGGACAATACCGCATTCTGCGTGAACGGCCGCGGCAGCACGGCGTTGGGCGTCGCATGGCACAGCGCGTCGGCATGCACGGTCTCCGTCGCCGGCAGGATCACGACCAGTGCGGAGCGCGCATCGCCGGGGATCCACGGCAGACGCCGCGCCAGATCCGGCGAATATTCGCAATACACCACGTCGGCATCGGCCGGCACGCTCTCCGGCATCGGCCAGACCTGACGCACCCGCATCCGGAAGCGCTGCAATTCGCGCAGCAACATGCCGACCTGGTCGTCGACCGGCGCCACCACCACGGCCGACAGATCGGCGAGCTCCTGAACCATGGTCTTGCGTCCGCCGACGTCTCGGCTCAGCTGCGGCTTACGCGACATTTCGTTCATTGGACGCTTCCTGTTTGCGTTGCACGACCATATCCGATCAGGAACGGATCGGCGTGCACCGGCTCCTTCGACTGGCTGACGACATCGAACTGCCCCTGGCGATTGGCGCGCCCGATCCGGGTCCACAGATCAGTATGCCCCGACATCGGGTTGACTGTCACTGCACCTTGCGGCGCATCAAAGCTGGTGCCGAACACCATCGATCGCAGCACTTCGGTGTCGAGCGAGTTGACCTGCTCGAGCGCCTTGGCGAACAGATGCAGCTGGAAATAGGAGGCCTCGGCGCACATGTTGGTCGAGATATCGGAACCGAACCGCTTCTTGAAGCGCTGCACGAACGCGTTGTTGGCGCTGCCCTCGACGCCCTGGAAATATGATGCCGCCGTGACGTGTCCCTCGCCGACATCGAAACCCATGGCGGCGATTTCGGCTTCCGTCGTCGTCAGGCTCGCGATCGGGGTCTGCTTCGGATCCAGCCCGACATTCGCATAGGCCTGATAGAGAAACACCGTGCCTTCGCCGACAACGGTCGAGAAGATCACATCCGGCCTGACGCGCTTGATGTCCTGGATGATCGGCACAAAGTCCTGCCAGCGCGCAAAGACATTGACATAGCGCTCGCCAACGACCGAGCCGCCGTTGGACTTCAGCAGCTCCCGCATCACCCGGTTGGATTCGCGCGGAAAGATGTAGTCCGACCCCACGAAATAGAATCGCGTCCCGAACGTATCCATCAGATAGCGGCATAGTGCGAGGCTGTTCTGGTTCGGTGAGGAGCCGGTGTAGATGACGTTGGGCGACGCCTCGAACCCTTCATAGAGAGTCGGGTACCAAAGCAGGCCGTTCAGCCGCTCGACCACCGGCAGCACCGCCTTGCGGCTCGACGAGGTGTAGCAGCCGAAGATGGTACTGACCTGGTCCTCGACCATCAGCCGCTTGGCGTAGTGGCCATAGGCCGCCGAATCCGAACCGGGATCGTAGGCGACGGGAACCAGCTCGCGGCCGCAGATTCCGCCCGCTTCGTTCACTTCCTCGATTGCGAGTTGTGTGCCCTGATACTGGGTCTCCTCGATCACCGACATGAAGCCGGTTCGCGAGAACAGCACTCCTATCCGCCACGGAGCGGAGGTCGTTTGGGTAAGGTTCGACATGATCAGGCCCTCGACAGAATTGGAGGGACGAGAGGGATTATTATTCTTGTTGCTCTCGAACAGCATTGCCGGGAGCGAAAGATTGCATGTCGTCTGCCGCGAGACAAGGACCCTCGCCGCTCATCCTGTCAGCGCCGCTGACGCGAAAGCAGGCAGACGATAAATGTGTCGTCGCCGGCGGAGCACCGGTGCGGCGCCCTGCGGACTGCCTATCTCCGGTAGCTGCACCGGCGGTTTCCCGTCGCAAGACATGTCCGGCCGATCGCCTCACGTACATCAACCGGAAGGTTGAGAGCCGCAAACATATTGATCGCTAATTTGCGATGCCTCATTCGTACGGGCTCGCATCAGCGCAGGCTCGGCAGATCGAGCCCGTTGGCACGGGCGCAGCCGATCGCCGTCTCATAACCGGCGTCGGCATGCCGCATGACCCCTGTCGCGGGATCGTTCCACAGCACGCGCTCGAGCCGGCGCGCCGCGTCCGGAGTGCCGTCCGCGACGATCACCATGCCGGCATGCTGCGAATAGCCGATGCCGACGCCGCCGCCATGGTGCAGCGACACCCAGGTGGCGCCGCTCGCACAATTCAACAGTGCATTGAGCAGCGGCCAATCGGACACCGCATCCGAGCCGTCGCGCATTGCTTCGGTCTCGCGGTTCGGGCTCGCCACCGAGCCGCTATCGAGATGATCGCGGCCGATCACGATCGGCGCCTTGAGTTCACCCCGCGCCACCATCTCGTTGAAGGCAAGACCGAGGCGATGACGGTCGCCGAGCCCGACCCAGCAGATCCGCGCCGGCAGGCCCTGAAACTTGATGCGCGCCTTTGCCATGTCGAGCCAATTGTGCAGATGGCTATCGTTCGGCATCAGCTCCTTGACCTTGGCATCGGTCTTGAAGATGTCCTCGGGATCGCCCGACAGCGCCGCCCAGCGGAACGGACCGATGCCGCGGCAGAACAGCGGACGGATATAGGCCGGCACGAAACCCGGAAAATCGAACGCCTGCTTCAGGCCCATGTCCTTGGCCATCTGGCGGATGTTGTTGCCGTAGTCGAGCGTCGGGATTCCCTGGGCGTGGAAATCCAGCATCGCCTGGACGTGATCGACCATCGAGGTCTTGGCCGCTGTCTCGACCGCCTTCGGATCGGCGACGCGCCGCGCCTCCCACTCGCCGAGCGTCCATCCCTTCGGCAGATAGCCGTTGATCGGATCATGCGCGCTGGTCTGGTCGGTGACGATGTCAGGCCGCACGCCGCGGCGTACCAGCTCGGGAAAGATCTCGGCCGCATTGCCGAGCAGGCCGACCGACACCGGCTTGTGGCTCTTGGCCGCGTCGGCAATGATCGCCAGCGCTTCATCGAGGGTCGCCGCCTGGCGATCGAGGTATCCCGTGCGCAGCCGCATCTCGATGCGGCTCGGCTGGCATTCGACGGCGAGCATCGAGGCGCCGGCCATGGTCGCGGCCAGCGGCTGCGCGCCGCCCATTCCGCCGAGTCCCGCAGTCAAAATCCACTTGCCGGCGAGGCTGCCGCCGTAATGCCGGCGACCGACCTCGACGAACGTCTCGTAGGTCCCCTGCACTATCCCCTGGCTGCCGATATAGATCCACGACCCTGCCGTCATCTGGCCGAACATCATCAGGCCCTGGCGGTCGAGCTCATTGAAATGATCGAGCGTTGCCCAATGCGGCACCAGGTTCGAATTCGCGATCAGCACGCGCGGCGCATCGGCATGGGTGCGGAAAATGCCAACCGGCTTGCCGGACTGCACCAGCAGCGTCTGGTCACCTTCGAGCTTGCGCAAGGACGCGACGATCCGGTCAAAACTCTCCCAGTCGCGCGCCGCACGGCCGATGCCGCCATAGACCACGAGCTCGCTCGGGCGCTCGGCGACGTCGGGATCCAGATTGTTCATCAGCATGCGCAACGGCGCTTCGGTCAGCCAGCTCTTGGCGCTGATGTCGGTGCCGCGGGGAGCACGGATGATGCGTTCATTATCCAGTCGGCGGTTCATGACGGATGTCCCTGTCGGATAAGCAAGTCTTTCTAAGTGAGTCTTGGAAATGGATCGGATGCGAGGACCGCGGTCGCAGCGGCAGGCAACGCACCGGATTCGATCAGCGATGCGGCCCGCGCGAGATCGTCGGCCATGTAGCGGTCGGCGGCGAGCGCCGGCACCTGCGCACGCAACGCGGCAATGACGGCAGCGAGCGGCGCGCTGGTCGCGTGCGGCGCGCGCAGCGTGATGCCCTGCGCCGCGACCAGCAGCTCGATCCCGAGGATCGCCGCGAGATTGTCGGCCATGTCGGACAACCGGCGCGCGGCATGCGCGGCCATCGAGACGTGATCCTCCTGATTGGCGCTGGTCGGCGTGGAATCGATCGAGCACGGCATCGCGCGCTGCTTGTTCTCGGCATAGAGCGCGGCTGCCGTCACCTCGGCGATCATGAAGCCGGAATTGATGCCGGGCTGCGGCGTCAGGAACGGCGGCAGGCCGAAATTCAAGGCGGGATCGACGAGGGTTGCGATCCGGCGCTCGCTGGTCGCGCCGATCTCCGAGAGCGCCAGCGCGATCTGGTCGGCCGCGAACGCCACCGGCTCGGCGTGGAAATTGCCGCCCGAGACGATCTCGCTGGTCTCGACCAGGACCAGCGGATTGTCGGTGACGGCATTGGCTTCAACGATCAGCCCGCGCGCGGCTTGCGCGAGCAAATCGAGCACGGCGCCCGCGACCTGCGGCTGGCAGCGCAGGCAATACGGATCCTGCACGCGCTCGTCGCCTTCGAGGTGCGACTGCCTGATGTCGCTGCCGTCGAGCAGCGCGGTCAGGGTCGCCGCCGCGGCGATCTGCCCGTCATGACCGCGCAAGGATTGAATTTCGGGGCGAAACGGCACCGTGGACGCCATTGCCGCATCGACCGACAGCGCACCCGTCACCAGCGCGACGCACACAAGACGATGTGCACGCAACAGGCCGGCGATCGCGTAGGCGGTCGAAAATTGCGTGCCGTTGATCAGTGCGAGCCCCTCTTTGGGACCGAGCGTCAGCGGCGCAAGGCCGGCAGCGGCCAGCGCCTCGCCGCCCGGCACGACCTTGTCATCGAGGAATGCCTGCCCCTCCCCGATCATGACCGCGGTCATATGGGCGAGCGGCGCCAGATCGCCGGAGGCACCGACCGAGCCCTGCTGCGGCACCAGCGGATAGACACCGCGTGCCAGCATGCCCTGCAACTGCTCGATGACCTCGCGCCGCACGCCGGATGCGCCGCGGCCGAGCGAGATCAGTTTCAACGCCATCATCAGGCGTACGATCGGTCCGGGCGTGGCCGGACCTACGCCGCAGCAATGCGACAGGATCAGATTGCGCTGCAGCAGCGCAGTCTGGTCGGGCGCGATGCGCGTCGACGCCAGCTTCCCGAAGCCGGTATTGATGCCGTAGACGGGAATGTCGATCTGCGCGGCCTTCGCCACGATCGCCGCGGCCGCCTCGACGCGCGGCCAAAACGAGGGATCGAGCGCGATCGACGCGCCGGCGAGCACACGCGCGAGCACGTCGAGGCCAACCGTACCGGGTGTTACGACGATCGGTGCGGCAGCAGCGCTCATTGTCCCCTCCACACCCGGCCGTGCAGCGGGTTGAAGCCAATGCGATAGACCAGCTCAGCGGGCCGCTCGATGTCCCAGATCGCCAGATCGCACCATTTTCCGGCATCTAACGTACCGATCTCGGCGAGCATGCCGAGTGCCCGTGCCCCTTCCCGCGTCACGCCTGTCAGACATTCAGCGACCGTCATCCGGAACAGCGTCGCGCCCATGTTCATTGCAAGCAGTAGCGAGGTCAGCGGCGAGCTGCCGGGATTGCAATCGGTCGCCAGCGCCATGTGCACACCGTGCCTCCGGAACAGCTCGACCGGCGGCTTCTGCGTCTCGCGAATGAAATAGAATGCACCGGGCAGCAGCACCGCTGATGTTCCCGACTTTGCCATCGCAACGGCACCGGCCTCATCGGTGTGCTCCAGATGATCGGCCGACAGCGCGGAGAATTTTGCGGCGAGCGCCGCGCCGCCGAGATTCGACAGTTGATCCGCATGCAGCTTCAAGGGCAATCCGAGCGCACGCGCCGCCTCGAACACCCGCGCCGTCTGCTCTCCGGAAAATGCGATGCCCTCCATGAAACCATCGACGGCATCGGCAAGGCCCGCCTTGGCCACGGGCGGCAGCATCTCGTTGCAAACCAGATCGATATAGCGGTCCTTGTCGCCATCGGCTTCTGGCGGCAGCGCATGTGCGCCGAGAAACGACGTGCGGATCGCAACCGGCCGTACGCGGCCGAGGCTGCGCGCCGCCGCAAGCTGCCGCATCTCGGTCTCGGCGTTGAGGCCATAGCCGGACTTGATCTCGACCGTGGTTGCCCCCTCGCCGATCAGCGCGTCGAGCCGCGGCAGCGCGCCGGCGACAAGCTCGGCCTCGGTCGCGCTGCGCGTTGCGGCCACGGTCGAGACGATGCCGCCGCCCGCGCGCGCGATCTCCTCATAGCTTGCGCCCTTCAGGCGAAGCTCGAACTCATGCGCGCGGTTGCCGCCATAGACCAGATGGGTGTGACAATCAACGAGCCCGGGCGTGATCCAGCGGCCGCCGCAATCGATCCGTTCTATGGCATCGCCATCCACAGGAAAGTCGGACTGCGCGCCGGCATAGACAATGCGGCCGTCGCGCGTCGCGATCAGGCCCTGCTCGATCTCGCCGAGATCGACGCGGTCGCTGCGCATCGTGGCGAGCCGGGCATTGTGCCAGATGCGGTCGAAGCGCTCTGCCATGCGATCGTCCCCTCGGGCTGGGATGCTTGACTTATATGTCTAGACATATAATCGTGTCGACGTTCTGTCCAGCCGGCGTGGAAAAATGACACGACTGCATTTCGCATGTGCGCTGCTGCCTTCGGGCTGGGCCAATGATGTGCAGCTTGTCGTCGCCGACGGCACGATCGCCTCATTGACGGCAGGCGTTGCGCCCACTGCCGGCGACGAACGCCACCAATTGGCCATTCCGGGGTTGGTGAGCCTGCACAGCCACGCCTTTCAGCGCGGCATGGCCGGCCTGGCCGAACTGCACGGCGACACCACCGACACGTTCTGGACCTGGCGCGAGACGATGTATCGCTTTGCGCTGACGATGACGCCGGACGACGTCGCCGCCGTTGCCACCCTGCTCTATGTCGAGATGCTCGAACGGGGCTTTACCCGCGTCGGCGAGTTCCACTATCTGCACCATGATCGCGACGGCTCGCCTTACGCCAATCCGGCCGAGATGGCCGTGCGCATCGCGGAGGCGACTGCGGCCTCCGGCATCGGGCTCACGCTGCTGCCGAGCTTCTATGCGCACAGCACGTTCGGCGGCGCCGCGCCGCATGCCGGGCAGCGCCGCTTCATCTGCTCGGTCGATCAGTTCGCGGCGCTGATGGCAGCCTCGCGCGAGGCGATCCGGAAACTGCCGGGCGCCACTATCGGCATCGCCCCGCACAGCCTGCGCGCCGTGGCGCCGGATGAGCTCGCAGCGATCATTCCGCTTGCCGAGGGAACGCCAATCCACATCCACGCTGCCGAACAGCTGCGCGAGGTCGAAGATTGCCTTGCCTGGTCCGGGCAGCGGCCGGTCGAATGGCTGCTCGACCATGCGCCCCTCGATCAGCGCTGGTGCCTGATCCACGCCACCCACATGACGGAAAGTGAAGTCGCCGCGCTCGCCCGCAGCGGGGCGGTCGCCGGCCTTTGCCCGACCACTGAAGCAAGCCTCGGCGACGGCATCTTTTCCGCCCGCGAATTCCTTGCCGCGGGCGGCCGGTTCGGCGTCGGGACCGATTCCAACATCCTGGTCGGCGTCGCCGACGAACTGCGCCAGCTCGAATACGGCCAGCGGCTGAAGCACCGCGAGCGCAACGTGCTGTCGGGGCGCCCCGGCGCATCCACCGGCCGCGCGTTGTTCGATCACGCGCTCGGAGGAGGTGCGCAGGCTCTGGCGCAGACCAACGCCGGGCTCGCGCTCGGCGCGCGCGCCGACATCGTCAGCCTCGACACCACGCACCCGTCTCTGGCGGGGCGGTCGGGCGATGCGTTTCTCGACGGCTGGCTGTTTGCGGCCGGGAGCGATGCGATCGATTGCGTGTGGGCCGGCGGCGACAAGGTGGTCGTGGACGGACGGCATCGGCTGCGGGACAAGGCGCGCGAGCGATTCAACGCAAGCATCCGGAGGCTCGTCGCATGAGCCTCGCTTCCGATCGGGCCAAGCCCCGTGTGGCCGGCAAGCCGACGCTTTACAAGCGGATCCGGCTCGACATCGAGACGCGGATCCTGACCGGCGAATGGCCGCCGGGCCACCGCATTCCCTTCGAGCACCAGTTGATGGCGCGCTATCGCTGCTCGCGCATGACCGTGAACAAGGCGCTGTCGGAATTGGCGCAAGCCGACCTGATCGAGCGGCGGCGGCGGGCGGGCACCTTCGTGCGCCGACCGCAGCACATGTCGGCGGTGCTCAAGATCGCCGACATCAGGGCCGAGATCACCGCGCTCGGCCGCAGCTACGGCTATCAGCTGATTGATTGCCGGCGACGCACCGCGACCGCAGCTGATCGCACCCGGCTCGGCGTGAGCGCGGCCGGCAAGGTGATCGCGATCGCCTGCCGGCACAGTGCCGACGACGTGCCGTTCGCCGTCGAGGACAGGCTGATCGATCTCTCCACGGTTCCGGAGGCCGCAACCGCAGACTTCGCGCGCGAACCGCCGGGATCGTGGCTGCTGCATCACGTGCCGTGGACCGAGGCCGAGCATACAATCAGCGCGGTCGTTGCCGACGACCACACGGCCAAGGCGCTCGACATCGCGGTCGGCGCGCCCTGCCTCGTGATCGACCGCTACACCTGGCGCAGCGCGCGCACGGTGACCGCGGTACGGCTGCATTATCCAGGCGAGACGCACCGGCTGGTGGCTCGCTTCAAGGGAGGCTGAGGCCGTCTTGCGCGGCATATTTCATGCAATGCATCGTCAGCCACCGACATGCCTCATGCGGCAATCCGCCGCGACTGAGTGAAGACATCAACCGGGTTCAATCCATCTCAAGGGGTCGACTATCATGCGTTCCTTCAAGCTATTGCCCGCCATCGCAGCGCTGCTCGCGTCCACCGCCGCGTTCGCGGATGACGTCAAGGTCGGCGTCGGCATCTCCGGATGGACCGGCTTCGCACCGCTGACGCTCGCCAGGGAGGCCGGCATCTTCAAGAAGAACGGCCTCGACGTCACCTTGAAGAAGATCCCGCAGAAGGACCGCCATCTGGCGATCGCCTCGGGCGACATCCAGTGCGCGGCGACGACGGTCGAGACCTGGATCTCCTGGAACGCCAATGGCGTCGCGACCAAGCAGATCTTCCAGCTCGACAAGAGCTACGGGGCCGACGGCATGGCCGTGCGTAACGACGTCGCCGCGATCAAGGACTTGAAGGGCAAGACGGTTGCGGCATCGGCGCCGGGCACCTCGCCCTATTTCGCGCTGGCCTGGATGCTGAAGAAGAACGGCCTCACGGTGAAGGACGTCACCGTGGTCAATCTGGAGCCCGCCGCCGCCGCGCAGGCCTTCGTCTCCGGCCAGAACGACGCCGCGATGACCTACGAGCCCTATCTGTCGACGGTGCGCGCCGCACCCGACAAGGGCAAGATCATCGCCACCACGCTCGACTATCCGATCGTGATGGACACGTTCGGCTGCACGCCGAAATTCCTCACCGACAATCCGAAGGCGGCCCAAGCGCTGGCCGACAGCTATTTCGAGGCACTCGACATGATCGCCAAGGATCAGGCCAAGGCCTACGAGATCATGGGCGCCGACGTGAAGCAGTCCGGCGAGCAGTTCGGCAACTCGGCAAAATACCTGCGCTGGCAGGACAAGGCCGCCAACCAGAAATTCTTCGCCGGCGACTTTCTCACCTTCAATAAGGACGCGGCGGAACTCTTGCTCGAGGTCGGCATCATCAAGGCCGCGCCGAAGATCGAAGACATCTACGACGCCAGCTTCATCAAGTAATGCGTCCTCTCGAGCCCACCACATCGAAGCAGCGCGTGGCCTATGGCCTCGCATTCTTCGTGCTGTTCGTCGTTCTCTGGTCCTGGGCGACGTTCGGCGGCCATGTGTCGAAGACATTTCTCGCCAACCCGCTGACCATGGTGCAGGAAGGCTACGAGCTGCTCGCCAAACAAGGCTTCCTGTTCGACATTGGGATGACGATCTGGCGCGTCATCGGCGGGTTTGCGCTTGCCGCTTTGATCGCGGTGCCGATCGGCGTGCTGATGGGGGCCTACAAGCCGGTCGAGGCGTTCCTCGAACCCTTCGTGTCCTTTGCGCGCTATCTGCCGGCGTCTGCCTTCATCCCGCTGCTGATCCTGTGGGCCGGCATCGGTGAGTTGCAGAAGCTGCTGGTGATCTTCATCGGCGCCGTGTTCCAGATCATCCTGATGGTAGCCGTCACCGTCGGCGCCACGCGACGCGACCTGGTCGAAGCCGCCTATACGCTCGGCGCCCGCGACAGCGGCATCATCCGCCGCGTGCTGCTGCCCTCCGCCGCACCGGAGATCGCCGAGATCCTCAGGCTGGTGCTCGGCTGGGCCTGGACCTACGTCATCGTCGCCGAGCTGATCGGCTCGTCGTCCGGCATCGGCCACATGATCACCGACAGCCAGGCGTTGCTCAACACCGGGCAGATTATCTTCGGCATCATCGTGATCGGGCTGATCGGCCTGATCTCCGATTTCCTGTTCAAGGCGTTCAACGCCTGGCTATTCCCGTGGAAGCTCGCATGACCCTGCTTCGGATCGATCAGGTCTCGCGAACCTTTGCCGCCCGCGCCGGCAACGC
Organism: Bradyrhizobium sp. USDA 4461; assembly: GCF_054055655.1. Lineage (NCBI taxonomy): Bacteria > Pseudomonadati > Pseudomonadota > Alphaproteobacteria > Hyphomicrobiales > Nitrobacteraceae > Bradyrhizobium > Bradyrhizobium sp. USDA 4461. Next base: position 7,579,017 of record NZ_JBSRXM010000001.1, read on the forward strand.
GCCGACGCGCGCGCTCGAGCCGACCACGCTCGACGTCGGCGACAACGACTTCGTCACCATCCTCGGCCCCTCCGGCTGCGGAAAATCCACCCTGCTGCGGATCATCGCCGGCCTCGACCGGCCGACCAGCGGGCGGGTCGCGCTCGACGGCCGCGCAGTCACCGGCCCCGGCGCCGATCGCGGCATGGTGTTTCAGTCCTATACGCTGTTTCCCTGGCTGACGGTGCGGGAAAACATCGCCTTCGGTCTGCGCGAGCGCGGCATATCGCAAGGCGAGCGCCGTGACATCGCCGACGCGTTCATTCGCCGGGTCGGGCTGTCGGGCTTCGAGAATCACTGGCCAAAGCAATTGTCCGGCGGCATGCAGCAGCGCACCGCGATCGCCCGGGCGCTCGCCAACGATCCAAAGATCCTGCTGCTCGACGAGCCGTTCGGCGCGCTCGACAACCAGACCCGGGCCTTGATGCAGGAGATGCTGCTCGGGATCTGGGAGCGCGACCAGAAGACGGTGCTGTTCGTCACCCACGATATCGAGGAGGCGATCTTCCTCGGCAGCCGCGTCATCGTGATGAGTGCCCGCCCCGGCCGCATCAAGGCGGAGATCGCGGTCGATCTCCCCCATCCCCGCTCCTACAAGATCAAGACCACGCCCGAATTCGTCGCCCTCAAGGAGCGGCTGGTCGAGGAGATCCGTACCGAAGCCCTCAAGGTCGCCGAACAGGCCTGACGGTCAGCCAGATTTTAGTGGCTGATCATCCAGGGACGCGCAGTCGGAAAACCCTTTGCCCCGCTTTTGGTCTTGGTCATCAGCCGCGCCGGCTTCTTCTTTCCCGACGAGGAGCAGCAGCCGCAGCCCGGGCCGTGCGCGGCCTTGTACTGATCGAGCGTCTTCGGCGCGTGCCGGCTCTGCTCGTTGGTGGCGTGGGCCTTGCGCTTGTGCGAAGGCATGCAGAAGAACGCCGGCGCGGTGAGGATCACGCGCGGCGACGTCGTCTCGCAGCTTGGGCAGTCCTGCGGCAGGTCGCATTCCGCCATCGGCCGCATGTCCGTGAACGGGCCGCAATCATTGCATAGATATTCGTAGATCGGCATCTTCTTAATCCTTGCGCAGTCGTGTGACATCCGGCGATGGATGCGGGGCGGCCAAGTCGCAGCCGTCCCGCACCCTTCGCGCAGGGATCACCTAGAGCATCACTTGTCGGGCGAGATCGGCATCTGCACGTCGCCCGTGATGTGCTTGATCGGCCCCGCCGACGACGGCATCACGTCGAAGTCGAAGATCTCGGTCGGCAGCCACAGCGTGGCGCAGGCGTTGGGCACGTCGACCACGCCGGAGATGTGGCCCTGGCACGGCGCGGTACCAAGGATCGAGTAGGCCTGGGCGCCGGAGTAGCCGAACTTCTTCAGGTATTCGATCGCGTTCAAACAGGCCTGGCGATAGGCGATATGGACGTCGAGATAGTGCTGCTTGCCGGCCTCGTCGACCGAGATGCCCTCGAAGATCAAGTAGTCCTTGTAGTTCGGCGTGATCGGCGACGGCTTGAACACCGGGTTCTTGATGCCGTACTTCGACACGCCGTCCTTGATGACGTCGACCTTGATGTGCAGCCAGCCGGCCATCTCGATGGCGCCGCAGAAGGTGATCTCGCCGTCGCCCTGGCTGAAATGCAGATCGCCCATCGAGAGCCCGCCGCCCGGCACATAGACCGGGAAATAGATCTTCGAGCCGCGCGACAGATCCTTGATGTCGCAATTGCCGCCATGCTCGCGCGGCGGCACGGTGCGGGCGCCTTCGAGCCCGATCTTGGCCTTGACGTCGCCCTTGGCCTGGCCGGCATGCGCGGTGGGCGCGAACGGCGGGTTGGCGAGGCCCGGCACCCGGGTCGGGTTGGTCGCGATCAGCTCGGCTTCGCGCGCATTCCAGGCCGCCAGCATCTTGGCATCGGGCAGACAGCCGATCAGGCCGGGATGGATCAGGCCGGCGAAGTTCACGCCGGGGACGTGACGCGAGGAGGTGTAGAGGCCCTTGATGTCCCAGATCGACTTCTGCGCCAGCGGGAAATGATCAGTAAGGAAACCGCCGCCATTCTGCTTGGAGAAGAAGCCGTTGAAGCCCCACAGGCTCTCCTTCAACGGACCGACGTCGAGCAGGTCGACGACCAGGAGATCGCCGGGCTCGGCGCCCTTGACGCCGATCGGGCCGGACAGGAAGTGCACGATCGACAGGTCGATGTCGCGCACGTCGTCGGCAGAATCATTGTTTTTGATGAAGCCGCCGGTCCAGTCGACGGTCTCGATGATGAAGTCGTCGCCGGGGCTGACCCACTCGACGATCGGAACCTCGGGATGCCAGCGGTTGTGGATCTTGTCGTTTTCATAGGCCGACTTGCTGAGATCGACCTTGATCAGTGTATCTGGCATCGCATTGCTCCCCTTCGCTTACTGGTGGTGGTTACACAGACAGATATTTCGAAATCTGCGCGGCATCGACGCTGTCGCGCGGATCGTCGCGGACGATCTCGCCGTTCTCGATGACGAGCACGCGATCGGCGATGTCGAGCGCGAAGCTCAGCACCTGCTCGGAGACGACGATCGACAGCCCACGCTCATCGCGGATCCGCTTCAACGTGCGCGCCATGTCCTTGATGATCGACGGCTGGATGCCTTCGGTCGGCTCGTCCAGCAACAGCACCTTCGGCTTGGTCGCAAGCGCACGGGCGATCGCGAGCTGCTGCTGCTGTCCGCCCGAGAGATTACCGCCGCGGCGGCCCTTCATCTCGAGCAGAACCGGGAACAACTCGTAGATGTCGCCGGGCACTTCGGAGCCGCCCGACACCACGAGCCCGGTCTCGATGTTCTCCTTCACCGTCATGGTGGAGAAGATCATGCGGCCTTGCGGCACGTAGGCCAGGCCCTTCGCGACCCGCTCGTAGCTCTTCATCGCGCCGAGCTCGGTGCCGTCCATCGACACCGAGCCGCTCTTGGCCGGCAGGATGCCCATCAGCGACTTCATCAGCGTGGTCTTGCCCATGCCGTTGCGGCCCATGATCGCGACGATCTCGTTCGACGCGACCTTGACGTTGAGGCCGTGCAGCACCTCGCTCTGGCCGTAGGCGACGTGAAGATCATTGATTGCCAGCATCGACGCCGCTCCTAGGACTGGATGGTCTTCTTCACCTCTCCCCATCGGGGAGAGGTCGGCGCGTAGCGCCGGGTGAGGGGTAACAGCTCCCACGAGGAAGCAAGACCCCTCACCCGGATCGCATCCAGCGATGCGATCCGACCTCTCCCACAGGGGGAGAGGTGAACCGGGTTTGCAGGTCGATCGACCGTGATCATCAGTCAGTGGCCCAAATAAACTTCAATGACCTTGGGATCGTTCTTGACGTGGTCCATCGTCCCCTCGGACAGGATCTGTCCCTGGTGCAGCACGGTGACCTTGTGGGCGATGTCCTCGACGAACTTCATGTCGTGCTCGATCACCAGCACGGAGCGGTCCTTGATGATGCGATTGAGCAGCTCGGCAGTCTTGGCGCGCTCGGACACGCTCATGCCAGCGACCGGCTCGTCGAGCATCAGCAGGTCCGGATCCTGGATCAGCAGCATGCCGATCTCGAGCCACTGCTTCTGGCCGTGGCTGAGCTGGTCGGCATAGGTGTTGAGGCGGTCCTTCAGGAAGATCATCTCGGCGACCTCCTCGACCCGCTGCTTGACGGTATCGTCGCGCTGGAAGGTCAGCGAGCCGAACACGGTGCGGCCGCGCGGGAAGGAGATCTCGAGGTTCTCGAACACGGTGAGATCCTCGAACACCGACGGCGTCTGGAACTTGCGCCCGACGCCGGCCTGCACGATCTCGTTCTCGCGCAGCTTTGTCAGCTCCTGGCCGCGGAACTGGATCGAGCCTGACGTCGCCCGCGTCTTGCCGCAGATCAGGTCGAGCACCGTGGTCTTGCCGGCGCCGTTCGGGCCGATGATGACGCGGATCTCGTTCTCCTCGACATAGAAGGAGAGATCGTTGACGGCCTTGAAGCCGTCAAAGGACACGGTGAGACCGGAGACCGCGAGCAGGAATTCCTTGGGCTGATGGCCGACGAGCATGATGGTCCCTCCTCACTCGGCCGGTGCGCCGTCGGCGATCATGCCGGCCGCCGATTTCGATTTGCGCGATGACAACAAACGATCGATGCGGGGCTGGACGTGGTCCGCCCAGATGCCGGACAGCCCGTTCGGGAAGGCGAGCACGACCGCGATGAACAGCGCGCCGAGGCCGAACAGCCAGAGCTGCGGGAAGGATTCCGAAAGGCTGGTCTTGGCGAAGTTGACCAAGAGCGCGCCCCAGACCGCGCCGAAGATCGACATCCGGCCGCCGACCGCGGTGTAGATCACCATCTCGATCGACGGCACGATGCCGACGAAGGACGGCGACATGAAGCCGACTTCGAGCGTGAACATCGCGCCGCCGATCGCGGCGAACACCGCGGCGGCGCAGAACGCGAAGATCTTGAAGTTGGCGACGCTGTAACCGGAGAAGCGCACGCGATCCTCCTGCTCCCGCATCGCCACGAGGATGCGCCCGAGCTTTGTCAGGCGAATGAACTGCGCGGCGACGATGCATCCGAACAGCAGCACAACCTCAACGAAATACAGAATGAACTTGGCGTGATCGGTGCGGATATCCCAGCCGTGCAGCGTGCGCAGGTCGGTGATGCCGTTGATGCCGCCGGTGTAGCCCTGCTGCCCCACAATCAGGATGGTGAGGATCGCGGCGATTGCCTGCGTGATGATCGCAAAGTACACGCCGCCGACCCGGCGCTTGAACATCGCAGCGCCGATGATCAGCGCGAAGAAGGCGGGAACCAGCAGTATCGCCAGCAGCGTGACCGGGAAGCTATGGAACGGCTTCCAGAAGAAGGGGAGCGACGTCAGCTGGTTCCAGTCCATGAAGTCGGGAATGCCCGGCGTCGACTGGATCTTGGTGTTCGCGACCGACGATGCCTCGAGCTTGAGGTACATCGCCATGCAGTAACCGCCGAGGCCGAAGAACACGCCCTGCCCCAGGCTCAGGATGCCGCCATAGCCCCAGCACAGCACGAGCCCGATGCCGACGAAGGCGTAGGTCAGATATTTGGCGACCAGATTGAGGCGGAAGATATCGAGCGACAGCGGCAGGACGAGAAACAGCAGCACCGCGAGCGCAAGGAAGCCGAGCAGTTCGGAGCGATTGAAAAAGCGCGAGTTGATCATGACCAGCCTGCTTGTTCTTATTTGCGGACCTTGAGCGCGAACAGCCCCTGCGGACGCACCATCAGGATCGCGACGATGGTCAGCAGCGTGATCACCTTGGCCATCGATCCCGACAGGAAGAACTCCAGCGTCGACTGGGTCTGCGAGATCGAGAAGGCGGAGGCGATGGTGCCGAACAACGAGGCGGCGCCGCCGAACACCACGACCAGGAAGGTGTCGACGATGTAGAGCTGGCCGGCGGTCGGCCCGGTCGAGCCGATCATGGTGAAGGCCGAGCCGGCGATACCCGCGATGCCGCAACCGAGACCGAAGGTGTAGCGATCGACCTTCTCGGTGTTGATGCCGACGGCGCCCGCCATCACGCGATTCTGCACTACGGCGCGCACCTGCTTGCCCCAGCTCGACCAGAACAGGATGTAGAACACGACGATCGTGATCAGGATGGTCAGCGCCATCACGAACATGCCGTTGATCGGGATCTGGATCGAGTCGGTCGCCTGCCAGGAGCCCATCATCCAGTCCGGCAGTTCGACGCCGACCTCACGCGCGCCGAAGATCGAGCGATAGGCCTGCTGCAGGATCAGGCTGAGGCCCCAGGTCGCGAGCAGCGTATCGAGCGGCCGCTTGTAGAGATGACGTATCAGCGCCCACTCGACCAGCATGCCGAGCGCGCCGGAGGCGATGAATGCCAGGATCATGGCGATGAAGAAGTATCCCGGGAACAGCCAGGGCGCGACATGCTGCACGGCGTTCGACGTCATCCAGGTGACGTAGGCGCCGAGGATCATGAACTCGCCATGGGCCATGTTGATGACGCCCATCTGGCCGAAGATGATGGCAAGCCCCAGCGCCATCAGCACGTAGACGGAGAACAGGATGAGCCCGGCAAATCCCTGCATCGCGAGGATGGCACCGAGGTCGCTGATCGAATAGTCGCCGAACATCTGGTTCTCCAGTCCAAGGGGCTGGCGCCGCCGGTCAAGCGACGCTCGTTCCGCGGCGTGGACGACAACGTCCACGCCGCGATGCGTTGTGGAGCTTCGTAGCCCGGGTGAGCGGCAGCGATACCCGGGACGGTCCCGCATATCGCGGAGCCTGTCATCGGGCGCGCGTTCGCGCGACCCGTTGGCTCATGCGGGCTACCGGCTCACTGGTAGCCCTTGGGGAACGGATCCGGCTCGACCAGATCGGCGGTCTCGTAGATCAGCTCGTACTGGCCGTCGGCCTTGGCGCGTCCGACGCGGGTCTTCGACCAGAGGTGATGGTTCTCGTGGATCCGGACGTAACCTTCCGGCGCGCCCTTGAACTCGACGCCGGGGGACGCTGCCGCAATCTTGTCGATGTCGAAGCTCTGCGCCTTCTCCACGGTCAACTTCCACAGCCACGGGCCGAGATAGGCAGCCTGGGTGACGTCTCCGATCACGGTCTTCTCGCCCCACATCTTCTTGAACGCGGGCACGAAGGCCTTGTTGTTCGGATTGTCGAGCGACTGGAAGTACTTCATGCAGGCATAGGCGCCCGCGATGTTCTCGCCGCCGATGCCGTCGATCTCGTCCTCGGTCACCGAGATGGTGAGCAGCGTCTGCTTCGACAGGTCGATACCGGCCGCCTTGAGCTGCTTGTAGAACGCGACGTTGGAGCCGCCGACGATGATCGCGTAGATCACGTCGGGCTTGGTCAGCTTGATCTTGTTGATGACCGAGTTGAACTGGGTCGAGCCGAGCGGGAAGTATTCCTCGCCGACCACCTTGCAGCCCTGCAGATGGTTCTCGATGTGCTTGCGCGCGATCTTGTTCGAGGTGCGCGGCCAGATGTAGTCCGAGCCGAGCAGGTAGAAGCTCTTGGCGCCCTTGGTCTTGTTGACCCAGTCGAGGCCGGCGATGATCTGCTGCGTCGCCTCCTGGCCGGTGTAGATCACGTTCTTGGACTGCTCGAGGCCTTCGTAGAAGGTCGGGTAGTACAGCATGCCGTTGTATTGCTCGAACACCGGCAGCACCGCCTTGCGCGAGGCCGAGGTCCAGCAGCCCATCACGGCGGCGCATTTGTCGTTGACCAGCAGCTTCTTGGCCTTTTCGGCGAAGGTCGGCCAATCGCTGGCGCCGTCTTCCTGGATGAACTTGATCTTGCGGCCGAGCACGCCGCCGGCGGCGTTGATCTGCTCGATCGCGAGCTTTTCGGCCTCGACCGAGCCGGTCTCGGAGATCGCCATGGTGCCGGTCACCGAATGCAGGATGCCGACCGTGACTTCGCTATCGGTGACTGCAAGACCCGTGGTGTTGACCGCGGAGGTTGCGGGAACGTCGGCAAATGCCGGACGGCCCAGCATCGAAACGGCCGGCAAGGCCGCCATTCCCATCAAGAGCTTGCGCCGGAGCGGAGACTTCAGGCCTGGTTTTGTTTCGTCTGACATGAGCACCCCATCTGGTTCGAGAACGCTTATTGATGAGGCGAGGATTGCTTACTTTTGTGCAGCGCACTGATACGTGAGATCGCGTATACTGCACCGCAAAATAGCGACGTAGGTTTTTGGTACGGGATTTGCCCGCGATCAGCGCATCGTGGACCAGGAGTAAGAGCGAAGTGGCAGGGCGGCAGCGGATAGACCGCGTCAGGCGCCAATACAATCAATGGGTCGCCAACCAGACGCTGGAAGACTACGCGCTGCGCTTCACCGCCAAGAGCGCGCGGCGCTGGTCCGCCGCCCGCGTCGCCAACACCGCCCTCGGCGCGATCTCCTTCCTGGCGCTGGAGGCGATCGGCGGCACCATCACGCTGAACTACGGCGCGATGAACGCCTCCGCCGCGATCCTGGTCGTCAGCGTCATCATCTTCCTGTGCGGGCTGCCGATCGCGTATCACGCCGCCAAATGCGGCATCGATATCGACCTGCTGACCCGCGGCGCCGGCTTCGGCTATATCGGCTCGACCATCACCTCGCTGATCTACGCCTCCTTCACCTTCATCTTCTTCGCGATCGAGGCGGTGATCCTGGCCAGCGCGCTCGACATGTGCTTCGGCATCCCGCGGCCGATCGGCTATCTGATCAGCGCGGTCGTGATCATTCCGCTGGTCATCTACGGCATCACGCTGATCAGCCGCTTCCAGCTCTGGACGCAGCCGCTGTGGATCATCCTCCACATCATGCCGTTCGCGGCGATCGCCTGGGCCAATCCGCATTCCTTCACCGAGTGGCGCACATTCGCCGGCGATCACGGCGATCCCGCAGGGAGTCTCGATCTGCTGCTGTTCGGCACCGCAGCCTCGGTGGTGTTCGCGCTGGTGGCGCAGATCGGCGAGCAGGTCGACTTCCTGCGCTTCCTGCCGCGCGACCGCCGCACCTCGCGCAAGGCCTGGTGGATCGCACTGCTCGGCGCCGGTCCAGGCTGGATCGTGCTCGGCGCGCTCAAGCTGCTGGCCGGCTCGTTCCTCGCCTTCTTCGCGCTCAGCCACGGCGTATCGGCCGAGCATGCGGCCGAGCCCGCCAACATGTATCTCGAGGCCTTCCGTTACGTGCTGTCGCAGCCGGATCTCGCGATGGCGCTGACCGGCACGTTCGTGATCCTGTCGCAGGTCAAGATCAACGTCACCAACGCCTATGCCGGCTCGATCGCCTGGTCGAACTTCTTCTCCCGGCTCACCCACTCGCATCCCGGCCGCGTCGTCTGGCTGGTGTTCAACGTCGTCGTCGCGCTGCTGTTGATGGAGATCGGCGTCTACAAGGCGCTGGAGCAGACGCTGGCGCTCTACTCCAACGTCGCGATCGCCTGGGTCGGCGCGCTGGTGGCCGATCTCGTCATCAACAAGCCACTCGGCCTGCGGCCGCAGCACATCGAGTTCAAGCGCGCGCATCTCTGCGACATCAATCCGGTCGGCGTCGGTGCGATGACGATCGCGACCGTGGTCTCGATCAGCGCGTTCTACGGCCTGTTCGGCCCGACCGCGAAGGCGCTGTCCGCCTTTGTGGCGCTCGCGGTCGCGTTCATCACCGCGCCCCTGATTGCCTGGGCGACCGACGGCAAGTACTACATCGCGCGCAAGCCGAAACGGAGCTGGCAGAACATTGAATCGATCCAGTGCTGCATCTGCGAGCATGCGTTCGAACCCGAGGACATGGCCTCCTGCCCGGCCTATGCCGGGCCGATCTGCTCCCTGTGCTGCTCGCTCGACGCGCGCTGCCACGACCTCTGCAAGCCGCATGGCCGGATCGGCGCGCAGGTCTCGGACGCGCTCGGCAGGGTGATGCCGCAGCCGATCTATGCCCGCCTCAATTCGCAGCTAGGCCATTACCTCGGCGTGTTCGCCGTCTCGGCCGGCCTTGTGGCGCTGGTGCTCGGCCTGATCTATTTGCAGACCACGGCAGCCGTGCACGCCAACGAATTGTTGGCCGACGTGCTGTGGAAGGTGTTCTTCGCGCTGACCCTGATCATCGGCGTCGTCGCCTGGCTGTTCGTGCTGGCGCAACAGAGCCGGCGCGCCGCCGAGGAAGAGACCAAGCGGCAGACCACGCTGCTGATCCAGGAAATCGACGCCCACAAGCGCACCGATGCCGAGCTGCAGCGCGCCAAGGAAGTCGCCGAGTCAGCCAATCTTGCCAAGAGCCGCTACGTGGTGGGCCTCAGCCACGAGCTCCGCTCGCCGCTGAATGCGATCTCCGGCTACGCGCAGCTACTGGAGCAGGACGACAGTCTCCACATTCGGCCGCGCGAGCAGGTACGCGTGGTCCGCCGCAGCGCCGATCATCTGTCGGGACTGATCGACGGCATTCTCGATATCTCCAAGATCGAGGCCGGCCGTCTCTATCTGTCGCGCGACGAGGTGCGGCTGAACGATTTCCTCGAGCAGCTGGTCGGCATGTTTCGCCTGCAGGCGGCAGCAAAAGGCATCAACTTCGTGTTCAGGCGACCCGCCGTGCTGCCGGTCGTGGTCTATGCCGACGAGAAGCGGCTGCGGCAGATCCTGATCAACCTGCTCTCGAATGCGATCAAGTTCACCCAGTCCGGCCAGGTGCAGTTCGTGGTGCACTACCGCAGCCCGGTCGCCGAGTTCGAGGTGATCGATACCGGGCCGGGCATCCAGCCCGACGACCTCGAGCGGATCTTCGCGCCGTTCGAGCGCGGCGCGCTCGGCGTCACCCAGCCGCAGACCGGCACCGGGCTTGGCCTGACCATCAGCCGCCTGCTCGCGGGCGTGATGGGCGGCGACATCAAGGTGTTGAGCACGGTCGGCACCGGCAGCACATTCCGCGTCAAGCTCTTGCTGTCCGAGGTCACCAATCCGCGCCGCGATGCGCCGGTCGATGCTCCCGTGTACGGCTATCACGGTCCGCGCAAGACGATCCTGATCACCGACGACGATCCGACCCATCGCGACCTGCTGCGCGAAATCCTGGCGCCGCTCGGCTTCATCCTGCTCAGCGCACCGGATGGACCGGGCTGCCTTGCGTTGGCGCAGCACTGCCGTCCCGACATGTTCCTGCTCGATATCTCGATGGCCGGCATGGACGGCTGGACGATCGCCGAAACCCTGCGCTCCGAGGGCCATCACCAGGCGCGTATCCTGATGATCTCGGCGAGCGCGCTGGAGGCCCATGGCGCGCCGCTGGCGCAGCCATTCCACGACGGTTATCTGATGAAGCCGATCGACATCCCGCGGCTGCTCGAGGCCATCCGGCAGTTGCTCAAGATCGAATGGCAGTACGAGGCCGAGCCGGCCTCGCCTGCGCAATGGAAGCCCGACAGCGGTTCGCGCCCGCCGGTGAGCTATGTCGAGGAGCTGATCGGCCTCGGCCAGCTCGGCTATATCAGGGCGATCCAGCTCAAGCTCGACGAGATCGGCAATGAACATCCCGAACATGCCGACTTCGTCGGCCAGATGCGCACGCTGATCGACCGCTTCGATCTCGATCAATACATGGCGACGTTGAAGACATTGCACAGCTATGACCATTGAACCAAGAAAGCGCGACGTCGCGCTCGTCGTCGACGACTCTCCGGAGACGTTGCGCCTGCTGACCGACGCGCTCGACGGCGCCGGCATGACCGTGATGGTCGCGCTCGACGGCGCCTCTGCGATGCGCATCGTCGACCAGATCACCCCCGACATCGTGCTGCTCGATGCCGTGATGCCGGGCATGGACGGTTTCGAGACTTGCCGGCGGCTGAAGCGCGACGCCGGGCTCGACGGCGTGCCGATCATCTTCATGACGGGGTTGGCCGAAACCGAGCACATCGTGCGCGGGCTGGAGGCCGGCGGCGTCGACTATGTGACCAAGCCGATCGTGGTCGAGGAGATGCTGGCGCGGATCCGGGTCCATCTCGCCAATGCGCGGATGACGCAGAGCGCCCGCGCCGCGCTCGACGTCTCCGGCCGCTACCTGCTCGCGGTCAACAGTTCAGGCGCGCTGCTCTGGGCGACGCCGCAGGCGCAGCGGCTGCTGTCGGACACACTCGCCGACGCCGCGGACAATTTCGTGCTGCCGGAGCCGATGCCGCAATGGCTCGAGCAGGCGCAGAAGGGTACGGCGGGAAAGAAGACCGCGACGGTGGCGTCGTTCCCCGGCAATGAGCAGCTACGGCTGCAATATATGGGCAAGCTCGGTCCCAACGAGTTCCTGCTGCGGCTCGCCAAGGACACCAGCGGCGACATGCCGGCCGAATTCTCGAGCGAGCTCGGCCTCACCACCCGCGAGGGCGAGGTGCTGTCCTGGCTTTCCAAGGGCAAGACCAACCGCGACATTGCGCAGATCCTGGGCTTAAGCCCGCGCACCGTCGACAAGCACCTCGAGCAGATCTACGCCAAGCTCGGGGTCGAGAACCGCACCGCCGCCGCGGCAATCGCGGTCAACGCCAGGCATCGGAAGTCTTGATCTAGCGCCTCTAGCCTTTCGGATCGGCGGGCGCAGCAGTTTCTTGTTCCGGCGGTTTCATCTTTCGCCACTGCGCCGGCGTCACGCCCATATGGCTCTTGAAGGCGCGCTGAAAGGCGGCCTCCGATTGGTATCCGACCATCTCCGCAACGGCGCCGGTCGAAAGCGATGATCCCTTCAACTCATTTGCTGCGAGCGTCATCCTGATGTCGGTCAGCAGATCGCTCGCCGATCGCCCGAGCTTCTCCTGGAACTGCCGCGCCAGCGTGGCGCGCGACATGTTGCACAGGCGCGCCAGCTCCGGCAGCGGCCATGCGTGCGCAGGCGCGCTGAACATTGCGGCCACCGCCGGCGCAAGCCTGGGATCGCCGACCAGAGCGAGAAGTCCCTGTGATGTTGCATCGATCTCGCTCGCAAGCCGCAACACCAGCGTGAACATTGCCGTCGACAGCGCGTTGAGCATGGCGTGGCCGCCGAGATGATCGTCGGCCGTTTCGCTGCGCATCAGGGACACAAGTCCGGCGAGCTGGGCAGCCGTCCCCTTTTCCGTACCTGCGCCGGCATGCACCACAAGACGCGGCGGAAGATAACTGCGCAACAGACGGTCGTGCGGAGGTGCAATCGCGAAGTGCCCGCACAGCAGGTCAAGCCGCTCGTCCGAGCCGAGGTTTTCGCTGATCGTGAAATTCCGCGCCGCCCGGTTACGCGCCTGCAGCGGCGCCGCCCCGCTTCCGTCGTGCATCACGTGTCGCGGGTTGCCGGGAAGCAGCAGGATGTCTCCGGCCTTCAGCAGCAATGGCTGTCCGCCCGCGGGATCGTCCAGAATCGCCGAGCCGGCAAGCACCGCGTGATAGGGGATCTCGTTGGTCACACCCGGGCCCTGCTCGATACGCCAGGGGACGCTGTAACTGCAGCGAATATCGAGCCGCCCGCGCACCGGCATCATTTCGAACAGCCGACTGAGCCAATCCACCACCAGTTCCCCCGAGGCAATTTATGAGACGATTGAGCATATATTCGAGCAATATGGACATTCAATGTCTCATTTCACGCTCCTATTGTCACTCCGTACTTGCTCACAATCGCAAACATGGAGTTGCATCATGTCTCGCCTCTCAGTCCCTAACCTCGAAACCGATACCGGCCCGTCCGGCCAGATCTACGCCCAGATCAAGAAGGCGGCCGGCAGCGTCCCGAACGCCTATGCGGCCGTCGCCGCCCACGGCCCTGCCGCGCTCAAGTCGATCCTCGCCGCGGATGCGGTGCTGGCCGGCGGCAGCCTGTCCAAGCGCGATCGGGAAATCATCAAGCTCGTGGTCAGCACCGCCGGTGGCTGCGATTACTGTGTCGCCGCGCATTCCCATCTCGCCAAGCTTGCCGGCGTCAAGGCCGACGCATTGAAGCAGATCCGCGACGGCGCACTTACCGGCGATGCCAGGCAGGACACGCTGATCGGCTTCGTTCGCAAGCTCGCGCAGTCGAGCGGCACCGTGAGTGACGAGGACTTCGCCGCGATCAAGGCTGCCGGCTACAGCGACGCGCAACTGGTCGAGATCAGCCTGGCGTTCGCGACCATCATCTTCACCAACGTCTTTAACCGCATCAACGACACCGACATCGACTTCCCCGCCGTCGCGTGAAGCGACCGGGCGATGTCACACAAGGGATCACGACTATGACAACGCTTTCCAGCACAGCTGACAACCGGATTGTTCGCGCACTGTACAGGTCCGGCCTGCTCGCCGAGGATCTCGACTATCACGTCGTCCGCGCCGCGATGGTGATCATGTTCCTGTTCTTCGGGTACCAGAAGTGGTTCCCCTACGAATTCGAACGGCTGGTGCCGTTCATCAGCAACGGGCCGCTGATCTGGTGGCTGTATCCGGCCTTCGGCCATTCCGGCGCCAGCTACTTCCTCGGCGCCTCGGAGTGGACGTTCGGATCCCTGCTGCTCGCAGGCTTCTGGGACAAGCGGCTCGGCGTGCTCGGCGCGCTTGGCTCGACCGGCACCTTCATCGCAACCGTCACCATCATCCCGTTTATGCCCGATGGCTGGGACGTTGCCGCCGGAGGTTTCCCCGCGATGACCGGCAACGTGCCCTTCCTGATGAAGGACGTCGTCCTGCTCGCCGTCTCGCTTTACTTGCTGAGGCAGGACGTGGTTCGTCTGACCAGGCAATAGATCTCGGCTGATCGCGATTGAGCGCCGGTGGGCCCTCGCGCACACCGGCGATCGCGCACGCCGGCGGATTGAGGCGCAGCATCCCTCGAACACGGCAACATGGTGGCCGCTGTTGCTGCGCAGGCACGGCGGCCCAAGGCCGCTTAAGGCCAAGCATAACCCATTGCCGGATTTGCGGAATGGCCTCCGTTCGGCGCGATCGGCGGCGTGGCCTCCCGCCCGGTGCCGGTGCATCGTTTGTTCCCATGCACGAACGGTCCGCAGCCCTCCGCCATGACCATAGTTCCGCCGCGCGGTCTGGGTTACAAAATACGCCGGTGTTGTTCTGGGGTGGGTTGATGAAGAAGGACGACGTCACGTGTCCGCGCTGCGGGGCTGGATTCCGACGCCTTGAGCTGGCATCCGGATCAGCAAGCAAGGGCGAGTATCGCTGCCCGGTCTGCGAGACAACGCTCGAGCAGTTCGAGGGCGACAGGCTCGTTGCCTATCGCCTCACCATCCAGCCTTCCATTCGCGGGTTGAAGACCTGATTGGCGACGGCGCATCGCATGCCGGCGCAATCCCCGATCACGATCTCCGCTTCAAGACATAACAGTCCATGATCCAGCCGTGCTGCGCACGCGCCTCCCGCCGCGCGGCGACGATGCGAGGTCCTGTCTCTGCGAGCTCCCCCGCCATGATGATCTGATCGGACATGCCGAGATAGGCGCCCCACCAGATCGTCAAGCCCGCAGCATCCAGCGTCTGGAAGGCGGCGCCGCCGTCGAGCATTACCACGATGGTATCGACGCCGGCGGGCCAACCGCCCTCGCGCAACCGCCGGCCGGTCGTGACCAGGAATGGCTCGCCGATCTCGTTGAGCGGCAGCGCATGCGCCGCGCACAGCGCCTGGATCGAGGTGATGCCTGGGATCGTTTCGATCGTGGGCTGCGGATCGAGCCGTTGCGCGATCCGCAGGCTCGAATCGTACAGCGAAGGATCGCCCCAGATCAGCAGCGCAACCCGCCCCTCGCCGCCGAGTTGGCGCGCGATTTCCTGCGACCAAGTCGCAGCGACCGCATCGTGCCAATCGTCGACGCCCTTGCGGTAGTCCTCCTCGGCGGCGTCACGCACGGGCAGGTCGAATTCGGCCATGCGCGTGCGGTCGTTGCTCAAGGCTTGCGCGCAGATCGTCCGGCGCAATTCGGCGAGGTCCGACTTCGCGGTCCCCTTGCGTGGGATCAGGATCAGGTCGGCGGCGTTGATCGCAGCGATCGCAGCGAGCGTGAGCTGCTGCGGATCGCCGCAACCGATACCAATCAGGGACAGCGTCAACATCGCCGCGTCACTTGTCTTCCGGCGCCAGCGCGCCGAACAGGATGATCGCAGCCGCCGTGGCAATATCGGCATGCGTGAGCTGTTCGGCCAGCTCTGCGATCGTGCTGCGATGAAGCCGCTCGTCGGCATGGCCAAGCGACTCCGCCAGCAGCGCGGGCGTGTCGGGGGAAAGTCCGTGCGCAATCAACTGCGCGGCCAGCGCCGGGAAGGTGCGCCGCCCCATATAGACGACCGTGGTCGCTTCCGGATCGGCCAGCGCCGCCCAATTCAGATCCGCCGGCAACCCGCCGGTGACGTCGGCGCCGGTGACGAACTGCACCCGGCGCGAGGTCAGCCGTCGCGTCAGCGGAATGCCGGCCTGGGCTGCGGCAACCGAGGCCGAGGTCACGCCGGGAATGATCTCGTAGCCGATGCCGGCCGCGCGCAGCGCGCCGATCTCCTCCTCGAGCCGTCCGAAAATGCCGGCGTCGCCGGACTTCAGCCGCACCACCCGCACACCGGTCGCCGCATAATCGACCAGCAGACGGCTGACATGATGCTGCCGTGTCGACAGCCGCCCGGCGCGCTTGCCGACCGCGACGAGATTGGCGCCGGGGCGCGCGAGATCGAGGATCGCGCCCGATGCGAGGTCGTCGTAGAGCACCACGTCGGCCGCGCGCAGCCGCGCGGCGCCTTTCAACGTCAGGAGTTCGGGATCGCCGGGACCGGCCGAGACGAAGGAGACCAAGCCGCTCATCGGTCCTCCGCAATCAGATGGAAGAATGTCCCGGTTGCATTGCCGCGCCGCGATCCGGTCTCCGCAACGATCGCGCCGGCCGCATCGCGCACCACCGCGAGCGGCGTGTCCGGCTGCGCGATGATCGTCGAGTAATGAAACTCGTGGCCGCGCAGGCGCGCACCGGGGCTTTGGCCGGGCATCGGCGAAACGAGCTCGGCAAGCCGGTAACCCAGATGCATGCGCCGCTTGGCATAGCTGGTCTCGAGGCCGAGCAGCCCCGCCATCTGGTGGCGTGCGCCGTCGGCGTCGGTCAACGCTGTGCCCAGTACCATGTAGCCGCCGCACTCGCCATGTACCGCCCTGGTCTCGGCGAAGGAGCGCAAGCCACCGAGGAAACGCCTGCTGGCGGCGAGCTGGCCGGCATGCAGTTCAGGATAGCCGCCAGGCAGCCAGCAGACGTCAGCATTCGCGTCGGGCCCTTCGTCGGCGAGCGGCGAGAACGTCACGATCTCTGCACCGGCCGCGCGCCAGGCTTCCAGCATGTGCGGATAGATGAACGAGAAGGCGGCGTCCCGCGCGAGCGCGATGCGCTGGCCGGGCGGCGTGAAATCCAGGCTGCGCGTGGCCGATTGCGGCGACCAGGGCTGGGCTGATTTCAGCACGGCATCAAGATCGACGTGCTCGGCGATAAAGCGTGCGGCTTCATCGATCAAGCCGTCGATCTCGGCCTGCTCCTCGGCCTGCACCAGGCCGAGATGCCGCTTTGGCAGGGCGATCTCGGCATGGCGCGGCAGTGCACCCAGCACCGGAATGCCCGCATGGTCCATGGCGCTGCGTACCAGGGCTTCGTGCCGGGGACTGGCGACACGATTAAGGACGACGCCGGCCAGCCGGACGCCGGCGCGAAAATCGCGCAATCCCGCCGCGACCGCTGCCGCCGTCTGCGCCTGGCCAGAAGGATCGATCGCCAGCAGCACCGGCCATCCCATCATCTCGGCAATGTCGGCTGTGGCGCCGGTGCCGGACAGGCCACGCGTCGCGACGCCGTCGAACAATCCCATCGAGCCCTCGGCCAGCACGAGGTCGGCGTCGGCACCGCGGCTCGCCAGATGCGCGATCGCATCTGAGGCCATCGCCCAGCTATCGATGTTGACCGACGCACGTCCGGTCGCCACCGCATGAAAGGCCGGATCGATGTAATCCGGCCCGCTCTTGAGGCATTGCACCGTCAGGCCACGATTGCGACAGGCACGCGCCAACGCCAGCGTCAACGTCGTCTTGCCGACTCCCGATGCCGGTGCCGAGATCACGAGCCCCGCGGTCACCGCGATGTTTCCGGAAAGCGCGGCGTCTCTCCCACCGGACGGTAGCGGCGGTCATAATCGGCCGCATAGAGACGGCTTTCGGCGAAATCGCCGGCGCCCAGCGTCCTGCCGACCAGGATCAGCGCGGTGCGTTCGAGCTCAGGACCAACCGCGGCCTCGAGCGTCGCCAGCGTGGCCCGCACGATGCGCTGATCCGGCCAGCTCGCGCGCCAGACGATCGCCACCGGGCAATCCGCGCCATAATGCGGCGTCAGCTCGGCGATGACCTTGTCGAGCAGATGGATCGACAGGTGAATCGCGAGCACCGCGCCGGTCGCGGCAAACGCTGCGAGCGTCTCGCCGTCCGGCATCGCGCTCGCCCGACCCGGCGTGCGCGTCAGCACCACCGATTGCGCCAGGCCGGGCAGCGTGAGCTCCGACTCCAAGGCCGCCGCGGCCGCCGAGAACGCCGGCACGCCCGGTGTCACCGAATAGGGAATGTTCAGCGCGCGCAACCGGCGCAGCTGCTCGCCCATTGCCGACCAGATCGAGAGGTCGCCCGAATGCAGCCGCGCGACATCCTTGCCCTCGGCATGCGCCGCCGCGATCTCGGCGATGATCTCGTCAAGCGACAGCGGCGCGGTGTTGACGATCCGCGCATCCTTCGGGCAATGCGCCAGAACACCCGCGGGCACCAGCGATCCAGCATAGAGACAGACCGGGCACGAGGCGATCAGGTCGCGGCCGCGCAAGGTCAACAGATCGGCAGCGCCAGGCCCGGCGCCGATGAAATGCACCGTCATTCATCGTCTCCTTCCGCGATCGCGGCAGTGGCCATCCGATCCTGCGACGTCGCCCGGACCGCGATCAGGCGCGCATCACGCCCGGCGGCCGCGAGCGCTACGGCTTCGGCCACCGAGCCCGTTCCGAACCTGGCTCTGATCAACTCGGATTGCGTCGTGGTCTTCACGTCAGCCAATAGCTCGGCGGGAATGCCGCAGATCGGCAAACCCAGCTCGCGTGCAAACGCCTTCAATACCACTGCACCCGCCTTGTCACTCACCGTCGCGACTGCCGCGAGGCCTTCGGCACCGCCGGCGGCATCGAGTGCGTCGCGCAGCGACGCGACGCTGGCACTGCTGGTGAATCCCAGGCCCGCGACCTTCATCGGATAGCGCTCCATTGCACGATCGGCCGCGCCGCCTTCCAGGAACGATATCGCCCCAACGGCTCGGCCTGGGCGATCTCGAGGCGCATCAGCTCGCCGCCATGGCGCTGGTGCAGATCGGACAGCAGCGCCTCGGTCTCCAGCGTCACCGCATGCGCCACCAGCCGCGTTCCCGGCGCGATGCGCAGCCAGATCGCATCGAACATCGCAGCATTGAGGCCGCCGCCGATGAACACGGCATCCGGCGCCGCAAGGTCTGACAGAATGCCCGGCGCCTCGCCTTCGATCACGGTGATCCGATGCGCCAGGCCGAAACTCGCCGCATTGCTGCGGATATTGGCGGCGCGTTCGCCGCGGGCTTCGACCGCGATCGCCGTTCCGCCGCACAGCGTCCACTCGATCGAGATCGAGCCCGAGCCGGCGCCGACGTCCCACAGCCGCTCTCCAGGCCGCGGCGCAAGCGCCGACAACGCGAGCGCACGCACCGGCCGCTTGGTCAACTGCCCGTCATGAACAAAGAGCGCATCGGGAAGACCCGAGCTGCGTGCGATCCCCTGGCCTCCCTTCGCCTCCAGCGCAACCGCGACCAGGTCGTCGCCCGTATCGCCTGAAAAACGGTCCGCGCGATGCCGCGTGATAGATTCGCGCGGTCCGCCTAGCGCGGAAAGTATCGACATCGCCGACGGTCCCCAGCCACGTTCGGTGAGCCAGCCCGCCAGATCGGAGGCCGCCTTGCCGTCCCGCAGCAGGCAGATGATCCGTGCGTCGCGCGCCAGATGCGGCAACAACCGCTCGAACGGTGCGGCATGAAGGCCGAGGCAGACGACATTCTCAAGCCGCCAGCCCAAGCGCGCGGCCGCGAGCGAGAATGTGGACGGCGCGGAGTGTGCGATCCATTCGCCGGGTTGCAGCTTCTCGACGAGGCTTCCGCCCGCGCCATGCCAGAACGGATCGCCCGAGGCGAGCACGGCCGTCGGACGGCCGCGGCATTCCAGCACGATGTCCGCATCGAACGGCACCGGCCAGGTAAGCCCGCGATCGGTAATGACGGCCAGCGCGAGATGCCGTTCGCCGCCGAACACCACCTCCGCTTCACCAAGCGCCTTTCGGCTTGCATCGGAGAGCCCGGCAAGGCCATCTTCGCCGATACCGATGATGGTCAACCAGGGATTACTCATGATGCGCGCCCTGATCCTGGGCGGAACGGCCGATGCCAATTTGCTTGCCGCAGCGATTGCCCGCGCCGGCATCGAGGCGATCTATTCCTACGGCGGCCGTACCGCGGCTCCTGCCGAACAGCCGCTGCCGACGCGGATCGGCGGCTTCGGCGGCGTCAACGGTCTTGCCGATTATCTGGATCGCGAAGCCATCACGCATGTGATCGACGCGACGCATCCGTTCGCGGCCGAAATGACCCGCAATGCGATCGCCGCCTGCGCGCAAACCGGAACACCGTTGCTCGCGCTCGAACGCGCGCCATGGGTGAGAACTTCCGGCGATCGCTGGATCGAGGTCGCCGACATCGCAGCCGCGGTCGCGGCGTTGCCCGAGAGCC
Organism: Bradyrhizobium sp. USDA 4461; assembly: GCF_054055655.1. Lineage (NCBI taxonomy): Bacteria > Pseudomonadati > Pseudomonadota > Alphaproteobacteria > Hyphomicrobiales > Nitrobacteraceae > Bradyrhizobium > Bradyrhizobium sp. USDA 4461. The sequence continues at coordinate 7,599,370 of NZ_JBSRXM010000001.1, forward strand.
ACACCAACGTGTTCCTCGCGATCGGCCGTCAGCACATCGCGCCATTCAGCGCGAAACCGCAGCATGCCTATACGCTGCGATTTGTCGATCCGCCGGGGGAAACGCTGCCATTGCCCGATGCAGAGATCATCGTCTCGCGTGGACCATTCACGCTCGAGAACGAACTCGAGATGATGCGCGAGCGTCGCATCGCGTGGATCGTTGCCCGCAACTCCGGCGGAACCGGCGCACGCGCCAAGATCGACGCCGCCCGCGCGCTTGACCTTCCCGTCATCATGATCACGCGGCCGCATCTGCCGGACCGGCCGCGGGTTGAGCGTGTCGGTGACGTGATGGAGTGGCTTGGTCATCGGACCTGCCTCGGCGCATAGACCCAGCGGCCGACCCGCCGCGTCGCCGAATTGCCGACAATCACGAGCGTCCGCATATCGGCCATCTCGGGCCCGGCGTCGCGCAGCTCGACCGTCTCGATCCGTTGCTCGGGCGTGCTGACGGCGCGAGCGAAAATCACGATGCGCTCGCCGCACCCCGCCTCTTTCAAAATCTCGAGCGTCCGCGCAAAGCCATCAGGGCGGCTGGCCGAACGCGGATTGTACATCGCGATCGCGAAGTCGGCTTCAGCGGCGAGCCGCAACCGCTTCTCGATCAGCGGCCATGGCTTGAGATTGTCGGAGAGATTGATTGCGCAGAAATCATGGCCGAGCGGCGCGCCGGCGCTCGCCGCCGCCGCCAGCATCGCGGTCACGCCGGGGAGAACGCGAATCGCGGCGTCGTGCCACTGCGGCGCATCCTCCAGCGCTTCAAACACGGCCGATGCCATCGCGAACACACCGGGATCGCCGGAGGACACCACGACGACGTGGCGCCCCTCGGACGCCAGCCGCAGCGCCTCGCCGGCGCGCTGCAACTCGACGCGATTGTCCGAAGGATGCAGCGTGAGCCCGGCGCGCGGCGGCACGCGCGTCACGTACGGCGCATAGCCGACGATGTCGGTCGCCGCCGCGAGCGCAGCCGTGACTTCCGGCGTGATCAGCGCCTCGTCGCCCGGCCCCAATCCAGCGATGGTCAGCGTGCCGGTCATGGCGCCGCCTCCCTGCGCTGCCCCTGCCCGTGCACCAGCACGATCGCAAAGTACGGAGCGTCGGCCTCGCCGATCTCAGCGAGCCGCGCGACGCGCTGATCCGGCATGGTGCCGCGCTCGACCAGCCACGCATCGTCGAGACGGCCCGCGGAGGCGAGCGCGCGGCGGATCTTCGGAAGATTGCGGCCGGTCTTCATCACGACCAGCGCGTCGGAGCTCCGCATCCGCTGCGCAAGCTCGGCCTCCGGCAGCGTGCCCATCAGGACCGTGGTCACATCGTCGGCGAGCGCGATCGGTCGGCCGACCGCATTCCAGCAGCCGACCATGCCGGGAATGCCGGCGATCACCTCGATTTCGACGCGCCCCTGCAGGCGCGCATGCAGGTGCATGAACGAGCCGTAGAAATAGGGATCGCCCTCGCAAAGCACGATGACATCGCTCTCACGCGCGAGCCGCGCCAGCCGTTCGGCCCATGCGTCATAGAAATCGGCGAGCAGCCGCGCATAATCCGGACTGTCGAACGCGATCTCCGTGGTGACGGGATACTCCATCGGATATTCGTTGACGCTAGCGGCGAGCATGCCTTCGACGATGCGCCGCGCCTGCCCCACCTGTCCCTTCTTGCGGAAGTAGGCGACATGCTTCGCGGCACGCACCGTGCGGTCGGCGCGCACGCTCATCAGGTCCGGATCGCCGGGGCCGAGCCCGCAGCAGATGATGCGTCCCATCGTCATTCGCTCCGGCTCGCCAGCGCATTGACCGCGGCAACCGTGATCGCCGACCCGCCGAGCCGTCCCTCGACGGTCAGCGCCGGCACGGGCGGCCCAGCCATCAATGCCGCCTTGGACTCGGCCGCGCCGACAAAGCCGACCGGACAGCCGATGATCGCCGCCGGCCGTGGGCAATCGGCGTCCTCCAGCATGTTGAGCAGATGAAACAGCGCAGTCGGCGCGTTGCCGATCGCGACGATGGCGCCGCCGAGAAGCGGCCGCCACAGTTCGAGCGCAGCAGCGGAGCGCGTGTTGCGCATCGACTGCGCGAGCGCGGCAATTCTGGGATCACCGAGCGTGCAGATCACGGCGTTGCCGGCCGGCAGCCGTGCGCGCGTGATCCCCTCCGACACCATGCGCGCGTCGCAGAGGATCGGCGCGCCCGCCTGCAAGGCGGCGCGGGCGCGCGCGGCCATTCCGGGCGTGAAGCGGACATACGTCTCCAGGCCCACCATGCCTGCGGCATGAATCATGCGCACGACCACCGGCTCCTCGTCGGGCGTGAAGCGCGCAAGGTCGGCTTCGGACCGGATCGTGGCAAAGGACTGCCGATAGATCGCCGCGCCGTCGGTCTCATAAATGTGCGGCATCAATCGCCTCCCATCAGCACGGAGGGATTGGCGATGATGGCGGCGCTGGTCAGCCCGCGCAGGACCGGCGCATCCCGCGTCGTGCCGCATCGAACGAGATCGAAGCCGTCGCGCGACGCGACGAGGGTGACGTCGGCAGAACCTGAATGGGCACAGCCTTTGACGCAACCGGAGACGTGGAGCCGGAATTCTGCCGGGATATGCCGCGCGAGCACCGACGCCAGCGTCCGCGTATCGGCATGCGCCTCGGCGCAGCGCGGTGCGCCGCTGCACGCGATCACGCGCAGCGCCGGATCATCGGCCTCAGTGACGAGGTCGACCCGATGGGGTATCTCGCGCATCCCCTCCGCCAGCAGCATCCGCCACGGCGTCATGCGAAGGGCCCGCCCGCAGGCGGCGAGATCGCCGAGCGTCTGGTGCGGCATTTGCCCGAAGGCAATGCCGACCATCGCACCAGTCGGATAGAGGCCCGGCGCAGGCTCTGGCGACCGGGCCACGGGCTCGGCATCGCCACGAAGGGAGCCGGGCAACCTGACGCCACTGGCCAGATGAGCCGCCATCCGTCGTTTCTCGCCCTGAGCGCCGCCGGAGGCGACGAACCATTCAGCCAGCGCCAGTGCCACTTGCACGGCCTCGCTCCGCGTCACTGAAAGCCCGAATTGCGCGCCATCGGCGCGCACCAGCAGTCCCCCGTTGCGATCGCGCTCGATCCTGATATCCGCCGACGCGCGGGCAAGCACGCGCTCGCGGCCATCATCGATCGCGAAGCCGAACTTGGTGGGAAGATCGAGCGAAGCACTGGCAAGTGCGCGCTCAAGCTCGGCAGCAAGCAAGGGCGTCTCGTCATCGGTCGCCCAGAACGGCGTCACCAGCACGTTGCGCTGGGCCTCGGTGCCCGAGTCCGGGTCCAGCAAGTCGAGCCCGGCGAGCCCATCGATCAAGGGCGGATAGCCTGCATCGCTAACGCCGCGGATCTGCAGATTGGCACGGCTAGTCAGGTCGATCAGGCCGTTGCCGTATTGCCCCGCCAACTCTGCAACACCCGCAGCCTGTGCGGCCTCCAGCCTTCCCCCGCGCGGGCGAATGCGCAGCACGAGGCCATCTCCCGACTGCATCGGCCGCAGCGCGCCGGGGCACCAGCCCTTGACCGCGATCGCGCTCATGAGGCCTCCTGCAACGCCGCCGCGATCGAGTTCCGCCGCGTCTGCCACAGCGAGGCGTCACGCAAGCGGGTGAAGCAGGTCTCGATCGCTGCCAGCGCCGCCGGATTCTCCCGCGCCATGAACGTGCGAACCTCGTCATTGCCGAGCGTCGCATCGTAATAAAGATCGAACAGATGCGGCGGCACCGCGCCGGCAAGATGCGCGAACGCCGCCATGTGCTCAAGCGTCGCTGATATCTCGGCAGCACCACGGAAGCCATGGCGCATCATGCCGGCGATCCATGCCGGATTGGCGGCGCGCGAGCGCACCACCCGCGAGATCTCCTCGGTCAGTGAGCGGGCATGCGGCTGATCCGGCCGTGTTGCATCGAGATGATAGAGCGACGGGGCCGTTGCGCCGAGCCGCCGGGCCGCGGCGGCGATGCCGGCCTCATGCGCGGCGTAGTCCGCGGCCAGCAGCAAATCGGTCTCCGGCAAATCCTGGGTATGAACAAAACTGTCGGCAGCAGCGAGCCTGGCTTCGATGCCGGCACGATCAGGCCGCATCTCGCCGTCGGCCCCGAGCGCCCAGGAGGATGCCGACAGCCAGGCTTCGCCGGCCGCCTCGCGCGCTTCCTGCGTGAAAATATCAGGGATCGGCGCAATGCCGGCCCCATAGTGTCCGGGGCGTGGGCCGAACACGCGCGAGATGCGCTGCCGGTAAGGATTCTCGTCGCCCTCATCGTTGCGCTCGGACAACGCCTCGCTCGCCGCTTCGAACAATTGGGCCAGCCCGGAAAAGACGTCGCGGAACAAGCCCGACACGCGCAGCGTGACGTCGATGCGGGGACGGCCAAGCTCCGCCGGCGGAATGATGTCGTAGCCGACCACCCGGCCCGACCCGTGATCCCAGCGCGGCGCGATGCCGGCGAGATGCAAGGCCATCGCAAAGTCCTCGCCGGCGGTGCGCATCGTCGACGAGCCCCAGAGATCGACGACCAGTCCTTTCGGCCAATCGCCGTGATCCTGCAAATGACGACGCAGCAGCTCCTCGGCGAGTTTCACGCCCTGCGCATGCGCCGACGGCGTCGGCACCGCGCGCGGATCGACCGCAAACAGATTGCGCCCGGTCGGCAGCACGTCGCTGCGCCCGCGATAGGGCGATCCCGACGGTCCCGGCGCGACACGCCGACCCGCAAGCGCCGCGCGCAACGCGGCCTTCTCCGCGTCGGCGCAAGCGCCCTGCCCGAACACATGCAGGCCGTCGCCAAATTGGCTTTCCTTGAGATCGCAGACGAAACGATCAATCTGCGGAATCGCCTCGGCGGCCGAGACCGACGCCGCGAGACCGAGATCGTCCTCCAGACCTGCGATCCGCGTCTCCTCGCGGATCGCTGCAATCAGGCGCTGCCGCCGCGCCGGATCGAGGCCATCGGCGGTCGAATATTCATCGAGCAGGCGCTCGAGCTTACGCAAGCCTTCCGGGACCGCGGCCTGCGCCAGCGGCGGCGGCAGATGACCGATCGTCACCGCACCGATCCGGCACTTGGCCTGCGCCGCCTCGCCGGGATCGTTGACGATGAAGGGATAGACGACGGGCAGATCGCCGATCAGCGCCTCCGGCCAGCACACGGACGACAGCGCAACCGATTTGCCGGGCAGCCATTCCAGCGTACCATGCGCGCCCATATGGACCACGGCATCGATGCCCTGCTGCCGTAGCCACAGATAAAACGCGACATAGGCATGGCGCGGCGTGCGCGAGAGATCGTGATAATCGGCGTCGCGCTGGCCAACCTCACCGCGCTCCGGCTGAACCACAATGACCGACTTCCCGCATTCGATCGCGGCGAAATGAAAGGCGCCGTCTCGGCAATCCGGATCATCCTCCGGCGCGCCCCATGCGCGCGCGAGATCGTCCTGCAGCTGCTGCGGGAGGCTGGAGATCGCCGCGCGATAGTCGGCGACGCCCCATGTTAGTTTCGAGCGGAGCAGCACCTCGCCCAGCGACTCCACCGGCGCAAGATCAAATCCCGCGGCCGCGAGATCGGCCAGCAATGTCTCGACCGAAGCAAGCGCATCGAGGCCCACGGCATGCGCGATCTGATGCGGACGGCCCGGGTAGTTCGAGAGCACGAGCGCGAGCGTCTTGTCTTGCGCCGGCTTGCTCGCAAGCCGATGCCAGGCTGCGACGCGCGCGACAACAGCTGCGACGCGCTCGGCATCCGGCCGATGTGCCAGATGCGCGAACTGCAGCTCAGGATCGCGCTCGCCCGGCGACTTGAAGCTCACGACGCCGGCAAACAGGCGGCCGTCGACCTCCGGCAGCACGACATGCATCGCCAAATCGCCGGGCGAAAGGCCACGCAGCGACTCCGTCCAATCCTCGCGCCGCGCCGTGGATAGGGCGACCTGGAACACCGGACACGCTACGGCGTCGAACGGGCTCGTGCCGTCATCGCCAGCCGCGGAGAACGCGGTTGCGTTGACAATGGCGGCCGGCGTGGATCGCGCGAACTGCGCGCGCAGCCAATCGGCGACGCCAGCCGCCTTCAGCGACGTGACGAAGACGCCGTGGGCATCGAATCCCTTTGCCCGCAATGCATCGATCAGTGCATCGACCGGCGCCGTGTCGCCGGCCGCCAGATACGAACGATAGAAGGTCACCAGCACGAGCGGCCGGCCATCCGACGCCGGCAGCGCCGCGACCGCACCGCGCCCGGAATCGTAGACGCCGATCTCTGGAAGATCGATCTCACCGACAACAGGTCCGGCATAGAGCCCGGACGCCAGCGCCAGTTGCGCGATCACGGCCTGTGCGGCAACCGGCCCGCCCTTGTCGCACAGCGCTTTCAGGCGACGCAGTGTCGAGACCGGCAAGGTCGAAAATTCATCAAGTCGCAGATCGTCGCGTCCGTCCGCCGGCAGCACCACCAAAGCGATGCCGCGTTCCTTTGCCAGACGGTGCACCGCGGCCAGCCCGTATGACCAATAGGGCTCGCCGCCGATCAGCCGGATCAGGATGCCGCGCGCGTGCGACAGCGTCCGCTCGATATAGGTGTCGACCGACAGCGGATGGCGCAGCTCCGCGAGATTGGCGAGCCGCAGCGGCGGCAGCGCGGCGCGGCCGCGACGCCAACCGGCCGCGAACGCAGCGAGATCGCTGTCGGAAAACGACAACACCACGAGATCGGCCGGATCCTGGCCGAGGTCCCTTGGCGTTGCGGTCTCTTCAAGGCCGCGGCTCTCGCGGAAGACGACATGCATCAGACACCAAGCCGCGCCCTGATCGCGGATTCATCGATATCGCCGTGTTCGCCGATCACGACCAGCTTCGACTGCCGCGGGCGCATGCCCCAAGGCATGTCGAACTGATGCCGCACCCGCTCGCCGACCGATTGCACCAGCAACCGCATCGGCTTGCCTTCGACCGCGATATAGCCTTTGGCGCGCAGCACGTTCTGCTCGCGCGCCAACCCCTTGATCGAGGCCACCAACGCATCGATATCCGTAACCTCCGGAAGATCGATCACCACCGAATTGAAATCGTCGTGCTCGTGCTCCTCCTCGCCGTCGTGATGCGAGGGCCGTGACGCGAGGTCATCCTCCGCCGCCGCCTCAAGGCCCAGGATCACGCGGGCATCGATGGCACCGTCGACGATCGGCAGCATCGGCACCTCGCGCGGCATCTCGGCCGCGATCACTTCTTTCGCCGCCTTGATCCCCTCCGCCCCGGCGAGATCGGCCTTGGTCAGCAGCACGACATCGGCACAGGCGATCTGGTCCTCGAACACCTCCGACAGCGGCGTCTCGTGATCGAGATTCTCATCGGCCGCGCGTTGCGCGTCGACCGCGGCCACGTCAGGCGCAAAGCGGCCGGCGGCGACGGCCTCGGCATCGGCCAGCGCGATCACGCCGTCGACCGTGATCCGCGAACGGATCTCCGGCCAGTCGAACGCCTTGACCAACGGCTTCGGCAAAGCGAGGCCCGATGTCTCGATCACAATGTGATCGGGCTTCACCGGTCGCGCCAACAACTGCTCCATCGCCGGGATGAAATCGTCGGCGACGGTGCAGCAGATGCAGCCATTGGCGAGCTCGACGATGTTCTCGCTCGGGCAATTGGCATCGGCGCAGGATTTCAGGATGTCGCCATCGACACCTTCGCTGCCGAATTCGTTGACCAGCACCGCGAGCTTCTTGCCGTTGGCGTTGCGGATCAGGTGCTGGATCAGCGTCGTCTTGCCGGATCCGAGAAAGCCGGTCACGACGGTGACCGGAACCTTGGCGAGGGTAGTCATTCGGCGGCCTCCGGCACGACGGGAAGAGGTGGAATGCGGGCGAGCGATTGCTTGCGGAAGATTTCGGGACGGCTGCGCCACGGCACGATGCCGTCGGGCGCCGCCGCATAGGCGGACGCGCCGGCGATCACATCCCTGGCATTGGCTTCGGATAAGCGGCCGTAGACATAGGACCATCGCCCCGGCGCGCTGAGCGCGACCGAGCAGCCCTGGCTGCAGGCCGACAGGCACTCGACCGGAACCAGATTGATATCATCGGGCACGCCGGCCTCGACGAGCGCGGCATGCAGGCGCGCACCGGGCGCGGCCTCACCTTCGCCCAGCGTCTGGCCGGCGCGGCAGGTGATACAGACATGAAGTGTAACGCTCATCGCCCTTCCTGGATTGACAACGGGAAGCGATGAGGCACACGAACCGATGCGAACAGGTTCGTTCCCCGTCGCGGAACACCCCGTCCGCCGGTCTCACAACTGCTGCGCTGGCAGGTCTCCCGGCTTGCGGAGCAGGATTTCTCCCTTCGATCCCCGCCTTCCCGATCCCTTTGGGGAATCAGTGGCTTTGGGCATCTCTCCGGTCACGGTCGCGGGGGCGGCTGCTTTTCAGGCCCGACTTGAGCCCTATCGCATTCCCTCTTCGCCTGTCATAGGACAGGAACCAACGCGGGCCCACCATTCGTCCGCGGCTCGAACTTGTCAAGCCGAAGGAACGCCATGACGTCTGAAGGAAACGGGGCCGAAGACGAGATCGTCAGCAGCGAGGCGTCGCTGGACGCGCGCCACGCGACCAAGATGGCGAAAAAGAAGGTCGCCCGCGACAAGATCATGGCGACCAAGAGCGGCGAAAAGGGCCTGATCATCGTTCATACCGGCGCCGGCAAGGGAAAATCGTCCTCGGCCTTCGGCATGATCGTGCGCTGCGTCGCGCACGGCTTTCCCTGCGCCGTGGTGCAATTCATCAAGGGCGCCTGGGATACCGGCGAACGCCGCCTGCTCACCGGGCATTTCGGCGACCTCTGTCAATTCCACGCGATGGGCGAAGGTTTTACCTGGGAAACGCAGGATCGCGCCCGAGACATTGCAGCCGCCCAAGCGGGCTGGGAAAAGGCCAAGCAGCTGATCGCCGACCCGAGCCTGCGCATGGTGGTGCTCGACGAGATCAACATCGCGTTGCGCTACGACTATCTCGCAATCGCCGATGTCGTCGAATTCCTCACGACGTCGAAGCCGCCGATGACGCATGTCGTGCTCACCGGACGCAACGCCAAGGACGAATTGATCGAGATCGCCGATCTCGTCACCGAGATGACGCTGGTGAAGCATCCGTTCCGCTCCGGCATCAAGGCGCAGCCGGGCGTCGAGTTCTGACGGACAGCACCATGGCGCGCGCGTTGATGATCCAGGGAGCGGGCTCGGACGTGGGCAAGTCGCTCATCGTCGCCGGCCTCGCGCGCGCCGCCACGCGACGCGGCCTCCGCGTGCTGCCGTTCAAGCCGCAGAACATGTCGAACAACGCGGCCGTGACCATCGACGGCGGCGAGATCGGACGCGCGCAGGCCTTGCAGGCGCTCGCCGCTGGCGTCGAGCCGCACACCGATATGAACCCGGTGCTGCTGAAGCCGGAAACCGATGTCGGCGCCCAGATCATCGTGCACGGCAAGCGGATCGCGACCGCCCGCGCGCGGGACTATGCCGCCATGAAGCCGTCGCTGATGGGCGCAGTGCTGGAGAGCTTTGAGCGGTTGAAGGATCGCGCTGACCTCGTGCTGGTCGAAGGCGCCGGCAGCCCGGCCGAGGTTAACCTGCGCAAGTCCGACATCGCCAATATGGGCTTTGCGCGCCGGGCCGACGTCCCGGTGGTGCTGGTCGGCGACATCGACCGCGGCGGCGTGATCGCGCAGCTCGTCGGCATCAGGACGGTGATCGATCCCGACGATGCCGCGATGATCCAGGGTTTTGTCGTCAACAAATTCCGAGGTGATCTCTCGCTGTTCGATGACGGCTACCGCCTGATCGAAGCCCGCACCGCCTGGCGCGGCTTTGGCGTGCTGCCGTGGTTCGCTCGTGCCGGCGAGTTACCTGCCGAAGATGCGGTCGGGCTCGGCGAGGCGCGCAAGCCCGGCCAGTGCAAGGTCGCCTTCCTTGCGCTGTCGCGGATCGCCAATTTCGACGATCTCGATCCGCTCAAGCTCGAGCCCGGCGTCGATCTCGTGATGGTCCGTCCGGGCGAAGCCATCCCCGGTGATGCGCGGCTCGTCATCCTGCCCGGCTCGAAATCGACCCGCGGCGACCTTGCCTTCCTGCGCGCGCAAGGCTGGGACATCGATCTGCTGGCGCATCATCGCCGCGGCGGCCATGTGCTGGGTCTGTGCGGCGGGTACCAAATGCTCGGACAGAGCGTCGCCGACCCCGAGGGGATCGAGGGTCCTGCCGGCGAAACGCGCGGCCTCGGACTGCTCGATGTTGCGACCACCATGACCGAGCAGAAGACGCTGACTCGCGTCAGCGCGGTGCATGCCGCGACCGATCAGCCGATCAGCGCCTACGAAATCCATATCGGGCGCACCGACGGGCCAGATCGCGCACGGCCATTTTCATTGCTCGACAGCATGGCTGAAGGCGCGGTGTCCGCCGACGGGCGCGTTCACGGCAGCTATCTACACGGCCTGTTCACCTCGGACGATTTCCGCAAGGCCTTCCTCGCACGGCTCGACATCCCCGCCGCTGATCAGCCCTATGGCGCCAGGGTCGAGAGCGCGCTCGACGCGCTGGCCGAACACATCGAGACCCATCTCGATGTCGAAGGCCTGCTGGCGCTGGCGCGCTAAACCGACAGCGCAGCGGAAAGACGTGACCATTCAGCCTCGCTGCCCGGCAGGCCCAAGCGCAGCCAGCCCGGCTTCTGCTGGAAGACGCGCGACCAGATTTGCGCACGGGCCAACTTCGCCTGCGCAGCCAGCGCATCGCCGACGTCGTAGAGGCGAAACAGCGGCGTGCCGCCGACCAGCTTCCAGCCCTGCACTTGCGTTTCTGTATCGAGCCTGACGCAGTCATCCGCCAGACGTGCAGCGGTGGCCTTGGCCCAGTCCTGATCGAGCAAGGCGCGCCGTCCGATCGCAATTGCGGCGCCCGAAACCGGCCATGGGCCCACCATCGCGGCAAGCGCGGTGATGACAGCCTCGCCGCCAACGGCGAAGCCGAGCCGCAGGCCGGCGAGCCCGTAGAACTTGCCGAATGAGCGCAGGATCAGGAGGCCTGCTCGTCCCGCTTCCGGTGCAAGCGACAGGTCGGGCACGGCATCCGCAAAACTCTCGTCGATCACGAGCCGGCCGACGCGCGGCAGCAGCGCGAGCAGTTCGCGCCGGTCATGCTGCCGTCCATCGGGATTGTTCGGATTGACGACGACGGCAAGATCGGCGCCCGCGAGCGCGGCGAGATCGGACACCTCGGCGACATCCCAACCTGCCGCCGACAACACCGCGGCATATTCATTATAGGTCGGCGCCAGGATGCGCGCGCGTCCGCGCGGCGCCAGATGGGGCAACAACTGAATGGCGGCCTGCGCACCGCCCATCGCCACGATCGGCGCCTCTGTCCCATAGGCATGACGCGCGGCGGCGTGCAGCGATTCAATCTCGGATCGCGACGGCAACGCGCTCCATTGCCGCGGCTCCACATCGACCAAGGGATAAGGCACCCGATTGATCCCGGTCGACAGGTCGATCCATTCTTCCGCAGCGCCGCCGAAGCGTTGCCGGGCGACGTCGAGATTTCCGCCGTGCTCTTGCATGTGCCGCTCTTACAGCAACGCCAGGGCGACGAACACCCCGGCCAGCAGCATCATGGCATGACGATAAAGCTGCAGCCCCGCGAAGATGTCGACGGCAAGCGGATCACGCGCCCCCTCATTCAGCCACGGCTCATCCGCGACGTGACCGTGATAGATCCGGGGGCCGCTGAGCCGCACGCCGAGCGCGCCGGCCATCGCCGCTTCCGGCCAACCGGCATTCGGCGAGCGATGGCGGCGCGCATCGCGCAGCATGCATGTCCATGCCCACGAACGGTTCGGGGCGAGCAGCACGAACAAGAGGCCGCTCAACCGTGCCGGTATGAGATTGGCGAGATCGTCGATCCGGGCGGCGGCCCAGCCGAAGGCCTCGTGCCGCTCGCTGCGATGCCCGATCATGGAGTCCAGCGTGTTGATCGCCTTGTAGCCCAAAATTCCCGGCAGGCCGAACAGCGCGCCCCAAAACACCGGCGCCACGATGCCGTCGGAGGCATTCTCGGCGAGGCTCTCGATGGTCGCGCGCGCGATGCCAGCGTCGTCGAGCGTTGCCGGATCGCGGCCGACGATCTGCGCGACCGCCAGACGTGCGGCCGCAACGTCGCCGGAGGCGAGCGGACTGGCCACCGCAGCGATGTGGTCATGCAGCGAGCGCAACGCCACCAGCGGCCACGCCAGAACACCCACAAGAACAACGCGCACCCAGCCAGATGCGAGCATGGACTGAACCGCCCAACCGATTGCCGTCGCCGCTGCGATCACCAGGATGGCAGCCGCAATGCCCGCCCCGCGCCGAAGCGCAGGCGCGTCAGCGTCCCGGTTCCAGCTGCGGTCGAGAAGATTGATCAGCCGGCCGAGCCAGGTCGCGGGATGCCCGATACGGGCAAACAACGCGGACGGCCAGCCGATCAAGGCATCCACAGCCATCGCCACCGCCATCGCTCCCGCAAAAAACACGCGCCTTCTCCTTGCCGCGATCCCCTGATGCGCAAGGCATCGGCCGAGTGCAAGCCCTCCGAGGCAGATTTCGGCTTTGTGTTTCCCCGCGATTGGTGGTTAGAGCGGACGTAACAGGAGATCATATGGCCGTCATTCTGATCACGGGTGGAGCACGCTCCGGGAAAAGCCGGCGCGCCGAGCTGCGTGCGCAGAGCTTTCCGGGACAGCCGGTCTATATCGCCACCGCCGAGGCGCTCGATGCCGAAATGGCGGAGCGGATATCAAAACATCGCGCGCGGCGCGGCAACGACTGGATCGAGCGCGAGGTGCCGCTCGACCTCGTGGAGGCACTGGCCGCGACCGATGGCGGCGGCGCAAGGCTGGTCGATTGCCTGACGCTGTGGCTGTCCAATTTGCTGCATGCAGAGCGCGATTGGTCGCGCGAGGTCGCGCGGCTGGCAGAAGTGCTGCCGCGGCAGCACAGCCCGGTCATTTTCGTCACCAACGAGGTCGGTCTCGGCATCGTGCCCGACAATGCACTGGCGCGAATGTTTCGCGATGCCGCCGGCTTGATGAATCAAACCATCGCCGCTGCGGCCGACGAGGTCGAGTTCGTCGTTGCGGGCCTGCCCATGAAGCTCAAGTAATGAAGCTTGAACGGACTCCGAGATCGAACCAGCCCAAGGCGCCACAATGATCTCATTCGACGACACGTTTCGCCGCCAGCTGCACGAGCTGTTCGTGTGGCGGCGCGACGTGCGGCGCTTCCGCACCGATCCGCTGCCGGATGGCACGATCGAGCGGCTGATCGAGATCGCCTGCCTGTCGCCGTCGGTCGGGTTGAGCCAGCCCTGGCGGTTCGTCATTGTCGAGGATACGGCGCGGCGCCGCGCTGTGATCGACGACTTCAAGGCCTGCAACGCCGATGCGCTGCGGTCCTATTCCGGCGAGCGCGCCACGAAATATGCCGCCCTGAAATTATCGGGCCTCGAAGAGGCGCCCGGGCACCTCGCCGTGTTCGCCGAGAAGAGCGATCAGATCGGCTCCGGCCTCGGGCGCGCGACGATGCCGGAGACCTCCGACTACTCCGTGGTGGCCGCGATCTGCTCGATGTGGCTTGCCGCGCGCGCCGAAGGCATCGGGCTCGGTTGGGTCTCGATCCTCAATCCGTCCCGCATTCACGCGATCCTGGAGATTCCGGCCGCCTGGAAATTCATCGGCTATCTCTGCATCGGATACCCCCAGGCCGAGTGCAACCGTCCAGAACTCGAGCAGGCCAAGTGGGAATCGCGGCGAGGTCCGGATGAATTCACTATCCGGCGCTGACCAATCTGCGGGCGGAAGCGGCACCGCGACCGGCGGCGTTCACTGGCGCATCGACATCGCCTCCGTAATTTTTCCCCTCCCGGAGCATAACGCGATCTGCGCGGTGCATCGCGGCGCCTTCCGGACGCTGCTCGGCGCCGACCCGACGCCGCCCGCCTGCCTCGGCTATTTCGCGCGCTATGAACATGCGTTCAGGGCCGCGGCAGCCGCAAAAATCCTGCGCAAGCGTATCCCTGTTGGAACAAATCTGCATCTTACCAGTCGCGACATCGCCCGAAAGCTGCTAGAAGCCGACCAAATCGAACGTGGAGAGCGATCATGAGCCAGTCCCAGACCGCGCAAGCCCAGCATCTGCCGGTCGCCACAGGACAGGTCGGCCGGCTTGCCCAGTCCCTGATGGCGATGACGCTCGGCCTGTTCATCGTCGGCGTGGTCGGCTTCTCGCATATCGACGTGATCCACAACGCCGCGCACGACGTGCGCCACTCCAACGCCTTCCCCTGCCACTGACTCGTCGGCATGAGCACGTTCCGCTCGATCGTCTTCTCGTCAGTCATTGCCGGATTCATCGTCGGCCTGATCGTCACGGCGGTCCAGCAATTCGGCACCGTTCCCCTGATCCTCCGAGCCGAGGTCTATGAGAAGGCGCCCGCGCACAAGCACGAAGCCGCCGCGTCACCGCACGCCGTCCTGGTGCACGATCATGCAGACGCTGCGCATGCTGCGGAGGCCTGGGAGCCGAAGGACGGCCTGGAGCGCAATCTCTATACGGCAGGCGCGAACATCCTGACCGCGATCGGCTTTGCGCTGCTGCTCTGCGGCTTCTTTTCGGTGCGCAGCGGCGCCACCGGCGAGGCGATCTCCTGGCATGAGGGCCTGATGTGGGGCCTTGCAGGCTTCGCCGTGTTCACCATCGCCCCGGGCCTCGGGCTGCCGCCGGAATTACCCGGCGTCCCCGCCGCGCCGCTGCTCTCGCGCCAGATCTGGTGGACGATCGCGGTGCTGGCGACCTCGGCCGGCCTCGGGCTGATCGTGTTTCGGCGCTCGGCGCCTGCCGCGATCGCCGGCGTGGTCCTGATCATGCTGCCGCATCTGATCGGCGCGCCGGAGCTCGAGCATGTCGAGACCAACGTGCCCTCGTCATTGTCGCATCAGTTCGTGGTCGCGGTCACGCTGACCAGCCTGGTGTTCTGGTCGCTGCTCGGCAGCCTGACCAGCGCCGCATTCGCCTATTTCGACCGGCCGGCGGAGGCCTGACCTCATCGCTTGATGATGACGGACGCCGTCTGTCCGGCCGCGCGTTGCGGATTTCTTTACCATGCCCGGCCCGGACAAGGGCAACGTCCCTCGCCGGGTTCCCGCTCTGCCCCACCCAATTGCAGCGGCCGGGTTTACGCAACCTTAGACGATTTGGTCCACATCTGATGCGTGCACGACGCAATCGGAATGAAGCGGCCGATGTCGCAAAAGTCGAACCTTGAGGGGCACAGGCTGGCCTTTGCCGATCATGCGACGGCTGATCTCGCAACGCAGGCTGACGCAGCTCGCGGCGCGGCGACGGAGCACGGCGCGTTGGGCCAGGCATCCCGTGCCTCGACAAGTCAATCCTCGTCGCGGATCGGCGCGCTGTTCGCCGCGTTCCGTGACGCCGACTGGCTGACGGCCGATCGCGTCACCGCCTTCACCCGCGTCTTCCTCCTGCTGTTCACAGGCTGCATCGCGATCATCCCGTGGGCTGCACCGACGATGGATGTCGGCCCCGACTTCGCGGCATTCTGGACCGCGGCCAAGCTCGCGCGTGAAGGCCACGCCAGCGATGCCTATGGTGACGCTGGCCGCGCCGCCGTCGCGGCCGTGCTCGGTCACAAGACCTACGCTCCGTTCTTCTATCCGCCAACCTCGCTGCTGCTCTGGCTTCCCTTTGCGCTGGTGCCGTTTGCAACGGCCGCAATCATCTGGGTGGTCGCGACCGGCGCCGCCTATGCAGCGGCGGTGAGAGCCATCCTCAAGGGCGGATCAATCGTTCCCGCACTCGCCTTTCCCGGCGTATGGGTGTGCGCATTGTTCGGACAGAACTCGCTGTTCTCAGCCGCCCTACTCGGCGGATCGGCAGTGACGCTGGACCGCTCTCCGGTGATCGCCGGCGTCCTGCTCGGATGCTTTGCCTACAAGCCGCAGGTCGCCCTGCTTGCCCCGCTGGTGCTGATCCTGACGCGGCGCTGGCGCGCGCTCGGTGCTGCGGCCGCAACGACGCTGGTTCTCGTGCTGGCGGCGACCGCGAGCTTCGGGATCGAGCCGTGGTACAAATTTTTTGACGTTCTGCCGGAAGCCGGCGCCTGGAGCCTCGGCGGCCAGCCCGGCTTCGAGAAATTCGCAAGCCCCTATGCAGCAATCAGGCTGGCCGGCGGCTCGAGCAACGTTGCCTGGGTCGTTCAGGTGGTCGCGGCCGCGATCGCGATGATCGTTCTGATCGCGATGCTGCGGAAACGCCGCAGCGGCGCGGCCGAGATCGCGCTGATGGTGGCGGTAACGCCGCTGTGCGTGCCGTCGCTGGGCAGCTACGAGGTGGTGATGCTGGCGATCCCCGGTGCATGGCTGATCTCGCAAGCGCTTGCGCAGGGCTGGCTGCCCTATGAGCGCATCGTACTCGCCGCGCTTTATGTGACGCCGTTCGCCATGGTGCCCGCGAGCGCCAACGGCGTGCAACTAGCGCCGATCGCCTGCGTCGCGCTCATTGCGCTTGTCGCTCGACGGATTGCGCATCTGCCCGCTTCTTGTGACGCGCCGGCCGATATCACAAATTGCTGAGTAGCTCGAGGCGCAAGCCCCGCAGCAAAGCTTTTCGGCTTACTACCCAACACATTCCGCCGTCGTCCCTGCGAAAGCAGGGACCCATAACCACCGATGGTCATCGTTGCATGCGACTGGAACGACGAGTCCCTCTCACAACATCCGCCGCGGAGTATGGGTCCCTGCTTTCGCAGGGACGACCCGTGGAAGGAGTCACGCATCTCCCAGCATACGGTATCAATAAGCAGCTTCCGCCTCTACTCGCCGCGCGTCAGTATCGACTGCCGGACCGCATGCCAGCTCTCCTCATCCGGCGCGCAGAGCAAGCCGCCGGTCAGATTGACCGGCTTGTAGGGCGATCCGTCGAAATGCGCGCTGTAGCCGCCGGCCTCGCGATGCAACAGCCAGCCCGCGGCGTGATCCCACGGCATCAGCTTGTTGTAGAACAAGAGATGGCAATGGCCCGAGGCAGCCATGCGATACTCATGCGCGGCACATCGGAGCCAGGCACTGGCGCCGAGCTTGGACAGATTGCCGGCGACGAGCGCGCGCAGCGGCTCGGGCAGAAAGTTGACGCCGACCACCGCGTCCATCTGATCGATCGGCACCGCCGCGGCCACCTTCAGATCATGCCGCTTGCCGTCCGGCAGCTCGAGCCACGCCCCCTCACCACGCAGCGCGAATGCGGTGTCGTTGCTGACTGGATCATGGATCGCACCGAACACGATCTCGCCGCGCATGGTGGCGGCCACCATGCTGCCGAACAGCGGCAGGCTCGAGGTGAAATTCCGCGTGCCATCGATCGGATCGACGATGAAGGCGAGCTCCGCGGTTCCGACCTGATCGAGTGCGGCCGGATCGCGCGCGGTGCCCTCCTCGCCGATCACGGCGGCATTCGGGAACGCCCGCAGCAGCGCCGCCGAGATCGCCTGCTCGGCGAGCTCGTCGGCCTCGGTGACGACGTCGAACGCCGATGTCTTGGTGCGGACCTCGATCTCCCGCACGCGGCGAAAGCGCGGCATGATCTCGCTGCGGCCGACCTCAGTGAGGATGCTTCCGATGGTCAGCACATCGGCATGGGATAGTTTCACGCGGCATTCTCCTGCGTTGCCCAGGCATTCTACCGCAGAAATGTGACCACGTCGCAGTCAGCGGCGCTGGTTGTAGACATCGATGCAGACGGCGCCGAGCAGCACGAGGCCCTTGATCACCTGCTGATAATCGATGCCGATGCCGAGGATCGACATGCCGTTGTTCATCACGCCCATGATCATGGCACCGACCACCGCGCCGCCGACCCGGCCGACGCCCCCATAGGCCGAGGCGCCGCCGATGAAGCAGGCGGCAATCACGTCGAGCTCGAAGCCGAGGCCGGCTTTCGGCGTCGCGGTGTTGAGCCGGGCTGCGAACACCAGGCCGGCGAGCGCGGCGAGCACGCCCATGTTGACGAAGGTGAGAAAGGTCAGCCGCTCGGTCTTGACCCCGGACAGCTTCGCCGCCTTGGCATTGCCGCCCACCGCATAGATCTGCCTGCCGACCACGGTGCGCCGGGTCACGAAACCATAGAGCGCGATCAACGCGGTCATGATCACCAGCACGTTGGGCAGGCCGCGATGCGAGGCGATCAGATAGGCGAAGTAGAGCACCGCACCCGCCAGCGCGATGCTCTTGACGATGAAGAAGGCATAGGGCTCGACCTCGATGCCGTGCGCCTGCTCGCGCGCCCGGCTCTTGGCGCTGGCCAGCACCAGCACGAACGCCAGCGCGACGCCGATCAGCAACGACGTCGGGTACAAGGTTCCGGCGCTGGGAAACAGCTCGGGAATGAACCCCGACGACAGCTTCTGGAAGGTCGGCGGGAACGGTCCGACCGACTGGCCCTGCAGCACCGCGAGCGCCAGGCCCTTGAACACCAGCATCCCTGCCAGCGTCACGATGAAGGACGGAATCTTGAAATACGCGACCCAGTAGCCCTGCGCCGCGCCGATCGCAGCGCCCAGCAGCAGGCAGGCGACGAACGCGATCGGGTAGCCGACATGGTAATGCACCATCAGCACCGCCGCGACCGCTCCGACGAAGCCCGCGACCGAGCCGACTGAAAGGTCGATATGCCCGGTGACGATCACCAGCAGCATGCCGAGCGCCATGATGACGATGTAGCTGTTCTGCAGCACGAGATTGGTGAGGTTGAGCGGCTGCAGCAGCGTGCCGTCGGTCACGATCTCGAAGAACAGCATGATCGCAAGCAGCGACAGCAGCATGCCGTAGCTGCGCAGATTGTTCTTGATGAAGCCGGAATGCTTCGGGGTCTCGGGAAGTGACACCGTCTTGTCGGTCATTGTGCCGCTCCTCCGGACCGCGCCACGTCGTTATCGACGCCGGACATCCTGACATTGCGCATGATGGCGCGCATGATCTTCTCCTGGGTCGCCTCGCCCCTGGCGAACTCGCCGACGAAGGCGCCGTCATTCATCACGCAGATCCGGTCGCAGATGCCGAGCAGCTCGGGCATCTCCGACGAGATCACCACGACGCCCCTGCCCGCCTCGGCAAGCTCGTTGATGATCGAATAGATCTCGTATTTCGCCCCGACGTCGATCCCGCGCGTCGGCTCGTCGAGCAGCAACACTTTGGGATCGGTCATCAGCCATTTCGACAGCACCACCTTCTGCTGGTTGCCGCCGGAGAGATCGCCGGTCGCCTGATACACGTCGGAGCAGCGTATCCGCATCCGGGTGCGGTAGTCGCTCGCCGCCTTCAACTCCACCACATCGTCGATCACGCCGCGCTCCGATACCTTGCCGAGGCTCGCCACCGTGACGTTCTTGCGGACGTCGGCGGCAAGGATCAGCCCGAGCTGCTTGCGGTCCTCGGTCACATAGGCAAGTCCGGAAGCGATCGCGGCCGGCACGCTGGACAAATCGGCCTCACGCCCCTCGAGGCGAACCTTGCCGGTGACGTTGGTACCCCAGGCGCGGCCGAACAGGCTCATGGCGAACTCGGTGCGGCCGGCGCCCATCAGGCCGGCGATCCCGACCACCTCGCCACGGCGCAGCTTGAAATCGACATTCTTGATCACCTGCCGCTCGGGATGCAGCGGATGATACACCGACCAGTTCTCCACACGCATCACGGGCTCGCCGATCTCGGCGCTTCGATCCGGAAAGCGGTGCGCGAGATCGCGGTTGACCATGCTGCGGATGATGCGGTCCTCCTCGATCCGCTCGGTGCGGCAGTCGATGCTGTCGACGGTGCGGCCGTCGCGCAGCACCGTGATGCGGTCGGCGACCCGCGCAACCTCGTTCAGCTTGTGCGAGATCAGGATCGAGGCGATGCCCTGCTCGCGGAAGGTCAGGAGCCGATCGAGCAAGGCCGCGCTGTCGGCTTCGTTGAGACTTGCGGTCGGCTCGTCGAGGATCAAAAGGCGCACCCGCTTGGACAGCGCCTTGGCGATCTCCACCAGTTGCTGCTTGCCGACGCCGAGGTCGGTGATCAGCGTATCCGGCGACTCCCGCAAGCCGACCTGCGCCAGCAACTCGGCGGTGCGCCGATGCACCGCGTGGCGGTCGATGACGCCGAAGCGCGAGGGCGGATGCGACAGGAAGATGTTCTCGGCGATCGACATCAGCGGGATCAGCGCCAGCTCCTGATGGATGATGATGATCCCGAGCGCCTCGCTGTCATTGATGTCGCGGAACCGCCGTTCCTCGCCGTCGAACACGATCGATCCGTCGTAGCTGCCGGCCGGATAGACCCCGCTCAGCACCTTCATCAAGGTCGACTTGCCGGCGCCGTTCTCTCCGACCAGGGCATGGATCTCGCCGGCTTCCACGGTGAAGCTGACGTCGCGCAGCGCCTGCACGCCCGCAAAGCTCTTGCTGACGCCGCGCATCTCAAGCATTGCCGTCATCGGATCATGTCCTGCAGCGTCGATCGGCCTTGGTGCGGTTCGCCGCCGCTCCGCCGGCCGCTCTAGTCGAATTGCGAGCGCTTATAGTAGCCGCTGTCAATCAGGACTTTCTCCCAATTGGTCTTGTCCACCACGACCGGCTTGAGCAGATAGGACGGAACCACCTTGACCCCGTTGTTGTAGGTCTTGGTGTCGTTGACGCTGACCTCCTTCTTGCTCAGCACGGCATCGACCATGTCGGCGGTGACCTTGGCGAGGTCGCGGGTATCCTTGAAGATGGTCGAATACTGCTCGCCGCGCAGCATCGCCTTGATCGAGGGCACTTCCGCATCCTGACCGCTGATGACCGGCATCGGTTGGTCCTTGCTGCCGTAGCCGACGCTCTTCAGCGAGGATATGATGCCGATCGACAGGCCGTCATAGGGCGAGAGCACCGCATCGACGCGCTTCTTGCCGTAAAAGGCGCTGAGCAGATTGTCCATCCGCGCCTGCGCGGTCGCGCCGTCCCAGCGCAAGGTGGCGACCTTGTTCATGCCCATCTGGCCGCTGCCGACCACGAGCTTGCCGCTGTCGATGTATGGCTTCAGCACCGACATCGCGCCATCGTAGAAGAAATAGGCATTGTTGTCGTCGGGCGAGCCGCCGAACAGCTCGATATTGAACGGACCCTTGCCGTCCTTCAGCCCGAGCGCATTCACGATCGAGCTGGCCTGAAGCACGCCGACCTGGAAATTGTCGAAGGTCGCGTAGTAGTCGACATTGGGCGTGTCGCGGATCAACCGGTCATAGGCGATCACCGTGATGCCCTGAGCCTTGGCCTGCTTCAGCGCGTCGGACAGCGTGGTGCCGTCGATCGCGGCAATGACCAGCACCTTGGCCCCCTTGGTCACCATGTTCTCGACCTGGGAAAGCTGGTTCGGGATGTCGTCCTCGGCATATTGCAGATCGGTGCCGTAGCCGCGCTCCTTCAGCACCCTGACCATGTTGTTGCCGTCGTCGATCCAGCGCGCCGAGGATTTGGTCGGCATCGCAATGCCGATGGTGGCCTTGCTCTGGGCGTACGCGTCCGATGCGGCCACGGAGAGACCTGCCAACGCCAGCGCGAACAAGGTGGTCTTCAACTTGAACATGCTTCACTCCCTTGGTTTTTTTGAGTTGGTTTACCGTTGCCGTGGACAGCGTCAATCGACGGCTATCATTGGTAGGCTGGCCGCAGGTCTACCGCGATCTCGGATCGCGCAGGGACCGTCACCGACCGAAATTTTTCACCCGCGAGTCATGTCGTGGGACGGACGAGGCGCAGGAATGAAGCGGAGGATCATAAGCCGCGTCTCCCGGCATCGTCGGCGAGCGCCAGCATCGCCGGAGAGCCCTGGTGGTGCGGTACTTGTTTCCAGCAACCTTTGGTGGACGTTGCCCTTGCCATATGCCTGCCAGCACCGACTGGTCATTTATTTAACTGTCCGAATAAATTGATCGGCGAATCGAGGATCATGAGGTGGTGCGTCTGCCTATGGCAACCTTCGGTCGGAGTGTGCCCCCACTATGCTAGGGATGCAAGCATCATTTATTTCACTACATGAATAAATTAATCGGAACTGCCAGCCGGCGACAGTGGCTTAGGCGTCGATCTCCGAGAGATCGTCGACGACCAGCAACGCCTCGGCAAAATCGTCGCCGCTGAAATAGGTGCTGCGGGTGATGATCGTGGGGATGCCCGCCTGCGCCGCAGCAGCGAGGCCGTTGCCGGAATCCTCGACGGCAATGCAATCCGACGGACCAAGCGCGAGCCGCGCCAACACCTCGACATAGACGTCGGGGGCCGGCTTCTTTCGCGGCACGTCGTCGCCGGCAACGATCGTCTCGAACAGGCCGGCCCAGTCCAGCCCGAGCGCGACCGAGAGCAGCGCATCGATATTGCCATGTGAGGTGGTCGTGGCGATCGCCAGCCGCTGGCCGCGGCGGCGCGCACCGGCGAGCCAGGCGCGCACCCCCGGCCGCAACGGGCAGCCGCCCGCGGCAATCAACGCGGCGTAGCGCGCGGTCTTGATCCTGTGCAGGTCGGCGATGTCGGCGAATGTCAGCGACGGAACCGCATTGCGCTGGTCGAACGCGCGAATCCGCTCCTTGCCGCCGGCCACCCGGAGCAACCGCCCGTAAGTGACCTGATCCCAGAACCAGTCGAGCCCGGCTTGGGCAAACGCCTCATTGAAGGCGCGGCGGTGCACCTCCTCGGTTTCGGCCAGCGTGCCGTCGACATCGAAGATCAAGGCGCGGGCGTTCGCAATGATGTCGCGCATCCCGGATGTCCGGATCAGTGCGAGCGCCTGGTTCATCGCCCCTCGCCCGCCCCTTTCGCGAACACGCGGCTGGCCAGCACGTCGCCGGCCTCGATCGACATCACGTCGTCGGCCGTCAGCGTGCGGTCGAGCTTCGCCACGATCCGGTTGGCCTGGCGCAGCCGGATGCGGTCGAGCGCGTTGCGGATCGAGCGCGCGTTGGAGAACAGCGGCTGTTCCTTGCGGATGCCGATGTAGCGGGTGAAGGCCTCGCGTGCCTCGGGGGAGAAACGATAATTCTGTTGCTGCAGCATCAGCTCGGCAATCCACAGCAGCTCGCCGTCCGAATAGTCCGGGAAGTCGATGTGATGCGCGATGCGGGAGCGGAAGCCCGGATTGCTCTGGAAGAACTTCTCCATGCGCTCGCCATAGCCGGCCAGGATCACCACCAGATCCTCGCGCTGGGCCTCCATGATCTGCAACAGGATCTCGATCGCCTCCTGGCCGTAATCGCGCTCGTTCTCGGGACGGTACAGGTAATAGGCCTCGTCGATGAACAGCACGCCGCCCATCGCTTTCTTCAAGATTTCTTTCGTCTTCGGCGCGGTGTGACCGATATATTGCCCGACAAGATCGTCGCGCGTGACGCTGATGACGTGACCGCGGCGCACGAAGCCGAGCTTGTGCAGGATGCCGGCCATCCTGAGCGCAACCGTGGTCTTGCCGGTGCCGGGATTGCCGGTGAACGACATGTGCAGCGTCGGGAATGTCGTCGCCAGCGCCATCTTCTGCCGGATGCGTTCGACCAAAAGCAGCGAGGCGATCTCGCGGATGCGGGTCTTCACCGGCTTCAGGCCGATCAATTCGGAATCGAGCTGGTCGAGCACGTCGCCGATGCCGAGGTCGGCGAATTCATGCCGGAGGTCGATGGTCTCCGGCGGCGTCTCGCGGATCGCTTGTTCGATATGTTCTTGCGCTTGCGTCATCATCCTCTCGCTTTCGAAAAAAGCTCCGTCGTCGCTGCGGCGACGACGGAGAAGTGCATCCGGACCAGACGGTCGAGGGAGCAACCCGCCTGGCTTGCCAACCGGACGCGGTCAATGATCGGCGTAGCGTTCGCCCTCGGGGCGATCAGCCGCATAGGCATGTGTCGCGTAACGAAGGTTGCGTCCGGCAGCCTCCGAGCGGTCGAGCCGGAAGCCCGGCTCCTCCCGCGGCCGGTTGACGATGAAGGACAGCCGAACCGACTCCCAGCCATGGCTGGAATCGAAGCCGGATATCCGGATGTAGCTGTTACCATAGACCCGCCGGCAGTCGGCGAGCTCCTTCATGATGCCGGCCGCATCGCGCAGGTCGAACATCGGCAGGCCCCACATGTCCCAATAGGTGTTGCGGGGATGCGGGTCGTCGGTGAACTCGATGTTCACCGCCCAGCCCTTGTCGAGGCAGTATTGCACCTGCGCAGCGATCTGCTCGTCGGTGAGATCGGGCAGGAAAGAAAAGCAGCCTTGGGTCACGCGCATGAGAAACTCCTGTCAGACCGCCATGCTCGGCGTGGGAACGAAATCGGGGGCGTCCGTCGATTCGTAATTGAAGGTGACGTCCTTCCAGACCTCGAGTGCCTCGCGCAACGGCGTGCAGGTCTGCGCCGCCTTGGCCAGGATCTCCGGTCCCTCATGGACGTAGTCGCGGCCCTCGTTGCGGGCGAGGATCATGGCTTCCAGCGCGACGCGGTTCGCAGTGGCGCCGGCCTGGATGCCGCGGGGATGGCCGATGGTGCCGCCGCCGAATTGCAGCACGACGTCCTCGCCGAGCAGGTCGAGCAGCTGGTGCATCTGGCCGGCATGAATGCCGCCGGAGGCCACCGGCATCAGCTTATTGAGGCTCGCCCAGTTCTGGTCGAAGAACACGCCATGCTCGAGCTGCATCGGGTTGAAGTCCTCGCGGCAGATATCGTAGTAGCCGCGCGTGGTGTTCGGGTCACCTTCGAGCTTGCCGACCACGGTGCCGGCATGGATGTGGTCCACACCGGCGAGCCGCATCCATTTCGCGATCACGCGGAACGAGACACCGTGGCTGCGCTGCCTGGTGTAGGTCGAGTGGCCGGCACGGTGCAGATGCAGGATCATGTTGTTCCTGCGCGCCCACTTCGCCATCGACTGGATCGCGGTGTAGCCGATCACGAGGTCGATCATGACGATGTTGGAGCCGAGCTCATGGGCGAACTCGGCGCGCTCGTACATGTCCTCCATGGTCGCCGCGGTGACGTTGAGATAGGTGCCCTTGATCTCCCCGGTCGCGGCCTGCGCGCGGTTGACCGCCTCCATGCAGTACAGGAAGCGCTCGCGCCAGTGCATGAAGGGCTGCGAGTTGATGTTCTCGTCGTCCTTGGTGAAGTCGAGCCCGCCTTTCAGCGCCTCATAGACGACGCGGCCATAGTTGCGGCCGGACAGGCCGAGCTTCGGCTTCACGGTGGCGCCGAGCAAGGGGCGGCCGAACTTGTCGAGCCGCTCGCGCTCCACCACGATGCCCGTCGCCGGACCCTGGAACGTCTTCACATAGGCGGTCGGCAGCCGCATGTCCTCGAGCCGCAGCGCCTTCAGCGGCTTGAAGCCGAACACGTTGCCGATGATCGACGCCGTCAGGTTTGAGATCGAGCCCGGCTCGAACAGATCGAGATCATAGGCGATGTAGGCGAAGTAGCTGCCCGGCGAGTTCGGCACCGGATCGACGCGATAGCACTTCGCTCGGTATTTTTCCGCAGCTGTCAGCCGGTCGGTCCACACCACGGTCCAGGTCGCGGTCGAGGATTCACCCGCCACCGCCGCGCAGGCTTCGGTCGGATCGACGCCGTCCTGCGGCGTCACGCGGAACAGCGCGATCACGTCGGTGTCCTTGGGCTCGTAGTTCGGCTCCCAATAGCCCATCCGCTTGTATTCCATCACGCCGGACTTGTAGCGATCCTTACCGCGCACCGTGATCGACTGCTGCATATTCATCAAAATCTCCTGTCGTTCGCCGCTGTTGCTCAGGCGGCCTGGGTGATCTTTCCAATCTGCGGATCGAGCCCGCCGGCGCGATAGCGACGGGCCATTTCAGGCAGCGCCACCACCTTGATCCGGGCGGCATTGCCGGCGGTGCCGAACTGCTCGAAGCGGTCGCGGCAGAGTTCGCGCAGCGCATCCATCGCGGGCTTGAGGAATTTGCGCGGATCGAACTCGCTCTTCGATTGCACAGCGACCTTGCGGAAGGCTGCGGCCATCGCGAGGCGGCAATCGGTGTCGATATTGACCTTGCGCACGCCATGCTTGATGCCGCGGACGATCTCCTCGACCGGGACGCCCCAGGTCTGCGGCATCTCGCCGCCGAACTGGTTGAACAGGTCCTGCAGCGGCTGCGGCACCGAGGACGAGCCGTGCATCACCAGATGCGTGTTCGGCAGCCGCGTGTGGATCTCCTCGACCACGCGCATCGCCAGGATCTCGCCGTCGGGTTTGCGCGTGAACTTGTAGGCGCCGTGCGAGGTGCCCATCGCGATCGCCAGCGCGTCGACCTTGGTGGCGCGGACGAAATCGACCGCCTGGTCGGGATCGGTGAGCAGCTGATCCTGGCTCAGCTTGCCTTCGACACCGTGACCGTCCTCCTGCTCGCCGCCGCCATGCTCGAGCGAGCCGAGCACGCCGAGCTCACCCTCGACCGAGGCACCGACCCAGTGCGCCATGTCGACCACCCGGCGGGTGATGTCGACATTGTAGTCATAGTCGGCCGCGGTCTTGGCGTCGGCCTTGAGCGAGCCGTCCATCATCACCGAGGTGAAGCCGTAGCGGATCGCGGTGGCACAGGTCGCCTCTTCATTGCCGTGATCGAGATGCAGGCAGAGCGGAATCTGCGGATACATCTCCTCCAGCGCGTCGATCATCTTCGCCAGCATGATGTCGTTGGCATAGGACCGCGCGCCGCGCGAGGCCTGGATGATGACCGGCGCATCGCAGCCGGCCGCCGCTTCCATGATGGCGAGGCCTTGCTCCATGTTGTTGATGTTGAAGGCCGGCACGCCGTAGCCGCGTTCGGCGGCATGGTCCAGCAATTGCCTCAATGTGATCCGCGCCATCGTGGCGTCCTCCTTTCAATTCGCTCGTTGCATGAGCTGTTTTGCTGCGGCTTTGACCGCCGCCGGCGTGATGCCGAATTCGCGGTACAGCACGTCGGCCGGCGCGGAGGCGCCGAAGCCGGTCATGCCGACGAACGCCCCGTTGTCACCGAGCCAGCGCGCCCAGTCGCCTTCGACCGCAGCTTCCACGCCGACGCGCGGTGCGCTGCCCAGTACCTGGGCGCGATAGTCGCTCGGCTGCTGGCGGAACAGGTCGAAGCACGGGGCCGAGACGACCGCGGCCTGTACCCCGTCTTCCGCCAGCAGCCTTGCGGCTTCGAGCGCGATCGCCACCTCCGAACCCGTTGCAATCAGGGTGACGTCACGCGCGAAGGCCGGCTCGACCAGGACATAGGCGCCGAGCGCGACCTGGTTGTCCTTGATATCGGTGCGAACCGTCGGCAGCGCCTGCCGCGACAGGCAGAGGATCGACGGCGAACTCTCTGCCTTCAGCGCACAATCCCAGGCTTCCGCGGTCTCGACCGCGTCGGCCGGACGGAACACCAGCACGTTCGGGATCGCGCGCAGCGCCGCCAGATGCTCGACCGGCTGATGCGTCGGCCCGTCCTCGCCGAGCCCGATCGAGTCATGAGTCATGACATGGATAACACGGATCCCCATCAGCGCCGCAAGGCGGATCGCCGGCCGGCTATAATCGGCGAAGCTCAGGAAGGTGCCGCCATAGGGAATGAAGCCGCCATGCAGCGCAATGCCGTTCATCGCCGCCGCCATGCCGTGCTCGCGGATGCCATAGTGGATGTAGCTGCCGTCGAGCGTGTCCGGTCGCACCGAGACCTGCGACTTCGCCTGCGTGAGATTGGAGTGCGTCAGATCGGCCGAGCCACCCAGCAGATTGGGCAGCGCCTCCGCGATCACGTCGATCACCTGCTGCGAGGCCTGTCGCGTGGCGAGCTTCGGTTGCTCGGTCGCAAAGCGTTCGACGAGCGCCACCATGGCCTTGGTATAGGCGCAGGGCAGTTTCCGGTTCAGCGCGTCGTGGAACGGCGACCGTTCGCCCTTGTCGGTCTTGCCGGCGGCACGCGAACGCTCGATCCAGGCGCGTCGCGCGTCGCGGCCACGGCCGCCGAGCTCGCGCCACTCGGCCAGCACCGCATCGGGGACCTCGAAGGCCGGATACGGCCAGCGCAGCGCGCTGCGGGTCTTCGCCACCTCGTCGGTGCCGAGCGGCGCACCATGCACCTTCTCGCTGCCCTGCCGGTTCGGCGCACCGAACCCGATCACGGTGCGGCAGGCGATCAGCGACGGACGATCGCTCGACCGGGCCTGCCGGATCGCCGCGGAGATCGCCTGCGGATCGTGGCCGTCGATGCGGCCGACGTTCCAGCCGCTCGCCGCAAACCGCGCCGCCTGGTCGTCCGAGCAGGACAGCGAGGTGGCGCCGTCGATCGAGATGCGGTTGTCGTCGAACAGCACGATCAGCCGGTTCAGCCGCAGATGGCCGGCGAGCGAGATCGCCTCGTGGCTGAGGCCTTCCATCAGGCAGCCATCGCCGGCGATCACATAGGTGTAGTGGTCGACGAGATCGTCGCCGAAGCGGGCGTTCATCAATCGCTCGGCGAGCGCCATGCCGACCGCAGTCGCAATGCCCTGCCCGAGCGGCCCGGTCGTGGTCTCGACGCCGGGCGTATGCCCGTATTCCGGATGTCCCGGGGTCTGCGATCCCCACTGCCGGAACGCCTTGAGCTGATCGAGCGTCATGCTCTCGTAGCCGGTGAGATAGAGCAGCGCATAGAGCAACATCGAGCCGTGGCCGGCCGACAGCACGAAGCGGTCGCGGTCGGGCCAGGCCGGATCGGCCGGGTCGAACTTCAGGAAGTCGGTGAACAGCACGGTCGCGACATCGGCCATGCCCATCGGCATGCCGGGATGGCCGGATTTCGCCTGCTCCACCGCGTCGATGGCGAGGAAGCGGATGGCATTGGCCATCTCGTCATGGCTGACGTCGGGGCGGCTCGCAACGGACGCAAGTGCGGTCGTCATATCGTTCGCCTCTTTCGTTCGATCAGTTGCAGGATCAGCGGGGTCAGGATCAGCTGCATCGCGAGATCGAGCTTGGCGCCGTGCACCACGATCGAATTGGCGCGCGACATGAAGCTGTTCGGGATCATCGAGAGCAGATAGGGAAAATCGATGCCGCGCGGGTTCTTCAGGCGGATCACGACCATCGATTCGTCAGGGGTCGGGATCCAGCGCGCGATGAACGGGTTCGACGTATCGACCGTCGGCACGCGCTGGAAGTTGATGTCGGTCTCGGTGAATTGCGGGCAGATGTAATTCACGTAGTCCGGCATGCGGCGCAGGATGGTGTCGGTCACCGCCTCGGTGGAGTAGCCGCGATGGCTGCGATCGCGATGCAGCTTCTGGATCCATTCGAGGTTGATCACCGGCACGACGCCGATCTTGAGGTCGGCGTGCTGCGCGACATTGACCTTGTCGGTGACCACGGCGCCATGCAGGCCCTCGTAGAACAGCAGGTCGGAATTCTCCGGCAGCGCCTCCCAGGCGGTGAAGGTGCCGGGCTTGGCGCCGTAGAGCCGCGCTTCCTCCTCGTCGTGCACGTAGTGCCGTGTCGTTCCGGTGCCGGTCTCGGCATAGTCGCTGAACAGCTTCTCCAGCTCCTCGAACAGATTGGTCTCGGGGCTGAAATGGCTGAAGTGCTTGTTGCCGTGCTCGGCCCGCTCCGCCATCAGGCTGCGCATCTCGGTGCGGTCGTAGCGGTGGAAGGCGTCGCCCTCGATATAGGCCGCGATCACGTTCTCGCGGCGGAAGATGTTCTCGAACGTCTTCTTCACCGAGGTGGTGCCGGCGCCGGAGGAGCCGGTGATCGAGATGATGGGATGCCTGCGAGACATACGTTCCCCCTTCAGCGGAACAGGCCGCGCCGCGCGAACAGCGGGGCATCGCTGCTCTCGAACAACGGCTCGACGGTCAGGTGGATCGCATCGACGTCGCGCACGGCGCGCGTCGATCCCATGATAAGCGGCACACGTTGATGCGGCGTGCGTGCCGACAATTCGAGGATGCGGGAGCGGCCATTCGACGCGGCGCCGCCGGCCCATTCCATGATCAGTGCGATGGGATGCGCCTCGTAGAGCAGGCGCAGCCGGCCTTCGCGATAGCCCTGGCGCGCATCCGCCGGATAGAGGAACACGCCGCCGCGCATCAGGATGCGGTAGGCTTCCGCCACCAGCGAGCCGATCCAGCGCATGTTGTAGTCCTGCCCAAGTTCGCCATTCACCCCGGCGAGGCAGTCGTCGATGTAGTTGCGCACCGGGCCGCTCCAGTGCCGCCGGTTCGAGGCATTGATGGCGAATTCCGAGGCGTCCTGCGGCACCCGCAGGTCACGTGCCGTCAGGACGAACTCGCCGCTGCGCGGATCCAGCGTGAAGCAGTCGACACACTGGTCGAGTGCCAGCACCAGCACGGTCTGCGGACCGTAGATGAAGCAGCCGGCGGCGCATTGCGCCGTGCCGGGCTCGAAGAAGGTCGAGAGAACGTCGTTGCCCTTCGGCCGGATCGAGAAGATCGTGCCGATCGAGATGTTGTTTTCGAGATTGGCCGATCCATCGAGCGGATCGATCGCGACGCAAAGCGGCGCATCGGGATCGAGCGTCTCCGGCAGTTCGGCCTCCTCCGACAGCACCGCGGCGACCGGCGCCGTGCGCAGCGCGTCGCGCATCAGGCCGTCCGCGACGATGTCGATGGTCTTCTGGCGATCGCCGTCGGGATTGACGCCGCCGCTGTCGCCGCCGATGCCGGCGAGCGGCCCGGCGGCAATGGTGCGCGACAGCTCGATTGCGGCCGCCGCAAGCGCTTCGATCACCGCCACGGTCGCGGCGCGCAGCGGGTTATGCCGCGTCGGCCACTCCAGATGGGCATGCAATGCAGGACGAATCTCCACCGGCCTCTCCCTATGATCGCGCCCTCTGTCCCGAGGCTTCGAGAGGCGACCTCAGAGAGTCGCCCTCGCCGTATCAACGCGCGAATTGCCCAATTAGGGAAATTTTATTATCTTTGGTCCGGGCAAAGTATTTCTTATGGAGCTTGTGAGATATGGCCGGCAACTTCTCGCGGGACCTGACCATCCGCCAGCTGCGCGCGCTATCGACCCTGCACGAGGCCGGCTCGATCACCTCGGCGGCGAACCGGCTGAACCTGACCCAGCCGGCGGTGACCCTGCAGCTCCGCAATTTGCAGGCGCTCGCGGGATTGCCGCTGATCCAGCGCACCGGCGACGGCATGGCGCTGACCGATGCCGGCGCGCATGTGCTCACACTGGTGGAGCGGATCGAGGCGGCGCTGAAGGATTGCGAGCAATCGCTCGACATGATCGCAGGCCGCAGCGGCGGCCGCGTTGCGATGGGCGCGGTCTCGACCGCGAAATACTTCGTGCCGTTCGCGATCGCGGCGTTCTCGCGCCGCTTTCCCAAGATCGAGGTCACGCTGCGGATCGGCAACCGCGAGGAGATCCGCGACGCGCTGCGCGGCTACGATCTCGACATCGCGGTGATGGGCCGGCCGCCGGCCGATGTCGAGGTCGAGATGAAGCCGCTCGGCCGGCATCCGCACTTCATCATCGCAGCGCCCGACCATCGGCTGGCGCGGCGCCGGCACATCGCCCCGTCCGAGCTCGCCAACGAGACCTTCATCACCCGCGAGCAAGGGTCAGGCACGCGGATGCTGATGCAGCAATATTTCGAGCGGGTCGGACTGGAGCCGAAGCTCGGCATGGCGATGGACAGCAACGAGACCATCAAGCAGGCCGTGATGGCCGGGCTCGGCATCGCCTTCATCTCGCAGCACACCGTGTTCCATGAGCTGGAGGACGGCCGGCTGGTGGTGCTCAAGGTGAAGGGCCTGCCGATCGTCCGGCAATGGCACGCGATCCGGCGCACCGACAAGATCCTGCTGCCGCCGGCACAGGCCATGCTGGAATTCCTCGGCAAGGAGGGCTGGCGTTATCTGCCCAATTCACGCTAGCGCCGCACCATCGACCGATCGAAAAAATCGAATTGGCGCCGTATGTTAACCATTGAAGTTCCAGCAGACGCGTGTCACATCTTGAGCGCGGTCAGTGGCGGACCGTATCCCTGCGAGGGAGGATGAACTGCAAAACCAGTCCCCGCCGATGCCTGACTTCAAGGCGTTATTCGAGGCGGCGCCCGGCCTCTATCTGGTGCTGACGCAGCCCGACTTCCGCATCGTGGCAGTAAGCGACGCCTATCTGCGCGCCACCAGGACCGAGCGCGCTGCGATCCTTGGACGCGGGTTGTTCGAAGTATTTCCCGACAATCCGGACGATCCGGCCGCCGACGGCGTGCGGAACC
Organism: Bradyrhizobium sp. USDA 4461; assembly: GCF_054055655.1. Taxonomy (NCBI): domain Bacteria; kingdom Pseudomonadati; phylum Pseudomonadota; class Alphaproteobacteria; order Hyphomicrobiales; family Nitrobacteraceae; genus Bradyrhizobium; species Bradyrhizobium sp. USDA 4461. The sequence continues at coordinate 7,631,775 of NZ_JBSRXM010000001.1, forward strand.
TGCGCGCCTCACTCGAGCGCGTGGTCCAGTTTCGCCGTCCCGACACCATGACGGTGCAGAAATACGACATCCGCAAGCCCGAATCGGAGGGCGGCGGATTCGAGGAGCGCTTCTGGAGCCCGCGCAATACGCCGGTGTTCGGGCCGACCGGACAGTTCACCTACATCATCCATCGGGTCGAGGACGTCACCAGCTTCATTCAGCTGAAGCAGCGCGGCGCCGAGCAGGCCGAACTGACCGACCGGCTGCGCGAGCGCACCGAGCAGATGGAAGCCGAGATCTTCATGCGCGCGCGCGAGGTCGAGGCCGCCCGCGAGCAGCTCGAAGCCGAGCAGAAGCTGCGCCAAGTGCAGAAGATGGAAGCTGTCGGCCACCTCACCGGCGGCATCGCGCACGACTTCAACAACATCCTGACCGTCATCACCGGCCTGATCGACATCCTCGCCGAGGCCGTCGAGCACGATGCCGCGCTGTCGTCGGTCACCAAGATGATCAGCGATGCGGCCTTTCGCGGCGCCGAGGTGACCAAGCATCTGCTGGCGTTCTCGCGGCAGCAGCCGCTGCAACCGCGCGAAGCCGATCTCAACACGCTGGTGCAGGACACCGCGCGGCTGCTGCGCCCCTCGCTCGGCGAGCAGATCGAGATCGATACCGCGCTCGAGCCCGACGCCTGGCCGGCCTTCATCGACCCCAACCACATGGCGACCGCGCTGCTCAATCTCGCCGTAAATGCCCGCGATGCGATGCCCGACGGCGGCAAGCTGATGCTGGAGACCAGCAACGTCATCCTCGACGAGGTCTATGCCGCCGCCAATCCCGATGTGCGGGCGGGTGAATATGTGATGGTCGCGGTCAGCGACACCGGCGGCGGAATCCCGGCAGCGATCCGCGACAAGGTGTTCGAGCCGTTCTTCACCACCAAGGACACCGGCAAGGGCACCGGGCTCGGGCTCAGCATGGTCTACGGCTTCATCAAGCAGTCCGACGGCCATCTCAAGATCTATTCCGAGGAGGGCCACGGCACCTCGATCAAGCTCTATCTGCCGCGCAGCATGGGCGACATGGTCGACGTCGAGCCGCCGCCTGCGGTCGACACCCGCGGCGGCCATGAATCCATCCTGGTCGTCGAGGACGATCCGCTGGTCCGCAACTATGTTAGCGCCCAGCTCGAGCAGCTCGGCTACCGCACCATGGTCACCGCCAACGGCCCGGAAGCTCTGGCGGCCGTCGACAAGGGCTTCGTCTGCGACGTGCTGTTCACCGACGTCATTATGTCCGGCGGCATGAACGGCCGGCAGGTCGCCGATGCCGTGATAGCCAGGCTCCCCTCGGTGCGCGTGCTGTTCACTTCGGGCTATACCGAGGACGCGATCATCCATCACGGCCGTCTCGACCCCGACGTGACGCTGTTGCCGAAGCCTTATCGCAAAGCCGATCTGGCGCGGATGATCCGCCAGGTGCTGACCCAGCCTCCCGCCTCGGCGGTCGCGGCCAAGTAAGCGGTCCGCTCCGACATCACGCGTCTCCGCGCGGTTGTTTGCTCCGGTCGGCCGGCGCGGCACATCCGGACAGGAAGAGAGCCGCGCAGGCTTTGGCGCGCGCCTCCATCTCGCTGTGCAGCGGCGCGGGCTTGTGCCCGAACATCACGTCGCGCTGCGGCTTGAACACGAGCATGCCGAGCAGCATGCCTGCGGCCGCCTCGACATCATCGAGCACGATCCGCCCTCGCCGCTGCTGCACGCCGAGCCAGCTCGCCAGCGCGGCGATCGACCGCTGCATGGCCTTCTCGTAGAACGTCTCGGCGATGTCGGGGAATTTGTCGCTGTCGGCGAGGATGATGCGCTGAAGCGCGATGACCTCGGCATCGAGGATGAGTTCGGCGCAGGCCAGCAGCGCCCGCTCCAGGGCCGCGGCGATATCGCGGCCATCGCAGGCGCCGAGATTGACGCTGGATATGAAGCGGTCCATCCGGTCCGTCACCATGCCTTCGAACAGCGCCAGCTTGGTCGGGATCAACCGGTAGAGCGTCTTGGTGGAGACGCCGGCGCGGCAGGCGACGTCGGCGATATTGGCCGCGGCAAACCCGCGCTCGGAGAACTCGCGGCGCGCGGCCTCATAGATCAGCGCGCGCGTCTCGTCGTCGGAGCGAAGCTGCGGCCGCCCGCGGCCGCGCCGCTCCGGTGCGGCCTGCTCTGTCTGGTTCTTGTCATTCCGGTTCATCCGCGAGCCATGCTTTTAGATGATGACTGTCATTCTATTGACAGTCCCAATATGGGCTCTATTTTGGAAAACATCAAGTTTCCTAATTACCCCCGTGACCGAATGCCGAGATTGGCAAGGTTTCCAAAGGGATAGAACGGATCAGGAGCGCCGCCATGAGCCAGCATGAGACATCATTCAAGGCCGAGAGCCAGGTTCCGGCCGAGACCGCCAAGCAGTTGATCGCCACCCCCGAAGCCGCAAAACCTCCTGCCGCCAAGGGCACGCTCCGCCGCCTGCTGCTTGCCGGCGCAGCGCTTGCCGTCCTCGCGGGCGGCGCCTGGTACGGCTGGGACTACTGGACGGTCGGCCGCTTCCAGATCTCGACCGACGACGCCTATGTGAAGGCGGACAACACGACGATCGCGCCGAAGGTTTCCGGCTATCTCAGCGCGGTGCTGGTCGGCGACAACGAGCATGTGCGCGCCGGCCAGATCCTGGCGCGGATCGACGAACGCGATTTCAAGGTCGCGCTGGATCAGGCCAAGGCCGACGTCGCCGCCGCGGGCGCTGCGATCACCAGCAAGCGCGCGCAGCTCGACGTGCAGCAATCCGTGATCGAAGCGGCCCGCGCGACGCTGGCGGTCGACACCGCGAACCAGACTTTTGCCGAGCAGGAGAACAAGCGCTACACCGATCTCGCCGGCACCGGCTTCGGCAGCGTGCAGAACGCGCAGCAGGCGCAGTCACGCTACGCCAGCGCACAGGCCGCCGTCGCCCGCGATACCGCAAATCTCGCCTCCGCGCTGCGTCAGGTCGAGCTGCTCAAGGCCGACATTGCCCAGGCCATCGCGGCGCAGGCGCGCGCCACCGCGCTCCAGCATCAGGCCGAGTTGAACCTCGGCTACACCACCATCACGGCCCCGATCGACGGCGTGGTCGGCAACCGCACCTTGCGCACGGGCCAGTTCGTGCAGGCCGGCACGCAGCTGATGTCGCTGGTGCCGGCCACCGGCGCCTATGTGATCGCGAATTACAAGGAGACGCAGCTCACCAATGTCCGCAAGGGCCAGCCGGTCGAGATTGCGGTCGACATGTTCCCGGGACAGGTGGTGCGCGGCCATGTCGACAGCCTGGCGCCCGCCAGCGGCCAGGAATTCGCGCTGCTGCCGCCTGATAATGCCACCGGCAATTTCACCAAGGTGGTGCAGCGCATCCCGGTGAAGATCGCGCTCGACGCGACGCCGGTCGAGTTGCGGCCCGGCATGTCTGTCATCCCGAGCATCGCGACCGCATCGCAACCGGTCGAGGCGCCGCGCTCCAGCGCCTCTCCCAAGCTCGCAGTCGCCTCGTTCAAGTAAACGATACCAAAACAGGTGATGTCATGTCCGACCTCGCGCTCTCCTCCCCGGCCGCTGCGCCGCGCGCAGCGGCCGTCACAGCTGATCCCAACCGGGCCAGCATGGCCGTCTGGATCTCCATCGTCGCCGCGATGATCGGCGCCTTCATGGCGATCCTCAACATCCAGATCACCAACGCTTCGCTGCTCAACATCGAGGGTGGTATCGGAACCGGCGTCGACAACGGCTCCTGGATCTCGACGTCCTATCTGATCGGCGAGATCGTGGTGATCCCGCTGACCGACTATCTCAGCCGGGTGTTCTCGTTCCGCAAGATCATCATCGGCTTCGCCACCCTGTTCGCAGCATTCTCCGTCGCCTGTGCCTTCACCCATGACCTGCCGTCGATGATCGCGATGCGCGGCCTGCAGGGCTTCTTCGGCGGCGTACTGATCCCGATGGCGTTCACGCTGGTCTTCACCAAGCTGCCGAAGGTGCAACAGCCGGTCGGGCTTGCGATGTTCGCGCTTGCCGTGACCTTTGCGCCGGCGATCGGTCCGACCATCGGCGGCTATCTCACCGAGAATTACGGCTGGCAGACCATCTTCTTCGTCAACGTGGTCCCGACCGCGGTCATGGTCATCACCCTTTATTTCACGTTGGAACGGCAGCCGATGCAGCTGCAGTTGCTGCGCGAGGGCGACTGGCTCGGCATTATCACCATGGCGATCGGCCTCTCGTCATTGCAGGCCGTGCTCGAGGAAGGCAACAAGGACGACTGGTTCGGCTCGCCCTTCATCGTCAAGCTCGCGGTCATCGCAGCCGTCAGCCTCACTCTGTTCGTCTGGATCGAGCTCGTCGTGGAGAAGCCGCTGATCCGGCTGCGCCTGTTGACCCAGCGCAGCTTCGGCTTCGGCACCATCTCGGCGGTGTTCGTCGGCTTCGCGCTGTTCGGCTCCGTCTATCTGCTGCCGGCCTATCTCGGCCAGGTGCAGCGCTACAATGCCGAGCAGATCGGCCAGGTGCTGGCCTGGACCGGCTTGCCGCAGCTGATCCTGATCCCGCTGGTGCCGAAGCTGATGCAGCGCTTCGATGCCCGCTACATCGCCTTCACCGGCATGATCCTGTTTGCGGTCTCGTCGTTCATGAACATCCAGATGTCGCTGGATTATTCCGGCGATCAGTTCTTCGTCCCGAACATCGTCCGCGCGGTCGGCCAGGCGATCATGCTGGCGCCGCTGTCGGCCGTGAGCCTGGGCAGCGTCGCACCGCAGGATGCGCCCGCGGCCTCCGGCATCTCGAACATGATGCGCAACCTCGGCGGCGCGATCGGCACCGCCCTGCTCTCGACCATCGTCACCAAGCGCGAGCAGTTCCACTCCAACATCATCGGCCAGTCGGTCGACCTCGGCCGCGAGGAAGTGCGCACCCGGATCGCCGAGGTCACCAACTACTTCCTGAGCCACGGCATCTCCGATCCGGCGACCGCGCACAACCAGGCGATCGTGGCGCTCGGCAATATCGTCAAGCGGCAGGCGCTCGTGCTGGGCTTCAGCGACACCTTCGCCGTGATCGGCATCGTGCTGGTGTTCGCCGCGATCGCGATCCTGTTGACCGGAAAGCCGAAGAATGTGGCCGGCGGCGCCGGCGCACATTGACCCATTTTGCTTTCGTCGGGGCGACGGCCAGCGGCCGTCGCCTTCAGCTTGCCTCGCGCAGCCTGAAGCGCTGGATCTTTCCGGTCTGGGTCTTCGGCAGCGTCTCGACGAAAGCGATCGCGCGGGGATATTTGTAAGGCGCGATCGTCGCCTTGACGTGATCCTGCAACAGCTTGACCTCGGCATCGTCGTTGCGCGCGCCCTGCTTCAGCACGATGAACGCCGAGACGATCTGCCCGCGCTCCTCGTCGGGCGCGCCGACCACGGCGCATTCGGCGACATCGGGATGTCCGAGCAGCGCCGCCTCGACCTCGGGACCGGCAATGTTGTAGCCCGCCGAGATGATCATGTCGTCGGCGCGCGCCACGAAGGACAGCCGGCCGTTCTCGTCGCTGACAAAGGCATCGCCGGTGATATTCCAGCCGTCGCGGACATATTTGGTCTGCCGGGAGTCCGCGAGATAGCGGCAGCCGGTCGGGCCGCGAACCGCGAGCTTGCCGACCTGCCCCGGCGGCAGCTCGTTCATGTCCTCGTCGACGATCTTCGCCTGGTAGCCGGCAACAGGTGTGCCGGTGGTGCCGCCGACAGCGCTGCCCACGCGGTTGGTGATGAAGATATGCAGCAGCTCGGTGCTGCCGATGCCGTCGAGGATCGGCTTGCCGGTCTTCCTGGTCCAGCTCTCGAACACCGGTGCCGGCAGCGTCTCGCCGGCCGAGACCGCGAGCCGCAGCGACGACAGATCGGCTCCCTTGTCCATCGCGGCCATCATCGCCCGATAGGCGGTCGGCGCGGTGAAGCAGATGGTCGCCTTGTAGGTCTCGATGATCCGGATCATCTCGCTCGGTGCCGCGTTCTCCAGCAGCGTTGCCGTGGCGCCGAAGCGCAGCGGAAAGATCGCAAGCCCGCCGAGGCCGAAGGTGAAGGCCAGCGGTGGCGAGCCGACGAACACATCGTCCGGCGTCACCTTCAGCACTTCCCGCGCATAGCCGTCCGCGACGATCAGGAGATCGCGGTGGAAATGCATGGTCGCCTTGGGTTCGCCCGTGGTGCCCGACGTGAAGCCGAGCAGCGCGACGTCGTCGCGGCCGGTCTTCACCGCATCGAACTTGACCGGCTTGTTCAGCGCGATCCGGTCGAGCTCGGCGTCGTGGTTCTGCGTGCCGTCGAAATTGACCACCTGCTTGAGGAATTTGCTGGTCTTGGCGCAGGCCACCAACTCGTCCGCGATCCGGCTGTCGGTCAGCGCCAGCGCAATCTCGGCCTTGTCGACGATCTTGGCGAGTTCGCCCGCGCGCAGCATCGGCATGGTGTTGACGACGACGGCGCCGGCCTTGGTCGCCGCGAGCCAGGCCGCAACCAGCGCCGGATTGTTGCCGGAGCGGATCAGCACGCGATTGCCGGGCTTGACCCCGTAATTCTCCACCAGCGCATGCGCGAGGCGGTTCGACCAGTCGGTCAGTTCCTTGTAGGTGCGCTGACGGCCATTGCCGATCAGCGCGATGCGATCGCCCATCCCCTGCTCGACGATGCGGTCGGTCAGCTCCACAGCGGCGTTGAGATAGTCGGGATAGTTGAACTCCGGCCGGTCGAGCAGCAGCTGCGGCCATTGCTCCGATGGCGGCAGGTTGCGCCGCGCGAAATCGTCGACATGCCCGGATGGGCCGAGCCCGGGAAATTCACCTGACATTCGATTGCCCCTCGCTTTCCATCCAGAAAGGCCAAAGACCAACATCGTATCGAGGACGCCCGGCAGCGTTCCAAGCGCCAATCATTTTATACTTAAAATAATTCGGCGCAAGGGTGGAGAATAGCTGCGATCCCCTGGAATCTCAGATTTGTGTAAGCTGCTTCAGTCGCGCCACCATCTCCGACTCCGGGTCGGCGAGCGGCGCGATCGCGGTGAAATGATTGGCGTCGGGCACAATGCCGAACCGCGTCGTCACGCCTGCTCCGCCCCAGGCATCGACGATGGTCCGGCTCTGGCGGTGATATTCTGCGCTCTCGGCGCCGCCGACCACGGCATCGAGCGTCGCGCCGGGAGGAGCTTTCCAGAGCAGCGGGCTCACCGCCCTTGCTGCGTCGCGGTCAAGGCCGAGCGCCTTATTGATGGAGGTGCCGACCAGCGGCTCGAGCTCGAACAGGCCGGAGATCGCGTAAGCAGCCCTGACCAGATCGTTCGGCAGCGTCGCATCATAGGCCGGCCAATCGGTCGCCAGCATGCATGCGGCAAGATGTCCGCCGGCGGAGTGCCCCGACACGACCAGCGGCCGGCGGAGTTTTGCAAGTTCACGGCACGCCGCGCGCATCTCGCCGATGATGTCGGCGACCGAGACATTGGGGCAAAGATCGTAGCTCGGCACCGCGACGCCGATGCCGTGGCCGTTGAGGCCGCGCGCGCAGTGGCTCGACGACGAGCCGTCGAGCGCCTGCCAGTAGCCGCCATGGATGAAGACCACGAGCGGCCCGTCGCCATTGTCCTCGAACAGATCGATGACGTTGCGGCTGCCCGGGCCATAGCTCAGCCGCCGCGGCGGATGCTGCTCGCGATAGGCCGCGGAGTCCCTCGCCCAGCCGGCCATCAGCGCCGGGTTTTCCGGCACCCGGGCCCGGTTGTTGTATTCGACCTCGTAATCGATCCCGCTCACGGCTTAAGCAGTCCTTGCCTTGGCGGAGCGCTGGGCCGAGCCCTTGGCCTTGGCGAGCAGCCGCATCAATTCGCGGATGTCCTTCGGCGACAAGTCGCCGAAAATATCGGCGATCCATTTCTCGTGCTCGGCCGCCATCTTGCGGAATTCGGCCCGTCCAAGCTTTGTGAGCCGGATGAATTGCACGCGGCGATCGGTCTCCGAGGTGCGGCGGTCGAGATGGCCTGACTCAACCAGACGCTCGACCAGCCCGGTGACGTTGCCGTTGGAGACCATCATCCGCTTCGAGAGGTCCGACAGCGTCATGCCGTCGGACACCTTGTCGAGCTGCGCCATCAGGTCGAAGCGCGGCAGCGTGACGTCGAACTTCTCGCGCAACTGGCTGCGCACCTCGCCTTCAATCAGCGTGGTGCAGGTCAAGAGCCGCAGCCACAGCCTGAGCTCGGTGCCGTGATCGTCTGGCAGTTCGACGGCTTTGGTTTCGGAATCGAGGATCATGCGGCGATCGTGCCTCCGCGGCGGGTTCCGGCCGGACCGGTTGTTTTGAGCTTCAAGCAATTCGCGACGCGCCGCAAGGACAATTGCGAATCTTGCCTGAACTCCCGGCGCGATCCCGCAATTTCTTTAAACTTCAAGCAATTGGCGCGGCGCTTGCATGTTGCGCTACTGGTAACCTGACGCAATGTCACATCGCTTGCGGCGGTCGCGCGCGTCAGACTAAGCTGAGGCCAAATAAAGCGGGCCGAGGCATCGGGCCGGCGGTTTGGGGGAGAAACATGAAACATCTGACGAAGCTCGTGGGATTGGCGGCGCTGCTCGGTATTGCGGCGACCCCGGCATCCGCACAGGAGAAGATCAAGATCGGCGTGCTGGTCACGACCTCCGGCCCTGCCGCGGCTCTCGGCCAGCAGGTTCGTGACGGCTTTGCCCTCGCCGTGAAAGATCTCGGCGGCAAGATGGCCGGCCGCGAGGTCGAGATCGTCAACGCCGATGACGAGCTGAAGCCCGACGCTGCCGTGGTCAAGGTGCGCGGCCTGCTCGAGCGCGACAAGGTCGATTTCGTGGTCGGCCCGATCTTCTCCAACATCCTGCTCGCGATCCATCGCCCGGTCACCGACAGCAAGACCTTCCTGATCAGCCCGAATGCCGGCCCCTCCAGCTACGCCGGCAAGGAGTGCAATCCGTTCTTCTATGTGACGTCTTATCAGAACGACCAGGTGCACGAGATCCTCGGCAAGGTGGCGCAGGACCGCGGCTACAAGCGCGTCTACCTGCTGGTGCCGAATTATCAGGCCGGCCGCGACTCGGTCGCCGGCTTCAAGCTCGACTACAAGGGCGAAATCACGGAGGAATCCTACACGCCGCTGAATACGCTGGATTTCCAGCCGGAGCTGTCCAAGATCGCCGCCCAGAAGCCGGACGCGCTGTTCACCTTCATGCCGGGCGGCATGGGCGTGAACCTCGTCAAGCAGTACAAGCAGGCCGGCGCCACCGTGCCGGTGCTGTCCGCCTTCACCGTCGACGAATCTACCCTGCCCGCGCAGCAGGACGCCGCGGTCGGCATGTTCGGCGGCGCCAACTGGGCGCCCAACCTCGATAATCCGCAGAGCAAGAAATTCGTCGCGGCCTATGAGGCGGCCTATAACGGCGTACCCGGCACCTATGCCATGCAGGCCTATGACGCGGCGCTGTTGATCGACAGCGCGGTCAAGGCCGTGAAGGGCGACCTCTCCAACAAGGACGCGGTCGCCGCCGCACTGAAGAAGGCCGACTTCACCTCGCTGCGCGGTAACTTCAAGTTCAACAACAACGGCTATCCGATCCAGGATTTCTACCTCACCAAGGTCGCCAAGCGGCCGGACGGCAAATTCCAGACCGAGATCGTCGAAAAGGTGTTTTCGAACTACGGCGACCGTTACGCCAAGGACTGCGCCGCCAAGTAAATCACAGGAGAAACGACAGCCATGAAAGACGAGATCGCCGGCATCACCCGCGCCAATGAGGGCATGCAGGGTATTTCCTGGAGCATCCTCGGCCAGACCTACGTGCCGAAGAGCCGCACCGAGCATTCCTTCTCCTGGCACGCCACTTTCCCGCCGGGCACCTTCGTGCCGCCGCATATCCATCCCGACCAGGACGAGTATCTCTACATCCTCGAGGGCAAGCTCGACTTCATGCTCGACGGCGCCGATGAATCCGCCACGCCTGGCGATCTGGTGCGGCTGCCGATGGGCAAGCCGCACGGCATCTTCAACAAGTCGGCGCAGCCGGCCAAGACGCTGTTCTGGGTGTCGCCGACGCGGAGGCTCTACGACCTGTTCTGGGCGATCCACAACATGAAGGAGCAGAACCCGGACGACGTGGTGCGGCTCGCCGCCGAGCACAACATCCACTTCCTGCCGCCGCCTCCGGCGTAACGAAGGCGCCGGCCTCACTCCGTCATCCTGAGGAGCGCGAAGCGGCGTCTCGAAGGATGCACGGCCCGCCGGTGGCCGTCGACCCTTCGAGACGCGCTTCGCGCTCCTCAGGGTGACGGGTCAATCTTCGTCATTGCGAGCGCAGCGAAGCAATCCATCGCGCGGCACACGCGGAAGCATGGATTGCTTCGTCGCTACCGCTCCTCGCAATGACGGCGGTGAAAGCTTCACATCCTCTCAGGGTGATGGATCGGACGTTGCCGCTCACCACGAGGGGTGGCAGCTCCTGCTCCGAGGCTGCTCTCGTTCCGGCGTCCCTACTGCCGAGCCACCACGCGCGCGGCAAAGCCAGCTCCTCTCCGTCATCCTGAGGAGCCGCGAAGCGGCGTCTCGAAGGATGCACGGCCCCGCCGGTGGCCGTCGACCCTTCGAGATGCGCTTCGCGCTCATCAGGGTGACGGGTTGGACATTGCCTCCTCACTACGAAGAGTAGCAGTCGCTGCTCCGAGGCTGCTCGTTCCGGCGTCCCTACTGCCGCGCCACCACGCGCGCGGCGAAGCCGGCCTTAGCGGCGTAGCCGCGCACGATCGCCTCGCGCGCTTCGTAATTGAGGATGGTGTCGACATCGGTGAAGCCCTGCGGCGCGAGCTGCTCGACGGCGTCGATCACGCCCTCCGGCCCGCCGCGTCGATTGGAGGCGACGATGTCGGCGGTCATCGGCAGCCGCTGCCGCTCATAGGCCGCCAGCGCCTGGCGCGGATGCTCCGATCGCGCCAGCATGTCGGCAAGGCAGCGCGCATCGAGAATGGCCTGCGAGGCGCCGTTCGAGCCCACCGGATACATCGGATGCGCGGCATCGCCAAGCAGCGTGACCCGGCCGCTCGACCAATAGGGCAAGGGATCGCGGTCGCAGCACGGATACTCCCAGAACTCCGGCGTTGCGTTGATCAGGCCGGCGAAGTCGACCTGCGGAATCGTGAAACCGGTGACATAGGGCATCATCTCGTCGCGCCGGCCGAGATTGGACCAGCCTTCGCGGCGCGGCGGCGGCGAGGTGCCGTCACCGATCCGCACCAGCACCGCCCAGTTGGTGAGACGGCTCGCCGGGCTCGAACCCGGTGCGATCGGATAGATCACGGCCTTGGCGTTCAGCCCGCCGGCGATGATCATCGAACGTCCGGTCAGGAACGCCGGCCAGTCGGTGGCGCCGCGCCACAGCATCAGCCCGTTCCAGCACGGCCCGCCCTCGTCCGGAAACAGCGTTTGCCGCACCTTGGAATGGATGCCGTCGGCGCCGATCAGGATATCGCCGCGCGCCGTGTGCACATGCGCCCCGCTGCGATCGAAGAAATACGCCGAGACGCCGCCCTCGTCCTGCGTGAAGGAGCCGAGCCGACAGCCGGTGCGGATCGCGTCGGTGCCGAGCCGCTCGATCACCGCTTGATGGATCACGCCTTGCAGGCGGCCACGATGGATCGAAAATTGCGGCACCTCGTGGCCGGCATCGAGGCCGCGCTTCTCGTGCCAGACCTGCTGGCCATGCCGCGTCAGATAGAACAGCTCAAAGGTGCGGATCGCGACCTCGTCGAGCTTGTCGAGCAGACCGAGTCCTGCCAGCTCGCGGATCGCATGCGGCAGCGTGTTGATGCCGACGCCGAGTTCGCGGATCGTCTCCGACTGCTCGTACAGCTCGCAAGCAATGCCGCGCGAGCGCAGCATCAACGCAGTGGTGAGGCCTCCGATTCCGCCTCCGACGATAATCGCCTTCATCGTCCCTTACTCCACTCACAACAGGACGTTTTACGCTTGGCCTAGGGTCGCATGGCCCGTTGCCCGGCCGCAAGCGGGTTTGTGGCCTTGCCCCTCGGTTGAGCCGTGTCGGTTCGCCTTAGGATTAACATCGGCTCAGCGGATTCCTTTCTTTCCCCGTCACCCTGAGGAGCCGCGCTTGCGCGGCGTCTCGAAGGGTCGACGGCCACCACCCGGGCCGTGCATCCTTCGAGACGCGCGTTCCGCGCTCCTCAGGATGACGGGTTTGGCAATCGCGGCGCTCTCATCAATCCGGCACCACCGCAATTGCCTGGATTTCCACCTTGGCGCGGTCCTCGATCAGGCCGGCAACCTGGATCGCGGTCATCGCCGGAAAGCGCCGGCCGATCACGTCGCGATAGACCGTGCCGATCTCCTTCAGCCGCGCGGAATATTCCTTGCGGTCGAGCAGAAACCAGGTCATCGACACGATGTGCTCCGGCCCGGCGCCGCCGGCGGCGGCAACCGCGACGATGTTGCGCAGGGTCTGGCCGATCTGCGCCACGAGATCGTCGGTCTCGAACACGCATTGTCCGTTCCAGCCGATCTGGCCGGCGATAAAGATCTGTTTGCCGCGCGCGGCCATGCCGTTGGCGTAGCCGATCGGCTTCGACCACCCTTCCGGTTGCAGGATCTCGATCATCTCAATTGCCCTCGAAGGCGGGTTTCCGCTTGGCGGCGAAGGCCTCGAAGGCGCGGCGGAAATCGCCGGTCACCATGCAGATCGCCTGCGCCTGCGCTTCGGACTCGATCATCTCGTCGACGCCCATCGCCCATTCCTGGTTGAACATCGTTTTCGTCACGCCATGCGCGAACCACGGCCCGTCCGCAAGCGAGCGCGCCAATTCCTGCGCGGCGGCGGCAAGCTCCGCCGGCGGCACCAGGCGGTTGTGGAAGCCCCACGCAAAACCTTCGTCGGCGCTCATCGCGCGGCCCGTATAGAGCAGATCGGCGGCATGGCCCTGCCCGATCACCCGCGGCAACAATCCGCAGGCGCCCATGTCTGCGCCGGCAAGGCCGACGCGGGTGAACAGGAAGGCGGTCTTGGCCTGGGGCGTCGCCAGCCGCAGGTCGGATGCCAGCGCCAGCATTGCGCCCGCGCCGGCGCAGATGCCGTCGATCGCGGCGACGATGATCTGCGGACATTTGCGCATCGCGCGCACCACCTCGCCGGTCATCCGGGTGAAGGCGAGCAGGTCCGGCATCGCCATCCGTGTCAACGGCTCGATGATCTCGAACACGTCGCCGCCGGAGCAGAAATTGCCCTCGGCGCCGGTCAGCACGATGGCGCGGACATCGGAGGCATATTTGAGGTTGGTGAAGAGGTCGCGCAGCTCCTCGTAGGACTCGAAGGTCAGCGGGTTCTTCTTGTCCGGCCGGTTCAGCGTGATGGTCGCAACGCGACCGCTCGCGTCCGTCGACCAGCGGAAGTGCTTTGCGGGATAATCCCTGAACGGACGGAGCTTTGCTTTCATCTCGGACATGATGGCTTCCTTCACCCGGTAAAGACTTCGCCGCCGGCAACCGCGACGGCTTGTCCGTTGATTGACGATGCGCCCTCGGAGGCAAGCCAGAGGATGCTGTCGGCGACCTCTTCCGGCGTCACCAGCCGCTGCATCGGATTGACTTTGGCGAGCGCGGCGCGGGCTTCCTGTTCACTGCGCCCGGTCTTGGCGACGATATTGGCGGCGGCGTCCGCCACCAGCGGCGTGTCGGTGTAACCTGGGCAGACCGCATTCACGGTGACGCCGCGCCGGGCATATTCCAGCGCCAGCGAGCGCGTCAGCCCGATGACGCCGTGCTTGGCGGCGACATAGGCCGAGACATAGGCATAGCCGGTGAGACCCGCGGTCGAGGCCACGTTGATCACCCGGCCGCGGCCGCGCTGCGCCATTCCGGGCAGCACGGCCTGCGTCACCAGGAACACGCTGGAGAGATTGCTCGCCAGCATGTCGGCCCACAGCGCCGCGCTGGTCTTGTCGAACGGCGCGCTGCCGGCCTTGCCGGCATTGTTGACGAGGATATCGATCGGGCCGGCCTGGGCCTCGATCTGCGCGACACCTTTGGCCACAGCAGATTCATCCGTCACGTCGAGCGAAACGGCGGCACCGGCCTGCTGGCCGAGCGATGCGGCCGTCGCCTTCAGTGCATCGATCCGGCGTCCGGCGATGCTGACGCGCACGCCGGCTTTTGCCAGCGCGATCGCCGTCGCGGCGCCGATGCCGGAACCGGCACCGGTGACCAGCGCATGGGCGTTGGGCCAGAACCGTGTCATGCCTTGCCTCCCGCTGCGGCGCGTTCGAGATTGGCCTCGTATTGCGCCTTGCCCGACAGATATTGTTTCGGCCAGGCGACTTGCTTGACGCCGATCTTGGCGGCCTCATGCAGCGTCCAGGCCGGATCGGCGAGATGCGGCCGGGCGATGGCGCAGAGATCGGCGCGGCCGGCGGCGATGATCGAGTTGGCGTGGTCCGCCTCCGAGATCGCGCCGACCGCGATGGTGGCGATGCCGACCTCGTTGCGGATCTTGTCGGCGAACGGCGTCTGATAGAGCCGGCCATAGACCGGATGGTCGTCGGCCCAGACCTGCCCCGAGGAGCAATCGATCAGGTCGGCGCCGGCTGCCTTGAACAGCTTTGCGAAAGCCAGCGCATCCTCGGGCGTGTTGCCGCCCTCGGCCCAGTCGTGACAGGACAGGCGCACCGACATCGGCTTGTCCTCAGGCCACACCGCACGGACGGCGCGGAACACTTCCAGCGGATAACGCGCCCGGTTCTCGATCGATCCGCCATAGTCGTCGCTGCGGCGGTTGGTCAGCGGCGACAGGAAACTCGACAGCAGATAGCCGTGGGCGCAGTGCAGCTCCAGAATGTCGAAACCCGCACTCGCGGCGCGCATCGCCGCCGCGACGAACTGCTCGCGCACCTCGTCCATCTCGGCGCGGCTCATTGGCTCCGGGATCTGGCCGTCGGGCAGATATGGCACTGACGAGGCCGACACCAGCGGCCAGTTGTGGTCGGGCAAGGGCTCGTCCATGCCCTCCCAGGCGACGCGGGTCGAGCCCTTGCGGCCGGCGTGGCCGAGCTGGATGCCGATCTTCGCATTTGAATTACGATGCACGAAGTCGACGATGCGCTTGTAGGCGGCCGCCTGCTCCTCGTTCCACAGGCCGCAGCAGCCGGGTGTGATCCGGGCCTCCGGCGAGACGCAGGTCATTTCGGTGAACAACAGGCCGGCGCCGCCGAGCGCGCGGGAGCCGAAATGCACCAGATGGAAATCGTTCGGAACGCCCTCCTCGGCCGAATACATCGCCATCGGCGAGACGATGATCCGGTTGTGCAGCGACAGGCCGCGGATGTGGAACGGCGTCAGCATCGGCGGCGTGACGCGGTCGTTGGTGGCGGGCACGCCATTGCGCTCCGCGAACCAGCGCTCGTAGCCTTCGAGCCAGGTCTTGTCGCGCAGCCTTAGGTTCTCGTGGCTGATGCGCTGCGAGCGGGTCAGCAGCGAATACATGAACTGCTCGGGCTCCAGCGTGTCGGCATAGCGCGAGCCGACCACCTCGAACCACTCCATGGCGTTGCGTGCGGCATTCTGGATCCGCGCCACGTCGACCCGGCGCAGCTCCTCGTAAGCCTTCAGCACGCCGGGAATACTGTCCTTGGTCGCGCCGTGGATCTTGAACTGGTTGGTGAGCTCGATCGCATCCTCCAGCGCCAGCTTGGTGCCCGAGCCGATCGCGAAATGCGCGGTGTGGGCGGCATCGCCCATCAGCACGACATGGCTATTGCCGTTGAACGTGGTCCACTTGCCGCAGATCAGCCGCGGGAATGACAGCCAGGCCGAGCCGCGCAGATGCCGCGCGTTGGAGACCAGATGATGCCCCTCGAGGACTTCACTGAACACGTTCTCGCAGAACGCGATGGAATCGCCCTGCTCCATCCTGTCGAGGCCGTGGGCGAGATACGCCTCCTCGGTGGTCTCGACGATGAAGGTCGCCGCGCCCTCCTCGAACTTGTAGATATGCGCCTGGAACCAGCCGTGCTCGGTCTTGCGGAAGTCGAAGGTGAAGGCGTCGAAGGGCCGGTTGGTGCCGAGCCAAATGTAGCGGTTCGGCCGCATCAGCATATCGGGCTGGAACCCCTCGACGTACTTGGCGCGGATCTTCGAGTTGACGCCGTCGCACGCCACGATCAGGTCCGCATCAGGGAATTCGAGATCGGAATTCACCTCGCGCTCGAAGATCAGTTCGACCCCGAGCTCCTCGGCCCGCGCTTGCAGGATGTTGAGCAGCCGCTTGCGGCCGATGCCCACGAAGCCGTGTCCGGTGGTGCGCATGCGGCGGCCCTTGATCAGGACCTCGATGTCGTCCCAATGGTTGAAGGCCTGCTCGATCGTGTCTGATGTGACCGGATCCCATTTGCGCATGTTGTCCATGGTCGCATCCGAGAACACCACGCCGAAGCCGAACGTGTCGTAGGGCCGGTTGCGCTCGACCACGGAAATCACGTGGGTGGGGTCCAGCATCTTCATCAGGATGCCGAAATAAAGCCCGGCCGGCCCGCCTCCAATGCACACGATCCGCATGGCGTTCTCCCGTTGGCTTCGGCGGCCGGGCAGGCATCCTCCCTTCGGCCGATACGGCATATTATTTTATACTTAAAATAATTGTCAAGGGCGGGATGGGCCGCGCCCCCAGCTGTCGTCCCTGCCTAGTGCGCAATTGCGCACTAGGCAGGGACGACGCCGAATATGGGGCGACTGGCACCATCCACTCGTCATTCCGGGGCAGCCCGAAGGGCTGAGCCCGGAATCCATCAGGCCGCATCATGCGCGGCCGAATGGTTTCCGGGCTCGTGCTTCGCACGCCCCTCAGGTGCGCAATTGCGCACCTGGGAATGACGATGGGGAAAGGCCGAGCGTCGCGGCCTTCAATGCACCGCGGCGTACAGGATCTTGTCCTGGGTCGCATCCGCAGCGTCGAACTCGGCGACGATGCGGCCGGTGCGGGCGACCAGGATGCGGTCGGAGACGGCGAGGATCTCCGGCAGGTAGGACGAGATCACCACCACCGCCTTGCCCTCGTCGGCGAGGCGGCGGATTTCACTGTGGATGTGCGGGATGGTGCCGACATCGACGCCTCGCGTCGGCTCGTCGAAGAAGATGATCGAGGGTTCCTGCACCAGCGTCTTGGCCAGCACCACCTTCTGCTGGTTGCCGCCTGACAGCTCGATGATCCGGGCCTTGCGCTGCAACGCGCTGATCTTCAGCCGGTCGACCCAGTAGTTGGCGAGCTTGCTGCGCCTGGCGCGCGACAGCAGGAAGCTCCAGCCCTTTCGCGTGGCCAGGCTGCCGATATAGACGTTGTCGTCGACCACCATGGTCTCGAAGAAGCCGTTGGCCTTGCGGTCCTCGGTGATGTAGGCGATGCCGTCGTTGATCGCCTGCCGCGGCACGCGGTAGCGGATCGGTTTGCCGCGCAGCCGGATGGTGCCGCCATTGACCAGATTGCGCTTCAGCGCGCCGTACACGATCTTGGCGATCTCGGTGCGGCCGGAGCCGATCAGGCCGGCGATGCCGACCACCTCGCCGGCATAGATCGAGAACGACATGTTCTTGACCGCCATGCCCATGGTGACGTTCTCGACCGTCAAGACCTTCTCGCGGCGCTGATGGGTCTTGGCCTTGCCGCCATAGACCGCCTGCGCCACCTCGCGGCCGACCATGTGCTGCACCAGCGCATCACGCGTCAGCTGCCTGGCGGGCGCCGTAATCACCAGCTTGCCGTCGCGCAGCACGGTAATGCGGTCTGCGATCTGCAGCGACTCTTCCAGCGCATGCGAGATATAGATGATCGAGACGCCGCGGGCACGCAGGTCGCGCACCAGGTGGAAAAAGTGGACGATCTCCTCCGGCGTCAGCGACGCGGTCGGCTCGTCGAAGATGATGATGCGGGCCTTGTTGTAGATTGCGCGGGCGATCTCCACCATCTGCTTCTTGGCGGTGCCGAGCAGCGCCACGGGCGTCGCCGGATCGACATGGAAATTGAGCGACTGCAACAGCTGCTGGGCCTGGATGTTCAGCGTCCGGAAACGCGTCAAGAGCTTCTCGTTGCCGAGCTCGATGTTCTGCGCCGCGGTCATGGTCGGCACCAGGCTGGTCTCCTGATAGACCATGCAGATGCCGGCATTGAGCGCGTCGCGCGGCTGCTCGAAATTGGCGGGCTTGCCGTCGAGCAGATAGTCGCCGGAGGTCAGGTTGATCGCGCCGGCGATCGCCTTGCACAGCGTCGACTTGCCGGCGCCGTTCTCGCCGACCAGCGCATGCACCTCGCCGGGATAGAGATCAAAGTTGACGCCCTCGATGGCGTGGACGCCGCCATAGATCTTGGAGCCGTTCGAGATCCGCAGCACCGGCTCGCGGGTTGCCGATTGAGGCGCGGGCGTTGCCTGCATCACACCGTCATTCATCGCAGGTCTCCCGTGTAGCGCAGCAGGCGCCCCGCGCCGCGCGCGGCGATCACGATGCCGGCGGGCGTGGCGCAGGCGGCGCTGATGCCGTGAAAGCGGCCGCCGGCGCGGCTATGCAGGCTGTCGACCGCATCGCCTTCGGCGTCGAGATGCACCAGCAGGCCGTAGGAGCGCGGCGGCGCCCACGGCTTCTGGATGCCGAGCGCCTTGACGCTGCCGATCTGCATCGGCTCCAGGCAATCGCTGCCGCCGGCCAGTGCCGGCGCCACCCAGTAGTCGGGCGGCATCGTCGCCATCATCTCCTCGCGGAAATCGTCTTCCTTGAGCACGAACTCGATCAGATGGGTGCGGCGGGCGAACATGCCGAGCAGCAAGCCGCCATGGCCGTCCGGATGCAGCCGCGCCGGATAGCCCGGCATGTTGGTCGCGACGATCTCGCGCGGACCAAGGCCGTTGCCGCCGAGCGCGAACCGGCTGAGGCGATGCGCCCAGCTCTCGGTGAGCCACAGGCTGTTGCCGTCCGCGGACACCATCACGCCATAGGGGTACGGCAGATCGCGCAGCAGCACCTGCGGATTGTCGAGACCGGCGCCGCAGCTGATCAGGCGGCCAGCGGCGCGTTTCTCCATCAGATCGTGCCGCCACTCGCCCGGACGGCGGCCGGCGCTGCCTTCGACGGCATAGATGCGGCCATCGGGTGCGGCTGTGACGGACAGCAATCCTGTGAGCGCGCTGCCGCCGGCCGACTCCAGCCAGCGCGGCGCGGGCTTGGCCGGATCGATCGCGGCAAGGCCCCTGCCCGCGACGCACACCAGCAGGCGGCCGTCCGGATGCAATGCGAGCCCGCCGGCATCGTCCTCGAACTCGGCAACGAGCGTGCGTGTCGAGAAATCCGCGCCGCTGAGCTTCAGCACCCGCCGGCCGGCGGACACATAGACCGCATCGTCGCCGGCGGCGATGACGTCGTCGACGCCGGACAGCGGCTCGCCGATCGGCACAGCGGAATCGAGCCGGTCGTTCGGGCTAAGCGCACCGTCGAGCGGCGGGATCGCGTTCTGGCCGCCGTCGCGATCGATGACGCTGCGGATGTCGCGCAGCAGATGATCGAAGAATCCCATTATGTCGTCACCCTGCTCTTTGCGCCCCAATACGCGTCGTAGCCGGTCCAACTGTCGTCGACGCCGTCGAGCTTGATGCGGCCGATCCGGTTGTTCTCGAGCCCGCCGAGATAGAGGTAGCCCTTGTGCTCGCGCATCGAGGTCAGGGTCGAATGCGAGATGCCGGTCGGGTCCCACCAGGATTCCAGCGCCTCGCCCTGCTCGTTGAACTTGAGTACGCAGCCATGGTTGAGCGCCGGTGCCAGCCACTCGTCGGTCGGCACCTGCTTGACCATGCGCAGCCGGAATCCGGGCTTGCGGCACGACAGATCGAAGGTCGGCGTGCGGATACCGACCAGCGCCAGCCAGTAGGTGCCGTCGGAGGCGCGGTTGATGTTGTCCGGGTTGCCCGGCAGCTCATCGATCAGCACCTCGGTCTTGCCCTTGTTCGGGCCGTCGATCCAGTGCCGGAACACCTTGCAGAGCGAGGTCGACGCGATCAGGATCGACTTGCCGTCATGGGAGACGCAGATCCCGTTCGGGAAATAGAAGTGGTTGATCACCGTCCGCGTGGTCTTGGTCGCGGGGTCGTAACAGACCACGCGGCCGTTCGGCCGGCCCTCGAGGATGTCGAGGGTGTTGGTGGTCATCTCGTAGCGTGTGGTGCAGTCGCTGAAATAGATCTTGCCGTCGGGCGCGATGTCGAGATCGTCAGCCATGCGCAGGCGAGAGTCGTCGTTCAGCTTGTACCAGGTGCGGTTGGTCTCGTCGGTGACCTTGAAGATGCGGCCGTCGGGCGCGACGCCGTAGACGCCCATGCCGGCCACGGCGACGATCAGGTTCTCGTCGCGGTCGAACTGCATGCCGAGCGGCCGGCCGCCGATATGGGCGAACACCTCGCGGGTCTCGAAGTTCGGCCCGGAGAAGCGGATCACATTGCCGTCGCGGGTCGAGCCGTAGAGCCGGCCCTGGCGATCGAGGATGACATCCTCGGGCCCTTCGACCTGGTCGACGCCGATCGCCTGCGCGTTGATCAGCCGGTCGTTCTGCGCGTAGGGCGACGCCGCGCCGGGCTGCACCGCGGGCGCCGAGGCCAGCGGAACGAAGGCCGGATTGACATAGATCTTCTGGATCGCCTTGCCGCGGTTCTTCGACCATTTGACGTCGATGCCGACGGCGGCGAGCAGGATCATGCCGGTCACCGCCGAGGTGACGTAGCCCGGGATGCCCATCCGCACCAGGCCGTTGATGAGGAGGAAGATGATCAGTGCGCCGATCATCGCCCGCCACACCGTGCCCTTGCCGCCGGCCAGCGACACGCCGCCGAGCACCACCGCGGTCAGCGCCTGGAATTCCCAGCCGACGCCGGTGGTGGAATCCGTCGAGGCCTGCCGTGCCGCGTAGAAGATGCCGCTCGCCGCGCACAGCGTGCCCGACAGCACATAGGTCATGAACAGCATCAACCTGACGCGGATGCCGGCATGGCGCGCCGCCTTGCGGCTGGCGCCGATCGCGGTGAGATGCCAGCCATAGCGCGAGCGCGACAGGAAGATGTGGCAGATCAGGAGCACCACGAACAGCGTCGCCGCGTTGACGGGGATGCCGAGCACGCTGCCGCCCCCGACGAAGTCCCAGGCGTCGCTGTCGATCGAGTTGGTCGCGAACACCTGGGCATAAGAGGTGTTGAGCAGGTTGACCGAGGCGCGCAGGATGATCAGCGTCACCAGCGTGGTCAGGAACGGCCGCGTCTTCAGGAAGCCGATCAGGAAGCCGTTGATGCTGCCGAGCAGCGCGCCGACCAGGAGCGTCGCCGGCACCGCAAGGCCGACCGGCCATTCGCGCACCAGCAGGAAATACAGCGCGGCGAAATTGCACAGCGCGAAGATCGCGCCGACCGACAGGTCGATGCCGCCGGTGACAAGGCAGAAGCCCATCGCCAGCGCGACGAAACCGAATTCGGCGAACAGCCGCAGCAGCGATACCGAGTTCTGCACCGAGGCGTAGTCGGGAATGGTGAGCGCGAAATAGGCCCACAGCCCGATCATCACGGTGAAGGGCACGACCGGCTCGAACCACTGTTTCAGCAACAGCTCCGACAGCAGCAGCCGGGGTGAGAACCGCCGCACCGATGCGGCAAGGGAATCGACAGCCATCGACATCGTCAACCACTCTTCTTGATTGAGCATGATCTTGCGGAAAACCGGCTCCCGGCTTTCCGGATCGTGCTTTGATCAGCCGGCGCGGGAATGCCCCCCGCGCCGGCTGCCCCGCGCCTTGTTAGTTTTTCTTGGGTAGCGCGAAACAGTTGGCGCCGGAGGCGTTCGACTTGTCGAGCCAGATCGGCCGCGTGTAATAGGACAGGTTTTTCGTACCCGGCTTGTCGCTGGACATCAGCAGGGTCTCGGCCGCGAACATCAGGTCGTGACCCTGCTCGGTCGCCTTGTAGCTGAGGAATTTGCTGAAATTCCCGGAGTTGACCTGGTCGCAATCAAGCTGCGAGCCCTCGCCGGAAGCGAACACCTTGACGTCGTCGATCTTGCCGGCATTGCGGATCGCCTGCGCGGCGCCCGACTCCATGATGCCCCAGAAGCCGATCGAGGCGCAGAGATCGGGATGCTGCTGGATCACGGTCGCGGTGATGTTGAGCGCGGTGTTGGCGTCCCAGTTTGCCGCCTGGTTCGACACCACCTTGATGTTGGGATCCTTGTTCAGGACATCCATGATGGCGCCGACCTGATCGACGCTTGCGGCCGCGGTCAGTTCGCCCTGTACGATCTGCACCTTGCCCGACTTGCCGGAACCGGTGCCGCAGGCCTTGACGGTCTCGTTGGCGAGCATCCTGCCGATCTCGCGCCAGTCGACGCCGACGAAGGCGCCCGACTTGTAGTTCGAGGCCATGTTGACCTGGATCACATGCGTGCCCTGGCTCTCGGCGCGCTTGAGATCCTTCATCAGCAAGGTCACGCTCGGGTTCTGCACGATCAGCACATCGGGCTTCTGGTCGACAAGCGCGGTCAGCGCCTGCTGCATGGCCGACGGATTGTTGTTGGGATCGCGCACGACGTATTTCATGCCGCGCCACTCGGCCTCTTCCTGCACCACGCGGCCCCATTCGTCCGACAGCGGCACGCCGAGCGCGATCGGCAGATAGGCGATGGTCTTGCCCTGCAGCGACTTGTCGTAGGCGGCGCGCAATTCGCGCCCGGCCTTGGTGCCCTCCTCCTGCGCCGATGCCGCGAATGGCATCGCGGCAACCGCCACACCGGCGAGCAGGATCGTCCAGAACTTGGTCGTCTTCATCGTCTCCTCCACAAGAAATGCTTTTTGATTGATTGGGATTTGTTTTTGATTGGCGCGAGGGGCGCGCTCAGTCGAGTTGTCTCAGTCGCCCTGTCGCGCGGTCTCCTCGTCGCGGGGATGCAGCCAATTGTCGAGCACGATGGCGGCGAGCAGCACCACGCCCTTGATGATGTTCTGCACCTCGCTGTTGACATCCATGATGGTGAAGGCGTTGAGCAGCGTGCCGATCAGGATGCAGCCGACCACCACGCTGAACACGCTGCCGCGGCCGCCGATCAGGCTGATACCGCCGATCACGACGACCAGCACGACGTCGAAGATCATGGTCCCCTGCGTGATCGCCATCTGCATGCTGCCTGTCGTGCCGACCCAGACCAGGCCTGCAATCCAGGCGAGCAGCGCAACCAGCACGTGCTCCAGCACGATCAGCGGCCGCAGCGGAATGCCGGTCAGCCGCGCGGCCTCGGGATTGTCGCCCTGCGCATAGATGAAGCGGCCGATCGAGGTGCGCGACAGGAACAAATGCATCGCGATCGCCGCGACCGTGAACACCAGGATCGGAACCGGGATGCCGAACAGCCGTCCGGCGCCGAGATACATCAGGCCCGGTGCATCCTTCGGCGCGTAGACCACCCAGGCCGGCGCGATCCAGAACGCGAGCCCATAGATCACGAAGCCGGCGGCCAAGGTCACGAACAGCGCCGGCGCCTCGACGAAGGCGACCATCACGCCGTTGACGACGCCGATCAGCACCGCGATCGCCAGCGCCAGCAGCACTGCCGTGAAAACAGGCATGCCGTTCTGCATGTAGATCAGCGCGATGGCCCAGGAACCCGCCATGATCGCGACCTCGGAAAGGTCGATGCCGCGGCTGATCACGATCAGCCCCATGCCGAGCCCGAGCACGCCGAGTATCGAAATACTTCGCAGCAGATTCAGGAGATTGGAGACGGTGGCAAAGCCGTTCAGCGTCAGGCCGAATACGACAAGAAGCGCGATGGTGATCAGGAGCACGATCTGCTCCTGGCTCGGTTTCGCAAACATTGCAGCCGGGCGAGATGATGCCGCAGGGACAGCAACGCCGCGCGATGGCGATTGCACGCTCATCGTTTCCTCCAGGTATTATTTTGCTTGAGACTTTAAGAGTGGCAACTCATATTCGTCAAATGCATTCGACGGATACGGATAGATTATTTCCATGCATGTACGTGACGTCGACCTGAACCTGTTCGTGGTGTTCGACGCGATCTATTCCGAGGGTGGCGTCAGCCGCGCCTGCTTCCGCCTCAACCTGACGCAGCCCGCGGTGAGCCATGCGCTGAGCCGGCTGCGCGCGATGTTCAACGATCCGCTGTTCGTGCGCCGCAACCATGTGATGACGCCGACCCCGCTGGCACGCCAGATCATCACCACGGTGCGCCAGGCGCTCAACGGCCTCGAGACCACGCTGACCCACACCGACCGGTTCGATCCGGCGCGGACATCGAAGCGGTTCGTGATCGGCCTGCGCAACAATCTGGAGGCGCCGATGCTGGGCGCGCTGATCAACCGGATCAGCGCCGTGGCGCCGCTGGTCGAGATCGCCACGGTGCGCTGCGAGCGCAACAATCTGGAGCGCGAGCTCGCCGCCGGCACGCTGGATGTCGCGATCGATACGCTGCTGCCGCTGTCGGCGGAGGTGCGGCGCGAGCAGATCCTGACCGAGCATATTGCGGTGTTCGCGCGACGTGGCCATCCCGAGCTCGGCGCGCGGCTCGCCAAGAAGGCTTACTTGCGCATGGAGCATGTCTGCGTGACGTCGCGGCGCAGCGGCGTCTCGTTCGAGGATTTTCAGCTGCAGCGCCTCGGCCTGACCCGCACCGTGCGCCTGACTTGCCAGAATTTCGCGACCGCCTGCCACGTCGTGAGCCGCAGCAACATGCTGCTGACGGCGTCCGAAAGCGCCGCTTCGGTGCTGGAAGATCCCGGGCAGTTGCAGTGCTTCCCCTGCCCGTTCCCGATCAGCCCGCACGTCAACTATCTCTACTGGCACGCCACGGCCGAAGACGACACCACCAATCAGTGGCTGCGCGAGCAGCTGCGCGCTGCCGCAGCGCTGCTGGCCGGCAGCCGCTTCAGCAAGAAGAACCGGCGCGCGGCCAAGACGCGCCCGAAGATCGCGATCCCGATGGCGACCAGTCTCGCTGCGGAATAGCGGCCGGGCTGGAAGTGGCTATTGGCCACACCCTTTCGCGCGGGCAGGCGCCGCTTCGCTCGACCGACCTCATTTTGGAGCCGGGGCTGGTGGAGTGCTCACATCCGACAACGATTGAGCTTCCGCGGCGTAAGCTGTCGCAGAATTCCGATAGTATTTTGCATTCTCCAAACCTAGCGCATAGAGCGTCTTGGCTACGGCCTCATAGTCTTTCGTTGTCGAAGTTATGCAGAACGACCAATCGTAGCTATCGCTCGTGTAGTAGAGGATGAAGATGTCAGACGACAAAATCTCCTGTTCGATTAGATTTCGAAAATCTGCACCCTTATCGAATTTCCCCGCATGAGAGATCTCGATCGCGCTTCCTGCGTAGAGTGCCAACCTGTCTCCGAATTCCTTGACCGCTGGAGTATCGGCCGGCATCTTATGACTGATAAAAATCTTCATAATATTTCTCCAGAATCAGCAATCAGGCCAATTCGCCGCTACTAAGCGGTCCTAAAATTTTGATGATGTGCGCGGGCGCAAACCAATAGCTGCGCAGCACCCACTTTGGCTTTATTAGCCACGTAACACAACTCTAAAGTGCGAAAAAGAACTGAGCACCTGGCCTTTCGGCACAACGGCCGCGCGCGATACCGCGCCCTGCGTTCGGGACTATGTCAGGAGGATCGAACCGGTCGGACCTCCCTGCTCGGTCTCACAAGCCGCGCAAGCGTCTTGCGCCCAGACGGTGTAGCCTTGTGGTTATCTGGTGTGACGGGACCGGAAAGAACGCGATCAGCGTCGGCCGTGGCGTCACCGTCGCGGCGAGGATCGATATCAGATTGCGGGGTTCAGCCATGCGGTTCCGCGCTTGAATCGGCTGCTGGGGGCAGGCATAAGAACCCCCGTCTCTCCTTAAAAAATGCCCATAGCCCAAGGATTTATGATGCCCGCCTATCGCTCCCGCACCACCACCCACGGCCGCAACATGGCGGGTGCTCGCGGCCTCTGGCGCGCCACCGGCATGAAGAACGAGGATTTCGGCAAGCCGATCATCGCGGTGGTCAATTCCTTCACCCAGTTCGTGCCCGGCCACGTCCATTTGCAGAACCTCGGGCAATTGGTGGCGCGAGAAATCGAGAAGGCCGGCGGGGTGGCAAAAGAGTTCAACACCATTGCAGTCGATGACGGCATCGCGATGGGCCATGACGGCATGCTCTACAGCCTGCCCTCGCGCGAGCTGATCGCCGACAGCGTCGAATACATGGTCAACGCGCATTGCGCCGACGCGATGGTCTGCATCTCCAACTGCGACAAGATCACCCCCGGCATGCTGATGGCGACGCTGCGGCTCAACATCCCGACCGTGTTCGTCTCCGGCGGTCCGATGGAGTCGGGCAAGATCCTGCTCAAGGGCAAGAAGCGCGCGGTCGACCTGATCGACGCGATGGTCGCGGCCGCCGATTCCAACGTGTCGGATGAAGAGGTCGAGGTGATCGAGCGCTCGGCCTGCCCGACCTGCGGCTCCTGCTCCGGCATGTTCACCGCGAATTCGATGAACTGCCTGACCGAGGCGCTCGGCCTCGCCCTGCCGGGCAACGGCTCGGTGCTGGCGACGCATGCCGACCGCAAGAGCCTGTTCGTCGAGGCCGGCCATCTGATCGTCGATCTCGCCCGCCGCTATTACGAGCAGGACGACGCCAAGGTGCTGCCGCGCAACATCGCGAACTTCAAGTCGTTCGAGAACGCGATGACGCTCGACATCGCGATGGGCGGCTCCACCAACACCGTGCTGCATCTGCTCGCCGCTGCGCGCGAGGGCGAGGTGCCGTTCACGATGGCCGACATCGACCGGCTGTCACGAAAAGTGCCGGTGCTCTGCAAGGTCGCGCCCTCGGTGCAGGACGTCCACATGGAGGATGTGCATCACGCCGGCGGCATCATGGCGATCCTCGGCGAGCTCGATCGCGCCAAGCTGCTCACCACCGACGGCCCGACCGTGCATGCCACAACGCTCAACGACGCGCTGAACCGCTGGGACGTGGTGCGGACCACGAGCGACAAGGTGCGCAACTTCTATCGCGCAGCGCCGGGTGGCGTGCCGACCCAGGAAGCCTTCAGCCAGGACCGCCGCTTCGACGAGGTCGACGTCGATCGCGAAACGCGGGCGTCATCCGCGATGCCGCCCATGCCTACTCCAAGGACGGCGGCCTCGCGGTGCTGTTCGGCAATCTTGCGGAAGACGGCTGCATCGTAAAGACCGCCGGCGTCGACCAGAGCATTCTGACATTCTCAGGTCCGGCCCGCATCTTCGAGAGCCAGGACGCGTCGGTCGACGCCATCCTCACCAACAAGGTCAAGGCCGGCGATGTCGTGCTGATCCGCTATGAAGGTCCGCGCGGCGGCCCGGGCATGCAGGAGATGCTCTACCCGACCAGCTATCTGAAGTCGAAGGGCCTCGGAAAGGCCTGCGCGCTGATCACCGACGGCCGCTTCTCCGGCGGCTCGTCGGGCCTGTCGATCGGCCACGTCTCGCCGGAAGCCGCCGAGGGCGGATTGATCGGCCTGGTCGAGGAAGGCGACATC
Organism: Bradyrhizobium sp. USDA 4461; assembly: GCF_054055655.1. NCBI lineage: Bacteria > Pseudomonadati > Pseudomonadota > Alphaproteobacteria > Hyphomicrobiales > Nitrobacteraceae > Bradyrhizobium > Bradyrhizobium sp. USDA 4461. The sequence continues at coordinate 7,659,475 of NZ_JBSRXM010000001.1, forward strand.
ATCGAGTTCGACATCCCGAACCGCAAGGTCAACCTCAGGGTCGATGATGCCGAGCTGAAGCGCCGTCGCGCCGCGATGGAAGCCAAGGGCAATGCGGCATGGAAGCCGGCGGCGCCGCGCAAGCGCGCCGTCTCGACTGCACTCAAGGCCTATGCGGCGTTCGCGAGCAGCGCGGCGAAGGGTGCGGTGCGCATCCTGCCGGAGTAGGACCGCGCGAAGCGCGTCAGCGCTAAGTCATTTGCAAGTCGGCCGCTTCGATCCGGATGCGGTCGGCATGCAGTGACCAGTCGCACAGCGATTGTTCCTGACAGAATTTGACCTTGGCCATCTCGGTGGCCTGGCCTTCGCTCAACGCGTCGATCTCAAGCGCGCCCTGGCAGACCTCGCGCTGGCGGCCATTGCCGCCGAGCACGTCCTTCATGAAATGAACGACGAAGCGTGACATGAAACCCTCCCTGCTGGACCGGAAGAGCCGGGAGTACCGCTTTAGCACTAACGCGAAATGGGGTTGAGTTAATTCGACGCGCGCGGGTGCGGCGCTTTGCGCGGTGGAAAACTAGGCGCCGGCCTGCGGCAGGCTGGCGGCGGCGATCGCGACGATCTGCGCAAGACGGCGGCCGATTCTCGCGGGCGCGTTGCGGAGCAATGACTGGACCTGTCGCATGATCATCTTCCTTCCGTGCCCGCAATGGTCGGGCACACCGGGAACATGGCGATATCAGGCTAAGCCGTCGATATCTCAGGGAAAATAACAACGGGCGTGTTGCGGGATGACGGTTCGGCAGTGGGTTTGTTGCCCGAATCGCGGCGCTGGCGAAGGAGATTTTCTCCGGCTTCTCGGGGCCGCCGCGTCACGCCGCCACGCTTCTCGTTTCGCTGTTAAGGGACACACCGGTGGAAGGGTTCCCCCCTTGCGGGGGCAGGATTAGGGAGAGGGGTACCGCACGGCACACTCTCTCACTTTGGACCCCCAACACGCGCGATCGAAATTGCGACGATCGGTCTTCGTCGATGCTCTCGCCCGGGGCCACTCCTCTCCCCACCCTCCCCCGCAAGGGGAGAGGAGCCTGGCCAGTGTGCTCACTCCACGAAGGCGAGAGCTACCACCGCGCCCTACCCCGGCATGAACCCGAACGCCTTCTCGAATCGTCGCGCATACACCGGCCAGACCTCGGGATTGATGATGCGCGGCGGGCGCTTGCCGTCGAGGGCGTCGAGGATCTGCTCGGCGGCGATCCGGCCCATGTTGATGCGCGCCTCGCGGGTGACGCCGGCGGTGTGCGGGCTCGCCAGCACGTTGTCGAATTGCAAGAGCGGATGATCCGGCGGCGGCGGCTCCTTGGCCCAGACATCGAGGCCGGCACCGGCGATGCGCTTGTCGCGCAGCGTCTCTTCCAGCGCCTTCTCGTCATGGATGAAGCCGCGCGCGGTAGTGACGAAATAGGCGTGCGGCTGCATCAGCGCGAATTCGCGCGCACCGATCATGCCTCGACTCTTGCTGTCGAGCGGACAGGAGATCGAGACGAAATCGGCGCGGCGCAGGAGATCGTCGAGCTCGACCTTTTCCCCGCCCCGCTTGGCCATCTCCTCCGCCGTCAGATACGGATCGTAGGCGATCACCTTCATGTGCAGGAGGCCCTTGCACAGCTCCGCGATGCGGCGGCCGACATTGCCGAGACCGACGATGCCGACGGTCTTGTGGTTCAGCTCGTTGCCGATCAGGTCGTTGCGATTGACGTTGGCCTCGCGCCGCAGCCGACGGTCGGACTGGATGATGCGCTTCGACAGCGTCAGCATCATGCCGAGCGCGTGCTCGGCGACCGAATTGGCGTTGCCGCCGGACTGGTTGACCACCAGCACGCCCGCGGCGGTGCAGGCATCGACATCGACGGGATCGAAGCCGGCGCCGTTCGAGGACACGATCAAGAGGTTCGGCGCGCGCTTCAACAGCTCGGCATGGGCATGGAAATGCGGCGCCAGCTCGTCGCGGGCGGCGCCGATCTGATAGGCATGCGCGTCGGCGAGCACCGGCGCGAACGTCGCCTCCGGCGTCTCGTTCTCCAGGCGATCGAGCCGGACATCCGGCCGCTTCTTCAGGATGTCGACATAGATCTCGTGGGCGAGGTATTTGACGTAGAACACGCGCTTGTTGTTGACGGTCATGTCTTCGAGCAGCCTTCAGTTTGGGAAGCCATAGAGTCGTGCCGGATTGTCGACGAGGATGCGGTGCCGGGTGGCGGCATCCGGCGTCCACTCCTGGAACAGCGTCAGCAGATGGCCGGCGTCGGGCATCTCGCCCTCCACGCGAGGATGCGGCCAGTCGCCGCCCCACACCAGTCGTTCAGGATTGGCCGCGACCAACGCTTCGTGGAACGGCCGCGCATCCGGATAATCCGGCGACCGCCGGCTCAGGCGATGCGCGCCCGACAGCTTGGCCCAGCACCAGCCCTCATCCACCGCGCGCAGCAGGCTCTGGAAACCGGCGGTGTTGATCCCTGCGGCCGCATCGGTGCGGCCCATGTGATCGACCACGACCGGCAAGCCGAGCGCCTTCAGCGTCGGGATCGTGTCCGGCAGATCCTTCACATCGATCCAGAGCTGCAGATGCCAGCCGAGCTCGCCCATCACGGCCGCATGCGTCTCGGCGACGCCAAGCGGAATGCCGCCGCGATAATGCAGCTGCCCGCCGCGAAAGAAATGGTTGAAGCGCAGGCCGCGCACGCCGAGCACATGCCATTGCCGCAGCGTGCCCGCCGCGACGTCGGCATCGGCCACCGCGACGCCGCGCAGGCGAGCGGGCTCACGCTGCAACGCATCCAGCATTGCCGAATTGTCGTGGCCGTGTGCACTGCCCTGCACCAGCACGCCGCGGCTGAACCCGAGTGCATCGAGCATGCCGAGATAGCTCGCAAGCGGTGCGTCCGGCGGCGTGTAGCTCCGATCGCCGGCATAGGGAAAGCGGTCGGCGGGGCCGAACACATGCGCATGCGTATCGCAGGCCTTCGGCGGCAGCTTCTCCCGCGGCGGCGTCACCGGACGCGGCGGCAGGCAGGCTGGAATCTCTGATGCAGCCATTGGCTTACTCCGCCTTCATGCCGGCGGCCTTGATGATCGGCCCCCATTTGTCGTAGTCGGCCTTGATCTTGGCGGCGAATTGCTCCGGCGTGCTCCCGATCGAAATCGCGCCGAGCTTGCCGAGACGCTCCTTCACGGCATCGGTATTCACCGCCGCGACGAAATCATGCGAGAGCTTCGCGACGAGGCCGGCCGGCATGTTGCCGGGACCAAGCAGCCCCCACCACACCTCGGTGTCGTAGCCCGGCACGGTCTCCGCCATGCTCGGCACGTCAGGCAGAAACGGCGCGCGCGACGCCGTCGTCACCGCCAGCGCGCGAACCGTGCCGGCCTGCAACTGCCCGACCGATTCCGGCCCGTTGTTGAACGACATCGGAATCTGCCCGCCAAGCAGATCATTGATCGCCGGCGCACCGCCCTTGTAGGGGATCGCACTGATCTCGATTTTTGCGAGATTGTTGAGCAGCTCGCCGGCCAGATGGGTCGACGTGCCGTTGCCGGCATGCGCGAACGACAGGCTGCCCGGCTTCGCCTTCGCCGCGGCGACGACGTCACCGACCGACTTGAACGGCGAATCCGCGCGCACCAGCAGCACGTTCGGCGACGACGCGAGCAGCGAGATCGGCGAAAAATCCTTGAACGTATCGTAAGGCAGCCTCGGATAAAGGAACGGATTGGTGGCGTGGCCGCTCGCCACCATGATCAGGTTGTAGCCGTCGGGCGCCGAGCTCGCGATCGCTTGCGAGGCAATCACCCCACCGGCGCCGGGCCGGTTCTCGACCACGATCGACTGCGTCCAGCTCTTCGACACCTCTTCAGCCAGCGTCCGCGTCAGCACGTCGACGCCGCCGCCGGGCGGATACGGAACGAGAATGTGAACGGCCTTGGCCGGGTACGGCTGCGCGGACGCGAGCCCGGCCGCGATCATCGCCGCGACCGCGATGGCCATCCGCCAGACCCACCGGGCCATGCACGCCTCCCGTCGTTTATCGTTGCTGCCTGTATCGCATGTTGCGGCAGGCGTCAGGACCGCCGAATTCCGCAGATCGCGATGCGGCCGGGGCATGTTGACAATCACATGCACGGCGTCAAGTTTTGTGCCGCAAGCGGCTACGGGAGCGTTTTCGAGCGAAGTGGACACCGGTTCGCGTCAAGAAAACGCGTCAAGTAAGAAAACTGGAGCTCCGTTCTGATCCAATCAGAACGGAAACGGCTCCAGCAGGTCGCGCGAGCAGGGAGAGCAGGATGGCGGCCGCGGAACAAGCCTCGTCCAAGGATAAAGCCAAGGATAAGTCCCAGGATGCGGCGACCACCTGGCACGGCATCGTGCTGCAGACGCTGAAGCGGAACGAGATCAAGCTGGTGCCCTATGTGCCCGACCGGGTGCTGACCACGCTGATCAAGGACCTGCACGCCGATCCCTATTTCACGACATTTCCGACCGCGCGCGAGGAAGAGGCCGTCGGCATCGTCTCGGGCGCCTGGATGGCGGGGATGCGCGGCGCGGTGCTGATGCAGACCTCGGGATTTGCCACACTCGCCAATGTGCTGGCCTCGCTCGCGGTGCCCTACCAGATCCCGCTGATCATGTTCGTCTCCGAGCGCGGCACGCTCGGCGAGTTCAATTACGGCCAGGCGCTGGTCTGCCGCACCATGCGCCCGGTGCTGGATTCGCTTGCCGTGGAGCATCACACCATTACAAGGCTCGACGAGCTCGAATTCATCGCCGACCGCTCGATCAAGCAGGCCGTCACCACCCAGGCGCCGGTGGCGCTGATCCTCTCGCCGCTTTTGACCGGCGGCAAGACCTTCGACAAGTGAGATCAGCCATGACCAACACTCCCGCACGCAACACCAAGGTGATGAACCGCTTCGATCTCACCCAGCGCCTCGTCGCCGGGCTGACGGACGAGGCCGTGATCGGCGGCATCGGCAACACCAACTTCGATCTGTGGGCCGCGGGCCACCGCCCGCAGAATTTCTACATGCTGGGCAGCATGGGGCTCGCCTTCCCGATCGCGCTCGGCGTCGCACTGGCGCAGCCGAAGCGGCGCGTGTTCGCGCTGGAAGGCGACGGCTCGCTGTTGATGCAGCTCGGCTGTCTCTCGACCATCGCGACGCTGGCGCCGGAGAATCTCACCGTGGTGGTGATGGACAACGGCATCTACCAGATCACCGGCAGCCAGCCGACCCCGGCCGCCGGCCATACCGACATCGTCGCAGTCGCGCTCGCCAGCGGCCTTGCCAACAGCTCCTGGGCCGCCGACGAGGACGATTTCGAGCGGCTGATCGAACAGTCGAAGCAGACCGCAGGCCCAACCCTGATCGGCGTCCGCATCGACGACAAGCCCGGCACCGGCACGACAAGACGCGATCCCGTGCAGATCCGCGAGCGGTTCATGAACGGGATGGGGGTGCGGCAACTGCTGTAGGGCGGTCTATCGCAATATCTCCAGTCGTCATTGCGAGCGGAGCGAAGCAATCCACCTCTCCGGCCGTGCGGGAAGTGGATTGCTTCGTCGCTTCGCTCCTCGCAATGACGAGAGGCAACGAGAGCTTCCCGCTCAATTCATCCGCAGCTCGGTGATGTGCCGCGGATCCGGCGCGAGTTCGCCGCGCTCGACGCGCTTGACGATGTCGGTCAGCGCGGCATTGGCATTGCAGGCGATGCCGAGCTTCTCGCCTTCGCGCACCACGAGACCGTTGAGGAATTCGATCTCGGTGCGGCGGCCCTTCTGCATGTCCTGGCCCATCGAGGGGCGCTGCGCCGACGAGGTGCGCTTGGCATCCTTGAAGCGCTGCTCGTCGCAGGCGCGGGTTGCGGCCTCGTCGCCCTCGCCGGCGCGGGCGATCGTCTCGGGCGGCAGATGCAGGATCTCTTCCAGCTGATAGCCCTGCGCCTGGCCAACGCGGATCGCCTCGCTGCCGAGCCGGGTCGAGAATCGGCGCAGCGGCTCGCTTTGCAGCACCTCGCCGCCCGCTAGGCCGGTGCAGGCCGACAGCCCGTTGCCCATCACATTGGCAACGAGCTTGGACCAGCGCTCACCCCAGAGATTCGAGGTGACCTTGGCGCTGTCGGAATAGCCGACCAGCCGGCACACCTCCTCTGCCCGGGCGGTGATGCGGCCATGCACCTCGCCGGCGCGGAATACAGTGTGCGCCGCCCCGCCCTTGCCGGCGCCGCGGTGGATGTGGCCGGGCTCCGGCAAATTGACGGTGATGCTGCTCGCGATGCAGCCGAGCGTCTTGCCCCAGCCGACGATGCCGGCGATGGTCTCCTCGTTCATGCAGTTCTGCAGCGACACGACGTAGCCGTCAGGCGCCAGATATTGCCGGATCAGCATGGTGGCCCAGGCCGTGTCGTAGGACTTCATGCAGACGAACGCGATATCGACCGGCTTCTCCTTTGCGAGCCGCTGCGCGTCGGTGATATCAAGCGCACGCACCGGCACCGAGAACTCGGCGACATCCATTGCGTGGGTAACGCGCAGCCCGTGCTTGCGCATGTGCGCGACGTGCTCGGGCCAGGGATCGATGAAGGTGACGTCCTCCCCCGCCTGCACCATATGCGCACCGGCGTAGCCGCCGACCGCACCGGCGCCGACGATCGCGATCTTCCGATCCATGTTCCACCCTGCTCTTGATTGGGGCGGACGCTGGCTGCGTTCGCCGATTGCGCGCCAGTCTAGGCGATCGAGCCGCCAGGCCAACTGGCTGCTTCATGAAAAAAGCGGGCCTGTGCCATGCGAAAATCCTCGCGGGCGATCTGCCCGCGAGGATCTCGACAAGTAAGAACACGCCCGATCAGTCGATGATCTTCACGATCCGGCGGGTGCGCGGCTCCACGATCACGCGGCGATCATTGACCACGGCATAGCGATATTCGCTGTAGCGCGGCACCGGGCGCAGCACGACGGTGTCGGGCAGCGGCTCGCCGACCACGACGCGCTCACGCACCACGACCGACGGCTCGTCGCGCGGGATCGCGGTGATCACGGCATTTGGGATTTCAAGGCCGGCACCGACTGCGGCGCCGACCGTGCCGCCGACGATCTCGCCGACCGGGCCCGCGATCTCGCCACCGGTCCGCGCACCGTTGGCGGCGCCCGCTGCAGTCGTCGACTGCGCGAAGGCCGAGCCGGACGCGAGCAGCGAGGCGGCAGCGACAAGGGAAACGGCAAAACGCTTGTTCATGGTTGTCCTCCTCCGAGTTGCAAGACGCCCCTTCAACATCGCAGGGAACGAGACGTTCCAGTTCCAGCGCGCAACTTGAGCGCAAATTTCAGTTCCGCCGCAACTCGTTTCGGTTCCCACGCTAGTGAAAGATGCCGCTCCGGATCTTGTCCGTAGCGGCATTCATCATTGGTTCAGATTCAAAGACCGGTTCAGTGCAGCCGCGCGCCTTTCACTGCGGCGGTTTCGGATCGGCTCGCCGTCGTGGCGCGCGCCGTCGTGGCGGCGGCGCAGCCGCCGGCTTGATGCGAATCCGCATCGTCCCGCCTTTCGACTCGATCTCGAACGCGTTGGTCCTGCGCACCAGCTCGCCGAGCGTGCGGAAGCCGTAGGTCCTTTGATCGAAATCCGATGCGAGATTGGCGAGCTGCCGGCCAACCTCGCCGAGCGTCACCCAGCCGTCTTCGCTGGCCATCTGGCTGATGACGTTCTTGAGGATCGGCGTGGCGGCGTCCGGCGGCTGCAGCGGCTGCGGACGCACCGCCGCATCCTTATGGCTCGTCGCGCCACCGCGCAGATTCTCGGTATAGACGAACCGGCGGCAGGCCTGCCGGAAACTCTCCGGCGTCTTCTGCTCGCCGAACCCGAACACGTCGATGCCGTGCTCGCGGATGCGGGCGGCAAGCCGGGTGAAATCGCTGTCCGACGACACCAGGCAGAAGCCGTCGAACCGGCCGCTGTGCAGCAGGTCCATGGCGTCGATCACCAGGGTGATGTCGGATGCATTCTTGCCGGTGGTGTAGGCGAATTGCTGCTGCGGGATGATGGCGTGCTTCGACAGGATGTCGGCCCAAGCCCTGGACCGCGGATTGGAGAAGTCGCCGTAGATGCGGCGCACGCTGGCTTCGCCGATCTTGGCGATCTCCTCGAACAGCCCGTCGGCGATCTTTGCGGATGCATTGTCGGCGTCGATCAGGACGGCGAGACGGGGCGAGCGGAGTTCGGACGGCATGGCGTTTCTCGGCTGGGACACGATGGATCGAGATTCCGGTCGACGGCTCCGGAACCGGCGCAGCCGTCGTATCGGAGCACATCGCGCGTCCCAAGCATAGAGTCACCGGCTGTCAGACAGCGTTTCGCCGCCGCGGCAAGCTTGGTGCCGTACGGGTCAGAGCACCTCGCCCATGTCGATCGCCCGCCTGGCGAACTCGATAGCCTTCTCGGCGGTGATCGCATCCGCCGTCGTCGTCGCCTCGTCGCGCACCGAAGGCGGCGAGGCGATCCGGATCTTCTTGCCGTTCGAGCGGCGGATGGTCGCGCGCCAGCGATCGACATCGCGGCGGTAGGCATCGATGACGAAGTCGCGATAGGCGATGCCGCTCATCAATGGCTGAATCGATGGCGTGTCCAGCGTCGGCGGCAGGCTTGCAAGCTGGCGCACCATCTCGACGATGGCCTCGACGGCATGCTCGCGTGCGACGCCGCTCGCGTCGCGGAGCAAAAAGCTCACCGCCGCACCGATCTGCGCACGCGCGCGATCCTCGCTCGCAAAATCCGAATCGACCTGAACTGACATATGGGGAAAACGCCTCCGTGCAACCAAGCGACGTGTAATCGGCCCCCCGTTAAAGCCGGATTATCCGTTAGCCCCCGATTTCTCGGATGCCGTTAACCCGGTCTTGATGGCGGTTCGGAAACTGGCCGAAGCGGCATCCATAGCCGATCGGATCACAAGGGGCCCGTGCTGCCAATCTGCTCGTGATCAGCAATTGACATATTACTGCTATCCGTGTGACATTTTATTAAAGAGCCGCAAGAGCCCGTCCAACAGCCCGCCAATGTCCACCTGGGGAGGACAGCAATGACCATTTCCGACGTCACGGCATCGGCCGGAAGCCGGGCTCCAGCCGCCGTTGCACGAACCGCGCAGGCGCAGCAGGTGGCCGATATCGCGGCACGGCTCGAACGCCTGCCGCTGACCTCCTATCAGCGCTGGATCTTCGGGATCATCGCGACCGCGTGGTTCTTCGACAGCATGGATCTCGCCGCGCTGACTTTCGTGCTCGGCTCGATCCGCCAGACCTTCGGCCTGTCGACGGCGGAGGCCGGCCTGCTGTCGAGCATGAGCTTCCTCGGCATGTTCATGGGCGCTGCGTCCGCCGGCCTGCTGGCCGACCGGTTCGGCCGCGCCCGCGTCTTCCAGGTCAGCATGATCTTCTGGGGCCTGGGCAGCCTGTTCTGCGGTCTCTCCACGACGGCGACCGCGCTCGGCGCATCCCGCCTGCTGCTCGGCTTCGGAATGGGCATGGAGTTTCCGGTCGCGCAGTCGATGGTCTCGGAAATCATGCCGGCCAGGAACCGCGGCCGCTACATCGCGTTCCTCGAAGGATTTTGGCCGCTCGGCTTCATCGCGTCGGGGCTGTTGACCTACTTCGTGCTGCAGGCCGCCGACTGGCGCTGGGTCTTCATCCTGCAGGCAATCCCGGCCGTCTTCGTGCTGGTGGTGCGACGCTATGTGCCGGAATCGCCGCGCTGGCTCGCGTCGCATGGCTATTCGGAGCGGGCCGAAGCGACCGTGCGCGACATCGAAACCAGGGTGCGCGATCGCCTCGGCAGTCACGATCTGCCGCCGGTGGTGCGGCAGCCCGCCGCTCCCGCCTCGGAAGTGACCGGCCTGAGGACGCTGTTTTCAGGCGTCTACGCCAAGCGAACCACGATGTTGTGGACGCTGTGGTTCTTCGCGCTGCTCGGCTTCTACGGCCTGACCACCTGGCTCGGCGCACTGTTGCAGGCCAAAGGATTTCCGATCACCAAATCGGTTTTCTACACCATCCTGATCTCGCTCGCGGGCATCCCCGGCTTCCTGATGTCGGCGTGGCTCGTCGAATCCTGGGGCCGAAGGGCGACGCTGGTGATGAACCTGCTCTGCGGCGCGATCGCCTGCCACTTCTACGGCTCGGCGGCGGACCAGACCCAGCTCATCATTGCCGGCCTCTGCATGCAGTTCTTCCTGTTCGGCATGTGGTCGGCGCTCTACGCCTACACGCCTGAACTGTACCCGACCCATGTCCGGGCGACCGGAACCGGCTTTGCCTCCGCGGTCGGCCGAATCGGTTCGCTGATCGGCCCCTATGTGATCGGCGTGATCCTGCCGGCGGCCGGACAGGGCGGCGTGTTCGCGCTCGGCGCCGGCGCGTTCGTGGTGGCCGCGCTTGCGGTGCTGTTGCTCGGCGAGGAAACCCGCGGCCGGACGCTGGAGAGCATTTCGCACTGATCAATGCATGACCCTTCGCGGCCCCCGATTCGCTTAGACTGATAGGCCGGCCTTGTCAGTGCCCATCGGGCGTGTGAGATATCTGCTGTACAGCAGGGATCCGATGGCAGATTCGAACAAGCGATCCAGCACGGCGCGCGCGCGCGCGACAGGGAGCCGTCAGCCGGCACGGCAATCATCCGCCGCCGGCGACAAGCCGCGCGCGTCCGCGCAGACCGCTCTCCCGCAGAGCGACGTCACCCTCACCGATCGCGCCTATGCCGAGCTGGAAGAACTGATCGTGACGCTGCAATTGCCCCCCGGCACCGCGCTCTCCGAGCTCGTGCTCGCCAAGCGGCTCGCCATCGGCCGCACCCCGATCCGCGAGGCATTGCAGCGGCTGTCGCGCGACGGCCTCGTCAACATCCTGGCCCGTCGCGGCGTGCTGGTGTCCGAGATCGACCTGCGGGCCCAGCTCCGCCTGCTCGAGGTGCGGCGCGAGCTGGAGCGGCTGATGGCGCGCGGCGCCGCCGAGCGGGCCACCGGCGAGCAGCGCGCGCAATTCTCCGAGATCGCCGCCGGCATGCGGCGCGCGGCGGAGAAATCCGACGACCTGCTGTTCATGCGGCTGGACCACCAGTTCAACACGCTGGTCTCCGCGGCGTCGCGCAACGAGTTCGCCGCCCGCGCCATGGGCCTGATGCATGGCCTGTCGCGCCGGTTCTGGTATCAGCACTATAAGGAAGCGGCCGATCTGCCGCTCGCGGCGCGCCTGCACGCCGACGTCGCCGAGGCCATCGCCGACCGCCGCATCGACGCCGCCGGCGCGGCCTCCGACAGTCTGATCAACTACATCGAGAGTTTCGCGCGTTCGACGCTGTAAGAGCTTTCAGAACTCGACGACCGTGCGGATCGACCGCCCGCGCCGCAACGCCTCGAAACCATCGTTGATGCCGTCGAGGGTGCAACGGCCGGTGATCAGCTCGTCGAGCTTGAGCCGGCCATCGAGATAGGCCTGCGCCAGCCAGGGAAAGTCGCGCCGCGGCCGCGCGCCGCCATAGCTCGAGCGGCGAAATCGCTTCTCGCCCATCAACGCGCCCCACCGGAAATTCACGTCGTGCGAGACGTCGATCTTGCCGAGCCAGATCACCTCGCCGCCGGGCCGCACCGCCTCCGCAGTCTGCCGAAACGCCTTGGGGTGGCCCGCCGCCTCGAGGATGACGTCGGCGCCCCGCCCGCCCGTCGCCTCTCTTGCGAGCCGGACCGGGTCCTCGCGCGCCGCGTTGACGATTTGCGTTGCGCCGAGCTGTCGCGCCAGTGCAAGTTTTGCATCGTCGAGGTCAACCGCGATGATCGCACCGGCGCCCGCAAGCCGTGCGCCCTGCACCGCTGCGAGCCCGACCGCGCCGCAGCCGGTGACCATCACGGTATCGCCGTGGCCGATCTCGGCGACGTTCAGCGCGGCGCCGACGCCGGTCATGACGCCGCAGCCGATCAGGCAGGCGCGGTCGAACGGGATGGCCTTGGGCACCACGATCGCCTGCTGCGCCGGCAACACGACATATTCCGAGAACGCGCCGAGGAACATCAAATGCGCCAGGCTGCTGCCGCCCTCGAGTTGTGCCTTCGACGCGCCGTCGAAATGCACGCCTTCCGCGCCCCTGGCGAGATAGGTCTCGCACAGGATCGGTTGCGCGCGATCGCACTGAAAACAGTGCCCGCAATGCGGATTCCAGGACAGGATGACGTGATCGCCGACGCTGATGTCGCGCACCGCACTGCCGACCTCCTCAACCACGCCGGCCGCCTCATGCCCGAGGATCATCGGCAAGGGATAGCGCAGCGATCCGTCGATCACCTCCAGATCGGTGTGGCAGAGCCCCGCGGCCCGCACCTTCACCACGACGTCGGTCGACGTGGGCGGTGCCAGCGAAACGCGCTCGATCGAGAGCGGCGTTCCGCTTTGATGCAGCACCGCCGCGCGACAGCTCAGGGTCATCTCGAGGGGGCCCTTTGTCGGAGAAACGAGATCAGGCCGGCTGTCCGAACCGCAGCGCGGCGACTGCCTCGTCGAGATCGGCCGAGGACAGCTCCCATTCATTGCCGAAATTGGCGACCACGCGCCGCATGAACGCCGCGTGCAGCGCCTTCGCGGCAGCGGCGTCGCGCAGATGCTCATAGAGCAGCGCAAACGCCAGTTGTGCCGGCTCGGGCCCCTCATAGCTCCATTCAAAGCCGTGCTCGGTGAGCCGGAGTTGGTCGTAATGCGGTGACAGCGGCTCGCCGTCGACCAGGACGGAGATGCCGTCGATAGTGCGGTCCCCGGTGTAGCTCGCCATTGCATCCTTCCCGTGCCGCAACATCACATCAAGATCCTGGCGAACGGACCTTGAGGTCCTTCTTCACGACCTCGGGGAAGATCCACATCGCGACCGTGGCGAACACGCCGAGGAAAGCGACCGCGTAGCTCGGTCCCTGCTGTCCAAGATAGACCATGAAGACATACCCGCAGGCCGCCGTGGCGAGGCACGCCAGCGACAGCATGAGCTTGATGTGGCTGGGCATCGCGATCTCCCTTCAGGCCATCCAGATGTGAAAAGACGGCGCCGCCACGCCGACCAGCAGCACGAGTGCTGCAAACATGGCGCAACAGGACAGCCGCAATCCCGCGCGCCCGTCGCGCCACCAGTCCGGCAGCGCCTGAAACAGTCCGGGCAGGAACAGGAACAGTACGCCGCCCACGACAACGACCGTGGTCCAGCGCAATTCGGCCAATGCGAATGCCAGCGTGCCCGCGAGCAACAGCACCCACAACACGGTCGTCATCGTCACCGGCAGAACGGCGCGGCCGCGCAGCGGATACATCCCGGCCAGTTGCAGGAAGCCGATGCAGCACACGCTCCACAGCAGACCGAACCAGGCGAGGCCTGTGAGATTGGGTTCAAGCTGCGGCATGCGGCACCGATTGCTCCTTCACCACGACCCGCGGGGTCCGCGCCGTTCGCCGCATATCGGTCTTCACATAGCGCGTGCTGTAGCCGTTGAAGATGTGGCCGAGCAGGCCGCGATCGAGATCGGAGGTACCGAACACATAGTCCATCACCGGGAAGGTCAGGTTCATGTTCCGCTCCATCATGATCGATTGGTTGTGATGGGCGGTATGGTGCCGGCGGATGGTGTTGACGAACGGCATGTTGCGCACGAAGGCGTTTTCCTCGACGTGGCAGCAGAAATGCATGAATTCGTAGATCAGGTACATCGACGTGGTCGTGGTGATCAGCAGCCAGCCGACATTCGCCGAGATCACCAGACCCGCGACGATCGCCGGCGGGATCGACATCAGGGTGAATACGACCAGCGCATAGGGCGGAAAGAAGGTGACGCGCCAGTCGTGATGATCGGCGAAGCGCATCTCCTCCTCGGTGAAGAATTGATGGTGCATCAGCGTGTGGCGGCTGTAGATCGCGCGCAGCAGCGGCACGTTCGAGGGCCGGTGCATGACGAAGCGATGCACCGCCCATTCGAAGAAGTTGGCGATCAGGAAGACCACGGGAATGGTGAGATATTCCCACCATTTCACGGCGTGCACATTGGCCAGATAGACGTACAGCGCCGTGAATCCGATCGTGTAGATCAGCACGACATGCAGCCAGCCATTGTACCAGCCCACCACGCGCTCGCGGTAGGTCGCGCGATATTTGCGCTGGCGGTCGGTCATCCCTGTTGCAGCCAACTCCATCGCCGGTCCTCCATCGCGCCTCATCTGACATATCAGTAGCACATCAGATGCGAAAGACAAGCTTCGTCGGCGGTCCGGATGCGATCGGGAACAAGCGCCTGGCGCGCGGAACCAATGAAAAGGCCGCCCCGGACGGTGTCCGGGGCGGCCTTTGGTCTCGACAGATCAGGCGATCAGAGCAGGCCCGCGCCGCGCGCCCATTTGTACTTGGCGCCGAGCACCTCGACCGGCAGTTCGGTCGAATAGGCGTAGGCGGGAATGCCGTTCTGGTAGAGATATTCGGCGGCCTCCTCGACCTCGACGTCGCCGGCGAGCGAAGCGACGATCGGCTTGACGAAGCCCTTGGCCTCCATCTCCTTCTTCACCTCGACCATGTTGCGCGCGAACACCATCGGCGGCGTCACGATGGTGTGCCAATAGCCGAGGATCAGCGCGTGGATGCGCTCATCCGACAGGCCGAGCTTCACGGTGTTGACATAGGTGATCGGCGGCTCGCCGCCGGTGATATCCACAGGATTTCCGGCCGCGCCGAACGGCGGGATGAACTTGCGGAACGCGGCATCGAGGTCCGGCGGCATCGACATCAGCGACAGGCCGTTGTCGACCACGGAGTCCGACAGCAGCACGCCGGAGCCGCCGGCGCCGGTGATGATCAGCACGTTCTCGCCCTTCGGCGTCGGCAGCACTGGCACGCCGCGGGCGAATTCCAAGAGCTGCCGGAGCGAGCGGGCGCGGATCACGCCGGACTGCTTGAACACGTCCTCGTAGATCTTGTCGTTGCCGGCCAGCGCGCCGGTGTGCGACGACGCCGCCTTCGCACCCGCAGAGGTGCGGCCCGCCTTGAGCACGACCACCGGCTTCTTCCTGGAGACGCGCTTGGCGGCTTCGGCGAAGGCGCGGCCGTCCTTCAGGTCCTCGCAGTGCTGCGCGATCAGATTGGTGTTGGGATCCTGCTCGAAGAAGGCGAGCAGATCGTCCTCGTCGATATCGGACTTGTTGCCGAGGCCGACGATCGCCGACACGCCCATCTTGGCCGAGCGCGAGAAGCCGATGATCGCCATGCCGATGCCGCCCGACTGCGACGACAGCGCGGCGTGGCCCTTGACGTCATAGGCGGTGCAGAACGTGGCGCAGAGATTGGCCGGCGTGTAGTAGAAGCCGTAGATGTTCGGCCCCATCAGGCGGATATTGTACTTCTTGCCGACCTCGACGATCTCGGCCTGCAATTCCGGCGCGCCGGCCTCGGCGAAGCCCGAGGGAATCAGCACGGCGCCGGGGATTTTCTTCTCGCCGCATTCGGCCAAGGCGCCCGCGACGAATTTCGCCGGGATCGCGAACACCGCGGTGTCGATCACGCCGGGCACGTCCTTGACGCTCTTGTAGGCCTTGTAACCGAGGATCTCTTCGGCCTTGGGGTGGATCGGGTAGATCTCGCCCTTATAGCCGCCGTTGATGAGGTTCTTCATCACGGAGTTGCCGATCTTGCCGTCCTCGGCGGAAGCGCCGATCACGGCCACGCCCTTCGGCTGCATGATGCGGTTCATCGCGGCGACGATTTCTTCGGTTGGACGCGGCGCCGGGCGTGGCTTGTAGTCGAAGTCGACGACGATGCGGACGTCGGCGGCGATCGCGTTCTTGCTGGTGGCGAACACCGGGTTGAGGTCGAGCTCGACGATCTCGGGGAAATCGCTGACCAGCTGCGACACCTTGACAATGACGTCGGCGAGCGCCTCGCGGTTGACCGGCTCGCCGCCGCGCACACCCTTCAGCATCTCATGGGCCTGAATGCCGTCGAGCATCGACAGCGCGTCGTCCTTGGTTGCGGGCGCGAGGCGGAAGGTGATGTCCTTGAGGATCTCGACCAGCACGCCGCCGAGGCCGAAGGCGACCAGCTTGCCGAACGAGCCATCGGTGATCGAGCCGACGATCACCTCGGTGCCGCCGCCCAGCATCTGCTGGACCTGGATGCCATCGATCTTGGCATCGGCCTTATATGTCTTGGCGTTGGCCAGGATGGTCTCGTAGCTCTTCTCGGCGTCAGCGGCGCTCTTGACGCCGACGACCACGCCGCCGGCCTCGGTCTTGTGGAGGATGTCCGGCGAGACGATCTTCATCACGACCGGGAAGCCCATGTCGGCGGCGATCCGCGCGGCCTCGGAGGCCGACTTGGCGACGCCCTCCTTCGGCACCGGAATGCCGTAGGCGTCGCAGACCACCTTGCCTTCGGGCGCGGTGAGGCTCGTGCGCTTGTCGGCCTTGACCGCATCGAGAATTTTGCGGACCGCATCCTTCGAATTTGACATCGGCTTCCTCCTGGGACAATTTCCTGGCATTTGGTATGCCAAAAACGCAATTGTCAAGGTCGGTCCATGCCCAAAAATGCCGAAAAATAAGCACGTCTTGACATTCTGGTATTTGGCATGCCAAAAATCTAGGGTAATTTCTTCTGCTAAGAAGACGTCTCCAAGAGGAGGAGACGAGTCGTGCCTGACCCGAAACAGACCAAGGCGTCGCCCAACATGGCTGACACAGATATCGCCATCGTCCGCATCGCGCCGGAGACGAGCTTCAAGAACAAGGCCTATGAAGCCTTGAAGGAAGCGATCCTGAAGATGGACATCTACGCGACGCCCGAGCCGGTGATGCTCGACGAGCGCGCCTTGTCCGAACGCCTCGGCGTCAGCCGCACGCCGATCCGCGAAGCGATCGCGATGCTCGAGCAGGACGGCTTCGTGAAGACCGTGCCGCGGCGCGGCATCATCGTGGTCCGTCGCACCAAGTCGGAGATCGTCGACATGATCCGCGCCTGGGCGGCGCTGGAGAGCATGGCGGCGCGCCTGATCACCACCACCGCGCGCAAGAAGGACATCTCGGCGCTGCGCGACTTCTTCAAGGACTTCAGCGACGACCGCCTGCCGCAGGATCACGTCGAGGAATATTCCAGGGCCAACATCGCCTTCCACCAGGCGCTGATCGCGCTGTCGGAATCACCCGTATTGGTCGACCTCACCAACGACCTCCTGCTGCATGTGCGCGGCTATCGCCAGCTCACGATCGGCCGCAAGGACCGCACCGCGACCTCGCTGCCCGAGCATCTCGGGATCATTGAGGCGCTGGAGGCGCGCGACACCGAACTCGCCGAGAAGCGGTCGCGCGATCACACGCTCGGCCTTGCCGCCTATGTCGAGGCGCATGGTCAGGAACTGTTCACTTAGATACTTCGAGTCCACACGCTTCTGACGACAAACAGATCGTCCGAACAAGAACGATCAGGGAGACGATGCCGATGCTGAATACCGCTACGAAATCCGAGGCACCGGGCACCGAGCAAGAGCTGACGGATGGTTTCCACCTCGTCATCGATGCGCTCAAGCTCAACGGCATCGACACCATCTATGGTGTACCGGGTATCCCGATCACGGACCTGGGCCGCATGGCCCAGGCGGCGGGCATTCGCGTGCTCTCGTTCCGCCACGAGCAGAACGCCGGCTATGCGGCCTCGATCGCCGGCTTCCTCACCAAGAAGCCCGGCGTCTGCCTTACGGTGTCCGCGCCCGGCTTCCTCAACGGCCTCACGGCGCTGGCGCATGCCACCACCAACTGCTTCCCGATGATCCTGGTCTCGGGCTCCTCCGAGCGCGAGATCGTCGATTTGCAACAGGGCGACTATGAGGAGATGGACCAGCTCGCGATCGCCAAGCCGCTGTGCAAGGCGGCGTTCCGCGTGCTGCACGCCCAGGACATCGGCATCGGGCTTGCGCGCGCCATTCGCGCCGCGGTATCGGGCCGTCCGGGCGGCGTCTATCTCGACCTGCCGGCAAAGCTGTTCTCGCAGGTGATGAATGCCGACGCCGGGAAGAAGTCGCTGGTCAAGGTGATCGACGCGGCGCCCGAGCAGATCCCCTCCCCGTCGTCGGTCAAGCGCGCGCTCGACGTGCTGAAGAGCGCCAAGCGCCCGCTCATCATCCTCGGCAAGGGCGCGGCCTATGCCCAGGCCGACGAGGCGATCAAGAGTTTCGTCGAGAAGAGCGGCGTACCGTTCCTGCCGATGAGCATGGCCAAGGGCCTGCTGCCCGACCTGCATCCGCAATGCGCCGGTGCGGCGCGCTCGACCGTACTGAAGGAAGCCGACGTCGTGATGCTGATCGGCGCCCGGCTCAACTGGCTGCTCTCGCATGGCAAGGGCAAGACCTGGGGTGAGGCCCCGAAGAAGTTCATCCAGGTCGACATCGAGCCGAAGGAAATGGATTCCAACGTCGAGATCGTGGCGCCCGTGGTCGGCGATATCGGCTCCTGCGTCTCCGCGTTCCTCGATGCGATGGGCGCGAACTGGGCCGCCGCGCCGAGCGATTGGCTCGCGACCATCGCCAAGAAGCGCGACGACAACGTCGCCAAGATGGCGCCGAAGCTGATGAGCAACGCCTCGCCGATGGATTATCACGGCGCGCTCGGCGCGCTGCGCGCCATCATCGCGGAGCGTCCGGACACCATCTTCGTCAACGAAGGCGCCAACACGCTCGACCTCGCCCGCGGCGTCGTCGACATGCACAAGCCGCGCAAGCGGCTCGATGTCGGCACCTGGGGCGTGATGGGCATCGGCATGGGCTATTCGATCGCGGCCGCGGTCGAGACCGGCCTGCCGGTGCTGGCGGTCGAAGGCGACAGCGCGTTTGGCTTCTCGGGTATGGAGGTCGAGACCATCTGCCGCTACAAGCTGCCGATCTGCGTCGTGATCTTCAACAATGACGGCATCTATCGCGGCACCGACGTCAACGGCACAAGCGACGATCCGGCGACCACCGTGTTCGTCAAGGGCTCGCGCTACGACAAGATGATGGAAGCCTTCGGCGGCGTCGGCGTCAACGCCACCTCGCCGGACGAATTGAAACGCGCGGTCAATGCGGCGCTGGATTCCGGCAAGCCGACGCTGATCAACGCGGTGATCGATCCGGCGGCGGGCTCGGAGAGCGGCCGCATCGGCAACCTCAATCCGCAGAGCGTCCTGAGCAAGAAGAAGTAAACCCCTCAACCCATCACTCCCTGCGGGTGCAGGGGCAGACCAGAGTACGGAGCAATAGATATGACCAAGGCGCTGAAGGGCGTTCGCATTCTCGATTTCACCCACGTCCAGTCGGGTCCGACCTGCACGCAATTGCTGGCCTGGTTCGGCGCCGACGTGATCAAGGTCGAGCGTCCCGGCGTCGGCGACATCACGCGCGGCCAGCTGCAGGACATCCCGAACGTGGACAGCCTGTACTTCACCATGCTGAACCACAACAAGCGCTCGATCACGCTCGACACCAAGAACCCGAAGGGCAAGGAAGTGCTGACCGCGCTGATCAAGCAGTGCGACGTGCTGGTCGAGAATTTCGGTCCCGGCGTGCTCGATCGCATGGGCTTCCCCTGGGAGAAGATCCAGGCGATCAATCCGAAGATGATCGTCGCCTCGATCAAGGGCTTCGGCCCCGGCCCGTATGAGGACTGCAAGGTCTACGAGAACGTCGCGCAGTGCACCGGCGGCGCCGCCTCGACCACCGGCTTCCGCGACGGCCTGCCGCTGGTCACCGGCGCGCAGATCGGCGACAGCGGCACCGGCTTGCACCTCGCGCTCGGCATCGTCACTGCGCTCTATCACCGCACCCATTCCGGCAAGGGCCAGCGCGTCACCGCGGCGATGCAGGACGGGGTGCTCAACCTCGCCCGCGTCAAGCTGCGCGACCAGCAGCGCCTCGCCCACGGCCCGCTCAAGGAATACAGCCAGTTCGGCGAAGGCATTCCGTTCGGCGATGCCGTGCCGCGCGCCGGCAACGATTCCGGCGGCGGCCAGCCCGGCCGCATCCTGAAGTGCAAGGGCTGGGAGACCGACCCGAACGCCTACATCTACTTCATCACCCAGGCCCCGGTCTGGGAGAAGATCTGCGACGTGATCGGCGAGCCCTCCTGGAAGACCGACCCGAACTACGCCAAGCCGCCGGCCCGCCTGCCGCGCCTCAACGAGATTTTTGCTCGCATCGAACAGTGGACGATGACAAAGACAAAATTCGAGGCGATGGAAATCCTCAACAAGGACGACATCCCCTGCGGTCCGATCCTCTCGATGAAGGAGATCGCGGAAGACCAGTCGCTGCGCGCCACCGGCACCGTGGTCGAGGTCGATCACCCGACCCGCGGCAAGTACATCTCGGTCGGCAACCCGATCAAGCTGTCGGATTCGCCGAGCGACGTTCAGCGCTCGCCGCTGCTCGGCGAGCATACCGACGAGATCCTGCGCGAGGTGCTCGGCTTCAGCGATCACCAGGTCGCCGAGATCCATGACTCCGGCGCGCTCGACCCACCGCGCAAGCAGGCTGCCGAGTAAGGCCTGCGTTCAATCAACACCATAAATGGCCGCGGGCAACCGCGGCCATTTTTCATTGGTAGCGTCCTGTTCGATTATCTCTTCGGCGCGAGCGGCTGCGGCCGGATCGGATCGTAAACGAACGAGCACTCCGTTTGCTTTCGGCGCTCAGCGTCCTTCAGATAGCAATTCTGAATGTCGATGCCGTCGCTCTCACAGAAGGCACTTCGTCTTCCGCATGTGTTTCCGGCCATGTCCTTGTCTTCAGGGCAGGCGCAGGGGCCTTTCTCTTTGTGATACTGCTGCGCAGTCATGGGTTGCGCCGCGACCAATGTCGGAACGGCGACGAAGGCTGCGAAGGCGAGAACGATCAGCGTTCGCATGACGGGCACCTCCTCCTTGGACGTTGAAGTGAAAGCCCGCATGACGCCGCCTCCTTCAAAAGAACGAAATCGTCGGCATCGCCGCACGGACGATAGAGATACTTCCCAAATCAAGCCGAGAACAGCACCAACGCGCTGACCAGCCCGGCGTAAGATACCGCAACAAAACAAAGGGTGCGGCAGCATGAATGTTCGCTCGGGTGTCCTGGAGGCGATCGGCAATACGCCCCTGATCAGGCTGCGCGGGCCATCGCAAGCCACCGGCTGCGACATCTACGGCAAGGCCGAATTCCTCAATCCGGGCGGCTCGATCAAGGATCGTGCGGCGCTGGCGATCATCGACGACGCCGAGCGGCGCGGCCAGCTGAAGCCGGGCGGCGTCATTGTCGAAGGCACCGCCGGCAATGTCGGCATCGGCATCGCGCTCGTCGCCAATGCGCGCGGCTATCGTTCGGTGATCGTGATGCCCGACACGCAGAGCCAGGAGAAGCAGGACCTGCTGCGGCTCTACGGCGCCGATCTGCGCCTGATCCCCGCGGTGCCCTATTCCGATCCTCGTCACTACGCGCGCTATTCCGGCCGTCTCGCCGCGGAGCTCGGCGCCTTCTGGGCCAACCAGTTCGACAATGTCGCCAACAGCGACGGCCATTATCGCACCACCGGTCCCGAGATCTGGCGGCAGACCGACGGCAAGATCGACGGCTTCACCTGTGCGGTCGGCAGCGGCGGCACCTTGGGCGGCGTGGCGCGCGCGCTCAAGGAGCGTAACCCCGACGTGAAGATCGCGCTCAGCGATCCCATGGGCGCCGCCCTCTACAACTGGTTCACCAGGGGCGAACTGACGACCGAGGGCGACTCGATCACCGAGGGCATCGGTCAGGTCCGCATCACCAGGAATCTCGAAGGCACGCCGATCGACATGGCCTACCGCATCACGGACCAGGAAGCGCTGCCCATCCTGTTCGACCTGATCGAGCACGAGGGATTGGTGCTGGGCGGCTCCAGCGCGATCAACATCACAGGTGCCATGCGGCTCGCGCGCGAGCTCGGCCCCGGCAAGACCATCGTCACCATCCTCGCCGACGGCGGCCAACGCTACCAATCCAAGCTCTTCAATGCGGATTTCCTGCGCAAGAAAAATCTGCCGCTGCCGCGCTGGATGAGTTGAGGCGGCCGGTTGGCGTACGGGATCGCGCTTCCGATCAACCGCCCTCGCCGCTGGTCTCTCCATCTTCCCCCCTCCGGCAAGTCCTCAGCGTCACCGAGCTCTCATAGGTCGGCACTTTTTATGATGGCCGGCCGGATGGCGGCCAGAAGGGCCGATTTGGGATACCAATCAGGCCATTTTGCTGCATTGCACAGCCGCGCATGCTGCTATGCAAACAAGTTCGTTGTATCTGGCATCTGGTATACATAGTTTGGCGGCAGATGATGAGCCGGCCCGTTGCTGGCCTCCAGCCAAAGGGGACGACAATGTCCAAGACCACTGCCATCAAGACCACCGCCATCGCGCTCGCGCCCGCCGACACCCTGCTCGGCCGCCTGCTGGCCTCGATCGACCGCCTTCTGATGAAGAGCGCGGAGATCTCCAACCGCAACGGCGACCTGCCGCGCTTCGGTCTCTAAGGCACCGGGATTCCACGCGCGCTTCGCCGGCTGGTGTTTCGGCGCAAGATGCGACCTGACATTGAACCTTCGACCAATGGCCCCGATTTTCGGGGCCATTTTTTTTGCGCGCTGAACTAGTGTTCGCGCGGCCCCGAATCTTCCGTGGCATGCGGTCTTCTGCGGCATATGCGCACGCCGCACCTGCGACAGCTTGAACCTTGGCATATCGAATACCAAGATGGCCACGCCGCGCCAAAAGCAGAATGACGATAAGCGCGCACTGGGAGGATCAATGTCGGACATGGTTCAGGCAACTGCGGCCCCCGCGGCCGCGCGTGTCAGCGACACCTATCGCTGGACGCAACTCGCCATCGGCGTCGCTGCGATGGTGATGATCGCAAACTACCAATACGGGTGGACGTTCTTCGTCCCCGACATCCAGAAGAAGTTTGGATGGGATCGCGCCTCGATCCAGTGGGCCTTTACCCTCTTCGTGCTGTTCGAGACCTGGCTGGTGCCGGTCGAGGGCTGGTTCGTCGACAAATACGGTCCGCGCCTCGTCGTGCTGATCGGCGGCATCCTGTGCGCGATCGGGTGGGCGATCAACGCGCAGGCGACCTCGCTGAACGGCTACTATCTCGGCATGATCATCGCCGGCATCGGCGCCGGCGGCGTCTACGGCACCTGCGTCGGCAACGCGCTGAAATGGTTTCCCGACAAGCGCGGCCTCGCCGCAGGCATCACCGCAGCCGGTTTCGGCGCCGGCTCCGCGCTCACGGTGGCGCCGATCCAGGCGATGATCAAGGACTCCGGCTTCCAGACCACCTTCCTGTATTTCGGTCTCGGCCAGGGCATCATCATCGTGCTGCTCGCCTTCTTCCTGCTTGCGCCGAAGGCGGGCCAGGTGCCGCAGGTGGTGCAGAACGCCAATCTGATCCAGACCCGGCGTAACTATCAGCCGACCGAAGTGCTGCGCCAGCCGATCTTCTGGCTGATGTACTTCATGTTCGTGATCGTCGGCGCCGGCGGCTTGATGGTGACGGCGAATCTGAAGCCGATCGCGGTCGACTGGAAGGTCGACAGCATCCCGGTGACGCTGATCGGCGTGACCATGACGGCGGTGACCTTCGCCGCGACCATCGACCGCGTGCTCAACGGCCTGACGCGTCCGTTCTTCGGCTGGATCTCCGACATGATCGGCCGCGAGAACACGATGTTCATCGCCTTCGGCATGGAAGGTTTCGGCATCTGGATGCTCTATCTCTGGGGTCACGATCCGATCTGGTTCGTGCTGCTCTCGGGCTTCGTGTTCTTTGCCTGGGGCGAGATCTACTCGCTGTTCCCCTCGACCTGCACCGACACGTTCGGCGCCAAATTCGCCACCACCAATGCCGGCCTGCTCTACACCGCGAAAGGCACCGCCGCGCTGCTGGTGCCGATCGCCAACTACATGCAGCAGTCGTCGGGCCATTGGGACAGCGTGTTCATCGTTGCGGCCGGCGCCAACATCCTGGCTTCGCTGCTCGCGATCGCGGTGCTCAAGCCATGGCGGAAAATCGTGGTCGCGAAATCGGCGACGGCGTAAGCAACGCACCCAGTCTTCCCTCACGAAAACGCCCGGCCAATCGCCGGGCGTTTTTCATTGTTCGGCACCCCGCCGAGAAGCTGGATCAGCCCAAAATATGCCAGTTTTGCTGCGTCGCAGCAGAAGATCAGCTTGCTTTCTGGAATATAGTATACCAACCTCGCCCGAGCGCTTGCGACGATACGCCACAAGAATTGCGACACTGGGTCTCACGAAGACCGGGCGCGCTCGGGAGGACTTGATGGTTTCCAGCAATACGGCCGCAACACAAGCTCAACCTTCGTCCAGCGGCTTCCGCTGGCTGCAACTCGTCATGGGCATCGTCTGCATGGCGATGATCGCGAACCTGCAATATGGCTGGACGCTGTTCGTCGATCCGATCGACGGCGCACACCATTGGGGCCGCGCGGCGATCCAGTTCGCCTTCACGATCTTCGTCGTGACCGAGACCTGGCTGGTGCCGGTCGAGGCCTGGTTCGTCGACAAATACGGTCCGCGGATCGTCATCATGTTCGGCGGCATCATGATCGCGCTGGCCTGGGTGCTGAACTCCTATGCGGACTCGCTGACCCTGCTCTACGCTGCGGCCGTGGTCGGCGGCATCGGCGCGGGCGCGGTGTATGGCACCTGCGTCGGCAATGCGCTGAAGTGGTTTCCCGATCGCCGCGGCCTCGCCGCCGGCGCGACCGCGGCCGGCTTCGGCGCGGGTGCGGCGATCACCGTCGTGCCGATCGCCAACATGATCGCCGCGAGCGGCTATCGGACCGCGTTCTTCGATTTCGGCATCGGCCAAGGCCTGATCGTCTTCATCCTCGCCTTCTTCATCCAGAAGCCCTCGGTCATGATCCCGCCGAAGAAGAAGCAGCTCAATCTGCCGCAGACCAAGATCGACTTCACGCCGCCGCAGGTGCTGCGCAGCCCGATCTTCTGGGTGATGTACCTGGTGTTCGTGATGGTCGCCTCCGGTGGCCTGATGGCGGCGGCGCAGATCGCGCCGATCGCGCACGACTACAAGATCGCCACGACGCCGGTCTCGCTCGCCGGCTTCCAGATGGCCGCGCTGACCTTTGCGATCTCGCTCGACCGCATCTTCGACGGGTTCGGACGGCCGTTCTTCGGCTGGGTCTCCGACAATATCGGCCGCGAGCACACCATGTTCATCGCGTTCGGCACCGGCGCGCTGATGCTGCTGACGCTGTCGACCTGGGGCCACAATCCGCTGGTGTTCGTGCTGGCGACCGCGGTCTATTTCGGCGTGTTCGGCGAGATCTACTCGCTGTTCCCGGCGACCTCCGGCGACACCTTCGGCGCGAAGTTCGCGACCACCAACAACGGTATGCTCTACACCGCGAAGGGCACCGCCGCGCTGCTGGTGCCGGCCGCCAGTATCGTTGCCGCCAGCTATGGCTGGCAGGCGGTGTTCGTGATCGCGGTCGCGCTCAACGCCACCGCGGCGTTGATGGCGCTGTTCGTGATCAAGCCGATGCGCCGCGCCTTCATCCACGGCAACGAAGCGGCCGCCGCGACCGAGACCGCGCCGGGCGCCAAAACCGCCTGACAAGACCGCCTGATCTCGCGATCGCCTGCCGGACGGATCGAGGCGCACCCCGGTGCGCCTCTTTCGTTTGGCATCGTCAGGGATACCAGATACCAGATGGCCGAGGTCGCGATGATCGCTCGCCGGCTCATGACCGCCCACAATCATCCGACATGTCAGCAAATCTGCCTATTTAAGCTGCTTCCCGGTGGTAGATTGCTGCAATCCGCCCGTTGACAATTGGCATTATGTATACCAGACTAGGTCACCGATATCCCAAGGAGGTTGCCATGCAAGTCGGAGATATCCTGCGCAAGAAGACCCCCCGCGTCGCTACGGTCCGTATGAACGAGACGGTCGCGATCGCCGCGCAGCTGATGCGTGCCAGCAATATCAGCGCGCTCGTGGTCAAGGATGTCGTCCGCACCGAAGGCAACACCTGCGCCGGCATGTTCACCGAGCGCGACGTGGTGCGCGCGATCGCCGCGCACGGTGCGGCCGGCGCCAACATGAAGGTGTCGCAGTTCGTCTCGGTGCAGCAGCTGGTGTCGTGCAATTCGAGCGACACGCTCGAGCACATCCGTCATCTCATGACCAAGCACCACATCCGCCACGTGCCCGTGATCGACAATTACAGCCTGATCGGCGTCGTCAGCATGCGCGACATCTCGGCTGCGTTCGACGAGGAAGCGACGGCTGCGATGGCACGCACCGTGACGGCCTATCAAACATCCGAGCAGGCCCAGCCGACCCAATAGCCGTCTCGATCTCGTCGCTCTCAGCCAGGCGCTGCGTGGTCGATCACCGGCGCCTGAGCGGATCGGATCATCGAAGCCTTCTGCCCCGCCCTCGCGCGGACCACCGCGCGCCCCTTCATTTCCGCATGGGCGCGCCACGGCTGGCCGGTGGACATTTGCCGGACAGGACTGCATCCTTCCCTCGACATCCAAAAACAGCACCGTGCGCGGCCGTCCGCGTCGCGGAAAATTCTGATGGAAACGAGGGCAGAATGATCAAGACACGCTTCACCGAAATGTTCGGCGTCGACCACCCGATCGTGCAGGGCGGCATGCAATGGGTCGGGCGCGCGGAACTGGTCGCCGCCGTCGCCAATGCCGGCGCGCTCGGCATGATCACCGCGCTGACGCAGCCGACGCCGGACGATCTACGCAAGGAGATCGTGCGCTGCCGTGAGCTGACCGACAAGCCGTTCGGCGTCAACCTCACCATCCTGCCCGCGATCAAGCCGCCGCCCTACGCCGAATATCGCCAGGCCATCATCGAGAGCGGCATCAAGATCGTCGAGACCGCCGGCAACAAGCCGCAGGAACATGTCGACGAGTTCAAGAAGCACGGCATCAAGGTGCTGCACAAATGCACCAGCGTGCGCCACGCGCTGTCCGCCGAGCGGATGGGGGCCGACGCGATCTCGATCGACGGCTTCGAATGCGCCGGCCATCCCGGCGAGGACGACACGCCCGGCCTGATCCTGATCCCCGCCGCGGCCGACAAGGTGAAGATCCCGATGATCGCCTCCGGCGGCTTCGGCGATGCCCGCGGCCTCGTCGCCGCGCTGGCGCTCGGCGCCGAGGGCATCAACATGGGCACGCGCTTCATGTGCACCCGGGAAAGCCCGATCCATCAGCTCGTCAAGGAACGCATCGTTGCCAATGACGAGCGCGAGACCGAGCTGATCTTCCGCACCATGCGCAACACCTCGCGCGTCGCCAAGAACGCGATCTCGACCAAGGTGGTGCAGATGGAGAAGGAAGGCGCCAAGTTCGAGGACGTCCGCGAACTGGTCGCCGGCGCCCGCGGCAAGATGGTCTACGCGACCGGCGATGCCGACGAAGGCATCTGGTCGGCCGGCCAGGTGCAGGGCCTGATCCACGACATCCCGACCTGCGCCGAGCTCGTCTCGCGCATCGTCCACGAGGCGGAAGCGATCATCCGCGAACGGCTCGAGGCGATGATGTCCGGGGCCAAGCGCCAGGCCGCGGAGTAAGCGGGCGGGAGCAAAGGCCGTTATCCGTCACCCTGAGGTGCTCGCGAAGCGAGCCTCGAAGGGCGACGGCCACCAGCCGGGCCGTTCATCCTTCGAGACGCGCTTCGCGCTCCTCAGGATGACGGGGTGAATCGATCAGTTCAGCTCGCATCAGACGACACAACGAGAACAAGCCCGAGAACAAGCCTATGAAAGCCTATGTCTACGGAGCCAACGGCCCTCAAATCACCGACGTCGCCAAGCCCGTGCCGAAAGGCACGCAGGTACTGGTCAAGGTGCACGCCTGCGGGCTGAACCGCGCCGATCTCGGCATGACCAAGGGCCACGCCCACGGCGCGGCCGGCGGCGTCGGCACCGTGCTCGGCATGGAATGGGCCGGCGAGGTCGCCGAGCTCGGCCCCGATGCCAGGGGCGTCAAGGTCGGCGACAAGATCATGGGCTCCGGCGGCGCAGCGTTCGCCGAATACACGCTGGCCGATCACGGCCGGCTTTTCCGGGCGCCGTCGAACATGAACTTCGACGAAGCCGCCACGCTTCCCGTCGCACTCGCCACCATGCATAACGCCGTCATCACCAATGGCGCGTTGCAGCCGGGCCAGACCGTGCTGATCCAGGGCGCGAGTTCCGGGGTCGGCCTGATGGCGATGCAGATCGCGAAACTGAAGGGCGCCAAGCTCGTGGTGGGATCGTCGACCGATCCGATGCGGCGCGGCCGCTTGACGGAATTCGGCGCCGATCTCGCGGTGGACTCGAAGGATCCCGGCTGGGTCGATCAGGTGTTGCAGGCAACCGCGGGCGAAGGCGTCGACCTGATCGTCGATCAGGTCTCGGGGCCGGTCGCCAACCAGAATCTGAAGGCGACCAAGGTCAAGGGCCGCATCGTCAATGTCGGCCGGCTCGGCGGCACCCATGGCGACTTCAACTTCGACCTGCACGCGGCGCGCCGCATCCAGTATATCGGCGTCACCTTCCGCACCCGCACGATCGAAGAGATCCGCGCGATCTTCGACGAGGTGCGCAAGGACATCTGGCCGGCGGTCGAAGCGCGCAAGCTGCAGCTGCCGATCGACCAGGTCTACAAATTCGCCGATATCGGCAAGGCCTTCGAGCACATGGAAGCCAACAAGCACCTCGGCAAGATCGTGGTGACGCTGTAGGCGCGTAGGGCGGATCAGCGCAGCGCAATCCGCCATCCCACCTTCGACGCAACGGCGGGTTACGCCTCCGGCTAATCTTACTGCGTCATAATTCTGCCTCCGCCGTCATTGCGAGGAGCGATAGCGACGAAGCAATCCATCCAACCGCGTTTGCGGGCCGATGGATTGCTTCGCTTCGCTCGCAATGACGGCTGGATTCGTTCACGGCCTCTCAGGATCGGCTGAAAGAGCGTGTGACGCAGTAGTACTAACCCGGCCTACGCGCGCTGTGGGAGTTCGGGTGGTGGAAGTGAAGCGCACCTCATTGGTTGTCCTGCTCGCGGGCGCGGTGGGCTTCGCGCTTGGAGCAGCCCTATTTGGCTTCGCTGCCCTGTCGATCGGGATCTCCTGTCTCGGTCATGTACAGGGAGGCATTCACAGTGACTGGACCGCTGTCGTGCTCCTCGGCGCCTTCGCGTGCTTTGGTCTGGGCGGAGTTGCAGGGAGCAAAGCAACCGTCCGCCTCGCCAAATACTGGCACAGCTAGCCGACCGGTCCGGGGCTCCAATAGTCCCCCGCAAGCGGGCTGACTTTTACGTCGCGAATGACTCCGATCTCCAGACTCGGATCGAAATAGCGCATCGTCCGCTCATTGAGGTCGATGATGCGGCCGGGCCTGAGCGGCCCCACATCGTTGATCTTGACGATGACCTTCTTGCCGACAGCCTCGACCAGGGCATATTTCGGCCTGGCGCCGAATTGGACGCCACCGAACTTCCGGCGCAGGCTTGTCTTGATGGCCGCCGCCCAGACCGTGCGATCGTAGCGCTCGCCGGAGGCTGTGCTCGGACCGCCCTCTTCCTTGCCGGGCTTGAACGGATTGTACATGGACGCTGCGCCAACGATCGCATCTCCACAGGCAGCATTGACGACGTCGCTTGAATGAACGGTACCGATTTCACTTCCAGTAGCGGGGCCAAAAATGGCGAGCGCAACCACGGCGCCGCAGACTGCGGCGCTCGAGCCGAACAGCATCATAACTCCTTGACTGATTTTTTCGATCGTTTGGTTCCCGACTCCGCAAGACAAGGTCGAACGAACGTGGAGGCGTTCACTCGGACCGGTACTTTTGCGGACTCGCGCCAATTCTGGCGACGGAACCAATGTGGGAACCGCAGCGGTCCCACACAGTGTTTTTGGTTATTGCGCCCGACTAAGCCAGAGAATGCGTCAGCAACATGACTGAACCGAACTTCTTCGACGGCGCGTCAACGGTGTGTCGACGTCACATTCCGCACCCTGCTTTTGACGGGGCATGCGACCACTGCGCTGATGGGGATAACCGAAAGTGACACCGCGCCGAATTCTCAATCGAGGCGCTGCTGCCGGATCAGAATCGATCATCATCGCATCGACGATTACCAATCGTCGTAGAGCCATTCCCTCGGCATTCGCGGCGGCGCTCTCGCGTAAGGCGGCTCATATGTCCGCTGCGGCTTGCGCGCAGTTGGAGCCGGCGGCGTCGGAGGCGCCGACGTCTTCGGCTCGGAAACCTTCGCGAGCGCCCGTTTCAATTCTTCCTGGCTTGCCTTGAGTTCCTCGATGGCTTTTGAGCTCTCGCGGGCCGTTTGCTGCTGGTCCGCCTTGAGCTGTTCGATGTTCCGCTGCATGTTCGCGAGATCGCGCGCAATGGTTTGCAGCAGCTCAGCTTGATCGGGAAGCGCGGGAGGAGCTGGCGGCGCGCTGTCCTGCGTTGCTTTCGGCGTTGCGGTCGAAGGCGCAGGCGTCGGTTGCGGTGGCGGGGCGTCCGCCGCGGCAACTCGAACCGCAGATGGAGCGGGCTGCGCGGGAAGCGGCGGATCGTCCGGCGGCAGTGACGGAGCTGACGCGAGCTGCGGCACCCAGCGGGCGACAGCCAGCTTGGCCCGCGCACCATACGACGACTGCGAAGCCAGGACAGCGACAACGACACACCCCGCCATCGACAAGGCGGCAAGGGCCCGGAAAGCCGGCCTTCCCGAAGATGGTTGCGGGCCGGGCCCGGCCGATGCAGGAGCGGGGGCAGGAGCAGGCGCAGGTCCAACCGAGGGCGGCTCAGCTTCAGCCGGCGGCGGGGATGCAGCGTCGCGCTCCATCCTTGCGAGCTGCTCGCTCAAACGCGTGAGCTCTTCATCAGCGCGGGCGATCTGCTTGTGGGCTTCCGCAAGTCGCTCATCGGCGCTCGCGATCGGGCCCTCACCAGGCTCACCTGCATTCGGCGTGGGCGTGGAGTTCATTGGCGTGTCCCTCTTCCGTCCAATGTCATCCAAGACTGTGTCCTCTCGGCATCCGTCAGGGTCGATCAGCGACCAGCCTCCGGTTCAATCTTGTCAAAGCCATGGTCATGATAGCGCGCCTGCCGTCTCGCGATAAGCAGGATCGTCCAGTTGCGGTGACGATGACTGTTGCCCATTCGACACGACGGGCAACTCAGCAAAATCCGTCAACCCCTCGCTGCAAAAATATTTCGCTTTATCCGAATCGAAGCTTGATGTATGAACTCCCCGTCTCATCCGATCGAGGGGCGCTTCGCGATCGTCACGGGTGTTGCGATGAGATGCGGTGGCCGCCGCGTGTGTGACTGACGAGCATGCATGAGGCGGACGGTGAAGTCGTGTGGTCCTGACGCCCCAGTGGCAGGTGTCTCCCCGCAAGGCGCTTAGGCGCTCTTGCGGAGACGGTGACAAGCAAGCCCGGTCTCGCCGGGGAGAGCACGAAGTAAGCCGTAAACCCATCGCGCAGGGAATGCCGGAGTGTCTCCCGCTGAACCTGTATGCTCGTGTGCGTTTTTGTTTCCACTTTTGCACACGGGACCGCGGGTGCAGCGCGCACCCGGCATTCCCTGCGCCCTCTTCCGAGGGCGAACGAATTTGCAAAGCTCGGGCGAAACGCGCCGCGAGAACGACGCTCGATGCCTGGATGAACTTGATGAGGTTGGTGAAGTTGAGCAACGCATGCCCTGGATTCGGAACAGTTCGCAACAACTCTCTCTCGATATTCGCTCTTGCAAGTGAGTTGCGATTGCGCATGACGCGTGACTGACGACACTTGATGTTCACAGATGGCCTGCTAAACCGCCGCCCATGAGCTCTTCCGACACCAGCGCAGCCTCCACCAAGACCTCCGTCGCGGCGATCTCGATCCTCGCCAGTGGCACCATGGCGTTGGCAAAATTCGTCGTCGGCATCGCGATCGGATCGCTGGCGCTGATCTCGGAGGCGCTGCACTCGTCGATCGACCTGGTCGCGACCATCATCACCTGGGCGGTGGTGCGGGTGTCGGACCAGCCGGCCGATGCCGAGCATCATTACGGCCACGGCAAGTTCGAGAGC
The DNA here is from genome assembly GCF_054055655.1 of Bradyrhizobium sp. USDA 4461. Classification (NCBI taxonomy): domain Bacteria; kingdom Pseudomonadati; phylum Pseudomonadota; class Alphaproteobacteria; order Hyphomicrobiales; family Nitrobacteraceae; genus Bradyrhizobium; species Bradyrhizobium sp. USDA 4461. The sequence goes on from NZ_JBSRXM010000001.1 coordinate 7,691,677, forward strand.
GTCTCGGCACTCTTCATCATCGCCCTGCTCTATGTGCTGGCCGGCGGCATCCTGGTCCAGGCCTACAGCCATCTCCGCGAAGGCGCGCCGCCGCCGTCGATCTCGGCCATTCCGTTCGTCGTCCTGCTGCTCGATATCGGCGTCAATCTGTGGCGCGCCCGCGCGCTGCATCGCGCCGCGCGCGACACCAAGAGCCAGGCGCTGGCCGCCGACGCGCTGCATTTCGCCTCCGACGTGATGGGCTCGCTGGCCGTCATCGTCGGCCTCGTGCTGGCCGGCCTCGGGTTCTGGTGGGGCGACGCCGCGGCGGCGATCGCGGTCGCCGTGATGATCGCCCTGCTCGGCCTGCGCATGGCGCGGGAGACGGTCGAGACCCTGCTCGACCGCGCGCCGGAAGGCGCGCTGGAAAAGGCCACCGCCGCCATCAAGGCCGTGCCGGGCGTGGTCGACGTCGAGCGCCTGAGGGTCCGCATGGTCGGCGCGACGCACTTCATCGACGCCATCGCCACCGTGCCGCGCACCTACCCGATCGACCGCGTCGAGGACATCAAGTGCCGGGCGCAGGAGGCTGTCAGCAAGACCTTCGGCGATGCCGACCTCACCTTCACCGCGGTGCCTGTGGCGCGCGACAATGAGAGCGTGCGCGAGCGCATCATGGTGATCGCGCGCAACTCCGGCCTCGCCATCCATCATGTTACCGTTCACGACATCGGCGGCAAGCTGATCGTCAGCATCGATCTCGAGGTCGACAGCGGCATGGCGCTCGATGCCGCGCACGACATCGCTCACGAGCTCGAGCGTGCGATCCGCGAGGATTTTGGCGAGGACGTCGAGGTCGACACCCATATCGAGCCGCTCGAGCCGGAACTGCCGTGGGGAACCGACGCCGCACCCGAGCGTATCGAAACCATCAAGGCGGCGCTGACCGGATTTGCCGATGGCGGCGCGATCCACGACATCCATAATGTGCGGGTGCGCAACACCGATGCCGGCGAGATCGTCAACTTCCATTGCCGCGCCGCGCCCACGATGAGTGTGATCAAGGTGCACGAAGGCGTCGACGAAATCGAACGCAAGATGCGCCGCGCGTTCCCCACCGTGAAGCGTGTGATCAGTCACGCAGAACCCGAGCGCGCGTAATTCTACGGAGCCGTTCTCCTTTCGGACTCACTTTGCGCATCCCGATTCTGTTTTTGACAAGAATTATTTCGCATTAACGAATCGTTGACTCTCGACAGTCCCGGAAATCTGGATTCAAATGATCATGATTCGGATGCATCGTGGGGAGCATCCGAACCGGGTAAAAATCAGCTTAGAGCGGGGGTCTAAGGCATGGCGCGCGCGCATGCAGCGAACGCGTGCGTCCAATCCGATTCGATCAAGGGATTGGCGCAGTCGATCGCGAAACCGGCTTATCACAGGCTCTTGACGGCCGAACCTGCACTGCGCCGCGCTGTGCCTACTCTCATCATCGCCTTCCTCATCACGATCTGCCTCGGCGCCTTCGTCCAGGTGATCGACCAGAACCGGCAGAAGCGCGGCGCGATGAAGCGCGACCTTGCTGCGCTCTCGGACATCCTCGCCGAGCGTCTCGATCGCCTCACCTCGGTGCGTCACGAGCGGCTCGCCAATATCGAACGGATGCAGGAGCTGCTGCCGGACCTGATCCCGTCCTGGGGCATCGCCTATGGCCGCCACGTCATCATCACCAGCGCCGATCACCGCGTGCTGGCGCGGGTGCCGATCGACGGCGCCGGCGAGAACGACCGCATCCTCGACATCGTCTCCACCGCGCAGCTCCTGATCGCGCCGGGCCAGCAGGGCACCGTCAGCGACATGACGCTGCCGAACGGCAGCAGCGCGCTGGCGATCTCGGCGCTGGTCAAGTCGCTGCCCGGCCAGGTCGTCGTCATCCAGGAGATGAACGAGCCGATCTGGGGATCGGACGCCGCCCTCTCGGTGACGCTGTCGGCGACCACGAGCTTCGTGGTGCTGATCCTCGGCTTCGCGTTCCACTGGCAATCGACCCGCGCCCGCGAGGGCGACCTGATCAACGACGCCGTGCGCGGCCGGATCGACACCGCGCTCAACCGCGGCCGCTGTGGCCTGTGGGACTGGGACCTGTCGCGCGGCAGGATCTTCTGGTCGCAGTCGATGTTCACCCTGCTCGGCCTCGACACCCGCAACGACCTGCTCACCTTCGGCGAGGTCAACGCGCTGGTGAACTCCGACGACATCAACCTGTTCGACTTCGCCGACCAGCTGATCTCCGGCAAGATCGATCACATCGACCAGAGCTTCCGCATGCGCCATGTCGGCGGCCACTGGATCTGGCTGCGCGTGCGCTGCGAGCTCAGCCATGCCGCCGCCGACGGCGGCCTGCACCTGATCGGCATCGCGGTCGACATCACCGAGCAGAAGAGCCTCGCCGAGAAGTCGGTGGAAGCCGACCTCCGCCTGCGCGACGCCATCGAGACCATTCCGGAGGCCTTCGTGCTGTGGGATGCCGATGACCGCCTGGTGCTCTGCAACTCGCACTTCCAGCGGCTGCACAAGCTGCCGGACTCGGCCGTCAGCCCCGGCACCTCCTACGAGACCGTGATCGAGGTCGGCAGCATGCCCGAGGTGCGCACCCGCCTGCACGAAAGCGGCGTGCCGGCGCCGGGCGCCCGCACCTTCGAGGCCCAGCTCGACGACGGCAGCTGGCTGCACATCAGCGAGCGCCGCACCAAGGACGGCGGCTATGTCTCGGTCGGCACCGACATCACCCGCATCAAGGCGCACGAGCAGAAGCTGGTCGACAACGATCTGCGGCTGCGCGCCACCGTGATCGACCTGCAGCGCTCGCAATCCGAGCTCGAGCGGCAGGCCGTTGAGCTCGCCGACCTCGCCGAGAAATACTCGCAGGAAAAGACCCGTGCCGAGGACGCCAACGCCGCGAAGTCGAAATTCCTCGCCAATATGAGCCATGAGCTGCGCACGCCGCTCAACGCCATCATCGGCTTCTCCGAGATCATGGGCTCCGGCCTGTTCGGCACGCTCGGCTCGGACAAGTACGAGGAGTACTGCCACGACATCCTGACGTCGGGGAAATACCTGCTCGAGGTCATCAACGACATCCTCGACATGTCGAAGATCGAGGCCGGCCGCATGAAGTTCGACATGGAGCCGCTTGACCTCTCCGGCATCCTCGCCGAGTCGCTGCGGGTGGTGTCCGGCCGCGCCGAGCACAAGGGCCTGTCGCTGGAGTCGGACATCGAAAGCACGATCTCGGTCGTCGCCGACCGCCGCGCGGTCAAGCAGATCATCGTCAACCTGCTCTCCAACGCGGTGAAGTTCACGCCCGACCACGGCCGCGTGCTGGTGCGCGGCCAGATGCTGGACGACTCGATCGTGCTCCTGATCGCCGACAGCGGCATCGGCATCGCACCGGACTCGCTGCGACGGCTCGGCAAGCCGTTCGAGCAGGTCGAGAGCCAACTCACCAAGAGCTACCAGGGCTCGGGTCTCGGGCTTGCGATCGCGCGCTCGCTTACCAACCTGCACGGCGGCTCGATGAAGCTGCGCTCCAAGCTCGGCGTCGGCACCGTGGTCCGCGTCACTCTGCCCCGCGATCCGCGCTCGCTGCAGACCAGGCTGCCGGAAGCGGCCTGAAGCTCCTACGCTACTTCGCCAGCACGTCCTTCAGCAGCGCGGAATCGCCGAGCACGGCCAACGTCTCGCGCGACGTGAGATGCGTGACGGCCTCGTCGAAGCTGTCGCTTGCCTCGATCCGCGCACGCGCTACCGCGCGATGAAGATCGATGTCCCCCGGGCCGCTGCGCCGCGCCGGCGGCAGCGACGACAGATGCCGATGCAGCAGGCCGGCATCCTCCCGCAAGGTCGCCAGCGCGGGCGCAGATGCGTGGGCAGGCCGCGACGCCAGTTCGTTGGCGCGGAGCAGCACGCTCGGCGGACCGCTCTCCTCCGGCGTGACGAACAGCCCGCGCATCGCAGGCTTGGCCGTCCATGCGCCGATCGGGATCGCGCACAACAGGCCAACGATCACCGGCGACATCCACAGCAGCAGCGGCAACGATACCGCATAGGCGCTCGCCGCCATCGCGACGCCGCAGGCGGTGGGCACGCCGTACTTGCGGTACAACTCGCGGCGCTCGACCTCGCCGTCGTCACGCCGCTGGGTCTGCCAGCCTGAGTCGCGGCCGAGCAGGATCTCGATGACGGCAACCGACTGGAACACCATCATGACCGGCGCGATCATGGCGGAAATCAACACCTCGGCGATGACGCCTAGAAGCGCGCGGAAGCCGCCGCCGAATTGCCGGCGCAGGTCCGACCGCGTCAGCAGCAGGACGTAGCCGAGCAGCTTCGGCACGATCAGCAGCGCCATGGTGAGGCCGAACACCCAGGCGGCGAGCACGGGGTCCTGCGCCGGCCAGTTCGGGAACAGCGAAAAACCCTTCGGAAAATATTCGGGGCGAATGAAGCGCGCCTGCAACGAAATCAGGATTCCGAGCAGCAGGAACGACAGCCACATCGGCGCCGTGACATAGGAGCCGATCCCGGTCATGAAATGCAGCCGCGAGACCCAGTGCAGGCGGCGCGTCCTCAGCACGGCGAGATGCTGCAGATTGCCCTGGCACCAGCGGCGGTCGCGCGCGGCAAAATCCAGCAGCGACGGCGGCACCTCCTCAAAACTGCCGCCGAGCACCGGCGCCATGTAGATGCCCCAGCCCGCGCGCCGCATCAGCGCCGCCTCGACGAAATCATGGCTTAGGATGTGCCCGCCGAACGGCTTGCGCCCGGAGAGCTCGGGCAAGCCGGCCTGCTCCGCAAAAGCCTGAATCCGGATGATGGCATTGTGTCCCCAGTAATTGCCCTCGGAGCCGTGCCACCACGCGACACCGGCGGCGACCATCGGCCCGTAGAGCCGGCCGGCAAATTGCTGCAGGCGGCTGAACAGGCTGCGCGCGTTGACGATGACGGGCAGCGTCTGCAGCAGCGCCGCCTGCGGATTGGTCTCCATGGCATGAACCATCCGCACCATGGTGTCGCCCGACATCAGGCTGTCGGCGTCGAGCACGATCATGAACTGATAGCCGCCGCCGAACCGCGTGATCCACTCACCGACATTGCCGGACTTCCGCGCCGTGTTGTCGGCGCGATGCCGATAGTAGAGCCGTCCGCCGCAGGCCTCGCTCAGCGCGAGGAACGCCTGCTCCTCGGCGATCCAGATGTCGGGATCGCGGGTGTCGCTCAGCACGAACCAGTCGAAGCGTTCGCCCTGCCCGGTCGCCTCGACGGACTCGTAGATGGCGCGCAGGCGCGCCATCAATTGATGCGGATTCTCGTTGTAGGTCGGGAGCAGCACCGCGGTCCGGCTCGCGAGCTGCGGCAACTGGCCATCCGCGGAGATCGGCAACGCGTTGCCCTTGCGCCGAAGCAGCACGAAGAAGCCGGCCAGCCCCGAGGCAAACGAGAACGCGATCCAGGCCAGCAGTGCCACGAACAGCACCAGCACCATCCACTCCATGATCGTCACGCCGCCGACCTGGACCACCATGTACATCTCGTAGGCGCCGGCGCCGGTCAGCGCGACGGTCAGCATCAGCACGAAGGCGCGGCGCATCAACATGCCCGCACCGACCGACACCGGCTTGCTCACCGCATGCGGCGGCTGACCGAGATCGGCGGTCGCCATCGCAAGCGGGCTCTCGTGCGGCAGGAAGCCGTCGGCCGCCGCGGCGACGTCCCGACGAGGCGACGTGACTATGGCGCCCATCGATAGACCCAGATCTCCGAGAGCGGCTTGTCGTCCTGCGCCAGATGCGCGCGCAGCTCGATCGGCTCCTTCTTGACCGCGCACTGGAAGCTGAGCCGCCATCCACCGGTGTTCGGGTTCGGCTGCGTGACGATGTTCGTGATCTCGGCCTTCTCGGCCGACACGACACCCTTGATGCTCGCAGGATCGATCCCCTTCAGATTGTCGCCGAACAGGTCGAGCACGAACAGCTTGCTGTTCTCGCCATGTGCGCCGATGCCAGTGCGCGTGAAGCGCGCCAGCGAATGCGGCTTCGGCGCATCAGGTCCCCAATGCAGCCGGTAGGTGAGATTGGTCTCGCTCTTGGCTTTGAGCGGCGCCTTCGGCCGCCAGAACGCGGCGATGTTGTCGTGGATCTCCTCCCTGGTCGGGATCTCGAACAGGATCACCGCGCCCTCGCCCCAGTCGCCGATCGGCTCGACCCACAGGCTTGGACGCTTCTCGAAGCTCGATTCGATATCCTGATAGGCGAAGAAATTCTTCTCCCGCTGCATCAGCCCGAAGCCGTGCGGATTGATATCCTGGAACGTGCTGATCTGAAGGTCGCGCGGATTGCTCAGCGGACGCCACAGGCTCTCGCCCTTGCCGTTGTAGATCGCAAGTCCGTCGGAATCGTGCACCGACGGCCTGAAGTCGTCGACCTCGTTGCGGTCGTTCGGCCCGAAGAAGAACATGCTCGTCATCGGCGCAAGACCTATGTGCTCGAGATCGGCGCGCGGATAGAGCGATGCCTCGACATCGAACACCGTGGTCTTGCCGGGCCTGATCGTGAAGCGATAGCTCGCGGCGCAGCTCTTGCTGTCGAGCAAGGCATGAATCACGAGCGAGGTCGCGTTGGGCACCGGACGCTCGAGCCAGAACGCCTTGAAGAACGGAAACTCCTCGCCCTTGGCCTCGCCGGTATCGATCGAGAGGCCGCGCGCCGACAGGCCATAGGTCTCATCCTTGGCGACGGCGCGAAAGTAGCTCGCGCCGAGGAAGACGCAGACCTCGTCGTAATAATCCGGCTTGTTGATCGGCGCATGGATGCGAAATCCCGCGAAGCCGAGATCCGCCTCGGTGAAGGGGGGTACCGTATCACCGAACGAGAACATGTCCTTGCTGTAGCCGATCTCGCTGACCTTGCCGTCCGCGACCTCGAAGATCTGGACCTTGTTCTTGTAGAAGAAGCCGCGATGGAAGAACTGCGCTTCGAACGGCAGCTTCGCGCCGCGCCACAACGCGCGCTCCGGCACGAAGCGGATCGAGCGGTACTGGTCGTAGTTCAGGTCGGTCAGGCCGTTCGGCAACTTCTCGTCCGGTGCCACGAACGATTTGGCTGCGAGGCTGCGCGCCAGCTCCCTCACCGTCGACGGGTTGAACGGCGCGTCCGGCGTGTTCCCTGCGGCTGCGGCCTCACGCTGCGACAACAGCAAGAGTGTCGGCAACACGGCCGATCCGTGGAGTAACTGGCGACGATTCAAAGCGGCTCCTCTCGCTGATCGGGACGCCGCAATGAAACCGTTCAACCGTCCGTGAGTTCCACCGTTGCTACGTGAAGCAAACGATTGCGTTCGGCGCCTAGCCCTGCGCTCTGAAGCGGAACCGTCGTGACAGAGCCTCGGCCGATGTCTGCGCGCTTACGTGCTCTCCAGCGTCGGCGCGACCTCGCGCGCGACCTGCACGAGCGCTGCGATCAGCGGCGTCATCGGATCGCGCTGCGGGATCACCAGGCCGACGCTATAGTCCACCACCGGATCGACGATCGGAATGCTGCGCACGGCATCCGCAAGGCCGAGCGTTTCGGCGAGCTTGGCCGGCATCACGCTGGCCCAGCGTCCGGTCTTCACGTGGGTGTAGAGCACGAGCAGCGAATTCGATGTCAGTGTTGGCGTCGCCTCCGCGCCGACCGAGGTCAGCGCGCGATCGATGATGCGACGGTTCTGCATGTCGGGCGTCAGCAGGCAGAGCGGCACGGTGCCGACCTCCTTCCACGTCACCTGCTTGCGGTCGCCGAACATCGCATCCGGCGCCGTCAACAGCCGGTAGCTCTCGTTGTAGAGCGGGATGGTGCGGACCTTGCCGATCGGCTCGTTCTCGATGTAGGTCAGCCCGGCATCGACCTCGAGGTTCTCCAACAGGCCGAGCACGTCGGCCGACGTGCACGACTGGATGCGGAAGCGGACATCGGGATGGCGCGCCCGGAACGGCGTGGTGAGCGCGGCCACCATGCCGAGCGCGGTCGGAATCGCGGCGATCCGAATCTCGCCCGACAGCTTGTCCTTCAGGCTGTTGATCTCCTGCTTCATCGCGCGCGCGTCGCCGACGATGCGCCGCGCCCAGTCCAGCGTCCGTTCGCCCTCGGGCGTAAAACCCTGGAAACGGGATCCGCGCTGCACCAGCATGACGCCGAGGATCTCCTCGAGCTGCTTGAGGCTGGTCGACATGGTGGGCTGGGTGACGCCGCAGGCCTCCGCAGCCCGGCCGAAATGCCGTTCCTTGGCCAGCGCCAGCAGAAGTTCCAGCTTGTCGATCAAGGTTCAAATCCCTTCGGAAAACGGTGCCCCGGGCGGCAGCCCGACGCGGCCATAGGTAGCACGATCGGGGTGCGATCCCGAAATCCAAAGCGCCCCGGAAGTGCGTGATTCCAGAACATTATTGCGATCCCGGATCGACCCATTCGACAACTCTATTAATCGCGTTTCGCAATCGCCGCATGAGACAGCTTTATTGATGTTTCGAACGATTCCAACTCAGATGCGCAAAGCAAAAAACAGATCGTGAGAAGCGCTGATGACGGTGGGATACGAACCTTGGGACAAGGCGCGCGGCGCCGAGATCATCGCCGAGCATGCCGGGCTTGAAGGCGCCACGCTGGTGATCCTGCACGCGTTGCAGGAGGCATTCGGCTACGTGCCGGAGCCGGCGATCCCGATGGTTGCCGAGGCGCTCAACCTGTCTCGCGCCGAGGTGCACGGCGTGTTCACGTTCTACCATGACTTCCGCAAGCAACCGGCCGGACGCCACGTGCTCAAGCTGTGCCGCGCCGAGGCCTGCCAGGCCGCCGGTGGCGATGCGCTTGCGGCGCGCGCGGAGGCCAAGCTTGGCGTTGCTCTGGGCAATACCACGGCGGATGACCGCGTGACGCTGGAGCCGATCTATTGCCTCGGGCTGTGCGCCACCGCGCCGTCGGCGATGCTGGACGGCCGCGTGGTCGGCCGGCTCGACGAAGCGCGGATCGACGCGCTGGTCGCGGAGGCGCAGCGATGACGATGCGGATCTACGTCCCCCGCGATGCCGCGGCCGTCGCCGTCGGCGCCGACGATGTCGCGCTCGCCTTCGAGCAGGCCGCAGCAGCCCGTGGCGCAGCGATCGAGATCGTCAGGAACGGCTCGCGCGGGCTGTGCTGGCTGGAGCCGATGGTCGAGCTTTCGACCGGGCAAGGCCGTATCGCCTTCGGTCCGGTGACGCCGGCGGACGTGCCTGCGCTGCTCGATGCGATGGCTGGTAACGGCCAGCACGCCCTGCGGCTTGGTGTCACGGACGAGATTGCCTGGCTGAAGCGGCAGACCCGGCTGACGTTCGTGCGCTGCGGCGTGGTCGATCCGCGCTCGGTCGACGATTACCGCGCCCATGGCGGCTACAAGGGCCTCGAGCGGGCCCTGACGCTGACCTCCGACCAGATCCTTGCCGATATCACGACCTCGGGCCTGCGCGGCCGCGGCGGCGCCGGCTTCCCGACCGGCATCAAGTGGAAGACCGTGGCGCAGGCCAATGCCGACCGCAAATACATCGTCTGCAACGCCGACGAGGGCGACAGCGGCACCTTCGCCGACCGCATGATCATGGAAGGCGACCCCTTCGTCGTGATCGAGGGCATGACGATCGCGGGCATCACGGTCGGCGCCACCAAAGGCTACATCTACATCCGCTCGGAATATCCCCATGCGGTCGAGGCGATGAACGCCGCGATCGCGGCCGCCCGCCGCGCCGGCCTGCTCGGCAAGCGGATCGGCGGCACCAAGCATGAGTTCGATCTCGAAGTCCGGGTCGGCGCCGGCGCCTATGTCTGCGGCGAAGAGACCTCGCTCTTGGAAAGCCTGGAGGGCCGCCGCGGCATCGTCCGCGCAAAGCCGCCGCTGCCGGCGCATAAGGGCCTGTTCGGCCGTCCGAGCGTGATCAACAACGTGCTGTCGTTCGCGGCAATCCCCTTCATCCTCGACAACGGCGCCAAGGCCTATGCCGATTTCGGCATGGGCCGCTCGCGCGGCACGATGCCGATCCAGCTCGCCGGCAATATCAGATATGGCGGCCTGTTCGAGACCGCATTCGGCGTCACGCTCGGCGAGCTCGTCGATGAGATCGGCGGCGGCACCTTCACCGGACGGGAGGTGCGCGCAGTGCAGGTCGGCGGCCCGTTAGGCGCCTACTTCCCCCGCGCGCTGTTCGACACGCCGTTCGACTATGAGGCGTTTGCCGCGCGCGACGGCCTGATCGGCCATGGCGGCATCGTGGTGTTCGACGACACCGTCGACATGGTCAAGCAGGCCCGCTTTGCGATGGAGTTCTGCGCAGTCGAATCCTGCGGCAAGTGCACGCCGTGCCGGATCGGCTCGACCCGCGGCGTCGAGACCATCAACAAGATCATCAACGGCGAGCGCGTCGCCGAGAATCTCGCCGTAATCGAAGACCTCTGCAACACCATGAAATTCGGCTCGCTGTGTGCACTCGGCGGCTTCACGCCCTACCCGGTGATGAGCGCGCTGAAACACTTCCGGGAAGATTTCGGTCCCGCACCGGCCCGGCTGCAGGCCGCGGAATAACAGGAGATCACGATGTCGCTGATCCAGGAAATCGATTTCGGCACGCCCAAGTCCAAATCCGAGACGATGGTCACGTTGACCATCGACGGCAACCAGATCACCGTGCCCGAGGGCACCTCGATCATGCGCGCGGCGATGGAAGCCGGCACCCAGATTCCAAAACTCTGCGCGACCGACATGGTCGACGCCATCGGCTCCTGCCGGCTCTGCCTGGTCGAGATCGAGGGCCGCGCCGGCACGCCGGCCTCCTGCACCACGCCGGTGATGCCCGGCCTCGTCGTGCACACCCAGAGCGAGCGGCTGAAGCAGCTGCGCAAGGGCGTGATGGAGCTCTACATCTCCGACCATCCGCTGGACTGCCTGACCTGTGCCGCCAATGGCGACTGCGAATTGCAGGACATGGCGGGCGCCGTCGGCCTGCGCGACGTGCGCTACGGCTATGAGGGCAAGAACCACGTGTTCGCCAAATCGCATGGCTGCGAAAACGACAATTGGATGCCGAAGGACGAATCCAATCCGTACTTCACCTACGATCCCTCGAAGTGCATCGTCTGCTCGCGCTGCGTCCGTGCCTGCGAGGAGGTGCAAGGCACCTTCGCGCTGACGATCTCCGGCCGCGGCTTCGACAGCCGCGTCTCGCCCGGCATGAGCGAGAGCTTCCTCGGCTCCGAATGCGTCTCCTGCGGCGCCTGCGTGCAGGCCTGCCCGACCGCGACGCTGACCGAGAAATCCGTGATCGAGATCGGCCAGCCCGAGCACTCGGTCATCACCACCTGCGCCTATTGCGGCGTCGGCTGCGCCTTCAAGGCCGAGATGCGCGGCGAGGAAGTGGTGCGCATGGTGCCGTGGAAGGACGGCAAGGCCAATCGCGGCCATTCCTGCGTCAAGGGCCGCTTCGCCTGGGGCTACACCACTCACAAGGAGCGCATCCTGAAGCCGATGATCCGCGAGCGGATCGAGGACCCCTGGCAGGAAGTGTCATGGGACGAGGCGTTCAACTTCGCCGCCGCGAAGTTCAAGGGCATCCAGCAGAAATACGGCCGCGACGCGGTCGGCGGCATCACCTCGTCACGCTGCACCAATGAAGAAACCTATCTGGTGCAGAAGCTGATCCGCGGCGGCTTCGGCAACAACAATGTCGACACCTGCGCCCGGGTCTGCCATTCGCCGACCGGCTACGGCCTGTCGCAGACCTTTGGAACTTCGGCCGGCACGCAGGATTTCGATTCGGTGGAAGACACTGACGTTGTCATGATCATCGGCGCCAATCCGGCCTCGGCTCACCCTGTATTCGCCTCGCGGCTGAAGAAGCGGCTGCGCCAGGGCGCCAGGCTGATCGTGCTCGATCCGCGCCGCACCGAGATGGTGGAATCGCCGCATGTCAAGGCGCTGCATCTGCCGCTGATGCCCGGCACCAACGTCGCCGTGGTCACGGCGCTCGCCCACGTCATCGTCACCGAAGGGCTCGTCAACGAAAGCTTCGTGCGCGAGCGCTGCGACTGGAGCGAGTTCGAGGAATGGGCGGCCTTCGTCGCCCAGGACAAATACAGCCCCGAATCGACCGCGATCATGACCGGCGTCGATCCGAAGGATCTGCGCGAAGCGGCGCGGATCTATGCCACCGGCGGCAACGGCGCGATCTATTACGGGCTCGGCGTCACCGAGCACAGCCAGGGCTCCACTACCGTGATCGCGATCGCCAACCTCGCGATGGCGACCGGCAATATCGGCCGGCCCGGCGTCGGCGTGAACCCGCTACGCGGTCAGAACAACGTGCAGGGCTCCTGCGACATGGGCTCGTTCCCGCACGAACTGCCCGGCTACCGCCATATCTCGGGCGACGCCGTGCGCGAGCAGTTCGAGGCGATGTGGAACGTCAAGCTCAACAAGGAGCCGGGCCTGCGCATCCCCAACATGTTCGATGCCGCGATCGAAGGCACCTTCATGGGCCTCTACGTGCAGGGCGAGGACATCCTGCAATCCGATCCGAACACCAAGCATGTGGTGGCGGCGCTGTCGGCGATGGAATGCGTCATCGTCCACGACCTGTTCCTGAACGAGACCGCGAACTACGCCCATGTGTTCCTGCCCGGCTCGACCTTCCTGGAAAAGGACGGTACCTTCACCAATGCCGAGCGCCGCATCCAGCGCGTCCGCAAGGTGATGACGCCGCGCAACGGCTACGCCGACTGGGAAGTGACGATCCTGCTCGCCAAGGCGATGGGCTTCGAGATGCACTACAGCCATCCGTCGGAGATCATGGACGAGATCGCGGCGCTGACGCCGACCTTTACCGGCGTCTCCTACGCCAAGCTCGACGAACTCGGCTCGGTGCAGTGGCCCTGCAACGAGAAGGCGCCGGAAGGCACGCCGGTGATGCATATCGGCGGCTTCGTGCGCGGCAAGGGCAAGTTCATCGTCACCGAATATGTCGCGACCGACGAGCGCACCGGTCCGCGCTTCCCGCTGCTGCTCACCACCGGCCGCATCCTCAGCCAGTACAATGTCGGCGCGCAGACAAGGCGCACCGAGAACGTGGTCTGGCACGCCGAGGACCGGCTGGAGATCCACCCGCACGACGCCGAGCAGCGCGGCGTGCGCGACGGCGACTGGGTGCGGCTGGCGAGCCGCGCCGGCGAGACCACGCTGCGCGCCGAGATCACGGACCGCGTCGCGCCGGGCGTGGTCTACACCACGTTCCATCACCCCGACACCCAGGCCAACGTCATCACCACCGACTTCTCGGACTGGGCGACCAACTGTCCGGAGTACAAGGTGACGGCCGTGCAGATCTCGCCGTCGAACGGCCCGTCGGACTGGCAGAAGGCCTATGACCAGCAGGCACGCCACTCCCGCCGCATCGCGCCGGTGGTGGAAGCCGCGGAGTAGCGATGCGCGAACCGGTCCACAAGGCGATCCGGAAGGTCTGGCGCGACGGCGTCTTCAGCGACGGCGCGCGCCTGATCCCGGAAGAGACGCCGCTGGCGCTGACCTATAATGGCGGCACCTACGCCGTGATGATGGGCTCGCCCGAGGACCTCGGCGATTTCGCCGTCGGATTCAGCCTGAGCGAAGGCATCGTGCAATCGGCCGACGAGATCGAGACGCTCGACATCGTCGAGCTCGATGACGGCATCGAGCTCAGGATGTGGCTCAAGCCCGACAAGGCCGAGCAGATCGCGCAACGCCGCAGGAACATCGCCGGCCCGACCGGCTGTGGCCTCTGCGGCATCGATTCCATCGCCGAGGCGGTCCGGCCGGCCGCGGTGGTGCCCGCGGGCCGCATCTTTTCGCCGCGCGAGATCATGACCGCGGTCGCGGCAGTCGCGCCGCTGCAGGAGATCAATCACCAGACCCGCGCCGTGCATGCCGCCGCGTTCTGGACCGCCGCGCGCGGCATCGTCGTGGTGCGCGAGGATGTCGGCCGCCACAATGCGCTCGACAAGCTTGCCGGCGCGCTGGCCCGCGACAGGATCGACGCCAGCGACGGCATGGTGCTGCTGACCAGCCGCGTCTCGGTCGAAATGGTGCAGAAGACCGCCGCGATCGGCGCGCCGTTGATCGCCGCCGTGTCCGCGCCCACAGCGCTTGCGGTGCGGATGGCGGATGCCGCCGGCATCACGCTCGCCGCGATCGCCCGCGCCGATGGATTTGAAATCTTCACGCATCCGGAACGCGTCACAGGCGCGGTGCCCGGCAAGGAGTCCGCTTATGTCGTCGTCGCCTGACAAGCTGGTCTATATGGCGAACCAGATCGGGAAGTTCTTCCACAGCCAGGGCCACGACCGCGCCGTGCAGGGCATCTCCGAGCACATCTGGAAGTTCTGGGACCCGCGGATGCGCAAGCAGATCTTCGCCCATCTCGACGCCGGCGGCGCCGGCCTCGATCCCGACGTGCTCGACGCGCTGCAGAAGCTGAAGCAGCAGGCGTAGCTGAAATTGGAAGCTTGCTCAGCTCTCTCACCGTCACCCTGAGGAGCCGCGGAGCGGCGTCTCGAAGGGTCGACGGCCCGGCTGGTGGCCGTGCATCCTTCGAGACGCACTACGCGCTCCTCAGGATGACGGACGTGATATCGTAGGGTGGGCAGAGGCGCGCTGCGCCGTGCCCACCTTCAAGTGCCGTGCTGGAATGGTGGGCACGCTACGCTTTGCCCACCCTGCGCAGGTGAGCTAACCCCTCTACCCTACGATCGCATTGAACACGCAGCGCACCTCGCTCTGGGTCTCGCGCAGGCGGGCTTCCAGAGCGGAGAAATCCGGCGTGTCGCCGGCGCGCGCCATCACGCGCAGCAGGTCTTCGCCCGCGGTCTCCGGATTGAACTTGCCGGTGACGCAGAGCCGCAGGATCTGCGTCAAATCATGATAGAGCCGCGCCGCCGAGCGCAGGATCTCAGCCTCGGACTGGCCGAGCAGGCCGAGCTTGGCGGCATTTTCGAGCACCTGCAGCGTCGAGACGCTGAGGATCTCCGGCTTCGCCGATGCGTGCGCGAGCTGGAGATATTGCGCGATGAAATCGATGTCGACGAGCCCGCCGGCGGCGAGCTTGAGGTCCCAGACGTCGTTTTCGCCCTTCTCCAGCGCGATCGCCCGCCGCATGTCGGCGACGTCAGCCGCGGTCGACGCGGCGTCGCGCGGCCGGGTCAGCACGCTGCGGATGATCGCCTCGATCCGCTCGCGGAACTGCGGCGACGACGAGATCACGCGGGCGCGCGTCAGCGCCATGTGCTCCCAGGTCCACGCCTCGCGCTCCTGGTAGTCGGCGAACGCGTCGATCCGCGAGGCGACCGGGCCGGCGCGTCCCGAGGGACGCAGCCGCATGTCAACCTCATAAAGCACGCCATAATTGGTGCGGGTCGTGAAGGCGCTGATCAGGCGCTGGGTGAAGCGGGCAAAATACTGCGCGCCGTGCAGCGAACGCTCGCCGTCGGAATCCGGCGCCTCGCTGTCGAAATCGTAGAGCGTGATCAGGTCGAGATCGGACGACGCCGTCATCTCGCGGCTGCCGAGCCGGCCCATCGCGATGATCGCGGTCTCCTGCCCCTTGATGCGGCCATATTGCGCGGCGAACTGGTCGGTGACGAGGCCGTGCACGGTGTGCACGATGCCCTCCGCCACATCGGCAAAGGCCGTGCTGGCGTGCTGCGCCGACACCGTGCCGGACAGGATCCGCGTGCCGATCAGGAACAGGCTCTCCTGGCCGAACAATCTCAGGCGATCCAGGAAGTCCTCATAGGACGACGCATCCTGCAGCGTGGCGGCAAGCCGCTCCGACAATTCCTTCTTGTCCGGCATCGCGCCGAAGAAGCGTGGGTCGACCAGGCCATCCATGATCTGCGGCTGCCGCGCCAGCATGTCACCGAGCCGCGGCGCAGCACCGAGGATCAGCGCCACCAGCGCGACGAAATCGCGGTTCTGGCTGAGCAGCGAGATCAGCCGCCCGCCCCGTTGCAGCGCGCCGAGGAAACGGTCGAACGCCACCACCGCATCATCAGGCTCCTCGGCATGCGCAAGGCCGTCGATCAAGCCGGGAATGAATTCGAGGAACGCCGCCCGCGTCGCCTCCACGCGCAGCGCGCGATAATCGCCCGCGATCCATTGCTGCACGGTGCCCGCGACCGCGACCGGCTTCTTGAAGCCGAGCTGGGCGAGATGCTCGATCAGCCGGCCGTCGTCCGGCCCTGCACCGTAGTCGACATCCGGCAGCTTCGCGGTGCCGGTCGGATCGTCGCCCTCGAACAGCTTGCCGTAATGGTTCTGCACGATCTTGAGCTGGCCGAGCAGATCCCTGGCGAACGCCTCGCGATTCGCGTAGCCGAAGAAATGCGCGAACCGCTCGACGTCGTCAGGCGCTTCGGGCAGCGCGTGGGTCTGCTCGTCGGCAATCATCTGCAGCCGATGCTCGACCCGGCGCAGGAATTCGTAGGCCCTCGTCAGCTCGTCGCGCGCCTCGAAGGTGATCCAGTTGCTGTTGGCGAGCACGTCGAGCGCCTCCAGCGTCGGCCGCACCCGCAGCTCCGGATGGCGGCCGCCGGCGATCAGCTGCTGGGTCTGGGCGAAGAATTCGATCTCGCGGATGCCGCCGCGGCCGACCTTGACGTTGTGGCCCTCGACCGAGATCTCGCTCTGGCCGCGATAGGTCTGCATCTGCCGCTTCATGTCGTGGACATCGGCCAGCGCGGCAAAGTCCAGATGCTTGCGCCAGACGAACGGCGCCAGCTCGCCGATCAGCGCCTCGCCGGCCCTGGGATCGCCAGCGCAGGGCCGCGCCTTGATCATCGCGGCGCGCTCCCAGGTGCGTCCCTCGCGCTCGTAATAGTGCAAGGCTGCGTCGGTCGAGATCGCGACCTGGGTGGAGGCCGGATCCGGGCGCAGCCGGAGATCGACCCGGAACACATAGCCGTCGCCCGAGCGCTGCTGCAGCATCCGCGCCATCGCCTGGGTGACGCGCACGAAGAACGGCTGCGGCTCGATGTCCTCGGCGAGCGAGGTGGCGCTGCGGTCGAAGAACACGATCAGGTCGATGTCGCTGGAGTAGTTCAGCTCGCCTGCGCCCATCTTACCCATCGCGAGCACGATCAGGCCCGAGCCGATCTCCGGATGCTTGGGATCGACAGCGGTCATCCGGCCGAGCGCGACCTCCTGCCGGAACAGATAGCGCAGCGCCGATTGCACCGAATTCACCGCGATGTCGGTCAGCGCCGCCGTCACCCGCATCACCGGCCAGACGCCGCCGATGTCGCACAGCGCGATCATCAGCGCGGCCTCCGCCTTCGTGCGGCGAAGTAGAGCCATCACCTCGGCCTCGCTGCCGGCGGCGAGCACCTCGCGCGAGGTGGTCTCGATCAGGCCCGCGAGATGCTGTTCCGGGTCGCATGACAGGATTCGGATCAGCCGCGCGGCATCGGCGCGGGCGAGCTCGAACAGATAGGGCGAGAACTCGGCGATGCCGCGCAGGATGTCCCGTGCGAACGGATATTCCAGCAATGCATCGAGTGCGCTCGACTGCGCCGGCTCGAGCTCGGCGAACCAGTCGGTCAGGCGTTGATCGGCGGATTGGGGCGCGGCGACATGCGGTCCGTCCGCGAACCGCGCGGCCAGACAATGTCGATCCGCGTTCCCCGGCGCGGCGGCATTCATGCCGCCTTCTGTGGCACATCCTGCGTTTGAGCCGCAAGCCTGTCACTGCCGCCGGCCCGCGCGGGCAGCACCAGGGTCGCCACCAGCCCGGGATGGGAATCGCCGAGCCTGAGCTCGCCGCCATGGAGCGTGGCCACCGCCGAGGCCAGGCTGAGGCCAAGACCGGAACCGGGTAAGGTGCGGCTCGCCTCGAGCCGGACGAAGCGCTCGACTGCGTGCTTGCGGTCGCCCTCGGGGATACCGGGGCCATGGTCGATGACGCTGAGCAGCACCTGGTCACCCTCGCGCCGCGCCTCGATCAGGATCTCGCGCGCATCGGCCTTCATCGGCTCCACGCCCGGATCCGGCTTGCCATATTTGATCGCATTCTCGACCAGGTTGGCGAGCGCCTGGCTGATCAATTCGCGGTTGCCGTGGATCGGCGCCGGCGCAGTCCTGACCTGCAGCGTCATGCCGTCGTCCTCGGCGAGCGGCTCGTACAGCTCGTGGATGCCGTTGGCGACGTCGGCGCCGTCGAAATCATCCATATTGCCGCGCGCCTGGCCGGACTCGGCGCGTGCGATCATCAACAGCGCATTGAAGGTGCGGATCAGGCCGTCGGACTCCTCGATGGTGCGCTCCAGCGCCGCACGATAGTCGGTCTCGGTGCCCGACCGCGCCAGCGCCTCCTCGGCGCGGTTGCGCAGCCGCGTCAGCGGCGTCTTGAGGTCATGGGCGATGTTGTCGGAAACCTCCTTCAACCCCGTCATCAGCGCCTCGATGCGCTCCAGCATGGCATTGAGATTTTCCGCGAGGCGGTCGAGCTCGTCGCCGCTGCGGCCGACCGGCAGCCGGCCCGAGAGATCGCCCGCCATGATCCGCTTGGTGGTGCCGGTCATGGCGTCGATCCGATGCAGCACGCGGCGCGCGACGAAGATGCCGCCGCCGAGGCCGAGCACGATGACGACCAGGATCGACCATTGCGCGGCCTTGGCGACGATGCCGAACAGCCGCCGCCGCTCCTCGAGGTCGCGCCCGACCAGCAGGCGGAAGCCGTTCTCCATCTGGGTGACGCGCACCAGCGCGCGGTGATCGGTCTGGTCCTGGTCGTCGAGCCGGCGATAGGCGGTCTCGGTCCAGCCCTGCATGCTCATCACGCCCGGCGCCAGCGCGCCGACATTGCCGGCCAGCATCTGCCCGTTCGGCGCCGTCACCAGATAGAGGTTGGCGCCCGGCCGCAGCGCACGGTTGCCCATGGTGCCGAGCAGGCCGCGCAGGCCGCGGCGGTTGTAGATGTCGGTGATCTCGCTGATCTCGACATTGACCGTCGTCGTGATCTGCTCGGTGATCAGCCGCCGCGTGTTCCAGGCGAAGTAAGCCAGCAGCGAGGCGGCAAACAGCGCGAACAGGAACAGATAGACCAGCGTCAGCCGAAACGCCGTGGTCCGGATCAGTTTACCGAATGCCGTCACGGATCATATACCCCGCGCCGCGGATGGTATGCAGCAGCGGCCGCTCAAAGCCCTTGTCGATCTTGGAGCGCAGCCGCGAGATGTGCACGTCGATCACGTTGGTCTGCGGATCGAAATGATAGTCCCAGACGTTCTCCAGCAGCATCGTGCGCGTCACCACCTGGCCTGCATGCTTCATCAGATATTCGAGCAGGCGGAACTCGCGCGGCTGCAAGGTCAGCTCGTCCTTGCCGCGGGCGACGCGATGCGACAGCCGGTCGAGCTCGAGATCGCCGACCTTGTAGGTGGTCTCCTCGGCCGGTCCGACATTGCGCCGCGACAGCACCTCGACGCGCGCGAGCAGCTCGGCGAACGAATAGGGTTTCGGCAGATAGTCGTCACCGCCGGCGCGCAGGCCCTTGATGCGGTCGTCGACCTGGCCGAGCGCCGAGAGGATCAGCACCGGCGTCCGGTTGCCCTTGTCGCGCAGGATGCCGATCAGCGATAGCCCATCCCGCTTCGGCAGCATGCGATCCACCACCAGCACGTCGTAATCGCCGGTTTCGGCCATCGACAGCCCTTCCTCGCCGTCGGAGGCGAGATCGGCGATGTAACCGACTTCGCGGAACGCCTTGACCAGATAGTCGGCTGACTCGCGGTCGTCTTCGATGATCAGGATGCGCATTTGCGGAGCGGTTGCGGTCACGGGAATGGGCCCTCTGTCAGCATGGCGCGGCCGGCCTGCACATGCAAGACGACCGCGCATAATCTGTAAATTGAGCTGCCGCATGATCTGACCGGAAAACCGGTCCCCAGTTTTCCGGAACGTGCGGGTTGGGAAAAAGTGGGCGGTGAAGCTGGGGGACTTCACCGCCCTGAGACCTTCCGACGGAGGGGGGCATATTCCATCGAAAGGCAACATGGGGAGCGAGCAAGGGGCTCACCCCCCGGAAAGCGCCGTCGGCGGGGGCGACGAATGCCGGCGACGCTTTCCAACTCATATGTAGTTATCCCTTGGCCAGCGGCACTGCCACAAAGCGCGACGAACCGCCGCTCTTCACGCGCATGAGAACGCTGTTCTTGTTGTCGCTGCGGGCCGCGGTGATCGCATCACGGACCTCGCCGGCAGTGCCGACGGACTTGCCGGCGACCTCGAGGATCACGTCGCCTTCCTTGAAGCCCCGCTCGGCGGCAGCACTCTTGGGATCGACTTCGGTCACGACCACGCCTTCCTTGCCGGCGCCGGCCACGCTGTTGGCGGGAGCCACGGTGAGGCCGAGCTTCGGCACATCGGTGCCGCGCGACGAGTTGCCCCTGTCGCTGTTATCGGTGTCAGCCTTGGCTTCCAGATTGTTCGGCAACTGGCCGAGCGTGATGTTGACGACCTTGTCCTGACCCTTGTGCAGCACGTTCAGCTTCACGGCATTGCCGGGCGCGATGCCGCCGATGGTGCGGGCGAGTTCGCGCGCATCCTTCACCGGCTCGCCATTGACGGCGGTGATGACGTCACCGGACTCGATGCCGGCCTTGGCCGCGGGGCCGTTGGCCTGCGGTTCGGCGACCAGCGCGCCTTCGGCCTTCTTCATGCCGAGGCTGTCGGCGATGTCGGAGGTCACCGGCTGGATCTGGACGCCGATCCAGCCGCGGCTGACCGAGCCCTTGTCCTTCAGCTGGGCGACGACGCTCTTCACGGTCGCCGCGGGAATCGAGAACGCGATGCCGACGCTGCCGCCGGACGGCGAGTAGATCGCGGTGTTGACGCCCATCACCTCGCCCGAGACGTCGAACGCCGGGCCGCCCGAATTGCCCTTGTTCACGGGCGCATCGATCTGGATGAAATCGTCATACGGGCCGTTGCCGATGTCGCGGCCGGAGGCGGAGACGATGCCCGCGGTCACGGTGCCGCCGAGGCCAAACGGATTGCCGACCGCCAGCACCCAGTCGCCGATGCGCGGCTTGCTGTCGGAGAGCTTGGCGAACTGGAAGTTCGGGCCACCCTCGACCTTGATCAGCGCGAGGTCGGTCTTCGGATCGGTGCCGATCACCTTGGCGGAATAGGTCTTGCCGTCATCGGTCGTGACTTCGACCTTGTCGGCGCCGTCGACGACGTGATTGTTGGTCACGGCATAGCCGTCAGCCGAGATGAAGAAGCCGGAGCCCTGACCGGTCACCACGCCACCGCCACGCGGCCCACCGCGCAGACCCGGGGGCAAGCCATCCGGACCGCCGAAGCGGCGGAAGAAGCGCTCCATCGGCGAACCCGGCTGGAACGGCGAATCGTCATTGTTGCCGCCGTCGTCCTTGGCGACCTTCTCGCGGATGTTGACCTTGACCGAGATCACCGACGGCTTGACGCGCTCGACGATGTCGGCGAACCCGACCGGCTGCTGGACCTTCTTGACCTCGTTATTGACCTGCGCATGCGCGGGGGTCGTGAACAGGTCGGCGGGATTATGCGAGGGGCTGAAGCCGTAGGTGGCGGCACCGAGGCCAGCCACGACCGAGGCCATCAGCGCGAGTTTGCGGGCGGAAAACAGCGCGCGCTTCGGCGCCTTGTAGGACGGAAGGGTCGAGAGGTCGGGACGTTCGGTCATTGGCTGAAATCTCCAGGGCCAGAATCATTGGTGCGGGGCGAGCACCTGATGCATCTGAACATGGGGTCATCAGCCTTACAGCGCGCTGGCTGCGGAATTAAACTTTGGTAATTGAGCGCGCCGATGCTGCGGCAGAATAACGCAGGCAAAATAACAGCTTAAAGCCGGAACTAAACCGGCTTGTCCGGCGCGGATTCAGCCGCCAGCAGCCGTTCCAGGCGCGCCTCTTCGTCGGGCGTCAATCCGGGGGCGGAATCGGCCCCACCGGGGCGCGGATTTGCCCTGCGCCGACCGAGCCGCCAGAGCGCAAAACCGCCCAGCAGAAGCGCCAGCGGCGGGGTCAGCCACAGCACCAGCGTATGCTCGTTGAGGCGCGGCTTGAGCAGCACGAATTCGCCGTAGCGGGCCACCAGGAAGTCGATCACCTGGGCGTCGCTGTCGCCGGCCGAGATGCGCTCACGGACCAAGAGGCGGAGGTCGCGCGCCAGCGGTGCCTCCGAATCGTCGATCGACTGGTTCTGACAGACCATGCAGCGCAGCTCTTTCGAGAGCTCGCGCGCCCGCGTCTCCTTGGCCGGGTCGGTCATGATCTCGTCCGGCAGCACGGCACGCGCCGGCATCGCACCGAGCAGCAAGGTCGCCGCGAGCATGGCGGCTGCGAGGCTGCGCTTCCGCATCATTCGGCCGCCTGCAAGGCGCGCGCGGCCGCCTTGGCCGGCTTCGGCGCACCGACCCGCAGGCGGCGGTCGGACAGCGACAGCAACCCGCCGAACGCCATCAGCACCGGCCCCCACCAGATCATGAGCACCAGCGGCTTGTGATAGATGCGCACCGCGATCGTGCCGTCGGCCGAGGCATCTCCCAATGAGATATAGAGCTGGCTGGCGCCGCGGGTCAGCAGCGCGGCCTCGGTCGTCGAGGCGCCGCGGGTCGTGAAATTGCGCTTCGACGGCGTCATCACGCTGATCTTTTCGCCGTCACGGGTCACGGTGAATTGCGCGACCATCTCGCGGAAGTTCGGCCCCTGCCGCGGGTTCAGGCCGTCGAGCCGCAGCTCGTAGCCGGCGACGCGGGCCGTGTCGTCTGGCTTCATCGAGCCGATATATTCGCTGTTCCAGGTGGTCTCGCAGACGATCCCGATCAGCGCGATGCCGAGACCGGCATGCGCGAAGGCCGTGCCCCAGGTGGCGCGCGGCAGGCCGCGCGCACGGCGCAGCGAGAGCGACAGCGGAATCCTAAACAGCGCGACGCGTTCGGCGAGATCGCACAGCGCGCCCATGATGACGAAGGCCGCAAGCCCGATCGCAAGCGGCGCCAGCGTCGCGCCGCCATAGGTCCAGGCCAACACCAGCGCGATCGCAACCAGCGCGACGATACCGGCCACCATCAGCCGCTGCGCCGCGCCGAGCAGATCGCCGCGTTTCCAGGCCAGCAGCGGCCCGAACGGCACCGCGAGCAGCAGCGGCACGAACAAAGGCGCAAAGGTGAAATTGAAGAACGGCGCGCCGACCGAGATCTTCTCGCCGGTCAGGACCTCGAGCGCCAGCGGATACAGCGTGCCGATGAACACCGTCGCGCAGGCGGTGGTGAGCAGGAGATTGTTGAGCACCAGCGCGCCTTCGCGCGAGATCGGTGCGAACAGGCCGCCCTGCTTCAGCGCCGGCGCGCGCCAGGCATAGAGCGACAGGCTGCCGCCGATGAACACGAACAGGATCAGCAGGATGAACACGCCGCGGGTCGGATCGGTGGCGAAGGCGTGAACCGACGTCAGCACGCCGGAGCGCACCAGGAACGTGCCGAGCAGCGACAGCGAGAAGGTCAGGATCGAGAGCAGCACGGTCCAGACCTTCAGCGCGTTGCGCTTCTCCATCACCAGCGCCGAATGCAACAGCGCGGTGCCGGCCAGCCACGGCATCAGCGAGGCGTTCTCGACCGGATCCCAGAACCACCAGCCGCCCCAGCCGAGTTCGTAATAGGCCCAGTAGGAGCCCATCGCGATGCCGAGCGTCAGGAAGATCCACGCCATCAGCGTCCACGGCCGCACCCAGCGCGCCCAGGCGGCGTCTATCCGCCCTTCCAGCAGCGCCGCCACCGCGAACGAGAACGAGATCGAGAAGCCGACATAGCCGAGATAGAGCATCGGCGGATGCACCGCGAGGCCGATGTCCTGCAGCACCGGATTGAGGTCGCGGCCCTCGAGCGGCGGATTGGCGATGCGCAGAAACGGATTCGAGGTGATCAGGATGAACAGATAGAAGGCGCTGGCGATCCAGGCCTGCACCGCCAGCACATGCGCGCGCAGCGACAGCGGCAAATTGTTGCCGAACGCCGCGACGAGGCCGCCGAACAGCGCCAGGATCGACACCCACAGCAGCATCGAGCCTTCATGGTTTCCCCACACGCCGGTGATCTTGTAGAGCAGCGGCTTCAGCGAATGCGAATTCTCGTAGACATTGGCGACCGAGAAATCCGAGGTGACGTGCAGCGTCACCAGCGCTGCAAACGACGCCGCGACGAACAGCAATTGCGCGAGCGCGGTCGAGCGCGCGACGTTCATCAGCGCCGCATCGCGCCAGCGCGCGCCGACGATCGGCACGATCGACTGGATCAGCGCAAGGGCGAGCGCGAGCACCAGCGCGTAATGTCCGCTTTCGGCGATCACCGCATGGCTCCCTGGGTCGGCGCCGCGGAGGCGCTCGGCATATTGTTCGGCTTCTTGCCGTAATCGTCCTTCCAATGACCCTGCTTCTTCAGGGCATCGGCGACATCCTTCGGCATGTAGGTCTCGTCATGCTTGGCGAGCACGGTGTCGGCGCGGAACACGCCGTCCGCATCGAGCGCGCCTTCGGCAATGACGCCCTGCCCTTCGCGGAACAGATCCGGCAGGATGCCCTTGTAGGCGACCGGCAGCGTCGCGCCGCCGTCGCCGACGGTGAAGGTCACGGCAAGATTGTCGCCGCGCTTCAGCGAGCCCTGTTCCACCAGGCCGCCGAGGCGGAAACGCTTGCCCGGGCCGAGATGCTTTTCGGCGACCATCGACGGCGTCGAGAAGAACACGATGGAATCGCGCAGCGCGTTCAGCACCAGACCCGCGGCGATCGCGAGCACGGCGAGCGCGCAGCCGATCAATGTCAAACGCCGTTGCTTCCTGGTCATGGTCTATCCTTGCTCATGACGTTCTCCGAAAACCGCTGCGCTCGTTTCGGCGTCATGATTTATCCATCCAACCCGAGATTCTTCAGCCCTTCATTGAGCTGACGCAACCGGACCGCATCCTTGGCGACAGCCTGACGAGCGTCGGCAAGCGCGCTCATCGCCTTGTCGCGCTCCCCCATCACGAGATAGGCGCGCACCAGCCGCAGCCAGCCCTCGACGTCGTCGCCATTGGTCTTCAGCCGCGTCGCCAGCCGATCGACCATGCCCTTGATCATGGTGCCGCGATCGGCCTCGCTCATGTCTTTCGCCGCAGCCATCGCACCGTCCGGCAGTCTCGGCGCGCTGACGCCCGGCGGGACGTCTGGCACGCTGCCGCCGACCCGCACCAGCGCGGCCTGCACCAGCGGCCGCCACGGCGCATCGGACGGCGCCTTCGCCAGCATCTTCTGCCAGAGCGCGGCGGCGTCGGCCGTGCGACCGTCCTGCTCGGCGGCGAGGCCGAGGAAATAGTTCGCCTTGGCATCATCGCCATTGAGCGCGACCGCGCGCTCGAACTCCGCCTTGGCCTCCGCGGTGACGACGCCGCCGGCGCTTCCCATCAAGGCCTCGCCGAGATCGGCGCGGCGATCGGCGCTGTCGCCGGCATAGCTGATGGCGTTACGATAGGCGCGCACCGCGTCATCGTAGCGGCCGAGCCGCGACAGCACCGGCGCCAGCACGGTCCAGCCGCGGCCGTCGGTCGGGTTCTTCTCCAGATGCGCCTCGACCTGCGCGACCAGATTGGCGAGCGGCTGGTTGGCATCGGCGACCTTGCTGCGCTCGGCAAGCGGAAAGTCGCCGAGCCGCGGCGAGCCGAGCGCGAGATAGAAGCTCGAGGCAATCACCGGCAGCCCGACCAGCGCCACCACCGCCGCAGCGCGGCGCAGCGTGAGACTGCCCGTTACCGGGGTGTCGCGTCCGCTCTGGTCGGCGGCGGCGAGCAGCCGGCGGCTGATCTCGATCCGCGCGGCGTCCGCCTCGGCGGCGCCGATGATCCCTGAGGCCATGTCGCGGTCGATTTCGGCGAGCTGGTCGCGGTAGACCACGACCTCGCTGCCGCCCGAGTCCGCGCGCCCGCGCCGGCTGAGCGGCCACAGCACGGCAAAGATCGCCGCGACCGTCATCAGCGCGAACACAAACCACAGCGTCATCAAGCGGTTCCCGGATGGAACGGCGGCTTCCGGCAAGCCACCTTAGAATCGCTTTACACCACCGGCGGCGAGCCCGGCAATTGACAATTGCTGGATCGGCGGAAGGTCGAAATCAGGCGGTTTTCCAGCGTCGTTGC
Source organism: Bradyrhizobium sp. USDA 4461 (assembly GCF_054055655.1). Lineage (NCBI taxonomy): Bacteria > Pseudomonadati > Pseudomonadota > Alphaproteobacteria > Hyphomicrobiales > Nitrobacteraceae > Bradyrhizobium > Bradyrhizobium sp. USDA 4461. Next base: position 7,717,944 of record NZ_JBSRXM010000001.1, read on the forward strand.
GGCGGCCGGGCAATGGTGTTTCCCGGTAAAGGCGCGCACGATCAAAAACCGCGAAACAACCCCATGCAAAGGTGCGGCGGCCGCCGGCCCTCGAATGACGACTTGACACGCCGGGCAACTCAGCGCCACACTTCCATTATTCCGAAATCGCGCGATCGCTCTGTCCCAGCGCTCCCGCTACCCCGCGCGCGACGACTTTCGCTCCCCTGTCACGGCATTCTCCGCCGCCCGGTTCATTAGCGAGGCGTAGTCGTGGCCGAACAGCACCTCGCAGAAGCGGATCGCGGCCTTGACCTGCTGCTGGCGGAAGGCGCGGACTCGGGCGTCGCCGCCGCGCAGTGACTGCACCAGCCCCTCGGTCGATTGCTCGACATAATGCTGCAGGTCCGAGAAGGTCCGCAGCGTCACCTCGTTGATGGCGAGCTCGCTGGCATAGGTGCGGCACACCGCGACGAAATCGATCAGGGCGGCGGCGTCCTCGACCTCGGACGGGTCGATCTTGGCGCCGGCCGTGATGTCCTTGTCGGCGCGCTGGCGCAGGATGCGGCGGACCCGGCCCGGCACGCTGTCGATCTCCGATTGCAGCGCGTTCGAGGTGTCGGCGCGGACCGACGTCAGCTGACGGCCCCAGGTGGAGTCGTTGCGCAGGTCGAGCTCGGTGCGCAGGCCGCGGACCCCGTCATGCAGGGTCTTGAGCTGCTCGCCGACATAGTCGAAATGCCCGCGCTTGATGTCGGTGCGCAGGCAGGCCGCGACGAACGACAGATCATGCAGCGCGATGGTGACGGCGACGCCGTAGGGCGTGGCCGCAACCCGCAGCTCGTCGTCGGAGGCTGCCATCTTGATCGCGAGGCGGACGATCTGCCACGGCGCGGCGAGCCGCTGCGCGATCAGCGACAGCGCGAACGGCAAGAGCTGCGGCGTCTGCAGCGACGGCAGCTTCAGCGCCTCGGTGGCGGAGGCGATCTGGGAATCCGCGAACACGCGGATCTGGCTTGGCAGCCGGCTGCCCAGGGTTTCCAGCGCCTCGCGGGCCTGCAGCACCAGGCCGATCGGCAGCAGGTCCTCGACCACGCTCGGCGGGCCGACCCGCGCCAGCGCGCGCTGGCGGTCGTCCTGGCTCGGCCCTGCGACCTTGAGGATGGCCTCCGCAGCCGCCAGCTGGAATTTTCGCGCGGCGACTTCCATCGGGCCGCTCTCGGTGGCCGCCGCCAGCGCCGCCTCGAATGCGCGGGCCGCCTCCGGCGCGCCCTCGCGGGCCAGCCACTGCCAGATCGGCAGCAGTGAGGCGCGCCGCAGCTGGCCGGGCCGGGTCGGGAAATTGGTCTCGGCGAGGAACGGCTCGAGCGGCCGGAACAACAGCCGCGCCGGATCGTCGCTGCGCGGCTCGATCCGCTCGTCCTCCTCGGCCCCGCGCACGATCTTGCGCAGCTGCTCCAGCACCAGATTGGCGACGGCGACATCGTCGCCGCGTTCGACCGCGCGCTCCAGCTCGCGCATCAGCAGCGCCTGCGATTGCGGCGGAAGCTGCGCGAGATAATCCCTCAGCCGCTCGGTCGATTTTTGGCTCATGCGCCCGGTCGTGAAAGCTTGGTGCCCGGCAAACGCCGCAGCCCGTCCGCCCGCGATGATAGTGGTTGGCGCGTTAAGAACGCGTTTAGGAAGAATGAGGGCGCAAGGAACGATGCGGCGGCGGCGAACATCGTCATTCCGGGGCGCGCAGCGAACCTCAGATGCGCAATTGCGCATCGGGGAATCTCGAGATTCCGGGTTCGATGCTTCGCATCGCCCCGGAATGACGATACCCAACGAGCGTTCCCATGAGCTGGTTTCATGGAATTGCTCGCCTACACCGCCGGCAGCACCAGCTCCGCCCGCAGACCGCCGATCGGAGCGTCGTTCAGGGTGAGCTTGCCACCATAAAGCCCGGCGAGATCGGTCACGATCGACAGGCCGAGCCCCGAGCCGGGCTTCGATTCGTCGAGCCGCTGGCCGCGCCGCGCCACCTGGGCGCGCTCGGCCTCCGACAGGCCGCGGCCGTCGTCGTCGACCACGATGCGCAGCCTGGGTCCTGCGCCCGACGTCTCCGGCGGGACCACGGCGATCTCGATCAGCACCTGCGAGGCGGCCCATTTGCAGGCATTGTCGACGAGATTGCCGACCATCTCCTCGAGGTCCTGCCGCTCGCCGCGGAACCGCGCCGCCGGATCGGCCTTGGCCTCGATGGTGAGATCGCGATCGCGATGGATCTTCTCCATGGTCCGGCGCAGCGCCTCGATCGCGGGCGCGACGTCGGTGATGGTGCTGACGATGGTGGCGCGGGCGGCGATCCGCGCCCGCTCGAGATGATGGGCGACCTGGTCGCGCATCAGATCGGCCTGCTCCAGCACCTTGCTGGCGAACGGATCGGCGGCATGCGCGCCTGCCTCGTTCACGATCACCGACAGCGGCGTCTTGATCGCATGCGCGAGATTACCGACATGGGTGCGCGAGCGCTCGACGATCTCCCGGTTGGCATCGATCAGCGCATTGGTCTCGCGCGCCAGCGGCGCGATCTCGACAGGGAAGCGGCCCTCCAGCCGCTCGGCGCGGCCGGAGCGGATATCGGCAATGGAGTCCGAAATGCGCTTCAGCGGCGCCAGGCCGTAACGGACCTGGAAGATGGTGGTCAGCAGCAGCACGATGCCGAGGGCTGCGAAGGTGCCGAACAGGTAATAATCGAAGCTGCGGGTCTCATCGAAGATCTCGGTGGCATCGCCGGCGACGCTGACCAGGAACTTGCCGTCGGCGCCGAGATCGACCGGCCGCTCCACCATCCGCAGGCTCTGGCCCTCGGGCCCGTCGACATAGCCGAGGCGGACGCCGGCGGCGGTCAGTTCGGCACCGTGATCCTCGAGCTTGGGCAGCTTCTTGTCCCACAGCGAGCGCGAGGCCCGGGTCTCGCCCTTTTCGGTGTCGGTGCGGGTGATCTGCCAGTACCAGCCCGACAGCGGCAGGTCGAACAGTGGCTCGCCGAGTGACTGGAACTGGCGGTCGGCCGGCTCGTCCGGCGTCGCCACCTCGGCGATCAGGGTGCGCAGATAGAGATTGAGCCGGCGGTCGAAGGCGCGCTCGGTCGCGTCGCGATAGACCGACGACAGGATGACGCCGGTGATCGCCAGGATCACCACCACCCAGGCGGTCGCCGAGACGAACAGGCGTGTCGCAAGCGAGCTGCCGCCCATCAGGGCACGCGCTCGAGCAGCGGGCCGGCGGCAACAGACATCGGGGATTCAGACATCGGCGAATCCAGTTTCGCGAATCCAGTTTCTCCTGGCCCGGATCATGCCAATGCCCGCATGGCGATCAAGCATCTCAAGAGCATGATCCGATTGAACAGGTTATGCCCTTATCCCGTTGTTTGGTCGCGCTTTCCTCGCGCGCGCCGGCGGCTTCAGAAAATGCCTTAGGTCGGCGGCGACAGCATGTAGCCGAGGCCGCGAACCGTCTGGATGATATCGACTTCCAGCTTCTTGCGGATGCGGCCGACGAACACCTCGATGGTGTTGGAGTCGCGGTCGAAGTCCTGGTCGTAGAGATGCTCGACCAGCTCGGTGCGCGACACCACCCGCCCGGTGTGGTGCATCAGATAATCAAGCAGGTTGTACTCGTGCGAGGTCAGCTTGATCGGGTTGCCGTTGACGGTGACCCGCTTGGTACGGGTGTTGAGCGCCACCGGCCCGCAGACCAGCTCGACCTGGGCATGCCCTGTGGCGCGGCGCAGCAGCGCGCGGATCCGCGCCAGCACCTCCTCGAGGTGGAACGGCTTGGCGACATAGTCGTCGGCGCCCGCATCGAAGCCCTGCACCTTGTCGCTCCAGCGGTCGCGCGCGGTGAGGATCAGGACCGGCATCACCCGCTTGTTGCGCCGCCAGGCCTCCAGCACCGAGATACCGTCCATCTTGGGCAGGCCGATATCCAGCACCACCGCGTCGTAGGGCTCGCTGTCGCCAAGGAAATGCCCCTCCTCGCCGTCGAACGCGCGATCGACCACATAGCCGGCGTCCGTCAGCGCGGTGGTGAGCTGGCGGTTCAGATCCGGGTCATCCTCAACGACAAGCAGACGCACTTTGGCCTCCGAGAGTGAACATTGCGATAGTCCGGGCATCAAATGAGGCTTCGCGCCGTGAACGGCTTATGAATGGAGCCACCGGCCAAAGCTAATTTTTTCGTCAGGTGCACCATCCCGGGAACCCGCGCAAGCGCGGCCGGTTCCCGCCGCAAGGTGCGGACGGAATGAGGCTTGGTTTCAATTACTGGTATTATGATACTATAATTTTGGATATGCGACCGCTGGTCTATCATCATGGTCCTGACGCATCGGCAGCGTGAGCAATGTCACAGTGGGCGGCAGGTTAACCTTCGGCGGGCAATTCATTTTCGCTGGTATCAGCGATACGCTAATCCAGCGGCACGTCGGGGGCACAGGGACCGGGAATACTTGATTGCTTGTTTCGAAGATTAGGACATTTGGCGTGGTTGCCGGCTGGCTTGCGCTGGCCTTCATCGCATTCGTCACGTTGTCCCCCATCCAGGACCGTCCGTCGTTCTTCCATCCCCAGACCGAGCGCTTCGCCGCATATGCGGTGATGGCGATGGCCTTCCTGCTGGGTTACCCGCGGCGGACCGGGCTGATCGTGCTGTTTGTCGTGTTCAGCTCGTTCACGCTCGAGGCGATGCAATTGCTGACGCCGGACCGTCACGGCCGGCTGCTCGACGCGATCGTCAAGGTGGCGGGAGGTTTCGCCGGCGTCGGCGCGGGTCACCTCATCCTACTGGTGCTGCGCAGCCAGTTCGGCCGGCTGCGGTCGCGCGCGGAACAATCCGCGGGTTGAACCGCTCAATCGCGCTTCGGCGCTTCCGCGGACCTGGTGCCCTGCTGCGCCATGCATTGCTGGAAGAAATTCAACCGGTCGCCATTCATCGGCGCCGCCCCCGGCCGCTTGTACGGATAGACCATATAGGCCGCGCGCAGGCACCGCTTCGCCGTCTCGGCATCGGGGGCTGCGATGGCGGCCCGCGACGACAGCAACAACGCCAGCACAATGCCGAGCCGAATGGGCGTGCCGCTCACGGCTTCTCGCATTCCGAGTAGAACACGCCATTGGCGGCCGCCAGCCGCTGCAGGCAGTGCCGCTTGTCGGTCACCGCGCCCTCGACTGTGAAATCGTAGGCCTGCGCCTTCAGGATCAGCGCGTAGCGTCCCGGCGACAGCGGCGTGTCGTCGCGCGGCTGGACCTCGAACATCTGCGGATCCTCGCTGAGCGGCGCGGCGCGGAACGGGATCGAGATGTTGCGGATCACCCAGGTGTCGTCACCGGGCGAGACCACCGGCTTGCCGGCCGTGTCGAATGTGGTCTGCTGGGTCACGCGCGCGATCAGGCGCACGTCGATCGGATCGGACGCGCCGCCGGCGCCCTCGCGCCGGAACACGATGAAGCGGAGATGGCCGTCCGGCAATGCAGTCTCGCTCGGCCTGGTGATCGCAGCCGAAATCGCCACGCGCGGATCCGGTGCGCGGCCCTGGATCAATTGCAGCTCATAGAGCTTGCCGCCGCTCTCGGCGTAGACGCCGTAAGCCGTCGGCAACGGCCGTTTCGGTGCGGGCGGCACGACGGGCGCGGCCGGCGCCGGCACGGCCGCGACGACCGCGGGCCGTTGCGGTTCGGCCGGCACCGGCGCAAGCGTTCCCGCGATCATCGCCAGCGCTGCCGCCAATGACACGCCGCGCTGCTGCAACAGCACGACGGCCGCGATCAACGCAAAGAAGCCGAGCATCGCGACGTAGCGCAGCGGCGCCGACGACGACCAGCGCGGCCGGCGCCGCAGCTCGACCCGATCGAGCGTCGCGACAAAGGCCTCCTCGGCATCGATCCGCTGCGGACCCTCGATCCGCCGTGCGGCGCCTGCCGCTTCCAGGAATGCCGGCAGCGCCCGCGCCGGCGGCACCGAGAACCGCTCGACCAGATTGTCCCTGGTGTGCGCCTCGACGCCCTCGATCGCGACTTCCAGCGCCTGCATCAGGCGCGCTTTTTCCTTGGGATCCTGATGCGCGAGCTGTTGCAGCTTTTGCCGCGCGAGCTCGTAGACCGCGCTGCGCAGCTGCTGCGGGTCGGCGTTCACGGAATCGATGGTCCGCGCCAGCACCAGCGCGAACTCCACTTCGGGATGCGCAGGGCTGATGTCGCTGAGCGACCTCTGGGCCGGCGTCGACGTCATAAATGTTAGCCTGGATTGCCCATAATGTTACAATATTGTAGGTGGCTTTTACTGTTAACACAAATGACGAAACCGCAGATGACGCCGCGGTCCGGCGTGACCGTTCCCGGATACAGCAGGATTCATTGACCCGCTTGTTGCAAATCCTGGACGACTGGCTGTTCGCGCCGAAGCGGGATCGCCGGTCCTGGCCGGACCTGCTGCTGCTGGCGGGCTGGATCGCGCTGACCGGCTTCCAAATCTCCCGTCACGTGATGTGGCGCGACGAGGTGCGCGCGCTCACCATCGCCCTTGATGGCGATGATGTGATCGCGATGCTGCGAGGGCTGCATGGCGAAGGCCACCCTGCCCTCTGGTATCTGCTGCTGCGCGGCGCGCATGCCGCGGTCGGCCGGGTCGAGGTGCTGCCCGGTGTGGCCTTCGCGGTCGGGCTCGTCACCGTCGCGCTGCTGATCTTCCGGTCGCCGTTGCCGCGGCCGCTGGTCCTGCTGCTGATCACCGGCCATGCGCTGCTGTTCGAATATGTGGTGATGGCGAGGAACTACGGCATCTCGGCCTTGTTCCTGTTCGCGATCGCGGCCTGCTATCCGGCTCACCGCGACCGCGGCCTCGTGCTCGGCGTGCTGCTGTTGCTGCTCGCCAACACCAATGTCGTCGGCGCGATCATGGCCGGCGCTTTCCTGCTGTTCTGGTTGCTCGACCTGCTCGAAGTTCACGGCTGGCGCTGGTCACCGCTCCTGACCAATTTCGCGGTCAATGCGGCCATCGCGACGATCGGCGTCGCGATCTGCGCGGTGACGATGCTGCCGACCTACAATGATGCGGCGGCCCGCGACTGGTCGCACGCTTCGCCGCTGACGGCCGCAATTCTTTCGCTGGTGAACCCCGGCGCGACGTCGCTGGGCGCGCTGTTTGCCAATTTGCTGCCTTCGGTCGTCGGATCGGCGCTGCTGTTCGGCGCGACCCTCGGGCTATTGCCGCGCCGACCGGCGTTTCTCGCCGCCATCGCCGCGCTGCTGCTGACATCGCTGTTCTTCGCCGTCGCCGCCAACGGCGCCTATCGCCACGCCGCGGTCTTCCTGTGCTTCCTGATCGCGCTGTACTGGATCGGCTGGAGCAAGATCACCGCGACTTCCGCCGGACTGCTGCCGGCGATCGGACGCGTCTCGCTACTGCTGGTGCTCGCTGTCCAGACCGCCGCCGGCATCAACGATCTGCGCAACGCGGCGACCGGCGTTGTCGCAAGCCGCAGCGCCGATCTCGGTCGCCTGATCGCCGCTCGCCCCGATCTCGCCAACGCGATCATCCTCAGCGAGCCGGAATATCTGGTCGAGGCGCTGCCCTATTACGTCGGGAATCCGCTCTATCTCGCACGCGACCACAGGTTCGGCAGCGTCGTGATCTTTTCGCGCAAGGGCAAAATGGACGGCGATCTCGGCGAGACGCTGCGACTCGCGCGCGAGCTCCGCGAGACGCGTGCTGCGCCCGTCATCATCCTGCTCGCCTACCGGCTCGATGCGATCACGCCCGACCAGACCTATGACGAGGGCAAGGAGTGGCGGACGTTCCGCGCCTCAGCCACCGACCTCAGCGACTTCCGCGCAGCGACCACGATGATCCGCCGCTTCGGCCCGGCGAAGAGCGACGAGAGTTTCGACGTCTACCTCCTCAGATAAGCGATCAGGACAAGGAACCGCGCCATGGCGCTGATGGACAGCAAGGTCGAAGCCAGCAAGCCGCCTGCCGCGGGCATTCAGCAGTATCTTGCGATCCTCAGGCTCGATCACAGCACCAAGCATATCTTCATCATTCCCGGGATTATCCTGGCCTGGCTGTTGCGCGGCACGCGAGGCGAGCATCTTGCCGCCTCGATCATCCTTGGCCTCTTGGCTGCGATCTGCATCGCGTCGGCGAATTACGTGATCAACGAATGGTTCGATCGCGACTTCGACCGGCATCACCCGACCAAGTCGCAGCGCTCCGCGGTGCAGAGCGCGATGGACGGCAAGATCATCGGCATCGAATGGCTGCTGCTGGTCGTACTTGGCCTCGCCTGCGCGGCGGCGAGCAGCCGCCTGATGCTGTTCGCGACCAGCATCTTCGCGCTTCAAGGCATCGTCTACAACGTCCCGCCGCTGCGCAGCAAGGACAAGGCCTATTTCGACGTGATCTCGGAATCCGTCAACAATCCGCTGCGGCTGTTGATCGGCTGGGCGATGATCGACCCGACCTCGCTGCCGCCGGGCTCGGTGATCCTGTGCTACTGGTTCGGCGGCGCATTCCTGATGGCGGCCAAGCGGCTGTCCGAATATCGCGAGATCGCCGCCTCGCACGGCCGGGAGCTCTTGGCGCGCTACCGCGCGAGCTTTGCCGACTATACCGAGGTGTCGCTGACCGCCTCCTGTCTCAGCTATTCGCTGTTCTCGGTGTTCTTCCTGTCGGTGTTCCTGGTGAAGTACCGCATCGAATACATCCTTGCGATGCCGCTGGTGGTGATGCTGTTCACCGCCTATTTCTCGATGTCGACCGCACCGGGATCGTCGGCACAAAAGCCCGAGAAGCTTTATGGCGAGCGCGGCCTGATGCTGACCGTGCTGGCGCTGGTCGTGGTGTTCCTGGTGACGAGCTTTGTCGACATGCCGTTCCTCGCCCGGCTGGCGGAGCAGCATTACATCACGCTGGATTGAGGCACTGCGGCCTCGGTGGTCAGCGCCGGCGCGGATGCGCCTTCTGGTGCCACGCCCAGGCCGAGCGGATGATGGTGCCGAGATCCGAGCGACTGGCCTTGAAGCCGAGGCCGCTTTCCGACTTCGAGGGATCGGCGACCAGGATCGGCGGATCGCCGGCCCGGCGTTCGCGAACCACGCTCGGCACCGCTTCCCCGGTCTCGGCGCGGATCGCGTCGAGCACCTCGCGCACCGAATAGCCGGTGCCGGTGCCGAGGTTGAACACGCCGCCGGCGTCGCCCTTCAGCAGCAGCTCGAGCGCGGCGATATGGGCGCTGGCGAGATCGTCGACATGGATGTAGTCGCGCACCGCGGTGCCGTCGGGCGTGTCATAATCCTCGCCGAAGATCGCGAAATCAGGCACGTGCCCCAACAGCGCCATCAGCGCGCGCGGAATCAGATGTGTCTCGGGATCACGCAGCTCGCCGATGGTGCCGGACGCATCGGCGCCGCAGGCGTTGAAGTAGCGCAGGCAGACCGAGTTGAATTGATAGGCGGCGCGGTAATCGGCCAGGATCTGCTCGATCATGTATTTGGAGCGGCCGTAGGGATTGACGGTCGGACCCGCGGCGCTCTCCGGAATCGGATCGCGCCCGGCATTGCCGTAGACGGCGCCGGTCGAGGAGAACACCAGCCGGTCGCAACCCGCCTGCCGCATGCCGCGCAGCAGGCCGAGCGTGCCGGCGACGTTGTTGGTGAAGTATTTCTGCGGATCCGCCACGGACTCGCCGACCGCGCTGAACGCCGCGAAGTGCATCACGGCGCACGCATCGTGCGCGCGGACGGTGGCGGTGATCTTGTCGTGATCGGCGACGTCGCCGACGACCAGCGGTCCCCATTGCACGAAGTTGCGATGACCGGTCGACAGATTGTCGTAGACGACCGGAACATATCCGGCCGCTGCAACCGCCTTGGCGCAGTGGGAGCCGATATATCCCGCGCCGCCTGTGATCAGTATCGAACCCTTGCTCGTCATCGAAAATGCCGTCCCTGCGCGGACCCATCCTGCCTCTCAACAGACGCAGCGCCTGCATGGGTACGACATTCCGCCAGGCGCGGCAAAACGGCAATGCGAATAGCGTTAAGACCGTCCCGCTTGTGCGCAGCAGTGACGGTTAACGCGACCGCAGCGGCACACCGGTCTGATGGCCGACCGGCGGCGCCTGCCGCGACGCTCTCCCGTAAGGGTAAATCGGTGTTGCCGACGGGACCGGCCGGGTCGCCTGCGGCCGCGAGGTCGGAACGCCGCCGCCCGGTCCGTCGATCGAATAGCGGGATCCGCCCTGCGTGGTCGGTCCGGTGCCCTGCGCAAGCGCGGGGCCTGCGGCGGCAGCCGCCAGCGTCGCGATCGTGAACAGGCCGGCCAGTTTCATGGCGATGCTTCGATGGATGCGATCAGGATCAACCGGTCAAGCCGGCAATCGTTCCGGAATGTGAGCGCAGCGATCTTGCGATCGTCATCCATACCTCAAACAAAAACGGCACGGCGAAATGTCTCGCCGCGCCAGTTTCGATCGATGGAGTGAACTCGGGAATTCAGACGCCGGCCTGTGCGACCGCGGCCCAGTGGTCGGGGTTCGCAGGGGTCTGCATCCTGACCCAGCGATAGCGCGCCTGCGACCAGCTGCGGATCTGCGCATTCAGGTTGTCGAGCACGATGTCGCCGCCCTTGGCGCGGACCACCAGCACCAGATGATGCTCGCCCCAGGAGGTCACCACTTCGCTCAGCAGCAGATTGCGCATCGGCCAGCCGCGCGCCAGGAGCTCATGGCGCTTGCTGACGGCATAATCGTTGCAGTCGCCGCGCGCCGGATTGATCAGCCATTCCTCGCCGGCGAGGCCGCGCTCATTGCGCTGCGGAGCGATCTGGCGGTTGACCTGCGCATTGATCTCGATCAGGTCGGCGATGCGCTGCTTGGTCAGGCGCGTTGCACCACCGCGGAATACCATGCGGCTGCGCGGCTTCTGTTTGCATTCGTCGGCATAGCGCATGCAGAACATGGTGTAGGCCATCGGCGCCAGCGTCGGCTCGCTGAAGCGGATCTGCTCGATCACGCCGCGCAGCGGCAGCGGAAAGCCGATCATTCCGGCCTGCGTATCCCGTGCGCTGGTCCCGAGCGCGACGATGGCCAAAACCAGGGCCATCACTTTCTTGACGCTGCACATTCTTCACTCCCCACCGTGCCGGGAAGCATGTACGGGAAATGTCTTGCGCTTCGGCTCAAGCGCACGGCGGCATTTGCTTCAAATGCGCGGGCGAGCGCGCGCCATCCGTTAACCACGCGGCGTCGGCGGCGCCGGCAGGCTTATCGATTGCCAACGATAACGCGCACATCGGCGTCGTGATGCACGATGGATGGCAGATGAGCCGTCTTTTCCAGGCTTTTCCCTGCGGTTCCCACGGACAGCGCGATCAGACAAGGGCCGGTTGCGGCGCGGGATTTCTGATTCCGTTGCGGAAATGGTTAGCCCGACGTGAAGGCGCCGGCGCGATCTGTTAACTGGTCACGCGTTGCCTGGGCGCGATCCCGCACCAGTTCATCACGAGATCGGCGAGCATCTTGATCTCGAGATCGGCGGGCGTCCCGCCGGCGAAATCAGCCACCGATTGGCCGAGCGCAACCGCACGAACATAGGCCGAGCGGCTCCCGATCATCGGCCCGATCTCCTCGTCGAGCGTATCGAGCTCCTCGATCAATTGCTGGCCTTCGAGGGTGCGCTGGTCGACGCGGTTCGGCACGATCATGGCGCGGAGCGCGGTACGCCGCGCGGCGCGGACCTCCCGCACGATGTCGAGCGTCCGCGCGGTGGCTTCGATGTCGAGGCCGGACGGCGTGCAGGGCATCAGCACGATGTTGGCGACCGCGAGAACGGCGCCGAGCACCCGATCGTTGGGGGCAGAGTCCACCACGATGATCTGATGCGGAATCTGGCGCATCAGCTTGGCCCATTCGGCGACGGGGCGGGTTTCCGGATCAAGCTGGTAGACCGGGAACGACAGATTGCCGGGCTCGGCCCAATGACAGGCGGATGCCTGGGAGTCGGCGTCGACCAATCCCACCACGCCGGTCCGCCGGTCCAGTTCCGCGGCCAGCAAGACCGCGAGAGTCGTCTTGCCGACCCCGCCCTTGCGCTGGGCAACCGAAATGACAAGCGGCATCGCAAACTCCTGGGCGTGATCCCCCGCGCGATCCGATGGGTGCGCGGGAGGACACCTTCATCCAACGAGCGTCAGCATCCTGGGCAGACAGACCCGTTTCGCGTCGTAATTGTCCCTCACGAAGCTTCTCGCCTTCATTCGCATCTTTTTGAAGGCCTTGGGCCGTTTCAGCACCGAGATTACCTGATCCGACAGGGCATCAATATCAAAAAACGGCGCCAGCAGGCCGTTGCCGTCGGAGATGATGTCGCGCAGCGGAGCGGTGTCGGACGCCACCACCGCACACCCCGCGCTCATCGCTTCCAGCAGCGACCATGACAGCACGAAGGGGTAGGTCAGATAGACGTGCACCGAGGAGATCTGGAGCAGTGCGAGATATTGGTCCCGGGGAATCCGGCCGAGGAAATGCACGCGGCGAAGGTCGATCTCCGACCTGATCTCGTCGAGGAACATCGACTTCCAGCTCGAGCCCTTGGGCGGATTCGCCCCGTAGGACGTTCCGCTGCCACCGACGATCACCACCTGCGCATTCGGCCGCGCCGCCAGGATCTTGGGCAGCGACCGCATGAAGATGTGGAAGCCGCGCACCGGCTCGAGATTGCGCGAGACGTAGGTGATCACTTCATCCTCGGCCGAGAGTGTCGCGCCGTTCGGCAGCTGAAACCGCGCGACCGGATTGGGCTTCACCTCGTCGGTGTCGACGCCCTCGTGGATGACCTCGATCTTGCCCTGGAACTCGCGGGGAAAGGTCGACCTTTGCCATGGCGTCGGCGACACGCCGGAATCGCATTCCGTGAGCGCCAGCAGCGTGGTCGCATTCTTCAGGTGAAGCGCGACATTGCCATCGAGGCCGGTCATCGGAAACTCGGGATCGAAGCCGACGTCCCTGCCCTCCGCGCCGTAGAAGAACTCGCAATACAGGATGATCCGCGCGCGCGGAAACATCGTGCGCAACGGCAGCGTCTCGCCCCAGCCGGGATGCGCGAAGATCAGGTCGGGCACGAAGCCCTGCCCCGACAGTGAGGACAGCGCATACAGAACCTCCTCGGCGCGCCGCGATTCGACATCGAAGCGGCGGGCAAAGGGATGCACGATCGCAGAGTCCGACTTGGTCGTCGAGTATTTGATCAGCCGGATATCCGGCGTCGTGCTCGCGGTCGACGAGCCGACCGCGACGACCTTGTTGCCGGGCTGCTCCGCAAGCGCGCGCGCGATGTGGCGGTACTGGGCTGGAAAGTTATTGTGGACGAAGAGGACGTTCATCGGCGGGCGGACGCGCCCCCCGGCCGGGCGATCTTCGATTGGCGTCAGGCTCTGCATCATGACCGGGGGTGTGGCATCGATATGCACGGGTGAAACTATCTTACCGGATTAACATTAAGCCCCCTTCTATCACACAGATTTTTAGTGCACACTGCGCGGGCAACATATCAATCCATCCCGTTAGGCTCGCAGGCGACGATGAACGAACAGATTCAGCAGAAAACCATTGATCTGGCACGGGGCCTCTTCCTGGTTCGGTATAACGGCGCAGATGATAAGATGTCGCCTCCAGTGGTGCGCGTATACGCGGACCGCGCCAGCCTTAACAATTGTAGTATCATTTCCGGGCCCGACGCCGTCAATGGAACCCTGTTTGCGCCCGAAAGCGCGCTGGTCGTGTCGGTCGCCCGCCCGAGCCGCCTGATCGTCGAGGTCACTGCGGGGCGCATCGGCGGGTCGACCGCCGCCAACATCAAGATCGAGCCGCTGACCCAGGGCCAGCAGCAGGCTGCGCAGCCGGCCAGCCAGCCGTTTGACGCCTTTGAGCCCGAGTTCGAGCCCGAATTCGCGCCTCAGGCTGGCGCCGGTGGGCAGGGCGACCTCCGGCTGCTCGCCCATGTCGCCGGCCTCGGTGATGTGACCGTCGGCCCGAACACCTGGATCGCCGGACCGTCCGCTCCCGCCCGGATCGAGGGCATCTCGCTCGAATGGCCGAACAAGCCGCGCGATCTCAGCCTGCAATATGCGGTCAAATTCGCCCGGCCGCAGCGCGGCGACAACCAGTTCGTTCCGCTCGGAACCTTCGCTGGAACCCGCGGCCGCGCACTGGCCATCACCGGGTTCTCGCTAGAGGCCGCAGGGCCCAGCGTGGATCGCTATATCATCTCGGCCGAGACCATCTTCCTGGGCGCTCCAGCCCTGCGCGCGACCGGGAACCGGATTGTGGTGTCGGGCCCGTCGGGACGGGAACCCCTGGTGGGCTTCAAGCTCAACCTTGAAGAACGTCGCGTGCAGGCCGCGCCGCTTGCGCCGCAGCAGCCTAGGCGCGTCGAACCGATCGACCCGGCGCCGCGCCAGGACGGACCGCGTCTCGAGGGCCGCGTGCGCGTGTTCCGGAGCCGACAGAGCGCCGTGAAGACCGCGGGCTGACATCCGGCAGGTAAGGGCGACATTTGACCGCCGACGCGCGCAAGATCGCCTTTACGTCCAGAACGCTCCATCACGTCGATCTCGAGCGGGCCGCGGTCGCGGCCCTGGAGGCGCGCAACTTCCGGCTGGCATTCGCGCTCGCCGACCGCCGCTGCCGGATCATGCCGCATCCGGGTGCCCGCGCCCACCTGCTGCGCGCAGAGGCGCTGTCCCGCCTTGATCTCAGGGATGATGCCGTCGCCAGCGTTGCCAGGGCGATCGAACTCGAACCGGACGATCTGGTTGCCGCACGGCGCATGATGGCGTGGGGTGACGGCCCGCAGCGGATCGAGGCCGCACGCAGCATCGCACGGCGCGACGACGATCCGGATTCGGTGAGGAGCGCCCTCGTGCTGCTCGAACAGGACGGTCAGGACAGCTGCGCCCGTATCGACTTCCTGGATGAAGAGGTGAAGGGATGGGTGACGTGGCGAGGGTCTGACGACCCACAGCTTTCACTGGCGCAGGCGGACCAATCCAGTGCCGTGCAGCTTCCCTCCGATCCCCGCCACAGATTCGCACGCGATGGGCGGCACGCCGCGAGCTTTCGCCTGATCCGCCCGCCATCGGCGACCTCGCAACGGCTCGAGATCGCGCAAGCCGGCCGGATCATTGCAAGCGTTCAACTCCCGGCCAATCGCGCGCCGGACCGCCGCAACGCGCCGCCACGGGCCGAGCGCGCGCGAGACGGTGAAACGCCTCCACTCACCATCATCATCCCGGTGTACCGGGATTTGGCCGCGACGCGCGCCTGCATCGAGAGCGCATTGACTGCCGCCGCCTGCACGCCGGGCGCGACCATCGTCGTGGTGGACGATGCCTCGCCCGAACGCGACATCAAGCGCCTGCTCGCCGAGCTGGCTGCCGGGTCGCGTATCCATCTGCTGATCAATGAGCAGAATCTCGGCTTCGTCGGCGCGGTCAACCGGGCACTCGGCGAAACCGATGCCGGCGACGTCGTGCTGCTGAACTCGGACACCATCGTGCCGAAATACGCGCTGCAACGGCTGCGCAGCGCGGTGCAATCGACACCGCGCGTGGGCACGGCGACGCCGCTGTCGAACAACGGCGAATTCACCAGCTTCCCGGTCCCGAACCGGTCAAATCCCCTGCCCTCGCCGGACGAGATAGCGCTGCTCGACGACCTCGCCGGCGCGGCAAATTCCGGGAAGGCGATCGACATCCCCAACGGCATCGGGTTCTGCCTCTACATCACCCGCGAATGCCTCGACGCCGTGCGTGAGCTCTCCGACGACTTCTATCGCGGCTATCTCGAAGACGTCGACTTCTGCCTGCGCGCGGCAGAAGCCGGCCTCCGCAACGTGTGTATCCCGTCGGTATTTGTCGGGCACGAGGGCTCGCGCTCGTTTCTCGGCGAGAAGCGTTCGCTGGTGCTGCGCAATCTGCGGGTTCTCGAGCAGCGCTACCGGCGCTATGCGACGGAGTGCGCCGCGTTCCTGCTCGCCGATCCGCTCCGCGATTGCCGCGCGGCACTGGAGCTCAAGCTGCTCGCGAGCGAACCGCACGCTGCCGGCCCGTGCGTCATCCTCTGCGGTTCCGCGATTGGCCGCGAGATCGCCATCAGGCGATGCGGGCAACTCGCGGCGGACGACCAGCGCGCGCTGGTCGTGCAGACCCGAACCGAGGGATCGCGCCAGCTGGCGACCATTTTCGATCCGGATGGCGTAGCACCGCAGTCGATCGCACTCGACGTTGCAACGCCTGAAGGCCGTGAGGCCTTGCTGACGCTGCTCACCGACCTCAAAATCCGCGCGATCGAGATTGCGGAGCCGAACCGCATCCCCGCCGCATGCCTGGCCCAGCTCACGCAACGCTTCCCCTACGACGTCCTGATCACCGACACCGCCCTCGCACTGCGCACAGCACTCGGATCGGGCGTTCACCCGGACTGGAGCAGCCTGATCGCCGGCGCTCAACGCGTGACCGCGATCGGAGAGGACGGGGCCGCCTTTTCGGATACGGTGCTCGGCTTGCAAGCGACCCGGCTGGACGACCCGCCTGCGCCGCCGACGCGGCATCACGCCGTGAGCGGCCCTGTGCGTCTCGGTCTGCTTGTCCTGCGCGCCAGCGCGGCGGAGTTTCGCTTCATCAGGGCGTTGAGCGATCAAATCGCCGATGCCGGTGCAGGCGTCGAGATCATCGTGCTCGGGACCACGCTCGACGATCTCAAGCTGATGCAGCGGAGCAATGTCCTGGTCACCGGCGACGTCGCCGTCGACGACATCGCGACGCTCGTCGAGGGTCACGGCATCACGAAACTGGTGCTCGACATCGGCGAGCCCGCCTTTGGGCATCCGCTGCTGGATGCGCTCAGGGCAACCGGGCTGCCGGCCGCCGCGACGGAATGGAGACCGACAGCAGCGGGACGTGGCCGGGAAACCGACCTGAAGCTGCCGCCGGGCCTTGATGCCGATCAAACAATTGCCTCCGTGCTCGGCTGGGTGAGCGGGGATGCCCGGCTACATCCCGACCGGAGGCGCGGCCGGCACAGGCGGCAGGTTGGCGCGCGGCTTCCATGATCGCGGCGGCCATGCCAGCGAGGAGAACGGCGTCGAGTCGAGCCCAAGCAACGGACTGTAGTAGGGATCGTCGAGCAGCACCTCGCCCCACTTCGCGCGCAGCATCGACAGCTCGCGCTTGAAGCGTGCCTTGCGATCCGGTGCGGAATCGCGGCCCCGGCTTGCCGATTCCAGATGAACGAGTTTCGCATCCGGCGTGAACACGATCCGCTTGCCGAGCTGGCGCAGCTTCAGGCACAGATCGACGTCGTTGAAGCTGATCGGGAAACGGGTCTCGTCCATGCCGCCGACGGCCACGAAATCGCGTTTGCGCATCAAGAGGCACGCGGCCGTCACCGCCGAGCATTCGTGCGCCACCTGGAGCAGATCGCCGTAGCCGGGATCACCATCCATCCGGTCATTGAAGGCGTGCGTGGCCGCGAAATTGGTCCCCAGTACCACCCCGCCATGCTGCACGACGCTGCTCGGCCAGAGCAGCTTTGCACCGACGGCCCCGACATCGGGAGCGGCGAGCCGCCACAGCAGCTCCGCCAGCCAGCCGTCGTCGAGCGCCTCGATATCGTTGTTGAGCAAGCAGATGTTCTCTGCGTCGACACAGTCGATCGCGGCGTTGCTGATGGCTGCGAAGTTGAACGGGCCCTCGACGGAGATAACGTCGATGTCCTCCTCGGATAGGCTCTCCAGATAGTCGAGCGTTTCAGGCTCCGTCGAGCTGTTATCGACGACAAGGATGCGGGCGTTGGTCTCATTCGCGGCCGGCGTGACCGTCTCGATGCATCGCTTGAGCAGTTCGGCGCGATTTCTGGTCGGGATGACGATGGTGGTGCGCTCGCTCCAATCGACGGTGCGCTTGACCTGAACGGCAGGAAGCAGCCCCGCCTTGCGCGGCTCGACACTCGCCTCGATGCCGGCTCTGGCCAAATATGCCTTGCTTGCGGCGGCCAGTTCGCCGGTTGCGGCCGACGCATCGATCGGCGGCAGTGCCGCAATCGATCCAGGAAGATGATAGGTTCGGCCAGGCTCCGCGCAGGACAGAAAGATGTCGTAGAGCGACGTCGCCGCTCGCAGCGCTTCGATGGCATGTTGGCGGCGCACCGCAAAACAGTACGCGCCATAGCCCTGCTCGAGCGCGCGTTCGAGATCGAACGCCGAAAACGCCAGCGGCCAGACCGCACCGGCGCCCGCAGCGACCTCGACGTCGCCATAGGCGAGATCGCAGCCGGGCTCGGCCGCGAACACAGCGGCGAAGCGCTGCAAGGCATTCTCCGCGAGGATCGTCCCGCTCAGGCAAAAGACCAAGAACTCGCTGTTGGCGGCATCACCATCGACGAAGTCGCGGGCCGCTTTCCGATCGAACCGACTGAAGGCCTGCGCCGGCAGGCACACCGCCGACCAGGCCGAATGCCCCTGGGCTTCGAGGCTCTCAATGCTTTCATCCACCCTGTTCTCGCCGATCAGGACGACCGCGGCCTCGGACGGAACGTCGGATTGCTCCGATTGCGCCGCCGGTGCGAAGCGCTCCTTCCAGCTGCGATAGGCGTGAAGCGGCATCGAGGCCGGCAGCACGCGGTCGAACAGTTCTCCGCGCAGCCGCTCGCTGTCCCAGCGCCCGAGATCCGCAAGCGTCTGCTCCAATCCGCGTTCGAAAGCGACAAAGGGAATCGGCTCCGAGATCAGGCTGCGTCCGGAAACCGTCCGCGCCGACAGGCCGCGCATGCGACCGTCGGCAAAATGCTCGGGCAGATGAAAATCGATCCGGCGGCCGACGCCGAACTCGCTTCCCCGCGCAACGTTGGTCCAGCCGGTCGGCTTCACCGTCATCACCGGCCGCTGCGCGATCAGGATCTCGATATCTTCGTCGATGTCGCGGGACAGCCAGCCCTCGAAGCGCAAGCCTCCGACCCATTCGATGTCGGCGATCCGATGCCACTGGGCTTGCGGTGCCGCGACATCGCAGCGAATCGGAGCGCCGACAGGACTACCGATGTTGGCCAATCTGGCCTCGACGATCCCAGCGTTCGCGCCGACCTGATCCTGCACATTGAATGTAAAACCAAAGCGCCCGTCGCCTATACCGGCCTCGGCAAGCTCTGTTACAAACTCGTCACACAATGATGACATGTATGGCTCGCCGTCGACCAGCAGTTCGACGGTGTAGCGTCGGCCGAGATCGGCGCGGTCATAGACAAACCCGGAAAACGTCGTTCGATCGTATCTGGTGAACTGCGTTTGCAACGACGCGTAATCAGCTCCCGAGGGCCTGTGCTTGCCAATCGTCTTCGTGCTCATGTCCACCCCTCAAACGGCGGCTCGATTGTCGGTCGATTTCAAGTTGAGAATGTGTCCATGGCGCGCCCAAAGGTGACTAGCGAGCACTCACCTGCACTGAGGCGATCACCGTTTGCACAAAAAGCCGCCGAGCTCCAACACAAACTATACGTTATAAAACTTGGCGTTGTCGGCGCCAATTGTGCTAGTGCTAACTCCTCCTCTCCACACTGATCGACGAGCGGATTGATGAAGATTGCAATGGTTGGGACGGGATATGTAGGTCTCGTGTCCGGAGCGTGTTTTGCCGATTTCGGCCATCAGGTCGTGTGCGTCGATAAGGACGCCGGCAAGATCGAAGCCCTGAAGCGCGGCAAGATCCCGATCTACGAAACCGACCTCGACAAGCTCGTCGAAACCAACGCCGCCGCCGGACGGCTGACCTTCACGACGGAGCTCACCGGCGCCGTCGCCGATGCCGACGCCGTGTTCATCGCGGTCGGAACGCCATCGCGGCGCGGCGACGGCCATGCCGACCTGAGCTACGTCTATGCTGCCGCCAAGGAGATCGGCGCGGCGCTCAAGAAGTTCACCGTGGTGGTGACGAAGTCGACCGTGCCTGTCGGCACCGGCGACGAGGTCGAGCGCCTGATCCGCGAGACCAATCCCGACGCCGATTTCGCCGTTGCGTCGAATCCCGAGTTCCTCCGCGAAGGCGCGGCAATCCAGGATTTTCGCCATCCCGACCGGATCGTCGTCGGCACCGAGGACGATCGGGCCAAGCGGGTGATGGGCGAAGTCTATCGCCCGCTCTATTTGAACCAGGCGCCGATCCTCTATACCGCGCGGCGCACCGCTGAATTGATCAAATACGCCGCAAATGCGTTCCTTGCCACCAAGATCACTTTCATCAACGAGATCGCCGATCTCTCCGAGAGGGTCGGTGCGAACGTGCAGGAGGTCGCGCGCGGCATCGGGCTCGACAACCGGATCGGCACCAAGTTCCTGCATGCCGGCGCGGGCTATGGCGGCTCGTGCTTCCCGAAGGACACCCGCGCGCTGTTCAAGACGGCGCTCGACCACGACGTCCAGCTGAAAATCGTCGAAGCCACGCTGACCGCGAACGACAACCGCAAGCGGGCGATGGCGCGCAAGGTCGCCAACGTGCTCGGCGGCGAGCTGCGCGGCAAGACGATCGGCGTGCTCGGCCTGACCTTCAAGCCCGATACCGACGACATGCGCGAGGCGCCCTCGATCCCGCTGATCAACGGCCTGATCGATTTCGGCGCCAAGGTTCGGGCCTACGATCCGATCGGCATGGAGCAGGCGCGCAAGGAATTGCCCGAGATCGAGTACTGCAAGGATGCCTATGAGTGCGCGCGCCAGGCCGATGCGCTTGTCATCGTCACCGAATGGCGCCAGTTCCGCGCACTCGATCTGAAGCAGATCAAGCAGGAGATGAAGCGTCCGGTCGTGGTCGATCTGCGCAATATCTACCGTCCGGACGAGATGGCCGCGCACGGATTCACCTACGACAGCATCGGCCGGCCGCGCTGAGCGGTAGCACCTCGGCGGCGATCGCCGCCGCTCGGTTCAACGAGCCCCGGTTCAGATCAAATCTGAGCCGGGGCCTTGGTTTTTGATGCGCTTGTTCGCGAACCTCGAAGACGCATCAAGCGGGCGCGGGCGCGCCGAGCTGGACATAGGCATCAAGCTCGTGCGCGAGCGCTTCCTGCCAGGTCGGCATCGCCACGCCGAACTGCGCCTTCAGCCGGGTCAGATCCAGCCGTGAATTGCCCGGACGCACCGCCTTGGTCGGAAAATCCGCCGTTGCAATCGGCGCGATGGTCTCGACGGCCAACGTGACACCACGCGACCTCAACCCACTGACAATGGCGCTGGCAAAGCCGTGCCAGCTGGTTTCGCCGGCACAAACCAGGTTGACGACGCCGCCCCTGCGCGCGAGCTGGTCGTGCAGCGTGGTGAGGTTCGGCAGAACGATGCCGGCCACCGCGCTGGCGATCGCCTGTGCCGAGGTCGGCGCCCCGATCTGATCGGCCACGATCCGCAATTCCTTGCGCTCGCCGGCGAGCCGGGCGATCGTGCGCAGGAAGTTGGTGCCTTTTGCGGCATAGACCCACGAGGTGCGCACGATCAGATGCGCACCGCCCGCCGCCTGCACCGCGACGTCGCCGGCGAGCTTGCTGGCACCATAGACGGACAATGGTTCGGTCGGACTATCCTCGCGCCACGGCCTGTCACCCGAACCGTTGAAGACGTAGTCAGTGGAGAAATGCACCAGCGGCACATGGTTCGCCGCGGCCCATCTGGCGAGCGTCTCGGGCCCCCTGGCGTTGACCAGGAAGGCCTGCTCGCGCTCGTCCTCGGCGCGATCGACCGCCGTATAGGCCGCCGGATTGATGATGAGATCGGGCTTCAGGTTTTCGAGCTGGCCC
Organism: Bradyrhizobium sp. USDA 4461; assembly: GCF_054055655.1. Lineage (NCBI taxonomy): Bacteria > Pseudomonadati > Pseudomonadota > Alphaproteobacteria > Hyphomicrobiales > Nitrobacteraceae > Bradyrhizobium > Bradyrhizobium sp. USDA 4461. The sequence goes on from NZ_JBSRXM010000001.1 coordinate 7,739,803, forward strand.
GTCAGATTATCCGGTTTCGACAGATCGAATTCCGCGGTCGGCGGCGCGAGGATCGTGCCGTGACTTTCCAGCAGCGGCTTCAGCGCACTGCCAACCTGCCCGCGTGTTCCCGTCAACAAGATCCGCATCATCAGATTTGTCCGTAGGTCGGAAGGTTGCTGGCATCGGCGAGCAGCGGCGCGTCCGCATCCTTGGCCGACAGCTGCGGCTTGTCGACGCCCCATTTGATCCCGATCGCCGGATCGTTCCAGCGGATCGAGAGCTCGTCCTTGGGGCTGTAGAAATCGTCGCATTTGTAGAAGAAGTCGGCGGTTTCCGAGAGCACCACGAAGCCGTGCGCGAAGCCGCGCGGCACCCATAATTGCCGGCGGTTGTCCTCGCTCAGCTCGACCGCGACATGCTTGCCGAAATTCGGGCTGCCGATGCGCACGTCGACCGCGACGTCGAGCACCTTGCCGCGCAGCACGGTCACGAGCTTGCCCTGGGTGAGCGGGTTTTGCAGATGCAGCCCGCGCAGCACGCCATAGGCCGAGCGGGACATGTTGTCCTGCACGAAGGGTCGCGTGATGCCGTGCTCGACATAACGGGGCGCCTGATAGGTCTCGAGGAAGAAGCCGCGCTGGTCGCCGAACAGCTTCGGCTCGACGATCAGGACTTCTGGGAGCTCGGTCTTGATGACGTTCATGTAACGCAGGTTCCAGTTTTGAGCAGGCCCGAAATGTTAATTTGATACTCATAACAAACTTGTGCGGCGCACGCTATCTGTTATGTTTTGATAGTCAAACTGTGAGGGACCATGAAGGGCATTATCCTCGCCGGTGGAACCGGCTCGCGCCTCTACCCCGTGACCACTGTCGTCTCCAAACAGCTGCTGCCTGTGTTCGACAAGCCGATGATCTACTATCCGCTGTCGACGCTGATGCTGGGCGGAATTCGCGACATTCTGATCATTTCGACGCCGCAGGACAAGCCGCTGTTCCAGCGTCTGCTCGGCGACGGCCACGAGATCGGCATCAGGTTCTCCTACGCCACGCAGGAGACCCCGCGCGGTCTCGCCGACGCCTTCATCGTCGGCCGCGACTTCATCGGCGACGACTCCGTCGCCCTTGTGTTAGGCGATAACATTTTCTACGGCCATGGCCTGCCCAGCATGCTGTCGGCCGCCTCGGTCCGCAAGAAGGGCGCCACCGTGTTCGGCTACGTCGTCAACGCGCCGGAGCAATATGGCGTGGTGGAGCTGGACGACACCGGCCTGGCGCTGTCGATCGAGGAGAAGCCGAAGCGGCCGAAGTCGAACGTCGCCGTCACCGGCCTCTACTTCTACGACAATGACGTGGTCGACATCGCAGCCGGCATCAAGCCGTCGCCGCGCGGCGAGATCGAGATCACCGACGTCAACAAGGCCTATCTCGAGCGCGGCGACCTCTATGTCGAGGTGCTCGGCCGCGGCTTTGCCTGGCTCGACACCGGCACCCACTCCTCGCTGGTCGAGGCCAGCCATTTCGTCCAGATCCTGGAGCAGCGCCAGGGCCTGCGCATCGCCTGTCCCGAGGAGATCGCGCTGCGCCAGGGCTACATCTCGCTGGAGGCCTTCGCGAAGGTGGCGCAGAAGACCGCCAAGAGCAGCTACGGCGAGTATCTGCTGTCGGTCTACCGCTCGTTCCAGGGCCAACCCCGCACCGCCGAGGTCTTCAAACATGCGGTTTAAGGGATCGACGATCTTCGTCACCGGCGGCGCCGGCTTCATCGGCTCCGCCGTGGTCCGCCATCTACTGCGCGACACCCATGCCCGGGTCGTCAACATCGACAAGCTGACCTATGCGGCCAATCTGGACTCGCTGCCCGGCTCGGCCGAAAGCCTGAACTACAGCTTCGAGAAGGCCTGTATCTGCGAGGCGCAGAGCCTGCGACGGCTGTTCGAGAAATATCAGCCCGATGCGGTGATGAATCTCGCCGCCGAAAGCCATGTCGACCGCTCGATCGACGGCCCCGGCGAATTCATCCAGACCAACATCGTCGGCACCTTCACGATCCTGCAGGAGACGCTGCGCCACTGGCGCACGCTCTCGCCCGAGAAGCGCGACCAGTTCCGCTTCCTGCACATCTCGACCGACGAGGTGTTCGGCACCCTCGGCGATGAGGGGCTGTTCACCGAAACCACGGCCTATGCGCCGAACTCGCCCTATTCGGCCAGCAAGGCATCGTCGGATCATCTAGTGCGCGCCTGGCGCGAGACCTACGAGCTGCCGACCCTGGTGACCAACTGCTCGAACAATTACGGCCCCTATCACTTCCCGGAAAAGCTGATCCCGCACATGATCATCAAGGGGCTCGCCGGCGAGCCGCTGCCGGTCTATGGCGACGGCCAGAACATCCGCGACTGGCTGTTCGTCGAGGACCACGCCAAGGCGCTGACGCTCGTGCTGGAGCGCGGCAGGATCGGCGAGACCTACAATGTCGGCGGCCGCAACGAGCGCACCAATCTGCACGTCGTGGAAAGCATCTGCGACCTGCTCGACGAGGTTGCGCCGTCGGCTGCAGGCCCGCGACGGCAGCTGATCAACTTCGTTGCCGATCGTCCCGGCCACGACCGCCGCTACGCCATCGACGCCACCAAGCTCGAAACCGAGCTCGGCTGGCGCGCCGAGGAGAATTTCGAGACCGGCATCGCCAAGACCGTGCGTTGGTACGTCGACGAGCAACCCTGGTGGCGCGCGATCCTGGAGCGGGGCTACAAGGTTGAGCGCGTCGGGCTGAACCAGTAGTCCGGCGAATAGGCTTTGCAACCGCCCGCGAGATCGTCGCATATCTGAATGGCTTTGCCGTCATCGTCAGCGAACCGACCGTGCCGGTCGGTACCTGCGATGACGTCGAGCACATCATACGCGAGACCAATCCCGCGGCAGGCTTCGCTGTCGAGCTTCCTCTTATCGCTTGAAAATATAGGCCTGCAGCTGTGCTGGCCTCGGCTTGCAAGCCTCTGGCTCAAGCCGGGTGCAGGACCGAGGAATGTCCGAGTGTGGCCCTTGGGAGACCCATCGAAAAACAACGTTGTACTTGCTTGGAGCATATTGCTTCGCAAGCGACGAAAGCGTCACTGCTTCGGAGAGTCCTTCGGTAGAAATCGCGGGAAACTGGAACTTGGGGGCCTCGTTCGATTTTGTATCGGCAAGCCCAAGACTTCTGGCGTCAAATGTCTTGTCCACGGCGGCTTCACCAGGAAAGGTCACGTGAACCCTGCCGACTCCATTTGTGATGACCGGTTGAGAGAATCTTGGAAGGCGGAGAAGCGATCCTCTCCCGGCAATTTCGATCGGCGCACTGGACGCGGCCAGTTTCAGAGTTTTCCAGCCTTCCTTCTCATAAGCCAGATACACGCCGTTTCTTCCGGCTTCATCGAACTTTGTGTAGGCAATGAGCGGAGTGCCGTCCGTGGTCACGTTCAGTTCGGCATTGTTCACTAAGCCTCGGCCCTCGCCCGGATCATCAACGAGATCGCTATTCCTTGGATTGACTGAACCGAGGATCGGATCACCATTCGCTTTGGTCCACGAAACAAAATCACGACTCTTGGCGAAGGTAATCCTGAAGTTCGACGCGACATCAGGGGTTTTCCGCCACACGATTGCGACATTGACCTCTCCGTCCGGCCCTCTGACGAATGCCGTGGGATAGGCGCTTACCGATCCACCCTTAGCCCTATCCGAGAATAGAGGCGTTTCGGAAAGCCGCTTCCAGCTCGTGCCGTTCCAAATGTTGGCGTACCACGCTCCGTTGCCGCTTACGCCGTCGCGAAATACCAACAGCAGATTCTTTCCAGCCTTTTCGAACGATGGATAAGTTATGTGCTCCTCGTTCCTTCCGGTCATGGTCGCTGCAGATATGTCAGCAATCGAACGCGCGGACGTTGAGCGGAAATACTCCAGTGGATGGGCATGGTTCACGAAAACCACATGCAAGTGCCCCTGCTCGTCAAGTGCCAGCTTCGTCTCATCGTGACTGTCCCAACCCGGGGTGCTGGCTTGAAGCTCCTTACGGCGCACCGATCCTGACGCCAGGTCGATCTGTGCAACACTGAACACACGTTGTGCGTTGTAGTAGGCGATGAACGCTTGCTCTCCGACCGTCAGGCTAGCAAATTGCGAGTTGGTACCTGTCCAGACATTGTCTACTGGCACGATCACCGGGGCCGGAGCATCGGCGCCAGACGCCCCGGCCAGATTGCAGGCGAGTGCGATGAAGACGAGGACGTCCCGGAGATGACGAACAGATCGTTTCAAGGTTCCCTCCTACTTGCTCTCGACACATAGCCGGCCCGCGCAGTCTCAAACGATCAACAGTTGGAGTCTTCGATCTTGATGAAAATAAGTCGACTGCTTTCAAGATACATCGCCAATCGGCAACCAACGTTGGCTGAGCTGTTTTCCAAGCGCCCGCGGCCCGACCTCGACAAGTGGGAACACTATATCGCCAAGTACTCCGAACTCTTTCTCCAGCTTCCTCGAACGGTGAAGTTGCTCGAGATCGGCGTGTACCACGGCGGATCTCTTCGCCTCTGGAGTGAGTACTTTTCGCCGGATAGCGTCATCGTAGGAGTCGATAAGAATCCGGAATGCAAGAAACATGAAGGCGGCAACATCCATGTCGTGATCGGCGACCAGGGCGATCAGGCTTTCCTCTCCGATCTATCGGCACAATTTGGCGGCTTCGACATCGTCATCGATGACGGAAGTCACCTGGTCTCCGACCAAATCGCTTCATTCGAGTCGCTGATACGATCGACAAGACACGCCTACATCATCGAGGATACCCACGCAGCATACTGGCAACCGCCTCCAAGCAAGGCCGCGTTGTCGAACTTTCTCGTCGATAAACTGGATACCCTGCATGAATGGTTTATCGCTGCCGGAACATCCGAGCTGTTCGACAACGCCGACTGGATCAATCAAAACAAGGCGAACGTATCCGAGATGCGGCACCGTCTGACCTCAATCGAGGTCCTCGATAGCCTGCTGATTTTTCGGTTGGGTAACAATCCACCTCCGAAAAGATTGCGTACAAAGATTGCAGGCCGCAGCTGATCCTTCCCCTGGTCGCCGGGTCGTCCGGGCCTTTACGCCTTCATGAGGAAGATCGAGTCTTGAAAGCTCAACGCGCCCTTTCTCCCTGCCCACGTGCCGTAAAACACGGCCGCGGTGTAGAGACCCAATTCGGCCAGCGTCGCTTTCAACCAGACTTCGTCGAATGAAATAGCGTGCAATGGATCCTCAGTGTTGAAATATGAACAGTGATCGTTCAGCACGTGCTTCATTGGATACGACGACTTATCGATCGATTCCAGGTGTCGACTTTCGCCGTTCGAAAGGAAGAACGTCGCGTATATCACGCTCTTCTCGTCCATGATCGCTACGATTTCCTTGAGATAAGCAATAATGTCCGCCTCATACATATGAGTGAAGACACTGAGGACAAAGATCGCGTCGGGCGACGCGTATCGCCTATCTATTCTGAAGTCTTCTGTCCTCAGCTTTCCCGACGCATTGTAGCGATCGTTCAGCACATCAAAGTGATGAAATTGGTAGCTCGGCAGAACCGGAGAGAAATTGGATTGCAACCAGCTAATCTGAGGCGACAACACGTCTACGCCGCAGTAGTTGCCGCGATATCCTTTTGCCGCCAATGCGTAAGCTATCCGGCCGAAGCCGCACCCGATATCGACAATCGGCCGGCCACGAAGCTGCAAAACTCGATTGCCCAAGGCAAGCAGACCCGCCCCATTCTTGGGAAAGCTCTCCCAAGTTTCATTCATAAACAGCAAGTCCTTCGGTGGAAGAGGAAGTTCCTTGCCGTCCAGTTCCGTCACGGGGTTATTCATACGCTCAGCTCCACTGCAATTAGACGACATCCCGGCGTCAAGCCACGGTACCCTTAGTTCGACTGTCTCTAGACTGAATAATCTGCCGGCCCCTGCTGTCGAACAGCTTGGCAGCCAGAAGACGGACCTCGTTCAAAACCTGATTGTCCTCCATAAATTTCACGGCAGATTTCACGCGCCCTCTCGAATGCTTCTTAAAGAGCGCCTCGGCGCCCGCCTCCATATACTTGGTTCGTTCCGCATCCGAGTAACTCTTGGACTTTGCATGAAATACGTAGGTATTCGTGGCCACGGCCAGTTCGAAGCCGGCGTCGGCGGCGCGAAAACAAAAGTCATTCTCCTCGCCATATCCGAACGGAAACGCACTCTCATCGAATTCGCCGATCGCATCCAGCACGGTTCGCCGAACACACAGACAGAACCCGTGAACCAAAGGCGTCAGCGGATATATTCCATTCCAGTTGGCTTCTAGATATTGATCCAAATCTTCCACAGTCATGTCTACGGGTAAAGGATTGATGGCCGTTTGCCCGACTGTTCCCTTGGTGCTGGGAACCGACTGAAAGCTTGCAGCATTCGAGAGAGGACCCACTATTCCGCGCGCATCGGAGCTGAAGAGAGCGGCTCGCAGTTTCTTAATGCCCGCAGGTGGCACAATCGTGTCGCTGTTAAGTAGAAAGACCGCATCCGCCTTCGACTGGCGGAGCCCTGCATTGACCGCCTTAGTGTAACCCCCACGCACGGTGAGCGGCACGATCTGATGCTCCAGCCAGGAGTACTCAAAGCGTTCGATGGCGGATTTGGTGGGCTTGTCGGATACGTCGTCGACCAAGATCAACCTGAAGTTCCGATCCTCCTGGTCAACTAGCGACCGGAGGCACTGCAAGACGTCATCTAACGCGTTGTGGACGCACACGACAACGTCCACCGTAGGCTCACGCGAACTGGCGCTCGGGCGCTTTGCGGATTTCTTTCGCTTTGCGCCCCTCCGATCCGATGCCGTCCCTTCTGCGAACGATACGCTTGCTGGCCGATACCACGGCTGATCCGACAGAGGACGACCGGGCCACTTGTTCATGCCGTGTTCGAACAGGCAGAAATCGGGAGCATCCCTCAGCGAAATGCGATCGGCGAATACGGGCTTCCAGCGAACCCCGCTCTTATAGATCGCATAATTGATGCTGATCTGATCTCGGCGGCTGTAGCGGTTCAATTCGTTCCACCAAACCCTGAACATCTCCCGGACTTCTTTTCGCTGCGCGAGGAAACAAAAGAAATTCGTTTCGATCAGCTGGCTCGAAGCCAATTCGGGAATGGTGACATACCGTCGGATCTGCTCGTTTATCAGTTCGGCTTCGTCCAGCTTCATCTCTTTGCATACCGAAGCTTCCTCAAAGCAGGTTTCCCGGAACGGATGAGCGATTGCCGCTAACGAAATGTCGCCTCCCAGCATCTTCAAATAGGGTTGGACAGATTTCCGAATAAGAACATTTGCGTCGAGCCAAATGACGTTCTCGTACTCGCCGACATAATTAATCAAATGAGTCTTGACATAACGCGCGCTCCGCCGCGGATCAGGGTCGCGATAGTCCGCCTGTACAATGTCAAATACACCGTACCCGTCTATTTGTCGGTCGCTGAAGCAGTAGTAGTCACAATCTTCCTCCAGAACCTCGGGAAGAAGCAAAGTGTCGAAATCTCCGAAAACAGCCGTGCAAACGGCGGTCCGCGCGAGCCCTCTATTTTTCCGGCTGGCCCGGTATCTGAGAATATCGTCGGTCCGATCTCGCTCGAGAGGCTTGTAGAGCCTCTTGGGATGATAGTAGCTCGTGAGATTGTGAGCGACGTCGATCGAGAAGCAGCTCACCTGATAGCCGAGAGTCAACGGAACGATACCCAGAAGCCTTTCAAGTGCATGAGCGAATGTTCCGTCTACCTGTCCCTCCTCAGGAGCAAACTCATCGAGCGTGAGCTTTGCGTTTAGGATCGGCGCAATCGCAGCCGGCCGCGCCCAGAAAAATGAGCCGGCTGGATAGTCCGGGCACACATCTCCTTCGTACTCTACCCCGATACGCTCGAGCGCTTCGTCGACGACGCCGCGGTTTTTACCCCAGTTTGGCTGGCTGCGGAGCGCTCCGTGGTATGGCGGCTGCAGTAACCCTAGACCCGGCCGGGTCTCGAACTGATTCAGGATCGACCGAACGGTTTCTTCCGACCCCAGGATGTGGTGACAAAGAAAGCGCCGCCAGTCGCTATGCGCGAAATTGTGCGTCGAGCGTTTTGAGTGCAGATGGCAAAACAGGTCGTACTTGGCTATCTCATCGACTATGTCCACGAACAGCGGCGCCATATCCCGGCCGCGATTTTCGCAATTCCAAACGTCGATCAGGTCGACATTCGGCAGCCGCCTTCGGAAGCGCGCTTCAATCTCGAGCAGATCGCTCACCGATTTGGGGGTAGATATGTAGAGATCGAAATCGATCGGAATGTTGGCGAGATAGCCGGCTAATTCTTCGGATAGTTCGGGATAGAACAAGTGCAGGTGGACTGCGATCTTGGGAGATCCGACAACTTTTGCATCGTGCGAGAACACCTGCTCGATTGGACCGTACTCAGGCACGCCAACCCGAAACAGCTTGGTTTGCCGGCCACGCAGCTCCGGTTTCGGAGCCCGTCCCTCCTTTTGTCCGAATAGAGCGAAATGGACTAGAGGATTCGCTTTGGAAGCCTTTACGTCCATATTTGCATCAATGTAGCCCTTGGTATCGAAGTCGGGCGAGGGATCGCGACCTTCGAGATACCCTATGTCGAAGTAATGCTTGAGCGGCCCGCCTGGATAGCCCGCCGCATCTGCGTACGTTTTTAAGTACCAGTCCGAATGCAGGAATGGATTGGGATCCCGATCGTGCAGGTGCAAGAGAAAGTCAGCCAGAGGCGTTTGGCCTTCCTTGAACGGACCATACTTGCTTGAATACCAAGCATGGGAGAACAAGGGGTTGGGAGACTGGTCCTTCAGCGAACCCACAAACACGTAGTGCAAGAGAGGGTTCCAGCCGAAGGCCTCCAGGTCGGAGTTGGCCAGCTTGTAAAATTTCAAATCGAAAATCGGATTTGGAGTTCGATTCTCTCGATACCCCTTGCCGTTGAAGTGAGCGAGAGGGTCGATTCCTGCACTCGCAACGTCCATATTTTTCGAAACATACCATTCAGGCGAGAAAAGGCCTGACTCCCTTACGAACGACGCCAACTTCGCCGGCGGAAAGTTCAGCTTGCCGCTCTTCACGAATTCTGCGGTTTCTCTGTTCTCGTTGATGCCCCTCAGCAAGAAGTGAGAAAAGGGGTTCATCCCGGCTTTTTTGATATCGGGGTATTTTGACAGGTACCATTTGGGAGAGAAATAGAAGCTTGGCTGAAGATGGGCAGCCCAGCCGACATCCCGAAAATGCTGCTGCGGAGTTTGATCTGGAGCCAAGGTGATAGAATTGAACCTAACGTACCACGCTGGATCGAAATACGGCGTCGCTTCGAACAGGTTTTCGATCTCTGCAAACGAGGTGTATTTAGACATTCTGATCATTCCGATTACTGACTAACTCGAAGATTGCTTCGCATGACAAATGCGATGCAAGAATCGAACCTCACAAGCCGTGCAGAAATTCCCTGCGAATGCCGAACGACTTCATGAAGGATCTGAGCCTCCGTCGCGCTGCGATCGGTGGCCGATCGCAGTCAGTCTCTGCCGCGCCACCTCATCGCCTCGCGCCGCGGCCTTCTCGTACCAAACCATCGCTGCCTCGACGTTCTGCGTCACGCCGTTTCCGGAATGGAGTGTGTCCCCAACCGCAACCTGTGCCGCCGTCATTCCCTGTTCGGCGGCCTGCTCGAACCATTCGAATGCCTTCCGCTGATCCTGCTTGCAGCCCTGCCCTTTCCCCAGCATCACGGCTAGGTTGTATTGCGCCGTCGCGTGGCCCTGGCGCGCTGCGGCCTCGTACCACGTCACGCCCCGGGCAAGGTCCTGCTCGACGCCCTGCCCGGTGCAATACATAACGGCAAGCTTGAACTGCGCCGCGGCGTTGCCGCCCTCGGCGGCCTTGACGATCCAGTTCGCCGCAGCCTGCGGATCCTTGAGGTCGCTCTTGGGATCGGAATACAGCAGCGCCAGCGTGTGCTGGGCCTCGACATGGCCGGCGCTTGCCGCACGCTTGAACCATTGCGCCGCGGCCGCAAGATCGACGGCGCCGCCGGACCTTCCCATATGCAGCCCGCCGAGTTGGAATGCCGCCGCGGGATGACCGACTTCGGCAGCGTCGGTCAAGAGCGTGCGTGCTTGCGCAAGACGCGCTTCGGATGGCTCTTGCTGGATCAGAAACACGGCATAGGCCGTCTTGGCATCGGCATCACCGGCATTGGCGGCCTTGCTCAGCCATTCCGCTGCGCGCACCTGGTCGCGCGGCACGCCGTTGCCCGCCGCGTAGAGCCGGCCGAGTTGCACACCCGCGGCGCTGATGCCGCCTTCGGACGCACGCTCGAACCACTTGATCGCGGTCGCGACATCGCGCGTCACGCCGTTGCCGTTGAGATAGAACACCGCAATGTTGTGGGCCGCCGTGGCGTGGCCGCTCTCGGCCGCGCGTTCGAACCATTTCGCCGCCTGGCGGATGCTGGGCGGGACGCCGGTGCCGGTGGCATAGAAGCGCCCGGTCAAGAATTGCGCCTGCGCGTCGCCGCGGTCGGCCGCCTTCTCGTACCAATACGCCGCCTCGCGCAGATCCGGTTCGGCTGAGGTGCCAAGCGCGTAGAACTCGGCCAATGCCTGGATCGCCGGCAGATAGTCTTTCCGCGCCGCCTTGCGCAACGCGGTCTCGGCCTTGTCGATATCCTTGGCAACGCCTTTGCCGGCGAGCCGCAACAGCGCGATGTTGTAGAGCGCGATCGTATCGTCATGGGCAGCAGCGCTCTGGAACAGTCGTGCAGCTTCGTCGGCATTCTCCGGAAGCCCGGTGCCCTTGAGGCACATGAACGCGAGCGCAACCTGCGCGCGGACATGTCCCTGCTCCGCGGCCTTGTGATACCAGATCGCCGCCTGCGCGAAATCAACGGGAACGCCGCGGCCCTGATAGTACACATCGCCGAGCGCGAATTCGCCGGACGCCGCCTTCTGCTCGGCCGCGGCCTCGTACCAGCGCAACGCGGTTGCGTGATCCTTCGTGCAGCCCCATCCGTTGGCGTACATGTCGCCGAGGATCGCCTGGGCCTCCGCCTTGCCGGCTTCCGCCGCCACCGACATCCAGAGGAAAGCGGCATCGATATCCTTGGGCACGCCGATTCCGTTCGGGAAGACCAGATCGTGCAGGTTGGTCGCCTTGTCACCCAAACGCGCCGCAGTGGACTGCCGCCACATCTCGGGCCTGTTCGGCCCGACCGTGGCCTTGACCCCATTGAGGTAGATCAGGCCAAGCTGAAATTGCGCTTCGGTATGTCCGTTCAGCGCGGCGCGTTCATACCACGCGACGGCGTCCGGAAGATTGCCGATAACACCCTCATTCCTCGCGTAGAGCAGCCCGATCCGGTAATCCGCTTCCGGATTGCCGGCTCGCGACGCGAGCCGCCAAAGGCGCAGCGCCTCGAGATATTGCCGGGCCTCATACGCCGCCAGCCCCCGTTCAAACTGCTTTGAGTCTGAACGGGACGAACCGGGCCGGAGCAAGTCGAGCAGGGATCGCGCCGACACCGTCATGGCTCGCGCATTGCCTCCTTTGCACTGCGCAGCATGCCGCCGAGCAGATACATCGCCACCGAGCGGGTGCCGACATTGACATCGCCCTGCAGCGTCATGCCGGGGATAAGGCGGAAGTTCGCCGGAACGTCCTTGAAGTTGGTCGCGTCGACCGAGCACCGCGCCTTGTAGTAGGCGTCGACGGGCTTGCCGTCATCATCGGTCGTGAAGGCGCCTTCGCTGATCCAGCGAACCTTGCCTTCCGCCGTGCCGTGCTCCGCCGCGTTAAAGGCATCGATCTTCATGGTGCAGGGGTCGTTCGGCCGCACGAAGCCGACATCGCGCGACAGGATCTGAATCTCGGCCTCGAGCCGCGTCTTGAGCGGCATCAGCGTAATGAAGGGATCGCCCGGCTTCAGCACCGATCCGACCGAGAGCTTGCCGAGGGTCAGAACGACCGACGGCTCGGCAGCGGTCCAGCGCACCAGGTCCTGATGCTTGATGGCCTTGTCATAGGATGCGCGGGCGGTATCCAGGCTGTTGCGCGTCGTGACCAGATCCTGGCTCAGCTGCGCGTTCCATTGCTCGATGAAGGCTCTGCGATCCGCTTTCAGCGAATCCAGCTGGTGTTGCGCCTCCAGCAGGCTGTTGTGCGTGTTGTCGATCTGGCGCAGCAACTCCAGGCGCGTGTCCTGCGACAGATACAGGTTCAGCTTGGACCCGCTGCCGCTTTCGGCAAGCGTCGAGCGCATGTCCTCGATCTTGCCGGCGATCTCGGCACGCTGAGCATATCGCTCGTCGTCCTTCTTCGCCTTCTGGATCGTCGCTTCGGTCTGACTGATCTTGGAATCGTAGCTGGTCACCTGCGCGTTGTACTGGGCAACACGCTGATCGTAGAGCGCCTTTTGCAAGGCGTTATACCTCGTAACTTCCGGATCCGTGGACTGGGCGAAGGACAACGGCTTGCCGGACAATTCAGCCTCGTCACGGGCGACCTGTGCGTCCAGGCTCGCAATCTGCGACTTGTACTGCGCCACATCGGCGGCGGTGAAGGTCGAGTCCAAGGTCGCGAGCAATTGTCCCGTCTCAACCTGCTGACCGTCCCGGACATCGATCGTCTTGATGATCGACGCGTCCAGGGCCTGCAGCACGTTGATCTGATCGACGGGAACGATCCTGCCGCTCGAGCTCGAGATCACCCGATCGACGCGCGTGAAGCACATGATCGCCACAACGGATAGCAGGAGCCCCGCCAGGAGGAACAGCGTCGCGCGCGCCAGCAACGGCTCGGCGGCTTCGCGGATGGCGTCGGTTTCGGACTGGAACTGGCGAACGGTCGCGAGCGACGCTTGATTACGAGACAAGGGTCGGGCTCCTGAAGTTCTTTTCGTTGCGGCCCGCCGGAACCAGGTGCGTATTCTGCTGGTACCAGAGCGAGCTATAGATGTCGTTTCGTTCCAGAAGCTCGTCGTGGCGGCCGATATCGTTAACTACGCCGCGATTGAGCACGAGGATCGCATCGGCCTTGGTCAGCGACGACAGGCGGTGCGAGATGATGATCAACGTGCGCCCTTGTGCAATCCGCGAAATGTTCGCGTTCACAATCGTCTCGCTCTCGGCATCGAGCGCGCTGGTCGCTTCGTCCAGGATCAGGATCGGCGGATTGACGATCAGTGCTCTTGCGATCGCAAGGCGCTGACGCTGGCCGCCGGAGAGATTGGTGGATCCCTCGTAGATATAGGTCTCATAGCCGCGCGGCAGCTTGTCGATGAATTCCTCGGCGCCGGCAAGGCGCGCCGCCCTGACAACGTCGTCGAAGGTCGCATCGGGCTTTGCCGCCGCGATATTCTCGCGGATCGTGCCGCTGAACAGGAAGTTCTCCTGCAACACGACGCCGATATTGCGCCGGAGATGGTCGACATCGTATTCGCGAACATCGACACCGTCGACCTTGATCAACCCGCCGTAGTCCGAGTGCAAGCGCTGCAACAACCGCGTGATCGTGGTCTTCCCCGAGCCACTCTTGCCCATCACGCCGAGCGTCGTACCGCGCGGAATCTCGAAGGAGACGTTGTTCAGCGCCGGCGACACCGCCCCCTTGTACTGGAAGGTGACGCCGGAGAATTCGACCAGGCCCTTCAGCGGAACCCTCACGCCATGTCCGGAACGTCCCTCCTCGGGCGGCTGATTGACCAGCCTGCCGACGATCGTGACCGCCGAGCGTGCCTCGTCATACTGGTTGATGAGCTGGGCCATCTGCATCAGCGGGCCGGCGACCCGCTGCGACAGCATCAGAAAGGCAAACAACGCCCCGACGTAGACCGGGTCGCCGCTGCTCAGGGCAAGGTAGACGCCGAACGCATAGGTACCGCTCACCGCCAACCGTTCCAACGGACGCACCAGCGTCTGGATGGCGGTTCCGGTCATGCCTTCCGCAAGACGCGCCTTGGCGACGCGCGCCACAAGCACATCCCACATGTGACGCTGTCGCGTATCGAGCGCCAGCGACTTGATCGTCCGCATGCCGTTCAGGCTCTGGATCAGAAATGCGCCCTGGGCGCCTTCAGCCGCTATAGTTGCCGCGGACTTCTTCCGATAGGTCGGCAGCATCAGGATAAGCCAGGCGACGATCAGGCCGACAAAGGCGAGAACCATCAGCGTCATGATCGGGCTGAAGAAGAACATGACGGGCAGAAAGAAAAACAGCGTCGTCGAATCGAGAATGGTTCCGAACAACTGCCCGGTCAGAAAGCCGCGAATCCGGAACACCTCGCGGATATCCCGCGAAATCAGGCCGACAGGGTTCTGTTCGAAATAGTCGATCGGAAGGTTGAGCACCTTTTCGAACACGTAGGTCGACAGTTTGACGTCAAGCCGTGCCGTCAGGCGCTGAACCAGATACTGGCGCAGGAACGAGAATGCCGCCTCGAACAGGATGATCACCAGCATCCCGATGCACAGCACGTAGAACGTGTTGTAGGCCTTGTAGAAGATCACCTTGTCCGAGAGCAGTCGCCAGAACGTGATCGGCGCCAGGCCCATGAAACCAAGGATCAGCGCAGCGATCGATACGTCGCGCAGGATGCGCCGTTCCCGGAACAGCAACGCGGTGACAAAGCCGAAGCTGAACGGCTGGGTCTCGTCCGAAATTTCGTAGTCGCGCTTGGCCATGACGACGTCGCCCGACCAGATGTCCTCAAAGCGCGGTTGATCGATGATCAGCAGCGCGTCCTCACTCGCGTTCGGATCCTGCAAGACCACCCGGGAGCTGTTTTCATCGCCCTCGAGGCGCAGCAATACCATGTGGCTGCCGTCGCGCAGCCGAACAATCGCCGGCAGCGCCCGCTTGAGGTGGCTCAGCCCCTGCCAATCCAGCGTGACGGCCTTGGCCGTCATGCCCGAGGAATTCGCACACTTCAGAAGCTCGGGCAGCGTGACTTCCTGGTCGCCCAGCAGATTGTCGTGGATCAGCTGGGTCGGCGTCAGGTGCAAACCGTGCTGCCGTGCCACGATGACGAGGCAGGCGAGACCCGAGGGTGGCAGCGCCTCCACCGAAGGTGCGCCGACGAGCGAGAGGTGTTTGGTCATGGAGGCCTCGGAGTTTCGACTGCGCATGATCACGGGGATCGGGCGAGTTATAACTTATCATTGTTAGTTCGCTAACGCAGCATTTTCAGCGCACCGGTCAAAAAAGATATTTGAGCGGCAGGCCCGAAAGCCGGTTTCGAACATTGCCGTGGAAGGTTAATCGCGGAACTTTATAACATTTAGCAACATCTGCGATTACGGGACGGCGGTCACCGTCTCCCGGAAGTCGAAACCGCAGGCCTCGAGCTGCGGCCGGATCCGCTCCTCCCGGGCCTGCGGCATCAGCGCCAGCGCGCAAATCTCGAAATTCCCGCTGCGGACGGAAACGGTCGGAAAGCCGGCGCTGAGCAGCAGGTTTCCCATCCGGTCGCACGAAAAGCCGGTTTTGTGCGCCATGTGGTGGCGCCCCTGCTCGATGGCGCCGGAGTGTCCGTAGATCATATCCAGCGGCCGGATCGGACCGGCCGGCGAGACATAGGCGATCGCGCCGAGGCCCCGGGTCAGCATGTGCTGAGCCACCGCCTCCAGGTCGGGCGACATGATCAGCGCGAAGCCGTCCGGTTTGAGGACTTCACGAAACTGGACAAATGTCGGGTGAACCTCATGGGCATAGAGATGCTCCATGACATGCGAGCACCAGATCGCATCGAACGAGGCCAGCGGGAACAAGAGGGAGAGGTCGGTGATCGACCCGACGACATCCGGGCTCACCTCGCCGTCGATGTCCAATCGAATCTCCTCCCACTCATGCGATGTCAGGAGCGGCTGGATCCGCTTGTTGACCGTCGATCCAGCGCCGGCATTCAGCATTTTCTTCTTGGCCAATTCGAGAGCTCCGCGGGGTTCGCGTGACGTCAATCGAGCACGCCTTTACAAAAGCTACGTGGTCCGAATGTGACGAACTAACTTCTAACATCCGCTGGCGGAGATGCCAGGCGGGGAACTTGTGATGGAGGGGAGCAGATTCGACGCGGATCGGTCGACAAAGTTCCGATCTTAACATTCGTATGCAGGAAATCGCCGCCTCAACTGGTGTCGAGACGGCGCTTCGCCTGATGCAAATCCGGGATCGATCCTCACAGCCTGGTGACCGTCGTTGAAGATCAGGTATTCAACGTTGCTGACCTGGGGCGCTTGATCGATCGTGGAGCTGATCGCGGCCTGGAGCTGCGTCTGGTTCAGGCTCTGCGTCACCGTCGATATAGCTCCTGCCAATCGCAAAAGCGCCGCCTCAACCAGAGTTGAGACGGCGCCTTTGCTTAGTTCAGGTTCGCTTGGTTCAGACTTGGGATATTACAGCTTGGTCGAGTGACCATCGTTGAAGATCAGGTATTCGATGTTGCTGATCTGGGTCACCTGGCCATTGCTGAAGTTGACGTCCAGAGAACCATCCTTGCCGGCAGTGATACCGGTCACGTCGGTCGAGGAATGATCGAGGAAGGTCAGGGAGTCCTTGCTGCCTGCGCCACCGTCGATGGTGTCGCTGCTGTGGAGGTTGGACAGGTAGAAGTAGTCCTGACCAGCGCCGCCGACCATCGACGCCGTACCGGTCGCGGAGCCGACGAACGAGTCGTTGCCGGCGCCACCAATGAGCGTCTGGGTACCCGACCCGGCGACGAGCGTGTCGTTGCCGGCGCCGCCGTACAGGGTGTCGTTGCCGGCACCGCCGTACAGCGAGTCGTTGCCGCCGCCGCCGTAGAGCGAGGTCGCGTGCGAGGCGTCGCTGCCCGAGTAGATGATGTCGTTGCCGGCACCACCGTATTCCGCAACGGTGCCGGTGCCGCCAACCAGCAGGTCGTTGCCGGCGCCGCCATACAGCGTATCGGCACCCGCACCGCCATACAGCGAATCGTTGCCTGCACCGCCCTCGAGGGTCGAGCCGTGCGACGCATCCGAGTTCGAGTAGAGCGCGTCGTTGCCGGCGCCACCGATGAGCTGATTGTTGCCCGAACCGCCGACCAGGACGTCATTGCCCTTGCCGCCCTCGAGGGTCGACGAGGTGCCGCCGTAAAGCGTATCGTTGCCGGAGCCACCGATCAGGGTGTCGGCGCCGGTGCCGACCAGCAGATCGTTGCCCGAGCCGCCGTCCAGCGTGCTGTGACCGGAGAGGTTGTCGACAATCACGTCGTTGCCGCGGCCGCCGACGAGCGAGTCGTGACCCGAACCGCCGAAGATCGTGTCGTTGCCGTTGCCGGCAAGAACCGTCGTGTCACCGGTGTTGTTGATGTAGATCTGATCGTTGCCGTTACCGGTCGCGACCAGCACCGGGGTGCTGCCGTTCACTGTCAGCGTGACGTCCTGGTTGGTCGCCTCGATGATCGCCTTCAGGTTGGCGTCGGTGTTAACAGTGTTATTTGCGTTGGTTTCGATGAGAACGTTGGCGTTCGGATCCGGGTTGCTGATGCCGGCCCCTTCCTGCACCGGAATCGTCGCGCCATTGTCCGGGCTGGTGTACCCGATCCCAGCATTGATCAGATAGTCAAGAATCTGTTGCTGGGTTGCATGATCGATTGTGCCGTGGATCGCTGCTTTGAGGTCCGTTTGGTCTAGATTGTAAGTCGCCATCGAGGTAGCCCCTGCTTGGGATACGAGGATTCAAGCCGCTCGCCCGCACTTAAGCCGTTGATTCACAACCGGTTTGTTGCGACGCAACCCAAAAGTGGACACACGTTACGAACTTGTTAAGTCCATTGTTAAGTCCGCAATTACGCAGTGTCAATCGGCAATGTGCTATTAACGTCTGGTTCCCTGAGACTTATGTGAGACTTAGCGCGATTTCGAATACGAAATAACATTCAATGCACACAACTCAGAAATGTTAGCCGCGACGCAAAAAAGGGTAGTGATTATACGGGGTTTCATCGGGTCCGCCGACCGCATCGGAGCGCGGAATTTTGCAGTCGTTGCGCTGCTTTCGACGCGATTTTTTGATCTGAAAAAATATTTCTGCGCCGCGTGAGAGCTTTTCCAAAAAAGCGTCAAACTTCACAACCGGCCAGCAAACTGACCGGCATTATTGCGCTTCCTGGTTGCGGATTGCCGCTCCGGGTCGGGCGGAAATCGCGTAATCGGCCGCAGATTCGAGGCGATTCCCTCACCGACCAGGGTCGGTGCGGAGCCATGTCGGATGCCGCACATAACAAATTAACACAGATTTGCCGCGAGTTGTTAGCAGCGCGGCCCGGCCGATGGCCTCCGATCGGGCAAGACGGCCACCGGCCGCGATCGTCCTCCGGTCGCGCGCGCGTAGACCGCCTCAAGCTGTCGAAGGTTCTCAGCCGGCGCGTAGAGTTCGAGGTAGGCGGCCCGTGCGGCCCGCCCCCAGTCCGCAGCAAGGTCCGCGGCGCCGAGGGTGTCGGCGATCGCGCGTCGGAGCGCAGCCGCATCGCCCGGCGGCACCAGCGCGCCGGTCCTGCCGGCACTCACCACCTCGGCAAGTCCGCCGATCTCGGAGGCAATCACCGGCGTGCCGCGCGCAAACGCCTCGACCACGACCATCGGAAAGCCCTCGTACCAGAGCGACGGCACGACCAAGGCCTGCGCTTTCGCCATTTCCCGCAGCACCTCCGCGCGCGAAAGCGCACCAAGGAACGTCACATCGCCGGACGCCCGCGCCGCGAGCGCGGCGCGCTCCGGGCCCTCGCCCACGATCCGCAGCCGCACGTCGGTCCCGGCAACGGCATCGAGCAGCACCCCGACGCCCTTCTCGCGGCTCAGCCGTCCGACATAGAGCAATCCGGCACGCGGCGCGGCCGGATCGGGCGCGCCGGGATCAGCCATGAAATTCGGCTTCACGTCGATCCGGTCCGCGTCGAAGCCGGCCTGCGCGAACAGGGTCTTGGCAAATTGCGTTAGCGCGATCAGGCGCAGCCCGGGACGCGTCCAGGTGCCGCGGCGCTGGTGCTGCGCGATCATGTAGGCCGAGGCCATCGAGCCGGCGAGCGATCCGCGGTAGCAGCGATGCGCAACGCCCCAGAGATGGCCGCGGTCCAGGCATTTGTGGCAGATGCGGCCATCCCGCAGCAACATGCCGCCGGTGCAGATGGTGCGATAATTGTGCAGCGTCACCACCGCGGGCACGCCCCTTTGCCGGCAGAGATCGAACACCGCGGGCGACAGCAGCGGAAAGAAATTGTGGACGTGCACGACTTCGGGGCGGAAGCGGTCGATCGCATCCGCCATGACCCTGCTGCCGTCCGCATTGTCGGCGATCGACAGCGTGGTCGCGATCCGCGCCGCAAGCGAATTGATCGTCTCGTTGCTGACCGTGAGGGTTTCCACACTGTGTCCCGCGCCGCGCAGCAGGCCGACTTCGGCCTCGAACACAACGTCCTCGCCGCCGCGCCCCTGAAATCTGTTGTGAGCGACCAGGATCTTCATGATCGGGGCGCCAAGTCTCGCGACCAGCGCAGCTCCGTCACCAGGCTTTGGCCGGCGGCAAGCGCACCGGAGCCGATCAGCGTGGTCGCCGGCACTTTCAGATCGAACGACGGCGAGTACCAGCCGGCGGGCACGGCCTCGTCACCACGATATGACGTCCAGCTGAGCCCGGCGGGCAGATCGAGCTCGCCGCGTCCGCCCGGCCATGCGAGCTGCGCCGTGCGCCCCTCGAGCCTGCATTCAACCTCGGGACCGAGATGCCAACTGAGGCTCGCCGGCACCGCACGTCTTTCGTCGCCAAATCCTTCATCCCCAAGCACAATATCGGTGACGACGAGCCGCGCCGCCTGACGCTGCAGATGCACCGAGCGGCGATGCACGAGACCCGCTTCGTCGCGATATCCCGTGTGCTCCGCGACCCAGCTCGCGTCTGCATCACGATTATCCAGGCCACTGGTCGCGATCAGCCGGCTCTGCGCATGCCGGGTCCAGAGGAACGGCCCGCCCGACACCGATTGGTCGCGCGCCAACAGGCAGAGCGTGTTGTGGCCCAGCGTGGAGCGGAAATAGGCGCGCCAGCGCGGATCGCCGTGATAGCAATAGGTGCCGGGGTCGGCGAGGACATCGACGCCGGCGATCCTGCATTCAAGCGACAGCGCATCGGCATGGGCATGCGCGGCGATCCGGCCGAAGCCGTGCGGACCGTGGTCGCAGCGGCACCAGACCGCGCGCTCGGCATCGACGAGAAAGGCTTGTCCTGCCTCAGCCAGCAGATGCGGACGGCGCTGCGGCCGTCCCGCGATCGCGCGCCCCGCGATGCCGTCGGTCAGCACAAAGCTGCGCAAATCGGACTCCGGCAATGGCGGCCACCACGGCAGATCGCCGAACAGGCGCGCGCCGGTGGCGAGCAAGCCGAGCCAGCGATTGCCGGCGTGATCGTCGAGCAGCAGGCCAATGCCGTCGTCGCCATCGCCCTGACGCGGCGGATGCGCGCGATCGTCCAGCATCGCGGCAATGACGTCGCTCATCCGGCACATATTGGCCCAGACCGCGTCGTCAAGCGGATGTCCCGACGCTTCGCCCTGCACCGCCGCGGCGAGCAAAAGTTCGAGGACAAAGCCGTGATAATCGGTGGCGAGCTCGGCGTTGCTGCCGCAGCCAAGGGTTTGCGCAACCGCCTCATGCGCCAGCGTCGCTGAGGATTGCGCACGCCAGCGCGCACTGTCGCGGAAACAGGGAAACACACAGGCCGCCACGAACTGTCCGGCAGCCTCCGCGATGATGTGGTTGTTGGCGGACGAGCCCCGGCTTGGAAACTGCGACAGCCAGTATTGATGGGCATAAAGCTGCGTCAGGAACTGATCGTTGTCCTCGAATAGCGCAGGCGCACCGGGCCAGCCCTGCAACAGCTGGCGCACCCAGGCCCAGGAGATCAGCCGCACGCCGAGCTCGATGCCGCTGATCCAGTGCGGACCGCAGGGAAATGGATTCTCGCGCCACCAGCTCGACAGGTGCTCGGCCACGCGGCTGGCGTAGCGTTGATCCGAGGTCAGGTAGTATGCGGACGCGAGCACCGTGAGATGGTGGTGACGCGACGGCTCCCAGATGTATTTGATGTTTCCGATCGCGGCTTCGTCGCGATACGGAACCGCAAACGCGTACGCACCAGCGGGCGCCCGCTTGCCGCTGCGGACATCGACGAACCAGTCGGGCCGTTCGCCGAGGGCATCATGATCCCTGGCAAAGATCCGCCAGTGTCCGGTGAGAACCCGGTTGGCGGACGCGATCAGCCGCTCGGCGGCTGGCTGCGGCGCGCGGTCCGGCGAAGGCAGCGGCTTCAGCCGCGGCTGCCGCGTGCCCGGCGCGAGCCTGATGCCGGTGCGCCGCGCGAGATCGGGCGGAGCGATCCGCCAAAGCTGGCGCAGCATTTGGTCGTTCACCCGTCCCGCAAGCTCGGACGGCTCCATGCGCCGCAGCCTGCGCAGATACCAGGCCGGATTCATCTCGCGCCGGTCGCGGCGCGCGCGGCGCCCTGCTCTGCGACGTCACGCGTCAGATCGACCGGCATGCCGGCGGCCGCGCTCTCCTGCACCGCAAGCGTTGCGCGGGTGGTCGCAAGCAGGGAATCCAGCCCGATCGGCATCGCGCTCCCCGCTGCGACAGCCGCGATGAAGGCATCCAGCATCGGCCGCTGGCCCTTGTCCAGCCGCGCTTTTTTCGTCGTCCGCTGTCCGGCGTGCCAGACCTCGAAGCCTGCGAAATTATCGAAGGCGGCAAAGCCGGTGCTTGCCGATATTTCGAGCGCCTCCTTCGGCACCCGTGGATCGCCGCCGGTGAGATAGCTGAGGCTCGCAACCGAGCCGTCGGCAAAGTCGAAGGTGGCGACGAGATTGTCGACATCCCTGCCCGCGGCGCGCGCGGAGACGCGCACCGGCTCAGTGCCGAGCCACCACGACAACACGTCGATGAAATGGCCGCCTTCGCCGACAAAGCGGCTGCCCTCGCTCTCGGCCTGCAAATACCAGGATGATTTCTCCAACGGGCCGGCGATGACCCGATACTGCAGGGTCTGCGGACCTGCCGGAGCGAATGCCGCGCGCATCGCTTGCAGCAGCGGCGAGAAGCGGCGGTTGAAGCCGACCATCAGCCTGTTGTTGCCGGTCTCGCGGATCACCTGCTCCAATTGGCCGAGCGAACCGGCATCGATCGCCAGCGGCTTTTCGACGAACACCGCCTTGCCGGCACGCAACGCTTGCACCGCAAGGCCGGCATGGGAGGCGTGGCGCGTCGCGATCAGCACCGCGTCGATGTCGTCGGCGCCGAGCACGGAGGCGGCATCGGTCGAGGCGCGCGCGAAGCCGAACTTGCGCACCGCGGTCGCGCCGCTCAAGCCGGTATTGGTGGCGACCTCGACCAGATCGACGCGTGCGTTGTTCGCGAGCTGCGGCAGCAGCATGCTGGAGGCATAATTGCCCGCGCCAATGACGCCGAGCCGCACCCGGCCGCTGCGCAGGGCAAGCGCCGGACGATAGGTCATCTGCATCGTGCGGGGAGCGGCGTCCGGATAGGCGAACACCATGCCGAGGCCGACTTCGCCCCGGCTCATGCGCTCAAATGCCGATGTTGCCTGCTCCAGCGGCACTGTTTCGGAAATCAGCGAGGAAAAATCGAGCCGTCCGTCGGCGAGCAGGGCTACGATCGCCTCCATGTTGCGCTTCTCGGTCCAGCGCACATGACCGATCGGATAATCGATGCCGCCCTCCTCGTAGAGCGGATCGTAGCGGCCGGGGCCGTAGGAGCGCGAAAAGCGAACGTCGAGCTCCTTGTCGTAGAATTCGTTCCACGGCAGGTTCAGCGTGCATTTGCCGATATCGACGATGCGGCCGCGGTCGCGCAGCAACGCCGCCGAACGCGATGCCAGCTCGGGATCGTCGCTGCCTGCGGTGATGAACACGCAATCGACGCCGTTGCCTGCGGTCAGCTGATCGATCCGGGCGCGAAAGGACGCCGCGCCATCGTCGGCTGCGACGGCGCAGGCCGCAGCCCCCGCAGACTCGGCCTGCCGACAGCGCGCCTCCAGCCTGTCGAGCCCCGTGACCACGACTCCGGCGCCGCGCAGCAGGCGCACCATGATCTGCCCGATCAGGCCAAGGCCGATCACGCAGGCGGTCTCGCCGAAACGGATCTCCGACTGGCGCATCGCCTGCAGCGCGATCGACGCGATGGTGGTGAAGGCGGCCTGGTCGAGCGCGGCGCTGTCCGGCAGCGGCACGCAGAGGTTGACCGGCACCCAATTGTATTCGGCGTGGGTCGCATATTGATTGCCGCCGCAGCAGACCCGCTGTCCGACCGAGAAGCCGCCGACGCCCTCGCCCACTTCGACGACGGTGCCCGACAGCGAGTAGCCGAGCGGCGTGTAGGAATCGAGCCGGTTCATCACCTTCTGGTAGGTCGCAAGCAATCCCTGCTGGCGGACCGAGCGCGCCACCTTGGCGACCTGATCGGGCCGCGCGCGCGCCTTGCCGAGCAGCGACAGGCGGCCTTCGGTGAACTTCATCATCTCGGTGCCGGTCGACACCGCCGAGAATGCCGTGCGCACCAAAACCCCGCCGGGGCGGCAGCGCGGCGCCGGCACATCGATCAGCTTGAGCTCGCCGCTCTTATAGTTCTGCGCGATCTGCTTCACAGTCGGTCAATCGCCTCACGTTAACAGCGCCCTTGTATCGCGCCCGCCGCCTGCAATGAAGCCAAGAACATCGATATAGTTATCCCGCGGCCGGGGTTTAACATCGTTATCATTCCAGCAACAGCACCGGTTTCGGCGAGATCTCGACCTCGCCATTGGCGACAGCTCCTTCGCCGCCGTCGAGACCCTGGTAACGGCTGAAATGCGGATCGACCCGGGTGAGCGACCGGCCCTTGGTGCTCCAGAGGATCAGGCCGTTGCGGCCATCCGGCATGCGAAGCTCGACCCGCCACGTCGACGGCGACGTCCTGCCTGCGGCCACGACGCTGGCGCCGACCAACCACGACTGGACCGTGCGGTAGGCAATTCCGCTCGGAAGCAGCCCGCGTGCCGGATCCCATAATTTTCCAAAGTCGCTGCCGCCGCCGGCAAACTCGTACCAATAGAACCGGTCGACGCCGCTGATCCATTTCAGGATGTAGGCCCGCGCCAGGCACCCGTCCGGATTGTCCTCATAGGACGACCAGCCCGCCTCGGTGTCCCAGATCGGCCGTGCCGGGAGATCGTGCGCGGCGAGGATCTGCTTGAAGCGCGCAATGATGCCAATCACCGCTTCGGGTTCGCTGCTATAGCCGTGGAAGGCGAACACATCGGCATATTGGCCGCCGCCTTGCGCCATGAAGCCCTTTTGCCAGCGATATCCGTCGGGTGTGCCGTTGGACGGCGGCGTCAGCACGATCAGATCGGGATCGGCGCCCTTGATGATCTCGTAGGCCCGCTTCTGCATCTGGACCATGGTGGCGATATCGCCCGAGTAATATTTGGGATCTTCCGGCTCGTTCCAGATTTCCCAGTATTTGATGCGTCCGGCGGCGCGTGTGACGGCGGCGCGCACCCATTGATCCCATGACGCCAGATCGGCAGGTGGCGAGCTTGCGCCGGGTGTGAACGCCGGCGGCGCATCCTTCACCGACGCGGCCCAGCGCGGCGTGAAGGCGAGATTGAGCACGATATCGACGTGCTCGCGCTCCGCCGCCGCAAGGATGGCGTCGAAGCGCGCCCAGTTATAGATCCCGGGCGCCGGATTGATCTGCGCCCAGTAGATCGCGCCCCACAGCCGAACGCCCTCGAATTTCAGTTCAGGCCAGGGTTGCGATTGCCCGATCGCGTTGACCGTCATGCCGAACAGCGTCGGCGGGACCACCGCGTTCAGACGGCTCGCAACGAGCGCATCGTTTGAGGTCGAGCCGGCCCACAGCAACGGCCATTTGTAGGCCAGCGGCGCGAGCGCGCTCAAAACCAGGGCAATCAACGCCCTTTGACCCCATTCCCTCACTTTGCCTGCCATGTCCTCGTCTCGTCGCCGTCACATCCGCGCCGGGATTGCTAAGTGCAAGTCGCGCATGTTAATGCCGATGTTAGTCGGATTGTGATGTTGTTAGGTCAATGGTATAGATCATCGCAGATGTCGAGAGCTGAACCATCACCGCGGCGGATCCTGATCGTCGTCGAGAACCTTCCGGTTCCTTTCGATCGCAGGGTGTGGTGCGAGGCAACGTCGCTGCGGAAGGCGGGCTATCAGGTTTCGGTGATCTGCCCGATGGGCCGCGGTCACGACGAAGCCTACGAATGTCTCGAGGGCATTCACATCTACCGCCATCCGATGCCGGTGGAAGCACGCGGCATCGCCGCCTATCTCATCGAGTATCCGGTCGCACTGTTCTGGGAAACCTGGCTTGCGATCAAGGTGGCGTGGAAGCACGGCTTCGACGTGATCCAGGGCTGCAATCCGCCCGACCTGATCTTCCTGATCGGCCTGTTGTTCAAGCTCGGCGGCAAGCGCTTCGTGTTCGATCATCACGACGTCAATCCCGAGCTCTATGAGGCGAAATTCGGCCGACGGGACTTTTTCTGGCATCTGTTGCGGCTGGTCGAATATCTCACCTTCAAGACGGCGAGCATCTCGATCGCGACCAACGAATCCTATCGCGAGATCGCGGTCACGCGCGGCGGCATGCCGGCCAACCGGGTTTTCGTGGTGCGCTCCGGCCCCAACCTCGAGCGGGTGCGCTTGCGCCCAGACGATCCGGCGTGGCGCCGTGGCCGGCGCTACAGCGTCGGCTATGTCGGCGTGATCGGCCAGTCGGAAGGCATCGATTTGCTGCTGCAGTCGATCGGCCATATCGTGCACGATCTCGTACGCACCGACATCCAATTCAACATCGCCGGCACCGGGCCGGAATGGAACGCGGTGGTCAGGCTCTGCGAGGAGATGCAGCTCTCCGACTATGTGAACTTCACCGGCGCGATCGCCGACGATGCGCTGTTCACGATGCTCTCGACCGCCGATGTCTGCGTCAATCCGGACCGCGTGACGCCGATGAACGACATCTCCACCATGAACAAGATCATGGAGTACATGGCGCTGGGACGGCCGATCGTGCAGTTCGACGTCCGCGAGGGCCGCCGCTCGGCGCTCGATGCCTCGCTCTATGCAGCGAAGAACGACCCGCAGGATTTCGCCAGCAAGATCATGACGTTGATCGACGATCCGTCGCGGCGTCAGACGATGGGCGCGTTCGGCCGCAGCCGCGTCGAGCGCGCACTGTCCTGGAGCCATGAGGAGCCGAAGCTGCTCGCGGCCTATGAGGCGCTGTTCGCCGAGAAGGCCTCGGAGAGCCGTGCGCCACGCGCGAGCGCAACCGCGGAACGGCCGACCTCACAAGCCTCCGGCGTCAACGCCAATGCGGCCGCCGGGCGGGCCTCGCGTTGAACGCGCTGTCGCCTCACTCACGCCAAGCGCGCCGCGGCCACGCGCGCGTTTCCAAGCTGTTGAAGGTCGAAGCATGAATGTCAGCATATTCGGCCTGGGTTATGTCGGAACGGTGTGTGCCGCCTGTTTCACGGAGCTC
Organism: Bradyrhizobium sp. USDA 4461; assembly: GCF_054055655.1. Taxonomy (NCBI): domain Bacteria; kingdom Pseudomonadati; phylum Pseudomonadota; class Alphaproteobacteria; order Hyphomicrobiales; family Nitrobacteraceae; genus Bradyrhizobium; species Bradyrhizobium sp. USDA 4461. Next base: position 7,766,463 of record NZ_JBSRXM010000001.1, read on the forward strand.
GGCCACCAGATCATCGGCGTCGACAAGAGCGTGGCGAAGGTCGACCTGATCCGCGACGGCCGATCGCCTGTCATCGAGCCGGGCATATCCGACAAGGTGGCGCGCGCGGTCTCAGCCGGCCAGTTGACCGCGACCACAAACGCCACCGAGGCGATCGTCAACAGCGACATCTCGATGGTCTGCGTCGGCACGCCCTCCTCCGGCAACGGCAATCTCGACCTCACCGCGATCCGGCAGGTCGCAATCGAGATCGGCCGCGGGTTGCGTGCGAAGAACGCGCCGCATACCGTGACGATCCGCTCCACCGTGCTGCCCGGCACCACCCGCGGCACCGTCGGGCCGCTGATCGAGGAAGCCTCCGGCAACAGGATCGGCCGCGATTTCGACCTCGCCTTCAATCCCGAGTTCCTGCGCGAAGGCTCAGCGATCGCGGATTTCAACGCGCCGTCGAAGACCGTGGTCGGCGCCTTCAACCAGGAAACCGCCGATCGCGTCATGGCGCTTTACAAGGACCTGCCCGGCGCCAAGATCACGCCGCCGGTCGAGACCGCGGAACTTGCCAAATATGTCGACAACAGCTGGCATGCGCTGAAGGTCAGCTTCGCCAACGAGATCGGCACCATCGCGAAGACATTCGGCATCGACGGCCGCGACGTCATGAACATCTTCATGCAGGACACGCGGCTCAACATCTCGCCGGCATACTTGCGGCCGGGTTTTGCGTTCGGCGGCTCGTGCCTGCCCAAGGACGTCAAGGCGCTGAAGCATCTGGCGCACAGCCGCGGGCTGTCGACGCCGGTGCTCGAAAGCATTCTGCCGAGCAACGACATGATCATGTCGCGCGGAGCCGACTGGATCCTGTCGCACGAGGGGCGCCGCATCGCCTTCCTCGGCATCAGCTTCAAGGCCGGTACCGACGACGTGCGCGACAGCCCGTTCGTCGAACTGGTCAAGAGTCTGCGCGGCGAACGGCGGGAAATCCGGATCTATGACCCCAATGTGCAGCTGTCGCAGCTGATCGGCGCCAACCGGGACTTCCTGATGCGCAACCCGGACCTGGTCGGCCTGCTGCATGACGACGTGGAGGCGACGATCGAATGGGCCGATATCATCGTGCTGACGACGGCCGATCCGCGCTTCGTCGCGGCACTGACGGCAAGCCGTCCCGACCAGACCGTGCTCGAACTGGCTGATATCGGACTGCCCGACGAAGTCAGCGCCAGAGTGAGTGGCTTCCATTGGTAGGGATGACCATGGCGACCATGGCCGAGACCCGCGACCGACCCGAAATCCGCTTCCACGACGAGATCTCGTCGGGATGGGAGGCACTGCATCAGAGCCGCACCTTCAGGGCGCGCACTACCGCGATGTTTGGCCTGCTCGGGAATGCGGAGCTCAACGGCCAGCGCTGGCTGGATGCGGGTTGCGGCACCGGAACGCTGTCGCGCCTGCTCGCCGCGCGCGGCTGCGACGTCACCGGCGTCGACGCCTCGCCCGAGATGATCGCGGCGGCGCGCCGCCGCCTCGCCGACCTACCGGCCGAACGGCTGACCTTCCGGCAGATCCCGACCATCGCAAACCTGCCCTTCGCCGATCGATCGTTCGATGGCGTGCTGTGCGCGAGCGTGCTGGAATATGTCCCGGACGTGGCGCAGTGCCTCCGCCAGATCCATCGCGTGCTCAGGCCCGGCGGCGTGCTGCTGGTCTCGATCCCGAACCGCGGATCGCTGCTGCGCCGGGGCTACAAGCTCGCGCACGCGGCATCGTCACGCGTGACGGCGCGGCCGTTGTTCCGCTACCTTGCCTTCTCCAAATTCGACACATCGCCGGCCACAATGCAGGGCCTGCTGCGACAGCATGGCCTCACGATGCTCGACTCAAGCTTTGCCGGATCCCCGCTGCCGCCGGCACTCGATCGCCGGCCGGCGGTCGGCACGCTGATCAACATCCTGGCCCGCCGCGATAATTGACGCGGCAGGCGGACGCCCGTCGCAAATCTTGATCGCCATCAGCGACTTGGTCATGCCGAGATAGCGTTCGCGATAGATTTTCGCGTCCGGAAAGGTTTCCGTCATCTCGCGCCAATCGAACAGGTGCCAGTCGGGCGCGGTCCGCTTGAACCAGAAGCGGTTGAAGGTGTCGATCAGCGTGATTTGCAGCCGCCGCGGCAGCAGCACGATGATCCCGGGCAGCCAGGTATGGCTCTCGATCGGAAAGTACCGGTACGGCGTCTGCACGTAGAACGATTTTGCGATCCGCGAGATCTCGCCGGCAAAGCGGTTCTGGTGCTCGCGCGCGACATGCAGGAAATCTGCGTCGCTTGCGATCCTCACCACGTCCTGCTTCGGCCCGGTGACGTGCTCGATCACCGACGAGCAGAAGCAGAAGTCGAACGCCTGATCGTCGAACGGCAGGCGCTCGGTCTCCTGCAGCAGCACAGTCTTGAAGCCGAAGCGCTCGCGCGCAGCTTTCAGATCGTCAGCCGCGATGTCGCAAACCGTGATGTCGCTATGGCGCGGCAGGATCGCGCGGATGTGCCGGCCGGTGCCGCCGCCGAGATCGAGGATCTTCGCATCGAGCGGCAGGTTCACGGTGCGGACGAGGAACTCGCCGCGCCGCTGGCGTGCCGCACTGGAAAATCGGGCCTGAATGACGCCCAGCACGATCAGCCTCCTGCTTTCGGTCGCACCGATCCAGCACGACGCATGCGATCTTTCCCGCTCACTTGATGGCCTCGAAGAAGATCGACTCGTCCGGCCGGTTGTCGAGCCGGTCGATATCGGGACAAATGCCCTCGCGATAGGCCCTTATGTGGGTCTCCGAGCACCCGGCGTCGCAGAACAGCGTCGCGAGCGACGCGCGGGTAAAACCCCAGTGATGCGCGAAGGCCACCTCCTTGCGGCGTTCGATCTCGAACACGCCCTTGAGGAAGGCCTGCGGCGCCGCCGGATCGTACAGCGCGACGATCCGTTCCATGTCGGGGACGACGATGCGGCATACCCCGCCCGGCGCCAGCACCCGCACGATCTCGCGCGCCAGCCGCGCGACCTCGTCGGGAAACAGATGCTCGAACACATGCGCACTGAACACCGCCGTGAGGCTGCCATCTGCAAACGGCAGCGGCTTCGTCAAATCCATATGGCGGAGTCCCGCAAACTTGCCCTGCTGATGTTCGGCATAGCGGGCATCGTTCAGCAGGCCGGCGAGATGCAGCGCTTTCGCCGCGAACGGCAGGCGCGCGATCCACAGATGCATCGTGATGTCGGTGTTGATCCAGCCCTCGATGCCGCAATTGAAGGCGCCGATATGCAACTTCGAGAGCGCGCGGCCCGATGCGTCGTTCGTCATATCCGCTCCCGCGCCGAATTGGTCAGCACGACCGTAATCACCGACGCCGCGCTGGAGGCCACCATCGCCGCAACCGCACCCGTTACCCCCCACGCGCCGGCCGCGAACGGCAGCACGCAGCACAGCGCGACGAGGCCGGCGATCCGGCTCAGCATGAACCGCTGCGGCTTGCCAGTCGCAAACAGCGGCAATGCGAGGCCGAGCCACACCGCATCGAGCGCCATCGCAGCGCCCATCAAGGCGAGGCTTCCGGTGCCGATCTGATAGGTCTGCCCATGGATGACGAGCGCGAGGATGCGCTGGCCGAGCAGCACGATCGCCGTGCCATAGGCCGCGGCGATCGATCCGAGCAGCAAGGCATTTTCACGCGCGGCCGCGGCAACGGCGCTGCGCCGGCCGGCGCGCAGCTCGGATGCGATCTCCGGCAGGCGGACCGAGAACATCGTCGCGCAGAACTGGCTGAGCGGTGCGAACACCAGCAGCAAGATGCGCAGCGATGCACTGGCGTCGAGCCCGATCAGGATACCACACACCGGGATCAGCCCGATGCTGCCGATCCAGTAGGTGAGCGAGGTCGCGACGAACCAGCGGCCGTTCCGGAACAACCGCCGCAGCGACCCGCGGAAGATTCTTGCCTGCGGCCAGGCCAGCTCGTTGGTGTGGGCCAGCAGCAGGCTCGCCGAGATCGCGGCCGAGATCGCGATACACCCCATCGCTGCGGCCGCGCCGGTCAGCTTGAGCGCGATCATCAGCCCGGCCGAGGCGACCAGCGCCACGCAATAGGTCAGCGAGGACGCCACCGCGCGCGGCAGCCGCCCGTCGAGATAACAGATGCGGCGGAACATGCTTTGCAGCCGAACCGCCGGGATCGCGAGCCCGGTTGCAACCACGAGCCCGCCCGCTTCGCTGCCGATCGCGGCAATCACCAGGCCTGCGATCACCAGCAGCAAGCCGAGCGAACCCGAGATCAGCAGCGACGACAGATAGAGGCCGAGCCGGAGCTGCGGCCACAACGATTTCGGGATGCGATGCGCGGTCGCCGGCAGGCCGTCGTCGAACAGGCCGCGCAGGAACACGGCCTCGATCAGGATCGAGAACGACCAGGCGACGCTGAACCGGCCGAACGAATTGATGTCGAGCACATTGGCGAGCACGATCGTCAGCACGAAGGCGGCGCCGCTGAGCAGTGCCTGATCGACCAGGCCGAGCGCGACATTGCCGCCGGCTCGCCGCAGCCGGCGGACCGATCCGCTCACGGCGGCGGCGACCCGGGACTGGCCCGCCGCGCGATCCAACCTGTCGGTCAACGCACTCACGCCTCACTCACACGCAATCTGGTGAACGCCCGCCGCGGCACCGTTTGCAGCCTCGCCTCCGGCCCGAAATAGCACCAGAACACCAGCACGCAGCCGAAATAATTGTGCAGCAGCTGGCTCGAATCGTTGGCGGAGGCGACCACGACGAACAGCAGCATCGCGAACGGCGCCAGCCAGTACATTCCTCGCCGCTCGAAAGTGAAGACGATGGTGTTCCACAATGCGCGCCCCAGCAGCAGGATGTAGAACACGCCGCCGAGCAGACCGAACTGCAGGAAGGCGTCGAGATAGGAATTTTCGAACGAGCCGAACTCGGTATTCCACGGCGCCATGTTGGTCAGTTCGGTCGCGGGCGAGTTCGGCAGCTCGTTGAAGAATCCGGAGAAGCCGTAGCCGAGCCAGGGGTGTTGCCAGAAGAAATGCGGCCACACCGACCAGAGGAACGAGCGGCCGGTCAGATTTCCGCTGCGGCCGACCAGCCCATACAACTCGTCGCTCGGCACCGCGAACACGACAAGCGCCACGAAGGCGAGGCCAAGCCAGTAGATCGCCGCGGCGCCCCTGTGCCCGAGCGCCACCAGCAGCAGCCCGAACGTGACGGCAAGCGCCGTCAGCATGCTGATCAAAGGTCCTGCGGCGCCGGCCGCCGCGAGCGCAAACAGATGGCAGCCCATCAGCAACAGCGACCAGCCGAATTGCTTGCGCGGCCCCGCCAGCATGCGCACGAAGCAGATCAGCACCATCAGGCCGAAGAACGCGCCTGCGAGATTCTTGTGGCCGAACACGCCGGCATAGGCCTGGGTGCCGAGCACCGTCGGCCGATGCAGCGGGTCGTAATCCCATTGCGAGCCGAGCACCGGAAACAGCACGACGTGAACGATCAGGACCACGATCCCGATCCGGAACAAGGTGTCGACCAGACGGTCGACCGGACAGCTGATCACGACCCAGGCCGAGAACATCGTGGTCAACAGATACATCGCGAACTTGACTGACGAGCCGGCGGGATCGGCGCTCAGCATGAGCGACACCAGCGCGAAGGCCATAAACGTCAGATAAAGGTGCGATTGCAGCATCAGCAGGCCGAAGCGCTTCCGGTCGACTGCAATATGCAGCATCAGGAGAATGTAGAGCAGCAGCCACGCGCCGCGGAACAGCGTGGATTCGCCGGCCCGTTCCGCGAACGAGATGCCCTCGATGAAATTGAACAGGAAATAGATACAGCCGAGCACCATCACCAGATAGGCGTGCAGGAACACATCGGTCCGCCACCACCATCGGCCGATCATGGCGCGGCCTCCTGCCGGGCCGGCGCCCGCGAGAGATGATCGACCGCAGCGCTGAAGCGGGCCGCGGCGTCGGCAAGCGCATCGCGTCGCACGCTTTGCCGGGCTCGCTGCGACATCGTTTCCCAGCGTGCGGGATGTTCGAGCAGGCCGCGCGCCGCATCGACCCACATCTGTTCGTCGAGAGCGCAAACATGGCCGTTGTCGCCATCGCGCACCAACTCGCCGCCTGCCCCGACATGCGGCGACACCAGGCAGGGCACGCCGCACTGCATCGCCTCGTTGCAGACGAGGCCCCACGGCTCCAGCAGCGAGGGCAGCAGCAGCAGGCGGGATTGCAGATAGACTTCCGAGATCGCTTGCCACGGCACATAGCTGTCGTGGCGGACATCGATGCCGGCATCGCCGAGCCGCGCCAGCATCCGCGCCTCGGCGGCGCCGGACCCGACTACGCGGATACTGAGTCCGGGCAGCACCTTGCCGAGCGCGATCGCGACGTTCTCGAAGAAGATCGCATTCTTGGCGTCGTCGTTGATGCGGGCGCACCAGAGCAGATGAAACGGACGGTCGTGGAAGGCGGGCACCGTCGCCGGCGGATCCCATGCCGGCACCAGCGGCACCACGAACAGATCGTCGTCGACCACGCCCTGTTCGCGGAAATAGGCCCTGCCCTTGTCGCTGCAGCAGACCACCGCGTCGCACTGGCGGAGCAGCCATGGCCGCGCCAGCCGGTGATAGGCGGTGTTGGGCATGGTCTCGCGCCAGCCGTCGATCGTCAGCGCGAGCGCCTTGCCGTTGGCGCCCGCCCATGCCGCGCCGGCCAGCATCGAGGGATAGAGTCCGTTGACGAACAGCACGTCGGGCGCAAGCGCGTTCAAGGCGCGGCCGATCCCGATATTGACATGGGTGTGACGCGACCGCGACAGCGGGATCGAGACGCCGGGCACCGTGCGTGTGGTATAGCGCGGCGTAAACGAGCCGGCCCAGAACCGATCGGCCTCCTGCGCGGTGCAGGACAGCACGGCGAGATCGAGCCCTCCGTCAACCAGCTCGTTGTAGAGCCGGTTGGTGTAGGGTGTGATCATGTTGTTGAAGACGACCACGCGCGGCGCCATGGCTCAACGGTCCCGCGGCGGCGCCGCGTCGTGCCGGCAGATCGCTCCGCAATGATAAGTCGCAAGCCGGGTCGCAAGGCCTGGGCCGACCGACAACAGCGACTTCCGCACGATGCTCTTCACCAGCCCCTTCAACCGCGACGAATGAAAAGCATGCACCGGCAGGCTGTGGTCCCAGGTGCCGAAGCCCTTGACCTTGAGCCCCACTGTCTCCAGCAGCAGCCGAAAGGTGTCAGGCGTGTAGAAATTGATGTGGCCGATGTCGAGCGTCGATTGCAGCGCCCCGCGACTGGTCCGCGCGTGCAACTCGCAGGGCACCTCGACATAGATGAAGTCCCGCGAGACGCGAGCGAGCTCGTGCAGGAATGCGCGCGGCTCGGGCACGTGCTCCAGCACATGGCTGGCATAGACCAGGTCGAACGATCGGTCGGCGAACGGGATCGTCGCACCATCATAGCTCGACCAATGGAACGGGGCTGAAGCGGCGCCGTCGATCTCCAGATTGGTCGCGGGATCGATCACGTCGATGCCGGTGAAATCGCGGCCGACACCGATCGCGGACAGCCGCGCCAGCACGGCGCCGGTGCCGCAGCCGACCTCGAGCACAGTGCCGATCCCGGCAGCGGACGCACCAAGCAGGCCGGCAATATGATCGGCCTTGTCGACCGCGCAGACGCGGCGCCAGTCGCGCTCCTGCGCGGAATAGACGCCCTCATAATGCGCGTTGTGTCGTCCGACGAGAAATTCCATGGTCATGGCCTAGCCCTCGCTTCGGGCGGCATTCGGGCAAGCTCGTCGAGGCGGTCGTTCGATTTGCGCTCCAGATTGCGCCGCTCTGCCGGCGAGCGGCGGTCGAGATCATATCCGATGTCGGCCATGGTCTTGGTCAGGATGTCGACGTTGCGCTGCGGAACGGCGGCAAGGCCGGCCAGCAGCTTTTCCCGGTGCACCCAGCCCGGCCCCTTCAGTAGATCGATCGCTTCGGTGTAGAGCTCCGTCTTCACCAGGCGCGCGAACTCGGCAACGACCTCGACCGAAAGATCGGGCGGCAGCGCATCGAACATCGCGAGCGCCATGGCGCTGCGCTTGACGACGATCCAGCCCTCATTGGGTCCGAGCCGGTAGGACATCCGCAGCAGGTCGAAATTGGCGTCGCTCAAGCCCTGCCTGGTGTTACGAAGCCAGAACAACACCAGCCAGAGATAGGGATCGGCCGGCGCGCAGCCGAGCGACTTGCGGATCGCCGCATCGAGCTCGCCCATCCGGGCGTCGACCTGGTCGCCGGATGCGAGCGCGTTCTCGGCGAGCCGCAGCCGGATCACCGCCGCGCTGCGATCGCTCGCAGGCATGCAATCAGATGGCGCCGCGGCGCGGGAGAGCGCCGGCGCAAGCACGCCGAGCTCGGCATCGCTGACCGCGACGTTGCGCAGGATCAGGTCGCTGGCGCCATCCAGCCGGATCTGGTCGACAAAGTCCGGCAAGGTGGTCGCGCCCCAGGCGACCGACGAGCACGCGACCACGGCCAGCAAGCCGCGCGCGAACCAGACGGCGGCACGCCGGGACATCGCATCGCGTGTCTCACTCGGTGTAGCCATATCGCCCATAGTGCGAGTTGTAATAGTAGTTCTTGCCGCCATAGCCGCTGTAGCGGCTCATCGCGGCGATGTCGGCCTTGTTGAGCACGACGCCGAGCAGGTTCTCGTTGACCGCGCGCGCACTGCGCAGCGCCCGCTCGACCACCTGCACCTGGGTCTTGCCCCATTCCACGATGAAGATGAAGGAATCGACGAAGTGCGCGGTGATGCGGACATCGACCACCGGCGTCAACGGCGGGAAATCGACGATCACGTAATCATACTGGCTGCGGACCCCGTCGATGAAATCCTTCATCTGGTCGGAAGCCAGCACCTCGTGCGAATGCGCGATGCGCGACCGTGTGGCGCCCGGCAGGAAGGCCAGACCCGTCTCCGGATCGCGCCACAACACCTCCTGCAATGTCGCATTGTTCGACAGCACGTCGAGGATACCGCGCTCGGCACTGGCGGCGACCTTGCGGCTGAGCGAGGGATTGCGCAGGTCGCAATCGATCAGCAGCACGCGCGCCCCGCTCTGCGCCACCAGTTGCGCGAACACGAAGGCCAGCGTCGACTTGCCCTCGTTGGGCAGCGCCGAGGTCAGACCGAGGATCTTCGACGGCTTGGTGACGTTGAGGTCGGCATTGACCTTGATCGAGCGGATCGCTTCCGAGAACCGCGAGAACGGCGAATCGATCGCCGCCCACAGCACCGCCTCGTCGCCGCGCTGGATCGTGCGCAGGCCGACTGGCAAATTGGGGCGACCGGCCCTCGGAGGCTTGAGCTGGCCCGGCGCGACGCGGGGCACGATGGCGACGCAATCGGCGTCGAGGATGGTCTCGACCATCTCGGCGGTGCGGAACACCCGGTCGTAGAGATCGCGCAGCACGCCGAGCCCGAGGCCTGCGATCAGGCCGCCGAGCGCCGAGAGCGCCAGCACGACCAGGGTCTGCGGGTGGCTCTTGCTCAGGGGACGCGAGGCACGGGTGATCACCCGCGCCTCGCTGACCGGGAACGACTGCTGCTGCACGTTTTCCATGTAGCGCTGCAGGAAATTGTCATAGAGCGAGCGATAGGTCTGTGCCGAGCTCTCGAGCTCGCGCAGCGTGACCTGCGCCTGGTTGGTCGACTGCGATTGCGACACCGAATCGTTGACGGCGCGCTCGATCTCGTCCTGGCGCTGCAGGGCGATCGCATAGTCGCTCTTGTAGCTTTCGGCGAGCCGCTTCAGCTCGTCGATAATCGACGACTGGATCTCGCGCATCTGGTTGCGCAGGTTGACCGCGGCCAGATGATTGTAGCCATAACGCGACGACCAGTCGGCCTCGCGATTGGCAAGCTCCAGATATTGCGAGCGCAGCTTGGTGATGACCTGGTTGTTCAGGGTATCGGCGACCGTCGCATCGGGAACGCCGCCCTTCACGACCGCCTCGATGCGGTCGAGCTTGGCCTTGGCGTCGGTGACCTGCGACTTCACATGCAGCAGCTGGGTGTTGAGCTCGCCCAGTTGCTGCTCGTTGAGCAACTTGCCGCTGGAAGTGACGATATTGTTGGTCTTCTTGTAGTCGAGCACCGCGCGCTCGGCATTGGATGCCTGCGTACGCAGCTCCTGGATGCGGTCCTGCAACCAGACGCTGGCGCGGCGGGTCGCCTGGTACTTGGAATCGAGCTGGTCGACGATGTAGGCATCGGCGACGGCGTTGGCGATCTGCGCCGCGCGCTCCGGATCGAGCGAGCGGAAGCTGACCTCGATCACATAGGTCATGCCGCGGCGGCGGACGTCGAGCTGCTTCTGGAAGGTGCGGACTGCGCGCCGGGTCCGGTCGAACTCGTTGGGCGGCGCGCTGCCGGCGAACAGGCCGGTCACGAAATCCAGCACCGCTCCCGCCGCGCCGGCCTTGGAGCCGATGAATTCCGGGTCCTCGTTGAGCTTGAGGTCGCGGATCACCGTGAGCGCCACGTTCTCCGACTTCAGGATTTCGACCTGGCTCTCGACCGCGGAGGAATCGACGGGGACGTCGTTCGCCGGCGACTGCTGCTGGAACACCTGGAATTTGCGCGTGTCGATGATCATCGTGGCAAGCGCGGTGTAGCTCGGCGCCGCCGTCGCGAGATAACAGATGCCGCCGAACAGGCAAAGCCCGGCGGTGCCGAGGATCACCCAGTACTGCCGCAGCAGATAGGTGACGAAGGCGTCGAAGGTTTCCGCCAGCGACGGCAGTTCGGCCGGACGATTTCTCAGATCGACAGTCGGCGGAATCTGGTTGCGCTGAAGCATCTCGTCCTATCGCCGCGCCGGCAGGATGGATCCTGCCCTCGCGCCCTCCAATAGCGCCGGGACGCGTCCCGACATCGAAGCGCATTGCTGCAGAGAGTTCTCCATCGGCAACCGCAAGCCCGCTCAGGGAGTCACTGTGGAAATGAGTGTGGTGCCCGTCGTGTTGCCCGAACTGCTGACCGACGAGGTGAAGCTGAAGATGCCGGTATTCACGCTGTTGCCGTTGATCGCCTCGAGCGTGCCGCCTCCGGCGCCGGTGGCGCCGATCGCGCTGGTCTGGCCGCCCGAAGCGCCGGCGCTGCCCGCGCCGCCGGCGCCGGTCGCTGCGGTGCCGGCATCGCCTGACGCTGCGGCAAACGCCATCACGGTGTCGAGGTCCTTGGTGTCGGCGATCGCCTGCTGGATGCGCGTCGCGTAGGGCTGGTTGCTGCGCACCACGATGCGCGCGGCCTGGGCGAGACCGGCGGCGATCGCGGTCTTCTGATCCTTGCTTGCCTTGGCAAGCAGCGCGATCAGCGGATCGAGCGCAGTCGGATCGTTGACGGCGAAATCGCGTGCCCGCGAGGTCAGCTCCACGCCTGCGTTCGGAAACTGGGTCAGCAACTGCTCCGGATTGGCCTTGAAGCTCGTCACCGCCTGGGAGAGCTGGACCAGCCCGCCCGTCGTTTGCGCCATCACAGCGCCGCCGGGCGCCGCGAGCGCCAACATCACAAAAACCGCCAGGCGCGGGGCGGAAAAACCGCCGGATCGTTCAAATGTGAACACTTCTATCTCCCTAACGAATACTAACAGTTCGTTAGCATAGTCAGAGTTATCGCGCCAATTAAAACCCCTGCCCGGCACGACGCGCGAAATCAACGTTAACCGGCCGCCCCGGCCGTAACATGGCCGTCACGGTCGCCACGGGCATGGCCGGAGCGGAAGGATTGTGACAGGCCCGCCCCGAGCAAGGCGGCGATAACAACGGCATAGCCGGTGATCTGGAGCGAGAAATCGATCATCGAATGCAGCGCACCGGCAACCGACGCGCAGAGTGCCGCCAGCGGCACGATGACGTCGCGGCGGCGCGTCCGCACGCCATGCGCGAGCACGCCGAAGGCTGCGAGCAGCGCGATCATGACGGCGCCGGCCATTAACATTCCGCCGTCGGACGCGAGCTCGAGCCAGCTGTTGTGCGCCCGGTTCCAGGTCCCGCGCAGCGAGATGTCGTCGGTGCGATAGGCCGGATAGACCCATTCGAAGGATCCGAACCCGGCGCCGAGCCAAGGGTGGTCCCAGATCATCCGCAGCGTCGCACGGTAGGTCGAGAACCGTCCCTCGTCCGACAGGCCCATCGTGCTGAAGCGCGCGCCGACGCCGCCGCCGAGCAGTTGCAGCAAGGCGAGTGCGACCAGGCTGCCGATGCCGAGCGCGACGATCAGGCCGTAACGGCGCGGCATCCGCTTGCGAAACAGGATTGCGGCGCCGACGACCGCGGCCAGCAGCGAGATCCCCACCCCGCCGCGCGATCCGGTCAGAAACATTGCGAGCAGGCAAATGAGCCAGCCGACCCCATGGCCGGCAAGCCGGCGCCGCGCCGGCCTGTCGAAGCGCGCCAACAGACGTGGCAGGCTGCCCCGGCGCGACGGCCAATGCCGCTCGATCAGCTCGCAGCCGAACAGCAGCCAGATCAGGGCACAACACCCATAATAGATGGCGGCGGTGTTGCGGTTGACGAACGGCGAGGTCAGCCACTCCAGATGCGCCTGCTTCTCGTGCAGCAGATAGATCCGGGTGGGATCGATCGCGAAAGTGACGATGCCGCAGATCGCATAGGCGAGGCCGGCGAGCGCCACCGCCCGCAACAAGCCGCGCGCCAGGATGCGATTGGCGCCGAGCACGACGCCGATGGCGAAACTGAGCAGGCAGACGATCGCAACACCGGCGGAATAGAACGGCAGATTGGTTGCGATCGCCACGACGGGCGGCAGCTCGGCCGGCAGCAATCGGCCGGCCTCCGCCCACAGCGCGTTCGGCGCCGAACCGAGCCAGGGCCGCACCGCCGATTGCTCGTGCAGCACCAGCATGGCGAGCGCCGTCAACAGCGCCGTCACCGCGAGGATCGCGAGCTGGCCGCCGCGCAGGCGCATCGGCAGCACCCCGAGCAGTGCGATTCCGAGCAGGATCGACCAGATCGCCGGTGCGACAGCGCCGATCGAGCCGAGCGGCAGCGGCGCCAGCGCGACGACGGCGCAGAACAGCCACGACGACCAGCGCACCGGCCACGGCAATGCCGTCGCCTCGCCCGAGCCGGAAGCTAATCGCACAGGTGTCATGAAGCCGGCCGTGCCGGCTCACGCCCTAGTATCAGGGCGCAAGCTTGATCGAATTACGAAGTAAGGTTGCGTTGTAGGCGGCCACGATCGGATCGTTCGCCGTTGCGGTGACAAGGCGGATCTGCTGCATCAACTTGGCGTCCTCGACGGATGCCGCGTTCGACGCATAGAGCACGTCCTTGTTGCGCAACTGGAAACGCGTGGCCAGGAAATAGCCGGCCGGATCGCGGAAATTGATGTTGTAGACGACCGGGATGATCGGCCCCGAATATTTGCTGACGTCGACGCCGAGCTTGGCCGCCACTTCCGGCAGCTCGCCGCGATAGACGAACACCGAGGCCGGATCGGCCGAGGAATCGTTCAGACCGCCCGCCTTGGCGACCGCTTCGGCGAGCGAGATGCGCCAGGCTTCGAAATTGAATTGGCCCTGCGCGCCCGAGGCGCCGAAGGCGACGAAGGTCTGCGGCTCGCGGTAGACATAGATGGTATCGCCGGGATGCGCGTAGATGTTGCTCTTCGGCTCGTAGACCAGCTGGCCGAACGGCACGGTGGTGCGCTTGCCGTCGCGCTCCAGCATCACCCAGGTGTCGAACCCCTGCCCTTTCGGACCGCCGGCGCGGGTGATCGCATCGAGCACCCGCTCGCCCGCGGCGTTGGCGGGGAAGCGGTTCGGCGTATTGACCTCGCCGAGCACGGAGATCAGCGAGGTGCGCTGCTCGATCAGGGCGACCACGGCCTGCGGCTCGATCGCGCGATTCTTCAGCGCATCGACGATCGAGCGCTGCACTTCGGCCGGGGTGCGGTTCTTGGCGCGGATCGCGCCGGCATAGGGCACCGAGATGTTGCCGTCGGTATCGACGTTCTGGTTCGGCAGCGTGATGTAGTTGCCGGGGCGCACGCCGGCCTCGACCGGAATGAACAGACCGCCGGCGGCGGCCTCGAAGATCGTGACGCTGACGACGTCGCCGATGCCGAAATGGATGTCCTTGGGCGGCGGGCCCTGGATGCCGCCGGCGAGTTGCGGCGCGAACGACGCCAGCACGTTCTCGACCTGCGGCGTGATCTTCACCATCGCATACGGCAGGCTTTCCGCGTCCTTCTGCCCGGCAAGGACATCAGAACTGGTCGGACCGTTGGTCGGCATGTAATGGCAACCGCCGAGCCATCCGGCGGCCGCAAGCAATAACATCACCCGAATGAAATTCGTACGCGACATTCAAAAATTACTCCGGCCGTGCCGTAACACGCCGATTATCATAATCACAAGGTTCCACGATATATTGCGGTGCAATTGATAAAGAATGTTAGCAAGGTGCGGCAATTCGGCGACACCCGCGCATCGCCGTGCGACAAAGACCGGCGCGACGTCACTCCGGCTTTGATTTTGTGTGATGCTCCAGTTATCTGTGAATGAGATAGTTTGCGTTAACCGATTGAGGGGTCGATGGCCCGCATGAAGTCCCTGACGATTGCCTTGGGAATTGCCCTGGGAATTTCCTTCGGAAGTTCCTTCGGAACGGTCGCCTTCCTGGTTGGCGGCTCGAGCGCTTTTGCCGCCGAATTGAGCGTCTATAAAGCCCCGCGCGCCGTCGAGCGGGTCAGCGGCAATTGCCAGCGGCTGCAATATTGTCACGGCGATATCTGCCAGTGGAAGCGGGTGTGCTGGCACGGCTGTCCCGACCGTTATGCGTGCGCCCCGCTCTACGGCGCCTACGGGCCGTATGGCGGCCGCGATTATTGGGCGGCCTATAGCTATGGCGACCTCCGCCCGTTCTGAATGTTAGTTGATTAACATAACCGCCGGCCTGCGAACGCAGATGCCGCATCCGACGGTTTTCCGAGCATCGGATTAACCCCGGCTTAGCACCCGGCCCGCTAGGATGCGGGCGCAGGGTTTGGTTATGTTATTTGTTTTCCTCGGCAATTTGATCGGCGGCGCCGCGCTCGGGCTACGCCAGCACTGTCTGGCGCTGGCACCGGTGGCGCTTGCGGAGCTCGCGCTGCTCGTCGCGATCGGCGGCGCTCGGTCAGAGACCCTGCTGTGCATGGTCGTCGCGATGGTGGCGCTGCAAGGCGGCTATCTCGCGAGCAGCTTCGCGCCGCTGGTCTGGTCGCGCTGGTTTCGCAGCTCGACGCCGCTGCTCGCGCTGCGCCGCCCGCAATAACGCCGCATAACGCTGCCTCATTGGGCGCGACCGATTCCCATTGACCTCGCGGCAAGCCCGGGGCATCCCGCTGCCTCGCGTTCTCATCCTCCGCAGGAACAACCTTCTCAGGATTTGCCCTTCTCGTGTGGAACGTCACGGCTTTCATCTGCATCCTGATCGGCGCGTCGATTCCATTCGGCTTGATCGACGGATCGCTCGCCACCGGTCTGGTCGGTGCCGCAACGTCGCTCGGACTGCTGGCAAGCCTGACGGCGATCCGTCCCGGTGAACTGTCGTTCCTGAAATCGGTCGCCGGCCCGGCGATGGCTGCGGCGCTGCTGCCGATGCTCTGGATCATCCTGCAGATGCTGCCGCTGCAGACGCTGGCGAATCCGGTGTGGAAGTTCGCCGGCGAGACGCTCGGCGCATCGCTGACCGGCAGCGTCACGATCGATACCGGCGCAAGCCTTGGCGCGCTGCTGGTCTGGCTGTCATTTCTGTCCGTGATGATCGCCGCCGCGGCGATCGCGATCGATGCCCGCCGCGCCGACAGGGTGGCTCGCAGCATCGCCGCGACGGCGGCGGTCGCGGGCCTGATCCTGCTATCGGACAGCGATCCGCTGAAAACGTGGCTCGGCGCGGCCAGCGCCGCGCGCGATGCGACGGCAAACGGCTTTTTGCTCGTCGTTCTCGCCGGCGTCCCGCTCGGCCTGGCGCGCGCACTCGATGGCGGCGGCGGGCACGGCGATGGCCGCACGCAGGCGCGGTTGGCGCAGCTGCGCTGGCTGCTTGCCGCGAGCACCCTGCTGTGCGTCATCTGCGCCTGCTGGTACGGCCGTCGCGGCGCCGCGATCGCGCTCGCTGCCGGCATCGCGCTCGTGCTGATGACGTTCGCCGCGAGAAAACTTCATCTGCATCGCTGGAGCAGCGCTGCTGCGGCGGCCGCGATCGCGCTGATCGCACTGGCGACGGCGGTCGCCAACCGTCATCCGGATGTCCCGCTTGCCATTGCCTTCACGGAGGCGCCGGCCGAGCTCGTGCAATCGACCCTAAATCTGCTCGGCGACCTGCCCGCGCTCGGCAGCGGCGCCGGCACCACGGCGATGCTGGCGTCGACCTACATGGACTGGCAAGGCGCAACCACGCGGCCGGTGGTGGCAACCAGCGCGGCCGCCTTGATCGCGCAGTTCGGTTCCGCCATGTTCTGGACGTTACTCGCGGTTACGGTTGCAGCCATCGCGGCATTCACGGCCGGCGCGCGCAATCGCGGCCGCGACTGGTCTTATTCCGCGGCGGCCGCGGCCGTATTGCTGACGCTGGCGCTCGCCGCCTTCACCTTGCCGGAATTGCCGGCGTTGCCCGGAGTGATCGTGTTGGGAGCCGTGATCGGAACAGGACTTGCCCAGCGCATCAGCCGTCCACGGCTGCGGGCGGGCTAGACGGCAGATGCGCAGCCTCCTCCGGCGTCTTGTCGGCCAGACCGGCGGCCTCGACCATGACGAGGGCGACGAGAGCTGCATCTATGCCGTCGGCGATATCCATGGCCATGCCGACCTGCTGCAGGAGATCTGCGCCCGCATTGATGCCGACATCCGCAAGTCGCGGCCGGCGCGGCCGATCCAGGTGTTTCTCGGCGACTACATCGATCGCGGACCGGACTCGCGCGACGTGATCGCCATGCTCGAGCAGCGCCGCCGCACCCGCAGCATGATCTGCCTGCTCGGCAATCACGAAGCCTGCCTGCTGGAGTTTCTCGTCAATCCCGACATGCTGGCGCAATGGCGGCAGTTCGGCGGCCTGCAAACGCTGATGTCCTACGGGCTGTCGCCCTCGCCCAATCCCGATGCCGCGGAGCGGCGGGCGCTGGCCCGGCAATTGGTTCGCCAAATGCCGCCGGCGCATCTCGCCTTCCTCCGCTCGCTGCCGATCTGCTACGTGCACAGCCGCTACTTCTTCGTGCATGCCGGCGTCAGGCCCGGCGTCGCGCTCAACCAGCAGCGCAAGGAAGACCTGCTCTGGATCCGCGATGACTTCCTGCTGTCGGAAGAAGATTTCGGCAAGGTCGTGGTCCATGGCCACACGCCGGTGTATGAGGCCGAGCTGCTGCACAACCGCATCAATGTCGACACCGGCGCCTATGCAACCGGCCGCCTGACCTGCGTCAAGCTGGAGGGACCGCGGCGAACCCTGCTGACGACCGGCGACCGCCTGACGCGCCAAGGTTCACGCCAAGGCAAACACGAAGGCTCGCACAATGGCTGATACGCTGCAGCGGTATGCGCGGCTGCTGTCGCCGGCTTTCAGGCCGGCGACAACAGCGATCGGTGCGTTGACGCTGGCGTTGTCGGCGTGGTGGCTCGCCGCCGATGCATTGCGCGTCAAGCCGTCGCTTGCGGCCAATATCGGCGCGGTCAGGAGCGAGCTGTGGCTGCGTGACGGCTGGAGCGAATTGCAGCCATCGCCCGAGGCGGCCGAAGCCTCCTTCACGCGCGCGCTTCGGCTCTCGCCGATGGATTCCGGCGCCTGGTTCGGCCTCGCCTCGGCGACCGGGCGGTTCGACTGGCTGAACCCGACCACGTCGAAGGCGTTGAAGATGTCTTATTACACGGGCTTCAACCGCAGCGACTTGATCGCGCCGCGCCTGATCCTGCTGGCGCAGGTCGACACCGCACGCGATGTGGAGCTGGTCGATCTGCTGCAGCGGCAAATACGCCTGATCCTGACCCGCGCGCCGGAGCTGAAAGGCGCGATCGGCCAAGCCTATCGGGTCGCATCCGATGCCAACCGGCGCATCATCGAGGCGGAATTCAAGGATGCCAACCAGAGCATTCCGGAGTAACGCAGCGGCACGGGTAACCGTTGGACGGCCGCCCCGTCAGATGCCCTTGTGCCGCAGCACCGCGCCGACCGTGCGGAGCAGGATGCGCAGGTCGAGCATGAAGCTCCAGCTCTTGATGTAGATCAGGTCGTGCGCGACGCGCAGCTGCATGTCCTCGATCGCAGGCGTCGCACCGCGCAGTCCCTGCACCTGGGCGAGGCCCGTGATGCCGGGCTTGACGTGCTGGCGCTGCGCATAGCTTGCGATCAGCTTCGAATATTTGTCGTCATGCGCCAGCGCGTGCGGCCGCGGCCCGACCAGCGACATGTCGCCGCGCAGCACGTTCACCAGTTGCGGCAGCTCGTCGATGCTGCGCCGGCGCAGCGTCGCGCCGATCCCGGTCAGCCGCGGATCGTTCGGCCGCGCCTGGGTGATGACGTCGCCATCCTCGAGCACATGCATCGAACGAAATTTGAGGATATAAAATTGCTTGCCGTCGAACCCGTTGCGGCGCTGCCGGAACAGGATCGGCCCCCGGGAGTCGAGCTTGATCGCAATCGCCGTTCCGATCAGAAGTGGCGCGAACAGCACCAAGAGGCCGCTGGAGGCCACGATGTCGAACAGGCGCTTGCCGGCACGCTCGAGCGAGGTGAGCGGCGAGCGCTGCATTTCCAACGTCGGTATCGGGCCGGTCGCCACCATCCGCAGCGCCAGGAACCGTTCCGCGGTCCGATCCGGCAGCAACCGCACCGGCAACGGTGACGCCCGCAGCTGATCGCACACGAACTGGATGCGCGGCTCCTGCTGCCAGGGCATCGCCAGGATGATCTCGTCGGCGCCGCATTCGCGCGCCGCGCGAATGGCCGACGCGACGGCAGCGCGATCGGCGTCGTGGTCGGACTGGCCGGACAGCTGAACCCGCCGCACCTCACTGAGGCCGAAGTCGCGCAGCAGGCTCGATTGCCGCACACGCGACAATTCGTCCGCCATCCCGACCACGACCGCACGGCGCGTCGCCAGCATGCCGCGGTCGATCGCGCGTTGCAGCGGCGCTTGCAGCAGCATGCGTCCACCCACCAGACCAAGGCCGCCGATCAGACCGAACGACAGCACCGATCCGCGGGAGACGCCGGAGCCGACCTTCAAGAGGAAGATGATCAGGGTCATCAGCAGCACGACCAGCAGCCAGCCGCCGAGCAGGCTGCTCCAGCGCCGGTCGAGGCCGGCCAGCACCTGCGGGTTATAGAGGCCCTGCGACTTCGCCACGAACATGTGAAGGATGGCGGCAAGGACCCCGATCCCTAGAAAACCCTCGAAGCTGTTGCTATAAATCGTGTGGTAGTAAAACAGATGATAGGCCGCGCCGCCGATGATGCTGGACAGCACGACGATGACCATCTCGAAAGCGACGGCAAACGCTTCGAGCGAGGCAAAAGCGAACGAGAAGGCGCCGAAGTTAACCGGTACCTTCGCTAATCGAGCGTCCGAAAGGTCGGTCATCGGGAATTAACATTCGTGTTAACAATTCATATGTTTAATATCAGGCAGGTCGTGAGCTCGCAAGACCTGCCGGCAATCTCAGGCAGAGAGCATCGATGAGTTCATCGACTGGCGAAACCGAAGCCGCGCTTGTGGCCCTCCTTCACTTGATCCGCCTGATGGGCGCCGAACTCGTCGCAGGTCAACATCGCGACGACGTCGAGGTGCTCGTCAAGGCAGTCGAAACAAAACTGCGATCGGCCCGCTTTCCAGCCGAAATGCCGAATCAGGACATCGTCAATGGCCTGGACCTCGCACAGGCCAGGTTGCGACCGATCCTCGAAGAGCTGCGCGCACGCTCGGAAAAGGCGCATCTGAGCGACCAGCTGCTGCTGGCGCCCAGGCCCTCGCGAATCCACTAGCGGATCAGCCGGTCGTCAGCTCTGAACTTCACCACGGCGGGGCAAACCGCTCCCGCCGCTGGATCTGAGCGCAAGCTTCTCCTCGATCTTCATTTTTTCGAGCAGCAGATCGGTCACGATCCGGCGCAGCCGTTCATTTTCCAGCCGCAATTCGTCAATACGGTTGCGCGCAGGGGGGATCCCATCTCGATCTTCGGAGTGAGCGGCGAATTCGGTAACAGTACCATTCGCCTGGTGACCGCGCGCGGCCTCCTGCTTGCGCCAGCGGTGAAATGTCATCACGCTAACGCCCAGCACCTTGCACGCTTGGGCTTGTGACTGCCCCCGCGCCATGAGTTCCTCGGCCTGTTTGACCTTGGAAGTGATCTCCTCAGTAGAATGACGCCTCATTGGTCATCTCATTGCCCCCTAGATTGGCAATAATCGCATGGCCTATAAGCTATGTAAATGCAACAGGA
The DNA here is from genome assembly GCF_054055655.1 of Bradyrhizobium sp. USDA 4461. Taxonomy (NCBI): domain Bacteria; kingdom Pseudomonadati; phylum Pseudomonadota; class Alphaproteobacteria; order Hyphomicrobiales; family Nitrobacteraceae; genus Bradyrhizobium; species Bradyrhizobium sp. USDA 4461. Next base: position 7,787,019 of record NZ_JBSRXM010000001.1, read on the forward strand.
AATTCAAATTGAGGATTCCCCGGGGGTCTTTCGGGAGCCTCAAGCTTGCCATCGGCAGCGACGCATTGTGCGAAGAAACGCCGAAGCTGCAAGGTACTTACCGAGATATTTGCGCAATATTCCCCCTCAGCAAGCGGCCGAGAAAAAAAGCTATACTACTTTTGGGGTATGAGAATTTGATCTGGATAACTGGCGCACTGTTTGCATTCCCCAATGAGAAGTAAATGAGAACATCCGATCGGTCCGTCGACAGATTGTGAGTGCACCATGTTCCCTTGTGATAGCACCGCCGCCGGTCAAGTAAGGATTTCACAAAACTCTAACAAACTGATCCCGCAGCTTTCGCGCCCGATAGCTTGCGGTCACGCACGTGCGGAAGTAGTTACTAAGACGTTAGGTGTCGTGAGGGTTTCAACATATTTGAGCATTATTTTCGCGAGACCTAACACTCATAGCTCGATCCACGATTTGTCAATTAAACGCTTTCCCACCCGAGGCCATCCGGCGGACCCACGACCGCCCGACAATCCGCGAACTATTCTGTGCTGACGCCAGTCAGAGCCAGTCTCTGATCACCACTTTTGCGAGGATCGACACTATGGCGCGTCTCAAGGTCTTCGAGGGGAACCAATCCACGTCCAGCGAGGCGACCGACGCGCTGGAGCGGCTGGTCGCAGAGAATTCGGAGCTTCGGCATACCGCCGTCGAGTTGGTCTTGCAGACCTGGATCCTGCGCGAGCGCCTGTCCGATGTCGTGACGCACAAGCCCGTGCGTCAGGAACACTGACCGCTCCTCCCCTTTGACCGCAATCCTTCGTAGCAAATATCCGCCAACTCGCCCCACCGAGTGGCGGGGCGGAGCACTCTTCAATTCAAAATTGGCGTTTTCACAGCACGCGCGCCAGCATCCTCGCCGGATTGGCTTGGATGTGGCCGCAAATTCTGCTCGGTGGGAGGCTGACGACTTCAGCTGTGAATCCGGCGCAGCGCGACGCGCGGAGTATTCTGCTCACGGGACATGCCGAACGAACGCGACGAATCCGGGCGCTCGTGGATTTCACGTAGCTCGGCGATATCAAGCATCAGCGCAACGACTTCGTTGCGCAACGATTGATTGGTCGCCAGCAATGCCTCTTCGATCGGCTGATGCAAATGTTGAATCTTGTGCTGCTTCATGGCGCGCCCTCGCTCTGCGGTTAAGGGTATGAGCGATGTGATTGAAGTTTCGATGACAGGGTTATTCCGCGCACATGCAATGCGGTTAATGGGGCAGGTTTGCGACAAACACGGCTCCGCGTTAAATTTTCTCCATCAGGTTCCACAACCTGATCGCGAAGCGCTCGATCGATGGCCCGAATGTGTCGCAGAGGTGCGACGGCCGCGGCGGCGATAAGGCGCACAGCCAGACAACGCAACTCAGCGAAGATGGGAGTTCGAGCAAGCGCATGAAATTGCTTGGCGAACATCGATAAGCTCCGTGGCTTGCGCTGCTCAACGCGCGTCGGCCGGGGATCACAATATCGCCGCGTTATGGCGAAGGCTCGATGAGGACCGCTCAAACGCGCACAAGATATTCCACCAAGCCTGCCCCATCGACGCAAAATCTGCTACCCCCACGCATCAAGGATCGCAGAGTGTTGCGACCGGTTGCGAATGTTGAAGCGATGCCTGGCGGCCCGATCCCGTTCTGAGCGATGCGACGAAATGTTTTCGCGCGCGATAGCCGGGGCAGGCGCGATATTCGCCTCCATCGAACGCAAGCACGATAGCTCTATTCTAATTCAAATCGAGCGGAGCGATGCGTCCGGTTTGCACGGCGAGCGGGCGCGCATTCATGCGTTTGCCGCTTCATTCTACATGCTTTGCACGATCACCAGGCAAACAGCTGAGCGCCACGAATCGCCATAAGCATCGCTAATCCGGAATGCGCATCGCGACGCGTGTTACTTCGAATTCGGAGGCGTGTCGTCGTCCATCTTGCCGCCATTGGCGACGCACTTGCTGAAATAGTCCCGCTGGGCCTTCGCACCACCCTTGGCGCTGCCGGAGGCCGGATTGCCGGGCTGAAGCGGCGGGAATGCCTTCGCCACCAAGGCATCGCAAGCGCGTGCCACTTTGACGTCGATCGCGCGCGCCGGAACGATGATGCCGGAAATGATGATCACGGCGTGAGCGATTGCAAAACCGGTGATAACTCTCATGACCAAACTCCGTTCCACGCCGAACCAACTTTTATCGCGCCCGGATTCGGCAGGAGCACTAGGTCCGATCGACGTCGTGATAGTCCCGGTACCAGGCGACAAACCTGGTGATGCCGTCCTCGATCCGCGTCCGCGGGCGAAAGCCGATTTCGCGCTCGAGGTCGGAGACGTCGGCTGACGTCTCCAGGACATCCCCAGGCTGCATCGGCAGCAACTGCTTGTCGGCCTGCCGGCCGAAGCCCTGCTCGAGCAGCGTCACCACATGCATCAGTTCTTCCGGCCTCGAGTTGCCGATATTGTACACCCGCCAGGGCGCCTTGCTCGATCCGGGATCGGGGTGCGCGCCCGACCAGCCGGCGTCGCCTTCGGGCGGACGGCCGATCAGCCGCGCCATCGCCTCGACCACGTCATCCACATAGGTGAAGTCGCGCCGCATATTGCCGTTGTTGAACAGCTGGATCGGCTTTCCCTGCGTGATCGCATCCGCGAACGCATAGAGGGCCATGTCCGGCCGATACCACGTCCCATACACGGTGAAGAACCGCAGCCCGGTCGTCGGAATGCGATAGAGGTGGCTGTAGGAATGGGCGATCAGCTCGTTGGCCTTCTTGGTCGCGGCGTACAGGCTGACCGGATGATCGACATTGTCGTGGGTCGAGAACGGCAGCTTGGTGTTGGCGCCGTAGACCGACGACGAGGACGCAAACAGCAGGTGCTTGCAGGCGGTATGCCGGCAGCCCTCGAGGACATTGAGGAAGCCCTCGAGATTGGAATCCACGTAGGCGTGCGGGTTCTGCAGGGAATAGCGCACGCCGGCCTGCGCGGCGAGATGCACCACCACCTCGAAGCGATAACGCTCGAACAGCGCCTTCATCCCGGCGCGATCGGCAAGGTCGAGCTCGACGAAGGTGAAGCCGGGGTGCTGCTTGAGCAGATCGAGCCGCGCGCGCTTCAGCGCCGGGTCATAATAATGGTTCAGATTGTCGATGCCGATGACCGGCTGCCCTGCCCGCAGCAGATGCTCCGCCAGATGGAAGCCGATAAAGCCGGCGCAGCCGGTGACGAGTAGATTGCCTGCGATCACCACGTCCTGCCTGTGTCTTTCGCCTTGCGCCGGAGCCGCCGACGACATCAGGCGCGGCCGCAGCTTTCGCTTTCGCGTCGGCTGCAAGGCACGTCAGTTGCTGGCGGCCGGAGCTTTGTAGTCCGGAAAGCGGCTCAATACCGCGGCCTTCATGAACTTGAAGTGCGCGATCTCGGTCGCCAATTCCTTCAGGCGGCGCTGGCCGTTGGAGATCTCGGCGTCAAACAGGTCCTGATGGTAGTTGTCAAGCGCCTCGCGCTCCAGATACTCGTCGGTGCCGTTGCCAAGCGTCACCGCGGCGCGGGCCAGAACGTCGTCGACACGGCGGCCAAGACCGGTCTGCTCGCTTTCGGCCGCCTGCAACGCGGCTTCGATCGCGGCCATGATCGATCCGATCCGGGCGCGATCGGTCTCGGCATCGCGCTCGGCCGAGCGAGCCTTGAAACCTTCCTCGCCACGCCGCGACCTGATCAGGTCATGCGCGCGAGCCCGCAAAAACAGCTGAAACATCAGTCGGTATCCGGTTCGGGCCCATTCAGGCAGGATAGGCCAAAAATCACCCGGTCTTAGTTAAAAAAGGGTGAATTGCCTTCGTAGCCGGCCCTCAGGTCGGCCTTCCACTTGATCCAGGCCTTATCGTGCTTGTCGTAGAGTTCCAGCCACCGTCCCTCGCCGGCCGACGGCACGAGCCCTTGCCCCTGCTCTTCTCGGTCCGGCAACGCGGAGTCCAAGCCCTCGAACTCCGACGTCTCTTCAAGCGTGAGACCGACCAGCACGCGCCGGCCACTGACATCGACGACATACCGCCTTGGCGAATGCCCCCTGAGATCACTCATGCTGTGCAAGTTCCCTCACGCTGCCGAGCGCCGACGACAAGACCAGGCCGGCACCCAGCCCAACTGCCATAACGAAGACAAGATGACCCATTGCATCTCGCACGCCAACCCCAACTGGCCCGACTGTCGCGCTACCTCGATCGAACTAGCCCGCTAGAACGCGCGGCGCACATGACCGAATGCGCTGACCGGCTGTTCCCGTCGCGACGATCTGGTGGCCGACGGCGCCACATAGGGCGCATAGATCCGATATTGTGCGCGGCGCCGATGCGATCGCCACGCGCGCGCGGCGAAGCCGGAGAAGAAACCTGCGACGAACGCCGCCGCGAGAATGAGAACAGGAGAAAGCATCACAATCGTCCACATTCGCCCCGATGTTATTAACATTCGGACTTGTGACGACATCATGATTGCGCGCGCCGAAAGATTGTTCAGCCGCGGGAATCTTTGTGCAACCGAACGACGCAATGATCAGGCGCCAATCGGAGTTGTTCTCGCGAGAACGATCTCAGGAGAACCACCAGAGCATGAATTTCAGGAACATCGAACTGAGAAGATAAATCCACCCCGCCATCGCCAGCACCGTCAGTCCGACGAAGACACCCGATGCGCTTTTCTCCTTCAGGCGCACCAACAGCGAATTTTTTTCTTCTTGCCGATACAACATTTCAAGCTCGAGACGCATCTGATTCAAATCAGCTAGCAGTCAATTTCGATGATCTCGTGACGCGCCGCGCGAGCGATCCGCCCGTCGCATCACAGATGGTCATTGCAAAATCTCGTGAAGCCGCGCGTCGTCGCTCGACGAATTCCGCTTGAAGAAAATCCTCGGCTGAAAATCCTTGCCCGAACATCCTGGCCTCGGACGCGGGAGATCAGTGCTCGGGGGAGGCCGCGCGCAACGCCATGACGACACGGCGCCCTGCGCCGCCTGCATCTCAATTTAACATTGGAGACCTCGCACGCGCATTCGCCACAGCCGCGTTACACGCGGAAGAAGACGAGCCAGACGAGGCCGAGGATCAGGACGGCAAGCCCGATCGACACCGTGAGCAGCGCGAGCACCGAAGGTCCAGGCTCGGCCTGGCGCGCCTCGGTCGGGGTTTCAATGATCTGACCGTGTCGTTCCGTTGCCATAAGACCTCCTTGCTTAAGTGCCTGTAATTCCGGCGGTTGCTGCTCCCCTTCGCAAGGCCAACGCGTGATCAGGAGTGACGTTCCGAACCGTTTGACGGCGGTCCGACGGCGTCCCGCGCACCGCGTCAAACGGGCGCAGGCTTGAGGCCACGGTTAACGCCGTTACGAGATTCACCGGGCCATGTTGTTTCAAACCGGGGTTCCCGGTGTTATCCTTGACCGTTCCGTCGGTTGCGTAATTGGAGTTTTCCCTATGGCCCCTCGCGCCAACTGGAAGGGCTTTTTGCGCCTTTCGCTCGTGACTTGCCCGGTTGCCCTGTACCCGGCGACGTCGGATACCGAGAAGGTCTCGTTCAACCAGATCAATCGCAAGACCGGCCACCGCATCAAATACGCCAAGGTCGATGCCGAGACCGGCGAGGAAGTCGCAACCGACGACATCATGAAGGGCTACAAGGTCGACACCGACACCTATATCGAGGTCACCAAGGAAGAGCTCGACGACATCGCGCTGGATTCGACCCGCACCATCGAGATCGACGAATTCGTGCCGCGCAGCGAGATCGACAGCCGCTATCTGATCCGCCCCTATTATCTCGTGCCCGACGGCAAGGTCGGCCACGACGCCTTCGCGGTGATCCGCGAAACCATCCGCAGCATGGACAAGGTCGCGATCGGCCGCGTGGTGCTGACCAACCGCGAGCACATCATCGCGCTCGAGCCGCTCGACAACGGGCTGATGGGCACGCTGCTGCGCTACCCCTACGAGGTGCGCAGCGAGAAGGAGTATTTCGACGATATCCAGGACGTGAAGATCACCAAGGACATGCTCGATCTCGCCAAGCACATCGTCGAGCAGAAGTCCGCCGAGTTCGATCCGGAGGAGTTCGAGGACCGCTACGAGCAGGCGCTGATCGATCTGATCAACCAGAAGCGCAACGGCATCAAGATCGCCAAGCCCGCCGCCAAGGCCAGCGGCAACGTCATCAATCTGATGGACGCGCTGAAGAAGAGCCTCGCCAACGAGAAGCAGGCCGCACCGGCCAGGAACGAGGCAAAGGCCGCGAAGGGCAAGAAGCCGAAGAAGCGCATCGAAGGCCAGCGCGAGATGCTGCTGCCGATCTCGGGCAGCGGCAAGCGCGAGCCCAAGGAGACCGCCAAGCCCGAGCCGAAGAAGGCCGAGAAGGCAACGCGCGCGCAAGGCACCGCGGCGCGGAAGAAGGCCGGCTGAAATTCGCGCGCATGCCGATGCCGCGCGCGTTGAATGGAGACGACCGGGACGGCTGAAGCGGGAACGCGATGAAGCGGCGCCTTGCGGCGCTTACTTGCAGCGCTTTACTTGAATGCAGAACTGACGGCGGTGAATTGGCCTGCCACCTGGGTGCCGATGCCCCTGACGCCGGCGACGATCACGATGCTGATGCCGCCAGCAATGATGGCGTATTCGATCGCAGTCGCCCCGACCTCATCTCGCAGAAATCTTGCCAGCAACGCGCGCATGAAAAGCTCCTGTCCGACGCCCGCGGCTTTGTCTCCCGCGCCGTAGTAATATTCCAGCAAAACTAGGCCACATTGGTTGACGGCCCATTGAGGGACAGGATGAACGATCGCTTAAGGGTTGCGCAGAAATTCACTGCCAGTTTTGCCTGCATCATGGTGCCGCCGCGCGCGCAATCGGCTCGCGATTGGGCGTAAACGCATATCAGGACTACCCGATCCGGCCCGCCGCTCGGCTTTACCCGTCGGCGGAATCCTGTTCCTTTATCGGACAGGACGACAACGAGGCCGGACCAAACCGGCCGCATTCGAAGGGAGTGACCGTCATGAAGCTCGGCACCGCGATCGCGGAAATCATGAAGCGGGAGGGGATCGAGATCCTCACGGGCTATCCGGTCAACCACCTGATCGAATACGCCGCCGCCGCCGACATCCGCCCCGTGATGGTTCGCCAGGAACGCATCGGCGTCCACATGGCGGATGCGATCTCCCGCGTCACCTCGGGCGAGAAGATCGGTGCGTTCTGCATGCAGCACGGCCCCGGCGCCGAGAATGCGATGGGCGGCGTCGCGCAGTGCTACGGCGAATCCGTCCCCGTGCTGGTGTTGCCGATGGGCTATGCGCGGCGGCTTGCCAATATCGACCCGAACTTCAATTCCAGCCAGGCGATGAAGGCGTTTTCGAAATCCTCCGAGCCGATCAACATCGCAGCTGAAGTCGGCAACATCTTCCGTCGCGCCTTCACCAAGCTGAAGAACGGCCGCGGCGGTCCGGTGATCGTGGAAATCCCCGCTGACATGTGGAACGAGGAGGTGCCGGAGCCGCTCAACTACACGCCGGTGCTGCGCACCCGCTACGGCGCCGATCCTGTCCATGTGAAGGAAGCCGCCGCGCTGCTGATCAACGCCAAGCGTCCGGTGATCTATGCCGGCCAGGGCGTGCACTATGCGAAGGCCTGGCCGCAACTGAAGCGGCTCGCCGAACGGCTCGCGATCCCCGTCACCACCAGCCTCGGCGGCAAGTCGTCATTCCCCGAGACGCATCCGCTGTCGCTCGGCTCCGGCGGCCTCGCGGTGCCGCGCGCGGTGCCGAAATTTTTGGCCGACGCCGACGTGATCTTCGGCATCGGCTGCTCCTTCACCGAGACCTCGTTCGGCATCGCGATGCCGAAGGGCAAGACCATCATCCATTCGACGCTCGATCCGAACCACATCAACAAGGATGTCGAGGCCAGGATCGGCCTGGTCGGCGACGCCGGCCTGGTGCTCGACGCGCTGCTCGAGGAGATCGGCAAGACCGTGACCTCGGACCGCAACGCCGGCGCGGTCGCGGAAGAGATCGCCGCGTCCCATAAGGAATGGCTCGCCAAATGGATGCCCAAGCTGACGCATAACGACGCGCCGCTCAATCCCTACCGCGTGCTGTGGGACCTGCAGCACACCGTCGACATCCATAACACCATCATCACCCACGACGCCGGCAGCCCGCGCGACCAGCTGTCGCCGTTCTGGAAGTCGGTCGAGCCGCTGTCCTATATCGGCTGGGGCAAGACCACGCAGCTCGGCTACGGCCTCGGTCTTGCGATGGGCGCCAAGCTGGCAAAACCGGACAAGCTCTGCATCAATGTCTGGGGCGACGCCGCGATCGGCTTCACCGGCATGGATTTCGAGACCGCGGTGCGCGAGCGGATCCCGATCATGTCGATCCTCCTGAACAACTTCTCGATGGCGATCGAATTGAAGGTGATGCCGATCTCGACCGAGAAATATCGTTCCACCGACATCTCCGGCGACTACGCCGCAATGGCCCGCGCCTTCGGCGGCTACGGCGAGCGCGTGACCAAGCCGGAAGACATTATCCCCGCGATCAAGCGCGGCATCCAGAAGACCAAGGAAGGCGTGCCGGTGCTGCTGGAGTTCATCACCAGCAAGGAGACCGAGGTGTCGCGGCCGGGGACGTGAGGGCACCTCACACGCCCTCACCCACTTGATTTGACCTCGCCTGCGCGGGCAAGCTCTCTCCGACGCAAGATCGGAGGGAGCAATGGCGCGCATCCTGGTGCTGGGGGCCGGCTTTGCCGGGCTATGGGCCGCGCTCGGTGCGGCCCGCAAGCGCGACGAGATCGGCGCCCGGGCGGCGGACACCGAGATCCTCGTCGTCGATCGCAACGCCTATCACAACATCCGGGTGCGCAATTACGAGGTCGATCTCGGCGACGTCGCGCTGCCGCTCAAGGATCTGCTCGATCCCGTCGGCGTCGCGCACAGGGTGGCTGAGGTCGCGGCGATCGATCCGGCCAAGCGCGAAGTCGTGGTCAAGACCGGCGCGAGCGCGGATACGTTGACTTATGATCGGCTGGTGCTGACGACCGGCAGCGAGCTGCTGCGCCCTGCCATCGCAGGCCTTGCCGCGCACGGCTTCGACGTCGACACCTATGGCGCCGCGATGCGGCTCGACGCGCATCTGGCGGCGCTCGGCAGGGAGCCGCCGTCGCCGGCGCGTTCGACGGTCGCGGTGATCGGCGCGGGATTTACCGGGATCGAGGTCGCGGCCGAAATGCCGGCCAAGCTCGCGCGCGCCGGCATCACGGGCGGTCGTCGCGTGATCCTGATCGATCCCAATCCGGTGGTCGGTGCGACCTTCGGCGCGCCTGGCCGTCCCGTCATCAACGAGGCACTGACCGCGCTCGGCGTCGAGACCCGGCTGAATGTCAGGGTCAATGCCATTGGTGCCGACAGCATCACGCTCGATAGCGGCGAGATCATTCCGACAAAGACCGTGGTGTGGTGTGCCGGCATGCGCGCGAGCCCGCTTGCCGCGATGCTGCCGGGCAAGCGCGACGCGCTCGGCCGGCTCGCGGTCGATCGCACCATGCGGGTCGAGGGCCTCGAGGGCGTGTTCGCCGCCGGCGACGTCGCGTCCTGCCTGATCGACGGCGCGCATCCGACCGTGATGTCCTGCCAGTTCGCGCGGCCGATGGGCCGCTTCGCCGGGCACAATGTGGTGGCCGACCTGTTCGGCGAAAAGCTGCTGCCGCTCACCATCGACTGGTATGTGACGGTGCTCGATCTCGGGGCCTGGGGCGCGCTCTACACCACCGGCTGGGACCGCGAGGTGCACAGCACGGGCGCGGCCGCGAAACTCACCAAGCAGACCATCAACCAGCAGCGCATCTATCCGCCGCGCAACGGTGATCGCGCCGCGCTGCTCGCGGCCGCCGCGCCGACGATCCAGGCGGCACCGCCGACACGCAAGTAGTTGAGGCTCACATCCCCCAATCGTCATTGCGAGCGAAGCGAAGCAATCCATCCCTCCACTTACTCGGATAGATGGATTGCTTCGTCGTTATGCTCCTCGCAATGACGGCGAGTACGTCCGTTACTGCGACAGCTTCACAAAATCCGGAAACTTCAGCTTGCCCTCGGCGATCGCCTTCGGCCAGACCGTGATCTGCTTGCCGTTCTGCCACTGGAACACAAGGCCGGTGACGGCGCCCGGACCGGACTTGATGCCGTGGGTGAACTCGTCGTTCTTGCCGTAGAACTGGATCTTGCCGATCGTGCCTTCGAAGTCGGTCTTCTCGAGCTCGGCGACCATCTTGTCCGGATCGGTCGAGCCGGCGCGCTGGATCGCTTCCGCGATGATGTAGACCTCGTCATAGGCGGTGTAGCCGGTGTAGGCCGGCGGCGTGCCGAACTTGGCCTTGAAGGCGGCCGCGAACGGCTTTGTCTTCGGCGTCACCGCGACGTCGGGCGTCGCGACCGCGAGCGACGGCACGCCTTCGGCCGCGCCGTTGGTGTCGCCCCAGAATGTCGGGCTCAGCGCCTGCGCGCTGATGCCGAACATCGGGATCGGCACCTGCTGGTTCTTCCACTGCACCGTCGGCTGTACGCCGACATGGGAGATGCCGGTGACGATCACGTCGGGCTTGGCCGCTTCCATCTTGTTGAAGATCGGCGTGAAGTCGGTGGTGTCGGGCGAGAAGCGGATGTGCTCGACCACCTTCAGCCCCGCCTTGGGCAGGCACGCCTCGTAGCCGACGTCGAGCGGCTTGGTCCAGGCCGCGTCCTCGCTCATGATCGCGACCGACTTGAACTTGAGCTGGTCGACCAGCAGCTCCTTGGCCGCGTCGCAGACCAGCTGCGCCTGCGCCGCCGAGGTCAGATAGCCGTGGAAGGTGTACTTGTTCTTCTCATAGTCGTTATGGATGGCCTTGGTGATCTCGTTGGAGGCCGCGCCTGGCGTGATCAGCGGCATCTTCAGCCGCGAGGCCCACGGCTCCAGCGCCAGCACGACCTCGCTGATGTAGCTCGCGATCACGGCCGAGACCTTGTCCTCGCTCACCGCGCGCTGGAAGGCGCGCACGGAATCGGCCGACGAGCTCTTGTTGTCATAGGTGACGATCTCGATCTTGCGGCCCATCACGCCGCCCTTGGCGTTGATCTCGTCGGCCGCGATCTGCGCGCCGCCCGGGGTTGCCGCGCCGGCAATCGACTGCACCTCGGCGATGACCCCGATCTTGATCGGATCCTTGGACTGCGCATAGGCCGGCGCCGCGAGGCACAGCGCGAGCGCAGTCGCCAACAGGCTCAAACGGGTGGCAGTTGAATAGCGTGACATGATGATCTCCCTTGCTTTGCTTTCTTGTTTTTAAATCTTCGAACGTCAGAGAAAGTCCTTGCCGGCCTCCGCGGCGAACCGGCCCGGATCGCCCTCCCAGACGATCCGCGCGTGCTCCAGCACATAGACGCGGTCGGCATGCGGAAGCGCGAACGTCACGTTCTGCTCGCCGAGCAGCACCGTGATCTTGGTGGTCTGGCGCAGCTTCTCCAGCGCCTTCGACAGCAGTTCGAGGATCACGGGCGCGAGGCCCAGCGTCGGCTCGTCGAGGATCAGGATCTGCGGCTGCATCATCAGCGCGCGCCCGATCGCCAGCATCTGCTGCTCGCCGCCGGACAGCGTCTGCGCCATCTGGCCCTGCCGCTCCTTGAGGATCGGGAACAGCTCGAACAGCCAGGCGAGCTGTTTCGCCCGCGCAGCGTCGTCGAGATGCTGGCCGCCGAGGTCGAGGTTTTCCCGCACCGTCATCTCGCCGAACAGCTCGCGCGATTCCGGGCACTGCACGAGACCCGAGCGGGCGATCTTGGCCGGTCCGGTGCCGCGCAGCGGCTGCCCGCCACGCAGGATCTCGCCGGTGTAAGGCAGGAAGCCGGAGATGGTGTTGAACAGCGTGGTCTTGCCGGCACCGTTGAGGCCGACGACGGAGACGAACTCGCCCTCATGGACGTGCATCGAGACGTTCTCCAGCGCCTGCGCCTTGCCGTAATGCACGCTGACATTCTCGACCTGCAGCAGCGGCACCTTATCCTTGAACGAGGTCTCGGGCCGCGCATGGGTCTCGATCGCGCCGCCGAGATAGACCCGCCGCACGGTCTCGTTCTTCATCACGTCTTCGGCGCGGCCGGTCGTGATCTCCTCGCCGAGATACATCGCAAGCACGCGGTCGACCATCGCCGCAACGCTCTTGACGTTGTGGTCGACCAGCATCACCGCCCGCCCCTCGTCTCGGAAGCTGCGGATCAATTGCGAGAACATGCCGACCTCGGCGCTGGTCAGCCCGGCGAAGGGCTCGTCGACCAGCACCACTTTTGGATCACGCGCGATTGCCTTGGCCAGTTCCAGCCGGCGCAGATCGGCGAACGGCAGCGTCGGCGGACGGCGGTTCATCACCGCCCCCAGGCCGACGCGCTCGGCGATCCACTTGGCGCGCTCGGTCAGCGCCTTGTCGGGAAACAGCATCAACAGGCTGTCGGGCAGCAGCGCGACCATGATGTTCTCGAGCACGGTCTGCCGGTTCAGCGGCCGCGAGTGCTGGAACACCATGCCAAAACCCTTGCGCGCGATTCTGTGCGCGGGCAGGCCAGCGATGTTCTCGCCCTCGAACAGCACCTCGCCCGCGGTCGGGCGCTCGATGCCCATCACGCTCTTCATCGCGGTCGACTTGCCCGAGCCGTTCGGCCCGATCAGGCCGAGGATCTCGCCGGGATGCAGATCGAACGAGAGGTTCTTCACGGCGGTCAGGCCGCCGAATCTCTTGGTCAATCCGCGGACGGTGAGGGTTGCGGTGGTCACAGTCTGATCCATCAGGAGCGCGCCTCGCGTGACAGGGCCGCTCCGAGGAAACCGCCGGGGAAGAACAGGACGACGAGCAGCGCCACCGCCGAGACGATGAAGGTTGCAAGCTCGCCGGTCGGACGCAGGAACTCGCCGGCGACGATCAGGAAGATCGCGCCCAACGCCGCGCCCAGCACGGTGCGCCGGCCGCCGAGCACGGCGGAGACGATGACGTTGACGCCGACCGCCACGTCGACCACGGTGCCGACCGAGGCGGTGCCGAAATAGAACACCAAGAGCGCCCCCGACAGGCCCGAGAAGAACGCGCTGACGATGAAGGCCGCGAGCTTGTGCTTGACGATATTGAAGCCGAGCGCGCCGGCCTGCACCGGATCCTGCCCGCTCGCCTGCAACACCAGGCCGACGGGCGATTGCGACAAGCCGTACAGAATGGCCGCGCTCACGGTCATGAAGCCGAGCGCGATCCAGTAGTTGGTGCCGGCATTGATGCTGATCACGTCGGGGATCGTCAGCCCGATCTCGCCGCCGGTCAGATCGGCGAACACCACGACGAAGTTCTGCAACATCAAGACCGCGACCAGCGTGGTGAGGCCGAAATACGGCCCCCTCACCCGCAGCGCCGGCAGTGCCAGCACGAAGCCCGCGACCACAGAGGCCAGCGCGCCGAGCAGGATGCAGACATAGACCGACCAGCCATACTGGTTGTTGAGAATGCCGGCGGTGTAGGCGCCGGTGCCGATCAGGAAGGTCGGTCCGAAATTGACCTCGCCGGCGAAACCGAACAACAGGTCCCAGGCCATCGCGAACACGCCGAAATAGAACGCGACGGTGAGCAGGCCGAGGATGTAGCCCGAGACGTAGAGCGGCAGCGTCGCCGCGATCGCCACGCAGGCCAGCGAAATGAAGAACAGGCGCGAGGTGAAGAAGTTGGCCATCTCAGCGCCTCCCGAGCAGGCCCTGGGGCCGGATATACATCACGAACACCAGGAGCAGCAGCGCCGGAATGGTGCGGTAGGCCGGCGAGATCATGTAGGCCGTGATGGTCTCGAGATAGCCGACCACGAAGGCCGCGATCAGCGAGCCCGACACACTGCCGAGACCGCCGAGCACCACGATCGAGAACGCGCTCGCGGTCAGCGGTCCGACGCTGTAGGAGCTGACGCCGAGGAACATGCCGAGCAGCACGCCGGCGATGCCGGCCAAAATGCCGTAGATGCCCCACACCACGATGTAGATCTGGGTGAGCTCGAGCCCGAGCAGCGTGACGCCGCGCGGGTTCATCGAGGCCGCCAGCACCGCCTTGCCGGTCCGCGTCCGGTTCACCAAGAGCCAGAGCAGGCCGATCACGAGGCAGCACACCAGCGCGGTGAAGATGTTGTTGCGCGGCGTGCGGTTTCCGAAGATATCGACGACGCCTTCGACGATCGGCAGCACGGTCTTGGCATTGTTGGTGAAGAAATAGGCGATCAGCTCCTGGATCATGATGCCCCACAGCAACGTGCCGGTGAGGACGAAGATTTCCTTCTCCTCATTGGGGATCCGTGTGGAATTCTGGATCGGCTTGACGACTGCGAAATAGGTCGCGAACGACACGATCAGCGCCACGCCGACACCGAACAGCGCGCCGGTGTAGATGTCGAGGTGCAGCACGCTGGCCGCGGCCCAGGCCGCGACCGCTGCGGCCACCATGATGGCGCCGTGGGAGAGATTGAGAACGCCGGAGACACCGAAGATCAGGGTGAAGCCGGTGGCGCCGAGCGCATAGAGCGCACTGATGGCAAAGCCATCGATCAGGATTTGTAAGGCAAGCATCTCAGATTGGCCGCGGCAGCCGGGCTGCCTGTTGTGGAGGACGCGGGACCGAATAAGGATGCTCCCGGGAGCGACCCGGGAGCATTATCATCGGTTAATTGGTGGTGAGCTTGATGAAGCTCGGGAACTTGAGGTCGCTCTTGGCGACCTCCTTCGGCCAGACCGCGACCTGCTTGCCGCCCTGCCACTGCAGCATCAGTCCGGTGATCAGGCCCTTGCCGTACTTGATCGAATGAGTGAACGGATCGTCCTTGCCGTAGAACTGGACGCGCCCGATGGTGCCTTCCCAATCGGTCTTCTCCAGCGCATCGACCATCTTGTCGGCATCGACCGAGCCGGCGCGCTTCACCGCATCGGCGATGTAGTAGACCTCGTCATAGGCGGTGTAGCCCGCATAGGACGGGTAATTGCCGTAGCGCTTCTTGAAGTCCTCCGCGAACGGCACCGACTTCGGCGTCACCGCGACGTTCGGGCCGGACACGCCCTGATACAGCACGCCTTCCGCGGCATCATTGGTGTCCTTGCCGAAGGTCTCGTTGGTGGCCTGCGAGGAGATGCCGAACATCGGGATCGGCACCTGCTGGTTCTTCCACTGCACGGTCGGCTGCACGCCGACATGCGAGATACCGGTGATGATCACGTCGGGCTTCGAGCCTTCGACCTTGTTGAAGATCGGCGTGAAGTCGGTGGTGTCGGGCGAGAAGCGGATATGGTCGACGACCTTGAGCCCGATCTTGGGCAGGCACTCCTCGTAGCCGACGTCGAGCGGCTTGGTCCAGGCTGCGTCCTCGCTCATGATGACCGCGGTCTTCATGTGCTTCTGATCGACCAGGAGCTCCTTGGCGGCGTCGCAGACCGACAGCGCCAGCGCCGCCGAGGTCAGGTAGCCGTGGAAGGTGTACTTGTTCTTCTCGTAGTCGGCGTGGACGCTCTTGCTGATCTCGTTGGAGGCGGCGCCGGGCGTGACGAACGGCGTCTTCAGGCGCGAGGCCCACGGCTCGAGCGCCAGCACCACTTCGCTGATGTAGCTCGAGATGACGACGTTGACCTTGTCCTCGTTGACCGCGCGCTGGAACGCGCGCACCGAATCCGCCGAGGACGAGTGATTGTCATAGGAGACGATCTCGATCTTGCGGCCGTCGATGCCGCCCTTGGCGTTGATCTCGTCGGCGGCCAGCTGCGCTGCCTGCGGGATCGAGGCCCCCGCGATGGCCTGAGCTTCGGCGATCACGCCGATCTTGAGGGTGTCAGCGGCAAGCGCGCCGCCGGGGCTGGCTGCCAACAGGCCCAACACGGCCGCTCCGGCAAGTTGCTGCATCGTATGAACAGGCAGTCGCGATGTTCTTTTCACCCTGTTTCTCTCCTCTTTTGTGTTCTTGTTCGGCTGCTTCGAGCTCTTGGGGCCGGACTATAGCCGCGACAAAATGCGCAGCAAGTGAAACTGCGCGCAGATCGCCATGCTTGGACGGCGACTAAAGTAGTGGGTCGGAGTGAGGCGGCTGAATAAATATGAGGCAGCGCCGGAATAAAAGGCGCGGGGCGCCAAACTCTCCATCCGTCATTCCGGGGCGCGCCTCTTGGCGCGAGCCCGGAATCCATTAAGCCGCATCACCTGTGGTGAAATGGATTCCGGGCTCTCGCTTCGCGAGCCCCGGAATGACGAAGGGATAGAGTAGCGTGGGCCTCGCGAGAAGGCGGATGTATGACTCGCAGACCGTGTAACAATCTCGGTGTCGTCCCTGCCTAGTGCGCAATTGCGCACGGGAGCAGGGACCCATAACCACAAATACTCATTATCGAAACGATGCTGGAACGACGAGTCCCTTTGATAACGAAAGTCACGGCGTATGGGTCCCTGCTTTCGCAGGGACGACAGCTGTGAGTTTGGCTACAAGCCCTACTCCGCCATCTCCGCCGGCGGCCGCGTGGCGGGGCCGGCGAGTGGGCGCTCTTCCATCGTGATCATGCAGATCGACGCGGTGGTCAGCAGCACGGCGGCGGCGCCGAACACGTAGCGGAAGGCCGTGATCATGTCGGCCATCGGGATCGCGCTGACGGTGCCGGCGGAAGCAGCGTGATGCTCGCCGGCGAGCGAGATGTCGGTGCCGAGCGTCATCAAGAGGATCGTGGTGAAGGCGGCGACCGTGAACGACGCCATCATGGCGCGGAAGAAGTTCATCGCGCCGGTCACGGTGCCGACCTGCGGCCGCGCCACCGCGTTCTGTAACGACACCACGCTGATCGGGAATGTGGTGCCGAGCCCGAGCGCGAATACGCTCATGACAAGCAGCAAGCCCCACAGCGGCAGCGTCGTCACCGCCATGCCGACGGCACAGATCGCGGCGACCGAAGTGCCGACGATCGCGACGCGCTTGTAGTGCTTGGCCTTCGCCATGGTGCGGCCGGCGATCGCCGCACCAAAGGTCGAGATCGCCGCGAGCGGGATCAGCGCGAGGCCGGCCTCGCTGGCGGTGAGGTGATAGACCACCTCGTAATAGAGCGGCAGGTGCACGGTGAGGCCGACCATGGCGCCGAGCGCACAGCCGCCGGCGCCCATCGCGAACGGCACCACCGAGCCGCCGAGCAGCGACAGCGGCAGGAACGGCTCGTCGGCGCGGCGCGCGTGCCAGACGAAGGCACCGGCGAGCGCGATCGAGGCGCCGACCATCGCGGTGATGGTCGGCGACAACCACGAGAGACGCGTGCCGCCCCAGGTCAGCACCAGCATCAAGACGACGGCCGAGGCCATCAGCAGCACGCCGCCGAGCCAGTCGACCTTGCGCTTGCGGTGGAACACCGGGATCTTGCCCATCTTCGGCAGCAGCAGCGCCAGTGCAGCGGCCGCGAGCGGCAGGTTGATCCAGAAGATCATCGACCAGTGCAGATGCTCGGCGAACACGCCGCCGACCACCGGGCCGAGAATGCCGCCCGCCATCCAAACGCTGGAGAAATAGGCCTGGTAGCGGCCGCGCTCGCGCGGAGTGACCACGTCGGAGATCACGGTCTGGACCACGGGCATGATGCCGCCGCCGCCGAGCCCCTGCAGGCCACGGGCAACGATCAGCATGGTCATGCTGGGCGCGATCGCGCACAGCACCGAGCCGACCACGAACAGGCTGAGCGAGGTGATGATCATGACGCGGCGGCCATAGATGTCGCTCAGCGTGCCGAACACGGGCGCCACCGCGGTGGAGGCGAGCAGATAGGCCGTGATCACCCAGGACAGATTGGTGACGTCGTGAAACTGGCGCCCGATCGTCGGCAGTGCGGTCGCAACGATGGTCTGGTCGAGCGCGGCCAGGAACATCGTCAGCATCAGGCTGATGACGATGGTGCGAACTTCATCCGGATTGAGCGGTGCCGGCGGCGCCAGCGGGGGCGCGTCGCTGAGCTCGATCACCTCGCTTGGAAGACGGGACAGCTCTCCGGCAATGTCGTCAGGCAAAGTGGATTGGTCGGCAGGAAAACGGCTCTGCCGTTCATACTTGTTCATTTGAGGCGTAATGCTGCTGCGCGGGCGCATCCCGCGATGGAATCATTCTCTGTTTTGCAATTTATGCAGCAATTGCCTGCTGAGGCAGGCACCCCAGCGCATGGGTGCATCCCACCGCGCTGTTCTCGCGATGACGTGATCGCGGACGCAGCGGCAACGTCAGGCTTTGGTCGATTTCGGTCGCTTCTTCAACTGCGCCTGCTTGGGCAGCACCGCCGGCCAGCGCACGATGTGACTCTCGAGGTCGGCGTCGTTGACGTCGAGCTCGGTGCCCTCCACCCGCCCGCGCACCGAGACCCCAGCTTCATGAACGGTGTTGGGATCACCGGAGACCAGCGGATGCCACCAGTAAAGGTCCCGCCCCTCGGCCACGAGGCGATAGCCGCAGCTCGGCGGCAGCCAGTTCAGGGTCCGGACATTTTCCGGCGTCAGACGGACGCAATCCGGAACCTGGTCGGAGCGGTTCGGATAGTCCTTGCAGACGCACAGGCCCGCATCGAGCAGCTTGCAGGAGATATGGGTGAAATAGATCTTGCCGGTGTCCTCGTCCTCCAGCTTCTCCAGGCAGCAACGTGCGCAGCCGTCGCACAGGCTTTCCCATTCGGCGCTGGACATTTCTTCCAACGTCTTGGTTTTCCAGAAGAATCCCTCCTGGTCCGACGGGCGCTTGGGCGGTGCGGTCATGCTATCCCTGAATTTACGGTGCAGATCTTCTTGGGACGCCGGCGCCGCCTCCGCAAGGGGGTGCGATTGCGGGGTCCCAAAAGCCGGTGGGCAGCGTTAGGCCTTTCATTAAATTCACCAGCCGCGCCATTGGTTTATGGCAGCCGCTCGGATAGAACGTGGAACGAGTCCCCAACGACGCAAAAGCGCCTTGGGATTGCCGCAACATCGAAGCAAGACGCTGGCCTGTGCCCGTTAGGGCGCCCGCAGTGCTGTCAAACTGATCAAGGGTCGGTCCTTTCAGATCATGCCGTCGCATTGGAAACAGAAGGTCCGGAATTTCTTCCTGGACCTCGATGCGCGTATCGACTCGACGCTGTTCTCGTCGGGCAAGGGCCTGCGCGAGCTTTACGAGCGCTATTCCACCTTCATGGACCGCTTCTATGTCGGCCGCTGGAAGCGCTGGGTGTTCATCGAGCCGCTGTCGGAAGCCGCAACCCTTGGGCTCGGCGGCATGATCCTGCTGCTGACGCTCGCGATCCCGGCGTTCCGCGAGACCGCCGACGAGGACTGGCTGAAGAAGTCCGACCTCGCGGTGACCTTCCTCGACCGTTATGGCAACCCGATCGGCAGCCGCGGCATCAAGCATAATGACTCGATCCCGCTGGAAGACTTTCCGGACAACCTGATCAAGGCGACGCTCGCCACCGAAGACCGCCGCTTCTACGATCATTTCGGCATCGACGTACCGGGCCTCGCCCGCGCGCTCGTCACCAACGCGCAGGCCGGCGGCGTTCGCCAGGGCGGTTCGTCGATCACCCAGCAGCTTGCCAAGAACCTGTTCCTGAACAATGAGCGCACCATCGAGCGCAAGGTGAAGGAAGCCTTCCTTGCGATCTGGCTCGAGACCCGGCTGACCAAGAACGAGATCCTCAAGCTCTATCTCGACCGCGCCTATATGGGCGGCGGCACCTTCGGCGTCGACGGCGCCGCGCACTTCTACTTCAACAAGTCGGTGCGCGACGTGAATCTCGCGGAAGCCGCGATGCTCGCCGGCCTGTTCAAGGCGCCGACCAAATACGCCCCGCACATCAACCTGCCCGCGGCGCGCGCCCGCGCCAACGTCGTGCTCGACAACCTCGTCGATGCCGGCTTCATGACCGAGGGCCAGGTGTTCGGCGCCCGCCGCAATCCCGCAGTCGCGGTCGACCGGCGCGACGAGAACTCGCCGAACTACTATCTCGACTACGCCTTCGACGAGATGCGCAAGCTGGTCGACACCTTCCCGAAATCCTACACCGAGCGCGTCTTCGTGGTCCGCACCGCGATCGACATGAACGTGCAGCACGCGGCCGAGGAAGCGATCGAGAACCAGCTCCGCCAGTTCGGTCGCGACTATCACGCGACCCAGGCCGCGACCGTGGTGTCCGATCTCGACGGCGGCGTTCGCGCCATGGTCGGCGGACGCGACTACGGGTCGAGCCAGTTCAACCGCGCCACCGACGCCTATCGCCAGCCCGGCTCGTCGTTCAAGCCGTATGTCTACACCACGGCGCTGCTGAACGGCTTCACGCCCAATTCGAAGATCGTCGATGGTCCGGTCTGCATCGGCAATTGGTGCCCGCAGAACTATGGCCACTCCTATTCCGGCCTGATCACGCTGACGCAGGCGATCACCAACTCGATCAACGTGATCCCGGTGAAGCTGTCGATCGCGATCGGCCAGAAGCTGCAGCCGAAGGCGCCCAATCCGGCCAAGTTCGGCCGCGCCGCGATCGTCGAGGTCGCGCGGCGCTTCGGCCTCACGGCGCCGCTGCCCGATACGCCGTCGATGCCGATCGGCTCCGACGAAGTCACCGTGCTCGAGCATGCGGTGGCCTATGCGACCTTCCCGAACCGCGGCAAGTCCGTGACGCCGCATGCCGTGCTCGAGGTGCGCACCGGCGCCGGCGATCTGGTCTGGCGCTGGGACCGCGACGGTCCGAAGCCGCGACAGGCGATCCCGCCGAATATTGCCGCCGACATGGCCGGCATGATGAGCCACGTGGTCAGCGAAGGCACCGCGCGCCGCGCCGCGCTCGACGGCATTCCGACCGCGGGCAAGACCGGAACCACCAACGCCTATCGCGACGCCTGGTTCGTCGGCTACACCGGCAACTTCACCTGCGCGGTGTGGTACGGCAATGATGACTATTCGCCGACCAACCGCATGACCGGCGGTTCGCTGCCGGCGCAGACCTGGCACGACATCATGGTTGCTGCACATCAGGGCGTGGAAGTCCGCGAACTCACCGGCGTCGGCATGGGCCAGAAGCTGCCGCAGGCGCAGGCCAATGCCCAGGCCAACGCGGCGCCGCGCGTCCTTGAGACCAAGCCGGGTCCGCCGCCGGTGCTGACCAAGCGCGGCGCGGATATCCTGGTGCGGGTCGAGAAGCTGCTCGACGATGCCGCCAGAACCGCCGAGAAGACCACCGGCAAGACCACGCTGAACGAGCCCTCGAAGACCGGCAAGGCGGAGTCCTCGAGCGCGCTGGCGTTCCCCGAAAACTACGTTGCCGCGGCCGGGCCGGACGGCGCGACACCTTCTGTGCCACGCAAGAACTGACGTGCGGCTCCTCCTCACCACTTTGCTGGCCCTCGTGATCGCCACCGCCGTCGGCCTCGGCCTGACCTACGCGACGGCGACGCGCGGCACCGATCTCGGCACGCTGAAGATCGGCGCCTGGACCGCGCGGCCGAAGAACGGCACCTCGGACGTCGATCCCTATTCGCGTGCCACCATCGCACGCAGCGGCGAGCTGCCGATCGGCACCGGCGACGGCATCGCGTTCTCGGCGACGTCAGACGACAAGAACAAGCCGCTCGACGGCCGCTGCGACGTCGTGGTCAGCGGCGTGACCCCGGCGGCGCGGTTCTGGACGCTGACGCTGTTCGACCGCAAGGGCCACCTCGTGGCCAATTCGCTGCAGCGCTACGGCTTCACCAGCCAGGAGATCATGCGCGCCTCCGACGGCACGTTCGAGATCCACATCGCCTCGCGCTCGCGCGCCGGCAACTGGCTGCCGACCGGCGGCATCGAGCGCTACGCGCTGATGCTGCGGCTCTACGACACGCCGGTCGGGGTCGCGACCCGCACCCAGCGCGACGCGCCGATGCCCTCGATCACCACGACGGGCTGTTCATGATCCGCGTGCTGCTCACCATCCTCGCAGGCGTGCTGCTCGGCGGCGTGGTGCATCTCGTCAGCGTGCTGGCGCTGCCGCGGATCGCCTCGCAGGACGCCTATTCGCGGCTGACGCCGATGACCAAGCTCAACGAGGTGACGCAGCTGCCGCTGGCCGACCCGAGCCACGCGCCGATGCCGCTGATGGATCCGGCCTTCGCGGTGGCGATCTGCCGCTACGATCTCTCGACCGGGCCCCTCAAGCTCACCGTGCCGGTCAGCCAGGCCTACACCTCGGTGTCGTTCTACACCCGCAACGAGGTCGCCTATTACGCGATCAACGACCGCTCCGCCGGCAAGAAGGTGATCGAGCTCGACCTGATGACCGAGGCGCAGCACAACGATCTGCCCGAGGACGAGGAAGTCACCGCGGCCGACCGGCTGATCATCGACTCGCCGACCTCGACCGGGCTGATCCTGCTGAAGGCGCTGGCGCCGGAGCCCGGCCTGATGCCGCAGGCGCAGGCCTCGCTCGCGGCCGCCTCGTGCAAGGTGCAGAGCGAGCCGGTCGCGGCCAAGCAGGAGGCACCGCCGCCCCCGCCGCCCCCGCCGCCCGCTCCTGCCCCGCCGCCTGCGGCACGCAAGCGCTAGCTTGCTAACGCCAGGTGCCGGCCGCAACGGCAGGTCTCGTAATCGACGGGATCGTGGCTGTTGACGATCGTGACGTCAGCGCCATGCGCGGCCTTCAATTGCCGCAGCCGCTCCTGGTTCTGGACGCGCGCTGCGCGATCCATGTCCGCCCGGCGCTGGAACATGCCGAGCACCAGCGGGATCCGCGGCCTTGCATCGAGCTGGGCGTGATGGAAATAGGCATCGCCGGCGTGCAGCAGCCACTTGCCCTGGTCGCGCACCGCGATGCCGCAATGGCCGAGCGTGTGGCCGTGCAACGGAATCATCAGAATATCCGGCTCGCGATCACCGAGCGCGCGCACGCCCTTGAAGCCGAACCAATCCTCACCATCGGCGCCATAGAACGCCCAATCCGGCCCGTGCTGCCACTGCGCCGTGATGTAGCGTCCTACCGGCGGCGCGACCTGATGTGTCACCGCCATATCGTACTCCTTGCGATGGACATGCACCCTGGCCTTTGGAAAGTCAGGCACGCCGCCGGCATGGTCGCGATCGAGATGCGTCAGCAGCAGATGGCGCACGTCACCAGGCGAAAAGCCGAGCGCGTTCACCTGCTGGACAGCCGTCTCGGCCGGATCGAGCCGCGGCGTGGTCTGCCGCACCCATTTGCGCCCGAGCCGCGGCGGGTCGCCGATGTCGTCGAGCCCGATCCCGGTGTCGACCAGCACGAGGCCGTCATTGCTCTCGACCAGCAGGCAGTGACAGACCATCCGCGCCCGCTGGAAGATGCTGCCGCTGCCGTTCACGAGCCGCTTGCCGATCGGGCACATCGTGCCGGTGTTGAGATGATGGATGCGCATGACAAATCCTCCGCTGGAGCCGAGGCAGGCTTGCCACTCGCCATTCCATAGGTAAAATATCGTCTTTCTATCGATATGATAGGACTGTCCTATGGATATCCGCGAACTCCGCTACTTCGCGGCGGTCTACCGCGAGCGCAACCTGACCGCCGCGGCTAAGCGCTGCTTCATCTCGCAGCCATCCATCTCGGCAGCGATCACCAATCTCGAGGCCGAGCTCGGCACCACGCTGTTCATCCGGCACAAGAAGGGCATGGCGCCGACGGAGTCGGCCGCGCAATTCCACGGTATCGCGCGCAGGATCATCGACGAAGCGGATGCGGCGCGAAACCTGTTCCGCAAGCCGGCGACACGGCAGGCGCTGACGCTCGGGCTGTTGCGAACGCTCGATCAGGCCCGCACCATCGCGCTGCTGAAGCCGCTGACCGGCAATGCCGACCTCGCACTCCGGCTGGTCGGCGCCAACGAGAAAGCGGATGCACGCATCGTCGCCAAATCCATGATCGGCGCCGGCGAGCACTTCATCCCGCTCTGGAGCGAGCGCTACGTCGCGGCGCTGCCGCCGTCACATCCCCTCACCCTGAAGGAGACGCTGCGGACCACCGACTTCGCCGGCGTTCCGATGATCGACCGCTGCCATTGCGAGCAGCAGGAGTTCTTCAAGCGCACCTCGCCGCCGCGCAAGCCGGTGGCGATCGCGGAATCCGAGGAGTGGGCGATGGCGCTGGTTGCGGCCGGGGTCGGCGTCGCGATCGTCCCCGAAGGCGTGGCCCGCGGCAATCCTGATGTCGCGATGCGGAAGATCGATGTCGAGGTGACGCGCCAGGTCGGCCTCGCCTATCCCTCGGCGCAGCCGCCGTCCGATGCGCTGAAGGCATTCATTGCGAGCCTGCCGCGGCAACCAAGCGGTCGCGACGTCAGATCGACAGCAAGGAAAGCGAAGCGAGCCTAGCCCTTCGATACCACGGCCTGGCCCGTGACCGGCGCGGACATCAGCGGCGCGTTGGCGGTGAGCCGGGCAAGCTCGTTGATCTGGCGTTCGGCGTCGGCGGCCATGCCGTCGGGCGCCTGGATCACCAGCCGCTCCAGCGCCCAGCGATAGGACGAGATCCGCCGCTCCAGGCTCTGCTGGACCCACTGCACGATCAGCGCGTTCTCTTCCATCCGCGCCATCGCATCCGCCCGCTCCTTCGGCGACACATCGCCGATCATCTTGAGGCTGGCACTGCGCTTGCGGTCGAGCTCGATCACCTGGGCCGCGGTGGCGAAGAACGGCTCGAAGCGGGTGATGTCGTCACGCACCTCGTCGATCAACAGCGAGTAGCGCGAGGCGAACGAGCGATGCGGCTCGTCGATCAGATTGCGGCCATAGGCGGTGCGATCGAACACCACCTTCTGCCGCCACGGCGAAGGCAGCGGCTGGTAGTCACCGAACACGCTCTTCCACGCCGGCCGCGACAGCGGCGGCTCGATGAACTGATAGGCGAGATCGCGCAGCTGGCGTTCGTGTTCGGTGAGCTGGAATTGCGAGGCGTTCTTGCCGACGCTGCCGGTCGCCTCGGCGCCCATCCAGCGATGCATGTCGTCGTTGCGGAAATCAGCACGGGTACGGCCGAAATCGCCGCCACTGCAGCCCGCGAGCGCTGTGCCCGCGAGTAGCAGGATCAGCGCCGGGAGTGACCGCCGGGCGGCGGTCAGCTGCACAAGCTGCGGCATTGCGCGATGTCCGCGATCAGGAGCGGCGTCGGCGACGACGGCCCTGCGCAGTGCCCTGCTCCGGCCCGCGACCACCGCCGGTCTCCTCCGTCGTTCGCTCGATCCGGACGACGGGAAGGATCAGCACGGTCCCCATGCCTTCGCCGGCAGCACCGACAACACTCGGCCGCCGTGCAGCCGCATCCGCCGGAAACTCAACGATGGTGCCCATGTTCCGTTCTCTCTGGCCCCGCACGGACATGATTTGCCTCGCGCAGGCCGAGTTAAGAACGGGCATGGTTAATGACATCTTAAACTGCCGATACGGACGGTTACGGATATGGCGCTGTGCCTTAATGGACACGGGCAAATGCGAGCGTTTGGCTTCACGGCTTGTTTTCCTTAACTGCGTCTTAAAACAGCCTGCGTAGGCTCGCCGCCACAAGGTTTTCAGACCGAGTCTTACTGGCAAGTCGCGTACGCCCGAGATGAGCGCAGCTCCGTTATTTCCTGGTTTCGATGGGCTGATGACCCTCTCCCGCCGCGAGGGCGTCGACATCCGCCCGACGCTGCTGCGCGTCCTGACCGACCTCTATGTGCAGGCGAGCGCGCATTCCGCCGACGAGGAACGCCAGTTCGTCGAGCTGACATCGCGCCTGATCGATGAGGTCGACGACGCCACCCGCGCCGCGGTCCGTGCGCGGCTTGCGATCTATCCGGCAACGCCCGCCAGGATCATGGACAAGCTCGGGCTGCGCCGCGCCGAACCCGGCCAGCCGGAGCCGGCCGCCGCGCCGATTGCCCCGCCCGCGCCATCCGCGCTGCCGGCCAGGATCCCGACCGAGGCCGAACTGCGGATGGCCGCGAGCCTTGCGATGCGGCCGAACGATGCCGCCGAGATCTCCGACATGTTCTTTGCCGCCAACGCGAAGGAGCGCGCGCAGATCCTGCACAATCTGCAGGAGACGCCGCTGAAGGCCGCGGCGCGGATTCCGGCCGTCCGCGCCGCGCGCGCGATCCATATCCTGGAGATGGCGGCGTTTGCCGAGGACGTCGACAACTTTACCCGCGAGCTCGGCGAGGCATTGATCCTGCCGTCGCGGATCGCCGCCGATGTCGTCAGCGATCCCGGCGGCGAGCCGCTTGCCTGCGCGATGCGGGCGCTTGAGGTGTCGAGTGCCGCGTTCCAGCGGATCCTGATGTTCCTCAATCCGGAAGCCGGCTCGTCGGTCAACTATGTCTACCGCCTGTCGCGGCTCTACGATCGTCTCAGCGAGCGCTCGGCGCTGGTGATGCTGGCGGCGTGGCGCGGCTCGACCATGGCGGTGGCCCGCAACAAGTATCGCTCGTCGCTCTATGACGACGAGCGCCATCACGTCCGCGCGGCATCTTCGCAGACGCGATCGGCGGTGCAGCCCGGCAACGCGCCCGCCATCCGCAACCAGAAATCCGGCAGCTAGCTCTTCGCCAGATCGAGGAAGTGCCGCCCGGCGCGATCTTCGGTTTCGACGATCCAGGCGTCGGGATCGAAGCGGAGTTCCTTGGTCAACCGCTCCTCGACTGACGGCTCCGACACCGGCTGCGGCGCCGTCGGCACGAACAGCCGCTCGACCGGACGGCTGTCGTCATAGACCGTCTGCGGCGCCGGCGCATACAGCATCGCATTGCCGTCCATCAGCGCCACCTTCACGAACACGGCGCCAGCCTCTTCGGCGCCCTTCTTGCGGACTGCGCCGAACACGCCCTCGGTCTGGCAGCGGCGCAGATACGCCGCGACCCAAATGCTGGTTTTCAATCGCATGCGCCGACCTATAGGCCAGCGGCGCGGCCACGTCCAATCGTCACAGATGCCGTCACGCAGTGGCGGGTTGACCGATAGAAGCGCCGCCCATATCCTCGCATCTGCGGTGCAAGCCGCGCCCGGGTCCACGGGAAGGGTCGAACCCACTTGCATCGAATACGCGGCCAACCAAGCCTTTGTGCAGCCGGTTTTGTGGACCATCGGCGGTGATGCACGGAGGTTGCCATGAACCGATCGCCCGCGCGATTGAATCTCGAACATCTGAAGAAGCAGGCCAAGGAGCTCATCCGCCTTTACCGGCGACAGGCGCCGGAGGCCTACGCCCGTTTCCGGCAGTCGCTTCCGGCGGCCGCCGACCGCAGCGACGCGCAGATCGCAGCACTTGGTCTGCGGCTGCACGACGCGCAGTCCTGCGTGGCGCGCGATCTCGGCTTCGCCTCGTGGCCGGACCTGCGCCGCTATGTCGAGGCCCAATCGCCGCCCGGCAAAAGCCGGGACGAGCGCGTGCGCCGCTGGCTGCAGCTGCTCTATGCCGCAGATGTCAGCGGCACCAGCGATCGCGCGCATCCGCGCGTAGCGGCGCGGATGCTCAGCGAGTATCCCGACCTCGTGGCCGATGATCCCTATCTCGCCTGCGCTATTGGCGACGAGGAGACGCTGCGGCGTACCGCGGCCAACGATCCCGTATGGGTCAACCGTCCCGGCGGTCCACTCAAACTGCCGCCGCTCGTCGCGGTCACGCATTCCAGCCTGCTGCAGCTTCCGGACTATCAACCGCGGCTGCATCGCTGCGCGCGCCTGCTGCTGCACGCCGGCGCCGACCCCGACCAGCATATCGGCAGCCGCTGGCCGCCCGGAACGCTCGACGCGCCCGATGACAGCAATCCGCTGTCGGCGCTCTATGGCGCCGCCGGGCGCAACCACGATCTTGCGCTGACAAAACTGTTGCTCGAAGCGGGCGCCAATCCGAACGACAATGAATCGCTCTACCACTCGCTCGAAGGCTCTGTCACGACAGCCCTGCTGCTCGAGCATGGCGCGCGGATCGCCGGCACCAATGCGATGTACAAGGTGCTCGACGACGAGAATCTGCCAGCGCTCCAATTGCTGCTGCGGCACGGCGCCAATCCGAACGAGCCCGCCGGTAACGCGCCGCTGACGGATTGCGGATCGCCGCTGATGTGGGCGATCCGGCGGCGGCGGTCGCCGACGTGCATCGCGACCTTGCTCGACGCCGGCGCGGATCCGCGCATCTCGACACCTGGTGGTCTCAGCGCCTACCGGTTCGCGCTGCAATTCGGCCTGACCGAGGTTGCCGCGCTCCTGCGCGAGCGGACCGGTGACGAGACGCTCGGCGATGACGAGCGGTTCGTCGCGGCATGCAGCAGCGGCAACGAGAGCGAAGCGCGGCGGATCCAGATCGCGCGGCCCGATCTTCCGGGCTCGCTCTCAGCGCAGCAGTTGCGGTTGCTTCCCGAGCTCGCCGCAGTCGGCGATGACGATGCGGTGCGGCTGATGGTCAGGCTTGGCTGGCCGATCACCGTGCGCGGCGGCGATTGGGATGCCTCGGCGCTCAATCATGCGGTGTTCCGCGGCAATGCCAGGCTGACGCGCTTCCTGCTCGAGCACGGTGCAGAGTGGACCGAACAGCATGGCTTTGGCGACAACGCCTCCGGAAGCCTGTCCTGGGCCTCCTGCAACGAGCCGGTCGAAGGCGGCGATTGGGTCGGCTGCGCGCAGGCCCTGCTCGATCACGGCATGCCGCGCGGCATTGCCGATCGCGACGATCCGGAATGGGTGCTGGTGGCCGGCCGCAGGAAACCGTTCTCGGATGAGGTCAGAGACGTACTGCTGGGCGAAGCGGTCTGACGACACTCTGATGCGTCAGGTGTGAAATGGCCGGGCTTCAAGCCCGGCCCAAATAGATCCTACTCGATTGCGTGCCCGATCATCGCGCCGAGTTCGCGCACGAGACGATCAGACATCTGCCCCGTCACCGGCAATTTCCGCGCGCGCTCGAACTTTGCGATCGCGTGCTGGGTATCGGCACCGATCGTGCCGGTCGGCTTGAGCTGGCCGTAGCCATACTCCGTCAACGTCCGCTGGACCGCGGCGATGCGCTTGCCGGCCGGGCTCAGATGCGCGGTCGGGATCGGCGCCGGCGGACGAATGACGCTGGACGGCGGGGCGGCCGGAGACGGTGCGGCGGCGGCCGGCGGCGTTGCGGCCGACTTCGCCACCAGATTCGCTATCGGGTCGGCCGGCTTGGCTTCAACCGGCTTGGGTTCCGGTTTGGCTTCGACCGACCTGGTCTCCACCGGCTTCACATCGACCGGCTTGGACGGCTCCATCGCAGCCGGCTCGGCCGAGCGGGCAGCCGCCTCGGCCGGGCGCGGGCGCGGCATCGGATTGGTGGCCGCGACCGCCGGAGGCGGCAGCGTTACCACCGAGCCGCCGAACATCGGCGACGGATGACGACCAGCCTGCAGGAACAGCGCATTGATCAGGATCGCGACGATGGCAGACAGGGCCAGCACGCCGGCGATCAAGTCCTTCGGACTGTGCAGCAGCAAACGCAGCACGAGGCCGCGTTCGTCCCCGGCCGCGACGGCCATTGCCTTGGCGCCGCGCCGACGGCGCGGCGTTTCGTCGTCATCCAAAGTCTGTCTAGGCACTCTTCTTCACCTGATGGGTTTGCTCTTGCAGTCCGGATCGCAGCGCGGGCTTCAAGGTCGAGACATTGCTGGACGGCTCGACCGCGGCCGGCGGGATGAACGCCAGCGGCAGCGCGACCGACACGATGGTGCCCTCGCCCACCTTGCTCTCCACATTGATGTCGCCGTGGTGCAGGCCGACCAGCCCCTTCACGATGGACAGGCCAAGGCCGGTGCCCTCGTGGCGGCGCTGATAGGTCTTGCCGGCCTGGAAGAACGGATCGCCGATCCGCTTGAGGTCGTCGGCGGCAATGCCGACGCCGGTGTCCGAGACACGCAGCAGCAGCCGCGATCCCTCGACGCCGGCCGACACGGTGACCTTGCCGCCGCGCTCGGTGAACTTGATGGCGTTGGAAACCAGATTGAGAACGATCTGCTTGAACGCGCGCGGATCGCCGTTCAAAATCGGAAGATCGTCGGGCACGCGGGTGACGAGGTCGACGCCGCTCTCGCGCGCCTTCAGCGCCACCAGGTTGCAGCAATTGAGCAGCGCCGGCCGCGGCGCAAACGGCTCCGGCGAAATCTCGAAATTGCCCGACTCCATCTTCGACATGTCCAGGATGCCGTTGACGACGGACAACAGATGCTGGCCGGAATCGTTGATGAGCTGGGCATATTCCTTGCGGCGCGCCGCATCGAGCCCGAGCACATCCTCCTGCGCGATCATCTCGGAGAAGCCGATGATGGCATTGAGCGGGGTGCGCAGCTCGTGGCTCATGGTGGCAAGAAAGCGCGTCTTCGAGGCGTCGGCCTGCTCGGCCGCGTTGCGCGCCTGCTCGAGCGCCTGCTCCTGGAGCTTGCGATCGGTCACGTCGCGCATCACGGCGACGACCTCGGCATCGGCGGCGGTCTGGTCGAGCGCACGGCAGCGCATCTCGACCCAGATGAATTCGGCGGCAGCCTCGCCGCGCGCACCGTCGCGGCGCACGCGGAACTCGACGCTGCGGGACTCGCCGCGCGCCGCATCCGACAGCGCCGTGAGATAGGCCGGGCGATCGGCGACATGAACGCGGTCGAACAGGCCATGGCCGGACAGCCGCGAGGCCGGCATGCCGAGCATGATCTCGGCCGCAGGCGAAATGAAGCGCACCGCGCCGTTGCGGCTGTGCCGCGACAACACGTCGCTCATGTTGTGGGCGAGCAGCCGGTAGCGCTCTTCCTCGACATACAACAACGCCACGCTGGTCCGCGCCAGCGACTCCGCGCCGAAAGCCAGCCCGGCGGCATAGAAGATCGCCGACACGACGCCGAAGCCGGCCAGCGTACTGTTCGACACAACCGCGGGATCGACCAGCGGCAGCACGTGGTAATGGCCGAGCACGCTGAGCAAGGCGGCGCAGATCATCGCCAGCGCAAAGGCAAAGGCGACCACGCGACGCGACGCCGACAGCGCAGCCTCGATCGGAATCACGACGAGCCACACCGCCGCGAACGAGGCGATGCCGCCGGTGGAGGCCGCGATCAGCATCACGAGGCCGGCGAGCGCCAGCGACGACAGCACGTGCGCGCCCTCATAGCGGCCGGTGCGCGACAGGAACCAGGACAGCAGGATCGGCGCGATCAGCCAGGCGAACGCCGCAACCTCGATCGCCGTCGGCGCGCCGCGCATCGCCAGAAAGGCAGGGAACGAAGCCAGCGCCGCCAGGCTGCCAAGCAGCCGCGGCGCCATGAAGGCGCGATGGCGCGCACGCGTCAGCGCATCATACTGCGCCGACGGATGCAGCAGCGCATCCAGGCAATCGCGGATCAGACTCAAACTACTCACAGCACTCGCGCTTCGGCTCAATCGTCAGTTAGACGCGCCGGAACGCCTCCTTCGTGATTGCAGGTCAACGTGTCAGAGCGAACTTAAGCGAACGCTAAGGCGGGGTGGCCTGCTGCCAAACACCGTGCATTGGGAGGCTTCGACGCCGCCATTCACCGCTCATTTGTCGGGGATGGTGAACGGCTGGTTTCCGGATGCGATGATCTATGGTTTCGAAATGGTGGACGCGGCGGATTCCGCGCATCCGGCCGCCTCAAGCCGCCATCAATCGAAAATTTACGGCGAATCAAGTCAGGCGGGTTTTCCGCGATTTTTGGACGGATTTACTTCAATGCGGATACGTCCGGTTTATCGACCGATGCTAACCCTCAAGGCCAATCGCGGCTTCCACCGCGCAAGAAGCAAAAGACAAGACAGACGACCGGGATCGCGCCATGTTCTTCCTGTTGCGTTTGGCATTCTGGCTCGGGCTCGTGCTCGTGCTGCTGCCGAGAGACAAAACTCCTGAAGCGGACAAGACGCCGCAGATCAGCGCCTCGGATGCGGTGTCGGCCGCGACCGCGACGATCAACGACATGGGTCAGTTCTGCAAGCGTCAGCCGTCCGCCTGCGAGGTCGGCGGTCAGGCCGCGACCGCGATCGGCCAGCGCGCGACCGACGGGGCGCGCAAGCTGTACCAGATCATCACCGACAAGAAGCCGCCGGACCACACGGGCTCGATCGGCAAGGACGATACCGATCTGGCCATGGCCGCATCCCGCGACACGCTGACCGCTGACGATCAGAGCATCGAATTCCGCCTGCCGCCGACGCCGTGAGGCAAGCCGGCGTGTTTTCGAGCGGGGCCTGTCTTCACTGGATGCGGGATGGCCGCCGGCTCGCGTGAAGAAAACGCGTCAAAACAACCGGGAACCGGTTCCATTTTCGTCGCTTTCGCAGCGCGGCTTCCTATATAAGCCGTTGAGAATAGGACGCGGGCCACGATGACGACGATCGACGAAATCCGGGACAATTTTGCGCTGCTGGACGAGTGGGATGACCGCTACCGCTATGTCATCGAGCTCGGCCGCACGCTGGAGCCGCTCTCGGAGGCGGAGCACTCGGCCGAGAACAAGGTGCAAGGCTGCGTCAGCCAGGTCTGGCTGTCGAAGCGCATCGCGCGCGACGGCAATGGCGAGCCGCGGCTGATCTATCTCGGCGACAGCGACGCGCACATCGTGCGCGGCCTGGTCGCGATCGTGCTGACGCTGTTTTCCGGGCATACGCCGAAGCAGATCCTCGATACCGATGCGCTGGCGTTGTTCGACGAATTCGGCTTCCGCGACCATCTGACGCCGCAGCGCTCCAACGGCCTGCGCTCGATGGTCGACCGCATCCGCAACGATGCGCGCGAGGCGCTGGCCTCCGCCGCCTAGCGCCGCTTACTTCCGCTTCCTGGCCTGCTGGCCGAGCCCCATTTTCTTGGCGAGCTGCGACCGCGCCACCGCGTAGTTCGGCGCCACCATCGGATAGTCGGCCGGCAGCCCCCATTTGTCGCGATACTGCTCCGGCGTCATGTTGTACTGGGTGCGCAGATGGCGCTTGAGCGATTTGAAGCGCTTGCCGTCCTCGAGGCAGACCAGATATTCCGGCGTGATCGACTTCTTCATCGACACCGCGGGCTTGGCCGGCTCGCTTGGCGCGTCAGCGCGTCCGCTCGACACCCGCAGCAAGGCGGCGTGGACCTGGCTGATCAGGTTCGGAATATCCGAGGCCGGCGTCGGATTGTTGCTGAGATAGGCCGAGACGATGTTTGCGGTCAGCTCGACCGGCGTTTTGCCTGACATATCGGACATGGCTCAACCTTCCCCGTGGTTCCGACGGCCCGGCGCCCACCGGACAGTATCCACGTGCAGCAATACATTAATGGAATCGCGCACTACTTCGCGAATATGAGCGGATTGCAGCAAACCTGACAAGAACCGCGATGTTTCCGGCTTCGCGCCGACCGGGCACAAGTATTGCCGCAGATTTACGGCCTTTGTTCCAGATGCGACCTGAGCTCGTCGATCGAGGCAAACCGCATCATGCCTTCCGGCATCTGCGCTTCGATCGATCCGTCCGAATAGAGCGAATAGGCCATGCCGTCCACCACGCCCGATTTGAGCACGGTCACCGGCGGCTGCTCCTGGGGCGGCGGCGGATGGCCCGATGACGGAGAGGCGGCGGGCGGCTGGGTCTCGCCGAGGGTTGACGGCCGCGGCGTGCGCCGCGGCGCGACATCGACCGATCGCGGGCGGTCGGCCTTCGGCCAGGCATCGTCGAACGTCGCCGGGGCAGGCTCGGCCGCAGCGGCCGGATTCGGACGCAGCTCCGGCGACAGCAGGTCCGGCGTCAACGGTTCGGTGCCACGCGTCTGGGTCCGGTCCTTCCGCGAGGATGAGAACATCAGATTGCGCCGCTTGGGCAGCGCTGCTTCACCGTCAGCAGCCGTTGCGCCCGGCACGGGCGGCGGCACCTCGCCCGACGCGCCGCGCGGGGCGATTTCGTCGTGCCAGGGCGGCGGCGCGGATGGCGGAGCCGCCGCGACCTTCGGCTCGGGCGACGGTGGGAACACCGAATCGTCGGCAGCGTTGCGCGGGGAAGTTGCAGACGGCGATGGACCGCCGGACCGCAGACCCACGGCAACAACCGCGTCGAGCCGTCCGCCCATGGCCTGGAGCTCGCCAAGGACGGCGGCAAGGGCCAGAACGATCGCGCCGGTGCACACGCCAGTCACGCCCGTCGTGATCAACGTGCTGCCGACACTGAATTCCTTGTAGGGGATTCCAAAGCCGACCGCCGCCAAGCCTGCCACAACCAGGCCGGCGCCGACGACCAACAGACCAACCTTCATCGAACTAACCCCCGGAAGACCCAACCGAAAATCGGCCCGGGCCGCCTATGCCACGATACCGTCATATTATCCACACCGCCAACCGCCAATTGTAGAGCAAGTTCCCTAAAATCCCGCTTAATGGGCCGTGATGCGGCACGCGACGGCGATCGCCACGACCGCGTTTGGCGCCGCTCCCGTAGATCTACTGGCTACGAATTGCTGCCAATTTATTGCAACGCATCTGGGAAATTACGCCACAATTACCAATTACTCGGAAACGGAA
Organism: Bradyrhizobium sp. USDA 4461; assembly: GCF_054055655.1. Lineage (NCBI taxonomy): Bacteria > Pseudomonadati > Pseudomonadota > Alphaproteobacteria > Hyphomicrobiales > Nitrobacteraceae > Bradyrhizobium > Bradyrhizobium sp. USDA 4461. The sequence continues at coordinate 7,821,645 of NZ_JBSRXM010000001.1, forward strand.
CTGCGCTATGGATGCCGGGGAATGAGGCCCTAAAGCGCCAATCTGGGCCACAGGCACGCCGGTACCACTAGCCATGTCATCGATTACGACGTCTGCCTTCGAGGCGCCTGCACGGCGCTCGGCGGAGAAGACCTGCGACGATCTCGCATTCCTCGTCCTCGGCGTGGTCGCCGTGGTCGCCGGCCTCACATTCCGCGATTACGGTCTCGGCTGGGACGATTACACCCACGCCGAATATGCCGACCTGCTGCTGCGCATGTACGGCTCCGGCTTCAAGGACACCGGCGCGCTGTCGTTTGCCAACCTCTATATGTACGGCGGCGGCTTCGATATGGCCGCGGCCCTGCTGCACAAGGTCATTCCGCTCGAACTGTTCGAGACGCGCCGCCTGCTCGGCGCGATCGTCGGCGTCATCGGCCTTGCCGTCACCTGGCGTCTGGCGCGCCGCGTCGGCGGCCCGCTGGCGGGACTGGCTGCGCTGCTGCTGCTGGCGCTGTGCCCGACCTTCTACGGCCACATGTTCATGAACCCGAAGGATGCGCCGTTCGCCGTGGCGATGATCGTGCTGATCCTGGGTCTCGTCCGCCTGATCGAGCAATACCCGGCGCCCTCGCCGCGCACGATCCTGATCGTGGGCCTGGGGGCCGGCCTGTCGATCGGCTGCCGCGTGCTGGGCGGGCTCGCATTGATCTACGCCGTGGTCGGCTTCATCCCGCTGTTCATCGAGGAATTCCGCAAGCAGGGCGCGCGCGAGGCGACCCACCGCTTTGCCCATGTCGTCTACGTGCTGCTGCCGGGGCTGGTGCTCGGCTATCTCGTGATGGGCCTGATCTGGCCGTGGTCGATCATGGAGCCCGGGCATCCGCTGGAAGCGGTGACCTACTTCTCGCACTTCTTCGAGAAGCCGTGGAAGGAGATGTTCGACGGCGCACTGGTGTCGGTGCCGGACATGCCATGGTCCTATCTGCCCACGCTGTTCGCGCTGCAGCTTCCCGAGGTGCTGCTGGTGCTGCTCACCGCAGCCGTCGTCGTCACCTTCACGTCGCTGTCGCGCAATGACGTGACCGCGAAGCGCAAGTCGATCATGCTGCTGCTGACGCTCGCCGCGACGCTGCCGCTGGTGATCGCGATGGTGAAGCGGCCGGCGCTCTATAACGGCATCCGCCACTTCATCTTCGTGATCCCGCCGATGGCGGTGCTCGCCGGCGTCGCCTTCGCCCGCGGCATGGACTGGCTCGGCGAGAACCGCCGCGCCTGGCAGCCTGCGGCGCTCGCGGTGTTCGCCTTCGGCCTGCTGCTGCCGCTCAGCGAGATGATCCGCCTGCATCCGTATCAATACACGCACTTCAACCACATCGCCGGCACGGTGCGGACCGCCGACAATTTCTTCATGCTGGACTATTGGGGACTGGCGCTGAAGCAGGCTTCCGACGGGCTGCGCGAGCAGCTGGCGGAGCGGCAGGAAGTGCCGCCGCAGCACCGCAAATGGAAGGTCGCGGTGTGCGGACCGCAGCGCCCCGCGCAGGTCGCGCTCGGGCCCGATTTCACGATCGGCTGGGACAGCAACGCCGCCGACTTCGCGATGACGCTCGGCGAGTTCTACTGCAAGGGCCTGGCCGCGCCCGTGATGGTCGAGATCAAGCGCGACGACGTGGTGTTCGCCCGCGTCTACGACATCCGCGGCCGCAGCATCTCGAGCCTGCTGGCGATCCCGGCGCCGTAGCGCCACCCACAGAACAACCATCGCGCGGCTGCCCACCGACGATCGCGGTTCGGATCGTGGGCCGCATGCCGACATGACTGTCACGCCGTTACGCTGCCTTGCTGCGCTCCGGAAGCGGCGCTACGCTTGAATCAAGCAACAACGATCAATGGAGAAATCGCCATGTCGCCAGCGGAAGCGCGTCTGAAGGAAGTGCCATCGAACACGAGTGCAGCGGAGTGGGAGCAGCGGATCAACCTCGCCGCCTGCTACCGGCTGGTCGCGCTCTATGGTTGGGACGATCTGGTCGACACCCACATTTCCGCGCGCGTGCCGGGGCCGGAGCATCACTTCCTGATCAACCCCTACGGGCTGATGTTCGACGAGATCACCGCGTCGAGCCTGGTCAAGGTCGATCTCGACGGCAATCAGCTTTCTGAGAGCGAGTACAGCATCAACCCGGCCGGCTTCACCATCCATTCGGCGATCCACGAGGTGCGCGAGGATGCCGGCTGCGTGCTCCATTTGCACACGGTCGACGGCACCGCGGTGTCGAGCGGCCCCGAGGGGCTGCTGCCGCTGAACCAGACCGCGCAGCTCGTCACCCACGACCTCGCCTATCACGACTATGAGGGCATCGCGCTCGATCACGACGAGCGGCCGCGCCTGCAGCGCGATCTCGGCACCAAGAACCACATGCTGCTGCGCAATCACGGCACGTTGACGGTCGGCCGCTCGGTCGCCTCCGCCTTCGAGCGGATGTACCATCTGGAGCGCGCCTGCTCGATGCAGGTGGCGACCCGCGCGCTCGGCCCGATCGCCTACCCGGTCGACCAGCTCGCCATCGACAAGAACACCGAGCTGCTCTCCAACCCGGACCGCGCCGAGCTGCGCTCGACCCAGCTGGTCTGGCCGCCGCTGCTGCGCAAGCTCGACCGAGTCAATCCCGGCTACCGTGATTGAAAATTTCGCAATCTTCGGATAGGCTGTCCGCCAACACCCTCTGCACGACCTGAATCAAAACGCCGCCCAATCCCGGGCGGCGTTTTCACGTGTAGTTGTGTCTTCGTAGCCCGGATGGAGCGGAGCGCAATCCGGGGTGACGCATCCGCGGATCGACCGTCCCGGATTTCGCTGCGCTTCATCCGGGCTACTCGGTCGCTTTCGAGCGTATTCGCGTCTTGCTTATTTCGCCTCGGCGAACGCCGCCAGAATCCGCGCCCAGGAGCGGATTCCCTTGTGGTAGCTCTTGAGGTCGTACTTCTCGTTCGGCGAATGGATGTTGTCGTCGTCGAGGCCGAAGCCGATCAGCACGCTGTCGAGGCCGAGTGTGCGCTTGAAGTCGGCGACGATCGGAATCGACGCGCCGGAGCCGATCAGCAGCGCCTCCTTGCCCCATTCGTCGGTCAGCGCGCGGCGGGCCGCCGCCAGCGGCTTCATGTTCCAGTCGAGCGCGATCGCCGGCGCACCGGAATGATCGATGAACTCGGCCTTGCAGTCGGCCGGCAGGCGCGCCGTCACATAGTCGCGGAACGCTTTTCGGATCTTCTCGGGATCCTGTCCCTCGACCAGGCGGAACGAGACCTTCGCCGAGGCCTCGGCGGCGATCACGGTCTTGGAGCCCTCGCCGGTGTAGCCGCCGACGATGCCGTTGATGTCGCAAGTCGGGCGCGAGGAGACCTGCTCGATCAGGAGCCGATCCTTTTCGCCGGCCGGCACCGACAGCCCGATCGGCTTGAGGAAGCTGTCCGGCGTCAGGTTGAGTTGCTTCCACTGCGCCAGGATGTCCGGCGGCAGATCCTTCACGCCGTCATAGAAACCGGGGATGGTGATGTGGCCGTTGTCGTCATGCAGGCCGCCGAGAATCCGCGTCAGCACGCGGATCGGGTTCTGCGCGCCGCCGCCGAACACGCCGGAATGCAGGTCGCGGTTGGCGGCCTTGATCTTGACCTCGTCATAGACCAGGCCGCGCAGCGAGGTAGTGATCGCCGGCGTGTTGGGGTCCCACATGCCGGTGTCGCAGACCAGTGCGAAGTCGGCCTTGAGCTCGGCCTTGTTGGCCTCGAGGAACGGCACGAAATTCTTCGAGCCGATCTCCTCCTCGCCCTCGATGACGATGGTGATGTCGACCGGCAGCGATCCCGTCACGCTCTTCCAGGCGCGGCACGCCTCGACGAAGGTCATCAACTGTCCCTTGTCGTCCTCGGCGCCGCGCGCGACGATGATCTTGCGGCCGTCGGCATGGTCGGTCACTACAGGCTCGAACGGCGGCCGATGCCAGAGATTCAGGGGATCGACCGGCTGCACGTCGTAGTGGCCGTAGAACAGCACATGCGGCCGCCCGTCGGTCGCACCGTTCAGCTTGCCGACCACGGCCGGATGACCGGCGGTCGGGCGCACCTCGGTCTTGAAGCCGAGGGTCGCGATATCCTTGGCGAGATGATCGGCAGCCGCCTTGCAGTCATTGGCAAAGGCCGGATCGGCCGAGATCGATTTGATCCGCAGCAGCGTGAACAGCCGCTCGAGGCTGTTGTCGAAATCGGCATCGATGCGGTCGAGGACCGGCTGCAGCTTGGCATTGGACATCGCTTGGATCCTATTGCTTGGACGTTGCCGCCGTTGTAGCGCGCCGGCCGCCGGAGGCAAAGCCGGTTGCCCGTTCGGCTCGGATCGTCGCGATGCTACCTGCGCAGGATTCCGCCGAGCGCGCCGCGCACCAATGCGCGGCCGATCGATCCGCCGACCGATCCACCGACGGACTTGCCGAGATCGGCCACCACGCCGCCGACCACCTTGTCGGTCACCGAGCGCGTGACGTTGCGCGCGATCACCTGCCCGGTCGAGAGCCGGCCGCGCTTGACGTTGGTGCCGAAGATCGTGGCGGCGATGGCCCCGATGTGGCCGAGGATGCCGCCGCCTTCGCCCCCTGAGCCATCGGCCGGCGCCGCGGCACCGGCAAGCCGCTTCTGGATCATCTCGTAGGCGGATTCCGCGTCGATCGCGGTGTCGTATTTGCCCTTCACCGGGCTCGCATCCATGATCGCCTTGCGCTCCTCCGGCGTGATCGGCCCGATCCGCGCCGACGGCGGCCGCACCATGATGCGCTCGACCATCGACGGCGTGCCGCCACCCTCGAGGAACGACACCAGCGCCTCGCCCTTGCCGAGCTCCATGATCACCCGCGCGGTGTCGAGCTTCGGATTGGGCCGGAAGGTCTGCGCTGCAGCTGCGACCGCCTTCTGGTCGCGCGGCGTGAAGGCGCGCAGTGCGTGCTGGACGCGGTTGCCGAGCTGCGCCAGCACCTTGTCCGGCACGTCGATCGGATTCTGGGTGACGAAATAGACGCCGACGCCCTTGGAGCGGATCAACCGCACCACCTGCTCGATCTTGTCCATCAGCGCCTTCGGCGCATCGGTGAACAGCAGATGCGCCTCGTCGAAGAAGAACACCAGCTTGGGCTTCGGCAGGTCGCCGGCCTCCGGCAGTTCCTCGAACAGCTCCGAGAGCATCCAGAGCAGGAACGTGGCGTAGAGCCGCGGGCTCTGCATCAGCTTGTCGGCGACCAGGATATTAACCACGCCGCGGCCGTCGCGGTCGGTGCGCATGAAATCCTTCAGCGTCAGCGCCGGCTCGCCGAAGAATTTCGCGCCACCCTGGTTCTCGAGCACCAGCAGCTGGCGCTGGATCGTTCCGACCGTCGCCTTGGACACGTTGCCGTAGCTCTGCGCGGCCTTGCGGATCGGCGCCAGCGGATCCTCGCCGTCGTCGGCGGCCTTCTTGCTGCCGTCGGGCGCGATCGCATCCAGCAGCGCGCGCAGATCCTTCATGTCGATCAGCGTCAGGCCATTCTCGTCGGCGACGCGGAAGGCGACATTGAGCACGCCCTCCTGCACGTCGTTCAGATCGAGCATCCGCGCGAGCAGCAGCGGTCCCATCTCGGTGACGGTGGCACGCACCGGATGGCCCTGCTCGCCGAACACATCCCAGAATACGGTCGAGAACTGATCGGGCTGGAAGGTCAAGCCCATTTGCTGAGCCCGCTTCACGATAAAGTCCTTGGCCTCGCCGACCTCGGAGATACCGGAGAGATCACCCTTGATGTCGGCTGCGAAAACCGGAACGCCGGCGCGCGCGAACCCTTCGGCCATCACTTGAAGCGAGACGGTCTTGCCGGTTCCGGTCGCGCCGGTGACGAGGCCATGCCGATTGGCAAGTGCCAGCGTCAGCCAGGCTGTCTCCTCGCCCTTGCCGATAAAAATCTTCTCGCCGGTATCGGCCGACTTGTTGTCGGAGGTCGCCATCGCTTCGCCTCTTCACGAAAATTTAGATCGTTTCGATCATCACACCGGGTTCGAAGCTCGAACCCGGTTCGAGATACGAACCCATGCCGTCATGAACCCAAGCCATCATATTGCATGTTGTGGGTCGATTGAAACCGTCAGCGGATGCCGTCGTCTATCGTCGCGCCAGCAGTTCCTCAGATTTTATTCCCGGCAAAGTGACGAAAGGCATTGCGCATTGCGACAAGATGGTGTGAATCCGCCGCTCACTCTTGCAGCGAGGCCACAGTCACGACGCGATCGAAAAAGAATACGAACTGAAATGCGCGGATCGCTTGTATTTCGTGACACAGGCGCTCAAGATAAATCTCCAAGAACGATCCGGCAAAGTCCGGTTGAGGCGGGGCAAGATGGACGAATTGGTTTGGGCAGCTGGCCGCAAAGGCCGGCATCGATGGCGCTGTCGCTGAAAAAACCGTCGGCATCGTTCTGGGTTTCCTCCGTAACGAGGGACCTTCCGACAAGGTCCAGGCTCTGATCGATCAAATCCCCGGCGCCGAAGCGGCGATCGCCGCTTCCAACAACAGCGGTGGACTGTCGCGGTTGATGGGCGGCGGCCTGATGGCTGTCGGCACCCGGCTGATGGCGCTTGGCCTGAGCATGAGTGAGATTCAGAACGTCGCGCGTGAGCTTTTCAGGTTCGGCCGCGACAAAATCGGAGCGGATCAAATGGGCGAGATCATCTCGGGGACACCGGGCCTCAGCCAGTTCGCCTGAAGCCCCTCCTCTCGACGCCGTTGCACGTGCGCTCCCTTCTACCTGCATACGAGTATCATGACATACCCACTCTCCGAGATCGAAGGCCTGTCCGCCTATTGCGCCACCAAACTGAAATCGCAGGGAATCCGCACGACCGACGCGCTGCTTGAAGCCGCTCGCACCGTTAGGGGACGCAAGGCGCTCGCCGCCAAGACCGGGATCAGCGAACAGCAACTGCTCGAATGGGCCAACATCTCCGACTACATGCGGATTCCCGGCATGGGCAAGGCGAAGGTCGGGCTGGTTCGCGCCGCCGGCGTCACCACCGTGCGCGAGCTTGCCCACCGCAACCCGTCGCGGCTGGCGCAGAGCATGAAGGACGCCAACGTGCGGCGTAAACTGGTCCGCGTAATGCCGTCGGAGAAATCGGTCGAATTGCTGATTGAAGAGGCACGCAAGCTGCCTCCAAAAATCACCTATTAGCTCACCTATTAGCCAGTCTTAACCGGAAAAGCGGCCGCCGGCGCCAGCCGTCATCGCGACACCTTGACTTGGCGCTGCCGTCAGCGCAAAGCCACCGCATGATGGCGACCAAGCCCATAGCATCGGCGGTGGCCGGCCCGGCCGGAGCTGCGCTGCTGCCGGCCTTGCTGTCGCGGCCTTATCCGGCGGTGATGGGCATCCTGAACGTCACGCCGGACTCGTTCTCCGATGGCGGCAAGTTCATCGCGCCCGAACAGGCGCTGGCGCAGGCCCGCAGACTGGTGGCCGACGGCGTCGACATCATCGACATCGGCGCGGAATCGACCCGCCCCTATGGCTCACAGCCGGTCACGGCCGACGATGAACTGGCGCGGCTGAAGCCTGTGCTGGCCGAGGTGATCGCGCTCGGCGTGCCGGTCTCGATCGACAGCATGAAATCCGAGGTCGTGGCCTGGGCGCTCGACCAGGGCGCTGTGATCGCCAACGACGTCTGGGGCTTGCAGCGCGATGCCGGCATGGCGGCCGTCGTCGCCGCCCGCGGCGTGCCCGTGATCGTCATGCACAATCGCGAAAGCGCCGATCCCGCTATCGACATCATGCAGGACATCACGGCCTTCTTCGAACGCTCGCTCGCGATCGCCGCAAGCGCCGGCATTGCGCCCGACCGGATCGTGCTCGATCCCGGCATCGGCTTCGGCAAGACAGCGGAGCAGAGCATGATCGCGCTGGCGCGGCTCGCCGAACTCGACGCGTTCCGCCTGCCGGTGCTGGTCGGCGCCTCGCGCAAGCGCTTCATCAGCACGGTCGTGCCGTCGGAACCGCAACAGCGGATCGGCGGCTCGCTCGCGGCGCATCTGATCGCCGCACAGCATGGCGCCCGCATCATCCGCGCGCATGACGTCGCCGAAACCGTTCAGGCGCTGCGGGTGGCCGCGGCAATCGAGGGACAGCAATGACCGACACGATCTTCATCACCGGGATCGTCATCCATGCCCGCCATGGCGTGATGGAACATGAGACCGAAGTCGGGCAGCGCTTCGTCATCGACCTCGAGCTCTATACCGACCTCTCGGAATCCTCGCGCACCGACCGCCTCTCCGACACGGTGTCCTATTCCAACGTGGTGGCGACCGCGACGTCGGCGTTCAAGAACACCAATTACAAGCTGCTGGAGCGCGCCGCCGGCGCGGTGGCCGAGGACATCCTGGCGAGCTTCCCGCGCGTCAGGGCGGTCAAGGTCACCGTGCACAAGCCGCACGCGCCAATCGCAGCGATCTTCGACGATGTCGGCGTGGTGCTGACCCGCTCGCGGCATCCGCTGCCCCACAGTTGAACCGATGGCCGACGTCCTGATCGCACTCGGCGGCAATGTCGGCGACGTCCGCACGACGTTTCGCAAGGCGATCGCCAACATCTGCGGCATGACGCAGGCAGCGCTCCTGGCACGCTCGTCGGATTACTCGACGCCGCCCTGGGGCGACCAGCAGCAGGACAGCTTCATCAATGCCTGCATCGAGATCGACACCAGCCTCGATCCGCACGCGCTGCTGTTCACGATGCACAAGATCGAAAGCAAATTCGGTCGCGACCGCAAGAACGAGCAGCGCTGGGGCCCGCGCACCCTCGACCTCGATTTGATCGCCTATGACGACGTCACACTCGAGAAACCGGAACTGACGCTGCCGCATCCGCGTTGGTTCGAACGCGCCTTCGTGCTGGTGCCGCTGGCCGAGATCGTTCCCGAACGCGTCATCGCGGGACGCCGCGTCGCCGATGCGCTGGCCGGGGTCTCGACTGACGGTATTTTCCGCCTTGCGGACCTCGATTAAAGCCGATCGGCCGCAAACAAAAGTTTGGCTTGGCCGCCCGCCCGTGGCAATTTCCGCCCAAATCAAGGGACCTCTCGCGGGGCCGATGAAGGACGATTTGGGCGGATGACGACCTCGACTGACGATTTGCCTCTGGCTTCGGATTTTGCCGCCGCGACCTATGACGACTGGCGCAAGCTGGTCGACGGCGTGCTGAAGGGCGCCCCGTTCGAGAAGCTGGTCGGCAAGACCTATGATGGCCTGAGGATCGATCCGATCTACCGCCGCGCCGCCAACGCTGGCCCGCTTGCCGGCCGTGCCGCTGCAACCCCCTGGCAGATCCTGCAGCGGGTCGATCATCCCGATGCCGCGCAGGCCAATGCGCAGGCGTTGCACGACCTCGAGAACGGCGCGACCGGCCTCGAATTCGAGTTCGCAGGCGGTCCCGGTACGCGCGGCTTCGGTCTCGCCGACGCCAGCAAGAAGACGCTGGCGCGGGCCTGCGGCGGCGTCCATCTCGATGCCGGCATCATGATCGCGCTCAACCCTGTGATCGGACGCGAGAATGCCGGCGAGACGTTTGCCGACATGGTCGAGGCCCGCAAGCTCGATCCGGCCAAGCTCGACCTGCATTTCAATTACCAGGCGCTCAGCACCATGGCGGTGCGCGGCGCCGCCGCCATCGCCTGGCCCAATTACGAAAAGCCGTTCGGCCAGGTCGTCAACGGCCTGATCAAGCGCGGTTTCAAGGGACCGTTCGTGCTGGCCGACGGCCGGCCGGTGCATGATGCCGGCGGATCCGAGGTGCAGGAGCTCGCCTTCACGCTGGCGCTCGGCCTCGCCTATCTGCGCATGCTGGAAGCATCAGGTCTCGACCTCGATGCGGCGCGCGCAGCCATCTCGTTCCGGCTCAGCGCCGACGCCGACCAGTTCCTGACCATGGCGAAATTCCGCGCGCTGCGCCGCCTGTGGGCGCGGATCGAACAAGCCTGCGGTCTTGTGCCGAAGCCGATCTTCGTCAACGCGCAGACCGCCTGGCGGATGCTGACCCAGCGCGACCCCAATGTGAACATGCTGCGCGCGACGATTGCGACCTTTGCCGCCGGGCTCGGCGGCGCCAATGCGATCACCGTGCTGCCGCACACGCTGGCGCTCGGCCTGCCGGATGATTTCGCCCGGCGCGTGGCGCGCAATACGCAACTCGTACTGCTCGACGAGTCCAATCTCGCGAAGGTCTCCGATCCGGCGGCCGGTGCCGGCGGCATCGAGACGCTGACCGCGCAGCTCTGCGAGGCAGCGTGGACGTTGTTCCAGGGGATCGAGAAGGCCGGCGGCATTTTCCCGGCCCTCGAACACGGGCTTATCCAGCAGAAGGTCGCCGCAACGCGGGCGCAGCGCGAAGCCAATGTCGCCAAGCGCCGCGACATCCTGACCGGCGCCAGCGAATTCCCCAACCTGCACGAAGACGTCCCTGCAGTGTTGAACGTGAAACCGTCGGCGCCGGTGTCCACGGCCGACGCCAAGATCAGGTTCGACGCACTGGCGCCGATGCGGCTCGCCGAGCCGTTCGAGTCGCTCCGCGACAAATCGGACGCCGCGCTGAAGGCCCATGGCGCGCGGCCGAAAATCTTCCTCGCCAATCTCGGCACGCCGGCGGATTTCACGGCCCGCGCCACCTTCGCAAAGAGCTTCTTCGAGACTGGCGGGATCGAGGCGGTCGACAGCGAGGGCTTTGCCGATCCGGCGGCGCTCGCCGCGGCCTTCAAGGCCTCCGGCGCCGCGATGGCGTGCATTTGTTCCTCGGACAAGGTCTATGCCGCCAGTGCCGCTGAGGCCGCCAAGGCCCTTCACGGCGCCGGAGCAAGGCATATCTATCTGGCAGGGCGGCCCGGCGACCAGGAAGCGGCGCTGCGGGCGGCCGGCATCGGTGAGTTCGTCTTCGCCGGCGGTGACGCGCTGGCGACATTGCGCGACGCCTATCGGCGGATGGAGCAGACATGACGGCAGAGGCACCAGCGAAACCCGTTCTGACCGGCGGCTGCCAGTGCGGCGCCGTGCGCTTTGCGGTGTCCGCGGCGCCGAACCGGGTCAGCATCTGCCACTGCCGGATGTGCCAGAAGGCCTCCGGTGCGCCGTTCGCCTCGTTCGCCGACATCAACAAGGAGGATTTCGCCTGGACCCGCGGCAAGCCGGCGGCGTTCAAATCCTCCTCGATCGCCGAGCGCGACTTCTGCGCCGCCTGCGGCACGCCGCTCAGCTTCCGTCGGATCGACGGTCCGCGCATCGAGATCATGACCGGCGCCTTCGACCGGCCCGACCGGGTGATCCCGACGCAGCAATTCGGAACCGAATCCCGCCAGGGCTGGGTGGTCGGCATCGCCAATTTGCCGAGCCAGACCACGATGCAGAATTACGGCCCGGACAAGATGGCGACCATCGTCAGCCATCAGCATCCGGACCATGACTAAGGAAGCCCAGGAATGACCCGCATTCCCAATTTCGCCGATGTCGCCTTCCAGCCCGTCGCCGTCGCGGCGCCCGCTGGGAGCGCGGAGCCGTGGCTGACGCCCGAGGGCATTCCGGTGAAGTCCATCTATGGCGAAGCCGATCTCAAAGGCATCGATTTCCTCGAGACCTGGCCCGGCATCGCGCCCTATCTGCGCGGCCCCTACCCGACGATGTATGTCAATCAGCCCTGGACCATCCGGCAATATGCCGGGTTCTCCACGGCGGAGGATTCCAACGCCTTCTATCGCCGCAACCTCGCGGCGGGGCAGAAGGGCCTGTCGGTCGCGTTCGATCTTGCCACCCACCGCGGCTACGACTCGGATCATCCGCGCGTGTCCGGCGACGTCGGCATGGCCGGGGTCGCGATCGATTCCATCTACGACATGCGCACGCTGTTCGCCGGCATCCCGCTCGACCAGATGAGCGTGTCGATGACCATGAACGGCGCGGTGCTGCCGATCCTCGCGCTGTTCGTCGCCGCCGCCGAGGAACAGGGCGTGCCGCCGGAAAAACTGTCGGGGACCATTCAGAACGACATTCTGAAAGAATTCATGGTGCGCAACACCTACATCTATCCACCTAGCCCGTCGATGCGGATCATCTCCGACATCTTCGCCTACACCTCGCAGCGGATGCCGAAATACAACTCCATCTCTATTTCCGGCTACCACATGCAGGAGGCCGGCGCGACGCAGGACCTCGAGCTCGCCTATACGCTGGCCGACGGCGTCGAATATCTGCGCGCGGGCTTGGCCGCGGGCCTCGACGTCGACCGCTTTGCTCCGCGGCTCTCCTTCTTCTGGGCGATCGGCATGAACTTCTTCATGGAAGTCGCCAAGATGCGCGCGGCGCGGCTACTGTGGGCCAAGCTCTTGAAGCAGTTCAACCCCAAGGATCCGCGCTCGCTCAGCCTGCGCACGCACTGTCAGACCTCGGGCTGGTCGCTGACCGCGCAGGACGTGTTCAACAACGTGATGCGCACCACGATCGAGGCGATGGCGGCCACCCAGGGCCACACCCAGTCGCTGCACACCAATGCACTCGACGAGGCCCTGGCGCTGCCGACCGACTTCTCGGCGCGCATCGCCCGCAACACGCAATTGTTCCTGCAACAGGAGAGCGGCACCAACCGCATCATCGATCCCTGGGGCGGCTCATATTATGTCGAGCGGCTGACCCAGGATCTCGCCAAGAAGGCCTGGGGTCACATCCAGGAGGTCGAGGAACTCGGCGGCATGGCCAAGGCGATCGAGGCCGGCGTGCCGAAACTCAGGATCGAGGAAGCCTCCGCCAAGACCCAGGCGCGGATCGATGCCGGCCGCCAGGCGGTGATCGGCGTCAACAAGTTCAAGCCGGAGAACGAGAAGCCGATCGACGTCCTGAAGGTGGAGAACTCCACCGTGCGGCGGTTGCAGATCGACAAGCTGGCGCGGCTCAAGAAGGAGCGTAACCAGGCCGACGTCGATGCGGCGCTGGCCGCGCTGACCCGCTCGGCCGGCGAAGGCAACGGCAATCTGCTGGCGCTGGCGATCGACGCGGCGCGCGCCAAGGCCACCGTCGGCGAGATTTCGGACGCGATGGAAAAAGTGTTCGGCCGCCACCGCGCCGAGATCAAGTCCATCACCGGCGTCTACAAGCGAGAGGCAGCGGCGATGTCCAACAAGGTCGAGAAGGTGCAGGCGCTGATCGATGCGTTCGAGGAGGCCGAAGGCCGCCGCCCGCGCATCCTGGTCGCAAAGATCGGCCAGGACGGCCATGACCGCGGCCAGAAGGTGATCGCATCCGCCTTCGCCGATGTCGGCTTCGACGTCGATATCGGGCCGCTGTTCGCGACCGCCGACGAGGCCGCGCGGCAAGCGGTCGAGAACGACGTCCACATTCTCGGCGTCTCCTCGCTCGCCGCAGCGCATCTCACCGCGGTGCCGGAATTGAAGGCCGCGCTGAAGAAGCATGGCCGCGAGGACATCATGATCATCATCGGCGGCGTGGTGCCGCCGCAGGATTACGATGCGCTCTACGCCTCAGGCGCGGAGGCGATCTTCCCGCCGGGCACCGTGATCTCGGAGGCTGCCGAGGAGCTGATCCACAAGCTCAACGCCCGGCTCGGCCATAGCGAGGCGGCGGAGTAGCGCTGCCGCGCTGCTCTCTCCCACCAGGAGCTTTCCACGCGCGCCGCTCGCTTGCTGACGCCTGTCCGCATCTTGGGCCTTGCCGGCCTGCTGGCTTGCCTCTGCCTTCCGGCACGCGCCGCCGATCCCAAACCCGACGCCACGATCAAGAACGCGAGCATCGAGGCCAGCGTCTATCTCGACGACAAGATCAAGGCGGATAGCGCGCTGGCGGCCGATTGCCTCGCCGAGGGCAAGAAATGGATCGACAAGAACGCCGCCGAGGCTGCCAACGATCGCAAGCAGGAGCCTGAGCTGTTCAAGGAACGCGGCGGCTATTCATTCGAGCGCAAATATTCGGTGCGCTCCGTCGTCGACGGCCGCTATGTCAGCGTGCTGCGCGACGACTACATGAACACTCTGGGCGCGCATCCGAACTCCGACGTCAATACCATCCTGTGGGACACGACAGCAAAGAAGCGCATCAGCATCCGCCCGTTCTTCACCGAGACCGCGGATAGCGGCCCGACGCTAGCGGCGATCCGCAAGGCGGTCATCGCGGCGCTCAACGCCGAGAAGAAGCGGCGCGACGCCGGCGAGACGGCGAGCGCCCAGTGGTACAAGGAGCTGAAGCCGACCCTGCTCAAGATCGGCGCCGTGACGCTGGCGCCGTCGACCGTATCGGGCAAGAGCTCCGGCCTGACCTTCCACTACCCGCCCTATGCCGTCGGCCCCTACGCCGAAGGCCAATATGTGATCTTCGTGCCATGGGAGACGCTGAAGCCGTATCTGACGCCGCAAGGCGCAAGGATCTTCGCCGGCACGCGGCCGACGGGCGACGCGGACGAGCAGCGATAGTTCGTACCCCGCATGAGCGAAGCGATATGCGGCACCGGTTTCCCCTGACATTGCGGAGCCTGTCATCGGACGCGCGTTTGCGCGAGCCGCTGGCTCACCCGGGCTACGGGTTACGGCACGATTTCTGGATAATGGAAGATTGCCGCTGAGTTGCCCGACGTGTCAAGTCGTCTTGTCGAGCGCCGGTAGCCGCTACCGGCTCCTTTGCATGGGGTTGTTCCTCGACATTTTGGTAGTGCGCCCCTGCGACGTGCCAATACGCGTTCCCCTCGCCTGCAACCAGCAGCCGTTGTAAAGCAAGGCCATGACCGCATCGAAGCCCGCATCTCCCGACATCCGCGCCCTTGCCCGTGACCTGCGTGCCGGCCACCGCGCCGCGCTGGCGCGGGCGATCACGCTGGTCGAGAGTAGGCGTAGCGATCACCAGGCCGCCGCGCGCGAGCTGGTGCAGGCGCTGCTGCCCGACACCGGCAAGGCGGTGCGGGTCGGCATCACCGGCTCGCCCGGCGTCGGCAAATCGACCACCATCGATGCGCTCGGCATGTTCCTGATCGAGCGCGGCCACAAGGTCGCGGTGCTGGCGGTCGATCCCTCCTCGGCGCGCACCGGCGGCTCGATCCTCGGCGACAAGACGCGGATGGCGCGGCTCGCCGGCTCCGATCAAGCCTTCATCCGCCCCTCGCCCTCCTCGGGCACGCTCGGCGGCGTCGCGGCGAAGACCCGCGAGGCGATGCTGCTCTGCGAGGCCGCCGGCTTCGACGTGGTGCTGGTCGAGACCGTCGGCATCGGCCAGTCCGAGACCGCGGTCTGCGACATGACCGACTTCTTCCTGGCGCTGATGCTGCCCGGCGCCGGCGACGAGCTGCAGGGCATCAAGAAGGGCCTGGTCGAGCTCGCCGACATGATCGCGATCAACAAGGCCGACGGCGACAACCTCAAGCGCGCCAACCTCGCCGCCGCCGACTATCGCAGCGCGCTGCACATTCTGGCGCCGCGCTCCGAGCATTGGCATCCGCCGGTCGAGACCTATTCGGCGCTGACCGGCGCCGGGCTCGACAGGCTCTGGCGGAAGATCCTCGACCACCGCACCGCGATGAACGCTTCGGGCGAGTTCGCGGGTCGCCGCAGGGAGCAGCAGGTGAAGTGGATGTGGTCGATGCTGGAGAGCCGGATGATGGCGCGGTTGCGCACGGACGCTGCGATCCGCACCAAGGTGAAGAAGATGGAAGCCGAGGTCGCCGCCGGCCGCATCTCGCCCGCGATCGCCGCCGAACAGATCGCGGAGATGCTGCATTGAGCGGGAAGCTGCGCATCCTGCTCACCGGCTTCGGCCCGTTCCCGGGCGCGCCGTTCAACCCGACCATGCCGCTGGTGAAACGGCTGACCGCGCTGCGCCGCCCCGCCTTCGACGACGTTGCGCTATCGAGCCACATCTTCGACGTCACCTACGCCACCGTCGACCGCGAATTGCCGGAGCTGATCGCAGGGCATCGCCCGCAGGCGCTGTTGATGTTCGGCCTCGCCGGCCGCGGCGCCCATCTGCGGATCGAAAGCCGCGCCCGCAACGCGGTCACCACCCTGTTCCCCGATGCCGGACGCCAGCATGCGCGCAAGCGCTCGATCGCAGGCGGCGCCGACGCGCAACTGTTCGGGCCACACACCAAAAAATTGCTGCGTGCGGCGCTCGCGACCGGCATCGACGCGCGGGCCTCGCGCGATGCCGGCAGCTATCTCTGCAACTATCTGAGCTGGCGCGCGATCGAGGCCGTCAACGGCGACAACGGCCTGCACCTCGCGCAATTCGTCCATGTGCCGCCGCTCGCCCATGACGGAACGGCGGCAGCGGGCAAATCATCGATCACGCTGGAAGCGCTGGTCGATGCCGGCGAAGCCATGCTGCTGGAGCTGGTCAAGCTGACCCGGCAGGCCGCGCGCGCGTGAGCGCACGGCGCAGCCCTCGCTCACTGCATCTGCATGATGCGATCCATCGGCGGCATATTCTGATTGAGATGCTGCATGATCCAGATGGAGCCGCCAACAACCAGGAAGACAATCAGCAGGCCGAACGCCAATGCCAGGACGTTATTGGTGTTGTCAGGTCCTGTCGTGATGTGCAGGAAGAACACGAGATGCACGCCCATCTGCGCGATTGCGAGCACGATGATGGCGATGGGAATGCTCGGCTGCCAGACCAGATCGGTTCCGGCGATGAAGAATGAGGTGGCGGTCAGCAGCAACGCCAGGCCAAGGCCGAGCACATAACCCAGCAATCTGGCGCGAAGATCATGTTCCCCTTCATCGCCCGGGGCAACGTCGTGCCGTTCGATGAGATGTTCGGACGACTCGGTCATGGCGCACCTCCGAGCAGGTAAACGACCGAAAACACGGCGACCCAGATGATGTCGAGCGCATGCCAGAACAGCGCGAAGCAGATGATGCGGCGCATGATATCGGCGCGAAAGCCCTTGGCGAACACTTGGGCCATCATCGTGAGCAGCCACAAGATCCCGGCCGAGACATGGAGGCCATGGCATCCGACCAGCGAGAAGAACGCCGTCAGGAAGGCGCTGCGCGACGGTCCGAAGCCGCGGGACACCAGATCGGCGAACTCCCGGAACTCGATGGCGAGGAATGCAAGCCCCAGCACGCAGGTGACCGCCATCGACAGGTAGAACCAGAGCCTGTTGCGAAGGTCGGCTGCGATGCTGGCCATGCCGCAGGAGAAACTCGACAGCAACAGACATACGGTCTCGACCGCGAGACTCTTCTGGTCGAATATCTCCGACCCCTTCGGGCCGTCGGCGGTCTGATTGACCAGCACCGCGTAGGCCGCGAAGAAGCAGGAGAACATCACGATGTCGGAGAGCAGGAATATCCAGAAGCCATAGGCCGTCACGATGCGTTTCGGCGCAGGCCCCGGATGTTCGACTGCACGCCCGAGGTGATGCGGGTCGGCATGCGCGTCGGTGATGGTCGCGGCGATTGCCATCACAGCGTACCCGCAGCGCTGACGAGGTCTCGGCGCTCCTCGATATTGAGGCGATCGATCCGCGAGACCTCGGCCGCCGGAATGACGTACTCGTCATGGTCGCGCCAGGCGAACACCACGAATGTCGCGAATGCGCCCAGACCGCCGAGGATCACCATCCACCAGATGTGCCAGATCAGCGCAAAACCCATGACGGTGGCGAAGAATGCGCAGACGAAGCCGGTCGGCGAGTTCCTCGGCATTTCGATGTCCTCATACTCGTGCTCGAAGCGATCCTCGAGCTGCTGCCCCTTGGCGTGCAGCTTGAGCGCCCAATAGGCATCCTCACCGCGTACGTTCGGATAGAAGGCGAAGTTGAACACCGGCGGCGGTGACGACGTTGCCCATTCCAGTGAACGGCCGTCCCAGGGATCGCCGGTGCGATCGCGCAACGCCGCACGGTTGCGGATGCTCACCACGAGCTGTATGACCTGGCACAATACGCCGATCGTCAGCACCGCCATGCCGGCCGCGGCCACGAGCATCCACGGCCGCCACTCCGCAACGTCGTAATGTTGCATGCGCCGGGTCATGCCGAGCAGTCCCACGACGTAAAGCGGCATGAAGGTGAGATAAAAGCCGGTGAAGGTAAACCAGAACGCCGCTTTGCCCCAGCGTTCGTCGAGACGGAAGCCGAAAGCCTTCGGAAACCAGTATTCAAAGCCGGCGAAGGCGCCGAACAGCACGCCGCCGATGATCACGTTGTGGAAATGAGCGACCAGGAACATGCTGTTGTGGAGCAGAAAATCGGCTGGCGGCACCGCGACGAGAACGCCGGTCAACCCACCGATGATGAAGGTAACCATGAAGCCGACCGACCACAGCATCGGCGTCGCGAAGCGGATGCGGCCGCCATACATGGTGAACAGCCAGTTGTAGATCTTCACGCCCGTCGGCACAGCGATGATCATGCTGGCGATTCCGAAGATCGAATTGACGTCGGGTCCCGCGCCCATGGTGAAGAAGTGATGGAGCCACACCATGAAGGAGATGACGCAGATCGCCATCGTGGCGAGCACCATGGAGCGGTAACCGAACAACGGCTTCCCGGAGAAGGTCGACACCACCTCCGAATAGATGCCGAAGGCCGGCAGCACAAGGATGTAGACTTCGGGATGTCCCCACGCCCAGATCAGGTTCATGAACATCATGACATTGCCGCCGGCTTCGTTGGTGAAGAAGTGGAAGCCGAGATAGCGGTCGAGCAGAAGCATCGCGAGGGTCGCGGTCAGGATCGGAAAAGCCGCGACAATCAGCAGGTTCGAAGCAAGGGTGGTCCAGCAGAACATCGGCATGCGCAGATAGTTCATGCCCCTGGTGCGCAGCTTCAGCACAGTGGTGACGAGATTGATACCCGCCACCAGCGTTCCTACTCCGGAGATCTGGAGCGACCAGGCGTAATAGTCGACGCCGACGCCCGGCGAGTAGGACAGCTCTGAGAGTGGCGGAAAGGCCAGCCAGCCGGTGCGCGCGAATTCGCCGACCACGAGCGAGACATTGACCAGCAACGCGCCGGTCGCAGTCAACCAGAAGCCGACCGAATTGAGGGTTGGAAAGGCGACGTCGCGCACGCCGAGCTGCAAAGGCACCACGAGGTTCATCAACCCGATCACGAACGGCATCGCCACGAAGAAAATCATGATGGTGCCGTGAGCCGAGAAGATCTGGTTGTAATGCTCCGGCGGCAGATAGCCTTGCGATTGATAGGCGATCGCCTGCTGGATGCGCATCATGATGGCGTCGCTGCCGCCGCGCAGCAGCATCACCGAAGCGAGCAGGATGTACATGACGCCGATCCGTTTGTGATCGACGCTGGTGATCCATTCATGCCAGAGATAGGGCAGATGTCCCTTGGCGATGACCCAAGCGAGCACCGCCAGTATCGCGATCAGCACCACGGCGCCCGCGACCAGCGGAATCGGCTGGTCGAGCGGAATCGCCGACCAATCAAGCTTACCGAGCATCGTGCTCTCCACTTCGCTCGCGTCCGGCATTCGCGCTGATCTGCGGCCCCGGACCCGGCGGAATGTGCTGGGTTGCGATCATGTCGAACAGCCGTGAGTCCTCCAGCCGGAAAGTCGGCCTTCCCTTTTCGACCGATTGCTGCATCAGCTTCCTGTAGGAGGCCTCGTTGAGTATGGAATCGGATTTCGCCGTCTCGGCCACCCAGTCCGGGAAAGCGAGCGGCGAGATGACGTTGACGTCGAACATCATGTCGGGAAATCCGTCGCCGGAGAAATGCGCCGAAAGTCCCTGCAGCTTGCCTTCATTGTCGGCACGCAGGTTCAGCTTCGTCACCATGCCGTTCATGGTGTAGATCATGCTGCCGAGTTGCGGGACGAAGAAGACGTTCATCACGCTCGAGGATGTCAGCTCGAAATTCAGCTCAGCTCCAGCCGGCACGGTCAGCGCATTGACGGTGGCGATGCGCTGGTCCGGGTAGATGAAGAGCCATTTCCAATCGAGCGAGACGGCCTGAACGCGGACGGGCGCCCCGGTTCCCGGCACCGGCGCTGCGGGATCGAGCTGATGCGAGCCGATCCAAGCCACGCCGCCGAGCAGGATGATCGTGAGCGCAGGGATCGCCCAGACCACCATTTCGACACGTCCGGAATAGACGAAGAACGGCTGATAGCGGGCGTGCGGATTCGAAGCGCGAAACCACCAGGCGAACGCCAGGATAGCGACAATGGTCGGCACCACGATCGCCAGCATGATCGCGATCGAGTCGATCAGGATCATCTTGTCGGCGATAGCGACTGGACCTTGCGGATGGAGGATGTTCACGGGAAGCCGATCTCAAGTATGGCTTGAGTGGTTGCAGACACGCGCCCTGCGTGACCTGCCCAAACGCGCCGGGAACGTCGCGGTTCCTAAGCTGAGATGGAGTTCGATGGAACGTATCCGGCAGGAATCTTGCAGGTCCTGAAGAGGGCGTCTCGCGATCCTCCGGCGCGGGTGGGAATGCGGGGGCGGCACGCGATGCCGGCATCTGTCTCTGCCAAACCGAGCTGGCGTGCGGTCGAGGCCCTGACTGGCGACAATGGCCTCGCCTCGCGCAGGTCATCCGATTGCTTGACTGCTTGACGTGAATAGGTTGCACCCGGGATTAACCCTACCGCCAACAATCGCCCGGTTGCGTCGGCGTGTTCACCATGCAGCACCGGGTTTCGCGCTACCACTCGATCCGCGAACGTCACCGCTCGCGACTATGTGCGAGGGCCATGCCCATGGACGTCAACCGCCGCCATCTGATCGGAGCAACCGCCGCAGGCGCAGCCGGTGCGCTTGCGATGTCGCCGGATGCCGCGCGCGCGGCGCAATCGGCCGGCTCGCTCGGCCGCGACGTCACCCAATATGGTGTCCGCCCCGGCAGCCCCGACGACCAGACCCGCAATCTGCAACGCGCGATCGACGACGCCGCGCGCGCGCAGGTGCCGCTGGCGTTCCCGCCCGGCATCTATCGCAGCGGCCTGTTGCGGCTTGCGCCCGGCAGCCAGCTGATCGGCGTGCGCGGCGCCAGCCGGCTCGTCTTCAACGGCGGCGCCGCGCTGCTGGAAGCCGAAGGCGCCGACGGCATCGTCCTGATGGGCCTCACCTTCGACGGCGGCAGCATCCCGCTGCCGGCGCGGCGCGGCCTGCTGCATTGCCTGTCCGGGCGCGACATCCGCATCACCGATTGCCAGCTCACAGGCAGCGGCGGCGCCGGCATCTGGTTCGAGCAGATGTCGGGCGACGTCAGCAACAATGTCTTCACCGACATCGCGAGCACGGCATTGGTGTCGTTCGACGCGCTCGGCCTGATGGTCGCGCGCAACACCATCAAGGGCACCAACGATAACGGCATCGAGATCCTGCGCAGTGCGATCGGCGACGACGGCTCGATCGTTGCCGACAACCGCATCGAGGACATCAAGGCCGGCCCCGGCGGCTCCGGGCAGTACGGCAACGCCATCAACGCGTTCCGCGCCGGCAATGTGATCGTGCGCGGCAACCGCATCAGGAACTGCGACTTCTCCGCGGTGCGCGGCAATTCGGCGTCCAACATCCACATCACCGACAACAGCGTCAGCAATGTCCGCGAGGTGGCGCTCTATTCGGAATTCTCATTCGAGGCCGCTGTGATCGCCAACAACACCGTCGACGGCGCCGCAATCGGCGTCTCCGTCTGCAACTTCAACGAGGGCGGCCGCATCGCGGTGGTCCAGGGCAACATCATCCGCAATCTGCTGCCGAAGCGCCCCGTCGGTACCGACCCGAACGACGGCGCCGGCATCGGCATCTATGTCGAGGCCGACAGCACCGTGACCGGCAACGTGATCGAGAATGCGCCGACCTTCGGCATCGTCGCCGGCTGGGGCAAGTACCTGCGCGATGTCGCGATATCAGGCAATGTGATCCGCAAGGCGTTCGTCGGCATCGGCGTCTCGGTGGTGCCGGGCGCCGGCTCCGCGCTGATCAACAACAACATGATCGCGGAAACCCCAGGCGGCGCGGTGGTCGGGCTCGACCACGCCCGCCCGATCACGTCGGATCTGTCGGCGGGCGGCGCCCAGCAAGTTGCCCAGCTCGTTGTCGGCGCCAATGCAGTGCGGCGTTAGCGCCTCTTGTTTGAGCATGATCTTTCGGAAAACCGCTTCACAGTTTTCCGGATCATGCTCTACAGCGCGTTGCGCAGCAGCGGATAGCGGCGCTGAATGGTGTCGAGATCGAGCACCGGCGGCCGCGCAGCCGGAGGCGGCATCTCCAGCGGCGGCGCGTCGGTCACGGTGGGCGGCTCCTCCAGCACCTCGGCTGCCGTCTCCAGCGCGGCTGCAACCGCGGTCATCGCGGCCTCCGCCAGTGTGGCGGCCTCCGACCGGCGCTCCGGTGCCGGCGAGATGCGGCGCGGCGGCAGGATCGAGCTGCCGCGGCCGAGCCAGGACAAGTCGATCGGCGAATTGTCGAGCGCAGCTTCGCGCGTCAGCAATTCCCGCCAGATCTCGACCGCGGCCCGTGCTTCCCTGATGTTCTCGAGAAAGGCCTGCTCGCTGTGATAGCGGCGCCAGCGTCCGGTCTCGAACAGTTCGGTAAGGTGTTCCAGCCTTTGCTCGGCAAGGTTGCACCAGCGCGCAACAATTTCCTGGCCTCTGGCCACGTCGGTCCGATGTGTCATTCAAACTTGCCCGCAGGGAAAGAGACGGACGCAGACGCAACCGAACCGAATCAACTGGACGCGACCCTGATATTCTGTGGAAAAGGTAAATAAAGTCTAACTGAATTCTTAATCGGGAATGGGCGATCAAAGAAGTCCGCTCGACTACGGAGTTTCTTGCGCGAACCATCGTCAGGTCATCGGCTTGCATGGTGGCCGTGTGCATCCTGTGCACGCCCCGCGCAGCCGGATGATCCACAGCAATTATCGCCGCCGTCGCGCACCCATGCCGTTCGCGATCGCGCTGCGCAAGGCCTGAAGCATCCGCCGGGTTCGGCGCCAGCCGGTCATGCAAGGGTGCCCCCAAAAGCAAAGACCCGTCCGGGGGGACAACCGGACGGGTCAAAGCCATATGGGCGCTTGGGGTGGATGGGCGCTCGCGCCTGATATAGCCGGGGAGGGATAAACCGCTCCCACACACATAAGTCGTGAGAGGATGGCGGACGTTCAAATCCTCCGCGATTTTTTTAACCTTTTCGTCGCGTGGTTCCGCCGTACCGTTTCAGGCGCTGCGCGCCGAAAATCACTGCGCGGCAGGGCGATTTGCAACGGAAACCTCCGATGCGAACCACCGCGCGGGCTTATTCAATGCGCGGCTCACGGAAGTGTTATTGCGATGGGGAGTTTGCGAGGCTGCGACGGTTTGTCCGCGACCGCGGCAATCGCCGCGTCCGGTCCGGTCTGGCCGCAAATGACCTCGACCCGAAAACCGTCTGCGGTCGCTTACGGCGTTTCGACGGCGAGGCTGACGATCTTCTCTTTCTGCAAACGGGCGATCAGCGCGGCGATACTGTCCTTGTCCATCGCGCGGAACTGCAAGCGGAACATGCCGCCCTTCCCGTCGACGATCGCGCCCTGGTAACTGTCCAGCAGCGCGGTGATGTCGGCGATCCGGGCGTCGGGCGTGAAGCGCACCAACAGCCGCGTCGGCAGCGTCGCCGCCACGCTGGCACCGAGGTCACGCGTGATCGGCGCACTGGGCGCAATGGCCGGGCTCGGTGCGGCCGGCACGCTGCGTTGCTCGACGGCATCAAGCGAGGCGGTCTGGAACGAGGCCGGCTGGCTGCGCATCAGCACCGCCCCGATCACGCCAGCCTGCAGCAACACCACGACCGCACCGAGGCTGGACGACCAGGCCAGCGTCCGCGGCGACAATTTGGAAAAGAACTCCGAGATCCCGGCCGACACCCGCGCGCCCGCCGACGGCTTGCGCTCCGGCTCGGCATCGATCGCGGCAAACAGCTTCTGCATGGCGCGCGCCGAGGGCGCACCGAGGCTCTCGTTGAGGCCGATGGTCTCGGCATATTCCTCGCGGATGACGGCATATTGCCGGGCGAGCTCCGGATCGGACGCGAGCGCGTCCTCGACACGGCGCGCGTCACGCGCGTTCAGCGTGCCGGCCGCGTGCCAAGGCAGCAGCATCTCGACGTCGTCAGGATCCTGGCCCTGCACTTTCTTGTTGCTCGCAGCCATCATGGCCAACCTCGCTCGACACCGGCTGCCTTCAGCAACTCGGCAAGTTTCTTGCGCGCATAGAACAGGCGCGTCTTCACGGTATTCTCCGGAATCCCCACGATCTCAGCGACATCTTCCACGGATTTCTCGTGATAGTAGACAAGATCGACAATTTCCCGATGTTCCGCCGATAGTCCCGTCAGGCACTTGCGCAGCGTGTCACCGGTGTCCTTCTTCTGCACTGCCGTTTCCGGATCGTCGGACGTGTCCTCGATCGCGTTCGCGGCCTCGTCGTCCAGTTCGGCGTCTTTCCTTCGCCGCAGCGAAGACAAGGCCTTGAACCGGGTAATCGCCAGAAGCCAGGTTGAAACGGCGGATCGTCCCTCGAATTTGCCCGCCTGACGCCACACGTCCAGAAAGACCTCGCTGATGAGGTCCTCCGCCACCTGTTCGTCCCGCACCAGCCGAAGCCCGAAGCGGTACACCCTGACATGATGCCGTCCGTACAGCACCTGCATGGCAAGCCGGTCGCCTTGAGCGATCCGAGCGATCAGAACATCGTCTGAAGCCGCCTGTGTCGCGCTCAATGGCCGTCTCGCAAAGTTGGTCTGAGGGTGGTGGCGCGTGGTTCGACGCGAGAGCCAAGATTCTTCACATTACGGCAATGTCCGGACCGCATGTGTGATCTATGACACAGCCGACGATTCCGATGAGGGAAAATCGTCGGCGACTCCAAAAATGGTATCATAACACCGCATACTCTCGCAGGCACGCTCCGTGGCGCGACCATAGCAAGGCTTCGCCGCCACGCCAGCGCCGTCGCGAGGCGGGCCGCGGCGCAGGCCCGCCACATGATCGCTCCCGATCGGCCCGGCCAACCGGATTCTCCTTACGAAACAAGGGCCGTGGCCGGGTTTCACCGGGGTTGCGTCGGTTCCAAAAGATACCAAACCTAAAGGCTTTCCCACTTAGATTTCGCGGGATTTCAGCAATGGCGAGACCATGGGCAGCGCTGCGTCGTCACTTCCCGGCCCGATCGCGGACGCACCGGACAGCGGCCGTCCCACGCTGACGCGCGAGCGCCTGGCGCGCCGGGCGAGGCAGCGCCGCCAGATCCAATCGATGATTGCCGCCTGTTTCGCGCTCGATGCGGTCGTGCTGTTGATCTACGCGCATGCCGGCACCACGACGGTTGCGGTGGCGACCGGCTATGCCCTGACCGGCCTGTCCCTGGTCGCCGTCTACGTCGTGCTCTCGGAGCGCGGCTTTCACGAGCGCTTTCGCGACCACTATCTGGTCGCGCCGCAATCGGCCGTCAACATGGTGAACCTGCTGCTGTTCACCTACATCGCGCCGGAAGTCGGCGTGCTGTTCCTCTGCAACCTGTTCGTGGTGTTCAGCTTCGGCGCGCTGCGGACCTCGGCGCGGCAGACCGCTGTGGTCTGGACCATCATGGTGCTGGGCCTGGCCGCGCTGTTCCTCGGAACCGACAGGCCGATCGGGATGCCGACCGCCACCAAGGTCGAGCGCCTCGCCACCATGATCGTGTTCGCGCTGACCATCGGGCGCTGCATGTATCTCGGGATCTTCTCGAGCGCGATGCAGCAATCGCTGTATCAGAGCGGACTGAAGCTGAAGGAGGCCTACCGCCGCATCGAGGAGCTCGCCGAGCTCGACGAACTGACCGGCACCTCCAACCGCCGCAGCATCATGCGCACGCTCGAGGACGAGATCGCGCGCTGCGCCCGCAACGGCAGCTCCTGCGCGGTCGCGCTGATCGACCTCGACCATTTCAAGCGCATCAACGACGTCTACGGCCATCCGATCGGCGACGAGGCGCTGCGCACCTTCGCCATCGGCATGTTCGCCAATCTGCGCAGCATCGATCGCTTCGGCCGTTACGGCGGCGAGGAATTCCTGCTGGTGCTGCCCGGGCTGTCGCAGGACCAGGCGACGCGTGCGCTCGAGCGGCTGCGCGCGATCATCGCCGACCTCGACTGGAGCGCGTTCTCGCCGGGAATGCGGGTCACGATCTCCGCGGGCGTCACGACACTGAAGCCGCAGGAAACCTCCGACACATTGCTCGCCCGCGCCGATGGCGCGCTTTACGCAGCCAAGGCCAGGGGACGCAACCGCATCGCCAGCGCCTGACCCCTTTCGTTTCCCTATTCGGCGACGGAGAAACCGCCGCCACCGCTCCAGGACAGAGTCATGAGTTCGAAGCCCGCGACCGCCCCCGAAAGTCTGCTCGACGAGTTGCAGACCACCCTCGCCCACGGCACCGTCGCACGCCGTGTCGAGACCCTGCGCCGGGTGACCGACCTCTTCATCAACGGCTCGGTGAATTATTCGGACGAGCAGATCGTGCTGTTCGACGACGTCTTCCAATGCCTGCTCGAGCACATCGAAAGCTCGGCCAAGGCGCTGCTCGCCAACCGCCTCGCCCCGATCGACACCGCGCCGCCGCAGACCATCCGCACGCTGGCATTCGACGACCTGATCGAGGTCGCAGGCCCCGTGCTGACGCTGTCGCCGCGGCTCGACGACGACACCCTGATCGAGATGGCGCGCAGCAAGAGCCAGGCGCATCTGCTCGCGATCTCCAACCGCAAGTCGCTGAGCGGTGCCGTCACCGATGTGCTGGTGCTGCGCGGCAATGACGAGGTGATCCAGAGCGCGGTCAACAATCCCGGCGCGGAATTCACCGAGCGCGGCTTCACCCGACTGGTCAGCCGCGCCGAGGGCGACGAGAACCTGTCGACCTGCGTCGGGCTGCGCCCGAACATCCCGCGGCATCTCTATCTCAAGCTGGTCGCCAAGGCCTCGGATACGGTCAGGCAACGCCTCGAGGCTGCCAATCCGCAGCAGGCCAAGGAGATTCCGATCGCGGTGAAGGAAGCCACGCGACGCGCGCGCTCGGCGCCGGCTGCCGTGACGTCGGACACCACCATTGCGCATGCGCTGGTCAAATCGCTCTACCAGGACGGACGGCTTGACGAATTCCAGCTCGCGGCCTTCGCCGAGGCCGGCAAGTTCGACGAGACCAACGCCTCGCTCGCCGCGCTCGCCAACGTCTCGGTCAGCATCGCAGAGAACATGATGATCGAAACCCGCGCCGAAGGCGTGATGATCCTGGCCAAGGTCTCGAGCCTGTCATGGTCGACGGTGCGATCGATCATCAACCTGCGCGACGAGATCTCGGGCGCAGAGCCGACCGACTTGCAGGCCTGCAAGGACACCTATGAGCGGCTGCGGCCGTCGACCGCGCAGCAGGTGCTGCGCTTCCACCGCATGCAGCAGTCCGCGCCCGCGGCCTGATTTCCGTAGCGCGGATGGAGCGCAGCGCAATCCGGGATTCAATGCAACCGCGCAAAGGCTCCCCGGATTTCGCTGCGCTCCATCCGGCTACGGTCTTCTCCTTCCCCCTGAAGGGGGAAGGTCGGGATGGGGGTCAGCCGCAGGCGACGTTGTTCGTGGAGAGAGCTGATCCCCACCCGCTTTGCTCTGGCGAGCAAAGCGACCTCCCCTTTTCAAGGGGAGGTTAGAGCGCAGCCGGATTTCGCTCCCGCCAACTAATCAGCTCACAACACAATTCTTGCCCAGTCGCTCCGCTGCATCCGGGCTACGATCACTCAATACCGTAGCGCTCGACTTCCCATCAACGCGCCGACGCTTGCGACGATCACGGTCGCCAGCGTGTACCAGGTCGCGACGAACAGCGGCGAGTCGTCGGTGCAATGCGAGGCATAGACGGTCGCCGCGAGCCCAGCCGACAGCAGGCCGGCCACCGCGCCGGCGACCGCCGGCCGCGCCGGAGCGCCCTGCCGCAGCCCATACAGCGCGCCGACCAAGAGCGGCAGCGACATCGCGGGAATCGCGGTCATGCACGCCATCGAGTTCTTGCCGATCAGGCGCGTCATCATCGGCGTCCGCTGCGGCATCATCATCTCGCCGCTGATGGCGGCAACGAGGATGCCGGCCGGAATCAGCAGCCACCAGCCGAAGCTGCGCAGCGAGGCTTCCGGCCGCGACAGATGCAGGCTGACCGCGATCGCCGAGGCGGCGAGCGCCAGGGTCACCGCGAATTTCAGGTCGAAGAACGGATTGTGCATCGCGCTCATCACGTCCGGGCGCACGCCGAGCTCGGCGAAGAAGATCAGCAGCGAGACCGGCGCCGCCGCCAGCAGCGCCAGCATCAGGGCCAGACCGATCGGGCGCGCGCGATAGGCGTTGTCTGCGGCAAGGGTTCGAATGAGTTGATCGGTATCCATGCTCATCGGTCCCGTAATTTCGCGGTGAGGCTCGCAAGCCCGCGATGCAGCGCGACCCGCACCGCGCCCTCGGTCATCGAGAGTTTCGTCGCGGTATCCTTGATCGAGGCGCTGTCGACCGCAATCGATTGCAGCACGTCGCGCTGCCGCGCCGGCAGCGTCTGCAGCTGCGCGGTGACCTCGCCGGGCGAAGCGGTCGGCTCCGGTGTTTCTCCCGGCAGCGTCTCGGCGAAATCATCGATGTTGACGAAGATGCGCCGGCCGCGGCGGCGCAGCGCGTCGATCAGCTTGTTGCGCGCGATCGCGAACAGCCACGGCGCGAACGGCGCGCTGGTGTCCCAGGTCTGTCGCTTCAAATGCACCGCCAACAAGATGTCCTGCACAATGTCCTCGGACTGATCGACCGGTTGACCCGCACGCGCCAAGCCACGTCGCGCCGCGGCACGGAGTACCGGCGTGATGGCCCTGAGCAGGCGATGATACGCCGCGTCATCGCCTGAAATGGCCGACCGCATCAGGTCGGTCCATTCATCCTCACGTTCGCGCACGCAGGCTCCTGAATTGCAATTCGGCCGATCTTTCAGTTCGTTACGCGGCAAGCCGACAGCATCACGAATTCGTGATCGCGATCCTTCGGCCAGGCCGCGCCGAGCATCAGCCGCAAAGAATCGCTCCGGCGGGTTTGCAGACGGAACGGCTCATAACACCGATCGGTCCGACAAGCACCGCCTGTCGCCGCCGACGGGCCGGTGGGACGAAATTGCCCAGCTTTTGCCCCCTCAGGCCCGAAGATTCCCTCTTTCTGCCCCGGTGTGGACACGCAGCCGGGTCTCTTTTCGCATTTGGGTGGGCATCATGGGGAGATCATCAGAATGAAGATCAAAGCCAGCGGGCGCTTGGCCTTGATGATTGCGACAGGGCTGACAGGACTTGTCGTGTGTCTCGCAGCTCCGTTGCCGGCCTCCGCGGCCGGTTCGGACGCGTCCGCATCAAAATCCGACAACGCAACCACCGACACGTCTGCGCAGCAGAGTTCGCGGCATGGCCGGCGCCATGCGCGTCACCAATCGTCGAAGACGGCTGACAAATCCGAGGCCAAGAAGGCCGCGAGCGACGCCGGCAGCGTGACCTCGGTGGGCATGCCCGCCACGGTCGCCAATGCCAACGCGGAGCTGACCTCCGGCGAAGGCAATGCGAGCCCCGCGCCCGCCAGTGTCAATCCTGTGATGGCCGCCTCCGACAAGCCCGCCGACGCGCAGCCCGATAGCAACGTGGTCGCGTCCGACCAGCTCAACGACGTCGACCGGGCCCTCCAGCAGGAGCAGCCGGCGGAACAGCCGCAACCGGCTCAACCGCAGACCGCGCAACAGGAAGCGCCTGCGCCGCAGCCCCCGCCTGCCGCCACGGCCGCCCCCAAGCCGGCTCCCGTGCTGGCGAGCAGCGACAGCGCGACCCTGGACCAGACCTCGCTGATCGGGAAGATCTTCATCGGCTTCGGCGCCCTGCTCACGGTCGCCTCCGCCGCACGGATGTTCATGGCCTAGCCGAGCCGGCCTGCGGCGCAGCAGCGCCGCAGGCGCGGCCCAAAGCCCCGTTGCTGCCCCTTGAAGCGCATCCCGCCAGCGGGCACATTGCCCGCCAAATCAGGCACGGGGTTTGCGTCATGGCTACGTTCGAATTCATCATCGTCGAGAGCAAGGGACCGGTCGGCGTCATCACGCTGAACCGGCCGAAAATGCTGAATGCGCTGTCGTTCGGCGTGTTCCGCGAGATCGCCGCGGCGGTCGACGATCTCGAGGCCGACGACAAGATCGGCTGCATCCTGATCACCGGGAGCGAAAAGGCGTTCGCCGCCGGCGCGGACATCAAGGAGATGCAGCCGAAGGGCTTCATCGACATGTTCAACAGCGACTTCACCGCGATCGGCGGCGACCGCGTCGCGCGGTGCCGCAAGCCGACCATCGCGGCGGTCGCGGGCTATGCGCTCGGCGGCGGCTGCGAGCTCGCGATGATGTGCGACATCATCATCGCCGCCGACACCGCCAAGTTCGGCCAGCCGGAAATCACCCTCGGCACCATTCCCGGCATCGGCGGCACCCAGCGGCTGACCCGCGCGATCGGCAAGTCGAAGGCGATGGACCTCTGCCTCACCGGGCGGATGATGGACGCGGCGGAAGCCGAGCGCTCCGGCCTGGTGTCGCGGATCGTTCCGGCCGACAAGCTGATGGAAGAGGCGCTCGCCGCGGCCGAGAAGATCGCCTCGATGTCGCGCCCGGCGGTCGCGATGGCCAAGGAAGCCGTCAACCGCGCGTTCGAGACGCCGCTCGCGGAAGGCATGAATGTCGAGCGCAATTTGTTCCACTCGACCTTCGCGCTCGAGGACCGCGCCGAGGGCATGGCGGCCTTCATCGAGAAGCGCAAGCCGGTCAACAAGAACCGCTAACCCCTTCGGCTTCGTTGCAAGGCCGCGGTGACGAGTGCGCGATAGGCGCGCTCGGCAACATGCGTCGGCTTGTCGAGGCCGAGCCGCGCCAGGCATTCGCGGTCGGCGGCATCGGGCGGATGGTGCATGCCCTGCCACAGCAGGCCGGCGAGCTGCAGCGGCGCACGCTGCGCCTGCTGCAAGATCTGCAAGGCCGGAATCAGCCGCTGCTCGACATCGGTGAAGTCGCTGCCGAACGGAAATGACGGCAGCAGCCCAGCCTCGCGCGCGGGCTTCAGCGCAGCGCCGATGCGCTCGGGATAATTTTCGCGATGGGCCGCGGCGATCTCGTGGCTGCGCGGCAGCTTGCCGGCGTCCTTGGCCTGCCGCATCAGCTCGCCTTGGAAGCGCGAGTCCGATACCTGCAACATCGCGGCGATCACGTCCGCGTCGGATTTCCCGCGCGTATCCGCAACGCCATATTCCGTGACGAAGATGTCGCGCAGGTGTCTCGGAATGGTCTCGTGGCCGTAGGACCAGCGGATGTTCGACTGCACCTGCTTGCCGGACTGGTGGGTCGCCTCCAGTGCCAGCACCGAACGCGCGCCCTCCAGCGCGAAGGCCTGCGCGACGAAATTGTACTGGCCGCCGACGCCGCTCACAACCTGGCCATTCTCGAGCCCGTCGGAGACCGCCGCCCCGAGCAGCGTCGCCATCATCGCGTTGTTGACGAAGCGCGCTTCGACCCGGGCGCGGCGCTTGCCCGCTTCGTCGCCGAAGATCTCGTTGGTGAAGGACACCGGCATCATCTGGATTCGCGCCAGCTGCTCGCCCGGCATCTCGCGCAGCGCGCGGTAGAAGGATTGCGGCCCCAGGAAGAACGCGCCGTGCAGGATCACACCGTCGACGTCGCGCTTGAGGATGCCGGCATCGATCAGTCCGAGGAACGCCTCGAACAGCATCTCGCTGACGCCGTAGAGGCCCTTCTCGAACGGCCCGGTCTCGGCCGCCGCGAGCTGCTCGGTGCCGGGTGCAAGGCGCTGCATGATGCCGTGGAATTGGGCGTTGTCGCGATGGCGGACCACGAGTCCCTGCGCCAGCGCATCGCCGACCTGCCCGATCCCGATCTGCAGCGTGCCGCCGTCGCGGACCAGGCCCGCGGCATGCAATCCGACCGCATATTTGGTATCGCTGATCGGCTCCGATGGCGGCGCGAACAGCGGGAAATCGGTATCCGGACCGTCGAGGACTGCGGCGAATTCATCCGCGGGCAAGTCGCCGGGCCCGGGCATGAACGGCAGCTCGGAATTGACCTGGCCGATCAGCTTGAACGACGCCCGCCGCTGCGCGCGGGCGCGCAGCACGTCGAGCGTCGTGTCGGTGTTGCAGCTCAAACTGTAGCGCGGCACGCCGTCGACCATGCGCTTGGCGACCAGCTGGGGGGCGACGTTCAATCCGCGCGACAGCAGGTAGGACGCCGCATGGGTGTAATTGGCGGAGATGTAGTTCTGCTGCGCGAAGGGCCGATACAGCCACTGGCCCGCGAGGAAGAAGAATTCGATCACCTTGACGTTGGGCGGAAGCGCGCCGTGACGCAGCTCATCCGCATAAACGAGATCCGGATAACCGCCGAACAGGCGATCGATCACCGGGCCGATGAAGCGCTGTTCGAGCAGGCTGTTCGGCTTCGGCTTTTCCAGCGTCAGCGCCGAGAACAGCGTCAGGTTGATGGAGCGGTCGGCGGCCGCCCGCGCATACAGCGCATTGACGATGTGGTTGGCCTTGCCGAGGCCGAGCGGCAGCCCGACCACCAGCTCGGTTCCGACGTCACGAACGATGTGCTCGGCGATCGCCTCGGGGTCAGAGAAAAACTTGGGCATCTGCAATGAACCCGGGCAGGCAGTGGATAACCGGCACCGCTGAATCGACGGCCGGCGGTTCGAACTTATACTTCATATGACAGTTGCGTTCGCCTGTGACGAACCGGCAACAGACAAGAACCGAAATGATGTGCAGATGTCGCGTGGCGGTTTGCCTGTGGCCGTCGTGGCCCGTAAACAGGTAGATGTGTCGATGGCGTCTGCGGGTGCGGACTGCCGGGGCTTTGGTGTGCGGGATCACATGGTTGAGCGTGCCGCTGAGATCGGCGAGGTGGCGAGGCGCGTGCTTTTGTCGGGCATCGGCCTTGGCGCCTTGGCGTGCGCGCTGCTGAGCTGTCCTGCCGCCCGCGCCGAGAGCCTGCCCGAAGCCCTGGTCAAGGCCTATCAGACCAATCCGCAGCTCAATGCCGAACGAGCGCGCCAGCGCGCCACCGACGAGAACGTGCCGCAGGCGCTGGCCGGCTATCGCCCCCAGATCACAGCCGGTCTCTCGGTCGGCCTGCAGGCAGTGCGCGACCAGCTGCCCGGCAACGTCATCCAGACCGCGACGCTGAAGCCCTGGCAGATCGGGGTCACGGTGACCCAGACCCTGTTCAACGGCTTCAAGACCGCCAACAGCGTCCGCGTCGCCGAGTTGCAGGTGCAGTCCGGCCGCGAGGCGCTGCGCAATGTCGGCCAGGGCGTGCTGCTCGACGCCGTCACCGCCTATACCAACGTGCTGGCCAACCAGACCCTGGTCGAGGCGCAGCGCTCCAACGTCGCCTTCCTGAAGGAGACCCAGGCGATCACCCAGCGCCGCCTCAATGCCGGCGACGTCACGCCGACCGACACCGCCCAGGCCGAGGCCCGGCTCAACCGCGGCCTCGCCGATCTCAATGCCGCCGAGGTCAACCTCGCGATCAGCCAGGCGACCTATGCGCAGGTGATCGGCAACCCGCCGTCGCAATTGCGGCCAGCCGAGACCACCGACCGGCTGCTGCCGCGCAGCCGCGAGGACGCGATCGCATTGTCGCTCCGCGAGCACCCCGCCGTGACCGCGGCCGGCTTCGACGTCGACGTCGCCTCGACCTCGATCCGCGTCGCCGAGAGCAGCCTGATGCCGAACGTCTCGGTGCAGGGCAGCGTCAGCCGCGCCCGTGATACCGACCAGACGCTCGGCACCTTCGGCACCGATCAGGCATCGGTGATCGGCCAGATCACCCAGCCGATCTACGACGGCGGCACTGCGGCCTCGCAGACCCGGCAGGCCAAGGAAGTGGCGGCCCAGAGCCGGCTGGTGCTGGATCAGGTGCGCAATCAGGCCAAGACCGCCGTGGTCAGCGCCTGGGTCGCCAATGAGGGCGCCAAGATCGCGGTGTCGGCCTCCGAGTCGGAGGTGAAGGCCGCCGAGGTTGCGCTGGCCGGCGTGCAGAAGGAAGCCGCCGGCGGCCAGCGCACCACGGTCGACGTGCTCAACGCCCAGCAGGATTTGATCACGGCACGGGCGCGGTTGATCGGTGCGCAGCGCGACCGCGTGGTCGCTTCCTACACACTGCTCAGCGCGGTCGGGCGCCTCGACGTCAAGACGCTCAATCTCAAGACGCCGGACTATCTGCCAGAGGTGCACTACCACCAGGTCCGCGACGCCTGGCACGGCTTGCGCACGCCATCGGGACAATAGGCTTTGTGGAACCGGTCGCACAGCGATCGGACCCTTCCCGCCCGCTTTCTCCGCCGATAACCTCCCGCCCCGCCGGCCATCAACAAAGCCGGTGCGCGGAGTGCGCGCATAACAGCCGAGCACGCAGGGAGACGTCCAATGCTGACGCGACGCGATATGATGCTGGCTTCCATCGCAGCCGGAGTGACCATGACCAGCAGCAACGCATTTTCCAGGGCCGCACAACCATCGACCGCGGTGAATTTCGACGTGCCTGCCGGTGCGTGCGACTGCCACACCCACATCCATGGTGATCCCGCCAAGTTCCCGTTCTTCGCCGGCCGCGTCTACACCCCCGAGCCGGCCTCGCCAGAGGAGATGAGCGCGCTGCACAAGGCGCTGCATGTCGAGCGCGTGGTGATCGTGACGCCGAGCGTCTACGGCCCCGATAATTCGTCGACGCTGTTCGGCATGATCGCGCGCGGGCCGACCGCGCGCGGCGTCGCCGTGATCGACGACAAGACCAGCGAGGGCGATCTTGATGCCATGCACAAGGCCGGCTTCCGCGGCATCCGCCTCAACCTCGCGACCGGCGGCGTCAACGATCCCAATGTCGGCCGGCAGCGCCTCTCGGCCGCGATCGAGCGGATGAAGGCGCGCGGCTGGCATGTCCAGCTGTTCACCAGCCTCGCGATGATCTCCGCGATCAAGGACCTGGTCGCCACGGCGCCGGTGCCGGTCGTGTTCGACCATTTCGGCGGCGCCGAGGCCGCGCTCGGCACCGGCCAGCCGGGGTTCGACGACCTGCTCGCGCTGGTCAGGTCCGGCAAGGCCTATGTCAAGATTTCCGGCGCCTACCGCGCCTCCAAGCTCGCGCCCGACTATGCCGACGCCGCGCCGCTGGCGCAGGCGCTGATCGCGGCCAATGCCGAGCGCATCGTCTGGGGCACCGACTGGCCGCACCCGGACTCGGTGACGCCACCGGGCAGGAAGGTCACCGAGGTGACGCCGCTGTATCAGATCGACGACGGCCGACTCCTCAACCAGCTCCCGGTCTGGGCGCCGGACGCCGCGGTGCGCAAGACCATCCTGGTCGACAATCCGGCACGGCTCTACGGCTTCACCTGACGGTATCCCTCGGCCGGCGCGAGAAGTAGGAGATCAGCACCGGCAGCGTGACCAGGATCACCAGCGGCGCCAGCATCATGCCGGTGACGACGACGATGGCGAGCGGCTTCTGCACCTGCGAGCCGATGCCCTCCGACACCGCCGCCGGCAGCAGGCCGATGCCGGCGACGACGCAGGTCATCAGCACCGGACGAAGCTGCAACTCGCCGGTGCGGATCACCGCGCGCATCCGGTCGTAGCCCTCGTCGATCAGCTGGTTGAACTGCGACAGGATGATGATGCCGTCCATCACGGCGATGCCGAACAGCGCGATGAAGCCGATCGCCGCCGAGACGCTAAACGGGATGCCGGAGATCAGGAGCCCGAGCACGCCGCCGAAGATCGCCATCGGGATCACGCTCATCGCCAGCATGGTGTCGACCATCGAGCCGAAATTGAAGAACAGCAGCACAGCGATCAGCACCAGGCTGATCGGCACCACGATCGACAGCCGCTTGATCGCGTCCTGCAGATTGCCGAACTCGCCGACCCATTCGAGCCGCGAGCCGGGCGGCAACTGTACCTGCTCGTTGACCTTCTGCTGCGCTTCCAGGATCGCGCTGCCGAGGTCGCGGTCGCGCACCGAGAACTTGATCGGCAGATAGCGTTCCTGCTGCTCGCGATAGATGTAGGCCGCGCCCGAGACCAGCTTGATCGAGGCGACCTCGCTCAGCGGGATCTGCGTGATCCCGCCATTGGGATTGCTCGCCCCGACCCGCAGGTTCTGGATCGCCTCGGCGCTCTTGCGGTAGTCCGGCGCAAGGCGAACGATGATCGGGAAGTGCCGGTCGCTGCCGGGTTCATAGAGATCGCCCGCGGTGTCGCCGCCGACCGCGACCTTGATCGTCGCGTTGATGTCGCCCGGGGACAGGCCGTAACGCGCCGCCCGCGCACGATCGACGTCGATCTGGACGGTCGGCTGGCCGAGCGAGGTGAATACGGCAAGGTCGGTCACGCCCTGCACGGTGGAGAGCACGGACTTGATCTTGTTGGCGGTGTCGGTCAGCGCCTGCAGATCATTGCCATAGAGTTTGATGGAATTCTCGCCCTTCACGCCCGACACCGCCTCCGAGACGTTGTCCTGCAGATATTGCGAGAAGTTGAACTCGACGCCGGGGAACTTATCCTGCAACTGCGCCAGCAATTGCGCGGTGAGTTCGTCCTTGTCATGCGTGTTGGGCCATTCGCTGGCCGGCTTCAGCGGCGCGAAGAACTCGGCATTGAAGAATCCCGCCGCGTCGGTGCCGTCGTCGGGACGGCCGTGCTGCGACACCACCGACACTACCTCGGGACGGCTGCGGATCAGCTTGCGCATCTCGTTGACATAGGCGTTGCCCTCCTGCAGCGAGATCGTCGGCGGCAGCGTGGCGCGAATCCACAGATTGCCTTCCTCCAGCTTGGGCAGGAATTCGAGGCCGAGGAAGCGCACGAAGATGATGGTCATGACGACGAGCCCGGCAGCGCCGGCCATCACGATCTTGCGGTTGGCGATCGCCCAGTTCAGCACCGGCAGGTAGATCGCGTCGAGCTTCTTGACGATCCAGGTCTCGGTCTCATGGATATGCGCCGGCAGGATGATCGCGCTCAGCGCCGGCGTGATCGTGAAGGTCGCCAGCAGACCGCCCGCCAACGCATAGGCATAGGTCCGCGCCATCGGCCCGAAGATGTTGCCCTCGACGCCGCCCAGCGTGAACAGCGGCAGGAACGCGGCCACGATGATGGTGGCGGCGAAGAAGATCGAGCGCGAGACGTCGGCCGCGGCCGACAGGATCGCATGGCTCTTCATCCCCATCACCGTATCCTCGGAGATGTGCGCCCGCTCGATCTCCGACAGCGCTGTGGTCTGCGACAGCCGGCGGAAGATCGCCTCCACCATGATGACGGTGGCATCGACGATCAGGCCGAAATCGATCGCGCCGACCGACAGCAGGTTGGCGGATTCGCCGCGCAGCACTAGGATGATCACGGCGAAGAACAGCGCGAACGGGATCGTCGCACCGACGATCAGCGCGCTGCGGAGATCGCCGAGGAAGATCCACTGCAGCAGCACGATCAAGAGGATGCCGACCACCATGTTGTGCAGCACGGTGTGCGTGGTGAGCTCGATCAGGTCCTTGCGGTCATAGATGCGCTCGATCTTGACGCCGGGCGGCAGGATCGTCGAATTGTTGATCTGGTTGACCAGCTGCTCGACGCGGGCGATCGTCGGCGACGATTGCTCGCCGCGGCGCATCAGCACGATGCCCTGCACGATGTCGTCGTCGCCGTCGATGCCGGCGATGCCGAGCCGCGGCTTCTCGCCGATCGTGACCGCGCCGATGTCCTTGACCAGCACCGGATTGCCGCCGGATTGCGCGATCATCGTGTTGGCGAGATCGTCGATCGAGCGGATCAGGCCGACGCCGCGCACCACCGCCGACTGCGAGCCGATATTCACGGTGTTGCCGCCGACATTGATGTTGGCGTTGGAGACCGCCTGCAGCACCTGCGGCAGCGTCAGGCCGTTGGCGACCAGCTTGTTGAAGTCGACCTGGATCTCGTAGGTCTTGGTCTTGCCGCCCCAGCCGGTGACGTCGATCACGCCGGGCACGGCGCGGAAGCGGCGCTGCAGCACCCAGTCCTGCAGCGTCTTGAGGTCGAGCACGCTGTAGTTCGGCGGCCCCTTCAGGCGGTAGCGGAATATCTCGCCGATCGGGCTGGT
The DNA here is from genome assembly GCF_054055655.1 of Bradyrhizobium sp. USDA 4461. Taxonomy (NCBI): domain Bacteria; kingdom Pseudomonadati; phylum Pseudomonadota; class Alphaproteobacteria; order Hyphomicrobiales; family Nitrobacteraceae; genus Bradyrhizobium; species Bradyrhizobium sp. USDA 4461. The sequence continues at coordinate 7,859,908 of NZ_JBSRXM010000001.1, forward strand.
CGGCGAGATGCCGGGCTGCACGTTGCCCGGCAACGGGGCGAGCTGCGACAGCCGGTTCAGCACCTGCTGCAACGCCTCGTCATAGGTGTAGTCGAACGAGAACTGCAGTTTGACGTCGGAGAGGCCGTACAGCGAAATGGTACGGATGGTCTTCAGGTTCTTGATGCCGGCGACCTGGGTCTCGATCGGGATCGTGATGTAGCGCTCGATCTCCTCGGCCGAGAGGCCCGGGCTCTGGGTCACGATGTCGACCATCGGCGGGGTCGGGTCGGGATAGGCCTCGATGTTGAGCTGCTGGAATGCGAGCAGACCGCCGATGAAGACGATGGCGAACAAGGCCACCATCAAGTAGCGGCGATTGACGGCGATTGCGACCAGGCGATCCATTCAGATCGGAGCTTTCAACGGTGAGGATTTTTCTTGCTGAGCATAGTCGATCCGGAAATGCCGGGTCCCCGTTTTCCGGATCATGCGTCGTTATGTGCCGGACGCGGCGCGGTCGATGAAGAGGCTTCCCTTCGTCACGATCTGCTCGCCCGGCTTGAGGTTGCCGGCGACCTCGACGAGATCGCCGTTGATGAGGCCGGGCTTGATCTGACGCAGCTCGATGGTCTTGTCGTCGGGCTTCGCGACCCAGACGCGAACCTGATCGCCCTCGTAGATCAGCGCCTGCTTCGGCACGCCGACCGCCGGATGCTCGCCCTTCGAATACAGCGTCACGTTGGCGAACATCTCCGGCTTCAGCCGGTTGTCGGCATTGTCGATGGTGGCGCGGACCAAGAGCCGGCGCGAAGTCGGATCGATCGCCGCGGCCACGTAGTTGATCCGGGCCGAGAACACCTTGCCCGGCAACGCCATCACGCTGAAGCTGACGTCCTGCCCGACCGCGACATTATCGGCATCGGACTCGCGGACATAGGCGATCAGCCAGACGGTGGAGAGATCGCCGATCACATAGACCGGATCGCTGGCACCGGTCGAGACGTACTGGCCCGGACCGGCCTTGCGCTGCACGATGGTGCCGCCGAGCGGCGCGAACACCGTCGTCTCCGGATTGAGCCGGCCCTTCTGCTGCAGCGTGGTGATGGCATCGTCGCCGAAGCCGAGGATGTGCAGCTTGTTCTGCGCGGCCTCGAGCAAGGTCTGCGCCGAGCGCGCGTCGTTCTGGGCCTGCACCAGCGTGGCCTGCGCCTGCTGATAATCCTTCAGCGGGATCGCCTTGCCGTCGGACAGGTCCTTGGCGCGCTTCTCCTGGATCGCAGCGAGGTCGAGCGCCGACTGCGCCTTGTTGAGGCCTGTCATCGCCGCCACATAATCGTTTTGCGCCTGCACCGTGTCGGCGGCTTCGATCACGAACAGCGGCTGTCCCTTGGTCACGCTCTCGCCCGGCCGCACCAGCAGGCGGGTGACGCGGCCGGTATAGGGCGAATACACCGGGGTCGAACGATCCTCATCGATCCCGATCTTGCCCTCGGTCACCAATTCGGAACGGAAGGTATGCTCGGCCACCGCCTGGAAGGTCAGGCTGGCCCATTCGGGCGGGGTGGGGGTGTAACGCGATCCGCCCTTGCGGGACTGGCTGGAAACCTCGGACGACGGCGTCGGCTTGGCCGCGCTGAGACGCGTATAGCCGTACACGGCGGCACCGGCCAGCGCCGCCACCACCACCACCGTCACCAGCCGCGGTCGGCTAAGGGTCTGCATTCGTTTGCTAAGCTCTCTAAGCATGCGGTCCGGGGCCCGGTCGCTGCCGCTGCCGGCGGGACGGCCGCAGCGGTGCGCTAATAGTGCCGAATTGGCGTCGCAAACAACCTAAAAAACGCGGTTTGGCTGCGCTTGAGGTTAAAGTTTCGACGGCATGAACGGCGGCTGAACGTCTCATCCGGGAAACTCCGGGGCAGGAAACTCCGGAGCGGGAAACTCCGGGGAATGGCTGCCGAGCGGCATGGCCGGGCGGGACCAATGCGCCGGGGTCCGCGACAGGATCGCCGCGTGCCGGACCGAGCTCAGCGTGCCGAAACCGGACGGAAGCTGCTCGATGAAGGGCCGCACCGCCTCCGCCTTGAGGTCCTCGGTGGCAAGGCCGGTGTCGAGGCGGCCGAGATTCCACAGCCAGCGCCCGGTCTGCGCCAGCGACACCCGGACGTGCCAGCTGCCGCCCTCGCGGGCCTGGCGGGCCCTGGCCATCATGGCGCCGAACGCCATGAAATATCCGGTGGCGTGGTCGAGCATCTGGGCCGGCAATTCCTTCGGTCCGTCGACGCCGGCCGCCTGCCCCTCGGCATGATTGAAGCCGGTCGTGGTCTGCACCAGCGAATCGAAGCTGCGGCGCTCCGCCCATGGTCCGGCGTGGCCATAGGCGGACAGCGTCACATAGACGATCCCGGGATTGATCCGCGCCGCGTCCTCCGGAGCGAAGCCGAGCCGCGCGATCGCCTGCGGGCGATAGCCCTGCGAGAGGATGTCGACCTGCGCCACCAGGCCGCGCATCACGGCGCGCCCCTGCTCGCTTTTCAGCTCGATGAGGCTCGTCAGCTTGCCGCGGCCGGTGTCGATGGTCAGCCAGGGAATCGCCGGCAGGCCGGGACCGGAGATCAGCAGTACGTCGGCGCCATGCGCCGCGAGCGTGCGGCCGGCGACGGGGCCTGCAATCACGCGCGACAGGTCGAGCACCCGGATGCCGGCCAATGGCCGATCGCCGGCGGGCCAGGGCCTGGGCGCCGCCTCGCCGATCTTCTCGATCGAGATCAGCGGCAGTCTTGCCAGTTCCTTGGCATGCGGCGTCGCCGACCATTCGTCATATGAGCGCATCAGGGCCACGACGCCGCCTTCGGCATAGGCCGCGGTCTCGAACGCCTCGCCGTCCCATTGCAGCAGCGCGGCCTGGACCTCGTCGCGCTCGGCGTTGCAGCCGAGCACCTTGCAGACGGCATCGCGATGATGCGGGAAATTGGTGTGGAGGCGGACGAAGCGGTTGTCCCTGACACGGTAGACGCCGGCGATCTTGTCCCAGGCCGGCGGCGGCGGCTTGCCGTCGACGCGCAGATAGCGCTCGCTGCGGCATTCGACGACGGCATGGCGGATGTCGACCGCGACCTCCTGCCCCTCGCCGCGGCGGGCCTTCCAGATCTCGGCCGCGGCAAGGCCGGCGGCTGCGATCGGCGCCTGCGCGGCGGCGGCGACCCGAAACGACGACGGCAATTGCGGTTCGCTGCCGGTAAGCCTGATAGCATCGAGCGCGGACGGCGCACCACCGGCGCCGGTCCAGATATCGGCAAGGATCTCACGGATGCTCTGCATGCGCGTTCCCGTTTGCGATTAATCTATGCCCGAGCTTGATGACAAATTAGCGTTGTCCGATCTCATCCATCATACCTTGTCGGGCATAATCCTTTCGGAAAACCGCTTCACATCTCATGCCTTCTGCCCGACCCGAACAGGAGTTGCAATGGTTGCCATCGATCCCATCACTGCCGGCGCAGTCTTCATCGCGACCGCGGCCACCGACGCGGTCTATGTCATGTTTACGTCGGCGGTGGTGGCGCGCAAGCGCGTGCCGGCGGCGACCTGGAGCAGCATCTGGTATCTGCTCTCCTCCTATGCGGTGATCAGCTACACCGAAAACTGGATGTATGTCGCCTTCGCGGCAGCTGGCTCCTGGGTCGGCGCCTATGCGTCGATCACCTTCCTGCACCGTCCGCCGGGCGGACCGCCGGTGGGCGCCGCGGTGGAATAGTGTGCAGCTGCGCAAGGATTGATCCGTCTGCGAAGGCAGACCGCTTGTAAGCTTCACGTCAGTTTCGCGTAAGCTACGTGTCAGCATTCTCGCGACACGAACTGTCCGAGCTTTGCTTGTCGTTCCGCCCTCTCCGTTGGGGAGGGCGCAGGGAAAGCCGGGTGCCGATCGCACCCATGGGCCCCGTGCAATAGCTAGAAAGCACGGGGGTAGGACCACAGGTGTAACCGGAACAACCCGGCTTTCCCTGCGCGATGGGCTACGGCTTATACGTGCTCTCCCCGGCGAGACTTGGCTTTGTTGTCACCGTCTTCACAACGCGCACTGCGCAATCGGAAGAGACACCTACCGCTAGGGCGTCAGGCCTGCACGATTTCGCCGTCCGCCTCATGCGCATTCGTCGACTGCGCAATCGGCGTCCACCGCATCTCGACCCACGTTCGTGACGACCGCGAAGCGCCCCTCGATCGGGTGAGACAGGAAATTCATACACCAAATTACGCTTCGGATAAAGCGAAATATTTTCACGCGCGGTGATTGACAGGGTTTAGCTGAGTTGCCCGTCGGGTTGTTTTGTCGCAGCAGGCTCCGGATCCGCGGCATTTTCTACTGCAAAACGACGCAACCGCCGTCGCCAGATCACCCCCAGTATCAGTCTGATAAACCACTCCGGCACATTCAGGTGACGGAGGGTTTCGATCTGGCCCTGCTCCTGGCGTTGCTGAAAACTAGGATCGGATAGGTATTCCCGGTCACTGGCGCACCACGCGATCGTCTGCCTGATCTCCTCTCGCATCAATTCCACATCAGGCAGACCGGCGAGAAAGCTCAGTTCGCGTCGCAGGCAAATCGCCTCGATGCGGTGTCGATCCTTCTCGTAATATTCGATGCCGCAGCTCTCGAGCCTCGCATGGGTCGCCTCATGAACGATGGTGGACGCGATCCGTTCGATCGTCATCGTCTCATGGAGCACATAGCGCTCATCGAGGACGCAGCCATTCAGCGATCGTTCGTAATGCGCCTGAGCACTCGGAATCAGATGCACCCATATCCGGTCGAGCCTGGTGATGACACGGGAGTAATGCAGCGCGTGATGGTGCTTGATCAGGGTGAGCGCCTCGACGACGCGATGCAGGGCAGGATGCGGCTTGCTTTCGGAGGTCCCGACCCAGAGGCCATCAATGGTCCGGTTTTTCGAGAAGCGCATGAACAGCCGATCAATGAAGGGCGGTTTCGGTCTCGACGGCTTCGCAACAGCTGGTCCGCACAGATCGCGTCGCCTATCCAAGTGCTGCGGCAAGTGCCCTCGTCGTGGTCGGCTTTCCGTAACGCTTGTAGCAGATACTCCTTTCGATCGCTTTAGGAGGTTGATTCAAATACCAGGAAATTCGCTGCCATCTGCCGGAGCGGTGTTCCGGCAGATGGCATGGAACGTAGTTCGTTTTACTTCAGCGCGGCTTGCCCGGCGAGCGAGATCACATTGTCCTGCGAGCCGGTGCCGCCGCTGACGCCGATGGCGCCGACGATCTTGCCGTCGACGATCAGCAGATTGCCGCCGCGCGAGGCGATCACGTCGTCGAGGGTCGTGAGATAGTTGAAGTAGGCACCCTTGCCGATCAGGTTCTCGAAGGTCAGCGTGGGCCGGCGATAGCGCGTCGCGGTGCGCGCCTTGTGCTGCGAGACGCCGATCGAGGCGTATTGGCAATTGTCCTGCTTCTCGAAATAGACGAGCTCGCCGGCCGGATTGACGATCGCGATGCAGAACGCATTCCAGTTTCGCTTCTGGGTCTCGGCGACCGCGGCGGCGGCAACCTTCTTGGCGGTCTCGAGGTTGATCGGCTCGCCATAGGGCGGCGGCGTTAGCGCATCGGGGACGACGTCGTTGGGATTGTCGGGATTGGAGGGCACCTGGGCAAACGCGCCGGTGGCCGTGACGAACGCGATGCAGGCCGCGCCGATGAGCGCCGTGAGATAACGCATGGAGTGCTCCCGAATGTTGTCGTTGCAAACCCCGGATCGAGTGCCCGGGCGGGGGGACGATAGCAACTGATCCGCGGCGCACAAGGCGGCAGCGATCGGTGTGCAGCGCAGTATGCATTCCGCTGCGATGAAGATCGTGTGAGGATAGAGGCTACCGTCATCCCGAGGTGCGCGCCGTTGCGCGCCTCGAAGGATGCACGGCCCCGCTGGCGGCCCCGCGGAGTAAGACGGGCCGTCGCCCTTCGAGACGGCCGCTTCGCGGCCTCCGCAGGGTGACGGGTCTATCTTCGTCATTGCGAGCCACCCGGTCGGCGCGAAGCGCCGCCGGATGACAGGCTCCGCGAAGCAATCCATCGCGCGGCACACGCGGAAGCATGGATTGCTTCGTCGCTACCGCTCCTCGCAATGACGGCGGTGAAAGCTTCACATCCTCTCAGGGTGACGGTGAGAGAGCAAAGCCGTCGCACACGTTTCAATGAAAATCGCGCGACGGCGGCAGGATGCGGACGTTGCGGGGGTGGCGGATTTTTTGCGGCGAGTTGTCGCCGTGATCGCGGCGGTCGTCGTTCAGCGGCTCGATCAGCGCGGGGCCGGCCGGCACTGGATGCTTGCGGGAGAGGGAGTCGTTGGCGAGGCCGATCAGATCGTGGGAGCGATCGGTCATGCGCTGCGCCACCAGATGCGTGACGCCCTCGGGGCTGCTCTGGATATAGCCCTCGACCAGGATCAGGCGCGCGCCCATCACCTCCTTGCGGTACTGCTCCATCACCTTCGGCCACACCACGATGTTGGCGATGCCGGTCTCGTCCTCCAGCGTCATGAACACGACGCCCTTGGCGCTGCCCGGCCGCTGCCGCACCAGCACCACGCCGGCGCAACGGACGCGGCGGCGGTCGTTGCTTTGGTTGATGGTGTGGCAGGCGACGACGCGCTCCCTGGTGAACATCTCGCGCAAAAACTCCATCGGATGGCCCTTCAGCGACAGGCGGATGGTCTGATAGTCGGCGACCACCTGCTCGGGACGCGGCATCTCCGGCAGCGGCTTGGCGCCCTCGTCCGGCTGCTCGCGCGCGGTGGCGGCCTGAAACAGCGGCAGTGGCACATCATCGGGCAGCCGCCGTACCGCCCACAGCGCCTCGCGGCGGTCGAGCCCGAGCGAGCGGAACGCATCGGCATCGGCAAGCAGGATCAGCGCCCGCTTGGGCAGAGCGGTGTCGCGGGCGAAATCCTCCAGCGAGGTGAACGGTTTTCGGTTGCGCGCGGCGACGATGCGGTCGGCCCAGTCCTCGACTTTCTCCGCATCGTCATTCCGGGGCTCGCGAAGCGAGAGCCCGGAAGCCATCGGGCCGCGTCTATGCTGAAAAATGGATTCCGGGCCTGCGCCTAACGGCGCATCCCGGAATGACAATTGGAGGGATTTCAACCGCTCCTCGTCCTCATCCAGCCAGTGAAATCCGTCGATCTGGCGGAAGCCGAGGCGCACTGCGCAGTATTTTCCGTCGCGCTCCTCCAGCGTGTTCTGCGCGAAGCTGAAGGAGACATCGACCTCGCGCACGGTGACGCCGTTGTGGCGGGCGTCGCCGACGATCTGCGCCGGGGCATAGAAGCCCATCGGCTGCGAGTTGAGCAGGCTGCAGCAGAACGCATCGGGATGATGGTGCTTCAGCCATGAGGAGATGTAGACGAGCTGTGCGAAACTCGCGGCGTGGCTTTCCGGGAAGCCGTAGGAGCCAAAGCCCTTGATCTGCTCGAAGCAATTTTTGGCGAATTCAGGATCATAACCGCGCGCGATCATGTTCCCGATCATCTTGTCTCCGAATTTTCCTATGGTGCCGAGATTGCGGAAGGTCGCCATCGAGCGCCGTAAGCCATTGGCTTCTTCCGAGGTGAATTTTGCCGCCTCGATCGCGATCCGCATCGCCTGCTCCTGGAACAGCGGCACACCGAGCGTCTTGTGCAAGACATTTCGCAATTCGTCTTTATTGCCGCCTTTGGGATAAGGGTACTCGATATCCTCAGGCTTCATGCTCCTTCGCTTGAGATAGGGATGCACCATGTCGCCCTGGATCGGGCCGGGGCGCACGATCGCGACCTCGATGACGAGATCGTAGAAGGTACGCGGCTTCAGGCGCGGCAGCATGTTCATCTGCGCCCGGCTCTCGACCTGGAACACGCCGAGCGACTCGCCGCGGCACAGCATGTCGTAGACCGGTTCTTCGTCCTGCGGGACCGAGGCGAGCTCCCAGCGCTTGCCCTTGTGGTCGGCGATCAGGTCGAAGCATTTGCGGATGCAGGTCAACATGCCCAGCGCCAGCACGTCGACCTTCATCATATGCAGCGCGTCGACATCATCCTTGTCCCATTCGATGAAAGTGCGGTCCTCCATCGCGGCATTGCCGATCGGCACGTAGGTGTCGAGCCGGTCCTGGGTCAGCACATAGCCGCCGACATGCTGCGAGAGATGGCGCGGAAACTCGATCAGCTCGGTGGCGAGCTCGACCGCGAGGTTGATCATCGCATTTTTCGGATCGAGCCCGGCCTGCCGCACCTGCATGTCGTTGAGGCCCTTGCCCCAGCTGCCCCACACGGTGTCGGCGAGCGCCGCGGTGACGTCCTCGGTCAGCCCGAGCGCCTTGCCGACATCGCGGATCGCGCTGCGCGGACGATAATGGATCACGGTGGCGATGATCGCGGCGCGGTGGCGGCCGTAGCGGCGATAGACATATTGCATCACCTCCTCGCGCCGCGAATGCTCGAAATCGACGTCGATGTCGGGCGGCTCCAGCCGCTCCTTGGAGATGAAGCGCTCGAACAACAGATCGACCTTGGTCGGATCGACCGAGGTGACGCCGAGCACGTAGCAGACCGCGGAATTCGCCGCCGAGCCCCGCCCCTGGCACAGGATGTTCTGGCTCCTCGCATAGTGCACGATGTCGTGCACGGTGAGGAAGTAATGCGCGTATTTCAGCTCGGCGATCAGCGCCAGCTCCTTGTTTAGGGTGGCGCGGAGCTTGTCGTCGATCTCGCCGCCGAAATATTTGTCGACGCCGGCCCAGGTCAGATCTTCCAGATGCTGCTGCGCGGTCTTGCCCGGCGGCACCGGCTCGTCGGGATACTGGTATTTGAGCTGGTCGAGCGAGAACGAGATGCGCGCGGCAAAGCGCAGGGTCTCCGCGATCGCATCCGGCAAATCGCGGAACAGCCGGACCATCTCATGCGCCGGCTTGAGATGCCGCTCGGCATTGGCCTCGAGCCTGCGGCCGATCGCCTCGATCGTGGTCTTTTCGCGGATGCAAGTCAGCACGTCCTGCAACGGGCGGCGCGCGGGATGGTGATAGAGCACCTCGTTGGTGGCAAGCAGCGGCACACCGGCATCGGTAGCGAGATCATGCAGCCGCGCCAGGCGACGCTTGTCGTCGCCGCGATAGAGCAGGCTTGCGGCCAGCCAGACGCCGTCGGCGGCGCTGGCCTTCAATTGCGCGAGCAGATCGAGCGCTTTCGACGCCTCGAACCGATGCGGCAGCGCCAGCACCAGAAGCTGGCCTTCTGCGAAATCGATCAAATCGGACAGAGTGAGCCGGCAGTCGCCCTTCTCGACCCGTTCGATGCCACGGCCACGCTTGCCGCGGGTCAAGAGCTGACACAGCCGGCCATAGGCGGCGCGATCGCGCGGATAGACCAGGATGTCGGGCGTGCCGTCGGTGAAGACGATGCGGGCGCCGATCAGGAGTTTTGGCGGATGAAGAACCTTCTCGCTGTCGAGCTCCTTCCAGGCCCGCACCACGCCGGCCAGCGTGTTGTGATCGGCGAGCCCGATCACGGGAATCTTCAGTTCGCTCGCCTGATGCACATAGGCGCGCGGATCGGAGCCGCCGCGCAGGAAGGAGAAATTGCTGGTGATGCCGATCTCGGCATAGTCGGGCATGGGATTCTCGTTTTGACGCGTTTTCTTCACGCGAACCGGCCTCCACTTCGCTTGCTTTGCGTCATGCGAACAACCCGTGCACATACCAGTTGGCCGGAACCGGCCTGCCCTCTTCGTCGCGCAGCTCGCTCTCGTAGAGGCCGTCGCGAAAAATCCAGAAGCGCTGGCCCTCGGCGTCCTCGACGCGGAAGTAGTCGCGCGTCAGTGCCGCGCCGTCCTGCTTCCACCATTCCATCGCGATGCGCTCGGGGCCCTCGACCCGCACCACCGCGTGCAGGGCGCGCCGCCAGGTGAATTGATGCGGCGGGCCGTCGGGCACGCTCGCGAACGGCACCTTGATCGGCTCGGGCGGCTCGAACAGCCTGAGCGGCCGCAGCGGCGGCTCGCCCATGACGCGCTCCGGCCAGGCGGCGGCGCCGGCGGCAGCCAGATGATGCTGCGCCGGCAATGCGAGCGCAGATCGTTCGGGGATGTGGCTCTCGAGCGGCAGATGCACGACGACGCGTTTCCCCCCGATGCGGGCGGCGATGCGGTCGATCAGCGCCGAGAGCTCGTCATTGTCGTGCACGGTCGCGTCGAGATCGCGCTGCTGCTGCACCACGATCTCGGTACGCCCGGCGGCAAGACGAATGAGATCGAAGCCGAAGCCGGGATCGAGCGGATCGTTGAGCGCATCGAGCCGCTCGCGGAACAGGCGGTCGATCATCTCCGGCCGCGTCACCGGCCGCCCGGTCTCGACCATGATCGTGCGCACCGCACCGTCGGTGCGGAAGAAGCTCGCCTCCAGCTGCCGCGCGCCCTTGCCTTGCCTGTCCATCGCCGCAACCAGCATCTTGGCGAGGTTTTGCAGCGTCAGTGCGATCACGGTGTCGGTCGCGATCGGCTCCGGGAAACGCTTCTCGACGATGTAATCGGGCGGCGGCTTGCGCGGGCTGATCGGGGCATCGCCCCGCCCGAGCGCGTGGCCGAGCAAGGTGGTGAAGGCGGCGCCGAACCGCGCCGAGATCTCGTGCGGCGCGCGCGCGGCGACATCGCCGATGGTCTTCAACCCGGCGCGGCGCAGACCGGTGGTCACAGCGGCATCGGCACCGAGCGCCGACACCGGCAGCGGGCCGACCGCTTGCGCCTCCTCGCCATCGGCGACAATCTTGCCCGAGGCGTGACGCGTCAGCGTGCGCGCCGCGATCGAGGTGCCGGCAATCGCGGCACTGACGGCAAAGCCGCGCCGGCTCAGCGCATGAGTCACGATTTGCAGCAGCGCCCGCTCGCCGCCGAACAGATGCGCACAGCCGGTGATGTCGAGGAACAGGCCGTATGGCGCGTCGAGCGCGACCAGCGGCGTGAAGCGGTCGCACCAGTCGGCGATGTCGTTCAGCGTCTTCAGATCGGCGGCCGGATCGGCATCATAGACCGTGAGCTCCGGGCAGATCGCCCGCGCATTGGCGAGCGGCAGCCCGACCGACAGCCCGGCGCGCACCGCGGCCTCGTCGATCGCATGCAGCAGGATGGCGTTGTGGTCTTTTGCGACGACGACGCTGGGGAGGTCCGCTTGTTTCGCCTCGTTCGTAAGGGACGCATGAGCGGATGGGTTCCCTCCCCCCTTGCGGGGGAGGGTGAGGGAGAGGGGTGAGCCCCACGGGCGGTGCTCGTGGCTACCCCTCTCTCCAACTTCGAGAGCGAGCTTCGGACCTCGCAAGGGGGGAGAGAGCCCTTCCAATGTGCTCACCTCACTTGAAGATCGGCTCAGCTCGCTTGCAACCAGCTCAGCTCGCGAGGCGATGTCCTGCGCGAGCTTGCGCTTGATGCGGTCGATGGGCAGGCGTGGCAGCCACAGGCTGAGGATACGCCGACGGTTCGCTGAATTGGCACTCATCACATTTCCATTCCATGATCCATCGCCCGACCGGGCCATGACGGTTGCGCACCAGTTCGGCCTCGACGCGCGGCGCGCCCCAGGCGCTTGCGGCGTGGCCGGGCGGCGAATGCGCCGCGCGCACGATCCAGCGCGTCTCCGCGGTCGAGGGGATTGGCGTCGCCGCGATCCGCAGCACCAGCGCGGTGACGCCGGAGGCTTGCGCGGCCAAAGTCAGCTTGCGGCTGGCGACGAGATCGAGCTGGCGCGCCTGGCCCCAGATTTCGAGCACGACCGCGCCGAGCGCATCGCAGGCCAGCGCATCGGCCGCGGTGCGCAGGGCGCCGTCGACATCGGCGGCACGCACCGTGACCAGAAGGCGCGGATCGAGGCCGAGCTCGGCAAGGCCGCGCATCGACAGCGCGCCGTTCTCGCGATCGGAAAAATCCTGCCGCACCCAGACCAGGGGCTTGCGCGTCGACACGCGTCCGGCAAGCCCCGCGATGAAGCCGGTCGCAGCACCGCTTTGATGGCCGGCGGCGAACACCTCGTGCAGCGCGGCCGGCGCAAGCCCGCCGCGCAACATCGCGTCCGCACTCGTGTGGCCGAGCGCGACGCGGTTCGGCATCGCCGCCTCCGATGCCGCCTCGATGCGCGCGATGCTGCCGCGCAGAGACGCAAGCGTACCCATGCGTGCGCCATTCATATGCGCCGCTCCTTCCCAACCAAAATTTGAGGCCGTCACTGATCTGAACAGAGAACCAGGGACTGGCCCATTTGTTCATGATATGTTCTAATATAAAGCTAACAGGGCCCGCGGAGTCAATCGGATTGGTGAGCCCATCGATTCATCAGTGGAATCAATGGGATTCAGCAGCCGAACAGCGGCCGCAGCCGGATCGCTCGCAACGTCGGGCGCGGAAGGCCCCGAAAATGGCGGCGTGACGGAAATGGAGCAATCGCATGCGTATCATCGTGCTCGACAACGACACCGATTTCGAGGGCTGGCGCAAGGCCGCGCGGCGCCTGGCGACACATGACGTGCAGCCCGCTGAGGTCACATGGACCATACGCCGCGACGACGAATTGTCGTCGGCCGCCTGCGCGAATGAATGGCCTGACACGCCGCAGGCGCAGTTCAGCGTGTCGGCCAAATTCGTCGAGCTCGCAAAGGCCGCGATCCTGCATCGCGACGATCGGCGCTTCGCCCTGCTCTATCGCCTGCTGTGGCGGCTGCGCAGCCACCACGATCTGCTCGGCGCGACCGCCGATCCCGACGTCGCCGAGGTCCACGCGATGGCGCGCGCGGTCTATCGCGACATCGACCGGATGCACGCGCAGCTCCGCTTTCGCGAGATCGGCCGCGAGCGGACGGCGCATTACGTCGCCTGGTTCGAGCCGGAGCATCACGTCGTCGAGCTCGCCGCGCCTTTCTTCGCCGGCCGTTTCGCCGACATGCCGTGGTCGATCCTCACGCCCGACGTCTGCGCCCATTGGGACGGGCACGCGATCTCGATCACGCCGGGCGTCGCCAAATCCGAGGTGCCGAGCGAGGACCGGCTCGAGGAGGCCTGGCGGCGTCATGACAACAGCTTCTCCAATCCGGCGCGGCTGAAAGTGATGGAGATGCCGCAGGCCAATTGGAGGAACCTGCCGGAGGATTCGATCATTAAGCCGCTGATCGAAGACGCCATGCGCATGACCAGCGGCCCCTTCGTCGCACGCAGGGCGGCCGAGCCGCAGCAGCCTCAGGATCAGCCGATGCCTCGCAAGCCGACTGCAAACAAACAGGCCCACGACACGATTGCCGCCTTGCGCGACGAGGCCGCCGCCTGCCGCGCCTGCCCGCTGTGGAAGGATGCGACGCAAACCGTGTTCGGCGAAGGACCGCAAAGCGCAACGCTGATGCTGGTCGGCGAGCAGCCCGGCGACAAGGAGGATCTCGCCGGCCACCCCTTCGTCGGACCGGCCGGGCAGTTGCTCGATCGCGCGCTCGGGGAAGCCGGCATCGATCGCCGCAAGGTCTACATCACCAATGCGGTGAAGCACTTCAAGTTCGTGCCGCGCGGCAAGATCCGGCTGCACCAGAAGCCGAACACGCCGGAGATCCGCGCCTGCCGTCAGTGGTATGAGCGCGAGCTCGCCGCCATCAAGCCGGAACTCGTGGTTGCGCTCGGCGCCACCGCAGCGCAAAGCGTGCTCGGCAAGATCACGCCGATCAACAAGAACCGCGGCCATCTGATTAACCACGACGCCACCAAGGTGCTCGTCACCGTGCACCCGTCCTATCTGTTGCGATTGCCCGACGAGAAAGCCAAGGCGCTGGAATATCAGCGCTTTATCGGCGACCTGAAAATCGCCGCGGAACGGTTGCGCAATTCGGCCCGCGCGGCCTGAGTTCCACCGGTTTGTGGAACCACACTTCAACGTGAAATTGTTCTAAGCTGCAAACAAATACCTACAACCTTTAATTGATCCGTGGTACTGTGACATGTTCCGCAGGTAATCGGGCGTCATGTTCACGCCATGGCGTACCCCGAGGCGGGCGCGCCGCGCGGTTTGCTAGCCCCGATCGTGCGGCGCGCCACCTCATCTCGCTATTCGTCCCTCTCGCTCGCTTCCAGTCCGCACCGGATTCCTGGTGACGCGGAGTCTTGACGACTTAGATTCCAGGCGACTTGAAATACAGGCGTGCTGAAATCCAGATGTGCTGGCCACGTGGCCCCACGTCTCTCCGGCGACGTCCTCGCCTCCCTCAATTGCCTCACCTCGCGAAATCGGACGGTGAACTCCGTCGTGATCGGTGGTCGTCTATTGCTGAAGATTGCCACGAGGCCGCCAAGGCGCGTGAGCCATCAATGCGTTGCACATAAACTCCGCTCGATATCCACGGCCGCAGACGAACGCCTCATTTCACGGCCCGATTTCAATTGCCTGTCATATGCATCGATCAAAATCGGAGGCATTGGGACAGGAGTTTACCATGAGCGATATGGCGTTACCCGGCTCGATCGAGCCCGCCTTGAAAAAGGGCCCGGACCTCGACAAAGGCTTCCACCCCATGACCGGGGTTATTTATTTGGGCGTGGTTGCGGCCGCGCTGCTGTTCGTTGCCTACAGCATCTATGCCGACGTCGACGCCACCGGCACGCGCGTCACGTCGTTCCTGCCCTACATCATGCTGTTCGTTGCGCTCTTGATCGCGCTCGGCTTCGAATTCGTCAACGGCTTCCACGATACCGCCAACGCGGTCGCCACCGTGATCTACACCCGCTCGCTGCCGGCGCATGTCGCCGTGGTGTGGTCGGGCATGTTCAACCTGTTCGGCGTGCTGCTCTCGAGCGGCGCCGTCGCGTTCGGCATCGTCTCGCTGCTGCCGGTCGAACTCATCCTGCAAGTCGGCTCGAGCGCCGGCTTTGCGATGGTGTTCGCGCTGTTGATCGCCGCCATCCTCTGGAATCTCGGCACCTGGTGGCTCGGCCTGCCGGCGTCGAGCTCGCACACTCTGATCGGATCGATCATGGGGGTCGGCATCACCAATGCGCTGCTGCGCGGCCGTGACGGCACCTCGGGCGTGGACTGGACGCAGGCCGCCGGCATCGCCAAGGCGCTGCTGCTGTCGCCGCTGTTCGGCTTCGTGCTCGCGGCCGGCCTGCTCTACATCCTCAAGGCCGTGCTGGCGCGCGCAACGCCGGCACTGTTCGGCGAGCCGGTCGGCAACCAGCCGCCGCCGTGGTGGATCCGGGGCATCCTGATCCTGACCTGCACGCTGGTGAGCTTCTTCCACGGCTCCAACGACGGTCAGAAGGGCATGGGCCTGATCATGCTGATCCTGATCGGCACCGTACCGACCGCCTACGCGCTGAACCGCGCGCTGCCGGCGGCCCAGATCGAGTACTTCGCCGCGCACTCGAGCGCGGCCAGCAAGGTCATCGAAGGCAAAGCCGCCGGCTACAACGTGATCGGCAATCCGCGCCCGGCCGTGACCAACTATGTCGCGCAGCACCAGATCAACGAAGGCACCTATCCGTCGCTGGCGGTGCTGGTGCGCGACATCGGCAAGCAGGTCGCCGAGTACGGATCACTGGCCAAGTTCCCGGCCGACGCGGTCGGCAACACCCGCAACGACATGTACCTGGCGTCCGAGGCGATCCGCTTCCTGATGAAGGACAAGGAAGCCGAGCTCTCCGCCGCCGACGTCGCCACGCTGAACGAGTACAAGGGCTCGCTCGATGCCGCGACGAAGTTCATCCCGAGCTGGGTGAAGTTCGCCGTCGCCATCGCGCTCGGCCTCGGCACCATGGTCGGCTGGAAGCGCATCGTCGTCACCGTCGGCGAGAAGATCGGCAAGACCCACCTGACCTACGCGCAGGGCGCCTGCGCCGAGATCACCGCGGCCGCGACGATCGCGGCGGCCGACGGCTACGGCCTGCCGGTCTCGACCACGCACGTGCTGTCGTCAGGCATCGCGGGCACCATGGCCGCCAACGGCTCCGGCCTGCAATGGTCGACGATCCGCAACATCGCAATGGCCTGGGTGCTGACCCTGCCGGCCGCGATGATCCTCTCGGGCGTTCTGTACTACGTGTTCTACCACGTGTTCTGATGGCCCCGCTTTCGCCGCGACAGGACGAAAGGCCCGCACCTCAGGTGCGGGCCTTCTGCATTGGAACGCAAGACGTGCTCCACGCTCAGCCGGCGTAAGCCTTGGCGACCTCCGCCAGCAGGCCGCGCGCCCATTTGTGCAGGCCTGACTTGGCCGTCCTGGCGCTCCAGTACATGTCGATCGAGATCGGCACCCGGAACGGCAGCGCAGCGACGTGCAGGCTGCCGCGCATCGCCCGCGCCAGATGATGCGGGATGGTCGCGACCAGCCGTGTGCCGGTGAGGATCCGCTCCAGACTGTCGTGGTTCGGCAGGCTGACGATCGGCGCGATCTCGATCTTCCTCGCCTTCAGCGCCGCGAGATAAAGCGGCTGCCACTCGCCGCTATGGGTGATGAAGACATGCGCGGCCTTCGCATAGGCCGACAGCGCGATCCGGCCCCGCGCCAGCGGATTGGCCGGATCCATCACGCAGACATAGTGATCGGTGAGGATGTGGCGGCGGAAGAAGCTCTCGCCGACGATCCCGACCGGACCGAGCACGATGTCGCACTGGTTCTGCTTGAGATGGACGTCGCCATGGCCTCCGGCATCGAGCAGGACGAGACGAACCTGCGGCGCGCCGGCACGCAGCCGCGCGCTGAACTGCGGGATCAGGGTCTGGCGTTCGTGATAGTTGCAGGAGATGGCCACGCTGCCCTGCGCGATCGCCGGGTCGAATTCGACCGGTGAGGCCAGCCCGTCGATCTCGCCGATCATGTCCCGCGCCCAGCCGACCAGCACCGCACAGCGCTCGGTCGCGGTCACGCCATTGCCGTTGCGGACGAACAGCGGATCGAGCAGCGCGCCGCGCAGCCGTTCGACCGCATAGCTGATGGTGGACTGGTTGACGTCGAGCCGCTTGGCCGCCGCCGAGAACGATTGCAGATCGTAGACCAGCACCAGCGTCCGCAAGGTCCCGATGTCGATCGGATCGATCGAGGAATTCACCGCCACGCTGCACCTCCCGGATTGTCGACGGTCCAGCCTAGCACAGGGTCATGGAACAATTCGATGGATGATATCAATCCCATCGAATTGAGCGATTACCCGCCCGGCGCTAGCCTTCGCAAAAAACCGCTCCGGGAGGACCCATGGCCAGCAGCGTGCCCATCGTCAGCGACATCGCCTATCAGGACCTGCTCGACGACCCCTATCCGATCTTCCGCCGCCTGCGCGAGCTGGCGCCGGCGGTCCATGTCGCGCCCGCCAAGCTGACGCTGGTGACGCGCTTCGACGACATCACGCGGATCGAGCGCGATGGCGCGACCTACTCGGCCGACAATCCCGCCTCGCTGGTCAACAGGGTGATGGGGCCGACCTTCATGCGGAAGGACGGCGCCGAGCATACGATCGGCCGCAAGGCGATCGAACCCTCGTTCCGCCCGGCCACGATCAAGGAGCACTGGGCGCCGCAATTCACCGCGATCGCGGACAGACTGATCGACGATCTGGCGGCGGCCGGTGAAGCCGATCTGTTCACCGCGCTGGCCGCGCCGATGGCTTCCCTCAGCCTGATGGCGATGATCGGCTTTCGCGCGATGCCGTGGCAGACGCTCGCCGAATGGTCGCAGGCGCTGATCGACGGCGCCGGCAACTATGCCGCCCATGGCGAGATCGAGCGCAAGGCGATGCAGGCGAGCGCCGCTGTCGATGCCGCGATCGACGCGGTGCTCGATGAGCATCGCAACCGGCCGAATCCATCGATCCTGTCCTCGATGGTCCATGCCGATCCGCCGATGCCGATCGAGGGCATCCGCGCCAACGTCAAGGTGATCATCGGCGGCGGCCTGAACGAGCCGCGCGACGCGATCCTGACCCTTGTGCTCGGCCTGCTGGAAAACCCGGCGCAGAAGGACAACGTGCTGGCGAAGCCGGAGCTGTGGCCGGCGGCGCTCGAGGAAGCGGTGCGCTGGATCTCGCCGATCGGCATGTATCCGCGCCGCGTCACCCGCGACGTCGATCTCTCCGGCACCAGGCTGCCCGAGGGCCTTCAGATCGGCCTCTGCGTCGGCGCCGCCAACCGCGACGGCAATCGCTTCGCCGAGCCCGATCGCTTCGACGTGATGCGGCCCAGGCAATCGCACCTGGCATTCGGCGCCGGACCGCATTTCTGCGCCGGCACCTGGGTGTCGCGGCTCACCGTCGGCAAGATCGTGGCGCCGATGCTGTTCGACCGGTTTCGGAATCTGCGCCTCCGCGCGGAGGCGCCACCAGTCGTCCGCGGCTGGGTGTTCCGCGGCCCGGTGACGCTGCCGGTGCGCTGGGACGCGTGAGCCGGCGCCAAGACCAACACTCACCGTCAGTGCGAGTTAACGGGTCGCGCAAACGCGCGCCCGATGACAGGCTCCGCGAAGCAATCCACAGCACCGCAAGCGGAGATATGGGTCGCTTCCTCGCTTCGCTCCTCGCAATGACGGTAGAAAGCGTTACGCCGACTTCGAAGCTCACGCCGCCAGCGCGTCCTCCACGATCTTCACGAAATACGAGGTGCCGTACACGATCGCCTCGTCGTTGAAATTGTAGGCAGGATGGTGCAGGCCCGCGCTGTCGCCGTTGCCGCAGAAGATGAAGGCACCGGGGCGGGCTTCCAGCATGTAGGAGAAGTCCTCGCCGCCCATCAGCGGCGGCATCGTGTGCACGTTGCCGTCGCCGGCCACTTCCCTGGCGATGCGGGTGGCGAATTCGGTCTGCGAGGGGTGATTGACGGTGACGGGATAGCCGCGCTTGTAGTCGAGATCGATCCGCGCGCCGGTCAATTGGGCCACGCCCTTGACTACTTCGCCGATGCGCTTCTCGATCAATTGCCGGACCTCCGGGGTCAGGGTGCGCACCGTGCCGCGCAGCACCGCGGTCTGCGGGATCACGTTGCGGGCGTTGCCGGCGTGGAATTCGCAGATCGAGATCACGGCGGAATCCAACGGATCGACGCTGCGCGACACGATCGACTGCAACGCGGTGATGAGCTGCGCGCCGACCATCACCGAATCGATGCACTTGTGCGGCCGCGCGGCATGGCCGCCGAGCCCTTCGATGTTGATGTTGACCTCGTCGGTGGATGCCATGATCGGGCCCGGACGGATCGCGAACGAGCCGATCGGAATTCCCGGCCCATTGTGCATGCCGTAGACCTGCTCGATGCCGAAGCGGTCCATCAGGCCGTCCTTGATCATGGCGGCCGCTCCTGCCCCGCCCTCCTCGGCGGGCTGGAAGATCACCGCCACGTCGCCGGCGAAATTGCGCGTCTCGGCGAGATAGCGCGCGGCGCCGAGCAGCATCGCGGTGTGGCCGTCATGGCCGCAAGCATGCATCTTGCCGGGCGTCTTCGAGGCGTAGGGCAAATTGGTCTCTTCGTGGATCGGCAGCGCGTCCATGTCGGCGCGCAGGCCGATCACCTTGACGTCGCCCTTGGCCGGCCCCTTGTTGCCCTTGATGACCCCGACCACGCCGGTCTTGCCGAGCCCGGTCACGACCTCGTCGCAGCCGAACTCCCTGAGACGGTCGGCCACGAATGATGCAGTGCGGTGCACATCATAGAGCAGCTCGGGGTTTTCATGGATGTCGCGGCGCCAGGCCTGGATATCGGGTTGCAGATCGGCGACGCGGTTGACGATGGGCATGAGAATTCTGGCCTCGAAGGTTGGACGACGGGAGCCTGTCTAGCATGCAAGAGGCGGTCCACCCAACAGCCGGCAAGTAATACCAAACACGCAAATCCGACCACTAACCTTTTTGAAAAGGTGTTCTCCTTGCAACCACGCGGTGGACTGCCCCATTTTTCCACGACAAGGTAATGTTTCGGCGTGCTATCAAACCGAGCCACCGTCTAAAGCTATTCTCCGCGGGCATTGGAATGGACGATTTCGAGGCTTTTTGGGGGACCGATCCACTGGCGGCGGAAACAGCACTTCATCGGCTGGCCGCCAACGGTCCTGACATCATAAAGGAATTGCTCCCGCTAGGCTCAGCTTGGCCGACGCACTCATGGCATTCGTCGATACGACTGACCCGTCTTTGTAAGATACTGGGACCGCAGGTGGCCCAGCATCTGCTCACCATTATTGAAAATGAAACCTGGCACGCCAAAACGGCAGTTTCCCCCTGCTTTAGCGCATTTGTCGGGGATAGCGTTGTTCGCTCGGCCACCTATCAGCTACTCCAGTCCAAGGACATTGACGTACAAAGGATAGCGATCGAGGCGCTTGGATACGCTGCCGCTTCAGAGAGCGCTTACAGTATCGCCGAGACCGCTCGCTACGGCCGGCCGGGACAAGTCGACCGATACCGTACCATCGACAAATACACGATGGGGAAGCTTGCATACTATGCCATTCAGGCGACGCTTCGAATCTTTGCCCGAATTGGCGAGGCATCCCTGCTCCAGTCGTGCGAAGAACTATTGCGGGATTTTCAACAAGCGGTACGCGACGAAGATTATTCCTGGGATATCGATCTTGTCATGGGCGAGTTGGAGCCACGCGCGGCTGACGCCCTCATTGCGCGCTGGCTTACACACCCAGAGGACAAGTATCGCGGTCACGCCATGGTTGGATTGGGCCATCTGCGCTTGCGCCGAACCGTGCCACGGCTCGCTTCATTTCTCGAGGACGACTCAATCGGCGTCGGTGCAGGCATTGCACTGGGCAATATCGTCCACCCCGAAGCAGCCAGGCATTTGGCGGCTATCATCGGCGATGGGGCAACGTGCCCTGGCATAGGCTGGGCATTGAGTGCGCTTTACGGCCTGAGGATCGACTGGCCACAATGCTCCGAGCTGGCCTTCTCTATCGCACAGGGTGACGATGAGATTGCCGCCCAGATGCGCTATTCACTTGCGGTCCGAGGTGAAAAGTCCGTGTTGCAAGCCTTGGATAAGCGCCTCAATGCGAGCGACCCCTTTATCAGAGGTACCAGTGCAATCGCTCTTGCGCGACTCCTTGGGACAAGCGCAAAGCCGCTTCTGGAGGACAGAGAACGCGAGACTTCCGAACCTATTGAAAGCCTATTGGTTCTCACGGCGCTCATTCATTCTGGAAGCCATCACTTGGTCACCGAGCTCGACAAAGCGCTGCAAAAATTCCCCATGTTTTCCAGGCTAAGACCAATCTGGACACGCGAGATACTCGGCGCCTTCATTGCCGTGGAGGGCGCACACAGCACGCGCGCCGCGCTATGGGCGGAAATTGGATGCGAAGACCTCAGTCGAGTCGTAAGAGAACTCGAAGCACTTGGGATCGGCAAGATGGACGCTTCAAGCCCGCCGGCGAAGGAAGACATGCCCTCCACAAGCGTCGGCAATTCGCCCGCATCGGTCTTCGTCAGTTACAGCCACAAGGATGGTGACTGGCTCAAAAAATTCCAAACGACGCTAAAACCCTTGATCAGAAAGGGCAGCATCGATCTATGGGATGACACTCGACTGAGGCCCGGCAGCAATTGGAAGGACTCCATTGATCTTGCCATGCAGCAGGCCAACGTCGCGCTGCTTCTGGCGAGCCACAACTTCCTTGCTTCGGATTTCGTGGTGCAGCACGAGCTAAAGACCTTGCTGCAGGCCGCCAAGACACGCGGCGTGAAAATCGTATGGGTAGCGATTGATCATGCGCTCTACGAGGAGACCGAGCTGAACGATATTCAAGCGGCCAATAACCCACAGATGCCACTCGTCGAATTGACCGACGCACAATTACAAAAGGAAATCGTGAGGATTTGCCGGGACGTCCGCGACATACGCAACTGCTGAATTCCGAAGCTGATACGTCTCCCCCGTGGGCCCGACATTGTTCGCCAAGGCGGCGTTTGGTCGTGCTGGCGCGGCGATGGTTCCTGCGCCGGCTCGATGCCGAAGCAGACGCGAGAGATTCAGGCGATCCGACCGCTGTGCGGCGGCTGCGCCGGCTGCATTGGGGCGGCATGGCATGCAATGCGGTGCAGGTGTTCGCGCTGGTGGCTGGGCCCATGGCGCGGCAAATGCAGAGCGACCGAGATTGGCGGAAAGCGCCGGGCCATGGACGTCACCTGCACAGAGAACTTCCGACTTGCCGCAGCGCGAACGGGCATTCATGATCTCAGGATGGAACAGGGCCGCTCAGACTTCCTTCCGGTTGAAATCACGCTCGCCCAGCTCGCCACTTGGTCGGACATACTGCCTGCCGGGAGCCGCGTCCTGGGAGCCAGCCTGTTCGCGGACATATTTTTGGCGGACGCCACAGGAGCGGTTCACATGCTGGAAGTGTCGGCGGGCTCGATCGCAAGGATCGCCGCTTCCGAGGGTGCGTTTCGCGAACGTTGCGTGGATGACGCGGATGGTTGGCTGCTGCGCCCATTGGTCGATCGGTGCCGCTCGGCCGGACTGATCCTTGGCCGTTCCCAGTGCTACGCCTTCACGACGCTGCCGCTGTTCGGGGGCGAGTATACGGTCGACAATGTATGGATGTGCTCTTGTCGAGACTGGATCGCCTTTACGGCAAAGATGTATTCGGAGACCAAGGACTTGCCGGACGGGTCAACCGTCAAGATCGTTATCACTGACTGACCCGACCGACACGATCGCACCCGACCAAAGCCCAATAGTACGGGGCATATCCGGCACGGATACTACCCCAGGTTCCGCAGCGAAATCCCTCTTCTTCCAAACACGGAGCGGCTGCATGACGCCGGATCAAGCGGTCCTGTTCTCCACCATCATCCTGCTGGTGCCGATGGGATACTTCCTGCTGGCCGCGCCGGCGTTCCTGCTGGTGAAGCTCGACGTCCCGCCGGTCACCCGGCTGCTGCGCGGCATGTTCAATGCCTACTTCCTCGTGCTGGCCGTCTCCGGCGTGATCGGGACGCTCGCCTTTGTCGCGGCGGGCCGGCCGCTCACCGCACTCTGCATCGCCCTGATCGCCGGTTTCGCGGTGCTGGCGCGGCGATGGTTCCTGCGCCGGCTCGATGCCGAGGCAGACGCGAGAGATTCAGGCGATCCGACCGCCGTGCGGCGGCTGCGCCGGCTGCATTGGGGCGGCATGGCGTGCAATGCGGTGCAGGTGTTCGCGCTGGTGGCCAGCATTCCCTACATGGCGCCGCTGCCTTGATCGCTAGACCTCACGCTTCCGATGCGGATCGTATTTCGAAAGCACGTCCTTGAGGTAATCCCGGCTCTTCCATTCCGGTGCGGGCGGCTCGTAGCCGGGCCGCGGAACGAACAGATTCGGCGGCACATCCGCTGAGGCGCCCATCAGGTCGGGAACGTAGCGCGGGCAATTCGGGAAGATCTCGCATGTCACGCGCACGACGACCTTCGCGCCATGGTGCCTGGCAAGCGTCTCCGGGTCGTCGTGGATCGTTGCCTTGCCTCGGATGCGCGTGCGAAACGTCTTGCCGTCGAGGCGCACAAACAGCAACCCGACGTTCGGGTTGCGATGAATATTGCCGAGCGTGCGGTACATGTTGTTGCCGTCATACTCCGGGAATTCAAGCGTATCGGGCCCGGTGATCTTCACGAAGCCGGGATCGCCGGAACGCATCGAACAATCGACGTTGTCCTGATAGCTCGTCGCGATGAAGAAGAAACGCGTCTCCTCGATGAGCCTGCGATCCTGCTCCCAGAATTCGAAGTGGAGGCGATGCTTCTCGAGGCCGTCGGCGACGCGACGACCGTCGAAGCGATCCTGCAACTCACGCATTCCGTCGTGGTAAAATGCGGCGCGGACTGGGTCTGCCACGGCAATCCTCCGGCAAGTTGAGCAACCATCTATCAGGAGAAAGCCTATTCATTCGGAATGGGCGTGAAAAGCCGCCCAAGTCCACATCCGGTCCGAATTATGCGCAAAGGCCCAAGCCCGGCATCCACCGCCGGGCTTGTCTCGACCGGCTGCGTCTGGATAGAACTCGGTCCTGACTCGGTCCGAACCGAGTTCTATTTTCTTGTATTGACGCGTTTTCTTCACGCGAACCGGGCTCCACTTCGCTCGAAAACGCTATAGAAGAAGCCCAACAAGAGACGTTTGCCGGGAACGAGGACATGCCGCGAAGGCTCGAGGGTGATTACGACTACATTATCGTCGGCGCAGGCACGGCAGGCTGCATCATGGCCAACCGCCTGTCGGCCGATCCGAGCAAGCGCGTGCTGCTGCTGGAAGCCGGCGGCAAGGACAACTGGATCTGGTTTCACATCCCGGTCGGCTATCTCTTCGCGATCGGCAATCCGCGCTCGGACTGGATGTTCAAGACCGAGGCCGAACCCGGCCTCAACGGCCGATCGCTCGCCTATCCGCGCGGCAAGGTGATCGGCGGCTCGTCGGCGATCAACGCCATGATCTCGATGCGCGGCCAGGCCGCGGATTACGACCACTGGCGGCAGCTCGGCCTCACCGGCTGGAGCTACAGCGACGTGCTGCCGGCATTCAAAAAGCTGGAGGATCACTTCCTCGGCGCCAGCGAGCATCATGGCACCGGCGGCGGCTGGCGCATCGAGGCGCCGCGGCTGTCGTGGCAGATCCTCGATGCGGTCGGCGATGCCGCCGAGCAGATGGGCATCAAGCGCATCCCTGATTTCAACACCGGCGACAACGAAGGCACCAGCTATTTCCACGTCAACCAGAAGCGCGGCCGCCGCTGGTCGTCGGCGCGCGGTTTCCTCAAGCCGGCGCTGAACCGCAGCAATCTCAGGGTCGAGACCGGCGTGCTGGTCGACCGCCTGATCATCGAGAGCGGCCGGGCCGCCGGCGTGCTGTTCCGCCAAGGCAACGAGCAAGGCAATGGACAAGGCAACGAGACCGTGGAGGCGCGTGCCAAAGGCGAAGTGATCCTCTGCGCCGGTGCGATCGGATCCGTCCAGGTGCTGCACCGCTCGGGCATCGGCCCGGCCGAATGGCTGTCGCCGCTCGGCGTCGACATCGTGGCCGACGTGCAAGGCATCGGCCATAATCTGCAGGATCATTTACAGCAGCGCGCGATCTACAAGGTGTCGGGCGTGCGCACGCTGAACGAGACCTATTACAACCTGGTCCGCCGCGGCCTGATGGGCCTCGACTATGCGTTCCGCCGCCGCGGGCCGCTGACCATGGCACCGTCGCAGCTCGGCATCTTCACCCGCTCGGATGCGACGCGCGCGCGCGCCAACATCCAGTTCCACGTGCAGCCGCTGTCGCTCGACAAGTTCGGCGATCCCCTGCACCGCTTCCCCGCGATCACGGTCAGCGCCTGCAATTTGCAGCCGACCTCGCGCGGCACGGTGCGGATCAAATCGACCGCGCCCGACGACAAGCCGTCGATCGCGCCGAACTATCTCTCGACCGACGACGACCGCCAGGTCGCGGCCGACGCGATCCGCACCACCCGCAAACTGATGAAGCAGAAGGCGCTGGAGCAATATCATCCCGAGGAGTTCCTGCCCGGTCCGTCGGTCGGCGACGACGATGCCGCGCTCGCCAAGGCCGCCGGCGACATCGGCACCACGATCTTCCACCCCGTCGGCACCGCGAAGATGGGACTGGCGAGCGATCCGATGGCCGTCGTCGACGAGCGGCTGCGCTTCTACGGCCTGCACGGCCTGCGCATCGCGGATGCCTCGGTGATGCCGACCATCACCTCCGGCAATACCAACACGCCGACCGCGATGATCGCCGAAAAGGCCGCGGCGATGATTTTGCAGGACGGGCGATGATTTTGCAGGACGCGCGATAGCAACCGATGATGCAGCCGCAGCGCATTCTCGTTGGCGATGCCGGTGCGCAGATCGCGCTCGCACGTTGGGGCGAGCCTTCGTCCGGCAAGCCGCCGGCGCTGCTGCTGCACGGCACCGGTTTCGTCGCCGAGGTCTGGACCGAAGTCGCGGAGGCGCTGGCCTCCGACTACACCGTCTATGCGCTCGACCGCCGCGGCCATGGCCTGAGCCACAAGCCGGCGGCCGACCGCTATCACTTCCAGGATTTCGCCGACGACCTCTGCATGATCGTGCAGCGCCTCGAACTCCATGACATCTACGGCATCGGCCACAGTGCCGGCGCCACCGACCTGCTGCTCGCCACCAAGCTGATGCCGGACCGCTTCGCGCGG
The DNA here is from genome assembly GCF_054055655.1 of Bradyrhizobium sp. USDA 4461. Classification (NCBI taxonomy): domain Bacteria; kingdom Pseudomonadati; phylum Pseudomonadota; class Alphaproteobacteria; order Hyphomicrobiales; family Nitrobacteraceae; genus Bradyrhizobium; species Bradyrhizobium sp. USDA 4461. The sequence goes on from NZ_JBSRXM010000001.1 coordinate 7,886,085, forward strand.
CTGTTCGTGACCGAGCCGACCGCGATGGATCCGCGCACGCCGCGCAGCGGTGGCCTCAGCGACATCGCGAACGGGTCGGTGCAGGGCGTGCTGCGCCGCCGGGCCGAATTCGACAATGCCGACGACCTGTTCCGCCGATTGCGTGCCGCGCCGGCCTTCGCGCCGTGGACCGAACCGTCGCTGTGGGCCTATGTGCATCATGGATATGCAAAGCTCGACGACGGGCGGATGCGGCTGCGCTGCACGCCGCAGATCGAGTCGGCGCTGCTGGGACCGATCTTTGAGGCCATGGAGCAGATCTACACCGGCGACATCAGAGGCAATCCGTTCCCGTGGTTCTCCGAGATCGCCTGTCCGGTCCGCATTGCCACCGCCGAGCAGTCATGGCCGATCTACAAGGAGATGGCGGAGCGCACCGCAGCCCTGATCCCGCACGCCAGCCGCTGGACGTTCCAGAACGTCGGCCATTGCGTCGCGCAGGAGGCGCCCGGCCTGCTGCTCGACGCGCTCAGGGCGTTTGCCGGCGCGAGCCGATGAGCACCCTCGCAACGATCGGGCTACATCGTCGTTGTAACGGCGAGACCTGTCGCCGGGCGGCCGCCTCTTGCTCGCGACTCGACGACAATGGTGAGCCGGATGCCTTCGACGATCTCTGCTCTGAACGATACGACCGGTTTCACCGGGCAGGCGCACAGCCGATTTGAGCAAGCGCCGACTTTCACCAGCATCCTGCTTGCGCTCGGCATCGTCTACGGCGATCTCGGCACCAGCCCGCTCTATACGCTGCAGACCATCGTTCACCTGATGGGCAACGGTTTCAGCCCGGATGCCGCGCTCGGCTCGCTCTCGCTGATCGTCTGGGCGCTGATCATCACGATCTCGATCAAGTATTGCCTGTTCGTCATGCGCGCCGACAACCATGGCGAGGGCGGCATTCTGGCGCTGATGGCGCTGACCGGCGCACGGTGGTCCGGGCGCGGCCGTTGGCTGATTGCGATCGGGCTGTTCGGCGCGGCGCTGATTTATGGCGACGGCATCATCACGCCGGCCATCTCGGTGCTGAGCGCGGTCGAAGGCCTGAACGTTGCCACCGACGTGTTCAGGCCGTACACGATGCCCATCGCTGCCGGGATTTTGATCGCATTGTTCGCGTTTCAGCGTCATGGGACCGCCATCGTCGGCAAGGCGTTCGGCCCAGTGATGCTGCTATGGTTCGTGACAATGGCAGCGCTCGGCGCCAGCTCGGTGGCGCGGCATCCCGACGTTCTGCGTGCGCTCAATCCTGCATATGGCATTCTGCTTCTGACCACGCATGGCCTGCTCGGCTTCACCCTGCTCGGCGGCGTATTCCTGGCGCTCACCGGCGGTGAAGCCCTCTACGCCGATATGGGACATGTCGGGCGCAAGCCGATCCGCCTCGCCTGGTACGGGGTCGTGTTGCCTGCTCTCATCCTCAACTACGCCGGACAGGTCGGTGACTTCATCGCCTCCCCCGATCCCGGCGCCAACCCGTTCTTCAAGCTCGCACCGGTCTGGCCGGTCTATCCGCTGGTGACGCTTGCGACGCTCGCGACCATCATCGCAAGCCAGGCCATCATCACCGGTTCGTTCTCGATGACACGCCAGGCCATGCAGCTTGGCTGGTTTCCAGGCGTGCGGATCAACCAGACATCGGCCGAGGAATATGGCCAGATCTACGTCCCCTTCGTGAACTGGACGATGATGTGCCTGACGGTCGCACTCACAATCGGCTTCGGCAGTTCAGACCGCCTCGCCGCCGCCTATGGCGCCGCGGTCTCCACGACCATGGTCCTGACCACCGCTCTGCTCTACCAGGTGATGCGAGGCATGTGGCGCTGGAGCGCGCTGCGAGCAGTCACGATCGCGGGGCTGCTGCTTGCGGTCGACCTTGCGTTCTTTCTCGCCAATCTCTTCAAGATCGCGGAAGGCGGCTGGATTCCTCTGCTGTTCGGCGCGCTGGTGTTTGGCGTCATGATCACCTGGCATTTCGGCCTCGATGCGCTGCATCGGCGGAGCATGGCGCATTCGCAGCATGTCGACGCCTTCGTTGGCGGCCTGCGCACGCAGCACATTGCGCGGGTCCCGGGAACGGCGATATTCCTGACCCGACTGAGGCACCGAATGCCGCCGATCATCGTGAACTACGTCAAGCAATCCCGTTCCCTGCACGAAACGACGATCGCGCTGACCGCAAGTTTTGAAAGCGTGCCCCGTATCCGCTCGGCGGATCGAATTCGCTGCGAACAGCTGTGCGAAGGCGTCTGGCACATTACCGTGCATTTCGGCTTCGTCGAGATTCCAGACCTGCCGGCCGTACTCGCCAATGCCAGGCAGATCGGGGTGCCAATCCAGAAAGGCGCGACCTACTACGTCGAACGTCACGATCCCGTCAGCGGTACGCGCCGCAACGCGATCGCCCGATTCCAGATTGCACTGTTCGCGTTCATGTCCCGAAATTCCGCGCACGCGATCGACCGCTTCCGGATTCCGAGCGGTTCGCTGGTCGAGATCGGCAGCAGGATGGAACTGTAGATCACGATGGACCAGCCGCAGCCATTGCCGCCGCTGCCCGGCCGCCAAGGAAACCGCCGCCCCCTTTCGGGGACGGCGTAAGCCACTCACGCAGTACTGGACCTATCAAATGTCTGCCAACCTTACGCAGCAGCGCTGACATTATGCTGACGGCTGCAAGACAGCCGTGTTGCGGCCGTTCATTTCTGTTGCCGCATCGCCATGTTGCACCGCAATGCAGCCGGCTTTCCGGTCCTCACGAAATCGTCATTCCGCCCCTCACCCCGCTCCGACGCTCCGGGAATAAAGCTCCGGCCCTGCCGATCACCTCCCCGGAAACCCAATCCCTGGGCCCATGGGAGACTTGTCATGAGCGGACACGATCACAATCACCACGATGAGGAGAAAGGCGTCAGCCGACGCAAGGTGCTGGAATGCATGACCTGGGCCGGCACAGGCGTGCTGTGGACCGTCACCGGCGGCGTGCCGCATTCGCTCGGCATCGTCGGCTCGGCCAAGGCCGCCGAGGCCAGCGGCATGACCTTCATGCAGATCAGCGACAGCCATGTCGGCTTCGACAAGCCGGCCAACCCGAACGCCATCGGCACGCTGGAGGAGGCCATCAACAAGGTCCGGGCGATGCCGGTCAAGCCGTCGTTCATGATCCACACCGGCGACATCACGCATCTGTCGAAGGCGTCCGAATTCGATGATGCCGACCGCATCATCTCGCAGGCCAAGCTCGACGTGCATTACGTGCCGGGCGAGCACGACTTCATCGACGAGGAGGTCAAGCTCTACAAGGAGCGTTACGGCAAGGGCACCAAGGGTCCGGGCTACTATTCGTTCGACGCCGGCGGGGTGCATTTCATCGGCCTCGTCAACGTCGTCGACCTCAAGGGCGGCGGCCTCGGCAATCTCGGCAATGAGCAGCTCGAATGGCTGGAGAACGACCTCAAGGGCCGCTCCAAGTCGACGCCGATCGTGCTGTTCGCCCACATCCCGCTGTGGACGGTCTATCCGCAATGGGGCTGGGGCACCGAGGACGGCGCCCGCGCGCTGGAATACGTCAAGGGCTTCGGTTCGGTCACCGTGCTCAACGGCCACATCCACCAGGTGATGCAGAAGGTCGAGGGCAACGTCACCTTCCACACCGCGCGCTCGACCGCCTTCCCGCAGCCGGCGCCGGGGGCTGCCCCCTCGCCCGGCCCGATGAAGGTCGAGGATGCCAAGCTGCGCAGCATGCTCGGCGTCGCCAGCATCAACTTCAAGCAGAACAGCCAGCCGCTGGCGATCATCGACACGCCGCTGCAAGGCTAACGGATCCGGCTGAGGAAACAGACGATGAGTACGATCAATCGACGCGACTTCGGGATCGCCGTGGTCGCGACCATGCTGCTGCCGGTCACGGCGGCCCGCGCCGAAGACACCGCGGTCCATATCGACAATTTCTCGTTCACGCCGAACCCCCTCGACGTGAAGGTCGGCACCACCGTGACCTGGACCAACCGCGACGACATCCCGCACACCGTGGTGTGTGCGGGCAAATTCCGCTCCAAGACCATGGACACCGACGGCACCTTCTCGTTCACCTTCACGGAGCCGGGCGAATACAAGTATTTCTGCTCGCTGCATCCGCACATGACAGGCAGTATCAAGGTTGGGTAACGTGACCAGCCATACAATCACAACCATGCCCGGTCGGTGGCCCACAGCCCCCGCCCGGGCACAAGCCGTCTCTCGACATGCCGGGCAGGACACGATGGTTGTCAACGCGTCGCAAGACGATCCCGAAAAGGCGCGACGCTTCCGCGAAGCCGCGCTGCCGTACCTTGACGACGCCTATACCCTGGCGCGCTATCTGCTGCGCGATGCCGCCGACGCCGAGGATGCGGTGCAGGAATGCTATCTGCGCGCCTACAAGCATTTCGACAGCTATCGCGGCCCCGCGATGAAGCCGTGGCTGTTCGCGATCCTGCGCAATGTCTGCCGCGCCGAATACGCAAGGCGCAAGACCGCGCCCACCGCGGTCGAGGAGCTGCCGGAAGGCGGCGAGCAGACCCCGCTGTGGAACGAAGCCCCGGAGACCCCGGAAAAGCAGCTGCTGCGCCGGTTCGACGGCGACACCGTGCGCAAGCTGGTGGCGGCGCTCGCCGAGCCATTCCGTGAGACCTTCGTGCTCAGGGAAATCCAGAATCTATCATACCGCGAGATCGCCGATGTCGCCGCCGTGCCGGTCGGCACCGTGATGTCCCGCCTCGCGCGCGCCCGCGCCATGCTGCGATCGGCCTGGCTTGCGGAACAGGAGCACGTGAAATGACCTGCGAGGAAGCCGAAGTGCTGATCCACGCGCTGATCGACGGCGAACTCGATGCCGGCCATGCGCGCGAAGTGGAAGCCCATGTCGAGGGGTGCGCGCATTGCGCCGCTCTCATGAAGGAATATCAGGAGATCCGCCAGGCGATCGCCGAGAGCGACGTGCGCTACAAGGCTCCGCTCGAGCTGCGCCGCAAGATCGAGAAGTCGCTGCCGCAACCGCAGGCCGCGCCAAGCCGGCGCTCGGTGCTGCGCGGCTTTGCGATGGGCTCGGCGGTGTCGGCGATGGCCGCAACGGGTCTGGTCGCGATCGTGCTGCGCAATGACGACGAGCAGCGCATCGAGAACGAGGTGGTGTCGGCGCATCTGCGCTCGCTGCAGGCCGGCCACCTGATCGACGTGGTGTCGACCGACCAGCATACGGTCAAGCCGTGGTTCAACGGCAAGCTCGACGTCTCGCCGCCGGTGATCGATCTCACCGCGCAGGGCTTCACGCTGATCGGCGGTAGGCTCGACTACGTCAACGCCCGCGAGATCGGCGCCGTGGTCTACAAGCGGCGCCAGCACGTCATCAACCTGTTCGTGGCGCAGACCGCGAGCACCGAACGCAAGCCCGCGAAGATCTCGACATTGCAGGGCTTCAATATCCGGCGCTGGAGCGACCGCGGCCTGAACTACTGGGCGGTCAGCGATCTCGGCGCCGACGAACTCAGCGAGTTCGGCGACAAGTTCGAGAGCGCGATGCGCGCGAACAAGGAAGGGTGAGCAGCAAAACCTCTGCTCTCGTCATTGCGAGGAGCGAAGCGACGAAGCAATCCATATCGCCGCTTGCGGCTCGATGGATTGCTTCGCTTCGCTCGCAATGACGAATAAGGCTGCTTCATCCCGGCTACGGGAACGTGCCTACGCCGACTTGCGCACCGCGTTGTCGACCAGCGTCTTGCCGAGCGACCAGATCGCGCCGGGCACCTTGTGGCTGCCGGCGATCACGTCGTCGAACGACTTCTCGATCCAGCTGCAATCCTCTTCGGTGATCGTCAGCGGCGGCAGCAGCTTGATGGTGTGGAGGCCGTGGCCGGCGACCTGGGTCAGGATCTTGTGATCCTTGAACAGCGGCACTGTGATCAGCTGGCAGAACAGGCCTTTGTTGGCGGTCTCCAGCAGATTCCACGACGCCTTGAGCCGCAGCGATTTCGGCGGTCCGAATTCGACGCCGATCATCAAGCCCTTGCCGCGGACTTCCTTCATCAATTCATAGCCCGGCACCATGCGCGTCAGCGCGAGGCGGAGCTCGGCGCCGCGCTTGGCGGCGTTCTCGACCAGCTTCTCGGACTTGATGACGTCGAGGGTCGCGATGCCGGCGGCCATCGCCAGATCGTTCTTCGCGAAGGTCGAGCCATGCACGACCGCGCGATCCATCTGGTTGAAGATCTTGTCGAAGATGTTCTTGCGCGTCAGCAGCGCGCCGATCGGCACGTGGCCGCCGGAGAGCGCTTTCGCCAGCAGCACCATGTCGGGCTCGATGCCCCAGTGCTCGATCGCGAGGAACTTCCCGGTGCGGCCGATGCCGGTCTGGATCTCGTCGGCGATGAACAGCGTGCCGTATTTGCGGCACAGCGCCAGCGCGCCGGGCAGGAACTCGTCGGTGGGCATATTGACGCCCTTGCCCTGAATCGGCTCGACGATGAATGCACCGACCTGGCGCGACGACAGCGCCTTCTCCAGCGCCTCGAGATCGTTGTAGGGTATCGGGGTGCAGCCGGGCAGCAGCGGCTCGAAGCCGCTGCGGAAATTCGAATCATCGGTCAGCGACAGCGCCCCGTACGACAGGCCGTGGAACGAATGCCCGCAATAAACGATACCAGGACGGCCGGTCGCGCCGCGCGCGAACTTGATCGCCGCTTCGACGGTTTCGGCGCCGGAATTGGCGAAAAACACCTTGTCCAGGTATGGAACATAGTCCAGCAACCGTTCCGCGAGCACGCCGGCAAGCGTCGACACGTCGAGTTGCACCAGATTCGGCAGATCGGCGTCGAGCACGCTCTTCAGCGCCTGGCGCAGGGCCGGATGATTGCGGCCAATCGCAAAAACGCCAAATCCGCTCAATAGATCGAGGTAACGAGCCCCCTGACGATCGAAGAGGTACTGGCCTTGCCCCTTCTGGAAGCCGACGTCGTAACCGATGGTTTTGAGGACGCGAACGAGCTGCTCGTTGAGATGACGCGTGTGCATGGCACCGCGCTGCCCCTCGCGCTCCACAAAAATCTCGGAAACGTCTAAATTGGAACTTACCATTCGTTACATACGTCGGTTGATGGCCATCTCGTCAACTTAAAACGCTCGCTAGCGGCGTTTTGACCCCCGCTCGGATCGTCTAGTTAAGCACAGGTTTGGACCATGTTGCACTGCCCAAGAACTTTCGCGCGCACAATAGCCTTTTCGGGTTTATTTTTGGCCACCGTATTATCACCGGCACTTGCAGCGGACCCGACCGGCGACTGGAAGGTCGCTGACGGTGTCGCCATCATCCGCGTCGCCCAGTGTAATGGCAACATGTGGGGGGCGGTGTCGTGGGAAAAAACCCCCGGCGGCAAGGATAAGAACAATCCTGATCCTGCGAAGCAGAGCAGGCCGACGCTCGGCATGCCGATCCTGATCGACATGAAGAAGAAGGCCGGCGCCGATGCCTGGGAAGGCCAAGTGTATAACGCCAAGGACGGCCAGCTCTACAGCTCGACCATCAAGCCGGTCGGCACCGATCAGCTCGAGATCCAGGGCTGCGTGCTCGGCTTCCTGTGCGGCGGCGAGACCTGGACCCGCGTCGGCCCGCCGATCCCGGTGAGCGCCGCCGGCAATCCGGCGGCCGCAGGCTCGGCAGCAAAGGGCACCGTTCCCAAATCAACAGCGCCGCAGAAGACCACCGGCGCCGTGGCCCCTGCCAGCAAGCCGGGCCAGAAGCAGGCCCCAAGCAATGCCAATGCGTCCGCTGACACGGTCGGCGATATCTGCCTGCTGCCGGACATCGCGCGACCGACGCACTGACACGGCTGGCATCGCTCAGCCTGTGATTGCGGCTTGGCGGCATCGGCCGCCAAGCCCGATCAAAACAACGCGTCAGGTGACGTCGTTGGCGATATCCTCCTCCTTGAGGGTCTCACGCGGCTTGCCCATCAGCGCCGGCTGGAACAGCAGCACCGCGGCCAGCGTGGTGACGAGCGACAGCGCAAGCAGCTTGCCCATGCTCGCGGTACCGGGATGGCTGGACAGCCACAGGCTGCCGAACGCCGTCGCCGTGGTCAGCGCGCTGAAAAAGATCGCCCGCGTCAGGCTCGATTGCAGCAGGTTCGTCCTGCCCTGCCGCCATGCCGTGACATAGTAGATCTTGAACGCCACGCCGACGCCGAGCAGCAGCGGCAGCGCGACGATGTTGGCGAAGTTGAGCGGCAGCCCGATCAAGACGCAGATCTCCAGCGTGACGATGCCGGCGACCAGGAGCGGCACCAGCGTCATGAGCACGTCGACGATGCGGCGCAGCGTCAGCCACAGCAGCAGGCCGATGGTGACCAGCGCCAGAATGCCGGCGTGGATGAACGCATTCACGATGACATCGCCCGATTTGAGGATCGAGACCGGTCCGCCGATTGCGGTCGGCTCCGCGGCGAGCACGGCGTCGGCAAAGCGGCGCAGATTGTCGTTGTCGTTCGGGTCACCCTTCGGCTCGACCTCGACGCGCATCAGGCCGTCCTTGGTCTTCCAGCTCTCGACCAGTTCCGGCGGCAGGTTCTGCAAGGTGACGGTCTGGGCTTGCAGCGTATTGCGGAGCTGATCGAACACGATCTTCATCGGCGCGACGAAGACGTCCTGCGCCTTGTCGCGGACAGCCTGGTTCGAATCGGCAAGCTTCTGCAAGGCGTCGGCGAGCCTTCGCGCGGCAACCGCGCCCGGTCCCTTGCCGTCGCCCGCGGTCCTGCGCAGGCTGTCGACCGAGCTCTTCAGCGACTCGACATTCTCCTGATCCGACGGCGCCGGATCGACCGAGTCCGGATTGAGCGCGGGGCCGAGCGTCTTGGCCGCCTGCGCGATCAGCTTCAGCTTGGCCGGCTGGTCGTCCGGCACGAAGCTGTCGAGCGACATCACGCGCGCCACTTCCGGCAACTTCTCGAGCTTGGCCTCGATCTTTTTGGCGTCGGCTTCCGAGCGCGTCATCACGTTGATGGCGTTGGCCCCGGTGTTCGGATCCTTCCTCAGGTCGAGGAAGGTCGCGATCGATTCCGCCTGCTTGTTGCGCAGATTGATCGGGTTGAAGTCGAACTTCATCCAGTGCAGCAGCGGCAGCCCGGCGACCGTGACCAGCAGCGTGCCGACGATGATAGGAATGCGATGCTTTTCCAGGAAGTGGTCGACCGGCGCCAGGAAGGCGTAGCCGACCGGCTCCTTCTCTCCCGGAGGGTTGAGCAGGTCGAGCAGCGCCGGCAGCACCGTGATGCTGGTGACGAACGCCACCAGCATGCCGGCGCCGGCGATCTTGCCGAGCTCGGAGATGCCCTTGTAGTCGGTCGGCAGGAAGCACAGGAAGCCGGCGGCGGTCGCCATCGCCGCAAGCGACAGCGGCACCGCCGAACGGCGCGCCGCGTTTTCCAGCGCGAGCGTCAGATTGTCGTTCTTGTAACGCTCGGAGCGGTAGCGCACGCTGAACTGGATGCCGAAGTCGACGCCGAGGCCGACGAACAGCACCGCGAAGGCGATCGACAGCAGGTTCAGCGATCCGACCATCATCAGGCCGACCGCGGTGGTGAGCGCAAGCCCGATGAACAGGTTGACGAACACGGCGAAGATGATCTTGCCCGAGTGCAGCGCCAGCCAGAGGATGATCAAGACGATCACCACGGTGCCGATGCCGTTGGTGATCGCGCCGTCCTGCACGGTGGCGTATTCCTCGTTGGCGATCGGCACCGGTCCGGTCAGGCGAACGCGCGCGTGATACTCGGTCGGGAACTTCAGGTCGGCGGCCGCCTGCCGGATCGCATCGGTCGCGGCCTTGCCGGGCTCCAGCGCCGAATAGTCGATGATCGGCTTGATCTCGATGAAGGCGCGCTTGTCCGAATCGGTCAGCGGCTTGTCGCTGGTCAGCTCGCGCCAGGAGAAGGTGGCGTTGCCCTTGTTGAGGACGGTCTCGACGGTCTCCGAGATCAGGTTGAAGGGCGGCGCGGCATTGTCGAGCTTGACCTGCCCGCGCTTGACGCCGGCAAGGCCGGTCTCGAGCGCGCCGGTCAGGCCGCGAATCGAGGGATCGCCGGCCATGATCTCGATCAGCGGCGCGGCCGATTCGAGCTGGCCTGCGACCTTGCCGACCTCTTCGGTCGGCAGGAACAGCAGGCCGTTCTTCTCGAAGAATTCGCCGGAGCCGAGCGCGGTGATCGCCTCGAAGTTCTTCTTGTCGGCCTGCAGCTTCGCGGTGAGCGCCTTCGCCGCCGAGCTGGTCAGCTCGGGCGTCGCGGCTTCGACCACCGCCAGGATCAGACGCTCGCGATCGAATGCTTCCTCGAACTGGTTGTCGCGCTTGCGCCAATCCAGATCCGGCGAGATCAGCTTGTTGATGTCGGTGTTGATCGAGAAGTTGCGGGCCGTATAGAAGCCGGCGCCGATCGACAGCAGCACAGAGATAATGACAACCGGAAGGGCAAAACGCGTACAGGTCCTAACAACGGAGACGACAATATTTGTCAGCACTTCGTTTCTTTCTAATCTCGGGGAAGCATGGCCGAAAACGCCCGCTCTGTAGCGGAGTTCCGGGGGCCGATCTAATGTTGTTTTGGTTACCTTCCTCGACGCGATGGCGAAGAGGTTCCAAACCACAGGACTGGCCACGAGTGGCCGGTATAAACCGCATCAGTGGGCGATAAAGTGACGAACAAGTGAGAGGGGCGGAGGGTCGCACGGCTCCGATCCCACACCATATTACCTCTAACACCCCTCCCCACCGATGGTTCTGCCTTTCGAAGCGCTACCTTTTTGCCACAAATCCCTGTATTTCCATGCGCTTGGGGCATCGATCCCGTGCAGGAACTGTGATGGCGCGGACATTGCAACTGACGTTGCGACGTCCGACTTGTGGAGTGCGTTGCCGAAAAGGCCGCAGGACTTGGAACAGGACTTGGAACAGGACTTGGAATGAGATTGGTGCAATTTGCGTAACGGACGTCCGATGGAAGTGTTTCTTGCCCAGCCACGCGGCTTTTGTGCGGGCGTTGTGCGCGCGATCGAGATCGTCGAACGCGCGCTCGCGAAGTATGGCCCGCCGGTCTATGTCCGCCACGAGATCGTACACAACAAGCACGTGGTCGAAAGCCTGAAGAAGAAGGGTGCGATCTTCGTCGAGGATCTCTCGGAGGTGCCGGCCAAGGCGGTGACCGTGTTCAGCGCCCATGGCGTCGCCCGGAGCGTCGAGGAGGAGGCGGAAGCCCGCGACCTTCCGGTCCTCAATGCCACCTGCCCGCTGGTCACCAAGGTCCACAACCAGGGCAAGCGCTATATCTCGAAGGGCCGCGCCCTGATCCTGATCGGACATGCGGGCCACCCCGAGGTCGAGGGAACCATGGGCCAGGTTCCGGGGCCGGTTTGGCTGGTCCAGAGCGTTCAGGATGTGGCGGAATTGCGGCTGCCGACCGATACGCCGGTCGCCTATATCACCCAAACCACCCTGTCCGTGGACGACACCAAGGACATCATCGCGGCCCTTCAGGCAAAATTTACAGATATTCAAGGCCCCGACACCCGGGATATCTGCTATGCGACACAGAACCGCCAATCTGCGGTAAGGGACCTAAGCAAGCTGGTGGACGTCATTTTGGTGGTGGGGGCCGCCAACAGTTCCAACTCAAACAGGCTTCGCGAAATCGGCACCGAGGTCGGCGTCGCGAGTTATCTCATTGCCGATGGGAGCGAGCTCAACCCGGATTGGCTGAAGGATGCGAAGGCCGTCGGGATCACGGCGGGTGCATCGGCACCCGAAGTTCTGGTCGACGATGTCATCGAGGCCCTGCGACGCATCGGACCGGTGTCGGTCTCGGTCGTTCCGGGCCGCGAAGAGAATATCGAATTCCGGCTGCCAGCCGAACTGACTGCGGGCTGATCTGAACCGACTTCCTTTGAATAAGTGCAGAAAGAAAATCGTCTAATGGCTATACCGTTCTTCAAGGAAATGCGTATCGGCGGTTACCTGATCAAGCAGAAGCTGCTTGGCCGCAAACGCTATCCGCTCGTGCTGATGCTGGAACCCTTGTTCCGTTGCAACCTCGCCTGCGTCGGCTGCGGCAAGATCGACTATCCCGATGCGATCCTCAATCGCCGCATGACCGCGCAGGAATGCTGGGACGCGGCCGATGAATGCGGCGCGCCGATGGTGGCGATCCCCGGCGGCGAGCCGCTGATCCACAAGGAGATCGGCGAGATCGTGCGCGGCCTCGTGGCGCGCAAGAAGTTCGTCTCGCTGTGCACCAACGCGCTGCTGCTGGAGAAGAAGCTCGATCTGTTCGAGCCGTCGCCCTATCTGTTCTTCTCGGTGCATCTCGACGGCCTGAAGGACCATCACGACAAGGCGGTGTCGCAGAAGGGCGTATTCGACCGCGCCGTCTCCGCGATCAAGGCGGCGAAGGCGCGCGGCTTCACGGTCAACGTCAACGCCACCATCTTCGACGGCCATCCGGCCGAGGAGATCGCGAAATTCCTCGACTTCACCACCGAGCTCGGCGTCGGCGTCTCGATGTCGCCGGGCTACGCCTATGAGCGTGCGCCGGACCAGGAGCACTTCCTCAACCGCACCAAGACCAAGAAGCTGTTCCGCGACGTCTTTGCGCTCGGCAAGGGCAAGAAGTGGAATTTCATGCATTCCGGGCTGTTTTTGGACTTCCTCGCCGGCAACCAGGAATACGAGTGCACGCCCTGGGGCATGCCGGCGCGCAACATCTTCGGCTGGCAGAAGCCCTGCTATCTGCTCGGTGAAGGCTACGCCAAGACCTTCAAGGAGCTGATGGACACCACCGATTGGGAGACCTACGGCACCGGCAAGTACGAGAAGTGCGCCGACTGTATGGCCCATTGCGGCTACGAGCCGACCGCGGCGACTGCTGCGATCAACAACCCGCTGAAGGCGATGTGGGTCGCGCTGCGCGGCATCAAGACCACGGGCCCGATGGCGCCGGAGATCGACATGTCGAAGCAGCGTCCGGCGCAGTACATCTTCGCCGAACAGGTGCAGAAGAAGCTCTCGGAGATTCGCCGCGACGAGGCCGAAGCCGCTGCCGCCAAGCAGCAACAGAAGGCCTCCACCGCCGCCTGACGCACGACCTGAGCGAACGCAGAAGCATCAAAGCCCCGGTTCAGCGAACCGGGGCTTTTTGCTGGGTCAGGATGCCGCCTGCTCTTCCAATCTCGTCCGCAGCAGCAATTGCTCGATCTCCGCCGCGCGCGGCGCGCTGAGCGTGCCGCGCTCGATCCCGAGCGGGACATTGCGCAGCGCCAGTTCGCGATACAGCGCGCCCGAAGACGGAAACCGCTCGTCGAGGGCGCGGAGATGCTTGAGGATGGTGCCGACATCGCCGCGCGCCACGCAGCCGCCCATGCCGTTGGCCAATCCGCCGTCGAGCACGGCCGCGACCGTGCCGCGCAGCAGCGGCATCATCGCGCGCAGCGCGTCGGTCTCGCTGGCGCCAAAGCTCTTCCAGAGCTCGACGCCTTCTTTGAGCAGCGCGATCAGGAACGGACCGACGTAATAGGCCGAGGCGTGATACAGCGCCCGCACCCCGGCCGGCAGCGCCAGCGGCTCGCAGCCGATCCGGGTCGCAAGCCATTCGAGGTCGCGCCTGAACTCGCCCTCGGCCTCGATGCCGACCGTGCATCCGCAGAGCCCCTCGAGCGCAACGTCGGGATTTGCGAACATCTGCATCGGATGAAAGCCGCCGGTGGCCGCGCCTGCGGCTTTGGCATGGTCGAGCGCCGCGAGCTCGGTCGCGCCGCTGCAATGGACCACGCGGTGACGCGGCTGCCAGCGCAGGTCGCGGCACACCGGCAGGATCGCATCGTCGCTCACGGTGAGGAAAATCATGTCGCAGCTGTCGACGACCTGCTGCGCATCCGGCAGCGACTTCGCCGACGGGACGCGGGAGCCGAGCCGCTGCGCGGCATCGGCACCGCGGTTGTAGAACGCCGCGACATCCAAATCCGCGCGGGCGAATGCCGGCGCGAGCGTTTGCGCGACGCGGCCGGCGCCAATGAATCCGATCCGCGCCGCGGCCAGCGCCGTGCTCATTGCGCGTAGCTCCCGTCGATGCGGTCGAGCCTGCGCCGCAACGCCGGCCATTCCAGCAGGCCGTAACCGGCTTGCAGAGTCTGCGCCGCTTCATTCATTGTTGGATTGGTGTCGCGCTCATTGTCGAGCGTGATCTCGGTGCCGGCAAAGCAGGTCACCGTGTTGCCGATCGCGAGCTCAGTCGGCGCGCGCAGCGGCCTGCCGCAGCCGAGCGCATCGATCTGGATCCGGCAGGCCTGCTCCAGCCAATAGATCGCATTGAACGCCTGCTGAATCGTGTTGCCGCAGACCAAGAGGCCATGGTTGCGCAGGATCAGGACGTTGTTGCGGCCGAGATCGGCGACGACGCGGTCGCATTCCTCGCGATCGATCGCCGGCCCCTCGAAATCGTGATAGCCGATCCGGCCGTGAAACCGCATCGCCGTCTGCGACAGCGGCAACAGTCCCTCGGCAAGCGTGCTGACCGCCGTGCCTGCCCTGGTATGGGTGTGCAGAACGCATTTCACGTCGGGCCGCGCGCGATGGATCGGCGCATGCAGATAGAAGCCGGCGACGTTGACGTTGTAGCCGTGATCGGGCTGCAGCAAAGTGCGGCCCTCGATGTCGATCTTGACCAGGCTGGAGGCCGTGATCTCCTCGTACAGCATGCCGTAGGGATTGATCAGATACTGATCGTCATGCCCCGGGACCTGCGCGCTGATGTGGTTGTAGATCAGGTCGGTCATGCCATAGAGCGCGACCAGCCGATAGCACGCCGCGAGGTCGACCCGGGTTGCCCATTCCTGTTCGCCCACGATTGCCCTGATATCGTTGACGGCGCAAACTTGGCTCTGACGCATGTTACCGGGGTCCCTGGTGACCGATGACGGAGGCGCGCTCGACGATGCCGCCGAGGCCTTCCGACGATGGAAGCGTGCCGAACACATGCATCGCGTCGGCACCGAGCCTCGATTGCACGAACAGATCGGCGGCAGCGGCGTCGCTGTGCCGCAACATCTCGGCCGCCTGCAACGCATGCGCCATCCGGGTGACCAGCGCCCGCGCATGTCCGTCGTCCGGATATCGGGCCTGCAGGCGATCGGCGAGGTCGTCGGTGCTCCGGTCATAGACCGGATTGAGGCCCCTGCTCGCGCGCAATTCGTCGATCAACGCATCGCGACACCTGGCATCGCGCTGCATGGCGCGCAGCACGTCCATGCACATCATGTTCGAGGTGCCTTCCCAGATCGAATTCAGCGGCGCCTCGCGATACAGCCGCGCCATCGCATTCTCCATGATGAAGCCGTTGCCGCCATGCACCTGCAGGCATTCGTAAGTGAAGGCCGGCGCGCGCTGGCAATTCCAGAACTTCATCACGGGGGTTGCGACCCGCGCCAGCAGCCGCTCGTGCTCGCTGGTCTGCAGGCCGTCAGTGGCGCGCGCGACGCGGAATGCGCCCAGCATCGCCGCCTCGCTCTCGAGCGCAAGGTCGGCGAGCACATTGCGCTGCATCGGAAGCTCGGACATCGGCTTGCCGAACGCGGTTCGACTTTGCGCGTGATTGATGGCGAGGCTCAACGCCTGCCGCATCAGCCCGGCGGAGCCCACCGCGAAATCCAGCCGCGTCAGATGCGCATGCGAGAGGATTTCCGCGATGCCGCGGCCTTCCTCGCCGACCAGGATCGACCAGGTGTCATGATATTCGATCTCGCTCGATGCGTTGGAGCGGTTGCCGCATTTGTCCTTCAGACGCTGGATGTGGATGCGGTTGGCGCTGCCGTCGGGCAACAGGCGCGGCACGAACAGACAACTGACGCCGGATTGGGTGCGCGCCAGCGTGTAGAAGCCGTCGGCGACCGGCACCGAGAAGAACCATTTGTGGCCGGTGATCGCATAGATCTCGCCATGCGCGCCGCACTCGACGAAGTGCGCGGTGGTCTGGGTCTCGCGTAGGTCGGAGCCGCCCTGCTTCTCGGTCATCGCATAGCCGATGACAGCCGCACGCTTGGCCTCGATCGGAAGCCGGCGCGGATCGTAATCCGCCGTCAATGTCCGCTCCCGCCACAACGCGAATTGCGGCTTGCCGGCAAACCCTGCGATCGCAGCGTACGCCATCCCGGTCGGGCAACCGACGCCGTTCTCGATCTGATTCCAGAGGTAGCTCAGCGCCGCGCGCGCCAGATGGCCGTGCGGCTCGCGCGTCGACCAGGCCAGGCTATGGACCTCGCTCTGGAACGCCAGCGCCATCAATTGATGCCAGGCCGGATGGAATTCGACCCAATCATTGCGGTTGCCGTAGCGGTCGTGGGTCAAGAGCTTCGGTTCGTGCTCATTGGCAAGCCGCGCCGCCTCCTGCACGGCCTCGCTGCCGGCATGGGCTCCGAGCGCGGACAGCTTGCCCCGCGCCCATGGCGCCAGCGTCGCGATCACGCCGCTCAACGCACGATCGTCATCGAATGCGTTGAAGCCTGTCTCCGGCCGCGCCTGGTTGCGGACGTCATGGGTCGCAAACGGACCGGTTTTCGTTGCGGTGACGGCCACCGGTTGGACACGCGCATTCATGCGGAGACTCGCGATACGGGGATCAATTCAGGCGTCGTGTGGCGAAACAGCATGCGCGCGGCGAGCCCTGCGATCGATTGCGCGACCGCCTTCGCCGCATCGGAATCGGGAGCCGCTTCGGGCGCCAGCGGACCGACCAGCGCCTCCATGAACGCACCGGTCACGCAGGATGCCGCGACATTCGCGTCAATCTCGACGAACTCGCCATTGGCGATGCCGCGCCGGACCAGCCGCGCGATCTGATCGGCGAGTGCCGCCCGGTATTTCAGGCGCGCCGCGTCGATCTCGGGCTCACAGGGTTCGGCGATCAGCGCGTAGGCCAGCCGGCGGCCGCGCATCGCCCGGACCGAGAAGGTGTAGATCGCATCCACCAGGCATTGCGATGGCGATCCCTCCGCCTCGACGATCGCAGCGACCACCGCCACCTCTCGCTCCGACACCAGCCCGAGCACCTGGGCGTACAGGTCCGCCTTCGAGTCGAAGTAGCGATACACGCTGCCGGTCGCGACGCCGGCCCGGGCGGCGATCAGCGCGATCTGGGCGTCCTTCCACCCGCTCAGCGCCACGGCTTCCCTCGCGGCATCCAGGATCCGTGCCTTGGTCTCGACCAGCTGATTGAGGCGAACCGCTGCGATTGCCATAGTGAACCGTAATTCATGAATAAAGGATCATAATTCATACTCGGCCGAGTGCGCCTGCCTGTCAAGGGTCCACAGGCGCACTGCGCCGCCGGGACGCGCCCTGCCAGGACGCGCCCTGCCATCCGGAGCGCAGCCGCCGCCGTCGTACGGACCTTATGGGATAGGGAGTCGGCGCGCCGGCCAGGGGCCCGCGCCAGCGGGCAATACAGCGCTGCCAGCCCGCTGAGGGCACCGCCGGCAGCACGGTGGCATCGCGTCAGATCATCGGACACCCAAGCAAAAGGCCCGATCGCAATGCGATCGGGCCTTGTTTTGAGCTCGATGTCCCGAGAAACCCGTCCCAGCCTGGGACGGTTGGATCAGGCCGCCTTCGCCGTCACCATGACGTCGTCCACCGGCATCAGCACCTCGTTGCCGAGCAGGAAGCCGCGGCAGCTGCGCAGCGAGCGCAGCGCGCGGTTGAAGTCGATCCCGGTCGACACCAGCGCCCGCAGCGTCCGCGGATTGCGCGCGATGCCGCGCAGCACCTTGCGCAGATCGATGTCGCCGTTCGGCTTCACAGCTGACTTCGCCAGCTCCGGCAGCGCCCGGTGCGCGGGATCGCTGATCACGCGCAGGGCTGCGAACGGAATGCCAGCTTTGGCGGCATAGGCGGCCGCGATATGGCTCTCCATATCCACCGCAGCGGCGCCGGTGATCGAGCGCAGCGCGGCCTTGCAGGCCTTTGCCGCGATCACCTGTTCGACGCCGGCGAGACCGCCGCGGACGATCCTGCGGCGCTTCAGCGCGGCGCTGGCGATCATCTCCTCGTTCAAGGCGGATGCGGCCAGGAAACGCGTATCGCCCGACATCACCTCGGTCGCGACCACGACGTCGCCCGACTTCAGCGACGGGTCGAGCCCTCCGGCCACGCCGAACGAAATCACGCCACGGAAAGTCTTCGGATCCAGCGTCGCCAGCAATTCACGCAGCTGCTGTGGATCGCTCGAGCTGCAGATCACGATCATGCCGGGGCCTGCCGCGATGCGGGCCTCCTGCACCAATCCAGTCACAATCAGTACCGGCCGAGGATCAATTCTGCCCACGGACTCGGCGGCCCCCGCCTCAACAATCACATCCCGACCCCTACCACCCTGCTATTGGTGCTTCTCAAATTCCGATACCGCGCCAGCGCCCAGAGCGGAAAGAACTTCGAGTAACCATGATATCGCAAGTAAAATACCCGCGGAAACCCCGTAGCCGTGTATCGCTGCTCGTCCCACAGCCCTTTTTCCGTCTGTGTTGCCTTTAGGTACTCCACCCCCCGCGCAACGGCGGGGTTTTCGACCTCTCCGGCCGCCATCAATCCAAGCAAGGCCCATGCCGTTTGCGAGGACGTCGATGGCGCAACTTCATAACCCTTGTAATCTAGCCGGTAGCTGACGGCATCCTCGCCCCAGCCGCCGTCCTGATTCTGGACCGATGCCAGCCAGTTGACCGCTTTCCGAATCATCGGGTCGTTGCGATCGACTCCTGCGACATTAAGCGCACACAGCACCGACCAGGTGCCGTAGATGTAGTTGAGGCCCCAGCGGCCGTACCAGGAGCCCTCGGCGAGCTGGGTGCGGCGCAGATAGGCGATACCGTCGGCCATCGCCTTGCTGCTCTCGGCGGTCTCGCCGAGCTGGCCGAGCATCGAGATGCAGCGCGCGGTGACGTCCTCGGTCGGCGGATCGAGCAATGCGCCGTGGTCGGAGAACGGGATGTTGTTGAGGTAGTATTCGAGGTTGTTGGCGTCGAACGCGGCCCAGCCGCCGTCGCGGCTCTGCAGCCCTTCGATCCACTCGCGGCCGCGTGCGATCGCCTCGTCGTAGTCCCGGGTTCCGGTGTGGCGGCGCGCGCGATCCATCGCCATCACCACCACGGCGGTATCGTCGAGATCGGGATAATGGTCGTTGTTGTACTGGAACGCCCAGCCGCCGGGACGAACGTCCGGCGCCTTGACCGCCCAGTCGCCCTTCAGGTCCAGCACCTGGCGTGGCTTCAGCCAGTCGAGACCCTGCCTGGCCTTGGCGAGCGTGTCGTCGCCGCCCGCTTCCTGAAGTGCGTGACAGGTCAGCGCGGTGTCCCACACCGGCGAAACGCAGGGCTGGCAATAGGCCTCGTCGTCGCCGACCACCAGCAGCTTGTCGATGCCGCGGCGGGTGGTGGCGCGCGGCGGGAAATTCTCGTCCTTGCCGAGCGCATCATACATCATGACGATGTTGGCCATCGGCGGATAGATTGCGCCCATGCCGTCTTCGCCGTTCAACCGCTCCTCGGTGAAGGTGAGCGCGGCGTCGATCGCGCGCTGGCGCAGGCGCTTCGGAAACATCGGCTCGATCACGCGCAGCACGGCGTCGAGCGAGCGGAACAGATAGAACCAGCTCGCGCTCTGATGCGGCGCCTTCGGCGCCATGCGGACCGATTTCGGATCCTCCAGGAACAGTTCGTCGATGCCGACGCCCTTCGGGTTCTTCGCGCGCGGCTTCAGCGCGGCGAGCACCATCAGCGGCACCATGGTGGTGCGCGCCCAGTAGGAGATCTTGTTGATGTGGAACGGCGACCACATCGGCAGCAGCATGATCTCGATCGGCAGCACCGGCGTCGCGCGCCAGGTCACGACGCCATAGAGCGCGAGCAGGAAGCGCGTGAACACATTGCTGGCCGCGGCGCCGCCGCGCGAACGGATCGCCTCGCGCGCCCGCACCATATGCGGCGCATCCACGGAATCGCCGATCATCTTCAGCGCGAAGTACGACTTCACGCTGGCGCTCATGTCGAACGGGCCATCATGCACCAGCGGCCAGCCGCCATGCGCGCCCTGGACGCGGCGCAGATAATTGCCGAGCTTGGCCTCGAGCCCGGTATCGATCGGCTCGGCGAGATAGTGACGCAGCAGGATGTACTCGGCCGGAATCGTGCTGTCGGCCTCGAGCTCGAACACCCAATGTCCGTCGGACTGGCGATAGCCGAGCAGCGCCTCGGTTGCCTTGGAGATGCTCTTCTCCAGCGCGACCGGGTCGACTGCAACGCCGTGATCTCTCGAAAGCATTTCGCTCGATATCCTCTTCATCGCGGACCGGCTGATCGAAAGCCGCGGCCGCTCCGGAACATGATCCGATCAAATCGGATCATGTTCTCATTCATTTGTTGGTCGCATTTTCTTGACGCGAACCGGTGACCACTTCGCTCGAAAATGCTCCAGCAGGTCGAATCTAGCGCGTGGCCAGAACCAGATCGGCGGCGCGATCACCGGATCGCACCGACCCCTCGATGGTCGCCGGCAACCCGGTAGCAGTCCAGTCGCCGGCAAGGAACAGGTTTTTTTGCGCCGTTGCGGGCCCCGGACGCAGGGCATTCTGCTCCGGCGTCGCCTCGAATGTGGCGCGGCGTTCACGCACGATCTGCCAGGCTGGCAAGTCGCCGGATACGCCGGATGCCTTGCAGATATCCCGCCAGACCGCCTGCGCAAGCTCCTCGCGCGGCATGTCGACCAGGCGGTCGCCGTTCGAGATCGTCACCGACAGCCGTTGCGGGAACGCGAACAGCCATTCGACGAGGCCGCCGACGACGCCGAGAATGGGCGCTGCGTCGCGCGGCGGATCGACGCGGAAATGCGCATTGACGATGGCGCGGAATTTGGTCGGAGTTTTCAGGCCGGGTAGCAGCGATGCCGCGGCGCGCGGCGGCACCGCGAGCACGACGGCATCGTCGGCCGCCAGCGCGATCTTGTCGCCATTGCCAAAGTCGAGCTCGCTGACGCGATCACCCGCCATGACGAGCGCACGCAATTCGTGACTGAACCGGACGCTGTGGCCCCGCTCCTGCAGCAGCTTGACGGCGGGCTCGATCAGCACCGAGCTCAGACCGTCGCGCGCGATCAGCGGACGGCAGGCCTGCCCGCCCGCGAGCAGCGTCTCGCGCACGATGGCGCCGGCGAGCCCGGCCGAGCCCTCCGGCGGATCGACGTTCAGCGCCGCGAGCAGCAGCGGCTGCACCAGCCGGTCATACAGCGTGCCCTTGCAGGGAATGGTGTCGCCGACCAGCGCGCCGGTGCCGGCCCAGGCCAGCGGCGCCAACGCGAGGTAGTCGCGCAGGGTGGTGTCCGGCACGCGGCGCGCCTCGTCGAACACCCACAGCGGCAGGCGGGAATCGCCGAGATCGAGCTGCCAGCGCTGGCCGCCGGCCAGATCGACGAACGGAAACTGCGCGCGCGCAGGTCCCACCAGGCCGGCCTCGGTGCCGAT
Source organism: Bradyrhizobium sp. USDA 4461 (assembly GCF_054055655.1). Taxonomy (NCBI): domain Bacteria; kingdom Pseudomonadati; phylum Pseudomonadota; class Alphaproteobacteria; order Hyphomicrobiales; family Nitrobacteraceae; genus Bradyrhizobium; species Bradyrhizobium sp. USDA 4461. Next base: position 7,907,690 of record NZ_JBSRXM010000001.1, read on the forward strand.
CGAGCGCGCATAGCTCAGCGCATGGCGGTTGCCCGACAGCAAGAGATGGTTGCCATTGTCGATGGTGAGATTGGTGGCGGCGTCGAAATAGGAGCGGCAGCGGCCGCCGGCCTGCTGCGTCGCCTCGTGCACGGCCACCCTGTAGCCGCCATTGGCGAGCCGCACGGCAGCGGAGAGGCCGGAAATGCCGGCACCGATGATATGAACGGTCTTTTGCATCAGATGATCGCGTAACGAAGAAGAATGCCGATCTTGGCCGCCTTGGACACACGCACCGGCTCACGCGGTGCGGCGAAGCCGCGCGCGATCAACAGGTCGAGGATCGCGCGGTAGTATTTCGACATGATCCGGGGCGCACGCACGGCACGGCGCGAATTGCGCTTCATGATCTCGTCGGACTTCTGGAAATGCATCTTGGCGCGCTCGGCGAGCGGCGCACACACCTTCGGCAGCGCGCGGTCGGCGGTGACGCGGGCCGGGTCGTTGTTGGTGATGCCGGCATGCCAGAGCCATTCGCGCGGCAAATAGAGCCGGCCGAGGCCGGCATCCTCGTCGATGTCGCGCAGGATGTTAGTGAGCTGCAACGCGCGGCCGAGGTGATAGGCGAGCTGGATGCCGTCCTCCTCGGGCAGGCCGAACACGCGCACCGACAGCCGGCCGACCGCGCTCGCGACGCGATCGCAATACAAATCGAGCGTTGCGAGATCCGGCGCGCGGATGTCCTGCGGCACGTCCATTTCCATGCCGTCGACGATCGCGACGAAATCCTCGCGCTTCAGGCCGAACGCCTTCACCGATCCGACATAGTCCTTCAGCCGCTCCGGCGGATGCCCCGCATAGAGCGCGTCGATATCGTCGCGCCACTGCTGCAGCGCCGCCAGCCGCTCCGGCCGCGGGCCGTCGGAATCGGCGATGTCGTCGACCTGCCGGCAGAAGCTGTAGATCTGGAACATCGCCTCGCGCTGCGCGTGGGGCAGGATGCGCATCGCGGCATAGAACGAGCTGCCCGACGCGGTGCTTCCGTAATTTGCGTTGGCCGCCGCCTCGACACTCATGCGCCTGCCGCCGTCCTGGATGCCGCGCGGCGGCCGGTGGCGCGCTGCGCGGTCTCGCCGGCGACACCGCCGAGACTCTGCAGCAGCAGTTCAACCTTGCTCAGATGCACGCGCTCGCTGAGCGGATCGCGGACCTTCAGCATGGTGACGATCTTGTCGGCGAACGCCTGGATCACCGAGATCTCGAGGCCGAGCCTGAAATCCTTCACCTCGGCGGCGAGCGACTTGCTCCGGTCGAGCAGCGTCTCGGTTCGCACCGCGAGCGCCTGCAGGCATTTGAGCAGGGCCGGCTGCGACTTCGCCTCGCCGAGCATCTCGACGGTCGCGCCCGCGGCAGCCAGCGCATCGCGCGGCAGGTAGACGCGGTTCAGGTTGCGGTAGTCCTTGCCGCAGTCCTGAAGGTGGTTGTTGATCTGCAACCCGGCGCACAGCGCATCCGACGCCGCCCAGGTCGAGGTATCCTCGCCATGCACGTCGAGCATGAAGCGCCCGACCGGCATCGCCGAGTAGCGGCAATAGTCGATCACGTCGTCCCAGGTCTCGTAGCGCAGCTTGGTGACGTCGAGGCGGAACGCCACCAGCACGTCGAGCGCGTGCCGCGGCGGCATGCCGCGCTCGGCGAAGGCCCGGCGCAGATTGACCGCTTCCTTCTGAGTCTCGCCATTGCCGAGCAGCTCGGCCTCCATAAGGTCGAGATAGCGCAGCTTCTCATCGGCCGGCAGCGTCGCGTGATCGGCGATATCGTCGGCGGTGCGGACGAAATTATAGAAGGCCAGGATCAGGGCGCGATGCCGCGGATGAATGATCCACGACGCGACGGGAAAATTCTCGTCGCGATGGGTCTTTCCGGATCGCAGGTCGCTCGCGGTGGTCATGGGAAATTTGGGCTACACTGGTCATGGCACGACGCAGGCGCGAACGGCCGGGCGCATGCGGGGGATTTGCGAGCCCCATATAGGGGAATACGCCACCAAAACCAATGCCATCTGTGACCGCCAGCATATGCGGCCGCGGCCGGCATGGCTGCCAGCCGCGGTGCCGATAGCGATCCCTTGAGACCTGAATTCAGTCTTACTGGCCGTGGGTCTTCAGAACCTGGTCGCAGGCGGCGCTGATCTTGCTGCGGTTCTGCTGCAGGCAGGCGAGAATGGTGAAATCACCCTGATCGATCACGGCGCGGCAGTGACGCTGCACGTCGCGCGTGCAGGCCTTCTGCTCATCGGGTGTACCGCGTCCCTGCTGCTGCTGGGCGACGGCGCTGGACGCGAGCGGGATCGACAACAGGGCAAGTGCCAAGAGAAATTTACGCATCGTATTCCTTCATTTCCGACAGCAGAAAATCTGTTCCCGAAAGCGTTTCGGCAAGGCCGGGACGGATTTTGGGGATTGCAGACGCCACGTAACGCGGCAACGGATTGACGACAAGCACCGCTAAATGCGGCTAAATTTGCGGCGCTGTAAACCCCCGCATAAGCTATTGATTCAAAAAAGTGATTTGTGCCATCACTTTGTCGCGTTTGACCATTGCGGACAGCACTTGCGCAAAGCTACATGCGGTCATGAGGCGTGCGGTTTCCGATTCTGTTCGATGACAGTAGAGGCGCGGGGACGGCGCTGCTGTCGTTTGAACCTAACATTCTACGGTGACACTAAACCTTCGATGCGGCGAGACGCTTTCTTGCGCAGGAGGCGTTGATTTTGATGGGAAAATTCACAATGAAACGGTTTGGTTCCAGCCTTTTTGGTCAGGCTCTCAGGGCTGTGGGCGTCGGCGCCGCACTGATGCTGTCTGCCTCCGCCGTCCACGCCCAGGCCAGCGGCCCCTTTGCCGGCTTTGCCGGCTCGTGGACCGGCACAGGCACGGTGGCGCTGTCCAACGGCACCACGGAACGGATTCGCTGCAAGGCTGACTACAAGGTCGCGCCGTCGGGCATGAACCTGAAGCAGTCCCTGCATTGCGCCAGCGACAGCTACAAGTTCGACCTCTCCAGCGATGTCACCAGCCAGGGCGACCGGATCTCCGGCAACTGGAGCGAGGCCAGCCGCAACATCTTCGGCAATTTGCAGGGCACCGCGGGCGGCGGACGGATCGACGTGTTCGTCGAGGCCTCCGGCTTTGCCGCGAACCTGAACCTGCAGACCAACGGCTCCAAGCAGGTTGTGCAGATCGACTCCAAGGGCGAGATCCGCGGCGTCTCGATCACGATGACGAAGAGCTGACGCTCCGCGGCCAATTTCACCGGCCAACAAAAAGGCCCGGTTCCGAACGCGTCGGAACCGGGCCTTTTGTTGATCGGAGCATCAGGCCTTTTCGATCGGCGCCGGCTGGCCGCCTCTGCCGCGCAGCTTCTGCGACAGGTTGATCAGGAACATCGAGGTCGGCCGCAGGATGAACAGGTCCGCGACCAGGGCTGCGACCATCGAGAATGCGCTGAGCCAGCCGAACAGGCGCAGCGACGGCAGGTCGGAGAACACGGTGACGACCAGACCGCAGGCCAGCACCACCGTGGTCAGGATCAGCGCCGGCCCGACCAGCACGGTGGCGCGCTCCACCGCAAGTTCCGGCGTGACGCCCGGCTTGGTCTCCAGCCGCAGGCGGTTGAGGAAGTGGATGGTGGCGGAAAGCCCGAGGCCGAACGACACGGTCAATGCCACCACGCTGGCGAATTGCAGCCCCTCCCCGAGCAGCCACAGCACGGTGCCCGACAGCACCACGGGGAAGATGCCGGGCAGGATGCAGGAGAACATCACCACGACCGAGCGGAACGCGAGCCCGATGAAGATCGCGACCAGCGCGAATTCCACCGTGAGGCCGCGGTTGAGCTTCTCGATCATGTTGGCGCTGTTACGCGCGGCAATCACCGACAGGCCGGTGACGGCGATCTCGTAGCCGGGATGCTCGGCACGCACCTTGTCGAGCGAGTGATCGAGCTTATTCACCACCGGCAACAGCTGGCTGGAATCCAGATCAGGCACCCGGCCCGACACCACGACGGCATCCTGATCCTTCGAGATGAAACGGCGCACAAGATGTTCGGGAATCACGCCGACATATTCCTTCAGCGTCGCGACATCGTTGCTGCCGGCCTTTTCGGCGAGCCAGCGCCGCAGGGTTTCCAGCGACCAGACGTTGCCGACGCCGGCACTGTCCTCGACCATCGCATGCACGTCGGCGATCGTCTTCAGCGTCTCCGGCGAGTAGAGCGATTCACCCTTGGGGAATTCGATCAGGACGTCGACCGGATTGGCGCCGGTCAGCTTGGCGTCGAGCCGGCCTGAAGCCGCCACCGCCTGCCGCTTGTCCGGCACCTGGTCGGCGAGCCGGTAACGCGGCTCGAGATTGGCGTAGATGATGCCGAGACCGCCGACCACGATCAGTGCGAGCAGGCTGAACAGCCCGGGACGGCCGACCATGCGCACCGCGATCCAGTAGCAGAAATTGCGCAGCGCCTGGACGCCGGCATCGGCGCTCTGGAACTTGACCGCGAAGACCTTCTCGTTGCGCACCAGCAGGATGCCGAACACCGGCACCAGCGAGAGCACCGCGACCAGCGCGATGATGGTCGCCGCAAGTCCGGCCTCGCCGAATTTGCGGATCAGGTCGGAATCCGAGAACTGCAACGCGATGAAGGAAATGCCGGCCGTGCCGTGGGTCAGCACGCAGGCCGGGCCGACCACCAGCACCGCGTTCTTGAATGCGGTGAACTTGTCCTGCCCCGCGATCAGCCGGTCGCGTGCCGCGAATGTCAGCTGCATCGAATCGGAGAAGCTGATCACCATGATGAGCGGCGTCATCACGTTGAGGAACATGTTGAGATTGAAATTGGCCCAGCCGAGGCCGCCGAGCGCGAGCAGGATCGCGATCATCGGCGGGAACGCCGCCGCCACCATGAAGGAGATCTTGCGGAAGAAGATGATCGCGATGACGCAGCCGGCGAGGATGCCGAGAATGTTGTAGGTGAGGCCGTCACGCTCGACCGCATTGCGGATCTCGAGCTGCATGACCGGCACGCCGGACAACTGGGCATTGAGCCCGCTGCCGCCGAGATCGTCGGCCATGATCTTCCTGATGTCGCCGACCACCTTGCCGAGCTTGTTGCTGCCGACCACCTCCGGCTCGAGCGACAGCACGACCAGCGCGAGCGTGCCGTCCTCCGACAGCAGCTTGCCGCGGATGATCTCGTTGCTTTTGACGGTCTCGACGAACTTGTCGTAGGCCGCGCCCTCCGGAAGCTCGTTCGGGAACAGCGCCGCCGGCAGCTTGCCGGGCTCCGGCGCCTGGCGCGCGGAGAACAGCGACACCAGGCCGCGCACGCCCTCGACGAGTTGCAGGTCCGTGACCATGTCACGGAGCTTGCCGAGATTGTCGCGCTCAAGCAGCGTCTTGCCTTCGACGACGACGAGGACGTCGAATTCGGTCGCCGGGAAGCGCTTGGTCACCGCCTCGTATTGCTTGTAGTCTTTGGATTCGGAACGGAACAGCTGCGACAGCGAGTCGTCGATCTTGATCCGGTGCACACCGAACACGGCACCGATCAGCAGCAGGACGAGCACGATGCAGGACAGGATCGGCGCTCGCATCGGGATCAGGCCGAGCCGTTCGATTCCGAAGGCGATGCTGGGCCCCGAGCGCGGCTCTTCAACCTTCTCGACGTGGACCTGACTTTCGGAATTCTTTTCGAGCATGCCCTGTCCAGTTCTGCAAACGGCTCAATCTGTCTAGCTTGGGTCTAAAGCGCGATGAGATCGGATTGAATCATCGCGCTCTAGCTTCTTGTTTGCGCACGATCTTTTCGGAAAACCGCTACGCACTTTTCCGGATCATGCTTCAGGGGCGCGAATGCGGCGGGTGAGCGCGATTGTCCGGCGCTAGTCCTTGAAAACACGCGAATATTGACCGGCGCCGGTTTTACCTGTCCGCCCTCTTGCTCGCAAGCGCGCGGGGCGCGCCAAATCGACGGGGAACCACCGATATCAGCCATTAAGTAACTGATTTGCCACACCCTGGGAGCGCATTCCGTGACGATCCACCGCCACTTTCATCCTTCAACGCGACCCCGGTCACCTGGCGTGCCAGGCCTTCGCGCACAAGCCAGGCGATTCTGAATGCGGCGTCCGCATAGCTCAGCCCGGCACGGTGGATGTTGGAAATGCAGTTGCGATCGGCGTCGGTCAAACCGATCCGCGGCGCGAAGGTGAGATAGGCGCCGAGGCTGTCGGGTGCGGACAGGCCCGGCCGCTCGCCGATCAGCATCACCAGCATGCGCGCGCCGATGATGGCGCCGATCTCGTCCCCGAGTGCGACCCGCGCCCCCGATGCGACGATCACCGCAGCGGCGTCGACCTTGTCGGCCGCGAGTTGCGGCAACAGATGCCGGATCAACTCGACGGCATGCACATTGACCGCGGTCGGCGACAGGCCGTCACCGATCACGATGGCACAGGAACAGGCGGTGATGCCGCTAGCCTCCAGCGATCGCCGGGACGCCGAATCCAGCATGCGCCCGAGGTCGGGCCGGCGCAGATAGTCGCGCCGGCTGTGCGCCTGGCTCGATACCTGAAGCGGCGTGATGCCGAGGCCGGCAGCGCCGGCTGCAATCCCGCCGACATCGAAGGCGGCGTGAACGGCGTCGCGGGCGCGGGCATGGTCGAGCGTGAAGGAGAGCAGCGCATCGGTCGGCAGGCTGGCCCCGGAGCGGCCGAGGCCGACGCGCGCCGGCGTGAGCTCGCGCAGATCGGGAAGCGAAGGGAGCGATGGCGCTGGCGGTGTGGTCATGCTGCTATTCGGCGGGAACGGATGCCTCGCGCAGCCGGATCGAGTAGTTCGAGGCGTTCTGCCGGCCGCTGGAGGCTGCGCGCGCAAACGTGATCAGATGATGTGCGACCAGCGTCGCCGAGATCAACCCCTCGATGTCGCCCCGCTTCAGCCGGCCGAGCGCAAACTTCCAGAACACCCGCTTGTAATCGCCGAGCACGCCGACCTTCCAGAAGATGTTGCGCAGCATGATCAGCCCGCGCCGGATGTTGGCCCAGCTCTTCATCTCCGGGCTGACCGGCACCTTGATGCGGTTGGCATAGGTGTAGTTGCACTGATGCAGATAGCGCTCGAACAGCCGCTTTGGCTCGTAGGCGATTTCCATGCATTTGCGCCAGGAACTGACCACGTCCTCATAGGGCAGCAGGAACTCGACATTGGAGTCGCGACCCTCATCATCGACCAGCCGCCCTGCCTTTTCGAGCCGATCCCACAGCGGCGTCTTCGGCAGCGCCTGCAGCAGGTTGATGGTGAGCAGCGGAATCCGCGATTCCTCGACAAAGGAGAGCAGCGCGTCGCCGGTCTGCGGCTTGTCGGTGTCGAGCCCCATGATGATGCCGGAGACGACCTCCATGCCGAACGAATTGATCGTGCGCACGCCCTCAAGGATCGGAACCATCATGTTCTGATCCTTGTGCATCGCCTTCAGCGCATCGGGATCCGGCGTCTCGATGCCAACGAAGATCGTGACGAAGAAGGCCTCGCGCATCTTCTCCAGGATCTCGGGCCGCTTGGCGATGTTGAGCGTCGCCTCGCAGGCAAGGCGCGTCACATAGCCGGTCCGCTTCTGCCACGCGATCAGATGCGGCAGCAATTCGCTCGCCGCCTTGCGGTTGCCGATGAAATTGTCGTCGACGAAATACACCGTGTCGGTCGCGCCGCAGGCGCGCAGCTTATCGAGCTCGGCGATGATCTGCTGCGGCGACTTCAGGCGCGGATTGCGGCCATAGAGCCCGGGGATGTCGCAGAACTCGCACTGATAGGGGCAGCCCGAGGAGAACTGGATGCTGCCGAGAAAGTATTTCTTGGTCTCGGCGAGTTCATAGGCCGGCAGCGGGAAATCCGTCATCGGCAGGCGGTCGACGGTCGTCAGCACCACCTGCTGGTCGGGACGGCTGGTGTCTTCCGCCAGGCGCCGGATCAGCTCATTGGTGGCGTCGCCGAGCTCGCCGACATGAAGGTAGTCGAATGCGGGATAGTAGTCCGGACAGGCGCTGACCGAGGGGCCGCCGATCGCGACCACGCGGTCATGCTCATGCGCGCGGCGGCAGATGTCGTTCATCTGCTGGCGCTGGATGTGCATACCGCTGACGAACACGGCATCCGCCCACGCGAAATCCTCCGCGGTCGCGGGCCGCAGGTTCTCGTCGACGAACCGGACCGGCCAGTTCTCGGGAAGATATGCGGCGATCAGCAGCAGGCCCTGCGGCGGCATGAAGGCCTTGACGCCGTCGGTCAGGGGATAGGAGTGCTCGAAGGTGCCAAACGACGACGAATAGCGCGGAAAGACGCAGAGGATACGCCGTGCTGTCTCTATGCCCTCAGCTCTCATCAATACGACCCCGAAGCACCTGCAAATCTAACCACGGCACGGAACGCTGGGCCAGAAATTCTTCAACATTGTGGCACCGGCTAACGTCACAACGCCGAGATAGTTGCTCTGCAGAATTTCGCTATCCCGTCAGGTCAGGAGCCGGGCCGCGAGATCGGGCAGCCGCTCCGCATCGTCAACAAGGCGGAAGTCCTGGCCGGCAAGGCCGACGCGCGCGAGCCAGGCGTCGAATTCGGGCGCCCGCTTCAGGCCGAACAGGTCGCGGATGTAGAGCGCATCGTGAAACGACGTCGACTGATAGTTCAGCATCACGTCATCGGCGCCCGGCACGCCCATGATGAAATTGACGCCGGCGGCGGCAAGCAGCGTCAGCAGATTGTCCATGTCGTCCTGATCGGCCTCGGCGTGGTTGGTGTAGCAGACGTCGATGCCGAGCGGCAGGCCGAGCAGCTTGCCGCAGAAATGATCCTCGAGCCCGGCACGGATGATTTCCTTGCCGTCATAGAGGTATTCGGGACCGATGAAGCCGACCACGCTGTTGACCAGCAGCGGATCGAACGCGCGCGCCACCGCATAGGCCCGCGCCTCGCAGGTCTGCTGATCGACCTGGTGATGGGCGTTGGCCGACAGCGCCGAGCCCTGCCCGGTCTCGAAATACATCACATTGTCGCCGACCGTGCCCCGGTGCAGCGACAGCCCGGCTTCGCGCGCCTCGCGCAGCAGCGACAGGTCGACGCCGAAACTGCGGTTGGCCGCTTCGGTGCCGGCGATCGACTGGAACACGAGATCGACCGGCAGCCCCTGCCCGATCAGTCCGAGCGTGGTGGTGACATGGGTGAGCACGCAACCCTGCGTCGGAATCTCCAGCCGCGCGATGATGTCGTCGAGCAGCCGCAGCAGGGTGCCGATCACTTTGGAATCGTCGCTCGCCGGATTGATGCCGATGCAGGCATCGCCCGATCCCAGTAGCAGCCCGTCGAGGATCGAGGCGGTGATGCCCTTGGCGTCGTCGAACGGATGGTTGGGCTGCAGCCGCGTACTCATGCGGCCGCGCAGACCGATGGTGTTGCGGAAGGCGGTCGTGACCTCGCATTTCTTCGCCACCAGGATCAGATCCTGGTTGCGCATCAGCTTCGACACCGCCGCCACCATCTCCGGCGTGATGCCGCGCGAGATCTTCCTGATCGCTTCGCCCGTGGCGGCATCCGACAGCAGCCAGTCGCGGAAGCCGCCGACGGTGAGCGATGACACCGGCACAAAGCCGGCAACGTCGTGGCTGTCGAGGATCAGGCGCGTGACTTCATCGTCCTCATAGGGGATGACCGGCTCGTCGAGGAATTGCTTGAGCGGAACGTCGGCCAGCGTAAGCCGCGCGGCGATCATCTCTTCCGCGCTGTCGGCGGCAACGCCGGCCAGACGGTCGCCGGACCGCGGCGGCGAGGCCTTGGCAAGCAGGATGCGCAGATCGCCGAATGCGTAATTGGTGGCGTCGATAGTGTGACGATAGTGCATGGGAGTTCGCGTCGAGGCAGGGGCAACGTAACCTAGCACCTCTTTGCGAAAGTCGTGCCATCGGCTTCGCTGCCACCGCGCAGGGGATGTTGATGAGTGATGATGATGACGGCCCGTCACTCGACAGCGCGGCAAGGCGGCGCGACATGGGAGGTTCGGAGCCCCCTCATAAGACATTGGGATTATTCGGAGATTTAGCCGGCAGCGGCCCGCGCAAATCGCGCTCGTTAAGACATTATCCATGAACATTTTGCATAAGATTTAATTGGCCGACGGTACTCCCCGGCCTCTTGGAGTGCCCGCAATGCCCGCCCCCGTCACACCTCCGATCTCCAGATCCCGGCCTCCTATGGCATCCCGATTCTCGCTTGCTGCCCGGCTGTACTCGACGTTTGCGCTGATCGCGGCGCTGACCGCGGCCATCACCTTCCTGTCCGACACCAATGCGCGGCGCAACGCCGAGCTGACCGAGGCCGTCGACCTCGCGAGCCGCGCCGCACTCAATGTCGAGCGGGTCAACTCGCTGGTCTATGCCGTGGTGATGGAATCCCGCGGCATCTACATGTCGACCGATCCGGCGGCGGTGAAGAAATACGGTGACGGGCTGCTGGCGTTCAACGACCGCATCCTCGGCGTGGTGAAGAACTGGGAAACCCTGGTGCAGGCCGACGACGCCGCCCAGTTCGCCGCGTTCAAGACGCGCATCGAGCAATTCGTCGAATTCCGCAAGGAGCTGGTTCGCCGCGGCATCGAGATCGGCGCCGCAGCCGGGCGTGAGTGGGGCGACAACGACGCCAACCGCGACGTGCGCACCGCGCTGAACAAGGACCTCGAGGCGCTGTCCAAGGTCTATGCCGAGCGCAGCAAGCGGCTGGCACGGCAGACCGACGCCAACCGAACTTTGGCGCTGCTGCTGACCGGGCTCGGTGCAGCCGCCCTGATCGTGGTGGTGCTCGGCGTCCTGATCATCGCCCGCTCGGTGGCCCGGCCGCTGTCGCAGATCACCACCACCATCAAGCGCGTCGCGGACGGCGACGACCATGTCGAAGTGCCCCATGTCGGGCGCAGCGACGAGATCGGCGCCCTGGCGCGCGCCATCAAGGTGTTCCAGGAGGCGATGGAGCGCAACCGCAGCCTGAACGCGCAAGTCCTGCAGGATTCCGCGGCCCGCGACGCGCGTGGCCGGCACATCGAGAGCTTCGTCGACGCATTCCGCGGCACCATCGGTGAGGTGCTGCGCGCGGTGCACGACAACGCCGCGACGATGCGGCAGACCGCGCAGACCATCGCGACCGTCGCGGCGGACGCCAGCGGCCGGGCGGTTGCCGCGGCCGGCGCCACCGAACAGGCCTCGAGCAACGTCTCCGCGGTGGCGGGCGCGGCCGAAGAGCTGTCCGCCTCGGTCGAGGAGATCGGCCGCCAGGTCAAGCAGTCCTCCGGCGCGGTCGATCAGGCTGGGCTGCGCACCGACCGCTCGATCACCGAGATCGAGGGCCTTGCCGCCACCACCCAGCGCATCGACGGCGTGCTGAACCTGATCCAGGCGATCGCCGAGCAGACCAACCTGCTCGCGCTCAACGCCACCATCGAAGCCGCCCGCGCCGGCGATGCCGGCCGCGGCTTCGCCGTCGTTGCGCACGAGGTCAAGGCGCTGGCCGGGCAGACCGCGAAGGCAACCGCCGAGATCAGCGAGAATGTCGGCCTGATCCAAGCCTCCACCCGCAACTCGGTGGCTGCCGTGCGCGAGATCGGCCAGGCTGTGCGCGAGATCAGCGATGTCACCGCGAACATCGCAAGCGCGATCGGCCAGCAGGATGCTGCGACCCGCGAAATCTCGGCCAACGCGCAGATGGCGGCCCAGGGCAACGAAACCCTGGTCGCGAATGTCGGCTCGCTCCGCGACGACATGGACCAGACCAGCAAGGCGGCGGAAGCGGTGCTCGCGGCGTCGAACGATCTGACCGCAACCGCCGAAACGCTGTCGCGCGAGGTCGAGCAGTTCTTCCGCAATTTGCGCAGCGATGCCAACGACGGCCTGCGGCGGACGGGGACGTAGCGAGAAAGCGGCTGCTGGAATCAATCCAGATCCCGGGGCTGCGTCAGGGATGTCGTGTTCGGTGGTCATCACGCTGTTTGATGTCTTGACTGGACCTGTCCCCTCGTCGTCCTGGCGAAAGCCAGGACCTATAACCACTGATTTTGGTTGTCGTAGGGATTGCGGCCCCAGCGTCGCGCTACAAGTCTCATTCGGGGTAATGGGTCCTGGCTTTCCAGGACGACGATGAGAATGAGTTTCGATTCACTTGCCACACTGTCGGTGTCATCACCCGCGAAAGCGGGTGATCCAGTATTCCAGAGACGGCAGTGCTTGAGCCGAGAGGCCGCGGCGTACTGGATCGCCCGGTCCCGTCTACGCCAAGGCTTCGACGAGGCAAGCAGTCCGTGGCGCGCCGAAGCTTTAGCGGAGGCGGCGAGCCGGGCGATGACAGTTGTAGATGAGGATATAGCTTCGCGTTCTCGCGACATGATTTGTCCGAGTCTTGCTCTTTCGTTTCGCCCTCCCTCCTGTCACAGAGGGCGCAGGGAAAGCCGGGTGCCGATCGCACCCATGGGCCCCGAGCAATGGGGTAGAAAGCTCGGGGGTAGGACCACAGGTGTAACCGGAGCAATCCGGCTTTCCCTGCGCGATGGCTTACGGCTTATACGTGCTCTCCCCGGCGAGACTTGGCTTTGTTGTCACCGTCTTCACAACGCGCATTGCGCAATCGGAAGAGACACCTGCCGCTAGGGCGTCAGGCCTGCACGATTTCGCCGTCCGCCTCATGCGCACTCGTCAGTTGCGCATTCGGCGTCCACCGCATCTCGACCCGCGTTCGTGACGACCGCGAAGCGCCCCTCGTGTCGGGTGAGACAGACGCATTAAACATCTGAGTTGGGTCTGCTGTCAAGTAAAATTCCGAAAATCCGAACGACTCGCCTAAGGATTGGCGACGGGATGGGTAGAGCGCAGCGAAACCCATCATTCGCGCAGCGCAAAAGCAGCGATGGGTTTCGCTTCGCTCTACCATCCTACGCGCTGCTTTCGCGTTTGAGCGCATGGCGCGCAGGCCAAGGCCAGCGACTGGGTCCCCGCCTCCCGATGGTTAAGACTCTGCCAACGCGCGCACATAAATTGCCCGCGCTTCGGGTCGCCTTTCTCAATTTGATGCCCCCATAGAAAAGGTCAAAGCGCGGGGGCGCGGGGGGAAGTGGAAGCGTGCAATGAACGGGCTTGTGCCAAGGCCGAAGGCGGTGCCGACCAAACGGCTGCTTGCGCTCGGGATCGGCCTTGTTTTGGGCTTTTCGGCGATCTGCGCATCGATCCTCTGGGAGATGGCGGACAAGGACTACCAGCATGCGAAGCAAGGCGCGACCAACCTCGTCGCCTCCATCGCCAGCGAGATCGACCGCAACATCGAGCTCTATGACCTCTCGCTGCAGGCGGTGGCCGACGGCGTCAAGCTGCCGGAACTAACCAAGATCAGCCCGGAGCTTCGCCAGGTCGTGCTGTTCGACCGCGCCGCCACCGCCAAGGATCTCGGCTCGATCCTGGTGCTGAGCGCCGCGGGAGACGTCACGCTGGATTCCCGGACATTGACGCCGCGGACCGCGAATTTCGCCGACCGGGACTTCTTCCTGGTGCATCGAACCCAACCGGACCGCGGTCTGTTCATCAGCGCGCCCTGGGTCACGCCGGAGGGCGAATATCTGATCAGCCTGAGCCGCCGCATCAGCAACGACGACGGCTCGTTTGCCGGCGTGGTCGCCGGCAGCATGCGGCTCAGCTATTTCCACAATCTGTTTCGCAAGCTGAACTTCGGCCTCGGCGACAGCATGGCGCTGTTCAACACCGATGGCGTCATGCTGATGCGCGCACCATTCGAGATCGGCAAGATCGGGCAAAGCATCAAGGACTCCCTGGTCTTCAAGCAGTATCCGGCACGGCAATCCGGCTCCTACATGACGAAATCACTCGTCGATCATGTCAGCCGGCTCTACGTCTTCCAGGCGGTCGGCAGCCATCGCCTGATCATCGCCGAGGGTCTCGCACTCAACGGCATCTATGCCGATTGGTGGCAGCAGGTCTGGCTGATCGGCAGCGTGGTGGCCGCGCTGTGCGGTTTCTCGATCGTGCTGATGTTCTATTTGCTGGCCGCTCTCAAGCGGCGGGCCGCGGCGGAACGCCGGCTCGCGCACCTCGCCAGCACCGATGCGCTGACCGGCCTCGCCAACCGCCGCCGCCTCGACGACACCCTCGACATCGAATGGCGGCGCGGCATGCGCGCGAAATCGCCGGTCTCGCTGCTGATGATCGACGTCGATCATTTCAAGGCGTTCAACGACACCTACGGGCACCAGGCCGGCGACGCCGTGCTCGCCACCGTGGGGCGGTGCATCGCAGCCAGCGCCAAGCGCGTCACCGATCTCGGCGCGCGCTACGGCGGCGAGGAGTTTTCGGTGCTGCTGCCAGGCATCGGCAAGGCCGGCGCGCTTGATGTCGCCGAGCAGATTCGCGCCAAGCTGACGGCTGCACGCGAGACCGAGCAGGAGCTGCCGACCGTCAGCATCGGGGTGTCTTGCCTCGTGCCCGACCACGAGCGCACGTCGCGCGATCTGCTCAAGGCCGCGGACCTTGCGCTCTATCAAGCCAAGCACGACGGCCGCGACCGCGTCGTCGTCAGCCCGATCGGATGGGACAAATCCGGCAAGCGGCACGTCGCCTGATCGCGGTTCTCGCCTCCAGCTCCGCTCACTCGACCGGCAGCACGTCGACCGCAACGCCGAGCTTCTGCTTGCGCGCACCGACGATGACGCCGTCGACCGGCGAGACGTCGGCGAAGTCGCGGCCGATGGCGAGGATGATGTGGTCGCCTCCGACCATCAGATCGTTGGTCGGATCGAACCCGATCCAGCCGAGCTCGCTGCCGCACCAGACCGAGACCCAGGCATGGGTTGCGTCGGCGCCCTGCAACCGCGGCTGGCCCGGCGGCGGAATGGTGCGCAGATAGCCGCTGACATAGGCCGCGGGCAGGCCGAGCCCGCGCAGCCCCGCGATCATCACATGGGCAAAGTCCTGGCAGACGCCATGGCGCTTCTCGAACACGTCGCGCAGCGGCGTCGAGATCACCGTCGCCTTGGGATCGTATTTGAAGTCGCCGCGGATCCGCCGCATCAGGTCGGCTGCCCCAGTGAGGATGCCGCCACCGGGCGCAAAGCTCGCAGACGCATAGGCTGTCACGGGCCGCAACACCGGCACCAGCGCACTGGCGAAGACGTAGCCGACCGGCGAGGCCGCATCGAGGCTCAAGCCTTCGAACGCGTGATCGCGCACGTCCTCCCAGGACGGGCTGGCGGCGTCACGCGCCGGCGGCTGCCGCGTCACCGAGACCCGCGAGCGGGAATCGATGCGGAGGCTGCGATGCGCGGTCTCGATCAGGACGCTTTCGGTCAGCGTGCCGAAGAAGTCGCGCCGGCTGGTGCGCTCCGCGGGCTTGGGTCGGATCTCGACCGCATGCGAGATCAGCTGCTGCCCGTCGCCGCTGATCGGCTCCAGCCGCAGCGCGCAGCGCGCGAAGCTGACCTGGGTCTCGTAGCTATAGGTCGTGACGTGACGGATGTCGTAGATCACGCCAGCCCCGTGAGCTTCTCCGGCCGGCTGGCGTTCGGTCCATGCGGGAAATAATGCAGCCCGACGGCGTCGGCGAGATTGAGCAGATCCTGCTCCAGCGCGAACAGCGTCTTGACGTCGAGGCTCGAGGCTTCGGCCGTCGTCAGCATCGCCTCCAGCGCAACCGCGAGCCGCTGCGGCCGCTCGATCAGGCCATGCTCCTTCAGGCTCGGCAGCGCGGCGACATGTTCGTTCAGCGCCGCGACCTGGAACGCCACCGAGCGCGGATTGTAGGGATCGAGCACCGCAAGATCGCGCACCGGCGTCAGCAGCGGCTGCACCAGATAGCGCGAGCGATAGGTGATCTGGCAATCGACCAGCGTGAGCAGGACGTCGAGATCCTCGTCGCCGGCCTCGTCATAGGCGAACTGGCGGGCGAAGCGCGTGGTGTTGATGGCGCGCTCGGCGCGGCGCCCCATCTCGAGGAAGCGCCAGCCGGCGGCGCGGTTCATGTTCTCCTGCGCGAGACCCGCGAAGCTCGCCAGCTCCTGCAAGGTCAGTTCGGCGGCGCTGACGACGCCGTCATCGTCGTGCACCTCGATGGCGAGCCGGTCGGCCATTTCGGTGATGACCTGCCAGGCGTCCGGCGACAGCCGCTCGCGCAGCGAGGTCGCGGTGCGCTGCGCCGATCGCACCAGCGACAGCGCCGAGCCGAACTTCTCCTCGTTCTGCAACGCCTCGAGCGCGACCTTGGCCGGATTGGCGCGCGCGGTCTGCGTGGCCGCGCCCCAGGTCACCAGCAGGCGCTGGATCCGCTCGGCCGAATGCATCGCCGGCGCGTTGCCGTTCGAATTGGCGCGCGCCGGATCGCGCAACGGCGTGCCCAGGGCGCGGATCAGGCGAATGGTGGCCTCGGCGCGTTCGAGATAGCGGCCGAGCCAGAACAGATTGTCGGCGGCGCGGCTCGGCAGCACGCCGGCGATGCGCCGGATGCGGACGGTGTCGACCGCCGGCAGCAAGGTCGAGGTCGCCACCGCCTTGTCGGAGACCACCCAGACGTCGGCGGACACCGCGCCGTCGCCCATCGAGACCGCGCGCGCGTCGGCCCGGTCGGCGATCCGGCAGAAGCCGCCGGGCAGCACGGTCCAGCCGTTCGGCGTCGCGGCGGCGAACACCCGCAGCACGAACGGACGCGGCGTGATCCGACCGTTCTCCCACACCGGCGTGGTCGACAGCCGCACCAGCTCCTGGCCGACATAGTCGATGCCGCGATGGCTGATCGCATCCTTGAGGCGATCGCGGTCCGCGGCCGACAATTCGCCGGGGAGTACCGGACCGTGGCCGGGAAAATCCGCGACGCCGCGGCCATAGGCGCCTTCGATCGCGAATTCGTCGAGCCGCGACAGCACCTGCTCCCGGGCGGATTTCTGGCCGCACCACCAGGTCGCGATGTGCGGCATCATCAGGTCTTCGGAGAGCAGGCGCCGGCAGAGATTGGGCAGGAAGCCGAGCAGCGCCCGCGCCTCCATCACGCCGGAGCCCGGCATGTTGGCGACCACGACGCCGCCCTTGCGCAGCACCTCGACGAGCCCGGGCACGCCGAGATAGGACGACGCATCGAGCTCGAGCGGATCGAGCATGTTGGAATCGACCCGGCGCAGCAGCACGTCGAGCCGCTTCAATCCGGCAACGGTGCGGATATGGACGCGGTCGCCGGAGACCGCGAGATCGTCGCCCTCGACCAGCAGGAAGCCGAGATAGCGCGCCAGCGTGGCGTGCTCGAAATAGGTCTCGCTGAACGCGCCGGGCGTCAGCAGGCCGATCCGCGGCTCGTCGCGATCGGCGCTGGCGCGCAGCGAATCGCGGAACGCCTCGAAGAACGGCGCGACGCGCTCGACATTCATCGACTTGTAGAGATTGGAAAAGGCGCGTGACAGCACCAGGCGGTTTTCCAGCGCATAGCCTGCGCCCGACGGCGCCTGCGTGCGATCGCCGAGTACCCACCAGCGGCCGTCGGGCCCGCGGCCGATGTCGGCGGCATAGAGATGCAGATAGCGGCCGCCCGGCGGCTTGATGCCGCTGACCGCGCGCAGATATTCGCTGCTGCCGGCGATCGCCGCCGCTGGGATCGCGCCGTCAGCAACGAGACGGCCGTCGCCGTAGAGATCGGCCAGCACCATTTCCAGAAGCTGCGCGCGCTGCGCGACGCCGGCGGCGAGCTGGCGCCAGTCGGCGGCGTCGATGATCAGCGGCAGATGGCTGAGCGGCCAGATCCGGTCCGATGTATCGCCGGGCGTACGGTAGGTGACACCGGCCTCGCGCAGATGGCGATCGGCGGAGGCGAAGCGGCGCTCGATATCGGCCGGCGACAGCGCGGCAAAAGCGTCGAAAAAACGGGCCCAGGCCGGCCGCGGCGCGCCGTTCTCGGCGATATATTCGTCGGGAATGCCGGGCAGCCGGACGTAGTCGCGGGTCCATTGCGCCATCCGGCGCTGGCCGGGACGGGCCCTGCTCTCCTGACTGCTGCCGCCTTGGCCACCCGACACGGTCATTCCACTTCCCCTGCAGCCAATTAGTGCAGGAGCGGCGTCCGCAAGTCGAGGGTCAAGGGAAACTCAGTTGTGCGTTCCTCCGGCGGCGTTTCGATCTTGCCGGGGGTATGGCCGTGCTCCTGGAAGCGCGCCAGCCGCCGCGCCTCGGCCTCGTAGGAATTGACCGGCTTGGTCTCGTAATTGCGGCCGCCGGGATGGGCGACGTGATAGACGCAGCCGCCGAGCGAGCGGCCGTTCCAGGTGTCGATCAGGTCGAACGTCAGCGGCGCGTGCACCGGAATGGTCGGATGCAGGCCGGAGGCCGGCTGCCAGGCCTTGAAGCGGACGCCCGCGACCGCCTCGCCGGAGCGGCCGGTCTCGGTCATCGGCATCCGCCGGCCGTTGCAGGTGATGACGTGGCGGCCCTCGACGAATCCGGTCGCCTTGACCTGGAGGCGCTCGACCGACGAATCGACATAGCGCACCGTGCCGCCCGAGGTGCCCTCCTCGCCCAGCACGTGCCAGGGCTCGAGCGCCTGCCGCAGCTCGAGGCCGACACCGCCGTGATGGACGCGGCCGAAGGCGGGGAAACGGAATTCGAGCTGGGCTTGATACCATTCCGGCTCGACGTCGTAGCCGGACTGCTTGAGCTCGGCGAGCACGCCCAGAAAATCCTCCCAGAGGACATGCGGCAGCATGAAGCGGTCGTGCAGCGCGGTGCCCCAGCGCACGAACTTGCCCTGCTGCGGCTCGCGCCACAGTTTTGCGATCAACGCGCGGATCAGAAGCTGCTGTGCCAATGACATCCTGGGATCGGGCGGCATTTCGAGCGCGCGGAATTCGACCAGGCCGAGCCGGCCGGTCGGGCCGTCGGGCGAATAGAGCTTGTCGATGCAGATCTCGGCGCGATGGGTGTTGCCGGTGATGTCGACCAGGATGTGCCGGAACAGCCGATCGACCAGCCACAGCGGCGCATCGATGCCCGGCGGCGGCACATGCGCCAGCGCGATCTCCAGTTCATAAAGTCCATCGTGCCGCGCCTCGTCGATGCGCGGCGCCTGGCTGGTCGGGCCGATGAACATACCGGAGAACAGATAGGACAGCGACGGATGCCGCTGCCAATACAGCACCAGGCTCTTGAGCAGATCAGGCCGGCGCAGGAACGGGGAATCCTCCGGCTTGCTGCCGCCGACCACGATGTGGTTGCCGCCACCGGTGCCGGTGTGGCGGCCGTCGATCAGGAACCGGTTGGCCCCAAGCCGTGTCTTCGCGGCGTCCTCATAGAGGCCGAGCGTGATATCGACGGCCTCGCGCCAGCTTTGCGCCGGCTGCACGTTGATCTCGATCACGCCGGGATCGGGCGTCACCTTGATCACCTCGACGCGCGGATCGTATGGCGGTGCATAGCCTTCGACATGGACCGCGAGCTGCGTTTCCTCGGCGGTCGCCTCGATTGCCGTGATCAGCTCGAGATAGTCATCGACCTTCTCGACCGGCGGCATGAAGACGCAGAGCACACCGTCGCGGACTTCGATCGCCATTGCGGTGCGCACCGGCAGCGGCTCGGGGATATCCTTGAGCGCCTGCTTCAGCTCCGCATCGGCAAGCGCCTCGCGCGGCGCCATCGGATCCTGCTCGATGATGTAAGGATAGTCCTCGGGCGGGACATGTTCGAGCGAGCCGATCGGCAGCCGCAGGCCGAGCGGGGAATCGCCGGGTGATGCGAACAGATGGCTGCGGCGGATCTTCCAGTGCTCGCTGCGCCAGCGCGCAGGGATCTTGTCGGCAAGCGGCGTCCAGCGCTGGATCGGCAGCACGAACCCCTTCGGCGTCGTCAGTCCCTCGTCGAACACCCGCGCCAGGCGCGCGCGCTCTTCGGCATCGGTCAGCTTGGAGTTATCGGGCGTGACGTTGGGCGGCAGGCCGGCTTCACGCTGCAGCCAGAACGCAGGGTCCTCATAAGCCGGCATGACATAGTCGGCGCCGAGCCCGAGCTTCCTCGCGGTGCCGACGGCAAAGCGCTCGGCATCGGCCACCTCGGCCTTGCGCGGATTCTCGATCGACGCGATCAGATCGGCGTTGTTCCAGATCGGCTTGCCGTCCTTGCGCCAATAGAGGCCGAACGCCCAGCGCGGCAGGCTTTCGCCGGGATACCATTTGCCCTGGCCGTAATGCAGCAGCCCGCCCGGCGCGAACCGCGTGCGCAGCTTGCGGATCAAATCGTCGGCGAGCGCCCGCTTGGTCGGACCGACCGCGGCAATATTCCACTCCGGCGATTCCGGATCGTCGACCGAGACGAAGGTCGGCTCGCCGCCCATCGTCAGCCGCACGTCGTGCTCCGTCAGGTCGGCATCGACCTGCTCGCCGACCCGGTCGAGCCGTGCCCAGGAATCATCCGAGAACGGCCGGGTGATCCGCGGCGCCTCGCGGATCCGCTTGACGCTCATGTCGAAGCCGAACTCGGTGTTGGCGATGCCCGCGGTGCCGGTCACCGGCGCGGCCGAGCGGTAATGCGGCGTGGCGCAGACCGGGATGTGGCCCTCGCCGGTCAGCATGCCGGAGGTGACGTCGAACCCGATCCAGCCCGCGCCGGGCAGATAGACCTCGGCCCAGGCGTGGAGATCGGTGAAATCGCTCTCGACCTCGCGCGGCCCTTCGAGCGGATCGATGTCGGGCCGGAGTTGAATGAGATAGCCGGAGACGAAACGCGTCGCGAGCCCGAGATGGCGCAGCGCCTGGATCAGGAGCCACGCCGAATCGCGGCAGGAGCCGGAGCCCGCGGCCAGCGTCTCCTCCGGCGTCTGGATGCCGGCCTCCATGCGGATGACGTAGCTGATCTGTTTTTGCAGCTGCGCATTCAGCTCGACCAGGAAATTGACGGTCGAGTCGGCCTGGCGCGGGATTCCCTTCAGATACGCCGCGAGCAACGGCCCGGGCTCGTCGGTCTCGAGATAGGGCGCGAGCTCGGTCTTGAGGTCGGCGGGGTATTCGAACGGAAAGCTGTTGGCGTAAGGCTCGACGAAGAAGTCGAACGGATTGACCACCGTCATCTGCGCGGTGAAATCGACCTCGACCTTGAGCTCGGTCGCCTTCTCCGGAAAAACATAGCGCGCCAGCCAGTTGCCCTGCGGGTCCTGCTGCCAGTTCACGAAGTGATTCGATGGCGTGACCTTGAGCGAATAGCTCAGGATCGGCGTGCGGGTATGCGGCGCCGGCCGGAGCCGAATGGTCTGGGGCCCGAGATCGATCGGCCGGTCGTATTTGTAGTGCGTGACGTGATGCAGTGCGACGAAGATCGACACGGACCGAGGACTCCAGCAGCTTTTTTGAGCAGAACACTGGTTCCGGTATGGATCAAGCACTAACAACGGGCAGCGATTGCCCAGGAATTATCCGCGCGGCGTGCCGAGGTCAGCAATGGCCGCGGGCAATCGCCCTCACCGACTAACGGCCGATCGCGCCGGACACCTGCGAAGCAAGCTGCTCGGCGAGCATGTGATAGCCTTCGGGGGTCAGGTGCACGCCGTCGGGCTGATGCGGAAGTCCGCCCAGCATGCCGTTGGGGAGCATGATCACCGTGATGCCGCGGGCGCTGAGCCGGCTTTGGATGTCCGCGGTCCGGTCCGGGCTGCCCTTGCGCCGGTCGTTGCCGCCGGGCTGCAGGATCACCGCACGGGTGCCGTTCGGGACCGCCCGGTCGAGGCGTTGCAGCATCCCTTCGGTGGTGTCGCCATTGATGCCGGCGTTGACGACGCGGACGTTCAGTCCCTTCGCGCGCAAGATCGCTTCGAGCTGCGCGGGATAGGCCTGGTTGCGTGCCACGCCCTTGCCGTAGGTGTTGCTCGCGCCGAGCGCAACGACGGTTGCGGCATCAGCCGATGCGGTGCCAAGGCTCAAAGCGGCGAGAAATGCGATGCATCCGAAGCAACCCAACCGACGTGCGCGCATGTTTCCTCCGTTCGGTCCGTAGCCCGAATGGAGCGCAGCGTAATCCGGGAAGCTTCATTCGCCAACGTACTTCCTTGTCGTCCCTGCGAAAGCAGAGACCCATAGCCACCGGCCGTGGTAATGTGGAAGGTGTCTGCCACCGCCTTTATCGATAAATCACGCGGTATGGGTCCCTGCTTTCGCAGGGACGACAGCGGAGTGTGAGACTACATCGTCGCGCCGAGCACCCACGGCGCGAACTCGGCGCCGCCGAAGTCGAAGCTCTCGCTCTTGGTCGGCTGGCCGGAGGCGGTCTTGAGGATGAGGTCGAAGATGCGCTGGCCGCATTGCTGCACGCTCTCCTCGCCGTCGAGGATGGTGCCGCAATTGACGTCCATGTCGTCTTCCATCCGCTTGTACATCGGCGTGTTGGTGGCGAGCTTGATCGACGGCGCGGGCTTGCAGCCGAACACGCTGCCGCGGCCGGTGGTGAAGCAGACGAGATTGGCGCCGCCGGCGACCTGCCCGGTGGCGGCGACCGGGTCGTAACCGGGCGTGTCCATGAACACAAAGCCCTTTTTTGTCACCGGCTCGGCGTAGTGCAGGACGTCGACGAGGTTGGTGCTGCCGGCCTTGGCCATCGCGCCGAGCGACTTCTCGAGAATGGTGGTGAGGCCGCCGGCCTTGTTGCCGGGGCTCGGATTGGCGTTCATCTCGGCGCCTTCGCGGCTCGTGTATTCCTCCCACCAGCGCATCAGGCCGACCAGCTTCTCGCCGACCTCGCGGCTGACGGCGCGGCGGGTCAGCAGATGCTCGGCGCCGTAGGTCTCGGGTGTCTCCGAGAGAATGACCGTGCCGCCGTGCCGGACCAGCAGGTCGCTCGCCGCGCCGAGCGCCGGATTGGCCGACACGCCGGAATATCCATCCGAGCCGCCGCATTGCAGCGCCACGGTGAGTTCGCTCGCCGGCACCGCCTCGCGCTTGACCTTGTTGGCATCAGTGAGCGCTTCCTTGACGAAGGCGACGCCGGCTTCGACCGTCTTGCGCGTGCCGCCGACCTCCTGGATGTCCATCGCGCGCAGCCGGCCGGCCAGCTTCTGCTCGGCCATCAGGCCGCCGATCTGGTTCACCTCGCAGCCGAGGCCGAGCACGATGACGTTGGAGAAATTGACGTGCCGCGCATAGCCGCCGAGCGTGCGGCGGAGCAGCGCCAGCGGCTCGTCCTGGGTCATGCCGCAGCCGGTCTTGTGGGTCAGCGCGACGACGCCGTCGACATTGGGGAAATCGGCCAGCGGATTGTCGCCGGTGAACGGGTTCTTCTTGAACATGTCGGCGACGATGCCGGCGACATGGGCGCTGCAATTCACCGAGGTGAGGATGCCGATATAGTTGCGCGTCGCGACGCGGCCATCGGCGCGGCGGATGCCCTCGAACGTCGCCGGCAGATCGAAATTCGGCACCGGCTTGACGTCGACGCCATAGGCGTAGTCCTTGGCGAAATCGCCCATGCCGCAATTCTGCGTGTGCACATGCTGGCCGGGCGCGATCGGCTGCGTCGCAAAGCCGATGATCTGGCCGTAGCGGCGGATCGGCTCGCCCTGCGCGATCGGCTTGATCGCGACCTTGTGGCCGGCCGGAATGCGGTCGACCGTGGTGACGCCTTCGGCCACCTCCAACCCTGGCGGCAGGCTCGCGCGCGCGATCAGGACGCTATCGTCGGCGTGCAGGCGGATCGTTTGTGCGGTGGCCATGGAAGTTCTCCTTTTGAGGGGCGAATAGCGAATGGCGAGGAGCGAATAGTGCTACTCCAATCATCGTCCCCTATTCGCCATTCGCTACTCGCTATTCGCGTTCTCAGGCCTTGCCGCCGGACTTCTCGCGGGTCGCATTGACCTGCATCTTGGCGTAGACCTGCATCAGGCCGACTTCGTTCGACAGCGTCACGAGCTTGAAGCCCATGTTGATCGCGCGCACCGCGCCTTCGGCGCCGGAGCAGTGGATGCCCGGGTTGAGGCCGCGCTTGCCGCATTCCTTGATGATCTTCTCGTAGATCTTGAGGATCTCCGGCTCGTCGCGATCGAGCTTCGGCACCAGGCCGTAGGAGAAGCCGAGATCGGACGGGCCGATATAGACGCCGTCGATGCCTTCGACGTCGAGGATGGCTTCCATGTTCTCGACCGCGGTCTTGGTCTCCATCATCGGCAGCAGCGCGATCTCGTCGTTGGCGGTCTGCTGATAGGTGCCGGCCGAGCCATACATGCCGGCGCGGATCGGACCGTTGGAGCGCACGCCCTTCGGCGGATATTTTGCGTAGGAAACGAGGTTCTTGGCTTCCTGCGGCGTGTTGACCATCGGGCAGATCACGCCATAGGCGCCGCCGTCCAGCACCTTGCCGATGATGCCGGGCTCATTCCAGGGCACGCGGACCATCGGCGTGACCGGATGGGCATGCATCGCCTGGAAGCATTGCACCATCGACTGATAATCCTGCACGCCATGCTGCATGTCGACGGTGACGCTGTCGAAGCCGCATTGCGCGATCACTTCGGCCGAAAACCCGGAGGGGATCGCGAGCCACGCGTTGACCACCGCCTTGCCCGATGCCCAGACCTGCTTGACCTTGTTTGCCATTGTCCACGTTTCCTTTTGTGTTTCTTGAAGGGCAGCTGCGTTTCCTGGAGGAGCGGAGCTCAGCTGGTCGCCCGCTGGATCGAGACTTCGCTGACGCCGACGTCGCGCGCGGTATTCACTATCGCCGCCCAGGTGTCGTCAGGCAAGGGGATGCCGTTCCTGGTGCGATCGGCGCGGGTCTTGCGCTCGGGATCGCCCGGAACCAGCACCGACTCCGTGCCCGCGATCGGCTTGGTGGCGCGGATGAAATCGGTGTAGCGGGTGATTTCGCCGTCGAAGAAGTTGCTGGTGTCGATCACCTTGGGATCGATGTAGAACGCCATCATGCCGTTGGCGAAGCGGCGGTCCGACGATGTCGCACCGGTGCCGGTCAGCGCGCCGCCAAGCAGCTCACAGATGAAGGCGAGGCCCGAGCCCTTGTGATCGCCGAAGGCGCGGATCGCGCCGGTTCCCTTGGTGTGGTCGCGCGGCCCATCCGGCGTGTACGGGCCATACAGCACATGCGGGTCTTCGCTCAGCGTACCGTCGGCATCGACCAGCGCGCCGATCGGCAGCTTCTTGCCGCCGCGGCTCGCCACCAGGCACTTTCCCTCTGCGACAACGGATGTCGCGAAATCGAGCACGATCGGATCCTGGCCCTGGCGCGGAATGCCGACGCAATAGGGTGCGGTCGACAGCCGCTTCTCGACGCCGCCGTACGGCGCGACCAGGAGCGAGCCCGCCGCGGTCACGAAATGAATTGAGACGAGGCCTTCGGCGGCGGCCATTTCGGCCCAGTCGCCGACGCGGCCGAGATGGCCGGAGTTGCGCAGCGCGACGGCGGCAAGCCCCGCCTTCTTGCACTTCTCGATCCCGAGCTTGACCGCAACCGGGGTGACGGTCTGGCCATAGCCGAACTTGCCGTCGACCACCGCGAGCGACGGCGTGTCGACCACGACCTCGGGGGTCTGGTTCGGCACGATCGAGCCCATCTTCTTCCACCTGACATAGACGGGCACGCGGATCACGCCGTGGCTGTCATGCCCGGTGAGGTTCGCGGTCGTCAGATAGGTCGCGATGCGCTTCGCCTCTTCCGCAGACGACTCCGAATGCGAAAACACCTCGGACACGAAGTTGATGAGATTATCGACCTTGATGGTGACCATGAAAAACTAGCTCGCTCGATAAGGCACAGTGTGTTCTTAGGTGTGGGTCTTAAGCGTGGGTCTTGGCGTGGCCGCCGAGATAGGCCGCGGCGATGGCTTCATTGCCCCACAATTCGTCGGGCTTGCCACCCAGCACGATCCGTCCGGTTTCGAGGACAAAACCGTGATCGGCGACCGACAGTCCCATGCGCGCATTTTGCTCGACGAGCAAGACCGTGGTGTCCTTCCTGATCTGCGAAATAATGCGGAACACCGCCTGCACGATCACAGGTGCGAGACCGAGCGACGGCTCGTCGAGCAGCAGCAGCCGCGGCTTCGCCATCAGCCCGCGCGCCACCGCGACCATCTGCAACTGACCGCCGGACAGCGTCCAGCCGAGCGCATTGGAGAAGGCGCGAATATCGGGAAACAAATCGAACATCGCGTCGGCCTCGCGCGAGATCTGCGACGCCGAAACCTTCCGGTTCGACGCGCCGAGCATGATGTTCTCTTTCACCGTGAGGCCCGGAAACACGCGGCGGCCTTCCGGCACATGCGAGATGCCGAGCCGCACGATCGCTTCCGGCCCGAGGCCTGCGATCGAGTGACCGTCGAATAGGATGTCGCCGGAGGCGGGCTTGGCGAGGCCACTGATCGCGCGCAGCGTGGTCGACTTGCCGGCGCCATTGGCGCCGAGCAGCGTGACCACCTGGCCCTGCTCGACGGCGATGGTGACGCCGCGCAGCGCCTCGATCTCGCCGTAGCGGACCACGAGATTGCGGATTTCGAGCAGCGGCATCATTCGCTCCCGAGATAGGCGGAGACGACGTCGGGATGGCGCAGCACCGCCATCGACTCGCCGTCCGCGATGCGGCGTCCGAAGTTCAGCACGGTGATGTGCTGGGCGGCTTCCGAGACCAGCGTCATGTCGTGATCGATGATCAGGATGGTGAGGCCCTGCGCTGCGATGCGCTTGAGCAGTTCGTGCAGCTCGAGCTTCTCGGTCGAGTTGAGGCCGGCGGCCGGCTCGTCGAGCAGCAGCAAGGTCGGATTCGAGGCCAGCGCCCGCGCGATCTCGATCAGGCGCTGGTGGCCGTAGGAGAAGCTCGAGATCAGCTCGTTGGCGCGGCTGCCGAGGCCGACGAAGGTCAGCGCCTCCATCGCGCGCTCGGTCAGCGCGTCGTCGCCCTTCCCGATCATGGTGTTGCCGGGCCGCTCGGCGCCGATCTCGACATTCTCCAGCGCCGTCATCGAGCGGAACAGGCGGATGTTCTGGAACGTGCGTCCGAGACCCGCGGCGGTGCGCTGATGCGGCGCCATGGCGGTGATGTCGGTGCCGTCGAGCACGATCTTGCCTGATGTCGCCTTGTAGAGACCGGACAGCACGTTCAGCGTCGTGGTCTTGCCGGAGCCGTTGGGTCCGATCAGCGCGTGCACGCTGCCGCGCTTCACCGCGATGTCGACGCCGTCGACCGCCTTGAGGCCGCCGAAATGCTTCGAGAGCCCGGTGACTTCGAGCACGATGTCGCCGCCGGTCGTCGCTGGCTTGAGCTGGAGCGCTCCGGCCACAGGCGGCGCCCTGGTGTGGGCACGCCAGCGCGTGAAGGCGTCGGACACGAAGCCCCAGATGCCGTCGGGCATGAAGCGGATGATCAGGATCACCGACAGGCCGTAGATCGCGAGGTAGAGACCCGGTACGCTCTTGAGGAAGCGCAGCCATTCCGGGATCAGGATCAGCAGCCCGGTGCCGATCGCCGAGCCGATCGGCGAAGCGACGCCGCCGAGCAGCGACATGGTCAGAAACTGGATCGATTCCGCGAACGAGAACTGGTCCGGACTGACATAGGCGAAGCCGCCGGCGAACAGGCCGCCCGCCAGGCCGCCGAGCACCGCGCACACGGCAAAGGCGGAGACCTTGGTGCGGAACACGTCGATGCCGTTGACGCCGGCCGCGAGCTCGTTGTCGCGCACCGCGCGCATGGCGCGGCCGAGCTTGGTGTCGGGCAGATGCCAGACCAGATAGCCGACGATGGCGAGCATCGCGACGCAGAACGCCAGATAGCTTTGCGAGGACTGGAACAGCTCGGGGCGGCGAATGTTGGCGACGCCGTCGGGCCCATGGGTCACGCCGATCGCGTTGATCATCACCAGCGTCACGATCTGCTGGAACGAGATCGTCACCATGGCCAGGTAATGCCCGCCGAGCCGCAGCGTCGACATGCCGAGGAACGCGCCGGCGATCAACGTGATCACGCAGCCGCCGACCAGGCAGAGCCAGAAGTTCAGATGCAGGTCGGCGGTCCCGAGGCCGACGGCATAGGCGCCGAAGCCGAAGAACGCGGCCTGCGCCAGGTTGATCTGGCCGCACAGGCCGAGCACGACCGACAGCCCGAACACCGCGATCGAGAAGGTCGTGGCCTGCAGCAGGATGTTGAGCACGTAACCGTCGAACTGCATGCTGGCGGCGAGCGCCACCAGCACCGCGGCGCCGAGGAAATACGGCAGATGCCGGATGATCAGCGGTTTCGAGCGCACGGCCGGCGCCGGAATCATGTTGTCGCTGGCGCTCATGCTTTCTCCGCGACACGTTCGCCGAAGATGCCCTGCGGCCGGAACACCAGGAAGGCGATCAGCACCAGGAAGGCAAAGCCGTCCTTGTACGGCACCGAGATGTAGGCGGCGCCGAACGTCTCGATGACGCCGAGCGCGAGGCCGCCGACGATCGCGCCCGCAACGTCGCCGAAGCCGCCGATGATGGTCGCGGCGAACGCCTTCAGCGCGATGGTCGAGCCCATCTGGATCGAGACGAACAGCACCGGCGCCACCAGGATGCCGGCGAGACCGCCGAGCACGGCCGAATAGATGAAGGTGATCATGATCATGGTGGAGACGGAAATGCCGAGCAGCGAGGCCATCTCCTTGTCCTGCGAGGTCGCCTGCAGCTTCTTGCCGAGCAGCGTCTTCTCGAAGAACCAGAAATTGAACAGCACCAAGAGGATCGTGACGCCGATGATCAACAGATACTGGCTGTCGAGATAGACCGGGCCGAGCTGGATGCCGGGCGTATCGAACCAGCCCTGCAGCACCTGCGGCTGCGGACCGTAGATCGCGAGCACCGAGTTCGACAGCAGGATCGAGGCGCCGATGGTCGCGATGATGACGGGCAGATAGGTGCGGTGGCGCAGCGGATAATAGACGCCGAGATTGAAGATGACGCCGAGCAGCGCCATGCCGGCAAGCGCGATCACGAAGGACAGCCAGTATGGCAGGCCGAGCTCGACACAGACCACCATCAGATAGGCGGCAACCATCGAGAATTCACCTTGCGCGAAGTTCACCACGTTGGTGGCGCGGAAGATCAGCACGAAACCGAGCGCGACCAGCGCGTAGACCGCGCCGATGCCGATTCCGGTGAATAGCAGTTGGAGGATGAGATCCATGACGGCGCTCGATTGAAAGGCGAAACGAACATCCCGGGACCAGCCGGATCGGAGTGATTATCGTTCGGGAGGTGGTAGGGCTCTCTCCCCCAACGCAACCGGGGTAGACCCCGGTTGCGTGGGGGAGGGAACCATCCACTCGCGCCTCCCTGACCGGCCTAATCAATCGTTGAAGTCGATGTGCTTGTCGTAGACGATCTTGCCCTTGTCGTTCTTCACGACGTTGTAGCCGTGCAGACCGTCGCCGTTCTTGTCGAAATTATATTCGCCTTCGGCGCCGGCGAATTTCTGCGTCGCCAGGATCGCCTCGCGGATCTTGGTCGGATCGGTCGAGCCCGCCTTGTTGATCGCCGCCGACAGGATGGTGATCGCGTCATAGGGCCAGGCGCTCTGGTTGTCGGGCGCGGTCTTGTAGGCATCGCGATAGGCCTTGCCGAACGCCTTCGCGGCATCGCTGGAGTCTTCGGCGAAGTCGGCGACACCGTAGGTGCCGAACAGCGCGGGGCCGGCGAGCTTGGTCGAGGACACCGCCACCACCGAGGGCGAGCCGACCCAGGGAATGTTGACGCCGAGCTGGCGCAGCTGCCGGGCAAAGATGCCGAGATCGTTCTCGAAGGTGAAGTAGGTGCCGAGCACGTCGGCGCCGGACTGCTTCACGGCCAGCACGACCGGAGTGAAATCCTGGCTCTGGTTGGCATAGCCCTGGTCGAGCACCGGCGGCGCGCCAAGCTTGGTCAGCGCTTCGCTGAGCGCCTTGCCGCCCGCGGTGCCGAAGGCATCGGTGGAATGCACGATCGCCCATTTCTTCTTGCCGAGCGTGTTGACGCCGAAGTCGGCGATCACGCGGCCGGAATAATTGTCGTTCGGGCGGAAGCGGAACAGCCAGGGATTGCCGGAATGGGTGAGATCGGGATTGGTGCCGCCGATCATCACCGGCTTGCCGACCTTGATCACGTCGGGCGCCATCGCCTGCACCTGGGTCGAGCGGATCGAGCCGAGGAAGGCGACGATGTCGGATTGCGCGGCGAGCTTGGAGAACGCCAGCACGATGCCCGGATTGGTGGTCTGATCGTCCTCGATCACGAGCTCGACCTGCTTGCCGAGCACGCCACCGGCCTTGTTGACCGCGGCCAGCGCCAGCTTGGCGCCGTTCTGGGCCCACAGCCCCTGCTCCGCCGCCGGACCGGTCACCGGCACGCACATGCCGATCTTGATGGTCGCGCCCTGCGCCCACGCGCTGCGCATCAGCGCGGGCGCAGCGAGACCTGCCGCCAAGCCGGCGGAAAACTCACGCCTCGTCAGTTTCATTCAATCCTCCCTTGATGGCGCCGAACTTGGATGCCGGCTGCATTGAGACGAGCTGGACGCATAGACCCGTTGCCCCGATCCGCAGCCATCAAACAGCGCGACGAACAAACATCAGCGCCGCTGCAGCGCACAACACGTGCAACGGCGACAATCGATCCAAACGTACCGGCTCAGCTAAACATGATTGCACATTGCACGCAATAGCCAAAACTTCGCTGGCGGCGGTGCGTAAATGCCTGCTACCAGTAATGTGACCGACGGGCAGTCATCGATGTCGATTCCAAGAGCGAAATCGCAGACCAGACGGAAACAGCCGGCCTACGCGCTGATCAAGAGCGCGCTGGCAAAGCACATCCGGGCCGGCGATGTTCCGCCCGGCGCTGTCCTCTCCGAGTCGGCGATCGCAACCTTGTTCGGCTCCAGCCGCTCGCCGGTACGGCAGGCGTTCGAGCAGCTCGAGCATATCGGCCTGGTGCGCCGGTTCGATGGCCGCGGCGTCATTGCCGGCAAGCGCAAGGTCGAACCGCGGCGCGTGCCGATCACCCCTGAGATGTTCGGGCTGACCGACGGCCCGGTCGAGGCGGTGCGCAGCGACGCCTGGGACACCCTCTATTACAAGCTCGAACGCGAGATCATCTACCGCTCGCTGTTCGGACGCTTCCGGGTCAGCGAGCTGGCGCTGGCGCGGCATTTCCGGGTCGGGCGCACGGTCGCGCGCAATCTGTTGCTCCGTGCGCAGGCGATCGGAATCCTGGAGAAAGGCGCCAAGGCGCATTGGTACGTAGTGCCGCTGGACGAGGATCGCCTGCGCGACATCTTCGAGGTGCGCGCCACCCTCGAGCCGCTGCTCTTGAAATCCGCCGCGGCGAAGATTCCGGCCGCCCTGCTGGACCGGATGGCCGCGCGGCTGCGCGAGGGCATCCAATTCCGCAGCAACGTCGGCGTCGGCGAGCTCGACGAGATCGAGGGCGACCTGCATATCCGCTGCCTGGGTTACGGCGTCAATCGCGAGATGCTCGAAGCGCTCAAGCGCACCCACTGCGCGTTCGTAATCGGCAAGCACATTCAGGTGGCGCTGACCGCGCCGCAGATCGATTCCTTCATGGATGAGCATCTGGTGATCATCGAAGCCCTGCGCGCCCGCGACGGCGACGCGGCAGCGGCGATCCTGCGCCGCCATATCGAATGGTCGCACTCCAAGGTCGCCGGCTGGATCGCCGAATTCCGCGCCATCAACGTGATTTCGCGGGTGCCCTACATGGCCTGAGCGACGGCTATTCGTCGCTCTCGACGTCGGCGCCTTCGGCCGCGCCCATTCCGGCCAGGCTCGCCTCCAGCGCGCCCAGCATCTCCTGCAGCTCCGCAAGCTTGCGCGCGCCGTAGCGCCTGGTGATGGCGGCGTAGATCACCTCGGAGGTCGGCGCCACGGCCTCGATCAGTTTCAATCCCTTGGCGGAGATCGAGACCACCGCACGCCGCGCGTCGTTCTCCGCCGCCTTGCGCTCGATCAGCCCGCGCGCCTCGAGATCGCGCAGGATTCGCGACAGGCTCGGGCCGAGCAGAAACGCCATGCGGGCGAGCTCGGTAACCTCGATCTCGTCGACCGCGGTGAGTGCACGCAGAATCCGCCACTGCTGCTCTGTCAGCCCGTGATTGCGCAGCGACGGCCGGAATTGCCGCATCACCGCTTCGCGCGCGCGGAGCAGCGACATCGGCAGCGAGCGCGAGAACTCGCGCATCGGGGTCCGGCGCGCCGACGCCTCGTCCTCCGGCCGTATCTCATCCAATTTCTTGCGCGCCATCGCTCAATCCACCGCAACGAAATTTCGCATTGCAGCATGCCTCGATTCAGTTTGCGGGAATTCATTTAACATGTTAATCATCTCCCGACATCCACTTTTGTGTAGCACGCATGGCCCTCTCCAAGGACGATATCCGCGCTGCCGCCGAGCGGCTCGACACTGCGGAAAAGACCCGCAAGCAAATCCGCCAGCTCTCGCTGGAATACCCCCGCATCACCCTCGACGACGCCTACGCGATTCAGAAGGCCTGGGTCGAGATGAAGGTGGCGCAGGGCCGCATCGTCAAGGGCCACAAGATCGGCCTGACCTCGAAGGCGATGCAGAGCGCGCTTAATATCGACGAGCCGGATTCCGGCATCCTGCTCGACGACATGTTCTTTGCCGATGGCGGGCTGGTGCCGACCGACCGCTTCATCGCAACCCGCGTCGAGGCCGAGCTCGCCTTCGTGATGAAGCACCGCCTCGCGGGACCGAACTGCACGCTGTTCGATGTGCTGAACGCCACCGACTTCGTGGTCCCGGCGCTGGAGATCCTCGATACACGGGTCGAGCGCGTTGATCCCGAGACCAAGGCGACGCGCAAGATCTTCGACACCATCGCCGACAACGCCGCCAATGCCGGCATCGTGCTCGGCGGCCGGCCGATCCGCCCGCTGGAGGCCGACCTGCGCTGGATCGGCGCACTGTGCTTCCGCAACGGCCAGCTCGAGGAAACCGGTCTGGCCGCCGGCGTGTTGAATCATCCGGCGACCGCGGTGGCGTGGCTCGCCAACAAGATCGCGCCGAACGGTTTGGCGCTGGAAGCTGGACAAGTCGTGCTGGCGGGCTCCTTCATCCGTCCGATCGAAACCCGCAAGGGTGACACCATCCAGGCCGACTACGGACCGTACGGGTCCGTGAGCTGCTACTTCGCCTGATGCACTCAGGAGCGCTGCATGCCGCATTTCACGCTTGAATATTCCGCCAATCTCGACGGCCTCGTCGACATGGGCGCGACCGTCGAGGTGGTCCGCAAGGCCGCCGTCGAGACCGGCATCTTCCCGCTCGGCGGCATCCGGGTTCGCGCCGTCAGGTGCGAGCACTACGCGATCGCCGACGGCCGCAAGACCTACGGCTTTCTCGACATGGTGCTGCGGCTCGGCGAAGGCCGCGACCTCGCGGCCCGCAAGAAGGCCGGCGAGCACATCTTCAAGGCGCTGTCGGCCCATCTCGATCCGGTGTTCGCCAACAGCAAGTTCGCTTTGTCGTTCGACATGCAGATCAACGACAAGGAGACGAGCTGGAAACGCAACAACATCCACGACGCATTGAAGGTGGAGACGGTCAATGGATAAAGCGACAGCGAAACCGTCGACCGACGTGTTCCAGGCCAACCGCGATCGCGCCGGTCCCCTGCTGGCGAAATTGAAGGCCGACGGCATCGGCAATGTGATCGACGGCAAGGTCGTGCCGGCGGCCTCCGGCCAGACGTTTGAGACGAAATCCCCGATCGACGGCACGGTGCTGGCGAGCGTCGCGCGCGGCAATGCGGAGGATATCGACAACGCGGCAACCGCGGCGGCCAAGGCCTTCAAGGCCTGGCGCGACATGCCGGCGGCGCAGCGCCGCAAGCTGCTGCATCGCGTCGCCGATGCGATCGAGGCGCGCGCCGACGACATCGCCGTGCTCGAATGCATCGACACCGGCCAGGCGCACCGCTTCATGGCCAAGGCCGCGATCCGCGCCGCGGAGAATTTCCGCTTCTTCGCCGACAAATGCACTGAGGCCCGCGACGGCCTCAACACGCCCTCGGACGAGCATTGGAACATCTCGACCCGGGTGCCGATCGGCCCGGTCGGCGTGATCACGCCGTGGAATACGCCGTTCATGCTTTCGACCTGGAAGATCGCGCCGGCGCTCGCGGCCGGCTGCACGGTGGTGCATAAGCCGGCGGAATGGTCGCCGGTGACCGCCGACCTGTTGGTCAAACTGGCAAAACAGGCCGGCCTCCCCGACGGCGTGCTCAACACCGTGCATGGATTCGGCGAAGAGGCCGGCAAGGCGCTGACCGAACACCCCGCCATCAAGGCGATCGGGTTTGTCGGCGAGAGCGCGACGGGCTCCGCGATCATGGCGCAGGGCGCACCGACCTTGAAGCGGGTGCATTTCGAGCTCGGCGGCAAGAACCCGGTGATCGTGTTCGACGACGCCGATCTCGACCGCGCGCTCGATGCCGTCGTGTTCATGATCTACTCGCTCAACGGCGAGCGCTGCACCTCGTCGAGCCGGCTGCTGGTCCAGGAAAGCATCGCCGACAAGTTCATCGAGAAGCTGACCGCGCGCGTGAAGGCGTTGAAGGTCGGTCACCCGCTCGACCCCGCGACCGAGATCGGGCCGCTGATCCACGAGCGGCATCTCGCCAAGGTGTGCAGCTATTTCGACGTCGCCAAGAAGGATGGCGCGACCATCGCGGTCGGCGGCAAGCCGCATGACGGTCCCGGCGGCGGCCACTATGTGCAGCCGACGCTGGTCACCGGCGCCAACGCAAGCATGCGCGTCGCGCAGGAAGAGGTGTTCGGCCCGTTCCTGACCGTGATCCCGTTCAAGGACGAGCGAGAGGCGATCGAGATCGCCAATGGCGTGCAATACGGCCTGACCGGCTATGTCTGGACCGGCGAGATGGGCCGCGCGCTGCGCGTCGCCGATGCGCTGGAAGCCGGCATGATCTGGCTCAATTCGGAAAACGTCCGCCATCTGCCGACCCCGTTCGGCGGCATGAAGTCGTCGGGCATCGGCCGCGACGGCGGCGACTACTCGTTCGACTTCTACATGGAAACCAAGCACGTCTCGCTCGCGCGCGGGACGCACAAGATTCAGAAACTGGGAATTTGATTGCACGTCGTTCCGGGGCGCGAAGCGAACCCGGAATCTTGAGATTCCGGGTCTGGTCCTGCGGACCGTCCCGGAATGACGATCCAGAGGGGAAACACCAATGCCCGTTCCGACACACGTTTTCGATCCGCCGTTCAACATCATCCGCTGCAGCCATGCCGTGCTCGACGTCACCGATCTCGACAAGAGCGCCGCCTTCTACGAGAAGACGGTCGGCCTCCATATCGAGGACCGCGACGACAAATCGGTCTATCTGCGCGCCAGCGAGGAGCACCAGCACCACTCGGTGGTGCTGCGCAAGGCGGCGAAGGCGGCCTGCAACCGGCTCGGCTTCAAGGTTGGCAATGATGGCGACCTCGACAAGGCGGCCGCGTTCTGCTCAGAGAACGGCATCACCTACGCTTTCGTCGACCAGCCGTTCCAGGGCCGCACGCTGCAATTCACCGATCCGTTCGGCTTCCAGATCGAGCTCTACGCCACCATGGAGAAGCGCCCGCATCTGCTGCGGCGCTACGATCTCTACAAGGGCTGCCATCCGCAGCGGCTCGACCATTTCAACGTGTTCGCCGCCGAGGTGCAGGACACCATCGATTTCTACGCCCGGCTCGGCTTCCGCCTCACCGAATATGCCGAGGAGGACGGCGACCAGGGGCGCATCGCCGCCGCCTGGATGCACCGCAAGGGCAATGTCCACGACTTCGCCATCACCAACGGCCGTGGCCCGCGCCTGCACCACATCGCCTATTGGGTACCGACCGCGATGAACATCGTGCATCTCTGCGACGTGATGGCCTCGTCCGGCTTCCTCAAGAACATCGAGCGCGGCCCGGGCCGGCACGGCATCTCCAACGCCTTCTTCCTCTACATCCGCGATCCCGACGGCCACCGCATCGAGCTCTACACCAGCGACTATTTCACCGGGGATCACGACCACGAGCCGCTGCGCTGGTCGCTGCGCGATCCGCGCCGCCAGACGCTGTGGGGCGCGCCGGCGCCACGCTCCTGGTTCGAGGAGGGTTCGACCTTCGCAGGGCAGGCGGTGCGCGAGCCGCGCTTCGTCGCCGACGTCTTGGTTGCGGACTGAGGGATTTCCGATGTCAGCCCCTCGCCTCGCCACCTATTCCGTCAACGGCGCCACCCTCTATGGCGCCGTCACCGACACCGGCATCGTCGATCTCTCGTCGCGCTTCGCCAGGGACTATCCGACCTTGCGCGAGGCGATCGCCGCCGGCGCGCTGGGCAAGCTCGTGGAAGACGCGGCCAGGCGATCGCCCGACCACGCGCTCGACGCGGTCGCCTTTCAGCCGCCGATCCCGGCGCCGGACAAGATCATCTGCATCGGCGTCAACTATCCGGACCGCAATGCCGAATACAAGGACGGTTCGGACGCGCCGAAATACCCCAGCATGTTCCTGCGGGTGCCGCGCTCCTTCGTCGGCCACAACACGCCGGTGGTGCGGCCGCGGATCTCGCCGAAGCTCGACTATGAGGGCGAGCTGGTGCTGGTGATCGGCAAGGCCGGCCGCCACATTCCGGAAAGCAGCGCGCTCGATCACATCGCCGCGATCACGCTCTGCAACGAAGGCACCATCCGCGACTGGGTGCGCCATGCCAAGTTCAACGTCACCCAGGGCAAGAACTTCGATTCGACCGGCAGCCTCGGCCCGTGGATCGTGCCCTACAGCAGCGAAGCGCAGATCGCCGATGTCAGGCTGACCACGCGGGTCAACGGCGAACTCAGGCAGGACGACCGCACCTCGCGCTTGATCTTCGGCTTCCGCTACCTCATCAACTACATCTCGACCTTCACGACGCTGGTTCCCGGCGACGTCATCGTCACGGGGACGCCGACCGGCGCAGGTGCGCGGTTCGATCCGCCGCGTTATCTGAAGCCCGGCGATGTCGTCGAGGTCGAGGCCGAAGGCGTCGGCATCCTGCGCAACGGCGTTGTCGACGAGGCCATCTAACCCCCCAAGCAAGTGGACAGTGCCATGACCTCAACATCCGGCGGCGAAGCGATCGTCAACGGCCTCGTCGCCCACGGCGTCGACACCGTGTTCGGCCTGCCCGGCGCGCAGATCTATGGCCTGTTCGATGCCTTCCACCAGGCGCAGCTCAAGGTGATCGGCGCCCGGCATGAGCAGGCCTGCGGCTACATGGCGTTCGGCTATGCCCGCTCCTCCGGCAAAACAGGCGTGTTCAGCGTGGTGCCCGGCCCCGGCGTGCTCAACGCCTCGGCGGCGCTCTTGACCGCGTTCGGCTGCAACGAGCCGGTGCTGTGCCTGACCGGCCAGGTGCCGACGCAATTCCTCGGCAAGGGCCGCGGCCATCTGCACGAGATGCCGGACCAGCTCGCGACGCTGCGCAGCTTCGTGAAATGGGCGGAGCGGATCGAATACCCCGACAATGCGCCCGCAATGGTGTCGCGCGCCTTCCAGGAGATGCTGTCGGGCCGGCGCGGCCCCGCGTCGCTGGAGATGCCGTGGGACGTGTTCACCCAGCGCACCCAGGTCGCAGCCGTCAAGCCGTTCGATCCGTTGCCGGCGCCGCAGCCCGATCCGGACCGCATCAAGGCGGCCGCCGATCTGATTGCCGGCAGCAAGACGCCGATGATCTTCGTCGGCAGCGGCGCCATCGAGGCGCGCGAGGAGATCCTCGAGCTCGCCGAGATGATCGACGCGCCTGTCGTCGCCTTCCGCAGCGGCCGCGGCATCGTCTCCAATGCGCATGAGCTCGGGCTCACCATGGCCGCGGCCTACAAGCTCTGGCCGAAGACCGACCTGATGATCGGCATCGGCACGCGGCTCGAGCTGCCGACGATGTCGCGCTGGCCCTATCAGCCGGCCGGCCTGAAATGCGTACGCATCGACATCGATCCGGTCGAGCTGCGGCGCTGGCCGGCCGATGCCGGCGTGATCGCCGACGCCAAGGCTGCGACCTCCGACCTGGTCGCGGCCGTGCGCAAGGCCGGCTACAGCAAGACCTCCGGCCGCCGCGCCGCGATCCGCGAGGCGACCGCCGCGACCGAGCAGGAGATCCAGCGCATCCAGCCGCAGATGGCCTACCTGAAGATCCTGCGCGAGGTGCTGCCGGCGAACGCCATCGTCACCGACGAGCTGTCGCAGGTCGGCTTCGCCTCGTGGTACGGCTTTCCGATTTACGAGCCGCGCACCTTCGTCACCTCGGGCTATCAGGGCACGCTCGGCTCCGGCTTCCCGACCGCGCTCGGCGCCAAGGTCGCCAATCCGAACACGCCGGTGGTCGCCATCACCGGCGACGGCGGCTTCATGTTCGCCGTGCAGGAGCTCGCCACCGCGGTGCAGTTCAAGATCGGCGTGGTGACCTTAGTGTTCAACAACAACGCCTATGGCAATGTCCGCCGCGACCAGCGCGAGCGCTTCGACGGCCGCGTCGTCGCCTCCGACCTGGTCAATCCGGACTTTGTGAAGCTCGCGGAATCCTTCGGCGTCGGCGCGGCGCGCGTCACCTCGCCGGATCACTTCCGCCCGGTGCTGGAGAAGGCACTGGCCGACGGCGGGCCCTATGTGATCTCGATCGAAGTGCCGACCGATTCCGAAGTCTCGCCCTGGGCGTTCATCCATCCGGCAAGGAACGACTAGGCGCTCTTCACGCCGCGGTGCAGCCGCGACGCGGCGATCACGAGCAGGCCGGCGCCGGCGACCGACCAGCAGGCGACCGGCGCCCAATGCACCAGGGGCGCATAGTCCGGCATCTTCTGCAGGCCGCCCGCAACCGCCGCCATCCGCGCGAAGGTCGCAAGCGCCAGCGCCGAGAACACGAGGCCCGTGACCTTGCCCTCCGCGCCGGTCTCGCCGATCGCGAGCGCCGCGGACACCGCGCTCATCAGCATGCAGCCCCAAGCCGCGCCCGCCATGAACTGCGCTGCGATCAGCACGTTGAGGCTTCCGGCGATCTCCGCGGCAACGATGGCGAAGGCACCGAGCAGTCCCGCCGCGCCCATCACGATCAGGCCGCCGCGATGCTTGACGACGATGCTGGCCGGAAACATCGCGATATTGAAGCCGATCCAGAACACCGGCATCAACCATTGCAACTCGTTCGATTTGGCAAAGCGCAAATAGAACGGGGCGCTGTTGATGTTGAAGTGCAGCTGATAGCCAAGCGACAGCAGCACCATCGAGCCGATCAGGAACATCGGCACGGCGCCGAGCCGCTTTGCCGGTACAGCGAGCCGCACGGGCTCGGTCTCCGCCGCGATACGCCGCTCGATCCCCGAGAACGCGAGCGCGGTCAGCAGCAGCACCGCGCCCGACAGTGCGAACGGCAGCCGCGCATCATGATCGCGCAGCACAACGCCGAGATAGGGCGAGACCGCGCCCGCGATGCCGTAGCCCAGCATCGCCAGCGCGGCGAGGAACGGCACCGACGGCTGCGCGCGATACTTGCCGAGTAGCGTCAGCGGCGGCGCGCGCAACGCCGACGACGTCACGGCCCAGATCACGATCAGCCCGATCAGCCAGGCCTTTGCGCCCGGCCCGGTGCCGGCGACATAAGGCAGCGCGATGAAGGCGGCGCAGGAGATCGCGGCGAGGATGCCGACGAACAGGCCGAGCCGGCCGACCAGGACTGAGATCCTGTCGGCGGCCATGCCCATCGCGGTGTCGGTGATGGTGAAGATGGCCTGGTCCATCATCAGGATCAGGATCACGGTTGACGGCGCGATGCCGACTTCGGCGCACAGCTTCGGCAGATAGATCAGGTAGGTCGTCCACCCCAGCGTGAATACGAGCTGCAGCAGGGCGAGATAGACGCCGGTGCGATTGACCGCGCGGTCGGCCTTGGTGGTCATCCGCCAAGTCTAGACCAGCCGGCGCCTCAGCGCACCCTACGGAAGGTCAAATTGATGCGCTGGCGGCCGAGCACGCCGTGCTCGCCGTCTGCGAGCGGCGCCACGCCGTGATAAAACAGCCGTGACGGCCCGCCCCACACCGCGACATCGCCATGTTCGAGCCGGTAGCGTCGCGGCGTGTCGCTGCGCTTCAGCCCGCCGAACAGGAAGATCGCCGGCAGCCCGAGCGAGATCGAGACGATCGGCGCGCCGTAATCGAGCTCGTCCTTGTCCTGATGCAGCGACAGTTTTGCGCCGGGCACGTAGCGGTTGATCAGGCAGGCTTGCGGCGCGAAGCCGCTGAAGCCGGCCTCACCAGCAGCATCGGCGGCGAGCCTGCGCAGCACCTCCGGCATTTCAGGCCAGGGCTGTCCGCTCTCAGGATCGATCGGATCATAGCGATAGCCGCTCGCGTCGGAGACCCAGCCGACGCTGCCGCAATTGGTCATCGCAACCGACATGCGGTGACCGCCGGGCGTGATCAAATGCCGGAACGGCGCCTGCTTGACGATGACGCGCAAGGCCGGGATCAGCTCGGCCTCGAACGGCCGGACGAAGCCGCGCAGCAGCACGGCGCCGTCCGCGATCGTCTCGCGCGGCGGCCTTGCATCGCGAATGGTCTCGAACAGATCAGCGGCCACGCCTCACTCGCACTCACTTTGCGTCGTGGAAGATCACACCAACGGTGTGGCGATGGCCGGACCTGATCCGGCTGACGCCATGGCGGAGATTGACACGATATGCTCCGCGTGTCCCCTGCACCGGACGGTGATGCACTGCAAAAGCCACCGCATCGCCCTTGGTGAGCGGCACCACCTCCGGCCGCGACTGCATCCGCGGCCGCTGCTCGGTCAGCACGAACTCGCCGCCGGTGAAATCGCGCCCCGGCTCGGACAGCAGGATCGCGACCTGGATCGGGAACACGTGCTCGCCATAGAGATCCTGGTGCAGGCAGTTGTAGTCGCCCTCGCCATATTGCAGCAGCAACGGCGTCGGCCGCGTCTGCCCGGCATCGTGGCAGCGCTTCAGGAATGCCGCATGCGACGGCGGATAGCTGATCGCGATCCCCATCGTCTGGTTCCAGCGATTGGCGGTCGCGGTCAGCCGCGCATACAGCGCCGGCCGCAGCTCCGCGATCAGCTCCGGCAGTGGATAGGAGAAATACTTGTACTCGCCGCGGCCAAAACCGTGGCGGCCCATCACGACCTTGCTGCGGAACCGGCTGTCGTCGGGATACAGCGCGGCGATGGCGTCGCATTCCTCAGGCGTCAGCAGCCCGTTGAGGACGGCGCAGCCCTGCCCGTCGAGCTCGGTGGTGATCCGGTCCCAGTCGAGCGCGTCGACGCGGGCGAGGCTGTTGCTGGATGGGCGGGTGAGGGTTTGGGCTGTTGCTGTCATGGGATGGAATCTGGCGCATGATTGCGCCCCGCGCCACCCGATTTCCGATCCAGATCTGCCGAGAACGCTGCCATAATCACGGTATCGTCCCTGCGAAAGCAGGACCCATAACCACAGGTGCCGGTTGTTAGAAAGCCGTCCAGCCGCGTGCCCTTTGCGAAAGCCGCGGCGTATGGGTCCCTGCTTTCGCAGGGACGACGTGTGGAGAGAGTGTCGCTCGGCTGTCGAAGGAACGACGCGCGGAAAGAGCTCAGCCCCTGACCGGCAGCGTGATCACGTCATATCCGTGGCTGATCTTCCGCTTCTTGACCGGGTCTTCCAGCTCGAACTCGAAGCGGCTGGCGGGGCGGATGCCGCCTTTGGCGGCGAAGGTGCCGCCGAACATGGCGCAGCCGTCCGGCAGCGCGCCGTTGTCGAAGCCGCGCGCGATCAGGTCCTTGACCGGCAGCATGTGATCGAGCGTGCCTTCCTGGTAGAGCACGCGCTGGCCGCCGATCGTGGCCCAGGAGCGCAGGATGAGCTGGTCCCAATGGCCGATGACGTCCTCGAGCTCCCACAGTTCAGATGCCATCGGCTTGTCGCACATCTGCTTCGACACCGTGACGCTGTAGCTCTCGACCTTGCGGTCGGTATGATCGGAGCCGCAGCCGACGAAGATGCGGCCCTGCCAGCCGATCAGCACGAACTCGACCTCGCCGCTGGAGTCCTCGCCGCAGACCTCGATCGTGTCGGCGAAGGTCAGCCGGCGGGCCGAGCAGCGGTAGTAGATCGGCGTCGTCGCGGGGCGTGCGATGCCGAGCGCCTCGAGCTCGGCGATGTGCTTGTCGCGTGCCACCGGATCGCGGCCGGTCCAGCCGGCGATCACCGCTTGCTTGATTTCGAGCGTGAGCGGCGTCGCGACGCCCTTGTCATCGATAGTGAAGGTGAGATCAAACACGGATGACGGTCTCCATTCCGGCCGCGAGCTCGAAGATGCGGCGATCCGAACCGCCGGCGGCGGCGAGCATCAGGCCGACCGGCGCCTCGCCCTCACGATGCGCGGGCAGCGAGATGGCGCAGCCGTCGAGCGTGTTGATCAGCGAAGGATTGCGCAGCGCGCGCAGATTCTCCGTTGCGAACGCCCTGTCATCGGCAAGCGCGGCGATGCTCGGCGGCAGGTTCGCGGTGGTCGGCAGCACCAGCGCGTCGTAGGGCGCGATGCGCGCCTCGGTGCGGGCAATGAACGAGCGGCGCGCGTTGATGAGATCGATGTAGTCGGCCGCAAGGAAACCCTCGCCGCGCTGGATGCGTACTGCAACGCGGGGATCGTAGATGTCGCCCTTGCTGGCCAGCAGGAAGCGGTGCCAGGCATAGCTCTCGGCCGCCGAAAACCCGCCCTTGGCGTTCATCACGCCGACGTCGTGGAATTCAGGAACTTCGATGCGCTCGATCAAGGCGCCGGCGCGCGACAGCGACGCCAGCGCGCGCTCGAAGGTTCTTGCGACGGCATCGTCGAGGTCATCGAGCGCGATCGTGGTCGGCACCGCGAGCCGCATGCCCTTGACCGGGCGCGGGGTCAGCGACGTCACCGGGTCGTCGGCCAGCACGGCATCGAGCGCGGCGCAGCAG
The DNA here is from genome assembly GCF_054055655.1 of Bradyrhizobium sp. USDA 4461. Classification (NCBI taxonomy): domain Bacteria; kingdom Pseudomonadati; phylum Pseudomonadota; class Alphaproteobacteria; order Hyphomicrobiales; family Nitrobacteraceae; genus Bradyrhizobium; species Bradyrhizobium sp. USDA 4461. Next base: position 7,950,781 of record NZ_JBSRXM010000001.1, read on the forward strand.
GCCACCGAATTCGCCAGCGGGCCGTAGCTGTCCAGCGTAAACGACAGCGGCACGCCGCCATCGAGCGGAATCCGGCGCTGCGTCGGCTTGTAGCCGACGATGCCGTTGAAGGCGGCCGGAATCCGGCAGGAGCCGCCGGTGTCGGTGCCGAGCGCGCCGAACGCCATGCCGTCGGCGATCGAGACCGCCGCGCCGGAGGACGAGCCGCCCGGCACATGGCCGACGCTCCGGTTCCAGGCGCTCTTCGGCGTGCCGTAATGCGGATTGATGCCGATGCCGGAATAGGCGAACTCGGTCATGTTGGTGCGGCCGATCACGATGAAGCCGGCGCGCTTGAGCCGCGCCACCACAGGCGCATCGGCATCCGCCGGTGCGGAATCCTCCAGCGCCCGCGAGCCCGCGCGCGTCACCTGGCCCTTGATGTCGAACAGGTCCTTGATCGAGACCGGAATGCCGGCGAAGGGCGACGGTGCCGCGTTGGCCTTGCGTAGCCGGTCCATGGCGTCGGCGGCGTCCAGCGCGGCGTCGCGGTCGACATGGATGAAGGTGCGCTGGCCCTCGCCCGCCGGGTCGGCAATCCTGGCGATGCATTGCTCGACGAGCTTGCGGGCGGAGGTCGCGCCGCTGGCGAGATCGGCGGCAAGGGAGGCGAGTGTCGGATTGTTCGGCATGGTTTTCACTTCACGGCTGGCACTTCATGGCGTGCGCTTCATGGCTTTCAGCCGATTGTCGCGCGAACCGGGGCCGATTTCCAGTGCACCGGCCCCGCCTCGCATCACTATCACTTCAGCCCGAAATAGGCCCGGTGCAGCTCTTCATTGCCGCTCATTTCGGCGACCGTGCCGGAGAAGCGGATACGGCCGCCTTCCAGCACGAAGACGCGGGTGGCAATCTCGAGGAAGCCGATATTCTGCTCGGCGATCAGGAGCGCCAGGCCGCGGCCCTGCAGGCTCGACAGGGCGCGCAGCACCTCCTTGACGAACAGCGGCGACAGCCCGGCCGAGGGCTCGTCCATGACCAATAGCTTCGGCTCGGCCGACAGCGCCTTGGCGATGCCGAGCATCTTGCGCTGGCCGCCGGACAGGCTGGAGGCCGGGTCGCGGCGCTTGTCGCGCAGCACCGGAAACAGGCCGTAGAGTTCGTCGACCCGCGCGCCGGGATCGGCATGGCCCAGCGCCTGCGCGCCGACCCGGATGTTCTCCTCGATCGACAGGTCGGGAAACACCGCGAGCTCCGACATGTAGGTCATGCCGCGCTTCATGCGGTCCGACGACCGCATCCTGGTGATGTCCTCGCCGCCGAGCTTGATGTGGCCGCTGCGGGCCTCGATCAGGCCGACCAGCGACTTCAGGAAGGTGGTCTTGCCCGCGCCATTGGCGCCGAGCAGCAGCACGGTTTCGCCGGGGCGGACGTCGAGATCGACGCCCCACAACACCTGCATGGTGCCGTAGCCGGCGTCGACACCGCTGGCGTCGAGAAGCGGCGCTGCGTCAGTGGGCATGCTCGCCTCCCAAAAACACCTCGATCACCTGCGGCTCGCGCACCGCGGTCGCCAGCGTGCCCTCGAAGATCTCCTTGCCCGCATTGAGCACGATGACGCGGTCGGTGATCTGCTCGATGAAGCCCATCAGATGCTCGACCACGATGATCGCCATGCCGGTCGCGGCCAGCGCCTTGATGCGGCCGGCGATCCAGTCGAGCTCCGCCGGGTTGAGCCCGGCGGCAAGCTCGTCGAGCAGCAGCAGCCGCGGCCGCGTCGCAAGCGCGCGGGTCAGATCGAGCATCTTCTGCTGCGCGCTGTTGAGGTCGGCTGCGGGGCGGTCGGCGACCTCCTTCAGCCGATATTCGTCGAGCAGCTCGGCGATCGATGGCGGCGTGCCGGCGGCGCCGCCATAGGCCAGCGCCACCTGGATGTTCTCGCGCACGGTCAGCGACAGGAACGGCTTCGGCACCTGGAAGGTGCGGTTGATGCCGCGATGGACGAGCTTGTGCGAGGCGACGCCGCCGGAGGATGTGCCGTCGAACACCACCTCACCGCCATCGGGGGCATAGAGGCCGGAGATCACGTTGATCGCGGTGGTCTTGCCGGAGCCGTTCGGGCCGACGAGCCCGAGGATCTCGCCGGGCACGACATGAAAGCTCAGCCCGTCGAGCGCGTGGAAGCCGCCGAAGCGTTTCACCAGCTTCGAGACCTTGAGGATCGGGGTTCTCTCAGGGGACATGCCACCCCCTGCGGGTTGCCAGCGACACCAGGCCTGCGGGCAGGAACAGCACCAGTCCCATGATCAACAGGCCATAGATCAGCTGGAAATATTGCGGTGTGGTGAAGCCGATCAGATTGTAGATGCCGTAGAGGATCAGCACGCCGACGATCGGTCCGGTGATGGTGGCAACGCCGCCGAACAGCGCGAACACGATGGCGAAGATCGAGAACTCGCCGGAGAACACGTTGTCGGGATAGAACACCGAGACATACCAGGCATAGATGCCGCCGGCGAGGCCGGCGACCAGCGCCGAGGCGAGCCACGCGATCACCCGCATCTTGATGATGTTGACGCCGGCCATCGAGGCCGACACCGCATCCTCGCGCACGGCTTGCAGCGCAAGCCCGAACGGAGAGTTCTTCAGATAGACCACCGCGCCGACGGTCAGCGCCATCACCACCACGGCGGCGTAATAGGCGTGGGTCGGGTTGAAGGTGCCGGTGAGCGAGACGCCGTAGGGGCCCTTGGTGATGCCCTCCAGCGCCGGGTTGGCGACGAAGTGCAGCACCGCGAGCGAGGCCGCAAGGTTGGCGATCGCGAAATACGCGCCCGACAGCCGCAATAGCGGCGTCAGCAGCAGGCCCAGCGCGACCGCGACGGCGCCGCCGACCAGCACCGCGAGCGGCGCCGGCGTCTGCAGGTGCATCACCATGATGGCAAAGCCATAGGCGCCGGCACCGAAGAAGCCGACATAGCCGAACGGCAGATAGCCGGTGAAGCCATAGATGATGTTCACGCCCTGCGCGAGGATCAGGAAGATCACGAAGTTGAACAGCAAAAGATGGTTTTGATAGACGCCGGGCAGCAGTGCGAACACCACCACCAGCGGCGCCAGGATGAACAGCAGGTGTTTCGAGGCGTTAGGCAACGCGCACCCGCCTTCCGAGCAGACCGCTCGGGCGCAGCAACAGGATCACGATCAGCAACACATAGGGCAGCAAGTCGGCCCAGGAACTGAGATAGGTCTGCACCAGCATGTAGCAGAGACCATAGACGACGCCGCCGAGCGCGGTGCCCAAGGGATTGCCGAGCGAGCCGAGCACGACGATGGCGAACGAGGTCACGGTGGCATCGGCGCCGAACGCCGGCGTCACCGAGCCGAACATGAAAGGAGCGAATACGCCGGCGACCGCTGCGATGCCGAGCCCGATGCCGAACGCCGCCGCCGAGACGCGATCGACGTCGATGCCGGTCGCCAAGGCCTCGTCGCGGCGCGACATCACCGCGCGGGTCAGGGTGCCGAGCCGGGTATGGTAGAGATAGAGGTAGACCAGCGCGATCGCGATCAGGCTGGTGATCGCCGCGATCACCCAGGGCGCGGGAAAGCCCTGGCCGAAGATCTGGATCGGCCCTGCGCCACCTGCCTTGCCGCCGAACCACTTCACCTTGATGGTCGTGAACACGGTGCCGAGCAGCCGGCTCTGGATCGAGCGCTCGCTGGTGCCGGCGAAGATCGTGGTGACGGCTTCGATCACCTGCGACAGGCCGAAGAACAGGATGATCGACAGCATTTCCGGATTGGCCGAGCCCTGCAGCCGCGGCACCAGCACCCAGTAAAGCAGCACACCCGCGAGCACGAAGACCACGAAGGCCAGCGGCACCGCGAACAGCGGATCGATGCCGGCGATGCCGACCACGCCCAGCGCGATGAAGGCGCCGAGCATCAGGATGTCGCCATGCGCAAGGTTGACGATGCGCATGACGCCGAACACGAGATTGAGACCGATGCCGACCAGGCTGAAATACAGCCCGAACAGCACGCCGGCAACGAGCGCATAGGTCATGCTATCGCTCGCCGCCGAAGGTGTACGCCTGCGGCTGTCAATCGCATCACGGGGCCGGATAGATCGGCTTGCCGGTGGCGGTCTCGTGCGGATAGATCGAGACGAACTTGATGTGATCGTGCTCATCGACCGTGAGCTGGCCGAGCGGCGTCAACTCGCCGATCTGGCCGCCGGTCTCGTCCAGCGCGAAGGTGCCGTCGAGCGTCTTGAGCTGGCCGCTGAGCGAGAACACCGCGCGGCGCAGCTCCATCTGGTCGAGGCTGGTCGCAACCGACAGCGTCTTCTCGATCACCAGCGCCGTGGTGTAGCCGGCCACCGCGTTGAAGCCGAACTCCATCTTGCCGTCGTTGTACTTCTTGGTCCAGGCGGCGCGGAAATCCTTCATGTTCATCCCGAAATTGACGGGATAATCCAATTCGGACGGCGGCACATAGGTCCAGATGTGCTCCAAGCCCTTGGCGCCGACATTCTTCTCCAGCAGCTCGGTCTCGAGGCCGGCATAGATGGCGAACAGCATCTTGAACTTGGTGCCGACGTCCTGGACGTTGCGCAGGAAGGCGATGTCGTTCGGCGCATAGCCGAAATGGATCACCGCGTCGGGATTGGCGTTGCTGATGTTGTTGATGATGACGTTGTAATTGGTGGTCTCGGTCGGAACGCCCTGGTCGTAGACGATCTCGATCGGCGCGCCGGACTCCTTGACGAACTTGCGGAACGCGTTGGCCTGGGTGCCGGTGAACTCGTTGGTCGCGTACAGGATCGCGATCTTCTTGATGCCGAGCCCGGGGCCGTCATGGCTGATGAAGTCGGCGACCGGCTTGGGCCAGACCGTCGACACCGGGTCGGCCATCAGCGCGATGTAGGGATTGTCCTTGGAGAAGAAGCTGGCACCGGTGCCGGTCTGGTCGAACAGGAACATCTTGTGGTCGCGCGCGATCGCAACCGCGGGCGCCGTCAGCACCGATCCGGAATCGGCGACCAGGAGGTCGACCTTATCCTGGGTGACCAGCTGGTTATAGAGCGTGGAGGCCGTCGCCGTATTGCTCTGGTCGTCATAGGACACGAGCTTGATCGGGATCTTCTTGTCGAACGCCTTCACGAACACGCCGCCCTCGGCGTTCTTCTGCTCGACCCACAATTTCAGCGAGCTGTAGACCGGCATCGAGATCGAGGCGTAGCGCCCCGAGGACGCGTAGAGCGTGCCGATCTTGATCTCCGACGGTGCGTCGGCGGCCATCGCCTGCGTGGCAAATGCGAGGCTGGCAGCGAGTGCCGCGCCGATGATCCTCAGCATGATATTGTTCCTCCCGGGTATCTTTGACGTGTCTTGGACGTATCTTGGACGCGGCCCTTCTACGCGCCGGACCGGAGCGACACAAGCACGCCGGCCTTAGCAATTGTGCGAGGGGCGGAATATGCGGCATGCGCGGGACACAGGCCGCTGCGCGGGACATGGATGGACCGTTGACGGGTCTCGGTCCGATGGCGCATCAAGACCGTAACGATTTCCGGAGGAGACTATAGACATGGCCGAGCCCGCGCGCGCGAAACCAAAGCCGACGCCTGAGACCCAGCATTTCTGGGACGGCACCAAGGCCGGCGAGCTGCGCCTGCAGCGTTGCGACGCCTGCGCCAATGTCTACTTTCCGCCGCGGCCGTTCTGCCCCTCCTGCGCCTCGCGCAAGGTCTCGGTGTTCAAGGCCAGCGGCAAGGGCAAGCTCTACAGCTACGTCATCAACCACCGCCCCGCCGCGCCCGGCTTCACGCCGCCTTATGCGATCGCCGTGGTCGAACTCGACGAGGGCCCGCGCATGATGAGCAACATCATCGATTGTCCGCAGACCCCGGAAGCGCTCGAGCTCGACATGCCGCTCGAGGTCGCCTTCGAGGCCCTCGACGACAAGATCACCCTTCCCTTGTTCCGTCCGGCGAAGGGGTAACGCAATGCGCAGGAACCAGGTTGCCGTCGTCGGTGCGGCCGAGACCACCGAACTCGGCGTCATCCCCAACATGTCGCAGATCCAGCTGCACGCGGACGCGGCGCTGAATGCGATCGCGGACGCCGGCCTGAAACTATCGGACATCGACGGCTTCGCCACCGCGGTCGAGACCCCGCAGCAGATGGCGCATTATCTCGGCATCACCCCGACCTGGGTCGACGGCACCTCGGTCGGCGGCTGCTCGTTCATGCTGCATGTCCGCCACGCCGCCGCCGCGATCGAGGCCGGCCTCTGCAAGACCGTGCTGATCACCCATGCCGAGAGCGGCAAGTCGATGATCGGCAAGCAGCCGCGCTTCACCGCGCCCGACAGCCTCAATGGCCAGTTTGAGGCGCCGTTCGGCGTCTACGGGCCGCCGAGCATGTTCCCGATACCGGTGCTGCGCTTCATGAAGACCCACGGCATCACGCATGAGCAGCTCGCGATGGTCGCCGTCGTGCAGCGCGAATGGGCGGCGAAGAATCCGCGCGCGACCATGAAGGAGCCGATCACGGTCGCCGACGTCCTGAACTCGCGGATGATCGCCTATCCGTTCCGGTTGCTGCAATGCTGCCTCGTCACCGACGGCGGCGGCGCGCTGATCCTGACCTCGGCCGACCGCGCCAAGGATTTCCCGAGAAAGCCGGTCTATATCCTCGGCACCGGCGAGAGCGTGGAAACGCCGATGGTCAGCCAGATGAAGACTTTTGACAGTTCGCGCGCCTTCAAGGTGGCAGGCCCGCTGGCGTTCAAGGAGGCCGGCATCACCCACAAGGACGTCGATCACCTGATGATCTACGACGCCTTCGCGCACCTGCCGCTCTACGGCCTCGGCGACCTCGGCTTCATGCCTTACGAGGAAACCGGCAAGTTCATCGCCGACGGCAACACCCGCCCCGGCGGCAAGCTGCCGCTCAACACCAATGGCGGCGGCCTCAGCTACATGCACTCCGGCATGTACGGCATGTATGCGCTGCAGGAGAGCGTCCGGCAGATGCGCGGCATTGCACCCGCACAGGTGCCGAACGCCAAGATTTCGGTCTGCCACGGCGTCGGCGGCATGTTCGCCGCATCAGGCACGATCATCTTTACGAATGAGAAGTAACAACCTCCGTCGTTCCGGGGCGCGCGAAGCGCGAACCCGGAACCTCGAGATTCTCAGGTGCGCAATTGCGCACCATAGTTCGATGCTGACGCATCGCCCCGGAATGACGGACACATACAAGGAGAACCCACATGGCAAAATCACTGCAGGATAAAGTCATCATCGTCACCGGCGCAGGCCGCGGCATCGGGCGCGAGATCGCGCTGCTGTGCGCGGCGGAAGGCGCCAAGGTCGTGGTCAACGATCCCGGCGGCGCGGCGGATGGCGCAGGCTCGAGCGCAGCGCCCGCCGAGGAGGTGGTCGAGGAGATCAAGAAGCGCGGTGGCACCGCGGTCGCCAATTTCGAATCGGTGGCGGAAGCCATTCCCGCGAGCAAGATCGTGAAGACCGCGACCGATCATTTCGGCCGGCTCGACGGCGTCGTCAACAATGCCGGCATCCTGCGCGACATGATCTTCCACAAGATGAGCGTGGAGGCCTTCGAGGCCGTCATCAAGGTGCATCTGATGGGCTCGTTCTATGTCAGCCACGCTGCGGCGCGGATCTACCGCGAGCAGGAATCGGGCTCCTTCGTGCACTTCACCTCGACTTCCGGCCTGATCGGCAATTACGGCCAGGCCAACTATGCCGCCGCCAAGCTCGGCATCGTGGGCCTGTCGAAATCGATCGCGCTCGACATGGGCCGCTTCAACGTGCGCTCGAACTGCGTGTCGCCGTTCGCCTGGACCCGAATGATCGGCACCATCCCGACCGAGACCGATGCCGAGAAGGCCCGCGTCGAGAAGATCAAGCAGATGGGCCCGGAGAAGATCGCGCCGATCTGCGCCTACTTGCTCTCGGACGCCGCCAAGGACGTCACCGGCCAGATCTTCGGCGTGCGCATGAACGAGATCTTCCTGTTCGGCCAGCACCGTCCGGTGCGCTCGGTGCATCGCGGCGAAGGCTGGACGCCCGAGACCATCGCCGAGCACGGCATGCCGGCGCTGAAGGGATCGTTCGCCAAGCTCGACCGCTCGGCCGACGTCTTCACCTGGGATCCGATCTGATCTTCGATCTAACAGTTTTATGAAACATTGCCTCGGCGAGCTGCGCGCGCAATCGCGCAGGTTGCCGGGGTGACACACTCTTTGGTTGTTCCTTCATAGCGTGCCCGCATTGTGCCAGAATTGCGGGGGTATGATCGTCCTCCCGATAACAAGAAACCTGGGAGGACTTTCGTGACAAATCCAAGCAACACACATCCGAGCAACACAGCGAAACACGAGGGCGACGGAACGAAGGCGTTCGACCGTCGAACGATCTTGCGCGGCGCAACCGCGCTTGCTGCAACTGCGATGGCCGCATCCGATGCCACCGCGCGCGACTTCGGCCCCAATGCGGAGCCGCAGCGCTATCCCGATCCTGATATCGTCGTGATCGACGACAAGCGCTTCAAGGCCAAGGTCGGCAACACCGCGATCAAGCGCCTCTACACCGGCTGTCTGTGGGCCGAAGGTCCGGCCTGGAATGCGCAAGGCCAGTATCTGGTGTGGAGCGACATCCCGGCCAACCGGCAGCTGCGCTATCTCGACGATGACGGCCACATCTCCGAGCAGTTCCACAAGCCGTCGAACGAGGCCAACGGCTCGACGTTCGATTTCGAGGGCCGCCAGATCACCGCCGAGCGCACCCGGCTGGTGCGCTACGAGCACGACGGAACCGTGACGTCATTGGCGGAGCAGGCCAATGGCAAGCCGCTCAACGGGCCGAACGACATGGTCGTGCACCCCAACGACAAGTCGATCTGGTTCACCGACCCCGGCTACGGTGCGATTTCGATCTATGAAGGCCAGCGCGCCAATACCGGTTCGAACCAGCCCTATCAGAAGGAGGCCGTCTACCGCATCGACGCTTCGACCGGGCAGATCACCAAAGTCTGCGACGAACCGTTCAAGCCGAACGGCATCGCCTTCAGCCACGACTACAAGAAGGTCTATGTCTGCGACACCGGCATCACGCACTATCCGAACGCCAAGAACATCGTCTGGCAGTACGATCTCAACGGCGACAAGCTGTCCAACCCGCGCACGCTGATCGACATGACGCTGGACGGCAAGTCCGGCTTTCCCGACGGCATGCGCGTCGACATCGACGGCAACATCTGGGTCGGCGCCGGCTGGGTGGGACCGGGCTATGACGGCGTGCAGGTGTTCGCGCCCGACGGTGCGCGCATCGGCCAGATCCTGCTGCCCGAGACCTGCGCCAACCTCACCTTCGGCGGCAAGAAGCGCAACCGCCTGTTCATGACCGCAAGCCAATCGCTGTATGCGGTCTATGTGGAGACGCGGGGCGCGCATAATTGCTGATCGATCTTCCTTCCGTCGTCATTGCGAGGAGCGAATCGACGAAGCAATCCATGTCACCGCTTGCGGCCCAATGGATTGCTTCGCTGCGCTCGCAATGACGGCGCAGGCCTCACGGCCTTAGCCGCTATTCCTCAACCCCGCCGAAATCCCGTTGATCGTGATCTGGATCCCGCGCAGCACCTGCTCGTCCGGGTTCTGCGCGCGATACTCCTTCAACAGCTCCACCTGCACGTGATTGAGCGGGTCCATGTAGGGGAAGCGGTTGCGGATGCCGCGCTCCAGCAGCGGGTTGCCCTGCAGCAACCGGTCGTGGCCCATGATGTCGAGCAGCGTCTCGATCGAAAGATGCCATTCGCGGCGGATCTGGCCGAAGATTTTCTCGCGCAACGCAACGTCGGGCACCAGCTCGGCGTAGCGCGACGCGATCGCGATCGAGCTCTTTGCCAGCACCATATCCATGTTGGACAAGAGCGTGCGGAAGAACGGCCATTCCCGGTACAGCTCCTGCAGGAACGGCATGCCCTGCTCCGGATGCTCCGCGATCCAGGTCTCGACCGCCGCGCCAAAACCGTACCAGCCCGGCAGCATCAGCCGGCATTGCGCCCAGGAGAACACCCAGGGAATCGCGCGCAAATCCTCGATCTCGCGGGTCTTCTTGCGCGACGCCGGACGGCTGCCGATGTTCAAGGTCGCGATCTCGTTGATGACGGTCGAGCCCCAGAAATAATCGGCGAAACCTTCGGTCTCGTAGACGAGCCCGCGATAGGCCTTGAAGGCGAGTGCGGAAATCTCCTCCGTCGCCTTGAGATATTCGGGGCGCGGCGCGCTCTGCCGCGGCTGCAGCAGGCTGGTCTCCAGCGTCGCCGCGGCGAGGATCTCCAGATTGCTGCGGCCGACCTCGGCATTGGAATATTTCGACGAGATGATCTCGCCCTGCTCGGTGATGCGGATCTGGCCGTTCACCGCGCCGCCGGGCTGCGCGATGATCGCATCGTAGCTCGGGCCGCCGCCGCGGCCGACCGAGCCGCCGCGGCCGTGGAACAGGCGAAGCCGCACGCCGTGCCGCTCGAACACCTCGACGAGGCCGATCTCGGCCTTGTAGAGCTCCCAGCCCGAGGTGACGAAGCCGCCATCCTTGTTGCTGTCGGAATAGCCGAGCATCACCTCCTGCACGCCGCCGAGACTGTCGACCAGCTTGCGATAGTCGTGCAGCGCCAGCATGCGGTCCATGATGTGGCTTGAGGCCTGCAGATCCTCGATGGTCTCGAACAGCGGCACGATGTTGATCGCGCTGCGGCCGGACGGATTGACGAGACCAACCTCCTTCAGCAGCACCGCGACCTCGAGCATGTCGGACATGCCCTTGCACATCGAGATGATGCATTGGGAGATCACCTCGGGGCCGAATCTGGCATGCGCCTCGGCCGCGGCCCGGAACACGGCGAGCTCACTCTGGGTCTCCTCGGAATATTTGACGAAGGGCGAGGCCAGCGGCCGCGCGCTGCGCAACTCGCCGAGCAGCAGGCTGACGCGCGCGTCCTCGCCGAGCGCCAGATAAGACATGCCGGGATTGGCGGTGTCGAGCAGCTCGGCAATTGTGCGTTCATGCACCGCGGAATTCTGCCGGATATCGAGCCGCGCCAGATGGAAGCCGAAGCAATCCACCGCCCGCCGCAGCTGCCGCAGCCGGCCGCGCGCGATCACGCCGGAATTGTTCGCGATCAGCGAGCGATTCAGCACGTCGAGATCGGCCTGGAATTCCTTCACGCTCGCATAGGGCTCGGCCTTGCCAACCGGCGGCCGCGTGGTCTCGACCTCGAGCCGCATCGCGGTGGCGGCAAGCCGCGCATAGATGCCGGATACCGCCAGACGATACGGCTCGCCGCTGCGATGCGGCGAGGTGTCGGGCGAACGCTCGGCGAGGATCCGCAGCTCGTCCGAGACGTCGGCGAGGTGCGCCGCCAGCGACAGCTCGGCGCCGAGCGCGTGCAGCTCCTCGAGATAGAAGCTGAGCACCCGGCTCGACTGCAGCCGCAAGGTGCCGCGCATCACCTCCGCGGTGACGAACGGATTGCCGTCGCGGTCGCCGCCGATCCAGCTTCCCATCGTCAGGAACGAGGCGAGGTCGCCGGCCTCGCCGCCCTCCTTGTTCAGCCGGTCCTCCAGCGCGCAATGCAGCCGCGGCACCTCCCGCAGGAAGGTGTAGTCGTAGAACGACAGGCCGTTGCCGACCTCGTCGAGCACGGTCAGCTTGGTCCGGCGCAACAAATTGGTCTGCCACAGCGTCACGACGGCGCGGCGAAGCTGCTCGTCGCTGGCCTCGCTCTCGTCCGGCGTCATCTGCAGCCGCTCGCGGCGGTCGAGCAGGTCGGCGATCTCCATCTCGCGGTCCATCGTGCTCTTGCGGCGGACCTCGGTCGGATGCGCGGTCAGGACCGGGCTGACCAGCGCGCTCTTGAAGAAGCTGCGCAGATCGGCCGGGCTGATGCCGGCCTGGCGGGCATGCACCAGCGTCTGCTCCAGCGTGCTCGGCCGCGGCGCCCCGCTCGGGCCGCGGCTGCGCATCTGGCGGATGTTGTTCTGGTCCTCGGCGATGTTGGCGAGGTGGGAAAAATAGCTGAACGCGCGGACGATCCGCAGCGTCTCGGCGATCGACATGCCGTCGAGGATGCCTTCCAGCTCGCGCCGCGCCAGCTTGTCCTCGTCGCGGTGGAACCGGACCGAGGTCTGGCGGATGCGCTCGACCAGGTCGAACACCTCGGCCCCTTCCTGGTCGCGCACGGTGTCGCCGAGCACGCGCCCCAGCAGGCGGATGTCGTTCCGCAGCCGTGCATCCTCCTCCTGCGCCTGCACTTCTGCCGCGCGCCGGTCGGTCTCGGAAGGCATCGTCTGGGGAGGCAAAGTCTGCGGAGACAAAGTCTGGGAAGACATGGCTGGCTACTCCAGAGGTTGCCCGGCTCGCTCCCAAGTGTGCGCTTTTTTTGCCGCAGCGCAAGATGAACTTGCGCGGTGCACACGTCCGCCAACGTCGTCCCGGCCTTCGCCGGGACGACAGCGAGCTTGTGGCCCCTAGATCCTCCGCCCCGCCCGCTCCCAATAGGGATCACGCAGCCGGCGCTTGAAGATCTTTCCGGAATCCTCGCGCGGCAGGTTGGTCTGGATCTCGATGTGCTTCGGCACCTTGTAGTCGGCGAGCGCGGTCTTCAGCTGCGCCCGGACCCCTGCGATGTCGAGCGTGACGTCCGGCTGCGGCTCGACCAGTGCCATCAGCGCCTCGCCGAACTCGGCATCGGGAATGCCGAACACCGCGCAGTCGTGCACGCCGGGCACCGCATGCAGCACGGCCTCGATCTCGGCCGGATAGATGTTGACGCCGCCCGAGATCACCATGTCGCGCTTGCGGTCGCAGATGAAGACGTAGCCATCCGCATCGATATAGCCGACATCGCCGGAGGTGATGAAGCCCTCGCGGTCGATCTCGGTCCGCTTCTCGGGCTTGTTGTGATAGGTGAAATCGGGATTGCCCGCGATCCGCGAATAGATCTCGCCGATCTGGCCCTGCGCCACCTCGCGGCCGTCGTCGCCGATGAAGCGCAGCTCAGCGCCGGGCGATATCTTGCCGACCGTGCCGGGCTTCTTCAGCGCGTCCTCCGACGTCGCGAACGTCACCGCGCCTGACTCGGTCGAGCCGTAGAATTCGTAGATCACCGGCCCCCACCACTCGATCATCGCGCGCTTGACGTCGGCCGGACAGGGCGCGGCGGCGTGGATGATGTGGCGCAGCGACGACATGTCGTACTTCCGGCGCACCTCCTCCGGCAGCTTCATCAGGCGGATGAACATCGTCGGCACCATGAAGATGGTATCGATCCTCTCGCGCTCGATCAGTGCCAGAAATTCCTCGGCGTCGAAGCGCGGCATCAGCACCAGCGCGCCGCCGAGCTTGCCCGAGCGCAGCCCGAAGGAATTCGGCGCGGAATGATAGAGCGGTCCAGGCAGGATCGCGCGCGCGCCGGGCTTCAGGCCGTAGATCATCGCGCGCATCGCTTCCGCGTTTGCGGTCTGCTCCGGCGTCGGCGCGAAACGGCGCACGCCCTTCGGATGGCCCGTGGTACCCGACGTGTAGATCATGTTCTGCGGCTGTGGCACCACGGGGCCGTCATAGCGCGGAAATTGCGCCAGCCAGGATTCGAAATCGATCGCGAAGTCCGGCGCCGCGAGATGATCGGGATTGATCTTGTAGTTGGCGAGGATCTCCGGCGGCGTCGGCACGCTGAGCACGATGACATCATCCGGGATCGCGCCGCGCAGCGGATGCAGCAGGTCGGCATGGCCGATCAGGACGCGCGTGCCGGAATCCGTCAGCACGTAGTTGATCTCCTCCGGCTTGAAGTGCCAGTTGATCGGCACGCCATAGGCGCCGAGCCGCATCGCCGCATAGGCCGACTCGATGAAGGCGATGTCGTTGCGCATCAGCATGCAGACGCTGTCGCCCGGCTTGACGCCGAGCTTGTTGAGGCCGGAGGCGATGCGCTCAGTGCGCTCGGCGACGGCGGCGTGATCGCGCCGGCGCTCGCCGCTGACGATGCCGAGGAAGGGCTGGGACGTTTCCATTGTTATTGTCCGATCTTGTGTCGGGTTAACTTGTCATTCCGGGGCGCGCGAAGCGCGAACCCGGAATCTCGAGATTCCCCGATGCGCACCGCGCATCTGAGGTCTGGTCCTTCGGACTATCCCGGAATGACTATTGTCGCCGCTGTCACACATCCGCAAACTTCGGCGCGCGCTTCTCCAGATTGGCGCGGACGGATTCGGTCTGGTTCGGGCTGCCGAGCAGCTTCTGCTGCTCGACGGATTCCGCAAGCAGCGCCGCGGCCGGATCGACCGACAGATTGTTCAGCATCCGCTTGGCGGCGCGGATCGCATCCGGGCTCTTGCCGGCGATCTCGCGCGCGACTTCGAACGCTGCTGCGCGCGGGTCGTCGCAGACCCGAGTGGCGAGACCGTAACTCTGGGCCTCCTGCGCCGAGAAGATCCGGCCGGTATAGGTGAGCTCGCGGAGGATGTCGTCGCGCACGAGACTGGCGAGGATCGGCGTGCCCGCCATGTCGGGCACCAGGCCCCATTTGATCTCCATGATCGACATCCGCGCATCCGGCGACAGAAAGCGCATATCGGCGCCGAGCGCGAGCTGGAAGCCGCCGCCGAAGGCGACGCCGTGGACCGCCGCGATGACCGGCACCGGGAGCTGGCGCCAGCCCCAGACCGCCTGCTGCGGGGCGTTGGCCTTGCCGTGGGTCCGGATTGTGAGATCGCGGTTCGCGCCGCCGGGCACTCCGTTACCGCCATCCTTCATGGCGGCGAACCGGCCCATGTCGAGCCCGGCGCAGAAGGCCCGACCCTCACCGGACAGCACCACCACCCGAACGCCTTTTTCCTTGGAAAGCCGGTCGGTTGCGGCGACCAATGCCTCGAACATCGCGGCATCGAGCGCGTTCATCTTGTCCGCCCGCACCAGCCGGACATCGGCGATACCGTCCGAAATCGATATCGAAACGCGATCTTCCATCATTCCCTCCGCTTTGTTCCCTGAGTTGGCGCTTTACAGAAAGGCCGTTGTCCGCTTTTAGTCAATCGACCAATTAACTGACAACCCCCGTGGAGGAAACGATGTTCACCGATCAGCTTCTTGCCGGGCGGCGCATCCTGGTAACCGGCGGTGGCACCGGCCTCGGCAAGGCCATGGCCACCCGCTTCCTCCAGCTCGGGGCCGAGGTGCATATCTGCGGCCGACGCAAGAGCGTCTGCGACGAGACCGCCACCGAACTGATGGCCGAGCATGGCGGGCGCGTGGTCAGCCACGGCGTCGATATCCGCAACGCCATGGCGGTCGACGAGATGATCGAGGCGATCTGGACCACCAGCGGTCCCCTCACCGATCTGATCAACAACGCTGCCGGCAATTTCATCTCGCGCTCCGAGGAGCTCTCCGCGCGAGGGTTTGATGCCGTGGCCAACATCGTGATGCACGGCACCTTCTACGTAACGCACGCGGTCGGCCGGCGCTGGATCGCCGGCGGGCATCGCGGCAACGTGGTGTCGATCACCGTGACCTGGGTGCGCAACGGCTCGCCCTATGTGGTGCCATCGGCGATGAGCAAGTCGGCGATCCACGCCATGACCATGTCGCTTGCGATCGAGTGGGGCCGGCACGGCATCCGTCTCAACACCATCGCGCCCGGCGAGATTCCGACCGAAGGCATGAGCAAGCGCATCAAGCCCGGCGACGAGGCCGGCGCGCGCACCAAGGCGATGAACCCGATGGGCCGCGTCGGCACCATGGAGGAGTTGCAGAACCTCGCGGTGTTCCTGATCTCCGGCGGCTGCGACTGGATCAACGGCGAGACCATCGCCATGGACGGCGCGCAGGCGCTGGCGATGGGCGGCAATTTCTACCAGCTGCGCGACTGGAGCGACGACGACTGGACCAAGGCGCGCGACTCGATCAAGGCGCAGAACGAGAAGGATCGCGCGGCGCGGGGTTGAAGCCTGCGCTCGCGCCCGAGTCACTGCTGTCGTCCCTGCGGAAGCAGGGACCCATAACCACGACTGGAAAACATCGAGCACGCTGGGGCCGCAGCGCGCTCGACAACTCGATCCTGTGGTTGTGGGTCCCGGGTCGCGCGGAGCCTGTCATCGGGCGGCGCTTCGCGCCGACCCGTTGGCTTGCCCGGGACGACGTTGCTGAGGCGGCTTACTTCCTCTGTATTGTTTTTCCCGCGTGATGCCGCCACACTCCGCGCAACCAAAACAAAACGTCACGGGGGAAACATGTCCGACGCGCCGAAGCTGAACAACCTTGCCGATATGGTGCGCGACCGCGCCAGAAGCCGCGGCGATGCGCTGGCCTATGAGTTCGAGGGACGGCAGACCTCGTTCGCCGAATTCGACGTCAAGACCAACCGCGTCGCCAACGCGCTGATCGCGATGGGCCTCAAGAAGGGCGAGCGGATCGCCTATCTCGGCAAGAACAGCGACTTCTACTTCGAACTCTTGATGGGCGCGATGAAGGCCGGCGTGGTGATGGCGCCGGTGAACTGGCGCCTCGCCGGCCCCGAGGTCGCCTTCATCGTCGACGACTGCAAGGCCCCGGTGTTGTTCGTCGGTCCCGAATTCATCACCCAGGCGCGCAACATCCGCGAAAAGCTGCCGAGCGTCCGCAGCATCATCACCACCGAGGGCGGCGCGCCGGAATGGCTCGACTTCGTCGCCTGGCGCGACGCGCAGAGCGGCGACGATCCGCGCCTTGCGATCGCGCCGAAGGACATTGCGATCCAGCTCTACACCTCCGGCACGACAGGCAAGCCGAAGGGCGCGATGCTGTCGCACGCCAACTTCCTCAACCTTGTGCAGAGCGGCAACGAGGCCGAGAAGCCGGAGTGGAACCGGTGGACCACCGACGACGTCTCGCTGGTCGCGATGCCGATCTTCCATATCGGCGGCTCCGGCTGGGGCGTGATGGGGCTCTACCACGGCGCCCGCGGCGTGATCGCGCGCGAGTTCGACCCGACCAAGGTGCTCGACTTCTTCGAACAGTCCGGCATCACCAAACTGTTCATGGTGCCGGCGGCGATGCAGTTCGTGGTGCGGCAGCCGCGCGCGCGGCAGGTCGACTTCTCCCGCCTGAAATACATGCTCTACGGCGCCTCGCCGATCCCGGCGGCGCTATTGAAGGAATGCATCGAGGTCTTCAAATGCGGCTTCGTGCAGATGTACGGCATGACCGAAACCACCGGCACCATCGTGGCGCTGCCGCCGGAGGATCACATCGAGGGGCTCGAGCGGATGCGCTCGGCCGGCAAGGCGCTGCCCGGCGTCGAGCTCGCGATCCTCGACGAGAACGGCAAGCCGCTGCCGCCGGGCGAAGTCGGCGAGATCGCCACCCGTTCCGGCTCCAACATGGCCGGCTACTGGAATCTGCCCGAGGCGACCGCGCGCACCATCGACGGCGACGGCTGGCTGCGCACGGGCGATGCCGGCTACATGGACAAGGATGGCTATCTCTACATCCACGACCGCATCAAGGACATGATCATCTCCGGCGGCGAGAACATCTATCCGGCCGAGGTCGAGAGCGCGCTGTGCGACCATCCCGATGTGGCGGAGGCCGCCGTGATCGGCATCCCCGACGACAAATGGGGCGAGGCGGTGAAGGCCGTGGTGGTGATGAAGCCGGGCAAGAGCGCGACCGCAACCGACATCATCAACTTCACCCGCGAGCGGATCGCCGGCTACAAGACGCCGAAATCGGTCGACTTCATCCCGGCGCTGCCGCGCAACCCGTCGGGCAAGATCCTGCGGCGGACCTTGCGTGAACCGTACTGGGCGGGCAAGGACCGGCAGGTGAATTAAGCCTCGTAGGGGTGGGCAAAGCGAAGCGTGCCCACCTTTGCGAGCGCGGCATGGATGGTGGGCACGCTTCGCTTTGCCCACCCTACCGTCCTAATGCTTCCCCGCTCCCATGTAGCCGAACAGGAAGCCCGCCACCTTGCGCTTCTGGATCTCCTCGCTGCCCTCGGTGATGCGATAGCGGCGGTGGTGGCGGTAGATGTGCTCGAACGGCTTGTGGCGCGAATAGCCCATGCCGCCATGCACCTGCATGGCGCGATCGGCGGCCTCGCAGCACAGCCGGTTTGCCCAGAAATTGCACATCGAGACCCGGTCGGACAGCGTGTGCTCGACCTGCGCCTGGGTCAGCTGGTCCATCTCCCAGGCGGTCTTGCGGATCAGCAGCCGCAGCATCTCGGCCTGGGTCGCAAGCTCGACCACCGGCCACTGGATCGCCTGGTTCTCGGCCAGCGCCTTGCCGAACGGTTTTCGCTCGCGCGCATACTTCACACTTTCGTTGATGCAATACACGGCGGCGCCGAGTGAGCTTGCGGCCTGACGGATGCGGTTCTCATGGACAAAACATTGCGCCAGCGACAGGCCGCGGCCGACCTCGCCGAACTGCGCATCCTCGGGCACGAACACGTCGGTGAAGCTGACCCGGGGATGGTCGGTCGGCATGTTGAAGGTCCACATATACTCCTCGACCTTCACGCCCGGCGACTTTGCCGGCACCAGGAAGCAGGAGATGCCCCGCGCATCGCCGTCATTGCCTGACGTGCGGGCAAACAGCGCGCAGTGGGTCGCGACATGCATGCCTGTCGTCCACATCTTCTCGCCATTGATGATCCAGCCCTTGACGTTGTCACGGGTCGCCGGCACCGCCCTGGTTTCCATGTGCGTGGCGTCCGAGCCGTGCTCGGGCTCGGTGAGACCGAATGTGATGCGGTACTTGCCGGTGATCGAGCCGTCGATCATCGCCTTCTGCTCGTCGGTTCCATAGCGGTCCAGCATGGTCACGATCGGCAGATTTCCGACAATCGAATGCTCGTTCTGCAAATCGTTGTGCAGGCCGAGCCCCTTCGAGGCAAAATGCTCGCGGATGACAGCCATCCAGAGGTTGGAGCCGTCCTTGCCGCCGTAGCGTTTCGGGATCGCAAAGCGCAGATGGCCGGCGGCGTCGGCCAGGTTCTTGGCCTTGCGCAGCAACAGCTCCCATTCGTGGCGCGGCAGGCCGCCCTTGTCGAAATCGGTGCGCGCCCATTCGCGGCGGTGATCGAAGAAGCGGATGTTGTCGTCAGCCGCTTCCAGCGGCTTGATCTCGCGTTCGATGAATTGATCGAGCTCGGCGAGATAGGCTGTCAGGTCAGCCGGCAGATTGAAATCCAAGGCGGTCTCTCCCGAAGATCTTGTTGATTGTGGTTTTGCGTTGAGGCGCTATCGCGCATCCGCGTTCGGATCGATTAAGGTGAGAAGCACGCCGCCAAGTCAAGCAGGCCGGTGAGGCTTGCACGCGCGGTCGCGTTGCGTAATTGGATGGCACGGACCGGCGCGCAGGCGCTAGGATATCGGCAATATTCTTCGCCGCAGAAAATCGACGGGAGCAAACATGGATCTGAAATTCTCCAAGGTGACGCGCAAGGGTCCCATCACCATCGTGACGCTGTCGCGGCCCGAGGTTTACAACGCGCTGCATATCGACGCGCATTTCGAGCTCAACAAGGTGTTCGACGAGTTCTCCGCCGATCCGGAGCAGTGGGTCGCGATCGTCACCGGCGCCGGCGACAAGGCGTTCTGCGCCGGCAACGACCTGAAATGGCAGGCCGCCGGCGGCAAGCGCGGCTGGGACAAGGGCGGCTTCGCCGGGCTGACCACCCGCTTCGATTGCGACAAGCCGATCATCGCGGCGGTCAACGGCGTCGCGATGGGCGGCGGGTTCGAGGTCGCGCTGGCGTGCGACCTGATCATCGCCGCGGAGAATGCGACCTTCGCCCTGCCCGAACCGCGCGTCGGCCTCGCCGCGCTCGCCGGCGGCCTGCAACGGCTGCCGCGCCAGATCGGCCTGAAGCGCGCCATGGGCATGATCCTGACCGCGCGCCACGTCAGCGCCAAGGAAGGTCTCGAGCTCGGCTTCGTCAACGAGGTGGTGCCGCAGGGCGAGGCGCTGGCGGCCGCCGAGCGCTGGGCCGAGACCATCACCAAGAACTCGCCGATGTCGATCCGCGCCTCCAAGCAGGCGATCCAGAAGGGCCTCGAAGTCTCGCTCGAGCAGGCCATGACCGAGCAACGCGAATATCCCGCGGTGAAGGCGATGGCCGCCTCGCAGGATTACATCGAGGGGCCGAAGGCATTTTCGGAGAAGCGTCCGCCGAAATGGCTGGGGCGGTAAGGCATTCCTCCTCCCGTCATTCCGGGGCGATGCGCAGCATCGAGCCCGGAATCCATAACCACCATTGTGAGTATGGATTCCAGGCCTGCGCCTTGCGGCGCATCCCGGAATGACGAGTTTTGGTATTCGCTACGCCTTATTCCCTAACTCCCGCTTGTAGGACGCATAGTTCGGCTGGTCGACGGCGAGCTTGTCCATCGTAGTCTGCCAGAGATGCTCCGATAGCCCCGGTGTCGTCAGATCCACCTCGCCGCTTGCGATCTTCTCCGACAATGCGCGGTTCAGCTCCATCAGCGTGCCGTCGGCGCCGAGCAGCGCCTTCAGCCGCGCGGCTTCGGTCGCATCGCCGGCCTCGGCAAGTGCGAGCTGCCGCGTCACCAGGTCGAGCGCGTTGATGCCGACGCGCAGCTTGAAGCCGTTGTGGCCCTTGATTGCGGGCGCGATCTCATTGCGCAGGAAATCGGCGACGGCCTTGATCAGTTCGGTGGGTGTCGGTTCGTCCTGCATGGTTATTTTCCCCGCGGAGCAAGTAACCGCAACAAATCGATCTCGGTCTCCGACGCGCGGCGCCCGATCATCGCGCGCTCCATCGAATGGTCGGGGCCCATGCGGAAGCGCTGCATCATGCCGCAGCACATCACGCCCCAGCGCAACGTGCCCATCACTTCCCAGAACTTCACCCGATCGGGGTCGGCCTTGCGGCCGGCTTCCTGATAGCCAGCGAACAGGTCCTCGCGCGTGCCGAAGCCGCCGACCGGCTTGTCGATCTCGCCGAACCGCCAGGAATTGACGCAGATCCAGCCAAGATCCTCCATCGGATCACCGAAATGCGCGAGCTCCCAGTCGAGCACCGCGCGCACGCCGTCGGGACCGATAATCAGATTGCCGTGGCGGAAATCGCCATGCACCAGCGTCACTTCGGACGACGGACCGGGATCGTGATCGCGCAGCCAGCGCAGCGCCAGCTCGAACACCGGCCGCGGCCAGTTGAAGCTGTGGTACTCGCGGGAGAGATCCTCGATCTCCCTGGTCGCGGTCAGGCTGCGCAGCTTCGGCAGTTTGGCCTGCGGCAGGCTATGAATGCCCGCGATGACGCGGCCGAGCTGGCGGGCCAGCATCGGCCGCGCGGCCGCATATTCCTCGTCGCGCAAAATTTTCCGCGCGATGGTCTCGCCTTCGACCCGCGCCATGATGAAGCCGCGGCCGAGCCCGTCTTCCGGCGTCAGCACGTGCATCACCTTCGGCGACGGCAGGCCCGCGTCATGCGCGAGCTGCATCAGCGTGGCCTCGGCATCGAGCCCGGCGGCCCGGCCGGGCGCGGCACCGTAGCCCGGCGGCGCGCGGCGCAGGATCGCGCCGATCGTGCCGTCCGGGTGCACGATGTCGAACGTCCACGTCTCCTGGCTGGCGCCGCCGGAGAGCTTTGCGGCACCGGTGACGCCGGTCGCGCCGGGATGAAACGCGGCGACGCAGCGGGCGAGCTCGGTCTCGATCATTTGCCCTTGAACTTCGCCGGCCGCTTCTCGAGAAATGCGGTGACGCCTTCCTTGAAATCCTCGGCGCTGCCCGCGATCCGCTGCGACTCGAATTCCAGATTGAGCTGATCCTCGAGGGTGTTTTCCGGGCTGTCCCAATAGAGCTTGCGGATCAGCGACAGCGCCACCGTCGGGCCGTTGGCGAGATCGTGCGCCAGCTTCATCGTCTCCTCCATCAGCGCACCGTCGTCATAGACGCGGTTGACGAGGCCCCATTCCAGCGCCTTCTCGGCCGGCAGCCGCTCGCCCAGCAGCGACAGCTCGACCGAGCGCGCCTTGCCGATCAGCCGCGGCAACAGCCAGGTCGAGCCGCAATCCGGCACCAGACCGATGCGGCGGAAGGCCTGCAGGAAATAGGACGAGCGCGCGCACAAAATGAGGTCGCCCATCAATGCGAAGCTCATCCCGGCGCCGGCGGCCGGACCGTTCACCGCGGTCACGATCGGACAGTGCAGCTTACGCAACCGGCGCAGGAACGGATGGAACGCGGTCTCCAGCGCCGCGCCGGCATTGCTCCTGCCGGGCTTCTGCTGCTGGTTGCGGCCCTGCAGATTGGCGCCGGTGCAGAAGGCGCGGCCGGCGCCCGTGATCACCAGGCAGCGCACCTCGTCACGCTTGTCGTCGATCGCATCGAGCGCCTCGGCAAGACCGCCGAGCATGTCGAGCGAGACCGCGTTCATGACTTCCTGATGGTCGAGCCTGAGGATCGCGACCGATCCGTCGAAGTCGAGCGTGACGTGCTTGAACTGCATGGTTTCCTCTTTACGTTGTCGCGGCGGCGGGTACCGCGGTAGGTCGATGGGTGGACCTACATCTGGACCCATATTTGATTTTTGTGCCGGGCTTGTCCATGGTCGGCGGCAAGCCCATCCGTGAACGCGTGATTAGCGCGCACTGAACCAAATGGAAACCCCAATGAGTGGCATCTTCGATCTCACCGGCCGCGTCGCTGTCATCACCGGCGGCAATGGCGGCATCGGCCTCGGCATCGCGCAGGCGCTGAACGCCGCCGGCTGCAACGTCGCGATCTGGGGCCGCAACGCGGAAAAAAATGCCAACGCCGCGGCGTCGATGAAGGCCGGGCCCGGCAAGGTCGCAACGCAATTCTGCGACGTCAGCGATCCCGGCTCGGTCAAGACCGCGATGAAGGCAACCCTCGACACCTTCGGCCGCGTCGACGGCTGCTTCGCCAATGCCGGCATCGGCGGCGGCGGTCGCCGCTCCTTCATCGACCGCACCGAGGAGGAGTGGCGCAAGATGTTCGCGACCAATCTCGACGGCGTGTTTCACGTATTCCAGGCTGCGGCACGCCACATGACCGAGCGCTCTGAAGCTGGCGACAAGTTCGGCCGGCTGGTCGCCACGTCGAGCCTCGCCTCGCTGTTCGGCACCGCGCGCAACGAGCACTATGCCGGCACCAAGGCGGCGCTGAACGCGCTGTGCCGTGCGCTCGGCGTCGAGCTCGCCCGCCACGGCGTCACCGCGAACGCGATCCTACCCGGCTGGATCAAGAGCGACATGACCGCCGGCATCATGGCCAACGACAAGTTCGTCGCCAATGTAATGCCGCGCATCCCCCTGCGCCGCTTCGGCGAGCCCAGCGATTTCGGCGGCATCGCCGTCTACATCATGAGCAAGGCGTCGTCCTATCATACGGCGGACTGCTTTGTGATCGACGGCGGGTACACGGCGTTCTGAGTTGGCTCTTGCCGCAATAACGGCATCGCGTCGCCAGCGGCCGCGTTCAAACAACGTTTGAAACGCCCCAACGATATTCCGCGATGCGGTAGCGATCCCGCCAAAATCGGTGCTCGCGCTTGGCGCCGCACGCGTCTATTGTCCGCCGCGAAACGCGCCTTCGCGAGGGAGAAAAGACAATGAAACATGCCTATGTGCCGCGCACCACGAACTACACGCTCAATCCGGGCGACGAGCTCAATGACCTCAGGATGTCGGACAAGGTCCGCCCGCTCTACGACCATGTGAAGCAGTTCATCCGCGACACCGTCGACCCGATGTCGGTCGAGTTCTATCGCGCCGGCGAGAAGAAGACCAACCGCTGGAGCTTCACCGACGAACAGCTCGCGATCCTGCAGAAGGCCAAGGACAAGGCCAAGGAAGTCGGCCTCTGGAACTTCTTCCTGCCCGACGCCGAGACCGGCGAAGGCCTCAACAACCTCGACTACGCCTATATCGCCGCCGAGCTCGGCAAGAGCCCGCTGGCCTCGGAGACCATGAACTGCTCGGCGCCGGACACCGGCAACATGGAGGTGCTGGAGCGCGTCGGCACCAAGGCGCAGAAGGAGAAGTGGCTGAAGCCGCTGCTCAACGGCGAGATCCGCTCGGCCTATGCGATGACCGAGCCGAACGTCGCCTCCTCCGACGCCAAGAACATCTCGACCACCGCAAAACTCGTCGGCGACGAGTGGGTGATCAACGGCGAGAAGTATTACATCTCCGGCGCCGGCGATCCGCGCTGCAAGATCATGATCGTGATGGTGAAGACCAATCCCGACGCCGCCCCAAGCAAGCAGCAGTCGCAGATCCTGGTCCCCATCGACACCCCCGGCGTCGAGATCCTCGGGCCGATGCACGTGTTCGGTCATGATCACGCGCCGCGCGGCCACATGCATCTGCGCTTCAACAATTGCAAGGTGCCGAAGGAGAACATGCTGCTCGGCGAAGGCCGCGGCTTCGAGATCTCGCAGGTCCGGCTCGGACCGGGCCGCATCCATCACTGCATGCGCACCATCGGCAAGGCCGAGAAGGCGCTCGACATGATGGTGCAGCGTGGCCTGACCCGCGAAGCGTTCGGCAAGAAGATCGCCCATCTCGGCGGCAACATGCAGATCATCGCCCAGGCGCGCTGCGAAATCGAGGCGATGCGGCTGATGGTGCTGAAGGCGGCCAAGGCGATGGACGTGCTCGGCAACAAGGAAGCCCGCGTCTGGGTCTCGATGGTCAAGGCCATGATCCCCGAGCGCGCCTGCAAGATCATCGACCAGGCGATCCAGATGCACGGCGCCACCGGCATCTCGCAATGGTCCCCGCTCGGCGAAATGTACCAGGACGTCCGCCATCTGCGCTTCGCCGACGGTCCGGACGAGGTGCACTGGATGGTGGTCGGCCGGCATGAACTGAGCATGCCGTAGTCCTCTCCCCGCACTTCGCGGTGAGACGAACAAACAGACCCGGAGGGCGGGTTAGCACAAGCGTAACCCGCCTTTTACTTTCTTGTCCGCTCGCGGCGGGTTACGCTTGCGCTAACCCGCCCCACGAACTTCCGGACAGTCCCATGGAATATGCCGCAAGCGACCTCACCCAGCGCGAACGCTACAAGGTGCTGACCTCCTTCGTGCTGCCGCGGCCGATCGCATGGGTCACGAGCCAAAACGCCGATGGCGTGGTCAACGCGGCGCCGTTCTCGTTCTTCAACGTGTTCTGCGAAGACCCGCCGCTCTGCATGTTCGCGGTCAACCGCAGGCCGGATGGCCGAGAGAAGGACACGATGGTTAACATCCAGCGTCTGGGCGAATTCGTGGTCAACCTGACCGACGAGCCGCTCGCGCGCGCGATGCACGAGACGAGCGGCGACTTCCCGCCCGAGATCGGCGAGCCCGCCTATCTCGGGCTGAAGCTCGCGCCCTCGAGCAAGATCGCGGTGCCTCGGCTTGCCGACGCACCGTTCGCGATGGAATGCAAGACCTGGAAGCTGATCGACGTCAATGGCGACCGCGAGCTGATCATGGGCGAAGGCATTCATTTCCACATCCGCGACGAATTGTGGGACCATGATGCGATGCGCGTCCATATGGACCGCTACCACCCGATCGGCCGCATGTTCGCCGATCGCTACTGCCGCACCGACGACCGCGTGGTGTTTCCCGCGGCCGAAGGGGCAAAGACGAAATAGCCGAGGACAAGACAATGAGTGAAGCATTCCGGGATAACGCAGCGCAGAGCCGGTTCGAGCTCGCCGTCGACGGCGCCACCGCCTTCGTGGTCTATCGCAAGACGCCGGACACGATCACGCTGGTTCACACCGAAGTGCCGCCGGAGCTCGGCGGCCGCGGCATCGGCTCCAGGATCGCGCGTGCGACACTCGACGCGGTGCGCGCGCAGGGCATCAAGCTGGTCGTGACATGCGAGTTCATCCAGGGCTTCATGAAGAAGCATCCGGAGTATGATGATTTGCTGGGGTGAAGCGCTGACACATTGGGCAGGTTAGCATACTGCGCCACAAACGTCTTTTCCGCCGGTCCTGTGAGGCTGCAAACGAATCCAGCCGTCATTGCGAGCGAAGCGAAGCAATCCATCTGTCCGCAAATGCGGTTGGATGGATTGCTTCGTCGCTATCGCTCCTGGCAATGACGACGGAGACAGACTCGTGACGCAGTAGGATCAATCCGCCCTACGCGATTACGACGCCATCTGCTCGACCTTGTCCTGCGTCTTGGTCTCGAAATCGCTGGCGTCGTGCCGCTCGTGGAGCTGGCTCGACGGCTCGCCCCAGGTGCGGTTGACCATGCGGCCGCGCTTCACTGCGGGCCGCGCCGCGATCGCGTCGGTCCAGCGCTGCACGTTCTTGTAGTCCTGCACCGAGAGGAATTCGCCGCCGCCGTAGAGCAGGCCCTTGGCGAGGCTGCCGTACCAGGGCCACACCGCCATGTCGGCGATCGTATAGACGTCGCCCGCAAGATACTCGTTGTCGGCGAGCCGACGGTCGAGCACGTCGAGCTGGCGCTTCACCTCCATCGCAAAGCGGTCGATGGCGTATTCGATCTTGGTCGGCGCATAGGCATAGAAATGCCCGAAGCCGCCACCGAGATAGGGCGCCGAGCCCATCTGCCAGAACAGCCAGGAGAGGGTCTCCGCGCGGGTCTTGACGTCGGTCGGCAGGAACGCGCCGAATTTTTCCGCCAGGTAAACCAGGATCGAGCCCGATTCGAACACCCGGATCGGCTCAGGCCCGCTGCGGTCCATCAGCGCCGGGATCTTCGAGTTGGGATTGATCGCGACGAAGCCGCTGCCGAACTGGTTGCCGTCGATCTTGATCAGCCAGGCGTCGTACTCCGCGCCCTTGTGGCCGGCGGCGAGCAGCTCCTCCAGCATCACGGTGACCTTGACGCCGTTCGGCGTCGCCAGTGAATAGAGCTGCAGCGGATGGCGGCCGACCGGCAGTTCCTTCTCATGGGTGGGCCCCGCGATCGGCCGGTTGATGCTGGCGAAGCGGCCGCCGCTCTCCTTGTTCCAGGTCCAGACTTTCGGCGGCTCGTAGGCAGAGGTGTCAGTCACGTCGTTGGCTCCCGGTTTCCATTTTTCCATGGTGCGGCGACCGCCGCGCCCATCCGCATGCCCGCACTAGATGGTGGGTTTTCCCGGCTTTGCCCAGCCCGCCGGATCGCATTTTCTATCCAGCGGAATGCGCTGCGGGCGATGCAGCCAAGCAGCGCCTGCACGCAAGATCGCCGCGGCCGAAACCCGCTTGGCTTCGCCGACCGTCATGCGCTAGCGTCGCAGAGGCTGATGCCAACAAACACAACACGCAGCCGCCGGGAGAGAAGCAGTCCATGAAATCACCGATCTGCGACATGCTGGGCATCGAATTCCCCCTGCTCGCGTTCAGCCATTGCCGCGACGTGGTGGCGGCGGTCAGCCGCGCCGGCGGCTTCGGCGTGCTCGGCGCGACCGCGCATTCGCCGGAAACGCTTGAACAGGAATTGAAGTGGATCGACGCCCATGTCGACGGCAAGCCCTACGGCATCGACGTGCTGATCCCGGAAAATATCTCGACCGCCGGCGAGAAGAACGTCACCTGGAAGAGCCTCGAGGCGCGCGTCTCGCAGCAGCATCGCGACTTCACCCGCAATCTGCTCAAAAAATACGACATCGAGCTGACCAGCCGCAATGTCGCCGACAACCAGCCGCAGCCGTTCGATGCCGAGACCGCGCTGCAATTGCTCGAGGTCTCGTTCCGCCACCCGATCCGGCTGATTGCGAATGCGCTGGGCGTGCCCCCGAGGGCGATGATTGAGATGGGCCGCAAGCACGGCGTGCCGGTGGCGGCACTGGTCGGCTCCAAGGAGCACGCGCTGCGCCAGGTCGCGGCCGGTGTCGACATCCTCGTTGCGCAGGGCACCGAGGCCGGCGGCCATTGCGGCGAAGTCTCGACCATGGTGCTGGTGCCCGAGGTGATCAAGGCGGTGAAAAAGATCCGCGACGTGCCGGTGCTCGCCGCCGGCGGCATCATGACCGGCAGTCAGATGGCGGCCTGCATGGCGATGGGCGCCGCCGGCGCCTGGACCGGCTCGGTGTGGCTCGCCACGGTGGAGTCGGAAACCTCCGAGATCTTCCGCGAAAAGATGATCGCGGCCTCCTCGCGCGACGCGATCCGCTCCAAGGGCCGCACCGGCAAGCCGGCGCGGCAGCTCCGTTCGGTGTGGACCGACGCCTGGGACCGCGCGCCGGACAGCCCCGGCGCGCTGCCGATGCCGCTGCAAAGCATCGTCAGCCGCGACGCCTTCAACGCGATCGACCGTGCAGCCGCAGCCGGCAACGAGAAGGCGCGCGATCTCGTCAGCTACTTCGTCGGCCAGGGCGTCGGCCTGATCGACAGCGTGAAGTCTGCGAGCGCGGTGGTGCAGGAATTCAAGGAAGAATTCGTCGAAGCCGTCGAGCACATGAACGCACTGGTGGCGGAGTGACGGCCCCTCCCCGTCATTGCGAGCGAAGCGAAGCAATCCATTTCAGCGCGTATGCGGTTGGATGGTTTGCTTCGTCGCTTCGCTCCTCGCAATGACGGCTAAATCGACCACCGAGTGCAATACCGCAGAGTGAAACAACAAGAATGTCGAACAGCATCCCCGAAGACCGCATTCCCGTTATCGTCGGCGTCGGCGAGATCGTCGATCGTCCAAAGGACATCGCAGCCGGCCTCGAGCCGCTCACGCTGCTGGAACAGGCGCTGAAGCGCGCCGAGGCCGACAGCGGCGCAAAGCTGCTCGCCGACGTGCAGTCGCTCGACGTCGTCAACTTCCTGAGCTGGCGCTATCGCGATCCTGAGAAGCAGCTCGCGGCGCGGCTCGGTATCCGGCCTTCGCATCTTTATTACGGGCCGGTCGGCGGCGAGAGCCCGATCCGCTATCTGCATGAGGCGGCGCAGCGCATCGCGCGCGGCGAATGCAGCGTCGCGGCGGTGTGCGGCGCCGAGGCGCAGTCGACCGCGACCAAGGCGCAGCGCGCCGGCGTCGAACTGCCGTGGACGCCGTTCGCGCACGACGTCGAGGAGCCGAAGCGCGGCGCCGCGTTCCAGAAGCCGCTGGCCGTGAGCCTCGGCGTGTTTAGGCCGATCACGGTCTATCCGCTCTATGAGTCCGCAACCTCGGCGCATTGGGGCCAGACCCCGCGCCAGGCGCTGAAGGAGTCGGGCGATCTCTGGTCGACCTATGCAAGGGTTGCGGCCGCCAATCCGAACTCCTGGCTGAAGAAGCAGTTCAGCGGCGACGAGATCACCACGGCAACGCCCGACAACCGGATGATTGCCTGGCCGTATACAAAGCTGATGGTGGCGAACCCGACCGTGAACATGGGCGGCGCGCTGATCCTGACCAGCCTCGCCAAGGCACGCGCCGCGGGGGTGCCCGAGGACAAGCTGATCTATCCGCTCGGCGGCGCCTCGGCGGAAGAGCCGCGCGACTATCTGACCCGCGACCAGTTCATCGAGAGCCACGCGCAGACCGCGGTGCTGAAGGCGGTCATGGATCTCGTCGGCGGCGACGGCAAAAAGTTCGACGCCATCGAACTCTATAGCTGCTTCCCCTGCGTGCCGAAAATGGCGCGCCGCACGCTCGGCCTCGGGCCTGACGTGCAGCCGACCGTCACCGGTGGTCTGACGTTCTTCGGCGCGCCGCTCAACACCTACATGACGCACGCGGCCTGCGCGATGGTGCGCAAATTGAGAGGCGGCGGCACGCTCGGCCTGCTCTACGGCCAGGGTGGTTTCGTCACCAAGCACCATGGCCTCGTGCTGTCGCGCGCCGCGCCGACGGCCGCGCTCAAGCAGGAGACCTCCGTGCAGGCGGAGGCCGACCGCAACCGGCGCGATGTGCCCGATTTCACCGCAGAGGCGGCGGGCAAAGGCAAGGTCGAGGCCTTTACCGTGATCTATCGCGCCAATGGCGAGGTCGAGCACGGCGTCACCATGCTGCGCACCGAGGACGGCCGCCGCACGCTCGGCCGCATCCCGGCGAGCGACACCGCGACGCTGGCATATCTCCAGGACATGGATCGCACGCCGGTCGGCAGCACGGGCAATATCGTCACCGCCGATGACGGCATGCTGGAATGGCGGGTGGGGTAGCAGTTCTCCCGCGCTAGCCCGCGCAACAAGAACACGTAGCCCGGATGGAGCGCAGCGCAATCCGGGGGCTCTGTCCGCTGATAGACCTACCCCGGATTGCGCTTCGCTTCATCCGGGCTACGGGCTACGAAGGCTCTACCCCTTCACGTCCTGCTTTTCGGACGCCGTGGCCGGCTTGCCCTTGGCACCGGCGCCGGTGACGCGGACGTGATCGCCATCGGCGAGACCGTCCGGCGGCGCGGTGATGATGCGGTCGTCGGGCGCGAGGCCGGAGGCGATCTCGATCTCCTTGCCGAGGTCGCGGCCGATCTTGACGGTCTTGAACAGCACCTTGTCGTCGGGGCTGACGGTCGCGACCCGCAGCCCGCTGCTGTTGAAGATCAGCGCGCTGGCGGGAATGCTGAGCGGCGTGGACTCGCGCTGCAGATTGAGCTTCACGCTGGCATAGCTGCCCGGCATCAGTTCGCCGGAGGAATTGTCGAGCCCGAGCTGCATCCGCGTGGTGCCGGAGGCGACGTCGACCGCCTGCGAGGAGGCTTCGACCGTCGCCTGGAAGCTGCGGTTCGGGTAATCCGGCAACGCCAGCGTGGCCTTGGCGCCGATCTTGATCGCCGGGACGTAATTCTGCGGCACGTTGACATAGACGCGCAGCTTGGTGATGTCGGAGATCGTGAACATCGCCGGGCCCGAGCCGCCGCCGGCATTGATCAGCGCGCCGACATCGGTATCGCGCGAGGTCACCACACCGTCGAACGGCGCCGTGATCTTCTTGTAGCCGGCGAGTGCTTCCAGCCGTTCGACGTTGGCCTGGCCGGCCTTCACTGCACCGTTCTTGTTGGAGAGGTCGGCCGTGCGCTCGTCGATCTCCTGGGCGGAGACGAAGTTCGAGGCCACCAGCGTCTTGCGCCGGGCCAGCGTCGCCTCGGAAAGCTTGGCCGAGGCCTGGGCGCTGGCGAGATCGGCGCGCGCCTGCAACAATTGCTGGTCGAGGTCGGGCGCCTCGATCTCGGCGATCACCTGGCCGGCCTTGACCCGGGCGCCGATATCGGCGTCCCAATTCTTGAGATAGCCGGAGACGCGGGCATAGATCGGCGCGCGGGAATAGGCCTCGAGCCGGCCCGGCAGCTCGATCGTCGGGCTGAGCGCGCGAGCGTTGGGCAGTGCCACCGCGACGGTCGGAACGGCCTGGTCGTCGGTCCACTCCTTCAAGCGGCTGCCCTGCTCCTCACGGGCGCGAATGCCGGTGCCGACGATCAGTCCGGCGCCGACCAGTGCAACCACGCCGAATATGCCCAATCTCCGGCCGGACACCGGGGGGCGCTGTTCAGTGGGCTGCATGCGGAATCTCCGATGAGGCGGCGACTTTGGCGCCTTGCTTCTTGTGTACCATACTGAATACCACGGGAACAAACATCAGCGTCGCGAAGGTTGCGAAGATCAGGCCGCCGATCACCGCGCGGCCCAGCGGCGCGTTCTGTTCGCCGCCCTCGCCCAGCCCCAGCGCCATCGGCGCCATGCCGATGATCATGGCGAGCGCCGTCATCAGCACCGGGCGGAACCGGACGAAGCCGGCCTCCAGCGCCGCCGCGACGGGATCGCCGAGCTCCTCATAGCGCTCGCGGGCGAAGCTGATCACCAGCACGCTGTTGGCGGTGGCGACGCCCATGCACATGATGGCGCCGGTGAGCGCCGGAACCGACAGCGTCGTCTCCGTCGTGAACAGCATCCAGACGATTCCGGCAAGCGCGGCCGGCAGCGCCGTGATGATCACGAACGGGTCCGACCAGGACTGGAAGTTCACCACGATCAGGAAGTAGATCAGCACCACCGCGCCGAGCAGGCCGAACAGCAGGCCGGTGAAGGCCGAGTTCATGGTCTGCACCTGGCCGAGCAGCACCACGGACGAGTCCTTCGGCACTTCCTTGGCGGTGTCGGCGATCAGCTGGCGCACGTCGGTGGCGACGCCGCCGAGATCGCGGCCTTGCGTGGTGGCGTAGATCTGCACCAGCGACTGGATGTCGTATTGCGAGACCACCGCGCTCGAGGTCGCGCGTTTGATGTCGGCGATGCCGCCCAGGATCGGCGCCTGGGTGTTGCCGGTCGCGGTGATCGGCAGGGTCTGCAACGCGCTCAGCGAATCGATCTGGTATTGCGGCGTCTGCATCACGATCGAATAGGACACGCCGTTGTCGGGATTGAGATAGTAGGTCGGCGCGACCTGCGACGAGCCGGCGAGAGTGACGACCAGCGCATTGGTGACGTCGCGCTCGGTCAGGCCGACATATTGCGCGCGGGTGCGGTCGACATCGATGTTGAAGGTCGGGTTGTTCGGCGACTGCTGGATCCGCGCGTCGGCGATACCGGGAATCCGCTTGATCTTCGCCAGCAGCTTGTTGGCATAGGCGTAATTGGCCTCGAGATTGGCGCCGCGGATTTGCAGATCGATCGGCGCCGGCGCGCCGAAGTTCAGGATCTGGCTGACGATGTCAGCCGGCAAGAAGGAGAAGCTGGTGCCCGGGAACAGCCGCGGCAACTGCTCGCGCAGCGCGCGCACATGCTGCTCGGTCGGCTTGTGACCTTCCTTCAGCTTGATCTGGATGTCGGCATCCTGCGGACCGATCACGCCGGTGTTGTTGTAGGTCAGGTTGATGCTGGAGATCGGCATGCCGATGTTGTCGGTCATGGTCTCGATCTCGCCCGGGATCAACTTGCGGATCGCCTTCTGGACATCGGCCATCTGGTTGGCGGTTTCCTCGACGCGGGTGCCGACCTGGGTGCGGACATGCATCAGGATGTTGCCGGCATCGACCGCGGGGAAGAAGTTGCGGCCAAGGAACGGCACCAGCAGGAACGACGCCGCCACGACCGCAAGGAAGCCGCCGACGAACACCTTGCGATGGCCGAGCGCCAGCAGGAGCAGGCCGCGATAGCCGGCGCGGATGCGCTCGAACCGGGCCTCGAAACCGCGCTGGAACCAGACCAAAGGATTGCGCGACTTCGGCGGCGCGCCCTCGTGATGCACATGCGGCTGCAGCAGATATTTCGCCATGGTCGGCACCAGGGTGCGCGACAGGATGAACGACCAGATCATCGCGAACATCACCGCTTCGGCCATCGGCACGAACAGGAAGCGCGCGACGCCGGAGAGGAAGAACATCGGCACGAACACGATGCAGATACAAAGCAGCGAGACGAACGCCGGCGTCACGATCTGGTTGGCACCGTCCAGGATCGACTGCTCGACCGGCTTGCCCTGCTCCAGATGGTAGTTGATGTTCTCGATCGTCACCGTGGCGTCGTCGACCAGGATGCCGACCGCGAGCGCGAGGCCGCCGAGCGTCATGATGTTCAGCGTCTCGCCGATCAAGGACAGCATGATGATGGCACCGAGCACCGACAGCGGGATCGACACCGCGATGATGACGGTCGAGCGCCAGCTGCCGAGGAACAACAGGATCATCACGCTGGTCAGAAGGGCCGCGATCACGCCTTCGAAGGCGACGCCGGTGATCGCGCCGCGGACGAACACCGACTGGTCGCCGACGAAGCCGATCTTGAGTGCGTCCGGCAGCTGATCCTTGACGTCGATCACCTTCTGCTTGATGCCGGCGATGATATCCAGCGTCGAAACCGCGCCGGCCTTCAGCACCATCATCAGCACCGAACGGTTGCCGTCGACATGGACGATGTTGGTCTGCGGCGGGTTGCCGTCGCGGACGGTGGCGACGTCGCGCACGTAGACCATGGCGCCGTTGACGGTCTTGATCGGCAGGTCGCCGAGCTCCTCGATACGGAGCGGCGAGTTATTCAGATTGATGGTGTATTCGAAACTGCCGATCTTCTGGGTGCCGACCGGCGTGATCAGGTTCTGCGCAGCGAGCGCGTTGGCGACGTCCTGCCCCGACAGGCCGCGGGCCTGCAGGGCGGTCGAATTGAGGTCGATCTGGATCTGGCGCTGCTTGCCGCCATACGGATAAGGGATCGCGGCGCCGGGCACCGTCACCAGCGGCGTGCGCAGCTGGTTGATGCCGATGTCGGCGAGGTTCTGCTCGGTCAGACCTTCGCCCGACAGCGCGACCTGGATGATCGGAACCGTCGAGGCGCTGTAGTTCAGGATCAGCGGCGGCGTTGCGCCCGGCGGCAACTGCTTGAGCAGGGTTTGCGAGATCGCGGTGACCTGCGCATTGGCGGTGCGGATGTCGACATTGGGCTGGAAGAAGATCTTGACGATGCCGATGCCGTTATAGGAGTTCGCAACGATGTGCTCGATGTCGTTGACCGTCGTGGTCAGCGTGCGCTCGAACGGCGTGGTGATACGGCCGGACATCTGGTCCGGCGGCAGGCCGGTGTACTGCCAGGCCACGCCGATCACGGGAATGCGGATTTCGGGGAAGATGTCGGTCGGCGTGCGCAGCGCTGCCAGCGGTCCGATAATCAACAGCAGGATTGCGAGCACGACGAAAGTATATGGCCGGCTCAGCGCGATACGGACCAGTGCGATCATAAAAGCAGCATTCCCGAAATGAAGCCCGCCCAGGCAGAGGAATCGACATTGCAAAAGCCGTTCCGATAGCGGCCGATTTACCCGATGCCGGGCAAAACGCCAACCATAGGCGCCGCAGCGGCCTTCACTTCCTTGGCATAGCGCAGTGAGGCCGCACGCTTCGATCGACCGCGCGGGGCGGCTTGCCGTCGATCGGCACTCGGATCATCGTCAAAAAGAGACGGCTCTGCTGCGAATGCGAGAAACCCGAGCACGCCGTTGCGGCCGCCAGTAGGTTAGCGCATCGCAGCTCTGCGAAAATGCAAAGCGTGCTGCGCCGGCCGGTCACCGCGCTGCGACGAGTTGCCCGGAGAACGATCCCGGCCGCCGACCCGGTCGGCGCCGGATCAGGCGGCGCGAACGGCGTTGAGGAACTTGCCGACCTCGAGCTTGAGGCGGCTGCTGTCGCCCGACAGCGACTGCGCCGCCGCCAGCACCTGGCTCGACGCCGAGCCGGTTTCGTTGGCGCCGTGCTGCACGTCGGTGATGTTGGCGGAGACCTGCTGGGTGCCCTGCGCCGCCTGCTGGACGTTGCGGGAAATCTCCTGCGTCGCCGCGCCCTGCTCTTCCACGGCAGCGGCGATGGTGGACGAGATCTCCGACAGCCGCTCGATGGTCGAGCCGATCGCGCGGATCGCGTTCACGGAATCCTCGGTCGCGGCCTGAATGCCGGCGATCTGCTGGCCGATCTCGCCGGTCGCCTTGGCGGTCTGCTCCGCGAGCGCCTTGACCTCGGACGCCACCACGGCGAAGCCGCGCCCGGCCTCGCCGGCGCGCGCCGCCTCGATGGTCGCGTTCAGCGCCAGCAGGTTGGTCTGTCCGGCGATGGTGTTGATCAGCTCGACCACGTCGCCGATCCGGGCGGCGGCCTTCGACAACTCGCCGACCCGGTCATTGGTCGCACGGGCCTGGCTGACGGCGTCGCCCGCCATCCGGGCGGACTCCTGCACCTGCCGGCTGATCTCGTTGACCGAGGACGACAGCTCCTCGGTCGCCGACGCAACCGACTGGACGTTGGTGCTCGCTTCCTCCGAGGCACTGGCGACGGTGGTCGCCAGGCTTTGCGACCGCTCGGCGGTCGAGGTCAGCGTGGTCGCGGACGCTTCGAGCTCGTTCGAGGCGGATGCGACGGTTTCGACGATCTCGCCGACCGCGCGCTCGAAGCCGTCGGCCAGCTCGAGCATGTCGGTGCGGCGCTGCGCGGCGGCGCGCGCTTCCATGTCCTTCTGCTCGCGCTCCATCCGGACCTTGGCAAGCCCGTTGTCCTTGAACACCAGTGCGGCCTTGGCGACGTCGCCGACCTCGTCGCGGCGATCGGTACCGTGCACCGGGATGTCATAGTGGCCGTTGGCTAGTTGCTGCAGCAGCTCGACCACGGCACGGATCGGCTTTGCGACGCCATATTGTCCGACGACAAAACCGAACAGCAGGCCGATCAGGACGCCCGATGCGGCGAGCAGGATCAGCAGCTCCGAGGTCGACGCATATTCCTGCTCGTTGGCCTTCACATTGTCCCTGACCCGCTGATCCTGGCGGTCGGCGACCGCCCGGACCCTGGCCTGAAGCTCTTCCGCCGCCGCGCGGCTCTTCATCGCGACGTCGCGCAGCTTCTCGGCGGATTGCGTCAGATCGGCGGCGCGCGCGCCGTCGACCGCATCGAGCGTCTGCTTCAGCTGCGCCTGGTAGGCGGACTGCGCGGAGCGTACGCCGGACAGCAACGCAATGGTCTGCGGATCCTGGGTCTTGCTGATCTCGGCGAGACGCTCCTCGAGCAATTTGAGTTGTTCGTCGATCACGCCTCGCGCCGAAATCCGGTTCTCGTCGCGCGGATCGAGCGCGCTGCGGAACTCGGCGCGATTGATCGCCAGCACGTTCTGATTGGCACGCGCCGACAGCAATGCCCGCTCCGCGGCCCGCGCCGTCACGATCCCGCGCTCGCTGAGCGACTTCAGCGAGGAAATCCCGAGATAGGCGAGCATGCCGGCGATGATCGAGAGACCGCCCACAATCGCCAGTATCTTCGTGAGAATGCGGAATCTCGCCAGGAACATCATCCGGGGTGCCTCGTTTCGATCTGGAATTGAATTCGCGATTCTGTGCGGGTGGCCGCGTCGCTCTGCGGCACAGTACCGCGCGCGGCACTACGGTTGGTTAATCGTGCCTTCCGTGGAACTACTGAGCGCTACATAAAGAAAATGCCCGGCCTTTCGGCCGGGCATTTTCCGATGATCGATGCTCCAACTGGGTCAGGCGGCGCGGACGGCCTCGAGGAATTTTCCGACCTCGAGCTTGAGGCGGTTGCTGTCGCCCGAGAGCGACTGTGCCGCCGACAGCACCTGGGTCGACGCCGAGCCGGTTTCGTTGGCGCCGTGCTGTACGTCGGTGATGTTGGCCGAAACCTGCTGGGTGCCCTGCGCCGCCTGCTGCACGTTGCGGGAAATCTCCTGCGTCGCCGCGCCCTGCTCTTCCACGGCAGCGGCGATGGTGGACGAGATCTCCGACAGCTTCTCGATGGTCGACGAGATTTCCTTGATGGCGCCGACCGATTCCTGGGTCGCGGTCTGGATCCCGGCGATCTGCTGGCCGATCTCGCCGGTCGCCTTGGCGGTCTGCTCGGCCAGCGCCTTCACCTCGGACGCCACGACCGCGAAACCGCGCCCGGCCTCGCCGGCGCGCGCCGCCTCGATGGTGGCGTTCAGCGCCAGGAGGTTGGTCTGGCCGGCAATCGTGTTGATCAGCTCGACCACGTCGCCGATGCGCGCGGCGGCCTTCGACAGCTCGCTGACGCGATCATTGGTGGTGCGCGCCTGGCCGACGGCGTCGCCGGCCATTCGCGCCGATTCCTGTACCTGGCGGCTGATCTCGGTCACCGACGACGACAGCTCCTCGGTCGCCGAAGCCACCGACTGGACGTTGGTCGAGGCTTCCTCGGACGCCGCGGCAACCGACGTGGTCAATTCCTGCGAACGCCTGGCCGTCGACGACAGCGTAGAGGCCGAGGCTTCGAGCTGGGTCGAGGCCGACGACACCGTCTGCACGATCTCACCGATCATCTGCTCGAAATTGCGGGTGATGGCGTCGACCCGGCGGCCGCGCTCGATCTTGGCTTCGGCATCGGCGGCAGCTGCCTCATCGGCCGCCTTCTTGGCGACCAGGGCTTCCTTGAACACCTGCAGCGTATCGGCCATCGCGCCCATCTCGGTCTTCTCGCCCTGGTGCGGCACGTTTGCGGTGAGGTCGCCGCGGCCCAGCGCCTGCATCGGGTTCACGATCGAGGCGATACCGGCGGAGACGTCGCGGATCATCAGGAAGCTGACGCCGACGCCGACGATGATGGCGGCGCCAAGGATCATCGCGAGCAGCATGACGGCCGATGCGTAGCTGTTCGCTGCATCCTGGGCCGCCTTGTCGGCACCGGTATTGTTCAGGTCGATGTCCTTGCGCAGGATCTCGTCCGCCTCGAGGCCGATCTTGTTCACGGTCTTGGCGTTCAGCTCATGGGCCTCGTGCGGGATCTTACCGACCTCATTGCGTGAGAGCGCCATCACCTCCTCGGTGCCCTTCCTGTAGCGGGTCCAGCTATCTACCCATTGATTATACAGGGCGCGCTCTTCCGGGGACGTGATCAGCGGTTCATAGATCGCGCGAAGCTTCATGTTGGCTTCGACCACCGTCGCAAGGGTCTTTTCCTGCGCCAGCTTCTCCTCGAGCGTCTCGGCCAGCATGTGCTCGCGGATCACGTTGCGGTAAGTGACGACACCGGCACGCAAATCGCCCAACGCCCGCACGCTCGGCAGCCAGCTTGTCGTGATGTCGACCGTGTTGGCGTTGATCGACCTCAGGTTCACGACCGCCAGCAAACCCATGCCGGTCATCGCGACAAGCAGGAACGCAACCACGGCAATGATCTTGGCGCGGATCGAGTATTTGGCGAACATCTTGAGGTCTCTTGGACGCGGGCTCGCGAAGCCCAATCGAATGGCTCGGGGCGCGGAGGTGCGCCGCACACATCAAAGCCAGCCCCCCTCCTTAAGTAGGGTTAATTTAGTTCCCCGTTGAACTACTGAGATGCGCTGTCACCGCCGTGACATGATGTGCGACAGCCGCATCACGGCATCAATGCGAGCGCATCGGAGAAGAACTCCGGGCCGCCGAAATTGCCTGATTTCAGGGCGAGCACCATCGCACCGGTCTGGGCGTTAGTCTTGGCACCGACCGCGCGCAGCACCGGCACGCCTGCGGCGATTTCAGTGCCAACCAGGAATCCCGGAATGCCGAGGCGATCGACCACCGCGCCTGAAGTTTCACCACCGGCGACCACCAGCCGGTGCACACCCGACTGCACCAGACCGTCCGCGATGTCGGCCATGGCCTGCTCGATGGCATGTCCGGCTGCATCGCGGCCATGACGCGATTGCAGAGCTGCCACCTCATCCGGGGTCGAGCTGCTGGCGATCAGGATCGGACCTCCCGCGAGCTTTTCCCTGGCCCAAGCGAGCGCGCGCTGCGCTTCGTCCTTGCCGGCGACCGCCCGCTCGGGGTCGAGATGCAGGACCGGCATCACCTTCTCGGCGTTGGCGATCTGGCGCAGGGTTGCCTGCGAACAACTGCCGGCGAGGCAGGCTGCCGGGCCGCCGACTGCCGCCGCTGGCTGCGCATCGGCGGCATTCGATCGGGCCTCGCCGGCTGCGACCAGCGCGCGCGCCAATCCGAGTCCGATCCCGGAAGCGCCGACCGAGAGACGGTGATCCAGCGCCACCTGCCCGATGGTCTCGAGGTCACGGTCGAACACCGCGTCGATGATGGCCGCGCCGATGCCGCTTTGCGCGAGCTCGGCGAGCCTTGCGCGCACTGCGTCCGCGCCGCGGCTCAAGGTCGCGAGATCGACCAGGCCGACCCTGGTCTTGCTCTGGCGAGCCAGCACGCGGACCAGATTGGAATCATGCATCGGGTTGAGCGGGTGGTCCTTCAACGGGCTCTCGTTCAGCGGCACGGACCCGACGAACAGATTGCCCTGGTAGACGGTGCGGCCGGTTTCCGGGAACGCCGGCGTCACCAGCACGATGTTGTCCTTGGAGTCGGCGCGCAGCGCATCCATCACCGGGCCGATATTGCCGGCATCGGTGGAATCGAAGGTCGAGCAGATCTTGAACAGGATATGCTCCGCGCCACGGCCGCGCAGCCAGGCCTCCGCCGCGCGCGAACGCGTCACGGCGAGGCCGGCCTCGATCGAGCGGCTCTTCAGCGACACCACGACGGCGTCGACCTCGGGCAGCGCGAGATCGTCCGCGGGGACGCCGATGGTCTGCACCGTGCGCAGCCCGGCGCGGGTCAGCGTGTTGGCGAGGTCGGAGGCGCCGGTATAGTCGTCGGCGATGCAGCCCAGAGACAGTTTTCCGGCTGAGGTCACGGCTTCACTCCGGCATAGGGCTTGAACCAGGCGAGACCATCGGTGGTTTTGGCCCGCGGATTGTATTCGCAGCCGACGAAGCCGGCATAGCCGAGCCGGTCGAGCTCGCCGAACAGGAACGGATAGTTCAGCTCCTCGCCATCGGGCTCGTTGCGCGAGGGGATCGAGGCGATCTGGATGTGGCCGATGATCGGCATCATCTCGCGCAGCCGCATCGTGACGTCGCCATGGATGATCTGGCAGTGGTAGATGTCGAACTGCAGCTTGAGGTTCGCAATCCCGAGCTCGTTGATCAGGTCGCGCGCGAACAGGAAGTCGTTGAGGAAGTAGCCGGGCACGTTGCGCGGATTGATCGGCTCGATCACAACGTCGAGGCCATGCGGCGCGAAGAACTCGGCGGCATAGCCGACCGACTTGCGAAATGCCGCAACCGCCCTGGCATCGCCGCGATCGGCAATGCCAGCCATCAGATGCACCCGCTTGACGCCGGTCGCTTGCGCATAGGGCAGCGCGGTCTTCAGGCTCGCTTGCAGATCGGCGAAGCGATCCGGCAGCGCGGCAAAGCCTTTCTCGCCCGCGTTCCAGTCACCCGGCGGCAGGTTGAACAGCGCCTGCGTCAGTCCGTTGCCCTTCAGCCGCTTGCCGACCTCCTCGGCCGGATGGTCGTAGGGAAACAGGAACTCGACCGCGGTGAAGCCCGCTTTCGCGGCGGCCTCGAAGCGGTCGAGGAACGGGACCTCGTTGAACATCATGGTGAGGTTGGCGGCAAAGCGGGGCATCGCAAAGTCCTCTTATTTCGCGCCGGGAAGCTTGGTGCCGGTGACCTGGGCATACATCCGCGCCACCGAGGCGTCGTCGTCGCGGCCCATGCCGGCCGCCGCGGTCATCAGGAACATCTGCAACGCGGCAGCCGAGACCGGCACCGGGAAGCGCGCGTTGCGCGCCATGTCCTGGATGATGCCGAGGTCTTTGACGAAAATCTCGACCGCGCTGCGCGGCGCATAGTCGCCGTCGAGGACATGCGGCATGCGGTTCTCGAACATCCAGGAATTGCCGGCGGAGGCCGTGATCACCTCATAGACCTTCCTGATGTCGAGGCCCTGCTTGGCGGCAAACGCGATCGCCTCCGAGGCGGCCGCGATGTGCACGCCGGCCAGCAGTTGATTGATCATCTTGAACGCGGCGCCCTGCCCTGCGGCATCGCCGAGCTCGTAGAGTTTCGCCGCCATCGCATCCAGCGCCGGCCGCGCCTTTGCAAAGGCCGCCGCGCTGCCGGACGCCAAAATTGTCAGCTCCCCCTGCGCCGCGCGCTGCGCGCCGCCGGAGATCGGGGCGTCGAGATAGTGCCGGCCGGTCGCCTCGAGCTGCTTTGCGAGGCGTCGCGCGATGTCGGGGTCCATCGTCGCCGACGAAATAAAGACCGCGTCCTTGGCCAGGGTCTCGGCGGCGCCGTCCTTGCCGAACAGGATGGCTTCGGTCTGCGCCGCATTGACCACGACGCTGACGATGATGTCGGCATCCCGGGCCGCCTCGGCCGGCGTTTTCGCGCCCTTGCCGCCGTCAGCCACGAAGCGCGCGACGGCATCGGCCGAAACGTCGCAACCGGTCACCGCAAAGCCGGCGCGCTTGAGCGAGGTCGCCATGCCATATCCCATCGAGCCCAGCCCGATGACGGCGACGTGTTGTGTTGCGGAACTGGACATAAGGCGATCCTCGAATTTTTACTTGATTGCGCATGGAACGG
Organism: Bradyrhizobium sp. USDA 4461; assembly: GCF_054055655.1. Classification (NCBI taxonomy): domain Bacteria; kingdom Pseudomonadati; phylum Pseudomonadota; class Alphaproteobacteria; order Hyphomicrobiales; family Nitrobacteraceae; genus Bradyrhizobium; species Bradyrhizobium sp. USDA 4461. The sequence continues at coordinate 7,992,626 of NZ_JBSRXM010000001.1, forward strand.
CTTCCCATCTTTCCGGTTCATGCGCATTTGCTGCCTGCCTATCACGGCTTGGCCGCGCTGCCAAAGCATGAGACAAAGCGGAAAACGGATAGCGCCAACGCAAATAAGGCGGGCGACACAAGGTAGGCGACAGCGGATGAGCGAAACAAGGCTTCGTGAGGACATCTGCCGTTTCGGCCGCTCGCTGTTCGAGCGCGGGCTGACGCCGGGCTCCTCGGGCAATATCAGCGTCCGGCTCGACGACGGCGGCTGGCTGGTGACGCCGACTAACGCCTCGCTCGGCTTCCTCGATCCGGCGAAAATGTCGCGGCTCGACGGCAATGGCCGGCTCCTCTCCGGCGATGCCCCAACCAAGGAAGTGCCGCTGCACACCGCGCTCTACCAGACGCGCACGAGCGCAGGCGCCGTGGTGCACCTGCATTCGACCCATTCGGTCGCGCTGTCGATGCTGCCCGAGATCGACCCGCGCGCCGCGCTGCCGCCGATGACGGCCTATTACGTCATGAAGTGCGGCCAGACCGCGCTGGTGCCGTATTATCGCCCCGGCGACCCCGCCGTTGCCGACGCGATCAAAGGGCTGGCCGGGAAATATTCATCGGTGCTGCTCGCCAATCACGGCCCGGTGGTCTCCGGCGACACGCTGGAAGCTGCCGTGTTCGCGGCCGAGGAACTGGAGGAAACCGCAAAACTCTATCTGCTGCTGCGCGGGCTGAACCCGCGCTATCTCTCGCCCGAACAGGTGGCAGATTTGACCAGGACGTTCGGGCTCGTGCTGCCGGATCACCCTCACTAGATCAAGCGGAGGATGGATATGCGGAGGACAGTCATGATGAGGTTCACGGGCTTCGCGTTCAAAGGTTTGGCACTCGCCGCTCTGTTCGCCGGCCACCTTGCGGGATCGACGGCACGGGCCGAGCAGAGCTTGCAGGACCTGCTGGCGATCCAGCTACGCGCGCAGGGCTATGCCTGCGACAAGCCGCTCAAGGCCGAGCGGGACGACAAGCTCTCCAAGCCCGACAACGAGGCCTGGACGCTGACCTGCAACAACGCGACCTACCGCGTCAGCCGCGTGCCGGATCTTGCGGCGAAGGTCGAGAAGGTCGAAGACGGCAAGGAACAGAGCAAGTAGGCGGCGTAGGCTGGATTTGGTAGCCCATATCGCCACACATACCGACGTCATCCTGAGGTGCGAGCTCGGCGGCGCCCTTGCGCCGCTGGGCGAGCCTCGAAGGATGGGCCACATGATCGCCCGCGGCCATCCTTCGAGGCTCGCTCCGCTCGCACCTCAGGATGACGGCTGTATCCGCGGAGACAACGGTTATCGCTACAGCCCCAGATACGCCTTCCGCACATCCGGATTGCCGCTGATCTCGGCTGATGTGCCCTGCATCAGCACGCGGCCGGTCTGCAGGATGTAGGCGCGGTCGGCGATCTCCAGGCACTCGGCCATCCGCTGCTCGACGATCAGCACCGTCATGCCGGCGTCGCGGATACGTTTCACAGCCTGGAAGATCTCGTCGACCAGCTTCGGCATGATGCCCTGCGACGGCTCGTCGAGCATCAGGAGGCGCGGCCGCGTCATCAGCGCGCGGCCGATCGCGAGCATCTGCTGCTCGCCGCCCGACAAGGTCTCGGCGCGCTGCTCGAGCCGCTCGCCAAGCCGCGGGAACAGCTTGAACACCAGATCGAGCGGCGCATCGCGGTCGGACTGGCTGCGATAGAGGTAGCTGCCGAGCCGCAGATTGTCGCGCACCGACAGCCGCGGAAACAGCCGGCGGTTTTCCGGCACGAAGGCGATGCCGCCGGCCGTGATGACGTGCTGCGGCTGGCCGTCGATCCGCTTGCCGTCGAAGGTGACGGTCCCTGCGCGCGGGCGCTCGGCGCCGGCGATCGATTTCAACAGCGTCGACTTGCCCGCGCCGTTGGCGCCGGCGACGCAGACGATCTCGCCCTTGGTGACGTCGATCGACACCGAGGAGATCGCGACCAGGCCCTGATAGGCGGTGGTGACTTCACGCACCGACAGCATGACGATCCCCGAGATAGGCAGAAATGACTTCCGGATTGCGGACGACCTCGGTCGGCTTGCCCTCCACCAGCACCTTGCCGAGGTTGAGCACGATGGCGCGGTCGACCAGCGGCATCACGATTTCCATCACATGCTCGACCATCAGCACCGTCACGCCGGTGGCGCGCACCTTGCGCACCAGCTCGACGCCGGTCTGCGCCTCGACCGGCGTCAGGCCGGTGAGCACTTCGTCGAGCAGCAGCAACTTGGGTTCGGTCGCCAGCGCGCGCGCGACCTCGAGCCGGCGCTTCTCAGACGGCACCAGGTCCGCGGCGAGCTTGTCGGCGCGCGCGGCCAGGCCGCAGAACTCCAGCACCTCGTAGGCCTTCTGCCGCGCGATGCGCATCTTGGTGTTGCGGATAAGTGCGCCGACGATGACGTTGTCGATTACGGTCATGGTCTCAAAACTCTTGACCACCTGGAAGGTGCGTCCGACACCGCGCTGGCAGCGCTCGGCCGCCGGCAGCCGGGTGACGTCCTCGCCGTCGAACAGGATCGAGCCCTGGGTCGGCGGCAGCACGCCCGCGATCAGGTTGAACAGCGTCGATTTGCCGGCGCCGTTCGGGCCGATCAGGCCGACGATCTCGCCGCGCCCGACCGAGATGGAGACATCGCTGTTGGCGACCAGACCGCCGAAGCGCTGCCAGACGCCCCGGGTTTCCAGGAGCGGGGTTTCAGGGAGCGCCGTCATCGTGCAGCTCCCTTGCGCCCAGAGAGCATGCCGAACACGCTGACGAGGCCTTTCGGCAGCGCCAGCGAGATCGCAACGATCAGCGCGCCATAGACGATCAGATCGACGCCGCGCCCCGAACCGCCGACATAGGAGCGGGTCAGCTCGGTCAGCGGGATCAGGATGACGGCGCCAAGCGCCGGACCCCACAGCGTACCGATGCCGCCGAGCACCGCGGGCAGTGCCATCAGCAGCGAGAACTGGAAGCCCATCACGCTTTCAGGATCGATGTAGGACACGAACTGGGCGTAGAAACTGCCGCCGATCGCGACCAGGAAGGCGGAGACCGCCGCGGCGCCCATCTTGGAATTGAACACCACCACGCCGAGGCTTTCGGCAGCGTCGGGATTGTCCTTCACCGCGCGCCACCAATAGCCCCATTTGGAATCTTCCAGCCACCAGGTGACGAGCCAGGCGATGCAGGCGAGCGTCAGCGCGAAATAGAGGTAGGGCAATTTCGAACGCGCGAACTGGAATTTGAGCCAGCTGTCGCCGCGCATCGGGATATCGATGCCGAGCGCAGCACCGGCCCAGTCCCAGTTCTGGAACAGCAGCAGCGCGATCTCGGCGATCACGATGGTCGCGATCACGAAATAATGGCCGCGCAGACGGAAGCAGAGATAGCCGAGCGCCATCGCGATCAGGGCGGAGATCGCCCCGCCCGCCAGCATGCCGAACCACGGCAGCACGCCGAACTTGGTAAACAGGAGCGCGGTGGTGTAGGCGCCGAGCCCGAAATACAGCGCATGGCCGAGCGAGATCTGTCCGCAATAACCGGACAAGATGTTCCAGCTCTGCGACAGCGCCGCATACATCAGGGTCAGCACCATGATGTTCTGGACGTAGACGTCCTTGACGAACAGCGGCGCCAGCGCGGCGATCACCGCAAGGCAAAGCGCCACGATCAGGTCACGCCTGCGGCGCTGGGCGAAGTGGGTGTCCATCACATCGATCCGAACAGGCCACGCGGGCGGATGAAGACGACCAGGAGATAGACGGCGTAGATGCCGACCGACTTCAGCGACGGCGGCAGGATCAGCGCGGTGGTCGCTTCCACCAGGCCGACGAGGATGCCGCCGGCAAAGGCGCCGAACACGCTGCCGAAGCCGCCGAGCGCCACGGTGACGTAGGCGATCAGGGCAAACGACGCGCCGACATCGGGATAGACGTAGAAGAAGATCGCCATGATGGCGCCGGCCAGGCCGACCAGCGCCGCGCCCAGGCCCCAGCCGAGCGCGAACACCCGGTTCTTGTCGATGCCGACGAGAGCGACCGCGCCGGCGTCCTCGCGCGTCGCCTCCAGCGCACGGCCGAAATCGGTGCGATTGATGAAGAAGTAGAGCGCGACGAACGCCACGATCGCGACCAGGGCGCCGATCAGCTGCGGCTCCGGCAAATAGATGCCGGCGATCGAGACCGTCTTGCCGCCGACCCAGGAGTTGGTGACGCTGCGATAGTCGGGCGTGAAGAAGAACTGCGCGAGCCCCCGCATCACGATCGCAAGGCCGAAGGTCGAGAAGATCTGCACCATGCCGGCATTGGCCTTGGCGCGCATCGCGAAGCGGACGATCAACAGATAGACCACCGCGCCGAACACGAACAACGCCGCGGCGACCAACGGCGCCGACAGCAAGGGATCGATCGCGAAGAACGCGAACAGGAAGAAGGTCGCGTACATCGCGATCATCAGGAACTCGCCGTGCGCGAAATTCACGACGTCCATCAATCCGAAGATCAATGCGAGGCCTGCGGCGATCAGTCCGTAGAGCAGCCCCATCAAAAGGCCGCTCGCCAGACTCTGGATGATGGTGTCGGCTGTCACAGCGTGTTGCCCCCGCCCCCGCGCGCGACCGTCACTTCATCGGCCAGACGGCTTCGGCGACCGCGGCTTGCGCCGGGAACACGGTGACGAACTTGCCGCCGACATATTGCAGCAGCACCGGATCGGCGTCGTTGTTCTGGCCCATCTCGTCGAACTTGACGCGCTTCCACGGCATGATGGTCTGTTCGGCCGGAATGTCGGTCGCGGTGAGCGCTTCCCGGATCTTTTCGCCGTCGGTCGACTTGGCGCGGTTGATCGCATCCGCGATCACGATCAGCGCCATGAACTCGCGCGAGGTGTTGTCGTTGAGGTCCTTGCCCGACTTTTCCTTGAACATGGCGTTGATCTTGCCGACCATCGGCCGCTTGGCCGCGAGATCGAGCGAGAAGCTGCCGCGGGTGATCACGCCGTCGAGCTTGTCGCCGACCGCGTCATACAGCGCCTTCTCGGAGAAGCCGGCGGCCTGCGCGACGATGGCGCTCGGCTTGTAGCCGAGCTCGGCCATGGTCTTGATCAGCAGGATGCCGTCGGTGGTGTAGCTCGAGGGCATCAGGACGTCGGCATTGGCAGCCTTGAGCTGCTGGACCTCGGCCGACAGCGACGGCGAATTGGCGCGGTACTTGATGTCGGCGACGATCTTGTAGCCGCGCTCCTTGGCCAGCTTGGTCTGCGCGTTCGCCGAGTCCGTTCCGAAGATGGTGTCTTCGTGGAACAGCGCCAGCGTTTCGATCTTGGTGCCCTTCTTCTTCATGGCATCGAAGAAGTCGAACATGGCCTTCGAGAACATTTCGTCGTGGGGCGCCGCGCGAAAGAAGAATTTCAGGCCGCGGGTATGCAGGCTCGGCGACGAGTTGTCGGCCGAAACGAACGGGATCTGGTAGCGCTCGCAGGTCTGGCTCACCGTGACCGCGACCGCGCTCTGATAGGTGCCGACGATCGCGCAGACCTTCTCCTGGGTGATCAGGCGTTCGGCCTCCGCACGGCCCTTCTGCGGGTCGCCCTGGTGGTCGGCATAGACGAGACGGATCTTTGCACCGCCGAGCCCCGGCAATCCCTCATCCTTGGCGAGCGGCAGATCGAAATCGTACTTCTTGTTGATGATCTCGAGCACGGTCTCGTAGGCCTTCTGCGCATCAACGCCCATCTGGGCGCTGGCGCCCGAAAACGGGTAGAGCACGCCAATCACCACTTCGGAGGTTTGCGCGCGGGCCATCATCGGCACGAGCGCTGCGGCGGAGGCGCCAAGCAATACGTTACGGCGAGAGATCGTCATCGAAATTTCCTCTTGGTCAGCCTGTTATCGATGTGATGCTTGTAGCGCGCAGTAAAGCCTCAATGAATTGCACGAATTGCCTATTCAAAGCACAGCGAGCTGCTTGTTCCTGAGATCGGTTACCAGCATCAGGCCCGGCGAATGCGTGATCGCAAACGGCAGCTTCGCACTTGCGATCACCGATTGCGGCGTCACGCCACAGGCCCAGAACACCGGGATCTCGTCATCGGCCACCGGCACCGCGTCACCGTAATCGGGCTTTGCGATGTCCTTGATGCCGATCGCATGCGGATGGCCGAGATGCACCGGCGCGCCGTGCACCGAGGGAAAGCGCGAGGTGATCTGCACCGCGCGGATAGCATCCGCCGGCTTGAACGGGCGCATCGACACCACCATCGGTCCCGCGAACGGCCCCGACGGCTGGCAGGCGATGTTGGTGCGGTACATCGGCACACGCAGATTGCGTTCGATGTGACGGATCGGCAGCCCCTCATCGAGCAGCGCCTCCTCGAACGAATAGGAGCAGCCGAGCACGAAGGTGACGAGATCGTCGCGCCAGTACTTTGTGATGTCGGTCGGCTCGTCGGCCACCTCGCCGTCGCGCCAGACCCGGTAGCGCGGCACATCGGTGCGGATATCGAGATCGAGGCCGAGCGCGGGGATCCTGACATCGCCGACATCGGACATGCCGATGATCGGACACGGCTTCGGATTGAGCTGGCAGAAGCGGTGAAAGGCGCCGGCGAGCTTTTCCGGCAGGATCGCGAGATTGCCCTGGACGAAGCCGTTGGCGAGACCGGCTGTGGTGACCGAGGCCGTGCCGTCACGGCAGGCGCGGCGCGCTTCGACGCTCGGAAGCACCGCTTCGCCCTGAGATCGCTGCACTGCCGCAAAAACAGTCATCGGAGCCTCCTGCTCATAATCTCGACAAGGACAAACCAACACCAAGCGTGATATAATGTCTAATCGTCCTTTCTAATCAAAATCGATAATACAAATTTATCGATCCGGAAAATGCTTCCAATGACGGACTTCCGCTCGATCGAAACCTTCCTCTGGGTCGTCAAGCTCGGCAGCTTTCGCGGCGCCGCCCAGCGGCTCAACACCACCCAGCCGGCGATCTCCCAGCGCATTGCCCAGCTCGAGCGCGAGATGGGTGTCAAACTGCTCAACCGGGATCATCGGGTGGCCTCGCCGACGCCGAGTGGGCGGCTGATGATGGTCTATGCCGAGAAGCTGATCGGCTTGCGCTCGGAGATGATGGCCGAGGTCGGCGACCGCTCGGCGATGCGCGGCGCGCTGCGGCTCGGTGTCGCGGAGACCATCGTGCACACCTGGCTGCCGCGACTGGTGAAGAGCGTCAACGAGATCTACCCGAACCTGTCGCTGGAGATCGAGGTCGACATCACGCCCAATCTGACGCAGCGGCTGCTGGCGCAGGAGATCGAGCTCGCCTTCGTGCTCGGACCGATCTCGGCGTCCGGCGCCCACAACCACGTGCTGTGCGATTACCCGATCGGCTTCCTGGCGAGCCCGGCGCTCGGCCTCTGCGACGGCCCGGTCGCGCGGCAGGATCTGGCGCGGTTTCCGATCATCACCTTTCCGCGCAAGACCCAGCCCTACGAGACCGTGCGCGCCCTGTTCAACGCGCCCGATCTGCCGCCGATCCGGCTGCACGCCTCGACCTCGCTCGCGACCGTGATCCACATGGCCAATGAAGGCCTTGGCATTGCGGTGATCCCGTCGGCGATCGTCGAGAACGAACTGGCCGACGGCCGGCTGCAATTGCTCGACACCGACCTCAAGCTGCCGCCGCTCACCTTCACCGCGAGCTGGCTCGCCTCTCCCGATGCGGTCGCCATCGAGCGTGTTGCCCATCTCGCCAGGCAGATCGCGCAGGCGAGCGTGGCGGTTGACGACACGAGAACGGCACGTCATTGAACGAAGGCCGGAGATGAACTGTCATATGGTCCGAAGGACCAGACCTCAGGTGCGCAACCGCGCACGGGGGAATCTCGAGATTCCGGGTTCGATGCTGACGCATCGCCCCGGAATGACGACAAAGAATGGACTGACGACATGAGCCGAGCCGCCACCAACCTGCAGATCGATTCCGCCCGCCTCTGGGGCGCCATCCACGAAACCGCGCAGTTCGGCGCAACCCAGAAGGGCGGCGTGCGGCGGCTGACCTTGAGCGCCGAGGACAAGCAGGTGCGCGACTGGTTCCGCAAGGCGTGCGAGGACGCCGGGCTCGAGGTGCAGATCGACGCGCTCGGATCGATGTTCGGGTTGCGGAAGGGACGGGACATGTCGAAGCCGCCGATCGGCGTCGGCTCGCATCTCGACACCCAGCCGACCGGCGGCAAATATGACGGCATCCTCGGCACGCTCGCCGCGCTCGAACTGGTGCGCACGCTCAACGATGCCGGGATCGAGACCGAGCTGCCGATCTGCATCTGCAACTGGACCAATGAGGAAGGCTCGCGCTTTGCGCCGGCGATGATGGCCTCTGCCGCCTATGTCGGCGATTTCACCACCGACGACATCCTGTCGCGCAAGGACGCCGAGGGCGTCACCGTGGCGCAGGCGCTGGACTCGATCGGTTATCGCGGCGATGCCCCGGTCGGCCGCCAGAAGTTCTCAGGCTTCGTCGAGCTGCACATCGAGCAGGGCCCGATCCTGGAGGCCGAGGGCAAGACCATCGGCGTGGTCGATTCCGGCCAGGGCGTGCTGTGGTACGACGGCAAGATCACGGGCTTCGAGAGCCACGCCGGCTCGACCCCGATGCCGCTGCGCCGCGACGCGCTGGCGACGCTGTCGGAAATCGTGCTGGCGATGGAGAGCATCGCCAAAAAGCACGGCCCGAAGGCGGTCGGCACCATCGGCGAAGCTGTCATCGCAAGTCCCTCGCGCAACGTCATCCCCGGCGAGATCGCCTTCACGGTGGATTGCCGCAGCGCCGATGCCGCGATCATGGATGCACTGGATCGCGACCTGCGCGCCGCGGTCGCCGAGATCGCAGCAAAGCGCAAGGTCGAGGTCCAGCTCGACCTAGTCTGGCGCAAGGCGCCGACGCATTTCGACCCGAAGCTGGTCGACGCGGTGGAGAACGCCGCAAAGCAGCTCGGCTATTCGCATCGCCGCATCACCTCCGGCGCCGGCCATGACGCCTGCAACCTCAACACCGTGATGCCGGCCGCGATGGTGTTCGTGCCCTGCAAGGACGGCATCAGCCACAACGAGCTGGAGGACGCCACCCAGCCCGATTGCGCCGCCGGCGCCAACGTCCTGTTGCATACGGTACTGGCGCTCGCCGGCGTCGCGTCCTGATCATCTGTCCTTGCTTCGATGGAGGCTTTCGTGCGCGCAGTGTTTGTCGACGCCAATGAATCGCTCGCTGTCATCACCGAACGCCTGGAAAAACCGGGCGATCCCAGGATGCGGATCAACCGCAACCCGGACATCAAGTCCGAGGATTATCCGGCGGTGCTCGACGGCGCCGAGATCGCTGTCGTCGACCACACCGCGCTGCCGACCGACATCGCAAAGAGATGCACCGGCCTGAAGCACGTCGTGTTCCTCGGCACCGGCGCGCGCAGCTACATGAACCCGGAGGAGCTCGCCGAGATCGGCATCTCCGTGCATCTGATCAAGGGCTACGGCGACACCGCGGTCGCGGAATCCGCGATCGCGCTGATGTGGTCGTCGGCGCGGGTGATCGCGCAGATGGACCGCGAGATGCGCGCCGGCAACTGGCTGCGCGAGGACGGCATGCAGCTCACCGGCAAGACGCTCGGCCTGGTCGGCTTCGGCGGCATCGCCGCCGAAGTCGCCCGCATCGCGCTCGGCAGCGGCATGAAGGTGATCGCCTGGAACCGGTCGCCCAAGAGCCATCCGGGCGTCGAATTCACCGAGCTCGACACCGTGCTGGCGACGAGCGACGTGGTCTCGATCCATCTGCTCTTGAACGACGAGACCCGCGGCATGATCACGCGCAACAGGATCGCCAAGATGAAGAAGGGCGTGGTGCTGATCAACACCGCGCGCGGCGCCATCGTCGACGAGCAGGCGATGATCGATGCGCTGAAGTCCGGCCACATCCGCCACGCCGGCCTCGACGTCTACAACATCGAGCCGCTGCCGAAGGATCACCCGCTGACCAAGATCCCGAACGTGACGCTGTCGGCGCATTCGGCCTTCCGCACGCCCGAAGCGAGCGAGAATTTGATCCACGCGGCCTGGGAGCATTGCCGACGGATCGTGAAGCAATAATTTCACCGTCCCGGCCAAGCGAAGCGCGAGCCGGGACCCAACCACAGCCCTGCGTTACCGCGAAGGCTGTGGCCACAGCGTGTCTCAACAACCGAACCCTGTGGTTATGGGTCCCTGCTTTCGCAGGGACGACGACGCGGCTTGCCTAATCCACCATCTCCGCGACCGCCTTGCCGCAGGCCGTGGTGTCGGCATTGCCGCCGAGGTCGCGGGTGCGCAGCGTGCGTTCGCCGAGCGTGCGCTCGATCGCGCCGACGATCGCGGCAGCCGCCTGCTTCTCGCCGAGATGCTCCAGCATCATCGCACCCGACCAGATCATGCCGATCGGATTGGCGATGCCCTGGCCGGCAATGTCAGGCGCCGAGCCGTGGACCGGCTCGAACACCGAGGGGAAATCGCCTTCCGGATTGATGTTGCCCGACGGCGCGATGCCGATCGTGCCGGTGCAGGCCGGGCCGAGGTCGGAGAGGATATCCCCGAACAGATTGGAGCCGACCACGACGTCGAACCAGTCCGGATGCAGCACGAAGTTCGCGGTGAGGATATCGATGTGGTACTTGTCCCACTTCACGCCCGGATACTTCCTGGCCATCGCCTCCACGCGCTCGTCCCAATAGGGCATGGTGATCGAGATGCCGTTCGACTTGGTCGCCGACGTCAGATGCTTCTTCGGCCGCGACTGCGCGAGATCGAATGCGAATTTCAGGATGCGGTCGACGCCGGTGCGGGTCATCACGGTCTGCTGGGTGACGAACTCGCGATCGGTGTCCGGGAACATGCGGCCGCCGACCGAGGAATATTCACCCTCGGTGTTCTCACGCACCACCCAGAAATCGATATCGCCGGGCTTGCGGTTCGCCAGCGGCGACGGCACGCCGGGCATCAGCCGCACCGGGCGCAGATTGACGTATTGATCGAACTCGCGGCGAAACTTGATCAGCGAGCCCCACAGCGAGACGTGGTCCGGGATCTTGGCCGGCCAGCCGACTGCGCCGAAATAGATCGCGTCGTGCTTGCCGATCTTGTCCTTCCAGTCGGCCGGCATCATCTCGCCATGCTTCTCGTAATAGTCGTAGGAGGCGAAGTCGAAATGATCGAACTTGACGTCGACGCCGTGCTTCCTGGCCGCCGCCTCGATGACGCGCAGGCCTTCCGGCATCACTTCCTTGCCGATGCCGTCGCCGGGAATGACCGCAATTCGATATTGCTTCTTGCTCATCGAGAACACCCTTGTGATTTGCCCGGCCGGCATTGCCGCCTATTCTGATCGCCCTGCAATGGACCAAACTGCGCGCGAGCGCAACGCTGCACTGCAGTGTTGACCGGCGCGCGACCCTGCCCCACCAATTTCGCCGACATCTCACTCCTCAACCCAAAGCGAGACATCCCATGGATCTGCATCTGCGCGGCAAGCGTGTCCTGATCACCGGCGCCTCCAAGGGCATTGGCGCGGCCGCCGCCGAAGCCTTTGCCGAGGAAGGCGCCAATCTGCTGCTCGCCGCCCGCAACGGCGAGCAGCTCAAGGCGCTGGCCGACCGGCTGCGCTCCGCGCACCAGATCGATGCGGCGATCAGCGTGGTCGATCTGCGCAAGTCGGACGACCTGACGCGGTTGGCAAAAGAGGCGGTCGACATCGACATCCTGGTCAACAATGCCGGCGATATCCCGGGCGGCTCGATCGACAAGATCGACGAGGCGACCTGGCGCCATGCCTGGGAGCTCAAGGTGTTCGGCTACATCAATTTGACGCGCGCGGTCTATGCCCAGATGAAGGCGCGCGGCGGCGGCGTTGTTGTCAACGACATCGGCGCGGCCGGCGAGAAGTTCGACGCCAACTACATCTGCGGCAGCGCCGGCAACGCGGCGCTGATGTCGTTCACCCGCGCGCTCGGCGGCAAAAGCCTCGCCGACAACATCCGCGTCGTCGGCATCAATCCCGGTCCGGTCGGAACCGACCGCCACGTCACCTTGCTCAAGACCCGCGCCAAGAACCAGTTCGGCGACGAGAACCGCTACACCGAATTCCAGAAGGGCCTACCGCTCGGCCGCCCCGCGCATGCGCGCGAGATCGGCGACCTGATGGCGTTCCTCGCCTCCGACCGCGCCGGCTATACCTCGGGCGTGATCTACACGGTGGATGGCGGGCTGACGTCGGGGTGGGGATAAGCGCTCGCTTTCTCCTCCGTCATCCTTGAGGAGCCGCGAAGCGGCGTCTCGAAGGATCGACGGCCACTGGCCGGGCCGATTCATCCTTCGAGGCTCGCTCCGCTCGCACCTCAGGATGACGGGGAGAGAGCGAGCCGTTCGCAATGCCTGCGATTTCCACTTCCGGCCAAAATGTTCTACAGCAGCAACAACAGAAGACTTGCAACAACGGAGACAAGCAAGTGGCTGATCAGGGCTTGGTGAAGGAAACGGCGTGTGCCGTCGTCGAGAAACTGAAAGTCGGCGACGTCACGCCGCTCGACCTGCTCGACGTGCTGGAACAGCGCATCGCCGAGGTCGACGGCAAGGTCAACGCGCTGCCGACGCTCTGCTTCGACCGCGCCCGCAGCCACGCCAAGGCGCTGATGCAGAAGCCGGCCGGCGAGCGCGGCCTGCTCGCGGGGCTTCCCGTTCCGATCAAGGATCTCACCGCGGTGTCCGGCGTGCTGACCACCCTGGGCTCGCCAATCTTCAAGGACAACGTGCCGGCGAAGTCGGACATCCTGGTCGAACGCCTCGAACAGAACGGCGGCGTGATCTACGCCAAGTCGAACACGCCGGAATTCGGCGCCGGCGCCAACACCTTCAACGAGGTGTTCGGCCCGACCCGCAATCCCTGGGACACGTCGCGCTCGGCCGCCGGCTCCTCCGGCGGCGCCGCGGCGGCACTGGCCAGCGGCACCGCGTGGCTCGCGCACGGCTCCGACATGGGCGGCAGCCTGCGCAACCCGGCGAGCTTCTGCGGCATCGTCGGCCTGCGGCCCTCGATCGGCCGCGTCGCACATACGCCGAAATTCGGCGTCGACCGTACCCTCGGCGTGCAGGGGCCGATGGCGCGCAATGTCGAGGACCTTGCGCTGCTGCTGGATGCGATGAGCGGCGAGCACGCCGCCGATCCGCTGTCGCTGCCGGCGCTGCCGACGTCGTTCCTGTCGGCGACGCGGTCCGGCAGCAAGCCGAAGCGCATCGCCTATTCGCCCGATCTCGGCATCACGCCGGTCGATCCCGAGGTCAAGGCGGTGACCCGCAAGGCGGCGGAGCGCTTTGCGGAAGCCGGCGCGATCGTCGAGGAGGCGCATCCCGACCTGCGCGAGGCCCATGAGTGCTTCCACGTGCTGCGCGCGTTCGACTTCGCGATCAGCAAGGCCGAATTGCTGCGCACCAAGCGCGATTTGCTGAAGCCCGAGGTGATCTGGAACATCGAGGAGGGGCTCAAGCTGACGGTCGAGAAGCTCGAGCGTGCCGAAGCGCAGCGCGTCGCGATGACGCAGCGTGCGCTCGAATTCTTCGAGACCTATGATCTCTTGCTGGCGCCTGCGACCATCGTGCCGCCATTCCCGGTCGAGAACCGCTACGTCGCCGAGTGTGACGGCAGGAAATTCGACAATTACGTCGAGTGGCTCGGCATCGTCTACGCGATCACGCTGGCCTGCTGCCCGGCATTGTCGCTGCCCTGCGGCTTCACCGCGTCGGGTCTGCCGATCGGTCTGCAGATGGTGGCCAAGCCGCGCGCCGAGGCGCAACTGCTGGCCGGCGCGAAAGTGCTGGAGGACATTCTGGGCGTGCGCGGCACCACCCCGATCGATCCGCGGCCGCCGCGCTAATTACCTTCCGCCGCCTGCAGCGCGATCGTAAGTGCGGCCTTGGTTTGCTCGACGATCTCGTCGAGCAGCTCCTCGCGGCTGATCTGCGCGGCTTCGCCGGTGAGCAGGCCCTGCTCGGCGAGCATCACGATGCCATGCAGCCCAGCCCAGATCTTCAGTGCCTGCCGCTCGCGCAACAGCCCGACGGCTGGCGCCTCGAACGACTCGATCAACAGCGCCAGCGTTTCCATCGCCGCGACGTGCAGCTCGCTGCCCTTAGGCGCGCAGGCCATGGTGCGCGACGCGAACATCAGCCGGTAAATGCCATGGCGCTCCAGCCCGAAGGCGAGCGCGGCCTGCGCGAAACGCGACAGTTTCGAGCCCTTGCCCGGCAGCGCGATCGCCTCGCGCATGATCACGTTGAACTGCCGGAACGCCTCCGCGGTGACCGCCTCGAGCAACGCCTCGCGGTCGGCGAAATGCCGGTACGGCGCCGGCTGCGAGACGCCGAGCTGCTTGGCCAGCGCCTTAATGCTGATCGCTTCCGGCCCGCCAAGCTCGACCTCGCGCAACGCGGCCTGGATCAGCGCTTCGCGCAGGTCGCCATGGTGGTAGGTTTTGAACGGCTTACGAACGATTTGTCCCATTACAGCAACGATGATCGACCCATCAGACCGTAGCTGAGAACAGGATGTCAGAGAAGTCAAACACTTACCTTGTCCCTTCCAGACCTGTTCGCGAAACCGGCGAGCGACTGGCCGGTTCCTGCAAGCCGCTAAAGCGCGATCAGATTGGGTTGAATCGTCATCGCGCTTTAGCTCCTTGTTTGAGCATGATCTTTCCGGAAAACCGGTTCGCACTTTTCCGGATCATGCTTTAGCGCGCAGCCTCGAACCCGCCGAGCACCGCCGTCAGATTGGCGCCGAGGATATCGGAGAGATAGCCGCCCTCCTGCACCAGCACCGTCGGCAGCCCGAAGCGGGCCAGCCCCTCGCCGATCCGGCGGAAGCCGTCGGTGGTGACGGCGAGGCCCGCGAGCGGATCCTTCTCGGAGGCATCGAGGCCGAGCGCGACCACGAGCGCGGTCGGCGCGAAGGCACGGATCGCCCGCTCCGCCGCCGCCAGCGCCTTCATGTAATCGTCGTCGCCGGTGCCCCTGGCGAGGGGAATGTTGAGATTGGCGCCGAGACCGGGTCCGGCGCCGCGCTCATGCGCATAGCCCCAGACGAACGGATAGAAGAACGACGGATCGGCGTGGATCGAGACGGTGAAGACATCCGGCCGTTCGTAGAAAATGCCCTGCGTGCCGTTGCCGTGATGCACGTCGACGTCGAGGATCGCGACGCGCTCGTGCTTCTGGCGCAGATGCTCGGCCGCGATCGCGCTGTTGTTGAGGAAGCAGAAGCCGCCGGCCATGTCGCGATAGGCGTGGTGGCCGGGCGGACGGCACAGCGCATAAACCGCATCCTCGCCGTCCAGCACCATCTGCGCGGCGGTGACCGCGACGTCGCTCGAGGCGCAGGCGCCGGCCCAGGTGCCCGCGCCGATCGGCGCTGCGGTATCCGCCGTGTGCCAGCCGAGCTTGCCCACGATATGGGTCGGATAGGTGGCGGCGTTGCGCACCGGGTGGATGTTCGCGATCATCTCCGGCCCGGCATCGCCGAGCGCGGTCCACGCATCCCAGGCCTCGGCGAGGAAGCTCAGATATTCCGGGCTGTGCACGCGGGCGCGTGGGCCCTGCCCGAACTTGGTCGGCTCGATCAGCGTGTGCTTGCCGGCCTTCAGGCCCGCCAGCAAGCGATCGGCGCGCTCGGGCTGCTCGGTGGTGCGCTGGACTACGCCGCGGACCAGGAAGAACTGCGGATCATGGCTGCGGTGCAGATCACTGTAGACGGCCTTCACGGGATACTCCTGTTGGATGAATCGGAAAGATCGCAGATAGCACGGCTATTTCGCCGCCACCGGCCACGGCGGAATCTCGCGCACCAGCCGTCCGACTTCGCGCCAGGCATGGCCGATGTGGTAGTCGACATGTGCGACGATGCGCTCGGGATGACCGGCCTCGATCGCAGCGAGCACCGGCTCGTGCGTGCGCGCGATCTCATGCGGATCGTCATAGAGGCGGCCGATCAGCCCGATCACCATGCGCAGCTCGGAGGCGAGATCGTCGAACAGCCGCAGCATCCGCCGGTTGCCGGCAATCTCGCAGATCAGGCGATGGAAGCGGTAGTCCTCCTCGACCTGCCGCGCCGGATCGTCGAGATCGGCGGTCTCGTGCAGCACGTCGATCTGGCGGCGCAGCTTGTCGCGCGTCTCCGGCGTCAGGTTGCGCGCGGCGAGCACCGCGGCATGACGCTCGACGCAGAGACGCAGGTCGTAGATCTCGTCGATATCGTCGGCGGCAAACTGCCGGACGAAGAAGCCGCGGCGCGGGTTGGCGACCAGCAAGCCCTGTTGCTCGAGCAGCCGCGCCGCCTCGCGCACCGGCGCCCGGCTCACCCCCAGCTCGCGCGCAATGCCGGCTTCGACGACCTTTGATCCCGGCGGCAGCCGCCCCTGCACGATGGCTTCGGTCAGACGCCGGGCGACCTGGCCGACAAGGTCGGTCTCGTTGAGGGCCGGCAAGCCGACCGGAGGGGAAATCGTGCGCATCAAAAGGGTCCGTTTCGACCCTTGTACATTATTTAATCGTCGATTGTCGACAGTTTAGCCTTGATCAACTCTTAGATTGTCGACAGTTTAGCGACGCGGGTATTGCAACGCAACAAAAGCGGCCCGCGCACAGGGACTAGCAGCAACGATGACGACGCATGTGCGGCCCGACGCCGTGACGGACCAGAACCAGCAATTCCGCATCGACCTCGCCGCGGCCTACCGGCTGATCCACCGGCTCGGACTCGATGACAGCATCTACACCCACATCTCGGTGCGGCTGCCCGGCAGCCACGACCGCTTCCTGATCAATCCCTACGGCATGCGCTTCGAGGAGGTGACCGCGTCCAACCTCGTCACCGTCGATCTCGGCGGCGTCGTGATCGACGATCCGCTCGGGCTCGGCATCAATCCGGCCGGCTTCACTATCCACAGCGCGGTGCATGCGGCGCGGCCGGACGTCGCCTGCGTGCTGCACACCCACACCGTGGCCGGTGTCGCGGTATCCTGCCAGAAGCAGGGGCTGCTGCCGCTCAATCAATGGTCGATGCAGTTCACCGGCTGCCTCGCCTATCACGACTATGAAGGCATCGCGCTCGATCTCGACGAACGCGAGCGCCTGGTCGCGGACCTCGGCGACAAGTTCGTGATGGTGCTGCGCAATCACGGCATGCTGACCTGCGGCCGCTCGGTCTCTGAGGCCTTCAAGCTGATGCACAATCTGGAGCGCTCCTGCCGCGCACAGCTCGCGATCCAGTCCGCCGGCGCCGAGATCGCACCGCTGTCGGACGCGGTCGCGCACAAGACGGCCGGGCAATACGCAACCTTCTACGACGGCATCGAGACCAACGGCGTGCCCGATACCGAGTGGGCCGCCTTCAAGCGCATGCTCGCGCGCACCGATCCGGATTTCGTCAACTAGAGCTTATTCGAACAAGAGAGCCTGAACATGTTGAAGCGCGTTCTGTTGAGTCTTTTGCTGGCGAGTGCCCTGAGCACCGCGGCATTCGCCGAGGAGCCGAAATCCGGCGGCGTGATCAACGCGGTGATCCAGCCTGAGCCGCCGGGCCTGATGATGGGCCTGGTGCAGAACGGCCCGACCCAGATGGTCGCCGGCAACATCTATGAAGGCCTGCTGCGCTATTCAGCGAAACTCGAGCCGCTGCCCGGTCTCGCCGAAAGCTGGAGCGTCAGCGAGGACGGCAAGACCTATACATTCAAGCTGCGCAAGGGCGTCACCTGGCATGACGGCAAGCCGTTCACCTCGGCCGACGTCGTGTTCTCGATCGAATTCCTCAAGCAGACCCACCCCCGCGCGCGCGGCAATTTCGCGCAAGTCGACAAGATCGAGACCCCTGACGACAATACGGTGATCTTCAACCTGAAGCAGCCGTTCGGGCCGTTTCTCGGCGTGTTCGAGGTCGGATCGCTGCCGATGATCCCGAAGCACATCTATGAAGGCACCGATTTCAAGACCAACCCCGCCAACAATACGCCTGTTGGCACCGGCCCCTTCATGTTCAAGGAATGGCAGAAGGGCTCGTTCATCCGCCTGGTCAAGAATCCGGACTACTACATCAAGGGCCTCCCGCATCTCGACGAGATTTACTGGCACGTGATCCCCGACGCCGCCGCACGTGCGGTGGCGTTCGAGACCGGCAAGGTTGACGTGCTGCCAGGCGGCTCGGTCGAGAATTTCGACGTGCCGCGCCTGTCCAAGCTGAAGAATGTCTGCGTCACCGGCGCCGGCTGGGAGTTCTTCAGTCCGCTGTCATGGCTGTGGCTCAACAACCGCTCCGGCCCAACCGCGAACAAGAAGTTCCGCCAGGCGGTGATGTACGCGCTCGATCGCAATTTCGCGAAAGACGTGATCTGGAACGGCCTCGGCAAGGTCGCGACCGGCCCGTCGAGCTCGTCCATCAAGTACTACAGCAGCGACGTGGCGAAATACGACTACGACCCGGCCAAGGCCAAGGCGCTGCTCAAGGAAGCCGGCTACAACGGCGAGAAGGTCCGCCTGCTGCCGCTGCCCTATGGCGAAACCTGGCAGCGCTGGGCCGAGGCCGTGAAGCAGAACCTGCAGGATGTCGGCATCAACGTCGAAATGCTCTCGACCGATGTCGCTGGCTGGAACCAGAAGACCTCGGAGTGGGACTACGATATCGCCTTCACCTATGTCTATCAGTACGGCGATCCCGCGCTTGGCGTCAGCCGCACCTATGTCTCGAGCCAGATCGTCAAGGGCAATCCGTTCAACAACGTCGAAGGCTATTCGAACCCGGAAATCGACAAGCTGTTTGCCGACGGCGCGGTCGCCTTCCCCGACGCGGCACGCAAACCATTTTATGACAAAGCGCAGAAAGTCCTGGTCGACGATGTACCGGTGGCCTGGCTGCTTGAGCTGCAATTCCCAACCATCACCCGCTGCAACGTCAAGAACCTGATCACGACCGCGATCGGCGTCAACGACGGCTTCCGCGACGCCTGGCTCGACAAATAGGGCTCATTGCCGGGCCGCGGCGTGCACAAGGCGCCGCGGCTCCCTCCCTTTCCGAACACAACTGAAGTCACCGATGCTCGCATTCATAGCCCAGAGACTTGCCAAGGCCGTGGTCGTGCTGCTCGCGATCGTCGTCCTCAACTTCATGCTGATCCGCATGGCGCCGGGCGATCCGGCGATGGTGATGGCGGGCGAGGCCGGCGCCAGCGACCAGATCTTCGTCACACAACTGCGCGAGAAGTTCGGGCTCGACCAGCCGGTGCCGGTCCAGCTCTACCGCTACGTCAAGGGCATCGTGACGTTCGATCTCGGCTTCTCGTTCCGCCAGCAGATGCCGGTCGCCAAGCTGATCGCCGAGCGGCTGCCGGCGACGCTGCTGCTGACCGTCACGGCCTTCGTGATCTCGTTGCTGCTCGGCGTGCTATTCGGAACATTGGCCGCACGCTTTGCCGGCACCTGGGCGGATACCGCGATCACGATACTGGCGCTGATCTTCTACGCCACGCCGCTGTTCTGGGTGGCGCTGATGGCGATCCTGCTGTTTTCGGTCGCGATGGACTGGCTGCCGAGCTTCGGTTACGAGACCGTCGGCGCCAACTACACCGGTTTCGCCCATCTGCTCGACGTCGGCGCCCATCTGATCCTGCCGGCGACGACGATGGGCCTGTTCTTCATGGCGACCTATGCCCGCATGACCCGCGCCTCGATGCTCGAGGTGAAACGGCACGATTTCGTCAAGACCGCACGCGCCAAGGGCCTGCGCGACGCCGTGATCCAGC
Source organism: Bradyrhizobium sp. USDA 4461 (assembly GCF_054055655.1). NCBI lineage: Bacteria > Pseudomonadati > Pseudomonadota > Alphaproteobacteria > Hyphomicrobiales > Nitrobacteraceae > Bradyrhizobium > Bradyrhizobium sp. USDA 4461. The sequence continues at coordinate 8,012,510 of NZ_JBSRXM010000001.1, forward strand.
GCCGCCACGTCCTGCGCAACGCGCTGCTGCCGGTGGTGACGCTGGCGGGCCTGCAGGCCGGCACGCTGGTCGGTGGCGCCGTGCTCACCGAGACCGTGTTCGCCTGGCCCGGCATCGGCCGGCTGATGTACGAGGCGCTGCTGCAGCGCGACTACAATCTGCTGCTCGGCGTCTTCGTGGTGTGCTCGGCGATGGTGCTGGCCTTCAACCTGATCACCGACCTGATCTACCGCGCGGTCGATCCCCGCATCGAGTTCGCCTCATGAGCAAGTTCTGGCGCACCATGCTGCGCAACCCCGGCAGCATGATCGGGCTCGTGATCCTGCTGCTTGCGATCGCGATCGCGATCTTCGGCCCGCTGCTGTTTCCGACCTCACCCTGGCGCATGGTACAGCGGCCGTTCCTGCCGCCGCTCACGGCGCCCGGCCTGCCGCTCGGCACCGATGCGCTCGGCCGCGACGTGCTCGCCGGCATCATCTACGGCGCCCGCGTCTCGCTGCTGGTCGGCCTGGTCTCGACCATGGCCGCGCTCGCGGTCGGGATTCCCGTCGGCGCCCTCGCCGGCTATTTCGGAGGCAAGGTCGGCGACGCCCTGATGCGCTTCACCGAATTCTTCCAGACCGTGCCGAGCTTCGCGCTCGCCATCGTGCTGGTCGCGATCCTGCAGCCCTCGATCGTCTCGATCGTGCTGGCGATCGCGATCGTGAGCTGGCCACCGGTCGCCCGCCTGGTCCGCGGCGAGGTGCTGTCGCTGCGCACCCGCGAATATGTCCAGGCCGCGATCGTCACCGGTCAGAGCCACGGCTGGATCATCTGGCGCGAGATCCTGCCCAACGCGCTGTCGCCCGTCATCGTGCTGGCCTCGCTGATGGTCGCGACCGCGATCCTCCTGGAATCCTCGCTCTCCTTCCTCGGCCTCGGCGATCCCAATCTGATGTCCTGGGGCTACATGGTCGGCGCCGGCCGCACCGTGATCCGGCAGGCCTGGTGGATCACGCTGTTCCCCGGCATCGCGATCCTGCTTTCGGTGCTGGCGCTGAACCTGATCGGCGAAGGCCTCAACGACGCGTTCAATCCGCGCCTCAACAAGGAAGGGCGTTGACGCATGTCGGCCGCACCTGTCGTCTCGATCAAGGATTTGAAGCTCGCACTGCCGCCGGGCTCCGACCGCGCCTACGCCGTCGACGGCGTCTCGTTCGATCTCGTGCCCGGCAAGATCCTCTGCGTGGTCGGCGAGTCCGGCTCCGGCAAGTCGATGTGCGCGCATGCGCTGCTGGGGCTGTTGCCGGACACCATCATCCGGGAGGCCGGCGAGATTGCGTATGATGGCCAAAATCTGCTCACCCTCGACGACACCGGCTGGCTCGCCCTGCGCGGTCGCCATATCGCGATGGTGTTCCAGGAGCCAATGACCGCGCTCAATCCCTTGATGCGGATCGGCGAGCAGATCGCCGAAATGTTCGAGGCGCACAATCTGCTGACCCCGAAGCAGCGCAAGCAGAAAGCCTTGCAGCTGCTGCGCGAGGTCGGCCTGCCGGAGCCCGAACGTTCGGCGCGCGCCTACCCGCATCAGCTGTCCGGCGGCCAGCGCCAGCGCGCCATGATCGCCATGGCGCTCGCGCTGGAGCCGGCGGTGCTGGTGGCCGACGAGCCGACCACCGCACTCGACGTCACCACGCAAGCGCAGATCCTCGAGCTGATCCGCGACTTGCAGCGCCGCCGCAACATGGCGGTGATGTTCATCACCCACGATTTCGGCGTCGTCTCCGACATCGCCGACCGCGTCGTCGTGCTCCAGCACGGCAAGGTGGTCGAACAGGGCGCGGCCGACGATGTGTTGCGGCGGCCGCAACATGCCTACACCCGTGCGCTGCTCGCGGCGGTGCCATCGATGCAGCCGCCGGCGCGTGCGCCGCTCACGGATCGCGCCAAGGCGGTCGAGGTGATCGGTCTCGACAAGACCTATGTCAGTGGCGGCGGCTGGTTCCAGCCGGAGCGACGGGTGCGCGCCGCGAACGAGGTCAATTTCGACATCCTGCAAGGCGAGACCGTCGGCCTGGTCGGCGAGTCCGGCTCCGGCAAGTCATCCGTCGCCCGGCTGGTGATGCGCCTGATCGAGCCGGACCAGGGCACGGTCCGTCTCGGCGACACCGATTTCACCCGCATCGCCGGCCGCGCGCTGCGCAAGGAACGCAGCCGCATCCAGATGATCTTCCAGGATCCGTTCGCCTCGCTCAACCCGCGCCGCAAGGTCGGCAACATCATCGCCGACGGGCCGATCGCCCACGGCACCGATCCGGCGGCCGCACATCAGCGCGCCGCTGAGCTGCTCGGCCTCGTCGGCCTCAATGCCAGCGCGATGGAACGCTATCCGCACGAGTTCTCCGGCGGCCAGCGCCAGCGCATCGGCATCGCCCGCGCGCTTGCGCTCGAGCCGGAGATCATCGTTGCCGACGAAGCCGTCTCGGCGCTCGATGTCTCGGTGCAGGCGCAAGTGCTGAACCTGCTGGAAGACCTCAAGGCGCGGCTCGGCCTGTCGATGCTGTTCATCACCCACGATCTGCGGGTGGCGGCACAAATCTGCGACCGGATCGCAGTAATGCAGCGCGGCGCGATCGTCGAGCTGAAGCCGACCGCCGCGCTGTTCTCGGCGCCCGAGCATCCCTACACGCGCGAGCTGCTCGCCGCGGTGCCCGGCCAAATCTCCTCATCGCGCGCGGCCTGAACCATGCGTTGTGTCCTGATCAGCAGCAGGCTCGATCTGCGCGACTATTTCGGCGCCGAGCTGGCGCGCATTGCGCCGCGCGTCGAGGTGGTCGATCACGCCGGCGATGCCGCGGATGTCCGTCTCGCCCTCGCCTGGCATCCGCCCGACGACGCGTTCGAGCGCTATCCCGATCTGCAGGCGGTGTGCTCGATCGCCGCCGGCGTCGACAACATCATGGCCTGCCCGAGCCTGCCGCCCAGCGTCGACGTGGTGCGCGTGGTCGATCCCGGACAGGGCCAGATGATGTCGGGCTTCATTGCCTGGCATGCGATTGGGCATCAGCGTGGCTTTGCCGCCTTCCGCGCCCAGCAGCGTGACCGGATCTGGCAACGCGGCGCGCAGCGCCGCGCGCAGGATGTCCCGGTCGGCATCCTCGGCAATGGCGAGATCGGCCGGCGCGTCGCCGTCGACCTCGCCCATCTCGGCTTTCCCGTGATGTCCTGGAGCCGGACCGCCAAGGCGATTTCATCGGCAAGCCGCAGTTTCCACGGACCCGCCGGTCTTGCCACGATGCTCGGCGAGACCGAAGTGCTGGTCAATCTGCTGCCATTGACGCCGGAGACGCGCAACATCCTCAATGGCGATCTGTTTAGCCGGATGCGCCGCGGCGGCTACCTGATCCAGGTTGGCCGCGGCGAGCATCTGGTGGAAGCCGATCTGCTCGCGGCACTCGAGAACGGTCAGCTGTCCGGCGCAGCACTCGACGTATTCGTGACCGAACCGTTGCCCGCGACACATCCGTTCTGGCATCATCCGCGGATCACCATCACGCCGCATGACGCCAGCGACGTCAGCATCAGCGCCGTTGCGACCACGCTCGCCACGACGGCAGACGCGATCCGCGCCGGACGGCGTCCGCCGCATGCGATCGACCGCACTCGCGGTTATTGATCGCGGCACCAAGGAGCGTCAGATGCAGAACTGTCGTTCGTCCACTGACGCCACGCACCCGCTCGACGGGCTGCGCGCCGCCGGGCCGATCGCGGAGGCACATGCGCTGACGCTTGTCAGGGAGCACTACGGCCTGTCGGCCGAGATCCGCCGGCTCGACAGCGAGCGCGACCAGAATTTCCGGCTGCGCGCGCCAGATGGATGCGAATACGTCCTCAAGATCGCCAATCCCACAGAGGATCGCGCCGTCACCAATCTGCAGACCGAGGCGCTGCGTCACGTCGCGATCCGTGATCCGCTGCTGCCGATCCCGCGCATCATCCCTGCGCGGAATGGCGCCGCCGAGCTCGACATCGGCTTCGACGACGGCTCGACGAGGGTGGTGCGGCTGCTGACGTTCCTTGCGGGAACGCCGATGCATCAGGCGCCGCAATCGGCGACCTTGCGCGGCGACGTCGGCCGCTGCGCGGCCCGGCTCGCGCTTGCGCTGCGCGACTTCGTTCACCCCGGTGCGGACCACAAACTGCTCTGGGACATCCAGCATGCCGCCGAGCTGCGGCCGCTGCTCGGCGCGGTGCCATCAGCCCAGCGCGAGCAGGTCGAACGCGTCCTCGATCATTTCGAGGCCGACGCCGCACCCGTATTGGCGCAGCTTCCAAAGCAACCGCTGCACAACGATCTCAATCCGCACAACATCGTCGTCGACGCGGCCTCGCAAGCCCGCGTCTGCGGCATCATCGATTTCGGCGACATGACGGCGACGGCCCGCATCAACGACCTCGCGATAGCAGCCGCCTATCAGGTGACCGACAGCGACGAGCCGCTGGCGGCGACACTCGATCTGATCGCGACCTATCATGCGGTCTCGCCGCTCGAGCCGCGCGAGCGCGGCATCCTATTCGACCTGATCGCGACCCGCATGGTGATGACGATCGTGATCAGCAACATCAGGGCCGCTCGCTATCCGGAGAACAGCGGCTATATTTTGCGCAACAACAAGCAGGCGTCGGCCCGGCTCGCCCGGATCGCGACGCTGACGCGAACAGAGGCCGCACAACAGATCGAGCGTGCCTGTCAGGGAGAGTGACACAATGCCGGCCGACACCTCGACGCAGCAATCGACCCAGGAGCTGATCGCGCGCCGCAACCGCCTGCTCGGTCCGGCCTACCGGCTGTTCTACGAGCAGCCGGTGCATGTGCTGCGCGGCGACGGCATCTGGCTGTACGACGCCGCAGGCAAGCGCTATCTCGACGCCTACAACAACGTCGCCTGCGTCGGCCATTGCCATCCGCACGTCATCGAGGCGATCGCGCGGCAGGCCGCAGTGCTCAACACCCACACCCGCTATCTGCACGAGACGATCCTCGACTACGCCGAGCGGCTGCTCGCGACCTTCCCGGCCGAAATCGGCCAGGTGATGTTCACCTGCACCGGCAGCGAGGCCAACGATCTGGCACTCCGTGTCGCCCGCACCTGCACCGGCGGCACCGGCGTCGTCGTCACCCGCACCGCCTATCACGGCGTCACCGGCGCGCTGGCCGAATTGTCGCCGTCACTCGGCCTGCCCGAGCCAACCGCGCCCCATGTCCGTCTGGTGTCGGCGCCGCAGTCCGCCGGCGATGAAACGGGCGAGATCTTTGCAAGCCACGTCCGGACCGCATTCGCCGATATGGCCCGCAGCGGCATTCGTCCGGCCGCGCTGCTGGTCGACACGATCTTCTCCAGCGACGGCGTGTTCGCCGATCCGCCGGGCTTCCTGCGGCCGGCGGTGGAGGCCGCGCATGCGGCCGGCGCACTGTTCATCGCCGACGAGGTGCAGCCGGGCTTCGGCCGTTGTGGCCAGGGCCTCTGGGGCTTTGCCCGCCACGGCATCGTTCCCGACCTGGTCACGATGGGCAAGCCGATGGGCAACGGCCATCCGATCGCCGCGATGGCCGCGCGACCAGAGTTGCTGAAGGAGTTCGGCGCCCGCTCGCGCTATTTCAACACCTTTGGCGGCAATCCGGTGTCGGCCGCCGCCGGCATGGCGGTGCTCGACGTGATCGAGCGCGAAGGCCTGGTCGGGAATGCCGGGCGTACCGGTACGCTTCTGCGGCAGCGGCTCGACGCATTGCGCGCGCGCCATGAACTGGTGGCGGAGGTCCGCGGTGCCGGCCTGTTCATCGGTGTCGACTTGCGCCATGGCGGCGCTCCCGCCGGCAAGCAGGCGGCGCGGATCGTCAATGCGCTGCGCGAGAACGGCGTGCTGATCAGCGCGGCGGGGCCCGGCGGCAATGTCCTGAAGATCCGGCCGCCGCTGGTATTTGGCCCGGAGCATGTCGACTTGCTGGTCGACGCCCTCGACCAGGCGCTGCAGGAAAATCCGCCGGGCTGACCGGCCGCGCCAGCCACTGAATTTTCGCTTGACGCGCGCGCCTGACGATAATGTAATAGAGTATAACTTGGCGATCCGGCTTTGAGGCCGGCCGCCCAAGCAAGCTAGAACTTGCATCATGCGAAAATGAGGAACCCGGCGCGCTCCGCAGCGCGCCAGAGCCGAGGGAGAGTGCTTGCATGTCCAAGCTCAGAATCCGCGTCGACCAGGACAAATGCCAGGGTCACGCGCGCTGCAAATCACTCGCCCCCGAACTGTTCGAGCTCGATGAATACGGCAACGCTCATGAAGCCGGCGACGGGACCGTTCCCGCCGGGCTCGAGGACAAGGCCTGGCTCGCGCAGACCAACTGCCCGGAAATCGCGATCGAAGTCACCGAGGAGTAACGGCCGCGCGCCGCCCGCTGCGCCGACCAGCGTTTGATCGAACGAGAAGGAAACGAGCTGATGTCCGATTCCCCGTCCGCAAGCTATCTGCCCGAACATCCTCCGGTCACCGACTGGGTGCATGATTTCGACCACACCGATCCGGTCTGGACCGACGACCCGTTCCCGATCTGGGAGACGCTGCGCGCGGCCTCGCCGGTCGTGCACACCGAGCGCTTCCTCGGCTGCTACATGCCGACCACCTATCAGGCGGTGAAGGAGATCGCCTACGACACCGAGCACTTCTCCTCGCGCCGCGTCATCGTGCGCGACGTCCGCCCGGAGATCTCGGCCCGCGCACCGCCGATCACATCCGATCCGCCGGAGCACAAGCCCGCCAAGCAGGTGCTGCTGCCGCCGTTCACGCCGGATGCGATGAAGCGGCTGGAGCCGCGGGTGCGCGCGATCTGCAACGAGCTGATCGACGAGTTCATCGCCGACGGCCATTGCGACGCCGCAGCGCGCTACACCAAGCACATCCCGGTGCGCGCCATCGCGCATATGCTGGGAATTCCCGAGAAGGACGGCGACCTCTTCATCAAATGGATCCACCAGATCCTCGAGCTCGGCATCAAGAACGAAGAGGAGCTGATGAACGGCGTACGCGAGATGACCGGCTATTTCATGGCCCATCTCGAGCAGCGCAAGCTTGAGCCGGGTGACGATCTGATCTCGCAGCTCTTGCGGGCCAAGGGCCCCGGCGGCCAGCCGCTGACCGACGAGCACGTGCTCGGCTCGCTGCGGCTGCTGTTGATCGCCGGCATCGACACCACCTGGAGCGCGATCGGCTCCTCGCTCTGGCACCTCGCCAGGACGCCGGCCGATCGCGCGCGCCTGGTCGCGGAGCCGGCGCTGATCCCGACTGCGATCGAGGAATTCCTGCGCGCCTATTCGCCGGTCACGATGGCGCGCGAGGTGATGAAGGAAACCACGATCTCCGGCTGCCCGGTCAAGGCCGGCAACATGGTACTGCTGTCGTTCCCCGCGGCCAACCGCGACCCCGCCATGTTCCCCGATGCCGACAAGGTGGTGATCGACCGCAAGGAGAACCGCCACGCCGCCTTCGGCCTCGGCATCCACCGCTGTGTCGGTTCCAATCTGGCGCGGATGGAGATGCAGGTCGCGATCGAGGAATGGCTGAAGCGGATTCCGGATTTCCGGCTCGACCCGGCCGGCAAGGTGACCTGGTCGGAAGGCACGGTGCGCGGCCCGCGTCAACTGCCTGTCCTGTTCGGCAAGAACGCCTGAAGAGCAGGTTACATCGCCCCACGCAAATGAGATAGGTTGCCCCGGAATCGTGCCAGAGAATCCGGGGAGGCCTGCCAATGTCCGAACAAACCGCTCAATCCGCGAGCGATCGTCTCGACATCCATGACGTCGAGCGGCGGGTGAAGGCGATCTTCATCGGATCGGTCGGCAATCTCGTCGAATGGTACGATTTCTACGCCTACACCGCGTTCGCGCTGTATTTCGCGCCGGCGTTCTTCCCGCACAGCGACCCGGTGGTGCAGCAGCTCAATGCCGCCGTGCTGTTCGCCGCGACCTTCCTGATGCGCCCGCTCGGCGGCTGGCTGTTCGGCTTCATCGCCGACCGCTACGGCCGCCGGCTGTCCTTGACGCTCTCGGTGGTCTGCATGTGCTTCGGCTCGCTGATCATCGCGGCGACGCCGACCTACGCCACGATCGGCATTGCGGCGCCGGCGATCCTGGCGCTGGCCCGCGTCATCGAGGGCCTCAGCCTCGGCGGCGAATATGGCGCCAGCGCCACCTATCTCAGCGAGGTCGCCGATCCCAAGCATCGCGGCTTCTATTCCAGCTTCCAGTACGTCACGCTGATCGGCGGCCAGCTCACCGCGATCATCGTGCTGCTGTTGCTGCAGAAGGTGTTCCTGACCCCGGACGAGCTGAAGGCCTGGGGCTGGCGGATTCCATTCGTGATCGGCGCCTTGCTCGCGATCTTCGCAGCGGTGATGCGGCGCGGCCTGCACGAGACCGAGGCGTTCGAGGAGGCCAAGAAGGTCTCCAAGCCGACCGGCTCGATCGTCGGCCTCCTCAACTACCCGCGCGAATTGCTGCTGGTGGTCGGCCTTACCGCCGGCGGCACCGCGGCGTTTTACACCTTCACCACCTACATGCAGACCTTCGTGAAACTGTCGGTCGGCCTCACCGAGGACCAGACCACCTTCGTGATCTTCGGCTCGCTGATCTTCGCGACCATCCTGCAGCCGATCTATGGCGGTCTCTCCGATAAGATCGGCCGCAAGCCGCTCTTGATCTTCTTCGGCATCGCCGGCACGCTGGCGACGATCCCGATCCTGACCGCGCTGAAGGAGACCAAGTCGCCCTTCATCGCTTTCCTGCTGATCTGCGGCGCCTGGATCTTCGTCGCCGGCTATACCTCGATCAACGCGATCGTGAAGGCCGAGCTGTTCCCGACCAATGTCCGCGCACTCGGCGTCGGCCTGCCCTACGCCATCACGGTATCGATCTTCGGCGGCACAGCGCCCGCGGTCGCGCTCTATTTCAAGAGCATCGGGCACGAGGACTGGTTCTATTATTATCTCAGCGGCATGATCTTCCTGTCGCTCTTGATCTACTCGACCATGCGCGACACCAAGCACGACTCCGCGATGCATCGGCACGAATGATGGATTGACGCGATGACCGACGACCAGGAGCCGCCCGAGAGCAAGCTGACGCGCAGCAAGCAGCGCTGGGCCCGCGAAGGCAAATTCCTCACCGGCAAGATCACGCGGCCGGAGGAGCAGCGCCTGCCGCCCGGCCAGCATCTGACCAAGGACTGGCCGGTGCTCGATCTCGGGCTGCTGCCGAACATCACGCGGGAGCGCTGGCGGCTCGATGTCCACGGCGCGGTCGAGCAGACGATCTACTGGGACTGGGCGCAATTCACCGCGCAGCCACAAACGAAATTTGTTTCGGATATCCACTGCGTCACGACCTGGTCGCGCTACGACAATCAATGGGAGGGGCTTGCGACGCGCGACCTGCTCGCCGCCTGCCAGCCGCGCGAGGATGCGCGCTTCGTCGTGCTGCATTCCTATGACGGCTATACGACGAACCTGCCGATCGAGGACTTTGCCGCTGAGGACGCGCTGCTCGCGCATAGCTGGTCCGGCAAGCCGCTGGAGCAGGAGCACGGCGGCCCGGTGCGGCTCGTGGTGCCGCATCTCTATTTCTGGAAGAGCGCCAAATGGCTGCAACGCATCGAATTCGTCACCGAGGATGCGCCCGGCTTCTGGGAAGTGCGCGGCTATCACAATCGCGGTGATCCCTGGGCCGAACAGCGCTATTCTGGCGAATGACCAACCAACGCAGTGATGGAGCCTGGCCGTGCCGCACGAACGCTTCCAATTCACCGGTGTCGGCGCCCACCAGCTTGCCGCCGCGCTCGATACGCCCGATGGCCCGATCAAGGCCTATGCGCTGTTCGCGCATTGCTTCACCTGCGGCAAGGACGTGCTGGCGGCCAAGCGCATCGCGACTGCGCTCGCCGCCAAGGGCATCGCCACGCTGCGATTCGATTTCACCGGCCTCGGCTCCAGCGAGGGCGATTTCGCCAACTCGACGTTCTCGTCGAACGTCGCCGATCTGGTCCGCGCCGCCGACCATCTGCGCGAGACGCGCAAGGCGCCGGCGATCCTGATCGGCCACAGCCTCGGCGGCGCCGCGATCCTGGCGGCAGCGGGCCAGATCCCCGAGGCCAAGGCCGTCGTCACCATCGCCGCACCGTCCGACCCCGCCCACGTCACGCATTTCTTCAAGGACAAGATCGAGGACATCCGCGCGCAGGGTGAAGGCGTGGTGTCGCTCGCCGGCCGCCCGTTCCGCATCACGCGCGAATTCCTCGACGATGTCGCCGAGCAGAATTTGATGGCGCAGGTCAAGCAGCTGCACAAGGCGCTGCTGATCATGCATGCACCGACCGACGACACCGTCGGCATCGACAACGCCACCAACATCTTCATCGCGGCCAGGCATCCGAAAAGCTTCGTCTCGCTGGCCGGCGCGGATCACCTTCTGAGCGGCAAGCAGGACGCCGCCTATGTCGCCGACGTGATCGGCGCCTGGGCCGAGCGCTATGTCGACCTCATGCCGCAGCCGGCGGCGGAGGCCGGCAGCGCGCCGCGCAACGTCGTGGTGCAGGAGACCCGCAACGGCAAGTTCCAGCAGCTCGTCACCACCGGTCCGCACCGGCTGATCGCCGACGAACCGGTCGCCGTCGGCGGCAATGACAGCGGGCCCGGGCCGTACGATTTCCTGCTCACCGGGCTCGGCGCCTGCACCTCGATGACGATGCGGATGTATGCCGACCGCAAGTCGCTGCCGGTCGATCGCATCACCGTGACGCTCCAGCACAACAAGATCTACGCCAAGGATTGCGAGGAGTGCGAGACGCGCGAGGGCATGCTCGACCAGATCGAGCGCGTCATCAGGATCGACGGCGAGCTCGACGCCGACCAGCGCAAGCGGCTGATGGAGATCGCCGACAAGTGTCCGGTGCACAAGACGTTGACCTCGGAGGTGCGGATCGTCACCAGGGCGGCGGAGTGAGCCTGCGATGCAGGGAAAAGAGCCATCGCAAGGGCGCGCTGACAAATATCGAGGAACAACCCCATGCAAAGGAGCCGGCGGTAGCCGGCGACCGACTGAAGCGCGGAGATTGGCTTGTATTGTTATCGCGCGTTAGCTCCTTGTTTGAGCATGATCTTTTCGGAAAACCGCTTCGCACTTTTCCGGATCATGCTCCAGGCCACTTGACGCGTCGGGCAACTCAGCAATATACTTCTAGTATTCCGAAATCCTGCACGCCCCCTCGCCGTCTATCCCCGCGCCGCGCGCTTCCCCGTCAGGCAGTTCGCCATGGTGCGGACCGCGGCGCCGATCTCGCTTTCGCGCCAGGCCGCGAAGCCGATCAACAGGCCGTGGTCGCGCGGCCGCTCCAGCGCGAGGCTCGACAGCGCGCGCACCTCGACACCGGCGGCCACCAGCCGGGTCACGGCGCCCTGATCTGTGGCGGCATCCTTGAAGCGTGCGATCAGCTGCATGCCGCCCGGCGGGACCTCGGCCGCGAGCACCTCGCCCAGCTGCCGCGCCAGCGCCGCGGCGAGATGGTCGCGGCGCGCCCGGTAGATCCGCCGCATGCGCCTGATGTGTGCCAGGAAATGCCCGTCAGCCATGAAATCGGCCAGCGCTTCCTGGACATGCACGGACGCGATCAGCCCGAGATGGCGCTGCGCGATCTCCATGGTCCGCGCCAGTTGCTGCGGCACCACCAGATAGCCGATGCGGATATCGGCCGTCATCGCTTTTGCGAAGGTGCCGAGATAGAGCACGCGTCCCTCGCGGTCGAGCCCCTGCAACGCCGGCATCGGACGGCTGTCATAGTGAAACTCGCCGTCGTAATCGTCCTCGACGATCCAGGTCTTGCCGGGCGCGGCGGACGCCAGCAATTCGGTGCGGCGCGCAACCGGCATCACCCGCCCGGTCGGATGCTGATGCGAGGGCGTCGTGAAGATCAGCTTTGGCGCACGCGCCGCGCGCGTCCGCATCATGCCCCATTGGTCGAGCCTGACACCGACGACGTCGGCGCCGGCCGCGCGAAACGCCGCCGCGGCGCCGGGATAGCCGGGATCCTCGGTCCACACCGCATCGCCCGGCGCGATGACGGCTGCTGCGATCAGCGTCAGCGCCGCCTGCGCGGTCGGCAGGATCAGGATCTGATCGGCCTCGGCGTGCACACCACGGCTGATTTCGAGATAGTCGCGCAAGGCTTTGCGCAGGCTCGGCCTGTTGATCACGGTCTGGTCGTTCAAGCGGCGGCGCAGCGCGCTGCGGCGCAGGCAGCGCCCCCAGATCTGGTGCGGAAACTCGCGCGCATCCGCCAGCCCGGGACGGAGCGGCCGGAAATTGGCCTGGTAGGACAGCGGCCAATCTGTCTCGGAAAGCTGCAAGGCCCAGGGCGACAGCAGCGGTCTGCGGGCGCCATCGCGCCGCGGCGCAGGCGCAGGTTTGGCGAAGCGCGCCTCGATATCGTCGGACACCACCGGCCGCCGCCGCGCGGCGACACGCAGATACCCCTCGGCCGTGAGCTGCTCATAGGCATGCGTCACCGTGTTGCGCGACACGTCGAGCTCCGCCGAAAGCGTGCGGCTCGACGGCAGCACGGCGCCGCTGCGGATCCGGCCGCTCGCCATCAGCGCGCGCAGCTGCTGCGTCAACTGCGCGGCCAGCCCGGCACCGTCCGACCGCTTCAGCTCGAGCAATTCGGCGAGGATCAATCTGGCTCCTTAGTTCTATCCGATCTGGCTCTTTCGAGAGAGCCAGCGCGATCCTATTCACAAGCGGTATCGCCCGCAAGGATACGGCAGTGAATCAATCGCTATCGCCGGCCAAAGCCGCCGCTTTATTCATCGTCGTGGTGCTGGCCTGGGGCATCAACTGGTCGGTGACGAAATCGCTGGTGGTGGCGGTGCCGCCGCTGTGGACCGCTTCGATCCGCAGCTGGGTCGCCCTGGCCGCACTGCTGGTGATCCTCCGCGCCAGCGGCAATCTGATCATTCCGCGGATCGCCGATGTCCCGGTGGTGCTCAGCGTCGCGCTGCTGCACATGACGTTCTTCTCGACGCTGGTCGCCGCCGGCCTTCGCTATTTGCCGGCGAGCAAGGGCATCGTGCTCGGCTACACCACGCCGCTCTGGGTGGCGCTGGCGGCAGGCGTGGCGCGAACCGAACGGCTCGGAACGCTGAAGCTCGTCGGCGTCGCGTCGGGACTCGCCGGCCTCTGCGTGATCCTCAACCCGGCATCGCTGGACTGGAGCAACCTGCACATCATCGCCGGCGCCGGCATGATCATTCTCGCCGCGATCTGCTGGGCCGCCAACATCATCTATATCCGCTCGCACCGCTGGATCGCGACGCCGCTGCAGCTCCTGCTGTGGCAGGTGCTGGTCGCGACGCTGGTGCTGACCACGACGGCGCTGGTCACCGAGGGCGTGCCCACGGTGACATGGTCCCCGCACCTCGTGCTGCTGTTCCTCTATTCCGGCTTCATCGGCACGGCGCTGGCCTATTGGGCGATGTCCATGGTCAACAAGAGCCTGCCGGCGCTGACGACATCGCTCGGTACCACGGGAACGCCGATCGTCGGCATCGTGACCGCTTCACTGCTGCTCGGCGAACCGATCGATCTCTCACTGGCGATCGCCGCGGCCCTGATCGTCGGCGGCATCGCGTTGAGCTCGCTCGCGGATGCGCCGGCGCGGGCGTAACTAGGGCCTGTACTCATAGATTTGTCACGTCCGCTTCGGTCTCGGAAGCTGACGTCGAAACCGACGTCGCTGCATGTCGGCCTTGGGCCAACACTGGACTTAGTGCAGATGCAAGGCGGCCCCGCTCAGCCACGACTTGAAGTAAATCTTTGAACAATTTCCGCAATCTGCGGCCGCGTAAATCTGGCTACCGGGTCGGTGCTGTGGTCGTTGTCAGGATAGAACTCACCCGCATCGAAGGCTAAGTAGACATCCCAAAACAAAGGGGGCAAATCGGGACGCGCGCCCATAATGGCCCAACAGCTCGTTCACGACCCGATCACAGAAGTCGAAATCAAGGGTCTTCTTGTTAAATTCCGACGCCAATTCGAGCGCCAATGCATCGTACAAGTCATCCCTCGGCAGCTCGCTCTGCACGCTCCATTTCTCAAGAGCGGCATCGCTCAACAGGCGCTGCGGCTCAGGCCTATCAAGCTCCTCATCTGCCTTATGCCTCGCGGCAAGCGAAGCAATCATTTCCTTTATGATGGTGGACATCTGCTGGATAGCCCGCACGAACTTCAGTTAAGGTTTCCATTAGCATAGAAATAGCGCTTGGGCGCCGAATGTCCGTATTGGGTTATAAGCCGCCGACAACTAACTGGGCAACTTCCGCTTTATGACTGGAAGCCGACGGCTATGAGTAAACGCCCTAGGCCGTCGCAAGCGGCCTCACCCGGAGCGCGCCGCGCAGGCCGGCGGCGGTGCCAAGCATGATGCCGGCGATGGCGATGAAGGAGGACAGCGACAGCGTCGACAGTCCCGTCAGCCCCTGCCCGACCGAGCAACCGAATGCCATCACACCGCCCGCGCCCATCAGGGCGGCGCCGCCTGCCGAGCGCAGCATGTGCTGCGGCGAGCGGTAGCCTTCGAGCTTGAAGCGCCCGGTGGCAAGTGCAGTGACCAGGCTGCCGGCAAACACGCCGAACACGGTGACGATGCCGAAATTGAGCGTCGAGCCGGTCGACAGCATGACATATTGCAGGGCGTCGGCGATCGGCGCGATGAAGGTCAGTGACGTGACCGGCACCGGATTGAAATCGTCGGCGCCGAGATAGCCCGTCGCGTACCAGCCGCCCGCCACCAGCAGGCCGACGATCAGGCCGGCTGCGATCTGGCCCGGCGACTTGCGGAATGGTGCATCGGCAAAGGCGAAAATCATCAGCACGGCTGATAGCACCGCGGCTGCGATCATCCGCGCCGACACCGCGCCGAGGCCGGCGCTTGCCAGCAGCGCCGGCACCGAATTGACCGCGATCGTGGCCTGCGAGACCTGCACCATCGCGATCCGCGCCGGCGCGATCAGGCCCTTCAGCGTCATCTCGGCGACAATGCCGAGCACGATCACGACCACGAAGGACCGCAGGTTGCCGCGCCCGAGCAGCACCAAGGCCCGCGAGCCGCAGCCGTTCGACAGCACCATGCCGTAACCGAACAAGAGCCCGCCGAGGAACATCACCGGCGCCGAGAACGACGGTTGCAGATAGATCGACTTGCCGAGATCGACGAGGCCGGCTGCCGCCAGCAGCTGCGAGGCCGCGATCGCGATACCCATCGCCAGCGCATAGGTGCGTACCAGCCGGCCGTCGCCCTCCGCCCACCAGCCGCGCAGGCCGCTCATCATGCAGAAGCCGCTGACGAGCCCGACCGAGCCGTAGATCAGGCCGATGACGAGGGCAGCGAGGATGACTGTTGTGGCGGGGTCCATGGAAGTCCCTCAGAGTTCGTCATTGCGAGCCAACCGGTCGGCGCGAAGCGCCGCCGGATGACAGGCTCCGCGAAGCAATCCATAGCACCGTAATGGGAGAGAATGGATTGCTTCGTCGCGGAGTTTATCATCGGGCTCGCCGGAGGCGAGACCCGTTGGCTCCTCGCAATGACGGTGGATTACGGCCGCAAAATCACGCGGTCGCGCGACGAGCCTGCCACGGCAACGAACGCGGCCTTGGCCTGTTCCAGCGGATAGATCGCGCTCGGCTTGATCGGGAATGGCTTCAGATGTCCGCCGGCAAAGCCCGGCGCGAGCTCGCGCAGCACCTCGCCGGTCGCAACCGACGACAGCGCGAGCGTGTCGATGCCGACATAGGTGTGCTGGCCGCGATAGAATTCGAGGATGTTGAACTGCACGATGCGGTCGACCGCCGCGATCAGGATCTGGCGGCCGCGCAGCGCCAGCGACTTGTGCGCGGCCTGGAAATAGGGATCGCCGACGGTGTTGTAGACGATGTCGGCGCCCTTGCCGCCGGTCAGCTCGCGCACGCGCGCGGCGACATCGACGGCGGAGGCGTCGATCACCTCGACCGGCGCATTGCTGTGGCCCTCATAGGGCTCGCTCTTGCGCACGACGCCGATCACGCGCGCGCCGTGCCAGCTCGCGATCTGCACCGCGGCCTGGCCGACCTTGCCGTTGACGCCCATCACCAGCATGGTCTCGCCTGGTTTCGGCAGACCGGCGCGGCGCAGGCCTTCCATCGCGGTGACAAACGGCACGCCGATCCCGGCAGCTTCGTCCCAGGACAGGCCGGCGGCCTTTTCCACCACGGCAGCGGCCTCGACCACCAGATGCGTGGCATGGCTGCCGTCGCGGCGGATGCCGAGGTCGCCGGACGAGCCGAACACCTCGCGCCCGATCAGGCCCGACGGGCCGTCGATCACGACGCCGGCATAGTCGCGGCCGGAGGTGCGCGGGAACACGGCATAAGGCATCAGCCCGGTCGCAGCCTTGACGTCGGACGGATTGACCGCCGCGGCTTTCATCTCGATCAGGACGTCATTGTCGCCGCGCGAGAGAAGGTGGTTCTCGACCACCGGCGCCACCGCCGCCGCGTTCTCCGCCTTCGCCAGCAGGCGGACGCAGCGGGCGTCGACCGAGACGGGTCGCGCGTCAGGCTTTGAAGAAACCGGCATCAAGGATCACCCTGCTCTGTTATGAGCAGGAGTTACCCTTTCGGCCGCTTATCGTAAACCCGTTTCGCCTTGCCGAGGGAACGTTCCAGAGTGTCGGGCGCGACGACGCGGATTCGGGTCGAGATGCCGATGGTGTTCTTGATGAAACCGGAGAGCTTTTCGGCGTGCGCGGCGAGCCCCTCGCCGTCCCAGCTCTCGGGCCGGGCTTCGGCAAGCACCGTCATCTCGTCCATGCGGCCCTCGCGGGTCAGCTCGATGATGAAGTGACCGCCGCACCAGTCGGTCGCCAGCAGCGCTTCCTCGATCTGGGTCGGGAACACGTTGACGCCGCGCAGGATGATCATGTCGTCGGAACGGCCGGTCACCTTCTCCATCCGCCGCATGCCGGGCCGCGCCGTGCCGGGCAGCAGCCGCGTCAGGTCGCGGGTGCGGTAGCGGATGATCGGAAAGCCTTCCTTGGTCAGCGAGGTGAACACCAGTTCGCCTTTCTCGCCGTCGCCGAGCACCTTGCCGGTCAGCGGATCGATCACCTCGGGATAGAAATGATCCTCCCAAACGTGCAGCCCGTCCTTGGTCTCCACGCATTCCTGCGCAACGCCGGGGCCGATCACCTCGGACAGGCCGTAGATGTCTGACGCATCCATGTCGAAGGCCTGCTCGATCTCGACGCGCATCGCGTTGGTCCAGGGCTCGGCGCCGAAGATGCCGAACTTCAGCGACGATTTGCGCGGATCGAGCCCCTGCCGCTTGAACTCGTCGAGGATCGCCAGCATGTAGCTCGGCGTCACCGTGATGATATCGGGCTTGAAATCGTTGATCAGCTGCACCTGGCGCTCGGTCATGCCGCCGGAGATCGGGATCACCGTGCAGCCGAGCCGCTCGGCGCCGTAATGCGCGCCGAGGCCGCCGGTGAACAGGCCATAGCCATAGGCATTATGCATCAGCATGCCGGTGCGGCCGCCGGCGGCGCGGATCGAGCGCGCCATCACGTCCGCCCAGGTGTCGATATCGGCCTTGGTATAGCCGACCACGATCGGCTTGCCGGTGGTGCCCGAGGAAGCGTGCACCCGCACCAGCCGCTCGCGCGGCACCGCGAACATGTTGAAGGGGTAATTGTCGCGCAGGTCGGTCTTCACCGTGAAGGGAAACTTGGCGAGGTCGGGGAGCTGTTTGAAGTCTGTGGGGTGCACGCCCGCGGCATCGAAGCTTTTCTTGTAATGCGCGACGTTGTCATAGGCATGCTTGAGCGACCAGGCGAGCCGCCTGGTCTGCAACGCCATGATCTCGTCGCGCGAGGCGCGTTCAGCCGCATCGAGCTCGGCGTGATAGCCGCTGTCTCCAACCCTGAGCTTTGCCGTAGCCATCGACGTTTCCCCTGAACGTTATGCCTTGATGTCCGTATCCGGCAGCCAGCTGCCTTGTATCACCCGCGAATGTCCGCGAAACTCGGCGATCACGTTGTCGCCAGCGGCGACGCGCACGTCGTAGATTCCGGAGCGGCCGCTGCGCGAGATCTCGCGCGCGGTCGCGACCAGCCGGTCGCCGAGCTTGCCGGGCCGGATGAAGGTGATGTTGCCCTGCGCCGCCACCGCGCGATCGTTATGACTGTTGCAGGCAAAGGCGAACGCGGAATCGGCGAGCGTGAAGATGTAGCCGCCATGGCAGATGCGCTGGCCGTTGACCATGTGCGGCTGCACGGTCATCGCCATCACAGCCTGCCCCGGCTTGATCTCGACCAGCTCCATGCCGAGGCCCTTGCTGGCGTCGTCTTCCTTCCACATCGCATCCGCGCAGGCGCGGGCGACATCCTCAGGCGATAGCGTGGCCTTCACATTCACGTCGAACTCCCTGTGCACGGGCCCGTTGCGATGGGCCTCTTGGTGTCACATCAGTGTCGTGCGCGACACCAATGGTCGTCAACTCTTGCGCCGTCATTCCGGGATGCGCCGCAAGGCGCAGGCCCGGAATCCATCGGGCCGCGTCCCCGGTAGAAGAATGGATTCCGGGCTCGCGCTACGCGCGCCCCGGAATGACACCTAGACGTGGTCGTAATCGACCACGACCTTCTCCGAGCACGGCTTGGCCTGGCAGGTGAGGATGAACCCCGCCTTCAGCTCCCACGGCTCCAGCGAATAATTCAGGTCCATCGGCGCCTCGCCCTCGATAAGCTTGGCGCGGCAGGTCGAGCACATGCCGCCCTTGCAGGCAAACGGCAGGTCCATGCCGGCGCGCAGCGCGGCGTCGAGGATCGATTCGCCGTCGGCGACCGGGACTTCGCGGCGCTTGCCGTCGATGATCAGTCCGGCGATCGCCTTCGGCGGCGCGCCGGCGGCAACGACGATTTTCGGGCGCGGCTTGCCGCCGAATTCCGACACGAAGCGCTCGACATGGATGCGCTCGTCGGCGATGCCGATCTCGCGGCAGGTCGCCTCGATGGTCTCGCTCATCGCGGCCGGCCCACAGATGAAGACGTGATCGACGGTTGCGGCCGGCACCAGCGAGCGCAGCAGCACCCGCACCTTGTCGCCGTCGAGCCGGCCGTGCAGGATCGGGATGTCCTGCTCCTCGCCCGAGATGACGTGGAACACCGACAGCCGCTGCATGAAGCGGTCCTTCAGTTCCTCCAGCGCCTCGCGGAACATGACGCCTTCGGTCGAGCGGTTGCCGTAGAACAGGAAGAAGCGGCTATTCGGCTCGCGCGCCAGCACGCCCTTGATGATCGAGAGGATCGGCGTGATGCCGCTGCCGGCGGCGAAGCCGACATAGGTCCGCGCCTCGCCGGGCGCATGCGCGACACCGAAGCGGCCGGTCGGCGTCATCACGTCGAGCTGGTCGCCGGCCTTCAGCTCGTCGGCGGCCCAATTCGAGAATGCGCCGCCGTCGACCTTCTTCACCGCGATGCGCAATTCGCCGTCATCCGGGCCGGAGCAGATCGAATAGGAGCGGCGGACTTCCTCGCCGTCCATCGTGGTGCGCAGCGTCAGATACTGGCCCGGCGTGAAGCGGTAGTCGCCTTGCAGATCGTCGGGGATCGCAAAGGTCATCGAGATCGCATCCGACGCCTCGCGGCGCAGATCGCGGACGGACAAACGGTGAAAGCGCGGCGCAAGGGACATCAGCTATCTCCGCCGTCATTGCGAGGAGCGAAGCGACGAAGCAATCCATCGCTCCGCGAGCGAGGAAGCATGGATTGCTTCGCTTCGCTCGCAATGACGGGGTGCTTGTTGATAGCCTCGAGCATGGTCAATGACACTTGAAGTAATCGAAGGGTTCGCGGCAGCTCTTGCAGCGCCACAGCGCCTTGCAAGAGGTCGAGCCGAATTCGGACAGCAGCTCGGTATCGACGGAGCTGCATTGCGGGCACACGACCTGCTGCTCGCCGAACAGCGCGCGGCGCGAGGAGCCGGGCTGCGGCGGCGCGATGCCGTAGTCCCTGAGCTTGCGGCGGCCGTCCTCGCTCATCCAGTCGGTGGTCCAGGCCGGCGACAGCACGGTGCGCACCTTCGGAGCGTGAATGCCTTCGCGCTCCAGCGCGAGTTCGATCTCGAGCGCGATCATGTTCATCGCCGGGCAGCCGGAATAGGTCGGCGTGATCGCGACCTCGACATGGCCGTCGCGGACCGCGACGTCGCGCAGCACGCCGAGATCGGCGATGGTCAGCACCGGGATTTCCGGATCGACCACCTGCGCAGCCGCGCGCCAGGCCCGCCGGCGCAAATCGGCAGCGCTGAGCGCGACGGTCACCATGTGGCCCCCGGGAAGGTCCGCTGCAGGGATTGCAATTCGCTGAGGAGATGGCCGAGGTGCTCGCTATGGCTGCCGACGCGGCCGCCCTGCTGCATCCAATCGCTGTTCGGCAACGCCAGCGTCGCCTCGTTGACGATGCCGCTGACGGTCTTCAGCCAGCGCGACTTGAGCGTCGCCGGATCGGTCGCGATGCCGGCATCGATCAGGCCGCGCTCGGCGTCGTCGACCGCGAACATCTCGCCGGTATAGGCCCAGAGGTCGTCGATCGCATGCTGCGCGCGGCGATGGCTCTCCTCGGTGCCGTCGCCGAGCCGGACGATCCATTCCGACGAATGCCTGACGTGATAGGCGCTCTCCTTCTCCGACTTCGCCGCGATCGCGGCGAGCGTCGGATCGGAGGAGGCCATCATCGCGCGCCAGTAGAGATCGGCGAACGCCGCGTAGAAGAACTGCCGCACCATGGTGCGGGCGAAGTCGCCATTCGGCTGCTCGACCAGCAGCAGGTTGCGGTACTGCCGGACGTCGCGCAGATAGGCGAACTTGTCCTCATCATTGCCGCGGCCTTCGACTTTGGCCGCATAGGTGTAGAGCTCGCGGGCCTGGCCGAGCAGGTCGAGCCCCATATTGGCGAGCGCCATGTCCTCCTCCAGCGCCGGCGCATGGCCGCACCATTCGGACAGCCGATGGCCGAGGATCAGCGCATCGTCGGCGCGGCGCAGCGCGTAGAGCACCAGCGGCGTTTCGGAGACTTCGATATTGGCGGTTGCCATCTTATCAACTCGCTGATTTGGCCGTCATTGCGAGGAGCGAAGCGACGAAGCAATCCATGCTTGCTCCTCGCTTCGCGGCCCGATGGATTGCTTCGCTTCGCTCGCAATGACGAAGCGGAGGCGAGTTCACATATGCCCGACTTCGTCGGGGACGTCGTAGAAGGTCGGGTGGCGGTAGATCTTGGACTCCGCCGGCTCGAACATCATGCCCTTCTCCGACGGATCCGACGCGGTGATCGCGTTCGACGGCACCACCCAGATCGACAGCCCCTCGCCGCGGCGGGTGTAGATGTCGCGCGCAGCTTGCAGCGCCAGCGTGGAATCCGCCGCATGCAGCGAGCCGACATGCTTGTGCGCGAGGCCGTTGCGGCTGCGGATGAAGACTTCCCAGAGCGGAACGTTCGGCGTGGCCATCTCGGGCTCCCTTATTCTGCGGCTTGCGCGAGCTGGCGGCGCTTGCGCTTCTCGGCATAGGCCGTCGCGGCCTCGCGCACCCAGGCGCCTTCCTCATGCGCCTTGCGGCGCGCGGCGAGACGATCGCGGTTGCAGGGACCGTTGCCGGCCAGCACCTGCTTGAACTCGTCCCAGTCAATCGGGCTGTGTACCCAATTGCCGTTTGCGTTCTGCGTCATGCCGGGATCGGGAATCTTGAGCCCGAGGAACTTGGCCTGCGGCACGGTGGCGTCGATGAATTTCTGGCGCAGCTCATCGTTGGAGAAGCGCTTGATCTTCCACTTGGTCGAGGTGTCGCTGTGCTGGCTGACCTGGTCCGGCGGACCGAACATCATCAGCACCGGCCACCACCAGCGATCGAGCGCGTTCTGCGCCATCGCCTTCTGCTCGGCGGTGCCGCGGCACAGCGTCACCATGATCTCAAAACCCTGGCGCTGATGGAATGACTCCTCCTTGCAGACGCGGATCATCGCGCGGGCATAGGGGCCGTAGGAGCAGCGGCACAGCGGGATCTGGTTCATGATCGCGGCGCCGTCGACCAGCCAGCCGATGGTGCCGATGTCGGCCCAGGTCAGCGTCGGATAATTGAAGATCGAGGAATATTTCGCCTTGCCCGAGAGCATCGCATCGACCAGCTCCTCGCGCGAGGTGCCGAGCGTCTCGGCGGCGGCGTAGAGATAGAGCCCGTGGCCGCATTCGTCCTGCACCTTGGCGAGCAGCGCGGCCTTGCGGCGCAGCGACGGCGCGCGGGTGATCCAGTTGCCCTCGGGGAGCATGCCGACGATTTCGGAATGGGCGTGCTGGGAAATCTGCCGGGTCAGCGTCTTGCGATACGCGGCGGGCATCCAGTCGTTCGGCTCGATGCGCTCGTCGGCGTCGATGCGGGCCTGGAACTGATCGGCACGGGCAACATCCTCGACGCCGCGATCGTCGCCGTCGGATGAGTTGAGCGCCTGCGTGTACATGGCCGACCTCCCAGCGTGTTGTTAGGCAGCAATATATAACACAATTTTTGAAATGCAAGATATTTTTGTAATATGTTCAGACGCCCTCGAAACGTCGCGCCACCGCCCCGTTGGGCTTCGGCAGCGGCCCGTCCTCGTTGGTCGCGTGATCGTCAAGCCATTGTTCCGACGCGGGAAGCAGCCCGCGATAGATCTCGCCGCAGAGCTTGCGCGCAGCCCTGCCCGGCCAGTCCTTCGGCAGCAGCTGATACGGCAGCAGCGGATCGCGCAGCACGACCCGGCGATAGTGATGGATCAACAGAATCCGCGCGGTGAAGGCGTCGGCGTCGCTCAGTCTCTCGCCGCGCATGATTGCACCGTGCAGCGGCTCGAACGTCTTCATGAACTTCAGATAGGCGTCCGCGGTGCGATCGAGCGGCCAGCTCTCGCTGAGCAGCTTGCGCCCGCTGTCGTCCTCCGCCGAGACCTCGAGACGGATCGCGCGCGACGCCTCATCGGGGATCGGCACGCCCGACGGCGCGACCCACACGCCGGGCAGCGGGCTGCCGAAGCCGGCGTTCTTCAACGCCTCGCGCGCGGCGTCGCGGTCTTCGGCATTGCCGATCAGGAGCAGCTCGAAGCGGCCGGTCCAGTCCGACGGCGGCGGATCGTAGATGTGCCGGGTGGCGGTGTCGAAGGTCTGCCGTCCCCGGGCGTTCAACCGATAGAAGCTGTTGCGGCCGACCTTGCTGCGCTCGAGCCAGCCATCGGCGGCGAGCCGCGACATCGCGGTGCGCACCACATTGCCGTCGATGTCGAGCGACTTGAAGAACTCGAGCAGCGTGCCGAGCCACACCGCGCCGCCGCGCGGCACGATGGAATCGCCGAACACGGTGATGATGATCGAGCCGGTGCGTGACGGCTCGCGCTTCAGCTGATCGACGATGCGGGCAAGCGGCTGTGGCATGCCGCAACGCATAGCGCGTTTTGTCGAGGAACGACAATGTCGCCGCTCTAGCTTCTCCCTCGCCCCGCTCTTGCGGGGAGAGGGTTGGGGTGAGGGGCTGCCTCCGCGCTCACGGTGAAAGACGACTCGCGGAGACTCCCCCTCACCCGGATCGCATTGCGCTTCGCTTCATGCGATCCGGCCTCTCCCCGCAAGCGGGGCGAGGCAAACAAAGTCAGCGGTTCGGATCCGGATAGACCAAGCTGCGCCAACCGCTGCGGTCGAACGGCGCCCACTCGCCTTCCTTCTGCGCGAGGCGATCGGCGACCGCGTAGACCACCGCGGGGTGATGGCCCATGCCGCAATGGCTGCTCTCGACCTCGATGCTGTCGGTCATCGACGAGGCCTGCTCGCGGCAGCCCTGCCAGGCGCAGACGCCGTCGGTGCGGCTGAAGATCGCGGTGGTCGGCACCGGCGGTGCGCTGGCGAGCGAGCCGCCGAAGCGGGAATCCTCTTCGTCGGCGCGGCGACCGCTGGCCATCTCGTAGACGCGCCAGGCATTGGTCGATTTCGGGCCGGCGGCGAACGGGCTGCCGAGCGTGATCACCTGGCGCACGCGCTCCGGCATCATCTTGGCGAGCTGGCGCGCGTAGAGGCCGCCGAGACTCCAGCCGACCACCGAGACCTTGCGGCCGGTCGTCTCGTTCATCTCCTGCAGCAGGTCGACCATCCCGTCCTGCACGCCGGCGCGAAGCCCGAGGTTGCGGCCCTGGCGCCAGCCGCTGACGGCGTAGCCCTTGCTCCCCAGGAAGTCGCGCAGCGGGCGCGTCGACATGTCGGAGGCGATCAGTCCGGGCAGCACCAGCACCGGATGCCCATCGCCGCGCGGCGCGAGGCTCAGCAGCGGCAATGCACCGAGGAAAGCACCGAGCTCGTGAATGGCGCGGCCTTCCAGAAACATCAGCGTCCTGGACGGCGGGCGTAGCGTCTGCGCAGCAACGGACATTTCAGCTCCTGTTCCGGCGCCGTGGTGACGGCCGGCAATGGGATCATCAGGCGAGTCAATAGCGTTGACGCAAACCCGGCGGAATCGTTCCGCAACGCAACAAACGATCATGAAAAGCTAGGGAACCGATCACTTTCGTGCAAGCGGTCCAGGTCACACTTGCCACAACTAATGTGGTCGCCGTGCCCAATCGGTCACAGCAGGCGCAGCGCATATTCCAGCGTGTAAAGCGCAAGGCCGGCAAGCCCGCCGATCAGCGAGCCGTTGAAGCGGATGTATTGCAGGTCCTTGCCGACATTGACCTCGATGAGCGAGATCAACTGCTCCATGTCCCAGCTCTTCATCTGGTCGGCGATGAAGCTCGAGACGCCGCTCTTCTGTTCGGCAACGACCGTGCGCAGGATCGCGACCAGGCCCTGATTGATTTCGCTGCGCAGGTCCGCATCGCCGTCGAGCGCATCGCCGGCCTCGACGAACATGCGCGCCAGCTGATGCTGCAACACCTGCGACTCGCCGGAGGCGCTGCGCGCGATGAAGTCCTTGACGTTGGCCCAGACGGTGCGCCCGAGATTGGCGAGCTCCGGCCGCGCCAGCAGGTCGCGCTTGAGCCCGTCGATCCGATCGGCGAACGCCTTGTCGCTGCCGAGCCGGTCGACGAACGACAGCAGCATGCGGTCGAACTCGCCGCGGAACGGATGCTGCGGATCGTTGCGCACCTCCTCGAAGAATTTCGTGGCCGAGGCGATGATCCGGTTCACCACGAACTTGTCGGCGCGATAGAGCCTGAGCAGCGTCGGCATCTCGGCGCGGACCTTGTCGCGGATCACCGCCATGGTCTCCTGCTGCGTCAGCGTCTGGTGCAGCACGCGCAAGAGGTCGTCGAGCAGCCCGCCATGCCTGCCCTCCTGCACGAAGCCGCGCAGCGCGCCGGCTGCGAGCGGCGCGAGATCGATCGAGAGCACCTGCGTGGTGACGCGGCGGCTGATGAACTGCATCAAGCCCGAGCTCTCGGTCGCCGCGAACGCTTCGGGCAACATCCGCAGCACGAAGCGCGCGAGGTCCTCGGAGCGTTTGCGGTCGCGCAGCCAATCGGCGATGAAACTGCCGAAATCGATCTCGCGCAGCTTGGCCTCGACCGGTCCCGACTCCAGGAAATTGTTCTCGATGAATTCGCCGAGCTTCTCGGCGATCCGTTCCTGATTGCTCTGGATGATCGCAGTGTGCGGGATCGGCAGCCCCAGCGGCCGCTTGAACAGGGCGACGACGGCATACCAATCGGCGAGCCCGCCGATGGTCGCAGCCTCGGCAAAGGCGGCGATGAAGCCGAAGGCCGGATGCACCGGGAGCAGGACCTTCGACGCAATGAAGACGATGAGGGTCGTCGCCAGCACGCCGGTCGCCAGCCACTTCACGCGGCGCAGTTCGGCGGCACGTTCGGCATCGACGGGGGTTGCGATGAGGGCGGCGGGAAGGGTCATGGGAATTGAGGAAGCTCGCGCACGGGCACAACACTAGCCGTCATTGCGAGCGAAGCGAAGCAATCCATTTCACCGCATGCGGAGAGATGGACTGCTTCGTCGCTGTCGCTCCTCGCAATGACGGCAGGCGCGACATCAACGATGTATGAGAACGCCGCCAAAAAAGAAGGCCCGCGAAATGGCGGGCCTTCGAAAAGGGCAGTCGTCAGTGCAAGCGCGATCAGGCGGTCTTGCCGTAGACCTTGGCGAAGTTGTCCTGCGCGGTCTTCGCACCGTCGGTGACGAGCTTGCCGAGATACTCCGACGTGGCCTTCGCTCGCGAGACGAACAGTTCGCCACGCGCACGGACCAGGTCCGACTGGATCTGGGCGGCTTCGCTCAGCGACTTGGCCGACGCGAGCTTGTCGATACCGGCGAAGAACGCCTCGGCGTCCTGGTAGATCGCCTGCTGGATGTTGCGGCTGATCTTGGCGGCTTCGGTCACCGAACCGGCAACAGCGGTCTCGATCACGTTGGTCACCTTCTCCGAGCCGGCATAGGCATCGGCAGCGCGGGTCTTGGCGGCCTCGGCCTGCTTCTTCACGAACTCACGGGCGGCTTCCGGAACTTCCAGGTTCTGGAGCTTGGTGAACGCCTCGGTGACGGGCGCGAAGGCTTCCTTGACGCTGTTCAGCACGGAATTGGTTTCGGTGGTCATTGGGGTCTCTCTCCATCCTCAGGTTTGAGCTATGGGCTCACCCCGTCCGGATTGGCCCGGGGCAGCGGTGTTATGACACACCCCATGGTGCGCCGCAACATTGATGTTGCAGCGCGATATCACGAGCTCGTGAACAGCATGAATATCCGGCAGATTGCCTGCGGAACCGGCAGCTAGAGGTGTTTAAGCACCTCCAACCGCGCCCGGCAGCCCATACGCTTCCATCTGCGCCCGGACCTGCGCCACATTATGCCCGAGCACGACAATGTCGTGGGTCTTGCCCTCGACATCGCGGACATGGTCGCGCAGCAGGGCCTCCGCCTTGAAGCCGAGGCTTTCGAACAGCGCGATCGCGGCCCGCTGGTCGACGGTCATCTGCACCGAGAACTTCTCCAGCCCGGCGCCGAGGGCAATGGCGAACGTCTCCTGCGACAGCGCCCGGCCGACGCCCTGGCCGCGCACGTCTGATGACACCACCATCCGGATCTCGCCGACATGCGGCGACCAGGAATGCGGATCGCGCACCAGCGTGCCGCAGCCGACCACTTTGCCGTCCTTGATCGCGAGCAGGCTCGTGATGTCGCCGCGCTCGATCTCGTTGATCCAGGCCGACAGCACCTTGGGCTGGCTGATGTTGCGCGGCAGGAACAGCAGGTCGTGCGTCGGCAGCTTTTGCGCGAAGGCCTGCACCGCGGCCTCGTCGGCCCGCTTCATCAGGCGGAACTCGATGTCGCCGGCCTCGGTCTTGACGTGGCGCGGATAGGAACGTTGTTCGGTCATGTCGATCTCTCTCAAGTCGACCCTTCTCAGGTCGATCTTTTGCCCAACCAGGAGTCCAGCTTCGGCCACAGCCGCTTGATTGCATTGGCGCCGGCGACCAGCGAGACGTGACCGCCTTTCAGCATCACCTCCTCCTTGTCCTCGGAGCCGATCTTGGTGATCAAATGCTTTGCCGCGTCATATGGCACGATGTGATCGTGCTCGGCGACCGCGTGCAGGATCGGCACCTTGATGTCGGCAAGCCTGGCCGGCCGGCCGCCGACCGTCATGGTGTCGTTGTAGAGCTTGTTGTCCCACATCAAATCCTTGGTGATGGCGCGGAAATACTCGCCGGCGAGCGGCAGCGTGTCGGTCGCCCAGCGGTCGAACATCCGGTACGACTTGACGAACTCGTCGTTCCAGATGTTGTCCCACAACTGGATCTGGCCGACGACGCGCGCGGCCGGCCGCAGCATGTCGAACGATTGCAGGATCAGTTCGGGCGGCATGTTGCCCGTGCTGTCGATCAGCCGATCGACGTCGAAATAGCGGCGGTCGGCGAAATTGGAGAACAGCTTCATCTCGCGGAAATCGATCGGCGTGGTGAAGCAGATCAGGTTCTTCATCGGCCCGTCGTTGAAGATCGCGCCATAGAGCAGCGACAGCACGCCGCCGAAGCAATAGCCGATCACCGAGACGTCCTTCTCGCCGGAATCCTGCTGCACCCGGCGGACCGATTCCGGGATGAAGTCGAGGACATAGTCCTCCATGCGCAGCGATTTCTCCTCGGGCTTCGGCGCGGTCCAGTCCAGCATGTAGACATCGAAGCCGCGCTTGAGCAGGAATTCGATGAAGCTCTGCCCCGGCACCAGGTCGAGGATATAGCCGCGGTTGGTGGTCGCCATCACGATCAGGACCGGCACGCGATAGACCTCACTGGCCTGCGGCCGGTAGTGATAGAGGTTCATGGTGCCGCGCGAATACAGCACGTCCTTCGGTGTCTCGCCGAGCGAGGGCCCGGAGGACGAGAAATACTCGACGCCCTTGATGCTGCGCTGGATCGCGCGCTGCACCTCGGACTGCACCCGCTCGGAGATCGAGGCAAAATCAAACGGGGTGGGCGCATTCATTTGCTGCCTCCCTCCGCTGGCGGCTGCCTGGTGCGCGGCGGCCGTGGCGTTGCGCCGTGGCCGTCATCCGGCGCCAGCGAATTGTGGTGCACCTGCTGCAGCAGCGTCTTGATCTCGTTGAGCTGGTTCTCCATCGATTGCAGGCGTTCGGCCATGCCGACGAGCTGGGAGCGGCTCGGCAGGTTCATCGCCAGCAGATATTTCTCCATCAGCTCGCCGAGCTGCTTCTGCGCACCAGCCGCGACGCCGCCGGCCTGATTCATCACCTTGGAAAATTCAGGCGAGCTCATCAACTGATTGCCGAAGGAGTTGAACCCCTTCTCCATCTCGCCAATCATCGTCTGCCAAATCACGGCAGGGTCGTTGCCCTTGTCGGCCATGCGGCGCTCCTCCACACCAATTGCGAGCGCTTGCCGCGCTTCCACTTGTTTGTGCCATACGACACTGTTGCCGATGATCGGTCAACAGTGCGACACGCCCGGCGACGTCGGAGCCCTTCTGCGCTGCGTCAATCCGTGGCATAGAGGTTGCTGACCGCGACACCAGCAGGGGACGCCCGTGACCACGCTCGCCCATCAGCCGCCGCAGCTTGCCCGCGCCAACGGCATCGACATCTGCTACGAGGTTTTTGGCGAGGCGCATTCCGAGCCGCTGCTGCTGATCATGGGCCTCGGCGCCCAGATGATCCATTGGGACGACGAATTCTGCCGCCAGCTCGCCGCGCGCGGTTTTCGGGTGATCCGATTCGACAATAGGGATATCGGCAAATCCTCCCGCATGAGCGGCGGCAAGCGGCTGACCGCGCTCGAGCTCATCAAGCTGCGCTTCCTGAAAATTCCGGTCGCGGCGCCCTACCGACTGGCCGACATGGCGCGGGACACGATCGGCCTGATGGACGCGCTCGGCATCCGCAAAGCGCATCTGGTCGGCGCCTCGATGGGTGGCATGATCGCGCAGGAGGTTGCGATCACCTTTCCCGAGCGCGTGCTCTCGCTGACTTCGATCATGTCGACCACGGGCAATCCAAAGATCCCTGGGCCGACCCGCGAGGCGACCGCGGTACTGATGGCGCCGCCGCCGAAGAGCAAGGAAGAATACTTCGTCCGCTTCGGGCAGACCTGGAAGGTGTTGCGCAACGGCTTGTTCCCGGAAGACGAGGCGCTCGATGCCGAGCGCGCGCGGCGCACCTTCGAGCGCGGCCTCAATCCGGAGGGCGTCGGTCGCCAGTTGCGCGCCATTCTCGCCTCCGGCAGCCGCAAGGAGCGGCTGCGCAGCGTCAAGGCGCCGACCCTGGTGATCCACGGCACCGTCGATCCGCTGGTGCATCCCGAAGGCGGCCGGGACACTGCAGCCTCGATCCCGGGCGCAAGGCTCCTGATGATCGAAGGCATGGGCCATGCCCTGCCGATCCCGATGTGGCCAGAGATCATCGACGCCATCGACAAGCACGCACACGGGGCGGCAGCGAAGGCAGCGTGAGGGCCGGTATCTCCCGGTAACCATGTGAGCCGGGAGTGCGTTCTTCCGGGCGCGGCATAGACGCTGTAGAGAGCGCTATCCATCGCTCAGCCACCGGGAGCAACCAGATGAAGACCTTGCTTCGGCCGCGGACAGCCGTCGCCGCCCTCCTCCTCGCGCTCGCATCGTCGTCCGCGATGGCCGCCACCAGCGAGGCGCAGCAGGAAGCCAACCGCAAGGCGGTGCTGGCGTTCTACGAGAAAGGGCTGAACCAGAAGGATGCCGACGCGGCGCTCGCCTATGTCGGCAACCGCTATGTACAGCACAATCCCGGCGCGGCCGACGGCGCCGAGGGCTTCCGCAAGTTCATCGCCTTCCTGCGTGAAAAATTTCCGAACTCGCACAGCGAGATCAAGCGCTCCTTCGTCGATGGCGACTACGTGATCCTGCACGTCCACGCCGTGCGCGAGCCCGGCACCCGCGGCAACGCGATCGTCGATATCTTCAAGCTCGAGGACGGCAAGATCGTCGAGCATTGGGACGTGGTGCAGCCCATTCCGGAAAATCCGGCGAACAGCAACACGATGTTCTGAGGCGACCGCTGGGCCAAAGGCCGCCCCGGATTCCGGGCTAGAGCCCCGTTCCGATAGAATCGGAACGGCGGCTCTAGATTCTTGTTGTGACGCGTTTTCTTCACGCGAACCGGTATCCACTTCGCTCGAAAACGCTCTTAGTCCTTGGCCGCGATCCAGATCACGTGGCGGACGCCGCGGCCTTTTCCGGTGGCGCGGACGGCGATCTCATTGACTGCGAACCCGGCCCGGGACAGCGATTTCGGGAATTTTGCGTTCGGCCCGGACGACCAGACGGCGAGCACGCCGCCGCGTCGCAATGCGGTGTGCGCCAGCTTGAGCCCGGAGACATCGTACAGCGCGTCATTGGCCTTGCGGGTCAGGCCCTCGGGGCCGTTATCGACGTCGAGCAGGATGGCATCGAAGCTGCGCGGGTGGCGCTCGATGACGCCGGCAACGTCTTCCTCCTGGATGCTGACGCGCGGATCGCTCAGGCTGTCGCCGAAGATCTCCGCCATCGGACCCCTCGCCCAGGCAACGACCGCCGGCACCAGTTCGGCCACCGTGATCTTCGCGTCTTGTCCGAGCACTTTGAGCGCAGCCCGCAAGGTAAAGCCCATGCCGAGGCCGCCGATCAGAAAATGCGGCTTTGCGACCTGCTCGATCTTCTTCGCCGCAAGCGTCGCCAGCGCCTCTTCCGAGCCCGACAGGCGGCTGTTCATCAGCTCGTTGGTGCCGAGCATGATCGAGAATTCGCGGCCCCGCCGCATCAGACGCAATTCACCGTCGGTGCCGGGAATGCGCGCGGTATCGATCTTTTCCCATGGAATCATGCGGCGGCTTGTAGCATGGGCGGCACCTCTGCCGTAGCCCGGATGGAGCCAACGGGTCGCGCGAACGCGCGCCCGATGACAGGCTCCGTGCAATCCGGGGCAGTGTCAATGCGGAGCGACGGCCCCCGGATTTCGCTTCGCTGCATCCGGGCTACAAAGGCGGGAAACTACCCACCGGCCCAGACGTCGAGCACGTAGCGATTCCCTGTCCCCATCTCCTCGATCCAGCGCGCGGCAGCATCGGCATCGGTGCCGGTGCGCTCGCGATAGATCGACATCAACGTCGCCTTGACGTCGGGCTCCATCTTGCCGCCGTCGCCGCAGACATAGACGATCGCGCCGTTCTGGATCAGCTCCCAGACCCGGTCCTTCTGCGCGGCCAGGAGGTGCTGCACATAGATCTTCGGCCCATCGGTGCGCGAGAAGGCGGTGAAGAGCTCACTGACGCCGTCGGCGGCGAACGCCTTCAGCTCGTCCGCATAGATGAAATCCTGCTCGGGATGGCGGCAGCCGAAGAACAGCATCGCAGGGCCCAACACAGCACCCTGTGCCTTGCGCGCGGCGCGCTCCTGCAGGAAGCCGCGGAACGGGGCCAGGCCGGTGCCAGGCCCGATCATGATGACCGGCACGGCGTTGTCGTCGGGCAAGCGGAAGCCGGCCTTGGTCTCCTTGATGGTGGCGTGGATGGTGTCGCCGGCGCGGCGGCGCGCCAGATAGTTCGAGCAGATGCCCTTGTAGATGCCGCGGCCCGAGCTTGCGGGCGCTTCGACGACGCCCACGGTGACGCTGCAACGCTGCGCCTCGCCCGCCGGTGACGACGAGATCGAGTAATAGCGCGGCGCCAGCAGCGACAGCATTTCGAGATAGAGGTGGAACGGCAGCTCGCAGGCCGGATATTCCTCGAGCAGGTCGAACACCGATTTGCGTTTTCCCAGCACCTCCGTCCGGTAGCGCGCCGCCGATGCCTCGTCGTCGCCGACATAGGCCATCAGCTTCGGCTTGGTCACCGGGCAGCGGGTGTGCTCTGCCATGATCTGGATCTGCTTGCGGGTCGCGACCTGCTGCAGCTCGACGAACTCGGTGAGCAGCCGCCCGACCGACACGGCGTTGCCGACCGGCAATTGCGCGCGGCGGCCTTCCGAGACTTGTAAACGGATCTGGTCGGCCGGCAGGAAGCCGAACCGGCGCGCGACGGAGTCGACCAGGGTCGGATCGTTGCGCGGCACCACGCTGAGATGATCGCCGACGCGGTATTTCAGATTGGCGGGCAGCTCGACCTCGATATGCCGGGTCGAGCGTTCCGACGGATGGGCTCCGTCCTTGGTCTGCAGCTCGGTGTTGGCGAGCACCTTCATCGGCACCGCGCCGCCCTGGGTCACGATGGTGTTGACCGCGCCCTGCGCCACCGGCTCGATCGCGTAGAGCGGCTCGTCCTCGGCGGTGCGGGTGAAATTCCAGTCGATGCCGAATTCCTTGGTCGCGACCTTGGCCGCCTCCGGGAACCATTTCTGGAACTGGCCGTCGAGATCGCTGCGCGCATCGCCCTCGCCGCGCGGATAGACCGCGCGGGCGCCATGTTTGGTCAGCTGCTCATCGATGAAGCGCGGCACCGACTGGTAGGTTGCCGCCCAATCGCTGTTGCCGCAGCCGAACACGGCGTAGCGCACCTTGGCGAAGGCGTCCTTCGGCAGGTCGCTCTCCAGCCATTTGACGAACTGCGTCGCGTTGTCCGGTGCCGCGCCATTGTAGGACGCGCAGATGATCAGGACACCACCCTCTTCCGGCAGCTTGCCGACATAATCGTCAAGCGGGCCAAGGCGGGTTGCAAACCCGTTGATCTCCGAGAGATCGGCCATGCGGGTCGCCAATTCCTCGGCCGAGCCGAGATTGGAGCCATAGAGCACCAGCATCGGCGTGTCGTGGCCGGGACGCGTGGTCGGCGCGCGCTGAGGCTTCGGCGCGGCCGCAACCGCGCCCGCGCTGCCGGCGAACGCGCCGCGATCCCTGTCGTCGCGCAGCCGCACCTTGATCCTGAAGCCGTCGGGCTTGACGGTCAGCGTCTCCTTCAGATGCATCTGATAGCGATGCACGTCGATCAGCTTGAAGCGCTGCAGGATCATCCCGATCGCCAGCGCCGCCTCGTGCATGGCAAAGCCGCGGCCGATGCAGGCGCGCTGGCCGTTGCCGAACGGCTTCCAGGCATTGATCGGCCGCTTGGCCTCGGCCTCGCGGCTGAAGTTCTCGGGATCGAACACATCAGGGTTCGGGCCCCAGACCGAGGGGTCGCGGTGCAGCGCCATCACCAGCACGGTGATGAATGTGTTCTTCTTCAGTCTGTATTTGCCGCCGATCGTCTCATCGGCCAAAGGCGCGATGCCGTAAGCCGGCGCCGGCGGCCACAGCCGCAGCGCCTCCTTCAGGCATTGGGTGATGTAGGTGAGCTGCGTCACCTGCTGATAGGTCGGCCGCGCATTGACGTCGGGACCAAGGACGCGATCGACCTCCTCATAGGCCTTCTTCAGCACCTCGGGATGCTTCAGCAGCGCGTAGATCGTGCACGACAGCAGGCCAGAGGTGGTCTCGTGGCCGGCGATCAGGAAGGTATTGATCTGGTAGCGGATGTTGACGTCGTCGAGCTGCTCGCCGGTTGAGCGGTCGACGCCGGTCATCATTGCGGCCAGCATGTCCTTCTTGTCGTCGGTCACGTCGGTATTGCCGCGCCGCTCGGCGATGATCTCGTCGACCATCTTGTTCATGAAGGCGACGTCGTCGGCGAGCATCTTGCGCCGCTTCTGCATCCACAGCCCCTCGAGCGGCAGGCCGCGGGTCATCATGATGGTCTCGAGCGAGCGCACCAGCGATTCCACGAACGGGTGGTAGTCGCGACGGTAGAACGAATTGAAGCGGTAGTCGAAGCCGCACAGCCCGATGGTATCGAGCGTCAGCGCCGTCATGTCGTGGACGACCTCGATCTCCTCGTCGGCGTTGAGCCGCTCCCATTTCTTGACCAGCTGCTCGGCGATATCGACCATGCTCGGGTGATACGACTGCATGGCGCGGTTGCCGAACGGCTGCATCAGGATGTTGTGCGCCTTGCTCCAGTTCGGCTCCCTGGTGTCGGCGGTGAACAGCCCGTCGCCGCCGACTGCACGCACCCGGCGCAGCGAACCGCGCACCGCCTTGTCGAAGCGTTTCTCGTCGGACAGCTCGTCGACGAGGTCGTGGCCGGACACGATCACGATCGGCGCGCCCATCATGTCGAGCCAGAAGATCGGGCCGAGTTCCTTGGAGAGCTTCACCAGATGCTGCACCGGCGCGCTTGAATCCAGCGACAGCATGTTGCCGACCACCGGCTTTGTCGGCGGTTGCGGGATCGGACTCAGTCTGTTGCCGGACGCCATGTCGAGATTGCCCCCTACCTTGTCTCAACCGTCATTGCGAGCGAAGCGAAGCAATCCATCGTGCCGCAAGCGGATAGAATGGATTGCTTCGTCGCTTCGCTCCTCGCAATGACGGCCAGGAATTACCCGAACCGCTTTCTGCGCCATTCGATCAGCTTGGCGCTGACCTCGTCAGGCTTTTCCTGCTGCGTCCAATGGCCGCTGTCCTTGACCAGATATTTTTCGAGGTCCGGCACCAGTCGCTCCATGCCGTCGGCGGCCGACGGCGGCAGCACCGCGTCGTTCTCGGCCATGATCATCAGCGCCGGCACCCGGACGTGATGGTCGAGCCCGGCCGAACGCTCCCAGTTGCGAGTGAAGTTGCGGTACCAGTTGATGCCGCCGGTGAAGCCGGTTTTGCTGAAGGTGTCGACGAACACCTTCTTCTCCTCGGCGGACAGGATCGGCGTCCGCGGATCGTGCCTGGCGTCGTAATTCGCGATCATCTGCGGAAACGCCAGATTGAGCCGTGCCGACGCGCCGACGCCGGCGATCGGCTGCTCCTCCGGCGCGCCGGGCGGGCGGGCAGCCGGCTTGCGCATGAAGGCGTCAAAGGTCTGCTCGACCCGGCTGCTGAAAATCCGGTCCGGTTCGCGCCCCGGATCCTGGAACTGGACGATATACATCTGGTCGCCGAAGCGCTGGCGGAACAACGCGATCGGATCGACAGGCGCCCGATCCCAATGCGGCGTGTTGACGCCGACGACTCCGGCGACCCGCTGATGATGTCTGAGCGGCATCTGCCAGACGACGAAGCCGCCCCAGTCGTGACCGACGAAGATCGCCTTGTCGATCTTGAGATGATCGAGCAGGCCGACCAGATCGCCGGTCAGATGCTCCATGTCGTAGGCCTCGACCGGCTCCGGCCGGTCGGTCGCGCCATAGCCGCGCTGATCCGGCGCGATCACCCGGATGCCGGCGTCGCCCAGCGCCTTGATCTGATGGCGCCAGGAGAACGCCAGTTCGGGCCAGCCGTGGCACAGCACCACCGGCGGCGTGTCGGTGCTGGGGCCGGCTTCGTAGAAGCCCATGCGGATGCCGTTGGTCTCGGCGAACTGCAGCGGTGGCATTTCGATCATTGTGAAATCCTATTCGGCCGCGCCCTTGATGTCCGCAGGCGGAGGCGCGAACGCCGCCTCGAGTGCATCGAACTCGAGCGGCAGCATGTCGCACATCACCTGCACGTGGGGAATGATGTTGGCACCGACGATGAAGCCGAAATCGAGCTGATCGCGGTAGCTCTGCACGGTGATGTTGAGCGCAACGCCGTGGGTCGAGATCGAAACCGGGAAGATATGTAACAGCTCCGCTCCCGCCGCATACAGCGTCTGCCGCGGCCCCGGCACGTTGGAGACCGTGATGTTGGTCGCCGGCGGCAGCACGTTGGAGAGGTCGGAACGGCTGTAGAGCAGCGCCATGATCTGCACCAGGATCGGTGCGCCGAGCATGGAGATGTTGGAGACCTGCGGCATCAGGGCGCGCAGCGGATGCGACATCTCCTTGGACTTGGTGGACTGCGCGATGATGGTCTCCAGCCGCTTCCTGGGATCCTCGATGTCGGTCGCGATCGAGCAGATCATGCCGAACACCTGGTTGTTGGATTCGGCATTGCCCTCCTCGCGCAGCGAGATCGGCACGCCGGCGGTCAGCGACTTGTTCGGCAGCGCGCCCTGGCTGATCAGATAGCGCCGCACCACGCCGGAGGCGAGCGCCAGCACGACGTCGTTGAGCTTGCCGCCGGACGCTTTCGCCAGCGCCTTGGCGCGCGACAGCGAGATCGAGGTGCCGGCAAAGCTGCGCTCCGACGAGATCGCCTTGTTGAGGATGGTCGGCGGCGAGGACATCGCCTGCAGGCTCTCGCGCGAACGGGGATCGGCGACCTTGGCGACGACGTCCGACAGGCTCTTCATCACGGTCGGCATCGAGCCCGCGAACTTCACCGCGCTCTCGATCTGGAACATGGCGTTATCGAACAGGATCGAACCGAGATCGCTCTTGCCGGAGCGCGGCAGCTCCAGGCTCTTCTGCGCGGCGGCGGCCGCCTCGAACGGCTGGGTCCAGAGCTGCTGATAGGCATCGATCAGGTTGGCCGCGATGTCGCGCGGCTCCTGCGCGACCTTCTTCGCGCTCGGCGGCTCGATCTCGCGCGGCACCGGCGTCAAATCGTAGATCATGCTGGTCAGCGCGGCACCTGCGCCGCCGTCGATGCAGGCGTGGTGCATCTTGGAATAGAGCCCGATCTCGTTGTCCTTCATGCCCTCGAAGACGTAGAATTCCCAGAGCGGGCGGGCGCGGTTCAGCAGCTTGGCGTGCATCCAGCCGACGATGCGCTCCAGCGTGGCACGGTCGCGCGGCGCCGGCAGGCTGGCGCGGAAGATATGGCGGTCGATGTCGAACTGGTCGTCCTCGACCCACGACGGATGATCGATGTCGAGCGGCGCCTTCTGCAGGCGCGCCTTCAGGATCGGCGCGATGTGCAGCCGCGAGGCGATCATCGCCTTGAACTCCTCGAAGAAGTCGCCCTTGTAGCCGTCGGGCAGGCGGAAGATCGCCATGCTGCCGACATGCATCGGCATTTCCGGCGTTTCCAGATAGAGAAACGATGCGTCCAGCGAGGACAGCTTCTTGGCGTCGCTCATGATCTCCTCCCGAGAGCCAACTCACGCGGGCGCCTTGAGGCGCTTCTCGTCGTTTGGTTTAGGATAGTGCCTGTTCTGCCGGTCCGTAGGCAATGGCAAAGGGGCCGGACCGGTCAAAATGCCGGAACTCGCCTTCCGGCTGCGCCAGCCGGTCCGCGATCGCCCACAGCGCTGCGGGGTTGACGCCGAGGCCGAGATGGCTCGCCAGATGCACCTCGATGTTCTCGGCGGTCGCCGACGGCCGCACCCGCGAGGTCCGCCAGTTCACGATGCCGTCGGTGCGGGAATAGATCGAGGTGGCCGGCACCGGCATGTCGCCGGCGATCGCGGCGCGGACATCCGGGATGTCGTCCACGCCCTCGCCGGACAAGAGCTCGTAGAGCCGGGTCGCATTGGTGGCGCGGATGTCGTCGGCGAACGGACTGCCGAGCGTGATGATGGAGCGCACCAGCTCGGGCATCTGCGACGCCAGATCGCGCGCATAGACGCCGCCGAGGCTCCAGCCGACGATCGAGATCTTGCGCCCGGTGGCCTCATGGACCCGCTTCAGCAGGTCGCGCAGCGCACCTCGCCTGCTGGAAATCCCGCCGAAATTGCGGCCCATGTTCCAGGCGTAGGCGTCGTAGCCGAGATCCTTCAGATAGCGCCGCATCGGCGCCATCGACAGATCGCTGGCGAGGAAGCCCGGCAGCGCCAGCACCGGATGACCGTCGCCCTTCGGCGCCTGCATCAGCAAAGGCGACAAAAGCAGGCTCGAATTGAGCTCGAGCACGCCGCGCGCTTCCGCCAGCATCAGGAACAGGCTGGGCGGGCGCAACCGGCGTTCGGTCCCATCAACGCTCCTGTCCATGTCGTCACTATTTCTTCTTGCTCGCGCCGCCGAAGCCGGCCATCGCCACGAACATGTCCTGGAAGCGCTCGGCGAGCTTGGGATCGAAGGTGAACCAGCTCTGCAGCAGCGATTCCGGCGAAATCTTATCGATGTTCGACAGCATCTGCTGCTGCAGCTTGTCCATGACGGCGTTCTGCATCGGTGCCACATCGGGCAGGCCGAAGAATTGCCGCGCTTCGAGGGGCGTACAATCTATCTCGACGTTGACCTTCATATCCGCCTCCTCAAATGCGCCGTGACCCGGTTCAGTATCGCCGCGACGGGGTGCGTTGCGCAAGTCGGCCCCGGCCGTCCGAAGATGCAGTCGCCCTCAATCATCCGTTATGGTCAACCAAACTGTCTTGCAGCGACCGGCATCGGCAGCGCGCGCCGCAGATCACTCCCGCGCCCCGCACGCAGCACTCCGAAAGTCGAATGTCACGCGCCGATATCGACCGCCTGTCGTGAGAATCCCAGTGGTTGCGCTGCACCCGCGCGAGCAGGTTAACCCTTTGGGAAATCGCGCTTGCGCGGCCGGTAAACTCTGGCAACATGCATCAATAATACCAGCCGGACAAAGCAGCCGGCCGATAAAAACGGGGACGCGGGATCACATGTCGGTACGTTGGAGTTTGTTTGCGGCGGCTGCCGTCGCGCTGGTCGCCGTTGCCTTGCCGTCGTCGGCCCAGACGTTGAAATATGCCAACCAGGGCGAGCTGAAGTCGCTGGATCCCTACACGCTGAAGGAAACCACGACGATCGCGCACCATGCGCACGTCTACGAAGGCCTCACCGCCCGCGACAAGGACCTCAAGATCATTCCGGCCCTGGCGGAAAGCTGGGAGACGCTGAGCCCGACCAAATGGCGCTTCCATCTGCGCAAGGGCGTCAAATTCCACAATGGCGACCCCTTCACCGCCGACGACGTGCTGTTCTCCGCCGACCGGGTCCGCGCCAAGGGCTCCAACTTCCTCAGCAACGTCCCCGCAGATGCCAAGTTCACCAAGGTCGACGACACCACCGTCGACGTGACGCTGGACTCGCCCAATCCCATCCTGATCTCGCAGTGGGATAGCTGGTACATCATGGACAAGAAGTGGTGCGAGGAGAACAACTCCGTTGCACCGACGCCGGCCTCGGCGACCACGCCGAGCTACGCGGCGCTGCACGAGAACGGCACCGGTCCGTTCACGATCGAGAGCCATCAGCCCGGCGTGAAGACCGTGTTCAAGGCGTTTCCGGGCTATTGGCGCAAGCCGGAGCATAATCTCAAGGAGATCATCTTCACCCCGATCG
Organism: Bradyrhizobium sp. USDA 4461; assembly: GCF_054055655.1. Taxonomy (NCBI): domain Bacteria; kingdom Pseudomonadati; phylum Pseudomonadota; class Alphaproteobacteria; order Hyphomicrobiales; family Nitrobacteraceae; genus Bradyrhizobium; species Bradyrhizobium sp. USDA 4461. Next base: position 8,052,241 of record NZ_JBSRXM010000001.1, read on the forward strand.
GCTCCGACGCCACCCGCGTCGCCGCGCTGCTGTCGGGCGAGGTCGATGTCATCGAACCGGTTCCGCTGCAGGACATCCAGCGCGTCAATTCCAGCGGTGTCGCCACCGTGATGACCGCGCCCGAGATCCGCACCATCTTCATCGGCATGGATATGGCGCGCGATGAGCTGCTGTATTCCAACGTCAAGGGCAAGAATCCGTTCAAGGACATCAAGGTCCGCGAAGCCTTCTACAAGACGATCGACGTCGACCTGATCAAGACCCGCGTGATGCGCGGCATGTCGACGCCCTCGGCCCTGATGATCGCGCCCGAGCTGTATCCGCTGTCGAAGGAGTTCACCCGGCCGAAGCCCGATCCGGAAGGCGCCAAGAAGCTGTTGGCCGAGGCCGGCTATCCGAACGGCTTCGAGGTCACGATGGACTGCCCGAACGACCGCTACGTCAACGACGCCGCGATCTGCCAGGCGGTGGTCGGCATGCTGGCCCGCATCGGCGTCAAGGTGAACCTGCTGGCGCAGCCGAAGGCGCAGTATTTCGGCAAGGTGCTGAAGCCCGGCGGCTACCAGACCTCGTTCTTCATGCTGGGTTGGACGCCCGCCACGTCCGACTCGCACAACGTGCTGCACGACATCCTCGGTTGCCGTGACGACCCGAAGGACTCGACCCGGGGCGAGGCCAATCTCGGCGGCTATTGCAACAAGGACGTCGACGCGCTCACCGACAAGGTGCTGGTCGAGAGCGACACCGCCAAGCGCGACCAGCTGATCAAGCAGGCCTACGAGATCGTCATCAAGGATTACGGCTACATTCCGCTGCATCAGCAGCCGCTGGTGTGGGGCGTGTCGAAAAAGGTCAAATTGACCCAGCGCGCGGACAACCAGGTGCTGCTGTACTGGGCGACCAAAGAGGGTGAATAGTGGTCTCGGCGAATTGGGTCCCGGAAGCGCAGGCTTCCGGGACCTCGCGTTTTCCGGTCGCGCAACGCCGCGCGCCAAATGTCAAAAGCAGTGAAAGGTAGAGATGCTCGCTTTCACTCTTCGCCGTTTCCTGCAGGCGATCGGCGTCATGCTCGCCGTGGGCATCATCGCGTTCGCGATGTTCCGCTTCGCCGGCGATCCGGTCAACCAGATCGTCTCGATCGACACCTCGGCCGCGCAGCGGGCCGAGATCCGGCACTCGCTTGGCCTTGACGATCCCGTGCTGGTGCAGTTCGGCCGCTATTTCATCAATGCGCTGCAGTTCAAGTTCGGCGTGTCCTATCAGTTCCGCCTGCCGGTCTCTTCGCTGCTCGCCGAGCGCATGCCGGCGACGCTGGAGCTTGCGATCGTCGCCACCATCTTTGCGATGGTGGCCGGCATCCTGATGGGGGTCTATTCGGCGCTGCGCCGCGACACCATCCTGGCCAGATTATTCCAGGCGATATCGCTGATCGGCATTTCGCTGCCGACCTTCCTGATCGGCATCCTGCTGATCTATCTGTTTGCCGTAACCTTGGGCTGGCTGCCCTCGTTCGGGCGCGGCGAGGTCGTGAAGCTCGGCTGGTGGTCGACCGGGCTGCTCACCGTCTCCGGCTGGAAGGCGATCATCATGCCGGCGATCACGCTCGGGCTGTTCCAGATGACCCTGATCATGCGGCTGGTGCGCGCCGAAATGCTGGAAGTGCTGCGCACCGACTATATCCGCTTCGCCCGCGCCCGCGGGCTGACCACGCGCGCGATCCATTTCGGCCACGCGCTGAAGAACACCCTGGTTCCGGTGATCACGGTGGCTGGCCTGCAGTTTGGCTCGGTTATTGCTTTCTCGATCATCACCGAAACCGTGTTCCAATGGCCGGGCATGGGGCTCCTGTTCGTCCAGGCCGTGCAAAACGTCGATATCCCAATCATGGCCGCGTATCTGTTGATGGTCTCGCTGATCTTCGTCACCATCAATCTCGTGGTCGACATCCTCTACACCGTGGTCGATCCGCGCTTGCGGTCGACCGTCGGCCGCGCGGCGTGAGGGGCTGACCGATGTCCGACGCCGTCGTCCCCCATCGCGCCGAAGACCACCAGCCACCTGCCGGCTGGTTCGCCCGCGCGATCGACAGCGACATCTTCTATTCGTTCCGCCGCTCCAAACTGACGATGGTCGCCGCTGCGATCACGCTGTTGTTCTTCCTGCTGGCGATTTTCGCGTCCTGGCTTGCGGTGCAGAATCCGTTCGATCCGGCACAGTTGCAGCTGATCAACTCGCGGATCGCGCCGCTGTGGACCGCCGACGGCCAGAGTCCGTTCCTGCTCGGCACCGACGAGCAGGGCCGCGACGTGCTCTCGGCGATCCTCTACGGCCTGCGCATCTCCCTTGCCGTCGGCCTGGCCGGCGTGGTGTTCGCCGGCGCGCTCGGCATCGCCCTCGGCCTGATCGCCGGCTATTTCGGCGGCGCGGTCGACACCGTGATCATGCGGATCGCCGACGTGCAGCTCACCTTCCCGGCGATCCTGATCGCGCTGCTGGTCAACGGCGTCGCCAAATCGCTGCTCGGCAACCGGCTCGACGAGATGAGCACGCTCGGCGTCCTGATCATCGCGATCGGCCTCAGTTTCTGGGTGCAATATGCCCGCACCGTGCGCGGCTCGGTCATGGTCGAGAAGAACAAGGACTATGTGGCGGCAGCGCAGCTGATCGGCCTGCCGGCGCCGAAGATCATGTTCCGCCACGTGCTGCCGAACACGATGGGACCGATCCTGGTGATCGCCACCATCAACCTCGCGCTCGCGATCATCACCGAGGCGACGCTGTCGTTCCTCGGCGCCGGGATGCCCGACACCATGCCCTCGCTCGGCACCCTGATCCGGATCGGCAACAACTACCTGTTCGCCGGCGAATGGTGGATCGTCGCCTTCCCGGGCATTGCGCTGGCCGGCCTGATCCTCTCCATCAACCTGCTCGGCGACTGGCTGCGCGACGCCCTCAACCCGAAGCTCCGATGACCAAGCCCGTTCTCTCCGTGCGCAATCTCGAGGTGGAATTCGTCACCCGCCGCGCCACCTTGCGCGCCATCAACGGCGTGTCGTTCGAGATCGCCAAGGGCGAGGTGCTCGGCGTGGTCGGCGAGTCCGGCGCCGGCAAATCGGTCACCGGCCTTGCCGTGATCGGGCTGATCGATCCGCCCGGCCGCATCTCCGCCGGCGAGATCGAGCTGTCCGGCACGCGGATCGACCATCTGCCGCCGGAGCAGATCCGCCGCGTCAGGGGCAAGCGGATCGGCATGATCTTCCAGGATCCGCTGACCAGCCTCAATCCGCTCTACCGGATCGGCGACCAGATCGTCGAGACCATCCGCACCCACACCAGCTTAAGCGAAAGCGCCGCGCGACGGCGCGCCATCGATCTGTTGGCCGAGGTCGGCATCCCCGCGCCCGAGAAGCGCATCGACGGCTATCCGCACGAATTCTCCGGCGGCATGCGCCAGCGCGTCGTGATTGCGCTCGCGATCTGCGCCGAGCCCGAGCTGATCATCGCCGACGAGCCGACCACCGCGCTCGACGTCTCGGTGCAGGCGCAGATCATCGCGCTGATCAAGCGGCTCGGCCGCGACCACGGCACCGCGGTGATGCTGGTGACCCACGACATGGGCGTGATCGCTGAGACCTGCGACCGCGTCGCGGTGATGTATTCCGGCCGCATCGCCGAGATCGGCCCGGTGCAGGAGGTGGTGCGCAATCCCTTGCATCCCTATGCCCGCGGCCTGATGGGCGCGATCCCGACGCTTGCGGGCGAGGACAAGCGCCTGGTGCAGATCCCGGGCTCGATGCCGCGGCTGTCGGCGATCCCGCCGGGCTGCCCGTTCAATCCGCGCTGCGCATTTGTCTTCGATCGCTGCCGCGTCGAACGCCCCGAGCCGATCCGGCAGGGCGCGCAATCGGTCGCCTGCCACCTGTTCGATCCCGCGAAGGAGACCGCGGCATGAGCGGGACATTGATCGAGGTCAGGAACCTGCGCCGCGTGTTCGACGTCTCGAAGCCATGGCTCAACCGCGTGCTCGAGGGCGGCCATCTCGAATATCTCAAGGCCGTCGACGGCGTCTCTTTCGACATCAGGCGCGGCGAGACCTTTGCGCTGGTCGGCGAATCCGGCTCCGGCAAGACCACCGTGGCGCGCATGGTTGTCGGCCTGCTGCCGCCGAGCTCCGGCGAAGTCGTGATCGACGGCGTCTCGATGACCGATCCGCGGCAGGGCCAGGCGCGCCGCCGGTTGCGCCGGCGCATCCAGATGGTTTTCCAGGACCCCTATGCGAGCCTCAATCCGCGCTACCGGGTCGCCGCCATCGTCGCCGAGCCGATCCGCGCCTTCGACCTGATCCAGGGCGAGCGCGACATCAAGGCCCGGGTCGGCGAATTGCTCTCGCTGGTCGGCCTGCATCCCGACGACGGCCAGAAATTCCCGCACGAATTTTCCGGCGGCCAGCGCCAGCGCATCGCGATCGCCCGCGCATTAGCGTCCGAGGCCGAGTTCATCGTCTGCGACGAGCCGACCTCGGCGCTCGACGTCTCGGTGCAGGCACAGATCCTCAATCTGATGCGCGATCTGCAGGACAAGTTCGGCCTGACCTATCTGTTCATCAGCCACAATCTCGCTGTGGTCCGCCACATGGCGAACCGGATCGGCGTGATGTATCTCGGCCGCATCGTCGAAATCGCCGAGGGCCGGAAACTGTTCGAGAACCCGCTTATGCCCTACACCAGGATGCTGCTCGGCGCGGTTCCGGACCTTGCGATGTCCGGCCGCCAGCGCATCCCGGTCAAGGGCGAGATTCCGAACCCGATCGATCCGCCGTCGGGCTGCTCCTTCAATCCGCGCTGCCCCCTCGCCTTCGACCTCTGCCGCCGGAAGACGCCGGACCTGATCGACGGCGTCGCCTGCCACGCCGTCAACAGTCCGGCAGCGGCCATTCCGGCATGATCACGCGGATGGGAGCGGCCATGTCCACCAAGCGGTTGGCATGCCAGCCCGCCTGTGATCAAGTGCGCGCGCAACACGCCCAGCAAGCCGCCGAACGGTGAATAGCCATGAGCAACGTCAACCCCGATCCATTCACCACAAGGCCCGAGATCGAAGGCACGTTCGGCGTCGTCACCTCGACGCACTGGATCGCCACCGCGGTCGGCATGGCGACGCTGGAGAAGGGCGGCAACGCATTTGACGCCGGCGTTGCAGCCGCGTTCACGCTTCAGGTGGTCGAGCCGCATCTGAACGGCCCCGGCGGCGACGTCCCGATCATCGTGCACGACATCAAGCGCGGCAAAGCCGAGGTGATCTGCGGCCAGGGCCCGGCGCCGGCCAAGGCGACCATCGCGCACTATCGCAGCGAGGGACTCGAGATGGTGCCCGGTACCGGCCTGCTCGCCGCCTGCGTGCCCGGCACCTTCGAAACCTGGATGCTGCTGCTGCGCGACTACGGCACATTGAAGCTGCGTGACGTGCTGGAGCCCGCGATCGGCTACGCGCGTGACGGCCACCCGCTGGTCGAGCGCGCGTCCGCCACCATCAAGACCGTCGAGCAGCTGTTCCGGAAATACTGGACCACATCGGCCGACGTCTATCTGCCCAATGGCGAGGTGCCGAAGCCCGGCACCATTTTCACCAACAAGAAGCTCGCGGAGACCTACACACGCATCCTGACCGAGGCGGAGGGCGCGGGCGGCGATCGCGTCGCGCAGATCGAGCGTGCGCGGCAGGCCTGGTCGAAGGGCTTCGTCGCGGAAGCGATCGACAAGTTCTGCCGCACCCAGGAGGTGATGGACGTCTCCGGCTCGCCGCACCGCGGGCGTGCTGTCGGCCGACGACATGGCGCGCTGGCAGCCGACCATCGAGGCGCCGCTGACCTACGATTACGGCCGCTACACCGTGCAGAAGTGCGGCGTCTGGAGCCAGGGTCCGGTGATGCTGCAGCAGCTCGCGCTGCTGAAGGGCTTTGAGCTCGACGGGCTCGATCCTGCAGGGCCCGACTTCATCCATCTGCAGATCGAGGCCGCCAAGCTTGCTTATGCCGACCGCGAGACGTTCTACGGCGATCCCAAGTTCACCGACATTCCGATCGAGACGCTGCTGTCCGATGCCTACAACAACGAACGGCGCAAGCTGATTTCGAAGGACAAGGCGTCGCTCGACTTCCGCCCCGGCTCGGTCGAAGGGTTCGGCGGCGTCGTCAAGCTGCGTCACGCCGAAGGGCATCGCGAGGCCGTCGGCGCCATGGGCGCGGGCGAGCCGACGGTCGGCCGGTTCGGCGAGGTACGCGGCGACACCGTGCATTTCGACATCATCGACAAGGCCGGCAACATGATCTCGGCGACGCCGTCCGGCGGCTGGCTGCAATCCTCGCCGGTGATTCCCGAGCTCGGCTTCTGCCTCGGCAGCCGCGCCCAGATGTTCTGGCTGGAAGAGAACCACCCGGCTTCGCTGGCGCCGGGCAAGCGGCCGCGCACCACGCTGTCGCCTAGCATGGCGCTGCGCGACGGCACGCCGTATCTCGCCTGGGGCTCGCCGGGCGGCGACCAGCAGGATCAGTGGATCACGCAGTTCTTCCTGCGCCACGTCCACGCCAAGCTCAATTTGCAGGAAGCGATCGACGCGCCGGCCTGGCACTCCGAGCATTTCCCGATCTCGTTCTGGCCGCGCACCTCGCGCCCCGGCGTGCTGGTGCTGGAAAACCGCGTGCCGAAATCGACCATCGACGAATTGAAGCGCCGCGGCCATGTGGTGGAGATCGGCCCCGATTGGTCGGAAGGCCGCCTCACCGCGGCCTCGAAGGTCGGCCCCCGCCGCCGCGCCGCCGCCAACCCGCGCGGCATGCAGGGTTACGCCGCAGGCCGGTAAACACGAAGATGATCGCCACAGCATGATGACGTCGGGTCGGATCGCGGAGCGAGCCCCAAACTCCACCTCGCCTCGCTTGCGGGGAGAGGTCGGATCGCATCGAAGATGCGATCCGGGTGAGGGGGAGTCACCGCAATCTCGATTTGTACCATCTTCGCGGAACAAGCCCCTCACCCCAACCCTCTCCCCGCAAAGAGCGGGGCGAGGGAGAAGAGAAGCGAGATGACCTGGTCGATCATCGCCCGCGACAGCGCCACCGGCCAGCTCGGCATTGCCGTCGCGACGCGGTTCTTCGCGGTCGGTGCGCTGGTGCCGCATATCGCACCCGGGATCGGCGCCATCGCGACGCAGGCGCTGGTCAATCCCTATTACGGCATCGACGGCCTCGCGCTGCTGCGCGACGGCAAGACCCCGCACGAGGTGATCGCGGGGCTGATCGCGCCCGACGGCGGCCGCGAGAGCCGGCAGCTGCATGTCGTTGACAATAACGGCCGCATCGCCGCGCATTCCGGCAAGGATTGCATCGACTGGTTCGGCCAGATCGCCGGCGACGGTTTTTCGATCGCCGGAAACATGCTGGCCGGACCTGCGGTGCTCGATGAGACCGCGCACGTCTATGCCGCGAATGAACGGCTGCCGTTCGCGGAGCGGCTGATCAACGCGATGTTCGCCGGCGAAGCGGCCGGCGGCGACAAGCGCGGCAAGCAATCGGCGGCCCTCCTGATCCACGGCGCCGAGGAATGGCCGCTGCTCGACCTGCGGGTCGACGACCACACCGATCCCCTGCGCGAGCTGGAGCGGCTGGAAGCGGTCAGCCGCGAGCACTGGGTGCCGTTCCGGAGCTTCATGCCGACCCGGGACAACCCGGCCGGAATCAGCGACCGCGCCAGGATCGACGCCGGCATCGCCGCCGCGAAAGCGGGCCACGAATGAGTGCGGGCCCGTTGATCGAGATCGAGGGCCTGCGCGTCAGCTTCCACGGCGACGATGGCCGCATCACGCACGCGGTCGACAGCGTCGACCTGTCCGTCGCCAACGGCGCCACGCTCGGGCTGGTCGGCGAGTCCGGCTGCGGCAAGAGCGTGACGTCGCTTGCGATCATGGGGCTGTTGCCGAAGCAATCCGCCGCCGTGTCCGGCGCGATCCGTTTCGACGGCTTCGACCTGCTCGAGGTGCCGGATGCGACGCTGCGCGACCTGCGCGGCAATCGGCTCGCCATGATCTTCCAGGAGCCGATGACCTCGCTCAACCCGAGCTTCAGCATCGGCGACCAGATTACCGAGACGATTCTGCGCCATCGCGGCGGCTCCCGACGCGCGGCGCGCGAACGCGCCGTCGAGCTGCTGCGCCGCGTCCACATCCCCTCGCCCGAGAAACGCATCGACGACTATCCGCACAAGCTGTCCGGCGGCATGCGCCAGCGCGTGATGATCGCGATGGCGCTGGCCTGCGATCCGCAGCTCCTGATCGCCGACGAGCCGACCACCGCGCTCGACGTCACGCTGCAGGCGCAGATCCTCGATCTGATGCGCGAGCTGAAGGCCGCCAGTGGCGCGGCGATCATCCTGATCACCCACGATCTCGGCGTCGTCGCCGAAGTCTGCGACGAGGTCGCCGTGATGTATGCCGGCGAGATCGTCGAGCGGGCGCCGGTCGACGAGCTGTTTGCCAATCCGCAGCATCCCTACACGGTCGGCCTGCTCGGCTCGATCCCGCGGCTCGATCGCCGCACCAGCCATCTCGCCACCATCGAGGGCATGGTGCCGAACATGGCGAACCCGCCGGCGGGCTGCCGCTTCGCCGCGCGTTGCCCGTTCGTGGAGCGTGCCTGCACAAAATCGCCGCCGCCGCTCGCGCTGCTGAGCGCGACCCACGCCTCGCGCTGCATCCGCGCGCCGCTGGAACGGCTGGTGTCATGACCGCGCTGCTCGAGGTCGAAGGGCTGGTGAAGCATTTCGTCGCCGAGCGCTCGCTGTTCGGCCGGCCGACCGCCCATGTGAAGGCGGTCGACGGCGTCAGCTTCACGGTCGAGGCCGGCAAGACGCTGGCGTTGGTCGGCGAATCCGGCTGCGGCAAATCCACCGTCAGCCGGCTGGTGCTGCGACTGATCGAGCCGGATGCCGGCCGCGTCAGCTTCGAGGGCCGCGACCTCGGCACGCTCGATGCCGAGCAATTGCGCGCGTTCCGCCGCGACGCCCAGCTGATCTTCCAGGATCCCTACGCCTCGCTCAATCCGCGCATGACGGTGAGCCAGATCCTGGGCGAGCCGCTGGCCCTGCACAATCTGGTGCCGGCAGCGGGCCGCCGCGAGCGGGTCGAGGAGCTGCTGCGCCTGGTCGGGCTGGAGCCGCGCTTCGCCCGCCGCTACCCGCATGAATTCTCCGGCGGCCAGCGCCAGCGCATCGCGATTGCGCGCGCGCTCGCGGTCGAGCCAAAACTGATCATCTGCGACGAGCCGGTGTCGGCGCTCGACGTCTCGATCCGCTCGCAGATTCTCAATCTGCTGCGCGACCTGCAGGACCGCCTGAAGCTCGCCTACATCTTCGTCTCGCACGATCTGGCCGTGGTGAAGCACATCGCCGACCGCGTCGCCGTGATGAACCTCGGCATGATCGTCGAGACCGCGGATGCGCAAGCGCTGTTCACCGCGCCGCGCCATCCCTATAGCCGCGCATTGCTGTCGGCGATCCCGGTGCCCAAACCGAAGGCAAAACGCAACCGGATTGTCCTGCAAGGCGAGCTGCCGAGCGCGCTCAATCCGCCGAAGGGCTGCCGCTTCCACACAAGATGTCCCTATGCCGTCGCGCGTTGCCGGAGCGAAATGCCGCAGCTCGTCGAAGATGGCACCGGACATGCAACGGCATGTCACCGGACGACGGAGCTGCCGCCGGCGGATGCGATCGTCCCGTCCGACGGCGGTTTTTCGCCGACATTGGAAAAGCTGCTCGCTGCCTTTGGCGCGGCGGAAGGGGCCGGACGCTCCGGGGTTGGTACAGGCGGGACCGAGGTCGGCGCGTGAACATGGGGAGCAGTGCGATGAAGATGTTTCGTTTGGCGGCGACGGCCGCGGCGCTGTTGCTGGCGCTCGGCGCCGGCGTGCAGGCCCAGACCACGTTGCGGATCGGCCTCGCCGAGGACCCGGATATTCTCGATCCCTCGACCGCACGCACCTATGTCGGCCGGATCGTGTTTGCCGCCGTCTGCGACAAATTGTTCGACATCGACGAAAAGCTCAACATCGTGCCGCAGCTCGCGCTGTCGCACGAAACCTCGGCCGACGGCAAGGAAGTCACGATCAAGCTGCGGCCCGGCGTCAAGTTCCAGGACGGCGAGCCGTTCGATGCGGACGCCGCCAAGTTCTCGCTCGACCGCCACATGACGCTGCCGACCTCGTTCCGCAAGTCGGAGCTCGCCAGCGTCGATCACGTCGAGGTGGTCGATCCGCTCACCATCAAGCTGGTGCTGAAGACGCCATACTCTCCGCTGATCGCCCAGCTCACCGACCGGGCCGGCATGATGGTGTCGCCGAAGGCGGCGAAGGAGGCCGGCGACAAGTTCGGCCTGCACCCGGTCTGCGCCGGCCCGTACAAATTCGTCGAGCGCGTGCAGCAGGACCGCATCGTGTTCGAGAAATTCGCCGACTACTGGAACAAGGACAACGTCTTCATCGATCGCATCGTCTATCTGCCGATCGTGGACGCCACGGTTCGGCTCGCCAATCTGAAATCCGGCGGGCTCGACCTGATCGAACGCGTGCTGGCGACCGATATCAAGGACGTTCGTTCCGACCCGAAGTTGGTGTTGTCGACGGCGCCCGAGCTCGGCTATCTCGGCCTGACCATCAACATCGGCAACGACAAGGCCAAGGGACCGCTCAGCCAGTCGGTCAAGGTGCGCCAGGCGCTGGATCTGGCGATCGATCGCGAGGCGCTCAACCAGGTCGTGTTCAACGGCGAGTTCACGCCGGGCAATCAATGGGTCTCTCCGACCCATCCCTATTACCAGAAGGCGTTTCCGGTTCGCGGCGCCGACGTCGCCAAGGCCAAGGCGTTGTTGAAGGAAGCCGGCGTCGCGCTGCCGGTGACCGTCGACTACATGGTGCCCAAGGGCACGGAGTATGAAGCGGTGGCCCAGGTGGTCCAGTCGATGGCGGCGGAAGCCGGCTTCGACATCAAGATCCGGGTGGTCGAGTTCGCCACCACCTTCAAGCAGGCCCAGGCCGGCGAATTCCAGATCTTCCAGATCAACTGGAGCGGCCGGATCGATCCCGACGGCAATTCCTACATCTTCATGCACGCTAAGGCGCCGCAGAACGACGGCGGCTATTCCAATCCGGAAGCCGACAAACTGATGGAGGACGCCCGGCTGATCGCCGATCCGGCGCAGCGCAAGGCGATCTACGAGAAGCTGACCAAGATCCTGCTCGATGACGAGCCCATCATCTACCTTTATCATCGCACGCTGCTGATCGCGCACACGACCAAGCTCGCGGGTTACCGGCAGATGCCGGATGGTTTGGTGCGCGTGACCGGGCTGAAATTGAAATGATCGCCGCGGCGCAGGGCACGCGGGGCCGACAATGCTGAACTTCCTCGCCAGGCGGCTGGTTCAGCTGGTCCCGACGCTGTTCTTCGTGTCGATCCTGATCTTCTCGCTGCAACATCTGCTGCCGGGCGATCCGGCGCTGGTGATGGCCGGCGAGGAGCGCGACCCGGCCGTGATCCAGCAGATCCGGCAGCAGTATCACCTCGATCAACCGATCCCGGTGCAATATGTCCACTGGATCAAGGGCGTGCTGTCGGGCGATTTCGGCGAATCCCTGCGCAACAAGATGCCGGTGCTGAGCCTGATCGCGCAGAAGCTGCCGGTCACGCTGCAGATCGGCGGCATGGCCATCGTGATCGCCTTCCTGATCGGCATTCCGGCCGGCATCGTCTCCGCGGTCAAGAAAGGCACCGCCTGGGATTACGGCGCCAATCTGTTCGCGCTGTGGGGGATCTCGACACCGAATTTCTGGCTCGGCATCATGTTGATCTTCCTGTTTTCCATCAAGCTCGGCTGGTTGCCGGCCTCGGGCTACGTGCCCTTGAGCGAAAACTGGCGCGCCAGCCTGGCTGCGTCGATCATGCCGGCCTTCGTGCTCGGCAATGCGATCGCGGCGATCCTGATGCGGCATACCCGCAGCGCCATGCTGCAGGTGCTGGAGAGCGACTATGTCCGCACCGCGCGCGCCAAGGGCCTCTCGGAGCGCACGGTGATCCTCAAGCACGCGATGCGCAACGCGCTGACGCCGATCATCACGCTCGGCGCGCTCGAGCTCGGCACGCTGCTGTCGGGCGCGGTGCTTACCGAGCAGATCTTCTCGATCCCGGGCTTCGGCAAGCTGATCGTCGATGCCGTGTTCAACCGCGACTATGCCGTCGTGCAGGGCGTGGTGCTGACCACGGCGACGATCTACATCACGCTCAATTTGATCGCCGACGTCGCCTATATCCTCGTCAACCCGCGGCTGAGGGGCTGACGCCATGACCGACACCGCGCTCGGGCTGGTCCCGCTTGCCGCCTCCGATACGCTGGAGAGCCCGTCGCGCCGCGCTTGGCGGCGGCTGAAACGGCGCAAGGGCGCCGTCGCCGGCCTGCTCGTGATCGGGTTCTTCATCCTGCTTGCGGTGTTCGCGCCGCTGATCGTGCCCTACGATCCGATCGCGGCAAGCTGGTCGCTGGTGCGCAAGGCGCCGTCGGCCCAGCACTGGTTCGGCACCGACGACCTCGGCCGCGACGTCCTCGCGCGTGTCGTGTACGGCACCCGCGCCTCGCTGCTGGCGGGCCTCATCTCGGTCAGCATCGCGCTTGCGATCGGTGTTCCGCTCGGCCTGCTCGCGGGCTATCGCGGCGGCTTCGTCGATGCCCTGATCGGCCGCATCACCGATGCGATGCTGGCCTGCCCGTTCCTGATCCTGGCGATCGCGCTGTCCGCCTTTCTCGGCCCGAGCCTCGGCAATGCGATGATCGCGATCGGCGTCTCGGCAACCCCGATCTTCATCCGCCTGACCCGCGGCCAGGTGATCAACGTCAAGGTCGAGGACTTTGTCGAGGCGGCGCGCGCGATGGGCAATCCGCGCTGGCGCGTCGCGCTGGTCCACATCCTGCCCAATATCCTGCCGGCGCTTCTCGTGCAGGCGACGCTGTCGATCGCGGCTGCGATCATCGCCGAAGCCGCCCTCTCCTTCCTCGGCCTCGGCCAGCAGCCGCCCTCGCCGTCCTGGGGCAGCATGCTCAACGCCGCGCAGCGTTTCCTGACCACCGCGCCCTGGATGGCAATCTGGCCGGGCCTTGCGATCTTCCTGGTCGTGCTGTCGTTCAACCTGGTCGGCGACGGCCTGCGCGATGCGCTGGATCCGAAGGCGCGGTGAGCGTGGCCTCCACTCTCCCACCGTCATCCTGAGAGCTTGTGACGGATTCGGCTCCTGCGGAGTTTTTGGCGGCTGTTCGTCGCAGCAATTGGCAGGTTTGAGTTCGAGTTCGGCGATGACCCGTTGTTTAGGCTCTGGAGAGGCGGTTGCCTTGCAGGATGTTGTTGACGAGGGCGTACCAGAGCACGACGGCACGGACCTTTTCGATGCCGCGCACGGTCAATTGCCGCAGGTCCCAATTGCGCCAGCGGGCATGGATGCACTCGCAGATCGACCGGGACCTGTATCGGGCCTTGCCCTCTTCGCTCGCCATTCGCGCACGCCAGGCCAACACCCCCGGACCGTCGCCGCGCCGCGGTAGATAGGGATCGGTACCGTGCTTGGATTGAGTGGGCGGACAAAAGATATCGATGCCCTCGGCATAGGCCCATTCGATGTCCTCGGCACTGCCAAAGCCGCCATCGACGAGATGGTCCTTGGGCAACCCTCCGGGCCGCGCACGCTGCCGCTCCAGCATGGGACGCATCAGGCCGCGATCGGATCCGATGTTGCAAATTCTGGTGTCGACGACGATCTGCTCGCCGGCCACGCTCGTCACCTGCACGTTGTAGGCGGGGCGGAAGCCGCCGTTCGCCATCTTCATGACCCGTGCATAGGCGTCCGTCGTGGAGGCCCGCGGCTCCTTCGGCGTCTTGCCGTTGCCGCGACTTTCTTCGCGCTCCTTGCGCTGCTGCTTGATCTCGGCGAGCGCCGTCTGCGCCGCCTTCACCCGCGCGCTGCGTTCCCGCGCGGCCCGCTCCTTGGCTGCCCGGGCACGCTTATTGCTGGCGTCCGAGCGTGTGTCGACCTCGCGCTTGAGGTCTTCCACCACGGCCTCAGCCTGCGCCAAATGCTTATCCAGCGTCGCCTCGCGCCGGAACGAGGCCGCCCCGGCGCTGGCCCGGACCCGCATGCCATCCTGCGCCAAGGTCTCCAGATCGACGAGACCGGCCTTTGCCAACGCTGCCAGATGCTCACTGAGCAGTCGGTCAAGCAGATCGGCGTTGCCGACCCGGAAGTCCGCCAGCAGGTGATAGTTCACCGACACCCCGCCGCACAGCCAGCGATAGGCATCGTGGCTCTCGCACAGCCGCTCCAACGCCCGCGCGCTGCCAACGCCTTCGCTGGCGGCATAGAGCCACAGCGCCAGCAAAAGCCGGGGCGAGGTCGCGGGGTGACCGGGACGATCGCCGCGAGCCTTGATCCGGTCCTCCAACTCACTCAGATCAAGCTCTTCGACATAAGACCAGATCAGCCGCACCGGATGGTCTTCCCCGATCAGGCTCTCAATATCAACCGCTCGCAGCGCAATCTGGTCGCGCTGGGGCTCACGCAGCCGCGGAGCGCCGGGCAAGCCCGCTTCGACTGATGGCTTCGCCTGCTCCGGCAGGTCCCCAAACAACTCATCGGCAGCCAACATCACCTCCCGCGAATCCATCATCGCCAGAGAATCACACCGCGCCGGCTTTCGGCTATAATGCTCGCTGAAACCCCAAAAAAATCACACCCTCTGAGGAGCGCGTAGCGCGTCTCGAAGGATGAACGGCCCGGCCGGTGGCCGTACATCCTTCGAGACGCCGCTTCGCGGCTCCTCAGGATGACGGGACCAGTAGTGCACGCGATCCAAAGCTCTTCGGCTAGATCACCACTTCCCTCAACACGCGCCGGCAATCCATCTCATATTCGAGATCGATCACCGGCGGGCGGCAGAAGTGCCAGGTCAGGCCGGAGCGCGTGGCGCCGCGGCGGACCAGTTCGTCGGCCATCACCGGATGGATGTCGTGCACGGTGTAGGCCTGCACCGCGGTCGTGTCCTGCCAACCGAAGCTGAACTCCGCCAGGCGCCGTTCCATCTCGCCTGTGGTGAAGCGGACCTTCTCCCGCCACGCGCCGGGGCTGAGATCGCGATAGCATACGATGCGGTCGGGATAGGGGGCGGTGCCGTCGCGCGCCTCGGCGCCGCCGGCGATCACGAAGGACGGCGACGTGCTCGTGCTCGGCCGCGTGAACGAGAACGCATGAAACGACGGCTCGGCCGGCGGATCGATCTCGGGACAGACATTGCTGCGCGCCACCGGATTGATGGTGCCGTCGAACAGGCCCCACTCCGCGAGCGTCTTGACATAGTGCTGGTTGAAGGCGCGGAAGCCGTCCTCGGTGAAGGCGGCCGGCGAGCGCAATTCGCAGGCGCAGAACGAGGTCAGCGGCCGGCCGGCGTCCTTGATGTAGGCCGCGATCCGCGCAAAGCCTTCCGCAAGCGGCACCAGCCGGTCGAACCGGACCCGCTCGATCTCGTAGCCGGCGTTCGCCTGCGCGCCGCTTGAGTATTGGAACACGGCCGGAATGAACCGGTAATTGCCTGCTGCAAATTCGCTCGCCATGCCTGATCCTCCGGGTGGCGAGGACATTTGGCCTCGCCCTTCGGCAAGGCTATCACGAGACAAAGAAAAAGGCGGCAGTGGCTTTCGCCAGTGCCGCCCTCTCCGTGAGCATGAGCCTGGAGGGCTCAGGTCGGTTTCAGTGCGCCGCCGCGGCCCTCGAGCTCGTAGTCGGCGATCTGCTTGGCGCGGTCGGAACGGGCCGCGGCCTGATGGTCGGTCGCGATCACCGTGTAGACCATCGGCAGCACGAACAGCGTGAACAGCGTGCCGATCGTCATGCCGGTGACGACGACGAGCCCGATCGAGAAGCGGCTCGCGGCGCCGGCGCCCGAGGCGGTGAGCAGCGGCAGCAGGCCCGTGACCATCGCCGCCGTCGTCATCAGGATCGGACGCAGACGAATCCGGGCCGCCATCTCGATCGCCGAGCGGCGGTCCAGTCCCTCGTTGAGCTGCAATTCGTTGGCGAACTCCACCATCAGGATGCCGTGCTTGGTGATCAGTCCGACCAGCGTCAGCAGGCCCACCTGGGTGTAGATGTTCATGGTGGCGACGCCGAAGAACAGCGGGATCAAGGCGCCAACGATCGCCATCGGCACCGAGATCATGATCACGAACGGATCGCGCAGGCTCTCGAACTGCGCCGCCAGCACCAGGAAGATGATGATGATGGCGAACGCGAAGGTGACCAGGAGCTGATTGCCTTCGTTAACGTACTGCCGGGAGTCGGCAAGGAAGTCATAGCTGAAGCCGGACGGCAGCTTCTTGGCTTCACCCTGCAGGAACTCGACCGCCTGGCCCATCGAGACGCCGGGCATCGGCACGGCCTGGAAGGTCGACGAGTTGAGCTGGTTGTAGTGGGTCAGCGCGTTCGGATCGACGCCGGTCTCGACAGAGACCACGGTCGACAGCCGCACCAGCTGCCCGGTCGCGGTCGGGACGTAGTAATCGTTGAACGCTTCGGGCGCGAGCCGGTTGGCGCGCGGCACCTGCGGGATCACCTGATAGGAGCGCCCCTCCAGGTTGAAGCGGTTGACGTAGTTGCCGCCGAGCAGCGTCGCCAGCGCACCGCCGATCGATTGCATGGTGATGCCGAGGTCGCTTGCCTTGGAGCGATCGACCTTCACCCGGACCACCGGCTGGTTGAAGTCGAGATCGCTGTCGGTGACGATGAACAGGCCGCTCTTGCGCGCGGCATCCTTCAGCTTGTTCATCTGATCGAACACCTGCTGGAAGCCGGCCGTCGACGAGATCACCATCTGCACCGGCAGACCGCCGGGGCCGCCGGGCAGCGGCGGCAGGCTGAACGCGAACGCGCTGACGCCCTCGATCTTGGACAGTTCGGCCTGAACCAGCGGCTGCAGCGTCTGGGCCGAGCGCTTGCGCTCATCCCACGGCTTGAGCAGCATGCCGGCGAAGCCGCCCTGCGGACCGGTGATGCCGTTCAGGATGAACCGCAGGTCGGTCTCGGGAAACTTCTGGAACTCCTTGTCCATCTTGTCGCCGTAGAAATCGATGTAGTCGATGTTGGCGTATTTCGGCGCCTTGGTCACCGCGAACACGATGCCCTGGTCTTCCTGCGGCGCCAGCTCCTTCTGGATGTGCATGTAGAGGAAGCCGACCAGGCCGAGGATGGTCACGGCGAACAGCGCCGTGATCGGACGGTAGTCGAGCGAACGGTCGAGCAGGCGACCATAGCCGCGGGTCATTGCGCCGAACACGCGATTGACGAGCTTGGCGAACCGCCCCTCGTCCGCGCTCTTCAGGAACACCGAGCACATCATCGGCGACAGCGTCAGCGCGATCACGCCCGACACGATCACCGAACCGGCCAGCGTGAAGGCGAATTCGCGGAACAGCGTGCCGGTCACGCCGCCGAGGAAGCCGATCGGTGCATACACCGCCGCCAGCGTGATCGTCATCGAGACGACGGGACCGACGATTTCGCGCGCGCCTTTCAGCGACGCCTGCACGGGCGGCAGGCCCTCCTCGAGGTGTCGATGGATGTTCTCCACCACCACGATGGCGTCGTCGACCACGAGGCCGATCGCCAGCACCATCGCCAGCAGCGTCAGCAGGTTGAAGCTGAAGCCGGCTGCCAGCATCAGGATGCAGACGCCGATCAGCGACAGCGGAATGGTGACGACGGGGATGATCACCGACCGCAGCGAGGCCAGGAACAGGAAGATCACGACGACGACGATCAGCACCGCTTCGGTGAGCGTCTTCTCGACCTCGTCGATCGAGGATTGGATGAACTTGGTGGAGTCGTAAGCCACCTTCATCTTCATCGACGGCGGCAAATTGCGCTCGAGATCGGGAAACAGCGCGCGGACGCCCTTCACCAGGGTCAGCGGGTTGCCCTGCGGCGTCGCCTTGATGCCGATGAAGATCGCGTGCTCGCCGTTGAAGGCGACGCTGGCGTCCGTCGACTGCGCCGCGAGCTCAACGGTCGCGATGTCCTCGATGCGCACGAAGCCGCCGTCCTTCGCCTTCACGATCATCCGCTTGAACTGATCGATGTTCTGCAGGTCGGTATTGGCCGATACGTTGGAGACGATGAAGAAGCCCTTGGTCTGGCCGGCGGCCGCCTGGAAGTTGTTGGCGGCGATCGCGGCGGCGACGTCGTTCGGCGACACGCCGCGGCCGGCCATGCGGGTCGGATCGAGCCAGACGCGCATCGCGAAGGTCTGGCCGCCGAGGATGTCGGCCGAAGCGACGCCGTCGACCGTCGAGAGCACCGGCTGCACGACGCGGGTCAGATAGTCCGAGATCGCCGATCCGGTCAGCTCCTCGCTGGAGAAGCCGAGATACATCACGGCGATGGTGTCACCGGTCGCCTTGGTCACGACCGGATCGAAGGCTTCCTTCGGGATCAGATATTTGACCGAGTTGACCTTGGCGAGCACCTCGGTGAGCGCCTGGTTCGGATCATGGTTGAGCTTGACGTAGACCTGGATCGTCGAGGTGCCGAGCACCGAGTTCGACGTCATGTAGTCGACGCCTTCGGCCGAAGCGACCGCCTGCTCGATCGGTGTGGTGATGAAGCCGTTGATCAATTCGGGCGACGCGCCTGGATAGGACGTCGTGATCGTCACCACGGTGTTCGACAGGTTCGGGTATTGCCGGATCGGCAGCACCATCGCCGCGCGCAAGCCGATCAGGAGGATCAGCAGGCTGACGACGACCGACAGCACCGGGCGCTTGATGAAAATATCAGTGAAGGCCATCGCCAACTCGATTCGTGTTGTCTGCCGGTTGCGGCAACATGTGGCGGAGGGCCAATCGGCCCTCCGAATTCAGATAGTGGAGATCAGTAGCGCGGCGGCTCGGCCGGCACCGGCGGCGGCGGATCGGTCGAAATCGCGACCGCCATGCCGGACTGCAGCTTGATCTGACCGACGGCCACGACACGGTCCCCGGCCTTCAGCCCCTTGAGGATCTCGACTCGGCCTCCGACGCGGTTGCCCGTCTTCACGAAGGTGCGCTCGGCGGTCAGGGTGGTCTTGCCGTCCTCGCCTTTCTTCTCGGTGATCACGAACACGGAGTCGCCGTACAGCGTGTAGTCGACCGCGGTTTCCGGAATGGTCACGACCGGCGGCTTCTCAGGCAGCACGATCGTGGCGGTCGCGAACATGCCGGGCTTGAGGATGCTGTCCGGATTCTGGATCGTCGCCTGCACCCGGATGTTGCGGGTGTCGGTCGCGATCTGCGGCTCGATGGTCGTGATCTTGCCGTCGAAGGTGCGGCCCGGATAGGCGTCGACCGAGATCCGCACCGCCTGGCCGACCTTGATCTGCGAGCTCTGCTTCTCGGTCACGGTCAGGTTGGCGTACAGCACCGACAAATCGGTCAGCGACACGATCTGCGTGCCGGCGGTCAGATACTGGCCGACTTCGACCTGGCGAACGCCGAGATCACCTTCGAACGGCGCCCGCACCAGCTTCTGCGAGATCAGCGCTTCGGTCTTGGCAATGCCCGCCTTGGCCTGGTCGTAGGTCGCCTGCGCCGTGTCGACGGTCGACTGCGGCCCGAACTGGCGCGACGCAAGCTGCTTGGCGCGGTCGAGCTGCTGCTCGCCCACGATCGCCTGCGCCTTGAAGCTCGCGAGGTCGCCCTGCTCCGGTGCGTCGAACAGCTGCAGCAGCGGGGTGCCGGCCTTCACATGGCTGCCGGCGGTGAACAGGATCTCGGTGATGCGGCCCGGCACGTCGGTCGTGACGTTGACCTGGTGCACGGCGACGAGATCGCCGACGGCGGTCAGCAGATTCGGAATCACTTCCGTCTTCGCCTCGGCCGCCGTGACGTTCGACGGCGGCGGCTTATTGTTGGCGAAGAACTGCGCGATCATGTGGCTGCGGAAGGCGTTGAAGCCGACCAGCGCGCCGACCAGCAGCGCCAGCAGCAACCCCACGATGATGAACCAGCGCACCAGCTTGACCGGACGCTTGGCCTGCTTTTCCTTGATCGGTTGCCCCGAGATGTGGCTTTCGGTCTGAATATTCATGTCATGCACTTTCTGCAGTTACCGACGGTCCTGCGCTCGGCGACGGCTGGCGGCCCAAATGAGTTGAAATTGCGGCGTCGGTAAGTCCGATGCCGCGAAGAATGAATTGGCAAAGCTGCCGCTCGGCCGCGGCGGCATCGCCGTAGGGGAGACATGGTGTCGCAGGCAACTGCGTCAACGCGCCCATAAGCACGGTGTGATGCGCAAACCAGAACAGGTTGAGCGGCTCGTCGCCGATCCGCGTCGCCTCGCCGGCGGCGATCGCCCGATCCAGCGAGGCGGCGAAGGTCGGACCGATCAGCTTGCCGACCTTGTCATAGAGCAGGCGGGCAAACTCGCCGTCGTCGAGATGGCTCGTCACCATCAGGCGCATCCGCTGCGCCTCTTCCTGGTCCGGCGCATCGCGCAGCTGCATGAAGTGGCCGACCATGCCCTCCACCAGCTCGACCAGCGTCGCGGTCGAGGGCTCCTGGCCAAGCAGGTGTGCAAGATCGGGATCGGCCTCGCACTCCTCGGCAAGGATTTCGGCATAGAGCGCCGCCTTCGACGGGAAGTGCTTGAACAGCAGCCCCTCCGAAATGGCAGCCGCGGCCGCCACGCTCTTTGTCGTGGTGCCGGCAAAGCCATTGCGGGCGAAACACCGCTTTGCGGCGCTCAGGATCAACTGACGCCGCAAGTCACTCGTCATGCGTAAGGTAGACATTTGGGTCGTGAGTAATCACTCACTTTACCAAAAGTCAAGGTTCTATTGCACCGCGAAAGCTACTTTAAATTGGAGTGTGGCCGATTGACCCGCGGATGCGGTTGACGATGTAGGTGCCGTCACGGCTCGACAGCACGCGCTCCAGATTGGCCCCGTCGATCTTCGCGCTGGCGAACCGCGGCCCCGCCGTAACGTCTTGCAAAGACGAAGCAAAAGCCTCGACCTCCGCCATCGTGCTGATCGCCCGGCTATCCCCGATTCCGCAGGCTTTGGCAATACCGACGAGGTCGGCGGTTCCACCGGTGTGGCTGGCCTGGCCGCCGGTCTCGCCATAGGCCTCGTTGTCGAGCACGATGATCGAGAAGTTTTTGGGCTGCTGCAAGCCGACGGTGGCGAGGCTCCCCATCCCCATCAGCATCTCGCCGTCGCCGGTGATCACGACAACCGGCAGCGTCGGCTGGGCCAGCGCCAGGCCGAGCCCGATCATCACGGCGCCGCCCATGCCGCCCCAGAGATAGAAGTTGCGGTCGTGGTCGCCGGCGGCGGCGATGTCATAGGTCGAGGCGCCGAGGCCGCCGACGGCGAAAGCGCCCTTGCGATCCCGCAGCAGTTCGGAAACCACGGCGCGGCGGTCGAGGAGATTGGCTTTGCTCATCTGGTGAAGACCTTTGCCCCGATCAGGCGCTGCGACAGCAGGACGGCGGTCGGCGTGCAGGCATTGTAGGCCTGGGCTGCGCCGGCTTCGACGACCTCGCGAACCTCAGTGGAATGCGAGGCGCGCAACACCTTGATCCCGGACAATTCGAGAATCCCCTGGGTGTTCGAGCCCATCGGCACCTGCCAGGGATTGAACTCGCCCCACTCGCCGCGCATCGTCACCAGCGTGAGGAACGGCAGGCGGAAGATCTGCACCAGCGACAGCATGTTGATGCAATTGCCGACGCCGCTCGACTGCATCAGCAACACGCCGCGCTGGCCGCCGGCCCAGGCGCCTGCGAGCAGCGCCACGCCCTCCTCCTCGGTCGTCAGCGCGACACCGCGCATCGAGGTCGAACCCAGCACCCGCTCGATCAGCTCCGAGTGCCCGGCGTCCGGCACGTAGGGCACCTGGCGCACCTCGAAGCGCTGCAATATCGAAAAGATCTCCTCGGGCCAGGAGGCGGCAGTCTCGGCACGGGCATGCATCGGCGTTTCCGGTTCTCTCTTGTTTGGCCGCGACTGTAGAGGGGCGCGCGGGCTTCATCAAAGTGCAATACCGCATGTGGCTCTGCGATTTACAGGCATCGCGCAACGCGCGGTGCGCTGTTCCGTCAGCCCGCAAATTGTGTTGCGCGGCCGCCGCCAGCGGCTTACGATAGTTGCAAATGAAACTAATCAGGGCTGGATATCCGCCATGGAAGGGCACGCGCGAGAGCTGGCAGACGGCTTCGACCTGGAAAAGCTGACGCCTGAGTTCTACGCCAACCCCTACCCGACCTATCGCGCGCTGCGCGAGACCGCGCCGGTCAAACGCCTGCCGAACGGCTGCTATTTCCTCACCCGCTACGACGACCTGATCGCCGCCTACAAGAACACCAAGGCGTTCTCCTCCGACAAGAAAAAGGAGTTCCTGCCGAAATACGGCGACTCGCTGCTCTACGAGCACCACACCACCAGCCTCGTCTTCAACGATCCGCCGGCGCACACCCGCGTGCGGCGCTTGATCATGGGCGCATTGTCGCCGCGGGCGATCGCCGGCATGGAGCCGGATTTGATCGCGCTGGTCGACAGCCTGCTCGACCGGATCGCCACGAAAGATCGTTTCGAGCTCATCGAGGATTTCGCCTCGGCAATTCCGGTCGAGGTGATCGGCAATCTGCTCGACGTGCCGCACGACGAACGCGAGCCGCTGCGCGACTGGTCGCTGGCGATTTTGGGCGCGCTGGAGCCGGTGATCGGCAGGCAGGCGTTCGACCGCGGCAACAACGCGGTGAAGGATTTTCTCGGCTATCTCGAAACCCTCGTCGAACGCCGCCGCACCAAACCAGGCAATCCCGAACGCGATGTGCTGACGCGATTGATTCAGGGCGAAGACAATGGCGAGCGGCTGACCGCGAAGGAATTGCTGCACAATTGCATCTTCCTGCTCAACGCCGGCCACGAGACCACGACCAACCTGATCGGCAATGGGCTGGTGACGCTCACCCACAATCCGGATCAGAAGCAGCGGCTGATCGCGCAGCCGGAGCTGATCAAGACTGCGGTCGAGGAGATGCTGCGCTACGAGAGCTCGAACCAGCTCGGCAACCGGATGATCGTGGAGGAGACCGAGCTCGGCGGCATCAAGCTGCCGGCCGGCACGCTGGTCACGCTGTGCATCGGCGCCGCCAACCGCGACCCCGCGCAATTCCCCGAGCCCGAGCGCTTCGACGTCGCACGCACGCCGAACCGCCACCTCGCCTTCGGCACCGGCGCGCATCAATGCGCAGGGATGGCACTGGCGCGCCTCGAGGGCGCCATCGCGATCTCGCGCTTCCTGGCGCGCTTCCCGAATTACGCGCTTGACGGCGAGCCGGTGCGCGGCGGGCGGGTGCGCTTCCGCGGCTTCCTCAGCGTGCCATGCAGCATCAACGCATAGATTGTCCCCTGCGAATTTGGCTGGCGGCAACACTTCCCTGTGGAAGAACTGATACCCAAATCAACTGCAGGCACGGATTGATGTAATCTCTCGTGCGCTGCAGCGGGAGTGACGCATGATGAATGCATCGGTCACTGATTTCCTCGCAACCGAAGCGCAGTTCGGCACCTACAATTACGAGCCGATCGGGGTGGTGCTATCCCGAGGCGAAGGCGTCTGGGTCTGGGATACCGACGGCAACCGGTATCTCGACTGTCTCTCCGCCTATTCGGCGGTCAGTCAGGGCCATTGTCATCCGAAGATCCTGGCAGCCATGATCGAGCAGGCGCGCCAGCTGACGCTGACGTCGCGTGCCTTCCACAACGACCAGCTCGCTCCCTTCTACCGCGAGCTCGCGGAGCTGACCGGCTCGCACAAGGTGCTGCCGATGAACAGCGGCGCCGAAGCGGTGGAGAGCGCGATCAAGTCGGTGCGCAAATGGGCCTATGAGATCAAGGGCGTGCCGGATGGGCAGGCCGAGATCATCGTCTGCGCCAATAATTTTCACGGACGCACGCTCGGCATCGTCGGCTTCTCGACCGACCCGGGGTCGCGCGACCATTTCGGCCCGTTCGCGCCGGGCTTCAAGATCATCCCGTTCGGCGATGCCGCAGCGCTGGAGCAGGCGATCACGCCGAACACCGCGGCCTTCCTGGTCGAGCCGGTGCAGGGCGAAGCCGGCGTCATCCTGCCCCCGCCGGGCTATTTCGCCCGCGTGCGCGAGCTGTGCACCGCGCGCAATGTGATGCTCGTGCTGGACGAGATCCAGACCGGGCTCGGCCGCACCGGCAAGCTGCTCGCCGAGCAGCACGAGGGCATCGAGGCCGATGTGACGCTGCTCGGCAAGGCGCTATCGGGCGGCTTCTATCCGGTGTCGGCGGTGCTCTCGAACAACGCGGTGCTCGGCACGCTGCGGCCGGGCCAACACGGCTCGACCTTCGGCGGCAATCCGCTGGCCTGCGCGGTGGCACGCGCCGCGCTGCGGGTGCTGGTCGAGGAAGGGATGATCGAGAACGCGGCGCAGCAGGGCGCGCGCTTTCTCACCGGATTGCAGGACATCCGCGCCAACGTCATCCGCGAGGTGCGCGGGCGCGGTTTGATGCTGGCGATCGAACTCCACCCGGACGCCGGCGGCGCCCGCCGCTACTGCCTGGCGCTGCAAGCGCGCGGCATCCTCGCCAAGGACACCCACGAGCACACCATCCGCATCGCCCCGCCGCTGGTGATCACCGCCGATCAGGTCGACTGGGCGACGGAGCGGATCGCGGCCGCTTTGACGCAGGATGTCTCCTGACGGTGCCCTGCGTCGCAAGACCGCACCGCCGGCGATGGCCGACACGAACGATTTCGACATCTGTGCGTTGAAGCGCTGCGGGCAGGGATGGATGGAGAGCCACGCTCATGCCTCCCCACGGTATCTGCTTTGCCATGCTCCTGGTTGGTGCCGCGACGCTGGCGGCGAGCGACGCGGCCGCCCAACCACACGATCCACACGCAAGAGGTGGAGCCTCAGCAGCGGCGGCACGTCCGGCCGCGCCGCCGGCGATGACGCGGCCTGCCGCGCCGATGGTCCACGCCGCCCCGCCCGCGATGGCGAGACCGCCTGCAATGGCTCGGCCACCAGCGATGGCTCGACCGGCCGCACCTGCCTTCCATGCCCCGCAGCGACCGGCGATGGCGGCGCGCCCGGCACCGCATTTCGCCGCTCCGTCGGTGCGCCAGGCTCCTCATATCGCCGCGCCGCACGTCGCAACGCACCGACCCGAATTTCGTCGCGGCGCCCCGTCGCCGCGCCCTGCTCCCCGCATGGCCGCGCCATCACGCCCGAGCCTGCCGGCGCGCGTGAGCGAGCGGCCCTCGCCGGCCGAGCGAATTCAGCAGCGTGTGCAGCAGCGGCAGCAGCTCACCCAGCAGCGCCAGCAGGCCGCGCATCAGCGGCAGCGTGACACGCTTTCGCGCCAGACCGCGGAGCGGCAAATCCGGATCGATCGCCTGCAGCAGCGTGTGCAGCAATTGCAATCGGAAAAGGTTCAAGGCGCCCGTGCGCAAACGCGTCCACGACCGCGCCCTGGAGGCGCAGAACCGCCTGCTGCAGCGCGAGCAACGCTCACAGCAAGCCGACCTTGCCCGGCAGCAGCGATTGGCACCGGCAGCGACAGTTGGGGTCGCCGCCGCAACCAGCGCCGCGACGCAGGCAGCCCAGCGCGAGCGATTTGCCGCACGCTTCCGCGAACAGGCAGCCGCACAAGGCCGGGCGGCGCTTGCGGCGCGCCAAGGCAGCTGGGCGCCGCGGAATGCCTGGCACCGGGGCCACCGTGCGGCATTCGTGGCGTGGCTTGGCCCGGTGTTCCTGCCTTACGCCTATTCGGACATCTTCGACTACACGTTCTGGTCCTACGCCTACGACCCCGGCTATTGGGCCTACGCCTATGACGACCTCGTCGACACCGTGTTCTGGGACACCAACAGTCCCTACTCCGCCTATGCCAGCATCGAGCCGGGCGATTATCCGTCGACCGCAGGCCGCGCTCGGTCCCGTCAACGCGCCGATACGAGCCCGCAGGCGATCAAGCAGCTGTGCGGTGAACCCGACAAGGGCGTCACCGCCTGGCCGCTTGCCGACATCGCCCGGGCGGTAAGGCCGGACCAGCAGCAGCGCGTCTTGCTGGACGATCTGAAGGCTGCCGCGGCGCAGGCCGCCAATGTCTTCAAGGACTCCTGCACCGACAGCTATGCGCTGACGCCGGCCGGCCGCCTGCGGTCGATGCTGAACCGCATCGGTGCGACGCTCGAGGCGATCAAGATCGTGCGGCCCGCGCTGGAGAATTTCTACGGCTCACTCAGCGACGAGCAACAGGCCCGCTTCAATGCGCTCGGTCCACATGTCGGCGAACGTTCGCTGCAACAGCAGGAAACGACCGCGCAATCCGGGAATTGCGGCGATTCGAAATCCGACCTCGCCCAATTGCCGATCAACCGGATCGAGGCCTCGCTTCATCCGGCCGGCAAGCAGAAGGAAGCGCTCGGCCGCTTGAGCGATGCGACCACAAGAGCCATTGCGGATCTGCAGGCGGCCTGCCCGAACGACGTGCCGCTGACGCCGGTCGGCCGGCTCGAGGCGATGCAGCACCGGCTCGAGGCCATGCAGCGAGCCGCGCAGCTGATCGAGCCTGCACTGGACCAGTTCTATGCCACGCTGAGCAGCGAGCAGAAGGCACGCTTCAACACGCTGCAGCAGGTCGCGAGCCCTTAGGGAGCCCTTTCCGTTCCGATGGAATCGGAACGGGGCTTTAGATCTTGCTTTTGGCGCGTTTTCTTGACGCGAACCGGTATCCACTTCGCTAGAAAACGCTCTGAGGCCGCCGGCCTGCGATCTTCGCTGCCCGGTGCGGGCGACGCCGGCCCCCCGCCTTGCCTTTGCGGCCGCCGCACAGCAATGTCCGGCACCGGCATCCTGATGCCATGCCGAGTGACGGGGCAGGACATGAAACGCAGTTGGACGAGCATCAGTGAGCTGCGCGATCGCTGGGGCGATTCGCTGCTGACCGTGCTCACTGTCCTGATCCTTGTCATGATGTTCGTGGTGGCACCTCTGCAGGCGCTCGGCTTGTTCGAGTTTCAGATCTTCGAGCTGCTGCTCGCCCTCTTCCTGGTCGGCGGCGTATTCGTGATGTCGGGCAGCGCACTTGCCGTCGTCACCATGCTGATCGCACTCGCGATGATCGTGACCGGCGCGATCCTGCGCCTGCGCTCGCCCTCGATCCTCGACCTCAATCTGTTCGCCGGCTCCTGGCTGTTGGTCGGCATCACGATGGCGGTGACGGTCGCGCGCGCCACCTTCGCCCCGGGGCGCGTCAATTATCACCGGGTGATCGGCGCGATCCTGCTCTATCTGACGGTCGCGGTGATCTTCTCGGCGCTCTACACCTTCATCGGCACGCTGGTGCCGGATGCGTTCGCCGGCATGAAGGTCGAGGACCGCCCGACGCTCGCGAGCCAGCTGATCTATTTCTCCTTTGCCACGCTGACGACGACAGGCTATGGCGACGTCGCGCCGCTGCATCCGATTGCACGCAGCCTGTGCAATGTCGAGGCGATCTTCGGCCAGCTCTACCCCGCCACGCTGCTGGCGCGGCTGGTCACGCTCGAGATCGCGCACCAGGATCAGGACTCGTGAGCGCGATGCGGGTTAGCCGGGCGGCTATCTGAACCGCAGGTTTGCGCGCGAGAGCTGGCTGATCGAGGAACACCCCATCAGCCGCATGTCCCGCACCAGCTCCGCCTGCAGCAGACCGAGCGCCCGCTCGACTCCGGCCTGGCCGGCTGATGCCAGCGGATAGAGATAGAAGCGACCGAGGCCGACGGCCTTGGCGCCAAGCGACAGCGCCTTCAGCACATGGCTGCCGCGCTTGATGCCGCCGTCCATCATCACGTCGATCCGGTCGCCCACGGCATCGACGATCTCGGCCAGCTGATCGAACGCCGCCCGCGAGCCGTCGAGCTGCCGGCCGCCATGGTTGGAGAGGATGATGCCGCTGCAGCCGATCTCGACGGCGCGCTTGGCATCCTCGACCGACATGATGCCCTTCAGGCAGAACTGGCCGTTCCACTCCCGCACCATTTTGGCGACGTCGTCCCATGTCATGCCGGGATCGAGCATTTCGGTGAAGTACCGCCCGATCGACATGGCGCCGCCGCTCATGTCGACATGGTCGTCGAGCTGCGGCAGCTTGAAACTTTCATGGGTGACGTAGTTGATGGCCCAGGCCGGCTTGACGGCGAATTGCAGCATGCCGCCGAGCGTCAGGCGGAACGGAATCGAGAACCCGGTGCGCAGGTCGCGCTCGCGGTTGCCGCCGGTGATGCTGTCGACCGTCAACATCATCACGTTGACGCCGGCCTGCTTGGCGCGCTGCATCATCGCCGTGTTCAGGCCGCGATCGCGGTGGAAATAGAACTGATAGACCTGCGGCGTCGCATAGGCCTTGCGCAATTCCTCGAGGCTCACGGTCCCGAGGGACGACACGCCGAACATCGTGCCGAATTTCGACGCTGCTGCGGCGACGGCCCGTTCGCCATCATGATGAAACAGACGCTGCAGGGCGGTCGGCGAGCAATAGAACGGCGTCGCCAGCTTCTGCCCCATCACGGTGACCGAGAGATCGACGTTCTGCACGCCGCGCAGGACGTTGGGCACCAGGTCGCACCGCTCGAAGCTCGCGGTGTTCTGCCGAAGCGTGGCCTCGTCATCCGCTCCGCCGTCGATATAATTGAAGATCGGCCCCGGGAGCCGCCGCCGCGCCAGCTCGCGGAAATCATGGAAGTTGTGGCAATGGCTCAAGCGCATGTCGTGCTCCGAAGGTCCGGACCGCGGCGTTCAACGGCTCTCTGTGCCGTTCACGCCACAGCATCCGGCATAGCGGGCACGCTTCGCCTTGTCCACCGCACCGGCCGCTGGGTCAAACCACCGAGCGGTGCCGCTCGATGCACGTCGTCAAGACCGCATCCATCGGCTTCGTCCACCAGTCGTTCGAGAAGATCTCGATCTCCGAATAGCCGGCAAAGCCCTCCGCCTCGACTGCCGCTCGCACCGACTTGATGTCGATGACGCCGTCGCCCATCATGCCGCGGTCGTTGAGGATGTCCCTGGTCGGCACCAGCCAGTCGCAGACATGGAACGCCAGCAGGCGATCCTTGCCGGCGCGGGCGATCTGGCTCGTCAGCTCGGGATCCCACCAGATGTGATAGACGTCGAGCGCGACCCCGATCGCGCCGGTACGGCCGGGATCGAGCGCGTCGCAGATGTCGAGCGCGTGCTTCGTGGTGTTCACGCAGGCGCGATCGGCGGCATAGGCCGGATGCAACGGCTCGATCGCGAGCGGCAGTTTTGCCTGCTTCGCATACTCCAGCATCTCGGCGATGCCGTCATGCACCTGGTTGCGCGCTGTCGCGATGTCCTTCGAGGCCGCGCTGCCCGGCCGCGAATATTGCGGCAAGCCGCCGACCACCAGCACGATGCAGGAGGCGCCGAGCGCCGCCGCCTCGTCGACCGCACGGCGGTTGTCGTCGCGTGCCGCGCTGCGATGCGCGTTATCGGCGGTGAACATGCCGCCGCGGCAATAGCCCGACAGATCGAGCCCGGCGTCCCGGACCGCGCGCACGGCGCGATCGAGGCCAATGGCTGCGACCTGGTCGCGCCAGGGATCGATGGCACGGATGCCGTGGCGCGCGCAGGCGTCAATGATGGCTGTGAGATCGCCCTGCTTGCGGACGGTCGCCGTGTTCAGCGACAGCCAGCGGTGGTCGTGGGAAAAGTCGCGCATCAGGCGTCGATGCCGCGTGTGGTCAGGATGGCCTGCATCCGGTGGGTCGCGAGCTCCGGATTGGCAAGCAGCCCTGCCTGGTCGGCGAGCCGGAACAGCTCGGCGAGATGCAGAGTCGAGCGCGCGCTCTCCTGTCCGCCGACCATCGTGAAGTGATCCTGGTGGCCGTTGAGATAGGCCATGAACACGATGCCGGTCTTGTAGAAGCGCGTCGGCGCCTTGAAGATGTGGCGCGACAGCGGCACCGTCGGGCCCAGCACATCATGGAAGCCGGCCGCATCGCCCGCGGCCAGCCGCGACAGTGCGTAGGACGCGGCCGGCGCGATGGCATCGAAGATGCCGAGCAGCGCGTGGGAGAAGCCCTTGTCGTCGCCGGCGACCAGCTCCGCATAGTTGAAGTCGTCGCCGGTATACATCTTGACCCGCGGATCGAGCCGCCGCCGCATGTCGATCTCGCGCTGCTTGTCGAGCAGCGAGACCTTGACGCCGTCGACCTTGGCCGCATTGGCGTTGATGATCGCAACCGCAATGTCCATCGCCTTGTCGAGATCGGCCGTGCCCCAATATCCGGCCAGCGCCGGATCGAACATGTCGCCGAGCCAGTGGATGATCACGGGCTCGCGGACCTGCGACAGCACGCGGTCGTAGACCCCAGCGTAGTCCTCCGCGCTTTTGCCGAGCTTGGCCAGCGCGCGCGACGCCATCAGGATGATGCGGCCGCCGGCCTTCTCCACCGCCGCGATCTGCTCCTCATAGGCCCGGATCACGTCGTCGATCGACCTGGCATCTTCCACAGCGAGGTGGTCGGTGCCGGCGCCCGAGAACACCAGCGCGTTGCCCCTGGCCTTCGCCGCTTTGACCGAGCGCCGGATCAATTCCAGCGAGGTCGCCCAGTCCAGCCCCATGCCGCGCTGTGCGGTGTCCATCGCTTCGGCGACGCCGAGGCCGAGGTCCCAGACATGCTCGCGGAATGCGATCGTCTTGTCCCAATCGATCGCGGCCGTCAGCCACGGATCGACG
The DNA here is from genome assembly GCF_054055655.1 of Bradyrhizobium sp. USDA 4461. Classification (NCBI taxonomy): domain Bacteria; kingdom Pseudomonadati; phylum Pseudomonadota; class Alphaproteobacteria; order Hyphomicrobiales; family Nitrobacteraceae; genus Bradyrhizobium; species Bradyrhizobium sp. USDA 4461. Next base: position 8,083,138 of record NZ_JBSRXM010000001.1, read on the forward strand.
TCGGCGCGGGGATCGGCGACCACATGGGCGGCCGAGAATGCCACACGATTGAGTGTGCCCTCGAGCTTCGCCGGAAAGGTTCGCGATGCCGCCAAGCGATAGGTCTCAAGGCCACCATCGGCGGTCGGCAGATTCAACGACAGCGACGAGATCGGCAGGACTGGCTTGTTCATGACAAAGGTCCTCTCTCAGACCACGATCGGGGCGACGTCGATCCAGCGCCGCTCCTTCCAGCTCTTCAGCGCGCATTCGGCGAGCTGCACGCCCTTGGCGCCTTCGAGCAGGGTGTATTTGTAGGGCGCATCCTCGCAGACGTGGCGGATGAACATCTCCCACTGCTCCTTGAAGCCGTTATCGTAGACCACGTTCTCGGGCAGCTTCTGCCAGTCGGCATAGAAATCATGCATGCGCTTCTCGTCCGGATTCCACACCGGCCGCGGCGTCGCCTGGCGCGCCTGGATCACGCAGTCGGTCAGGCCCGCCACCGCCGAACCATGGGTGCCGTCGACCTGGAAGGTGACGAGATCGTCGCGATAGACCCGCGTCACCCAGCTCATGTTGATATGCGCGATCACGCCGCCCTTCAGCTTGAAGGTGGCGTAGGCGGAATCGTCGGCGGTCGCCTCGTACTTCCTGCCCTTCTCGTCGTAGCGCTCGGGGATATCGGTTGTTCCGATGCAGACCACGCTCTCGACCTCGCCGAACAGATTGTCGAGCACGTAGCGCCAGTGGCAGACCATATCGAGGATAATGCCGCCGCCGTCCTCGGCGCGGTAGTTCCAGGACGGCCGCTGCGCCTCCTGCCAGCCGCCCTCGAACACCCAGTAGCCGAATTCGCCGCGCACCGAGAGCATGCGGCCGAAGAAGCCGGAGTCGCGCAGGAAGGCGAGCTTCTTCAGGCCGGGCAGGAACAGCTTGTCCTGCACCGTGCCGTGCTTGAGCCCTTTTGCGTTGGCGAGCTTCACGACCGCAACGGCGTCCTCGAGATTGGTCGCGATCGGTTTCTCGCAATAGACGTGCTTGCCGGCGTCGATCGCCTTGGTCAGCAGCGAAGGCCGCGCCTGCGTGGTGGCGGCGTCGAAGAATACGGTGTCATCCTTGTCGGCCAGCGCACGGTCGAGATCGGTGGTATGCCGCTCGATGTTGTAGCGTTTTGCCAATGCGCCGACCTTCTCGGCGTCGCGGCCGACCAGGATCGGATCGGGCATGATGCGGTCGCCGTTCGCAAGCAGCACGCCGCCCTGCTCGCGGATCGCAACGATCGAGCGGATCAAATGCTGGTTGAGCCCCATCCGGCCGGTGACGCCGTTCATGATCAGGCCGAGGCGTTTGGTCGTCATACTGTCTGCTCCTGCGAAACGCGTGATGTTGGCCGCTGCAGCGGCTGCATGGTGGACCAGTCCGGATGGACCGAGCTGGCAAAGCCCCGGGCGGCGGCGATCGATCCGGTCAGGAGATCGCCGCCGTGGATCGCGAGGCGGACCTTGCCGCCCGTGCGCGCGTAGAGATCTGGATGCGCGGTAAGGAAGGCATCGGCCTCATCAGCCGGGGTGTCGGCAAAGCCATCGACGTAATGGTGTCCATTGCGCTCGGCATGGGCGACGCCGATCAGCGCGCCCAACGCAAGGTCTTGCTGCACGCCAAGCCCGGCCTGGCAGGTCAGGTCCTCGCCGCTGATGAAATACTGACCACCATCCGCGCTCCACGCCGCCGCGCGCGCGGCATTGATGATCGACTTGTAGATGCCCTTGCACGATTTCGAGGAAATACCGCGATAACCGAGCGCCCGCGCCTGCGGAAACGCATCGTAGGAATCATCGGCCTCGTCGATGATGAAGCTGCGCGCCGCCAGCGCCCCGAGCGGCGAGGCCTTCGTGATATCGCGCGGCATCGGCTGTTCGATATAGAGCAGGTTCGCTGCGATCGGCTGCAGCGCGGCGTCGTGGTCGAGCCGCTCGACCAGCGCGTTCAGGGCGGCAAGGTCGGCATATTGCTCGTTGGCATCGAGCGTGACCTTGACGGCGTAAGGCAGCTTTGCGAGTTCACTGCCGATCCGCGCCAGCCGCGCCGCATCATGCGCCGGATCGCCGTTCAGCTTGAGCTTGAAGTAGCGTGCGCCGGCATTCTCGTTGGGGTCTGCGACACCGCCCTCACCTTCAACCTCGTCGTCCATCCCGACCGTGTGCCTGACGGCGACACGGTCGAGCCGCTTGCGCGTCGACAGGAACCGCGCGATCGCCGCATCATCGAGATCCGGCGTCAGCCGCGCGTCGATGCCGGCAATATTGCCGGCCATGCCGTCGAAGAAGTTCACCCCGACCGCGCGCAGCAGCGCATCCAGGATCGCCTTGTCGATCTCGGCCGGGCCGAAGCCGGCCGCGAGCGGCGGAATGTCTTTCGCGGCACAGGTCGCGACCTGCCGGCCGATACTCGCGGCGTGCAGGCCGAACGCGGTGTCGAAGCCTTTGCTTGTCAGATAGAGCTCGCGCGCGATCGCGAGCGAGCAGCGGAGCTCGTCGACCGTCTGCTCGGCCGTCAGATGCGGCCGCTTGTCGAACCATTTCGGTGCCAGCATCTCGGCGCTGGCACCGGTCGCGCGGCCCTTGCCTTCCACCTCGATCTCGACCCGCACGAACAGCTGCGTCGACGCGGTGATCGTCACCGCGCCGAAGCGGAACGGCCGGGCGAACAGCAGCGGTCGTTCGAAGAAGGCGATATCGTTGACTTTGAGGCGAAGCGGCATGGAAGGCTCGGCGTTAGTCCAGCGACCCCTGCGTGAAGAAATGCTTGCGGATCCGCTGCACCAGCCCGGTGAAGACCGGATCGGACATCGTCTCGAGCGAGCGCGGCCGCGGCATTGGCACGTCGTAGATCGCGGCGATCGCGCCGGGCCGCTCGGTCATCACGAGCACGCGGTCGGCGAGGAACACGGCCTCCGGGATCGAATGCGTGATCAGCAGCACTGTCTTGCCGGTCTCGCGCTGGATCCGCATCAGCTCGACATTCATGCGCTCGCGCGTCATGGCATCGAGCGCGCCGAACGGCTCATCCATCAGCATGATCTTGGGATCGTGCACCAGCGCGCGGCAGATCGAGGCGCGCTGCTGCATGCCGCCGGAGAGCTGCCAGGGCAGCTTCTTCTCGAAGCCTTCGAGCCCGACCAGCTTCAACAGCGCCTTGGCGCGGTCGAGATATTTGTCGCGGGCGAGCCGCTTCATGTCGATCGGCAACATCACGTTGGAGAGGATGTTGCGCCACGGCAGCAGCAGCGCGTTCTGGAACACGATGCCGACATTGCCGTGCGGCTTCGTTACCGGCTCGCCGTCGACCAGAACTTCGCCTGTCGTCGGCGGCAGCAGGCCCGAGATCATCTTGAGCAGCGTGGACTTGCCGCAGCCGGAAGGCCCGACCACGACAAAGAACTCACCGTCATTGATGGTGAAGTCGAGCGGCCGCAGCGACGGCACGTCGCCGTCGCGCGACCGGTAGGTCTTCGAGACGCCTGAGAGCGTGATGCCCGGCGCGGCGCCGGCTGCGCGGTCCGACACCAGGCGCAGATGCGCGGCGGGTTGGTCAGCGTGAGTTGGCTTCGTCGCAGGATTCATCGCAGCTTTCTCCACCCGCCGTCCCTGCCGAGTGCGCGATTGCGCACGGAGCAGGGACCCATACGCCGCGGCTTCTCGTTCGGGCACGCGAGTAGAGACCTTTCGCAACAAACAAGATCGGTGGTTATGGGTCCCTGCTTTCGCAGGGACGACAGTGGGGAATGTTGGGTCACGAATTACCCTTCGGCAGATAGTCGTTGGTGTAGAACGCCTTCGGATTGGCCTTGGCCTTGGCGTCGAGGCCGCCATACTCGACCATCAGATCGACCGACTCGGTCATGTTCTGGTCGGTGACCTGGAATGGCCGCTTGTCCTTGGTCTCCGGCGTACGATAGAGCGGGATCGTCAGCTCGAACCCCTGCGTCAGCGTCTCGATCTTGCCGCCCTTCGGGTTGGCGTCGAGGATCGATTGCGCGGCGGCCTTCGGCTCCTTCTCAGCGGCTTCAACCGCCTTTGTCGTCGCCGACATGAAGCGGCGCACCAGGTCGGCGTTGGCCTTCACGTAGTCGGAGTTCGCGATGATGCCCGACGACACCATGTTGATGCCGTAGTCGGCGAACTTGATCGGATAGACGTCCTTAGCCGTGGCGTCCTTGATCTTCATCGACTGGTCCATGACATAGCCGAGCAAGAGATCGGCCTGGCCGTTGATGACGGCGTTGAGCTTGGTCTGGCCGTCGCCGGCAACCGTGTTGAAATCGCTTTCCTTCAGGCCGGTCTTCTTCAGGAACAGCGGCCAGATCTGGGTCATCGAATCGGCGGGGGTGATCGCGACCGTCTTGCCCTTGATGTCCTCCGGCTTCCTGATGTTCTTGTCGACGAAGCCCATCACCGACATCGGGCTGGTCTGCAACAGCACGCCGGTGGCGATCACAGGCGCGCCCTTCACCGCCGCGCGCATCATCGTCGGCACGTCGACATAACCGAAATCCGCGGTCTTGGCGGCGACCGCCTGCGTGGTCGCGGCCGAGCCGCGGCCCTCCTGGATCTCCAGATCAATGCCTTCGGCCGCATAGATGCCCTTGGCCTTGCCGTAATAGAACGGCGCGTGTTCGCCATAGACGTACCAGTTGAGCATCAGCACGACCTTGTCCGCCGCAGACGCGGGTGCCACCGCAAGCGCGATCCAGGCCAGTGCGGCGCCGGCGACCGCAATCAAACGCTTCATGGTTGTTCTCCCTTTATTGTCCGCGGCCCTTGCGTGGGCCGCTTGTCCGGTTGCCGCGCTAGGACGCGAAGCTGATGTCGTCGCGCTGGCTGACGTGCCAGGGGATCACCAGCCGCTCGATGCGGTCGACGATCCAGAACAGGATGACGCCGAGCAGCGCCAGGATCACCAATGCGGCGAACATCGTCGGCAGGTCGAAGGTGCCGATCGATCGCTGCATCACATAGCCGATGCCGGAATTGGACCCGACGAACTCGCCCACGACGGCGCCGACCACGGCGAGCGTCACCGAGACCTTCAGCCCGGAGAAGATCGCGGGCATCGCATGCGGCAGGTTGACCGCGCAGAACACCTTGAAGCGGCTGCCCTGCATCGCGCGCGCCAGATCGACCATGTCGGGATCGACCGATTTGAAGCCCTGCACGGCCGAGACCACCACAGGGAAGAAGCCGAGCAGGAACGCGGAAATCACCTTGGGGATGATGCCGAAGCCGAACCACACCACGAACAGCGGCGCGATCGCGATCTTCGGCACCGACTGGGAGAACACCAGCAGCGGATAGACGTAGCTCTCGACCGTCTTCGAGCCCGCGATCAGCATCGCGACGGGAATGCCGAACACCGCCGAAAGCAGGAAGGCCGCAGATCGTCGCATAGGTGGTCGGCCAGGATTGCCGCAGCAGCTCGGGCCAGTCGCTGATCAGAACCGCAACGACGTCGCCGGGCGACGGGATCTGATAGGCCGGGATATGGAACAGCCGGATCGAAAGGTCCCAGGCCGCCACGATGACGACCAGGAACAGGAACGGGCGCACCCATGCCGCATTCAGCACCTTCGACAGACCCGAAGGGCTCTTTGCCTCCGCCACGCCACGCTCCCTTGCCGTTTCTCAATTCGGTTAGAAATTAACCCGTTGGATAAATACTGTCCAGCCCCCGGCACGCGGCAAAATCGCACTGAAATTCCCACATTTCGTCAGATGAGAACTTTTGGGCTCGAACGCTTCGTAGCCCGGATGAAGCGAAGCGAAATCCGGGGGCCGGCCTCGCCATGGATAGAGGCGCCCCGGATTGCGCTTCGCTTCATCCGGGCTACGAGTCATCGCAATGATCGCGAGACCTCACACCACGCGGTGTTCCGCAGCGCGCAGCACCGGCATCGCACCACCGAATGCGGCGGTGGACTTGCCGGTCAGCGCCGCCAGCACCAGCGCGGTCATGTGCTCGAGGCGCTCGTCTCGGGCGTCCTTCTTCAAGAGGTCGCGGCCGAAGATCACGCTCAAGGTGGCGCTGTTGGAGAGATAGAAGAACGCGAGTCCCGCGATCGAGATATAGAGCTGCACCGGATCGACCGCGACGCGGAAATCGCCGCTCTCGACCCCGCGCGTCACCACGGTGCGGATCATCTCGACGAAAGGCGAGTGCATCGACTTGACCTTGGTCGAGCGCTTCAGGTGTTTTGCCTTGGCGAGGTTTTCCGTGTTCAGCAGTGCCAGGAACTCGGGGTTGCGCAGGAAATAGTTCCAGGTGAAGTCGATCAGGCGTCCGATCGCCTCGGGCGGATCGAGATGCTCGAGATCGAGCGTGCGCTCCTCGGCGCGGATCTTCTCATAGGCGCCTTCCAGTACCTCGAGATAAAGATCCTCCTTGTTGCCGACATGGTAGTACAGCATGCGCTTGTTGGCGCCGGCATTGGCCGCGATGCGGTCGACCCGCGCGCCCGCAAGGCCATGGGCGGCGAATTCCTGCTTGGCCGCCTCGAGAATCCGCAGCCGCATCCCCTCCGGGTCGCGCTGCCATCTCTGTATCCGCTTTGCCTTGGCCAATTCGATCGCCTGTGATGCTGAGCTGACGAATGTAGCATGACGCACGCGGTTTGAGAACGAATGTTGTCGTGACGGTCGCTTCGTCATTCCGGGGCGTGCGCAGCACGAGCCCGGAATCCATCAGTCCGCAGAACGTGCGGCTTGATGGATTCCGGGTTCTCGCTTCGCGAGCCCGGAATGACGAAGAAAAATGGACGCACTTCCCCATCACGCCCGCTGCCGGAACGACGCGCGTGTGAAACGCCGCCTAGTCTGGCTTTCCCTGTGAGGGCTGCACCAGGAGCGTCGGCACGCCGCAGGTGCCGTTGCGTACCGTCATCACGCGCGTGCCGGGCTTGCGGCCGGTGCGAATCTCCGAGACGTCGACGCCGGCGGCAACCAGCCGCGCATGCGTGGCGTCGATGTCGGCCACCCGCCAGCAGATGCCGCGCAGCCGGTCCGGCGCGTCCGCCTCCGCCTTGCTGTTTCCCTTGCCCGGCCGGTGCGTGACCTCGACGACGAGGTCGCCGCAGCGGAAGAACATCAGCCGGCCCCACTCGGGATGCGAGCGATCGAGCGCCATGTCGAGCCCGAGCCGCGCGCCGTAGAGTGCAGCGGCGCGTTCCGGATCGGCCGTCGAGACCACGACATGATCCATCGCGGTGATCGAGGCCGGTGTGGTGCGCACCGACAGCGGCCGTTCCTGCTCCCGCTCCAGGAAGAACATCCGGATGCCCCGCGTCGCATCGGTCGCGGCGCGCGTTCGCCGCCATGACAGCGTGGCGCCGCTGGTCTCGTCGCGGCTCTCGACCTCGGCGACCGGCTCGGGCTTCAGCGTCAGCCGGTCGAGCCGGCGGTGCATCCTGGCGATATCGCCGACACGGAAGCAAAGGCTCGCAAGCCCCTCGCCCTGCGTCACGAGCGCGCTGCGGACGCGCTGGGCTGCGGCATCATCGCCGCGCGGCGCCATCAATTCCAGCGTGGTGTTGTCGAGCGTGAACAGCACGCGATCGGCGCCGTCGCCACTGTTGCGCCAGGCCGGCGCCCGCGCGAACAGCGTCTGATAGGCGGCGCTGGCGGCGGTGATGTCACCGGTCAGGACGACGACGTGATCGAGGCCGGTAATCATGGCTGTGGTCTCCCCGAATCTGCCGTCATTGTGCCTCTCCTTAACCCGCCCGGAACCACGGCCCGCTCGGGGAATCCATCATCTCTACCTGTAAACCAAGCAGGGTTGCGAATATTTTCAGCGATTCGAGTGCTTCGGTTCTGATTTCAATCAGAACCGAAAATGCTCTAGTCTGGTTGCCGGCCGGGACCACACCAAGCGACGACGGACAACGAATGCAGGCTCTCTTCATCGGACAGACCTATATCGACGTCACCTTCATCACCGATCACATGCCGGTTGGCGACGAGAAGCACGTCGCCGACGCCTATGCGGTATCGTTCGGCGGCAACGCCGTGACCGCGGCGTTCTGCTGCGCCAAGCTCGGCATCCAGCCGGACCTGATCGCCACCATGGCCAATGACTGGCTGGGACGGATGTTCTGGGACATGGCCGACCGCTACGGTATCTCGTTCCATCCCCGCAAGGTCAACTCCTCCTCGCTGTCCTTCATCATGCCCCATGACGGCAAGCGCGCCATCGTCCGCTGCCGCGACGACCAGCACATCCATCCCTTTCCGCTCTTGAACATCAAGGGCTGCCGGGCGCTGCACATCGACGGCCACCAGCCGGACGCCGCGATCCACTACGCAAAGCTCTGCCGCGAGGACGGCATCCTGACCTCGCTGGACGGCGGCGGCCTGCGCACCAACACCCACGAGCTGCTCGCCTACATCGACATCGCGATCGTCGCCGAGCGGCTGTGCGAGCAGATGGACAAGACGCCGGAGCAGATGCTCGACTATCTCAAGAGCCGCGGCTGCAAGGTCGGCGGTATCACCATGGGCGAGCGCGGCCTGCTCTGGTATGACGAGGCGGGCGTGGTGCGCACCCTGCCGGCGTTTCCGATCCCGCGCGAGCGCGTGATCGACACCAACGGCGCGGGCGACGTCTTCCACGGCGCCTACATCTACTCTTACCTCTCGAATCCGAGCAAAGGCTGGCATGAGCATTTCAAGTTCGCGCGCGCGGCGTCGACCTACAAGATCCAGAAGCTCGGCAATGAGGCCGGCCTGCCGACGCTCGCCGATATCGCGGCCGTCAAGCAGGAGTTTCGTGCCGAGGCCTGACCGGGCGGATCGAGGCTAGGGCCATGCGGCACGTTTTCGTCGCCGGCAGCATCAATATGGACGTCGTGGCGACCGCCGAGCGCCATCCGCGGGTCGGCGAAACAGTGGCCGGCGAGGCCGTGCTCTATTTTCCCGGCGGCAAGGGCGCCAACCAGGCCGTAGCATCGGCAAAACTCGGCGTAGCGACCACACTCATCGGCAGGCTCGGCAGCGATGCGTTCGGCAAGGAGCTGAGAGCGTTCCTCGTCGCAGAAGGCGTCGATCTCAGCCTCGTCAAGACCACGGCTGGTGCGCATTCCGGCACGGCGATCATCACCATTGCCAATGCCGACAATACGATCGTGGTCGTGCCGGGCGCCAATGGGCTTGTCGACGCTCGTGATGTCGCGGTGCCCGCCCTGATGAAGGGCGACGTCGCGGTCAGCCAGTTCGAGATTCCGCTGCCGGCGATCACCGCGTTCTTCCGCCGTGCCCGCGCCGCCGGCGCCACCACGATCCTTAATCCGGCACCGGCAAAGCAGGCCGACGAGACGCTGCTCGATCTGGTCGACATCCTTGTTCTCAACGAGACCGAGCTCGGCGCCCTCACCGGAACGGAGCTGCGAGACAGCGACACGCCGGAGCGCATCTCGGAGGCGGCCCGACAGTTGGGGCAAGGCAAGACAGTCTGCGTCACGCTCGGCAAGCGCGGCGTGCTGGCGCTGGTCGAGGGCCAGCCGCTGCTGGTGCCGGGACGCGAGGTCAAGGCCGTCGACACCACCGGCGCCGGCGACTGCTTCGTCGGCGCCCTCGCCTCGCAGCTCGCCATCGGCAAGCCGCTCGGCGACGCGCTGGGCTACGCCAACGCCGCCGCCTCGATTTGCGTGCAACGGATGGGCGCCGCGCCGTCGATGCCGACGGCGGCGGAGGTCAAAGCCGCTCTCGATGCGTAGAAACGGAGGGTGGGCAAAGGCGCGTTTGCGCCGTGCCCACCATCGAGCGGGCTGCTCGTGATGGTGGGCACGCTATCGCTTTGCCCACCCTGCGCACTCAGCTCAGCGCACTCTTCAAATCGAAGCTCGCATCCGCCGCCTGCTCCGGCGTGATCGAGCCGCCGGCGCCGAGCAGCCGGCGGCCGAACATGTGATCGCCGGCGCGATTGACCGACTCGATGCCGAGCAGCTGGTCGCCGCGATAGCAGAACGCCGAGAACGCGCCCTGCGCGCGGTCGCCGCGCACCACGACGCGGTCGTAGCCGGTGGTGAGGCCCGCCATCTGCAGCTTGTCGGGGCCCTGATCGCTCCAGAACCACGGCAGGCCGTCATAGACCTCGGTCTTGCCGGTCAGCCGCGCCGCCACGCAGCGCGCATGGTCGGTGGCGTTCTGCACCGACTCCAGCCGCAGCGATCCGCCGAAGCGCTTGCTGGTGTAGAGCGCGCAATCGCCGATCGCCGACACGTTCGGATCGGCGGTCAGAAGATGCTCGTCGACGATGATCCCGGATGCGACCGGCAGACCGGCTTCTGCTGCGAGCTCGACATTCGGCAGCACGCCGACGCCGACCACGACGAGATCGGCGGGGATATGCGTGCCGTTGCTCAGGCTGACGCCGGTGACCTTGGTACCATCGGCCTCGATCGCGGTAACCTGAACGCCGAGATGAATCCGGATGCCGGCCGCGGCGTGGCGCGACTGCGAGAACTCGGAAATCTCCGCAGTCACCGCCCGCGCCATCACGCGCGACGCCAGCTCGACCACGTCGACCTCGAGCCCCTTGGCCCGCGCGGTGGCCGCGAATTCGAGCCCGATGAAGCCGGCGCCGATCACCACGACGCGCATGCCGGGCGCGATCAAATCGCGCAGCGCCTGGCTCTCGTCAAGAATGCGCAAATAGCGAACGGCGTCGAGCCTGGCGTTGGGAATATCGAGCAGCCGGTTCCGCGCGCCGGTCGCAAATACCAGATGGCCGTAGTCGAGCGAGGTGCCGGAGGCGAGCGCGACCTTCCGGGCGTTGCGATCGATGGCGTGGGCACGATCGGTGATCAGCTCGATCTTGTTGTCGTGGTAGAATTTCTCGGGCCGGAACATCAGGGTCTCGGGCCCGCCGGTGCCCTTCAGATAGGCCTTCGACAGCGGCGGCCGCTGATACGGCAAATGACCTTCGTCGTTGAGCAAGGCGATGCGCTCGGTGAAGCCAGCCTGGCGCAGCGAGGCCGCGAGCTGGAAGCCGGCATGTCCGGCGCCGATGATGATGACCGAGCCTGTCATCGGAACAACCCAAATACGCGCGAGCAGGAGTGACCCATGCCGTTTCCTCTTGTCGATGTTAGCTTGCTCGCCCCGTCCCCACAGCGCTCGTGTCTGCGTACCGAAGGCGCGGGCTATTTGGCCTCATGGACCGCGTCGATGCAAGGGGGTCCCCGGCGATTCTGGGTCCGCCGCGGCGCCGGGCCGGATTGCCACAGCTCCCGGCAAGGCCTTAAATGTCCGGAAATGACAAGCCCAAGGTCTTCAAAATGCCAGCACCCGCCTCCGCCAACGACCCCGCTCTGCTCCGCATCGACTGCGCCATCGCCACCATCACGCTGAACCGGCCAGCCGCTTTCAATGCGATCGACCTGACGATCGCCAAAAAGCTCGAGCAACTGAGCGCCGAGGTCGAGGCCAACAAGGACGTCCGCGTGCTGGTCATCGAGGGCGAAGGCCGCGCCTTCTGTGCCGGCGGCGATCTGCAAACCATTGGCGCCGCGACTGAGGCCAACAATGTCACGCCCGTGGTCGGCGAGATGCTGCATCACTACCACGCCTTCATCGAGACGGTCCGACGGATGCCGAAGATCGTGCTGTCCAGCGTGCATGGTTCGGCGGCCGGCGCCGGCATGGGCCTCGCCTTCGTCACCGACCTGTGCATCGCCGCGGACGACGCCCGCTTCACGCCCGCCTACGCCAAGATCGGCGTGTCGCCGGACGGCGGCAGCACGGTCGGCATCGTCGGCACTGTCGGTACCCGCCGCGCGCTGCAAATTTTCCTCGCGGAAGACGGCTTCACCGCGCAGCAGGCCTATGAATGGGGGCTGGTGGTCAAGACCGTGCCGGCGACCGAGCTGAAGGCCGCCACCCGGCAGCTCGCCGAGCGCCTGGCCAAGAATCCGCCCGCCGCGATCGCGGCAACCAAATCACTGGTCTATCAGGCTGTCACCACGCCGACCAAACAGCAGCTCGATGCCGAGGAGCACAAGATCATCACGACCATGCATACCGACGATTTCCGCATCGCGGTGAAGAAGTTCACCAGCAAGTCGAAGTAGCAACAATAGGTACGACTGCGTGACAGCCGCTGTTGCCTGTCATCCGGTGCCACCTCGCACTGCCGTCATTGCGAGGAGCGATAGCGACGAAGCAATCCATTTCTCCGCTTGCGGAGCGATGGATTGCTTCGCTTCGCTCGCAATGACGTGGATGGAGCGATGCGAGCTCCTCCCCATGAAGGTCCTCCCCGGTAGGGCTAGTTCGGGCAGATGTAACCGGTGCCGCCGGGGGCCTTGAAGCAGCCGACGGATTCCGGGATCACCTGCTTGGGCAGCCACAGCACCACCTTCGGGAAATAGATCGTGAAGCAGATCGTGACCAGGAACACGACGTAGATCGGCAGCGCGGCCCGCAGTGCCTTCGCAAAGCTGATGCCGACGAATTTCGAGGCCATCAGCAGCACCAGCCCGTAGGGCGGCGTGATCAGGCCGAAGGCCAGCGTCGCGATCAGCACCACGCCCATGTGGACGCCGTTGATGTCGCCGGCCTGGGTCAGCGCATTGACCAGCGGCATGAAGATGATGATGGTCGGCACCGGCTCGATGAAGTCGCCGACCACGGTGAACAGCAGCACCATCAAGAGCATGATGAGATGCGGATCGTTGCCGGCGATCGAGGTGATCCAGTCGGCGATGTAGATCGCGCCGCGCAGATAGGCGAGCATCCAGCCGAACGCGTTCGCCGCGCCGATCGTGATCAGCGGCAGCGAGAAGATCAGGCCGGCGAGGCAGAAGTCGTACGGGATCTTCTTCAGGTGCCCGCGGTTCAGCGCCGGGATCACCACGATGATGATGTAGGCCACCGCGACCACGCCGGCCTCGGTCGGCGTGAACCAACCGGTCAGGATGCCGCCGAGCAGGATCACCGGGATCATCAGCGGCAGTGTGGCGTCGCCGGCGGCGAAGGCGATCTGGCGCAGCGGCGCGCGCGGCTTGCGCAGGCCTGAGGGGCCGAAGAAGTAGCAATAGATCATCAGCCCGAAGCCGATCATCAGGCCGGGGACGACGCCGGCCATGAACAGGCCGGCGATCGAGACATTACCGACCGCGCCATAGACCACGGCCGTGATGCTCGGCGGCACCAGCGCCGCGATGGTCGAGGCCGAGGCGATGATCGCGGCGATGAAGGCCGGCTCGTAACCCTCACGCCGCATCGGGCCGCCGAGCGCCCGGCTCATGACGGCGACGTCGGCGGTGGTCGAGCCCGACATTTCCGAAAAGAACATGCTGAACACAACGACGACCTGCGACAGCCCGCCCCTGATATGCCCGACCAGCGAAACCGAGAGGTTGGCGATGCGGACCACGACGTTTGCCGAGCTCATCAGCTCGCCGACCAGGAGGAAGAACGGAATCGCAAGCAGAGCTTCGGAATCGACACCGTCGAAGATCTTCTGGATGATCGCGGCCAGCGACACGTCGGACAGCATCGCGCCTATGAACACGCCGGCCATCAGCGAGAACGGCACCGGCACGCCGAGATAGCCGAAGAACAGGAAGCAGAACGACATCAGCACAAGCACGACCGGTGCGCTCACGGCTGCGCTCCCGTCGCTGCGCCGGTATTGATCGCCGGGATCGCAAGGTCGTCATCCGGCGGCTCCGGATGATCAAAGCCGTTGCGAATGCCGTTGACGAGCTGCTCGATCGTGAACAGCCCGATCAGGATGCCGGACAGCGGGATCACCGCATAGAGCGAGGCGATCGGCGTGCCCGACGGCAGGCGGAAGCTGCCGAAGCCGCGCAGGTAGTTCTGGTAGCCATACCAGACCAGGCAGAAGGCGACGCCCAGCACGACCAGACGAATGACAATCTCGACGAATGTCCGCGACCTGCCATGCATCGCCTCCGAAATCGCGGTGAGATAGAGATGATCGTTGCGCCGCGTCGCGACCGCGGCACCGATGAAGATCGCGTAGATGAACAGCGTCGAGGTCACCTCCTGCAGCCATAGCCAGGGATGGCCGATGGTCCGGGTCACGATGTCGGCAGTCACCGAGAGCGAGAAGCCGAAGCACAACAGGCCGCACAGCATCATCAGGACCAGCTCGAGCCGGTCGAGCGCCCGCCATTTCAGATGCCGCTGCCGTTGCAGCACCAGTTTGTCGGCGATGGCCATGCTCGGAATTCCTCGTCGTCCCGGCCTAGTGCGCAATTGCGCACGGGGGGCCGGGACCCGTAACACCCGGCGCGTGTTGTTTTGATAAAAACGGCGGCCAGTGCTTCAACCGATAGGCCGCGGCGTATGGGTCCCGGCCTTCTCCGGCACGACGCATGGAGGAGCTAATTGATCGCGCGGATCAAATTCTTGATCTTCTCCGCATGCGGACCGAGATTCTTGGCGAGCTTGTCGAGATAGGGATCGGCGATCGCGGTAAAACTCTTCTTGTCGACGTCCTCGACCACCTTGACGCCGAATGATTTCAGCTTGGTCAGCGCGCTGCGCTCCAGCTCGAACGCCTTCTGCGGCTCCTTGGCGCTGACCTCGTTGGCGGCCGCCTGCACCCACTGCTTCTGCTCGGCGGAGAGGCTCTGCCAGAGCTTGTCGGAGACGAACAGCAGCGCATTGTTGGCCTCGTGCTCGGTGATCGAGAGCACCGGCGCCACCTCATAGTGCTTGTTGACGAGATAGACGTTGATGCTGTTCTCGGCGGCGTCGACCACGCCGGTTTGCAGCGAGGTGTAGACGCTGCCGAACGGCATATGCACGGTCTGCGCGCCGTAGGCCGGAAACATGGTGTCCTCGGTCGCGGTCGCCTGCACCCGGACCTTCAATCCCTTGAGGTCGCCGACGTTGTGGATTTCCCGCTTGCTGTAGATGTGGCGCACGCCCTGCGAGCCGGTGCCGATCACGTGCAGGCCCTGCGTAGTTTCGTCGATCATGGTCCTGATCGCGTCGAACACCTGTGGGTCGGCCAGCGCCTTGGTCACATGGGCGTCGTTGCGAAACAGGAAATGCAGCGACATCACGCCGGCCTGCGGCGAGATCGTCGCGGTGTTGGCGGAGGAGATGATCGCGAACTCGATGTCGCCCGACTTGACGAGCTGCAGCAGCTGCGGCTCCTGGCCAAGCTGCGCGCCGGGATATTGATCGACGATCAACGTGCCCTTGCTCAACTCCTTGAGCTTGTCGGCGAACAGATCGCCGGCGACCGAATAGCCGGTGTTGCGTGGCTGGTCGTAGGCGAAGCGGAAATGCTTGACCTCCTGCGCGCCGGCACGCGCGGGCAGCAGCAGCGCCGCTGCGGCCATGACGATCCCGACGATTTTGGCCATATAGCCCATCGCGACGTTCCCCCTGTTTTTGATTGACAGGATCATCCCACCTGTGGCGCGGGATTGTCAATAAAACAGAGGCAATCAGCTCGTCGTCGGCGCCAATGCGCGCCGCATCGCAGAAATTATCGACAATTCGGCCGGCACGCCGAACTTGCCTGTTACTTCCCCGTTACTTTCCCTTGGCGCGCATGAAGTCGAAATCGCAGCCCTCGTCGGCCTGCAGGATGGTCTCGTTGAAGAGATGCGCATAGCCGCGCTTGGCCCAGTCCGGCGTGCCGGCCGGGGCGAGCGCGGCGCGGCGCTTCTGCAACTCGGCCTCGTCGACCAGGAGATCGATGCTGCGCTTGGCGACATCGAGCCGGATCATGTCGCCGTTCTTCACCAGGCCGAGCGGACCGCCGACGGCGGACTCCGGCGTGATATGCAACACGATGGTGCCGAACGCGGTGCCGCTCATCCGCGCATCGGAGATGCGGACCATGTCCTTGACGCCAGCGCGCGCGAGCTTCTTTGGGATCGGCAGATATCCCGCTTCGGGCATGCCCGGCGCGCCCTTCGGCCCGGCGTTGCGCAGCACCAGCACGTCGTCGGCGGTCACGTCGAGCGCGGGATCGTCGACCCGCAGCGTCATGTCCTCGACCGACTCGAACACCACGGCGCGGCCGGTGTGCTGCAGCAGCCTCTCGCTCGCCGCCGATTGCTTGATCACGGCACCGCGCGGCGCGAGATTGCCGTGCAGGATCGCCATCGCGCCTTCTGATTTGATCGGGTTCGCCTTGGAACGGATCGCGTCCTGTCCCGGCACGTCCTCCGCGTTGGCGACGACCTCGCGCAAGGTCTGGCCGGTGATGGTCTTGGCATCGAGGTCGATGAGGTCGCCAAGCTGCGCCATCAGCTTCGGCACACCTCCGGCATGATGGAAGTGCTCCATGTAGTGCTCGCCCGACGGCTTGAGGTCGACCAGCACGGGCACTTCGCGGCCGAGCCTGTCGAATGCCGCGAGGTCGATCTTGTGCGGCGAGCGATTGGCGATGGCAGTGAGGTGGATCAGCCCGTTGGTCGAGCCGCCGATCGCCTGCATCACGACCTGGGCGTTGCGGAATGACGCCGGCGTCAGGATCTCGCTCGGCTTCGGTCCCTTGGTCTTCGCCATCTCGGCGGCGACGCGGCCGCTCGCTTCGGCGGAGCGGAAGCGTTCGGCATGCGGTGCCGGGATCGTTGCGCTCATCGGCAGCGACAAGCCGAGCGCCTCGGTGATGCAGGCCATGGTGGACGCCGTGCCCATCACCATGCAGGTGCCTACGGAAGGCGCAAGACGTCCGTTCACCGCCTCGATCTCGTTGTCGTCGATCTCGCCGGCGCGATACTTGCCCCACAGCCGGCGGCAATCGGTGCAGGCGCCGAGCACCTCGCCCTTGTGATGACCGACCACCATCGGGCCGACCGGAATCACCACCGTCGGCAGATCGGCGCTGATCGCCGCCATGATCTGCGCCGGCAGGGTCTTGTCGCAACCGCCGATCACGATCACCGCATCCATCGGCTGGGCGCGGATCATCTCCTCGGTATCCATGGCCATCAGATTGCGCAGATACATCGAGGTCGGATGCGCAAAGCTCTCGGCGATCGAGATGGTCGGGAATACGAACGGCATCGCGCCCGACAGCATGACGCCGCGCTTCACCGCTTCGATGATCTGCGGCACGTTGCCGTGGCAGGGATTGTAGTCGCTGTAGGTGTTGGTGATGCCGACGATCGGGCAATTGAGCGCATCGTCGGAATAGCCCATCGCCTTGATGAAGGCCTTGCGCAGGAACAGCGAGAAGCCGGCGTCACCATAGCTGGTCAGTCCCTTGCGAAGTCCGTCGGCCATTTTCTTCTCGTCCCATGGTTATCCGGCCGCACTTAAGGAGCGGCGGGAATTATTGTCAATATGAGATAATCCGGCGACAGAGCACGGCTGGTCTGCGGCAAAATCGCCCGCATTATTGACAATAACCGGAGCGCCATGCTGACCTCCGGCACCGATCCGAAGCCGAGCGCATATGAAAGCCGAACCCACCTTGTCCGAACTCCAGGCCCCCTCGCGCGAGGAGGAACAGGCGGAGGTGATCCGCCGGCTGGAGGAGGACATCATCTTCGGCCGCTTCGCGCCCGGCCTGCGGCTGGTCGAGGATACGCTGATGCAGCGCTACGGCGCGAGCCGACATTTCGTCCGTCAGGCCCTGTTCCAGCTCGAGCGCCAGGGCATCGTGCTGCGCGAAAAGAATGTCGGCGCCACGGTGCGGTTCTATTCGGCCGAGGAAGTACGGCAGATCTACGAGGTGCGCGAGATGCTGACGCGCCAGGCCGCGCTGATGATCGCCCTGCCCGCGCCCGACGGCCTGATCGACCGGTTGAGCGAGCTGCAACGGCAGTACTGCCTCAGGGCCGACGCGCAGGACATGCGCGGCATCCACGAGACCAACGACGCGTTCCATCTCGCGCTGTTCTCGGCCTGCGGCAATCCGTATCTGGTCCGCTCGTTGCAGGACTACATGAACCTGACGCTGCCGATGCGCGCCAAGAACCTCGCCGACAGCGAAGGCCTCGCACTGTCGCGCCGCCAGCATGAGTTGATGATCGAGCTCTTGAAAGGCCGCGACAGCTGGGCGCTGGCACAGCTCTGCGTCGATCACATGCAGTACAGCAAGGCGGATTATCTCGTCCGCATCTCCAACGACAAAAAGCCGCAATAGCGCGATACGCGGCCTCCTCGTAAAGGAGACGGCGATGCGTCATGTGGCTTTGTTGGTGGGATCGTTCGCGGCGCAGCTTGCGCTTGGCGGCATTGCCGAGGCGGCCGATCCGCGCGCCACCGAGCTGACCTATGAGCCATGGAGCAAGACCTGCCTCACCGAGGCCAGTTGCTTCGTCGCGGCCGCCGCGCGCGGCAAGTGCGCGCCGTCGGGCGGCACCATCAGCATCTCGCCGCAGAGCAGCACACGCGCGCTGCTCACCGCCAATGTCGGCACGCGGACCATGCTGGAGGGCACGATCAGCCTGCGGATCGACCAGGACGAGCCGATGCAGATCGCAAGGACGCACTGCTACACGCTCGGCTGCGGCGGCACGCTGGAGGCCAATGGCGAACTGATCGAACGGCTCAAGCACGCGCAGGCGATCGCGGTGGAAGCCAAGAACCTGACCGGGCAGACAATCAGCCTCAGCTTCCCGCTCAACCACTTTTCGCAAGTCTATGACGGGCCCGGAAGCGCACCCAAGGCGACGTCCGGGAAAAGCGCGACTGAGCCGCAGCGCGAGCACACCGAGGCGGTCAAGCAGCTGCCGCAATGCGAGGATTGATCACGTCTTCCAGTCGATCACCCTCGTCCGGTCGCCGTCGAACTCCATGCTGCAGAACGCGCCGCCCTGGTAGTAGTCGCCGACCGGATCCGGCGGCAGCTTGGCCTGCTCGGCCATTGCGTGTTCGCGAAAATCCTCAGCCCGCCCGGTCGGACGATAGCCGAGATCATAGGCGCGGTGATTGTCCCACCATGAGCGCTCATTGTAGGAGGCGCCGTACAGCACCTCGAAATGGATATCGGGATGCTCGAGCCCGATGCGGCAGAGCTGCACCAGATCTTCCGGCTTGAGCCAGATCGACAGTCTGCGGTGATCGAGCGGCGCCTCGCCGAAATTGCCGATCCGGATGCAGGTCACCTTGATGCCGTGCTTGTCGGCATAGAGCGCGCCGATGCCTTCGCCGAACACCTTGCTGACGCCGTAACGGCTGTCCGGCCGCGCGGTGACGTCGGTGCCGATGCGATGATGCCGCGGATAGAACCCGACGGCGTGATTGGACGAGGCGAAGATCACGCGCTTGACGCCCTGCTTGCGCGCCGCCTCGAACAGATTGTAGCCGCCGATGATGTTGGCTTGCAGGATCGCGTCCCACGAGCCCTCCACCGAATAGCCGCCGAAATGCAGGATGCCGTCGACGCCCTCGCAGACCGCCTCGACCTGCGCCAGATCGGCGAGATCGGCGGCCTTGAATTTTTCGTGTGCGCCGAGATCGGAGGGCGGCTTGATGTCGCTCAGCAGGAGATCCGGATAGATCGACGGCAGCATCTTGCGCAGGCTTGTTCCGATTCCACCCGATGCGCCGGTCATCAATATGCGTGGCATGCCGTCCCTCGTCTGTCCTGATTGCTGCGATCGAATTGCGGTCGCAGGCCGACAATGATAGCAAACCATGCGCTCAAGGAAACACCATCGAAACACAACAACGAGAACAGCAAATGTCCGATGTTCATTCCGCCGGCTGGCGTCCCGCGACCTGCTATCCCGATCCCGCGATCCACGCGCTCGATCCGCGCTTCGAGAAATACTGGCTGAAACTCTCCGCCGTCGAGCGGATCGCCACCGGCCTGCGCTGGGCCGAAGGCCCGGTGTGGTTCGGCGATGGCCGCTATCTCCTGTGCAGCGACATCCCGAACCAGCGCATCCTGAAATGGGAGGAAGAGACCGGCGCGGTCAGCATCTTCCGCAAGCCGTCGAACTTCGCCAACGGCAACACCCGCGACCGCCAGGGCCGGCTGATCACCTGCGAGCATGGCGGCCGCCGCGTGGTCCGCACCGAATATGACGGATCGATTACCGTGCTGATCGATAGCTTCGGCGGCAAGCGGTTGAACTCGCCGAACGACGTCGTGGTGAAGTCCGACGGTTCGATCTGGTTCACCGATCCGATCTTCGGCCTGCTCGGCAACTACGAGGGCTACAAGGCCGATCCGGAGATCGCGCCGAACGTCTACCGGCTCGATCCCGAGACGGGAAAGGCCAGCATCGTCGCCGAGGGCGTGCTCGGCCCGAACGGGCTGTGCTTCTCGCCGGACGAGAAGATCCTTTACGTCGTGGAATCCCGCGGCGAGCCGAACCGCAAGATCCTCGCCTATGACGTCGCCGCCGACGGCACGACGATCTCCAACAAGCGCGTGTTCATCGATGCCGGTCCCGGCACGCCGGACGGCATGCGCTGCGACATCGACGGCAATCTGTGGTGCGGCTGGGGCATGGGCGATCCCGAGCTCGATGGCGTCGTCGTGTTCGCGCCCGACGGCGTCATGATCGGCCGCATCGCGCTGCCGGAGCGCTGCGCCAACCTCTGCTTCGGCGGCGTCAAGCGCAACCGCCTGTTCATGGCGGCGAGCCAGTCGATCTACGCGCTCTACGTCAACACCCAGGGCGCGCCCGGCGGTTAGACTTCAACGTCGTCCCGGCGAAGGCCGGGACGACGTTGAAGATGCAGCTATCCCAAAACGCCTGACGCCGGAGCGGTGATCCGCCCCGGCGCCAAAATCGCGTCTCTCGCAGCTCCGGCTTACGCGGCGTTGTAGCCGGCGACCGCCTTGGCCTCGAGATATTCTTCCAGACCGTAACGGCCCCACTCGCGGCCGTTGCCGGACTGCTTGTAGCCACCGAACGGCGCGGTGCGCTCGTTCGGCACGCCCTGCAGGTTGACGTTGCCGGCGCGGATCTGGCGGCCGACGCGGCGCGCGGTTTCCACGGTGTCGGCGGAGACGTAACCGGCGAGACCATAGGGCGTGTCGTTGGCGATCTTCACCGCCTCAGCCTCGTCCTTGGCGCCGAGGATCGTCAGCACCGGTCCGAAGATCTCCTCGCGGGCGATCGTCATGTCGTTGGTGACGTCGGCGAAGATGGTCGGACGGACATAGAAGCCCTTGTTGACGCCCTCGGGCAGGCCCGGACCACCGGCGACGAGCGTTGCGCCCTCGTCGATGCCCTTCTGGATCAGCGCCTGGATCTTGTCCCACTGGCCGCGGTTGACCACCGGGCCGATCGTGGTGCCGTCGGCACGCGGATCGCCGGCCTTGGTCTTGTCGGCGACGCCCTTCGCGATCGCGGCCACTTCCTTCATCTTGGAAAGCGGCACGATCATGCGCGACGGCGCGTTGCAGGACTGGCCCGAGTTGTTGAACATGTGCATCACGCCGCCGGTCACCGCCTTGGCGAGATCGGCGCCCTCGAGGATCACGTTCGGCGACTTGCCGCCGAGCTCCTGGCTGACGCGCTTGACGGTCGGCGCCGCGCGCTTGGCGACATCGACGCCGGCGCGGGTCGAGCCGGTGAACGAGATCATGTCGATGTCCGGGTGCTCGCTCATCGCGGCACCCACCTCCGGGCCGAGGCCGTTGAGCAGGTTGAACACGCCCTTCGGCACGCCGGCTTCATGGAGGATTTCCGCGAAGATCAGCGCCGAGGTCGGGGTGAACTCCGACGGCTTCAGGATCATGGTGCAGCCGGCGGCGAGCGCGGGCGCGACCTTGCAGGCGATCTGATTGAGCGGCCAGTTCCAGGGGGTGATCATGCCGACCACGCCGACCGGCTCGCGCACGATCACGGCGGTGCCCATGGTCTCCTCGAACTCGTACTTCTTGAGCACTTCGAGGGTGTTCATGAGGTGGCCGAGGCCGGCGCCGGCCTGCAGCTTCTCGGCCATCGGCAGCGGCGCGCCCATCTCGTCGGAAACCGCGGCGCCGATCTCCTTCATGCGGCCTTTGTAGACCTCAACGATCTTGGTGAGCAGCGCGATGCGTTCCTCGCGGCTGGTCTGGGAATAGGTCTCGAAGGCGCGCTTGGCGGCGGCGACTGCCTTGTCGACATCGGCCTTGGAGCCGAGCGCAACTTCATACATCGCCTCTTCAGTCGCCGGATTGACGACCGGGGTGGACTTGCCCTTGACGACGGGATCGACCCAGGCGCCGTCGATGTAGAATTGCATGCGATTGACCATCGGAAACCTCTTGTAGGGGGCGTATGGATAAGGGGAACGGAAAGCGTTCGGCAGGCATCCTTGCACGAAAGCAGGGCGAATTGAACCCGCCATATGCGGGGCGCGGCTCGTGCACGCGAACGGCATATAATGTCGCTGCCGCGCCGGTGGCAAGATTACATCCGTCGTCCCGGCCTTGTGCGCAATTGCGCACGGGGCCGGGACCACGATGCGGCTACACCGCCATCTTGCGATGCCGCACCGGGGCGCCGGCCGAGACGCTCTCCGCCGCGTCGATGATGGCATTGGCGTCGATGCCGTAGTGGCGGTAGAGGTCGCCGATGGTGCCGGTCTGGCCGAAATGCTCGACGCCGAGCGCCTCGAGGCGGTGGCCGCGCACGCTGCCGAGCCAGCCGAGCGACGCCGGATGGCCGTCGATTACGGTCACAATGCCGCAGTCGCGGCCGAGCGGCGCCAGCATGCGCTCGATATGACTCAAATGCTGCGCGCCACGGCGGTCGCGGCGCAAATTCCGCGCCGCGGACCAACCGGCATAGAGCCGATCGGCCGAGGTGACCGCCAGGAGACCGACATCGCGGTGGCTCTCGCCGATCAGGCCGACCGCCTCGATCGCCTCCGGCGCGACGGTGCCGGTATAGGCGATCACGACGTCGCAGTTCGGGCCGGGCTTGCGCATCCAATAGGCGCCATCGGTGATGTCGCGCTGCAGCTCCGGCGTCATGATCCGTTGCGGCTGTTCCAGCGTCCGGGTCGACAGCCGCAAGTAAACCGAACCACCCTCGGCGCCCTCGCGCTGCATGTGGCCAAAGCCCCAGCCCATGATCACGGCAAGTTCATCGACGAAGGCCGGATCGAACGAGGCGAGTCCGTCCTGCCCCATGCCGATCAGCGGCGTCTTGATCGACTGGTGCGCGCCGCCTTCCGGCGCCAGCGAGATGCCCGACGGCGTCGCCGCCACCATGAAGCGGGCATCCTGGTAGCAGGCATAGTTCAGCGCATCGAGGCCGCGCTCGATGAAGGGATCATACAGCGTGCCGACCGGCAGCAGCCGCGCGCCGTTGATCTGCTGCGACAGGCCGAGCGCCGAGAGCATGATGAACAGATTCATCTCGGCGATGCCGAGCTCGAGGTGCTGGCCCTTCGGCGAATATTCCCAGGTGTAGGCCGACGGGATCTTCTCCTGCCGGAACAGATCGTGGTTCTCCGCCTTGGCGAACAGGCCGCGGCGATTGACCCAGGCACCGAGATTGGTCGACACGGTGACGTCGGGCGACACGGTGACGATGCGCGAGGCAAGCTCGCTCTCGCCGCGCGCGAGTTCATGCAGCACGAGACCAAAGCCCTGCTGCGTCGACATCTGCGCGGAGGCCTTGAACGCCAGCCGCTCCGGCACCGCGATTTCCGGCGCCGAGAGCCGGCGGCGTCCCTCGCGGTTAAACGGCGCTTCGGCCAGGAAAGCCTCGAGCTTCGCGGGCTGCTGCGACAGGCCCTCGAACTTGTCCCACTCGTGACCGGGGCGGATGTTCTGCGCGGCGCGCCACTTCTCCATCTGCGCCACCGTCATCAGGCCGGCGTGGTTGTCCTTGTGGCCCTGCATCGGCAGCCCGACGCCCTTGATGGTGTAGGCGATGAAGCAGACCGGACGGTCGTGATCGACAGCCTCGAACGCCTCGATCATGCTCGCCATGTCGTGGCCGCCGAGGTTCGACATCAGCGCCAGCAACTCGTCGTCGCTGCGGCGATCGATCAGCGCCGAGACGTCGCCCTGGTCGCCGATATCGTCGCGCAGATGCTTGCGGAACGCAGCGCCGCCCTGGAAGCAGAGCGCCGCGTACATCTGGTTCGGGCAATTGTCGATCCAGCGCCGCAATGCCTCGCCGCCGGGCTCGGCAAACGCTTCCAGCATCAGCTTGCCGTATTTCACGATCACCACGTCCCAGCCGAAATTGCGGAACATGGTCTCGAACTTGGCCCACAGGCCCTCGCGCACCACGGCGTCGAGCGACTGCCTGTTGTAGTCGACCACCCACCAGGTGTTGCGCAGGCCGTGCTTCCAGCCCTCCAGCAGCGCCTCGAAGATGTTGCCCTCGTCCATCTCGGCATCGCCGACCAGCGCGATCATGCGGCCCTCGGGCCGGTCGTTCATCCAGCCATGCGCCTTGACGTAGTCCTGCACCAGCGAGGCGAACAGCGTCTGCGCCACGCCGAGGCCGACCGAGCCGGTGGAGAAGTCGACGTCGTCGGCGTCCTTGGTGCGTGAGGGATAGGACTGCGCGCCCTTGTAGCCGCGGAAATTCTCCAGCTTGTCGCGGGTCTGGTGACCGAACAGATACTGGATGGCGTGAAACACCGGGCTCGCATGCGGCTTCACCGCGACGCGGTCCTGCGGCCGCAGCACCGAGAAGTACAGCGCCGACATGATGTTGGCGAGCGAGGCCGACGAGGCCTGGTGGCCGCCGACCTTCAGCCCATCGGCATTTGGCCTGACATGGTTGGCGTGATGGATGGTCCACGACGACAGCCACAGCACCTTGCGGGCCAGGGCTTTGAGCATGTCGAGGCGTTCAGGCGCAATTCCCATGGCAGAGCTCCGAGCGATATTCCCGATGTTACTGCCGGCTGCGCCTCCGAAAATCTCAATTCCACGCGACAGCACAGAAAAAATTGGGATAAATTTCCACGATCCTGCCGCAACAACCGAGTTCATCCCAATGCCTGCCCTCGACGCCATCGACCGCAAGATCCTGAGTCTGCTCCAGACCGACAGCCGCATGACCATGCAGGAGCTCGCCGACAAGGTCGGGCTGTCGGTGTCGCCATGTCACCGCCGGGTCAAGCTGCTCGAGCAGCGCGGCGTGATCTCGCGCTACATCGCGACCGTCGACCAGAAATCGATCGGGCTGCACGTCTCGGTCTTCATCTCGATCAAGCTGGCGCGGCAGAAGGAGGAGGATCTCAACCGCTTCGCCCGCGCGATCTCGAAATGGGACGAGGTGCTCGAATGCTATCTGATGACCGGCAACCGCGATTACCTGCTGCGCGTCGTCGCTGCCGACCTCTCCTCCTATGAAGCATTCCTGAAGAACAAGCTGACCCGCCTCGATGGCATCGCCTCGATCGAGTCGAGCTTTGCGCTCAGCCAGGTGAAGTATTCGACGGCGTTGCCGGTGTGAGTGTTGGTTGATCTCGCGAACGGTGCCGACACCACGGCGTCGTCCTGGCAGGCCAGGACGACGATGAGGATGGTTCTCGATTCAAGATATCCAACATCGGTGTCATAAAACCGCGCATTGTTTGGACTGGACATCGAGCCGGGCGATGACAGGTGAGGATAAGGATGCAACTGCGCGTTCTCGCGACATGATCTGTCCGAGCTTTGCTTGTCGTTCCGCCCTCTCTCGATCAGAGGGCGCAGGGAAAGCCGGGTGCCGATCGCACCCATGGGCCCCGAGCAAATGGGTAGAAAGCTCGGGGGTAGGACCACAGGTGTAACCGGAAACAACCCGGCTTTCCCTGCGCGATGGGCTACGGCTTATACGTGCTCTCCCCGGCGAGACTTGGCTTTGTTGTCACCGTCTTCGCAACGCGCGTCGCGCAATGCGAAGAGACACCTGCCGCTAGGGCGTCAGGCCTGCACGATTTCGCCGTCCGCCTCATGCGCATTCGTCGACTGCGCAATCGGCGTCCACCGCATCTCGACCCGCGTTCGTGACGACCGCGAAGCGCCCCTCGATCGGGTGAGACGCACAGACCATACACTGAGTTGTTCTTCGGATAAAGCGAAATATTTTTTCACCAGGGGCTTGCGCCGTCGGGCAACTCAGTGATCGGCATTCTGTCAGGCTCTCCGCTGACCGCACCCGATCTTGACAACCCCGGTCCAGCGGACCATTTTTTCAGCGGGTTCGATACGACCTGCCGCTTGCGCCCCAGTCGGGGAATGGTGAACGTATCGCGGCGACGTCCACATCCCTTTGCCCGGACAAACGGGTCAGCAATGCAAGCCCTGGCATTTCCGTTTCGACGCAAAGGACAGGACATGCGCGACTTTCGCGATTCAAAAGCCATGGCACACACGCTTCGTGCCGCTCTCGCCACCAAAGGTCTCAAGATCACCGTCGGTCAGAGTCTCGAATTGACCGCCGAGATGTTCGGTCTTCCCGGCTGGAACACCCTTGCTGCCGCGATCCGGCGCAGCGTTTCCGACCAAAAGTCGGAAACGGCCTCAAGGCCGAAGGGGGCGCGAATGTGGTCTGGCCCTCCGGATTTACCCACGAGTTGGCGGCGACGCTCGATCGGGCGATCGCATATGCCCGAGAGCGGCAGCATGAATTCGCGACGCTGGAGCATCTCCTACTTGCGTTGCTCGATGACGCCGATGCATCGGCCGTGATGAAGGCCAATGGGCTCGACTTCCAGGCGCTCAGGGACGGCATCATTGCCTATATCGACCACAAGCTGAAGACTTGGGTCACGAGCAAGGACGAACGCGAGACGACGCCGACCGTTGCGTTTCGCCGTGTGGTGCATCGCGCGACCGTCCGCAGCCTAGATCGCGCGACAAACGGCGCGGACGTGTTGGGCACGATGCTCGGCGAGACCGAGAGTCCCGCGGTCTGGCTGTTAGGCCAGCAGGGAATGACCGGGCAAGCGCCACAACCGTCATCGTAAGCGTCGGCCGGCGTGCAAAATTCAGCAACTGTGACGCGAGACGACCGGGTGCCGACCGCCTTGAAGGCCCGCCTCGCCAATTAAATCCGTCGCGATCCACGCCCCCGCCGGAACCCGGCGGCGGCGTGCGATGTTGATGTCAGGCATCACTGAGTATCCGGAGGGTGACGACCCATGCTGAGGCCTGCTCGCGGCCGACACACCGTGTTGGCACTCGCCGCGATCCTGGCAATCGCGGCATCGACTGCGCTGTTGGCAGGGAGCGCGGACGCCGCGCGCGGTGGCGGCGGCCATGGTGGTGGAGGTCACGGTGGCGGCGGCCATGGTGGTGGTGGATTTCATGGCGGCGGAGGCGGGTTTCATGGCGGCGGTGCCGCCCACGCTGGCGGTGGTTTTCATCGCGGCGGCGGCTTTCATACCATCCGTCCCGCTGCACGAGCCGGCACGAGGCTCGGCGGCGGCGCCGGTGCGCGCCACTCCCAATTCCGTCCCGCCGCGCATGCCGCGCCCGCCTCACCCGGCGTAGGTGCCGGCCGGCATGCCGCCTCCCCCGCCGCGATGCGGCACAATGCGAACGTCGTGGGGCGCTCGCTGGCCTCTCGCCAGATCCGAGCCGCGATGGGCAGACCCGGCGGCCTGCGCAACCCGATGACGCGCGCCGCCATCACGACCGCCGCCGCTGGAGCCGCCCTGGGCTATCGCAATGGTGATGGTTGGTGGCGCCATCCGAATGGCGGTTATGGCTGGGTCGGCCCGGTGTTCTGGCCCTACGCCTATTACGATCTCTACGACTACACCTGGTGGGGCTGGGGCTACGACCCGTACTTCTGGGATTACGGCTACGGCGATCTCTATGCCGGTCTGTTCGGTCCCTACGACTACGATGCGTTGAGCGGCTATGCCTACTACCTGCCCGGCTATGCCGGTCCCCGGCCGCCGGCCACGGGTCGATCGCGCAGCAGTCAGGCAACGACTCTCGCCGACATGTGCGGCAGCGATCGAAGCGACATCGCGGGCTTCCCGATCGAGCAATTCCGCAGCGCCATCCAGCCCAATGCGGAGCAGAGCGCGGCACTCGACGAACTCGCCAGCGCCTCGCAGAGGGCGTCCGAGACCATTCTCAATTCCTGTCCCAAGGACGTGCCGCTGACCGCGCCGAGCCGGCTCTCCGCGATGCAGCAGCGGCTCCAGGCGATGCGCGATGCGGTCGGGATCCTGCAGCCGGCGCTGGAGAAGTTCTACGGGCTGCTCAGCGACGATCAGAAAGCCAAGGTGACGGCACTGGTGGCGGATCAGCACCGCGGCCAGCGTGAGGCGACCTCGGACAATGCCACCTGCAACACGGCGCAGCCTGCCGCCATCGCGTGGCCCGGCGACATCATCGACCGCGACGTCAAGCCGACCGACGCACAGCGGGCGAACCTCGAGGCCTTGCGGGATGCGGCGACAAAGGCCGAGGACACCTTGAAATCATCCTGCCCGCCCACCGACGCCCGCACGCCGCCGGCGCGCCTTGCGGCGGTCGCAGCCCGGCTCGATGCCATGCTGCAGGCGATCGGCACGGTGCGTCCTGCGCTGGATACCTTCTACAGCGCGCTCAGCGACGAGCAGAAGGCCGCGTTCGACGCGATTGGCCCCGAGCGGAACGGCGGCAGCACCGCGATGGCCGCAAGCAATGACGAAGCTCCGCGAGGCCGTCATCGCCACCACCACCATCATGGTCCGAATATCGGAGGCATGATCTTCCGCATGATCGGCCTGTAAGCCGCGTCATTGCCGCGCGCCTGCGGCCGCTACGGCGCGATCCAGATTCCCATCACGATGATCGCCAGTGCGACGGCGATCACCAGCATGTCCGTCGTGAGCCAATCGGGCATTCCATTTGATGGCTGCTCGTTCATGTCCGCGACTCCTTCTGTTCGCGTCGAGCCACCATGCTGAAACGGATCGGCGCGGACGAGGATGAACTGGTTCACACAACGGCGCGACAAGCGGTCGCTCCGGATTTCGCGCATCTGCGCGCGCACAAGTTGCGGCACGCGATTGATCTGCCGCCCAGGTTTCTGAACATGTTCGACAACGAAGGCGGCAGCAGCGAACAGTAGCACATCATCGCGCAGCGCGCCTCAGCTCTTGCCGCGATATCGCAGTGCGTCGACCAGCAGCGAGAATGCCGGCGAGGACTGCCGCCGGCTGGGATAATACAGATGATAGCCGGAGAACGGCGGGCACCAGTCTCCGAGCACGCGCACCAGGCGGCCGCTCGCCAGCTGCGGCTTCGCCTGTCCTTCGGTCATGTAGGCGAGCCCAAGCCCGTTGACCGCGGCGCTCAGCAGCGTGCCGGAGCCGTTGAACACCAGCTGGCCCTCGACACGCACATTGAGCTCGCGCCCATTCTTCTCGAACTCCCACGCATAGAGCCGGCCGCCATGGGTCGGCAGGCGCAGATTGAGGCAATTGTGCTCGGTCAATTCCTGCGGCGTGCGCGGCTTCCTGCGCGTCGCGAAATAGTCGGGCGAGCCCACCACCGCCATGCGCAGGTCCGGACTGATCCGCACCGCGATCATGTCCTTTGCGACCAGTTCGCCGGGCCGGATGCCGGCGTCATATTGCTCGGCGACGATATTGGTGAGGCCGTAGTCGATCACGACCTCCACCTTGATGTCGGGGTATTTCGGCAGGATCTTGCGCAATGCCGGCATCAGGATCGCCTCGGCGGCATATTCGGTCGAGGTCACGCGGATGGTGCCCGCAGGCTTCTCGCGCAGTTCACCGAGCGCCGCCAGTTCGGTATCCATCTCCTCGAACTTCGGTCCGATGGTGCGCAGCAGCCGCTCGCCGGCCAGCGTCGGCGCGACATTGCGCGTGGTGCGGCTCAACAGCCGCACGCCGAGGCGTTCCTCGAGCGCCCGGACGATCTGGCTCAGGGCCGATTGCGACAGCCCGAGTTGCGCCGCGGCGCGCGTGAAGCTGCGCTCCCGCGCCACCGCGAGGAAGACCAGCAGGTCGCTGGCGTTGTCCCGGTTCATTGATAAGCCTGATTGATAAATCCATGCGGATTTTATCATCTAATCAGGGGACGGCGGAAGTCCTAGCTTGCAGCCGGAGATTCATCGAACCCATTGACCGCCCATGTCCGTCACGACGTCACAGATCCCGGTCGCCGAGCCGTCGGTCGCCGCAACGCTGTTCCCGATCGTCGCCGTGATCTTCTCCGGCTTTCTCGTGATCGGTCTCGCGATGCCGGCGCTGCCGCTGCACGTTCACCAGGGCCTCGGCTTCGATACCTTCGTGGTCGGCCTCGTCGCCGGCAGCCAGTTCGCGGCATCGCTGATCTCGCGCTTCACCGCGGGGCATCTTGCCGACACCAGAGGCGTTAAGCGCGTCGTGGTTGCCGGCCTGATCGCGGCCGCGGTCGCGGGGCTGCTTTATGGCCTGTCGCTGGAATTCGTCGATATGCCGGCGTTGTCGCTGGCCATCCTGCTGCTCGGCCGGGCCATCCTCGGCGGCGCCGAAAGCTTCATGGTCGCGGGGGCATTGAACTGGGGGCTGGCGCTGGCCGGCCCGGCAAATACCGGCCGTGTGATGTCATGGGTCGGCACGGCGATCTACGTCGCCTACGCGGCGGGCGCGCCGGCAGGTAGCGCACTCTATGCGCGTCACGGCTTCGCGGCGATTGCATTCGCGACCATGCTGATCCCGCTGCTCACGCTGTGCGTCGTCGCGCCGCTGCGCGGCATCGCGCCGTCACGCCATGCGCGCCCGGCGCTGACCAAGGTGCTCGGCGCGATCTGGCTGCCGGGTCTCGGCATGGCGCTGTCCAGCGTCGGCTTCGGTGCGATCACTACCTTCGTCGTGCTGCTGTTCGCGCGCAACGGCTGGAGCGCGGCATGGCTGGCGCTCTCGCTGGTCAGCCTCGGCTTCGTCATCGGGCGGCTGATCTTCGGCCATCTGCCCGACCGCATCGGCGGACCGCTGGTGGCGCTGGTTTGCATCCTGATCGAAGCCGCGGGGCAGGCGCTGATCTGGCTTGCCGCGATGCCGGTGCTGGTGTTCGCCGGCGCAGCCCTCGCCGGTCTCGGCTATTCGCTGGTCTATCCCGGCTTCGGCGTCGAGGCGGTGCGTCGCGCACCGCCCGAGAGCCGCGGGCTGGCGATGGGCGCCTACACCGCCTGCCTTGATCTGACGCTCGGCGTCACCACGCCACTGCTCGGCCTGATCGCCGGCGCCGCGGGCCTCAATGCAGTGTTTCTGACGAGCACGCTGGTCGTGCTGAGCGGAGCCGTCATCGCGCTGTGGCTGATCAGGACAGCCGGCCCGTCGCACAGGAGCCTGCCATGAAATTGGTGACAGCCATCACCGGCGCGATCTGCCTGGTCGCATCTGGACCGGTCGCGGCCGAGCCGACAACACAGGGAGCAAGACCCATGACCTCGATCGAAGATGTCCGCGCCGTCGCACCGGCGCTGGAAAATTACCGCAAGACTGTCGTGCTCGGCGATCTCTGGAAGCGCCCGGGTATGTCGCCGCGCGACCGCAGCATCGTCACGCTCGCGGCGCTGATCGCGCGCAGCCAGACTGTCGAGCTCGCCGACTATTTGAACCTCGCGCTCGACAATGGCGTGATGCCTGCCGAAATCTCCGAGATCATGACCCACCTCGCCTTCTATACCGGCTGGGCCAATGCCATGTCGGCGGTCGCCATCGCAAGTGATGTCTTCAGGACCCGCAACATCGGCGTCGACCAGCTTCCCGCCGCGTCGGGCCCGAAGCTCGCGCTCGACGAAGCCGCCGAGGCGCAGCGCGCGACGCGCGTCGGCGAGCAATTCGGCAAGGTGGCCCCCGGCCTCGTGCAGTACACCACCGACGTGCTGTTCCGCGATCTCTGGCTGCGGCCGGGGCTGGCGCCGCGCGACCGCAGCCTCGTCACGGTCAGCGCGCTGGTCGCGACCGGACAGGTGGCGCAGATCACCTATCACCTCAACCGCGCGATGGATAACGGCCTGACCCCAGCGGAAGCCGGCGAAATGATCACGCAGCTCGCCTTCTATGCGGGATGGCCCAACGCATTTTCGGCACTGCCGGTGGTCAAGGACGTGATCGAGAAGCGGCCGCGATGATGACGCTTTCGCGGCGCGGACTGCTCACGGGCGCCGTCGCCGGCTTCACCGCGCTGACGAAAATCGGTGCGACATTGGCAAACCAAAGGAATCAAACAATGCAGATCACCCGCAACGGCTCACGTCCCTCGGGCAAGGGTCCCGAGGCCTGGTTCACCGGCACGGTCCGCGTCGACCCGCTGTTTCAGGTCGGCGACCCGGCGCGCCTCAGTGGCGGCAAGGTCACCTTCGAGCCCGGCGCCCGCACCAGATGGCACACCCATCCGCTCGGCCAGACGCTGGTCGTCACCTCCGGCCTCGGCTGGGTGCAATGCGAGGGCGGTCCGGTCGAGGAAATCCGCCCGGGCGACATCGTCTGGTTTCCGCCCGGCGAGAAGCACTGGCACGGTGCGTCGGCGACGACCGCGATGACGCACATCGCGATCACGGAATCGCGCGACGGGAAGAACGTCGACTGGCTGGAAGAGGTCAGCGGGGCGCAGTACCGGACATGATTCCGATACCCCAGGCATCGGCGATGCAGCCTCGTTTCATGGCCGCTGCTGCGTCGACCTTCGGCTGATCGCCATCGGCAGTCCATGCGCCGGACGCAGTGTGATGCGCTGGAGCGGCTGCACGTCGGCGTTCGGCAGCACCCTCATCTCGAAATCGCGGATCAGGACCGCGAGCACGATGGCCGCCTCCTGCAGGGCGAACGACGCGCCGATGCAGGTTCGCGGCCCGACCCCGAAAGGCAGATAGGCGAACCGCGGAATTGCGCCGCGCGCCTCCCCCAGGAAGCGCGAGGGGTCGAATGCATCGGGGCGGCGCCAGAGCCTGTGATGCCGATGCAGGACGTAGGGCGCGATCACGATCAGGGATCGCGCGCCGACCGCCAGGTCGCCCAGCCTGTCCGCCTCGCGCGCCGTCCGGCTAAGGGCGGCGATCGGAGGATAAAGACGCAACGCCTCCTCGATCACCGCCTTCGTCACGACCAGCCGCTCGGCGAGGTCATCGGCCGGATTGGACAGCTCGCGCTCGGCTTCCGACGCGACACGCGACCGCCACTCAGGCGACTGCGACAGCAGAAAGATCGACCAGGCGAGCGTGTTTGCGGTCGTCTCATGTCCCGCGGAGAGAAAGGTGAGGACGTTGGAGCGAATCTCCCGCGGGCTCAGCTGCCGTCCGGTCGAAGGATCCGGCGACCGCAACAACAAGGCCAGCAGATCGCTCGGGCCCTCGACAGGGACGGTACGTCCCCGGCATCGAACGTCGATGATCCTGTCGATCACGGCCTCGAAGTAAGCCATCGTCGCGCGCAGGCGACGATGACCCGGGCGCGGCACGTATTTGGGCACACCGAGCAGATCGAGCGCCCCGATGCGACCGATCACGCTGAAATAGACATTCATCGCCATCCGGAATTCGTCGAGATCATCGCCGATGCCGTCCGAGAAGATCGTCAGCGCGAGCACGTTCAGCGTGACCAGCGTCATCTCGGCGGCAACATCCACCGTGGCATCGGGTCCCATCGTGGACCATTTCGCCGACAGTTCGTTGGCGGCAACCAGCATCCGCATCGTGAAGGAGGTGACGTTGCGGCGCGCGAAGATCGGGGCGAGTGTTCGCCGCTGCACCTCCCAACGCTCTCCGTCGACGCTCAGCAGGCCGTCGGACAATCCGGACGAGAGAATGCGGCGCTGGATTGTGTCTTTCGGGTAATTCCCCGCACGGTCCATCAGCACGTGCTTGATGGCGTGCGGATCGTGAACGACAAATGCGTCGGTGAACGGCAGACGCAGCTTGACGATCGGCTCCCGGAAGAAGTCCTCGCTCCAGCACTCAAGTGGATTTCGCCGCAACCTGGTCAGCAGCTCAATGAATCCAAGCCGGCTTCGCGGCGGATGCGGGACAGGCGGGCAATAATCGCCTTCGTGGCACTGCAACATGGGCCACCGCGAAAATGTTCAATGTACCGGCGAATAATAACGCGAAATACGATCGGTTCCTCAAGCTGCGTTTCGTGTTGCAGCACGAGACGGCGGGCGCGGCCGCAATGACGATACCTGCGTTGCCCCATTTTCATGCCGTCCAGCAGCGTGACGGCGAATTACGTGTGAGCTATGACCAAGTGAGGCGAGCACCGGAGGAAGGGTTCCCTCCCCCTTGCTGGCCCCGCAAGGGGGCAGGGAGCCTGACGCGCTTGCTCACCTCACGATGGTCCCCCTTTTCCGCGGCATGAAGTCGGTGGGTTACGCCTTCGGGTAACCCACCCTACGCTTCTCCTCACAGCACCTTGCGCTGCGCCAAATTCTTCATCAGCGCGCCGACGCCGAAGGTCCAGGGCTCGCATTGGTCGCTGCTGCGCATGCGGTTGACGAGCTTGCCGAGTTGCGGGGCTGCGATGGTGACGATGTCGTCGCGCTTGTGGGTGAAGCCCTCGCCCTTGGCGTCGCGATCCTTGACCGGCGCGAACATCGTGCCGAGGAACAGCGCAAAGCCGTCGGGATATTGATGCACCGGGCCGATGGTCTGCGCGACCAGGTCGGTCGGGTCACGGCTGATCTTTGAGATCGAGGAATGGCCCTCGAGCACGAAGCCGTCGGCGCCGGTCACGGTGAGGCCGACATCCATCTGCCTGACGTCGTCGAGCGAGAAGGTCGCGTCGAACAGCCGGAGCAGCGGGCCGATCGCACACGACGCGTTGTTGTCCTTGGCCTTCGACAGCAAGAGCGCCGAGCGGCCCTCGAAGTCGCGCAGGTTGACGTCGTTGCCGAGCGCGGCACCGACGATCTTGCCGGCACCGGAGACGACAAGCACGACCTCCGGCTCCGGGTTGTTCCAGGTCGACTTCGGATGCAGCCCGGCATCCATGCCGGTACCGACCGAGGACAGCGTCGGCGCCTTGGTGAAGACTTCGGCGTCGGGGCCGATGCCGACCTCGAGATACTGGCTCCAGGCATTCTGGTCGATCAGCACCTGCTTCAGCCGCATCGCCTGCTCGGAGCCGGGCTTGAGCTGGGAGAGATCGTCGCCGACCAGGCGCACCACCTCCTTGCGGATCGCCTCCGCCGAGGACGGGTTGCCGCGCGCCCGCTCCTCGATCACGCGTTCCAGCATCGAGATCGCGAAGGTGACGCCGGCGGCCTTCAGCACCTGCAAATCCACCGGTGCCAGCAGATGCGGCTTCGCCTTGTCGCGGCCGTCGGGCGGCGTGTTGGCGAGGATCGCTGCGAGATCGCCGATCCGCTCGCCTTTGGTCGCACGCAACACACCTGACGGATCGCTCTCCTCGCACAGTGCGCTCACCGTGGGGAAGCGCGCGGTGACGTCGAACACGCCGTCGCCGCGTACCGCGACCACGGCCGGCCCGCCGGCCTGCGGCAGCCAGACCCGCCCGACCAGCGTGCCGGCGGTGCCGTCCTCCGGCAGGACGTCTTTTGGCGTGAGCGAAATCATCGGCGTCTCCTTTTTTGATCTTGTGGTCGCTTGTTAGCACAATCCGACCGGGGTCGTGAAACAGCGGTCATGCCCTTGTCATAGAGGGGTAACATCGCCCGTCAATGCTCCCGGCGATCCATCTAGCACACTGAAAGACGGACCTTCATGACCGCCCCTCACCTCACTGACGAAGCCTCTCGAGATGAAGCCTTGCGGGACGAAGCCTTGCGCGCCCGCATCCATCAGGAGATGGCCGACAGCCTCGACGAGGAACTCGAGCTCGAGCTCGACGACATGAGGCTCGACGAGCTCGATCACGACGGCGCCGCCGGCAAGCCGTCGATCGACCGCAAGTTCTACTTCCGCGAATTGCTACGGTTGCAGGGCGAGCTGGTGAAGCTGCAGGACTGGGTGCAGCACGAGAAGAAGAAGGTCGTCGTGCTGTTCGAGGGGCGCGATTCCGCCGGCAAGGGCGGCGCCATCAAACGCATCACCCAGCGGCTCAACCCGCGGGTCTGCCGGATCGCGGCGCTGCCGGCGCCGAACGAGCGCGAGCGCACGCAATGGTACTTCCAGCGCTACGTCTCGCATCTGCCGGCCGGCGGCGAGATCGTGCTGTTCGACCGCAGCTGGTACAACCGCGCCGGCGTCGAGAAGGTGATGGGGTTCTGCACCGACGAGCAGTATGAGGAGTTCTTCGTTTCGGTGCCGGAATTCGAACGCATGCTGATCCGCTCCGGCACCATCCTGCTGAAATACTGGTTCTCGATCACCGATGAGGAACAGGCGTTCCGCTTCTCGATGCGGATCCAGGATCCGCTGAAGCAGTGGAAGCTGAGCCCGATGGACGTCGAGGCGCGGACCCGCTGGGAGCTCTACACCAAGGCCAAGGAGACGATGCTGGAGCGCACCCATCTGCCTGATACGCCATGGTGGATCGTCGATGCCGTCGACAAGAAGCGCGCCCGGCTCAACTGCATCTCGCATCTGTTGAGCCAGATCCCCTACCAGTCGGTCACCCACGAACCGGTGGTGCTGCCGCCGCGGGTGCGCAACCCCGACTATCACCGCGGCCCGATCCCGCAGGAGATGTACGTGCCGGGACGGTATTGAGGCGAGCCGCAGGCACGCTCTCAATTTCCCCCTCTCCCCCGTTCTTACGGGGAGAGGGTCAGGGTGAGGGTCGCCTCCTGCGGAGGCGGCATATGCGATCGCCCTGCCACACGCGGGATGAGGCGAAGGGATAGGCATCTCCTCGTCGAAAGCCTACCAATGGTGCAGGCGCGCGCCCTTGCTGGCGCCGGAACCCGACGCTAGGCTTCGGCGATCTGGTGCAGGGAGGCCCGCTTGACTCAATCCGACGACATCAAAATTTCCGAAGATCGCCGCGACGCGCTGCGCTATGCGCTCGGGATCGGCAGCGGTGCGGCGCTCGCGGCCGCGATGGCGGCGCCGGCCTCGGCGCAGACCCCGGCCGACAACACGCTGGATCGCATCCGCGCCAACAAGGTGCTGCGGATCGCGGTGCTGCCGGGCGAGCTGCCCTATTTCAACAAGGACCTCGCCACCGGCACCTGGTCCGGCTTCTCGATCGAGATGGCCAACGATCTGGCCAAGCTGCTCGACGTCAAGCTGGAATATGTCGAGTCGACCTACGGCAATTCGATCCTCGATCTGCAGGCCAACAAGATCGATCTCGGCTTCGCGCTCAACCCGACGCCGCAGCGTGCGCTGGTGGTCGATTTCACCAATCTGGTGTTCCCGCATCCGTTCGGCGCGATGCTGAAGAAGGGACTGGAGGCAAAAACCTGGGCCGATATCAACAAGCCCGAGGTCAAGATCGCGGTCGACGTCGGCTCCGCCAACGAGGCAGTGGCGCGGCGCTTCGCGCCGAACGCCACCATCAAGTCGCTGAAGTCGCGCGACGAGGTGATGCTGGAAATGTCGTCGGGCCGCGTCGATTGCGTGGTCAACGCGCTGGTGCTCGGGCTGACCGCGATCGCCAAGAACCCGAATCTCGGCACCTACAAGATCCTGACCTCGCCCTCGGTGACGATCGCGAGCGGCACCGCGGTGCGGCGCGAACAGGACAAGCGCTGGCGCGATTTCCTATCGGTCTGGATCGACTATAACCGCGGCATCGGCCAGATGCGCGAATGGTTCGTCAAGGGCCTCGGGCTTGCCGGCGTCAAGGCCGAGGATGTGCCGGTGGAGTTGAATATCTGAGATCGAGGATGTCTCCTCTTCACCTCTCCCCGCGCTTTGCGGGGAGAGGTCGGATCGCATCGCAGATGAGATCCGGGTGAGGAGTGAGGCACATTGCTCAACAAGCCATGAACTGCTTGCCGGATAGAGCCCCTCACCCCGACCCTCTAAGAGCAAGCTTCGCTGGTCTCGACTCCGCAGGAGCGGGGCGAGGGAGAAGAAGCCTCACACCTTGTCGTAGGTCAGCCCGCGCTCCAGCCGCCGCGCCACCAGCGTCGACGGGAACAGGATCGCAAAATAGATCAGCGCCACGATGGTGTAGACCTCGAGCGGCCGATAGGTGTCGGCATTGATCAGGGTTGCGTTGTAGACGAGGTCGGGCACCGCGATGATCGAGACCAGCGAGGTGTTCTTGAGCTGCGTCACCGACTGATTGACATAGGGCGCCATCATCGGCTTCAGCGCCTGCGGCAGGATCACGAGCCGCATCAGGTGCCAGCCGCGAAAGCCGAGCGCCTTCGCCGCGTCCCACTGCCCGATCGGCACGCTCTCGATCGAGCCGCGCACGATCTCGGCATAGAACGCGCCGCCATAGAGCGAGAGCACGCTGACGGCCGCGACATGCGCCGGGATGTTGACGCCGATCACGACCGGAAAGGCGTAGTAGAACCAGATGATCTGCACCAGGAGCGGCGTGCAGCGGAAGGTTTCGATATAGGCGATCAGGAGCCAGTCGATCACCGGAATGCGCTTGAGCCGCAGCATGCCGACGATCAGGCCGATCAGCGTGCCCAGAATGATGGTGCCGATCGTGTAGGCCATGGTCCAGCCGAGCCCGAGCCAGAACAGATGGCTGTACTTGGCGAGGATCCCGAAATCCCAGACGTAGTTCATCCTGCCCCTCGGTTGCCGCGCCCGTTCTCTTGACGTCCCAGCATCGCAGGCGGCCTTGCGCGTGTCACGCGATATACCGGTCGGGCGAAAACGCCTTGACCTCGAACGGCGGTGTGTCTCCCGCAATCATCGCGGCGACCGCGGCACCCGTTCCCGGACCGGTGGTGAAGCCGATATGCTGGTTGCCGAAGGCGAGCCAGAGCCCGCGATGCCGCGGCGCCTGCCCGATCATCGGCAGGCTGTCGGGCAATGTCGGCCGCGCGCCGCGCCAGCGCTCGCCAACCGCTTCGCCGAATTCGGCCACGCTGCGCGCCATCGGCACCACCGCCTCGAGCTGCGCAAAATTCGACGGCGCGTCGCGCGCGGTGAGCTCGACGCCGCTGGTGATGCGAATGCCCTGCTCCATCGGCGTCATCAGAAAGCCGCCCTCCGCGTCATGGATCGGGCGCAGCAATTTGCGTGCCGGGTTCGGCACGAAATGCTGGTGATAGCCGCGCTCGAACGCCAGCGGCACGCGATAGCCGAGCGGCCGCAGCAGTTCGGCCGACCATGGCCCGAGCGCGACCACGATATGGCGCGCGGCGATCTCGCCGTCGGCAAGCTGCACGCGCCAGCCGTCGCCTTGCGGTTCGATCCGCCGGATCTCGGATTGCCGCACCGTGCCGCCACTGACCGCGAGCATCTGCGCATAGGCCCTGACCACCGCACCGGGTGAATCGACCGATGCCGTCTGGCTGTGCAGCAGGCCGACGCGATAGGCAGGAATGATACCAGGCTCGAGCGCGGAGATCGCCTGGCGATCGAGCACCTCGCTTTTGATGCCGAATTCGGCGAGCGCCGCCTGCTCGGCCTTGGCGGCGGCGAGCCCGTCGCCGCGCCAGGCCTTCAGCCAGCCGGTCTCGCGGATGCGATGGCCCGCGCCGGCCTGCACGATCCAGTCGCGATGCAACGTCAGCGAGGTCCCGATCAGGCCGTGCAGCGCGGCGGCGCGTGGTTTGGTCTGCGCCGGCGTAGCCGTGGCGAGAAAGCGGATCACCCAGCCGGCATTGGCGATGGCCCATGGCAGATTCCAGCGCAAGGCTGGATGCGTGTTGGTGAGATATCTCGGCAGGTTCTTGAGGAGCGATGGGGTGTTGAGCGGCAGGATCGAGCCCGACGAAATGATGCCGGCATTGCCGTAGGAGGTCTCGCTGCCCGGCTCGCGGCGGTCGACGATGACGACGGAGAGCCCACGCTGCCGCGCGGCGAGGCCCGTCGAGACGCCGACCATGCCGGCGCCGAGCACGGCGACATCGACCCGTTGTGCTGGCGCGCCCTCGCCCACGCCGTCACATCAAGGTCAGGCCGCCGTCGACCGGCAGCGTGGCGCCGGTGACGTGGCCCGCTTCCGGTGACAGCAGGAAGGCGACGACCGCGGCGACCTCGTCGGACTCGGCCAGCCGCTGCATCGGATTGGCCTTTGCGACGCGATCCCAGGTCGCGGTATCCAGCGCGCCGAACAGGCCGGGATCCTTACGGGTGTAGCCGGGCATCACGGCATTGGCGGTGGCGCCCGAGGCTGCGAGCTCGATCGCGAGCGACTTCACCAGCACTTCAAGCGCGGCCTTCGCAGCGGCCGATCCCGGATAGGTCGCGCCCGGCAGAAAGCGATGCGGCCCGAAGCTGGAGACTGCGACGACGCGGCCTTGTGCACTGCGCGCGAGGTCAGGCAGCGCGGCCGCTGCAATTTCATGGAATGCCGCCGCCATCACGGCGAAGGCGCGCTCCAGCGCCGCGCGCGGCAGGCTGGCGAAGTCGCGCCGGTCGGCAAAGCCCGCGGCGTGCACGATCGCATCGATCGGCCCGAACGTACCGCGCGCGGCCTCGACCAGTGCGGTGCCGGCGCCGGCTGCGGCGAGATCGCCGGTCGCGACCGCGACTTTCGCACCCTTGCTGCGGCATTCCTCCGCAACCGAATTCAGCCGCGCGAGGCCAGTGGCCTCGGCGCCCTGCCCGTGCAGCATCAGGGATTGATCGGGGCCGGCGAGCCGGCGTGCAACTGCCGCGCCGATGCCGGAGCCGCCTCCCGTGATGATTGAAACGCGCATGAGGTGGGTGCTGTCGGTGCGATAAGGGACAGCGAACTATAGGTTCGGTGGCGCGAAATGCAAACCGCGGCCGAACGGCGGTCCGTAGGGTGGATTAGCGCAGCGTAATCCACCATCGCTCCGCGTGTGGGAACGGTGGATTACGCTTCGCCCAACCCACCCTACAAAAACTCACCGCCACGGCTCGACCAGGATCTTGGTGTGCGCCTCGGGATTGGCGAGATCGGCAAAGGCCTGCGCGACGCCGTCGATGCCGACGCGGCCGGTGACCAGCGACGCCGCGTCGACCTGGCCTTCCGCGATCAGGCGTAGCGAATAGGCGAACTCCTCCGGCGTGTAGCCGAGCACGTACTGGACGTTGAGCTCCTTGATGATGCCGAGCATCGGCTCGGACTTGTCGGT
This sequence comes from Bradyrhizobium sp. USDA 4461, assembly GCF_054055655.1. Classification (NCBI taxonomy): domain Bacteria; kingdom Pseudomonadati; phylum Pseudomonadota; class Alphaproteobacteria; order Hyphomicrobiales; family Nitrobacteraceae; genus Bradyrhizobium; species Bradyrhizobium sp. USDA 4461. Next base: position 8,124,115 of record NZ_JBSRXM010000001.1, read on the forward strand.
CTCCATGCAGACCCCGACCACGACGACACGGGCGCTGCGCGGCGCGCCCTCAAACACCTGCTGCAACACGCCGGGCACGCCGACGCATTCGAAGATCAGCGCGGGCTTCAGCGGCGGCAGCAGCGCCTGCATCGGCGGCCGCGCCGCCTTCTCTGCCTCGGTCATCTGGGCGTGTTCGGCCCAGCTCGCATAGGGCTGCGTCTTCGCGGGATCGACCACGACGTCGGCGCCCATCTTCTCGGCGAGAGCGCGCCGCGCCGGCGAATAATCCGCGGCAACGATCGGGCCGAGCCCCCTGATCTTGAGCGCTGCGATCACCGCGAGCCCAACCGGCCCGCAGCCGATCACCAGCGGCACTTCACCGCCCCTGATGTTGGCCATCGCCACCGCATGCACGCCGACCGCAAGCGGCTCGGTGAGCGCGGCGTGCTCGGCGGCAAGCCCATTCGGCACTTCGAGCAGCAGCGGCTCGCTGAGCAGCATCTGCTCGGCATAGGCGCCGGCGTAATCGTTGGAATAGCCGATGCCCTTGGGCCCCTCCGGCGTCAGCAGCGCCGGCAGCGAGCAGACGCGCGTGCCGGGCTTCAGCTTGCGCGTGGTGTCCGGGCCGTAATCCAGGATCTCGCAGCAGAACTCGTGGCCGAACACGACGTCGCGCGACAGATCCATCGGCGTGCGGCCGGGCAGGAACCTGCTCAGCTCGACCATGCGGTGGGCGTGCTTGCGCGCGTGCAGGTCGGAGCCGCAGATGCCGCAGGCCAGCGATTTGACCAGCACCTGGCCGGCGCCGGGCTTCGGCTCCGGCATCTGGTCGACGACAATCTCGCCATTCCTGAAGATCGCTGCGCGCATGTTCCCTCCGCGTGGGTTTTGTCCCACTCATTTTGATGCGTATTTCGTCTCGCGAAATACATCGCCGCGGATCAAGTCCGCGCCGGCTTTCGCTTCAAGACGCTATAGCACGGAGGGTCACCACGTATAGCGCAGAACGCCCTTGCCGGCGTAGGACCGGGTGACGTCGGAGAATTCGCCCTCGAAGGTCGCAGCCGCCGACCAGCCGTTGCGCCACTTCATCTCGAGCGAGGCCGTGGTCAGCGCGGAGTCGTTGGCCTGTGCCGCGCCGTTGACCACGAAGGCCGCGCCGGGCAGCGTCTGGAACACGGCGCCGACGCTGCGGTCGGGATTGAAGTCATGCGCCCAAGCGACGCGGCCGCGCAGCGTCAGGATGCCGCTATCGATCGCGAACGACTTGTCGCTGCGCAGGCCGAGCTCGCTCCTGACATCGGTGACGCTCTTCGCGGCATAATTCAGCGCGAAGGCGCCGCCACCGGCAACCACGCTCTCGGCATAAGCCGGCAGCTCGAAGCTGGTGAACTGGGCTGCCGTATAAGGTGTCAGCCCGATCCACGGCGTCGCAGTGCGATAGCCGCCCTCGAGCCGGCCCGACCACGCATTGGCATTGAAGCTGGCACGCAGATGATCGGCGCCTGCGGCGGTGACGATGCGGTCGGTGGTGATGTCCTGCCAGCCATAGGCGAGCGCCGCGCTCAGATAGGCCGCGCCGACGGTGTGGCGGACGAACGCGCCGGCCTGGAACAGGTCCGAGCGGCCCCAGCCGAGGCCGTTGACGCTGAAGCTGGTGCCGCCGCCGGCCAGCGCAAAGCCTGCGATGGTGTTCGGCGAGAGACGGTAGTCGGCACCGACCGCCGTGCCATAGATGCTGCTGCTCGTGTTGTTCGAGCCGAGCACCGCGTTGCCGCTGGTGGTCTGCGAGCCGCCATAGCCTGCCGCCCAGACGCTCCAGCGTTGCGCGAAATCGAGCTGCTGCGGGGACGCCTTGGCATAGATCGCGGCCAGCGCGTCGCGCGGCTCCGTCTTGCGCGTTGCATAGGCGAGCGAAGCGCTCTCCTCGGCAAACGGCGTGGCCGCCGCGCCGCCACCAAATCCGCCATCACGCCCGGCGGCGAACGGATCGGTCAACAAACCGAGGAACTGGCTCATCGCGTTGAACGTCGCCTGCTGCGATCCGGTCGCGCCCTCGCCCGAGGCCTGCGTCAGGCCATTCGGCGAGAGGCCGGCAAACACCGCCTTGATGCCGCCATTGGCGTTGAAGAAATTTTGCAGCGTGGTGGCGACGTTGCCCTGATTGATGTTGAGCTTCGAAGCAGTGCCATAGTCGAGCGTGAAATTGAGATAGACGTTGTTCGTGTCGTAGCCGAGCGTCGCCACGAGATTGGACGGCAGCCCGGTTGAATCGACGCCGGCAAACGTTCCGCTGCGGCCGCCGACGGCCGAAAGGATGGTATATTGCTTGGCAATCGTGCTGCCGGCGACGGCGCTGACGCCGACCGAACCGGCGAGCGTCGCGGTGCCCGTCACCCTGGCGAAGGTGGATGCGGTCGAGCCGACACTCACCAGATACAGCGCGCCGGACTGAAACGCGAGATTGCCGCCCACGGTCAGGTAGGTGCCTGGCGTCGCGTTGCCGGGCATCAGGATGCCGCCGCTTGCAATCGTCGTGTTATTGACGGTGCCGATGCCCGAAAGCGTGCCGCCGGAATTCACCGTGGTGAGGTACGACGAAGCGATCCCGCCATCGACCTGCAGAACGCCGCCATTGACCGTGGTCGTGCCCGAATAGGTGTTGAAGCCCGACAGGGTCAGCGTGCCGCTACCGGTCTTCTCCAGATTGCCGTTCGCACCGTTAAGCGGGACGCAACACGGATTGAGATCGGCGATCACGCCGCTGACGGTGGTCGAGAGGTTGTTGCTGCCGACGGTGAGTGTGTTGCTGCCACCAATGTAGTAGGTGCCTGACCCTGCGATCGAACCTGCCGTGATGCGCCCGTCGCCGTTCGGCCCAAAGCTGCGGCCGAAGTCCACAAAGCCGGTGCCCTGGGTGATGAACTGCGCGGTACCACCGGTCGAATTGCCGAAGAAGATGACGCGGGCGCCGCTCTCGGTAGTAATGGTGGCGCTGCCGGCCGTCGAGTAGGCCTCAAAGGTCAATTCGGCGCCGGAACGGTTGGTGATATTCGCGTTGCCGGCGGTCGGCGCATCGACGCCGACGCTGAACCCGCCGAAAATAGTATTGCCGCTGTTATCGATCGTCGCGTTCGCCGCCGTGCTGTGCTGGACAAAGCCGAGATAGCCGGTCGCGCTCGTCACAAGCGTTGCCGACCCGGCCGACGAGAATTCAAAGAACTGCGTCAAACCGCTATCGTGATTGGTGATGTTCGCCTGGCCCGCGTTGGTATGGCCCAGGAACACCGTGTTACCGCCATCATGGTTGACGATCGTGGCCTTGGCGGCCGTGCTGGTGTCGGCGCCGCCGGGAGGACCAAGCGCGTCGCCGAACACCAGAGCGCTACCGGTACCGTTGTTGAACGACGCACTGCCGGCGGAGCTCGCGTCGCGGAAGATCGTGAGCGCACCGTTGGTGTTGCTCACGGTGGCATTGCCCGCGGTGCTAAAGTCGCGAAACTCGGTGATGCCGAAATTCTGGTTGACGATCACAGCCGTCGACGCCGACGTGGCATTGTAGAACGTCGTGGTGGCAATCCCGTTGAGGCCGTCGTTGACGATCTTGGTGATGCCTGACGTGTTCGCGTTGACGATGTCGAATTTGCCGTCGACGGTGACCTCGCCGACGATCGAGGCCGTGTGGGTGGCATCGCCGAGCTGCAACGTCGCGCAATCGCAGATCGTGGTGCCACCGGTATAGGTGTTGGTGCCTGTGAGCACCACGCGGCCGAGACCGCCCGAATTGTCCAGTACCGTCAGCTTGCCCGGGCCGTTGCCGTCGGCGATGTTGCCGGCGATCGTCAGCGTCACGCCATTGGCGTCGATCGCACTGCCGATCGCCGACGCGTTGATCTTGAAATTGTTTGCCGAAGGCGAGGTTGCTGAGGCCATCGGCCTGGAACGACGCATTGTCGAGCGTGACCGTGCCTGACCCAACCGACTTGTTGTTGCTGACGACGACGGTCGTATCGACCACCAGCGTGCCGCCGGTATAGGTGTTGGCGCCAGAGAGCTGAACGTTCGAGCTGAACGATGCGGACGAATCGATCAGGCGAAGGAGCCCGGCGCCGGCGCCGTCGGCAATCACGCCCTGCAGGTTGACCTGGGCGCCGTTCGCATCGACCGTGCCGCCGGCGGCGTTGACCGCAATGTTGTTGGCGAAGGCGACGCTCACGACCGTCGGCGACTGCATCTGGAAGGTGCCGCCGTTGAGCGTGATGGTACCCGTGCCGACCGAATCCGCGTTCGTCACCTGCACGGTGCCGGCCGAGATCAAGGTGCCGCCGGTGTAGCCATTGGTGCCTGCAAGCACCAGCGTGCTGTTGCCGAGCTGCTGCACCATCACGCCAGGCGTGAAGGCGTCGTTGATATTGGCGTTGATGGTGACGGTCTGGCCGCTGTTGGCCAGGTTGATCAGGCCGCCGCTCGGCCCCGTCAAAGCGAAGTTAACCGGTTGGCCGCCGATGGTGTAGGACTGCGAATTGGCCGTGAATGTCCAGGAGTCCGGAAACATCGGCCCGGCACCGACGGTGACCGTCGCCGATCCCGCTATATCGAAAATCGCCGACTGCGCCGGAAAGATCGGCGGCGCGCCGGCCGACGTCGTCCAGTTGGTCGACAGTTGGTAGTCGGCGGTGCTGGTCGAGCCGCCCCAGGTGAAATTTTGCGCCTGTGCCGAGCTGACCGGCAACGCGACCGCAACGCCCAGGGCGCAGAGCGAGAGCGCGATCACGTCTCTCCGCGGCCAACATCCCGATGATAAAGACGACAAACCAAAATGCACTTGCACCGCCCCCGAAACGCTCTGCGGCGTTCTTGGGGTCAGGTTAGCACGCGGCGAACGCGAGATTGCTGATTGTTTCCGAAATCCCTTGATTCAGCGTCACGAAATCGAAGTTTTCAGCCGCCCTGTTGCACCCGTGCAACGATTAGCGCGTGCACATTTGCAACCAGCGCACGATTTCCGGCAGCCCCGGTCAGGCGTTCGGCGACGGCTCGCTGGCCGTGGTCAGCAACTGCGACCGCCTGACGCGCTCGCGATGCGCGGTGTAGAGGCCCGAGGCGACGATGAAGCCGGCGCCGAGGATGGTCCAGCGGTCGGGCACCTCGCCGAAGATCAGGAAGCCGAGGACGCTGACCCACAGCAGTTGCGTGTAGGAGAACGGTGCCAGCACCGAGGCATCGCCGTAACGGAACGCCAGCACCACGATCCACTGTCCGACGGTGGAGGCAACGCCGATCAGGATGCCGAACATGATGTCGTGCCAGGTCGGCGTGACCCAGACCAATGGCACCAGTGCGCTGACGATGGCGACGCCGACAATCGACGAATAGGTCATGACGGTGACCGGGCGCTCGCTGCCGCTCATCATGCGCGTCAGGATCAGCGTGCCGGCCCAGGCCAGCGCCGAGACGAGCGGAAAGACCGCTGCGGGATGGAAGGCACTGGTGCCCGGCCGCAGGATGATGAACACGCCGGCGAGACCGACCGCGGTCGCGATCCAGCGCCGCATGCCGACCCGCTCGCCGAGGAAAGCGATCGACAGCGCGGTAACGAACAGCGGCGAGACGAAGCTGGTGGCCGAGGCTTCGGCGATCGGCAGGAAGCCCAGTCCCGTGATGAAGATCAGCGACGAGCCGAGCAGCGCGGCGCCGCGCAGCACGTGCAGGCCGGGCCGGCTGCTGCGCAGCGCAAACAGCGGTGAGCCCGGCAGCATCGCCGGCGTCATGATCAGCGCAAACACCAGGAAGCGGATCCAGGCGATCTCGATCGACGGCAGCGTGGACGAAAGATATTTCGCGGTGACGTCCGACGTTCCCAGGAACACCGTCGACAGCAGGATCAGCGCGATGCCCTTGAAGGGCCGGTCGGTGCGCGCAGGCGCCTTGTTTCGTGCGACGCTTGTCGTTGAGGGCGCGGTCTTGGCGGGCAATGAAAGTGGAACGCTGTCCAGCCTGGCGGCTACGGCGGCGGGGGGCGGTGTCACGGCAATCTCGATGAGCAAAATAAGGGGAATCTGCTGTTCGTACAGAACGCCAATTCCGCCGCGAGAACAATGCCCGAAAACGGAACTCCGATATGCACCAGCGCGCGCGACCGCCCGCCGCAGCCGCAATGCGGCCGCACCTGCAACAGTTTGTTAACACCTGTGTGGAGCGGACGCGTGAATCCCGCGAATTTGCGGGGACTCTGGATCGTCGTGTGACCTATCAGAGCATCGGCAGCGAGCGCGGCTTCGGCCCGCGCGGGAAGGCCCTGTCGAGCGCGGCGATTTCGTCGCCGCTGAGCGTGAGCGTGCCTGCGGCCGCATTCGCCGCCGCGTGTTCCGCGTTCGATGCCTTCGGGATCGCAATCACCGACGGCAGCCGCGTCAGGAAGCTCAGCGCGACCTGGCGCGGCGTCGCCTTATGCGCCTGCGCGACCTGCTGCAGCACCGTGCCGGCCTTGGTCGACGGCAACGGAAAATCATTGTGCCCGAACGGCGAGTAGGCGACGACGGCGACGCCGTGCTGCTCGCACCACGGAATGACGGCGTGCTCGATGGCACGCTCCTGCAGATGATAGAGCACCTGGTTGCAGGCGATCTTGCCATCGCCGGCGACATCGCGCAGCTCGTCGAGATCATCCGTGTCAAAATTGCTGACGCCCCAGGAGCGGATCTTGCCGGATGCGACCAACTCGTCGAACGCCGCAACCGTCTCGGCGAGCGGATAGGTTCCACGCCAGTGCAGCAGATAGCAATCGAGGCGATCGGTCTTCAGCCGCTTCAGCGAGCGCTCGCAGGCGGTGACGGTGCCGCGGCGCGAGGCGTTGCTCGGCAGCACTTTGGAGACCAGGAACAGCTCGTCGCGGCGGCCGGCGATGGCATCGGCGATCACCAGCTCGGCGTCGCCATACATCTCCGCCGTATCGATATGCGTCATGCCGGCATCGATGCCGCGCTTCAGCGCCGCAACGGCCGCTTTGCGGTCACCGCGATCGAGGTACCAGGTGCCCTGCCCGATCACCGAGACTTGCGGGCCGCTGTTGCCGAATTTTTTTGTCTGCACGGTCGCCTCGTTCCTTGCCGTCCGCGTGCACCATAGACGAAGTGTGAGGCGATGTCCCCTCACGCGTCGTCCCGGAAGCCGGGACGACACTTGTTGGCGGGCGTGATCCCGCGCCTCTCGACGATCCTCACGCGTTGAGATTCATCCACACCGCCTTCGGCTCGGTGAAATTGTCGAGCGCGGCGGTGCCGTGCTCGCGGCCGAGGCCGGAGTCGCGCTCGCCGCCCCACGGCAACCGCACGTCAGTGTAGCCATAGGTGTTGATCCACACCGTGCCGGCGCGGGCCTTTTTGGCGAAGCGCTGCACGCGGCCCATGTCGGCGCTCCAGACGCCGGCGGCGAGGCTATACGCCGTGCCGTTGGCGATGCGCAGCGCATCCGCCTCGTCCTTGAACTTGATCACGCTGACGACGGGACCGAAGATCTCTTCCTGCGAGATCCGCATTTCATGCGCGACATTGGCGAACACCGCGGGGCTGATGAAATAGCCGCGGTCGCCGACAGGTTCACCGCCGGTGGCGAGCAGTGCCCCTTCGTTTTTGCCGATCTCGACATAGTCGAGGATCGAGCGCATCTGCTTCTCGGAGATCACGGGCCCGAGCACGGTGGTGCGCTCCGCGGGATCGCCGATCCGCAAGGCTTCTGCGCGGGCGACCAGGCGCTCCACCACCTCGTCATAGGCGTTCTCCTGCACCAGCACGCGCGAGCCCGCCGAGCAGACCTGCCCGGCATTGAAGAAGATACCGGCCGCGGCAGCCTTGGCGGCGGCTTCGAGATTGGCATCGTCGAAGATCACATTGGCGGACTTGCCGCCGAGCTCGAGCGAGACCCGTTTGAAGTTGCCGGCGGCGCCCTTCATGATGCCGCGGCCGACGCCGGGCGAGCCGGTGAACGTCACCTTGTCGACATCGGGGTGATTGACCAGCGCCTCGCCGACGGAACGGCCGGGACCGGTCACGATGTTGAGCACGCCGTTCGGCAGCCCCGCCTGCAGCGCGAGCTCGCCGATCCGCAGCGCCGACAGCGAGGTCAGCTCGGCCGGCTTCATGACGACGGTGCAGCCGCAGGCCAGCGCGGGTGCCAACTTCCACATCCCGATCATCAGCGGGAAATTCCACGGCACGATCGCGGCGACCACGCCGACCGGCTCGCGCACCGTGTAGGTCAGCGCATCGTCGCGCGCCGAGACCACGTCGCCGCTGATCTTGTCAGCCCATCCGGCGTAATAGGTCAGCGTGTCGATGGCGGCAGGAAAGTCCTGGCGCAGCACGGCCGAGATCGGCTTGCCGGCATCGAGGCTCTCCAGTTCTGTGATTTCATCCGCGTGCTGCTTCAGCAACTCGGCCCACCTCAAGAGGAGGTGGCCGCGCTCGGCGGCGCGCATGGTGCGCCAAGGGCCATCGAAGGCGCGACGCGCGGCCGCGACCGCGCGGTCGACATCCGCCTCGTTGCCCTCGGCAATCGTGGCGATCACCTGCCCGGTGGCGGGATTGAGCGACTTGAAGCTGTTTCCGGACAGCGAGCGGACACGGGCGCCGTCGATCAGCAGCAATTCGTCCCTGACGGTCGGGGCGCGGCGATCGCGTTCATAATCATAATCATATGCAATCGACATCATATTTCCTCCTGGTCTTGTCCCTCAGCCTAGGAGGCTGTGATCAGCAGTAAATATGATATCTTGTGCCTATTGGCATGCCAGGATATGAAGTCAGCTTCATAAGCGGTGACCGCGATGCTGCAAATCGAAATCGAGACCGTCTGGCGCTTTCGCAAGGAGAACTCGCCGCAGACCGCGGTGGTGATGCTCGGCATCCTCAACGAGATCCGCAAGACCGGGAAGATCACCAGCGCCGCCAACGACGCGCATTTGTCCTATCGCCATGTCTGGAACCTGATCGAGCAATGGTCTGAATTCTTCGGCGTGCCGCTGGTGGAGACCCAGCGCGGCAAGGGCTCGAAGCTGACGCCATTCGGCGAGAAGCTGGTGTGGGCCGGCGAGCGCATGCAGGCGCGGCTCAGCCTGCAATTGCAGAACCTCGCGCAGGAACTGGTCACCGAGATCAAGCCGTTCCTCGAGCAGCGGCCGCAGGTGATCCGCGTCCACGCCAGCCACGGCTTTGCGGTGTCCAAGCTGCGCGAGTTCCTCGACCGCGCAAGCGGCGTCGGCGTCGACCTGCGCTACGTCAGCAATCAGAACTCGCTGCTCTCGCTGGCGCAGGGCGCCTGCGATCTCTCCGGCGTGCACCTGCCGCGCGGCGAGTTGCGGGCGCAGGGCATCAAGGCCTGCCGCGAATGGCTCGATCCGCGCGAGGACCGCGTGATCAATTTCGTGACCCGCGAGATGGGCCTGATGGTCAAGCGCGGCAACCCGCTGAAGATCACCACGCTGAAGGACCTGGTCGAGCGCAAGGCCCGTTTCGTCAACCGCGACCACGATTCCGGCACCCGGCTGCTGTTCGATCAATTGCTGGCGCTGCACAAGATCCCCGAAGGCCGGATCAACGGCGCCCAGCACATGGAGTTCACCCACGCCGCGGTCGCCGCCTATGTCGGGAGCGGCATGGCGGATGCGAGTTTTGGTGTCGAGGCCGCCGCGCGGCAATTCGGGCTCGATTTCATCCGCCTGCTGACGGAAGATTACTTCTTCGTCTGCAAGCGTGCGTTCCTCGACACCGAGCCGATGCAGCGCGTGCTCGCGATCATGAAGAGCAGCGAGTTTCACAAGGCCGTGGGCGCCCTTCCCGGCTATGTCGCCTCGCAGACCGGCGCCGTCAGCGGCGTGAAGGAATTTCTCGAGAAGATGCATTCCGACCGCTGACCAGCCACGTGGGGCGGCGGCTGGACTGGTGTGTAACGATCAGGCCAATCCGCCGATATCGGCGACCAATACCGATCCAGTCACGGATTCGGTGATGTAGAGGCGATCGCGGTTGGCGCCGCCGATCGCGACGTTGGTGCAGCTCTGTCCGGCGCAGGACTTGATCCGCGCGATGCACTCGCCGTTCGGCGCGAACACGAAGACATGGCCGAGCGAGGCGTGCGCGACGAACAGCCGCCCGGCTTTGTCCATCGTCATGCCGTCGGGTCCGCTCGGGCCGAACAGCGAGCAGAAGCGTCCGACCTTGGAAACGCTGCCGTCCTTCATCAACGGCGCGCGCCAGACCGCATTGTCGCGCGTCATCGCAACGAACAAGACGGCCTCACGCGGATCGAGCACCAGACCGTTCGGACTGATGCCGGTGTCGATCAGGCAGTCGAGCGCGCTGTTCACCCGCAGCCGATAGACGCGGCCGGTCGGATCGTGCAGCCCGGTCTGGCCCTGATCGGTGAAATAGATGTCGCCATTGGAGGCGATGTGCAGATCGTTGCAGCCGCGGAACGATTCCGAATTGCGCGAGCGCAGCAGCGGCGTGACCGCGCCCGATCTGGGGTCGAGCTCCATCAGCCCGTGCCGGTAGTCGGCGATCAGGATGCGGCCCATCGGGTCGATCTTCAGCCCGTTCGGCCAGCCGTCATATTCGGCGACCTGCGACCATGATTTGTCCGGCGCAATCCTGAAGATGCGGCCGAACGGAATGTCGACGATGTAGAGATTGCCATCGGCATCGAACGACGGCCCTTCGATGAAGCAGTCGGTCACCGCGCCCGGTCGGTTGGCGTCGGCCCATTCGCTCGCCACCTTGCGGCGGAATTCGGCGGGCACGGTGGAGAAGATCTCGGTCGGGATCAGTTTTGGCGGCGTTTCCAGGAACATCATTGTTGGTTCACCCCTTGGCGGAACGGGCTGGACCATAGTGGAGAAGGCTCGCGGCGTCGAATGCGCTGGGGACATTGCGTCATTGCGAGCGCAGCGAAGCAATCCACGTCCCCGCACGCCGAGGCATGGATTGCTTCGCTGCGCTCGCAACGACGCGGGATGGCGCCCAGCGCGCTACGCACGCATGTCGTGCGGCGAACGCCGACGACAGCCGACCTTATTCGGCCGCCTGCGCGCTGCCGTAGGCTTCCGAGATCATGTAGCCGGACAGCGTGCCGTAGGCGGCGGTCCATGCAGCGGCGACGTCAGGCGTCCAGGCTTCGCCAAGGCCCTTCTCCAGCGTCCACAACAGCGCGCCACCGACCACCGGATAATGCTCGGGCTTGGCACCATAGCCGACATGACGTTTGGCCAGCGCGCTCGCGGCGGGCAGCACCGACGGCAAATTGCTCAATCCATTGACAACGACAGCGAGCGTTCCCATCAGCTTCTTGCGCTGCTCGGTCATGTCCGAGGGAAACATCGCTTTCACCGCCGGTGCGACCTCGAACAGGCGGTCATAGAAGATGACCGCCGCCTGCTCCGAGATCGGCGCCACCTTGGCGAAGGTCTCCTGGACGAGCTTGACCTGGTCTTCCGTCATGTGTGCCTCCGTGCACGCTTCCTCGCCGCGCCATTGCGGCGAGACAGAAAAAGCACTTCACATGAGCAAGCGTCCGCTCATGCCGCCTCGACGAAGCTGTGGCGCTCGTAGAGGAATTCGAGCACGCGCTGCCGGCACTTCAGGTAGCCGGGATTGGTCGCGAGCTCCAGCCGCTTGCGCGGCCGCGCCAGCGGCACCTCGAGCACCTCGCCGATCCGCGCGCTCGGGCCGTTGGTCATCATGACGATGCGGTCCGACAGCAGCACGGCCTCGTCGACGTCGTGGGTGATCATCAGGATGGTGTTGCCGAGCTTCTGGTGCAGCGCCATCACCGAGTCCTGCAGATGCGCCCGGGTCAGTGCATCGAGCGCACCGAACGGCTCGTCGAGCAGCAGCACCTTCGGCTCCATCGCAAGTGCACGCGCGATGCCGACGCGCTGCTTCATGCCGCCGGAGATCTCGCTCGGCCGCTTGTCCTTGGCATGCGCCATCTGCACCAGGCTGAGATTGTGCATCACCCAGGCGTCGCGCTCGGCCTTGCTCTTGGTCCTGGCAAACACCTTGTCGACGCCGAGCTTGACGTTCTCGTACACCGTGAGCCACGGCAGCAGGCTGTGGTTCTGGAACACGACGGCGCGATCTGGCCCGGGCGAATTGACCTCGCGGTTCTCCAGCAGCACGCCGCCATTGGTTGCGCCGGTGAGGCCGGCGACGATGTTGAGCAGGGTCGACTTGCCGCAGCCGGAATGGCCGATGATCGAGACATATTCGCCCTTCTCGATCGTCAGGTTGATGTCCTTCAACACCTCCGTGGTGGCGCTGCCGCGGGTAAACGTCTTGTCGATGTGATCGAGCTTCAGATAGGCCTGCATGATTTGTCCCTCAATTGGCGGCGGTGCCGCGGGTCACGACTTTGCCGAGACCCGCAATGAGGCGGTCGAGCACGAAGCCGATGATGCCGACATAGAACAGCGCCAGGATGATTTCGCTGATGTGCGAGGAATTCCACGCATCCCAGATGAAGAAGCCGATGCCGACGCCGCCGATCAGCATCTCGGCGGCGACGATCGCGAGCCAGGACAGACCGATACCGATACGCAGGCCGGTGAACATGTAGGGCGCGGCCGCCGGGATCATGATCTTGGTGAAGAACTCCACCGGATTGAGCTGCACCACCGCGGCGACGTTGCGGTAATCCTGCGGGATGTTGCGGATGCCGACCGCGGTGTTGATGATGATCGGCCACACCGAGGTGATGAAGATGACGAAGATCGCCGAGGGCTGGCCGTCGCGGAACGCGGCAAGCGACAACGGCAGCCAGGCCAGCGGCGGGATCGTGCGCAGCACCTGGAACAGCGGATCGAGCCCGCGCATCGCCCAGACCGATTGTCCGACCAGCGTGCCGAGCGCGATGCCGGCGATCGCCGCCAGCGAATAGCCGTAGGCGACGCGCTGCAGGCTGGCGGAGAGATGCCAGAACAGGCCCTTGTCGATGCCGCCATTGTCGAAGAACGGATCGAGGATCAGTTCCTTGGTGTCCTTGAACACCTTTGACGGCGGCGGCAGGCTGGAGCCGGCGCGCCGGCAGACCAGCTCCCACACCACGAGCAGCAACGCGACCACGATCAGCGGCGGGACGACGCGCGCGGCGGTCTCCTTCGCCATCCTGGCGTAGGCCTCGGCGCGCGGTGCGCGCTTCGGCGTCATGGTCACGACCGGCGCCGCGACAGCGGCCGGCGGGGTCGCGACTTCCAACATTTCGGTCTTCATGGCAGGCATCGACATTGAAAAAGCATCTCCGTGGTCGGGCGACGGGCCGCGCAGGAAGAGCGCGGCCCTCTGGTCGTCGGCTCAGACGTCGACGCGCTTGATCGACAGCGACTTTAGATAGGCGGCGGGATTCTCCGGATCGAACACCTTGCCGTCGAAGAAGGTCTCCTTGCCGCGCGAGGTGGAAGCCGGAATTTCGGACACGCCGAGCTCCCTGGCCGCCTCCTTCCAGAGATCCTCGCGGTTCACCTTGGCAATCAGCGCCTTGGTGTCGAAGCCCGCCTCATACTTGCCCCAACGGATATCCTCGGTGAGGAACCAGAGGTCGTGGCTCTGATAGGGATAGGACGCATTGTCTTTCCAGAACCGCATCTGCTGCGGCGAGTTCTCGACCACGCGACCGGTGCCGTAGTCGAACTTGCCCTTCATGCGGTCGGTGATGTCCTCGACCGGGCAGTTGATCCACTGCCGCTTGGCGCAGATCGCCGCGGTCTCCTCGCGGTTCTCCATCTTCTCGCACCATTGCTGGGCTTCCATGACGGCCATCAGCAGCGCCTTCGCGGCCTTCGGGTTCTTGTCGACCCAGGCCGCGCGCAGGCCGAACGATTTCTCCGGATGCTTGTCCCAGAGCTCGCCGGTCGTGATCGCGGTGTAGCCGATGTCCTGGTGGATCAGCTGCAGATTCCACGGCTCGCAGACGCAGAAGCAGTCCATCGTGCCGACCTTCATGTTGGCCACCATCTGCGGCGGCGGCACCACAATGGTCTCGATGTCCTTGTCGGGGTCGATGCCGCCGGCTGCGAGCCAGTAGCGGATCCAGAGATCATGCGTGCCGCCAGGGAAGGTCATCGCGGCCTTCACGGCCTTCCCGGACGCCTTCTTCTTCTCCAGCGCCGCCTTGAACGGCGCGGTGTCGAGGCCGACCTTGAGATCGGCATATTCCTTGGCGACCGAGATGCACTGACCGTTCAGATTGAGCCGCGCCATGATGTACATCGGCGTCGGCTGATTGTTCTGCGTCACCTTGCCGGCCGAGATCAGATACGGCATCGGGGTCAGGATATGCGCGCCGTCGATGCCGTTGCCCTCGGAGCCGAGCACCAGATTGTCGCGCGTGGTGCCCCACGAGGCCTGCTTCTGCACCTCGACGTCGGGCATGCCGTATTTGGCGAAGATGCCCTTCTCCTTGGCGACGAACAGCGGCGAGGCATCGGTCAGCGCGATGAAGCCGAGCTTGGCGCCCTTCACCTCGGGGGCCGCACCTTGCGCGAATGCACCAGCGGGAAAGTTGAGCTTGGCTGCGGCGAGCAGCGCGGCGGCGCCGCCGGTCGCCTTCAGCAGGCGGCGACGGCTGATCGCACGGCTCGGGGGCGTGTTGCTGGGCTTGGTCATCGGTCGTCCTTTGCGTCGTTGCGTTGCGGTGTTGCGGCTGTGCGTCGGGCACACCCCCCGTCGGGTGGCGACGCGCGCAGGGCGCAAAAGGGCATGCACCGGGGAGGCCCCGGGACTGGCGGCGTCAGAAATCCGATGGGGTGGCCTCGAGGGACGGCTTCAATGGCGTCGGCACTTGACTATTCAAGCCTTGTGCCAAGCTACCGCATTGCAAAAATTGATTTTATTGCAAAGTCTTGCGCAACATGTCGCAGCATGCGCGAGCTTGCCGCACGCTGCCAAAAATTGCGATTCGCCCAATTGTTGTGCGACGCACAAAAACTGGGCAGACGGCTTGGAGGATGACGATCAGGCGTCTTCGGTGACCTTGGTGCCGAGCGGCGCGGGCGCCATTCCGCCACCGGGCTTCACGCGGATTTCGTAGGTCATCAGGCTCCACGGCCCATCCGATCGCTGGCCGTCGGGCATCACGGCATCGGTGCGCCGCTCGACCTTGGCGATCAGTTCGTCCTTCACGCCGAACACGACATCGGAGTCGATGTACTTGTCGCCTTCGACGAACACATGCGTGATCAGCGGCTCGTAGCCCTTGGCGTTGACCAGGAAGTGCACATGCGCCGGCCGCATCGGGTGACGGTTGGTCTGCGTGATCATCTGCCCGACCGGGCCGTCGGTCGGGATCGGATAGCTGCACGGCACGATGGTGCGGAAGAAGAAGCGGCCGTCGGCATCGGTGATGAAGCGCGCCCGCGACGACGGACCTTCGGTGGCATAGCTCGGCTTCTGCGAGTCGTAGAATCCGTCGTCGTCGGCGTGCCAGATGTCGACCGGCACGTTGGCCAGCGGCTTGCCGTCGAGGTCAGTGACGCGGCTTTGCACGAACATGCGCTCGCCGGGCAGGCTCGCCGAGACATCGGTGCCGTGCGGCGTCACCTTGTGCTCGCCGACATAGAACGGCCCGAGCACGGTGGTCTCGGTGGCGCCGTCGCGATCCCGGTGGTTGACCGCATCGACCAGCATCGACACGCCGAGCACGTCGGACAGCAGGATGAATTCCTGGCGGATGTCGGTGCATTTCTGCCCGGTGCGGGTCAGGAAACCGATCGCGTGGTCCCACTCCTCGAAGGTGAGATCGGTCCTGCGCACATAATCGTGCAGCGATTTCACCAGTTCCTGAAGCAGGAACTTGACCCTGGGATCGGGCGTCTGGTCGAAGCTGCGGATGACGGCGGCGGTGAGCTCGGTTTCGTTGAACTGGGTCATCTCGGCGTTTCCCTTGAACCCCTTTTTGGAGCACGATTGCGCCGGCGAGCCTACACCACCGGCCCTGCGCCGGTAAGCAGCGGCCGGTTGGTGAAACAGACACTTTTCGGCTATCAAGGCTGCCTTGCCAGCCGGAGAAACGCCCGATGTTAGCCCCCACGCCTGCCTCGCCCGAATCCGCGGGAATGTCGACCGCCGCGCTGAACCGTCTCGAAGCGCATCTGAAGAGCCGCTACATCGATGCCGGCCGCTTTCCCGGCACCCAGGTCCTGATCTACCGCCGCGGCAAGATCGTGCACTCCACCGTCCAGGGGTTTGCCGATCTCGAGCGCAAGGTGCCGGTCAAGGACGACACCATCTTCCGCATCTATTCGATGACCAAGCCGATCACCTCGGTCGCCTTCATGATGCTGGTCGAGGAAGGCAAGGTCGCGCTCGACGAGCCGGTCGCAAAGTACATTCCGGAATGGAAGAATCTCGGCGTGTTCGTCGCCGGCACTGCGCCCGCCTTCCTGACCCGTCCGCCGACGCGGCCGATGCAGATCGTCGACCTGTTGCGGCACACCTCGGGCCTCACCTACGGCTTCCAGCAGCGCTCCAATGTCGACGCCGCTTATCGCGAGAAGAAGATCGGCGAGGTCATCAAGGCCGGCACGCTCGACAGCATGATCGAGGACCTGGCCAAGATCCCGCTGGAGTTCTCGCCGGGCGAGGCCTGGAACTACTCGGTCTCGACCGACGTGCTCGGCTATCTCGTCGGCAAGATCTCCGGCCAGCCGTTCGAGCAATTTCTGAAGGAGCGCATCTTCAAGCCGCTCGGCATGAACGACACCGATTTCTTCGTGCCTTCCGACAAGGCGCACCGCTTTGCCGCCTGCTACTCGGCCGACCCGCAGGGCGGCTTCAATCCGCTCGCCGCCGAGCGCAAGGGCACGCTGACCTTGCAGGACGATCCGACGACGAGTTCATTCCTGTCGCCACCCTCGCTGATCTCGGGCGGTGGCGGACTGTGCTCGACCGCAGCCGACTATCTGACCTTCTGCCGGGCGCTGCTCAATGGCGGCGAGCTCGGCGGCGTCCGGCTGCTCGGCCCGAAGACGCTGAAGCTGATGACCTCGAACCACCTGCCCGGCGGCGTCGACCTGCCGGCGATGTCGCGCTCGATGTTCGCCGAAGCCGCCTATAACGGCATCGGCTTCGGCCTCGGCTTCGCGGTCACCATGCATCCGTCGCAGACGCTGATCGCGGGCAGCCCGGGCGAATTCAACTGGGGCGGCGCCGCGACGACGTCGTTCTTCATCGACCCGGCCGAAGAGCTGATCACCATCTTCATGACCCAGGTGCTGCCGTCGAGCGCCTATCCGCTGCGGCGCGAGCTGCGCACCATGGTCTACGCCGCGATCACCGAGAGCAACCTCTGACGCCGGGGCTCCCAGCAATTGCAAAAGCTATTCCGCGGCGCACACCTCGCTTGAGCATCATGGCGCCGCGGAAGCTTTCTGATATCAAGCTGTTTCCTTTGGCGGATTTTTCCCGCCTCCCCTAAGCTTACAGCAAATGGGCACCGACCCGGGGACTATGTGCCGAAACTGACATTGCCAGTGCGTCTCGCGCTTCTGGTCGCGGGAACGATGTTGCCGCTGATCATTTTCGCGGTCGGCATCGTCTTTCATAACTACCGACAGGAGCGCCAGGCCGCCACGCAGCGCGTGCTGGAGACCGCGCGCAATGTGCGCCTGCTGCTCGACGCGGAAATGCAGCGCATGACCGGCGGGCTCGAGGTGCTCGCGCTGACCAATTCGCTGCGCAACAGCGACTTCGGCAATTTCCGCCGCGTCGCGGCCGGCTTCCTCGACCAGTACGGCAAGGACGGCGTGATTCTGGTGGCCGACCGCAGCGGACGCCAGGCGTTTTCCTCGCTGACGACGGATACCGCGAGCCTGCCGCCGCGCAACAATCTCGCAATCGTCGAGAAGGTGTTCGCGACCCGGCAGCCGCAATACTCCAACCTGTTCTTCGGCGCGGTGAAGCAGCGGCTGATCATCACCGTCGAAGTGCCGGTGATCCGTGACGGCGAGGTGCTCTATGACATCTCCTTCAGCCCGCCGATCGATGTCTTCCAGGCCATCATCGAGAAGCAGCGCCTCAACCAGGACTGGACCATCTCGATCTTCGACAGCGACGGCGTCAACCTGGCGCGGGTGCCGAATCCGCAGGCGACCATCGGTCAGCACGCATCGCCATCGCTGTTTGCCGAGATGTTCCGCCGCAGCGAGGCGACGCTGCCGACGGTCTCGCTCGAAGGCGTGGCGCTGATCACCGGCTTCACCCGCTCGCGCGTCACCGACTGGACCGTCGCAGCCGGGATCGCCGAGAACTCGCTGGTGGCGCCGCTGTGGCGCACCCTTTCGATCACCAGCGTGATCGGCGGCGTCCTGCTCATGGTCGGCCTCGGCTTTGCCCTGCGGATGGCGACCACGATCGCGCGCGGCGAGATGCTGCACGACCTGCTGATCGAGGAACTCAACCACCGCGTCAAGAACACGCTGGCGATCCTGCAATCGATCGCCACCCAGACCTTCCGCAGCGCGAGCCGCGCCGAGCGCGAGAAATTCGAGGGACGTCTCGGCGCGCTGGCCGAGGCGCACAATCTGCTCTCGACCGACAAATGGCAGGGCTCCGACTTGCAGGACGTGGTCAGCCGCGTGCTGCGGCCCTATCTCCTGAACACCTCCGAGCGGGTCAGGATGTTCGGACCGCGCGTACCGCTGTCGCCGCGGCTCGCTTTGGTGCTGTCGATGATCCTGCACGAGATGGCGACCAACGCCGCCAAATATGGCGCATTGTCCAACGACACCGGCACGGTGACGCTGGACTGGGAGATCCTGCAAGAAGGCCCCGGGCCGAAGCTCCGGATGATCTGGACCGAGGCCGGCGGCCCGCCCGTGGCGGCGCCGGTGCAGCGCGGCTTCGGCTCCCGGCTGATCGAGCGCAGCGCCCGCGACCAGCTCGGCGGCGAGGCCACGGTCGATTTCCGGCCCGATGGCGTCGTCTACACCGTGACCAGCACCCTCGAAATCGGCGAATGACCGCGCAAATCGCCCCCAATCCTGCGACATCTTGGCACGCAAGTTGCTAAGATGGGACGGGTTCGGCCGGCAAGAAGCACCGGCCAGAAACAGGGGGAGTTCATGTCGACCATTGCAGCCGAAGCCACCGTGGCACGAAAGCCGCTCTACACATCGCTGTTCGTGCAGGTGCTCGTCGCGCTGCTGCTCGGCATCATCATCGGCATGGCCGCGCCCGATTTCGCGATCGGGCTGAAGATCTTCAGCGATGCCTTCCTGAAGCTGATCTCGATGATCGTGGCGCCGATCGTGTTCTGCGTCGTTGTGCACGGCATCGCCGGCGCCGGCGACCTCAAGAAGGTCGGACGGGTCGGCGTCAAGGCGCTGGTCTATTTCGAGACCATGACCACGGTCGCGCTCGTCGTCGGCCTGCTGCTCGCCTATCTGTTCGGGCCCGGCCACGGCATGAACATCGACACCTCGACGCTGGACCCCAAGGCGCTCGGCAACTACGCCAGCAATGCGCAGAAGCTGAAGGGCGAAGGCGTCGGCAGCTTCCTGCTCAACATCATCCCGACCACCTCGTTCGACGCGCTGTCGCGCAACGACGTGCTGCAAGTGCTGTTCTTCGCCATCATCTTCGGCGTCAGCCTGGCGCTGGTCGGCGGCGAAAAGGGCGAGAAGATCACCTCCTTCATCGACGCGGTCTCGACCGTGCTGTTCCGCGCGATGGGCCTGATCGTGCGCTTCGCACCGATCGGCGTGCTCGGCGCGGTCGCCTACACGGTCGGCAAATACGGCGTCGGCTCGCTGAAGCAGCTGCTGTCGCTGGTCGCGCTGTTCTACATCTCGGTCGCAATCTTCGTGCTTGGCGTGCTTGGCGGGGTGATGGCGCTTGCCGGCATCAACATCCTCAAATTCCTCGGCTACCTGCGTGAGGAGTTGATGATCGTGCTCGCCACCGCATCCTCCGACGCGGTGCTGCCGCAGATCATGCGCAAGCTCGAACGGCTCGGCGTCAAGGACTCGGTGGTCGGCCTCGTGATCCCGACCGGCTACTCCTTCAACCTCGATGCGTTCTCGATCTATCTGACGCTCGCCGTCGTGTTCATCGCCCAGGCGACCAACACGCCGCTGTCGTTCGGCGACCTGCTGCTGGTGCTCGGCGTGTCGCTGATCACCTCGAAGGGCGCGCATGGCGTGCCGGGCTCGGCGATCGTGATCCTGGCGGCGACGCTCAATGCGGTGCCGAGCATCCCGGCGATCGGCCTCGTGCTGGTGCTCTCGGTCGACTGGTTCATCGGCATGGCGCGCGCCGTCGGCAATCTGATCGGCAATTGCGTCGCCACCGTCGTGGTCGCGGCATGGGAAGGTGACCTGGACCGTGACAAGGCCCGTCGCGTGCTCGAGGGCGCCGAGGCGGTCGACGTGACCGCAGGTTGAGCGGCGCGGCTCAAAATCGGCAGCGTCCCGCGCCTGGCGCGGGGCGCTCGCTTACTTGATCAGCCTCAGATAGGGCGGCAACGGCCTGGTCGCCGGTTCTTGCACCGGCTCGTCCGACGCGATCATGTCACACAGCGCCTTCAGTTCGGAATCCGTCACCTTGTGGAGTTCCATCCGGAGTTCGAGGATGGCAAGGGACAGCAGCCGTGCTGTCTCCGTATTCGCCCGGTCGGTCAGAAACGCGTGACATTCTTCCAGAGTTGCAAGCAGTGCCAGCAACCGTTCTTCCGTATTTGCCACCGGCATATCTTCCACTCCCGAAGCCGCGAGGTAGAGTCGGGGAGTACCCCTCTTTCGCTTCATTGGCCTCTCCCGCCAGAGTTCGCCGACTTCTCGTAGGCACAGATTTGTTCCGGATGATTCAGAACTTTTGGGCAATTGTCCAGCAACATTCCGAAAGCCCGACTTGGACTTAGGTCAAACTTTTCGCATTGACGGCGATTCAGTCAAGCAACCCTGGACCATCGCCGCGACCTCAGGGTGCACTAGCTGGGGTTGCATCCTTGCAAAGACGCCCGTACAATATTGCCGCCCGTAGAACTACGGGCGGAGTGCAGTGCCGCCCAGTAAGCATGCGCGCAAAATCTGTGACGATCAAACTCGCGCTAGTTGTGATTTGGTCAATATTTTGCCAAATGTTGAGGGCGGGGTGTCGAGAGACACCTTGGTGCGATCGACTTCAGGTAGTCGGCCGTATCGGTAAAGGGTGCTTCCAACGCGCCAATGCGTTTGGATACCATCCCGCGATCTTCTTGGAATTCGTCGTTCGGACGAACTGACGATCCACTCGAGCTTAACGCGGTACATCATCAACGTGTCTCTGACCCGACCGGGCCAGGGATTCTCGATTTGAAGGACGGGTCACAAGAATGAACAGATCAGCAGCAAAGAAGATGAAGCAGCGCAGCGCCGGCAAGCCGGACATTGAGTTGGGCAAACGGATTCGCCTGCGCCGTGTCGAGCAGAAGATCTCGCAGGCCGAACTCGGCGACAAGCTCGGCGTCAGCTTCCAGCAGGTCCAGAAGTACGAGAAGGGCGTCAACCGTGTCGGCGCCGCCCGCCTGCAGCAGATCGCGACCGCGCTCGATGTGCCGGTCACCTTCTTCTATGACGGCGACAACAAGGCCCGCGAAGTCGAGAGCCTGCTGTTCCTCGACAGCGCGTTCAGCCTCCGGTTGCTGCGCGCCTACAGCAAGATCAAGGATCAGACCGTGCAGCGCCAGCTGGTGTCGCTGATGGAATCGATCGCCGCCAACGAAGACTGAGCCGCGGATCGGGTCGCGAGGCCGCGAACGCGATCCACCACGCCGCAGCGATCGGCCGCTGGCCGGTCGCCGCGACCGCAACACGCCGGTGGAGCCGGGAAGTTGTCAAAGCGCTGCCATCGGCGGATGGCAGCGCTTTTTTCTTCGGCGAGGGCTCTCAAGAACTTGTGATCCGGGCTTCGCCAGTTCGGCTTCCGAACGCAGATGATCCAGTTCGCGCGCGCTGACTGCGTATCGCATGCACTGCACGCGCGCCCTTCGTCGCCATTCTGTCGCGCGGCCAATTGTCGCCCGCGCACGCGACAATCTCACAACTCCCGCATTTCCTGCGTTGAACCAACGTCGCCAGAACCAAGTGCACGGCTCGTCTTTTTGTCGCAGCAACGAAGTGGCCGCATGGACGTTTTCAGGCTTCAACCAAGGAGATCTCAATGAATATCAAGCTTGCCGTTATTGGACTCGCCGCGCTCGGAAGCGCAGCGTTGCTGTCCGGCGCGGCATCGGCGATGCCGAACGGGCTGCCGCAGGCCGACCGCATCGCAGGCGAAACGTCCAATGTCGACAAGGTGCGTCAGGTCTGCGACCGCTGGGGCCGCTGCTACTGGCAACCGGGCTATGGCTACTACGGACCGCGGCATCATGGATGGCATCATCGTCCGCACTTCTACCCGCGCCACCATCATCACGGGCACCGGCATCACGGCGGTCATCGCGGTGGCGGCCATCATGGCGGCGGCCACCACGGCGGACACCGGCGCTGATCACCCTCGAGGGGGCTTCGGCCCCCTCCTCTTTCCCGTCACCCCGCGCAACTGCTTTGCCGTTGTCACCCAAGGAGCGAGCATCGCCCGCGTTGGGAATTGAGCGCCGGCGCACTAAAGCGCGATGAGATTGGATCGAATTCTCATTGCACTTTCACTTTTCCGGATCATGCTCTAAAGCGCCGCCAGCACGGCCTTCGCGACATCCGCGGTGCCGTTGCTGCCGCGGAACTCGAACGGCTTGATGCCGCCGGCATAGACCTTGTCGACCGCACGCTCGATCCGCTCACCGGCTTCGGCTGCGCCTTCGAGGCCGTGCTTGTCGGCGAGCCAGTCCAGCATCATCGCGGCCGACAGGATCATCGCGGTCGGGTTGGCCTTGCCCTGCCCCATGATGTCGGGCGCCGTGCCATGGCAGGGCTGAAACACCGCGTAGCGGTCGCCGATGTCGGCCGACGGTGCCATGCCCATGCCGCCGATCAGGCCGGCGGTGAGATCCGACAGGATGTCGCCGAACATGTTCTCGGTCACCATGACGTCGAAATCCCATGGACGCTTCACCAGCGCCGCCGCGGTCGCGTCGATGTAGAGGTGATCGGCCCTGACGTCGGGGTGACGCTTCGCGGTCTCCTCGAAGATGCTGCGGAAGAATGCGAACGCCTTGAACACGTTCGCCTTGTCGACGCAGGTCAGCCCGCCGCCAACCTTGCCGCGCGCCTTGCGGCGTTCGGCGAGCCGGAACGAGAACTCGAACAGCCGCTCGGAGGTGTGGCGCGTGATCACCATGGTCTCGCGCGCCTCACTGTCGGTGACGACACCCTTGCCCATCGAGGCGAACAGGCCCTCGGTCGATTCCCGGATCACGACGAGGTCGATGCCCTTCTGATCGGCGCCGACGATCGTGCTCGACACGCCCGGGATCAATCGCGCGGGCCGCACGCCGGCATAGAGATCGAAGATCATGCGCAGTTCGATCTGCGGTGCGATCTCGGTGTTATCCGGATAGCGCACCGACGGCAGGCCGCAGGCGCCGAGCAGGATCGCATCGGCCTCCTCGCACAGCTTGATCGTGCTGTCCGGCATCGACTTGCCGGTCTCCTTGTAATGGCCGGCGCCGGCCGGTGCCTCGGTGAAGCGGAATTTGAGGCCGGCCGATTCCTCGATCTTGCGCAGCACTTCGAGCGCCGGCGCCATCACCTCGGGGCCGATGCCGTCGCCGCCGAGAACTGCGATGTGAAGAGCGTCGTTGGCGGACATGGGGATTCCTCTGGAAGACAACTGTCATTCCGGGGCGATGCGGAGCCTCGAACCCGGAATCTCGAGATTCCGGGTCTGGTGCTGACGTACCATCCCGGAATGACGGGGAGTTGATCTACGGCGTCAGCACGGCGCGGCCGACGAGCTGGCCCTTCTGCAGATTGGTCAGCGCCTCGTTCGCCTTGGCGAGCGGCATCGGTGTCACCGGGATCGCCGGAATCTTCTTGGTCCACACCAGGTCGAGCAGCTCCTGGGTCTCGCGCAGATTGCCGACATAGCTGCCCTGGATGGTGACCGCCTTGATCGGGATCAGCGGCAACGCCCACGGCGCGCCACCGCCGAACAGGCCGACGATCACGAGCTTGCCGCCCTTGGTCAGGCAGTCGAAGCCGAGCTGCGAGGTCTGGGCATTGCCGACCAGGTCGATCGCGGCGCGGATCGGCTGGCCGGCTTTCTTGATCAGCTGCTCCAGCGCGTCGGGCGCCTTGCCGTCGACGGTCGCGAGCGCCCCGGCGGCCTCGGCCGCCTCGCGCTTCCTGGCGTCGATATCGACCACGATCGCACCCTTGCCACCCATCGCCTTCAGCAGCGAGAGCGCCATCAGTCCGAGCCCACCGGCGCCGAAGATCACGATCGGCGTGTCGAAATCCTTCTCGACCTTCTTCAGCGCGCTGTAGGTCGTGACTCCCGAGCAGGCGTAAGGCGCGGCGGTGACCGGATCGAGCCCCCTGAGGTTGAGCAGATATTTCGGATGCGGCACCGTCATGTGATCGGCGTAGCCGCCGTCGCAATAGACGCCGAGCGCATTCGGCTTGATCGCGCACATGTTCTCGTCGCCGCCGAGACAGGTCGGGCATTTGCCGCAGCCGAGCCAGGGATAGGCCAGCGCGACGTCGCCGACCGTGAGGCCGCCCTTGTCGGCGTCCTTGACGTCAGGCCCGAACGCGACGATCTCGCCGACCGTCTCATGGCCCATCGTGCGCGGCAGCGAGACGCCGCGGTCCTTCAGCGACAGCGGCTTGCGGCCGTGGCCGAGATCATAGCCGCCCTCCCAGATGTGCAGGTCGCTGTGGCAGACGCCGGCGGCCTTGACCTTGATCAGGACCTGCGTGCCGGACGGTTGCGGCGTCGGCTGATCGACCTCCTTCAAGGGGGCGTTGAAATCGACGACCTGGAAACTCTTCATCGCTGTTCTCCCGAAGCTTGTTGTTGTGGCGGACCTTGCCACGCCTGCCCGCGCGGGACAAACGTTCATGACCTCATTTTCGAGCAAGCCGCCATGCGGCGCGCTCGAAGGAAGATCTAAGCGCAAGCCCTATTCAGACCAGCGGATGATGGCAAGCCGCGTATTGGCCCGGCGCCACCACGCGCAGTTCCGGCACCTCACTGGCACAGCGTGCATCTGCGCGCGGGCAGCGGGTGCGGAAGCGGCAGCCGGACGGCGGCGCGATCGGTGATGGCGGCTCGCCGACCGGCACGCTCTGGGTCGGACGCACATCCGGATCAGGCATCGGAATCGCTTCGATGAGCAGCGCGGTATAGGGATGCGCCGGCCGCGCGAACAGCTGCTCCGACGGAGCGACCTCACAGAGCCGGCCGAGATACATCACCGCGACACGATCCGAGACCGCCTTCACCACCGCGAGGTCGTGGGCAATGAACAGCAGGGTCAGGCCATAACGCGCCTTCATCTCCTCCAGCAAGTTGAGGATCTGGGCGCGGATCGAAACGTCGAGCGCCGACACCGGCTCGTCGCAGATCACGAATTCCGGATTGAGCACCAGCGAGCGCGCGATGCAGATGCGCTGACACTGGCCGCCGGAGAATTCATGCGGCAGCCGCCCGCTTACCAGCACGGGATCGAGGCCGACGGCCGACAGCACTTCACTGACGCGCCGCTTGCGTTCTTCCGGATCCTTGATGCCGGCAATCACCAGCGGCTCGGCGACGATATCGCCGATCCGCCGCCGCGGATTGAGCGAGGCGATCGGGTCCTGGAAGATCAACTGCACGCGCCGCCGCATCCGGCGCAGCGCTTCACCCTTCAAGCTGGTGAGATCGTACCCGTCGAACAATACCTTGCCGGAGACCGCCTGGCGCAATTGCAGCACGGCACGGCCGAGCGTCGACTTGCCGCAGCCGGATTCGCCGACCAGCCCCAGCGTCTCGCCGCGCGCGATCTCGAGGCTGACGTCGGAGACGGCATGGATGGTCTTTCCGCCGACCGAATATTCGACGACGAGGTTCTCCACTTTCATCAGCGGATCGGATGCGGCCTGCAGCATCATGCGCCGGCCCCCGCGATCGGATGGAAGCAGGCATAGACATGCTCTTGCGTCTCCGCCGGGCTGAGCCGCGGCTTCTCCGTGCCGCAACGGCCGGCCGAATAACGGCAGCGCGGCGAGAACGAGCAGCCCTTGAGCGGCCGGGTCGGATCCGGTGGCCGCCCCGATATCGCCGGCAGCGGCGTGTGCGGCGCGACGTCGAGCTTCGGCAGCGCGGCCAGCAGCGCCTCGGTGTAGGGCATCCGCATCCGCTTGAACAAGGCCGGCGTCGGCGCACGCTCGACGACGCGCCCGGCATACATCACCGCGACCTCGTCGGTGCGGCCGGCGACCACGCCGAGGTCATGCGTGATGATGATCATCGCCATGTGGCGGCGCTGCTGCTCGCGCGCCAGGAGATCGAGGATCTGGGCCTGGATCGTGACATCGAGCGCGGTGGTCGGCTCGTCGGCGATCAAAAGCTTCGGCTCGCAGGACAGCGCCACCGCGATCGCGACGCGCTGGCGCATGCCGCCGGAGAGCTGGTGCGGATACTGCGCCAGCCGCTGCTCGGGCGCGGGAATGCCGACCGCCGCCAAAAGTTCGATGCTGCGCTGCCTGGCCTGGGCCAGATCGAGCGCGAGATGCTCCTGGATGGTCTCGATCAGCTGGGTGCCGATGGTCAGCACCGGATTGAGCGAGGTCATGGGATCCTGGAACACGACCGCGAGCGAGCGGCCGCGCAGCTTGCGCAACTTCTCGGCCGACAATCCCGTCAGATCCTGCCCGTCGAACATCACCTTGCCCGACAGTTTCGCCTTCTTGGGCAAGAGTTGCAGGATCGCGCGCGACAGCATGGTCTTGCCGCAACCGGATTCGCCGACGATGCCGAGCGTCCTGCCGGCGCCGACGGCGAGATCGACATGATCCACCGCCCGCAGATTGCCGCGCGGCGTCGGCAGGTCGACCACCGCGTTCTCGACCGACAGCAGCACGCCGCTCATAGTGCACCCTGCCTGGGATCGGTCAGCGCCCGCATCGTGTCGCCGATCAGGTTGAACGCGAGCACGGTCAGGAACATCGCGATCGCCGGAATGAAGGCGAGCATTGGCGCCACATCGAGGCTTTCACGGCCCTCTCCGATCATGCTGCCCCAGCTCGAGATCGGCGGCGGCACGCCGAGGCCGAGGAACGACAGCGAGCCCTCGACCACGATGGTGACGGCAACGCCGAGCAGGAAGAAGGCGAGCAGCGGCAGCATCACGTTGGGCAGCAGCTCGCACAGCAGGATGCGCGCATGGGTGGCGCCGAGCGCCTGCGCCGCGATGACGAATTCGCGCCGCGCCAGCGACAGGGTCGCGGCCCGCGACACCCGCATGAAGGCGGGAATGCCGAGCACGCCGAGGATGCAGGTCAGGTTGAAGATCGACTGGCCGAGATAGGCGGTGACTGCAAGCGCCAGGATCAGCGGCGGAAATGCCAGCAACACATCCATGCTGCCGACCACGAAGGATTCGAAACGGCCGCGGAAATAGCCGGCGAGCATGCCGAGCGCACCGCCGATGGTGACGCCGATCATCGGCGCGCAGAGCCCGACGATCAGCGAGATCCGCGCGCCGTAGATCAGCCGCGACAGCTCGTCACGGCCGAGGCCGTCGGTGCCGAGCCAGTGCTCGGCCGAGATCGGCGCGCGCCGTTCCAGCATGTCCATGTCGGTCGGACTCGGCAGCGGAAGCAAATCGGCGAAGATCGCGACCGCGAACACCAGCACCATCCAGCCGGCCGCGATCCAGAACAGCGTGCCGAGCTGACGGCGACGAACCGGGGTCGTCCCCTCCTCCTCGAGGCTCAGCTCAAGCGTGGCCATGACGGATCCTCGGATCAAGCAGGGCGTAGAGCATGTCGACGATGAAGTTCATGATCACGAAGCCGGCGGCGACCAGTAGCACCACGCCCTGCAGGATGATGAGGTCGCGGGTATAGATCGCGCCGACCAGCAGACGGCCGATGCCCGGCAACGCGAAGATCGATTCGACGATGACGGCGCCGCCGATCAGGCGGCCGATATTGATGCCGGTGATGGTGACGAGCGTCAGCGACGACGGCTTCAGCGCGTGCACGAACAGGATGCGCGACGGCTTCAGACCCTTGGCCTTGGCAAGCGCGATATAGTCCTCCTGCAGCGCCGCGATCATGTCGGAGCGCAGCACGCGCATGATGCCCGGCCATTCCGCAAGTCCGAGCGTCAGCGCCGGCAGCACCATGAAGCGCAGGTTGGCGACGGGATCCTCGCTGAATGGCACATAGCCGGTCGCCGGCAATAGCCGCAGCTCGACCGCGAACAGATAGATCAAGAGGATCGCCGACAGGAAGGTCGGCACCGACAGCATGCCGAAGGCCGAGCCGGTCATGAAGCGGTCGAACGCGGAGCCTGCCTTGGCCGCGCAGGCGATCGCAAGCGGCACGCCGATCGCAAGCCCGATCAGCTCGGCCAGGATCATCAGCTCGAAGGAGACCGGGATGCGCTCGCTGACCGCCTGCAACACGGACTGCCCGGTGCGGAACGATCGTCCGAAGTCACCTTGCAGGATGTGCCACAGCCAGCCGAGATAGCGTAGCCAGATCGGCTGATCGAGCCCCATGTCGTGACGCAGCGCCGCGACGTTCTCCGGCGTCGCCTGGTCGCCGAGGATCACGTACGCCAGATCGCCAGGCAGCAGCGAGGCGATCACGAAGGTGAGAACCGAAACCGCGATCAGCACCGGCACCAGATAGAGGAGCCTGCGCGCGACGAAGAACAGCATGAAAGGCTATTCCTTCCAGGCGGTGGAGACGTCGAGCACCCCGTTGAACATCTTCGGCATGCCTTTCACCTTCGCGCTCGAGATCGCGTAATAGGTGTTCTGGAAAGTCCAGAACCAAATCGCCTCCTTGTTGATCAGGCGGCTGACCGCACAATAGTCCTCGGTCCGCTTGGCGACATCGGCGGTGGTTCGGGCATGCTCAAGCAGGCGGTCGAGCTCCGGATCGGAGAAATTCGCCAGTGCCACCGGGCTGCCGGTGTGGAAGTTGGCGTACATCTGCGGATCGGGATCGGCGAGATCGACGATGCGCCACGGCGTCAGTTGGAATTGGCGCATGAAGGCGCGCGGTACGATCGTGGCCTGATCGACCTGCTCGATCTCCATATTGGCGCCGACCCGCTTCCAGATCTGCTGCAACACCTGGCCGACAGTGCGGCCGCGCGGCGTCGCCGAGACGATCATCTTGAAATCGACCGGCTTGCCGTAATCCTTGAGCAGCGCCTTGGCCTTGTTGACGTCTTCCGGCAGCGCGCCGTCGTCCTTGCACTTGACCCAGGAGCCGTCGCCATAGGGATTGCTGGCCGGCCGCGCCAGGCCGTTGGTGATGGCCTGCGAGATCTTCTTGCGGTCGAGCGCCATCACCAGCGCCTGGCGCACGCGGACGTCGTCGAACGGTGCCGCCTTGGTGTTGAACGCGTAGACCTGCGCGCCGGAGCCGGCATAGGAATGCACGGTCAGGCCGGAATCCTTTTGCGCCTTGACGATATTGTCGGCGTCGTACTCATCGTCCCAGATGACGTCGGCCTCACCCGATTGCAGCGAGGCAAAGCGCGACTGCGCATCCGGCAACGGCTTCAGGACGACGCGATCGAGATAGGGCTTGCCCTTGTCCCAATAGTCCGGGTTCTTCTCCAGCACCATGCGGTCGCCGGCGGTCCAGGATTTCAGGATGTAAGGGCCGGTGCCGACCGGGTTGCGATTGTAGTCGTCGCCCTTGGTCTTCCAGGCGGTCGGCGACTGCATCACATTGTTGGAACTCTGGATCGACTGCGTCGCCGGGAAATTCACCGCCGGATCGCTGAAATTGTAGCGCACCGTGAGGTCGTCAATGACGTCCACGCTCTTGATGCTCGTAATGTAGAAGGCGCAGCGGCACTTGTTGGCCGGATCCTTCTGGCGATCGAAGTTCT
The DNA here is from genome assembly GCF_054055655.1 of Bradyrhizobium sp. USDA 4461. Lineage (NCBI taxonomy): Bacteria > Pseudomonadati > Pseudomonadota > Alphaproteobacteria > Hyphomicrobiales > Nitrobacteraceae > Bradyrhizobium > Bradyrhizobium sp. USDA 4461. The sequence goes on from NZ_JBSRXM010000001.1 coordinate 8,154,126, forward strand.
CCTTCACCGCCTGCGCATTGAACGGCGTACCGTCGTGGAATTTGACGCCGGGCCGCAGCTTGATGGTCCAAGTCTTGAAATCGTCGGAATGCTCCCAGGACAGCGCGAGCTTCGGTTTCGGCTCGCCCTTCTCGTCGAGCGTCATCAGCGTGTCGAAGATCGCGGCCGCCGCGGTGTTGGCCGAGGTGTCGTAGACACCGACCTTGAGCGGGTCGAAGCCCGGAATGTCGAGCTCCTGGCCGACGGTGAGCGTGCCGCCCTGCTTTTGCGCATGGGCAGGTACAGCGAATGCGGCCGCACCTATTCCCGCCACAAGAAATATGCGCGCCACCGCGTGCGCGCGCCCGACCAGCTTCATCGATGCTCCCTCCCAGGTGGGCGACGTCCGGTGTTCCGGATCGTCGTGTGTTGGCGGCAGCTTGTCCGGAATCGCCGCGCGCGACAAGACCGTAAAACGGATGAAAAGCCGCAGGCTTAATCGCTCGCCGTCTTCGCCGGTTGCGCTGCGAACCCTGCGATCTGGTCGTCGGAAAGGCCGATCTCCTTCAGATAGGTCAGCGTGTGCTCGCCGAGCGTCGCCATTCGCTTGCGCGCGCCGACCGCGGCGCCGGACATACGGAACGGCAGGTTGAGCACCTTGAAGCTGCCGCCGCCGTCCTCGACCTCGGCCAGCGCGCCGCGATGGGCGATTTGCGGATCGGCGAGCGCCTTCGCGCACGGTGCGATAGGCCGACGACGGCACGCCATATTCATTGAGCGCGGCAAGGCAGGCCTGCGTGCTGATCGCGCGCGACCATGCCTCGACGCCCTCCATCAAACCCGCCCAGTTGTCCCGCCGATCGGAATATTTGGCAAAGCGCGGATCGGACACCCATTCCGGCCGGCCGATCACCTGCATCAGATTCTGAAACGTCTTCTCGCTCGCGATCGCCACCATCACGTAGCCGTCGGTGGTTTCGATCGGGCCGAACATCGGCCGCTGGCTCTGCTTGACCTCGAATTGCGACCACTGCAACTCGTTCAGGGTCAGGCTCAGCGTCGATTCCAGCATCGAGACGTCGATGTGCTGGCCCTTGCCGCTTAAGCTGCGCTGATAAAGCGCCGCCGAGATCGCGCCGAAGGCATAGACGCCGGTCAGCACGTCGGCGTGATAAATGCCGCAATAGTCCGGACGCGAGCGGCCCGGCTGGTAGGCGAGATGCGCCATCTCGTAGCCCGAGGCGGCATGGATCACCGGCGCATAGGCCGGCAATTCCGCCGACGGGCCGGTCTGGCCGTAGCCGGAGATCGAGCAGAAGATCAGCTTCGGATTGATATCGCGGACCGAGGCATAGTCGAGCTTGAGCCGCCGCATCACGCCGGGGCGGAAATTCTCCACCAGCACGTCGGCAGTCGCGATCAGCCGGCGCACGGCCTCGACGCCGGCCGGCGACTTCAGGTCGAGCACCAGGCTGTTCTTGCCGATATTGAGCTGGCCGAACGCCGTCGAGCAATGGTTGCGCACCGGCGGCCGCGTCCGCATCGTCTCGCCCTCGGCGGGCTCGATCTTGATCACCTCCGCGCCCATGTCGGCGAGCATCCGCGTGCAATGAGGTCCGGCGATCGTGGTCGAAAAATCGAGCACGCGAAGGCCGTCGAAACTCCGTGTCAAATTCCCCTCATCGTCGGCAGCTATTGTCGTTGGCAAGGCTTCCTCCACGTTCGTCATTGGTTTTTCGGCATCGCGCGACCCTAAAGTGAGCCGTCCTGACAGGAAAGCGTCTCGTCCAGACCGGGACCGCGGGCGGTCTTGCATTTGACTCAAAGGCAGATTGGACCCGATCTTGCATAGCCCTGCCACGGGCTGGAACGAGGGCGCTTGTTGAAGGTCTTATTCGTCACGACCGAGATGGACGATTTCGTCCGCGTGGGCGGGCTCGGCGCCGTTTTTTTTTCCGCCGCACTGCCTCGGGCGCTCCGACCATGGAGCGACGTCAGGATCATGCTTCCCGGTTACCGGGATGTGGTCGAGCAATTCACGCATATTGAGATCGTCGGGCAATGCGCAGCGCTTGCCGAGATGCCGGCCTGCACGCTCGGTCGCGCATCGACCAAGGACGGGCTGCCGGTCTACGTGCTGCTGTGTCCGGAGCTCTACGACCGGCCGGGCAATCCCTATGGCGACGAATCCGGCCGCGACTGGCCGGACAACGACATCCGCTTCGGGCGCTTTGCTTCGGCTGCTGCCGAACTTGCAGCCGGAACGCTGGACAAGAATTGGGCAGCCGACCTCGTTCACGCCAACGATTGGCAGGCCGCACTCACACCCGCCTACCTCGCGTGGCGCGACTCGCGGATTCCATCGATCCTGACCATCCACAACCTCGCCTATCAGGGCCTGTTTCCGAAGGACTCGCTGCGGCGGATCGGCGCACCGGAAAGCTCGTTCCACATCGATGGGCTGGAGTTCTACGACAAGCTGTCCTTCCTCAAGGGCGGCCTCGTCTACGCCTCGCACCTGACCACGGTCAGCGCGACCTATGCGAAGGAGATCACCACGGCGGAGCTCGGCTGCGGGCTGGAGGGCTTGCTGCGCGTGCGCTCCGCCGCCGACCAGCTGACCGGCATCCTGAACGGCATCGACGAGAGCTGGGATCCGCGCCATTGCGCCCAGCTGGCGCAGCCGTTCGGCGCCGGCGACTGGAAGGGCAAGCAGGCCAACGCCGATTATGTCCGGCGGCAATTCGGGCTGGCGGTCTCGCGCGGGCCGATTTTCGGCCTGGTCGCGCGGCTCGTGCATCAGAAGGGCGTCGACCTCGTGCTGTCGGCCGCGGACGAGATCCTGGAGGCCGGCGGGCAGATCGTCGTCACCGGCAGCGGCGAACCCGCGATCGAGGACGCGCTGGTCGCCGCGCACCGGCGCCGGCCGGACGCGATCGGCGTCATCATCGGCTTCAACGACGGACAGGCACGGCGGATCTTCGCCGGCAGCGATTTCACCTTGATGCCGTCGCGCTTCGAGCCCTGCGGCCTCAGCCAGATGTATGCGCAGCGCTTCGGCTCGCTGCCGATCGGCCACCAGACCGGCGGGCTTGCGGAAACCATCGCCGACGGCGAGACAGGCTTCCTGTTCTCCCAACCATCGCCGGAATCCTTCCTCGGCGGTGTCAGGCGTGCCTTCGACGCCTACCGCGCCAAGGATCGCCTCAACGCCATGCGCGCCAGCGCGATGGCCAAGTCCTACAGCTGGGGCCTGTCGGCCGCCTGCTACAGCGCGCTGTATAAGAAGCTCATCATGCCGCGAGCAGCGGCCTAAGGCGCAAAGCCTCGCAAGGTTGTGAAGTCGGGCCGCTCTGGGATCCCAGACGCTTCGTAACAATCGGCCTCTACCGCCGAACCTATCCGTGCGATGATGTCCATCTCCAGGGCTGCATCCAAGGCTGCATCCAAGGCTGCGTGCCCGGACGACGGCGCATGCATGAAATTGCGAATGATGAACTTTTCACAAAACGCGATTGCGATGGAGGAACATCATGGACGTCAACGAGGAGCGTCTTAATTCATTCATGGGTAAGATGATCGGCGATGTCGGCGCGGCGATGAACGCCTCGCTGATGCTGCTGGGAGACAAGCTCGGCCTCTACAGGGCCCTCGCCCAGCAAGGACCGATGAACGCTGCGGCGCTGGCCAAGGCAACGGGAACGGCCGGGCGTTACGTTCAGGAATGGCTCTCGGCACAGGCGGCCTCCGGCTACATCGAATACGATAGCGCGACCGGAAAATTCTCGATGCTGCCTGAGCAAGCGCTCGCGCTGGCCGACGAGGACAGCCCGGTCTTCCTCGGCGCGGTGGGAAGCCTTGTCGGCGCGACCTTCCTCGACGAGCCGAAAATCACCGACGCGTTCAAGACCGGCAAGGGCGTCGGCTGGAACAAGCGCAACGAGTGCCTGTTCTGCGGCACCGCCCGCTTCTTCCGCACCAGCTACAAGCACTATCTGGTGCAGGAATGGCTGCCGGCGCTCGAGGGCGTGGTCGACAAGCTGAAGCAAGGCGCCGTTGTCGCCGACGTCGGCTGCGGCCACGGCGTCTCGACGCGGCTGATGGCGGAGGCGTTTCCGAAATCGACCTTTTACGGCTTCGACTATCACGACGGCTCGATCCAGGCGGCGCGGATCGCCGCCAAGGAGGCCGGATTGTCGGACCGCGTCCATTTCCAGACGCATTCCGCCAAGACATTCCCCGCGAACGCCTATGACCTGGTGTGCTTCTTCGATTGCCTGCACGACATGGGCGACCCGGTCGGCGCCCTCAAGCACACCCGCTCCACCCTCGCCGATGACGGCACCTGCCTGCTGATCGAGCCATTCGCCAACGACCGGCTGGAGGACAACCTCAATCCGATCGGGCGGGTCTACTATGCGGCCTCGACGATGATCTGCACGCCGGCCTCGCTGGATCAGGAGGTCGGGCTCGCGCTCGGCGCGCAGGCCGGAGAGACCAGGCTGCGCGAGGTCGCACGACAGGGCGGTTTCTCGCGCTTCCGCCGCGCGGCGGAGACACCATTCAATCTGATCCTGGAAGCTCGACCGTAACTGCACAACGCAATCGGACGGCGGCATCACACCGCCGTCCAATACTCAAAGTTCGCGGCAGCTGCGTCGTCAGCGCCCTGCTTACCAGTCCTGCGATTGCCAGTATTGCTGGCCGCCGCGCCGGCGCGGATTGGCGGCTTGCGGGTTGCCATAGTACGGGTTGCCGTACTGGGTCGGCGCTTGAGGATTGCCGTACTGGGGATAACCGTATTGAGGGCCGGACTGCGGATTCCAACTGCGCTGGGAGAAGAAGCCGAAACCGTCGTCGTCCCTGCTGGCAACCGGGTAATCCTCATCCACCGGCCGCGGTGTCGGCTTGCGCGTGATGAAGCCGCCCTGTGGCTGGTTGCTCAGCACGGCAACGAACTCGGTGCGATAGTTGGTTTCGGCGCTCAGCGGCTCGTCCGAGATGATGATCGAAGACCGCGGCACCGCGGTCGGCGCAATGCGATCCAGCACATCCTGCGGGATGGTGATACGGTCGAGCGCATCCTTGGCGTTGTCTCCGTCGTCGATCGTCACCTGGGTCCAGCGCAGGCCGGAGCCGTTGCGCGCCATCGCCGTATAAATGTGCGTGCCGATCGGCTTGTCCGGATCGCGGATCGTGACCGGAACCTCGATGCTCGAGTCGAACACCTCGCCGCCGTCGGCCCATGGCTTATGGGTGTTGCGCCGGACGTAAAGCTTCTGCGTCGCGCGGCTGATGTAGACCGAGACCGGCTCCAGTGCGAGCTTGGCCTCGGTCGCCGCCTTCTGGGTGTCGGCCTTCTTGGTCTCGGCCGCCTTGGCGGCCTCCTTCGCGGCGGCGGCGGCATCGAGCTTCGGCTTCGCGTCACCCTGCGCCGCCTCGAACTGCGTGGTCGCTTCCGCGGCCTTGGCGACTGCCTTCTGCTTCAGATCCTCGGCGCGCGCCTTGGCCTGGTCGGTGTTGGCCTTGGCCAGCGTCTTGTCGGCCAAGGCAACCGCGGCGTCGGCACGGGTCTTGATCTGCTCCAGCTTGCGCAGTGCCGCCGGCGTGGACAGTGCCGCTTCCTTGGCCGCGGCCGCGGAGGCCTTCTTCGCCTCGTCGGCCGCCTTGGCGGCATCCGCGGCCTCGCGGGCCAGCTTCTCGGCACGTGCCGGAGCTGCCGCGATCGCCTCCGCGTTGGGCACGAACAGCGCCGGGTGGGTGAAATCGACCGGCTCCGGGTCGTTCGGTGCGATGATCACCCGCATCCCGATCCGGGTCTTGTCGAACAGCTTCTCGGCAAAGTCATAGGGCATCCGGACGCAGCCATGCGAGGCCGCATAGCCCGGCAGCGGCCCGCCATGCAGCGCGATGCCGTTCCAGGTGATGCGCTGCATGTTCGGCATCCAGGCATCGTCGTACATGGTCGAGTGATGGTCCTTGTCCTTCTCGACCAGCGCAAACACGCCCGCCGGCGTCTCGCGTCCCTTGACGCCGCTCGAGACCGGCGCGCGGTAGATCCAGCCGTCGGCGTCGTAGAAGGTGACCTTTTGGGCCTTGATCGACACGATCGCCATGATCGGCTCGCCCGCGGTCCGCGGCGCCGTCGCCTCGACGGTTGCCGCCGGACGCTGCTGCTTTGCCGCGGCGCCGCCGCTCAGTGACGCAAATGTGACCATCGCCGCGAATGTCACAAAGGCGGGGTGTCCCCAACGCCGCATCGCTCCGGTGGTCTGCGCCGTCGTCGTTCGATTTACCATGCGATTCCTCGGTCGAAATGCCTGCCCGCGCTGCGCCGATCCGTACCAGATCACGATTTTGGATTGATTAATCGCGGCTCCATGCGGTGCCGCGAATTCGATCCTGGGGAGCTATCCATTCATATATGACGGCGGATGCAGGAGGAAGGGCGCCGCGCCGCCAAAACCGCCTCGTAGCCGCCGAAATCCACTGCCTGGAGCCGCCCCGCCAATGGAGCGGCACCTGGCCGTCATGTCGCCCGCCGCGTCTCCGGCATCACCAGCCAGATCATGAGTAGTCCCAGCGCTGCGATGCCGGCGAGACCCATGAAGGCGGTGCTGCTGCCGAGCTTGTCGCTGACATAACCGGCCAGCACCGTGCTGAGTGATGCGCCGATGCCGACCGCGGTACCGACAATACCCTGCGCCAGGTTGAAATGGCCGCTGCCGAACGCAACGTCGGCCACGATCAGCGGCACCAGCACGCTGAAGATCGCCGCGGTGATGCCGTCGAAGATCTGCACCATGACCAGCAGATAGGGATCGCGCACCGTCGCGAACAACAGGCCGCGGATCGCCAGCGAAACGAAGGCCAGCAGGAGCAATGGCCGCCGGCCCAAAGCCTGGGCCTTGCGGCCGACCGACGGCGAGCACAACGCGACAATCGCCTGCGGCACAATGATGCAGGCGGCGATCAGGACCGGCGCCCATTGGCTCGAGCGGGTGGTGACCACGCCCGCCATCAACGGCAGCATCGCGGCGTTGGCCAGCTGGAACAGCATCATCGCGCCGGCGAAGATCAGGAGCGTCCGGTGCCGCACCAGGGTGAAGACGCTGGTGGCGCGCTTGTCGGGAACTTCACGCTTCACCTCGCCATGCGCCTGCGCGATGTCGATCTCGCGCTCGCGGATCCGTGCCAGCGACAACAGCGTCGGGATCGCCAGGATGAAGGTGACGAGGAACACGGAACGGCTCGACAAGAAATAGCCGCAAGCGCCCATCAACGCCGCAGCCGAGCCATTGCCGAGCGAGGCGAAGCGTGCGTTGCGGCCAAGCCGCTCGCCGATCGCACGCGGCCCGACCAGGCCGAGGCTGATCGCCGCGATCGCAGGTCCCAGCACGCAGCTTGCAAGCGCGTGCAGCGTCGCGGCAAGCGTCACCACGGGGAAGATCGGCCACAGCGCGTAGGCCAGCGCGGCCGATCCGATCGCGGCAACCGCGCAGCCTGCGACCACCCGTTCCGAGCGCGCCGCGTCGACGATCGCCCCGCCGGGCATCTGACCGAGCAGGCCGATGATGCCGCCGATCGAGAGCACGAAGCCGATCTCGACCTGGGTCCATTTCTGCGTCGTCAGATAGACAGCGATGAACGGACCGAATCCGGTCTGCACATCGGCCAGGAAGAAGATGAACCAGTCGAGCCCGCGCTGGCTCTCGCGCGACGGCCCGCGCAGCGGCTCCGCATTGGGCTGATCGGGGACAATCGACACAATATTGGCGCTGCCGGCTGATCGCTCGTCACGATCGTCGCCAACCGTCCCGAATGAAGAGTTCGGACGCGCGACCAGTTTGAGCCCCCTAATGTTCGTAGTCCCATGGATGGAGACTGCCAGCCGCGCCCAGCACGATCAGCGGCGTATCTTCCTTGTATTCCGGCGCAGCGCTCACCTGCTGCTTGTTGAGATCCAGCGTGATGCTGTCGCTCTTGCTGGAAACGCCGGCGAAGCGCAGCGCGTTCCAATCGACCACGATCTTGCGGCTGCCGACGCCGAGGAAGCCGCCGAAATCGATCACTGCGGCGCGGACCTTGCCGTCGCGGTCGACGATGACGTCGACGATGCGGCCCATGTCCTCATTGGCGGAGCTGCGCACGTCGCGACCCAGAATGCCGTGCGCATCGCGTGCGCCGATCACGGTCACCGACGGCGGCGGTGACTCCTTGGCCTGCTCCTTCGGTGCCGCAGGAGCTGCTGGCGGCGCTTGAGCTGCCGGCGGCGAGGGTGGTGTCGGCGCCGGCGACGCATCGTCCGCGGCACGGACATCTGCGCATGTCAGCAGCATCGCTGCGACCAGCATAATCATGATCCCTGGACGCATTTACCTCTCCCACGATTGCCCGGTCCGCCGCGCGACAACGCTCAATGCGTCAGCACGATCGACACCTGGATCTGTCCGCGCGTGCGCAGCACTTCGAGCGACACCTCGTCGCCGTGGCGACGCAGCCGCAGATCGACACTGGACGCGCCGAGCCGAAGGTCGCGCAGCACCACGTCGTTGAGGAATTCCGGCAGCCGCGGATCGCGCAGGCGGATCTCGCCGCGCACGGTGTCGAATTCGAGTCCGAGCGCCGCCTCCAGCAGCGTGAACGGCGTCGCGCTCGCCCAGGCCTGCGGTGCGCAGGCGACCGGATAGAGCACGGGGCCGCGCCTTCGTTCGCGGCGGAAGCCGCAGAACAGCTCCGGCAGCCGCCGCAACTCCATGTAGCTCGCGGCGTCGAACAGCCCCTTGAACAGATGCGCGACCGAATGCTTGAGGCCGTAGCGGGCCAGTCCAAGTGCGATCAGCGCATTGTCATGCGGCCAGATCGACCCATCGTGATAGGACATCGGATTGTAGCGCGCCTCGCCCGCCGCGACGGTTCGAATGCCCCAGCCCGAGAAGAATTTCTGGCTCATCAGATCGGCGGCGACCCGTCGCGCACGGTCCTCGCGCACCATGCCGGAAAACAATGTCTGTCCGGCATTCGAGGTGCGCACCCTGCACGGCTGCTTAGCGCCGTCGAGCGCCAGCGCATAGGTGCCGAGCTCCTCGCACCAGAATGCCGCCTCGAAGCGCTCGCGCAGCCGCTCGGCCTCGGCATCCAGCCTCGCCGCTTTGTCGGCGAACCCAAGGGTCCGCGCCGCGCGCGCGGCAAGCTGCTTGCCGGCGAACACATAGCCCTGCACTTCCGCCAGCGCGATATTGCCCTCGGCCAGCGTGCCGTCGGCGTGGAAGATGGCGTCGAAGGAATCCTTCCAGCCTTGATTGCGCAGCCCTTCATCGGTCGCGCGCTGATATTCGACGAAGCCGTCGCGGTCGGGATCGCCGGGGCCATCGATCCATTGTAGTCCGGCCTCGACCGCAGGCCACAGCTCGCGCAGCGTCTCGACGTCGCCGGTGCGCTCCAGATAGAGCCCGGCCAGCAGCACGAACAGCGGGGTCGAATCGACGCTGCCGTAATAATGCGCGAACGGCACCTCGCGAAGCGCGGCCATCTCGCCGCCGCGCATCTCGTGCAGGATCTTGCCCGGCGCAGCATCGGCCAGCGGATCGACCGCCTTGGCCTGGAACAGCGCCAGCCGCTTCAGCACGCCCTTGGCGATGCGCGGGTCGACCCACAGCATCTGCATCGCGGTGATCAGCCCGTCGCGGCCGAATGTCGTCGAATACCAGGGAATGCCGGCATAGGGATAGCGGCCCTGCGGCGTTTCCGTCATCAGCATGTTGAGGTCGGCCATCGCCTGGCACAGCACCTCGTTGAAGATGTTGTTCGAGGTCTCGATCGAGGCCGCGCCGGCCGACGAATTGCGCATCTCGCGGCGATGCGCCAACAGCCCGCGGAAGAACGGCACCGGCTTCTGCATGATCGGCTTGTTGCAGGACACCGCGACGAACAGCGAGGTGACCTGCGCAGGCTCGAGGTCGAAATGGTAGGTGGCAACGTTGACCGATAACCGTGTCGGTCGCGGGTCGAAGTGCAGCGCGGTGATCCGGGTCTGCTCGTCGAGGCCGCAATATTCCAGCACGACATCGGTCGGACCGAGCAGCTTGCTCGAGCCGATGCCGCGCCGCGGCCGCCGCTCGCCGCGCACCTCGAACAGGTCGGCGAAATCATTGTCGAACAAGAGCGCGAGATCGAAGCTCGCGGCATGATCGCCGTGGTTCTGCAGGCCGATGCGCTGATAGAAGGTGCCGCGCCACAGGAAGATCGAGCGCACGATGTGCAGCGTATCCTTCGGCAAGGTCAGGCGGTCGTCGCGATAGACGTCGGAATTGGTCAGATCGACCGTCAGCGCCGAATTGTCGTCGCGCATGTTGGAGCCGAGCAGCAGCGGCTGCACGTCCTCCAGCACCATTTCGAGCCGCGCGAGGTAGCGCGTGTCGGCGTTGAACAGGCCGTCGGGACCGCCGGCGGAGGCGCCGATGTCGCCATGGCTGTCGAGCACGATGAAGGTGTCGTCGTGCTTGAGCGAGCGCCGCGGCCGTGCCGCGGGCCCGGTCATCGGAATGTAGAACGGCGATTCGGCGACGTGCTCGGTGATGCGACCGGTGATGATCTGCGTAACGACGTCAGCTGCCATCTGAACCTCTGGCGACCTTGCTTGGCTCGAGTCTCGACTCTCGGTTCGAACGAACGCACCGGAACGCAAGTACACGCTTGATGGCGCGGGGTCAGGCCGCGCTGGTGGAGAGGCGGCCCATCTCGCGCGCGACCAGGTCGCGGTAGGGGCCTCTGCCCTTCACGAGGATGTCGGGCGGACCGTCCTCGACGATCCGGCCGCCCTGCAGCACGACCACGCGGTCGAAGCTGCGCAGGGTCGCGAGGCGGTGCGCGATCGCGACCACCGTACGCCCGCGCATCAGCCGCGACAACGCCTCGCGGATCGCCTCCTCGGATTCGGCATCGAGCGCCGCGGTGGCCTCGTCGAGCAGCAGGATCGGCGCATCCTTCAGGAACGCGCGCGCGATCGCGATGCGCTGGCGCTGGCCGCCGGATACCTTGACGCCGCGGTCGCCGACGATGGTGTTCATGCCCTCCGGCAAGGTTTCAATGAAATCGCAGCGTGCGGCGATCGCCGCGCGCAGCACCTCGTCGTCGGTGGCGTCCGGCCTGCCGTAGCGGATGTTCTCCAGGATCGAACGATGGAACAGCGAGATATCCTGCGGCACCACCGAGATCGCCGCGCGCAGGCTCTGCTGGGTGACGCGCGAGATGTCCTGGCCGTCGACCGTGATGTTGCCTTGCTCGACATCGTAGAAGCGCTGCAGAAGGGTAAACAGTGTTGACTTGCCGCCACCGGACTGGCCGACCAGGCCAACCCGCTGGCCGGGCTGGATGCGCAGACTGAAGCGCTCGAAGACCTGCAAGCCGCCGGGATAGCGGAACGAGACGTTGTTGAAGGCGATCGCCGCGCCGCTCTTCACCAGCGCTTCGGCCTCCGGGTGGTCCTTCAGCTCGTGCGGCTGCAACAGCGTCGCCAGCGCCTCGGTGAGACGCGCGACATGCTGCGTGACGTCGACCAGCGCAACCGCAAGATCGCGGGTGGCGCTGAGGATCGAGATGCCGAGCGTGCAGACCAGCACGACATCGCCGGTGGTGGCCTGGCCCTGCTGCCAGAGCGAGAGGGCCCAGGCCAGCATCGCGATCGTCAGGATCACGGTCACGGCGGCGTGAACCAGGCGAAGCTTTTCGAGATAGCGCAGAGAACGGCCGCGCGCGACCAGTTCCCGATTCACGGTGGCGTCGAAGCGGTCGTGCTCATAGCCGAGACCGCAGAATGCCCGCACCAGCGGCAAATTGTTGATGACGTCGACCATCTCGCCATCGACGGCGGCTGCCCGGTTGGCGAAATCGTCATGCAGCGGCCGGCCGGCGGCGGCCATGCGGAACATCGCCACCACCATGGTTCCCGCGATCAGGATCAGCACGGCTGACATTGTCAAACTTACGGTTCCAACCAGGGTGATCGCGGCAAAGGTTGCGATGCATGGCGGCAACACGTTCCATACGAACATGTTCTCGACAGTGAACACCGCGTTCGATGTCGCCGTGATCCGGCTGGTCAGCATGCCCGGCAGCCGGTCGGTGAAATAGCTCGGCGCGTGGCCGGTGAGATGACGGAACATGTCGCGGCGCAGGTCGCCGGTGACGCTGACGAAGGTGTAGCTCGCCGTCCAGCTCGCGATCCGCCACATGAAGTTGTCGGCTGCGATCAGCGACATGAGCAAAGCGAATGCCAGCCATACGCCGTTCGCGGCCGACGGCCCGGCCGACAACGCGTCGACCAGATTCTTGACGCCGTATTGTGTGCCCACCGAACAGGCAACCGCCGCGACCACGGCCGACAAGATCACAACATGCGACGGCAGCCGCCGGCGCAGATAGCGCAGCACAAAGGGGAATGGGCGATGCGCATATCCTGACAGATGGTCCATGACGTCCTGCAAAAGCTGTTGAAGGTGAACGAGAAAATTTTAGTCGAAGCTCTCGTGCACGATGACGTGAAGGGCGGCGGTTGGATTCCTTGATGCAGCCATCACTGCGCAACAATTTTGCAACGCTGGCGTCGGCAAAAACGTGTTGGAGCGAGATGGCATCAGCAAGACCACAGTGTGATGGAAGAAAGAAGCGGGAATCCACATACCCATAAGGAACCTCGCACGTGCGAGAACGTTCCCGTCTTCGGCACGTCAGTGCCATCACAGGGCAGAGGGGTCTGGTTCATTCCACATTACAAACAGGAGACGGAGAAATGCGCATCGCGCAGGTTGCCCCGCTGACGGAGGCTGTTCCCCCCAAGCTCTACGGCGGCACCGAACGGGTCGTGCACTGGCTGACCGAAGAACTTGTAACACTTGGACATGACGTGACGTTGTTCGCCAGTGGCGATTCACAGACCTCCGCGAAGCTCGATGCGACCTGGCCGAAGGCGCTGCGCCTCGACGGCTCCGTCCGCGACCCCAATGCGCTGCACATGGTGATGCTGGAGCGCGTCCGGCAGAAAGCCGACGATGACGAGTTCGATTTCCTGCACTGCCATCTCGACTATTATCCGTGGTCGCTGTTCACGCGCCAGCCGACGCCCTTCGTGACCACGCTCCACGGCCGGCTCGACCTGCCGGAGCATCAGCCGGTCTTCAACATCTTCTCCAAGATCCCCGTGATCTCGATCTCCAATGCGCAGCGGCGGCCGGTGCCGCAGGCGAATTGGGTGCGCACCATTCATCATGGCCTGCCGGAGAACCTGCTGACGCCGCAACCGGCCAAGCCATCCTATCTCGCCGTGCTCGGGCGCATCGCGCCGGAGAAGGGCGTCGATCGTGCGATCAAGATCGCGACCCGCTGCGGCATTCCGCTGAAGATCGCGGCCAAGGTCGATCGCGCCGACCAGGAATATTACGATGAGTTGATCAAGCCTCAGATCACCGACAATCCGCTGGTCGAGTTCATCGGCGAGATCAGCGACCGCGAGAAGCCGGATTTTCTCAGCGGCGCGATCGGGCTCCTGGTTCCGATCGACTGGCCGGAGCCGTTCGGCCTCGTGATGATCGAGGCGATGGCTTGCGGCACGCCCGTGATCGCCTATAACCGCGGCTCGGTGCCGGAGATCATCGAGGATGGTCTGACCGGCTTCATCGTCGAGGACGAGATCAGCGCGATCTCCTCGGTCGGTCGGCTGTCGACGCTCAACCGCGACGCGATCCGCAAGCAGTTCGAGACCCGCTTCACCGCGCGCCGGATGGCGCTCGACTATCTCGCCGCCTATCGCAGCCTGATGGAGGACAAACCGCGCTTCAAGCTCGTGGCGAGCGCCGAATAGAAGTTGCAGCGGCCGATCGAATGATCCGGCGGGCCGGCCGGCACCGTCCGTGCCGATCCGTCGGGTCGTTCGATTGTCAATAATGCCGTCACCCGACGGCAACTCCCGTGGGGCGAAACGATCCGCATGCGCCGCGCCGCGCGATTGCTGCTGACGCACCCCTGGTGACACGCATCCCCATCAACCCGGCTGATATCGCCTTTGCGATTGGCGGATTACGTGCTCTTATGCGCCCCGCTTGAACGAAAAATAATAAGCGAGCGGACGGAGCAACCGTGCCGCGGTCGCACAGGGGGAACGCCATGCCAGGGGACCGCAAGCCGTCGGCCATTAATAATGCCGTACCGACTACCACTTCACCGAAGAAACTGAACCGCCGCAAATTCCTGGCCAGAACCGGCGGCGTGCTCGCGGCCGGCGCTTTCGGCGCCGTCCCGCTGCGCGGCTGGGCCGCGGACCCGATCAACATCGGCGCGCTCTATCCGAGCACCGGCAGCATGGCGCAGATCGGCATCGGCTGCGTTGCCGCGGCAAAGCTCGCAGTCGACATGGTCAACGAGGCCGGCGGCATCAAATCGCTGGGCGGCGCCAAGCTCAATTTGATCGTCTCCGACGTGCAGAGCGACACCACGGTGACGCGCACCGAGACCGATCGCCTCATCACCGGCAACAAGCTGTCGGCGATCCACGGCTGCTACGCCAGCGCGCTGACCTTGATCGCAAGCGAGGTCTGCGAGCGCGCCCGCGTTCCGATCATCACCGGATCGAGCTCCGATCAGCTCAACAAGGGACGCAGCTACACCTTCACGCCGTTCGCCCGCGCCTCGCAATTCGCCAAGGCACAGTTGCAGATGGCGAAGCTGGTCAGCGAGCAGGCCAAGGTCGCGGTCATCTTCGAGAACACCGCATTCGGCACCTCGACCTCGAACGGGCTGAAGGAGCTGGCGCCGGGCGAAGGCGTCGAGATCGTGATGTTCGAGCCCTACTCGGCCGGCTTCACCGATGCCAGCCCGCTGATCAACAAGGTCAAGGCCTCCGGCGCCAACACCCTGTTCTCGCTGTCCTACCTCAACGACCTGATCCTGATCGTGCGCACCGTGAAGCAGGTCGGGCTCAACATCGCGATCAACGGCGGCTCGGGCGGCTTCGTGATGCCGGACTTCTACAAGAATGTCGGCAACGCGGCCGAAGGACTCCAAGGCGTGGCGCACTGGAACCACGACGTCAACGAGGATGCGCAGAAGGTCAACGTCGAATTCAAGAAGCGCACCGGCGAGTTCGCCTTCGAATATGCCGGCGGCCTGGTGGCACAGACCTTCATGCTGGCCGATGCCCTGGAGCGCGCCGCCTCGGCCGATCCGAAGAAGGTGCGCGAGGCGTTGTCGACGCTCGACGTCTCCTCGGGCTTTGCTGCGATGGCACCGGGCGGCAAGGTGAAGTTCGGCCCCGACGGCAAGAACGTCTATGGCCGTCCGGTCGGCGTGCAGTGGCAGAACGCCGATCTCGTCAGCGTCTTCCCCAAGGAAGACGCCCGCGCCCCTCTGATGAAGACCTGAGCGCGGTCGGATCAGATGTGGGAGACACTGGCCCAGGCCGTGATCAACGGCCTGCTTATCGGCGGCATCTACGCGCTTGTCAGCATCGGCGTCACGCTGATCTTCGGCGTGGTCAAGATCGTGAATTTCGCGCAGGGCGAGTTCGTGATGCTCGGGATGTATATCTCGTTCTTCCTCGCCACCCAGTTCGGCATCGATCCGCTGGTCTCGCTGGTTGTCTCCATGCCGGTGCTGTTCGCAGCCGGCGTCCTGATCCAGCACTTCCTGATCCGCAGGGTGCTCGGGCCGAACGACATGCCGCAGATCTTTCTGACCTTTGCGCTGTCGCTGCTGCTGCTCAATCTCTCGCTGATGCTGTTCAGCGCCAATTATCGCACCGTCCACACCTCTTACTCGGATGAAGCGTGGCACATCGGCGGGCTCTACATTCCGGTGGCAAAGCTGATCGCCTTTGCCGTCGCGATGGCGCTGAGCGGGCTGCTCTGGGTGTTCCTGCACACCACCGATCTCGGCCGCGCCATGCGCGCGGCGTCGCAGAACCGCGACGTCGCGATGCTGATGGGGATCAATCCAAATCGGGTGTTCGCGGTGGCGTTCGGCACCGCGCTGGCGCTGGCGGGCGCCGCCGGCTCGCTCTTGATGCCGTTCTATTCGGCCTATCCGTTCGTCGGCCAGGTGTTCGTGCTGATGGCGTTCGTCGCGGTCGTGATGGGCACGCTCGGCAATGTGATGGGCGCGCTGATCGCGAGCCTGATGATGGGCGTGGCGGAATCGCTGGGCATCCAGTTCGTCGGCGCCGATTCAGGCCTGATCGTGGTGTTCGCGCTGCTGCTGCTGACGCTCGCCTTCAGGCCGAGCGGCCTCGGCGCCAGAAGGGGCCGCTGATGCAAGCATCCGGCAACACGAAATGGCTGTGGCTGGCGATCGGAGCGGTCGTCATGATGGCTTTGCCCCAGCTCGTCACCTCGTCGTTTGCGATCGACATCTTCATCCGCATCTTGCTGTTCTCCTTCATCGGCGTCGCCTGGAACCTGATGGGCGGCTATGCCAAGCAGCTGTCGCTGGGCCACGCCGCCTATTTCGGCCTCGGCGCCTACACCTCGACCATCATGCAGGTGAACTACGGCATCTCGCCCTGGATCGGGATGATCGCGGGCGGCGTGGTCGCGATGCTCGCGAGCCTGCCGATCGGCTGGCTCTGCTTCCGCCTGCGTGGGCCCTATTTCACCATCGCCACCATTGCGACAGCCCAGGTGCTGATGCTGATCTTCCTCAAATTTCGCGACTTCGCCTGGGGCGCCGAGGGTACCACGATCCCGAACCTCGGCAGCGCGCCGCTCATGATGCAGTTCGAGGAGAAATCGTCCTACTACTACGTCGTGCTCGGCCTGCTCGTGGTCGGGCTGTGGATCACCCACCGAATCGAGAAATCCTGGATCGGCTACTATCTCGTCGCGATCGGCGAGGATGAGGACGCAGCCGAGGCGATCGGCGTCAACGCGCCGAAGGTCAAGCGCGACATCTACATGATCAGCGCGTTCCTGACCGCACTCGCCGGCACCTTCTATACCCAGTACATCTACTTCATCGATCCCGCGACCGCGTTCAGCTTCAACGTCTCGATCGAGGCGGCGCTGGTGTCGATCGTTGGCGGCATCGGCACGCTGTGGGGACCCGTGATCGGCACCGTGCTGCTGGAGACCACTTCGGCGCTGCTGCAAAGCTGGCTCGGCAGCTCGGTCGGCGGCATCCAGCTCACGGTCTATAGCCTGATCCTGATGGCGGTGATCCTGTGGCGGCCGACCGGGCTGATCGGGTTTGCGACCGATTTCTATCACCGCACCCTCCGGCGCAAGCCGGCGCGCGCCTGAGGTCTTTGCGATGGCGGAAGCACTGGTCATCAAGGGTCTCAGCAAGCGCTTCGGCGGCCTGCGCGCCGTGCAGGACGTCAGCTTCTCCGTGCAGGAGAACGAGACGGTCGCGTTGATCGGTCCGAACGGCGCCGGCAAGACCACGAGCTTTCATTTGATCACGGGGTTCCATCGCCCGGACTCCGGTTCGGTGCTCGCCTTCGGTCACGAGGTCGTCGGGCTGAAGCCGCACGACGTCTGCGCGCTCGGCATGGCCCGCACCTTCCAGGTTGCAAAACCGTTCGGCGCCATGACGGTGCTTGCCAATGTGATGACCGGCGCCTTCCTGCGCGACCGGCACGTCGTCGCCGCGCAAAGGAAGGCACGCGAGGCGATCGAATTCGTCGGGCTCGGCGCCAAGGAGCAGACCCCCGCCAAGGATCTCACCACCATCGACCAGCGCCGCCTCGAGATGGCCCGCGCGCTGGCGACGCAGCCGAGAATCCTGCTGCTCGATGAGGTGATGGCCGGGCTCAACCCGGCCGAGATCGACCAGGCGGTGGCGCTGGTGAAGAAGCTGTCCGCCAGCGGCCTGACCATCGTGATCGTCGAGCATGTGATGCGCGCGATCATGGCGGTGGCGCGACATATCGTGGTGCTCGACCACGGCCAGAAGATCGCCGAGGGCGCGCCGAAGGAGATCGTGGAGAACCCGGACGTGATCCGCGCCTATCTCGGCTCCTACGTGCATCCGACTGCGCCAGGAGACGCCCATGCTTGAGCTCTCCGGCGTCAGCGCCAGCTACGGCTCGGTGCCCGCGATCACCGATGTCAGCATCTCCATCGGCGAAGGCGAGGCTGTCGGTCTGCTGGGCGCCAACGGCGCCGGCAAGAGCACGACGCTGCGCGCCGTCTCCGGCCTCGTCAAACTGTTCGCAGGCAAGGTCACCTTCGACGGTGTCGACCTCGCCACGCTGCCGCCGTACCGGATCCCCGAGTTCGGCATCGCGCATGTCCCGGAAGGCCGCCAGGTGTTCCCGGACATGACGGTGCAGGAAAATCTCGAGATCGGCGCCTACACGCCCAAGGCCAAGGCGGATCGCGCGCGCACCATGGAGCTGGTCTACGGCATCTTCCCGAGGCTCGCCGACCGCAGGAAGCAGCTCGCCGGCACCATGAGCGGCGGCGAGCAGCAGATGGTCGCGGTCGGCCGCGGCCTGATGCTGAAGCCGCGCCTGTTGATGCTGGACGAGCCCTCGCTCGGCCTCGCCCCTGTCATGACCGACGTGACCTTCGAGAAGATCGGCGAAATCCACAAGATGGGCACCGCGATCCTGCTGGTCGAGCAGAACGTCAGCCGCGCGTTGTCGCTGGTGCAGCGCGCCTACGTGCTGGAGAGCGGCAACGTGATCATGCGGGGCACCAGCGCCGAGCTCGCCAACAACAGGCAGGTGCAGGCGGCGTATCTCGGGATTTGAGGGCGCCCGATCGACCCGTCATCCTGAGAGCTTGTGACGGATTCGGCTCCTGCGGAGTTTTTGGCGGCTGTTCGTCGCAGCAATTGGCAGGTTTGAGTTCGAGTTCGGCGATGACCCGTTGTTTAGGCTCTGGAGAGGCGGTTGCCTTGCAGGATGTTGTTGACGAGGGCGTACCAGAGCACGACGGCACGGACCTTTTCGATGCCGCGCACGGTCAATTGCCGCAGGTCCCAATTGCGCCAGCGGGCATGGATGCACTCGCAGATCGACCGGGACCTGTATCGGGCCTTGCCCTCTTTGCTCGCCATTCGCGCACGCCAGGCCAACACCCCCGGACCGTCGCCGCGCCGCGGTAGATAGGGATCGGTACCGTGCTTGGATTGAGTGGGCGGACAAAAGATATCGATGCCCTCGGCATAGGCCCATTCGATGTCCTCGGCACTGCCAAAGCCGCCATCGACGAGATGGTCCTTGGGCAACCCTCCGGGCCGCGCACGCTGCCGCTCCAGCATGGGACGCATCAGGCCGCGATCGGATCCGATGTTGCAAATTCTGGTGTCGACGACGATCTGCTCGCCGGCCACGCTCGTCACCTGCACGTTGTAGGCGGGGCGGAAGCCGCCGTTCGCCATCTTCATGACCCGTGCATAGGCGTCCGTCGTGGAGGCCCGCGGCTCCTTCGGCGTCTTGCCGTTGCCGCGACTTTCTTCGCGCTCCTTGCGCTGCTGCTTGATCTCGGCGAGCGCCGTCTGCGCCGCCTTCACCCGCGCGCTGCGTTCCCGCGCGGCCCGCTCCTTGGCTGCCCGGGCACGCTTATTGCTGGCGTCCGAGCGTGTGTCGACCTCGCGCTTGAGGTCTTCCACCACGGCCTCAGCCTGCGCCAAATGCTTATCCAGCGTCGCCTCGCGCCGGAACGAGGCGGCCCCGGCGCTGGCCCGGACCCGCATGCCATCCTGCGCCAAGGTCTCCAGATCGACGAGACCGGCCTTTGCCAACGCTGCCAGATGCTCACTGAGCAGTCGGTCAAGCAGATCGGCGTTGCCGACCCGGAAGTCCGCCAGCAGGTGATAGTTCACCGACACCCCGCCGCACAGCCAGCGATAGGCATCGTGGCTCTCGCACAGCCGCTCCAACGCCCGCGCGCTGCCAACGCCTTCGCTGGCGGCATAGAGCCACAGCGCCAGCAAAAGCCGGGGCGAGGTCGCGGGGTGACCGGGACGATCGCCGCGAGCCTTGATCCGGTCCTCCAACTCACTCAGATCAAGCTCTTCGACATAAGACCAGATCAGCCGCACCGGATGGTCTTCCCCGATCAGGCTCTCAATATCAACCGCTCGCAGCGCAATCTGGTCGCGCTGGGGCTCACGCAGCCGCGGAGCGCCGGGCAAGCCCGCTTCGACTGATGGCTTCGCCTGCTCCGGCAGGTCCCCAAACAACTCATCGGCAGCCAACATCACCTCCCGCGAATCCATCATCGCCAGAGAATCACACCGCGCCGGCTTTCGGCTATAATGCTCGCTGAAACCCCAAAAAAATCACACCCTCTGAGGAGCGCGTAGCGCGTCTCGAAGGATGCGCGGCCACCAGCCGGGCCGTCGACCCTTTGAGACGCCGCTGCGCGGCTCCTCAGGGTGACGGTCATTGCTTTGAGTATGCTGCTCTACACCACCACCGTCCGCTTCGGCTCGACGATCTCGAACATCCGCGGGAATTCGTCCATCAGCGCCATCAGTTCGGCTAGTCGCAGCGGATCGCCCGTCACCTTGATCTTGCCGGCACCAACCGCGTCCGGGAACGTGGTCAGCTTGGCGATGACCTCGTCGAGCACGCTGCGCGCCAAGGTGAAGCCGGCATGCGCATCGGCGGCCTGCGCGCCCGCAACGTAAGTCAGCGCCGAATTCTCGAGATTAAGCACGAAGCTCTCGCCGGTATCGGTAAAACGCCAGTTCAGCACGATGCGCTTGCCTTCGGCCTTGGGGCCGTTGAGGCGGACGCCGAGCACGTCCCAGAGCTGCTCGGTGCGGAGCGCAGCCAGCGTCTCGCGCGGCATCGACGAGCGCGGCGGCGTCTTCGGCATGCCCAGCCGCAGCTCTTGCGCACCGAACAGATAAGCGTTGCGCCAGGTCGAACTCTCGGCGGCGTAGCCGAGTTGCTCGAACGTATCGGCGAGCAATGCGCGTGCCGCCTGGTTGTCGGGCTCCGCGAACACGAGATGGCTGACGGCCTGCGCGACGAAGCGGAATTCGCCCCTGGCGAAGTCCGCCGCGGCCCGTTCCAGGATCGCATCGGCGCCACCCATATACTCGACATATTTCTTGCCGGCCTCGACCGGCGGCAGCGGATCGAGATTGACCGGATTGGCGTCGTACCAACCGAGATACTTCTGGTAGATCGCCTTCACATTGTGCCTGATGTGGCCGTAATAGCCGCGGCCGTGCCAGGCCCCTTCGAGGCTCGAGGGTAGCCGGATCGTCTCGGCGATCTCGGCCGCGTTGAGGCCGTGGTTCATCAGCCGGATGGTCTGGTCATGCGCGTATTTGTAGAGATCGCGCTGCTCGCGGATCATGGTGTCGATCCGCTCGCGCCCCCACACCGGCCAATGGTGCTGGCCGCACATCGCCTCCGCCTTGCCGCCCCACATCTGCAGGGCTTCGCCGAGATATTTCGACCACGCCAGCGCATCGCGCACGTCGGCGCCGCGGAACGGCAGCAGATTGTGGAAATTGTGCGTGCAGTTCTCCGCGAGGTTCAAAAGCCTGTAGCGCGGGATGTAGAAATGCATCTCCGCCGGCGCTTCGCTGTTCGGCGCCATCTGGAATTCGAACGCGACGCCGTCGATCACGCGCGTGTCACCGGTCGCGATGATCAGATCGGTCGGTCGCAGCAGCGCCACGCCGCCCGCCGCCATGGTCTTGCCGAGGCCGCAATCGACATGGCCGTGCACGCCCTTGGCGAGGAACGGTCCGAACTGGTATTGCGCGCGGCGCAGCATCGCCGGCCCCGCGATGATGTTCTCGGAGACCGCGTGCTCCATGAAGAAGTTCGGCGCGATGATCGGCACGCCCGCCGCCAGCATGGCGTCGTCGAGCACGCCGCGGGCGCCGCCCCAATGGTCGGTGTGGGTGTGGGTGAAGATGACGGCGGCAACCGGCCGCTTGCCGCGATGCTGGAAGTACAATTCCATCGCGGCGCGCGCGCCCTCGATCGAGGTCAGCGTGTCGACCACGATGACGCCGGTGTCGCCCTCGATCAGCGTCATGTTGGCGATGTCGAGGCCGCGCACCTGGTAGACGCCCGGCACCACATCGAACAGGCCGTGATGCATGTTGAGCCGCGACTGCCGCCACAGGCTCGGATCGACGGTTGCAGGAGCCTTCTCCTCGGACAGGAAGCCATAAGGCTCGAGGCTCCAGACCACCCTGCCCTGCGCCGAGCTGATGCGTGCGTTCTCGATGGTGCCGAGGAAGCCGCGCGCGGCGTCGTCGAAATCCCTGGTGTCGGCAAACGGCAGCGCCTTCAGCGTCGCCTCGTGCTGCGCGATGACCGACGCGGATGCCGCTTTGGGAAGCTCGTGCGACGTTTCAGCTGCATTTGTCTGGGTCATACTCGAGCACTCCCTCATCAACTCTGAAGATCAGTTTCGATCGTGCATCGCTCAGCGGAATTGCACGCCTTCGAACCGGCCGTTGCTGCGCCAGCCATCGATATATTTGAAGTAGGCCAACGGCCCGGCGGGATAGCCGACATTGAGCTTGGCCGCGGGCCCCGGCTCGCGTCCCTCATTGTTGTAATAGCCGGGCGTGCAATCGGGCCCGCCGATCATCCGGCCGACCGCGGTCAGCAGCAGCTCGACCCAACGATCCTCGGCCTCCCTGCTGACCTCGATTTCCTTGAAGCCGTTGTCCTGCGCGTGGGCAACCATCAGCGCGATGGTCCGCGCCGCTTCGGTCAGGTTGTGCGGCACGTTGGAGATCAGGTTGGCGCCCTGCGTCGGCTGCACGAAGAACACGTTGGGGAAGCCGTGGACGTGAATGCCGTGCTTGCTGCGCATGCCCTGCGCCCAGTGCTCCGACAGCTTGAGACCGTCGCGACCGGTCAGATCGAAGCCTGCGCGACGCTTGTACTCGGTGCCGACCTCGAAGCCGGACGCATAGATGATGCAGTCGAGCGCGTATTCCTTGCCGGCGACGACGATGCCGTTCTCGGTGATCTCCTCGACGCCCTTGCCGTCGGTATCGACCAGATGGGTGCCCGGCGTGTTGAACGCCTGAAGATAGGCGTCGTGGAAGCACGGCCGCTTGCAGAGCTGGCCGTACCACGCCTTGAGATTCCTGGCGGTCTCGGGATCGCGGACGATGCCGTCGACCCGGTTGCGGATCTCCTCCATCTTCTCGAAGTCGGAATCCTCGAACACGGCGCGCATGTTTTCCACGGTGCGCTGCTCGCGCGGCAGCAGCATGACCTTGGCGCGGATCCGCTTCGACAGGTCGGTCCAGCCGTCCTGCACCAGATCTTCCTCGGCCGATCCACCGGCCTGGTTGGCCGTGAAATTCTCCAGCCAGCGCTGTTGCCAGCCCGGCGTCGCGATACCGGCAAACCAGTCCGGATCGATCGGGCCGTTGCCGCGCACGTCGACCGACGACGGCGTGCGCTGGAACACGTAGAGCTCCTTGCAGGCGCGGGCGAGGTGCGGAATGCACTGCACCGAGGTTGCGCCGGTGCCGATGATGCCGACGCGCTTGTCGGCGAGCTTCTCCATCAACGCGCCCCGGGGATCGCCGCCGGTGTAGTCGTAATCCCAGCGGCTGGTGTGGAACGAGTGGCCCTTGAAGCGCTCGATGCCGGGAATGCCGGGCAGCTTCGGCACATGCAGCGGGCCGGTGCCGATGCCGACATATTGCGCGGTGAAGGCATCGCCCCTGGTGGTGCGGATGATCCAGCGCGATTGCGCCGCATCCCAATCGAGGCTCGTCACCTCGGTGTGGAACAACGCGTTGTCGTAGAGATCGAACTGCCGGCCGATCCGCTGGCAGTGCGCCAGGATCTCGGGCGCATGCGCGTATTTCTCCGACGGCATATGGCCGGTCTCTTCCAGCAGCGGCATGTAGACCATCGACGCGGTGTCGCACTGCGCGCCGGGATATCGGTTCCAGTACCAGGTCCCGCCGAAATCGCCGCCCTTCTCGATGATGCGGACATCCTTGACGCCGGCCTCCGTCAGCCGCGCCGCGGTGGCGAGCCCGGCAAAGCCGCCGCCGATGAAGGCAAAGGTGACGTGGTCGGTCTTCGGCGCGCGCTCTGTGACCGGCGTGTAGGGATCGTCGAGATAATGCGCGAGCTGGCCCTTGATCTGGAGGTACTGGTCGTTGCCGTCGGGACGCAGCCGCTTGTTGCGCTCGTGCTGATACTTCAGGCGCAGCCGCTCCTTGTCGATCGCGGCGGGCTTTGCATCGGCTTGCTCGGTCATCGTCATCGGCGGGCGCCTCGCTCCAGCGGTTCTTTATCCTTATTTCCGGCAGATAAACCGATATCGACACGATTTGCAAATTCATTCCGATATATTGACAAAACTGGTCGTCCGAGACCAATATTCCGTATGACAGCATCTTCCCCTGCCGATACTCAGCCGGATCCGTCCTTTGCGACCACTCTGGCGCATGGCCTCGACGTGCTGGCGGCGTTCCGCCGCCATCCCGGCTCGCTGTCCAATGCCGAACTCGCGCTGCATACCGGGCTGTCGCGGCCGACGGTGTCGCGGCTGACCTACACGCTGGAGCAGCTCGGCTATCTCAGGCGCGACGCCAAGGGCCGCTTCGTGCTCGGGCTCGGCGCGCTCGCCGCCGCCTATCCGGTGCTGTCGGCGCTGAAGGTGCGCCAGCTCGCGCGTCCACTGATGCGCGACTTCGCGACCTATGCCGGCGGCACGGTGTCGATCGCGATGCCGTTCGGGATCGACTTCATCTATGTCGAGACGCTGCGCACCACGGACACCGCGCCGCACGTGCCCGACGTCGGCTTCGTCAGCACGCTGGCGCCGACCGCGGTCGGGCGTGCGCTGCTGTCGCTGTTCACCGAGGACGAGCTCGGCCGTTATGTCGCGCGCGTCAAGGCCGAGCGCCCCGACGAGTTCGACTATGTGCAGAAGCGCACACTGCCCGACGTCGAATTGTGCCGGGAGCGCGGCTTTGCCATCTCGCTCGGCGAATGGCGGCGCGAGATCTTCGGCGTTGCCGCCCCGCTCTATCGCACGCCGAGCGGCGAGTGCTTGTCGGTCAATTGCGGCGTCCCCTCCTACCGCTTCAGCGCCGAGCAGATCGAGCGCGAATGCGGCCCGCGCATCCTGGGCCTCGCGCGCAGCATCCGCGCGCTGGTCGAGGAAGGTTAACCGGCGCATCGGCAGCACAGCTAGTCCTGCGATGCCGGCCCGCTGTCGCGGTAGGCCCACAGGCATTCGCGCGGCAAGGCGACCTGCGCCTCGACGCCGATCTGATGGCGCGCGGCGGTGCCTAGCTCGATTGCTTCCAGCCGCTTGCCGAACAGTTCGAGGCCGTAGGCGGTCTGCGTGCCCTGGTAGCGGCGGTCGAGCACCTTTGCCGAGAATGTATTGGCGCCATCAGGCCGGCCGATCGCGATGTTCTCGGGCCGCAGCGCCACGCGGACGTTCTCATCCGGCGCCAGCGGCTGGAACAGGGCGACCTCGCCTCGCCGGCCGTCGCCGAAATCGACCGTGCCATAGCCGTCGTTGCAGGCGACGAGCCGGCCTGCGAGCTCGTTGGTGGCGCCGGTGAAATTGGCGACGAACAGATCGGCCGGATGGTTGTAGATCACGTCCGGCGTGTCCATCTGCAGCAGCTTGCCGTCGCGCATCACGCCGATGCGGTCGCCGAGCACGACCGCCTCAGCCTGGTCATGGGTGACGTAGAGCGCGGTCATCCCGGTCTGCTTGAGAATGACGCGGAGATCGTCACGCAGCCGCAGTCGCAACTTGGCATCGAGGTTCGACAGCGGCTCGTCGAGCAGCAAGAGCTGGGGCCGGTACACCATGCTGCGCGCCAGTGCGACGCGCTGCATCTGTCCGCCTGACAGCGCCACCACCGGCCGGTCGGCATAGTCGGACAGCCCGACCAACTCCAGCGCTTCCTCGACCATGCGGGCGGCATCGGTGCGCCCGACGGTGCGGTGCTTCAATGGATAGCTCACGTTCTGACGCACCGTCATGTGCGGCCACACCGCATAGGACTGGAACACCATGCCGAGGTTGCGCGCACGCGGCGGCACCAGGATGCCGCGGTCCGGTGATGATACTACCCGCCCGGAAATGCTGATCTCGCCGCTGGTCGGATGCTCGAGCCCGGCGACGCAGCGCAGCGTCGTGGTCTTGCCGCAGCCCGATGGCCCGAGCAGCACCACGATCTCGCCGGCCGGCACGCCAAAGCTGACCCCGTCGACCGCAGGGCGGCCGATCGCAAACTGCTTCCTGAGATCGGTGACTTCGAGCGTCGCCGTCATCGCTTGCCTCGTCGCCTATTGCCGATACCCGTACGTCTTGTCCCAGTCCGCAACCCATGCCGCGTGCAGTTTCACGTAGTCGTCGAAGTTCGGATACCAGAGCTTGACCACCTTGGGATCGAACCCTTCGGGAAATGCCGGCGGCTGCTTCAGCGATGTGAGATTGCCGAGTTCCTTGATCATGAAGGTCTGGCCCTCTCTCGACAGGCACCAGTTCAGGAACAGCTTTGCCGCGTTGGGATGCGCGGCCGTCTTCGGAATGCCGCTCGCATACGGATTGACCGGCGCGCCCTCGGGCGGGAAGAAGATCTCGATCGGCGCACCGTCTTTCTTCTTTTGATAGATCACGTTGTAGAGCAGCGGCGCGATCGCGATCTCGCCGCGCACCAGCGCATCGGCGGTCGGCGCGCCGGAGGGATAGAGCACGGGATGGGTCGCGGCCTGCCTGGCCCAGTACTCCTCACCGAGCACCTGGCGTTCGAACATGATCCGCGTCCAGGTGGTGCCGCCGGACTGCGCGAACACCTGGCCGATCAGCTTGTCATATTGCGGCTTGGTCAGGTCCATCCAGGATTTCGGCGGATCCTTCACCAGCTCGGTGTTGTAGGCGATCGACCAGGCGATCGTGGCGCGCGGCCAGTATTTTGGCGAGATCAGTGCATGCGGATCGTAATCGGCCGCGTTCGGCGGCGCGTAGTCCTGGAACAGGTCCTGCAGCGGCTGCATCAGCGCGCGATCGGAATGATCGACCACGTCGGCGATCAGCTTGCCGGCCGCCGCCTCCGTCTTCACGCGGGTGATGAGCTGACCGCCGGGCGCGCGGACCATCTCGACCTTGATCTCCGGATAGCGCTTGTTGAAGGCCTTGATGACCTGCTGCTCGATCTCCGCGAAGTTCGCGGTGTAGAACACGAGCTTGCCTTCGGCCTTGGCAGCCGCGATCAATTCCGCCGAGCCGAACTCCTGCGCCCGAGCGGCCGGCACCAGCGCAAGCGCTGCGGCGCTCGCCAAGGCCAGTGTGGTGAAGGTCCGTCTATCCATCGCCAATCCTCCCCTCGTTTCTTGTTATCCGGTCCGTGCGACGTTGCCCTGCGCAGCCCCGCGCGACAGCCAGTTGGCGCCGCCGATCAGGACACCGAGCAACACGGTTTGCACCAGGCTGAAGGCCGCGGTCTTGCCGATATTGCCGCCCTCGTAATAGTCGAGCAGCAGCACCGACATCACCATGGTGTTGCTGGTGTAGAGGAACAGCGACGAGCCGAGCTCGCGGATCGCCAGCACGAACAGCAGCGTCATCGACGCCAGCACGCCCGGCCGCGCCAGCGGCAGCACGATCGTCGCGATGGTGCCGAGCATACCCCGGCCGCAAACCCAGGCGGCTTCCTCGAGCTCGCGATGGATCTGCAGGAACGAGGTCGACAGCGACTTCACGGTGTCGGGCATGAAGCGCGCGATGAAGGCGAGCGCAAGAATCCAGATCGTGCCGTAGAGTCCGCCGGGCACGCCGATCCAGGCCCAGAGATAGGCGACGCCGACCACCAGCCCGGGGATCGCGACCGGCAATGTCGAGATCAGGTCGATGGCGCCGCGCCCGGCGACACGGGTGCGATGGATGGTGTAGCCGATCGCGAAGGCGAGCGCGCCGCCGACAATTGCGGTGATGATCCCGACCTCGAGCGCGTTGTAGATCGACTTCATCGTCAGCGGATTGTCGAAGATGCTCTCGAAATGCATCAACGAGTATTGCCGCATGTCGAACAGGCTGGCGGCGTCGCGGATGAACATGAACTTGCGGAACGCCGCAACGATCAGCGCCAGCGACGGCAGCACCACGACGACCAGGAGATAGACGATGCCGAGCCCGAAGGTGAGCCAGCGCCACGGCCCGAGATCGAGGCTGCGCGGCCGGAATGCCTTGCCGGCGACGGTGGTGTAGCTGCGCCCGCTCAGCAGCTTCTGCTGCAGATAGACCAGCAGCCCCGTGACCACCATCAGGATGATCGCGACCGCGGCCGCGGTGTTGTAGAGCGGCGGCGACCAGTTGGTGAGCTTGAAGATGTAGGTCGTCAGCACGTTCAGGTTGGTCGGCGCGCCGAGCACGGCCGGAATACCGTAGATGCCGAGCATCACGATGAACGACAGCAGCATGCCCGAGACGATCGCCGGCATGATCAGCGGAAACGTCACCGTGAACAGCGTCGCGAACGCGCTGGCGCCGGAGATTTCCGCGGCCTCCTCCAGGCTCGGGTCCATGTTGCGCAGCGCCGAGGAGGTGAACATGTAGACGTAGGGCGCGTAGTAGATGCCGAACACGAACACCATGCCCCACATCGAATACAGATCGACGCGCAGGTCCGATCCCATCCACTTGAACATCGTGTTGATCAGCCCGGTCTTCGGCGAGCCGAGGATCGCCCAGGCCACGCCCGCCACCAGCGGCGGCGCAAACAACGGCAGGATGCTGGCCGCGGCGATGAAGCCCTTGAACGGCGTGTTGGTGCGAACCACGATCCAGGAGAACAACAGCCCGATCGCGACCGCGATCAGTGTGCCGCCGCCGCAGGCGATCAGCGTGTTGAGCAACGCTTCGCCGACATTCGGATTGGCCAGCACCGCGAGGAAATTGGCGATCGACAGATGGCTCAGGCTGAGGCGGATGCCGTCGACCACTGGATTGGTGTCGGTGAGCGCACCGAGCAGCAGCATCAAGACGGGATAGATGACCAGGAAGCTGAGGACCGCCAGCAAGGCTGCGACCCAGAGACCGGTGAGCGCGCGGCGGCGGGTGGCTTCACCGGCGCTTCGCATGGCTTCGCTGCGCCGGTCGGTCGGTCCGTGCAATGCGCGCTTCCCCTGTTGCGGCCCGATCTGACGTCGCGCCTGCTCGTATGCCAAGGGTAGTCGATCGCGATTATGACGCAAGCTATCCGAAAGTCGTCTGCGTGCGGTTGTGTGACACACTGCGGGAACACGCGTTCGATTGATCCCGCTCACGCACCCCAATTTCATCGTCGTCCCGGTCCTCGCCGCGACCGCGATGAGGGTCGGTCTCGATTCAATTGCCACACTCTCGGTGTCATCACCCGCGAAAGCGGGTGATCCAGTATTCCAGAGGCAGTCGTTATTGAACCGATGGGCTGCGGCGTACTGGATCGCCCGGTCAAGCCGGGCGATGACAGCTTGGATGAGGACGCGGTTTCGCGTTCTCGCGACATGCATTGTCCGAGTCTTGCTCTTTCGTTCCGCCCTCTCCGTTGGTGAGGGCGCAGGGAAAGCCGGGTGCCGATCGCACCCATGGGCCCCGAGCAATGGGGTAGAAAGCTCGGGGGTAGGACCACAGGTGTAACCGGAAACACTCCGGCTTTCCCTGCGCGATGGGTTACGGCTTATACGTGCTCTCCCCGGCGAGACTGGGCTTTGTTGTCACCGTCTTCGCAACGCGCATTTGCGCAATCGGAAAAGACACCTACCGCTAGGGCGTCAGGCCTGCACGATTTCGCCGTCCGCTTCATGCGCGTTCGTCAACTGCGCAATCGGCGTCCACCGCATCTCGACCCGCGTTCGTGACGACCGCGAAGCGCCCCTCGTGTCGGGCGAGACGGGCATATTGAACATCTGAGTTGGGGTGCGCGTCAAGAACTAATTCTGAAAAAACGAAGAAACTTCGCCGCGCGCCCTTCCCCTCGGCAGGAGCGTGCCAACGCGCCCGGCAAGACCGCTTCGCATACGCATCATGCAACGGCGCGACTGGGGAACAGGAAGACGGCGTAGTACATGGCCGCCTGGAGACATTGTCAGGCATGCTCGAGAAGACCCCGACCACCGCGATAGCGGCGCCGATCACCGATGGACTGCCAGATGGGTTGCCGTGGGAAACCCGGCGCTGGGCGGTGGCCGCGATCTTCACGGCGCTGGCGATGGCCTCGCTCGACACCGCGATCGCCAACATTGCGCTGCCGGCGATCGCCAGCGATCTGCATGTCAGCCCTGCGGAAGTGGTCTGGGTCGTCAACGTCTACCAGATCGCCCTGGTCGCAACGCTGCTGCCGCTCGGCGCGCTCGGCGAGATCGTCGGCCACCAGCGGATCTATCTCGGCGGCCTGTTGCTGTTCACATTGGCGTCACTCGGCTGCGCGCTGGCTTGGTCGCTGCCGAGCCTGCTGGTCGCGCGCACCCTGCAAGGCCTCGGCGCCAGCGGCCTGATGAGCGTCAACACCGCGCTGGTCCGCTTCGTCTATCCGAGCCGGATGCTCGGCCGCGGCTTCGGCCATAATGCGCTCGTGGTCGCGACCGCATTCACGCTGGGGCCGACGATCGCCTCCGGCATCCTCGCGCTCGGCCCATGGCCCTGGCTGTTCGCCGTCAACATTCCGTTCGGCATCATTGCATTGCTGATCGGCATGAAGACGCTGCCGAAGACGCCGCGCGCCACCCACGCCTTCGACTTCACCGGCGCGGCGCTGGCCTGCGCCTGCCTCGGCCTGTTCATCATCGGCATCGGCAGCGCCGCCCACAAGACCGCGCCCGCGCTCGTCATCGCCGAGCTGGTCGGCGCGGTGCTGTTCGGATGGATCCTGACCCGGCGGCACGCCGATCATCCGGCGCCGATGCTGCCGATCGATCTGTTCCGCCGGCCGATCTTCGCGCTATCGGCCGCGACGGCGGTCTGCTCATTCGCCGTGCAGGGCCTCGCCTTCGTGTCGCTGCCGTTCTACTTCGAGGACATCCTGCACCGCTCGCAGGTCGAGACCGGCTTCTTCATGACGCCCTGGCCGCTGGTGGTCGCCTTCATGGCGCCGATCGGCGGCCGGCTGTCGGATCGCTATCCGGCCGGCATCCTCGGCGGCATCGGCATGCTGCTGCTGGGGCTCGGCATGGTGCTGCTGGCGACCCTGCCGACGGAGCCGAGCGTCGCCAACATCGTCTGGCGCACGATGGTCTGCGGCATCGGCTTTGGGTTCTTCCAGACCCCCAACATGAAGGCGATCATGTCGAGCGCGCCATCGCATCGCAGCGGCAGCGCCAGCGGCATCGTCGCGACCGCGCGGTTGACCGGCCAGACCACCGGTGCCGCCCTCGCCGCACTCTGCTTCGCATTGGCCGACCGCGAGGGCGCAACCGTGGCGCTGGCGCTGGGCGCCGGGTTTGCCGCGCTCGGCAGCGTCATGAGCTTCCTGCGTCTGGCCGTCGCCTCACCGCAAAAGACATGACAGGCATGTCGCGCGCGAGGGCGCGACCAAACACCGCGCCATCAACTTTCTTCCGCGCCGCAAACGCGTTTTCTTGATTTGAAACGTTCCAGTTTCAAGGCCAACATCGCGCTGGAGTCCAATCGGAGGATTGGACCATTCAGGGGATCGCGATGGCAAACCTCAAAATCAACGGCAAGACAATCACAGTAGACGTCGAGGACGACACGCCCCTGCTCTGGGCGATCAGGGAGAATGTCGGACTGACGGGAACCAAATACGGCTGCGGCATTGCACAATGCGGCGCCTGCACCGTGCATATCGACGGCGTCGCGATGCGCTCCTGCGGCGTGACGGTAAGCGAAGCCACCGGCAAGGAAATCACCACCATCGAGGGTCTCGCGGCGAACGGCGTGATGCACAAGGTGCAGCTCGCCTGGATCGCCAACGACGTGCCGCAATGCGGCTATTGCCAGAGCGGCATGATCATGGCGGTGGCGGCGTTGCTGAAGGACAATCCGAAGCCATCCGACGACGACATCAACGACGCCATCACCAATATCTGCCGCTGCGGCACCTTCCAGCAGGTGCGCGAGGCGATCCATGCTGCCGCGAACGCGTGAGGAGGCAGGGATGAATCAGCACGTCATGCCCAAACTCACTCGCCGCGCCTTCGTGATCGGCACCGCAGCCGCCGGCGCCGGTCTCGCGCTCGGCCTCGATCTGCCGTTCGGCGGCCCCGCCGTGTTGCGCGCCGCCGACGGCGCGCCTGAAATCAATGCCTGGGTGGTGATTCGGCCCGACGACACCGTGGTGATCCGCATCGCCCGCTCCGAGATGGGCCAGGGCACGCTGACCGGCCTCGCCCAGCTCGTCGCCGAAGAACTGGAATGCGACTGGTCGAAGGTCACCACCGAATATCCGACGCCGGGCCAGAGCGTCGCCCGCAAGCGCGCCTGGGGCGATTTCTCCACCGGCGGCAGCCGCGGCATTCGCACCTCGCAGGACTATGTCCGCAAGGGCGGCGCCACCGCGCGCGTGATGCTGATCCAGGCCGCGGCCAATGAGTGGAAGGTGCCGGCCGCGGAATGCACGGTCTCCAACGGCGTCATCACCCATACGCCATCGGGCAAGACCACGACCTACGGCAAGGTCGCGGAAGCCGCCGCCAAGCTCGAGCCGCCGGCCGACGTCAAGCTGAAGGACCCGAAGGACTGGACCATCGCCGGCAAGGGCCTGAAGCGGCTCGATACCGTCGACAAGACCACCGGCAAGATGATCTACGGCATCGACGTCAAGCTGCCGGGCATGCTGAACGCCGCGATCAAGGATTGCCCGGTGTTCGGCGGCAAGGTGAAGAGTTTTGACGAAGCCAAGATCGCGGGCATGAAGGGCGTCAAGAAGGTGGTGCCGGTCGGCGACAGTGCGGTTGCCGTCGTCGCCGACACCTGGTGGCACGCCAAGACCGCACTCGATGCGCTGCCGATCGTCTGGGACGAAGGCGACAACGCAAAAGTCTCCAGCGAGACGATCGCGAAGTGGCTGGCCGAAGGGCTCGACAACGCGCAGCCGGCCTATGTCGGCAACCAGAATGGCGACGCCAAGGCGGCGATCGCCAGCGCGGCGAAGAAGGTCGAAGCTGTCTATAGCTACCCCTACCAGAACCACGCCACGATGGAGCCGATGAACGCCACCGTGCTCTACACGCCGGACAAATGCGAGGTGTGGTGCGGCACGCAGAATGGCGAGGCGGCATTCGCCGCGGCGCTCGAGGCTTCCGGCCTGCCGGCGGAGAAGGTCGACGTGCACAAGCTGATGCTCGGCGGCGGCTTCGGCCGGCGCGGCATGACCGACTATGTGCGGCAGGCGGTGGCGATCGCCAAGCAGATGCCGGGCACGCCGATCAAGCTGTTGTGGTCGCGCGAAGAGGACATGCAGCACGGCAAATATCATCCGATCACGCAATGCAAGCTGACCGGCGCGTTCGATGCCGACAACAATCTGGTCGCGCTGCACTACCGGCTGTCGGGTCAATCCATCCTGTTCTCGCTACGCCCGGAAGCGCTGCAGAACGGCATGGACCCCGCCGCGTTCCAGGGCGTCGCGCAATCCGGCGAGGCCGCGGTCGGCTATTCGGTGCCGAACCTGCTGGTCGAGCATGCGATGCGCAATCCGCACGTCCCGCCCGGCTTCTGGCGCGGCGTCAACGTCAATCACAACGCGATCTACATGGAATGCTTCATGGACGAGCTGGCCCTGGCGGTGGGCCAGGACCCGCTCGAATTCCGCCGCAAGCTGATGGGCAAGCATCCCAAGCATCTCGCGGTGCTCAACGCCGTCGCCGAGAAGATCGGCTGGGGCACGCCGGCCCCGCAGGGCGTTTATCGCGGCATCGCGCAGGTGATGGGCTATGGCAGCTATGTTGCCGGCGCCGCCGAGATCTCGGTGACCGAGGGCAGCAAGATCAAGGTGCATCGCATCGTCGCCTCCACCGATCCCGGCTATGTCGTCAACCCGGCGCAGGTGGAGCGGCAGATTGCGGGCTCGTTCGTCTACGGCCTCAGCGCGCTGTTCTATGGCGGCTGCACCGTGAAGGACGGCCGCATCGAGCAGACCAATTTCGACACCTACAACTCGATGCGCATCAACGAAATGCCCAAGGTGGAATCGGTGATGGTGCCGAGCGGCGGGTTCTGGGGCGGGGTCGGCGAGCCGACCATCGGCGTTGCGGCGCCGGCGGTGCTCAACGCCTATTTCGCGGCGACGGGGAAGCGCATCCGTTCTTTCCCGCTGCGCAACCAGAACATCTCCTTCGCCTGATCAACCGGAGGCGGCGGCCCGAGCGGCCGCCGCTTCCTTATTTTCCGGATTGTCGTGCATGGCCGTCTCGCGTCATCGGACGCGCAGGGATGTGATCCGTGGCGCCGCTGCCGTCGCAGCGGCCGCATTGGCATGTCCGGCGCTGGCCCAGGCCGCGCCGCGCATTGCAGTGATCGGCGGCGGCTTCGGCGGCGCGGCCTGCGCACGGGCGCTGCGGCGGCTCGATGCAAAGCTTCAGGTCACGCTGATCGAGCCGAACAGGACCTTCACCGCCTGCCCGTTCAGCAACGAGGTGATCGCCGGCCTGCGTGAGCTCTCCGCACAGCAATTCAGCTACGACAAGGTTGCGGCCGACGGCATCACCGTCGCCGCGCAGGCGGCCACCAAGGTCGATGCGCAGGCGCGCAGCATCACGCTCTCCGACGGCACGACGCAGTCCTATGACCGGCTTGTGCTCGCCCCCGGCATCGACATGCACTTCGACGCCCTGCCCGGCTATGACGAGGCGGCAGCCGAGAAGATGCCGCATGCCTGGAAGGCCGGCGCGCAGACCTTGCTGTTGCGCAGGCAGCTCGAGGCGATGGAGGACGGCGGCCTCGTCGTGATCGCGGTGCCGGCCGCGCCGTTGCGCTGCCCGCCGGCGCCTTACGAGCGCGCCAGCCTGATCGCGCATTACCTGAAGGCGAACAAGCCGAAGGTCGAAAATCCTGGTGCTCGACGCCAAGGACAATTACTCGCAGCAGAAGCTGTTCGAGAAAGCGTGGACCGAACTTTATCCCGGCATGATCGAGCGGATCGCGCTGTCGCAGGGCGGCCGGGTGACGTCGGTCGATCCAGCAACCAACGAGATCGTCACCGACTTCGGCAATTACACCGCGGCGGTCGCCAACGTGATCCCGCCGCAGCGAGCCGGCCGCATCGCCGAAATCGCGGGTGCCGCCGACCACACCGGCTGGTGCCCGATCGATCCTGTGACGTTTGCCTCAAAGCTCGTGCCCAATATCCACGTCATCGGCGATGCCGCGATCGCCGGCGGCATTCCGAAATCCGCTTCCGCCGCGGCGGCGCAAGGCCGGGCTTGCGCCGCCGCGATCGTGAGTGCGCTCGCGGGCAAGCCGCCGGAGACGCCGCGGCTCGATGGCGCCTGCTACAACACGGTCGCTCCCGGCTACGCGTTCTCGCTGAAGGGCATCTATCAGCCGAAGGAGGATCAGTACGCGGAGGCCGAGGTGACGACGAGCCCGGTCGACGCGTCGCGCGAGATGCGCCAGCGCGAAGCCGATCAGGCGCTCGACTGGTTCAAGACAATCACGGGAGACGCCTTTGGCTAGGCGTTCCCTCATCGCATTGCTCGCGGCTGGGTTCGCAGCCTGCGCGCCCGCCGGCGCCGAGGACCTGCGCCCCTACACCGTCGTGGGCGATGCGATTCCAGTCTCGCTGACGGGAACCAAGGGCGACGCGATCCGCGGCCGTGCGCTGATCGTCGAGCGCTCCTCCACTTGCATCCTCTGCCACAGCGGCCCATTTCCCGAGCAGGCGTTCCAGGGTGACCTCGCGCCGAACCTCGCGGGCAGCGGCAGCCGCTGGTCGGAAGGGCAGTTACGGCTCCGCCTGGTCGACGCGTCGCACCTCAATGCGGCAACGATCATGCCGTCCTATTATCGCGTCGACGGGTTCACGCACGTCGGCAATGCATGGCGCGGCAAGCCGATCCTGTCGGCGGAGCAGATCGAGGATATCGTGGCTTACTTGGTGACACTGCGAGACTAGCCGATGGCGCATTCGGATCACACCCGGCGAACGTTTTTTGCCCTCACCGGCGCTGCCGCGTCGATGGTGATCGTCCGTCCGGCTGATGCAACGCCGGCGATGCTGCAAGCCGCGATCCGCAACGTCGTCGGCGAAGCCAATGTCCGGACCGGTAAGGTCAAGCTCGACATCCCGCCGCTGGTCGAGAACGGCAACACCGTGCCGATGACGGTCAGCGTGACGAGCCCGATGACGGCGGATGAGTATGTGAAGAGCATCCACGTCTTCAACGAGAAGAACCCGCAGCCGAACATCGGCAATTTCCATCTCGGGCCGCGCGCCGGGCGTGCGCAGATATCGACCCGCATCCGCCTCGCCGACAGCCAGAAGGTCACCGCGATCGCACGGCTGTCCGACGACACCTTCTGGTCGGCGACCGCAGACGTCGTGGTGACGCTCGCCGCCTGCACCGAGGAGGCGATCTGATGCCCTCGGCCCTCATCAACGTGCCGAAGAAGGCCAGGCGCGGCGAAATTATCGAGATCAAGACGCTGATGTCGCACATCATGGAGACCGGCTATCGCCACACCGCGTCCGGCGACGTGGTGCCGCGCGACATCATCACGAGCTTCACGTGCCGCTTCAACGGCACCGAAGTGTTCCGCGCCGATCTTTATCCGGCGATCGCGGCCAATCCGTTCATCACCTTCTTCACCACGGCGACCGAGAGCGGCAAGTTCGAGTTCGAATGGATCGGCGACAAGGGGTTTTCGGAGACCGCGCAGGCTTCGATCACGGTCGAATGAGGCTTGCGGTCTCAATCGCGCTGCTGACGGCGATGGCGGGCGCAGCGTTCGCCACCGAGATTCCGCTATCCGAACGCCGCTCCGGCACCAGCTTCATGAGCGCCGACACCAAGGCGATGCAGGACGAGGACACCGCCAATCCCGGCATGCTCTTCGTGCTCGACGGCGAGGCGCTGTGGACGCGCAAGGCCGGCACCGCGAACAAGGCCTGCGCCGACTGCCACAATGATGCACGCGTCAGCATGAAGGGCATCGCCGCGCATTATCCCGCCTTCGAGAAGGCGCTGGGCAAACCGGTCGACCTCG
Organism: Bradyrhizobium sp. USDA 4461; assembly: GCF_054055655.1. NCBI lineage: Bacteria > Pseudomonadati > Pseudomonadota > Alphaproteobacteria > Hyphomicrobiales > Nitrobacteraceae > Bradyrhizobium > Bradyrhizobium sp. USDA 4461. The sequence continues at coordinate 8,191,226 of NZ_JBSRXM010000001.1, forward strand.
AAGGTCGGATCAACCTCTGCCGCACCAATCATCAGCAGGCGTCACCGTTTGCCTATGAAAGCCGTGAGCTGCTGGCGCTGACCGCCTTCGTCGCGCAGCAGTCACGCGGCGTGCCGATCGCGGCCGGCGACGATCCGGAGCTCGCGCCGTTCGTCGACAAGGGCCACGCGCTGTTCATGCAGCGGCAGGGCCAGCTCAATCTGGCCTGCGCGAGCTGCCACGATGACAATTGGGACAAGAAGCTCGCGGGCAGCGCGATCACGCAAGGCCAGCCCACGGGTTATCCGCTGTACCGGCTGGAATGGCAGTCGCTCGGATCGCTGCAGCGGCGGCTGCGCGCCTGCATCACCGGCATCCGCGCGCAGGCCTATGATTACGGCTCCCCGGAGCTCGTCGAGCTCGAGCTCTATCTGATGTCGCGGGCGCGCGGCATGCCGATCGAGACACCGGCGGTGCGGCCGTGACGGTGGTCCCCTACGATGAGCAATGATTGCGCGTCGCTCTATCCCCCGCCATTGCGAGCGGAGCGAAGCAATCCACCTCTCCACTCGAATGGAGAGATGGATTGCTTCGTCGCTGTCGCTCCTCGCAATGACGCGGGGCGAGACCGTGCCGACATCACCGTTCGGCGAACGCCTTCTCGACCACGAACTGGGCAGGCTCGCCGTGGTTGCCCTCGACGAAGCCGCGGCCGTTGAGCAGAGTGCGGGTGTCGGCGACCAGCGCCGGCGAGCCGCAGATCATGACGCGGTCATGCGCGGCATCGAGCGCCGGCAGGCCGATATCGACGAACAGCTTGCCCGAGGTGATCAGGTCGGTGATGCGGCCGCGGTTGCGGAACGGATCGCGCGTCACGGTCGGATAGTAGATCAGCTGGTCGCGCACCAGCTCGCCGATCAGTTCGTCCTGCGGCAGCGTCTCGGTGATCATCTCGCCATAGGCGAGCTCCTTGACGCGGCGGCAGCCGTGCAGCAGCACGACCTTCTCGAACCGGTCATAGGTCTCGGGATCCTTGATCACGCTGAGGAACGGCGCGAGGCCCGTGCCGGTGCCGATCAGATAGAGGTTGCGGCCGTCCTCGAGATTGTCGATGACCAGCGTGCCGGTCGCCTTGCGGCTGACGATGATCTCGTCGCCCTCTTTCAGGTGCTGGAGGCGCGAGGTGAGCGGGCCGTCCGGAACCTTGATCGAGAAGAACTCGAGCGTGTCCTCGTAATTCGCGCTGGCGACGCTGTAGGCGCGCAGCAGCGGCTTCTCGCCGACCTTGAGCCCGATCATGGTGAACTCGCCGTTGCGGAAGCGGAACGACGGATTGCGCGTGGTCTTGAAGGAGAACAGCGTGTCGGTCCAGTGGTGGACGCTGATGACGCTTTCCTGGTTGAAATTGCTCATCGCACCAACCCCTGATTTGTGCCGCGGCGGAGGGGGACTTGAACCCGTTGACCGGCCGGATCGTTTGTATACGATCATTCGTATACAAACGAATAATCCGACTTGATCGGAAAGTCAAGCCGGGCTCAAATTCCCGGGCAATTCGGCAGAATCAGAAGGAAAGCACCCATGGCTCACGACGCGCCCCAGGCCACCGGCCCCAGCAAGCTGGTGATCCGCAATATCGGGCTCTTGCTGTCGGGAGCGCTGGAGAAGCCGATCCTGGACGCCGATACCATCGTCGCCGAGAACGGCAAGATATCAGCGATCGGCCGCCTCAAGGACGTCGATACCGAAGGCGCCACCACGATCGTCGACGCGATGGGAACGACGGTCGCGCCCGGGCTGATCGACAGCCACGTCCATCCCGTCGCCGGCGACTGGACGCCGCGGCAGAACCAGATCAACTGGATCGACAGCTATCTGCACGGCGGCGTCACCACCATGATCTCCGCCGGCGAGGTGCACATGCCCGGCCGGCCGCGCGACGTGGTCGGGCTGAAGGCGATGGCGATCTTCGCGCAACGCGCATTCTGGACGCTGCGGCCGGGCGGCGTGAAGGTGCATGCCGGCGCGCCGGTGATCGAATGCGAGATGGTCGAGGACGATTTCAAGGAAATGGCCGCGGCCGGTGTCAAGCTGCTCGGCGAAGTCGGGTTAGGTGGCGTGAAGGACGGGCCGACGGCGCGCAAGATGGTCGGCTGGGCGCGCAAATACGGCATTCAAAGCACGATCCACACCGGCGGACCGTCGATCCCGGGCTCCGGCCTGATCGACAAGGACGTGGTGCTGGAGGCCGACACCGACGTGGTCGGCCACATCAATGGCGGCCACACCGCGCTGCCCGACGACCAGATCCGCTGCATCTGCGAGGGCTGCAAGCGCGGGCTGGAGCTGGTGCACAACGGCAACGAGCGCTCGGCGCTGTTCACGCTGCGCACCGCGCGCGAGATGGGCGATCTGCACCGCGTCATCCTCGGCACCGACGCGCCGGCCGGCTCCGGCGTGCAGCCGCTCGGCATCCTGCGCATGGTTTCGCTGCTGTCCTCACTCGGCGAACTGCCGGCCGAGCTGGCGTTCTGCCTCGCGACCGGCAACACCGCGCGGATGCGCGAGCTCGATTGCGGCTTGATCGAGGTCGGCCGCTCGGCCGATTTCGTGCTGATGGACAAGGCGCAGCATTCGCCGGGCAAGAACATCCTGGAGAGCGTTCAGCTCGGCGACCTCCCCGGCATCGGCATGACCATCATCGACGGCATCGTCCGCACCCAGCGCAGCCGCAATACGCCGCCCGCGGGGAAGGTGCCGGAGATCGTGGGGAAGTAGGCTGCGGCAGCCGCCCCGTCATACTGAGGAGCGCCAACGGGTCCGCGCGAAGCGCGGCCGATGACAGGCTCCGCGCGTCTCGAAGGATGCACGGCCCGGCTGGTGGCCGTCGCCCCTTCGAGACGGCCGCTTTGCGGCCTCCTCAGGGTGACGGTGAGAGATTTTCGGTGAGAACAGATTTGAATCACCGCAACCTGCCGAGCAGCGCGATCAGGGTCTCGCGCTCCTTGGCGTCGAGCGGCGCCAGGGTTTCCCGGGAGATCACCAGCGCGTTCGGCGCGGCCTTGTCGGCCATCTGCTGGCCGGCGCGGGTGAGGCTTACCAGCAGCCTTCGGCCGTCGTCGGGATCGGGCGAGGTCTCGGTCAGGCCGCGTGCGGTCAGGCGATCGATCACGCCCTTGATGGTCGCAACGTCCATCGAGGTCAGCCGCCCCAATTGGTTCTGCGAACACGGCCCGACCTCGGACAGCTTCGACAGCGCCGCCCATTGCGTCGGCGTCAAATTGATGCCGATCTCGCGGGCGAAGATCACGGCGTGGCGCTGCGACACCTGGCGCAGGATGAAGCCGATCTGCTCGTCCAGCACGTAGCCGGGCTTCGCCGCCTTGACGCTTCGCTTCTGTGCAGCGCTCCTCGCCATTGTCCACCCCGCCCGTTACAGCGACAGATGCGCGTCGCGGATATCCGGACGCGCATCGAGCTCCGCCATGGTGCCGCCGAAGCAGATCCGGCCGCGCTCGATGATGTAGGCGCGATCCGAGATCAGCCGGGCGAAATGCAGATTCTGCTCCGACACGACGATGCTGACGCCCTCCTTCTTCATCGCCAGGATCGCATCGACCATCTGTTCGACGATTTTTGGCGACAGACCTTCCGACGGCTCGTCGAGCAGCACCATCGAGGGATTTCCCATCAAGGTGCGCGCGATCGTCAGCATCTGCTGTTCGCCGCCGCTCATGCGCCCGCCGGGGCGGCCGCGCATCTCGCCGAGATTGGGGAACAGCTTGAACAGTTTGTCACGATCCCATTGCGGCGCGCCCGCCCGCTTCGGCTGGCGGCCGACCTCGAGATTCTCCTCGACCGTCAGATCCGTGAAGATGCGCCGCTCCTCCGGCACATAGCCGAGCCCGCCGCGCACGATCGCATGCGTCGGCAGATCGGAGACGTCCCGGCCCTCGAACATCACGCGGCCCGAGCGGTTCTCGACCAGGCCGACGATGGAGCGGAACGTGGTCGACTTGCCGGCGCCGTTGCGGCCGAGCAGCGCGACCACCTCGCCCTCGCCGACCTCGAGCGCGATGTCGAACAGGATATGCGCCGGGCCATAGAAGCTGTTGAGGTCCTTTACGGTGAGCTTCATGCCGATGCTCCCTCGCGGTGCCGGGCATCATAGAGCAGGCCTTCGCCGAGATAGATCGCCCGCACCTGGGCGTTACCGCGGACCTCCTCGGGCGAACCTTCGGCAATCAAGGTGCCGCGGTTCAGCACCAGGATGCGGTCGGCATGCTCGAACACCACGTCCATGTCGTGCTCGGTGAAGAGAACGCCGATCGACTGCTCGCGCGCGATCCGCGCCGTCAGCCGCATCAGCTCGACGCGCTCGCGCGGCGCCATGCCGGCGGTCGGCTCGTCCATCAAGAGCAGCTTTGGCTGGTTGGCGAGCGCGATCGCAAGCTCCAGCCGCTTGACGTCGCCATAGGCGAGCTCGCCGCAGGGACGCTCCGCATAGGCGCCCATGCCGACCAGGTCGAGCAGCCGCCCGGCTTCGTCTCGGGCGTGCCGCGCGGTCGAGGCCCACAGATTGAACAGCTGCCCGCCATGCGAGACCAGCGCGACCTGCACGTTCTCGCGCATCGTCATGGTTGGGAAGGTCGCCGCGATCTGGAAGGTGCGCCCCACCCCCATGCGCCAGATCACGCGCGGCTTCTTGCCGGTGGTCTCCGCCCCCAGCACGCGGATGCGGCCAGAGTCTGGAATGTTCTGGCCGTTGAGCATGTCGAAGCAGGTGCTCTTGCCCGCGCCGTTCGGCCCGATCAGCGCCAGGATCTCGCCGGCGCGCAGCTCGAACGAGACGCCGCGCACGGCATGCACGCCGCCATAGGATTTGGTCAGCCCTTCGACCGACAGCAATGTGGGGACCATGCTCATTCGGCGCTCTCGATGCGGGATGTCAGCAATGGCGACGACGCCGATGACGAGGATTTGCGGCGGCGATGCATGAAGGCTTCCAGCGTGCCGACGATGCCCTTGGGGAATGCGACCACGATCAGCACCACGAAGCCGCCAAGCACGAGCTTGGAGAGATCGGTCTGGCTGACCAGCCAGATGTTGAGCGCCTTGTAGACGATGGCGCCGACCACCGCGCCCGACACCGTCTCGACGCCGCCGAGCAGCACCATGACCAGCGCGTCGACCGACAGCGAGATGCCCATATTGTCGGGGAACACGCTGCCCTTGAGATAGGCGAACAGCGCGCCGGCAAGGCCGGCGACCGTGCCCGCGATCACGAAGGCAGTCCACTGGATGCGCTTGCCGTCGATGCCGACCGCCTCGCTGCGCAGCGGCGAGTCGCGCGTGCGCGCGCAGTGCGAAACCGAACGGCGAGAACACGATGATGCGCAGGATCATCACCGCAAGCGCGGCGATGCCGAGCGACAGCCAGTAGAAATGCGACGGGCTCGCCGCCCATTTTTCCGGCCAGATGCCGAGAATGCCGTTGTCGCCGCCGGTGACCGACACCCACTGGAATGCGACCGACCAGACGATCTGGGCAAAAGCCAAAGTCAGCATCGCGAAATAGACGCCGGAGAGCTGCACTGCGAAGAAGCCGAACACCGCGGCGCCCAATAGTCCGAGCAGCGGACCGAGCAGCAGGCAGGCGATCATCGGCAGGCCCGCCATCTTGGCGAGCAGCGCCACGCCATAGGCGCCGAGGCCGAAATAGGCGGCGTGGCCGAACGAGGCGAGCCCGCCGACCGACATCAGGAAGTGCAGGCTGACGGCGAAGATCACGAAGATCGCGATCTCCGAGCCGACGGTGAGCAGGTAATTGCCGGCGACGAACGGCAGCGCGGCGGCGACCACCAGCACGGCGATCGCGGCAAGCCGTTCGTTCGTAGTCAGCGGCCGCCACGGATTGACGGTGAGGCCCGGCGTGCGCCGCGCCGGCGCCTCCGGCTTGCCGAACAGGCCCCAGGGACGGACGATCAGCACCACCGCCATCACCAGGAACACCAGGATGATCGAGATCTTCGGGAAGATCAGGATGCCGAAGGCGTTGAGTTCGGAGACCAGCACCGCCGCGACGAAGGCGCCGATGATGCTGCCGAGGCCGCCGATCACGACCACGACGAAGACCTCGACGATGACGCGCAGATCCATCGCGTGGTTGACCGCATCGCGCGGGATTTGCAGCGCGCCGCCGAGCGCGGCCAGGAAGACGCCAAGCGCGAACACGCTGGTGAACAGCCATTTCTGATTGACGCCGAGCGCCGCGACCATGTCGCGATCCTGCGTCGCCGCGCGCACCAGCACGCCCCAGCGGGTGCGCTGGAACAAGAGCCAGAGCACGCCGAGCACGACCGGCCCGAGCACGATCAGGAACAGATCGTAGCTCGGAATATTCTGGCCGAAGAAATCGATCGCGCCCTTGAAGCCGGGCGCGCGGCGGCCGACCAGATCGTCAGGCCCCCAGATCAGCACCACCAGGTCCTCGACCATCAGCGTCAGGCCGAAGGTGGCGAGCAATTGGAACAGCTCGGGCGAATGATAGATCCGGCGCAGCAGCACCATCTCGACCAGCACGCCGATTGCAGCAACCGCCAGCGCCGCAACGACGATGCCGCCCCAGAAGCCGAACGCGCCCGATAAGCGCTCGGTCAGCGTGAAGGCGACATAGGCGCCGAGCATGTAGAACGCGCCATGCGCGAAATTCACGATCCGCGTCACGCCGAAGATGATCGACAGACCCGAAGCGACCAGGAACAGCGACGCCGCGCTGGCAAGACCGGTCAGGAACTGGACGACATAGAAGGCCATGGGCGGTCCGCGTTGGAGAACACAAGCGTCACTTTCTTCACCTCGCCCCGCTTGCGGGGAGAGGTCGAAACTCAAGCGCCAGCTTGAGTTTCGGGTGAGGGGGACTCTCCACGCGCACGCTCGCGGAGACAGCCCCTCACCCCAACCCTCTCTCCGTAAGAACGGGGAGAGGGAGAAGAAGAATCAATCCTTCGGCCGCAGCTTCTCGATCTCGGCATCGCCAGGCAGATAGTCCGAGCCCTTGCGATAGGCGGTATCGACCATGATGCCCTTGCCGTCCTTCAGCGCGGTCTTGCCGGTGAAGGCTCCCAGCGTCGACTGGTGGTCGATCTTGCGGAAGGTGATCTCGCCGAACGGCGACGGCATCGAGATGCCTTCGGCTGCCGCGATCAGCTTCTCCGGATCGCTCGAGCCGGCCTTCGCCAGGATCGCCGCCGCCGCCTTGATGGTCTGGTAGCCGACGATCGAGCCAAGCCGCGGATAGTCATTGTACTTGGCCTGATAGGCTTTCAGGAACGCGTCGTGCTCGGGCGTCTTGATCGAGTACCAGGGATAGCCGGTGACGATCCACCCCTCAGGCGTCTCGTCCTTCAAGGGATCGAGATATTCCGGCTCGCCGGTCAGGAAGCTCACCACGGTGCGGCCCTTGAACAGGCCGCGGGTGTTGCCTTCGCGCACGAGCTTGACCAGGTCGGCGCCGAAGGTGACGTTGAGGATCGCCTCCGGGTTTGCCGCGGCAGCCGCCTGCACCACCGGGCCGGCGTCGATCTTGCCCTGCGGCGGCCACTGCTCGTCGACCCACTGGATGTCGGGCCGCTTCTCCGACATCAGCTTCTTGAACACCGCGACCGCCGACTGGCCGTATTCATAGTTCGGCGCGATCGTCGCCCAGCGTTTTGCGGGCAGTTTTGCGGCTTCTTCCACCAGCATTGCGGCTTGCATGTAATTCGACGGCCGCAGGCGGAATGTATACCGGTTGCCCTTCGACCAGGTGATGGCATCGGTCAGCGGCTCAGCCGCCAGGAAGAACACCTTCTTCTGGTTGGCGAAGTCGGAGACCGCGAGGCCGATATTGGAGAGGAAGGTGCCGGTGAGCATCGCGACGTTCTCGCTCGACACCAGCTCGTTGGCCGCGGTCTGAGCGTCGGCCGGCTTGCCGCCGTCATCCTTGGAAATGACGACGAGCTTCTTGCCGTTGATGCCGCCGGCGGCATTGATCTCTTCCACCGCGAGCTGCCAGCCCTTGCGATAGGGCTCGGTGAACGCCGGCAGCAAGGAATAGGAGTTGATCTCGCCGATCTTGATTTCGCTCTGCGCCATGGCCTGCGTCGTCATGACGCTTGTTGCCATGGCCGCGACCGCGATCGCCAATCCCGCCCCTACGAAATAACCACGCATCCCATCCTCCAGTTGTTCTTCAAAGAGACTATCGCAATCCGTCTTCGCCTTTGACTTCAGAAACCGTCAGCCCGCCGACCCGCGGCAGCGGCCGCCCGCTGTCGGTCACCGCGACCGCGACCATGATCTCGTTGGCCCGCGGTGCGTCGTTGATCTGCACCTCCATGCCGTCGAAATGGCTGCGCACGAAGGCGGCATCCTTGTGCCCGAGCGGAATATCCAGCGTGGTACCGGGACCCGAGCGCTTCTTCGACGACGGAATCAGCGCCGCACCCTTCGACAGCACCTTGCGCACCGGCGCGCCCATCTTGGGATGCAGGATCGCGGCCGCGTGCTCGAGCTCGCCATTCTCGCCGACGGCGGCGGCCTTGCCGTAGCTGTGCGCCTTGGCGCCGTCGATGCCGAGCGCAGCGACCGCGCGCTTGGAGAGCAATTCGCCGAGTTCCTCGCCGATCGCGATCAGCGGCGACAGATCCTCGACATAGCGGCCGGCAAAGGGGTTCTCGATCACCGCAATGGCGGCGGCACGCCTTGTCGGCGGCGCGATGGTCTTGCCCATCTCCAGATGGGTCTCCTCGACCACGGTGACGATCTTGCGAATGACGGCGCTCATTGTGCCTCGCTCCCGGTCATGCCTGCAGCCTGTTGTTTATCGTTCGCCCCTGAAACGCGTGCGACGCCGGCGCCTCAATCCCAGTTGCACCGACAATTCGCGTTTCGCCCAGTAGACGCAATGCCGCGCCCTCGATCAATCCCGCCATCAGGAGGTCGCGCGCCCGCGCTGCCCCCGCCTCCAGCGCCTGCTCGATCTCGTGTTCCGCCAAGGCTCCGACATCACGCGTGACCAGCCGCGCGCCGAGATCGCTGTCCGGCTGCAATTCGTTGGCCGGACAGCGCAGGATCGCGGGATGATCGGGCAGATCGACCGCATTGGCGATCACCGTCGCGGCCGCATCGGCCTGCGATGCCGTCCGCGCCAGCACGGTGACGGCATCGGCAATGCCGAGCGAGAAGCTGCGGCCGTGGCGGCCGCTGGTCGCAATGCCGCGGACCGGCATGTCGGCATCGACGGTCATGGTGTGCATCACGCCATCGCGGTCCGGGCGGTCCATCAGGCCAACGGTGAAATGCTCGCCACCGGCGAGATGCAGCGCAATGTCGCCGCCATTGTTGACATACGCGCGATCGAGCGTTGCCGCCCGAAGCATCGCGCCGAGGATTTCCTCGGCGACCGATCCCGCCACCGCCGCCATCGGCGTGATGAAGCAGTCGGCAGCAAACGGCACGACCGCCGCATGCATGCGCCGCGCCACCACGCCTATCAGTCCACAGTGATCGGGACGGACCGCGCTGCGCAGCTCGGTCAGTTCCGCGCAGAGTTCATCGAGCAAGCCGGTGAAGCGCTCCGCCGCGGCCTGATAGGCGGCACGAATAGCCGCGTCCCTGCCGTTGGCCTCGACGACCAGATCAATGGGACCGTCCTGCAAATGCAGCCGCTTGCCGTCAGGAAGAAGCGCGATTTGCGGAAGCCGCCTCATGCGCGCCGTCCCGGAAGATACGGCCTGACTTCGGCGCTGTCCCGCAACGACGACAGCGGCCGGACATAGTCCATATGACCGCCGAGCGCCGCGTAATCGGACATGCGCATCGTGAACTCGATCGGCGCCACCAATGCCGGGGTCGGCACATAACCGAAGGCGCCGGCCGGCATCTGCGTGACATCGACCATGTAGGTGATGCCGCCGCCCGGCCAGACATAGACCGGCGCGCCGCCGCTGGTGACCCTCGTGAGCGCGTCCTTCACCGAGCGGGTCAGCCGGACCGGATTGTCGGTAACGCCGGCGCGCAGCGATCCGCCCGCGCCGCCCATGAACAGCACGGTGCACAGCGCCGGCTCGCAATTCTCCTGGATGCGCTCGACCGAGAAGCGAAGGTCGGCAGGCATCTCGGTCTCGACTGGCTGCAACGCCTCGTCGAGCACGTAGTAGGACGCGTGCTCGCCTGTGGTCGACACCATCAGCATGGTGAGCCCGGGCCGCGCCTCCTTGGCATTGAACGGGCCGAGGATCGACAGCGGATCGGAGATGTTGGTGCCGCCCCAGCCCGTGCCGGGATCGGCGACCTGGAAATAGCGGCCGGGCGTCGAGCGTCGGCCCTTCATCTTGATGCCGGTGTCGGCGATGTCGAGCAGCTTGCCGGCCTGGTGCTCGCTGAGCACGCCGGTGATGTGGTCGTCGACCACCACGACTTCATCGACCTTGCCGTGCCACTGCTTGGCGAACATGCCGATGGTCGCCGAGCCGCAGCCGACCCGCATGCGCTCTTCCGCCACACCGTTGACGATCGGCGGCTTGCCCGCCTGCACCACGACGGTGGCGCCGCCGTCGATGACGAGCTCCACCGCCTTGCAGTTGGAGAGATCCATCAGCGTGTCGCAGGTGACGCGGCCCTCCTTCTTGGAACCGCCGGTCAGATGATGCACGCCGCCGAGCGAGAGCATCTGCGAGCCATATTCGCTGGTCGTGACATGGCCGACCGCCTCGCCGTCCGCGCGCACGGTCGCGGTCTCCGGCCCGAGATAGCGGTCGGTGTCGATCTTCACCTTGACGCCGCAATAGGAGAAAATGCCCTCGGTCACCACCGTGACCATGTCGACGCCGTCGACCTCCGACGACACGATGAACGGCGCCGGCTTGTAGTCCGGATAGGTGGTTCCAGCGCCGATCGCGGTGACGAACAGGTCTGGCTGGCGGACGATCTTGCCGTCCCAGTCGCCGCTCACCTGGAACGGCACCAGCTTGCCGCCATGCGAGACCGTGCGCTCCAGCACCACATGCGGATCGACACGCACCAGCGTGCCGTCGTGATTGGCGTAGCGATCGCAGGCGCCGGCCGCGCCCGGCTTGATGTAGCACATCACCGGACAGGCATCGCAGCGGATCTTGTCGCCGGCGGCGACGGTCATTGTGTCAGCCATCGTGACCCAGCCTGGACTTGTGGTGGCGGTCGATCATACTGCGCTTCCGCCTCCCTGCCTATATCGTTCGTATACGAATGATCCTGCGCGCGAGCCTCAAGCCTGTCAAGCGACCTTTGCGATCAAACCCTGCCATTCGCTTGCGCACCCTGTTCATAAAGCGTGCACGCGCTGCAGCGCGGCATGCCGCCGCTTGCACGTTTGTATACAAACGTTATCCTCATTCCCGATCGGACGCTGACATTGCAGCGCAAACATCGAGGGGAGAACCGGGGCTATGCGCCTGACCGTGAACGGCAGGAATCATGATATCGACGCCGCTCCCGACACCGCATTGCTTTACGTGCTGCGCAACGACCTCGCATTGAATGGACCGAAATATGGCTGCGGGCTCGGTGAGTGCGGCGCCTGCGCGGTGCTGATCGACGGCGTCGCGGCGCGCGCCTGCGTGATTCCGATCGAAGGCTGCACGGGGCGCAGCATCGTCACGCTGGAAGGGCTCGGCACGCGCGAGCATCCCGATCCGGTGCAGGATGCCTTCATCCGCGAACAGGCCGCGCAGTGCGGCTATTGCCTCAACGGCATGATCATCACGACCAAGGCGCTGCTCACGCGCAACCCAAGCCCGTCCGAGCACGAGGTGCTGGAAGCGCTGCGCTACAATCTCTGCCGTTGCGGCGCGCATATCGAGATCGTCCGCGCGGCGATGCGCGCCGCCGGCCACGCGCTCGAGGCGCGCGATTGATGGCGGACGCACGGCCTGCCGAGCAACGCAAGCGCGGCTCGCTCTCCGTCGTCCGTCCCGCGGTGCTGGGCACGGAAGGCGCGTTCGAGACCTTCATCACCATCACGGCGGACGGTTCGGTCAATGCCTATAATGGGCATGTCGACCTCGGCACCGGCATCCGCACCGCGCTCGGGCAGATCGTCGCCGAAGAGCTCGACGTCTCCTTCGCCCGCGTGGTCGTGATCCTCGGCGACACCGCCGTGGTGCCGAACCAGGGCGCGACGATCGCAAGCGAAACCATCCAGATCACGGCTGTGCCCTTGCGCAAGGCCGCCGCGCAAGCCCGGCATTTTTTGCTCGCGCGCGCGGCCGAGCGGCTCGAACTATCGGCTGACGAACTCACGATCGAGGACGGCCTGATCCGCGGCCATGACAACCGCAGCATCAGCTATGGCGAATTGATCACCGACGAGACCATCCGGCTCGAGCTCGCCGACGACGTGCCGGTCAAGCCGGTCAAAAGCCATTCCGTCGTCGGCAAGTCGGTGCCGCGCATCGACCTGCCGGCGAAGGCGACCGGCGAGCTTGTCTACGTCCACGATGTGCGCGTGCCCGGCATGCTGCATGGCCGTGTCGTGCGACCGCCCTATGCCGGCGTCGATGCCGGCCCGTTCGTCGGCACCAGCCTGATCGCGGTCGATGAAGCTTCGGTGCGGGATATCCCCGGCGTTGTCGCGGTGGTGCGGATCGGCGATTTCGTCGGCGTCGTCGCCGAGCGCGAGGAGAACGCGATCAAGGCTGCCGCACAGCTCAAGGTGAGCTGGAAGCCGGGGCCACAGCTGACCGATCTCTCCGACATCGAGCAGGCGCTGCGCGCCAATCCCGCGACGCCGCGCCAGCTGATCGACCAGGGCGACGTCGATGCCGCGATCAAGGCTGCCGCCAAGCCGATGCAACGGACCTACGTTTGGCCCTACCAGATGCACGGCTCGATCGGCCCATCCTGCGCGGTCGCCGACTACGGCGACGGCGCGATCCGGGTGTGGTCCGGCACTCAGAACCCGCACATCCTGCGCGGCGATCTGGCGCTGTTGATCCAGCGGCCGGAATCCGAGATCGACGTGATCCGGATGGAGGCCGCCGGCTGCTACGGCCGCAACTGCGCCGACGACGTCTCCGCCGACGCGCTGCTGCTGTCGCGCGCGGTCGGCCGGCCCGTGCGGGTCCAGCTCACGCGCGAGCAGGAGCATGCCTGGGAGCCGAAGGGCACCGCGCAGCTGATGGACGTCAATGGCGGGCTCAACGCCGACGGCAGCGTCGCCGGCTACGATTTCAATACGCGCTATCCCTCGAACGGCGCGCCGACGCTGGCGCTGCTGCTCACAGGGCGGATCGCGCCGACGCCTGCCGTATTCGAGATGGGCGACCGCACCGCGATCCCGCCCTACGACTACGAGAACATGCGCGTGGTCGCCAATGACATGCCGCCGATCGTGCGCGCCTCCTGGTTTCGCGGCGTCTCGGCGCTGCCGAACACGTTTGCGCACGAGTCCTATATCGACGAGCTCGCGGCCGAAGCGGAAGTCGATCCGATCGAATACCGGCTGCGCTATTTGAAGGACAGGCGCGCGATCGATCTCGTCAACGCGGTCGCCGAGCGCGCCGGCTGGACGCCGCGCCCGGTGCGGCAAGAGCCCGAGGCGGACGGCGACATCGTGCGCGGCCGCGGCTTTGCCTATGCGCTCTATGTGCACAGCAAGTTTCCCGGCTACGGTGCGGCATGGTCGGCGTGGATCGCCGACGTCGCGGTCAACAAGGCGACCGGCGATGTCAGCGTGACCCGCGTCGTCGCCGGCCAGGACTCCGGGTTGATGATCAATCCGGAGGGCGTGCGGCACCAGATCGAAGGCAACGTCATCCAGTCGACCAGCCGCGCGCTGATGGAGGAGGTTTCCTTCGAGCGCGGCGCGGTGGCCGCGCGGGAATGGGGCGCCTACCCCATCATCAAATTCCCCGAGCTACCTGAGATCGATGTGCTGATGCTGCCGCGGCAGGACCAGCCGCCGCTCGGCGTCGGCGAGTCCGCCTCGGTGCCAAGCGCGGCTGCGATCGCGAACGCGATCTACGATGCGACCGGCGTGCGCTTCCGCGAATTGCCGTTCACGCCGGAGCGCATTTTGAAGGGCTTACGCGGCGAGCAACCGGCAGCGCCCGCCCCGCTTGCGCCGCCGGCGAAGGCGGCCGACCTCAACAGATGGAAAAATCCGTTCGCGCAACGCGGCGGAATGCTTGCCGGCATTGCCGCACTGTGTGCAGCAGCGATCGGGATCGGCGCGGCCGTCTTGCCATGGCGCGCGATCGCGCCGATCGCCCGTCCCGATGCCTCGGTCTATTCCACGGCAACGATCGCGCGCGGCAAGGAGCTTGCGGCGCTCGGTGCCTGCGCCGTCTGCCACACCTCGGAGCACGGCATCCTGAACGCCGGCGGCCGGCCGCTCGAGACGCCGTTCGGCACCATCCATACCACCAACATCACGCCCGATATCGACACCGGCATCGGCGCCTGGTCCTATCCCGCCTTCGAGCGCGCGATGCGCGAAGGCATTCATCGCGACGGCCGCCATCTCTATCCGGCGTTTCCGTACACGCATTTCGCCAGGACCACCGACGCCGATTTGCAAGCGCTCTATGCCTATCTGATGGCGCAGCCGCCGGTGCGCGCCGAAACGCCGGCGAATGCCCTTGCCTTTGCGTTCAACCTGCGGCCGCTGCTCGCCGGATGGAATGCGTTTTTCCATCAGCCGCGCACGTTCCAGCCCGATCCATCGAAGCCCGAGATATGGAATCGCGGCGCCTATCTGATCGAAGGGCTCGGGCATTGCAGCGCCTGCCATTCGCCGCGCAATGCGCTCGGCGCCGAGCGACAGGCGGCCTATCTCGCCGGCGGCTTTGCCGAGGGCTGGGAGGCGCCGGCGCTGACGTCGCTGTCGAAGGCGCCGATCCCCTGGAGCGAGGACGAGCTGTACGCCTATCTGCGCACCGGCGAGTCCCGCCTGCACGGCGTCGCCGCAGGACCGATGGCGCCGGTCGTGCAGGAGCTGGCTGCGCTGCCCGACCAGGATATCCGTGCGATGGCGGTTTACCTCGCCTCGTTCAACCCAACCGCTGATCAGCCGGCCCACGATGCGCTCGCCGCGAAGCTCGAGGCCGGCACCGCCGTCACCACCGCCGCGTCGGCTGGCGCGCGGATCTATCAAGGCGCCTGCGCGGTGTGCCACGAGGTCGGCGGCCCGCCGCTGTTCGGCAGCCGGCCGTCGCTGGCGCTGAACAGCAATCTGCACAGCGATGCGCCCGACAATCTGATCCAGGTGATCCTGCACGGCATCGCCAAGCCGGCCGTGACCGACCTCGGCTATATGCCGGCGTTCAAGGACAGCATGAACGACAACCAGGTCGCCGAGCTCGCCGCCTTCCTCCGGCGGCAATTCGCGCCGGACAAGCCGGAGTGGACCGATGTCGCCGCCACCGTCGGCCGTATACGGCGGACCATAGCGCGCTGACCTGCCATGTTCCGCCCGATACCCACTGGGCGGGCGGCGCGGGGCAGGCTAAGGTTCCCTTATGACCGTGACAGATATCGCGACCCGGACCTACAACCATGGCTGGCGGCTCGACCCGATCGTGCGCAGCCTGCTCGACACCGATTTCTACAAGCTGTTGATGCAGCAGATGATCCGGGAATGCTATCCGGACACCCGCACGACCTTTTCGGTGATCAACCGCTCGACCCATATCCGGCTCGCCGAGGTCATCGACGAGGGCGAGTTGCGCGCCCAGCTCGACCACGCCCGCACCATCCGCTTCAGCAAGAAGGAACTGATCTGGCTCGCCGGCAACACGTTCTACGGCAAGACCCAGATGTTCTCGCCGGATTTCATCAACTGGCTCTCGACCTTCCGCCTGCCCGAATACGAGCTGCACAAGGTCGACGGCCAGTATGAGCTGCATTTCCATGGGCCCTGGACCCACACCACGATGTGGGAGATCCCGGCGCTCGCGATCCTCAACGAGCTGCGCTCGCGCGCCGCGACCAAGACCTATGGCCGCTTCGCGCTCGACGTGCTGTACGCCCGCGCCAAGGCCAAGCTGTGGACCAAGGTCGAGCGGCTGCAGAAGCTCGACGGCCTGCGGCTGTCCGATTTCGGCACCCGCCGCCGCCACGGCTTCCTGTGGCAGCGCTGGTGCGTCGAGGCGGTGAAGGAAGGCCTCGGTCCGTCCTTCACCGGAACGTCGAACGTGCTGCTCGCGATGGACAACGATCTCGAGGCGATCGGCACCAATGCGCATGAGCTGCCGATGGTGGCGGCCGCGCTCGCCAATGACGACGAGGCGCTGCGCTGGGCGCCCTATCGCATCCTCGACCAATGGCGTCACACCTATGGCGGCAACCTCTTGATCGCGCTGCCCGACGCCTTCGGCACCAAGCCGTTCCTGCGCGACGCGCCCGACTGGGTCGCCGACTGGACCGGCTTTCGTCCCGACAGCGCGCCGCCGATCACCGCCGGCGAAGAGATCATCAAATGGTGGAAGCAGAAGGGCCGCGATCCCAAGGAGAAGCTCCTGGTGTTCTCGGACGCGATGGACGTCGGCTCGATCGAGGACACCTTCCACCACTTCAAGGGCCGCGTGCGCGTCAGCTTCGGCTGGGGCACCAACCTCACCAACGACTTCGTCGGCTGCGCGCCCGACGGCTCCGCCGAGCTCGATCCGATCTCGATCGTCTGCAAGGTGACCTCGGTCGACGGACGCCCGGCCGTGAAACTCTCCGACAATCCGGAGAAGGCGACCGGCATCCCCTCGGAGGTCGAGCGCTATTTGCGCGTGTTCGGCAATGTCGGCCGCGTTCGCACCGCAGTTCACGTGTAATTCGGGCAGTGCCCACCCATCGACTGACCTGACGAGTCTTGCATGCCCGCACCCAAGCCGCCTGCCTTCGAAACCCTGAGCCTGCACGCCGGCCAGCGCCCCGATCCCGCAACCGGCGCCCGCGCGGTGCCGATCTACCAGACCACGTCCTACGTGTTCCAGGACGCCGACCACGCCGCGGCGCTGTTCAATCTCGAACGTGCCGGCCACATCTATACGCGCATCTCGAATCCGACGACTGCGGTTCTGGAGGAACGCATCGCCGCGCTCGAATGCGGTGTCGGCGCGATCTGCACCGCCAGCGGCATGGCCGCGATGCATCTGGCGATCGCAACCCTGCTCAATGCCGGCGACCATATCGTCGCTTCCGCCTCGCTCTATGGCGGCACCATCAATTTGCTGGCGCACACGCTGCCGCGCTTCGGCATCACCACGACCTTCGTGAAGCCCCGCGCACTCGACGACTTCCGCGCCGCGATCAGGCCGAACACGCGGCTTGTGATCGGCGAGACCATCGGCAATCCCGGCCTCGAGGTGCTCGATATCCCTGCGGTGGCGCAGATCGCGCATGATGCGAAGATCCCGCTGTTGATCGACAACACCTTCGCGACGCCGTATCTGAGCCAGCCGATCGAGCTCGGCGCCGACATCACGATGAACTCGGCGACCAAGTGGATGGGCGGCCACGGCATCGCGATCGGCGGCGTCATCGTCGACGGGGGCCGGTTCGACTGGCGCGACTCCGGCAAATTCCCGCAGCTCACCGAGCCCTATGCTGGCTATCACGGCATCGTCTTCGACGAGCAGTTCGGCAAGGCCGCCTTCATCATGCGCGCCCGCACCGAGGGCCTGCGCGATTTCGGCGCCTGCCTGTCGCCGACCAACGCGTTCCAGCTGTTGCAGGGCATCGAGACGCTCGGCGTCCGCATGGACCGCCACGTCAGCAACACCCATGCGGTGCTCGATGCGCTGGCCGCCAACAAGGCGGTCGACTGGGTGCTGCATCCGTCGCTGGAGACGCATCCGGACTATGCGCTGGCCAAGAAGCTGCTGCCGCGCGGCGCCGGCTCGATCATCTCTTTCGGCATCAAGGGCGGCCGCCCCGCCGGCAAGAAGTTCATCGAGTCCCTGAAGCTGATCAGCCATCTCGCCAATGTCGGCGACGCCAAGACGCTGGTGATCCATCCCGCCAGCACCACGCATCAGCAGATGGACGCCGATCAGCTCAAGGCGGCCGGCATCGGCGAGGAGCTGGTGCGGCTGTCGGTCGGCATCGAGACCGCTGACGATATCATCGACGATCTCGGCCAGGCGCTGCGCGCCTCGCAAAGGACTTGAGCGCCATGCAGCTTTCCGTCAACGGATCAGACACCTTCATCGCCACCGGCGGCAAGCCGTTCGATCCATCGCTGCCGGCTGTCGTGATGATCCACGGCGCCGGCTTCGACTCTTCGACCTGGGCGCTGCACAGCCGCTGGTTCGCCCATCACGGCTTCTCCGTGCTGGCGCCCGACCTGCCCGGCCATGGCCGCTCCGCCGGCAAGCCCCTTGCGACCATCGCCGAGATGGCCGACTGGATCGCGGCGCTGATTGCGGCCGCCGGCGCGACCAAGGCCCGGTTGATCGGCCATTCGATGGGCTCGCTGATCGCAATCGAGACCTCGGCGCGGCATCCCGACAAGGTCTCCGGCCTCGCGCTGATCGGCACCGCCGCGACCATGACGGTCGGCCCCGATCTCCTGAAGGCCGCCGAGGCCAATGACACAGCCGCGATCGACATGGTCTCGATCTGGGGCCTCGGCTTCAAGGCCGAGCTCGGCGGCGGCCTCGCGCCCGGCCTGTGGATGCACCAGGGCGCGCAGCGCGTCTTGCAGGAGGCCAAGCCCGGCGTGCTCTACAACGACCTCAACGCCTGCAACGCCTACCAGAACGCGCTCACGGCCGCGGCCGCCGTCAAGGTGCCCGCGACCTTCATCCTCGGCGAGCGCGACATGATGACACCCGCGAAGGCGGGCAAGGCGCTGGCCGCCGCGACGCCGAATGCACGGACCGTTGTGCTCGCAGGCGCCGGCCACATGATGATGGTCGAGCAGCCGGACGAGTTGCTGGCGGCGTTGCAGTAGCGGCGCGGCGGGTTCCGCTTCCCGCCATCACCAAAACATCGAAAACAACCCCATGCAAAGGAGGCAGGCTGCCGCCGACACTCGGGCAAGCAACTTGACACGTCGGGCAACTCAGCGCTATCTTCTATTATTCCGAACTTTTGCGACGACTCCGAGAGTGTACTGACGCGGAGATTCACCAGCCAAGAGCGAATTAGCTTTGAGTCCTTTTGCACTCTCAGGCGAGGAGGCCGATGCATATGAAGATGATGACTGCCGCATGCGCTCTCGGAGCGGCCCTGGTACTGTGTACCCTCGGGACATCCGGTGCTGAAGCCCGGGCGCGCAAGGCACATGAACGAACGAGGGTCGTGATCTCGACGCCCGTGATAACGCCGACCCCGTGGGATTATTATATCGTTCCACGATATCGCTATCGCCCTGAAGACGACCGGGTCGATCCATATGCGGCGCCCCTGGTGTCGTCGTGGGACCTCTATGAGGGTTGGCGGTGGCCATACTGGTGATGAAAAGCGATCACGCCAAGCAGATCGCATTCCGGGAAAAGTGGTGATCGTTGCCTGACGGACGCAGCGGTGGCTTCGGGCCAACAGCGAGCGTAGCCCGGATGGGCGAAGCGACATCCGGGGCCGGCAATAGGTCGCGGCATCAATCCCGCATCTCGCTTCGCTCATGCGGGCTAGTTGCTGCGAGCCCGCGCACGATCACGCGCGTTGGATGTCTGTGATGGCCGCACGAAAGCGGACATTGCGAAGTCCAAGTACGTCTCGACCCGGGCAATCCGCAATTACCAATTTTCATGCCGTAGCGTGTGCTTTGGAAGTTGCGGACGCCGCCGAATGCGATAGGCGGAGGCAGGAGGAACGTTCAATGCCGTGCGCCCGACGAGGCTGGCTTTCAGCCCGAGCCGGTCCAGGATCGGGCGTGGCACAGGGCAGCGCGGCCCGTAGGTAAATTGATAGAACGTCCCATCTTCGTGCATGTGACGGAACGCGCCACTCAGGATGGCGATGACCTTGCGCGGCGACATGGTCAGGAGCGGAAGTCCGCTCACGGTCGCTGCGGCAGGCGCCATGAACGGCTCATACTGCGAAAGCTGTCGCGCATCCATCCAGAGCACCCTCGCCCTTGGAAAGCGTTGCTGCAACAGGCGCATGAAATCGGAACCATACTCGACGAGAAGCAGATCCTGCTCGGCAACGCCGCGCGCGAGCAGTGCCTTGGTGAACACCCCCGTGCCGGGTCCGAGTTCGATGACCGGCCCGGCCCCTGGTACGATTTCTTGCGTCATCAGGCGCGCCAACGACTGCCCCGAGGGGGCGATCGCCGAAACCTGGCCCGGATTGGAGACGTAGGAGCGAAAGAACTGAAAGAAATCTACAACAGCGCTGGCGTTCATATCGAACCCTCCTTGCGTTGACCGGTCAGGACGCGATGTTGTGTTGCCGTGCTTCACCTTGCGCGGCGTTTGAAACCGTCTCCCATGCTTCCCACGTCCTGAGGCGTTCGGCGTAGGCGGCCCGGGCGCGCGGCATACCCTCGGTACCCACGAAGAAACGCAGGGGAGGATTCTCGGCGTCGACGATCTTCAGGATCGCATCCGCCGTCGCCGCCGGATCGCCGAACGGGCTTGCCGCGCCTGCCGCGAAGACTTCCGCCCTCGTCGCGCTGTAAGCCTCGATCGCGGTTGCGATCCTGAGCGAGGCCATGCTGGCAAACCCTGTCGCGTAGGCGCCGGGTTCAAGCACCGTCACCTTGATCCCGAAGTGCTCGACCTCTTGTGACAGACTGTCATGGAGTGCTTCGAGCGCGAACTTCGAAGCGTTGTAGAAACCCGTGATAGGACCCGCGACGATTCCGGCCACGCTGGATACACCGATGATGTGACCACAACGCTGACGGCGCAAGATCGGGAGCGCGGCCTGGATCACGCGGAGCGAGCCGAAGAAATTGGTGTCGAACTCGGCCCGAACCTCGGTCTCGTCGGCTTCCTCGATCGCGCCGACCAGGGCATAGCCGGCGTTATTGAGAACGACATCCAGCCTTCCGAAATGCCCGTAGGCTCGCGTAACGGCATTCCGAACCGCATGGGGGTCGGTCACGTCAAGCGACAACGGCAGCACGTTTTCTCCAAAGCGTTCCGTAAGGTCGGTAAGGTCCGCCGCAATGCGTGCGGTGGCTGCGACCTTGTCGCCCCGCTTGAGCGCGGCTTCGGTCCAGATGCGACCAAAACCGCGCGATGCGCCCGTGATGAACCAGATTTTGTCAGACATACGATGTTCCTTCCGTGAAGAGCGCTTGATCTGCCGCCGCTGTTTTAGTGATGGCTCCCGCAATCGGCAGTGACCAACCGCGCCAATGAACTTGCGGCAAACGCCAACGATAATGCAGCAGACGTGCAGTGCTTAGCGTTTGAGGCGGTAGATGAAATACGGTCGATGTGCGGCCAGTTGCGCCTGGTCGGGCGGTCCCGCGAGCTGACCCATGTAGGCCGAAAGTGCGCTGTCCGTGAAATAGAGCGAGTCATCGGGCCCCGTCACGACCCCATCGGGCCAAATCACGTCACGCGAGCGCACGAGCGTCCTGGCCTTCCTGGTATTGAGATCAAACGCCATGAGGCCGCCATGCTCGACATCGGTCAGAATGACATCGCCCGCCTTGTCCGTGGTGATGCCGTCGCTGAGGGGTTTGCGCCCGAGATCTTCCACCTTGCTGGCAACATCCGACGGAGCGATCGTGGGATCGAGCACGGCTGAAAGGGGCACCCGGCAAAGATGTGAATTCGTCATGCCCGCAAGGTAGACCCATTGCTGATCCCGGCTGATTTCGATGCCATCAAGACCGACCGCGACGTTCACAAGTCCGAAGCCCAGGCGATACGCGCCAAACGGCGTTTGCATCAACCAGTCTTCGGGCGAGGTGCACGGATGCGCTCCCAGCGCGGTCCGGTACGCGTGATCAGCGACCGAATAGACGATCAGCTTCGGTGCAGTGAACCGCATGATGCCGGTGTCGGCGAGCACGATGTATTTGCCGTCGGCGGTAACGCGCAAATCCTGCGCGAACTGCGCATCCTTGCCGGGGAACTCGAAATAGTCGACACGCTTGCGTGTCGCGAGGTCGAACGCCCACAAGCGGGTGTGTTGAAAATCGAAGCTCGCCGGCTCGATCAACCAGATGCGCTTCTGGTTGTCGATGGTCATGCCGAAACTGCCTTGAAACTCCTTCTGCATTTCTTTGGACGGGAACGGCGTGATCTTGCCGTCAGCCCATTCGAATACCGTGTTCGGCGAGAACCGGCTCGCGCGCGCGATCGGATGATAGTTGAAATAAACATGGCCATCGTTTGCGACAGCCACATTGCCCGGAGGATAATCGAGGGTGATGAGCGTCTCGAGCTTTGCAAGGCCCTCCGGATTGTCCGAGCCGATATCCGGATAGGGCGTGCCCCGACCGTGCCCGATTTTGACGAACGCCAGCGGGCCCAAAATCGCCAGCATCAGAGCGGTGGCAAGGCAAAGGAGAATACGACGACTTGATATTTTCTTCATATTGTCTGCTCCTGAGCAGTGGGAAGCCTCCGACGTTCATGGAGAAGCCGCACCCGGCGGCTGCCTCCATGCTCGATGTCTTAAATGCCTAATTAGTGAAGTTTGTCGCTCCTCAATTCCCGCCAGCGGCTGGGCGTCACGCCTTCCCGGTCCCGGAATGCGCGATAGAAGGAGCTTGTATCCTGGTAGCCGAGCAGACAGGCCACCTCATCGATCTCAGCGGAAGGGTCGAGGAGAAGCTGCCGTCCGAGTTCTTGCCGCGCTTCGGCAAGCAGTTCGCGGAAGCTCGCACCTTCTTCGGTGATCCTTCGTTGCAGCGTGCGTTCGCTCAAGCCGAGATCGCGCGCCACGTCCGATAGCTCCGGCCGCCCGCTCGCGAGGCTTCTTTTGAGAACAACCTTCACCTGTTCCTTGATCGAGCTGCGCGCTTGCAGCTCGCCGAGTGCTGAAGCCAGCGCCGGGGTGAGGATTTCGAGGAGTTCTTGATTATGCCCGGGAAACGGACGATCGAGGTCGGACGGCTTCAGGATAAGCCGGCTCTGCGCAGCACCAAAGCGAACCGGGCATTCGAAATACCTCTGATAAACATCGTTCTTGGGACGCTCACGAACCAGTTCGACACGCAAGGGAGCAAGCGACTGCCCGGTGCCTCGGCGCCCAAGTTCTACGAGTGAAGCAAAGGTCACATCCGTTGAGATCGCAGGCTCGGCCTCGGTCGCGTATGGCCATTCGACCGTGACCGCACATTCCTCCTTGCCTTGCGCCACACGCACTTGTTCGGGCGAACAGAGGCGCTTAAATCGCGCGATGCGGAGCAAACCGTCGCGGTAGTCCCGCGCATAGAACGCAGCGAGGCTCGATGGCGGGTGCACGGCCGTATCCGTTTGCTGGACGAGCGTAAGGCCAAGGCCCGGCTCCGGCTTCAATTCCTCCAACGCCCGCCACAACGTGAAGTATTGCGCCGTCGTGACCTGTGCTTGTTCGCTCAAGTGCAAAGTAGCTGGAAGGCGCGCTTGCCTCAACAGCGCGGCTGGCGACACGCCGATATGCTCGACGCTCTGCCAGAAGGCCTTTGGCACTTTGCACCGATCTGCTGTCGCTGCGCTCATTGCCCCGTCCTAGCGCATCTGGCTCATGATCACGCGATCGAACATGCGGTCGCCGAACCATTCGCGGATCTTGATCATGGGCAGGGCGTACTTGCCGGCGACATAGCGCGTACGCGGTTTCGGCGCCTTCACGGCTTTGGACACGACGTCGGCAATCACGGTCGGATTCGTGCCGCGGCCCTGACCATAGGCGTCAACCGTCGACTTCGCGACCGCTTCGGTCTGCCTGGCATACGGTCCCGAGCCAGAACGTTTCAGCAAGCCGTTGGCGACCACGTTGCCGAAGCCTGTCTCGATCAGGCCGGGCTCGATGATGACCACCTTGATGCCGAAGGGAGCAAGTTCGAGCCGAAGACAATCGGACCATCCTTCAAGTGCGTGCTTCGTCGCGTGATACCAGGCCCCGAGCAGCGTATAAATCTTGCCGCCCATGGAAGTGATGTTGACGATTGTTCCGGAACGCTTGGCCCGCATGCTCGGGAGCAGAAGCTGCGTCAAGCGCGCCGCGCCGAACAGGTTCACCTCGAACTGGTAGCGCGCTTCTTCGATACCGATTTCCTCGACCGGGCCGTAGAGCCCAAAGCCGGCATTGTTGACGAGCACGTCAACGCCACCAGCCTCATTCAGGATGGTGTCGACCGTCGCCTTGATTTCTTCCTCGTTGGAAATGTCCATGCGCAACGCGCGCGCGCCGAGCTTGACGAGATCGTTCATCTTGTCGGTGTGTCGCGCCGCGACAAAGACGTGGAAGCCATCCTTGATCAGGCGCTTTGCAATTTCCTTGCCCATGCCGGAAGATGCCCCGGTCACAAGCGCTGTCCTTTTCCGTCTATCGTTCATCGTAACCTCTCACAGTGTGCAGCCCAACTTAGGGCTTTCGGGTCGCCACACACTGTCGAAGCCCGCCAATAGACTTGCACATCACGCCATTTGTTGCCAGCGACGCCCAGCAGGAAACCGTCAATTAAATCATATGATTAGCCAATGGTTGCGCGACTCAGCCGACTGGGCGCGCAGCGATTTCGCGCCAAGGCACGACAAGCCGATCCCCCGATCGGGCCGAGATCGAGCAAGACCGCGAACAGCATATTGTGCATGCGCCCAACGCTCTCACGGAGCCCGTGCCGGAGCCGCTAGGCGCCGCCCCGGATCAATTGCGTGATTGGTGTTTTCATCGGGTTAGCTGCGAACCCGATGAAACGTACGCGTCTGCCCCATCGCCGGAATGCCGAGATAGCCCCGCAAGCCCATCTTCCCATCCTTGATCTCAGCCTTGCAGTTGTAGGTACGACCGGAAGAGGCATCGTAGATCGTCCCGCCGCTCCACTCGCCGTCACTCCAGCGTAGGCCCGTGATGAACACGATGTTCTTGAGCGAGCGCGAACGCAGCGCAGGGTCCGGGTTCTGCGTGTCCTTCTTGAAGGTGACGTTGTCAGCCTCCACGATCTCGTTGCCGTAGAGCATGCGCGCCTGGAATTCCGATCCGGCCTTGAACATATCGAGCTTCACTGTGCCGTCGTCAGCCTCCCAGATCCCGACCAGCGCATCGGCCGGCGACGGTTCGGCATCGGCTGCGGGCGTCAGGAACAGGGTTGAGGTAGCAAGTGCCAGCGCCAGCGCGGCGCGACGGGTATACCGGGATGCTTGCATAGGCGTCCTTTGACTTTGAGGGACCGTTGCGGAATGGCTTGCATGAGCGAGCAAAGGGCTATCATGCGAAGCCACGACAAAAAGCCGACGGAGCGAACTTCGTCCAATCAGTCTGCCCACAGTTTCAAGGTTGTTTCGCTGCGAGCGCGCTGAATCTAGATTTTCTCAGAAGGTGGGGCAGTGACAAATCGCGCCAATCGAATCGCGCGTGACGCCATCAGAGCAGGCTGCATGGGAGAAGGTGGCGCGCAGCGCCGGATGAGGGGTTCTCTCCGCAAATAAGCTCGCGGATAGAACCCCTCACCCGGCTTCATCTCGCTCCGCTCGATTTCGCCACGCTCTCCCACATGCCTTCGAAGGCTATGGCGGACATGAGGGAGAGGGTGCAGCTCGCACGCGGACAAGATAGCCCTCACTGCTTCGCGGGCTTCCTTCCGATCGGATGGATCTCGATCGCGCGGAGGCGGCCGAGGCGGAGCACGTCCATCGAAAGGGTGCGGTCGATCCGGCTGTAGTCGAGCGCGCGGATCAGGTCGTCGACGCCGTTGATCTCGATGCCGTCGAGCCGGATCACGACGTCGCCCGGCAGCAGGCTCGCGCGCGCGGCCGGGCTGTCCGGCTCGATCTGCATCAGCAGCGCGCCCATCTTGTTCTCGACCCCGGCGAGCACCGCGTGCCGCCGCGGCACCGGCGCGGTCTGGCCGGCGACGCCGATATAGGCGCGGCGGACATAGCCGTGGCGGATGATCTCCGACAGCACGAATTGCGCGGTGTTGGAGGCGACCGCAAAGCAGATGCCCTGCGCGCCGTTGATGATCGCGGTGTTGATGCCGATCACCTCGCCGTTCGACGACACCAGCGGGCCGCCGGAATTGCCGGGATTGAGCGCGGCGTCGGTCTGGATCACGTCCTCGATGGTCCGCCCGCTGACCGAGCGGATCGAGCGGCCGAGCGCCGACACCACGCCGGCGGTGACCGTCGATTCGAAGCCGAGCGGATTGCCGATCGCGACCACGAGCTGGCCGCGCCGCAAGGTCTTGGAATTGCCGAGCGAGGCGTAGGGCAGATCGCGCGCGCCATCGGCGCGCAGCAGCGCGAGGTCGGTATCGGGATCGACGCCGAGCACATGAGCATCGGTAACGAAGCCCTCGGTGTCGCGCAGCCGGATCTCCTTCGAGGATCCGACCACATGGCTGTTGGTCAGCACGAAGCCGTCGGGCGAGATCACGATGCCCGAGCCGAGCCCGCCGCGCTCGCGCGCATTGCGCAGTTTCGGCCCGGTTTCGACCCGGACCACGGCCGGGCCGACGCGGTCGGTGACGTCGATCACGGCATTGGAATAGGCATCCAGCAAGGCCCGGTCGTTGGCTTGAGCAGCATCTGGGGCAGCATCGACCGTCGCCGCTGACGGCGTGTCAGCGGCGGTATCCGAGGTAAAATCCAGCATGGCGAGAATCCTTTGGTCACCTCAGATGGTGACCGGCTCCCTGCGCCGCAAGTGGTTACGCCCCCCGCGCAACCCTGCCCGGTTGGCTAGGGCTGCGTCTCTGACGTGCGATTGCCCTCAGTGCCATTCCGGGGCTCGCGAAGCGAGAACCCGGAATCTCGATGTACGACCTCTGGATTCCCCGATGCGCGATTGCGCATCTGAGGTTCGCGACTTCGTCGCGCCCCGGAATGACGGAATGGACCGTCAAGGACGCAACACTAGACCGCCCGCCGCAGCACCCCGCCGCGCGCCCGGACCGGATCGAGCAGCGACCAGTCGCCGTCCGGCAGCACATGGCCTTTTGGAAACGGCGCGCGCAGCTCGAGCCCGAGCGAGCGCAGCACCCGGTCGTCGCGGTAGTAGCATTGCAGCACGACGCGGACGAGCGTCGCCGCGGCCGCGCCGCCAAGCTGACGAAACTCCTGCGCCACCGCGTCGCGTTTGGCCTCGTCGAGCTCGGCGAGCGGCTTGCCGGCAAGATCAGCCAGATGGTCCAGCGCCTGCGCGACCAGCGCGGTGTCGCGGCCGAGCGTGGCCAGCATATCGGCCTGGATCGCGGCATCGTCGGCGCCTGGCACCTTGTACTCGTCGTTTTCGGGGACGATCATCGCGGCGACGGTGCGGAGATCAGCGCGCTGGGCTGCGGTCAGTTGTCTTGCATCGGACATGACGGTCTCAATCGAACAGGTTGGCGAGGCGCTGCTTCATCTGGTCGGCGATGTAGAGCGCAAGGGCCTGGATGGTCGAGGTCGGGTTCACGCCGCCCGAGGTGACGAAGATGCTGCCGTCGACGATGAACAGGTTCTTCACGTCGTGCGAGCGGCCCCATTCGTTGACCACGGAGCGCGCCGGATCGGTGCCCATCCGCGCGGTGCCGAGCAGATGCCAGCCGCCCCACGGGATCGGCGCGTTGACGCAGAGATCGGTCGCGCCGGCGGCCTCGAGGAATTCGCGGCCGCGCGCCAGCGCATGGTCCATCATCTTGCGGCTGTTCTCGCTGATCGTGTAGTCGATCTTCGGCGCCGGAATGCCGTGGCCGTCCTTCAGCACCGGATCGAGCGTGACGCGGTTGTGCTCCTCGGGGAGATCTTCGCAGATCGCCGAGAAGCCGAGCCGATGGCCGTTCAGCTTGCGGAACGCGCGATGATGATCCCTGCCCCAGGGCAGGATGCCCTTCTGCTCGCTCGTCACCGCCTCGAACACCGGGCCGGCACCGCGGACGAACTGGACGCCGTAGCCGCGGACGAAGCCGCGCGACAGATCGGTGTCATACCACTCCTTGCTCCACAGGCAGGTCGGCGGCGCGCGGTTGCTGTCGGTCGGCTCGGCGACATAGCCGTAGATCTGCGCATAGGGATGGAACATCAGGTTCTTGCCGACTAGGCCGGACGAATTGGCCAGGCCATTGGGGAATTTTCCCGAGACCGAGTTGAGCAGCAGCCGCGGCGTGCCGACGCCGTTGCAGGCGACGATCACGACCTCGGCCGGCTGGAATTGCTCGACGCCGTCCTTGTCGTAATAGACGACACCGGAGGCCATGCCGTGCTCATTGGTCAGGATCTCGCGCACCCGGCAATGGGTCTTGACCTCGACCCCGGCGCGGATCGCGTGCGGCCAGTAGGTGATGTCGGTCGAGGATTTGGCGCCCTGCGCGCAGGCCGGCGTGCAATGGCCGAGATTGATGCAGCGCGCCCTGCCCTCGTAATCCGTCGTCGCCACCGTCGTGTCGGACGGCCACCAGTGCCAGCCGAGCTTGTTCATGGCCTTGCCGATCAACGGGCCGGACAGGCCGAGCGGCTGCGGCGGCATCGGCGGATGCGACAGCGGCGACAGCGGATCGCCCGACAGGCCCGAGGTGCCCATCATCCGATCGTTCTCCTCGAAGAACGGCGTCAGCGCGTCGTAATCGATCGGCCAGTCGTCGGCGACGCCGTCCAGCGTCCTGACCTTGAAGTCCGACGGATGCAGCCGCGGCCAGTGCGCGGTGTACATCACCGTCGAGCCGCCGACCGCGTTGAAATTGACGACCTTGATCGGCGAATCGTCGTCATTGATCGGGTAGTCTTCGGGCCGCTTGCGGATGTTGGGGCTGGACGACCACTCGCCGAAGAATTTCGCCTCCCAGTCGCGCCCGGTGCTGGGATATTCGGATGGATTCATCCAGCCGCCCTGATCGAGGCAGAGGATATGCATCCTGGTGTCGGCAAGGCTCCAGGCCACCGCGGCGCCGGATGCGCCGGCACCGATGATCAGGACGTCAACGGGATCGTTCTTCATTCCTTGGTGGCCCCTTTCGTCATTGCGAGGAGCGAAGCGACGAAGCAATCCATGCCTCCGCAAGCGGTGAAATGGATTGCTTCGCTTCGCTCGCAATGACGGAGATGGAGGTAATGCCTCAATTGACGATTCTCACCGACAAGCTTCGTATACCGCGGATGAAATTGAAATAGAGCCTTTTGGTGTTGAGCCGACGATAGAGGCAATTCCGCGGCCGAGTAAAGCCATGCGGCGGACGTCCGCGGCACGGAATGCCGCGCGCGAACCGCGCGCCCGCACCCCGGCAAATCGCGATGGCTGCCCCGCGCTTCGATGTTTGTCCGCAGCGGAAAGTCCGGCTAGCCTTGGCGGCGATCAACCGATCGGGGAGCAACGACAGGTGGCCGCATCGCGCCAGGACGAAACCGCCCAGACGGCTGCGCTGGACTATGACGTCATCATCATCGGCGCCGGCCTGTCCGGCATGTATCAGCTGCACCGGCTGCGCGAGCTCGGTCTTTCGGCGCGCGTGTTCGAGGCCGGCACCGGCGTGGGGGGCACCTGGTACTGGAACCGGTATCCCGGCGCGCGCTTCGATTCCGAAAGCTATTCCTACGGCTACTCGTTCTCGAAGGAGCTGCTCGAGGAATGGGAATGGTCGGAGCATTTTGCCGGCCAGCCCGAGACCTTGCGCTACTGCAACTATGTCGCCGACAAGTTCGACCTGCGCCGCGACATGCAGTTCGAGAGTCGCGTCGTATCCGCGATCTACCAGGACGAGGCGCGGAGCTGGCAGGTTACGCTGGAGGGCGGTGCGCAGCATAGCTGCCGCTTCCTGATCACCGCGATCGGTCCGCTGTCGACGCCGACCCTGCCCCGCGTCGAGGGCATCGACAATTTCAAGGGGCAATCGTTTCACACCGCGCGTTGGCCGAAGCAGACGGTCGATTTCACCGGCAAGCGGGTCGCCGTGATCGGCACCGGCGCGACCGGCATCCAGACCATCCAGACCATCGCCGGCGAAGTCGGCCACCTCACCGTATTCCAGCGCACCGCCAACTGGGCAGCACCGCTGCACAACGGCAAGATCGACGCCGAAACCCAGGCCAAGATCAAGGCCGGCTATGGCGAGATCTTCGCGCGCTGCAAGGAGACCTTTGCCTGCTTCGTGCATACGCCCGATCCGCGCGGCGCGTTCGAGGTCAGCGACGCCGAGCGCGAGGCGTTTTACGAAAAGCTCTATGGCGAGCGCGGCTTCGGCATCTGGCAGGGCAATTTCAAGGATATCCTGGCCGACCGCGCGGCGAACGCGACGATCAGCGATTTCGTCGCGCGCAAGATCCGCGAGCGCGTCAGGGACCCGAAGGTCGCGGAGATGCTGATCCCGACCAACCACGGTTTTGGCACGCGGCGGCTGCCGCTCGAGACCTTCTATTACGAGGTCTACAACCGCGACAATGTCGAGCTGGTCGACATCAAGGCGGCGCCGATCGAAAAGATCACGCCCGAGGGCATCCGCACCACCGACAAGGACTACGCCTTCGACATCATCATCTACGCCACCGGCTTCGATGCCATCACCGGCAGCTTCGATAGGATCGATATCCGCGGCGCGCACGGCGCCCGGTTGAAAGAAAAATGGACCCACGGGCCGGAAACCTATCTCGGGCTGATGGTCGACGGCTTCCCCAACATGATGATGCTGATGGGCCCGCACACCGCGCTCGGCAACATTCCGCGCAGCATCGAATACAGCGTCGACTGGGTCACCGGCCTGCTCCGCTTCGCCCAGGAAAAAGGCCTGACCTTCCTCGATGCGACGCCGGAGGGGACTCTCGCCTGGACCGATCACGTGAAGGCGCTTGGGGTCGGCCTGCTCTCCAACGAGGTCGATTCCTGGATGACCGGCATCAACCGCAACGTCGACGGCAAGCAGAGGCGCATCGTCGCCCGCTACAGCGGCAGCGCGCCGGCCTATCGCGCGCGATGCGACGCGGTGGCGGCGGCGGGATATGCGGAGTTGCGGCTGGGGTAGCGCGCGTATTGACGCGAAGCGCGAGCCACACCCACCCCCGGCCTTGGCCGGGGCGACGTACTGAGTTTGGCTCGTCATTCCGGAGCGTGCGAAGTACGAGCCCGGAATCCATTCCTCCACAAGTTGTGCGGCCCGATGGATTCCGGGCTCTCGCCTGCGGCGAGCCCCGGAATGACGGTGCGAAGAGATCATCACCACGCATCGATACACGGCCGCTTCCGCGTCGTGCGCGGCGCGACCTTCGGCACCGAGCGCAAGCCCGCCATGATCCAGTGCCGCGTATCGGCGGGATCGATCACCTCGTCGATCTCCAGCACCGAAGCGATCGAGACCGCCTTGCCGTTGGCATAGAGCTCGGCGACCTTGGTCTGGAAATATTTCTCGCGCTCGAGGGGATCCGCGATCGCCTCCATCTCCTTGCGGAAGCCGAGCCGGACATAGCCTTCGAGACCCATGCCGCCGAACTCGCCGGTCGGCCAGGCCACCGTGAAGAACGAGGCGTGGAAGCCGCCGCCGATCATCGATTGCGCGCCGAGACCGTAGCCCTTGCGCAGCACCACACCGAACAGCGGCACCGTGATGCTGGCGCCGGTGACGAACATCCGCGCGACATGGCGCACGATCGCGGTCTTCTCGGCCTCGGGGCCGACCATGAAGCCCGGCGTGTCGCACAGCGACACGATCGGGATGTCGAAGGCGTCGCACAGCTGCATGAAGCGCGCGGCCTTGTCGCCCGCGGGGGCGTCGATCGCGCCGCCGAGGTGCTTCGGATTGTTGGCGATCAGGCCGAACGGCCTGCCCTCGATGCGGATGAACGCCGTGATCATGCCGACCCCGAAATCCCTGCGGATCTCCAGCACCGAGCCCTCGTCGGCGATCAGGTCGATCACGCTGCGGATGTCGTAGACCCGTAGCCGATTTTCGGGGATCGCGCGACGCAGCAGCCGCTGGTCGGGCGCCTTCCAATCGGCCACCGCGCCCTGGAAGTAGGACAAATATTTCTGCGCCACCGCGGTGGCCTCTTCCTCGTCCTCGATCAGGATATCGATCACGCCGTTCGGCGACTGGAACGAGACCGGGCCGACCTCGGCCGGATGATAGACGCCGAGCCCGCCGCCCTCGATCATCGCGGGACCACCCATGCCGATCGAGGCATTTTTGGTGGCGATGATGACGTCGCAGACGCCGAGCATCGCGGCGTTGCCGGCGAAGCAATAGCCCGAGACCACGCCGACCACCGGCACGAGGCCGGAGAGTTTTGCGAACTGCACGAAGGACGGGCCGTCGAGCCCGGTCATGCCGAGCCGGTCGGTATCGCCGGGACGGCCGCCGCCGCCTTCGGCGTAGAACACCAGCGGCATCCGCCACTGCTCGGCAAGCCCGAGCATGCGGTCGATCTTCTTGTGGTTCATGTGGCCTTGGGTGCCGGCGAGCACGGTGTAGTCGTAGGAGATCACCATGCAGCGCGCGCCGTCGGCGCCGAAATCTTTCGCGTTGACGGTGGCGACCCCGGCGATCAGGCCGTCGGCCGGCGTGTTCTTGATCAGGTCCTCGACCTTGCGGCGGCGACGCTGCGCCGCGATCGCGAGCGAGCCGTATTCGACGAACGAGCCCTCATCGACCAGCTGCGCGATGTTCTCGCGCGCGGTGCGCTGGTTGGTCTTGCGCCGCCGCTCGACCGAGGCCGGGCGGTTCTCGTCCAGCGTGATCGCCTTGCGTGCGATCAGCTCGGCGAGGTCAGGACGGATGTGATCGAGATCGATCGCGGCAGCCTCTTCCGCGGTGTGACCATCCACCTCGGCAGGCTCCAGGAACAGGATTGGCTCGCCATGCATCAAGGTGAGGCCGGGACCGCCGGCGATCCTCGTCACCCGGCCGCCCTGCGGCGCGGTGACGAGATGCTCCATCTTCATCGATTCCAGCACCGCGATCTGCTGGCCGGGACGAACCAGATCGCCCTCCGCAACTTCGATCGCCACGATCGTGCCCTGTAGCGGTGCCGGTACCGGAAGCGAGCCTTCGGGCGCCGCCTCGGTGGCGACCGCCTTGGTCGCAGCCGCTTCACTTACTTCGATCAATGGTACGGTGAGATCGCCGGCCGCGCCGACCAGCGCCGCCACGTGGCTATCGATGAAATTGGTGCTGATCTTGTTCCGCGCAAAGCTCTGGTGCGCCAGGATGGCGCCGAGCAGCGGAATATTGGTGGCGACACCGCCGATCCGGAAGTCGCGCAAGCTGCGCGATGCCTTGTGCACCACGTCAGACCATTTCGGGCTCGGCGAATGCACGATGACCTTGGCCAGCAGCGAGTCGAACGCGGCGCTGGTCCGGTAGCCGGAATAGCCGAACGTATCGACACGGACGCCGGGGCCGGACGGCAGGTCGAACACACTGAGCGTGCCGCCGGTCGGTTTTGTCAGCCCCTTCTCGTCCATCACCTCCATGTTGACGCGGAGCTGCATCGCATAGCCGCGCGGCAGGGGCACCGCTGACTGCGCCAGCCCGAGCGAGGCCAGCGTGGCGCCGGCGGCGACCGCAAGCTGCGACCGCACCAGGTCGATGCCGAGCACCTCTTCGGTGACGGTGTGCTCGACCTGAAGCCGCGGATTGGCCTCGATGAAGGCGAAGGCGCCATCGCCTTCGCTTTTGCCTTCCTCTGCCTCGTCATCGACCAGGAATTCGAAGGTGCCGAGATTGTCATAGCGCGCGGCGGTCGCGAGCTGCTTGGCCGCCTCGATGATGCGGGCGCGCAGGCTCTCGCTCAGCGATGGGCTCGGCGCCACCTCGATCAGCTTCTGGTTGCGGCGCTGGATGGTGCATTCGCGCTCCCAGAGATGGCTGATCGCGCCATGACGATCGCCGATGATCTGCACCTCGATATGGCGGGCTTTCCGGATCAGCCGCTCGACATAGACGGCATCGCTGCCGAACGCCGCTTTGGCCTCGGACTGGCAGCGCGCATAGGCCTCATCGAGCTTCGCCGCGTCCTCCACCACGCGCATGCCGCGCCCGCCGCCGCCGGCGATCGCCTTGATCATCACGGCGGCGTTGGCCCCGAGCGAGGCGAAGAACGCCCTGGCCTCGTCGAGCGACGTCGCGCCCGACGTGCCGGCAATGATCGGCACATTGCACTTCTTCGCCAACGCCTTTGCCTTGGCCTTGTCGCCGAACAGATCCAGCGCCTCCGGCGACGGGCCGACGAAGACGATCTTCTCCTCGGCGCAGCGCCGCGCGAGCTCCGTGTTCTCGCTGAGGAAGCCATAGCCCGGATGCAGCGCGTCGCAGCCGGCAGCCCTGGCCGCGGCGATGACCCCCTCGATGTCCAGATACGCCCGCGCGCCATGGCCGGGAATCTCGCGCGCCTCATCGGCTGAGCGGACATGCAGCGAGGCCGCGTCGTCGGCGGGATAGATCGCGACGGTGGCAAGCCCGCTTTCGCCGGCTGCGCGGGCAATCCGGATCGCGATCTCGCCGCGGTTGGCAATCAGCAGTTTCTTGAAAGACATCCCTATTCCACCTGTCAACCCGCCGCCCGCTGCTTCGCTTTCACCAACTGTTCCTCCATCAGCATCTCGGTGCCGATGATGCCTTCGCGGCTAAGCTCCTCGAGCTCGGCCTCGGAGAGGCCGAGCTCGCCGCCGAGGATCTCGCGGTTGTGCTCGCCGAGCGTCGGCGGCACCGAGCGGATCGCAAACGGCGCATCGCCTTCGCGGAACGGCATCGACGGCTGCGGATGCCGTCCGATGAAGGCGCGGTCGACCTGCTGGATGAAGCCGCGGGCGTGCAGCTGCGGGTCTTGCAGCAAATCGACCGGCAGCCGCGCCACGCCGGACGCGATGCCCACGCCTTGCAGCTCGGTCATGGCCGCATCCGCATCGCGGGCCGAGGTCCATGCCGTGATCGCAGCCTCGATCTCGGCCTCGATGGCGCGGCGGCCCGCGGCCGTCCTGAGCGTTTCGTTCGTCGCCCAGTCCGCGCGGCCGAGCATCCGCGCGAGTTTCGGCCACATCGCATTATTGGACACCGCGACCACGATCCAATTGTCCTCGCCGGCGCAGCGAAAGCAGCCATGCGGCACGAAATCCGGATGGCGGTTGCCGTATTTCGCAGGCTCCTTGCCACTGGTCGAATGCGCGACGATCCAGGGCGCGGCGAACGGCATCATGCACTCGATCTGCGCGAGATCGATGAACTGGCCCTGCCCGGTCAACCTGGCGTGGATCAGCGCGGTCAGCACCGCGGCGGCGCCGTTGAGGCCGCCGACGGCATCGCCGAACGCGGTGTGGCTCATCACCGGCGGACCGCCGGGATCGCCGACCACGCTGGGCAGGCCGGAGCCCTGCTCCAGCGTCGAGCCATAGGCGCGGCAGTCGCGGTGCACGCTGCCGGCGCCGAACGCCGACATCGACATCATCACCAGCTTCGGGTTGAGCTTGCTCAGTACCTCGTAGCCGAGGCCGAGCTTGGGCAGCACCTCGACCGAATAATTGTCGACCACGAGGTCGGCATCGGCGAGCAGGCGCTTGGCCAGCGCAAGCCCCTTCGGCCGGGTCAGGTCGAGCGTGATGCCGCGCTTGTTGCGGTTCATGATGCAGTAGCGCACCGACTTCTCGTACATCTGCTCCAGCACATAGGCCGGCCGGCGATCGACGCCGCGCCACCAGTCCGGATACTGCGTCGCCTCGATCTTGATGACGTCGGCGCCGAGATCGGCCAGCGTGCGGGTGCAGATCGGCCCGGCCCAGCCCATTGAGAAGTCGACGACGCGGATGCCCTCGAGCGGCAGGCGGCTGGCCGCGGAGGGCGCGGGCACCGGCGTGCGCGGCGCGGCGACGCGCGAGGCCTGCTGCTCGCCGATATCGGGCACGCGGCCGCCCCGCAGCGGCGGCGTTGCGGTCAATCGTTGCATCGTGCCGGCGGAAAAGCCGGCCTCGTCGCCGACCGTGATCGGGACGATCGCGCCCCGCGCACGCTTCTCGTCGTCGGCGATCAGGTCCGCGATCTCCGGCACCGGCACGATCGGAATCTTGCGCTTGAGGCCCTCGGCGAACCATTCCTGCGCGGTGCGCTGCTTCAGCCTTGGCAGGATCTTGCCTTCGATCTCGGCGACATGGCGCAGCCGGTCGACCCCCATCACCAGCGCCGGATCGTCGCGCAGCTCGTTCAGCCCGAGCATCTCGCAGAACGAACGCCATTGCGCCGGGGTCACCGTGGTGACGCCGAGCCAGCCTTGCCTGGTCTCATAGATGCCGACCGGAAAGGTCGGCCAGAACCGGTTGACGCCGATCCGCCGCATGATATCGCCGCGCTGGAACGCCTCGAACATGATGTATTCGGTGACGGCGATAGAGGCCTCGAACAGGCTGAGATGGCTTTCGCGCCCGCGCCCGTCCTGCATGCGGCCGAGCACCGACGCGGCGGCGGCGATGAAGCCCCACAGCCCGCCCAGGATCCCGGTCTGGAAATCCGGCGCGTGCATTGGCGGCCCCTGCTCCGGTCCGACCAGCTTCACCAGCCCGGTGAGCGCGCGGATCGTGGAATCCGTCGCGGCGAAATCGGCATAGGGACCGCGATCGCCGAACCAGGCGAGGTCGAGATGGATCAGGCCCGGATTGCTCTGCCTGATCGCGGCGAGATCGATGTCGGGACAGTCAGCCGCATCGATGCCGCGCCCATCGAGCAGGATGTCGCAGCCTGCGACGAGCTCGCGCAGCCGCGAGGCATCGCTCCCGTCGAGAACGACGCTCGATTTGTTGAAGTTGAGAAACGCAAACCATGCGCTGTGTCCTTGCGGCGTCAGCGGCGCGGCGCGGCGAAGCGGATCGCCCGCCGGCGGCTCGACCTTCTGCACATCAGCGCCGAAATCGGCAAACAGCCGCGCACAATAGCTCGTCGCCGCGGCACTTCCGATCTCGACAATCCGCAGATGCGACAACACGCCCATCAGGCTTCCCCACAAGCAACCAGCCGGTGACAACGGCTGATTCAATTTTCTTGTTGGATGAACTTGAAGCCGCGCGGCGAGTGTGATGCAAGTGGAATTTTCTTCCGCTTGACGGAATTAGCCCGCATTCGATTGTCGTTGCTGCTTGGCGTGAAGCGAAGATGTGCAGCTAATCGCAGGTGAGCTGCGCTTCGAACCAATGCTGCAATGAGTTCGCCAGCCGCGGCCATGCGCGCAAGACATGCGCGTATGTGGCAGTGCTGGCGCCGGTGATGCCGCGCAATTCCTGCTCGATGGCGGGAAGATCGACACCGAGGCAGCGGCCGGCGCGGGCGACGGTGCGGCCATCGACCACGAGCTCGGAAACCAGCGAGGCATTGCCACGTGCGAAGAGCAGATCGAGCGGATCGGCGTCGATGATCTGGTCGCGCTCCAGGCGGTCGAGGTCGATGCGGACGAAATCAGCCGGCGCACCGACGGCAAGCTCGCCCGTGCCCGGTGCGCCGGTGGCGCAGCGGCCATTGCGGATCGCGAGCGCGAAAAATTCCGGCGGGGTCCAGGTCCGTTTGAAGCCGAGGCCGCCGTGTATCATCTGCACCAGCCGCATCTCACGCAGCACGTCGTCGTCTTCGTCGAGCGCCAGGCCGTCGACGCCGACCGCAATCGCGCAGCCGCAAGCCTGCGCCGCCGCGATCGGCGCCAGCCCCGAGCGCAGATGCAGATTGGAGGAGAAATTGGTGACGATGCGCGCGCCTGACGCCGCGATCATCTCGAGCTCGTCGGGCCGGGCGTGGATGCAGTGCGCGAGCGTCAGCCGCTCCGACAGGAAGCCGATGTCGCGGAGATAGCGGACGATGCCGTCCGGAAAATGCCGGTCGGCCCAGGCGCGCTGATAGACCGTCTCGAGCAGATGCATGTGGATGCGGCGGCCGGTCTGCGCGGAATTCTCCGCGACCGCCTCCAGCAGCGGCCTCGAGCACCATTGCACGCCGGCCGGCCCAAGCTGCACGTCGACCTTCGGCCCGCCGATCGCCGCGGCAATCGCGTCCGTCAGCTCGATATAGGCCTTCGGCGACATCGGCGCGCGAACGAACAACTGCTCGATGGTCCTGCGGTCGTCGGAGGCAAGGCCTGACAGCACCGGCTCGCCGTCGCCATAGACGATCGGGTTCTGGTCGCGCACCGCGATGGCAAAGGCGATGCGGAGGCCGACATCGGCGGCGGCGCGGCCGATCGCCCTAGCCTCCTCGACCAGCGGCATGGTGCCGCTCGGCCGCGTGTAGTGCACCATCATCGCCGCACAGCCGGCCTGCGCCGCGCGGGCAAGCGCGGAGGCTGCGGTCAGATACGGATCGACCGGCGTGCCGAGCACCGTGCGCAAGAGCCAGCTCTCGAGCGGCATGCCGACAGCGCCAAAGCTCGACGCCCGCGCGCGGGCATGGTCGTGGGCGTTGATGAAGGCGGGGAGGATCAGGGAGCGCGGGCCTGGCGTTGGCGCTGCGGCTCCGGAGATACCGGTGATGACCCCGCCGTCGTGGCGGAGCACGACGTCGTTGCGGATGTCGTGGTCAGGGCCTGAGAAAAGACGGGTTGCCGTGACCTGCATCACTTCCTCCTTCGTCATTGCGAGGAGCGAAGCGACGAAGCAATCCATGTTGCCGCAAGCGGAGGCATGGATTGCTTCGCTTCGCTCGCAATGACGGCAAAAAGCCTCCGCCTTCGCTCACAATCACGAACGAACTTAGTTCGCCGTATACACCAGCTCCCGCTCCGTGCGCGGCGGCAGGAAGTCCCGCGAAAACACTTCGGCCGGGATCGGCGTGCGGGGGAGCTGGTAGCCTTCGACGATGAAGCCGATGGCGCGGGCCATGCGGTCGTCCTTGATGTCGCCGATGCCGATGTCCTTCATCTCCGGCGAGACGATCAGCTTCTCGAAGGAATATTGCAGCCGGCGCTTTTCGACCTCGACATTGATCAGATTGTCGTAGTTCAGCGCCGCCTTCATCGCGGCGTTCTGGTCCTTGGCGACCGCGATCGCGCCCTTGTTGATGGCCCGCACCAGGCCGGCCACCGCCTTCGGGTTCGCAGCGATCAGCTTGCGCGACACCATCACGCCGTTGGAATAGAGATCGAGCCCGTAATCGCCGAACGAGAACCATTTGAAGTCCTTGTCGGGGTCCTGGCGGTTGAGCACCAGATTGAAATAGCTCGTGATGTTGAACACCAGCGCGGCATCGATATCGCCCTTGATCAGCATCGGCTCCTGCAGGTTCGGCGCCATGTTGGAGATCTTGATCTTCTCGCCGTCGAGCCCGTTCTTGTGCAAGAACACCGGCAACAGCCGCGTCGTCGGCGTGCCCTGCGCGCCGCCGAGCGTATGGCCTTCGAAATCCTTGATGGTCTTGATGCCGCTCGAGGTCTTGGCGACGATCGCGAATGGCGGCTGGTTCCACATCATGTAGACCATGACAGGCGCATCCTGCGGCTTGGTCGCCGCGTTCTGGATGATCGCATTGACGTCACCGAACCCCGCGTCATAGGCGCCCGACATGATGCGCGTCACCGTCGCGCCGGAGCCCTCGCCCTGGTCGATCACGACGTTGAGGCCTTCTTCTTTGAAATAGCCGTTGTCCTTGGCGTAGAAGAACGCGGCATCGGAGCCCTGCGTCTTCCAGCCCAGCGTGAACTTGATGGTGGTGTCCTCGGCGCGGGCGGGGCCCGCGACCACGGCCAATCCCAGCAATGCAGCGCTTAGTATCTTCAGCATGACGACTCCTCAACTCCAGTGAACGGCGATGGACGTAACCTTCAGGTGGCGATGACATTGTCCTTGCGCGTCGCCCAGCCCGTGACCCGGCCCTCGATCAGCGAGAACAGCACGTAGAGCGCGACGCCGAGACCGGCGAGCACGAACAGCCCGGCGAACACCAGCGGCACGTTGAAATTGGAGGACGCGGTCATCATCACGTTGCCGATGCCGCGGTTCGAGGCGACCGTCTCCGACAGCACCGCGCCGACGAAGGCGTAGGACACCGCGACCTTCAGCGAGGCGAAGAAGAACGGCATCGTCCGCGGCAGCCCGACATTCCACAGGATGTCGAATTTGCTGGCGCCGAGCGCCTTCAGCACATCCTCGAGCTCGGGCTCGGTGGTGGCGAGGCCGGTCGCGATGTTGGCGACGATCGGGAAGAAGCAGATCGAGAGCGATGTCAGCACCGCCGGCACGGTGCCGGAGCCGAACCACAGGACGAAGATCGGCACCACCGCGACCTTCGGAATCGAAGAGAACCCGACCAGCAGCGGATAGCACGTGTCGTAGGCGGTCTTCGACACCCCGATCACGGCACCGAGCGCCACGCCCAGCGCCACGCCGAGCACGAAGCCGATCATCGTGGTGACCAGCGTCTGCACGATGTGCGGCCACAGGATCGGGAATTTCTCGAACAGCGTGACGAAGATCTGCGACGGCCGCGGCAGCACGAGGTCGGACATCCCCGTCATCAGGCAGAACAGCTCCCAGGCCACGAAGAACAGCACGATCAGCGCCACCGACCAGGCCTTCTGCCTGATATCCGACACGGACATGGTCAGGCTCCCTCGCGCGCCGCGGTGCGCGCATCGACGATGAAGGCGCGGAGCTTCTGGTTCAGCGCCACGAACTCAGGCTCGAAGGTCATCGCCACGGTGCGCGGGCGGGCGAAATCGACGCTGGCGTCGTCGAGGATGCGGCCAGGCCGCGCGCTCATCACGCAGATGCGGCTGGCGAGGAAGCCGGCTTCGCGCAGATCGTGGGTCACCAAGAGCACGGTCGGCCTGTGGGTCATCCAGAGCTGCTGAAGAATTCCCCACAGCTCCTCGCGGGTGAACTGATCGAGCGCGCCGAACGGCTCGTCGAGCAGCAGCATGCGCGGCTCGTGGATCAGCGCGCGGCACAGATTGGCGCGCTGGAGCATGCCGCCGGAGAGCTGCCAGGGATAGCGGCCGCCAAAGCCCTTCAGCCCGACCTGCTCGAGCAGCGCGTTGGCCTTGTCGCGGAACGCGGTCTTGCGCAGCTTGCGGAATTGCGAGCGGAACGGCTCGACGATCTTGAGCGGCAGCATGATGTTCTTTTCGATCGTCATCCACGGCAGCATGGTCGGGTTCTGGAACGCCATGCCGACCCGCAGCGCGCGCGCCGCGACCTCGCGGCCGCCGACGATGACGACACCGGTGGTGGGCCGGGCCAGGCCGGAGACCAGCCGCAGGATGGTCGACTTGCCGCAGCCGGACGGCCCGACCAGCGCCACGAACTCGCCGTCGGCGATCCGCAGCGTGGTGGTCGACAGCGCCGGCACGGCGCGGGCACCGCGGCCGAACGTGACGGAGGCCTCCGACAGCTCGATCGCGGTCGGCGCGGATCCGGCGGCCACAGGCTCGCCGGCAAATTCGGAGTTTGGCTGCATGCGCATCACGAGCAAAGTGCATGCAAGCTGGATGCCAGCCGCTGCCCCGTTCAAAATCAAGGGGATCGCGAAACCGGCCGGCGCGGAGCCGGGTTTTATCTGGGCAATTCACGGCGCAAACTGCATGCAATTCGGGCGCTCGATTGCTTTTGCGGTATGATAGAGAGGCGTTCGAAGCACCTTTGGAGAGGGATTCGCTGCAATGGCGGGACGCGCCGACACCAGCAAGACGGCTGAATCGTCCGACAAGGTCAGCGTGATCTGCCGCGCGCTGCGGCGCGCGATCATCGAGCAGGCGCTGGAGCCCGGCGCCAAGCTGCCGGAGGATTCACTCGGCGAGCGATTCGGCGTCAGCCGCACCATCGCGCGGCATGCGCTCGGGCAATTGGCCGCCGAAGGCCTGGTCGAGCTGCGCCGCAACCGTATCGCCGTGGTGGCGACGCCGAGCTGGCAGGAGGCGCGCGATGCGTTCGACATCCGCATCGAGCTCGAGCGGCTGGTGGTGCGGCAGCTCGCCGGCAAGCTGACCAAGGCACAGGTCGCCGAGCTGACCGCCCATGTCGACGCCGAGGATCGTGCCCGCGACGGCACCGACGCGGTGTCGATCCGGCTCGCCACCGAATTCCACATCCTGCTCGCCCACATGACGAACAGCCCGATCCTGGTGCGCTACGTCAGCGAGGTCGCCTACCGCTGCTGCCTGACGCTGTCGCTGTACAGCCGGCCGCATTCATCGGAATGCGCGATCAACGAGCACCGCGCGATCATCGCAGCCCTGGTGAAGGGCGACGTCGACAAGGTGATGGGCCTGATGCACAGCCACCTGGATTCGGTAGCGACCCGCGCGCTGGTCGCGCCGAGCCCGCAGCGCGGCCGGGATCTGCTGGATATCCTGGCGCCCTATGCCGATGAGGCAAGCGGCGACAAGGTAGTGAAGCTGCCGAAGGCTGTGCGGCGTTAGCAGTTGCTGCAACTCTATCCCCGTCATCCTGAGGAGGCCGCAACGCGGCCGTCTCGAAGGATCGACGGCCCGGCCGGTGGCCGCGCATCCTTCGAGACGCGGCCAAGAGGCCGCTCCTCAGGATGACGGGGAAGGAGCGACGCGCTCCCTAAGCCTCAATCCCCCGCTGCACCAGAATCCGTTCGGCGCTGTCGTTCCAGACGTCCATCTTGACGATCTGCCCACCCTTCACGACAAAGCGATCGACATAGCGATTGCCTTCGAACGGCGTGCCGTCGATCCATTCGCCGTACAGCGTGCCGACGCTGTAGACCACGGTCTCGCATGCGCCGGGACAGACGTCGAAGCGGTCCATCTTTTTCTTCACCCAGCGATAGCGCCTGGCGTTGAAGCCGGTCGGCCCGCGCGGATGGTCGAATTCGCGGCCACCGGTGAAGGTGATCACCGTGCCCGGCTTCATATAGGCCGCCGCCGCATCCGGATCGGGGATCATCGACGCGGTCAGATAAGCCTCGACGATCTCGGCGTCGGACAGCGGGCGGGCATCGGCTGTGGCGGTCACGGACATGGCGGGCCTCCAGGGAACATCAGGACTCTACAATCCAGACGCAAAAGTGTATGCACATTTTTTGAACAATTCGGCGAGCAGATTGCACACAATGTGGTGCTGCCGGTTCCCTGCCGTTCCGCTAGGCTGAAACCAACCTGACGTTTCCTGCCCGATGATCGCGAAACCTGCCTTCGACCTGGTCTTCCGCAATGCCGTAACGCGCAGCTCTGCCGTCGCGGTCGATATCGGCGTCGCCGACGGCCGCATCGCCGCGATCGCGCCGCAGCTCGCCTGCGAGGCCGTCGAGGTCGACCTTGCCGGACGGCTGGCGCTGCCCGGCTTCGTCGACAGCCATATCCATCTCGATAAGGCCTGCCTGCTCGGCCGCTGCGGCCACGACCACGGCAGCGTCGCGGACGCCATTCGCGCGGTGGCGGCGATGAAGCGCGACTTCACGGTCGAGGACGTCTATGCGCGCGGCGCCAAGGTGATCGAGCGTGCGATCAGCGCGGGCACGACGCGGATGCGCACCCATGTCGAGATCGACCCGCGGATCGGGCTGCGCGGCTTCGAGGCCGTGAAGGCGCTGAAGCGCGACTATGCCTGGGCGCTGGAGCTGTCGCTTTGCGTGTTCCCGCAGGAAGGTCTGACGAACGATCCCGGCACAGATGAACTGCTGGTCTCGGCACTCAATGACGGCGCCGAGGCGATCGGCGGCTGCCCCTATGTCGACAGCGATCCGAACGCGCAGATCGGGCGCATCTTCGATCTGGCACAGCAATTCGACATCGATGTCGACCTGCATCTCGATTTCGACCTCGATCCCTCCTGGTGGCACATGGAGGAGGTCTGCCGCCAGACCGAGCGGCGCAACTATCATGGCCGTGTCGCGATCGGGCACGCGACCAAGCTCTCGGCGCTGCCGCCTGACGAGCTGAAGGCGGCGAGCGCCCGCCTCGCCGCGGCCGGCGTCGCGGTCA
Source organism: Bradyrhizobium sp. USDA 4461 (assembly GCF_054055655.1). NCBI lineage: Bacteria > Pseudomonadati > Pseudomonadota > Alphaproteobacteria > Hyphomicrobiales > Nitrobacteraceae > Bradyrhizobium > Bradyrhizobium sp. USDA 4461. Next base: position 8,235,139 of record NZ_JBSRXM010000001.1, read on the forward strand.
CCGTGCTGCCGGCGACCGACCTCTATCTGATGGGGCGTGATGCCACCCATAACGCGCCGCGCGGCCTGACCGCGGCACACCGGCTGGTCGCCAGTGGCGTGCTGTGCTCGGTCGCGACCAACAATGTGCAAAATCCCTTCACGCCGTTCGGCGATGCCTCGCTGCTGCGGATGGCCAATCTCTACGCCAATACAGCGCATGCCGGGACCGGCGAGTTCGACGCCTGCCTCGATCTCGTCACCGAGCTGCCGGCGCGGCTGATGAACCTGAAAGACTACGGCATCGCGATCGGCAACCCCGCCGACCTCGTCGTGCTCGACACCGACAGCGGAACCAACGCGATCGCCGAACTGCCCGATGTGCTGATGGGATTTAAGCGCGGCCGCAAGACGTTCGAGCGTCAGCGGCCGACATTGTTCCGGCCGCACGCGCAAACTCCCTCTCCGTCATCCTGAGGAGCCGCGAAGCGGCGTCTCGAAGGATGCACGGCCCCGCTCTATCCGTGCGGGGAAAGCCGGGCCGTCGGCCCTTCGAGACGGCCGCTGCGCGGCCTCCTCAGGGTGACGGGGAAGAATTGTGCGCACGCCCCCTCACCCGTCATTGCGAGCGGAGCGAAGCAATCCATCCTTCCACACGTCCGGCGATGAATTGCTTCGCCGCTCGAGCGCAATGACTGGGCTGCATTGTCGCCTTGCCCCAGCGCGAATTGACGCATCAGCCGATCCGTTGTTGAACTCGCCCAACACCAACAAAAGCCGGGCGGAAACCATGAGCAAATCAACCACCATCAAAAGCGTCGAAACGCTCGCCTGCGATGCCGGCTGGCGGAATTATCACTTCGTCAAGGTGACCACCACGGACGGGCTGACCGGCTGGAGCGAATATGACGAAGGTTTCGGCGCGCCCGGCGTGACGGCGGCGATCGAGCGGCTGTCGGCGCGGGTGGTCGGCAAGAACGCATTCGAGCACGAGCGGATCTATGTCGAGCTGTTCGCTGCGACGCGCCCCGCCGCCGGCGGCGTGGTGGCGCTGGCGTTAGGCGCCATCGAGAACGCGCTGCTCGACGTCAAGGCCAAGGCGCTTGGCGTGCCCTGCTACGATCTGCTCGGCGGCAAGATCCGCGACCGCGTGCGGGTCTACTGGTCGCATTGCGCGACCTGGCGCATCAATCATCCCGACTGGTACAAGCCGGCGATTACCGATCTCGACGGCGTCAAGGAGATCGGCGCCGAGGTGCGCGAGAAGAAATTCTCGGCGATGAAGACCAACATCTTCGTCTACACCGACGGCAAGCCAGTGGGCTGGCGCCCCGGCTTCGGCTCGCCGTTTGCGCCCGAGATCAATGTCGACCGCGCGGTGCTGCGCAATCTCTGCATGCATCTGGAGGCGATCCGCGACGGCGCGGGGCCGGATGTCGATCTGCTGCTCGACCTCAATTTCAATGCCAAGACCGAAGGCTATCTGAAGATCCTGCGCGCCATCGAGAAGATGGACATGTTCTGGGTCGAGATCGACACCTTCAACCCGCAGGCGCTCGGCTATATCCGCCGCCAGAGCCCGCATCCGATCTCGTCCTGCGAGACGCTGCTGGGCCTGCGCGAATTCCTGCCCTACTTCACCGAGCAGGCGATGGACGTCGCGATCATCGACACGCCGTGGAACGGGGTCTGGCAGTCGATGAAGATCGCCGCGGCCGCCGAACATTTCGAGGTCAACGTCGCGCCGCATAATTTCTACGGCCACCTCTGCACCATGATGAACGCGCATTTCTGCGCCGCGGTGCCGAACCTGCGGATCATGGAGACCGATATCGATCGGCTGGCCTGGGACCATGAGCTGTTCACCCATGTGCCGGAGTTCGTCGACGGCCATCTCGTGATCCCGGACCGTCCGGGCTGGGGCACCGAGCCGAACGAGGAAGGCCTGCGCGCGCATCCGCCGAAGAACAAGGGCGGGCTGTTGAACTACGGGCTGAAGAAGTAGGTGGTCATGCTGACCGACCCGTCATCCCGAGGTGCGAGCGGAGCGAGCCTCGAAGGATGCACGGCCGCCAGTCGGGCCGTCGACCCTTCGAGACGGCCGCTATGCGGCCTCCTCAGGGTGACGGTGAGAGAGCGACGAGCTTCACGTAAATATCTAGGTGGTTACTTAGGGAACCGAGCGGCGGCACCGCCCAATCCGTCATCCTGAGAGCTTGTGACGGATTCGGCTCCTGCGGAGTTTTTGGCGGCTGTTCGTCGCAGCAATTGGCAGGTTTGAGTTCGAGTTCGGCGATGACCCGTTGTTTAGGCTCTGGAGAGGCGGTTGCCTTGCAGGATGTTGTTGACGAGGGCGTACCAGAGCACGACGGCACGGACCTTTTCGATGCCGCGCACGGTCAATTGCCGCAGGTCCCAATTGCGCCAGCGGGCATGGATGCACTCGCAGATCGACCGGGACCTGTATCGGGCCTTGCCCTCTTCGCTCGCCATTCGCGCACGCCAGGCCAACACCCCCGGACCGTCGCCGCGCCGCGGTAGATAGGGATCGGTACCGTGCTTGGATTGAGTGGGCGGACAAAAGATATCGATGCCCTCGGCATAGGCCCATTCGATGTCCTCGGCACTGCCAAAGCCGCCATCGACGAGATGGTCCTTGGGCAACCCTCCGGGCCGCGCACGCTGCCGCTCCAGCATGGGGCGCATCAGGCCGCGATCGGATCCGATGTTGCAAATTCTGGTGTCGACGACGATCTGCTCCCCGGCCACGCTCGTCACCTGCACGTTGTAGGCGGGGCGGAAGCCGCCGTTCGCCATCTTCATGACCCGTGCATAGGCGTCCGTCGTGGAGGCCCGCGGCTCCTTCGGCGTCTTGCCGTTGCCGCGACTTTCTTCGCGCTCCTTGCGCTGCTGCTTGATCTCGGCGAGCGCCGTCTGCGCCGCCTTCACCCGCGCGCTGCGTTCCCGCGCGGCCCGCTCCTTGGCTGCCCGGGCACGCTTATTGCTGGCGTCCGAGCGTGTGTCGACCTCGCGCTTGAGGTCTTCCACCACGGCCTCAGCCTGCGCCAAATGCTTATCCAGCGTCGCCTCGCGCCGGAACGAGGCCGCCCCGGCGCTGGCCCGGACCCGCATGCCATCCTGCGCCAAGGTCTCCAGATCGACGAGACCGGCCTTTGCCAACGCTGCCAGATGCTCACTGAGCAGTCGGTCAAGCAGATCGGCGTTGCCGACCCGGAAGTCCGCCAGCAGGTGATAGTTCACCGACACCCCGCCGCACAGCCAGCGATAGGCATCGTGGCTCTCGCACAGCCGCTCCAACGCCCGCGCGCTGCCAACGCCTTCGCTGGCGGCATAGAGCCACAGCGCCAGCAAAAGCCGGGGCGAGGTCGCGGGGTGACCGGGACGATCGCCGCGAGCCTTGATCCGGTCCTCCAACTCACTCAGATCAAGCTCTTCGACATAAGACCAGATCAGCCGCACCGGATGGTCTTCCCCGATCAGGCTCTCAATATCAACCGCTCGCAGCGCAATCTGGTCGCGCTGGGGCTCACGCAGCCGCGGAGCGCCGGGCAAGCCCGCTTCGACTGATGGCTTCGCCTGCTCCGGCAGGTCCCCAAACAACTCATCGGCAGCCAACATCACCTCCCGCGAATCCGTCATCGCCAGAGAATCACACCGCGCCGGCTTTCGGCTATAATGCTCGCTGAAACCCCAAAAAAATCACACCCTCTGAGGAGCGCGCAGCGCGTCTCGAAGGATGCACGGCCACACTCGGGCCGTCGACCCTTCGAGACGGCCGCTGCGCGGCCTCCTCAGGGTGACGGTGATCGAAGCGCTGCGCGTACAGCGAACAAAGGCTCGCTTCAATTATCCTCGCGCACCGGCGTGAATGCGCTCTCGATCACGTCGCCGATCGGCTGCCAGGCGTTGCCGTCGAACTGCACCAGGCGCATCTGCTTGATCGGGCGGAAATCCTTCGGGCCAGTGTTGATCACGATCCCCGGCAGCGCGATCGGGCTCTGATAATCCTTCAGCGAGGCGGCCTGCCGCATGATGTTGTCGCGCGACAGGTCGTCGCCGCACTGGCGCAGCACCTGCATCAGCGTGTCGGCGGCGGCATAGCCGAACACGGCGTAGATGTCGTCCTTGTCGCCGTCGGGATAATACCTGTCCATGAAGGCGTCCCACGCCTTGATCTGCGGATCGTTCTTCCAGGCGGCATCGCCGGCGTCCTTCAGGAACGAAGTCGAGATCACGCCGAGCGAGTTCTGCAGGCCCGCCGGCCGCAATGCGCTGGCGATCGAGGCCGACGCATTGTCGAGGATGAACACCGGATGCCAGTCGAGGTCGGCGGCGACGCGGATCGCACGCGCCGCGATCGCCGGCGCGCCGTCGAACACCAGGATGTCGGCGCCGGAGTTCTTCAGGATTCCGATCTGGTTCTGGATCGCGGTCTCCGACGCGTCGAAGGCGAGGTCGGCGACGATCATCCCGGCGGTGTCGCCGAGTCCCTCCTGCAATCCCCTGAACAGATCGCGGCCGAACTGGTCGTTCTGCCAGAGCACGGCGATCTTGCGCGAGGGATAGGCGGCCTGGATGTAGTTGGCGTAGATCTGCCCCTCGGCGCGGAAGGTCGGCTGCCAGCCCATCGTCCAGGGGAAGCTTTTCGGATGCGCCCATTCCTCGTCGCCGGAAGCGACGAACAGCTGCGGGATCTTCCGCTCGTTGAGATACTTTCGGACCGCGAGATTGCTCGGGGTGCCGAACGAGCCGAACATCAGCAGCACGTCCTGCTTCTCGACGAGGTCGCGGGTCTGCTCCATCGCGGTCTTCGGATTGGAGCTATCGTCGACCGAGACGAATTTGACCTTGCGGCCGTTGATGCCGCCATGCTCGTTGACCATGTCGAAATAGGCGGCTTCCGCCCGCCCGATGGTCGCGAACGCGGCGAGCGGCCCGGTATAGGGCATCACATTGCCGACGCGGATCTCGCTGCCGACCGCCGTCTGCGCGCGCAACGGCGCCGCCGCGAGCATTGCCGCGAGGACGAGGGATATTGAAAGCGCAGTTCGTCTTTTTGTTTGCATCAACATCGCCACAAACGCCGGCACAGGCCTGCGCTCCCTCCCGCGGAGCTTATCGCCCAAGCCAACGCCGGAAAAATGAAATGTTGATGGCGGAGGCGGGCCTCAGCGCAATGTTATGTCGAGCCAGCCCAGCGGGTTGACCGCAACGCGATCGCCGTCATCGACCAGAACCGTGGTGGTTTCGGCCTCGATGATGGCGGGACCGGCCAGTGACTGGCCCGGCTTGAGGTCATCGAGCGCATAGACCGGTACCTCGCGCCAGGCGCCGAGCCAGGCCTGCCGCTTGCCGCGCGGCGCGCAAGGCGCAGTTGACACAGCCTGTCCGGCCTCGCTGCCATCAGGCGCAACCTTGCCGACCGCGGCGACGCGGGCGTTGACGAACACCACCTCCTGGCCGCGCGAGGCATAGGTGTAGAGCTCCTCATGGCGGCGATGGAAGCGCTCCTCGATCTGCGCGACCAGGTCCGCGGCGGCGAGATCGAGATCGCCGAGCGGCACGTCGATCTCGAACACCTGCTCACCGTAACGCATCTCGGCCGAGCGCTCGAGCGCGATGTCGCCCTTGAACCAGTCGCGCAGGCGGCCGGCCGCCTGCTGCTCCAGCCCGGCGAACAAGGTCCGCACCTCGTCGGCCGAAATCCGGCCGGCGCCGTAATGGGTGCGGCTGACCTCGTAGCGCAGATCGCTGGTCAGCATGCCCCAGGCCGACAGCACCGAGGCGACCGTCGGCACGATGATGCGCTTGATCTCGAGCTCGCGCGCGACCTCGGCGGCATGCATGCCGGCGGCGCCGCCGAAGCTGAGCAGCGCGAATTTGCGGGGATCGACGCCACGGCGCAGGGTCATCAGGCGGATGCCGTCGGCCATCTTCAGATTGATCATCTTGGCGATGCCTGCGGCGGCCTCGATCCGCGACAGCTCGAGCGCCGCGGCGATCCGATCCACCGCGGCTTCCGACGCCGCGCGATCGAGCGGCCGGGCGCCGCCCATGAAGGCGCTCGCATCGAGATAGCCGAGCACGACATTGGCGTCGGTGACGGTGGCAGCCAGGCCGCCATTGCCGTAACAGGCCGGGCCCGGCACCGAGCCGGCGCTTTCCGGCCCGACGCGCAGCGTGCGGCTACCGTCGACGCTCGCAATCGAGCCGCCGCCGGCCGCGATGCTGGCGATGTCGAGGCTGCGCAGCGCGATGCGCTGGCCGGCCAGCATGCCATCGGCCGACAGCGAGGCCTGGCCGTCCGCGATCAGCGAGATATCGGTCGAGGTGCCGCCCATGTCGAACGGCACCAGGTCCGGAATTCCGAGCATCTCGGCGCAGCGGCGGCTGCCGGAAATGCCGCCGGCAGGGCCCGACAGCACGGTGCCCGCCGCAAGCCGCGAGGCTTCCTCGACTGGCGCCATGCCGCCATGTGACAGCACGACGAACAGCGAGCCCTTGAAGCCGGCCTCATGCAGGCTGCGCTCAAGATTGGTGAGATAGCGCCGCACCGTCGGCTCGACATAGGCGTTCACGATCGTGGTCGAGACGCGCTCATATTCCTTGATCTGCGGCAGCACGTCGCTGGAGCGCGACACGCTGACGTCGGGCAGCTCATGCGCCAGCCGTTCGACCGCGGCAAGCTCATGCGCCGGGTTGAGATAGCCGTGCAGGAAGCAGACCGCGACCGAATTCGCACCGGATCGTTTCACCTCGGCGATGACGTCGCCGAGCGCCGTGGCATCGAGTGCGATTGCGGCGCTGCCGTCGGCCTTCAGCCGCTCGCGCACGCCGAAGCGGCGTTCGCGCGGCACCAAGGGCTCGGGCGGCGGCGTGCGCAGATCGTAGCGATCCGGCTTCAACCCCTCGCGCATCTCGATGACGTCGCGATGACCCTCGGTGGTCAGCAGCGCGACTTTGGCGCCCTTGCGTTCCAAGAGCGCATTGGTCGCAACCGTCGTGCCATGCACCAGGCGGTCGGTCGCAGCCAGCATCGCCGCGCGCGTGACGCCGAGACGCCGCGCCAGCTCTTCCAGTCCCGTCATGACGCCGATCGACTGATCGGCCGGCGTGGACGGCGATTTCGCGAAAACGGTGCGTCCGGTTTTGTCCGTTGCAACCAGGTCGGTGTAGGTGCCGCCGACGTCAACCCCAATCGTGTACATCACTTCTCTACACCGCCTTCGAAACCAGACCTTGGGCGGCGTCGCGCGCCCGCGCCTCCGCCGAGCGCTTCTCGGGCGGACCCCAGCCGCCGCCGCCGGAGGAGCGGATCTCGAGGCAGTCGCCGGGGCGCAGCTCGATGCCGACCTCCTTGGTCTTCAGCACGCGCGGCTCACGGCCTTCCGACAGCAGCCGGTAGTGATGCGGCTCGCCGTCCTTGCCGCCGAGCATGCCGCAGGGGCCGTGGCGCGCGCCGTCGCCGGCGGTGTTGCCCCTGGCCGGCTTTTGCGTCTCCAGCACCATGTCGAGCGCGACGCCGAGGCCGCCGCGATGCTGGCCGTCGCCGCCGGAATCCGGCCGGAATTCGTGCTGGCGGAAATGCAGGGGAAAGCGCACCTCGGCAACCTCGATGCTGCCGAACTTGAGTCCGCCGACCGAGTGCCATTCGCCGATCGAGGAATAGCCGTCGCCGCCGGGGGAGGCGCCGCCGCCGGGCCGCGCCTGGAACATGTGCCAGATGAAGTTGCGCCCGTTGCGCGGATCCTCGCCCTGGATCGCGATGCGGAATCTGCGGCCCCAGCCACCCATCACGCGATCCGGGCAGGACGCCGACATCGCCTTGATGATGGCTTCGACGATCTCATTCGAAGGATGGCTGGTGCACAAGGTCACGGGACGGCCGGGATCGGCCCACACGATGGTGCCCTGCTTCGCCAGCACTTTCAGCGGCCGCAGCGCGCCGGTGTTCTTCGGGATGTCGGCGTCGATCAGGTAGGCGAAGGCCATCGCGACCGCGGCCTGCATGTTGGCATGCGAGGAATTCACGAAGCTCGTCGATTGCGGATCGGAGCCGGTGAGATCGACCTCGATGTCGCTGCCCATTTTGGTCACCTTGGCGGCGATCCTGATGTCGGTGCGGCCGTGACCGTCATCGTCGAGCAACGCTTCGCCGTGGAACACGCCGTCCTTCCAGGACGACACCACGGCGCGGGTCTGCTGCTCGGTGGCGTCAAGGATCGCTTCGATCGCGGCTTCGACGGTCCCGGCGCCGAACTCGCTGAACAGCTTTGCGACCCGGCGCTCGCCGAGATGCGCGGCGCCCAGCATTGCGGCCAGGTCGCCGCGGAATTCCCGGGGGTTGCGGATGTTCAGCGCCAGCAGATCAAGCAGGTCCTCGCGGGGCTTGCCGCCCTCGTAAAGCTTGATCGGCGGAATCCGGATGCCTTCCTGGTAGATCTCGGTGGCGCCGGGATTGTAGGCGCCATGGGTAGCGCCGCCGATGTCGCTCTGATGCGCCCGCACGATGGTCCAGAGCAGCCGCTTGTCGCCGTCGAACACCGGCACGAAGGCGGTGAGATCAGGCAGATGACTGCCGCCCTGATAGGGATCGTTGAGCAGGATGACGTCGCCGGGCGCGACATCCTTGAAGCGCTCCTCGACCGCCAGCGTCGCCCACGGCAGCGCGCCGACATGCACCGGGATGTGATCGGCCTGCGCGATCAGCCGCCCGCCGGTGTCGCAGATCGCCAGCGAGAAATCACGGCTGGAATTGAGGATCTGCGAATAGGAGGTGCGAAGCATGGCTTCGCCCATCTCCTTCACGATCGACGACAGGCGGTGCTGGACGACGGAGCGGGTGATCGGATCGATCTTGGCGGGCGCGGACACGTGACTTCCGTGAGCAATGGAACAGGCCGCTATCTTACCGTCGCCGTCGTCGAGGTATAGAGCCAAAACAGCACGGTGCCGATCACCAGCGCGAAGGCGATGAACAGCAGCACCGCCGGCAGCCCGAACAGCGCCGCGACGCCGGCGGTGCTCGATTGCAGCAGCGCGGCGCCGAGGAAGAACGCGAGGTTGACCGAGGACAGCGCCTTGCCGGTATTCTGGGCATCGACCAGTTGCCGCGTCATGCCGTAGATCAGCGGCTGCGCCGAGGTCGCGAGCCCGATCAGGATCAGCAGCACGAGATCATATTGCGTCGGCATCACGGCCACGCCGAACAGGTCGGAGACCGGGAAGTGCGGCGCGCCGGCCGCCATCAGCACCAGCAGCAGCGCGGCGATCGCGTGCGTCGCCGCCACCATGGTGCGGCGATGCCCGAACTTGCGATCGAACGCGCCGATGCAGGCCGGGCCTATGATCATCGCCAGCGTGAACAGGCCGAGCACGTTGCCGGCCTCGATCCGGCTGAGCCCCTTGACATCCATCAGCCACGGCCCGCCCCACAGTCCGCGCAAGGTCAGCGAAGCGCCGAGCGACACCAGCGACAGCGCGATCAATCCGCGCAGGGCGCGCGACAGGCCGAGCCGCAGCACCTCGGCCATCTGCCGCAGCGGCGATGAATCATCCGCATGCGCGGCGGGCTGTTGCGGCACCAGCGCGAACACCGCGATCAGCACCACAATGCCGAAGCCGGCCGCGACCCAGAAGCCGGCCCGCCAGCCGAACTGATCGACCACGAACGCCAGCGGACTTGCCGACAGCAGCATGCCGATATTGCCGATCGAGAGGATCAGCCCCGACCACAGGCCGAACTTCGCCGCCGACATCTGCTTGGCGGCCAACGTCATCGGGCACATCAGCATGCCCGAGGTGGCGACGCCGAGCATCAATTGTCCGAGCACGAAGCTCGCGGGACCCGAGGCGATCGCCGAGACCAGCGTTCCGACCACGGTACCGGCGAGCAGGCTCAGCGACACCGGCCGCACGCCAAAGCGGTCCATCGCGGCGCCGACCGGGATCTGCGAGGCGGCAAAGGAGAAATGATAGATCGAGGTCAGGCTCGCCAGCGCCTGCGGCGAGGTTCCGAAATCGCGTGCCATCAGATCGAGGCTGATCGCCGGAATCGTCCGCAGCAGCGTCGACAGCATATGGCCCGAAGCCAATGCCAACAGTGCCAGAACCAGGGCGCGGAGCCCGATCCCCGCCTCTTCCTTGGTCACCACCCCGTCCACGAATCGCCTCTTCCCCGAGCGTCTTGGGGACGGGCGTAACATTATTGGCTGGGGGTGCCAATCGGTCAGCCCTTTCCCCGTTCTTCACGGGGAGAGGGTTGGGTGAGGGGCTGCCGACGCAAATACAGTGACAATTCGAAGCGCGGAGAGCCCCCTCACCCGCCGCTTCGCGGCGACCTCTCCCCGCAAGCGGGGCGAGGCGACGTCACTGCTTATGGAACACCAGCGTGCGGAGTTCGATGCTCTCGCGCGGCGCGGCGTCCGCCGGCGTGGTCGGATCGACGAACGCCGTGTGCGGCCCGAACCGGGTGCGGCCGTCGGTCGCCGAATCGTAGCATTTCAGCAGGATCGCCTCGTCCGGCGTCATCTCGGGAATGTAGAACCAGCGATGGTTCGGATTATACTTCACCGAATAGGTCTCGCCGCTGCGATTCGGGTAGATCAGGTCGGAGGCGATCAGATCCTCCGGCGCAATCGTGGTGCCGTCGGCCATCGCCAGCGGTGAATCGCGCAGCGGACCGCGGATCGGACGCCACAGATTGATCACTTGGACCCGGCCCTTGACGAGCTGCTCGGCCTCATCGGGCAGATGCTCGAACACGCGGTTACGGCCGGACACCGCGGTCTGGTCGACATGGACCCGGGTTGCCGGCTGACGCGGTCCGCCGCCGCGGATATCAGCCGCGCCCTCGACGCGCTTGCGCACGGTGTGATCGAAGATGAAGACGCGATCCGCTTTCAGCGTCGCCTTCAGGAAGGCCTCGACGGCCGGGTAGTAGACGTTGCGGACTTCGTTGTCGTCGTAATAGTCCTTGACGCTGGTCGGATGCTTGACCAGCGCAAAGCCCTCGCGGTCGAGCGAGAAGCTGTCTGCGATCAGGCGTCCGTCGAAGATCGGAACGTTGTGGGCTTCGGGCAGCGCGGTGGATTTGGGTTCGCCCGGCGGCGGATCGAAAGCGTAGGTCCGGGGCTTGCCCGGGGTCGGCGCGAGGTAATTCAGTTCAGCGGTCACAAACGGCAGCGACTCGATGCGAGTTTGTTGCAGGCCCATGGTGATCTCCCGGACTCGATTGTTCGTCTGTTTGATCTTGGCGGTGCCAGGGAATGCGGCAAGGGCGCGGCGAAAATAGCAACGTTGCGGTTTTCGCGGACGCGGAATGGGGAAATTCCTTCCGGCGGCGGCGTCGCGACGTGGATGGTTATTTCGCGGTCATTCGAACGGGCCGACTTCGCGGCTTACCCCTCTCCCACCCCCGCAAGGGCAGAGGGAGCCCGACGAGCGTGCTCACCTCACGAAGATATCCTATGCAAACCGCACCGATGTGAGGGAGCCACCGACGAATGGGTTCCCTCCCCCCCTTGCGGGGAAGGGCTAGGGAGAGGGGTGCCACACGTCGCGCTCTCTCAACGTGCGCAGCGCAAGCACCAAAGGTCGCGCGATTGCGCTTACAGCCCAGCGCCCTTCTCCACCGCCGCACCAAACGACCGGTCGACGATATCAGCGGCGTTGATCTTCTGCCGGATCAGGCCCCAGCGGTCGTAGAGATCGATGGTTTTCTGCTCGTCGGCGACCACGCCGTCGTCGATCGGCGCGATGCGGATTTTTGCGCGCGCCAGCCAGTTCAATGGCACCGCGGGCGGGATGTTCATCAGCCTGCCCCAGGTTGCAGCGTAACCCGCGACATTATTCTGCGACCAGGCGCGCGCGGCCGCGAGCCGGCGCACGAAATCCTCGAGCTCGGCGCGCTTGGCCTTGATCGCGTCAGGCGTTGCGACCTGGAACCCGAGGCCGGGCGTGATACCGTCAGCCGTGATGACGCGGCGCGACTTGAACAGCACCTCTTCCTGGCTCACATAGGGCTCCCAGGTCGACCAGGCATCGACCGAGCCTTGCGAGTAGGCGACCTTGGCGTCCGACGGCGCCAGAAACACGATCTGCACGTCGCTTGCCTTCCAGCCCCTGGATTCCAGCGCGGCCAGGATCAGCTGATGGCCGATCGAGCCGCGGCCGGTCGCGATCTTCTTGCCACGCAGATCGTCGAAGCTTTTGATGGCGGAATTCTCCGGCACCACGATGGCAAGCCCCTCGCCGGACTGCCTGACCGCGGCAATCGCCTTGACCGGGACGTTGGCGGCGGCCGCGAAGGTGAACGGCGCATCGCCGACCAGGCCGGTGTCGATCGCGCCCGCGCCCAACGCTTCGAGCAGCGGCGCGGCGGCGGCGAATTCCTTCCACTCGATCTTGTAGGGCACATCCTTCAACACGCCGGCCGCTTCCATCACGGCCTGCGAATTGCCCTTCTGGTCGCCGACGCGCAACGTGGTCTGCGCGAAGGCCCCGTCGATGGCGGCGAGCGCAAGCGCCGCCGCGACAATGAGACGGATCATTCGGCCGCGATCCCCCGCTGCTGGTCGCGCGCTTCGATCAGCTTGCGGGTCAGCGGAATCAGCGCGCGGCCATAGTCGATGGCATCGACCAGCGGATCGAAGCCGCGGATCAGGAAGTGGCTGACGCCGAGATCGTAATAATCGGCGAACACCTCGGCGACCTGCTCGGGCGTACCGACCAGCGCCGTCGTGTTGCTGTTGGCGCCGGTGAGCTTTGCGATTTCGGTCCACAGCCGCTTGTCGATGCGCGTGCCCTGATCGGCCAGTGCCAGCAGCCGCTTGGCGCCATCGGTCGCGTGGTTGGGCCGGCGATAACCGGTCTGGTCCTGCAAGGCGGTGGCACGCTCGAGGATATGCTCCGCCTTCGCCCACGCCTTCTCCTCGGTGTCGGCCAGGATCGGCCGCACCGACAGGCTGAAGCGCGGCGTCGGCCGGCCATGCTTGGCCGCCGCGGCGCGTACCCGCCCGGTCACGTCGCGCACCTGCGCATAGGATTCACCCCACAGCGCGAACGTATCGGCGTGCTTGCCGGCGACCTCGACCGCGGCATCCGAGCCGCCGCCGACGAAGGTGTAGATGCCGCCCTTCTGCAACGGCTTCACCTGCGAGAAGCCGTTCTCGACGTTGTAGTACTTGCCGCTGTAATTGAACGGCTTCTCGCTGGTCCATTCCAGCCGCACCACATCGAGGAATTCGCTGGTGCGGGCGTAACGCTCATCCTTGTCGTCGAGCGTGTTGCCGTCCTGGCGCAGCTCGATGGCGTTGCCGCCGGTGATGACATGCAGCGAGACGCGGCCGCCATAGAACTGGTCCAGCGTCGCGAGCTGGCGCGCCAGCAGCGTCGGCGCGGTGAAGCCCGGGCGCTGCGCGATCATCACCTTCAGCGATTTGGTGATGGTGAGCACATGCTGCGCGACCTGCAATGCATCCGGGGTGGTCGAGTGGAACGCGAGCAGCGCACGGTCGAAACCGGCCAGCTCATGGGCCTTGGCGACGGTCTCGATATAGGGCGGATCGAGCACCGGCCCGGCGCGGACGATCGTTTCGGAGGCATTGTTGTTGGTGATGAAGCCGATGAACTCGACCGGCATGACTGGGAACTCCGTTGTTGTTGGCTAGAACCCCGTTCCGATAGAATCGGAACGAGGCTCTGGATTCTTATTTTGACGCGTTTTCTTCACGCGAACCGGCATCCACTTCGCTTGAAAACGCTCCATTGTTTTTCAGACGCCCAGCGCGAAGCGTCCGGCGGAGACACGGGTGGCATCGTCTTGCGGGGTATGGACGCGGCCGCACAGCACGTCGCGGTAATGCCGCTCCAGCGGATTGGTTCGCGACAGGCCGTGATTGCTGGTCAGCGACAAGGCATCCTCCACCGCTGCTGCGGCGTTGTTGGTCACCGTCAGCTTGACGATGTTAGACTCGATCGCGGACAGCGGGAAGCCGTTATCGAAATCGGCGGCGAAGCTGTCGATCAGGCGGGCATTGACCGCGAGCCGCACCTCAATCCCGCCGACGACCTCCTGCATCCGCGGCAATGTCGCCAGCGGCGCGCCGAGATTGGCGGGCACCCGCTCCTTCAGGAATTTGACCAGCCAGTCGCGGGCGGCGCGGGCGATGCCGTCATAGATCGCGGCGACGAAGATCGCGTGCACGGTCGCCTGGGTGACGTCGGGAACCTTCCAGTCGTCGGGCCTGCGGACGTCGATCTCGTAGTCCAGGGGGAACACCACGTCATCGAACACCACGGTATGGCTGCCGCTGGCGCGCAGGCCGAGATGATCCCAGCTCTCCTCGATCCGCGTTCCCGGCAGGCCGGCGGGAACCAGGAATTGCCCGACGCGGGTATCGGCTTCATCGGTCTTGGCCCAGACCGCATACCATTTCAGGATCGGCGCGCCGGTCGAATAGATCTTACGGCCGGTCAGCCGCCAGCCGGTTTCGGTACGGCGCGCCGTGGTCGCCGGCAAGCCGCCGCGCGCCGGCGAGCCGAGCTCGGGCTCGACTCGCAACGCGTTGATCAGCGCGACGCCTTCGACCGTTTCCTTGGCGAGCTTGCGCGACAGCCGTGCCGGCCAGCGCGTGCTGCGCGCCATCACCAGGTGCTGGATGTAATGCATCGACAGCACCAGCGCGGTCGACGGATCGGCCTTGCCGACGATACCGAGCACGCGCGTGGCCTCACACGCGCCCGCCCCGCCGCCGCCGAGCGCCGCCGGTACGGTCAATGCCAGCAGGCCTTCGCGCGACAGATCGGCGAAATTCTCGAACGGGAAGCTGGCGTCGCGATCATGCGCGGGCGCGCGCGCCGCAAACAGCTCGGCGAGCCGCAACGCACGCGCGACGGATTCCGGCGCATTCGCCGGCGGCAGCTCCCTCGCCGTAGACGTCACCATGTCGCCTCCAGTCCGAGCAGGCCGAGGATCTGCTTGCGCAGCTCCGCGAGATGGGGATCGCCGCGATGCCGCGGGTACGGCCGCTGTACCGCGATATCCGCCTTGATCCGCGCCGGCCGGTCGGACAGCACGATGACGCGGTTGGCGAGCACCAGCGCCTCCTCGACATCATGGGTGACGAGCAGCGTGGTAAAACCCTTGCGCTGCCACAGCGCCACCAGCTCGGACTGCATCGCAATCCTCGTCAGCGAATCGAGCTTGCCGAGCGGCTCATCGAGCACCAGGATTTTGGGATCGTTGACCAGCGCCCGCGCCAGCGCCACGCGCTGCGCCATGCCGCCGGAGAGCTGGTGCGGATAGGCATTGCGGAACGGGGACAGGCCGACCAGCTCGATGACCTCATCGACCCGGTGCCGCTGCGTCTTCAGGATGCCCTGCGCTTCCAGCCCGAGCGCGACATTGTCCCACACCGTGCGCCAGGGAAACAGGGTCGGATCCTGGAACACGACGACGCGCGACGGATGCGGGCCGGCGATGCGGACCTCATCCTCGCGCAGCGAGCCGGACCGCGGCTTCTCCAGCCCGGCCACCAGCCGCAGCAGGGTCGACTTGCCGCAGCCGGACGGGCCGAGCAGCGCGACGAACTCGCCCGGCGCGATCGAAAGGTTGACATTGTCGAGCACCGGCAGAAGAGCGCCATCGATGTCGAAGGCGTGGCTGACGCCCTCGACATCGAGCTCGGCGCCGACGGCGGGATAGGTGATCGCTTCAGCCGCGGACTGCACTACCATTTGACGACGCCCTTCTGCCAGACCAGCAGGCGATCGCGGGTACGGAACAAGAGCGTGATCGCGCCGGAGCAGAGCAGCGACATCACGATCAGCGCCGCATACATGTTGGCATAGGCCGCCCAGCCCTGCGCCCATTGCAGGTACCAGCCGAGGCCCGCCTTGACGCCGATCATCTCGGCGACGACGAGCACGGCAAACGACGAACCGAGCCCCATGAACAGGCCGACGAACACATGCGGCAGCGCCGCGGGGATCGCAACCTTCAACACCAGGAATGACGGCTTGGCGCCGAGCGTGCGCGCCACGTCGTAATAGGCGCTGCTGACGCTCGCCACGCCCGACCAGGTCAAGACCGTCACCGGGAAGCCGGTGGCGAGCGCGATCAGGAAGGTCGACGCGCTCCAGCTCGACGGGAAGGTGAAGAACGCGATCGGCAGCCAGGCGGTGGCCGGCAGCGGGCCGATAAAGCGCAGCACCGGGTGCACCCAGTAACCGATCTTCTGCGACCAGCCGATCGAGACGCCGGTGATGAAGCCCACCGTTGCGCCGATGACGTAGCCGCCGAGTTGCAGCTTGATCGAGGCGAACACGCTGTCAAGCAGCTTTGGCAGATCGTCGGTGTAGACCTCGAGGATCGATTGCGGCGGCGGGAAGAACGGCAGCGGCAGCCAGGCGAATTTAGCGGTGGCAACTTCCCACAGCGTGACGAACGCGCCGAACGCCACCAGCCACGGCGCACGTTTGCGCAACGCCTGCCCGGCGCTGCCGAGATAGTCCGCGCTGAATGTGCCGAACAGAATGAAGGCCGCGATCACGATCGCGCCGATGCCGAGCGATTCCGTGCGCGACCAGTCGCCGACATCGGGCCAATACAGGCACGACAGCCCGAACGCGAGCCAGGCGAGGCTCGCCGCAAGGCCGACGCCGTAGCTGCCGGAGAGATGCGAGAACGTGACCGTGGCGCGCGGCGCCGCAGCAGTCGTCGCGTCAGACACTGAATACGTCGACATAGATCCGCTCCGCGAATTTGGCCGTGTCGGTGCTCTGCTTGAACACCTGCACCGATTTCAGATCGTCGGCGTAGCCCTTGAGCTCGCGCTTGAGCACCTCGCCGGTCGGATGATGGTGATGGGTGTGGTAGCGCGCCATCGCCTCGAGATCGGCGAGGCTCGCCGCCTTCGGCGCATAGGGCTGGAACGATTTCGCCGCCTTGTCCGGATTCTGCGAGGTGAACATCGCGGCATCGAGCAGCGCCTGCGTGATGGCGCGTGCAACCTGCGGCTCTTCGCGGACAAGACTGCCGCGCAGGCCGACGATGCAGCAGCTCTTGTCGCGGTATTCGCCATCGAGATTGGAGGCGACCTCCTTGTACTGCGCATCCTTCAGCCAGAGATAGGCCAGCGGGTCCGACGACAGGAAGGCCTGCACCTCGCCCTTCTCGACCGCGACGTTCAGAAGGTTGCCGGGATAGGCGCGCCAGTCGACGTCCTTGACCGGATCGATGCCGAGCTTGGAGAGCTGGATCGAGAAGAAGTTCTTGTCGGGACCGGCGAGATCGCCGACCGCGACGATCTTGCCCTTCAGGTCAGCGAGCTTGTCGACGCCGGAATTGGTGCGGGTCAGCACCCGCATGCAGCCGCCATGGGTGCCGGCGGCGATCTTGACGTCAAAGCCTTGCTCGAGCGGCTTCAGCCAGCGCAGCGCCATGCCGAGCCCGGCATCGCTCTTGCCGGTGGCGATCGCCTCCAAGAGCTGGTCGGTCGAGCCGGAATAATTGACGAGCTCGACGTCGAGGTTCTGCTTTTGGAAGAAGCCGTGGTCGATCGCGACCGGCAGCGGCGCGAGGCAGACCGCGCCGGCGTTCCAGGACAGTTTCAGCTTGCGCGGGCTGCCTGCCAGCGGCGGCGCATCGGAGGCTGCCTTGCAGACCGGGAATTCGGAAAAGTCGATCGCCGGCGTGATCGCGCGCGGCGCGAAGGCCTGCGCACCATAGGCTCCGATCGGCCCGGCAAAGGCCGCGGCGGCGCCCGCACGCAGCAATGTGCGGCGATCCATCACCGTCTTCTTGTTATCGACAGACATTTTCACTCCTGCATTTCGGCAAGGCTCCGCCCCGCGCGCGGACGTCTCCGCCAGCGCACCCCGTCGTCGAAGCTCATGGTTCAGAAAAAGCCGATTTCTCCGGCGCTATTGCACTCAAAGCAACGTTCAAATGATGCGGCGCGACAAGTTCACCGTCAATGAAATGGAATTTCGAATGTCACAGGCGCCGCAGTCGAACTCTCCACGATCGCGCCGCACGACGATGAAAGGATTTTCGCTTTCGTCGCGACACAGACGTGCAACGCCGTTACCGCACCTGCATCGAATTTGAGCGACTGGCGGTGCCAGGCACGATGTCTTCTCCATTCGACATGCACGACGAAATCATCCTTGCCGTACAGCCTAAGAATACAGATTTCCGTTTCGTTGACGGCGAACGGCTTGCTCATAGACTCGATGGAACGCTGCCGCGCTTTCCGCCGCAATGAATCAGAAAGACAATCGATATGCGCAAACTGACCCGCTCGGGTTCTTCCCATTCCCTCACCCGCCGCACCGCGGCTGCGCTGATCACCGCAGTGATCACGCTCTCGACATCGGCGGCGGCGTTGGCGGCCGACGCGGTCGTGCTGCGGGTCGGCGACCAGAAGGGCGGCAACCGCTCGCTGCTGGAGATTTCCGGCCTCGCCCGGGACCTGCCCTACAAGATCGAGTGGTCGGAATTCCCCGCCGCGGCGCCAATCCTGGAGGCGATCAATGCCGGCGCGCTCGACGTCGGCTACACCGGCGACCTGTCCTTCCTCACCGTCTATGCCTCGGGCGCGCCGATCAAGGCGATCGGCGGCACGCGCTCCGATGCGCGGACGCAGGCCATCCTGGTGCGCGGGGATTCGCCGATCAAGACGGCGGCGGACCTGAAGGGCAAGCGGCTCGCCGGCACGCGCGGCGGCTGGGGCCAATTCCTGATCAACGCGACCCTGGAGAAGGCCGGCAGCAGGATCGAGGACGCGACCTTCGCGCCGCTCGGCCCGGTTGACGCCAAGATCGCGCTGCTTGCCGGCTCGATCGACGCCTGGGCGGTGTGGGAGCCCTATGTCTCCTATGCCAAGCTGAAGGACAACGCGCGGGTCGTCGCCGACGGCGAGGGCCTGACACCGACCATCACCTTCATCGTCGCCTCCGACAACGCGATCGCGACCAAGCGCGCGGCAGTGCAGGACCTGGTGCAGCGGCTCAACAAGGCGCGGCTGTGGTCGCTCGACCATCTCGCCGAATATGCCAAGAGCACGGCCGAGCTGACAAAACTGCCGGAGGATGTGCTGCTCGCCGCCTACACCGCGCAGAAGACGAGCCCGATCGCGATCGACGAGGCCGTGGTGAAGGAGGTGCAGGCCGCCTCCGACCGCGCCACGCGCTACGGCATCCTCGGCAAGACGCTGGATGTCGGCAAGGCGGTCGATCGCAGCTTTACGGCCGGCGCGAGCTCGAACTAGCCGCGGTTCTTCACCTCCCCTTGAAAAGGGGAGGTCGGATTGCGCGTCAGCGCAAGCCGGGTGGGGATCCGCTCTCTCCACAGACGCCGGCGCCCGCGGAGAGCACCCCCACCCCGCCCTCCCCCTTTCAGGGTGAGGGAGCTTGACGGCGGTGCTCACCTCACACTGCACCGCCATGGAGACATCCGATGCCCGGCCCGCTCCATCTCGCACTGATCGTCACGGCACACCTGCTTTGCATGACCTTGTTGGTCGCGCTGTCGGTTTGATAGCGTTCTCTCCGGGCCAGCCCGAGGGAGAACAACAATGAACCTATCAATGAAAGACCGCGTGGCGGTGGTCACCGGCGGCAGCAAAGGTATCGGGATCGCGGTGGCGCGGCGATTTGCGGAATCCGGCGCCAAGGTCGCGATCCTTGCCCGCGGCGCGGCCGATCTCGCAGCGGCGCGCGAGGCGCTCGCCAAGGACGGCCTCGTGGTGCGCGACTACGTCTGCGACGTCGCCAAGGCCACCGACATCAGCAAGGCTCACGACCAGATCGTCGCCGACTTCGGCAAGATCGACGTGCTGGTCAACAACGCCGGCACCGCGCGTACGCTGGCCTTCGAGAGCATCAGCGACGAGGCCTGGCAGGAGGACCTCGACCTCAAGCTGTTCGCTGCGATCCGCTTCAGCCGGCTGGTCTGGCCGGGCATGAAGCAGCGCAAATGGGGCCGCATCATCAACGTGCTCAACACCTTCGCCAAGGCGCCGGCTGGTCATTCCGCGCCGACCTCGGTATCGCGCGCGGCCGGCATGGCGCTGACCAAGGTGATGGCCAATGAAGGCGGCGAGCACAACATCCTGGTCAATGCGCTGTTAGTCGGCCTGATCATGAGCGATCAATGGGTCAAGCGGCATGCCGCCCAGGCGCCGACCACGGATTTCGAGGAATTCGCCAAGGGCCTTGCCAAGGGCACGCCGCTTGGCCGTATCGGCACGGCGGAGGAATTCGCCAACCTCGCCTGCTTCCTGGCCTCGGAGCAAGGCTCCTACATCACCGGCACCGCCATCAATGTCGATGGTGGCCGCTCGCCGGTGGTCTAGAACTCTGGCGATCCAGAACTCCGGTCCTGGCGCGGCCAGGACCGGAGCTCCGGATGCTTGCTTTGGCACGTCTCCACATGCGAGCCGGTGTCCATTGCGCTCGAACACTCTCGCGGGCAGGCAACCTACTGCGGCTGGCTAACGGCTCAAAAGCAAAAGGCCTCCGTCACCGGAGGCCTTTCATCTTAAACCGCGTCCTTGGCGGCCTTGACCGGCCGTGCGCGGACGATCTTCCGGGCCGGCTTGGCCTTGAACATCATCTCTTCGCCGGTGAAGGGGTTGGTGCCCTTGCGCGCCTTGGTCGCAGGCTTCTTGACCACAACGAACTTCGCGAAGCCGGGGACGAGGAACACCCCGGCCTTCTTCAGCTCCTTGTGGCCGACATCGACGAGCGAGTCCAAAACGTTCTTGACGTCGCGCTTGGAGAGTTCGGTGGTGGTCGCGATCTTCTCGATCACTTGCGACTTCGACAGTTGGGTAGCCATGGTTGCTCCATTGATTCTGGAGTGGGCACGATATGGCGGAAAACGCCGAGAAAAACAGTGTTTTCTGCACTCACCCCAGCAATATCGCTGTGGACAGCGCCCGAATCAGGTTTTTCCAGTGTTTTTTCCAGTCAAGTCGCTTCCGACCCCTAAATTTACAGGGTTTGCGCGGCTTCGGCGCTCCCGAAACGCCGCCTGCGAGAGAATCACCTGACACGTCTCGCACCGCCGGCGTGCGACACCACCGCGCGCAATCGGGGTTGCGAAGCACTGCGGCCCGCCACTTCAGGTTTCGGAAACGATCCTCCAAAAGGCCGAGGCAATAGAAAATGACTCGGGTTCCCATTCCAAGCTAACATCGCGACGGGGCGCCACGCCGACCGGCGGGCGGCCCCGATGCAAGCCTTTATTGTAAGCCCTGATGTAAGTGCTGGAGAGTAGCGTATGGATTTGAGCCGCCTCGAGATCAACCGCCGCACGGCCCTGCTGACTTCGGCCGCGATCGCAGCCAACGTCATCAATCCGATGCGGGCCTTCGCGCAAGAGACCCCGCGCAAGGGCGGCGTGTTCAACGTCCATTACGGCGCCGAGCAGCGCCAGCTCAACCCGAGCATTCAGGCCTCGACCGGTGTCTACATCATCGGCGGCAAGATCCAGGAGAACCTGGTCGACCTCGATGCCAATGGCCAGCCGGTCGGCGTGCTCGCCGAGAGCTGGGAGGCGACGCCCGACGGCAAGACCGTCACCTTCAAGCTGCGCAAGGGCATCACCTGGCACGACGGCAAGCCGTTCACGTCGGAGGACGTCGCCTTCACCGCGATGAACATGTGGAAGAAGATCCTCAATTACGGATCGACGCTGCAACTGTTCCTGACCGCGGTCGACACGCCCGATCCGCAGACTGCGATCTTCCGCTACGAGCGGCCGATGCCGCTGAACCTCTTGCTGCGCGCCCTGCCCGACCTCGGCTACGTCTCGGCCAAGCATCTCTATGAGAGCGGCGACATCAGGCAGAACCCGACCAACCTGGCGCCGGTCGGCACCGGCCCGTTCAAATTCGTCAAATATGAGCGCGGGCAATACATCATCGCCGATCGCAATCCGGATTACTGGCGGCCGAACGCGCCCTATCTCGACCGCATCGTCTGGAAGGTGATCACCGACCGCGCCGCCGCGGCCGCCCAGATGGAGGCCGGCGAGCTGCACTACAGCCCGTTCTCGGGGCTGACGATCTCGGACATGGCCCGGCTCGGCAAGGACAAGCGCTTCATCGTCTCGACCAAGGGCAATGAGGGCAACGCCCGCACCAACACCATCGAGTTCAACTTCCGCCGCAAGGAATTGTCCGACATCCGGGTCCGCCGCGCCATCGCGCACGCGATCAACGTGCCGTTCTTCATCGACAATTTCCTGGGCGATTTCGCCAAGCTCGGCACCGGCCCGATCCCCTCGACCTCGACCGACTTCTATCCCGGGCCGAACACGCCGCAATATCCTTACGACAAGGCCAAGGCGATCGCGCTGCTCGACGAGGCCGGCTTCAAGGCCAGTGGCGGCAACCGCTTCGCGCTGAAACTGCTGCCGGCGCCGTGGGGCGAGGACATCTCGCTGTGGTCGACCTTCATCCAGCAGTCGCTCGGCGAAGTCGGCATCCAGGTCGACATCGTGCGCAACGACGGCGGCGGCTTCCTCAAGCAGGTCTATGACGACCACGCCTTCGATCTCGCCACCGGCTGGCACCAGTATCGCAACGACCCCGCGGTCTCGACCACGGTATGGTACCGCTCCGGCCAACCCAAGGGCGCGCCGTGGACCAACCAGTGGGGCTGGGAGGACAAGACCGTCGACAAGACCATCGACGATGCGGCCACCGAAGTCGATCCGGCCAAGCGCAAGGCGCTCTATGCCGATTTCGTCAAGGAGGTGAACACCGAGCTGCCGGTCTGGATGCCGATCGAGCAGATCTTCGTCACCGTGATCACCGCCAAGGCGCGTAACCACTCCAACACGCCGCGCTGGGGCTCGGCGAGCTGGCACGATCTTTGGCTGAGTGCATGAGGCCGCGCCTCCCTCTCCCCGTTCTTCACGGGGAGAGGGTTGGGCTGAGGGGTTCTCTCCACGACATTGATCCATCGATAGACCTGTACCCCCTCGCCCGGATCGCATCTGGCGATGCGATCCGACCTCTCCCCGCAAGCGGAGCGAGGTAAGAGAGGCCAGTGTCCACATCGTCTGAACACGCTATAGATAAATCATGCGTATCCTGAGCCTTGCGGGGCGGCGGCTTGCCGCCTCGATTCCGACCTTGTTTCTGATCCTGATCGGCGTGTTCCTGCTGCTGCAGCTCGCGCCGGGCGACACCGTCGATGCGCTGATGGCGCAGATGGGCGGCGGCGATGCCCCGACCGCGCAGGAGCTGCGCAAGTTCTACGGGCTCGACCTCTCGGTTCCGGCGCAGCTCGGCAATTATCTGTGGCACCTGGTGCGGCTCGACCTCGGCTTCTCCTCGATCTACGGCAAGCCGGTGGCGACCGTGATCCTGGAACGGCTGCCGCCGACCATCCTGCTGATGACGGCGTCGCTGTCGTTCGCGTTCTTCTTCGGCCTGGTATTCGGCGTGATCGCCGCGCGCGGCGTCAACCGCTGGCCGGATACGCTGATCTCGACCCTCGGCCTGATCTTCTACGCCACCCCCTCGTTCTGGTTCGGGCTGATGGCGATCGTGGTGTTCTCGGTCTATCTGCAATGGCTGCCGCCGGGTGGCTTCGAGGACATCGGCACCGTCCAGACCGGGATCTGGCGCGTGCTCGATATCGCCGCGCATCTGGTGCTGCCGACGCTGACGCTCGGGCTGATCTTCCTTGCCATCTATCTGCGGATCATGCGGGCCTCGATGCTGGAGGTGCTCAACCTCGACTTCGTCCGCACCGCCCGCGCCAAGGGGCTGGACGAAACCCATGTCATCACCCGCCATGTGCTGCGCAACGCGCTGCTGCCGATGGTGACGCTGATCGGATTGCAGGCCGGCACCATGCTCGGCGGTTCTGTGGTGGTGGAAAGCGTGTTCTCGCTGCCCGGCCTCGGCCGCCTTGCTTATGAATCTGTGGTGCAGCGCGACCTCAACACCCTGCTCGGCATCGTGTTCGTCTCGGCGCTGCTGGTCATAGCAGTGAACTTCATCGTCGACCTGCTCTACGCGCGGCTCGATCCGCGCATCGCGGCGGAGGGCTGACGATGGACGCGGTGAAACGCTACTTCCGCAGCCCGGCCGCGGTGATCGGCTTGATCCTGCTGCTGCTCGTCATCGCGATGGCGGTCAGCGCCGGCTTCCTCTACCCGCGCGATCCGCTGGCGCTGGCGGGCCGGCCGCTGGTCTGGCCGTTCTCCAACCCGCGTTTCCTGCTCGGCACCGACAATTCCGGCCGCGACATCGCCGCGCAGATTTTCTATGGCGCGCGGATCTCGCTCCTGATCGGCGGCGTTGCCACCGTGATCGCGATCCTGATCGGCATTTTGGTCGGCGCCTTCGCCGGCTATTACGGCGGCTGGGTCGACAATGTGCTGATGCGGATCACCGAGGCGTTCCAGACGCTGCCGAACTTCGTGCTGCTGCTGGTGCTGGTCGCAGTGTTCGGTTCGACGCTGACCACGGTGACGATCGCGGTCGGCGTGGTGTCGTGGCCGGCGCCGGCGCGGCTGACCCGCGCCGAGTTCCTGTCGCTGCGCAGCCGCGAATTCGTCCAGGCCGGCAAGACGCTCGGCATGAAGGACGTCCAGCTCATCCTCGGCGAGATCCTGCCCAACGCGCTGCCGCCGGTGATCGTCTATGCCAGCGTGGTGATGGCGGTCGCGATCCTGCTGGAAAGCGCGCTCGCTTTCTTGAGACTATCCGATCCGAATGTCGCCTCCTGGGGCAATCTGATCGGGCTCGGCCGCGACGTGCTGCGGGTGCAATGGTATGTCTCGGCGATCCCCGGCATTGCGATCCTCGTCACCGTGCTGGCGGTGTCGCTGGTCGGCCAAGGCCTCAACGATGCGCTCAATCCGAGGCTGAAGAGCCGATGAGCGACACCGTCCTTTCGCTCGACGCCTTGACGGTGCGCCTGCCCAAGGGCGCCGACCGGCCGCATGCGCTGTCCGACGTTTCGCTTGCAGTTGCGTCGAACGAGATCCTCTGCGTGGTCGGCGAGTCCGGTTCCGGCAAATCGATGATGGCGAACGCCATCATGCGGCTGCTGCCGAACGAGGTGGCGATCGAACGGGGCCGGATGATGTTCGACGGCCGCGACCTCTGCGCCGCCGACCCGGCCGCGATGCGCGAGGTGCGCGGTGCCGGGATCGCGATGATCTTCCAGGAGCCGATGACGGCGCTCAACCCGTTGCGCACCATCGGCGACCAGATCGGCGAGATGTTTGCGATCCACACCGGCCTGTCCAAGGCCGAGATCAATGCCCGGGTGCTGGCGCTGCTCGAGGACGTGCGCATCCCTGATCCCAAGGCGGCCGCAGGAGCCTATCCGCACGAGCTCTCCGGTGGCCAGCGCCAGCGCGCCATGATCGCGATGGCGCTCGCACTTGACCCGAAGCTCCTGATCGCCGATGAGCCGACCACCGCGCTCGACGTCACGACGCAAGCGCAGATCCTGAAGTTGATCCGCGATTTGCAGCAGCGCAAGAAGACGGCGGTGCTGTTCATCACCCATGATTTCGGCGTCGTCGCCGAGATCGCCGACCGCGTCGTGGTGATGCAGCACGGCGCAATCGTCGAGCAGGGCACCGCCGATGCGGTGTTGAACGATCCGCGGCATACTTACACCAAGCAACTGATCGCAGCCGTGCCGCCGCTGAACGCGCCGCCGCCGCGCATCCTCTCCGGCAAGGACATCCTGGCCATCGATGGCGTTTCAAAAACCTACCGTACCGGGGGCTTCCTCGGCCGCGGCGCGCGGGTTACGGACGCCGTCAAGAACGTCTCGCTGCGGCTGCCGCGCGGCGCGACGCTCGGCATCGTCGGCGAGTCCGGTTCGGGCAAATCGACGCTCGCGCGCTGCATCGTGCGGCTGATCGACCCCGATACCGGGTCGATCGTGCTCGACGGCAAGGACTGGGCGAAGCTCAACCGCGACGAGATCAGGCGCGAGACCCGTCACATCCAGATGGTGTTCCAGGATCCGTTCGCCTCGCTCAACCCGCGGCGCAAGGCGGCCGAGCTGGTGGCGCAGGGCCCGATCGTGCATGGCACCGACCGCGCGACCGCGGTCGCCGAGGCGCGACGGTTGTTCGAGCTGGTCGGGCTCGACCCGTCCGCCGGCGACCGCTACCCGCACGAATTCTCCGGCGGCCAGCGGCAGCGCATCGGGCTCGCGCGTGCGCTGGCGCTGAAGCCGGATGTATTGGTTGCAGACGAGCCAGTCTCGGCGCTCGACGTCTCGGTGCAGGCGCAGGTCTTGAAGCTGCTCGCCGGACTGCGCCAGCAGCTGGGCCTCTCCATTATCTTCATCACCCACGATCTAAGGGTCGCGGCGCAAATCTGCGATCTCGTCGCGGTCATGAAGGACGGCGCCGTGGTCGAGCAAGGGCTGACCACCGAGGTGTTCGGCAAGCCGCAGCATCCCTATACGCAGGCGCTGCTGTCGGCGATCCCCGGCGGCGACTTCACGCGCAAGCGCGATGCCTTGATCGCATGATCGGGCCGCTCGACTTTTACCGCGACCGGCGCGAGGCGAGGAAGTACTCGGCCCAGCGCAGCAGCTCGAAGCGATCGCCTCCGGCCAGCTCCTGCGCGTCGCGCTGCCGATACAGCACCAGCATCCACGGCGCGAGCTTGCGCAGCAAGCCATGCGCCATGTACTGCACCGGCTCGGTGAACGGCAGCGCCAGCTCGCTTTCCGGCACGCCCTGGACAGCCTTCGCCAGTTCACGGCCGAGCGGGATGGTCAGCGCGACGGCGCGGCCGTTGCAGCCGGTCCAGCCATAGGCGTCCGGTCCGAGGCGATGCATGCGCGGCAGGAAATCCGCGGTCATCCCGACATAGCCGTTCCAGACATAGTCGAACGAGACCTCGCCGATCTGCGGCCACAAGCGCCGCAACCGCTCGGTCACCCGCGCCTTCAGCCGCCCGATCTTGTCGCCGGGGCCGAGCACGGCGCCGCCGGTGACGAGGCGATTGCGCGCGTCGTAGCGCGCGAAATACAGCTCGCCATGGGTGTCCGACATCGCCTGCCGGCCGGGGATGACGGTCTTGCGGACATTGTCCGACAGCGGCTGCGTCGCCATCTGCCAGGACAGTACCGGCATCACCTCGGCCGCGATCTCGGGCACCAGCGATTTGGCGAACTCGCCGCTATAGGCATTGGTGGCGACCACAAGCGCGCGACCGGAGATCTCACCCTTTTCGGTCTTCACCACCCAGCGATCGCCGCGGCGCTCGAAAGCGAGCGCAGGCGAACGGGCATAGATCCGCGCACCGAGGTTCAGCACAGTGCGCGCAAGGCCCCGCGCCAGCGCCAGCGGATTGATGTGGCCGCCCGTCCTGTTCCAGAAGCCGCCGTACCACGCATCCGAGCCGAGCATGTCGCGGGTCTGGTCGCGCGACAGCAACTCGACCGGCGCGCCGAATTTCGACCATTGCCGCACCCGCCGTTCCGCGATCTTGATGCGGCCCGGCGAATGCACCGGCTGCACCCAGCCGGCCTGCTCCTGCTCGGCCTCGATATTGTAGCGCTTGACGACGTCGAACAGCATGGCCGCACTGTCGCGCAGCATCGCGACGAAGCGCTCGCCGGCTGCGCCGTGCCTCTTGATGATGTCGTCCGGATCAGGCCGCGACAGCGTCGGGATCACCTGGCCGTTGTTGCGGCCCGAGGCGCCCCAGCCCGGCTCGGCAGCCTCGACGATCGCGACGTCGACATTGGCCTCACGCAGGTGCAGCGCGGTCGACAGGCCCGTGAAGCCGCCGCCGATGATGACGACATCGGCCTGCTGCGCGCCCGTCAGTTCGGGACAATCGGGGCCAGGTGGCGTCGCTGCGGCCCAGAGCGAGTTGGGCCAGCGCACGGCATTGCTGCTCATCATCATCCTTTCTTGCGGGCGCCCGGTCATTCTGGTTAGCTTTAAAGCATGATCCGGAAAAGTGCGTAGCGGTTTTCCGAAAAAGATCATGCTCACGTGAAGCCTCCTATTCAAGCCGGGAAGACAACAAGTGGCACTCAAAAACGTCATCGGAATCGATCACGCCGTGGTCATGGTGAAGGACCTCGACAAGGCGGCCGAGAACTACAAGCGGCTCGGCTTCACCGTGTCGCCGCGCGGCACCCATAGCGCGCATATGGGATCGGGCAATTACACCATCATGTTCGACCCCGACTACATGGAATTGCTCGGCGTGCTGACGCCGACGGAACACAATGCGCCGGCACGCGCCTTCCTGGAGAAGCGCGGCGAAGGCATCGAGCGCGTCGCGTTCACCGCGGTGGATTCCGCCGAAGGTGCCGAGGAGATCCGCGCCCGCGGCTTCACACCGATCGGGCCGACCGATTTCGAACGCCCGGTGACGCTGCCGAACGGTACGGTCTCCGCGGCGAAATTCCGCACCTTCCAGTGGCCGACCGCCGAAGCACCCGGCGGGGTCCGCATCTTCGCCTGCCAGCACAAGACCCGCGAGACGGTGTGGATTCCCGAACTGATGACGCACGCCAATGGGGCAAAACGCCTCAAGCAGGTGTTGATCGTCTCGCCCGATCCCGCAACGGACGCCGCGCATCTGTCGAAGATGATCGATATCGCTGTGAGGAACGATCCCGACGGCGCGGTTGCGGTACCCTCAGGCGGTGATCGCGCCGACTTCGTGTTCCTGACCAGGGATCAGCTCGGTAAACGTTATCCCGGCGTGTCGCTGGATGGCCTGTCCGATCGCGGCGGCGCCGGCCTCGTGATCGCTGCCGATCTCGCCTCGACCGAGAAGGCGCTGGGCGCGACCGGCGTGAAGAGCAGCAGCGGCATTACCGTGCCGCCGGCTGCAGCGAACGGCACCCTGCTCGCCTTCGTCCAGGCCTAGCTGCCATTTCCGTCATCCCCGCGCAAAGGCTTCGCCTTTGCGCGGGGATGACGGGCTTAGGAGGATGCGCGGCGCGACGTTATGCAGCGGCGCCGCGCTCGTGGGGGCTAGGCAGACGACGTTCACACGCTAGTATCTCTCCCAAACAAGAAGCAGTCCTGGGAGAGAAACATGTCGCATCACCTGATCTCGCGCCGGCAGATGCTGGCCGGCACCGCTGCCGCGGGCGCGGTTGGATTGACCGGATTTCCGGCCCGCGCCGAGGTCAACTGGAAGAAATATTCCGGCACCACGCTCGAAGTCAGCCTCGCCAAGGGACCGCGCGGCGACAATCTGCAAAAATACATCAAGGAATTCACCGAGCTCACCGGCATCAAGGTGGAATCGGAGCAGGTCCCCGAGCAGCAGCAGCGCCAGAAATGCGTGATCGAGCTGTCCTCGGGCAAGCCGAGCTTCGACGTCGTGCATCTCAGTTATCACGTGCAGAAGCGGCAGTTCGAGAAGGCCGGCTGGCTCGCCGACCTGTCGGGCTATCTGAAGGATCCGAGCATGACGCCGCCGGACCTCGTCGATAGCGATTTCTCCGCCGCCGGCCTGCAATACGCGCGCAACGACAAGGGCCAGATGCTGTCGCTGCCGTGGTCGGTCGACTATTTCATCCTCTACTACAACAAGGAGCTGTTCCAGAAGAAGGGCGTCGAAGTCCCGAAGACGCTGGACGAGATGGCGGTCGCCGCCGAGAAGCTCACCGATCCCAAGGAAGGCATCTACGGTTTCGTCGGCCGCGGCCTGCGCAACGCCAACATGGCGATGTGGACCAATTTCTATCTGAACTATGGCGGCGAATTCCTCGACGCCAAGGGCAACATCCTGACCGACGGCCCCGAGGCGATCGAGGCGACCAAACTCTATCAGCGGCTGCTGACCAAATGCGCGCCGCCCGGCGTTGCCGGCTTCAACTGGATGGAGTCGATGGCTTCGTTCACGCAAGGGAGGTCGGCGATGTGGATCGACGCCGATGGCTGGGCCCCGCCGCTGGAGGACCCCGCCGCCTCGCGCGTCGTCGGCAAGGTCGGCTACACGCTGGTGCCCGCCGGTCCCAAGGGCAAATTCTCCTCGACCTATGGCGACGGCGTCGGCATCGCCGCCGCCAGCAAGAACAAGGAAGCCGCCTATCTGCTTTGCCAATGGGTGGTCTCGCGCGGACAGGGCGCGCGCCTGCTGCAGGCCGGCGGTGGCGTGCCGTTCCGCAACTCCATCGTCGACGATGCCGAGGTCGCCAAGGGCGTGAAGACCAAGGAGTGGCTGCAATCGGTGGTCGAGTCCGCCAAGATCTCCAAGCTCGGCCTGCCGGTGATCATCCCGGTCGCCGAATTCCGCGACATCGTCGGTGCGGCGCTGACCGCGACGCTGTCGGGCGCCGACCCCGCCACCGAGCTGAAGAAGGCGCACGAGCAATTCCGCCCCATCCTGGAGCGTAGCGAAAAAGCGTGAGCGTGGTGACACAAGGTTCGCCGGCGGCAACGACCGAGAACGTTGCGCCGGCGCGTGAATGGCGTCCGCCGTCCTACTGGCCGTTCGTGATCCCGGCGCTCGTCGTGGTGCTGGCGGTGATCATCTTTCCCTGGGTGTTCACGATCTGGATGAGCCTGCAGGAGTGGAAGGTCGGCTCGCCCACCGTGTTCGTCGGGCTCGCCAACTATCTGCGGCTGCCGACCGATCCGCGGTTCGTCGAGGCGGTCGGGCACACGCTGTCCTACACCGCGCTGTCGGTGGTGCTGCCGCTGCTGTTCGGCACGCTGGCCGCTGTGGTGTTTCACCAGAAATTCGCCGCGCGCGGCTTTCTGCGCGGCATCTTCATCATGCCGATGATGGCAACGCCCGTGGCGATCGCGCTGGTGTGGACCATGATGTTCCACCCGCAGCTCGGCGTGCTGAACTATCTGCTGTCGCTGGTCGGGTTGCCGCCACAGCTCTGGGTGTTCAACCCGACGACGGTGATCCCGTCGCTGGTGCTGGTCGAAACCTGGCAATGGACACCGCTGGTGATGCTGATCGTGCTCGGCGGCCTCGCCGCGATCCCGACCGAACCCTATGAGAGCGCACAGATCGACGGCGCCAATTTCTGGCAGGTGTTCCGCTTCATCACGCTGCCTTTGATCATGCCGTTCCTGTTCATCGCCGGCATGATCCGGATGATCGACGCGGTGAAAAGCTTCGACATCATCTTCGCGATCACCCAGGGCGGACCGGGCTCGGCGTCGGAGACCATCAACGTCTATCTCTACAGCGTCGCCTTCGTCTATTACGACCTCGGCTACGGCTCGGCGATCGCGGTGGTGTTCTTCCTGCTGATCGTGGCGCTGGCGGCGCTGCTGCTCTACCTGCGCAAGCGCCTGCTGTGGACGTCGCAGCTCGGGAGCGAGGCATGAACCCGCGTCAGATTCTCGGCCGGATCGGGCTGTGGCTGTCGGTGTTGGTCATCGTCTCGCCGGCGATCCTGTTCTTCCTCTGGATGGCCTCGCTGTCGCTGAAATTCGAGATCGACAACGCCTCCTATCCGCCGGTGTTCTTCCCCGAGCACGTCGCCTGGAAGAACTATGCCGACGTGTTCGCCTCGAATCGTTTCCTGAGCTATTTCACCAACAGCCTTGTCGTCACCGGCTGCGCCACGGCGCTTGCGATGCTGGTCGGCGTGCCCGCGGGCTACGGCATTGCGCGGATGGCGGCGCATAAATCCGCGATCGTGATCCTGATCGCGCGCATCACGCCGGGCCTGTCGTACCTGATCCCGCTGTTCCTGCTGTTCCAGTGGCTCGGCCTGCTCGGCACGCTGGTGCCGCAGATCATCATTCACCTCGTGGTGACGGTGCCGATCGTGATCTGGATCATGATCGGCTATTTCGAGACCACGCCGCTGGAGCTGGAGGAGGCCGCGCTGATCGACGGCGCCACGCGCTGGCAGGTGTTCCGCCATGTCGCGCTGCCGATCGCCAGGCCCGGCCTCGCGGTCGCCTTCATCCTCGCGGTGATCTTCTCCTGGAACAATTTTGTGTTCGGCATCGTGCTGGCCGGGCGCGAGACCCGGACGCTGCCGGTTGCGGTCTACAACATGATCTCGTTCGACCAGCTGAGCTGGGGCCCGCTCGCCGCGGCCGCGTTGATCGTGACCGCGCCGGTGCTGCTGCTCACGGTGCTGGCGCAGCGGCAGATCGTCGCCGGGCTAACGGCGGGGGCGGTGAAAGGCGGCTAGACGAATATCGAGTTGTCGGCCGTCGCAGGGCGGCCCACCAAATATCGAAGAACAACCCCATGCAAAGGAGCCGGCGGCGGCCGGCGGTCGACCAGGCAACTTGACATGTCGGGCAACTCAGGGATTATATTCTAATATTCCGAAATGTCGCAGGGCCACTAACCAGCCAGCCCCGCCAGCACCGCGGCTGAATCGGTGACCCAGCCGAAAATGCCGCCCTGGGCCTTGATCATCTTCAGGCCCATCTCATGGAATTCCGGGAAATAGGACGCGCAGCCGTCCGAGATCACGATGCAGCGATAGCCGCGGTCGTTGGCCTCGCGCACCGTGGTGTTGACGCAGACTTCGGTGGTGACGCCGCAGACCAGGAGATTTTCGATGCCGTATTTCCTGAGGATGTCACCGAGCTCGGTGGCGTAGAACGCGCCCTTCCCCGGCTTGTCGATCACGATCTCGCTCTCGAGCGGGTAGAGCTCGGGAACGATGTCGTGGCCGGCCTCGCCGCGGATCAGGATCCGTCCCATCGGCCCGGGATCGCCGATCCGAAGCGACGGCGCGCCGCGCTCGACCTTGGCGAGCGGCGCGTCGGAGAGATCGGGCAGATGACCCTCGCGGGTATGGACCACCAACAGCCGGGCATCGCGCGCCGCCGCAAGCACTGCTGCGATCGGCTGCACCGCGCGGGCAAGCCGGCTGACGTCATTGCCGAGGGTCTCGCCGAAACCGCCGGGCTCCATGAAATCGCGCTGCATGTCGATGATGACGAGCGCCGTCTTGCTCCAGTCGAGCGTGATCGGCGCCGGCTCGGCCGCAATCGTCCCGCCTGAATTTGCCATGACGCACACCCCGAATGCGAGAAAGCCCTATCGTGATTAAGCAAACCGCGTGCCATTGCGCAATGATGTGGCGGTCGCCCGCAACTGCCCGAAATGCCCCGCATCTCAATTGCTTGAGACTCGCGCGCGGCCGTTCGCCCTGCCCGGTTCTCATCCGCTTGATTTGCGCATCGCTTGATCCTGCTGGCATGATCGTTGCTAGCTAAGAGCTGGCCGGGAGCCCGAACGAGCGGCGACGAATGTTCGCGAAATGACAACGCTTCAAACAAGCGGGAGGACAGGCATGAATGGACTTGGCGGCCTCAACAAATCGCCCAACGGCGTGGTGATCGGACTGGTGCAGCTGCAACTGCCCGTGGTCGCGACCAAGGCCGATCTGGCGCGGCAGACCGAGCGCATCGTCTGGATGGTCGGCAAGGCACGGCGCAATCTCGCCACCATGGATCTGGTCGTGTTCCCCGAATATTCGCTGCACGGGCTTTCGATGGACACCAATCCGGAGATCATGTGCCGGCTCGACGGCCCGGAAGTCGCGGCCTTCAGGCAGGCCTGCATCGACAACAGGATCTGGGGCTGTTTCTCCATCATGGAGTTCAACCCGCATGGCAATCCCTACAATTCAGGGCTGATCATCGACGATCACGGCGAGATCAAGCTGTACTACCGCAAATTCCATCCCTGGATTCCCGTCGAGCCGTGGGAGCCGGGCGACATCGGGATTCCCGTGATCGACGGGCCGAACGGCGCGAAGATCGCACTGATCATCTGTCACGACGGCATGTTCCCGGAAATGGCGCGCGAATGCGCCTACAAGGGCGCCGAGATCATGATCCGCACCGCGGGCTATACCGCGCCGATCCGCGACAGCTGGCGCTTCACCAACCAGGCCAACGCGTTCCAGAACCTGATGGTGACCGCCAATGTCTGCATGTGCGGCTCGGACGGCTCGTTCGACTCGATGGGCGAGGGCATGATCGTCAATTTCGACGGCAGCATCGTCGCGCACGGCACCACGGGACGGGCCGACGAGATCATCACCGCCGAGGTGCGGCCCGACCTCGTGCGCGAGGCGCGGATCAACTGGGGCGTCGAGAACAACATCTATCAGCTGTGGCACCGCGGCTATGTCGCGGTGAAAGGCGGCGCGATGGATTGCCCCTACACCTTCATGCAGGACATGGTGTCGGGCCGCTTCCGTCTGCCCTGGGAAGATCAGGTCAAGATCACGGACGGCACGTCCTGCGGCTTCCCCGCACCGACACGAATGTTCGGCAAGACCGCGAAGGCGGCCGAGTAGTCGCCGCAGCTGGCTACTTGAAGAAATGCACGAGGCCGATGCTCAAGGCCAGCAGCAGCAGCAGCGACAGCGTGACCGCGGCCGTCACCCGGCCACCGACGGTGGAGAGCACGCGCACGTCGACGCCGAGCCCGAGGGCGGCCATCGAGACGACGGTGAGGATCGCGGCCGTCCTGGTCACCGGCGCGATCGCGATGTCGGGCACGAGCTGGAACGAGCGCAGCGCCGCCAGCACCAGGAAGCCGATGATGAACCAGGGCACCAGCTTGAACGGGCTGATCGCGGCGGCTTTCGCAGCACCTTTGCGCCGCCGCGCCACCAACAGCGAGAGGCCGACCACGATCGGGCCCAGCATCAGGACGCGCACCAGCTTCACCAGCGTGCCGATCTGCGTCGAGACGATGCCGGCGGGCACGGTCGCCGCCAGCACCTGCGGCACGGCATAGACCGTGAGCCCGGCGAGGATGCCGTATTGCGTCGCCGTCAGCTTCAACAATGGGATCAGCAGCGGCAGGCCGAGCACCATCAGCACGCCGAGAATGGCAGTGAACGAGATCGATGAGGCGATGTCGTCGCCGTCGGCCTCGATCACCGGCGCCACCGCCGCGATCGCGGAATTGCCGCAGATCGAATTGCCGCAGGCGATCAGGATCGCGAGCTTTGTCTTCAGACCGAGCAGCCGGCTCAGCCCATAGCTCACCGCCAGCATAATCACCACGGTCACCGCGATGGCGCCGATCAGGAGCCCGCCCGACGCCACGATCGCGGCAAAGCTGATGGAGGCACCGAGCAGCATCACCGCGACCTCGAGCAGCTGTTTTGCGCTGAAGGCGATGCCCGAGCGCCAGCGCTCCGACGGCTCCCAGGCGGTGCGCACCGCCATCCCGAGCAGGATCGCGACCACCAGCGCCTCGATATAGGGATGGTCGAAAAGGCGCTCCTCGGCGGCCTGGATGCCCAGCGAGACGACCGTGACCACCCCGCAGAGCAGGATGCCGGGAATGAGCAGGAATATGCGCTTCAGCGCCCCCTGCCTCTCGCCTTGGTCTTGTTGTTGTTCCGGCACGAAATCCTCTTTTCAGAGAATATTTTATGCGCCAGAGCGGGCCTCTTGGCTAATATCTTTTCGGACTGCCCCGATAGAGAGAAGTTATGTCCCTCAACCTGCACCTGCTCCGCCTGTTCGCGGCCGTGGCGAAAACCGGCAGCTTCTCCCGCGCAGCCGACCTGCTGCACATCAGCCAGCCGGCGATCTCCAAGGGCGTGCGGGATTTCGAGCTGCAGGTCGGCTGCCGGCTGCTCGACCGCACCCCGAAGGGCGTGCGCCCGACCCGCGAGGGCGCGGCGCTGGCCCGCCATGCCGAGACGCTGTTCGCGGCCGAGCGCGCCGCCGAGGACGAATTGCAGGCGCTGCGCAACCTCGACAGCGGCTCGCTGCGGATCGGCGCCAGCACGACGATCGCGACCTACATGATCCCGGAATATCTTGGCGTGTTCCACCGCGCCTTTCCCGGCATCGACCTGCATGTCGTCAGCGCCAACACCTCTGATATCGCCGCGTTGATGCTGGGGCATGAGATCGAGATCGCGCTGGTCGAGGGGCCGGTCGAGGACGAAAACCTGACCAGCGAAGCCTGGCGCACCGATGTGATGGTCTTGATCGCAGCGCCCGATCACCGCTTCGCAAGCGCCACGGGACCAATCGATGTCCGCCACCTCAATGACGAGATCCTGATCGTGCGTGAGCCCGGCTCGGGCACGCGCGAGGTGGTCGCGCAGGCGCTCGCCGCCCACCGGGTCGAGCCGCAGCGCACGCTCGAGATCGGCAGCACCGAGGCGATCAAGCAGGCGGTGGCATCAGGCGTCGGCGTCGCCATCGTGTCGATCGCGACCATCGACGATCAGGTGAAGCTCGGAAAGCTGAAGGTGATCCCGATCAAGGGCGTCCATATCGAACGCACGCTATGGCAGCTCAAATCGCCCGGCCGGCTCGACGTGCCGGCGGCGGTGGCGTTCGAGGGGATCATTCGGGAGACGACGACTGCGAAGACGGCACCGCGGGTGCCGGAGGCTAGAGCGCGGCGAACAGACCCTGCGCCCAGGCAACGGCATGCTCGAAGCTGAACACGCCGGGCTCGAAATAGACGGCGCGGGCCAGCACGATGCCGACCACCAGCACCCAGAACACGCTGGTGCCCGCGGTCTTCAGCCATTTCGACACGCCCTCGCTCGCGGCCGACGAATCGACCGTGGGGACCGGCTCACCGAAGGGATCGAATGCGGATTGGCTCATCGTCGTGACCATCAGGGACTACCGTGACAATGTCGCGACGACGGGGGCGGAAGCAAGGGTCGTGGAATGCCTTTTGCGCCGGTACCTTGGAAGGACGTTTTCCGGGCCGGAGGCCGGGGAGGATTTCCTTCTCAGGCCCCTATCAATGATCGGTCCCGCGCTGCGGCGCCAACCTTGGCAGCGTGATCCGCACGCTGGTCCCCATCCCCTGGACGCTGTCGAGATGGATCTCGCCGCCCAGGCGATTGGTGACGATGTTGTGCACGATGTGGAGGCCGAGCCAGATACGGCCGATGTCGCGGCGGGTGGTGAAGAACGGATCGAAGGCCTGCCGCAGCACGTCGCCGCGGTCCATCCCGCAGCCATCGTCGGCGAACAGGATCTCCACCCGGTCCACGCCTGACGCGCGCAGCCGGATCGTGATGGTGCCGCGTCTGCCGTCCGGAAAAGCATGCTCCACCGCATTGACGAACAGATTGGTCAGCGCCTGGCCCCAGGGACCGGGATAGCTGTTCATCGCCACACCCAACGGGCAATCGACCGCGAGTGCGAGGTTGTTCTTCGGCAGCACCGGACGCAGATTCGAAAGCACCTGCTCGGTCACCTCGCCGAGATCGAACGCGCTGCGGTCGAAATAGCTGCGATCGACGGCCACCTGCTTGAATGACTGCACCAGATCCGCGGCGCGCTTGAGGTTGCCGACCAATAGCGACGACGCGCTTTCGACGACCTCGATGAAATCGCTGAGGGTCGAGCGCTTCAGCTTGCCGCGCGCCGCTTCGGCGGCGAAGTCCGCGCATTTCTGCTCCAGCACCGAGGCGACCGTGAGGCTGGTGCCGACCGGGCTGTTGATCTCGTGCGCGACGCCGGCCACCGGCCGGCCGAGCGCCGCGAGCTTCTCCGCCTCGATCAGCGATGCCTGGGTCTCCTGCAAATGATGCAAGGCCTTCTCGGCCGCATCGCGCGCGGCACGGATCTCACGCTCGCTGCGCTTGCGATCGGTGATCTCTTCGGCCGCCACGTTGATGCCGACGATGTTGCCGTTCGCCCCGCGCTGCGGATGCCAGTGCGTGATCCAGCAGCGCTCGTCATTGTGGCCCGGGCGCTGGCCGTAAACCTCGACGCCGGTGACGGGTTCGCCGGTCTCCATGATCGAGCGAACGATGTCTTCGACCGCGGTGGCCAGCGCAGGCACGCAATCATGCACCGTGCGTCCGAGATGACCTTCGACCGAGATGCCGCAGATCTCGGTGAGGCGCTGATTGATCTGGAGGTAACGGCAATCGGGCGAGAGGTACGCAAGGCCGATCGGTGCAGTGTCATAGATCAGCTGCAGCGCCGGTTGCTTTGGGAACTGAACGTCCTGGACGACGGACGACCGCATGTCCTCCCCCTCCCCAATCGGCGCAAGTCTAGCGCTTCAGGGCCGGGGCGCAAATAGCCGCAGCTGAGCCGGAAACGACGGTCTGACCTGTCCGGATTCGACACGGGTCTGCGGCGTGCTGACGCAAGCTGGTCAGCCAGACGTCCCTGCACTCAACTCCAGCACCGTCACTCTGAGGTGCGAGCGGAGCGAGCCTCGAAGGGTCGACGGCCCAACTGTGGCCGTGCATCCTTCGAGGCTCGCTCCGCTCGCACCTCAGGATGACGGTTCAGATGGCATTGGCGCCGCAGCTTCAGCTATTCACGGCACCGTGCGCTCGGAAATTCTCGATCACGCGCAGCAGCACCCGCGCGCCGGTGTCGGCGTCGGCGAGCTCGACATGCTCCGCCGGATTGTGGCTGATCCCGCCGCGGCAGCGCACGAAGATCATGCCGATGTCGGCGATGTCGACCATCGCCATCCCGTCATGGCCGGCGCCGCTCGGCAGCTCGAACACGGCATGGCCTTCGGCGGCGACCGCCTCGGCGATCTGCGCTTTCAGCCACGGCGCGCAGGGCACGCTGCGGTTCTCGTGGGTGATGTCGATCTGCAGAGCGAGCTCGCGGCGCTTGGCGATCGCCTCGATCTGCCGCACGATGTCGGCGACGGCACGCTTGCGGTGCATGTCGCTCTGCGAGCGGATGTCCATGGTGAACGACACCTTGCCCGGAATCACGTTGGTGGCGCCGGGCATGGCATTGATGTAGCCGACGGTGCCGACCAGGCCCTGTTCGTCGGACTTGCAGAACTGCTCGATCGCAACGATGCATTCGGCCGCGCCCGCAAGCGCATCGCGCCGCAGCGGCATCGGCACGGTGCCGGCGTGCCCGGCCATGCCGGTGAGACTGGCGGCGAGTCGCGTCGCGCCTGAAATCGCGCTGACGACGCCGACCGGCAGCGCCTTCTCCTCCAGCACGGGGCCCTGCTCGATGTGCAGCTCGACATAGCCGAGCAATTCGCGGCGGGCGCGCGCCGCTCTGCCGATGTGATCGGGGTCGAGCCCGAAGGCGATCAGCGCATCGCGCATCGTCGTTCCGGCGCGATCGCTTGTGTTGAGCACGCTCTCGTCGAAGGTGCCGGCCACCGCGCGGCTGCCGAGCAGGGTCGAGGCGAAGCGCACGCCCTCCTCGTCGGCGAAGCCCACGATCTCGATCGCGAACGGCAGCCGCTTGCCGCGCCGGTTCAGCTCGGCGACGCAGGCGATCGCGGTGATGACGCCGAGCGGGCCATCCCACCGGCCGGCGTCGCGCACGGTGTCGTAATGCGAGCCGAGCATCAGCGCCGGCAGGCCCGGCCGCTCGCCCTCGTAGCGGCCGCAGACATTGCCGATCGCATCGAGATGCGCGCGCA
Organism: Bradyrhizobium sp. USDA 4461; assembly: GCF_054055655.1. Classification (NCBI taxonomy): domain Bacteria; kingdom Pseudomonadati; phylum Pseudomonadota; class Alphaproteobacteria; order Hyphomicrobiales; family Nitrobacteraceae; genus Bradyrhizobium; species Bradyrhizobium sp. USDA 4461. Next base: position 8,274,491 of record NZ_JBSRXM010000001.1, read on the forward strand.
TGCCGGCCTCGCGCATCCAGGACAGGATGAGATCGGCCGCCTTGCGGTGCTCGGGCGTGAGGAAGATTCGCGCCAGATGCTCCGGCGTCTCCGAGATCGTCGCGAGCTGATTGATCCGGCCCACGATCTCGTCACCAAGAGGGGACGATTTCGAGGACGGTTTTGTCTCGCTCATACTGTTTCCCATCAGTCCAATCCGGCGCCGCAGCCCGCTTCACTCGTAGCAGGCCCAGTCCGATTCACCAGCCGGCAAATCGTGCGCCGTGAGCTGTCACAAGCGGGCTCGCATCGGCCGCCGGCCGGTTAGCGACTGCTTAACGGCATTGCATACAACAACGATTGATCGCTCACAAAATAGGCAATCCGATCTTGATCAGCTTCCAGGCAGTCGCAGGTCAATATCCGTTCTCTTTCATATTCAATTACTTATGGAACCATGATTACCAAACGTGCTCTGGCACGAAGCTTGCGACATTCCGTCAAGCGTCGCCGTTACGGCGGCCGCGACAAGGACAGGCGGGCCGGCCCGCCGGAGGGAGCAGGCGATGGATTTTGGCAGGATTTCACGAAGGCATTTATTGCAGGGAAGCGCGGCATTGGCGCTCGGCAGCACGCTCGGTGTTCGCGGCGCTGCGGCGGCGGAAACCACGGTCGGCTTCATCTATGTCGGGTCGCGCGACGACTACGGCTACAACCAGGCGCACGCGCAGGGCGCGGCGGCGCTGAAGAAGCTGCCCGGCATCAAGGTGGTCGAGGAAGAAAAGGTGCCGGAAACCGATGCGGTCGAGAAGACGATCGAGTCCATGATCAATCTCGACGGCGCCTCGCTGCTGTTTCCGACCTCGTTCGGCTACTACAACCCGCACGTTCTCAAGATGGCGGCCAAGTTTCCGAAGATGCACTTCGAGCATTGCGGCGGCCTGTGGTCCGAGAAGGACCCGAAGAACGCCGGCAGCTATTTCGGCTACATCGACGAGGCGCAATACATCTCCGGCATCGTCGCCGGCTATTCGACCAAGAGCGGCAAGCTCGGCTTCGTCGCCGCCAAGCCGATCCCGCAGGTGCTGCGCAACATCAACGCGTTCACGCTCGGCGCGCGCCTCGCTAACCCGAAGGCCACCACGCAGGTGATCTTCACCGGCGACTGGTCGATGCCGGTCAAGGAGGCCGAGGCGACCAACAGCTTGATCGACCAGGGCGTCGACGTGCTGACCTGTCACGTCGACGGACCGAAGACGATGGTCGAGAACGCCGCGCGCCGCGGCGCGATGGTGTGCGGCTATCACGTCAACCAGTCGCCGCTGGCGCCGAAAGCCTATCTCACCGGAGCCGAATGGAATTGGGAAGCGCTCTATCCGAAATTCGTCAAGATGATCGTGGCTGGAGAAGCGATCCCGAACTTCTATCGCGGCGGCCTGAAGGAAGAGATCGTCAAGGTCTCGCCCTATGGCGAGATGGTCTCGGCCGAAGCGCGCAAGCATGCCGACGACGTCAAGGCCAAGTTCATATCGGGCGAGTATACGATCTTCAAGGGTCCGATCGCCGACAACAAGGGCAAGACCGTGATTGCCGGCGGCACCGATCGCGGCCAGCAGGATCCCGAACTCGAGAAGATGGACTATCTCGTCGAGGGCGTGATCGGAGCCACCGCGTGACAACCGAGGCGGCGGAATCGGTGGAGGCGGCAGGCGTTGCTCCGGCCGCCGATGCCGGGTTCCTCCAGCGCCATGGCGCAAGCATCGAATACATCCTGATCCCGGCTGCTGCGCTGATCGGCGCGCTCGCGGTGTTCGGCGGCTTCATTGCGCTCTACGGCAAGAACCCGCTCGATCTCTATTTCTACATGTATTACGGCGCATTCGGCACCGCCTTCTCCTGGCAGAATACGCTGACCCGCGCCGCGCCCTTGATCCTGACCGCGCTGTGCACGGCGCTGCCGGCGCAGCTCGGCATGGTGATCATCGGCGGCGAAGGCGCGCTGCTGATCGGCGCATTGTCGGCGACATCGGCGGCGCTGGCCCTGCAGGGCGCCGCGCCGATCGTGGTGCAGATCGCGATGGTGATCGCCGGGATGATCGGCGGCGGGCTGTGGATCGCGCTGTCGGGCGGCCTGCGGCAGTATCGCGGGGTCAACGAGACGATCTCGAGCCTGCTGCTGGTCTATATCGCGCTCGCGATCCTCAACCATCTGGTCGAGGGACCGATGCGCGATCCGGCGAGCCTCAACAAGCCGTCGACGCGCGAGATCGGCGCCGCCAACATGATCGGCAGCATTCCCGGCACCGACGTGCATTGGGGACTGGTGTTCGGCCTCGTCGCGGCCGTTGCCGCCTACATCCTGATCTATCACACCACCTTCGGCTTCGCCGCGCGGGTGGCCGGCGGCAACATCCGCGCCGCCAAGATCGTCGGGCTTTCGGTCGGCAAACTGATCATGACCGTGTGCTTCCTCGCCGGCAGCTGCGCCGGGCTTGCCGGCATGATCGAGGTCGCGGCCGTGCAGGGCCGCACCAATGCCAACCTCGCCGCAGGCTACGGCTTCACCGGCATCCTGGTCGCATTCCTGGCGCGGCAGAATCCGCTCGCGATCATTCCGGTCGCGATCCTGCTCGGCGGCATCTCGGCCTCCGGCGGCCTGTTGCAGCGGCGGCTCGGACTGCCCGATGCGTCCGTGCTGGTGCTGCAAGGCATCATCTTCGTGTTCGTGCTGGCAAGCGATGCGCTCTATGGGCGGATCGGCTTCCCTAAGGGAAAGTCCTGACATGGCCGACGCATCGCTCGGGCTCTGGACCGTTCCGCTTGCCGTGTTCGGCGGCGCCATCCGCGTCTCGACGCCGTTTTTGTTCGTCAGCCTTGGCGAATGCATCACCGAGCGATCTGGCCGCATCAATCTCGGCCTCGAAGGCACGCTGGTGATGGGCGCGATGAGCGCCTACGGCATCTCCTACCTGTCCGGCTCGCCGTGGCTCGGCGTGCTCGCCGCAGGGATCACCGGCGCGCTGTTCGGTGCGCTGCATGCCGGCATCTGCTCGTTGCCGCGCGTCAACGACATCGCGGTCGGCATCGCGCTGATGCTGCTCGGAACGGGTCTCGCCTTCTTCCTCGGCAAGCCGCTGATCGAGCCGACCGCGGCGCGGCTGCCGGCGATCGATTTCGGCTGGTGGAGCGACGTGCCGCAGCTCCGCGCGGCATTGCGCATCAACGTGCTGTTCCTGATCGGCGTCGCGATCGCGCCGCTGCTCTATTGGGCGTTCAGGACCACGCGTTGGGGCCTGTTGATCCGCACCGCCGGCGAGAGCGCCGACGCGGCGCGCGCGATGGGCCATTCCGTGCTGCTGATAAGGTTGCGCGCCACCATGGTCGGCGGCTTCCTCGCCGGCATCGGCGGCTCGTTCCTGTCGCTGTTCTATCCCGGCAGCTGGAACGAGGGCCTCTCGTCCGGACAAGGCATCACCGCCGTGGCGCTGGTGATCTTCGCGCGCTGGGACCCGATGCTGTGCCTGTGGGCCTCGCTCGCCTTCGGCGGCGCCGCAGCGCTCGGGCCGGCGCTGCAATCGGTCGGCATCACCTCCGCGCTATCATCTGTTCAACGCCGCGCCCTACATCCTGACCCTGGCGATCATGATCATCACCTGCTCGCCGAAGCGCACGCTGACCGGCGCGCCGGCCGAATTGTCGATCACCCGATAGAACCAGTGAGTTCAACATGCCCGAGCGCTATGTCAAATCCGAACCCTATGCCTGGCCTTATAACGGCGATCTGCGGCCGGAGAACACGGCGCTCATCATCATCGACATGCAGACCGATTTCTGCGGCGTCGGCGGCTATGTCGACAAGATGGGCTACGATCTCTCGCTCACCCGGGCGCCGATCGAGCCGATCAAGAAGCTGCTCGCGGTGATGCGGGCGCAGGGTTTCCATATCATCCACACCCGCGAAGGCCACCGGCCTGACCTCGCCGACCTGCCCACCAACAAGCGCTGGCGCTCGCGCCAGATCGGCGCCGGCATCGGTGATCCCGGCCCCTGCGGCCGCATCCTGGTGCGCGGCGAGCCCGGCTGGGACATCATCCCCGATCTGGCGCCGCTGCCGGGCGAACCGATCATCGACAAGCCGGGCAAAGGCTCGTTCTGCGCCACCGATCTGGAGCTGATGCTGCGGCTGCGCTGCATCGATAACATCGTGCTGACCGGCATCACCACCGACGTCTGCGTCCACACCACGATGCGCGAGGCCAACGACCGCGGCTTCGAATGCGTGCTGGTCGAGGATTGCTGCGGCGCCACCGACAGGAGCAACCACGACCACGCGCTGAAGATGATCAAGATGCAGGGCGGCGTGTTCGGCGCCGTGACCAGATCCGCCGACCTGATCGGAGCGCTGTCGTGATCATCGGCGAGCCGCCCGCACCCTCAGGCGCGTTCGGTGTGGACGCCATATCCGTGACGATGCGGTTCGGCGACTTCACGGCGCTCGACAATGTCGAGCTCAAGGTACGCCCCGGCTCGTTCCACGCTTTGCTCGGCGAGAACGGCGCCGGCAAGAGCACGCTCGTCAAATGCATCATGGGCTATTATCACGCCACCGAAGGCGACATCCTGGTCGGCGGCCGTCAGCAGGCCATCGCCAATCCCAGGGATGCGCATGCGCTCGGGCTCGGCATGGTCTATCAGCATTTTACCCTGGTGCCGGCGATGACGGTTGCCGAGAATTTGGTGCTGGCGCGCGACGACGTGCCCGCCGTGGTCGACTGGCGCAAGGAGAAGACCGCGCTCGAAGCGTTCCTGGCGCGGATGCCGTTCAAGGTGCCGCTCGATGCCAAGGTCTCCGACATCTCCGCCGGCGAGCGGCAGAAGTGCGAGATCCTCAAGCAGCTCTATCTGAAGCGCCGCTTCCTGATCCTGGACGAGCCGACCTCGGTGCTGACACCGGGCGAAGCCGACGAGGTGCTCGGCATGCTGCGCGCCATGGTGGTCGCGGGCGAACTGACGATCCTGATGATCACGCACAAGTTCCGCGAGGTGATGGCGTTCGCCGACGAGGTGACCATCCTGCGCCGCGGCAAGCTCGCCGGCACCGGCAAGGTCTCGGAGCTGACGCCCGACGAAATGGCGCGCACCATGATCGGCGCCGAGCAGCTGACCGTGCAGCCGCCGCGCACCGGCGAGACCGGCGCGGCCAGGCTCGAGCTCGACAAGCTCACCGCGCTCGATGACGCCGGCGCGATTGCCGTGCACGGCGTGTCGCTGACGGTGAAGAGCGGCGAGATCGTCGGCATCGCCGGCGTCTCCGGCAACGGCCAGCGCCAGCTTGTCGAGGTGCTGGCCGGTCAGCGCGAAGCCGAGAGCGGCGTGATCCGCGTCCAGGGCGAAGCATATTCCGCAAGCCGCGAGGAGATGCGCCGCCACAGGATGTCGCTGCTGCCGGAAGAGCCGCTGAAGAACGCCTGCGTCGGCGGCATGAGCGTCGCCGACAACATCGCGTTCCGCGAATTCGACCGCGCCCCGTTCGCGCGCGGCGGCTGGTGGCTGAACCGCTCGGCGGTCCGCGACGACGCGACCCGCAAGATCAACCGCTACAAGATCAAGACCCGCACGCCGGAGACGCCGATCGCGGCGCTGTCCGGCGGCAACGTGCAGCGCGCGGTGCTGGCGCGCGAGCTCTCGGGCGACGTCGAGGTGCTGATCGCCGCCAATCCGTGCTTCGGGCTCGACTTCGCGGCAGTGGCGCAGATCCACGCCGAGATCATGGCCGCGCGCAACCGCGGAGCGGCGGTGCTGCTGGTCAGCGAGGACCTCGACGAACTGCTGGAATTGTCGGACCGGCTGGTCGTGATGTTCCATGGCGCGTTCGTGCACGAGGCCCGCGCCAGCGAGGCCGATCTCACCGAGATCGGCCGCCACATGGCCGGGCATTGAGGCAAGCCGCGGACTAATTGCGCGACGGCGGCGCTGCGCGCTGCCGTGCAGGCGCGCCGCGCAGGAACGCCCGGCCGAAATCGTCGACGGCAGGCGCGAGGATCGCGCGATCGCGCGGCAACGCCTCCGGCATATCGTCGCGGATATAGGCCAGCAGCTTCTCGCGGATCTCGCAGCGCAGATCCCAAGACTGCGGCGCATTGCGGGCGCTGACCAGCGCGCGCAGCTCGATGGTGCGTGGGTGGGTGTCGATCACCTGCAGATTGACCACCGCGCCGTCCCAGAGCCGCGACTCCTTCGCGATCTGCTCCAGCCGCTTCCTGATCCGCGGCACGTCCGCGCTGTAGTCCACGTGCAGAATGATCGCTCCGATCAGCGACTGCGCGTCGCGCGTCCAGTTCTGGAACGGTCGCTCGATGAAGTAGGACAGCGGCACCACCATGCGCCGCCAGTCCCACAGCCGGATCACGACATAGGTCGAGGCGATGTCCTCGACCCAGCCCCACTCGTTCTCGATGATGACGGCGTCCTCGATCCGGATCGGCTGGGTGACGGCGATCTGCACGCCGGCAATCAGATTGCTGAGCAGCGGCCTCGCCGCAAGGCCGACGATCACGCCGGCGGCGCCCGCAGAGGCGAACAGGCTGACGCCATATTGCCGGACGGAATCGAATGTCATCAGCGCGGTCGAGATTGCGATGATGATGATCAGGGTGTCAGTGACCCGCTTGAAGACACGAACCTGGGTGACGTGCTTGCGCGCCAGGAAATTCTCGGCGACCTCGAGGCGAAAGCGGTCCAGGTACCTGGCCGACGCCATGTCGACGACCCTGATCGAGATCCAGGCCACCAGCGCGATCACCGCGACGCCGAAGAAGTGACTGAGCGCCTGACGCAACAGATCGTTGAGCGGCGCCAGCGGAAGCACGAGAGCGACCGCGGCCAGGCACGCCGCCAATCGCGTCGGGCCCGCCGTCCGGTTGAGCATCACGGTGGCGACCGGATACCTCGTGTTCAGAATGCGGCAGAGCAGATGCAGTGCGATCGAATGGGCTACGAGCGCAAGCAAGATCGCGCCCGCAACAAGGCCAAGACCGACAACCCATTGTGGCACCCAGTCGAAGAGGCGCTCCACCCTGCCGACGATGTCTTCCATGGAACCTTGACGCTCTCGTTCCCCACGCGGATGCGGCGCTAACGCACGGCAATCGAGATGGCTGCTGCCTCTGACGCAACGCAGCAATTCATCTCGCGCAGCCCGGATGCGCGGGATACCCTCCTCGTCAAGTCGACGGTAGCGGAACCGCTAGGCGATCTCGAACGCGTTCGCGGCGAGATGCTTCAGATTGGCGTGCCAATGCTCGGCGATCTGAAGCCGGGTCGGCACCCAGACGTGCTCGTGCTTCTGGATGTAATCGAGGAAGCGCATCAGCGCGGCGGCGCGGCCGGGGCGGCCGACGACGCGGCAATGCAGGCCGACCGACATCATTGCAGGTCGCGTCGCGCCCTCGGCATAGAGCACGTCAAAACTGTCCTTCAGATAGGTGTAGAACTCGTCGCCGCCGCCAAAACCCTGCGGATTGATGAAGCGCATGTCGTTGACATCGAGCGTGTAGGGGATCACGAGATGCGGCTCGGTGCTATCAGCCTTGATCCAGTACGGCAGATCGTCGGCATAGGAATCGCAGAGATAGCGCAGCCCGCCCGCCTCCATCAGAAGCCGCAGCGTGTTGATCGAGGAGCGGCCGGTGTACCAGCCGAGCGGCCGCGCGCCGGTCGCCTCGGTGTGCACGGCAATCGCGCGCGCGATCTCCGCACGCTCCTCGTCCTCCGACATGTCCTTGTGTTCGACCCAGCGCAGGCTGTGGCTGGCGATATCCCAGCCCGCCTCCTGCATCGCGGCGACAACATCCGGATTGCGCTTCAGCGCCATCGCGACGCCGAACACGGTCACAGGCAGCTTCCGCTCGGTGAACACCCGCCACAGCCGCCAGAACCCGGCGCGCGAGCCATATTCGAACATGGTCTCGATATTGGCGTGACGCTGGCCGACCCAGGGCTGCGCACCCAGCACGTCCGACAGGAACGCTTCCGAGGTTCGATCGCCATGCAGGACGTTGTTCTCGCCGCCCTCCTCGAAATTGACCACGAACTGCACCGCGATGCGCGCGGCGTCGGGCCATTTCGGATCGGGCGGATTGCGGCCGTAGCCGCGGAGGTCGCGCGGGTAGCGGGCCTCGGTCACATCAGATTTCCTCGAAGCGGATGTTCTGCGCGCCCTTCCACAGCACGGTCTTGCCGAAGGCGGTGAGGTTCTCCAGCCCCGAGGTCAGCGTGATGAAATGATTGCCGGCGAGTTGCCCCATCTTGCTGGCGAAGTGCACGCCGCCATAGGCGAGCAGGATCTCGGTCTCGCTGATGCCGCCGGGATAGAGGATGATCTGGCCCGGCGCCGGATAGCTGGTGTGGTTCTCGTAGGAGACGCCGAAATCGAGATCGCCGAGCGGCATCCAGACCCCCTCGCCGCTCCAGCGCACATGGATCGCCTGGCTCTCGAACGGCATCGCCTTGCGGAACGCGGCGACCGTCTTCGGCGCGAGCTGTTCCTCGAAACGGGCATCAAAGGTGAAATCGCCGGCGCGGACAATCAGTTTGCTCATCGGGCTCTCGTGGGTAGGCGGGGGGAGTGACGTCCCAACCATTGCCGCCGGCCCGCGCCGGACGCAAGGCCGATTCCGGCCCGGGACGCCGGTTTTTTGGCCGCAAGGGCGGCTGCCGCAACGCAGATTTGAGCAGGGCTGCGTTGCGCCGCGCCGCCCGCTTTGCGAACCTGACCGCACGCGCACAGGAGGACGGCCAATGACGACCAACAGTCTGCACGGACATGTGGCGCTGGTGACCGGCGGTTCGCGCGGCATCGGTGCGGCCATCGTCAAGATGCTGGCGGAGGCCGGCGCCGCCGTCGCGATCAATTACCGCGAGCGCTCGGCCGAGGCGGAGACGCTGGCGAAGGGCATCATTGCCGCGGGCGGCCGGGCCGTCGCGGTCGCCGCCGACGTCTCGGACGCGGCCGCCGTCGCGAGACTGGTCGAGCGCGCCAAGTCCGAGCTCGGCCCGATCGACATCCTCGTCAACAACGCCGGCATCGCGATCGTCAAGGGTGTCGACGACCTCACCGAAGAGGATTTCGACCGCACCATCGCAGTCAATCTCAAATCGGCGTTCCTCTGCACGCAAGCGGTGCTGCCGATGATGCGCACCCGGACGTGGGGCCGCATCGTCAACATCTCCTCCGGCGCGGCGCGTGGCGCCGGCGCGATTGGGCCGCACTACAACGCGTCCAAGGCGGCGATGGAGGGCATGACCCGCGGCTATGCCGCGCGCCTGGTCAAGGAAGGCATCACCGTCAACGCCGTCGCGCCGTCGCTGATCGAGACTGACATGATGAAGGGACAGAGCGGCCTCGTCAGCCGGATCCCGATCGGCCGCTTCGGTACCGCCGAGGAAGTCGCGCAGGCGGTAATGCTCTTGGTCAACAATCCCTATATGACCGGGCAGACCATCGCGATGAGCGGCGGCATGGCGTTCAACTAGGGTTCCAACGCAGTCCGACGGCATCGATCGGTTCGGCACAGCTGTCATCAAGCCATGGCAGGAACTGTGCTTGGCTGTGACCGTTATCCGCCAGGCGAAACCGGATTTGGAGCCCGTCGTGATCGATCCGAAAACGCTTCTCGAACGCGCCGCGCAGCTCGCCGACCAGGCCGACGGCGAGGAAGATAGCGCCATCCGCGAGCGGCTGCTGCGGATGGCCGAGCACTATCGCGATCTCGCCGCGCACGAGGCCTGGGCGCACGAAAACCCGCCATCGGTCGGCGCACTCACCAACACGCTCGGCAGCCGCGCGCATTGAGTTGCGGCACAGTTTATTGCCGATCAGTTCACGCGAATGCGATAGCCGAGCGACTGACGGGCGCCCGGCGCGATATGCATCAGGCCGGGCTTGTCGGCGAACTCGCCGTCGAACTCCACTGGACTAGCAAAACCATGCCACGGCTCGATGCACAGAAACGGTGCACCGCCGGGTTTCGACCAGATGCCGAGTTCGCGAAAGCCACGCCATGACATTTCCACCGCCGGGCCCTGGGTGGCTGCTGCCGGACCTCGTGTCGCCGCGAAGACGATCGACGGACTTGCGACCTGATCGAAGATCATCGCGTCGTCATCGAACAACTCCACCGACAGCGCAAGCGTTCTGCCCTTGACCGGATTGGGTTCAGGCTGCCGCCGCATCAATCCATCCTTCAACCGTCGGATCGGCGCGGGTTCGGCCTTGCCGAAGGTCAATGTGTAAGCCTCCTTCGGCAGCCCCGGCACCAGCGGCCAGTTGAAGGCGGGATGACCGCCGAGCGAGGCCGGCAGCACCTCGTCGTCGGTGTTGATGATGTCGAAGGCGACGTCAAGATCGGCGCCGTCGACCGTGCAGGTGACCTCCAGCCGGAACGTGAAAGGGTAGCGCGCCCGCGTCTGGGCATCGTCTGACAGCGCGAGCTTGCACGACCGAGCTCCCTGCTCCACCCAGGCAAAGCGGCGGTCCCGCGCAAAGCCGTGCTGCGTCATCGGATAGGTCTTGCCGTTGTGACGCAGCGTGTCGTTCTTCAACCGGCCGACGATCGGGAACAGGATCGGCGCATGGCGCGGCCATTGCGGGCCGGCCTGCCACAACAGCTCCGTCCCTTCGGCATTCCTCAGCGACGACAGTTCGGCGCCCTCGGCCTGAATGGTCGCCGCGATGCCATCACCGCGCAACGTGTGACTGTCGCTCATGCCTCGCCTCGCCGGGTTCGCTGTGCCCCGGACACGAGATGTTCGATGCGGGCGATGCCGTCAACCCCAAAGCGATGGGGCCGCACGCGGCGGCCCCATCCCGGCTTACCCGACGATCTTTTACCCGACGATCTTGGAGAAATCGGGCGGACGGCGCTCGGCAAAGGCGGCAAACGCTTCGCGCGCCTCCGCACTCATCAGCCGCTCCTGGAAGATTTTGCCCTCGCGGGCCATTTGCGCGCTGATCCCCGCGGGATCGCGCATCAGCGCCTTGGTGTGCTGAAGCGAGCCGAACGGCCGCTTCGCCAATGCGTCCGCCGCCGCGCGTGCCCTGGCGCGGAGATCCTCAAGCGGCACCACCGCATTGGCGAGGCCGATGGCGACCGCAGTCTCCGCCTCGACCGGCTCGCCGAGCGCGAACATCGCATAGGCCCGCGCGTAGCCGATGCGCTGCGGCAGCAGATAGGTCGACGCCGCCTCCGGCACCAGCGCGAGATTGACGAACGGCGTGATCAGCCGCGCGGTCGGCGCCAGATAGACGAGGTCGCAATGCAGCAGCATGGTGGTGCCGATGCCGACCGCATTGCCCTGCACCGCGGCAACCAGCGGCCGCGTCGCCTTGGCAAGACAGCTAAGGAAGCGCGAGACGTGACGCTCGCCCTGCACACCGCGCGACACCGCCGCGAAATCGGCAAGGTCGTTGCCTGCGGTGAAGCTGTCGCCATCGCCCTGGATCACGACGGCGCGGATTGCAGGATCGCTTTCCGCGCGTTCGAGCGCGTCGGCCATCGCGCCATACATCGCGTTGGTGATCGCATTCTTCTTGTCCGGACGCGCCATCGTCACGGTGAGCACGCCATTGTCCAGCGCCACGGTCACTTCACTCATGTCTCACTCCTTGATTGCTAGACATCTTTCGGAAATTTTTCTTGCAGGCTGGTCAGCCAGCGCGACACCACGTCGATCTCGGCTTCCGAAAATCCATCCATCAGGCGGTTGTTGATCACCCTGGTCCGCGTCGCCGCGCGCTTGCCGAGCTCCTGCCCCGCCACGGTGAGATGGAGCCGCTGGCTGCGCCCGTCCTCGCCATCGCGGCGGCGCTTGACGAGGCCCGCGCGTTCCATCCGGTCGGCGAGCCCGGTCATCGCCGACGGCACGATGTCGAGCGCCTGAGAGACGTCGCCGATCAGCGCGCCGTCGTTGCGCCCGAGAAAAAACAGCACGCCGGCCTGCGCCGACGTCAGGTCATGCGCAGCCGTCTCCTGATCGATGGCGCGTTGCAGCCGCCGGTAGGCCACGGTCAAAAGGAAGATCAGCCGGTGTTCCGCTTTCATATCCTCGTTATATGTTTCGTATGCGAAATATCAAGATATTTCGCGCGCGAAATAAAGCGCGACAGGGCGCCCTGATCGGAGCGAGGCCACGTATGACCCCGAAATAAGCCAGCTCCACAGGCAATTGCGACATTTTGAATGCCCCGGCGGATCGTTTCACGGCGGCCACGCAGAAAACCCTTGATCGACATCAACCAAATGGGAAATCTTCTCTCCCGTGAGTCGTGTCACTGCTTCGCGGCTTCGGCGGCGCCACGGGAGTGTCATGACGTCAGCGGCCAGTCCGGACCGGGAGCGTGCTATCCGCCCGAAGCGGCCGCGCCATCTCAGCGAAGCCATGCGTTGTGAGACCGCGTTTCGCCTGATCCTGTCCGAATGCCTCGAAGACGTCGCGACCAACCATGAAGCCGTGAGCTCCGGAGATCCGACCGCCCTGCATCAGACCCGTATTGCACTGACGCGGCTGAAGGCCGCGGTGGCGTTCTATGGCCCGATGGTGGCGGACGCCGAATGGAAGCGACTCAAGTCCGAGCTGAAATGGCTGAGCGCCCATCTCGGCGCCACGCGCGACCTCGACGTCGCGATCGAAAACAGCGAGGGCTTGCTCGAGCAGCACATGCTCCAGACCGCGCGAACCGACGCGTTCGAAGCCCTCAGGGAGGCGCTGCAAAGCGACCGCTACTGGCAATGGTTCGACGGCATGTGGGACTGGGTCGGCAGCGGCCCCTGGACCGCGCGGCAGGATCGCCGGGCCGCGCAGCGGCGCGCCGTGCCGGTCGCGGTGTTCCACGCGCGCCGGCTGGCGCGGTGGCATGGCAAACTGTGCCAGAAGAGCCGCGGGCTGCAGGGCATGGGCAAGAACAAGCGCCACCGCGTCCGGCTGGCCAGCAAGCGGCTGCGCTACGCCATCGAATTCTCCGAGGGCGGCCTGCCCCCCGACGACTACGCATCATGGCGCAATGTGCTGAAGCATCTGCGCAAGGGCCAGCAATTGCTCGGCGAGTTGAACGATCACGAGGTCCGCCGCAAGCTGGTCGAGAACGCCGACGCGGCCGCGCAGCGCGCCGACGAGCGCAAGGCCAAGCACCAGCGCGCGCATGCGCGGAAGCGCAAGAGCCACCTGCTGCGCCGCGCCGCGGCGGTCTACCGGAAGATCGCCGAATGAACGCACTTCCTCGCCCCGGCAGTCCGAAGCATGTTTCCCGCATCGAGCTTTTCCGCCGGTTTTCTTCACCCTCTTCCCGAGTTCATTCCCATGCCTGACGGTTCCTCCACGGCGCATCTCTATCGTCCCAAGCTCGTCACCACGCTGACCGAAGGTTACGGTCTCGACGCATTCCGCCACGATGTGATGGCAGGGCTGACGGTGGCCGTGGTGGCGCTGCCGTTGTCGATGGCGATCGCGGTGGCCTCCGGCGTGACGCCGGAGCGTGGGCTGTTCACGGCCATCGTCGGCGGCTTCCTGGTCTCGGCGCTCGGCGGCAGCCGGTTTCAGATCGGCGGCCCGGCCGGCGCCTTCATCGTCCTCGTCGCGGCAACCACCGCGAAATTCGGCGTCGAAGGGCTGCTGCTCACGGTGCTGGTGTCGGGCCTGATGCTGACGCTGATCGGCGCGTCGGGACTCGGCTCGCTGATCCGCTATATCCCGCATCCCGTCACCGTCGGCTTCACCTGCGGAATCGCGGTCACCATTCTGGCCAGCCAGTTGCGCGATGTTGGCGGGCTGACACTATCAGGGGCCGAGCCCGGCCCGTTCCTGCCGAAGCTCGCGGCGCTTAGCCATGCTTTGCCGACGCTGAACTGGTCCGCGCTTGCGGTCGGCATCGGGTCGGCGGCCGTGATCTTCGTGCTGCGCGCTGCTAGGCCTTCCTGGCCGGCGATGTTGATCGCGATCGCAATCGCATCGGTCGCGGCGCTGCTGCTGCATCTGCCGGTCGAGACCATCGGCAGCCGGTTCGGCCAAATTCCGCGCGGCCTGCCGGTGCCGCACCTGCCGCAATTCTCCTGGGCGCTGCTGCTGCAGATCCTGCCGGCATCGCTCTCCTTCACGCTGCTCGGCGGCGTCGAGAGCCTGCTCTCGGCCAAGGTCGCCGACGGCATGACCGGCCGCAAGCACCGCTCCAACATGGAGCTGGTGGCGCAGGGCATCGCCAACATCGCCTCGGCGTTTTTTGGCGGAATCAGCGTCACCGGCACGATCGCGCGCACCGCGACCAACATCCGGGCCGGCGCGCGCAGCCCGTTGTCCGGCATGATGCATTCGGCGTTCCTGCTGGGGTTCATGGTCGTGGCGGCGCCACTTGCGAGCTACATCCCGCTGTCGGCGCTGGCCGGCGTGCTCGTCGTCGTGTGCTGGTACATGGCCGAGAAGGAAGACTTCCTGCACCTGATCCGGCGCTGGCGCGGTGCCGTGGTGCTGATCCCGACCTTCGGCCTGACGGTGTTCGAGGACCTGACGTTCGGCATCATCTCGGGGTGCGTAATCGCCGCGCTGCTCGCCGGCGTCGAGCGGTGGCAAAGACGCGCAAGCGACTAGCCGCTGTCGCGCAGCACCAGCTCGAAACCGAGATCGATGCGGCGCTCGCCGCCGCGCTCCAGCGTCAGCGTCGCCGCGGTGCGGCCGATCGCGTCACCATGCACGCTGATCGTGCTGAGCGTCGGCGAGATCAGCCGGCCCATCTCGAGATCGCCGAGCCCGATCACGGCGACCGGCTGCGCCGATGCGGGCCCGTCACGCAGCACGCCGGCCTTGCGCAGCCCGGACATGAAGCCGATCGCATGGGCATCGTTAGCGGCGAATACCGCATCGACACCGGGCAGCCGTGCATGCGCGGCCACGCTGCCGGAATCCTTGCGGTCCAGGATCAGCCGGCGCGGCTCGGCGAGACCGCTCGCCAGCGCCTCATCCCTGAAGCCGAGCCAGCGCCGCGTGCCGCGCGGATCGTCGCCGCCGATGAAGGCGAGCTGCTTGCGGCCCTGCGCGACCAGATGCCTGGCGACGGCGACACCGGCCCTGTAATTGTCGAAGCCCGCGACCGCATCGATCGGGCTTGCCGGCAGATCCCAGGTCTCGACGATCGGAATCCGCGCATTGCGCAGCAGGCGGCTGCCGTCCTCCGTGGCCGGTGAGCCGACCATGATGATCGCCTCGGGCCGCCGCGACAGCAGCGCCGCCAGCATGCGGTCCTCGCGCGCCGCGTCGTAACGCGACTGCGCCAGGATCACGGAGAAGCCGAGCGGCTCGAGCTTGTCGGACAGGCCCTGCACCGTGTCGGCGAAGATCGAATTGGCGATGGTCGGCACGAGCACGCCGACCGAATTGGTCCGCGCGCTCGCCAGCGCGCCGGCCACCAGGTTCGGCACATAGCCGAGATCGCGCATCGCCTGCTCGACCCGCGCCCTTGTCTCCGGGGCGACCAGATCGGGCATCCGCACCACCCGGCTGACCGTGATCGAGGAGACGCCGGCACGCTTGGCCACCTCTGAGAGGGTGGGCGCGGCACCGGCCGGGCCGGTCTTCGGGACGGTCCTGGGGGCCGTGAGTTCGGAGCTCATGGCCCGACCCTGCACGATTCCGGGTTGCCAAGCCATGATGTTAGCGCTAGCATCGCCTCATGTTAGCGCTAACATTGAACAAGAAGGGAGAAACGGCATGATTTCGGACGAACAGGCCCAACCCTACAAGCGCGACGGGGTGATCGTGGTCCCCGAGGTGCTCAACCAGGAGACCCTCGGCAAGGTGCGCACGGTGCTCGCGGAGCTGGTGGCCGGGGCCGCCGCGGTGACCGAGCACACCGATGTCTACGACCTCGAGCCGGGCCACACCCCGGAGAACCCGCGCGTCCGCCGCATCAAGGCGCCGCACAAGGTGCACCCGATCTTCGACGAGATCGTCCGCAGCCCCGCCGTGATCTCGATCCTGACCAAACTGATCGGCCCCGGCCTTCGCCTGCACGGCTCCAAGCTCAACATGAAGTCGGCGCAATACGGCTCGCCGGTCGAGTGGCACCAGGACTGGGCGTTCTATCCGCACACCAATGACGACATCCTCGCGATCGGCGTGCTGCTCGACGATTGCGATATCGAGAACGGCCCGATGCTGGTGACGCCGGGCACCCATACCGGCCCCACGATGTGGGATCATCACGGCGAGGACGGCCACTTCGCAGGCCTGATCGATCCGGACCAGATCCAGGACGAGATCAAGCGCGCGGTGCCCTGCATGGGCAAGGCCGGCAGCATGTCGTTCCACCACGTGCGCGCGCTGCACGGCTCGGCGACCAACACGTCGAACCGGCCGCGCAACCTCTTGCTCTACGAAGTCGCCGCCAGCGATGCCTGGCCGCTGATGGGCGTGAAGGATTTCGACGAGTTCAACAGCCGCCTGCTGGCGGGTCCGCCGGTGGTCGCACCGCGGCTCGCCGACGTCCCGGTGCGGATGCCGCTGCCGCCGGCCAAGCGGCAGGGATCGATCTACGAGACCCAGTCGGCGTCGAAGAAATCCTACTTCACGCGCGCCGCTTAGGACCTGAGACAATGCCCGTGGCCGAGCCGCGGGCATTGCTGCTTTCAAGACATAAAAACAGACAACGGGGAAGCGAATGACCAAGATGGCAGATGGCGCCAGCAAATCGCGCCTGCGTGTGATTCTTGCCGCCAGCATCGGCTCCGCGCTCGAATGGTACGACTTCTTCCTCTACGGCACCGCAGCCGCGCTGGTGTTCGGCGAATTGTTCTTTCCGAAGAGCGATCCGGTGGTCGGCACGCTGCTGTCGTTCCTGACCTTTGGCGTCGGCTTCGTGGTGCGCCCGTTCGGCGGCCTGTTGTTCGGCATCCTCGGCGATCGCTATGGCCGCAAGCCGGTGCTGGTCGCCACGCTCCTGATGATCGGCATCGGCACCACCGCGATCGGCGTGCTGCCGACCTATGGGCAGATCGGCATCTGGGCGCCGGTGCTGCTGGTCGCGATGCGCGTCATCCAGGGCCTCGGCGCCGGTGCCGAGTATGGCGGCGCGGTGATCTATCTGGTCGAGAATGCGCCGCCGAAGCATCGCGGCTTCTGGGGCGGCTTCGCGCCGCTCGGCGTCTCCGTCGGCAATCTGCTCGCCGCCGGCGCCTTCGCGCTGGTGACGATGCTGCCGCGCGAGCAGCTGATGGGCTGGGGTTGGCGCCTGCCCTTCCTGGCAAGCTTCCTCCTGATCGTGGTCGGCATCTTCGTCCGCATGCGCATCGCCGAGACGCCTGTGTATACCGAGGCGGTGGTCGCGCGCGGCAAGATCGAGAGCAACCCGGCGATGGAGGCGTTGCGCCGGCACCCGCGCAACTTCTTGGTCGTGCTCGGCGCCCGCATGGCCGAGAACGGGCTCGGCTATTTCTTCCCGGTATTTGGCCTCAGTTACGTGATCACCACGCTCGGCGTGCCGAAAGCGGACGCGCTCAGCGCGCTGATGCTGGCCTTCACGGTCGAGCTGTTCGCGATCCTCGGCTTCGCCGCCTTGTCGGACCGGATCGGGCGGCGGCCGGTCTACATGTTCGGCGCGCTCGCCGGCGTGGCGCTCGCCTTCCCGTTCTTCTGGATGGTCGGCACCAAGGAATGGATCATGATCGCGCTCGCCTTCATCCTGGCCCGCGCCGTGGTGACGGCGGCGATGTTCGGGCCGCAGGCGGCGTATTTCGCCGAGCTGTTCCCGCCGCAGCGCCGCTTCGCCGGCTTCGCCTTCGCGCGCGAGCTCGGCTCGCTGCTATCGGGCGGCCCGGCACCGTTCGTCGCCACTGCGCTGGTGGCGGCTTACGGCACCTGGTGGCCGGTCGCCTGCTACGCGATGTTCCTGTCGGCCTGCACCGTGATTGCGATCTGGATCGGGCCGGAGACCTATCAGGAGAACATCGCGGCCGATGCGAGCGAGCAGGCCGAGCTGCCCACCGCGATCCCGGCGCGGGCCTGATCGGTGGCGCAGCAACTGCGGGTCCTGCAATCGCTCTGGGCGATGGAGCGGCGGCTGGCGGATGAGGCCGAATGGCCGCTGCAAACCCAGCTCGCGATGATCCGCGATGCCGGGTTTGACGGCGCCGGCGTGCGCTTCATCGATCCGGCCTTTGCGCGCGAGGTGACGAGCTTCCTTCGCGCGCACGGCATGATCTGGCAGGCGCAATGCTATCCGAAGAGCGTCGACGATCTGAAGCCGGTGCTCGAGCTGGTCGCCCGGCTCGGCGCCGATCACGTCAATCTGCAACCGGACGTCCGGCCACGCCGGCTTTCCGATTGCATTCCCCTGCTCGACGGCTGGCGACGGCTTGCCGCCGAGGCCGGCGTTGCCGTGCATGTCGAGACCCATCGCGACCGCATGACGACCGATCTGTTCTTCATGCTCGATTTGCTCGATCACTGTCCCGACCTGCGGCTGACCGCCGATCTCTCGCATTACCTGGTCGGCCGCGAATTCGCCTGGCCGGTCGACGACGTCAACCATGCGATGATCCATCGCATCCTCGACCATGCCTGGGGTATCCACGGCCGCATCGCGAGCCGCGAGCAGGTGCAGATCTCGCTCGGCTTTCCGCAGCACCAGGGCTGGGTGTCGCTGTTCACGGCTTGGTGGGACTACGGCATCCGCTCCTGGCGCAAGCGCGCCGGGCCCGATGCGACCCTGACCTTCCTGTGCGAGCTCGGCCCGCCGCCCTATGCGATCACTGGACCTGACGGCAGGGAATTGTCCGACCGCTGGCAGGACGCGCTTGATATGAAGGACATGATCCGCGCGCTGTGGGATCGCATCGCGAACGAGCCGAAGGACGCGCCGTAGCGTTGATTCAAACAGGCTGCGGCGGCATTCTGACAAGGCTTGCCAACGTAACTTGCAGTTCAGAACGCCGCGAGGAGCCGTGCGCAACCATCGCCGGGCCGCACTTCGACGTCTCACGCGCATCGCCATCCCGGCGGTTGCCGCCCTCATTTGCGCCAAGGCGATCGTGGCCGAACCGACGCTCGATGTCGCGACCGTGCCGCGCGTCGCGACCATCGATCCGCGCTTCCAGTCCTACAATATCGAGATGGTCGAGGTGACCGGCGGGCGATTCTGGAAGCCCTATGCGGACGCCGGCGCACGCGCGAATGCAAGGGCGGAGCTGTTCGCGGCGCGCGATCCGATCGATCTGCACGACGGCAGGCTGCGCAAGCTCGCCGCAGCGCTCTCGCCCGCTTTTCTGCGCGTCAGCGGGACCTGGGCCAACAGCACGTTCTTTGCGGATTCCGACACGCCACCGGCGGCACCGCCGGCCGGCTTCAAAGGCGTGCTGACGCGACAGCAGTGGCGGAACGTGATCGACTTCTCGCACGCGGTCGACGCGCCCATCGTCACCTCCTTTGCGATCAGCGCCGGCACGCGTGACGCGGCGGGGCGATGGACCTCCGAACAGGCGCGGCAGCTGCTCGCCTTCACGCAATCGAGTGGCGGGCAGATCGCGGCAGCCGAGTTCATGAACGAGCCGGACCTGCCGGCGATCGGCGGCGCCCCTGACCGCTACGATGCCGCGGCCTACGGCCGCGATTTTGCGACCTTCCGCGCCTTCATGAAGGACACCGCGCCCGGTGTGACCATCCTCGGTCCCGGCACGATCGGAGCCGGTGCTGATGCGCGCGCGCGCTTCGCCGTCTCGGCGGCCGGCATCGACACGGTCTCCTACCATCACTATGGCGCGCTCTCGGCGCGATGCGGTGGCGATCGCACGGCGACGCAAGCCCTGTCGGACGAATGGCTGGCACGAACCGGCAGGACATTCGCCGTAGACCGGACGCTGCGCGACCGGCTCGCACCGAATAAGCCGATCTGGCTGACCGAGACCGCCGAGACCGCGTGCGGCGGCAACCGTTGGGCGGCGACCTTCATCGACACGTTCCGCTACCTCGATCAGCTCGGGCGGCTGGCCAAGGCCGGCGTCCAGGTGGTGATGCACAACACGCTTGCCGCGAGCGACTACGGGCTGCTCGACGAGCGAACCCATCTGCCGCGGCCGAACTACTGGGCCGCGCTGCTGTGGCGACGGCTGATGGGCACCACCGTGCTCGATGCCAGCGTCGCCGAGCAACCCGGCTTCCATGTCTATGCGCATTGCGCGCGCGACATGCCAGACGGGGTAGCCTTGCTCGTCATCAACAATGATCGGCGGAGACAGCGCAGGCTGACGCTGCCAGTCGCCTCGCAACGCTACACGTTGGCGAGCGCAACGCCTGCCGACGGCAGCATTCAGCTCAACGGCAGCACGCTTGCACTCGGGACTTCCGACGAAATTCCCGATCTGAACGGTGTCTTAACCGCAGCAGGCTCGATTGTGTTCGCGCCTGCGACGATCACGTTCCTGATCGTTGCCGATACGGGCAACAGCAATTGCCGGTAGCGGTCCGTCGTCGGCTTATGCGGCGTCGCGGCTGGCGTCGGCGGACGCCGGCGGGCGCGCCACCAGATGGCCGAGCATGATCGCGGTCATCAGCCGCTCCATCTCGAGCCACGCAGTGACATGCGACATGGTCGGCCGGCCACCGAGCGCGAGCTGATTGACGTCGTCGACCGCAGTCAATCCGCGCGGATAGAATTCGCGGAAGATCACGCGCTCGGCCAGGCCGTCGACCAGGCGGAAATTCAGCGTCTTCGACAGCTCGGTGAGAGCCTCGCCGACCAGGCGCTTGTTGCGCGACCCGATCGTGGACAGGCGGTTGCGCAACACCACCCATTCGAAGGTCGGCTGATCGTGCGCGCTGCGCTGGCGCCGCGCCTCCTCCACCATGTTCGCATAGTGGCTGATGCCGGTCACCTTGAAGTCGTTCGGATCGACAGTGCCGAGCACGTCGAAATCGACGAAACTGTCGTTCAGCGGCGTGATCAGCGTGTTCGCCAGCGAATGCGTGAACGTCGTCAGATAGGTGTCGTGGCCGGGGCAATCGATCACGATGAAATCGTGCGACCGGCTCAGCCGTTCGACGATCTCGGCGAGCGCGCTGCGGCCGAGCGTCTCGACCTCGCTGCTCCTGCCGTTGACCGTTTCGAAGCACATATGCGCGGGGATGCCGAGATCCAGCGAGGTCTCCCGCGCCCAGTCCCGCCGGTTATCGACGTAATGCGTCAGCGACTTCTGCTTGTTGTCGAGATCGATGGTGGCGACACGCTGACCCGCCTTGATCAGCGCGACGGCGATGTGCATGGCAATTGTCGATTTGCCAGAGCCGCCCTTGTTGTTTCCGACAACGATGACGCGCGCGTTTGTCATGGGAATCCCTACCGGACGCTTGAGTCAAAGCAGGACGAAATGGAATGTAATGAATGGTTAGAATCTCCCTGATTCGACGAATCTCGACAAGAGTCGTCGCAACATCGTTGAGATCGAAATCCAGCGGTTGCGACAACATTGTCACAACCTGAATCGGCTTGGCGGTCTCGCTTCACCTCTCTCCGTTAGAGGTCGGATTGCGCCTGGCGATGCGAAGCATCGTCCGGTGCAATCCGGGTGAGGGCTCTTGCTCTCTCGATAGACCGAAACCCCTCACCCGATTTGCTGCGCAAATCGACCTCTCCCAACGGAGAGGTGAACGTTCGACGGCGCTCCAGCCCAACCTAATCTGACTGGCCTAGCGTCCCTGGAACACGGCCGCGCGGCGTTCCACGAAGGACTTGATGCCTTCGGCCGCATCCGCAGTGTTGAGCACGCGTTCGCGGATGTGCGGGATGATCGCAATTGCTGCCTGTTCGCCGGCTTCGATGAACTTGCGGCCCGCTTCCTTCGTCACCTGGATTCCGAGCGGTGCGTTGCGCGCGATGATCGCGGCAAGCGCCATCGCGCGTTCG
This sequence comes from Bradyrhizobium sp. USDA 4461, assembly GCF_054055655.1. Lineage (NCBI taxonomy): Bacteria > Pseudomonadati > Pseudomonadota > Alphaproteobacteria > Hyphomicrobiales > Nitrobacteraceae > Bradyrhizobium > Bradyrhizobium sp. USDA 4461. Next base: position 8,296,407 of record NZ_JBSRXM010000001.1, read on the forward strand.
ATCTGCTGACCGACCGGCACGACTTCCTGCACCAGACCGATCCGATGCGCTTCAGTCGCGGAGAACTCGTCGCACAGCAACAGGTGATACATCGCATCGCCCCACCCGGCGCGGCTGATGTAACGGAAATGCGCGCCCGCCAGCGGCGCGATGCCGCGCTTGGCTTCCATCTGGCAGAAGCGGCTGTCGTCCGCGGCAACGACGATATCGCCGGCCAGCATCATCTCGATGCCGACGGTGAACACGATGCCCTGTACCGCCGTGACGATCGGCTTGCGGCATCGTTTCGACAGCCCGAAGGGATCGACGTTACCCTCCGGCAGCGGCTTGCGCGATGCCGTCGGGCCGAAGAATTTCGGCATGTCGAGGCCCGCGGTGAAGCTGCCGCCGGCGGCACAGAGCACGCCGACCCAGAGGCCGTCGTCATTATCGAGCAAGGTCAGCGCGTCTGACAGCTCGGCCATCATCTCCGGGCTGAAGGCGTTCTTCTTCGCGGGATTGTCGATGACGATCTTCAGGATGTGGTCATGCCGCTCGTGGCGGACCCGCCCCTCGCTCGCGCCGTCGGACATCTGCTCCTCCCTGGCTTGTGACTGAACATTTTCTGGATGATGCTTGTCATCCAGATGCATGATGGTCATAATCCAGAAGGAGAGTCAAACAGGGGCGATGCGAGATGGGCCATTCCCAGGCCGATAAGGCCAGGAGCCGTGAGCGGATTCTGAACGAGGCGGCGGCGCAGATCCGCGACAAGGGGCTCGACGCGCTCAGCATCGGCAGCCTGATGCAGCAGGTGAAGCTGACCCATGGCGGCTTCTATGGGCACTTCGCCTCGCGTTCCGAGCTGATCGCCGCCGCGCTGCAACAGGCGCTGACTTCAGGCGAAGCGTCGGCGCACGCCGCGCGCGATCCCGACAAGCCGGTCAGCGTCAACACGCTGGCGCGAAGCTATCTCAGCCGCAGCCATCGCGACCAGCCCACGTCGGGCTGCGCGATCGGCGCGCTGATCTCCGATGTCGGCCGCGCCGACGCGCAGTGTCGCGCGGTGATGGAGCCGCACATCGAAGCCTTCATCGCCAAGGTCGCCGAGGCGCTCGGTGAGGATGACGATAGCCGCGCGATCGTCGCGGTCAGTGCGATGGTCGGCGCGCTCGCGATCTCGCGCGTCCTCACCGATCCGAAGCGATCCGATGCCGTTCTGCGCACGGTGCGCGACAGCGTCGTCGCGATGGCGTCCGACGAATGATCTTGCCCGCACCGCGGGCTGCTTGATGGAGCAAGCCATGAACGACCGATCCGTCCTCGAGCCGACCGCGGTGCAGGGAAGCGTGCTGATCGCCGGCGTCGGCGCATCCAACGGCCTTGGCGCTGCGATCGCCCGACGCTTTGCCGCCGGTGGCTATCCCGTGGCGATCGCCGGGCGCAACGCCGAGAAGCTCGCCGCGACGGCGGCCGAACTCGCAGCAAGCGGAGCCAACGTCACTCATGTCGTCGGCGATGCATCCACCGCGGCCGATGTCGCCCGCTTCGTCGAGGCGGCCCAACAGCTCGCGCCGCTGGCGATGGCCGTGCACAATGCGGGCTCGAACCGGCCCGCGCCGTTCCTCAAGGTCAGCGAGCAGCGCTTCGAGGAGCACTGGCGCGAACACGCGCTCGGCGGTTTCCAGCTCGCGCAAGCCGCGATCCCCGCCCTGCTGGCGCGCGGCGGCGGCACGCTGGTGTTCACCGGCGCCAGCGGCTCGCTGCGCGGCAAGGCCAATTACGCGCCCTTCGCCGCCGCCAAGGCCGCGCTGCGCGCGCTGGCGCAGAGCGTGGCACGGGAGTTCGGGCCGCAGGGCATTCACGTCGGCCACGTCGTGGTCGATGGCGGCATCGGCGGCGACCGGCTGCTGAGCCTGCGTCCGCAATTGAAGGACGAGCGCGGGCCGGATGGCCTGCTCAACATCGCGGCGATCGCCGACGCCTATTGGGTGCTGCATCACCAGCATCGCAGCGCCTGGACGCTGGAGCTCGACCTGCGGCCCTGGGCGGAACAGTTCTGACGGCCGAGCGTCGCCGCCCTTCACCCGGGAAAATCGGTTGCGATCGGCCGAAATCTTGTCAGGCTAGGCGACAAGGTTCGTCGAGATCGCACCATATCCCGGGAGAAGGCCATGTCGCAGCCGACACCGATCCTGCATCATTTCGATCAGTCGCCATTCTCCGAGAAGATCCGCATCATCTTCGGATTCAAGAAGCTTGCCTGGAACTCGGTGCGGATTTCCCGGATCATGCCGCGGCCGGATTTGATGCCGATGACCGGCGGCTATCGCCGCACCCCGACGATGCAGATCGGCGCCGACATCTATTGCGACACCCAGATCATCATCCGCGAACTGGAGCGGCGCTATCCGACGCCGACGCTGTTTCCCGCGGGCAATGCCGGGATGCCCTGGGCGCTCGGCATGTGGGCCGACCGGCCGTTCTTCCAGAACACGGTCAATCTCGTGTTCGGCTTCATTGGCGATAAGGTCCCGCAGGATTTCATCGAGGATCGCGAGAAGCTGCGCGGCGCCAAGTTCGACGTCGCCGCGATGACCGCAGCGCTGCCGCAGATGCGCGACCAGTTCCGCGCCAACCTCGACTGGATCGAGGCGCAGCTCGGCGATAACAGGCCATGGCTGTTCGGCGAGTTCAGCCTTGCCGATGTCAGCGCCTCCATGAACGTGTGGTACGCGCGGCAGAGCCTCGCCACGATGGACGAGATCATGAAAGCCTTTCCGCGCGTTGCAGCGTGGGAAGAGCGCATCCGCGGCATCGGCCACGGCACGCGCACCGAGATGTCGTCAGCCGACGCGCTCGAGATCGCGGCGAAGGCGCAGCCGGAATCGCCTGTGTTCGGCGACCCCGCGGATCCGAACGGCCGCAAGCCCGGCGACATCGTCAGCGTGATGCCGGACGACTACGGCAAGGTCCCGGTCCGCGGCGAGATCGTCTCGCTGTCGGCGCAGCACATCGCGATCCGCCGCTCCGACGAGCGCGCCGGCGAGGTCGTGGTGCATTTCCCGCGGGCCGGCTTCCTGGTCGTCCCGGGCTGACCGTCGCAGTCGCCGCCACGGCTGGGGATACGGGCGAGCTGGAAACGCTGCGTTTCGCGGCGTGACCTTGCCGGCCGGCGAACAAGCCATACCTCCACACCATCTCCAACCGAAGGCTCCACAGCGCAGGCTTGCGGACATCTCCGCAGCAACACGACCTCCCGGCCTGCGTGCGATGGGTGGCCCGTGGCGGATGCTCCGCCATGCCGACAACTGGACTCTGTGATGACGACCTCTCTCGAATTCGGGCTCGACACGTTCGGCGACGTCACCAAGGATGCCACCGGCGTGCCGCTGTCGCATGCCCAGGTGATCCGCAACGTCGTCGACGAGGCGGTGCTGGCCGATCAGCTCGGAATCGATTTCATCGGGCTCGGCGAGCATCACCGGGCGGACTTTGCGATCTCCTCTCCCGAGACCGTGCTGGCGGCCATCGCCGCGCGCACCGAAAACATCCGGCTTGGCTCCGCGGTGACGGTGCTGAGCTCCGACGATCCGATCCGCGTCTTCCAGCGCTTCGCGACCGTCGACGCGGTCTCGAACGGCCGTGCCGAAGTGATCCTCGGCCGTGGCTCCTTCACCGAATCGTTCCCGCTGTTCGGCTTCGACCTCAAGCAGTACAACGAGCTGTTCGAGGAGAAGCTCGACCTGTTCACCGCGCTGTTGAAGCAGGAGCCGGTGACCTGGCAGGGCAAGCTGCGGCCGCCGCTGAAGGGCCAGTCGGTCTATCCGCCGATCGAGCACGGCCGGCTGAAGACCTGGATCGGCGTCGGCGGCAGCCCCGAATCGGTGGTGCGCGCAGCGCATTACGACCTGCCGCTGATGCTCGCCATCATCGGCGGCGATCCCAAGCGCTTCGCGCCCTATGTCGATCTGCACCAGCGTGCCTACCAGCAGTTCGGCCGGACGCCGCAGCCGATCGGCGTGCATTCGCCGGGCTATGTCGCCGAGACCGACGCGCAGGCGCGCGAGGAGCTGTGGCCGGACTACAAGGTGATGCGCGACCGGATCGGCAAGGAGCGCGGCTGGCCGCCGATGGGCCGTGACGAGTTCGTCTCCGAGGCCGAGCACGGCTCGCTCTATGTCGGCGCGCCGGAAACCGTCGCCCGCAAGATCGCGACGACCGTGAAGGCGCTCGGCGCGGCGCGCTTCCAGCTGAAATACTCGGCCGGCCCGCTGCCGCACGAGAAGCTGATGAAGAGCATCGAGCTCTACGGCAGCAAGGTGGTGCCGATGGTCCGCGACATGCTCGCGGCGTAACGCAGCGAGAGAGCTTCGGTCCTGATTGAATCAGAACCGAAGCTCTGGATTCCTGCTTGACGCGCTTTCTTCACGCGAACCGGTGTCCATCCCGGATCAAGTCCGGGACAGGCTTCGCTCGAAAACGCTCTGGCCGCACAAAACAAAACCCCCGGCGTTTTGGCGCCGGGGGCTCTGTTAGATCACAGTCGGATCAACCGGTATTACCAGTTGCGCTGAGCGCGGAGGGCGAACAGGTAGGTGTTCTGATCCTTCAGCTCGTAGATGCCGGCCGGCTTGCCGATCGCGGCGCTGCCGGGATAGGTGATCGTGCCGGCATAGCTCTGATCCAGGCGGGTGTAGGTGAAGTCTGCCGAGAAGGTCAGGTTCTTCACCGGGGTCCACTGGGTCTGGGTACCGAGCTGCGCAACGCTGTAGTTCGGGTTGCACGAGGTCAGGCCGGCGGTGCCGAAGGTGGCGCCGAACGAGCCGCCAACACCATTGCCGGTCGGGCCGCAGATGTAGCTCTTGGCAGTGCTGTTGTAGTTAACCTGGGCCCAAGCACCGTAGATGCTGGTGTTCCAGTAGGGGTTCCAGTTGTGGATGTACGCACCACGGAAGCCGTAGGTCGTAATCAGCTGCTGCGAGCCACCGTTGATGAACACCGAGTCGGGCGCAAAGCCGAAGCCGATGCTCTGGTAGGCGCCGGGAACGCCGGTGCCGCTGAACGCGGTAAAGGCGGAAGTGCCCGAGAGCTCTTGCAGGTTATACCGGGTCGCACCGTTGGTGTAGACGCCCTGGATGTTGATGGTGTCGCCGGGTCCGGTCGGGATGTTCTTGATCGACAGGGCCAACGCACCAGCCCAGCCCCACTTGTCGTCGGGATGACCGGTCAACTCGGTGCCGCCGTAGTAGGCCGCGTGGTTGTCATGCGCCGCGAACGACGCCTGGAACAGACCCCAAGCCTGGTCAACGCGGAGAGCCGCGATCAGGTCCGGAGCGATCGTGCCGGCATAGTCGCTGGTGCCGTACGGACCGAGTGCGCCCGGAGCCGCACCGAGGTTGAGCACGCCAGCCTGGGTGTAGGCAACCTGGTCCTGAGCCGACAGAGACAGCGACACGCCGTTGCCGAACTGCGCGGTGTAGCTGAACTGGTTCACACCGGTGACCGTGCTGTTGCCGCCGACGAGACCGTCGAAGGTGTTGCCGGCCGGGTAGTTGGTCCACGGAGCAGCGAACTGCGAGACCGCCTTACCGATGGTGAAGCCGGCGAACTGGATGAAGGCGTAGTAGACGCCGACCGTACCGGCCGCAACCGCAGCGCCGTTGGCGTTGTTCGGAGCCGAGACGGTGCCGATCGCCGAGTAGACGGACGAACCGTTGCCCTGACCCGCGTAGCTGTCCGAGGTCCAGTTGAAGGTCGCATCGAAGAAGGTGCGGACCACGCCGTATTCGGTCGCGGTGCGCGTATCGATGTTCAGATCTTCACGGGAGCGCCAGGTGTAGCCGTTGGTGAAACGGTTGCCCGCACCGCCCGCACCACCGTAGTTACCGGTGTGGTCCGAGTTGGTGTTCGCCACGACGTCGACACGCAGGTAGCCGCCCAGCTTGATACAGGTATCGGTGCCCGGGATGTAATAGAAACCGGGACCATACAGGGAGCAAACCTTCACGTACTCGACCGCTTTGGCCTTGACGGGAAGATCGGCCGCCTGAGCTCCGCCGACCGCGACGAGAGCCGCCGCCGAGCCGAGGATAAGGCTCTTAACCATCTTCATGTTAAACCTCCAAGTTGCTCTATCTCAGGGAAGGTTCCGGATCCGCCGGGTAAAACACCCTCAGGTTGGTTCCCTTTGTCCCTTAAACCCCGCTCAGTCGCTTCGCGCCTTCGGACACACCCGCATGAACGCGAGGGACTTAAGCGAACCACCTAAAACGGGACGACCTTGGGATGCCCCCCTCCGTCGCAGTTCCATATGAGACAGAAGGCCCCCGATCACGCAACAAAAGACCGCTGAGTTTGGGATGAGTTGCGGCTGTTTTCGGGCAAATGTTGCACAAATATCACGGGTATTTGAACAGCGGCGTCCGGACAAGTGACTGATTCAAAAAAGGAATATTTAAGTTACCGCTGGCGGGCACAAGTTTGGGCAACACCGGGCGGAACGGTGTGCAAAACGCGTAATCCTACGGAGCAAGCTGCGGCCGGCACCGATCTGGAGACGGCTGATTCCGCCGCCTTGCTCATTATTTTGGCTCAAAAATAGCCGGCATCTGAACGAGATAACCTGCCTCGGATACCGCCGACTCGGACCTGGAAGGGGGCATTCCGATTGCTCGGAGCAGGCCAAACGAGGGCGGACGGATCACGCGAGCTGTCCAGTAGCGAAGCTCGATGTCAGTGAGATGTCAGCCCGCGTGAGTCGGACGAAGGCGCCGGGCGTATCAGTCGTCCAGAATATCCAGCAGATCTTCGATCCGCTCGAAAGGCGGCTCATTCGTGTTGCCCGAGTAGAAGACGCGATCGCCGTCGCGCTGGAGCGAACGTGCCTTGGAATGTGCCTTGGATCGTGCCTTGGATTTCGGCAGCCTTCCCGGCAGGAACGTCGCGGCGACAGCCTCAGGCCCGACGTCGAGCCGCACGATCCCGCGCCGCTTGCAATCGATCCTGAGTCTGGCCGCCGCGAAGAAGTCCCGGCCGGCCGCGGGCAGCTTGCCGAAGCGGCGCGAGGTCTCTTCCTCCAGATCCTCCAGGTCGTCTTCGTTCCCGCACCTGGCGGCGCGGCCGTAGATTTCAAGCCGCATGGCTTCCGATTGCACGTAGCTCCGGGGCAGGAGATCGGCGAACGGAAGGTTGAGATCGGGCACCCACAGATCGGCGGCCCGGTCGCTGGTCTTCTCCGAGGCCTGTTTGAGAAGGTGGCTGTAGAGCACCGGCCCGAACACCTGCACATGGCCGGACTGCCGCTCGGACAGCAGATCGCCGGCACCTCTGAGATCCAGATCGCGCTCGCTGATGGCGAAGCCTGCGCCCGGTCTGCTGAACTCCTCCAGAACCGCGAGGCGCTTGCCGGATTGCTCCGAACTGGATTCGGTCAGCATATAGGCGAAGGCACGCGTGCCGCCGCGGCCCACCCGCCCTCTGAGCTGGTGCAGTTGCGCCAGGCCAAACTTCTCCGGCCAGCACACCACGATGGTGTTCGCCCGGGGGATGTCGAGACCGCTTTCGACGATGTTGGTTGCGAGCAGGACGTCCGCCGCGCCTTCGACGAAGCTCATCATGCGGTCGTCGAGTTCGTCGGCGGGCAGCTTGCCGTGCAGGCAAACGATGCGGAGCTCCGGAGCTGTCGCCTGCACGCGCGCCAGCATCGGCTCCAGATCCTGGATGCGCGGACAGATCAGGAAGCTTTGCCCGTGACGCCGCTGCTCGCGCAGCAAAGCGGCGGCAATGGCAGCGTCCGAGAGCGGCGCGATCTTGGTCACAACCGGCAGCCGATGAACCGGCGGCGATGCGATCACGCTGAGCTCCCTGAATCCCGCAAGCCCCGCCGCAAGCGTGCGCGGGATCGGCGTGGCGCTCATCCAGAGCGTATGGACGCCCTTTGCGAGGCCCGACAGCTTCGCCTTCTCCGCGGCGCCGAAATGCTGCTCCTCGTCGACAATGACCAGGCTGAGCTTGGCGAACTTCACGTCCTTCGACGCGATCGCCTGGGTGCCGACCACGACCTTCATCTTGCCGCTGCGCAGGCCCTCCTTGGTCTCCCGCATGTCCTGCGCGGAGGTCGCACGCGACAGGCTTCCGACCTCGATGCCGAGCGGCGCGAACCGTTTGCGGAACGTTGCGACGTGCTGCCTGGCGAGCACGGTGGTCGGCACGACGATGGCGACCTGCTTGCCGGATAGCGCAACGGCCGCCGCCGCGCGCAACGCAACCTCGGTCTTGCCAAATCCGACGTCGCCGCAGACCACCCGATCCATCGGATGCCCCGAGGCGAGATCATCGAGCACGTCGCGAATCGCCTTCGCCTGATCGACGGTCGTGAAATAGGGAAAGCGCGCGACGAACCGCTCATAGGCGGGGCCGGGAGCGACCAGCCTCTGCGCGCGACGGCGGCGCCGCTGCGCGATGTGCCTGGCGAGCGCCTTGGCGGCAATCTGGATTTCCTGCTCCGCCTTGGTCCGCCGCGCCCACCACGTGCTGCCATCGGCCTTGTCCAATGTCAGCCTGCCGAGCTCCGCGGCATACGGCCAGATCAGCGCAAGATCGGCCGGCGGGACCAGCACGGCGTCATCGCCCGCGAATGCCAGCCTGACCATCTCGCGCGATGATCCCTTCGCCGATCCCTTGCCCGATTCCTCGCCCATGTCGAAGGTCTGCAAGCCGTCGAGCACGGCGAGCCCGCGCTGCAAATGAACCACGACCGCGCCGCGCTCCGGCACGTCGGGATGATCGAAGGCTGCAGCCCAGGCCTTGGCCATCGGCTGCGGATGATGCGCCCGGCTGCCGAGCACGTCGGTCGCCGTCACGACGACCAGCGGCTTGCGGCCGGAACCGATGAAACCCGTGTCGAAGTCGGCCAGCAAGGCCGCTTCGCCGCCCCGTCCCTTCGCCGCCTCGTTCCAGTCGGCGCAGCGTTCCGCCTTGATCCCGCTCATGCGCTCCATCGCACGCAGGTCGTCCTCGACCGCCGCGACGAACAGCAGCCGCGACTTGGCGCGCTCGGTGTCGGCAACGAAGGCGCGGAGCGCCTTCCGCGACGAGGCGAGCTTCGAGAAATCGGGCGTCGCCGTGAACGCCGCCTTTCGCGGCAGCACGCTCATGCGTTTGGCGAGCCGCTTCCAGTCGGCATGCCCGAGATATTCGCGTTCGACGTCGCGGCGGCCGGCCGCCTCCTTGATCGTGCCGAGCCAGCTATCGGCATGACCCGACACCGCGGCATCCGCGATCCAGCGCGCGCGTTGACAATAATCCGGCAGCGCCGCGCGCTGTATCCGCTTGCCGCCCAGCGCGATCCGTTCGGACATCGGATCGATCAGCAGCTCCTGCGTGTCGAAGACGACGTCGTGCTCGTCCGGATCGACGCCGGCGATGCGGCGGATCACGCCGGCGGAATGCTCGATCCTGAACGGCCCCAGCGCGCCGGCGGGAAACACCTCGAACGTCATGCCGTGAAACAGGACACTTCCCGGATAATCCGCCTCTTCGTCGAGATCGTATCCGAGCGCTTCCAGGCGATCCTTGAGATCCTGCTCGGAATAAACGGCGCCGACCTTCAGGCTGATGCTGAGGCGGGCCCAGCTCGCCGGCAGCGGCAGCCGCTCCATGATCGCTTCCGCCGTCGACACCAGGAACACCGGCTTCCTGCTCTTCGCAAGACGCCGCAACACCGAACTTCGTCTGCCCGCGATCTCGCGCGACGGTTCCAGCCCATCGAACGGCAAGGTGTTCAGCCGCGGGAATACCAGCACCTCGAGCGAAGGATCGAGCGAATGCAGCACGCTGCCGAGACGTTCCGCCCTGTTCTCGCTGTCCGCGAGGAACACGATGCCGTCACCGCCGGACTTCTTCCATTGCTCCAGCAGATGCAGCGCCAGCATGCCGAGCGGCGAGGACGATGAGATTCCGGAGCGCGCCGCTCCCTTGCTTTTCTTGCTCACGCCAGCAGCAGCGCGAGTCTTCCTGGTCTTCGCCACGTCACATCCATCGTTTTGTCGAAAGTCCGAGTGCCTGATGACAAGCATTTCGGGGCGACTCGGGGCCTGCCGCCCCCTGGCATGGAGACCAAAGCGGCACAGGTTTCCGACAGAAGGCCCGATCCGACCCCCGAAATGCCCGCCGGGGCGAGATCGGGAGAAATCGATTCTTCCATCTGAATCAATAGCTTGTTTGCTGGCTGGGGCGGGAGGGATCGAACCTCCGAATGGCGGAATCAAAATCCGCTGCCTTACCGCTTGGCTACGCCCCAACGCGCCGATCAACGGCCACGTCGGTCTATAGGGTGAGTCCCGCCATTTCAACAGCGCGACGGTCGAAAAGGCACGAAAGCCGCAAGGTGATGCCGGCTCCATTATAGAGAGACGCCGCGGCGGCCGAAACAGACCGTGCGCTATCCGCTCGGACTGTTGAGAGGCCGCCGGTTTCATGGGAAGACAATTCCCAAACGCCTCGTCGGGAGTAACGCCATGACCTACCGTGCGCCGATCAACGATATCCTGCTGTCCCTCAACCACGGTGCGGGGCTCGCGGCCGCCGTGGCGGCCGGCCATTACGGCGATTTCGACGGCGATATTACCGCTGCGGTGCTGGAAGAAGCCGGCAAGTTCGCCTCCGATGTGCTGGCGCCGCTGAACAAGGTCGGCGACGAGCACGGCATCAAGCTCGACAACGGCAAGGTGACCACCGCGCCCGGCTGGCCCGATGCCTATCAGCGCTGGACCGCCGCCGGATGGAACGCAGTGTCGGGGCCGGAAGCGTTCGGCGGCCAGGGCCTGCCGCTCGCGATCAACGCCGCCTGCACCGAGATCTGGAGCGCCTCGAACGTCGCCTTCGGCCTCTGTCCGCTGCTGACGCTGTCCGCGATCGAGGCGCTCGATGCGCACGGCAACGACGAGCTGAAAAAGATCTATCTCGAGAAGCTCGTCACCGGCGAATGGACCGGCACGATGCAGCTGACCGAGCCCAATGCCGGCTCCGACGTCGGCGCGCTGCGCACCCGCGCCGAGCGCGCCGGAGACGGCACCTACCGCATCAAGGGCACCAAGATCTTCATCACCTATGGCGAGCACGACATGACCGACAACATCGTGCACTTCGTGCTCGCACGATTGCCCGATGCACCTGCCGGCACCAAGGGAATCTCGCTGTTCCTGGTCCCGAAATTCCTGGTCAATGCCGACGGCTCGCTCGGCGCGCGCAACGACATCCACGCCTCCGGCGTCGAGCACAAGCTCGGCATGCACGCCTCGCCGACCTGCACCATGACGATGGGCGACAAGGGCGGCGCGATCGGCTTTCTGATCGGCGAGGAAAACGCCGGCATGCGCTGCATGTTCACGATGATGAACCAGGCGCGCCTCGGCGTCGGCCTCGAAGGCGTCGGCATTGCCGACCGCGCCTATCAACAGGCGCTGGCCTATGCGCAGGAGCGCAAGCAGGGCAAGGCCGTCGGCCACAAGGGCGACGGCATGGATCCGATCATCGTGCATCCCGACGTCAAGCGCATGCTGATGCAGATGCGCAGCATGACGGCGGCGGCGCGCACGATCTGCTACGCCACCGCGGTCGCGCTCGACGTCTCGGTGCGCGCTGAGGATGCCAAGGTCCGCGCTGAGGCCGCTGCGCGCGGCGCGCTGCTGACCCCGATTGCGAAAGCCTTCTCCACCGACATCGGCAACGAGGTCGCCTATCTCGGCGTCCAGGTCCATGGCGGCATGGGCTTCATCGAGGAGACCGGTGCCGCGCAGCATTATCGCGATGCCCGCATCACCTCGATCTATGAAGGCACCAACGGCATCCAGTCGATCGACCTCGTCACCCGCAAGCTCGGCGCCAATGGCGGCGCGTCGGTGTGGGCGCTGCTCGACGAGCTCAATGCGACCATCAAGCAGGTCGAGACCTCGAACGATCCGGCGTTCGGCACCACCGGCGCAAAGCTCCGCGACGCCCACGCCGCGCTGGAACGCAGCAGCAAATGGCTGCTCGAGCGGCTGGCCTCCGCACCGAACGAGGCGCTGGCAGGTGCGACGCCCTATCTGCGGCTGTTCGGTTCGACGCTCGGCGGCTGCATGCTCGCCGGCGAGGCGCTCGCCGCCAAGGCCAATGGCGAAGCCGAGCCGCAACGCTACGTCGCACTGGCGCGCTTCTTCGCCGAGAACATCGCCGTGCAGGCGCCGTCGCTGGAGAAGACGGTGACGGAGAGCGCCGAGGCGGTGACCGGGGCAGATGCGGTGCTGGCGGGATAGCGCGCCGGCAGTCTTCCGCCATCACGGCTGTCCTCGGCCCGACTGGTTGACGCACATGCCGCGCCTCACTCACCGCCGTCGAACCGGCAACGCCCCTTGGTCACCCCTGCACCGGCCGCCAGCGAAACCAGTAGTAATGCGCACGAACCGCGTCGGTTCGAATATCCGCAAACAGCAGCGCAGTAAGCCTCGCGTCAGCTCACCGTAAGTTTCGTGTAAGCCGATGCCGAAAAACTTTGCACTCGCACGCATCGACGCAAAGATTTTTATGACCCCATAGAGATTCATATGGGTGCGTAAGCATTGCTTAAGAGCTTCATCCTCAGAACTTCTGACAGCACCGGATACCTCCGGCCGCTCAGAGTTTGCCGCAAATCGCTTTATTGAAACCGATAGTGGAAGATGAAGTTCATGATGCGCTTCGGGTTGTATCGCTTCGCCACAGACCGCCGGGGCAACGTTGCGATCATCTTCGCGCTCGCGACCGTGCCGCTGATCTATCTGCTGGGGATGGCGACGGACTACACGCAGGCGCTGCGCAAGAAGAACCAGCTGGATGCCGCGGCGGACGCGGCCGCCATTGCAGCCGTCAGGCCCGCGATGCTGCTGCAAACGGATTCGACGGCAAAGGCTGCGGCCGCCGCCGTCTTCGCATCGACCGCCAACAGCATGTCGGGCTTGACCTCGGCCCCGTCACCGACAATCAACATCGTCGACTCCGGCCTGCAACGTACCGTGACGGTCTCGTATAGCGCCGCATCGATCAACAATTTCGGCACCCTGCTGCGCAGTGCGGCCTGGCCGATCAACGGCAGTTCGACCGCGAAGGCGGCAAGCGCGCCCAACATGAATTTCTATCTGGTGCTCGACGACTCGCCCTCGATGGCGATCGGCGCGACGCAGACCGACATCAACAACCTCATCTCGTACACATCCGCGCAGCCGTCGGCTTCGCAAAACTGCGGCTTCGCCTGCCACGAGACGCATCCCAACCTCGACTCGGGTGCCAAGTCCTCGAGCGTCGACAACCTGACAATCGCGCGCAACAAAGGCGTCACCTTGCGCATCGATCTCGTGGTGAATGCCGTCAATCAGCTGCTCGTGTCATGGTCGAACTGCCCGCAGACCAGCGTGTCGGGCGGCGTCATGCAATGCATGTCGGCCTTGAACAACACCACCTACAAGGCGGGCCTCTACACCTTCGACTACAACTTCAACACGCTGCAGTCGCCGACCAGCCCGTCCACGGCCGGGCAGGCCATCTCGAACATTCAGCTGATGACGGTCGATCACCAGAACTGCGTGATCTCGGGAAGCTGCAGCACCGACTATGGCACGGACATCGAGAACGCGCTGACCAGCGTCAACAACCTGATGCCCAACCCCGGTCTTGGCAGCAATCAATCGGGAGATACGCCGCAGGAAGTCGTCTTCCTCGTCACTGACGGCGTCGACGACAAGATCGTTGCCCTCAGCTCGTCCTGCAACGCCAACGCGACGCTGCAGGCGGTGGGCTCCAGCTATCGATGCCAGCAGCCGCTCGACACCACGATGTGCACGACGATCAAGAACCGGGGCATCCGGATCGCGATCCTCTACACCGAGTATCTGCAACTTCCGACCGACAGTTGGTACACGGGTCACATCGCCCAATTCAACAATCCATCCTCCTCAACCGGCCAGATCGCGCAGAACCTGCAAGCATGCGCCTCGCCCGGCCTTTTCTCCGATGTTCAAACCGGCGGCGACATCTCCACGGCGTTGACGGACTTGTTCATCAAGGTCGCCTCAAGCACAGCCAGCCTCACGCAGTAACAAAGCGCCGAGACCCACGTGACACTCGCATTGGCAAGACAACATCGATATCGCTCTGCCGGATTCGTCAGGGATTGCCGGGGCGCCACCGCGGTCGAGTTCGCGCTGGTCGCGGCGCCCTTTATCGCGCTCCTTATCGCGATCCTGCAGACGTTTCTCGTCTTTTTTGCGCAGGAATTGCTCGAATCCGTAGTGCAGCAATCGAGCCGCCAAATCCTGACCGGGCAGACCCAATCGGCACAAGCGACACAGGCCGCCTTTCACCAGACCGTCTGCAATCAGGTCACCGTCCTGTTCACCTGCAGCAAGATATTCGTCGACGTGCGGGTCGCGAGCAGCTGGTCGAGCGCCGATACCTCGGCTCTCGTTCCGACGTATGACAGCCAGGGCAACGTCAACAACATGCAATTCAATCCGGGCAACGCCGGAGACATCGTCGTGGTCCGGGTGATGTATTTGTGGCCGGTCTTCCTCGGACCACTCGGATTCAATCTTTCAAATCAGCCGAACAACACGCGGTTGATCCTGGCGACCGCCGCCTTCCAGAACGAGCCATCTTCGTAACAGGTGATTTTCATGAGACCCCCGTCATTTCGCGTGCGGAAGTTCTGGATCGACACCGAGGCCCTGGCCGCGATCGAGTTCGCCATGATATTGCCTTTCATGCTGCTGCTCTATGTCGGCGGCATCGAGCTCGCCAATGGCATGGCCATCAACGTCAAGGTCACCGCGGCCGCTCATTCGGTCGCCGACATGGTCTCGCAGAACACCCAGGTCAGCGCGACCCAGCTGCAGAACATCCTCGGCGCTTCGACCGCGATTCTCGCGCCGTATCCAACAACCGCCAACGGCAGCTCGGTCACCACGATTACCGTTTCCGGCGTCTCCACCGACAACAACGGCAACGCGACGGTGCAGTGGAGCGAATCGTACAATGGAGCGAGCTACGGCACGGGACGGCCGGTCGGGCAGAAAATCACGTTGCCTGCGTCGCTCACCGGGACACAGAACTACAATGTCTCGTTTGTCCTGGGCGAAGTGTCGTACGGCTACACACCCCACCTCGGCTTCACCATCAGCGGGACCTTGACGCTCGCGGACAGCTATTACCTGTTCCCGCGCTGCTCGACCAACAGCCCCGCCAACGCGAACTTTCCGTACTATGACGTCAAGCTGACGGCCTCGACGACATGTACCTGCATCCAGCATCTGCAACAGAAGAGCTGCTAATGGCCTGATAGCGGCCTGACAACCTCTGCTCTCGGGAAGTCCGACACTCCAGCCACGCCGACGGCCCGCGGGCAATGTCCGCGAGCTAGACTGAAGTCGCGTCCGGCCGCGGCGCCTTGTGGTCGGTCAGGCTGCCGACGATCGACGCGCGGCGGGACAGTTCGATCCAGTTGCCGTCGGGATCGAGGATCATGGAAATCCGTGCGACCTCGCCGAGCGTCACCGGCGCAAGGCCCTCGCGCACGCCCTTGGCGCGCAGCGCGTGATGCACCGCGTCGATGTCGGCGACCTGCAGCGTGATATAGCGCCAGCCGCGCGCCGACCGGACCGGATCGACGGTCGCGGCACGATCTTCCGTGAGCAGGATCAGGCTGTCGCCAAGGCGAAACGCCGGGCCGCCCGACCACGATTGCTCGGCAAAGCCGAGGAGCTCGCCGTAGAACCTGCGGTGCGCGGCAAGGTCGCGCACCGCCATCAGGACCGCGATCTGCGAGATGCCGTCATGTCCGGGTGCCACCAGGCAAATCCGGGCGCCGTCTGGGTCGACCATGCGCTGCGGCGCCGCGACGCCCTCGCGCGCAACGATCAGCTCGCGATAGCCGCTCGGCGGCGCATCCGGCAGCGGCTCGACATGATGATTGAGCTTGATCACCGAACCATGCGCGTCGTGTCGGTACTGCTTCTGCCCACGACGGATCGGCTGCACATGGTCGAAGCGAAGGCCGGCGTCCTGCTGCCAGAAACGAAGCATCGGCTCGAGATGGTTCGAGGAGAGGCCGATGTCGATCACCGTCTTTGCCAGTTGCATCTGCTGCTGTCCTCGGATGAAGTGCACCACGATGGGCCAGCTATGCGAGGATCAGGTCACCAACGCAAGCACCACGATCACTATCGCGGGTCGGCCGCCTGGCCGCTGCGACCGCCTGACACAGTCAATCAGCGAGGACCGATATGCCAGCAGGCCTGGTTCAGACCTTTCGCGCTTTTGCCTACAACAATGCCTGGGCCAACCATCGCCTGCTGACGGCCTGCGGTGAACTCAGCCAGGCGGAGTTCGCCGCGGCGCGCACCGGGTTCTTCCCGAGCCTGCAGGCGACGCTGAACCACATCCATGTCATCGATCTGTTCTATGTCGACGCGCTCGAAGGCGGCTGGCTCGGGCCAAAGGCGTGGGCGAACGAAGTGCCTTACCCCGCGGTCGCCGCGTTGAAGAGCGCGCAGCGCGCGGTCGACCAGCGGCTGATCGCCCACTGCGATGCGCTGACGGCTGAGCGGCTCGACGAATTGGTCAAGGTCAATCGCGACACATCCGTGCAGACCGACCGGCGCGACCGCCTGTTGATGCATCTGTTTCAACACCAGATCCATCATCGCGGCCAGGCCCACGCGATGCTGTCCGAAACCACGGTGAAGCCGCCGCAGCTCGACGAATTCTTCGCCGCCGGCGAAGCCCCGCTGCGCGCGGCCGCGTTCAAGGAGCTCGGATGGACGGAAGCCGCCGTGTGGGGCGGCTGAGCGCGGTTCCGTCCGCGATCGCGCAATGGCAACGGTTCCCGATCTAAACGGGGCCTTGAAGTCGCCCATCTCCACGCTCACCTCTGGTGAAACGTGGGGAACTCCATCTATGCCTTTCGCCAATCATCGGGGCCAACGTATCCATTACACCGTCGAGGGATCCGGGCCGCTGATCGTGCTGCAACACGGCCTGCTGCTCGACGCCGCAAGCTGGAAGCAATGCGGCGTGGTCGACGCGCTTGCCGATCGCTTTCGCGTCGTCTGCGTCGACTCGCTCGGACACGGCGCGAGCGACAAGCCCGCCGATCCCGAACTTTACGATCAGGAACAGCGCGCCGGCGACATCGTCGCCGTGATCGACGATCTCGGCGGCGAGCGCGCCCATGTGGTCGGACATTCGATGGGCGGCTGGGTTGCGGTCGGCGTTGCCCGGTTTTTCCCGGCGCGGCTGGCATCGCTTTCGATCGGCGGCTGGGATTTTCTCACCGGATTGCCGCGCGGCAATGCCGGGCCGCTGACTTATGCCGCCTTCATCACCTTCGCCCGCCGCACCGTGCCGGAGCTCGCCGAATGGGTAACGTCCGATCTCGAAGGCGGAGTGCGCGCCTGCTTCAATGCGCTCGGCCAGGTCGACGGTGCCAGGGACGCCGTGCTGTCGTCGCGCGTGCCGGTGCTGCTGTGGAACGGGCAGGACGACGGACCGCACGCGCCGATGCAGCGCTTTGCCGCAGAGAACGGCCTGTACGCGATGTCGGTCCCCGGCGATCATCTCGGCGCATTGTTTCAGCACGGCGCCGCGATCGGCCGCGGCATCGGCTCGTTCGTCGGACGCGGCTAGACCGGCATCCCTACGAGCAGCTTGTCGAGCGTGATCGGGTAGTCGCGCACCCGCACGCCGGTCGCGTTGTGGACCGCATTGGCGACCGCGGCGGCGACGCCGCAGATGCCGAGCTCGGCGACACCCTTGGCCTTCATCGGCGACGAGATCGGATCGGTCTCGTCGAGGAAGATCATGTCCTGATGCGGGATGTCGGCGTGGACCGGCACCTCATAGCCGGCGAGGTCGTGATTGACGAACAGGCCGTGCCGCTTGTCGACCACGAGATCCTCCATCAGCGCGGCGCCGACGCCCATCGTCATTGCGCCGATCACCTGGCTGCGCGCCGCCTTCGGATTGAGGATGCGGCCCGCGGCGCACACCGCCAGCATCCGCCGGACGCGGATCTCCGCCGTGTCGGCATCGACGCCGACCTCGACGAAATGCGCGCCGAAAGTCGATTGCTGGTAGGTCTTGGCGAGATCGCCATATTCGATGGCATCCTCCGCCACCAGGTCACCCGCGCCGGCGGCCTGCGCCAGCGGCACGGTGCGATTGCCCGAGCGGACCGCGCCGTCGGCGAACACCGCTTCTTCGGAGTTGAATCCGAGCTTCTGCGCAATGGTCTCCCGCAGCCTGGTGCAGGCTGCATAGACGCCGGCGGTGGAATTGTTGCCGCCCCACTGCCCGCCCGAGCCGCACGACACCGGAAAATCCGAATCGCCGAGCCGCACCACGACCTGCTCCAGCGGGACGCCCATCATCTCGGCCGCCGTCTGCGCGATGATGGTGTAGGAGCCGGTGCCGATGTCGGTCATGTCGGTCTCGACCGTCACCCTTCCCTGCCGGTCGAGGCGGACGCGGGCCGCCGATTTGGTGACGAGATTGTTGCGGAAGGCCGCAGCAACGCCCATGCCGACCAGCCAGCGCCCGTCGCGAACCTGGCCCGGTTTCGGATTGCGCTTGCTCCAGCCGAACCGCGCTGCACCCGCGTTCAGGCACTGCACGAGCTGCCGCTGCGAAAAGTGCCGCTGCGGGTGCTCCGGATCGACCTGGGTGTCATTGGCGATGCGCAGCGCGACCGGATCGATGCCGAGCTCATCGGCGAGCTCGTCGATCGCGATCTCGAGCGCCATCATGCCGGAGGCTTCTCCCGGCGCGCGCATCGCGTTGCCTTCGGGGAGATCGAGCGCGGCGAGCCGCGTCGCCGTCATCCGGTTGGCGCCGGCATAGAGCAGCCGGGTCTGGCTCACCGCCATCTCGGGCTCGCCGTCCTTGACGTTGCCGGACCAGCTTTCATGACCGATCGCGGTGATCTTGCCGTCGCGCTCGGCGCCGATGCGGATGCGCTGGATGGTGCCGGGACGATGGGTGGTGTTGTTGAACATCAGTGGACGTTGCAGCGCGACCTTGACCGGACGGCCGGCCGCGCGGGCACCGAGTGCTGCGAGCAGGACGTCGGCGCGCAGGAACAGTTTTCCGCCGAAGCCGCCGCCGATATAGGGCGACACCAGGCGGACATTCTCCCTGGGGATGCCAAGCGTCTTCGCCAGATCCTCCGCGCCCCAGGCGATCATCTGGTTGGAGGTCCAGACCGTGAGCTTGTCGCCGTCCCACGCCGCGACCGACGCGTGCGGCTCCATCATCGCGTGGCCCTGATCGGGCGTGGTGTAGGTGGCGTCGAGTTGCACCGGCGCAGCGGCGAAGGCAGCGGCGAAATCGCCGACGGCGGTATCGGCCGGGCCGCCGATCTTCGGATCCGGCGTCTCAGCCTTGTCGCGCTCCGCGGCGAGATCGAACCGGCCGTCGCCCTTGACGTAGTCGATCCGGACCAGTTGCGCGGCGGCGCGCGCCTGCTCGAAGGTTCCAGCGACGACGATGGCGACGGCCTGGTGGTAATGCGCGATCTCCGGCCCGCCGAGCAGCGGCGCCGCGTTGCGCTCGCCCTTGCCGAGCTTGCCGGCGTTGTCCGATGTGACGATGGTGAGCACGCCGGGCGCAGCCTTCGCGGCCTCGAGATCGATCGAGCCGATCCGACCTTTGCCGATCGCCGATCCGATTACGTAGCCATAAGCCTGGTTCGCTTCGAATTCGTGCCGCTCATAGGCGTAGGTCGCAGTGCCGGTGGTCTTCAGCGGCCCCTCGATCCGGTTGGTCGGATGGCCGACCACCTTGAGCTGGTCGATCGGATTGAAGGTGGCGGGATGTTCAAAACGCATGATCTTAAGCCCTTATGTCAAACCTTCATTTCAAGCCTGTCTCAGGCTCTGGCCTCGCGCAGCACCGCTGCCAGCGTCCGCTCGGCGAGCGGCAGCTTGTACGCATTGTCCTTGGTCGGTTTTGCATCGGCGAACAGCCGTGCGGTGACGGCCTTGGCACCATTTGGCAATTCCGACTCCGCCGCCTCGACGCGCCATGGCTTGTGCGCGACGCCGCCGAGCGCGACGCGGCCACTGCCGTCGCGCTGCACGATCGCAGCGACCGAGACCAATGCGAAGGCGTAAGAGGCGCGGTCGCGGACCTTGCGATAGGCCTGCGTGCCGCCGATCGGTTTGGGCAGCGTCACCGCCGTGATCAATTCGCCGGACTCCAGAGTGGTCTCGAGCTCTGGGCTGTCGCCGGGCAGACGATGCAACGCGGCGATCGGGATGCTGCGCGTGGTGCCATCGGGCCGCACCGTCTCGACCACAGCGTCGAGCGCGCGCATCGCCACCGCCATGTCGCTCGGGTGGGTCGCGATACAGGCGTCGCTCGCACCGACGACCGCATGCTGGCGGCTGAAGCCGCCGATCGCGGCGCAGCCGCTGCCGGGCTTGCGCTTGTTGCAGGGCAGATTGGTGTCATAGAAGTACGGACAGCGCGTCCGCTGCAACAGATTGCCGGCGGTGGTCGCTTTGTTGCGCAACTGGCCGGAGGCACCGGCGAGCAGCGCGCGCGACAACACGCCATAGTCACGCCGCACGCGCCGATCCGCGGCGAGATCGGTGTTGCGCACCAGCGCACCGATGCGCAAGCCGCCGTCCGCGGTCTCCTCGATCCGGTCGAGCGCGAGGTCATTGACGTCGATCAGGTGCGCCGGCGTCTCGATCTCGAGCTTCATCAGGTCGAGCAGATTGGTGCCGCCGGCGATGAATTTCGCGTGCGCGGTGTCGGCAGCTGCGGCGGCCGCGTCGCGCGGCGAAGTCGCGCGCTCATAGCTGAATGATCTCATGCGCTCCTCCCGGCGACCTCGCTGATCGCCTCGGCGATGTTGGAATAGGCGCCGCAGCGGCAGATGTTGCCGCTCATGCGCTCGCGGAGTTCGGCATTGGTCAATCGCACCGGCGCATTGAGGTCATCGGTGACATGGCTGGGGATCCCGGCCTTGACCTCGGCCAGCACCGCGACCGCCGAGCAAATCTGCCCCGGTGTGCAATAGCCGCATTGGTAGCCATCGTGCTCGACGAACGCCGCCTGCAACGGATGCAACCCGTCCGGCGTGCCGAGACCTTCAATCGTGGTGATCTCGTCGCCCTGATGCATCACGGCCAGCGTCAGGCAGGAATTGATCCGCCGCCCATCGACGATCACCGTGCATGCTCCGCATTGACCGTGGTCGCAGCCTTTTTTGGTACCGGTCAGATGCAGGTGCTCGCGCAGGGCATCGAGCAGCGTGGTCCTGGTGTCGAGCTCGAGCTGATGGGTTTCGCCGTTCACGTCAAAGGATACTCGCGTCATCACGGGCGCTCCGGTTGGGGCAGATTGGGCAGCTGCGGGCGGCGGCGTTGCGATCGACGACGCTGCCAGCGAGGCGGCTCCGACAATCAACAGATGGCGCCGGGATAGTTCCAAATGTCCGGAGATCTGCATGCCGCTCTCCTCCTCACGCATCGGCCGAGCGCGGAACCACCGGGTCGGCTCCGGCTGGACCTGAGGGGAATGCTGCGGGCAGCGGAATGTTTCTCGCCCGAACTTAAACTCGTCGAGAGCGCGGTACGCCGCCGCAGGCCGGCCGCCACTGCGCCATTATGGCGCGGCCCCTCGGCCTCACCACGCGAGACCGGCCTACGACCAACGTCCCCGCCCGCAGTCGCGGAAATCCGGTTAACTGCATTGCGCCGTTCTCATGCTCGCCTACCGGGAAAAGCGGCCTAGAGCCCTTGGGGCTTGCACCGGATCATGTAGGATGGCGGCATGCTTCCGCCCGGCGACGACGCCGGCCGACCCTGGGACCGCTTGATGACCGCGCATGTCATAGTGACCGACGAAGCCGCCACACGCGTGATCCGGCTGCGCAGGCCCGAGAAGAAGAACGCGATCACCCAGGAGATGTTTCGCGCGATCAGCGATGCGGTCGACAAGGCGCAGAACAATCCGAAGATCCGCTGCCTGATCATCACCGGCGGCTCCGGCGTGTTCACTGCGGGCAACGACATCGAGGATTTGCTCGCGCAGGGCACCTCGACCGGCGACACGCCGCCCGCCTCGGACCTGGTCAAGTTCCTGTATTCGCTGGCCCACAATGTGAAGCCGATCATCGCCGCCGTCGACGGCGTCGCGATGGGCATCGGCACCACCATGTTGTTTCACTGCGACTACGTGCTGGCGAGCAAGACCGCGCTGTTCTCGACGCCGTTCTCCAATTTCGGGCTGGTGCCGGAAGGCGCTTCCAGCCTGTTGATGCCGCGGATGATGGGCCACCAGCGGGCGTTTGCGATGCTGGTGATGGGCCGCACCATGTCGGCCGACGACGCCCGCGTCGCCGGCTTCGTCAACACCGTGGTGGCGCCGGGACATGCCGAGGTCGAGGCGCACAAGGTGGCGCGCGAGATCTGCGCGCTGCCGGCCGAGGCGGTGGCGACCTCGCGGCGCCTGATCCGGCTGCCGCCGGAGGACGTCACCCGCCGCATCGAGCAGGAGAACCATTTGTTCAGCGAGCGGATGCGCTCCAACGAGGCGATCGCCGCCTTCAAGGCGTTCATGGCGCGCGCGAAGGATTGAAACGAAGCGTCGCAAAATTGTAGTGGCGTCGCGCCATGATCGTGTGCTCCATGGACAGGTCATGAGACAGCCCCGCCTCACGCCCCTCGCCGCGTTCTTCGCGCTTGGCCTCGCCGCAGCAAGTCCCTGCCTGGCGCAGGGCGCAGCGCCGGTCGACTTGCGCGTTCTCGCGATCAACGACTTCCACGGCTACCTGCGGCCGCCGCCGGGCGGCATCCGCATCACCGATCCCGCCGACGCGACCAAGAAGATCATGGTGCCCGCCGGGGGTTCCGAGCGGATGGCGACCGTCGTCAAGCAGTTGCGCGACGGACACAAGAACAACATCTTCGTCGCCGCCGGCGACCTGATCGGCGCGAGCCCGTTCTTGTCGGCGATGTTTCATGACGAGCCGACCATCGAGTCGCTCTCGATGATGGGGCTTGCGATCTCCTCGGTCGGCAATCACGAATTCGACGAGGGCAAGGACGAGTTGCTGCGGATGCAGAATGGCGGCTGTCACCCGGTCGACCAGTGCCGGGGCCCGCATCCCTTCCTAGGGGCCAAATTCCATTATCTGGCGGCGAGCACCTTCGACAAGAGCACCGGCAAGACGGTTTTTCCGCCCTACGAGATCAAGGAATTCGACGGCATTCCGGTGGCCTTCATCGGGCTGACGCTGAAGAACACCCCGAACCTGGTGTCACCGGCCGGCGTCGCCAGCCTCGACTTCCACGACGAGGCCGACACCGTCAATGCGCTGGTCCCTGAGCTGAAGGCCAAGGGCGTCGAGGCCATCGTGGTGCTGATCCATGAGGGCGGCTTCCCGACCGGCGACTACAATGAATGCCCAGGGATCTCCGGCCCGATCGTCGACATCGTCAAGAAGTTCGATCGCGCGGTCGACGTCGTGATCTCAGGCCATACCCACCAGGCCTATGTCTGCGAGATCGACGGACGTCTCGTCACATCGGGCGACAAATACGGCACGCTGGTCACCGCATTCGATCTCAAGCTCGATCCGAAGAGCCGTGACGTGATCAGCGCCACGGCCGCCAACACCATCGTGAAAATCGGCGGCACGGCCAAGGATCCGGAGCAGAGCGCGCTCCTGGAATCCTATGACCGGCTGGCCGCGCCGATCGCCAATCGCGCGGCCGGCTCGGTCACGGAAACGCTATCGCGTATGCCCACCGAGACCGGCGAGAGCGTGCTCGGCGATATCGTCGCCGACGCGCAGCTCGCTGCGACCGCTTCGGAGCCGAATGGCGGCGCGGTGATCGCCTTCACCAATCCCGGCGGCGTGCGCACCGACATCGTCAAGCGCGAGGACGGCGCGGTCACCTATGCCGATATCTTCGCCAGCCAGCCGTTCCGCAACCAGCTTGTGACGATGACGCTGACCGGCAAGCAGCTCAAGGACGTGCTGGAGCAGCAATGGGCCGACCCGAAACGGCCGCGCGCCCTGCAGGTCTCGAAGGGCTTTGGCTATGCATGGGATGCGAGCAAGGGCGACGGCGCGCGCATCATCGCCGAGCGGATGTCGCTCGACGGCAAGCCGATCGACCCGGCCGCGAGCTACCGCGTCACCGTGAACAATTATCTCGCCGAAGGCGGCGACGGCTTCACCGTATTCAAGCAAGGAACAGCGCAGCAGTTCGGCATCTACGACGTCGACGCGCTCTATGCGTACTTCAAGGTCAACAGCCCGGTCGGCCCGGCGGCCGGAAAGCGGATCGAGCGGATCAATTAAGCGGATCAATTGAAAGACGTGCGGGCATGGAACACCCCTGCATCCTTCGTCATTGCGAGCCACCCGGTCGGCGCGCGGCGCCGCCGGATGACAGGCTCCGCGAAGCAATCAATCCATCCGCGCGTGCGGCTGCATGGATTGCTTCGTCGCGTCGCTCCTCGCAATGACGTGGAATGAGTTCGGCTTTGCCTCCGCGTTCGGTCGCTGTCCCGAAAAGGTGAGGACCGGCTCAGGGCGGGCCCTTTCCGGAACGCCGCTAACGGCCTAGATTAGGGGTCGTTCGCGCATGATCTTGTCCGGAAAACCGCTGCGCACTTTTCCGGATCATGCGTCCTCGCACGCGCCTCCATTGCGCCGGGAATTTGCATGACACTGCTTCTGACGCACACCGCCTGCCTCAACCATCTCACCCCGCCCGGACATCCCGAACGCCCCGACCGGTTGCGCGCGGTTGCCGAGGTGCTCGGCGAGGACCGCTTCAAGGCCCTGGTGCGCGACCTCGCGCCGGAGGGCGACCTCGACACCGTGCTGCTCTGCCACGGCGAGCATTATGTCGGTGAGCTGCGTCACATCGCGCCGACCTCGGGCATGATCTATATCGACGGCGACACCTCGATGTCGCCGGGCACCTGGGAAGCCGTGATGCGCGGCGTCGGCGGCGCGGTGGCCGCGACCGAAGCGGTGATGGAGGGCAAGCATCAGAACGCCTTCGTCGCGGTGCGCCCGCCGGGACATCATGCCGAGAAGTCGACGCCGATGGGCTTCTGCTTCTTCGACAATGTCGCGATCGCCGCCCGCCATGCGCAGCGCAAATACGGCATCAAGCGCGCCGCGATCGTCGATTTCGACGTCCATCACGGCAACGGCACGCAGGATATCTTCTGGGCCGACCCTACCGTGATGTACTGCTCGACGCACCAGATGCCGTTATTCCCCGGCACCGGCGCTTCGGGCGAACGCGGCGAGCACGACACCGTCGTCAACGCGCCGCTGGCGCCGGGCGACGGCGGCGCCAAGTTCCGCGCCGCGTTCGAGAACCTGATCCTGCCGCAGCTCGAAAAATTCTCGCCCGAACTTGTCGTGATTTCGGCAGGCTTCGACGCGCATCACCGCGATCCCCTGGCCTCGATCAACCTCACGGCTGAGGATTTCGGCTGGGTCACGCGCAAGCTGATGGATGTTGCCGACAAGAGCGCCGGCGGCCGGGTCGTCTCCGTGCTGGAAGGCGGCTACGACCTCGAGGGCCTGAAAGAGTCGGTGGCATCTCATGTCACCGCATTGATGGGCGCGTAAATACCCGCCACAATACGTCCGCAAAAATTCGATTGATTCTGCGCCGGGGCAAACATGGCCTGCGACGGGTCATGTTTGGACGACAAGATCAGGTTGCGATCTGATCCACGCAATCGGGAACGCAAAGAATGGCCGAAAACACTCAAGCCGACGTCAAGAAGCTGTCCTTCGAACGCGCGATCGAGGAGCTCGAATCGATCGTCAAGCGGCTCGAGGACGGCAAGGTCCCGCTTGAGGAATCGGTTGCGATCTACGAGCGCGGTGAGGCGCTGAAGCGACGCTGCGAGGAATTGCTGCGCCAGGCCGAAGCCCGCGTCGACAAGATCACCACCGACGCCTCGGGCCAGCCGACCGGCACCGAGCCGCTCGACGTGCAGTAGCGCCGCGGGCGTTTCGCACCTCCGATCGTGCGACACGATGTCCGCCACGGCGGGCGATTGTTGCTGCGTGTTTCCAGCATTCCGTGACGACGCGGAGCTCACCGCGGCGATCGGGTGCGGCCGCGAATCAGGCCGATCCGGACCGTCCGGCTGCCGCAAAAATGGGCGAAGTGGAACCGGAACCCGGCACAGGCATTGAAAAGGCTAGGTTTTTCAATGCGGCGCATAGGAACCCTGCACCCCCGATCGGGTTGGCTTTGGCTACAGCTTTGGTGTAATGCTTCCAGTTCTATGGGCATTTGAGGGTGGCCGGCGGCCCGAATTTTTCGGGCGGCATGCATCTCGAATGGTTCGACAAAACTGAACCGGGACGGGTGAAGAGCGACCAAGGTGATGCATATCACGTGGTCCAATCCGGAGTGAATTGAGGCTTACAACCAGGCACGGTCTGCCGGGGCGGCACCCGATGTCTGGCATTCGCTGCGCGATGTGCGCGCCAACCCATCTCGCGTCGGGCGGTTCGTTCCGACAGGCAAAAATTGGAAATTCGCTGTGACCACATTTAGTAAAACGCCGCTTCTTGACACTATTCACACGCCCGATGACCTGCGCAAGCTGAAGGTCGAGCAGGTGCGGCAGGTTGCCGACGAGCTCCGCCAGGAAACCATCGATGCCGTGTCGGTGACCGGCGGCCACTTCGGCGCCGGCCTCGGCGTCGTCGAGCTGACCACCGCCATCCACTACATCTTCGACACCCCGCGCGACCGCCTGATCTGGGACGTCGGCCATCAGGCCTATCCCCACAAGATCCTGACCGGCCGCCGCGACCGCATCCGCACCCTGCGCACCGGCGGCGGCCTCTCCGGCTTCACCAAGCGAACCGAGAGCGACTACGATCCGTTCGGCGCCGCGCACTCCTCCACCTCGATCTCGGCCGGCCTCGGCATGGCCGTGGCGCGCGACCTCTCCGGCGGCAAGAACAACGTTATCGCCGTGATCGGTGACGGCGCGATGTCAGCGGGCATGGCCTATGAGGCCATGAACAATGCCGGCGCGATGAACTCGCGCCTGATCGTGATCCTCAACGACAACGACATGTCGATCGCGCCGCCGGTCGGCGCGATGAGCGCCTATCTGTCGCGCCTCTACTCGGGCAAGACCTACCGCTCGCTGCGCGAGGCCGCCAAGCAGATCAACAAGCGCCTGCCGAAGATCCTCGCCAACCGCGCCAACCGCGTCGAGGAATATTCCCGCGGCTTCATGATGGACGGCGGCACGCTGTTCGAGGAACTCGGCTTCTATTACGTCGGCCCGATCGACGGTCATAACCTCGACCATCTGCTGCCGGTGCTGAAGAACGTCCGCGACATGGAGACCGGGCCGATCCTGGTTCACGTCGTGACCCAGAAGGGCAAGGGCTACGGCCCGGCCGAAGCCTCCGCCGACAAGTACCACGCCGTGGTCAAGTTCGACGTCGCGACCGGCACCCAGGCCAAGGCCAAGCCGAATGCGCCGGCCTACCAGAACGTGTTCGGCCAGAGCCTGGTCAAGGAAGCCCAGAAGGACGACAAGATCGTCGCCATCACCGCGGCGATGCCGTCGGGCACCGGCGTCGACATCTTCAACAAGGCGTTCCCCGACCGCACCTTCGACGTCGGCATCGCCGAGCAGCATGCGGTGACGTTCGCCGCCGGCCTCGCCACGGAAGGCTACAAGCCGTTCTGCGCGATCTACTCGACCTTCCTGCAGCGCGGCTACGACCAGGTGGTCCATGACGTCGCGATCCAGAGCCTGCCGGTCCGCTTCGCGATCGACCGCGCCGGCCTGGTCGGCGCCGACGGCGCGACCCATGCCGGTTCGTTCGACAACGCCTATCTCGGCTGCCTGCCGAACTTCGTGATCATGGCGGCCGCCGACGAGGCCGAGATGGTGCACATGGTGGCGACGCAGGTTGCGATCAACGACCGTCCGAGCGCGCTGCGTTATCCGCGCGGCGAAGGCCGCGGCGTCGAAATGCCGGAAGTCGGCGTTCCCCTGCCGATCGGCAAGGGCCGCATCATCCGCGAGGGCAAGAAGGTCGCGCTGCTGTCGTTCGGCACCCGCCTCGCCGAGTGCGAGAAGGCCGCCGACGAGCTCGCCGCCCACGGCCTCTCCGCCACCATCGCCGACGCGCGCTTCATGAAGCCGCTCGACGAAGAGATGATCATGAAGCTCGCCCGCGACCACGAGATCCTGATCACGATCGAGGAAGGCTCGATCGGCGGCTTCGGCTCGCATGTCATGCAGTTCCTGTCCGACAACGCGATGCTCGACAGCGGCATGCTCAAGTTCCGCTCGATGATCCTGCCCGACGTGTTCCTCGATCACGACACGCCGGCGGCGATGTATGCCCGCGCCGGCCTCGACGCCAAGAGCATCGTTGCCAAGGTGTTCGAAACCCTCGGCAAGGACTACAAGACCGAGACCGTCAAGCTCGCGTAATCGTTCCGGGCGGCCCGAGGACTTCCGGTTCTGATTGAATCAGAACCGGAGCTCTGGCTTCCCGTTTGCACGAAACGCCATAGCACCGGCACGTCCATGAGAATCTATCTGGCAGGTCCTGACGTATTCCTGCCGGATGCCGTGGAGATCGGCCGCCGCAAGGCGGAGGTCTGCGCCTATCACGGGCTGACCGGGCTGTACCCGCTCGACAACAGCATCGATCCGACCGTCGCCGGCGCGTCGCTCAGCATCTTCAAGAGCAACGAGGCGATGATGGAGTCCGCCGACGCCATCATCGCCAATTTGACGCCGTTTCGCGGCCCCAGTGCCGACGCAGGCACCGTCTACGAACTCGGCTACATGGCGGGACGCGGCAAGCTGTGCCTCGCCTATTCGAACGATCCCACGTCCTACGCCAATCGCGTGGCACGGCTGAGCCAGGTGGCGCCGGCATCCGACGGACGCCTGATCGACGTGGAGGGTCTGACCGTGGAAGAGTTTGGCTTGTCGGACAATCTGATGATGATGCATGCGCTCGATCTGCACGGCAGCCCGCTGGTCACCCCGCGCGAGCCGGCGGCCGACCTCTGGCACGACCTCACCTCCTTCGAGGCCTGCGTGCGGCTCGCAACCGCGCAGCGCCGTCAGGCTGCCAAGTGAGCAAACACACGTGACCAAGGCGGGCGACAACGACAACAACGCCTCCGCCGGCAAGCGCATCGACGTGCTGCTGGTCGAACGCGGCCTGTTCGAGAGCCGGGCCCGGGCGCGCGCCGCGATCGACGCCGGCCTCGTCACCGCCGACGGCAAGCAGATTGCGAAGGCGTCCGAGATCGTCGCGTCCGACGCCGTACTCACCGCCGAGCCGGCACATCCCTATGTCTCGCGCGGCGGCGTCAAGCTTGCCGGCGCGCTCGAGCACTACCCGATCGACGTCGAGGGCCATGTCTGTCTCGATGTCGGCGCCTCGACCGGCGGCTTCACCGAAGTGCTGCTCGCGAACGGTGCGAGCCTCGTCTTCGCCGTCGATGTCGGCCACGGCCAGCTGCACCCGTCGCTGCAAGGGCATCCGAAGATCGTCTCCATGGAGGAGACCGACATCAGGAATTTCGAGGGCAAGCGCCTGCCGGCGCGGCCCGACGTCGTGGTGATCGACGTCAGCTTCATCTCGCTGAAGCTGGTGCTGCCGGTGGCGCTGTCGCTGGCGGCAGCACCCATGCATCTGCTGGCGCTGATCAAGCCGCAGTTCGAGGCGGCCCGCAAACACTCCAAGCGCGGCGTCATCCGCAACGCGATGGTGCACCAGCAGATCTGCGACGACATCGCCGCCTTTGCCGCCTCGCAGGGCTGCACCGATATCGAGGTGTTCCCGTCGTCGATCCCAGGCGGCGACGGCAACATCGAATTCTTCCTCGGCGCCCGCCGTGGCTGAGCTTCTCGCCATCGACCATGTCGGCCACCGCGGCGACGGCGTCGCGATCGACGGCACGCAGTCGATCTTCGTGCCCTACACGCTGGCCGGCGAAACCGTCGAGGTCGAGGACGTCCCCGGCAATCATCCCGACCGGCGGCGGCTGCTGCGGGTCACCCAGCAAAGCCCCGAGCGCATCGCGCCGTTCTGTCCGCATTTCGGTGTCTGCGGCGGCTGTGCGATCCAGCATTGGAGCGAGGCGCCTTACCACGCCTGGAAGCGCAACATTGTCGTGGAAACGCTGGCGCAGGCCAGGATCGACGCCGAGGTCGCGCCGCTGCTCGGCGCCCATGGCGCAGGCCGCCGCCGCATCACGCTGCACGGGCGCATGGGCACCCATGAGGTCCTCAAGGTCGGCTTCGCCGCTGCCGGTTCGCACGACATCGTTCCCGTCGACCGCTGCCCGATCCTCGATCCCGCGCTCGACGGCGCGCTCGAGGCGGCCTGGGCGGTCGCCGAGCCGCTGATCTCGATCGGCAAGCCGCTCGACATCCAGGTGACCGCGACGCTCAACGGCCTCGACATCGACGTGCGCGGCTCAGGCTCGCTGCCGACCAGCCTGATCGCCACGCTTTCGCGCGTCGCTGAGAAACACCGGCTGGCGCGACTGACCCGGCACGGCGAACTGGTGCTGCAGCGCGGCTCGCCCGAGATTGCGATCGGCAAGGCGAAGGTCGTGCTGCCGCCGGGCTCGTTCCTGCAGGCCACCGTCAAGGGCGAGGAGACGCTTGCGGCGCTGGTTCGTGCGCATTGCGGCCGCGCCAAGCACATCGCCGATCTGTTTTGCGGCGTCGGCCCGTTCGCGCTGCGCCTCGCGGAGAAGGCGCGGATCGCGGCGTTCGACAGCGACGCCGGCGCGATCGCGGCGCTGCAGAAGGCCGCGCAGACGACGCCGGGGCTGAAGCCGCTGAAGGCCGAGGCGCGCGACCTGTTCCGCCGCCCCTTGATGCCGCAGGAATTGCGCGACTATGACGCCGTCGTGTTCGATCCGCCGCGTCAGGGCGCGCAGGCGCAGGTCACCCAGCTCGCGGCCAGCAAGGTGCCGGTGGTCGTCGCGGTGTCCTGCAACGCCGCGACATTTGCGCGCGACGCAAAGATCCTGATCGATGGCGGCTACAAGCTCGCCGATGTCACCCCGGTCGATCAGTTCCGTCACACGCCGCATATCGAGCTGGTGGCACGGTTTGCGCGCTGAGACGACGCTGCGACTATCGCAGCGCCTGGCAGTCTCGTTATAGTCCGCCCTGCATGTCCCACGATCCGCTGCTCGCGCGCATCATTCCCATCCTCGTCGCCGTGCCCGGCGTCACCGCCATCGTGCTCGGCGGCTCGCGGGCGCGCGGCACAGCGCATGAAATGTCGGATTGCGATCTCGGTATCTACTATCGGGATGGCGCCGCTCTCGATATCGACCAGCTGCGCGCGGCGGTTGCGGCCCTGGTCGACGATCCCGCTGCTGCGCATGTGACGCCGGTCGGCGAATGGGGACCATGGATCGTCGGCGGCGCCTGGCTTGCGATCGGCGGCCGCAAGGTCGACCTGCTCTACCGCAGCATCGACCAGGTCACCGCTGTCATCGATGCCTGCCGCGGCGGCGAGATCAGCGTGCACTACCAGCCCGGCCATCCGCACGGCTTCTGCTCGGCGATCTGGATGGGCGAGATCGCGCTGTGCCGCGTCCTGCATGATCCCGACGCCCTGATCGCGGCATTGAAGGCGCGGACTGCGCCCTACCCGCCGGCGCTGCGCGATGCTCTCGTGCGGCGTTTCCAATGGGAAATCCTGTTCGCGATCGAGAATGCCGAGCTCGCATTGCCGCGCGGCGACAGCACGCACATCGCCGGCTGCGCCTATCGCGCGCTGGCCTGCATCGCGCAGGTGCTGTTTGCGCTGAACGGGCAATATCTGATCAACGAGAAGGGCGCGCTGGCGCAGGCCGCGAATTTTCCGGTGACGGTCCGCGACCTCGCTACGCATGTTGCCGAAGTCTGGCGACGGATCGGAGCCGGCGAGCATACCGGTGCGTTGCAGCTGCTGCGCGAACTTGAAAGCGACGTTTCAAAGATTTGCAGGCTGGGCTAGCAAAGAACTGTAGGATGGGTAGAGCGGAGCGAAACCCATCAATTCTTCTTTTGCGGCTAGAATGATGGGTTTCGCTCCGCTCTACCCATCCTACATCACAGCTATCGCCCCCAGCGATCCTGCCAGATCTTCTCGCCGATCATGCAACTGACCCGCGGCTCCTTCTCGGCGGTCCGCACCACCGGGCGCTCGGGAGTGCGGCCGGCGACCTCGAGCAATAGCTTGGTGCGGATCGCCTCCTTGAATTTCTCGCGATCCTTGATCGTCACCACGAAGGAGCCGGGTCCGCCGATCACGCAATCCTCGTAATAGTAATCCAGATTCTCGATGTCCATCGTCGAGTAGGACGGCTCCTTGACCATGATCGGCAGGCCGTTGATGACGATGCCCTTGTCGAGCGCCGCATCGCGCGCCGGCGTGATCGGTGCGCCGTTGTTGTTGGGTCCGTCGCCGGAAATATCGATCACGCGGCGCAGGCCGCGATGCGGATTCTCGTCGAACATCGGGATCGCGAAATAGATCGCGCCTGATATCGAGGTGCGCGAGGCGCGCCGCACCGGCGTCTTCATGATCTCGGCGGAGACCGCGTCGGCGGATTCAGGACCGTCGATCACCCGCCAGGGGATGATGACCTTCTGGTCGTTGGAGGCGGCCCATTCGAAATAGGTGATCGAGATCTTGCCGTTCGGGCCGGCCTTCAGCGCCTGCAGGAAATCCTTGGAAACGATCGCCTGCGCATAGCCCTCGCGCTGGATCGCGAGCTCGTCCATGTCCATCGAATAGGAGACGTCGACCGCGATGATCAGCTCGATGTCGACGCTCGGCGTGGATTCCTTTTCAGCCAGCCGGCCGGTCTGTGGTCCCGGGCCGGGCGCGGCAACACCGGCCACATCGCCGCTGGCCAGCATGCCCGCGACAAGCACCGCTCCGATCGAGACATACCAGCGCATTGCGGCCCTCCCGTCGTGTCGCGTCATGGTGACACGCAAATCAGGCGGCGAAAAGCGCTGATATCATCTGTCCTTCACATTCGAGTTAGGCGCTTGCAGGTTCGACGTGACTTGCCGCGAATGCGGCGGCACGCGCCGTGCCGCTGCCGCAATGAGGCCGTGCAATTCGAACGGTTCCAACAGCTGCCGGAAGACGGTAGTCTTACGGGGCAATCGCGAGGGAGTGCGATGCCAGATACTGTCGTCAAGCCGAAAACCCGAACCAAGACCAAGGTCGAGCGGCCACGCCTGCACAAGGTGATCCTGGTCAACGACGACTACACGCCGCGCGAGTTCGTCGTCACCGTGCTGAAGGGTGAATTCCGCATGACCGACGACCAGGCCTACAAGGTGATGCTGACCGCGCATCAGCGCGGCGTCTGCGTGGTCGCGGTGTTCACCAGGGATGTCGCCGAAACCAAGGCGACGCGCGCCACCGACGCCGGCCGCGCCAAGGGCTATCCGCTGCTGTTCACCACCGAGCCGGAAGAGTAGCAGGCATCACCGTCGCGCTGACTCGGCCCGCTGGCTGGCCACGATGTCTGCGACGACGGCCCCCAGCACCATCGCGCCGCCGATGAGCGCGCGCAGCGACGGCACTTCAGCGAACGCCAGCCATACCCAGAACGGCATCAGCGGCGTCTCCAGGGTGGCAATCAGCGACGCCTGCCCGGACGGCAGGAATCTGGAGCCGACGGTAAACAAAGTGAGCCCGAGCCCGACCTGGCACGCTCCGAACATCGCGAGCACGCCGAGATCGGTGCCGCCAACCGCGCCGATGCCCTGCCCGAGCGGCAGGCTGATGACGCTACCGAGAAAGTTCGAGAGCGCCGCGGCAGCGATCATCGGCGCGCCCCGGTGCCGCCGGATCACCACCGTCATCAGCGAAATCGCCAGCACCATCACGCAGGCGAGCCCAATGCCCCTGTAATCCGTAACGCCTGCGGCGCCGCTGACGGTGATGGCGACGCCCGCGAGCGCGACGAGGCTTGCCAGCAATGTGCCGGGCCGCGCCCGCTCGCCGAGCCAGAGTCGAGCGATCGCGGCCGCCGCGAACGGCTGCATCGCGATGAGGATGGCGACATTGGCGACGCTGGTCAGTTGCAGCGCCGGAATGAACGTCACCATGCCGAAGGTCGAGAGACCGGCCACCAGCCATCCGCTCGCCGGCATCGCGACGAGATCGCGCACGCCGCGCCGGCCTTGCGTCGCGAGGAGGAACAGCGCGATCGCGCCGCCGCCGAACAGCCCGCGCCAGAACAGGATGGTCCAGGAATCGAAATGCAGCAGCCGGGTGAAGAACGGCGCGGTACTCCAGGCCACAGCGGCCGCCACGACCAGCGCAATCCCCTTGCGATGCTGCGCGTTCGTGTCAGCCACGTCACACCGGCGGCTAGCTCGCAGCCGCGACCGGCGCCTCGTCGAACAGGCCGTAGACCCGTTCGGCCTTGGCAAATCCCGCGATCGGAAACTCCCCGAGATCGCTCCAGCCGCCATCATGGATGCCGGCGAAGCGCTCGGAGGCGACGACGGTGCGGCCGAGACGGCCGGCGATCCTCTCGAGGCGTGCCGCGAGATTGACCGCCGGACCGATGCAGGTGAAATCGAGCCGGTTGCCGCCGCCGATATTGCCGTAGAGCACGCGCCCAAGGTGCAGCGCGACGCCGAAGCGGAAACGCTCGACGGCATCGCCATTGGGGAATTGCAGCGCCTCGACGCCTGCGCGGGAAGCGCGCGCGGCGTCCAGCACCCGCGAGCAGACCTGCACCTCGTCGCCGAGATATTCGTCGACCGGAAACACCGCGAGCAGGCCGTCGCCCATGAATTTGAGCACCTCGCCGCCATGGTCGCGGATCGCGGTGACCTGGCAGTCGAAATAGAGATTGAGGATCTCGACGACGGTCTCGGCCGGCAGGCGGTCCGACAGCGCGGTGAAGCCGCGCAGGTCGGACAGCCAGATCGCGGCATCCATCGTGTCGGCATGGCCGCGCCGGATCTGGCCGCCCATGATGCGCTCGCCGGCGCGGTTGCCGACGTAG
Source organism: Bradyrhizobium sp. USDA 4461 (assembly GCF_054055655.1). NCBI lineage: Bacteria > Pseudomonadati > Pseudomonadota > Alphaproteobacteria > Hyphomicrobiales > Nitrobacteraceae > Bradyrhizobium > Bradyrhizobium sp. USDA 4461. The sequence continues at coordinate 8,331,509 of NZ_JBSRXM010000001.1, forward strand.
GTATCAAGCAGCAGCGAGGCGGTGCGGCGCAGCGTCACGATTTCGATGTAGCGCGCCAGCGGCACGGCGATCGAGCGGATCGCATCGAGCTGCTCGTCGGTGAAGCCGCCCGGCTGCTTGGTGGTCCAGCTCGACGCATTGGGGCGGCCGTCGGTGTTGATCAGCGGCACCGCGATATAGTCGGTGACGCCCTCGGCTTGCAGGTCCTCGACAATGGGAAAGCGTTTGCTCGAGGGGTCGTCGAACCGCGCGCGTACTTCAACACCTTGCTTGAAGACGATCCGCAGCGGGCTGACGGCGAAGTCCGGGGACTCCTCGATGTTGTGCGCGACGGTGCCGGTTTCGACCTCGGCGCCGGGCTTCCAGAGGAAATGCCGGCCGTAGATCTCGGGATGCAGCGTGCGCACGAAGACGCCGATGCGCCACAGCGGCAGCCCGGCCCGCGTCAGCCGTTCGCAGCATTCCGCCATCATCTGCACCGGGGTCGGCGCCGATCGCGCGCCGCCGATCATCCATGCGATGATATCCCGAAGCTCCGACGCGTTCATGGCAGTCCCCAAGGCGGTCTGGTACCGCCATTATATAGGATATAGGGGATCAGCGCCCGGTCTGCCCGCGGTCGCGCAGAAAATGATCGGCCAGCACGCAGGCCATCATGGCCTCGCCGACCGGCACCGCACGGATGCCGACGCAGGGATCGTGGCGGCCCTTGGTCAGGATGTCGGTATCGGCGCCCTTGCGATCCACCGTGCGGCGCGTGGTCAGGATCGAGGATGTCGGCTTGACCGCAAAGCGCACCACCACGGGCTGCCCGGTCGAGATGCCGCCGAGCACGCCGCCGGCATGGTTGGACAGGAAGCGCGTGCCATTGTTGCCGGTCCGCATCTCGTCGGCGTTCTCCTCGCCGGTGAGTTCGGCGGCGCCGAAGCCGGCACCGATCTCGACGCCCTTGACCGCGTTGATGCTCATCATCGCCGACGCCAGATCGCTGTCGAGTTTTGCATAGATCGGCGCGCCGAGCCCGGCCGGCACGCCTTCGGCGACGACCTCGATGACGGCACCGATCGAGGAGCCGCTCTTCCTGATGCCGTCGAGATAGCTCTCGAAGAACGCCGCCTTGTCCTTGTCGGGACAGAAGAACGGGTTGTTGGCGATCTCGTCCCAGTCCCACTTCTCGCGGTCGATCTTGTGCGGGCCCATCTGCACCAGCGCACCGCGCACCTTCACGTCGGGCAGCACCTTGCGCGCGATCGCGCCGGCCGCGACGCGGGTCGCGGTCTCGCGCGCCGAGGAACGGCCGCCGCCGCGATAATCGCGCAGGCCGTATTTCGCTTCATAGGTGAAGTCGGCATGGCCGGGGCGGAACTTGTCCTTGATCTCGGAATAGTCCTTCGAGCGCTGATCGGTGTTCTCGATCAACAGCGCGATCGGCGTGCCGGTCGTGACCTGCACGCCGGTTTCCGGATGCGCCATCACGCCGGACAGGATCTTCACCGCGTCCGGCTCCTGGCGCTGGGTGGTGAAGCGCGACTGGCCGGGCCGGCGGCGGTCGAGATCGTGCTGGATCTCCTCCACGGTCAGCGGGATCATCGGCGGGCAGCCGTCCACCACGCAGCCGATCGCGACCCCATGGCTCTCGCCGAAGGTCGTGACGCGGAACATATGGCCGAAGGTGTTGAAGGACATGGCGTGTCGTAACGCGCGGAGGCAGCGGGGTCAAACCTCGACTTCGTCAGGGCCGGGCATAGCCGTCCAGGTCGTCATTCCGGGGCTCGCGAAGCGAGAGCCCGGAATCCATTGGCCCACGGGACACGCGGCCTGATGGATTCCGGGCTCGACGCTTACGCGTCGCCCTCAGGTGCGCAATTGCGCACCGGGGAATGACGATGGAGAGAGTTACTGGCTTTAACTATATTTCCGCAGGCCCGCCGCGCCGAACACGTAGACCGCGCCCTGCTCGATATAAAGCTCGGCGGCCGAGGCCGGGGTCTCGAAGCCGAGCGCCACCATCAGTGCCCGCGCCGTGCCGCCATGGGCGACGGCGACGGTGTCCGACGTCACCGAATGGTACCAGTCGGTCATCCGCGCCTGCACCTCGACATAGCTCTCGCCACCCTCCGGCGCGACCTGCCACTTCTCGGCCAGGCGGCGGGCATAGACAACGGGGTCGGCGGCCTGCGCCTGCGCCAAGGTGGAGCCCTCCCACGTGCCGTAGCCGATCTCGCGCAGCCGCGCGTCAAGCGCGTAGTCGCCCGGCGGCAGGCCGAGCTCGGCGCGCACCAGCTCCATGGTGGCGCGCGCCCGGATCAGCGGGCTCGCGACGAATGGCAGCGTCGTCTTGTCACGGCCGTCGCGCGCCAGGAGATCGCCGAGGATGCGTCCGGCATGCGCCGCCTGGGCGCGGCCGCGCTCGTTGAGCGCGATATCCTGCGCGCCCTGAAGCCGGCCTTCGGCGTTCCACGCGGTCTCGCCGTGACGGATGTAGTAGATGGTCGGCACCGGCATTCCCGTAACGGCTGATCCTGAGCTGTCGGGCGCCTCACCACAGGCTTCCACGCCTCGAATTTTATGGCTTCGAGGTACACCAGCGCTTCGCCTGGCGACAAGCCCAAATCCGCCGCAGCTGAGGCGCTCTGCGCGCAGATCGATGCAACCGGAATAGCCACGCCGTTAGGGTGTTATGCTGGACAAGGCAGCTCATCGCCGAGACCATCGAAGACTGGATGCATGACCGCGTTTCGCCAAAGTGTCGAAGCCATGATTCCGGCGCTCCGCCGCTATGCGCGGGCGCTGACGCGCGACACCGATATCGCCGACGATCTGGTGCAGGACACGCTGGTGCGGGCGCTGCGCTCGGAGCGGCTGTTTCTCGGCGGCGACGTCAGGAGCTGGCTCTACACGATCCTGACCAACCTGAACAAGAACCGCAGGCGCTCGCTGGCGCGGCGGCCGCCTTTGATGCCGCTGCTCGACAACAATGCCGATGCCAGCGGCACCGAGGCCGAGGGACGCGATATCGAGCGCGCGCTGTCGACGCTGGTCGAGGAGCAACGCTCGGTGCTGCTGCTGGTGATGCTGGAGGGCATGAGCTACCGCGAGGTCGCCGACATCCAGGGCGTACCGATCGGCACCGTGATGTCCCGCCTCGCCCGCGCACGCGCCCATGTGCGGGCCTCGATCGAGGGCCAGCGCCCGGCGCTGAGGCGGGTGAAATGATAACGTGCGCGATGGCAGGCATTTCGCTTGAGCTGTTTCGCTTGAACGATTTTCGAACAGGATTTGGCAGAGACGACTGATATGACGAACCCGAACATCCCCGTCACCGAAGACGAGCTGCACGCCTACGTCGACAACGAGCTGCCGGCCGAACGCCGCGGCGATGTCGAGGCTTGGCTCGCCACCCATCCTGACGACGCGGCGCGGGTGCAGTCATGGCGCGCGATGGCCGAGACGCTGCATGCGCGCTACGACGGCGTGCTGGACGAGGCGGTGCCGAAGCGGCTCGAGCTCGAACGGCTGGTGCGCCAGCCGCGCCGCTGGGTCTATGGTGCGGTGGCGGCAACGCTGGTCGCCTTCATCGCCGGCGGCAGCGTGGGCTGGATCGCGCGCGGCGCTACGGCTGCACCATCGACCTTCCAGAGCTTCACGCTTGATGCGCTCGATGCGCACCGGCTCTACGTGGTCGAGGTCCGGCATCCCGTGGAGGTGCCCGGCAGCGAGCGCGACCATCTGCAGCAATGGCTGACCAAGCGCTGCGGCTGGGACGTCCGGGCGCCGGAGCTCAGCGGGCTGAAGCTGGTCGGCGGCCGCCTGCTGCCGGGGCCGAGCGGGCCGGCGTCGTTCCTGATGTATGAGAGCACGTCCGGCGAGCGCTTCACGGTCTATACCGCCAAGGCCAAGACCGAGGCGACCCAGATGCGCTACGCCGTGCAGGGCAGCGACGGCGCATTGTTTTGGGCCGATCGCGGTGTTGCCTATGTGGTCAGCGGCGGCACCGACCGCAGCCGGCTGAACCAGGTCGCGCAGGCCGTATACGATCAGATGGAGAAGAGCGGCGGCTGATCTTCCGTAATTCTACGGGAGATCGCGGCGCGAAATTGTGCCGTTTCGAGCAAGTGAATCCAGCCTCACTCGGCGTCCAAATTCCGACATTGAAAACTTCGATTCGCGTCATCGAGGCGTCTCATTATCGCACCGGATGCTCACGCGAAGATGATCAGCGCCCGATCCGCCGATCGGCGCACGCGGCCTCGATTGGGGTTTTGTGTACCGCGCTGGTCCCCCTCTCGAGGCCGCACTCCTTTTTCCGCCATCCGGTCTGCACGCCGCAGACCAGGAGTACGGACGGCCGGTCATCCTTTGACGCGCTCACGACGCCGCGTCTACCCCGATAGAGTCCGGGGTAGTTGCAGTTTCGCGTCTTCGCGTCTTAGGGACGCGCCCTCGGCGGTCAGCCGAGATCGCTGCGCGGATTATAGGGGTTACGCTCCCGCCACGTCTGCATCAATGCCTCAAGCTCGGCATCGTTCCCATCGGGAAGGATGATGCGGGTGGTGACGTAGAGGTCGCCGACAGCCCCCGCCTTCGGCAGCCCCTTGCCCTTGAGGCGGAAGGTGCGGCCGCTCGAGGTGTTCTTCGGGATCGACAGCTCGACCGCGCTGCCCAGCGTCGGCACTCGCACCTTGCCGCCCAGCACCGCCTCGTAGAGCGTCACCGGCAGATCGATCCTGAGATCGTTGCCGTCGACCTTGAAGAACGGATGCGGCGCGATCGAGATCGTGATCAGGAGATCGCCGGGCGGATGGCCCGGCGCGGTGTCGCCCTGCCCCTTCAGCCGGATCTGCTGGCCCGCGTTGACGCCGGGCGGAATCTTGACGTTGAGCTCGCGCCCGGTCGGCAGGCGGACACGCTTGTCGCCGCCCCTGACCGATTCCTCCAGCGAGACCGTCATCGCGACCGACAGATCGAGGTCGACGCCGACCCCACCGCCATCGAATTCGAACGGGCTCGTGCGGCCCGCGCGGGCGCCGCCGCGCGCGGCATTGCCGAACATGCTGTTGAGGATGTCCTCGAAGCTGCCGCCACCCATGCCGCCACCGGGGCCGCCGCGGAAGCTGTACTCGAAGCCGCCCGGACCGGCACGGCCGCCGGCGCTGCCGCCGCCCGGGAAACCCTGGAAGCGCGGCTTGCCTTCGGCATCGATCTCGCCGCGATCGAACTGCTTGCGCTTGTCCTCGTCGCCGACGATCTCGTTGGCGGTGTTGATCTCGGCAAAGCGGGCCGCCGCCTTCGGGTCGTTCTTGTTGTTGTCGGGGTGATGCTTCTTGGCGAGCTTGCGATAGGCGCTCTTGATCGTCGCAGCGCTGGCGCTCCGCTGCACCCCCAAGACCTCATAGGGGTCGCGCATCCGTCACGTCTCCTTCACGGGAAAATCGATTCTGGCTGGGAACCCGATCCGGGCCCACCTCGCCTTGATGTGGGGGGTCAGTGGCATTTTTGCAACTAGTCCTGGACCGACTCCAGCCGGAACCTCAGGACTTTCTCCACGGCTTCAAACTATGGATTTCCCACCGCCCTTGTCCAGCCTTGCAGGCGGCGCCCTGGAGCCAGCTTTCGGTGGTTCCGTTGACATAGCTGGCGAGGAAATCCCGGCAGGTCTTGCCGTCCTCGCCCGAGTAGGCCTGGGCCAGCGGCGTCACCGAGCCGCGCGCGCCGGTTTCGGGGTTTTCCCAGGGCTGACTGGAATCCTTGTCGCCCTTGGTCAGCACGTCGGAGGCGGCGTTGCGGGCGAAGGCGAGATCGCTGTCGGTCGGCATCGGCGCGTTGACCAGAGTCGGGCTGATCGAGCCCGTCACATCCTTGTCGTCGATCTTGGCGAAGGCATCGGTGCGCGACAGGCTGCAGCCGCTGGCGCCGACGCCGACAACGATCAAGGTCACCACCGCGCCCGCGGGGCGGATCACCGATAGGCCAACGCGCCCCCATGCCCTATATAGGGCCAGTAACGCGTTGTCTGACGCGGGCGGATGCAAATCGGGACTCCTGACATGACCGACACGACCTCCATCAAACACCCGACACCGTTAACATCGGGTGATTTCACCGCGGCGGAGGAGCCGTTCGCCCTGTTCGGCGAATGGTTTGCGGAAGCGGTCAAGTCCGAGCCGAACGATCCGAACGCGATGGCGCTGTCGACCGTCGACGCCGACGGCCTGCCCGACGTGCGAATGGTGTTGATGAAGGGCTTCGATGCCGACGGCTTCGTGTTCTACAGTCACATTGCCAGCGCCAAGGGCCGCGAATTGGCCGCAAATCCTAAGGCGGCTTTACTGTTTCACTGGAAATCGCTGCGCCGCCAGGTGCGCATCCGCGGGCCGGTCGCGCCGGTCACCGATGCCGAGGCCGACGCCTATTTCGCCACAAGGCCGAAGCAGGCCCAGATCGGCGCCTGGGCCAGCAAGCAGTCGCAGCCGCTGGAGAGCCGCTTCGCCTTCGAGCAGGCGATCGCCAAGGCCGGCGCGAAATATGTCATCGGCGAGGTGCCGCGGCCGCCGGGCTGGAGCGGCTGGCGGATCACGCCACAGCGCATCGAGTTCTGGCACGACCGCCCGTATCGCCTGCACGACCGCATCGAATTCCGCCGCGATGGCGCCGGCAGCGCCTGGTCGAAGGTGCGGCTCTATCCCTGAAAAAGCCGCGACCGTCATGGAAGGGCGAAAGTACGAAGCGCGTCTTCGTGTAAGATGACCCCGGCCATCGACGGCTTGATCCTCCATCGTTCAAGGACGTCGATGCCCGGCACGATGCTGCGCATGACGAAAACGAAAGAACCCCGTCGATGACCCGCCCTTCCAATGCGCCGCGGCGCACGCTGCTCCTGACCGGCGCGAGCCGCGGCATCGGCCACGCCACAGCGATCCGGTTCTCGTCCGCCGGCTGGCGCGTCATCACCCTGTCGCGGCATGCCTTCCCCGAGGTCTGTCCGTGGGGCGCCGGGCCGGAAGACCACATCGAGGTCGATCTCGGCAGCCATGACGACACCGTGCGCGCGATCTCCGAGATCCGGCGGCGGCTCGACAACGACGAGCTGCACGCGCTGGTCAACAACGCCGCGATCTCGCCGAAGGCGCCCGGCGGCGGCCGGCTTGGCACCATGGACACTGACGTCGAGACCTGGAATCACGTTTTCCACGTCAACTTCTTCGCTCCGATCATGATCGCGCGCGGTCTGATCGAGGAGCTGAAGCACGCCAAGGGCGCCGTGGTGAACGTCACCTCGATCGCCGGCTCGCGCGTGCATCCGTTCGCGGGGGCGGCCTATGCGACCTCGAAGGCGGCGCTGGCGGCGCTGACGCGCGAAATGGCATCGGACTTCGGCCGCGTCGGCGTTCGCGTCAACGCGATCGCGCCCGGCGAGATCGACACCTCGATCCTGTCGCCCGGCACCGAGAAGATCGTCGACCAGCAGATCCCGATGCATCGTCTCGGCACCCCCGACGAGGTCGCCAAGATCATCTACGTGCTGTGCACGGAGACCAGCTCTTACGTGAACGGCGCCGAGATCCACATCAATGGTGGCCAGCACGTCTGAGCTTCGGGCTTGGATGTGTTCCGGGGAAGGAAGCGAGGGGTTCGAGGCGATCCCGGCCGCCGCCGCGGCCGTGATAGAGGGATGCTTCGATGGCAGGCGTAACGACGCGGACGAGGCTTCTGCCTCTAGTCGGCGTAAAACCGGCGTGACTTCTTCTCAGTCTGCCGCAGCGCGACGTCGTTCAGCGCGCTGGAGCAGTCGTCTTCGTCCTCGCCATCAAGCAGCGCCGCGTCACAGTAACGGCAAAGTCTCGGCGAGATCGCCTGCACCTTGCCTGCTGCGCGGTCCTGTTGATAGCGCGCAAAGTCGATGACGTTACGCCGTGGCGTTATGATCTTCTCAACCATTGCTGTCCTCCGGCTTCGAGGCGGGCGTTATCGCAGACAAGTTTCGCCCAAACGTTCAGCGCAACCCTCAAATTTTAGGAGAGGAAATAAGGCAGAAAAGCGCGTCCCAAAACGCGACGATGGAACAAGCGCTACAGCCACTTCTTCCACTTGAAAATCCAGTACGGAACGATCGCCGCGATCAGCATCAGCACCAGCGCGAACGGATAGCCGTGCGTCCATTCGAGTTCCGGCATGATCTTGAAATTCATGCCGTAGATCGAGGCGATCAGCGTCGGCGGCATCAAGACCACCGCCATCACCGAGAACAGCTTGATGATGTTGTTCTGTTCCAGATTGACCACGCCGAGCATGGCGTCGAGCACGAAGGTGATCTTGTTGGAGAGATAGGAGGCGTGATCGGTCAGTGAGGCCACGTCACGCTGCATGGTCTTGAGCTGCTCGCGCATGTCCTTGGACCATTTCACCCCTTCCACGATCGCGGACAGGAAGGTGACGAGGCGGCCGATCGAGACCAGGCTTTCGCGAACTTTCGAGGTCAGGTCGCCCTTGCGGCCGATCGCGATCAGGATCTGCGAATATTGCTTGGCGTGGCCGTGGCGCTCGCTCTCCGGCTCGAAGATGTCGTGCGAGACCTGGTCGATGTCGGCGCCACAGCGCTCCAGCAGATCGGCACAGCGGTCGATCACGGCATCCAGCAGTTCCATCAGCACCTGCTCGCCGGTGATGCCGGGGGAACAGGCGCGGGCCAGCTTGTTCTCGACCAGCGCGAACGGTTTCGGCAGGTCGTAGCGCACCGTGACCAGGCGATGGCTGGTCAGGATGAAGGTGACCGCCGTGGTGCGCGGCATGTCGGTGTCGGAATGGCACATCAGCGTCGCAGTCATGTAGCGCGCGCTGTTCTCGATATAGAGCCGGCTGGAGATCTCGATCTCCTGCATGTCTTCCCGGGTCGGAACTGCGATCCCCGCGAGCTTCTCGACGGCCCGGTCCTCCTCCACGGTCGGGTTCACCAGATCGACCCAGACCGCGCCCTCGGGCAGCGCGCCGAGGTCGGTGGCGGCGACCTTCTTGAGGGAGAAATCGGAGGGAACGAACACCGACAGCATCACGAACTCCACAAAAAGGGCTGGCAAGACCGCCGACTTAGCCCGATTCTGGCGGGCGCTTCATGACCGCGGCATTAACCGGGCGTCCATATTTGTGGCGGCCAGGTGGCAGTGAGGGAGCTTCGACTCGACGACCGTTGCCTGTTTGCACAAAAAATCGACCCACGCCAGAACAGTTGCGGCAAAAAAGCCACAGATCACGTCCCGCGATGCGGGAAAGCCATCTAAAGTCTGGGAAGAACCACAGGTTTCAGCGATAATGCCCCTCATGGAATCGTGGCGTTTGGGGCGTAATGTTGGCGCTTTCGGGCGCGGATTTTCGATTGGAATGTAATCATGTCGTCGCTCAAAGTTACCCTCGGGATCCTCGCTGCGGGCCTGATGTTGTCGGGCTGCATGCAGGCCACGACCTACGAGGCAACCAATACCGCTGCGTTCAAGCCGCGTGACAAGGAACTGCTGGCCAAGACCACCTACGTCAAGACCCCGGTCGCCGAGCCGTTCCGCCGCGCCATCGTCGAGTATCACCGCAAGGAAGCCCCCGGCTCCATCGTGGTCGATTCCGACAACCACTACCTCTATTACGTGCTGAACGACGGCAAGGCGATCCGCTACGGCATCACCGTCGGTGAAGAAGCCATGGCCTGGTCCGGCATCGCCAAGGTCGGCAGCATGACCGAATGGCCGGCCTGGCACCCCACTCCCGGCGAGATCTCGCGCCTCGGCGTGCCGACCTTCGTGGCCCCGGGCCCGGACAATCCGATGGGCTCGCGCGCGATGTATCTCTACTCGGGCGGCAAGGACACGCTGTTCCGCATCCACGGCACCAACCAGCCGGAATACATCGGTTCGTCGATCTCCTCAGGCTGCATCCGCATGACCAACGAGGACGTCATCGACCTCTACAACCGCGTCAAGCTCGGCACCATCGTGGTGGTGCTGGAGCCGAAGCACGGCGACTCGCCCTACAAGCCGCAGATGGCGCTGCAGGGTGGCGGCAACGTCACCTACTGAACCGCACCAGATACGCGGACGAGATCAAAAGCGCCGGCTGTGCCGGCGCTTTTTTGTTGGCTGCGGTTGCGGCTTGGTCTCGGCTGCACCCTCGGACGGGGCCGCATCGTCTGATTTCGCCGCATCCGGCTCATCGGCCTTGCTGCGGTCGGCTTTCGATGCGTCCGGCTTGGACACGTCCGATTTTGCAGCGACCTCGCGCGGCGGCGCCTCCTCGGGCCGCTCGGCCGGCAATACCGGCGCGACCTGCGGCAGCGGGTCGTACACGTTCCACTGACAGATCCGGTAATTGTTGCGGCGCTCGATCAGGTCGAGATGGATGTGGTCCTCGTGGTACCAGTCCGAGCCCGGGCCGAGCACGGTGGAGAAGCGGGAGCAGACCGAATGCAGCACGGTCTCGCGCAGGGTCCGCGGCACACTGCGATCGGTCAGCGAGATCGACTTGCCGTTGGCAAGACCGAACGCGCGCACGTCGAGCGCATTGGCGCGGGCATGTTCGGAAAGTTGTGCGCCGGCGACGCGATTGCGGCCGCGGCATTCGAACGAGTCGAAATTGTCGAGATTGCTGATCTCGCCGCCGAAGCTCTGCGCCAGCGGCGCGATATCGGTGCGGACCCAGTCCGCGACTGCGGCGGCCATCTTGCAGCGGAGGATCGCCGCGGGCTTGACCGCGACCTTGCGCTTGTCCGCCAGCACGATGGCCTCGAGCCGCACGAGGTCCTCGCCCCCGCAGCCGCCGGCGCCGTGGATATCCGGAATGCTCGGCGCGATCGCGATCTCCTCGGTGAGCGCCTGCCGGCAGGCCGAGAGCTGCGGCCTGGGCGGCTCGGCCGGTCTGGCCGTTTCAGCCGGCTTGGCGGCTTCGGCAGGCGCGGCAGGCCGCTGCGTAGCGGCCGCAGGCGGCTCATGCTCAGCGGTCGCCGGTGCCTCGGATGCCGCCGGCGCCTCGGCGGGGCGCGGCTTCGGCAGCGGCACCGCGGAGCGGCGCACGGCCTTGTGCGCCCGCTGCGGCCTTGTGCCGAACAGATCGTCCCACGGGAAGCTCGGCGCGCCGCGGGCGGCCGCTGCGGGGCCCGCTTGCATGCCAAGGCAGAGCAGCGCGGCGGCAGCGGTAACCATTGCCGCGCAGGCGCGACGAAACGCGCCATCAGGCCATTTTCGGCTTGCTTTCTCCGCGCTACAGTTCATGTCAGTTCCATGATTTTACTGCCGGCCGTCCAAGATGCCGGCAGATCATGCGTGAGGATCGAGGAGGGAGTTGCGTATGCTTGGCTTGATGCAAGATTGGCCCTTGCTGTGCCACAAGATTATTGAGCACGCCGCGAAATATCACGGCACGCAGGAAGTCGTGACGCGGTCGGTCGAAGGCCCGATCCATCGCACCACCTATGCTCAGATCCATGCCCGCGCGCTGAAGGTGTCGCAGAGCCTGGAGCGCGACGGCATCAAGCTCGGCGACCGCATTGCCACCATCGCCTGGAACACCTGGCGCCACCTCGAGGTCTGGTACGGCATCATGGGGATCGGCGCGATCTGCCATACGGTCAATCCGCGGCTGTTTCCGGAACAGATCGCCTGGATCGTCAACCACGCCCAGGACCGCATCGTCATCACCGACCTCACCTTCGTTCCGGTGCTGGAGAAGATCGCAAGCCAGCTGCCGAGCGTCGAGCGCTACGTGGTGCTGACCGACAAGGCGCACATGCCGCAGACCACGCTGAAGAACGCGGTCGCCTATGAGGACTGGATCGCGGCATCCGACGGCAAGTTCGAGTGGAAGAGCTTCGACGAGAACACCGCGGCGGCGATGTGCTACACCTCCGGCACGACGGGCGATCCCAAGGGTGTGCTGTATTCGCACCGCTCCAACGTATTGCACGCGCTGATGGCCAACTCGAAGGACGCGCTCGGCACCTCCGCATCGGACACAATGCTTCCGGTGGTGCCCTTGTTCCATGCCAACAGCTGGGGCATCGCCTTCTCGGCACCGTCGATGGGCACCAAGCTGGTGATGCCCGGCCCGAAGCTCGACGGCGCCTCGGTGTATGAGCTGCTGTCGACCGAGAAGGTCACCCATACCGCCGGCGTTCCGACGGTGTGGCTGATGCTGCTGCAATACATGGCCGCCAACAATCTCAAGCTGCCCGACCTCCAGATGGTGATCTGCGGCGGCTCGGCGATGCCGCGCTCGATGATCAAGGCGTTCCTCGACATGGGCAGCCAGGTGCGCCACGCCTGGGGCATGACCGAGATGAGTCCGCTCGGCACGCTGGCGACGCTGAAGCCGCCGTTCACCGATCGCAGCGGCGAGGAGCGGCTCGACATCCTGCAAACCCAGGGCTATCCGCCGTTCGGCGTCGAGATGAAGATCACCGACGATGCCGGCAAGGAGTTGCCGTGGGACGGCAAGACCTTCGGCCGCCTCAAGGTCTCCGGTCCCGCGATCGCCAAGGCCTACTTCCGGGTCGATGCCAACATCCTCGACGATGCCGGCTTCTTCGACACCGGCGACGTGTCGACGATGGACGAGCACGGCTACATGCGGATCACCGACCGCTCCAAGGACGTGATCAAGTCCGGCGGCGAGTGGATCTCCTCGATCGATCTGGAGAACCTCGCAGTCGGCCATCCGGCGGTCGCGGAAGCCGCCGTGATCGGCGTCCATCACCCGAAATGGGACGAGCGGCCGCTGCTGATCGTGCAACTCAAGCAGGGCCAGAGCGCCACCCGGGAGGACATCCTGAAGTTCATGGATGGCAAGATCGCCAAATGGTGGATGCCGGACGACGTCGCCTTCGTCGACGGCATTCCCCACACCGCGACCGGCAAGATCCTGAAGACGGCGCTGCGCGACCAGTTCAAGGACTACACCTTCCCGACCGCTGCGGCGTAGGCTCCCTTATCTCCCCGGAGGGGGTCGAGACGAGCGCAGCTCGCTCCGGGATCGGTTCGCATGACGCGCAGCGAAATGCGGACCGAGGTGGGGCCGGCATACGCCGCCGGCTCCTTTGCATGGGGTTGTTTTCGATGTTTTGGCCGTGCGCCGCTGCGGAGGCCGGCGATGTGCGATCGCCCTGCCCTCCAACGGAGCATAAGACACCCGCCCAAATCCCTTGAATTCGCCGCAGGTCCGTGGTCTCACACGGTCATTGGCGGCGGCCGAGGTCGCCGGGGACATCTCAACCGGCAGATTTTTCGACGATGGCGCGCAGGTTTTCCGCTCCCTACCAGCAGGAGCCCGTGTCCGGTCTTGCCACCTGGTCGCGCAACCTCGCGATCTTCTCCGTCGTCGCGGTGGTGGTCTCGATCCTGATCGTCCGTTTCGGGTTCCTGGAGGTCAAGCCGGCGCTGGCGACCTTCTTCGGCGCGCTGGGCCTGGCCGGCCTGTCGGTCCTGCTTGGGCTGGCCGCCTTCGCCGCGATCTGGCAGAACGGCACCCGCGGCATGGGCCGGATCCTGCTCGCGTTCCTGATCGACGCCGCGATCCTCGCCTACCCGGCCTACCTGACCTATCAGTACCGCAAGCTGCCGCGGCTCTACGACGTCACCACAGATGCGATCGACCCGCCGAGATTCGAGGCGCTGGCGCGGCTGCGCACCGGGGAAGGCACCAATCCCGCTGCCTACGCGGGCCTCGCTTCGGCCGAGCGGCAGCGCGCCGCCTATCCGGATATTGAGACGGTCGAGCTTGAGGTCCCGGCCGACCGCGCCTACGAGCTGGCGCTGCGGCTGGTCAACCGCCGCAAATGGCTCGTCATCGACGCCCGCGCCCCGCAGCCGCCGCGCAATATCGGCCGCATCGAAGCGGTGGCGCGCACACCGATCATGGGCTTCCGCGAGGACGTCGCGATCCGGGTGACACCCGACGACGAGGATTCCCGCGTCGATATCCGCTCGGCCTCGCGCTATTTCGACACCGATCTCGGCAGCAACGCCGCGCGGGTCAAGAAGCTGATCGAGGACCTCAACACCGCGGCGGAAAACGACAAGGACAAGCCGGCGAAGAAGGCGGCTCCGGTCGCACCCAAGGCGCCGCCGGCGAAGACGGTGAAGAAATAAATCTCTCTCCGTCATTCTGGGGCATCGCGCAGCGATGAGCCCGGAATCCATCGGGCCGCAAGTGATGTGGTGAAATGGATTCCGGGCTCTCGCCTCGCGAGCCCCGGAATGACGAATGGACAGCGTCCCTACGCCAACCGATACGTGCCGCCGATCACCGGATCGCCGTCGGTCGCCACGACGCCGCGCGCGACCAGGTCCTCCAGATGCGCCAGCACCGAATAGCCGGCGGCGTTGGCGAGGCGCGGGTCGAGCCCGATATAGATCGCCCGCACCATGGTCGGGATGTCGGCCTCGCCCTTGCCGAGCCGATGCAGGATCGACGCCTCGCGCGCGCGGCGATGCCGCGCCAGGAAACGGACATAGCGCGGGCCTTCCGGAATCTCCGGACCGTGGCCCGAGAAATAGAGCTGCTCGGGGCGCTGCTCCAGCCGCTCCAGCGAGGCCATGTAGTCGATCATCGAGCCGTCCGGCGGCGCCACGATCGAGGTCGACCAGCCCATCACATGGTCGCCGACGAAATTGATGCTGCGCTCGGTCCACGCGAAGGCCAGATGATTGGCGGTGTGACCGGGGGTCGCGACAGCCTCCAGCGCGAAGCCTGCCCCCTCGATGACGTCGCCGTGCTTGACGGCGATGTCCGGCCGGAAATCGCGGTCGGCGCCGGATTCCGGATTGTGCTTCTCGCTCTCGAAGCGCGGCCGCGAGGCACGATGCGGCCCCTCGGCATAAACAGGCGCGCCGGTCGCGGCCTTGATCCGCGGCGTGTTCGGCGAATGGTCGCGATGGGTATGGGTGACCAGGATATGGGTCACGGTCTCGCCCTTGACCGCATCGAGCAGCGCTTTCGCATGCGCCTCGTCGTCAGGACCGGGGTCGATGATCGCGACCTTGCCCTCGCCCACGATGTAGCTGACCGTGCCGGTGAAGGTGAACGGGCTCGGATTGTTGCAGAGGACGCGGCGGACGCTGGGGCGGACCTGCTCGACCACGCCGGGCTTCAGCGGAAAATCACGATTGAACGGGATGTCGTCGTTGTCGGCCATGGGGAGTGCCCGGAGTGCGATCTTGTAGGATGGGTAGAGCGCAGCGAAACCCATCATGCGAGCCGCATGGCGGGCAGTAAGATGGGTTTCGCTTCGCTCTACCCATCCTACGCTGTCGGAGCAGTGTCCCTTACGAGAACGCCTGGATGCCGGTGATGGCGCGGCCGAGGATCAGCGCGTGGACGTCGTGCGTGCCCTCATAGGTGTTCACCGTCTCGAGGTTCGCGGCGTGCCGCATCACGTGATACTCGATCTGGATGCCGTTGCCGCCGTGCATGTCGCGCGCCATGCGGGCGATGTCGAGCGACTTGCCGCAATTGTTGCGCTTGACGATCGAGATCATCTCGGGCGCCATCTTGCCTTCGTCCATCAGGCGGCCGACGCGCAATGAGGCCTGCAGGCCGAGCGCGATCTCGGTCTCCATGTCGGCGAGCTTCTTCTGCACCAGCTGGGTGGCGGCCAGCGGCCGGTTGAACTGCTTGCGGTCGAGCGTGTACTGGCGCGCGCGGTGCATGCAGTCCTCGGCGGCGCCGAGCGCCCCCCAGGAGATGCCGTAGCGGGCGCGGTTGAGGCAGCCGAACGGGCCCTTGAGGCCGGAGACGTTGGGCAGCAGCGCGCTTTCCGGCACCACGACGTTATCGAGCACGATCTCACCGGTGATCGAGGCGCGCAATGAGAGCTTGCCGCCGACCTTCGGCGCCGACAGGCCCTTCATGCCCTTCTCGAGGATGAATCCGCGGATCTGGTTGTCATGCGCTGCCGACTTGGCCCACACCACGAACACGTCGGCGATCGGCGCATTCGAGATCCACATCTTGGCGCCGTTCAGCTTGTAGCCGTCGGCGACTTTCTCGGCGCGGGTCTTCATGCCGCCGGGATCGGAACCGGCATCGGGCTCGGTCAGGCCGAAACAGCCGACCCATTCTCCGGTGGCGAGCTTGGGGAGATATTTCTTGCGCTGGCTCTCGTCGCCATAGGCGTAGATCGGATACATCACCAGCGAGGTCTGCACCGAGTTCATCGAGCGATAGCCAGAGTCGACGCGCTCGATCTCGCGGGCGACGAGGCCGTAGGCCACGTAGCTCGCATTGGCGCAGCCATATTCCTCGGGCAGCGTCACGCCGATCAGGCCGAGCTCGCCCATCTCGTTGAAGATCTCGCGGTCGGTCTTCTCTTCCAGATAGGCCTTGGTGACCCGCGGCAGCAGCTTGTCCTGCGCATAGGCCCGCGCGGTGTCGCGGATCAGGCGCTCGTCTTCGGTGAGCTGGTCGTCAAGCAGGAAGGGATCATCCCACTGGAAGCTGGCGGCAGCCGGCTTGTCCTTGGACTGGGGGCGCACGCTCATGAAACATCCTTTCGCGTCATCACTCGGAAATTGGCGGGTAAATTAAAGCGCTCAGCTGCGAAGCGCAATTGAATTGGGATCACCGTCATTTCGGGGCGATGCGCAGCATCGAACCCGGAATGACAGCTACTAGCCGTCGAACTTCTCATTCGACACAATCTCGATGCCGAAACCTGACAGCCCCTTGTAGTCGTGCACCGACGAGGTCAGGTGCCGGATCGAGGTGATGCCGAGATCGCGCAGGATCTGAGCGCCGACGCCGACCTCGCGCCATTGCTTGTTGCGATCGGCCTCCGCCGACTTCTGCTCGTCCACCGGCTGGACCGGAACTCCGGCGGCACCGTCGCGCAGATAGACCAGCACGCCGCGGCCGGCATCCTTGAAATGCCGCAACACGGCTTCCATCCGCGCCGGCCCGGTGAAGAGATCCTTGACGATGTTGGGCTTGTGCAGCCGTGTCAGCACGTCCCGGCCGTCGCCGATGCCGTTATAGACGAAGGCGGCATGCATGATTTCGTCGAACGGCGAACGATAGGCGTAGCCCTGCAGCGGACCGATCGGGCTCTCGGTGGTGAAGGTCGCGACCCGCTCGATCAGCTTCTCGCGCGCCTGGCGGTAGGCGATCATGTCGGCGATCGTGACGTGCTTGAGCTTGTGGGCGGCGGCGAATTTCGCGACCTGCTCGCCTTTCATCACGGTTCCATCGTCGTTCATCAGCTCGCTGATGACACCGACCGGCGGCAAGCCCGAGAGCCGGCACAGATCGACCGCGGCTTCGGTATGGCCCGAGCGCAGCAGCACGCCGCCATCGCGCGCGATCAGCGGGAAGATGTGGCCGGGGCGCGCGAAGTCGTTGGCGCCGGCATTGGGATTGGCCAGCGCGCGGCAGCAGGAGGCACGTTCCTCGGCCGAGATGCCGGTGCCGCCATCGGGCTTGTAGTCGATCGAGACGGTGAAGGCCGTGGTGTGGTTGGACTCGTTGTGCGCCACCATCGGGTCGAGCCGCAGCCGGCGGGCATCCTCGGTGGTAATCGGCGCGCAGACGATGCCGGAGGTGTGGCGGATGATGAAGGCCATCTTTTCCGCCGTGCAGAACGACGCCGCGACGATCAGATCGCCCTCGCCTTCCCGATCGTCATCGTCGGTGACGACGACGAGTTCACCCTTCGCAAAGGCTTGCAGCACTTCCTGGATCGTATCGGCCATTGTCCTGACATCTCGCTTTATGCAGGCAGTGGATTAGCCGGGTTCCGATGGCAGCGCCAGTATCATTATGCAACCCGCCATGCGTTTGGCAGGCATACCAGGAGCTCGTAGCCCGGATGGAGCGGAAGCGAAATCCGGGACCATGCACACGGAAACATCCCCGGATTTCGCTTCGCTGCATCCGGGCTACACAGTCGGCTTCTACGGCAGCACTTCGCGGCGGTCGCTGAGCTGGGCATCCAGCTCGGCGCGCTTGTCGTCGAGCAGGCCGGCGTCGGCGGCCTCGATCACCGAGTAAAGCTCGGCGGCGTCGCTGAGCCGGGTCACCGTCACGTAGTCGGCGCCGGCGGCGTAGAGATCGTCGACGCCGGTCAGGAGATCGGCGGTGGCGACGATCCGCGCGGTCGGATTGAGCGCGCGGACGTGGCGCACCAGCTTCTCATTGTCGGCGCCGACCAGCAGGAAATCCGGCACGCTCAGGATGATGATCTCGGCCTTGCCGATGCCGGCATGGACCAGCGTGTCGACGTTGCTGATGTCGCCATAGATCACGTGCATGCCGCGGTCGGACAGCGTGCGGAACACCAGCGGATTGAAGTCGATGACGCTGATCTGCTCGAGCAGGGACTGGTTCTGCCGCTCGATCTGGCTGATCAGCGCGCTCGCGGCGCGGAAAAAGCCGAGGATCACGATGCGCCGGATCTCGCCATGTCCGCCCTCCTGGCCGCCCTCACCGCGGGCTTCGCCCACATGGTCGAGATCGCGCAGGCCGATGCGCTTCAAGGGGCCGATCAGGCCGCGCACGATCTGGTCGCTGCGCCCAATCGCGAAGGTCGAAAGCACCGCCAGCACCACGAAGGCGAACGAGGCCGCGCTCGCGGTCTCGGTCCCGATATGGTTGGCGGCGATACCGGTCTGGATCACCACCAGCGAGAACTCGGAGATCTGCGCCAGATTGATCGCCGGCAGCAGGCTGGCGCGCAGGCCCTGCTTCATCAGGTAGAGCGGCGTGAACGTCGTGACCAGGCGGCTCGCCACCGTGAACGCCGCGATGACAAGCGCCAGTCCGATCACCTGCAAGCCCGGGATCGGGATCGTCATGCCGAGCGCGACGAAGAACAGCGTGATAAAGAAATCCCTGAGCGTCGTGACCTTGGCGGTGACGTCGAGCGCGTAGGGAAAGGTCGAGATCGAGACGCCCGCGACCAGCGAGCCCATCTCGCGCGACAGATGCAGCCGCTCGGCGATCTCGCCGATCAGGAAGCACCAGGCGAGCGCGCCGAGCAGCACCAGCTCGGGCCGCCGCGCGATCTGGTGGAACAGCCGCGGCAGCACGTAGCGGCTCAGCACCAGTGCGGTCGCGACCAGCACCGCAACGCGGGCGATCGACAGCAGCACGACGCTGATCTGCAGATTGTCGAGGCTCGGTTGAACCGCCAGGAACAGGATCGCGAAGATGTCCTGCAGCACCAGCACGCCGAGCGTGATGCGGCCCGGCAGCGTATCGAGCTCGCGCTTCTCGTAGAGCACCTTGACGATGATGACGGTCGAGGACAGCGCGCAGGCGACGCAGAGATAGACCGCATCGAACTTGCCGCCGCCGATCGCAAGGCCTATTCCCGCAAAGAACGCCACGCCGATCAGGCAGCCGCCGATCAGCTCGCCGGCGCCGGCGAACAGGATGACCTTGCCGGCGCGGATGATCTTCTTGAGGTCGATTTCGAGCCCGATCATGAACAGCATGAAGATCAGGCCGAGCTCGGAGATGACGCTGATCGATTCCTGGGACTTGACCCAGCCCATGCCGAATGGACCAATGAAAAAGCCGGCGATAAGGTACGCAAGGATCAGCGGTTGCCGGGAGAAATGGGCCAATAGCCCAATCCCCCAGGCAAACAGGATACAGAGCGTGATATCGGGAATCAGTTCATGCATGCGTCAAAGACTTCCTTTGCCGCAACCTAGAGGGCCGGGCGTGAGGATCAACCTAGCAATGTGTCACATCCGCGCAGGCGGCATTTTTCTGGCAGTTCTGCTCTGCCTGCCCACCGTGCGGGTGACGGAGGCGCTAGCACAATCTCCGGCGAGTATTGAACAAAATTTTGCGAACTCGCTGACCGCGGTGCCGTCGGAAGGCCTCACCGCCACCGGTGCGTTCTACGTGCCGGTGTATTCCAGCGTGTCGATGAGCCAGGGCAAGCTCAGGGCGGATTTCTCGGTGACGCTCAGCGTGCACAATGCCTCCGAGACCAAGCCGCTGGTGCTGAAGCGGATCGCCTATTTCGACACATCAGGCAAGATGGTGGAGAACTACCTCAAATCGCCGATCGCGCTAAAACCGTTTGCGACCGTCGAGGTCGCGATCGCGACGACCGATACACGCGGCGGCACCGGCGCGAATTTCGTGGTCGATTGGGCCGCCGCCGGCGAGATCGCGGAACCGGCAGTCGAGGCCCTGATGATCGGCAGCGTCGGCGCCGGGCACTATGCCTTCGTCAGCCAGGGCCGCCCGATCCGGCTGACCGGCAAGAATTGACTTCACGGACGTCCGCTGACGTGCGGCCGCCTCAACGATAACAACACGGAGCGAAACGTCCCATGTCCACCTCAGCCCAGTTCGATTTTGCACCACTGCTCCCGGCCGGCCTGCCTGCACCGGCCGCGCGCTGGACCGGGCTCGCGAAATACAGCTTCGTCGGCGGCAACAACGATCCCGACCAGGTCCCGGTCGACGGACTATTGGAAGCGGTCAACGCCGTGCTGAAGCGCGAGGGCCGGAATCTTGCGACCTACAATCTCGCGCACGGGCCACAGGGCTATCTGCCGCTGCGCCAGTTCCTGACCGAGAAGCTGAAGCGCGATGCCGGAATTGGCTGCACGCCGGATGAGATCATGATCGTCTCCGGCTCGCTGCAAGCGCTCGATCTGGTCAATCAAACCCTGCTCGCCAAGGGCGACACCGTGCTGATCGAGCAGGAGACCTATCAGGGCTCGCTGAACCGGTTGACGCGGCTCGGCGTCAACGCGGTCGGCATTCCCCTCGACGGCGACGGCATCCGGATCGATGCGCTGGCCGCCGCGCTCGCCGATCGCAAGCGGCGCGGCATCACGCCGAAATACATCTATACCATCCCGACCGTGCAGAACCCGACCGGCTCGATCCTACCCGAAAGCCGCCGCGCCGAGATGCTGAAGCTGTCGAAAGAATACGGCGTGCCGATCTTCGAGGACGATTGCTATGCCGATCTGATCTGGAACGGCGAGCGGCCCCCCGCGATCTACGCCATGAGCACGCATGGCGGCGTCATCCATATCGGCTCGTTCTCGAAGTCGATTGCGCCGGCGCTGCGGGTCGGCTTCATCGTCGCGCCATGGGCAATCATGTCGCGGATGCTGCCGCTGAAGACCGATGCCGGCTCCGGCGCGCTGGAGCAGATGGTGCTCGCGGAATATTGTGGGCCGCATTTCGCGACCCACGTGCCCAAACTGACGCGAGGGCTGCGCGCAAAACTCGACACGCTGATGGAGGCGCTGAACGAGCAATTCGGCACCGCGGCGGAATTCGAGGCGCCGAAGGGCGGCATCTTCCTGTGGGTCAAGCTGCCCGACAATGTCGACACGTCGAAGCTCTATCAGGCCGCGCTCGCCGCCGGAGTCTCGATCAATCCGGGACCGGAATGGTCGACCAGCAAGGCGCATTCCGGCAGCCGGCTGCGGCTCTGCTTCGCGAGCCCCTCGCACGCGCAGATCCGCGAGGGCATCGCGGTGCTGGCCGAGGTGTGCCGCAAGGAATTCGGCGTGCCCGCGCGCAGCAGCAATGTGGAGAAGCGCGGCTGATGTTCCGCGCTCAACGCACCGAAAACGGCGCCTGATAGGGCCGGCCGAACGGCACGCCGTTGATGACTGTCTGCACCGGCTTCAGCTGCTGATTGCCGTCGCGCTTGTTGTTGCGGGTGTCGACGAAGGTGACGGGACCTTCGACGAGGTCCATGATCGCGACATCGCCAGGGGCGCCGCGCTGCAGCGTGCCGATCTTCGGCGTCCGATTGATGATCCGGGCCGGCGCCGAGGTCGCCATCGCCACCACCTGATCCAGCGAGGAGCCCATCGCCAAAAACTTGCTCATCACGTTCGGCAGGAACGGGATGCCGGGCGAATTGCCCGAGAAGACGTGGATGTCGGAAGAGATCGTGTCGGGTGTGCAGCCCGCCGGAATTGCGATCTCGGCTACCGTGAAGTCAAAGCTGCCGCCGCCATGGCCGACGTCAAACAGCACGCCGCGCTGCTTGGCCGCAAGCGCGGCCGGCAACAGCTTGCCGTCCTGCACGATGTTGGTGAAGGCGCCGGACATGTTCGGCGCGCCGGAATAGGCGTGGGTGAGGATATCGCCCGGCCGCAGCAGGTCGAGAATATCGGACATCAGCTCCTTGGTCTCGACGCCGCCGATATGCACCATCATCCGCGCCGGCCAGCCGCACATCTCGCAGGCCTGGATACCGCGCTTCAGCGGCTCGATGCCGTGCTTGAAGATGACGTTCTCCGACATCCGCACCTTGACTCCGATCAGGAAGTCCGGGTTCTCGGCCAGCGCCATCGCGCAGGCTTCGACCTGGGCGTTGTCGATGTTGTAGAGCTCGGCCACCGGGAAGGCCGACAGGCCGTTATTGGCGATGTGGACGAAAGCATAAATCCGCGTCCGCGACTGCGCCACGATGAAGCGTCGCAGCGCCGCGAGGTTGTTGACGCCGGCATCGCCGGCCGAGACCACTGTCGTGGTGCCCTGGAATTGCACCAGCTCGTCGGCGGGAATGCCGATCGCGGACCCATAGGGGTAGACGTGGCAATGCAGATCGACGAGGCCCGGCATCACGAGCTTGCCCGACGCATCGATGATCTTGCTGGCGCGCGCGGCCGGAATCTCGTCCTCGATCGCCTCGATCAGGCCCCAGCGGATGCCGATGTCGCGCTTGCCGCGCAACGACTGGCTGGGATCGATCACGTCGCCGCTCTTGATCACGAGGTCGAACTTGTCATCCGGCCCCATCGCGGCTGCGGCCGGCCCTGCGATGGCAGCGGCGGCAGCCGATCCCGCACCTTTCAAGAAATCCCGGCGTGAAGATCCACTCACGGCAACGTCCCCCCGAACATTGATTTTTGTGGCGCGATGATGCGTCGGACTCCGGGGTTAGGCAAGTCCACCTGAACAACCGTTCAGAAAACTCTGCTTGTTCCTGAGGAACGTTTCGATGCCTGCACGGTTTTCTCGTCGCATCATTTGAGGAGGATGACATGAAAAAGATTGGTTTTGTTCTTGCGGCGATCGGCACGCTCGCAGTGGCCGTTCCGTCGATCGCGAGCGCCGAGACCGTCGTGATCAAGCGCGGCCATCACCATCATTGGGATCGCGGCTGGGGCGCGCGCGCCGAGATGCGCCGTGGTTGGCATGACCGCGGTTGGCATCGCGGCTGGCATCACGATCATGACCGCACGGTCGTGATCAGGCGCGATCGCTACTAATCACCGACACATCCAAGAGACCGACACAACGGAAAATGGCTCCTCGCGGAGCCATTTTCTTATTCTGCGTCTTGATCAGATGCTGGAGGGGCTCAATCCCACGCCGGGGCAAAGCCCGGATTGACGCAGCGCATGTCCTTGCGGAGTGCAGCGATCGCGTTGCGATCATCATCGTCGAGCTTGACCTTCAGCGCGTCGAGATTGGCCTGCTGGCTCTCCGCGCGCGAGGCCTTCGGAATCGCCGCAACGCCGTCCTGATCGAGCAGCCATTTCAGCGCCACCTGGGCTGCGGTCGCACCATGCTTCTTGCCGATCTTCGTCAGCGTCTCATCGGTCGCGAAACGGCCCTGCGCCAGCGGACAATAGGCCACCAGCGGGATCGATTTCGCGGCGAGATATGTCCGCACCGGCGTCTGGTCCAGCATCGCGTGATATTCGATCTGGTTGCAGGCGATCGGCGCCTTGATGTCCTCGACCACGATCTTGAGCAGCGCGGTGGTGAAATTGGCGACGCCGATCGCGCGGACGCGGCCCTCCTGCTTCAGCCGCATCAGCGTTTCGAACACGGCCGGCAGCTTCATGTTCTTCGACGGCCAGTGCACCAGATAGAGATCGACGTGATCGAGCCGCAGCTTCTTCAGGCTGGCATCGAACGCCGTCCGGATCGCATCCGGTGCCAGATTCTCGTGCCACACCTTGGTCGTCACATGCAGGTCCTTGCGCGGGACCTTGGAAGCCGCGATCGCCGCGCCGATCGGCTCTTCATTGGCGTACATCTCGGCGGTGTCGATGTGCCGGTAACCGAGCCCGAGCGCGCTCTCGACCGCCGCGCGGCAGGCATCGCCCTGCATGCGGAAGGTGCCGAGCCCGAGTTGCGGCAGGCTGATGCCCTGTGTCTGCAGATTTTCCATGGATAGCTCCTGACGCGTGGGACGCCGAGGAAATCGACGACGTCACGCCAGCAAATCGTTTCGTGGGAATGAAATTGGCAGGACTGCCAATGCCTAGTCTGCCCGCAAACCGGCCCTTCGGGCAAGCCGCCGCAAATCAAGATGTCGCGACGGCATTGGCGAGCTTAAATATGTTCCGCCAAGGCCTGGCCGGGCCGCGCGTCCGGCCTTGGCTCGATGTCGACCGACCAGAGATCGTGGTTGTCGACGTCCTTCAGCGTCACCGTCATCACGGCGGTCCTGCCGTCGATGTCGACGCGGCCAAAGAATTGCAGGCCGAAGCAGGGCGCGAGGTTGTCGCCCTGCTCGGCGGTGCAGCCCTTCTGGTACATCGCCTTCGGGCCGAAGGTGTTGTCGAGTGCGCCCGGCGACCAGGTGCCGGCATGCAGCGGACCGGAGACGAACTCCCAGAACGGCTCGAACTCCTGGAACACGGCGCGGTTCGGATCATAGTGATGCGCCGCGGTGTAATGCATGTCCGCCGTGAGCCACACCGTGTTGCGGACGCCGGCGCGCTTCATGAAGGACAGCAGGTCGGCGATCTCGTGCTCGCGCCGCTCGGGCGGCCCGTCGCCGAGCGCAACGGCATCGAGGCTGATGAGCCCGATCGGCAGATCCGCCGCGATCACCTTCCAGACAGCATCCGATGCCATCAGTTCGCGCTTCAGCCAGGCCAGCTGACTCTCGCCGAGGATGAACGCCTGCTCCGGATCGCCCTGCTTGTTCCAGCTGGAATCGCGGTAGGATGGCATGTCGACGATGAAGACGTCGAGCAACGGCCCGTAGGCGATCTTGCGATAGACCCGGCCGTCGCGCTCCGGCATCAGCCGCATCGGCATGAATTCGTGGAACGCACGCCGCGCCCGCGCCACCAGCTTCGAATTGCCGTCCGCGTCGTAGCCGGTCGCGTCGGCGGTGCCGATCGGCGACCAGTCATCGGCCACCTCGTGGTCGTCCCACTGCGCGAACACAGGCACTTCGGCATGGAAGGCGTGGAAATTCTCGTCGAGCCAGTTGTATTTGTAATTACCGCGAAACTGCTCAAGGGTCTCCGCGACGACGGATTTCTCAGGGGTGACGACGTTGCGCCAGACCTCGCCGTTCGGCAGCGCTTGCTCCGCGGGCACCGTGCAATCCGCATAAATATGATCGCCCGAGTGGATGAAGAAATCCGGGCGCTCGTTCAGCATGGTGCGGTAGCTGCGCAGGCCGCCGCGAGCGGGGTCGATGCCCCAGCCCTGCCCAACGACGTCGCCGGACCAGACAAAGGAGACCGAGCGGCGATCGACCGGCGCAGTGCGGAAATGCCCGATGCGGCTTTCGCCGACGAGGCCGTCGCGATCCTCGAAGCTGACGCGATAGAACAGGTCCTGCCCCGGCGGCAGGCCATCCAGCAGCAGCTTTGCGGTGAAGTCGCGCTCGGGCAGCGCGTCGGCGGTCGCGCTGCGCAGGATGGTGGCAAAGCTCTCGACCGCGGCGCATTCGATCCGCATGTGCGCGGCGCGATCGGCGCGGGCCCAGATCACGGCGGAATCGCTGGCGACGTCGCCGGACTGGATCCCTGTGATCGCGGGCCGATCCGCGGCGCGGCTTAGATAGGGCCTTGCCAGCGCCCCCAATCCCGCGAGCGCAGCCGTCGACGCCGAGCGCACCAGAAGTTGACGCCTTGTAAGGTCTCGCCCCCTTGCGGAGATCGCTGTCGGCATCGAATAACCTTCGTCGAATCGCAACGAAGGTTTTGCCTGCGCCGTTTGACTCCGCCCTGACGGTTTCTTGACTCTGCGCCGACGGTTTTGCGACGGCGGGATGACTCAGGGAAATTCTGGGAACGGCATGGGGCGCCGAGCGCTCACGCGCCTGACCCGTCATCCTGTCAGGAGGCGCCACCGGGTCCGCGCGAAGCGCGGCCCGATGACAGGCTCCGCGCGTCTCGAAGGATGAATCGGCCAGAGACGGGCCGTCGATCCTTCGAGACGCGCGCAAGTGCGCGCTCCTCAGGATGACGGTTTGGGATTAGTGCACCTCGAAAGAGAGAGGCGCGGCCGCCGCCTCTCACCGCCGCCAGTTGCAGATGCCGCCGGTGCGGCACGGCCAGGTCTGGATCCTGGTATCGCGGGCTTCGGCATCGAGCGGGTTCGAATGCCGACGCGCGAGCTTGGCGCGAGCAGGAACGTGCGCGACTGCGCGCTTCCGCTCGCGCGGTGCCGTCTCGCGCGGCGCCGTCACCCTGGTGGTCCGTACCGGCTTCTGCCGCTCGACCTTCGGCTCCTCAACCTTCGGTTCGGCGGCTGCATGCTGATCCGGCCCATGGTCGGCCTTCGCCTCGACCGGAACCGGCTCGAACTGCGCCGGCGGGCCAAGCGGCTTCGGCGACAGGACTGCGCGTGAAAGATCGAGGCTGAAGAACTCGCTCGGGCGGTAGTCGTCGGCCAACGCCACACCGCCCCATGCTAGGCACGCGGCGCAAACGGTTGCAACCAAAACGTTTTTCAGGACCGTCAAAAAGGCCTCCTGAAATCACTCGAACAGAACAGCCATCATGTAGGGGCCCGGCCGCGCGAATCCAGCCGCAGGTTGCGGGCAGGGTTACCGGTCAACCAAGGCGGCCGCGGAAAGTTCCCCTACTCGGCCGCCTGTGCCAGCGGCTGGCCGATCGCACGCTCGAGCCGCGCACATTCGGTGCGGTAGCGGGCGACGTTGCCTTCCTTGATGTGGCCGTAGCCGCGCACGAGGTCCGCAGCCTTGGCCAGCGCCACCAGGCGCGACAGATCGAGCGGCTTGTTGCCGTCGAGATGCCGCAGGATCATCGCCGAATATTCGACCGGCAGCGCGCGCTCCATTTTGCGCTCGGCGGTATAGCCGAAGATGTCGAACGCGGTGCCGCGCAGGCCCTTCAGCCCGGCCAGCAAGCCGAACGCCTTGAAGATCCACGGGCCGAACTCGCGCTTCTGCAAGCGCCCGGTGACGGGATCGCGCTGTGCCAGCAGCGGGGGCGCCAGCAGGACCTTCAAACCGGAATTGCCCTCGAACTGCTCCCGCAGCGCCTTGCTGAACTCGCCATCGGAATAGAGCCGCGCGACCTCGTATTCGTCCTTGTAGGCCATCAGCTTGAACAGGCCTTTTGCAAAAGCCTCGGTCAGGTCCTGCGAGCCCGGCGCCGCCGCGGCTTCCGCCGTGCGGACACGCGCGACGTCGTCGAGATAGCGCTTGGCGTAGGCCGCGTCCTGATAGTCGGTGAGGAATTTGGCGCGGAATGCGATCGCTTCATCCAGCGTCTTCTTGGCCGGAGCTGCGCCCGCATTCTTGAAGCGGGCGGCGCTGACCACGCGCTGAAGATCGTGCGCGGCAAGCCGGCCCCACGAGAACGCGGTCTTGTTCATCTCGATCGCGGCGCCGTTGAGCTCGATCGCTTTCAGAATCGCGTCGAGCGACAGCGGGATCGCGCCGCGCTGGAACGCGAAGCCGAGCATGAAGGCGTTGGTGGCGATGCTGTCGCCCATCAGCGCGGTGGCAAGCCCGGTGGCGTCGAGGATGTCGAGATCGCCTGATGTCACCGCGCCGTTCAGGGCATCGCGCATCGAGCTTGCCTCGAAGTCGATATCGGGATCGATCACGAAGCTCGCGGTCGGCAGCAGGTCGGCGTTGACGACGGCGCGGGTGACGCCGCGCTCGGCACGGCTCAGCGCCGGCACGCTGGTGGCGACGACGAGGTCGCAGCCGAGGATCAGATTGGCATTGCCCGGCGCGATGCGGACCGTGGTCAGCATATCGGATGTAGGCGCCAGCCGGACATGGCTCATGACCGCGCCGTTCTTCTGCGACAGGCCGGTGAAGTCGAGCGTCGAGCAGGCCAGCCCCTCGACATGCGCGGCCATGCCGAGCAGCGCGCCGATGGTGATGACGCCGGTGCCGCCGATGCCGGTGATCAGGATGTTGTAGGGATTGCTCAGGGTGGCCGCAGGCGGCGTCGGCAGGTCGGCAAACAGCGCCTTCGGATCGGCAGCGGTGCGGTCGGCCTTGCGCAGCTTGGGATCCTGCACCATCACGAAGCTCGGGCAGAAGCCCTCGATGCAGGAGAAATCCTTGTTGCAGTTCGACTGGTCGATGCGGCGCTTGCGACCGAGCTCTGTCTCCAGCGGCTGCACCGAGACGCAGTTCGACGCCACCGAGCAGTCGCCGCAGCCTTCGCAGACGCGCTCATTGATGAACACGCGCTTGGCCGGATCGGGAAACAGCCCGCGCTTGCGGCGGCGGCGCTTCTCGGCGGCGCAGGTCTGGTCGTAGATCAGGACGGTGAGGCCCTCGATCTCGCGCAAGGTGCGCTGCACGGCGTCGAGCTCGCGGCGATGATGGATGGTGGCGCCCGACGGGAAATAATTGGCGGGATATTTGTCGGGATCGTCGGAGACGATCGCGAGCTTCTTGGTGCCCTCCGCCCAGACCTGATGCGCGATCTGCGAGACCGTGAAGCCGCCCTCGGCGGGCTGACCGCCGGTCATCGCCACCGCATCGTTGTAGAGGATCTTGTAGGTGATGTTGACGCCGGCGGCCGCCGCCGCGCGCAGCGCCAGCAGACCGGAATGCGTATAGGTGCCGTCGCCGAGATTCTGGAACACGTGCTGTTCGCTGGTGAACGGCGCCTGCCCGATCCAGCTCACGCCCTCCGCGCCCATATGCGAGATGGTCTGAGTGTTGCGGTTCGGCACCGACAGCGCCATGCCGTGACAGCCGATACCGGCCATGGCGCGGCTGCCCTCGGGGATCTTGGTCGACGAATTGTGCGGGCAGCCCGAGCAGAAATACGGCGTCCGCGACAGTTTCGCGGTCCCCGTACCCTCGGCCGGACGATCGAACGCCTCGAGTTTTGCCAGGCGCTGCTCCAGCAGCGGACTGCGGTGGCCGAGCTTGCGCAGCCGCGCCACCACGGCGGCGGCGACCATGGTCGGCGTCAACTCGCCCTCGCTCGGCAGCAGCGGCGCGCCGCTCTCGTCGCGCTTGCCGACCACCGACGGACGCCTGGCAGCATCCATGTTGTAGAGGATGCGGACCAGCTGGTCCTCGATGAAGCCGCGCTTCTCCTCGACCACCAGCACGTCCTGCAAGCCCTCGGCGAAGGCGCGCGCGCCGTTTGCTTCGAGCGGCCAGGTCAGCGCCACCTTGTAGATGCGCAGCCCCAGCGCCTGCGCCTCGGCATCGGTGATGCCGAGATCGGCGAGCGCCTGGCGCAGGTCGAGATAGGCCTTGCCGGTCGCCATGATGCCGAGCCGCGCCGGCTTGGAATCCAGCACGATGCGGTCGAACCGGTTGGCGCGGGCGAAGGCCGCGATGGCCTCCATCTTGGGTCCGTGCAGACGACGTTCGGCCTCCAGCGGCGGATCCGGCCAGCGGATCGAGAGCCCGCCCGGCGGCATCTCGAAATCGTCGGGCATGATGATCCTGATGCGGTCGGGATCGCTGACGATCGAGGCCGAGCTCTCCACCGTCTCCGAGATCGCCTTGAAGCCGACCCAGCAGCCGGAATAGCGCGACAGCGCAAAGCCGAGGATGCCGAGGTCGAGATAATCCTGCAACGTTGCCGGATTGACCACCGGCATCAGCGCCGAGGCGAACACCTGCTCGCTCTGATGCGCGAGCGTGGAGGACTGGCAGCCATGGTCGTCACCGGCGAGCGCGATCACGCCGCCATTCGGCGAGGTGCCGGCCGAGTTGGCGTGCTTGAGCGCATCGAGCGAGCGGTCGACGCCGGGACCCTTGCCGTACCAGATGCCGAACACGCCATCGACCCTGGCGCCGGGGAACATGCCGACCTGCTGGCTGCCCCAGACCGCGGTCGCCGCCAGATCCTCGTTGAGGCCGGGAACGAAGGCGATGTCATGCTGCTTCAGAAAGGATTTCGCCCGCCACAGCGCATGGTCGTACATGCCGAGCGGCGAGCCACGGTAACCGGAGATGAAACCGGCGGTGTTCAGCCCGTGCGCGCGGTCGCGTTCGCGCTGCAACATGGGCAATCGGACCAGCGCCTGGGTACCGGAGAGGAAGATTCGCTTGGTGTCCAACCGGTACTTGTCGTCCAGTCCAACTTCCATCAACGCCATCAGTCAGGCTCCCCGCCGGTTAGTCGCGCCGGTCCGCACCGGTCTCGTTGTCGTCGGAATAATCATGCATCAGCATGCACTGATTTTGTTATGCATGAACAGCCCCGTTCCATGGCCGCAGCACATATCTCGTGCTGCGCCTGCGAGGCCTTGTTGCTCCGCGAGGCTTTGTAGTCCTGCGAGGCTTGCCGAACCCCGGCATCTTTGAAACGGTGGCGGGCAAAGGGAGACCAAGGATGATTACAGTCGAATCCGCGTTCACGACGGAAATCGTGGAGAAGGAGAGTCTGCTGGTGGGTCCCTGGCGCAGCCCGAAGCAGATGCTGCAGGCCCAGACCTACGACTCCCACGCGTCGATCCACGACGACGCAACCGCGCAGAAGCTCGGCTTCCGCGGCGGCACGATTGAAGGGCCGACCCATTTCAGCCAGTTCGCGCCGCTGTGCGAGCGGATCTGGGGCCGGGCCTGGTTCATGACCGGATGCCTCTCCGTGCATTATCGCAACCCGGTGTTCGAAGGCGAAGAGGTGCAGGCCCAGATCGAGAAGCCGAAGCCGGGGCAGACCGTTTGCACCATCGGGATGATCAAGCGCGACGGCACTGAAATCCTGCGCGGCACGGCCTCGATCGACGGTGACGGCAGCGAGACCGCGCTGAGCCATCGGCTCGGCGAACTGAAGCCGCTGACCGATCCGGTGATCCTCGCCGACATCAAGGTCGGCATGAAGACGCCGCGGCAGGCGATCAGGATGGATTTCGACCAGAACATGGGCGATCTCTACCCGTTTTCGCTGACCGACAAGCTCAAGGTGATCACCGAGCCGTCGGACTATTATTCGCTGGAGCACAATCCCTGGGGCCGCGCCATCATCCCGATGGAGATGCTGAGCGTGCTGTTCCAGTACCGCGCCCGCGAGGACCGGCTGCCGGTCCGGGGCCCTGCGGTCGGGCTGTTCGCCGACCAGGAGATCCGGCTTGTGCGCGGGCCGCTATTCCCGGGCGAGACCTATTGGGTCGAGCGCGAGGTCGTGGCGCTCTCCGGCAGCAAGCGCACCGAGAGCATGTGGGTGCGCTCGACCGTGTTCGATGCCGACAACGCCGTCGTCGCCACCATGCTGCTCAACGGCGCCAGCATGAAGGACTCCTACGCCAATTACGAAAGCGAGCACAAAGCCCTCTACGGCTGAGGCAATAGCCGCCTGTTCCGCAAGCCGCCGCAACAAGGACAACAACAATGGCCCGCCTGCCCTATCTCGAAGCCGACCAGGTCGCGCCAGAATATCGCGACATGCTCAAGCGCAACACCAATCTGCACAAGCTGCTGGTCAACTCGCCGGAGATGGCGCGGGCCTTCAACGGGATCGGCGGCTACATCCGCTTCAAGAGCAAGCTCGACCCGCGCTTGCGCGAGCTCGCGATCCTTCAGGTCGGCTGGCTCGAGAAGTCGGAATACGAGTTCACCCACCATGTGAAGATCGGCAAGGAGTTTGGCGTCACCGACGAGGACATCCAGGGCCTGATCGCCGAGACCAACGGCCAGCCCTCGGCGCTCGAGCCGTTGGCGAAAGCGATCCTCAGGGGTGCCCGCGAGATGGTGCGCGAGCTCGCGATGTCGGAGGCGACCTTCGCCGAGATCAAGCGGGAGCTGTCCGACGAACACATGACCGACCTGGTACTGACCATCGCGTTCTACTGCGCCGTGGTGCGGGTGCTTGCCACCATGCAGATCGACAACGAGCCCACCTACAAAGAGGTACTGCAACAGTACCCGATCCCGGGAGTGAAGTGACATGCGCCTTAAAGATCGCGTCGCCATCGTCGTCGGCGCCGGCCAGAGCCCCGGCGAGGGTATCGGCAACGGCCGCGCCACTGCGCTGACCTTCGCCCGCGAAGGCGCCAAGGTGCTGTGTGTCGATCACAATTTGGCATCGGCACAGGAGACCGTCGACCTGATCGCGGCCAAGGGCGGCACGTCACTTGCCTTCAAGGCCGACGTCACCAGGAATGCCGACATCAAGGCGATGGTGGCGGATGCGCATGGCCGCTGGGGCAGCGTCGATATCCTGCACAACAATGTCGGCGTCAGCCTGTCCGGCGGCGATGCCGAACTGCTCGACCTCACCGAGGAGGCGTTCGACCGCTGCGTGGCGATCAACCTGAAGAGCTGCATCCTCGCCGCCAAGCACGTGATCCCGATCATGCGCCGGCAGGAGCGCGGCTCGATCATCAACATCTCGTCGATGGCCGCGATCACGACCTATCCCTACGTCGCCTACAAGGCGACCAAGGCGGCGATGATCGCCTTCACCGAACAGCTCGCCTATCAGAATGCGCAATATGGCGTTCGCGCAAACGTGATCCTGCCGGGATTGATGAACACGCCGATGGCGGTGGACACGCGGGCGCGCGAATTCAAGAAGAGCCGCGCCGAGGTCGAGGCCGAGCGCGACAGCAAGGTGCCGCTGCGTCACAAGATGGGCACCGGCTGGGATGTCGCCAATGCCGCGCTGTTTCTCGCCTCTGATGAGGCGAATTTCGTGACCGGTGTCACGTTGCCGGTCGATGGCGGCGCAAGCGTGCGGCGCGGTTAACCCGGACGATTAACCTATGTGACCACGCGCGGTTAATCTATGTGACGCAATCACGCGTTATTGCGCCGCAATGATTCGAAAAAATTGAAGTATTCCAATGACACGGCGATGTGACGGCGCGTCCACATAAATCGAAATCCTGACTCGTTGTGGTCGCACGAAATTCATCTGCGCTCGGTATCTCGCACGCCAAGAACTTCTGGAGTGCCTGGACCGATGAGCGAAGAATTCGAACTCAGACCCGATCAGTGGGATGCGCTGAAAGCGCTGCGGGCTCCCGCAGCAAACCCGTCACGGCTGAACCGATTTGCCGTCGAGAGCCTGATCACGCTCGGCTACGTCGCCATGCGCGGCGATTCGTTTGAACTGACGCCCGCGGGCCGCAAGGTGCTGGTCCGCGGTTCGTCGCTGCTGCTGCTCGATATCGCAGCCTGATCCTTCGAAGCTGACATCAAGCTTGCACACGCGGCATCATGCCGCGTGTGCTTTTCCGGGGATCGTCGCCTCGCCGTGCTGCGTCAGCGGCTTCATGCCGGTGAGGCTGCGCAGCAGCACATAGAACACCGGCGTCAGGAACAGGCCGAACACCGTGACGCCGATCATGCCGGAGAACACCGCGACGCCCATCGCGCGCCGCATCTCCGAACCCGCGCCGGTCGACAGCACCAGCGGCAGCACGCCCATGATGAACGCCATCGACGTCATCAGGATCGGCCGCAGCCGCAGCCGGCTCGCCTCGATCGCGGCGCGAATCGGTGAGCGCCCGGCGAATTCGAGCTCGCGCGCGAACTCGACGATCAGGATGGCGTTCTTGGCCGACAAGCCGACCAGCACGATCAGGCCGATCTGGGTGAAGACGTTGTTGTCGCCCTTCGACAGCCAGACGCCGAACATCGCGGCCAGCAGGCCCATCGGCACGATCATGATGATCGAGAGCGGCAACGCCAGGCTCTCATAAAGCGCGGCGAGCACCAGGAACACCAGGAGGATCGCAAGCGGAAACACCCAGAGCCCGGAATTGCCGGCGATGAACTCCTGATAGGTCAGGTCGGTCCATTCGAAGGCAAAGCCCGGCGGCAACACTTCGGCCGCGATCCGCGTCGCCGCCTCCTGCGCCTGGCCGGAGGAATAGCCGGGCGCGGCCGCGGCGTTGATGTCCGACGACAGGAAGCCGTTGTAGCGGATCGCACGTTCCGGACCCGCGCTCTGGCGGACCTTCAACAGCGCCGACAGCGGCACCATGTCGCCGGACGACGAACGCACCTTCAACTGCCTGATGTCGTCGGCACGCGCGCGGAACGGCGCGTCGGCCTGCACATAGACCGAATAGGTGCGGCCGAATTTGTTGAAGTCGTTGACATAGTAGGAACCGAGATAGATCTGCAGCGTATTGAAGACTTCCGTCACGGGCACGCCGAGCTGCAACGCCTTGGTGCGGTCGATGTCGGCGAACAGCTGCGGCACGTTGACCTGGAAGCTCGAGAATGCACCGGCGATCTCCGGCGCCTTCTGGATCGCGCCCATGAACGCCTTGGTGGCGTCGTTCAGCGCCTCATAGCCGAGGCCGGCACGGTCCTCGATCTGCAGCTTGAAGCCGCCGATGGTGCCGAGACCGTTGACCGGCGGCGGCGGGAACATGGCGATGAAAGCGTCCTGGATGCCGGCATACTTCTTGTTCAGCGCCATCGCGATCGCAGGTCCCGAGAGCGACGGATCCTTGCGCTCGTCGAACGGCTTCAACGTCGAAAACACGATGCCGGCGTTGGAGGAGTTGGTGAAGCCGGAGATCGACAGGCCGGGGAATGCCACCGAGCTTTCGACACCCGGCTGGGTCAGCGCGATGTCGCTCATCTTGCGGATCACTTCCTCGGTGCGGTCGAGCGTCGCGCCGTCGGGCAGCCGGGCAAAGCCGACCAGATACTGCTTGTCCTGGCCCGGCACGAAGCCCGACGGCACCTGCTTGAACAGCACGCCGGTCACGCCGATCAGGAGCACGTAGAGGCCGATCACCACGGCCTTGCCGTAGATCACCTTGGTGACGGTACGGCCGTAGTTCTCCGAGGACTTGGTGAAGACCTTGTTGAAGCCGCGGAAGAACCAGCTCAGCGACCGTTCCATGATCCGGCTCAGCCAGTCCTTCGGTTCGTGATGGCCCTTCAAGAGCAGCGCCGACAGCGCCGGCGACAGCGTCAGCGAGTTGATCGCCGAGATCACGGTCGAGATCGCAATGGTCAGCGCGAACTGCTTGTAGAACTGCCCGGTGAGGCCGGAGATGAAGGCGAGCGGCACGAACACCGCGATCAGGACCAGCGCGATCGCGATGATCGGGCCGGACACTTCGCGCATCGCCTGGTTGGTGGCGTCGCGCGGCGACAGCCCGGATTCGATGTTGCGCTCGACGTTCTCGACCACGACGATGGCATCGTCGACCACGATGCCGATCGCCAGCACCAGTCCGAACAGGCTGAGCGCGTTGATCGAGAAGCCGAACACATGCATGACAGCGAAGGTGCCGACGATCGACACCGGGACCGCGATCAACGGAATGATCGAGGCACGCCAGGTCTGCAGGAACAGGATCACGACCAGCACGACCAGCGCGATCGCCTCGAGCAGCGTGTGGATGACGGCCTCGATCGAGGAGCGCACGAACTGCGTCGGATCGTAGACGATCTGGTAGGACACGCCCTCCGGCATGTTCTTCTTGATCTCGGCCATGGTGGCGCGGACGTGATCGGAGATCTCCAGCGCGTTCGAGCCCGGCGCCTGGAAGATCGGGATCGCGACCGCCTGCTTGTTGTCGAGCAGCGAGCGCAGGCCGTATTCGGAGGCGCCGAGCTCGATCCGCGCGACGTCGCGCAGCCGCACCACTTCGCCGGCCGCGCCGGTCTTGACCACGATGTCGCCGAACTGCTCCTCGGTCGACAGCCGCCCCTCGGCGTTGACGGAAAGCTGCAGGTCAAGGCCCTTGACGCTCGGCGAGGAGCCGACCACGCCGGCGGCGGCCTCGACGTTCTGCGCTTGGATCGCGCGCACCACGTCGCTCGCGGTCAGCGCATGCTCGGCCGCCTTCTGCGGATCGACCCAGACCCGCATCGAATAGTCGCCGGCGCCGTAGAGCTGGACATCGCCGACGCCGTCGATCCGCGCCAGCCGGTCCTTGACGTTGAGCACCGCGTAGTTGCGCAGATACGTCATGTCGTAGCGGTTGTTCGGCGACAGCAGATGCACGACCATGGTGAGGTCGGGCGAGCTCTTCTTGGTGATGATGCCGAGCTGGCGGACCACGGCCGGCAGGCGCGGCTCGGCCTGCTGCACCCGGTTCTGCACCAGCTGGGTGGCCTTGTCGGGGTCGGTGCCGAGCCGGAACGTCACCGTCAGCGTCATCGCGCCGTCGGTGGTCGCCTGGCTCGACATATAGAGCATGCCCTCGACGCCGTTGATCTGCTCCTCGATCGGCGTGGCCACCGTCTCCGCGATCACCTTCGGATTGGCTCCGGGATAGGTCGCGCGCACCACGACCGACGGCGGCACCACGTCGGGATATTCCGAGATCGGCATCGCCACCAGCGAGATCAGGCCAGCCAGGAAGATCAGGATCGATAGCACGCCGGCGAAGATCGGCCGGTCGATGAAGAATTTTGAGAGATTCATGGCTCCGCCCCCGCGCGCAGCGCCTAGCGCTGCACGACGTGCTGGTTGGTTTCAGTGGATGCCTGCTGCATGCCGCGGGCGCCCATCTCGGCGACTTCCATCTTCAGAAGCGCACCGGGGCGCACGCGCTGCAGGCCGTTGACGACGATGCGGTCGCCGGATTTCAGGCCGGCGGTGAC
Source organism: Bradyrhizobium sp. USDA 4461 (assembly GCF_054055655.1). Classification (NCBI taxonomy): domain Bacteria; kingdom Pseudomonadati; phylum Pseudomonadota; class Alphaproteobacteria; order Hyphomicrobiales; family Nitrobacteraceae; genus Bradyrhizobium; species Bradyrhizobium sp. USDA 4461. The sequence goes on from NZ_JBSRXM010000001.1 coordinate 8,368,212, forward strand.
GATCCGCAGGCCATCGACCGCGCCGCCAAGCGTGACCGAGCGGTAGACCGCGCGGCTGTCGTCGCCGACCAGCATGACGAACTTCTTGTCCTGGTCGGTGCCGACCGCGCGCTCGTCGATCAGCACCAGGGTCTGCTGCTTGGGCTGGCCCATGCGCACGCGGGCGAACTGGCCGGGAATCAATCGCCCGTCGTCGTTGTTGAACACCGCGCGGACGCGGATGGTGCCGCTCTGGCCGTTGACCTGGTTATCGATCAGCTGGATGTGCCCCTTGGCGCTGAGGCCGCCTGAGGTGACCATGTCGACCGGGATCTGGTCGAGATTGCCGCGCTTGCCGGAGGCATCCGCGATCGAGTTCAGCGCGCGCAGCACGACTTCCTCGTCGGCATCGAAGCTCGCATAGATCGGATTGACCGAGACCAGCGAGGTCAGCACCGGGGACGAGGTCCCGGCCGCAACGAGATTGCCGACCGTGACCTCGATTTTGCCGACCCGGCCGTCAACCGGCGCGCGGACTTCGGTGTAATCGAGGTTGAGCTTTGCGGTCTGCAACGCGGCTTCGGCGGCCTTGACGTTGGCGATCGCCTCGCGATTGGTGTTGTCGCGCTGGTCGAAATCGCGCTTGGTCACGATGTTGTTGCCGACCAGTTGCGCGCCGCGCTCAACCTCATTGGCGGCAAAGACCGCGCGGGCTCTGGCGGCCTCGAGCTGCGCCTGGGCCCGATCGACCTCGGCCGCGTAAGGCGCGGGATCGATCTTGAACAGGACATCGCCGGCTTTCACCAGGGCGCCCTCGGTGAAATTGGTCGACAGGATCGCGCCGGCCACCCGCGGCCGGAGCTGGACGCGGTCGACGGCCTCGAGCCGGCCGGAGAAGTCATCGAACAAGGCGGTCGGCCGCGGCTGGATCACAGCCACGGTGACCGGCACCGCCGGCTCGGGGGCGGCGGCCGTGGCAGTCGCCTGGGCGGCATGGAAATAATGGCCGGTCGCGATCGAACCGGCCACCGCGAGGGCAGCAAGGATCACGGCACCGCCGGCGACGCGTCGGAAACGGCCGGAACGGGGATTTTGGGTTGACGGGGGCATTCACGCGCTCCAGATATCTGTAGTGTTCGCTACAGATGTGGAGCTGGACGCCGGTTCGCAAGATACTTATGTATCGAGCACTATGAATTATTATCGCATTTTGTGGGGAAATGGGAAGACGCGGAAAAACATCACGTGCAACAAGAGGATAAGCCAGGGGCAATCCGTCGCAGAAACGGCACCCGGCTTACGGAGCAACGACACATGGGAATGGGACGCCCCCGCGCCTTCGACGCGGACGCCGCTTTGGACCGGGCCATGGATGTGTTCTGGCGCCATGGTTACGAGGGCGCGACGATCGCGCAGCTCACCGAGGCGATGAGCATCAATCCGCCGAGCCTGTACGCTGCCTTTGGCAGCAAGGAAGGCCTGCTGAAGGCCGCGCTCGACCGCTACACCGAGAAGCGCGACGCCTGGATGGACCGGGTGCTCGATGCCCCGACCGCGCACGAGGTGGCCGAACGATTCGTGATGGAGCATGCGGACGCCCAGACCGACCCCGCCAACCCGCCCGGCTGTCTGCTGGTGCAGGGCGGCCTTGCCTGCGGCACCGGCTCGGAGAACGTTCCGTTTGAACTGGCGGCGCGTCGCACCCGAACCGAGGACCAGTTGCGCAATCGCTTCGACCGCGCCAAGGCCGAAGGTGACCTCGGCGAGAACGTCGATCCAGCCACGCTTGCGCGCTATCTCTCCGCGGTGACGTCAGGCATGTGCGTGATGGCCTCCTCGGGTGCCGACCGCAACGCGCTGCGCGAGATCGCTGCGGTGTCGCTGAAGGCGTTCGACGAGCAGGCGAAGGGCTGAGCGGCCCGTTACGTCACCACATCGTCTGGCGCGCACGCTCCGGCCACTCGCGATCATATGTCTCGCCGCCGACCGTGTGCTCGCTCATCTCGGCGAGGATCTGGCCCGGCGTCGGCAGCGTCGTCGGATCGACCCGCTTATCGGGATTCCAGAGATCGGAGCGCACGATCGCGCGGGCGCACTGGAAGTAGATTTCGTCCACAGTCATCACGATCACCGTGCGCGGCGCCTTGCCTTCCATCTTGAAGGAGGCGAGCAGCTCCGGCTCGGCCGTGACATAGGCGCGGCCGTTGACGCGCAGCGTGCTGCCCGAGCCCGGAATCAGGAACAGCAGCCCGACGCGGGGATCGCGCACGATGTTGCGCAGCGAATCGCAGCGATTGTTGCCGCGGCGATCCGGCATCATCAGCGTCTTCGGATCATGGATGCGGACAAAACCTGGCAGGTCGCCGCGCGGCGAGCAATCGAGCCCCTCGGGGCCAGAGGTTGCAAGCGACACGAATGGCGATTTCTCGATGAGCACACGATAGAGCGGCGTCACATGATCGGCGACCTTCACGGTCGACGCGTCGTTCGGAAAGCCGTAGATCGCCTCAAGCTGCTCGATCGTAGAGATCACCGACATCAGTGCTGTTCTCCCTCTGTGGTTAGTCGTCCCAGCGCTCGCCCTTGATGATGCGGACCAGCTGTCGCGCGTGATATTCGGCGGTGCCGGAATTGACGATGGTGAAATCGGGCGTCGCCGTGCTCTCGTCGACGGTACGAGACAGCCGCTGCGCGAGCAGGCCGTCGCTGCTGCGCGCCCGCGCGGCCAGCCGTGCCGCCAGCACGTCCGGCGGCGCCGAGATCGACACCACGACCGCATTGGCATAGTTGCGCCGCGCCGCCGCGATCACGGTGCGCGACACGTTCGCGATCACGGTGCGCCCGGCGCGGATCTCGTCGTCGATCGTCCGCGACAGCGCATAGCGATGGCCGTGCGCTTCCCAGTGCATCGCATAGTCGCCGGCGGCAGCGGCGTTCTGGAATGTTTCCGCGCTGACCTCCTCATTGTCTTCCGACGCCGAGGCCCGGCGGGTGATCAGGCGGCGGGGAAACACGATGTCACGATCACCGGCGCAGGCCGCTTTCGCGAGCCCCAGCAGCGTATCCTTGCCGGCGCCGCTCGGGCCGACCACCAGGATCAACCGGCCGGGACCGATCGTGCTGGCATGCGGCCCGGCGATGACGGACGCGTCGGTCACGCCACCCTCCCCCCTTCGCGCCAGACGCTGCGCACCACCGGCAGATCGCGCGCGACGTGGACGCGGATCAGATCGGCGCGCCGGCCGACCGCGATCTCGCCGCGATCTGAGAGCCCGACGGCTTCGGCCGGCGTCTTGGTCACGGTGCGGACCGCGGAGGCGAGATCGATCGCCGGCACATGCCGCGGCAATTGCAGCGCCGCCATCAGCAGGCTCGACGGAATGTAATCCGACGACAGGATGTCGAGCATGCCCTCATTGGCGAGATCGACCGCGGCGATATTGCCGGAGTGCGAGCCGCCGCGGACCACGTTCGGCGCCCCCATCAGGATGTCGATGCCTGCCGCATGCAGGCCGCGCGCGGCTTCCATCGTGGTCGGGAATTCCGCGACCGCGACCTTGTCGTTGACGGCGTCGACCACGTTCTCGTCCGTGGTGTCGTCATGGCTCGCCAGCGGGATCCGGTGCGCATGCGCCAGCGCCACGATCGCGCGGGTGTTGGCGACGGCATATTCCTTCTGGTAGGCGAAGCGCCGCGCGAACAGCACGTCGAGCTGGGCGTCGGTCATGCCGCCGCCCTTGCCGCGATAGTAGTCGCGCAGCTTGACCTCGTCGCGGAACTGGCGCTGGCCCGGCGTGTGGTCCATCAGCGACATCAGCCGCACGTCGGGCCGGTCGATCAGCTCCTTGGCCTCGGCGACGACGTCAGGCATCGGCACCTCGCAGCGCAGATGCAGGAAGTGATCGGCGCGCAGCAGGTTCTCCTCGCGCGCGGCCGAGATCGCCGCCGCCAGGACGCCGGCGCGGCCGTCGACATCCTCGGCGCCGTCCTCGCGCCAGACCCGCAGCGAATCCAGCACCGTGGTGATGCCCGAGGTCGCGAGCTGGCCATCATAGGAGATCACGGCGGCAACCGGATTCCAGAACACTTTCGGCCGCGGCACGTAGTGCATCTCGAGATGGTCGGTGTGCAGCTCGATCAGCCCGGGCATCAGCAGATCGCCGCCGGCATCCTCGGCAGCCTCCGGCGCCCTGCCCTCGCCGAACTCGGCGATCTTGCCATCCGCGATCGCGAGCCAGCCCTGCTCGATCACGCGATCGGCGAGGACCAGCCGGGCGTTGCCGATGATGGTGTCTTGCTTGGCGGTCATTGCAAACGGTCCTTCAGGCGGCAGCGGCGAACGAGGTGACGTCGACGATCCGGTCGGCGATCAGATGACGGATTTCGTCGTCATGGACAATGGCGACCATGGCGACGCCCTTGGTCTTTTTCTCAGCAATCAGCTCGACCACCACGGCGCGATTCGCCGCGTCGAGCGAAGCGGTCGGTTCGTCCAGCAACAGGATCGGCAGATCCGAGATGAAGCCGCGCGCGATGTTGACGCGCTGCTGCTCGCCGCCGGAGAAGGTCGAGGGCGGCAATGTCCACAGCCGCTCCGGGATGTTGAGCCGGCGCAGCAGCTTCCCGGCGCGCTCGCGGGCCTCCTCGCGCGTCACGCCGTTGACGATCAGCGGCTCGGCGACGACGTCGATGGTCGCCACCCGCGGCACCGCGCGCAGGAACTGGCTCACATAGCCGATGGTCGAGCGGCGGATGCTGAGCACCTGGCGCGGCTCGGCGGTCGCAAGGTCGATCACCGTGCCGTGGTGGCGGATGCCGATCCGGCCGCTGTCGCAGCGATAGTTGCCGAAGATCATCTTCAGAATCGAGGATTTGCCGGCGCCCGACGGGCCCGACAGCACCACGCATTCGCCTGCGACGACGTGGAACGAGACGCCACGCACCACGGGCAGTTCGACGCCGCCCTGCAGATGCATGGTGAAGGTCTTCTCGGCGTTGGCAAGTTCGATCATCGCGGTCATTGGCAAGCTCATGGCGGCAGGATCGAGGAAACGAGCAGCTGGGTGTAGGGCTCGCGCGGATCGTCGAGCACCTGGTCGGTGAGACCGGTCTCGATCACGCGGCCGCCCTTCATCACCATCACGCGATGCGACAGCAGGCGCGCAACGGCGAGATCGTGGGTCACGACGATGGCGGCGAGGCCAAGCTCGCTGACCAGGTTGCGCATCAGGTCGAGCAGCCGCGCCTGCACCGAGACGTCGAGGCCGCCGGTCGGCTCGTCCATGAACACCAGCCGCGGCTCGGTGACGAGGTTGCGCGCGATCTGCAATCGCTGCCGCATGCCGCCGGAATAGGTTTTCGGCGCGTCGTCGATACGGCCGACATCGATCTCGACCCGCTCCAGCCAGGTCGATGCGGTGTCGCGGATCCGGCCGTAGTGATTCCACCCCACAGCCATCAGCCGTTCGCCGACATTGGCGCCGGCCGAGACGCCCATGCGCAATCCCTGCGCCGGGTCCTGATGCACAAAGCCCCAGTCGGTGCGGAACAGGAAGCGCCGCTCGGCCTCGCCGAGCTCGGCGAGATCGCGCAGCACGCCGTCGCGCATCCGGTACGACACCCGGCCCGCGCTCGGCGCGAGCTGCGCCGAAAGCAGTTGCAGCAAGGTCGACTTGCCCGAACCGGACTCGCCGACGATCGCCAGCACCTCGCCGGGATACAGCGCGAACGAGACGTCGCGGCAGGCGGGAAGCCGGCCGTAATTCTTGGCGAGCCCTTCGGCCACCAGCAGCGGCTGGTCGTTGTCGAGGGTTGCGAGCTCAGACATGCGCCTTCTCCTTGTGCGGCGCGGCGCTCTCGGTGCCGTGATGGCCGGCGGCCTGGCGCTGCTCGCAGAAGTCGGTGTCGGAGCAGACGAACATCCGCCCGCCTCTGTCGTCGGTGACGATCTCGTCGAGATAGGAATTGTCGGCGCCGCACAGCGCGCAGGGCGCGTTGAAGCGGTAGCGCGTGAACGGGTGATCCTCGAAATCCAGCGACACCACCGTGGTGTAGGGCGGGATCGCATAGATGCGCTTCTCGCGCCCGGCGCCGAACAGCTGCAACGCAGCGCAATTGTCCATCTTCGGATTGTCGAATTTCGGCGTCGGCGAAGGGTCCATCACATAGCGCGCATTCACCTTCACCGGATAGGCGTAGGCGGTCGCGATGTGGCCGAAGCGCGCGATGTCCTCGTAGAGCTTGACATGCATCAGCCCGTATTCGGCGAGCGCGTGCATCCGCCGCGTCTCGGTCTCGCGCGGCTCCAGGAAGCGCAGCGGCTCGGGGATCGGCACCTGATAGACCAGCACCTGGCTTTCATGCAGCGACGCCTCGGGAATGCGGTGCCTGGTCTGGATCACGGTCGCGTCCGTGGTCGAGGTCGTGGTCGCGACACCCGCGGTCTTGCCGAAGAATTTGCGGATCGAGATCGCGTTGGTGGTGTCGTCCGAGCCCTGGTCGATCACCTTCAGCACGTCGTCGGGACCGAGGATCGCGGCCGTCACCTGCACGCCGCCGGTGCCCCAGCCATAGGGCATCGGCATCTCGCGGCTGGCGAACGGCACCTGGTAGCCGGGGATCGCGATCGCCTTGAGGATCGCGCGGCGGATCATCCGCTTGGTCTGCTCGTCGAGATAAGCGAAATTGTATGTCGGCGCGCTCATTCCGCGGCCTCCTGCAGTTCGATCGCCTGATTGGCCTCGGCAAATTCCTGCCGCAGCTTGCGCAGCAGGCCGAGCTCGGACTGGAAGTCGACATAATGCGGCAGCTTGAGATGCTCGACGAAGCCGGTCGACTGCACATTGTCGGAGTGCGACATCACGAACTCCTCGTCCTGCGCCGGCGCCGCCGCATCCTCGCCGAGCTCACGTGCCCGCAGCGCGCGGTCGACCAGCGCCATCGACATGGTCTTGCGCTCGCTCTGGCCGAAGGCGAGGCCATAGCCGCGGGTGAAGCACGGCGCCTCTGATGTCGAGCCCTTGAACTGGTTGACCATCTGGCATTCGGTCAGCTCGATCGAGCCGAGCGGCACCGCGAATCCGACGTCCTCGGCGAACAGCTCGACCTCGACCTCGCCGAAGCGAATCTCGCCGGCGAAGGGATGATTGCGGCCATAGCCACGCTGCGTCGAATAGCCGAGCGCGAGCAGGAAGCCCTCGTCGCCGCGCGCCAAATTCTGCAGCCGCAGATCGCGATCGGCCGGGAAGCTCAGCGGCTCGCGCGTGAGGTCGCCGACCGGCGCGTCGGCCTCCGCCTGCGGCGAGGATTCGATCAGGCCATCGCGGCCGAGGATATCGGTGACCCGCGGCGTGGCCGCCTGCGAGGCCTCCGCGGTGGCCGGCTGCTCCGGCACAAAGCCTTCCGCGAGCTGCGGGTCGAGCAGGCGGTGGGTGTAGTCGAAAGTCGGCCCGAGGATCTGGCCGCCCGGGACGTCCTTGAAGGTCGAGGAGATCCGCCGCCGCACCAGCATCTCGCCGGTGTCGACCGGTTCGGTGGCGCCGAAGCGCGGCAGCGTGGCACGGAAGGCGCGGACCAGGAAGATCGCCTCGATCATGTCGCCGCGCGCCTGCTTGATCGCCAGCGCCGCCAACTCGCGGTCGTATAGCGAGCCCTCGGTCATCACGCGATCGACGCCGAGCGCGAGCTGCTCGGAGATCTGCGCCAGCGTCACCTCGGGTACATCGCGATCGCCCCGCCGCTCATGCGCCAGCAGGCGATGAGCGTTCTCGATGGCGCGTTCGCCTCCCTTGACGGCTACATACATCGCTCACACTCCGCTTGCGATCAGCCGCGTGGTGCGCGGGATCGCGACAATGGCATCGTCATGGACCAGCACGACATCGATGCCGCGCGGGAACAGGACTTCGTTGATTGCAAGCCGCTGGAACAGGTCGCGCGGCTTGATCATCGCCTGCAGCAACGCGCTACCGTCGATGCCGGGTCCTTTCAGCTCGAAGGCCGGCCCCTGGGTCAGGCTGTCGACCTGGAGAATCAGCGTGGTCGAGCGGTCCGGATATTCGCTGCTGCCGAACGCGAAGCGCTCCAACGCCAGCAGGTTCGCGGCATCGCCGATCAGCGCGAAGCTTGCGATCGAGGAATCCCCAACCACCGGCGCGCCGGCGTGAAATTTCAGCCAGCGGGCGACGTCCGGCGTCGCCGACATCGCGGCATCGAGCCAGATCGGCGTGTCGTGATCGAACAGCGTCAGCGCGATCGCGGCCGAGCCGCGCATCATGCCGGCGGGCACCCCGACGCTTGCTGCGACGCGCTGCACGCTGCCTGGACGCGCCATCGCATCCATCACGGAACGGAAGGTGGATTGCGCCGACAGCACCTTGTCGGCAAAGCCTGCGGGCATTTCGGCAATCGTCGTCATTGCATCACCCCTCACCGCGCACCATCGTGTAGAAATCGACCCGCGTCGCCGCGGTCTCCGCAGCCTTGCGGGCGCGCTCGGCATCCATCGCGGCACGTAGCGGCGCGATCACCTTGGTCTCCACCTCGCCGGACAACGCCGCCGATTGCACCATGGCGTCGCACAGCGCGATCATCCGCGCCTTCTCTGCATCGCGGCCGAGCGTGTAGCCGAAGCCGACCTCGCCGGTGGCAAGCCGCACCGCCGCGCGCGAGACCGTCGCCTCGCCGAGATTGAACGGCGCGCCGTCGCCGCCGATCCGTCCGCGCAGCATCACAAGGCCGTTTTCCGGTTCACGGAGGTTCTCGTGCGCGGGCATTGCGATCGCCGCCAGCCTGCCCGCGATATCCGCAGCCGCGGAGTGCGCCAGCACCGTCATCGCAGCCTTGCGCTGGGCCTGTTTGCTGTTTGATCCGGTCGAACTCATTGGCAACCTTGCTTGTATCAAGTTGTCTATGATACTAGACAACTTGATAGCGGAGCGCCATGACTGTTTCGTGACAAACCGAAGATTTCTGGTATCACCGCGCGATGAGCATGCAGGAAAGTTCCGGCGTCGCCTTGTGGCGGCAGGTCGCCGACGGCATCGAGCGCGGCATCGCTGACGGCCGCTTTGCCGCGGGCGAAAAGCTGCCCGGCGAGATGGAGATCGCCGAGACTTACCGCGTCAATCGCCACACCGTGCGGCGCGCGCTCGCCGCATTGGCGGAGCGCGGACTGGTGCGCGCCGAGCGCGGCAGCGGCACCTATGTCGAAGCCCAGCGCCTCGCCTATCCGCTGCGCTCGCGCACGCGGTTCTCGGAGATCGTCGGCGCCGGCGGCCACGAACCGCGTGGCCAGCTGATCGAGGCCGGTGAGGATATTGCCAACCGCGAGATCGCGCGTGAACTGGGCCTGAAGATCGGTGCGCCGCTGATCCGGATCGAAGCGGTGCGGCTTGCCGACCGGACACCGATCTGCGTCTCCACCACATGGCTGTCAGCCGAGCGATTTCCGGATGCCGGCAACGTGTTCGCCAATGTCCACTCGATGACCAAGCTGCTCGGACATTACGGCGTGAAGGATTATCACCGCGCCTCGACCCGGATCACCGCGGCGATTGCCGATGCCACCGATGCGGCGCGGCTCGACCTGCCGCTGGGACGGCCGGTGCTGGTGGTCGATGCCACCGATGTCGACATGCTGGACCAGCCGCTGGTGACCAAGCGCTCGCGCTTCGCCGCCGAGCGCGTCGAGTTTCTGGTCGAGAACGGCTGATCGCTCTGCTCTCTCGCCCCGCTCTTGCGGGGAGAGGGTTGGGGTGAGGGGCTGTCTCCGCGAATTCGACAGATATGAGCACGGGGGAGCACCCCTCACCCGGATTGCTTCGCAATCCGACCTCTCCCCGCAAGAGCGGGGCGAGGTGGAGTCCTACGCCACCGCTCGCCGTCCGATGATGGCGAAGCGCAGCTTGCTCGAGATGAAGTCGATCGCGGCGACCGCGATCAGGATCATCAGGATCAGGAACGACACCTTCTGCCATTCCAGCACGCGGATCTGCTCGGCGAGCTGCAGGCCGATGCCGCCGGCGCCGACGATGCCGATGATGGTGGCCGAGCGGGTGTTCGACTCGATGAAATACAGCACCTGTCCGGCGATCACAGGCAGCACCTGCGGCAGCAGCCCGAAGCGGATCTCATGAAGTGCATTGCCGCCGGAAGCGCGGATGCCCTCGACCTGCTTGCGGTCGGCCGCCTCGATCGCCTCGGAGAACAATTTTCCGAATGCGCCGAAGTCGGAGACCATGATCGCGAGCACGCCGGCGAACGGGCCGAGCCCGACGACGTTGATCCAGACCAGCGCCCAGATCAGCGTATCGACGCCGCGGATCGTGTCCAGGAAGCGCCGCACCGGGAATCGGATGAAATTCGAGGGGATGACGTTGCGGGCCGCCAGCAGGCTGACCGGCAGCGCCAACAGCGCCGCAAGCGTGGTGCCGAGCAGCGCGATCGACAGCGTCTCGCCGAGCGCCTGCATGTAGAGCGGGAATGATGCGCCGGGATTCGGCGGGATCATCAGCATGGTGATCCAGCCGAGCTGGCCGACGCCCGAGATCAGCCTGGACGGCGAGAAGTCGAGATCGACCAGGCCGAACACGAAGATCGCGAACGCGACCGCGATCATCGCGGGCAATGCCAGCCGCGCCGATGCCGGCCGCTCGAAGGCGTCGGGATATTTCGCACGGAGCTCGGCGGCATCCGGCTTCGGCATCTGGCTCATCGGCGCGTCTCCTTGCCGAACAGCCGGCCGCGCAGCCAGCCGGTCGAGATGTCGATGATGAAGACGGTGAGGATGATGGTGACGAGGATGGCGCTGACGTCCGAGTAATAGAACTTGCGGATCGCGACCACAAGCTCCTGGCCGATGCCGCCGGCGCCGACGAAACCCATCACCGACGCCTCGCGGACATTGATCTCGAAGCGCAGCAGCGCATAGCTCGCATAGCCGGCCGAGACCTGCGGGAGGATGGCAAAGCGCATGCAGGACAGCCAGCTCGCGCCGGTGGAGCGGATGCCCTCGACCGGCTTCATGTCGGCATTTTCGACGATCTCGGCAAACAGCTTGCCGAGCGCGCCTGTGGTGTGGATCGCGATCGCCAGCACGCCGGCCATCGGGCCGAGGCCGAACGCGATCACGAAGATCAGCGCGAACACGATGCCGGGCACGGTGCGGGCGAATTCCAGCAGGCGGCGGATGATGAAGCGCACCCAGGGCCCCGGCGAGGTATTTTGGGCGGCGAAGAAATTGAGCGCGAAGGCGAATACCGCACCGGTCAGCGTGCCGACATAGCTGATCAGGATCGTCTCGCCGAGCATCCTCAGCCATTTGTGCCAGCCCCAGAACCATTCGGCGGGGTCGGTCCAGACCCGCGCGCCGGAATCGAGCGTGAGGATGCGATCGAAATAACTGACGAAATTGCCGAAATAGGTGAACAGCGTGCGCAGGTTCACCTCGGCGCCGAACGCGGCGACGACCAGGGCGACGCAGAACGCCGCGGTCGCCAGCGCGCCCCTGAGCCGCTTGCGTGCAACCGCCTTGCGATAGGCGTCTTCCAGCACCGCCAGTTGCTGGGCCGGAAGGATGGATACGGCAGTTGCCATCGTGTTGATCAGCCGAGCTGGAGGTTCAACGGAAAGAGCCGGGTTATGAAAAACCCGGCTCCGCATGTCTCCGTGGTGCGATCAGCTCGCCTTCTTGCGCAGCCTGTCGACGAACTTGATCAGCTCGATCGTGCTGTCCCAATCCTTGGTCGTGGCGGGATGGAAACCCTTCTTCTGGCCGTCGGAGAGACGGTCGAACGCGGCCTTGTCCTTGGTCGGCGCGTCGAAGAAGGCCTTGGCGATCGCCGCCTTCAGGTCCTCCGGAAGGTCGGAGTTATAGGCGTAGGGGCCGTTGATGATCGGCGACGACTTGTTGATGATGCGGAAGTCGTCCTTCTTCATCGCCGAGCCGTCGGCGTTCTTCAGCATGCCCTTGGTCAGCATCTGCGCGAGCGTCGAATCGTCGTCGTTGGTCCACTGATTGGCCGCCATGTCGACGGTGCCCTGCGCCAGCGCCAGCACGGCGTTTTCGTGGCTGCCCGTGAACACGACCTTGCCGAAATAGCCCTCGGCATCGGGAATGCCCATTTTGTCGAGTTCGAAGCGCGGCACGTTGTTGCCCGATGTCGAATTCGGGTCGACCAGGCCGAGGTTCTTGCCCTTCAGATCCTCGACCTTCTTGTAGGGGCTCGACGCCTTCACGTAAAACACCGAGTAGTAGCCGGTCGAACCGTCCTGGTTCATGTCGTTGGCGAAGGCGTCGGTCTTGACGCCGGTGAGGCGTGCGCGGGCGAACGACGCCGAACCGTAGCTGGCGATCTGGATGTTGCCGGCGCGCTGACCTTCGATCACGGCGGCGTAGTCGTTGGCGATGCGCAGCGTGACCTTCACGCCGAGCTCCTTCGATAGATACGCCACGAACGGCGTCCAGCGCTCGGTGACGCCCGAAGCGTTCTCGGCCGGCACCACCGCGAAGGTGAGCTCCGGATATTTGGCCTTCCAGTCCTGCGCGGACGCCGAACCGGCGAAGGCCAGCGCGGCAGCGCCGACCAGAATGATGCGACGAGTGAACATGACTACCCCTCTTTTGTGGTTACACACCTGTTGGCCGGGCAAAACGCCCAGCCTCGCAGATCAAGAAAAATGCGCGACGCTCAGGCCGCGGCAGCGGTGCCGAGCGCCGGCGCGGTCGCACCGTCGGGCGCGGGCAGCGGCGCCGCGCCGATGACGTCATTGGCCTCGAGGTCATAGAGCTCGCGGGCGATATGGTCGGTCAGCGCCGCAGGTGCGCCGTCGAACACCACGCGGCCGGCCGCCATGCCGACCAGGCGGTCGCAATAGGTTCGCGCCAGCTCGAGCGAGTGCAGGTTGCAGAGCACCGTGATGCGGAAATGCTTGTTGATGCGCAGCAGCGCATCCATCACGATCTTGGTGTTCCGCGGATCGAGCGAGGCGATCGGCTCGTCGGCGAGGATGATATCGGGCTCCTGCACCAGCGCGCGGGCGATCGCAACGCGCTGCTGCTGGCCGCCGGAAAGCTGGTCGGCGCGCTGCGCCGCGAGCTGGGCAATATCGAACTGATCGAGCGCGGACATCGCCAGCGCCCTGTCCTGCTCCGGCCAGACCTGCGCCAGCGAGCGCCAGGACGGAATCTGCGCAAGCCGGCCCATCAGCACATTGGTCAGCACGTCGAGCCTACCGACCAGATTGAACTGCTGGAAGATCATCGCCGAACGTGCCCGCCACTGCCGCAGCTCCTTGCCGCGCAGCGCGGTGACGTCGATGCCCTCGAACAGGATGCGGCCGGAGGTCGGATCGGCGAGACGGTTGATCATCCGCAGCAGGGTCGACTTGCCGGCACCGGAGCGGCCGATCACACCGACAAAGCTGCCCGGCGCGATCGAAAACGATGCGTTGTCGACTGCGGCTTTTGTGCCGAACCGGCACGTCAAACCTTCCACCACCAGCATGCAATGCTCCAACCGCGTCGCGTTTGGGCCATCGCTATCCCCGGCGTTTTACAGTTATGTGACGTGACGTTGCGGTGCGGCGATCGTCCACACCCGCTCGCATGTCGTCATTGTAACGTCATGATGCCGTCATCAAGCATCCCGATGACGGGCCCCATCTCCCCGGAAGCCAACGATTTGCAAGAATTGCGGAGGGCCCTGATGGCCGGAAAAACACTCTCGGTTGTGCCGACCATCGACCCGACCGCGTCGGTCCGCGAGAGCAAGCTCGGCAAATATACCGAGGTCGGCGCGCGCACGATCCTGCTTGAAGTCAGCATGGATGACTATTCCTACGTCGTGAACGACAGCCAGATCACCTACACCTCGATCGGCAAGTTCTGCTCGATCGCGGCGATGACCCGGATCAACCCCGGCAACCATCCGATGCATCGCGCGACGCAGGCGCACTTCACCTACCGCGCCAGCGCCTACTTCCCCAGAGAGAGCGACGACGTCGATTTCTTCAACTGGCGACGTGCGCATCACGTGCATATCGGCCATGACGTCTGGATCGGTCACGGCGCGATCCTGCTGCCGGGACGGAACATCGGAACCGGCGCCGTGGTCGCCGCCGGTGCGATCGTGACCAAGGATGTCCCCGCCTATACGATCGTTGCCGGCAATCCGGCGCGTCCGATCAAGCGGCGCTTTTCCGAGACCACGGCGGATCGCCTCGCGGCGCTCGCATGGTGGGACTGGGATCACGAAACACTTCGTCGTGTGCTGCCCGATTTTCGCAAGCTCACGGCCGAAGAATTCCTCGACAAGTATGAGGCCGAGGCCGTATCCCAATCACTGGACAAACAACGGAGCGCCGCATCGTGACGGGGGAAGATATCTTCATCGAAGGCGGGCGCGCGCTGGTTGACGGGGCATTGGTCGAGACCTCGCTGCGGACCGCCGGCCGCGACATCGGCGCGCTGGACGCCGAGCAGGGTCGCGCCGCGCTTCATATCGATGCCAAGGGCCTGCTGGTGCTGCCCGGCATCATCGATCTGCACGGCGATGCGTTCGAGCGGCAGATGATGCCGCGCCCAGGTGTTGACTTCCCGACCGACGTGGCGATTGTTGACAGCGACCGCCAGGCGATCGCCAACGGCATCACCACCGTGTTCCACGGCACCACCTGGTCGTGGGAGCCTGGCCTGCGCAGCGCTGAGAACGCGCGCAAGCTGCTCGATGCGATCGAGGCGCTGCGGCCGCAGCTCGCCGCCGATACCCGCTTCCATCTGCGTCACGAGACCCACAATCTCGACGCCGAGGCCGAGATCATTCAATGGCTCACCGAAGGCCGCATCGATCTGTTCGCCTTCAACGACCACAGCAACGTCAAGCCGAAGAAGCGCAACCAGCTCGCCGAACGTAGCGGACTCTCCGTCGACGCCGTCAACGACATGCTCGATCGGATCGTGGCGCGCCGTCCCGAGGTGCCGGCCTCGATCAGGCGGCTGGCTGCGGCTGCACGCGCGGCTGATATCCGCATGCTGTCGCATGACGACAACAGCCCGGCGATGCGCCAGGAGTTTCGTGCGCTCGGCGCCACGATCGCCGAATTCCCCGTCAACGAGGAGACCGCGCGCGATGCCGCGGCTGCCGGCGACTTCATCGTGTTCGGCGCGCCCAACGTGGTGCGCGGCGGCAGCCACACCGGCTGGACCAAGGCCTCCGACATGATCGCGCAGGGCCTCTGCTCGGTGCTGGCGTCGGATTATTATTATCCGGCGCAGCTGCTCGCAGCGTTCCGGCTCGCCGCCGACGGCATCCTGCCGCTTACCGAGGCGTGGGACCTGATCTCGTCGGCGCCGGCGCGCGCCGCCGGGCTCGCCGATCGCGGTGTGCTCGCCGCCGGCCGCCGCGCCGACGTCATCGTCGTCGACGACAAGGTGCCAATGCGCCCGCGCATCGTCGCGGTGATCGCGGCCGGGCGGCTGGTGCATCTGGCGGACGCAAGCTGCCTCGTTCATTCGTTCGCGCCGCGCAAGGCGGTTGCGGCCGCGTAGTCAAGCTCTATTCTGCCGCCATGACCTCCATCCCGCGCTACGCGATCTATTATACGCCGCCGCCCGACAGCGCCTTGCATCGCTTCGGCTCGACGCTGCTCGGCTACGATGCCGTTGACGGCAACGACCTGCCGTTTCCCGATGGCGTCGCGCCCGACTGGCGCGAGGTGACGGCGGATCCGCGCAAATACGGTTTTCACGCCACGCTGAAGGCGCCCACTGCGCTCGCCGACGGCAGGAGCGAGTCCGAACTTCTTGACGCCTGCGCCGCCTTCGCCAGCCGCGCACGGCGCATTCCCGTGATCGAACCGGTGGTCGATGCCATCAGCGGCTTCATTGCCGTGATCCCGGCCAGCCGCTCGGACGAATTGCAGCGGCTGGCCGCCGACTGCGTCACCGAATTCGACAGGTTTCGCGCGCCGCTCACGCCGGACGATCGCGCGCGGCGCAAGCCCGAACGGCTCACGGAGCGGCAGCGCGACTATCTCGACCGCTGGGGCTATCCCTACGTCATGGAGGAATTCCGCTTCCACATGACGCTGACCGGGCGGTTGAGCGACGAACGGCGCGGCCCGATCGTGGCGCAACTGCGCGAGCGGTTCGCGGCGATCGAGCTTGCGACGCTCGCGATCGACCGCATCGCGCTGTTCAAGCAAGCCGATCGTGCATCCAGGTTCCGGATCATCGACAGCTGGCCCTTGCGCGCGCAATAGCGGACGCTACTCGTCCACCCTGGTGCGGGCGATGATCTCGGCGGCGCCTTTCTCCAACAACTCCATGCCGACGGCGCGGCCGAGTTCGCGCGGCCGATCCGAAGGCCCGTGCCGCGTCACCTCGATGAAGCCGGCGCCTCCCTCGTCGAGCACCGAGGCGCGCAGCGTCATCTCGTTTCCGGAGAGCGTAGCGTGGCCGGCGATCGGCGAGTTGCAATGGCCGTTGAGCACCCACAGCACCTCGCGCTCGGCCTCGGCGGCAAGCCGCGACGCCGCCTTGTCGATCGCGGCAAGCCGCGCCCGCGTCGCCCAATCGGTCGCGACGCATTCGACCGCGACGATGCCCTGGCCGACCGCCGGCAGCATCTCGCCGACGGAGAAATCATGTGCGATGCGCGCGGTCATGCCGATGCGCTCGAGGCCGGAGCGCGCCATGACCAGCGCATCCGCCGGCCCGACCTCGCCGCCATCCGGCAATCGCTGCTTGTCGCCGCGATCGAGTTTTGCGACTCGCGTGTCGGCAGCACCGCGATAATGGATCACGGTTGCTTCCGGAAACAGCCGGCGCAGATAGGCGGCGCGGCGCACCGCGTTGGTACCGATCATGAAGCCCTTGCCGCGGGCGGCGCGCAGGGTCTCCAGTGACAGGCCCGGCCGCAGCACCAGGCTGTCATTGGCGGCGTCGCGCGCCAGCATCGCCGCGAGGACCAGACCCGGCGTCTCCTCATTGCCCGGCACGTCCTTCAGCGAATGCATCGCGGCCTGCAAGGTGCCCGCGCGCATCGCCTCGCGGATCTCGGCGACGAAGGCGCCGCCCTTGCCGCCGTGACGCAGCAACTTGCTGGTCTGGTCCTGGTCGCCGCGGGTCTCGAACTTGACGATCTCGACGGCAAGGTCCGGTGCCGAGGCGCGCAGCAGCCGCGCGACCTCATCCGTCTGCGCGAGTGCCATCGCGCTCTTGCGCGTCCCAATCCGCAAAACCTGTCCCGACACGAAAGCTCCGCTGCGCGTGATCATCAACGGCTGGGGATTAGAACAAAAGGCCAGTCAAAACAATGGTTTTTGCCCCTGCCTGGCGAGGCTCAGACGATCTCCTCGACAAGCTTCACGCCGGCCTCGCGCATCGCCGCGATGGCAGCCGCAAGCGAACCGCCGAGATCGATGGCCCGGCAGCCCGGCAACACGACCACCGTCTCGAAGCCGAGCCGCCGCGCATCGAGCGCCGAATATTGCACGCAGAAATCCGTCGCCAGCCCCGCCATCAGGACACGCGTGAGGCCACGTTCGCGCAGATAGCCGGCGAGCCCGGTCGGGGTTGTGCGGTCGTTCTCGAAGAACGCCGAATAGGAATCGATCGCCGAGCGGAACCCCTTGCGGATCACGAGCTCGGCGCGGTCGGTGGCGAGGCCCGGATGAAACGCCGCGCCCGCGGTGCCCTGGATGCAATGGTCCGGCCACAGCGTCTGCGGCCCATAGGGCATGGTGATCGCGGAGAACGGCGCCGCGCCCGGATGCGAGGTCGCAAACGAGCTGTGGCCCGCCGGGTGCCAGTCCTGGGTCAGCACGACATGGTCAAACCGCGCCGCGAGCCGGTTGACCACCGGCACCACCGCATCGCCATCGGCGACCGCCAGCGCGCCGCCGGGGCAGAAATCATTCTGCACGTCGATGATCAACAGGAGATCGTCAGGCTCAATCTTCATCAGGTGCCGATCCGTAACGACGCGCGCAATTTGCGTAGGCAGGCGATCACCGACAGCGCGGTGATGCGGCCGGTCTTGGGGTTCTCCGAGGGGATGTTCTCGATCATCATCGAGAACCGCGCGGAATCGGAATCGACCTCGATGCGGTGGGTGTTGCGCGTCACCGTCGGATCGGCCCAGATCTCGACCCGGGTCCGGTCCGGGCCGATGCCGGCGAGCGACAGCGCCACCGCGACGTTGAGATTGGCCGGAAAGCCTTTTGCCGCGTCGCGCGCGCTGCCTTCGAAGATGCGCAGCGGCTCGGTGATATCATCGATCTTGATGTCGTTCTCGACCAGATGCGGCGCGCCGAGCAGGCCCGCGACCGGCTTCCGCGTCACGAGCTTCGCCGAATGAATGGTCCCGACCGCCGCCGCGGTCACCGCATCGAGCCCGATCAGCGCGCCGGTCGGCACGATGATCTGGCCGCCATGGGCTCGCGCGAGATCGACCAGGTCCTCGTTCTGCAACAGCGCACCGACGCTGAGCACGACCGCAGTCTTGCCGCGCGCGACCACCGGCGCCACGATCGCGCGCACCACCTTGCTCGGCGCGCACTCGACCACGATGTCGGCAACATCGGCAAGCTGCTCGATCGGCACCAGCCGCGGCGCGGATTTGAGCGCCGCGACCCAGCCGCCATGCTTGTCCGGACTGTTGGCCGACACCGCAACCAGCGTCAGGCCCTCGATGCCCTGATCGAGCGCCTTGACGACGTCGGTGCCGATCGCGCCGAGGCCGGCGACCGCGACCCGCAACTTAGCCTTACCGTCCGCCATCATTTCCCACCGGCGAGCATCTTGACCAGGCGATAGAGGTACTCCTGGCCCTCGTAGAACGATTTGACCAGCACGCGCTCGTCCTTGCCATGGTTGCGGTTGTCGTCGACATCGGCGCCGAGTCCGGAATGGCCATAGGTCGGGATTCCGGCATTGCGCAGATAGCTGCCGTCGGTCGCGCCGGTGCTCATGACCGGGACGATCGCCGCATCCGGCCAGAACTCCTTCGACAGCTTCTCGATCGAACCCATGATCTCCTCGTTCAAGGGCGACGGAGGGCTCAGCACCGCCTTGCCGGTCGGGGTCACCTCGATCTGTTTGTCGGCCAGCACGCGCTCGATCGCCGCCTGGACACCATCGACCGGCTCGCCGGGCAGGATCCGGCAATTCACCTTGGCGCTCGCCAGCTGCGGCAGCGCGTTGATGGCATGGCCGCCTTCCAGCATGGTCGCGACACAGGTGGTGCGGAGCTGGGCGTTGTAACCGGGCTTGTCCGACAATCGCGCCAAGGCCGCCGGATCGGGCTGCGGCGCCAGGATTGCCTTGATGTCGTCGGCGTTCTCCTTGCTCTCGGTCTCGGCGGTCTTGGCGAAATAGATCCGCGTGGTCTCGTTGAGATTCATCGGGAAGTCGTATTTGGAGAGACGAACCAGGCCTTCGGCGAGCCGGTAGATCGCATTGTCCTTGCGCGGCAGCGATGAATGGCCGCCACGATCCTTCACGGTGAGCTGGTAGCCGACCGAGACCTTCTCGCTGGTCTGCACGCTGTTGCGGATCGCCTTGCCATTCTTCAGGCCGACACCGCCGCCTTCGTTGAGCGCGAACTCGGCGTCGATCAGGTCGCGATGGTTCTTGATCAGCCACTGCATGCCGAGGCCGTTGGCATCGAGGATCTCCTCGTCGGTCTCCAGCGCTACGATGATGTCGCGGTCCGGCTTGTAGCCCTCCTTCTTGTAGCGGATCAGATTGGTGACAAAGGACGCGGCCATGTATTTGTCGTCGCTCGAGCCGCGGCCGTAGAAATAACCGTCCTGCTCGGTGAGCTTGAACGGATCGACCGTCCAGTCTTCCCGGAGGGCGGGGACGACATCGATATGGGCGACCAGCAGGATCGGCTTGCGTGCGCCGGAGCCGTGCAGCCGCGCCACCAGATTGCCCTTGTGCGGCGCCGGCGAGAACACATGCACGTCGGCCTCGGGGAAGCCCGCAGCGCGGAGCCGCGCGCCCATCGCTTCCGCCGCCTTCCGGGTGTCGCCGGTCGCGGTGGTGGTGTTGATCTCGACCAGCTCCTGGTAGATGCCGCGGGCAAATTGCTGTTGCTCGGTCAATCCCTCCGCTGCGGCGCCGGTTGCGAGCAGCGCACCGAGCGCCGCCGACAGCAGCAACGATCGAACCATGTTTCGGGTCTTGTGCGACATCATGCTCTCCCAGAATTCCACTGCAACGAATTCAGACAGGCGACACGGGCTTTGGCAAGACGGCAAGCCCTTCAATTTGCGCGCGCATGCTCCGCAGTTTCGTGCACGCTATTTGGAGTTCTTATTGGAATCCTTGACTGCGATCACCTCGATCTCGACCAGGAAGCCGGGATTGGCCAGCGCGGCGACGCCGACCACCGAGCGCGCCGGCAGGTTCGGCTGGCTGCCGCCGAAGAACTGGGTGTAACCCTCCATGAAGGCCTTGAAGTCCATCGGCGCGCCCGCGCTGTGCACCAGGAACACCTGCATCTTGACGACGTCGCCCATGCCGAGCCCCTGGCCCTCCAGGATCGCCTTGATCCGGTTGAGCACGCCGACGGTCTGGGTCTTGGCGTCGCCATAGGCCTGCGGGCTCGACGGATCGGCATCCTTGTTGACGACCGGCGGCACCTGGCCGCTGACATAGACCGTCGTGGTGTTGCCGGTGACGGTCACGGCCTGCGCGATCGGGAATGTCGAGTTGGGAATCGGATGCCTGACCACGTCCGCAGAGGCGGCGCTCGCCATCGCCGACAGCGCGGCGCCCAACACGATAGCGGTGAATTTCATCAAACTCTCCCAAGTGTATTTGTTAGCGGCGCGCGTCCTGGACGTCCTTGGTCGTCACCGCGTCCTGATAGCTGTTGCCGAAGTGCGTCCGCAGATAATTCACAACGGCGGCGACCTGACCATCGGTCATCATGTCGCCGAATGCCGGCATGCCGCGGCGGCCATTGACGACGAGGAAGATCGGATAGCTGCCGGATTCCAGATTCTTGTTGCCGACGAGCGAGGGATAGCTGCCGGCGCCGCTCGCGCCCGTCGCGTCCGGCATGTGGCAGCCCTGGCAGACGTTGGCGAACAGCTCTTCGCCGGTCATCTCGACGAAGCGGTAACCCGACGAGAAGGTGCGCTTGCCCGCACCACCGTCCTGCGCAGCGGCCGCGGACGTTGCGAGCAGCGCCAACATGGCAATGACAGATGGTCCTTTGCGCATCATCACGTCTTCACCACGCGTTCGTGCAGCCGGGAGATGACGTCGAGCGCGGACAGGATCGCGCCCTCCTGCCAGGCCGGCAGCTGCGAGGCATGCTCGCCGGCCAGCGCGATGCGGCCGTCGATCTGGCAGAGATTGCGGTAATGCTGCGCCCGCGCGGCCTCGGTCCATTCGCCGGCGCAGCCGAGCGTGAACGGCACGCGATGCCAGGCCACCGCGACGCCGTTCTCGAATTCGCTTCGGTATTGCGGATGGATCGCCGAGCCGAACTCGACTGCGCTGGCGACCCGCTCGGCCGGCGTCATCGCGGTGAACTCGAACGAATTGGCGCCGCCATACATGTAGGCACCGAGCAGGATGCCGCGGCCGCCGCGGTTGAAGCCAGTGTTCGGATAGGCGATCTGCCGGATCGGCAGATCGGTGTAGCTGATGCCGCCATAGATCGCCTCGTCCTCTTCCCAGAACCGCCGCTTGAACTGCAGCCCGATCTTCACCGAGGCGGCATAGGGCACGGCCTCGATCGCACTCTTCATCGGCGCGCCGACATCGATCGGCAGCTGGCTCAGGATCGGCAACGGGATGGTGCAGATGCACCAGTCGGCGGTCGCCTGCTGCACCGCGGACGGGTTGGCGGTGTCGACATAGCTCACGGTGACGCCGGAGCCGTTCTGCTGGATCTGCGTCACCTTGGCATTGTAGCGGATGAGATCGCCGACCTCGCGCGCAAACGCCTTGCCGATCATGTCCATGCCGCCGACCGGCTGGAACATCGTGGTCTGGAAGTCGTAGCGCGCAAAGGTCTGCAGATAGCGCCACATCCGCGACCGCAACAGCTCCTGCAGCGAGATCGGGTCGCTGGGCAGCGGGTCGGGCATCAGGCCCCCGCCGGGATCGTGGGCATAACCGCGAAACTCGGCGGAGCCGAGGTTGGCATTGTATTTGTAATCGCGATCCAGCGCGCCCCAGTCGCGCAGCGCCTGCAACAGGATCTCCTGATCTTCCTTGCCGACGAACTCGTCGAGCCTGCCCTGCTGGCTGACTTTCGCAAGCAGCTCCGACACGCCGCCCTGGAAATCCGCCTTGATGCTACGAAAGCGTTGCGGCTTGCCGTCGAATGCGCGCGTCGCGTGCAGATAGGCATTGTGGTTGAGCTGGATGAAGGGCTCCAGCGTCACATTGAGCCGGCGGCAGTAATCGAGCAGCGCGCGGTGATGATAGGGAATCCGCCATGGGCCCGGATTGAGATAGAGCCCCTGCTCGAACTGGCAGGTCTGCCTGAAGCCGCCGAGCTCGGTGAAGCTGTCACCGCCGCGGATCGACCAGTTGCGGCCGCCGGCGCGGCTGTTGAATTCGAGGATCTGGACCTTGTAGCCGGCCTTGCGCAGTTCCAGCGCCGCCGTCATGCCGGCAAGCCCGGCGCCGAGGATCAGCACCGAGGCGCCCTTGACGTCGCCGGCGAGCTTGACCGGCCCCTTGTAGGCGGACTCCGATGCGAAGCCGAGGCTCGTCATCGCGTGATACATCGCCGAACTGCCGGCAATGGTCCCGATCAGCGTCAGCAGATCCCGCCGCCTGATCACAGATTCGTTCTGCACCCGCGCCCACCCAGCCGCTGACGTCGATGGCGAAGGGAAACGGTTGATGCGATCCGTGTCAAGAAAGGCCGCACGCTTCCACATCCAGCCACACGCGCTTTTGATGCATCACGCGACCGACCCGATTTCATCACCGCTGTCGTCCTGGCGAAAATCGGGCCCCATACGCCGCGGCGGATGTTGTTAGAGGGACTCGTCGTTCCAGCGCTGCACTGCAATTTGCATCTGTGGTTATGGGTCCCTGCTCCCGTGCGCAATTGCGCACTAGGCAGGGACGACGGTGCGGATGGTGCTCGATTCAAGGCGTCAAACACGCGGTGTCATCACCCGCGAGCCGGGCGATGACAGGTGGGGTGGGGATACAGCTTCGCATTCTCGCGACATGATTTGTCCGAGTCTTGCTCTTTCGTTCCGCCCTCTCGTTTTCACAGAGGGCGCAGGGAAAGCCGGGTGCCGATCGCACCCATGGGCCCCGTGCAATGGGTAGAAAGCACGGGGGTAGGACCACAGGTGTAACCGGAGCAATCCGGCTTTCCCTGCGCGATGGCTTACGGCTTATACGTGCTCTCCCCGGCGAGACTTGGCTTTGTTGTCACCGTCTTCGCAACGCGCATTTGCGCAATCGGAAGAGACACCTACCGCTAGGGCGTCAGGCCTGCACGACTTCGCCGTCCGCCTTGCGTGCTCTCGTCAGGCCACGCGCAGCGTCCACCGCATCTCGACCCGCGTTCGTGACGACCGCGAAGCGCCCCTCAATCGGGCGAGACGGGAAATTCATACACCGAATCGCTCTTCGGATAAAGCGAAATATTTTCACTGCGGGCCCTTGACGCGTTTTTGCTGAGTTGCCCGACGGGTTGCTTTGTCGCACCCGACACCCTCCTCGTCATTCCGGGGCGACGCGAAGCGTCGAGCCCGGAATCCATCGGGCCGCATGTACTCGTTGAGGAATGGATCCGGGCTCGCGCCAAGAGGCGCGCCCCGGAATGACGCGTGGAGAGGCAGACATCCTCACCTCCCCGGCATCGCAGCCCGATCGCTTCAGTGCGCCTTGGCGACGTAGGGGCAGCCGCCTTCATCGAGCGGACGGAAGGCCTGGTCGCCCGGCACGGTCGCGAGATATTCGTAGAGGTCCCACTTGCTCTTGGACTCCTCCGGCTTCTTGATGCGCATCAGATACATGTCGTGCACCATGCGGCCATCCTCGCGCACGACGCCGTTCTGGGCAAAGAAGTCGTTGACCGGGGTCTTGCGCATCTGCGCAATCACGGTTTCCGAATCCACCGAGTTGGTGGCGGCGACCGCCTTGAAATAGTGCCTGAGCGCCGAATTGACGCCGGCCTGGTAGGCGGTCGGCATCGCGCCATGTCGTTTGAAAAACTCCTGGGCGAACATGCGTGTATCCGGCGTGCGATCCCAATAGAAGGAATCGGTGAACAAGAGGTCGTGCGCGTGCGCCAGCCCGAGCGCCGGCACGTCGGTGAGCGTCACCTGCAACGCGACGACCTGCATGCTGGCGCGGATGTTGAATTCGTCGGCCTGCGACACCGCGTTGCGGAAGTCGGAGCCGGCATTGGCGAGCGCCAGGATTTTTGCGCCGGAGGATTGCGCCTGCAACAGGAAGGACGAGAAGTCCGCGGTGTCGAAGGGATGACGGACCGCGCCGAGCACCTTGCCGCCGGCTGAGGTCACGGCCTTGCTGGCATCGCGCTCCAGCGCCTGGCCGAAGGCGTAGTCCGCGGTGAGGAAGAACCACGGCGAGCCGCCGCGCGCGACCACGGCCTTTGCCGTCGCGTTCGAGGACGCATAGGTGTCGTAAGTCCACTGCACGCTGGTCGGCGAGCACTGCTTGCCGGTGAGATCGGACGAACCGGAACCCGAGATCAGGAACAGCTTCTTGCGGTCGCGCGTCACGGTCTGGATCGCGAGCGCCACCGCGGAGTTGACGCCTTCGGCAATCACGTCGACACCCTTGGTGTCGATCCAGTTGCGCACGATGCCGGTCGCCACGTCAGGCTTGTTCTGGTGATCTGCCGAGATGATCTCGATCTTGCGTCCGGCGACCGTGCCGCCGATTTCTTCCGCGGCCATCTGCGCCGCGATCACCGATCCCGGCCCATTGCCGTCGGAATATTGCCCGCTCATGTCGGTGATGATGCCGACCCGCAGCACACCATCCTCCGCGCGGGCCGTGCCGGCCGCAAATGACAGACACGCGGCGGCAATGGCGGCCAGGACGGACGAGCGTTTCGTGATGGACATTTCGTTCCCAGGGTTTGGATGGTTCGACGAACTCCTGAAGCAATCAGGGATCACCGACAACCCCGTTCGCCGGCATGGCGCTCTGCGATTCCGCGCCAAAATTCCGGGAGGAGGAACGCGACGAATGCATCGGCTCGCGGACCTCGCCAATCATGCGAACGCCGCGACGAGATTTCGCCGCGGCGTGACCTGGATCATACGCATCATGCCGTCGCGATCGCCTCAGCGCCGCGCCCACAATTGCCTTGTGAGAATACCGACCTTGCGCTCGATCGCCTCGGCGGCGTCGAGACACATGTCCTCGCGATAGCGCGAGCCGACGATCTGGACACCGACCGGCACGCCCTCATGCAGGCCGACCGGCACCACGGCCGCCGGCAGGCCGAGCACGTTGATCGACGAGATGAAGCGCAGATCGTTCCAGAACAAATCCTTGACGCGCTGATCGCCGCCGAGATCGGCATTGACCTCCGGCGTCTTGCGCACCGTGGTCGGCATCAGCACGACAGGATATTGCTCGAGGAAGGCCATCCAGTTCCTGATGTGGCGCGACCGCTCGGCAATGGCCTTCATGTAGGCGGCCTGATCGAGCGGGTTGGCCAGCGCCATGAAGCCGTGGAACGTCTTCTGGAAGTCGGCGCTCGTCGTCGCCAGCATCTGATCCTGCTGCAATACCCGCGTCTCGGTCATGATCAGGTCGCACCAGAGCTGCCAGACCTTGTTGAGCTCGGGGACCTCGACCTCGCTGACCGCGTAGCCGGCATCGGCCAGATGATCGGCCGCCTTGCGCTGAAGTGCGATCACGCTGCGATCGGTCACCATGTCCTCGGGGATCTTCGCCAGCGCGACCTTGACCAGCGCGGCCGGCTTCGGCCCCGTGAGCGGCGCCGGCACGTACCAGGGATCGCGCGGGTCGCGCTGCGCCATCACCTCGAGCCCGAGACGGACGTCGGCGACGTGGCGCGCCAAAGGTCCCTGCGACGACATGAACTGCGCCATCAGCGGCCGCTCTGCCGTGGCGGAGGGATTGAACGCCGGAATCCGGCCCTGGGTCGGCTTGATGGTGGCGATGCCGTTGCAATGCGCCGGCCAGCGCAGCGAGCCGCCGATGTCGTTGCCATGCGCGATGGTGCCGATGCCGGCCGCGATCGACGCGCCGGCGCCGCCGGAGGAGCCGCCGCAGGTCACCTCCGCATTCCAGGGATTGCGCGTCAGGCCGTGCAGCGGGTTGTCGGTGAAGCCGCGCAGCGAGAATTCCGGCGTGTTGGTCAGGCCGATGATGATGGCGCCGGCCTTCTTGAGGTTGGCGGTCACCGGCGAGTCGCCCGGCGCGATATTGTCCTTGAAGGCGACCACGCCGTTCGAATTGGCCTGGCCCTCGACGTCGATGTTGATCTTGATCGTGACCGGCACGCCGTGCAGCGGCCCGACGGCAGCGCCGCCGCGCTTGCTGGCGGCCAACGCCTCGTCCGCGGCCTTCGCCGACTTCAGCGCGGCGTCACCGAGATCGACGACGACAGCGTTGAGCGCCGGGTTGGCCTCTTGCTTGCGATCGAGATGCGCGCGGACCACCTGCTCGGAGGTCGCCTCGCCGTTCCTGATCGCCGCAGCCGTCTCCACGGCCGACCATTGCCAGATCGGTGCATTCGTCACGTGTTGTCCTCCACTGGTTCTTGCACTGGTTTCTTGCTGGTTGGTTCAGTCGAGCCGCAACGGCTCGTAGAACACCGGCTGGTCCATTCGCCGGTCCTCTCTGGGAACGACGACCGCCTCGGCGCTGAGCACATGATCGAGCATCACGCGCCGGGCGCGCGCCGCATTGCCGGAGCGGAACGCGGCCATCAGACGCTTGTGAAAGTCGATATTCTCGCAGGTGAAGCGCGACGAGAACTGCTGCGCGCCGAATTTGCCGATCAGATGACGGATCGCCTCGTTGACGAAGCGGCACATCAGGCCGAGCAGCGGATTGGGACAGGCCTCGATCAGGATGTCGTGGAAATCGATCTCGGCGTGGCGATGATGGTCCCAATCGGCTTCGCCGCCGGGATGATGCTCCTGAACCGCGATCGCGTTGTCGAGCGCGGCGAAATGCGCCGCCGTGAGGTGCCCGACCACGCTGAAGGCGAGCTCCGGCTCGATCAGGCGGCGGATCTGGTAGATCTGCGCGGCATTGACCGACTGGAAATAGAAGTAGTTGCTGAGCAGGCCGACGATCCGGTTGATCGAGACCGGCGCCACCCGCGCGCCGCCGCCGGGCCCGGTGGTGTTCTGCACCAGCCCCTGCACTTCCAGCGACTTGAGCGCCTCGCGGATGGTCGAGCGGCTGCAGCCGAACATCTCGATCAGCTCACTCTCCTGCGGCAGCCGGTCGTCGGGCTGCAAGCCGGCCTGGAAGATGTGGCTGCGGATCAGATCGGCGACCGCGTCCGACCGCTTGCGTTTGATCGAAGCGCGGCGGGAGGGGTCGAGGGTGGGCAGAGCCGATTTATCCATTTTATGATCATAAATAGGCTCGGGCCGGCTTGGCAAGGGGCTCGATCCCCGATCGCGGAGCGAACGGGAGCGGCGCCGTCCTTCGGACGGCCCGCCCGGATCGAACATTCGGGAATTGACGGAAAGCCCGGCCGGCTCAGCCGTGCGCGCGTTGCGCCTCGAGGCTGCGGCTGTAGCGGGACATCGCGAAGCAGAACACGAAATAGATCACGCCGACGAAGACGTAGACCTCGACGCTGAAGGGCTGCCAGGCCGGATCGACGATCGCGGTTTTCGCCGTCGTCAAGAGATCGAAGATGCCGATGATCAGGACCAGGCTGGTGTCCTTGAAGAAGGCGATGAAGGTGTTGACCAGCGGCGGGATGACGTGGCGGATCGCCTGCGGCAGCACGATCAGCGCGTGCTTCTCCCAGTAAGACAGCCCGAGCGCATCCGCGGCCTCATATTGTCCGCGCGGCACCGCTTGCAGGCCGCCGCGCACGACTTCGGCGAGATAGGCGCCGGCATAGAGGATGAAGGCGATCTGCGCGCGCAGGAGTTTGTCGATGTTGACGCCGTCGGGCATGAACAGCGGGAACATCACGCTCGCCATGAACAGCAGGCTGATCAGCGGCACGCCGCGGATCAATTCGACATAGAGCACGCAGAGCGAACGGATCGCCGGCAAGTTCGAGCGGCGGCCGAGCGCGACCAGGATACCGAGCGGGAAGCCGAGCGCCAGTCCGAAGGTCGCGAGGATCAGCGTCACCGGCAACCCGCCCCAGCGGTCCTGGGTGACGAAGGTGAGGCCAAGGAAGCCGCCCCACATCAGGCAGCCGATCACGATCAGCGCCGCGGCCCACACGAGGAACAGCTCCTTGCGCCAGAAGCTGCGGCGACTCGACACCACGAACAGCGCGATGAAGATCACGACCGCGAGCGCAGGCCGCCACTGCTCGCTATACGGATAGGTGCCGAACAGGATGAAGCGGTACTTCTCGGGCACGACGGCCCAGCAGGCGCCGACGCCGCGCAGCGCGCGGCAGGCGGCGGTGTCGTTGCCGGAGACGATCCAGACCGCGTTGGCGATGCCCCATTGCCAGAACGCGATGCCGGCCTTGCCGAGCACGAACAGCAGCAGCAAGGTCATGATGCCGGACGGGATCGAGGCGAACAGATTGGCGCGCAGCCAGGCGGTGAGATGACCGCCGAGCGCGCGCGGTGCGGGGCGCGGGCCGATCGGCAGCGGATCCTGCGGGACATGTGCGACCGAGCTCATGTCAACGCTCCACCAGCGCGATCCGCGCATTGTACCAGTTCATGAACAGGCTGATGCCGAGGCTGATGGTGAGGAACACCATCATGATCAGCGCGATCGACTCGATCGCCTGCCCGGTCTGGTTCAGCGTGGTGTTGGCGATCGAGACGATGTCCTGGTAGCCGACCGCGACCGCGAGCGAGGAGTTTTTCGTCAGGTTGAGATACTGGCTGGTCATCGGCGGGATGATGACGCGCAGCGCCTGCGGCAGCACGATGTGCTGGAGCACGAAGCCGCGCTTCAGCCCGAGCGCCTTGGCGGCCTCGGACTGGCCGCGCGGCACCGCCTGGATGCCGCTGCGCACGATCTCGGCGATGAAGGCCGAGGTGTAGGTGACGAGCGCGATCAAGAGCGCGAAATATTCCGGCGCCAGGGTCAGCCCGCCGACGAAGTTGAAGCCGCGCAGCTCGGGCAGCGTGACGCTCCAGCTCGCGCCCGCGAGGAACGACACCAGCACAGGCCACGCGACGACGAGGCCGAGCGCGTAGGGCCAGGCCGGCCGCGCCCGGCCGTCGCGCATCTGCTGCGCGATCAGGCGGCGCCTGACGAAAGCGAACACGATCAGGCCTGCGACCAGCGCAAGGATGGTCCACCAATTGGCCTCGTGCAGCGGCACCGACGGCAGGATCAGGCCGCGATTGGAGAGATAGACGCCCTCGACCGGCTTGAACGCCTGGCGCGCCGCCGGCAGGCCCTGCATCAGCACGTACCAGAACAATAGCTGCAACAGCAGCGGCAGGTCGCGCAGCACCTCGACATAGACGGCGGCGAGCCGTGCCAGCAGCCAGTTCGACGACAGCCGTGCGATGCCGACCAGCGTGCCGATCACCGTTGCCAGCACGATGCCGATCACGGCAACGCGCAGCGTGTTGACGACGCCGACGATGAAGGCGCGCAGATAAGTGTCCTTCGGCGTGTAGTCGATCCAGCTGTCGGCGATCGGCATGCCGGCCTCGCGGCCGAGGAAGGCAAAGCCGGTCGAGATCCGCCGCACCGAGAGATTATGCAGCGCGTTCGACCACAGGAAGGCGACGATGGCGATCGCGATGCCGACCACCAGGACCTGCCAGAACAGGCCGGCGACGCGGGGATCGCTGAGCGAGAGCCGCCAGTTGCGGGCGGGAGGGCGTTTCGGCGTCGATGTCGTCACAGCACAGGATCCCCTGAGAAGCGATCTTCTGCCATGCGCAGGCGTCTATTCGAGGATGCGCACTTCATATGTTGCACCAAATCAGGATTCATGCAACATATGT